>OZ244865.1:0-3314898 GCA_965221075.1 Limisphaerales bacterium
CGTCGATCCCCAGGGCGACGACCCGCGGCGCGATCGTCGGGATCCCCGAGCCCTCGACCACCACCAGGAACTCCACCGTGGAAGCCGCCGCCCAGCGCCCGTCGCCCGCCTGGTCGGCGCGCACCGTGTAGGACCCCGGCTGGGTCGCCGTCAGCACTCCCCCGCCAACCGAGGCGTTGGCCGCATCGACGGAGAACTCCACCTCCAGCCCCGAGCCGCTGGAGCCCAGGAGCGGGATCTCCAGGGGCTGCCCCGCGATCCGGATCGGCCACGGATTGTACCCGTCGACGTTCGGCACGGTGATCGCCTGGCCGGCCTTCACGATCGTGAGCACCGCGGTGGCTGCGCCCGTGTAGTTGGCGTCGACCACCGTCGCCGTCACCGCCACCTCGCCGATCGAGGCCGCATCGAAGGGAGGCAGATCCGGCGAGCCGCCGTAGGCCACCTCAACCGCCAGGCCCTCGGGAACGGTGGTCACCGCCACCGGAGCCAGCTGATTGGCCTCCTGGACCAGGCCGGCCTCGTCGATGGACACCTCGGCCTCGGCCTTGGCTATCTCCAGCGTCGCCGATATCTCGCCCGGGATCAGGATGTCGGCGCTGCGGGCCCTCACCGTGTAGCTGCCCACATCGACCGGCAGATCCGGCGAGCCGTCGTAGGTCACCTCGATCTCCAGGGTGTCGGGGCTGGCCGACACTCCCACCGTCTTGCCGCTCCCGTCGTAGACCTGGGACAGATCGGCCGCCTCGAAGGAGAGCCGGGCCATCACCGCCTCGCCGTTGACCCGCACCGGGAACTCCGTGCTGGCCTCGCCCCAGTAGTCCCCGCCCGGCTGGGTCGCCTTGACCACGTAGGTCCCCGGACGGACCACCTTCAGCAGATTCCCCTCGATCAGGGCCGGAAGCTCCACATGCTCGCCGTCCAGGACGAAGGACTCCAGCGTGTAGGACACCGGCAGCCCGGTGCTGGCCGTCGCCCGCAGCGGAATCTCCAGGCCCCGGCCCCGAAGCTCGCCCAGCCAGGGGCTGTAGAGCGAGGGATCGGTCACGCTCACCGTCTGCGCCGCCTTGCCCACCACCAGGACCGCCTCCACGCTGCCCATGTAGTTCCTCTCGTCGATCGACGCCACCACCGACACCTCGCCCACCGAGGAGGCGTCGTCGGCAGGCAGATCCGGCGAGCCGTCGTAGGTCACCGCCACCGCCAGCCCCTCGGGCTCGGTGGTCACCACCAGCGGCGCCAGCTCGTTGACCGCCTGGCTCAGCGTGGCCGGATGGATCTCCAGGGCGGCCGGAGCCTTGGCGATGGTCAGGGTCCCCTCCGCCGAGCCCGGCAGCACCGCGTTCAGGCTGGCCACCGACACCCGGTAGCTGCCCGCATCCACCGGCAGGTCCGCCGAGCCGTCGTAGGTCACCTGGATCTCCAGGTCGGGCGGATCCACGCTCACCGCCGCCGCCTTGCCGCTGCCGTCGTAGACGTGCTCCAGGTCCGAGAGCTCGATCGTGGCCGACTGCCCCACGCCGCCGACCACCACCGGAAACTCGGCGCTCGCCTCGGCCCAGTAGCCGTCGCCCGCCTGGAAGGCGCGGATGGTGTAGACGCCCGGATGCGCCACCACCAGAACGTCCCCGTCGACCGCGCCGGTGAGGATCGGCTCCTCCTGCCCGTCGACCGCGTAGGAGACGATCGAGAACTCGACCGGCAGCCCGGTGCTGGAGGTCGCCCGCAGCGGAATGCTGATCGCCCGGCCCTCCAGCTCCGCCACCCACGGATCGTACAGCGAGGGATCGGTCACCCTCACCGTCTGCGCCGCCCTGCCCACCACGAGAACCGCCTGGGCGCTCCCCTCGTAGTTGCTATCGGCCACCGTGGCGCTCACCGCCACCTCGCCCACCGAGGAGGCCTCGTCGGCTGGCAGATCCGGCGAGCCGCCGTAGGTCACGTCCACCGCCAGCCCCTCGGGAACCGTCGAGACCGCCACCGGAACCAGGCTGCCGACCGCCTGCGAGAGCGGACCGTCGATGGAGACCGCCGCCTGAGCCTTCGAGATGGCCAGCACCGCCTCGGCCGAGCCGGGAAGCACCGGGTTGAGGCTGCCCACCCGCACCTGGTAGGTCCCGGCGTCCACCGGAAGGTCCGGCGAGCCGTTGTAGGTGATCTCGATCTCCAGATCCCCGGGCTCCACCGACACCGCCGCCCCCTTCGGGGTCCCGTCGTAGACATGCTCCAGATCGGAGATGGCGATGCCCACCGGCTGCCCCACGCCGTTGACCCGCACCGGGAACCCGGCGCTCGCCTCCCCCCAGTAGCCGTCGCCGGGCTGGGTGGCCACGATGTGGTAGGTCCCCGGATGCACCACCTTGAGCAGCTCGCCCTCGATCTGCGCGGTCAGCGGCGCGCTGTCCCCCTCGACCGGAACGTAGGAGGCGATCGAGTACTGCAGCGGCAGGCCCGAGCTGGAGGTCCCCCGCAGCGGGATGCTCATCACCCGGCCCTCCAGCTCCGCCAGCCACGGATCGTAGAGCGAGGCGTCCGAGATCCGCACCGTCTGGACCGCCCGGCCCACCGACAGGACCGCCTCGGCGCTCCCCGCGTAGTTCGCGTCGGCCACCTCGGCCCTCACCGCATGCTCCCCGATCGAGGCCGCATCGTCGGCCGGAAGATCCGGCGAGCCGCCGTAGGCCACCGCCACCGCCAGACCTTCGGGCTCGGTGGACACCGCCACCGCAGACAGCTGGTTGACCGCCTGCGCGAGGGTCGCCGGATCGATGATCACCCGGGCCTCCGCCCTGGCGATGGTCAGCGTGCCCGACGCCTGGCCCGGAAGCACCGGGTCGGCGCTCGACGCCACCACCTCGTAGGTCCCCGCCTCCACCGGAAGCTCGGCGGAGCCGCCGTAGGTCACCGCCACCGCCAGCCCCTCGGGCTCGGTGGCCACCGCCGCCGCCTTGGGCGTGCCGTCGTACACATGCTCCAGATCCCCCAGGACGATGCTCACCGGCTGCCCCACGCCGGCCACCGACACCAGGAAGACGTGCTCCCGGGGCGCCCAGTAGGAGTCGCCCGCCTGCACCGCCCTCACGAAGATGTCGCCGGGACGGGACACCCTCAGGAGGCTGTTCCCCTCGATCACCGTCACCGAGGCCAGGCCCGTGGCCGCCTCGTGCCCCAGGTCCACCGAGAAGGTCACCGGCTCGCCCGAGCCGGCATCCGCATAGAGCGGTATGTCCAGGGGATCGCCCGCCATCGCAACCGGCCAGGGCTGGTAGGAGCCCTCGTTGACCACCTCGATGTCCTGGTGGGCCTTGCGGATCGTCAGCGTCGCCATCGCCGAGCCGGCGTAGTTGGCGTCCGCCACCCTGGCCACCACCGGCCACTCGCCCACCGAGGCCGGAGAGTCGGGGGGAACCGGATCCACCTCCGGGGTGCCGCCGTCGAAGTCGATCTCCACCGCCAGACCCCCGGGCTCGGTGGCCACCGCCAGGGGCGCCTCCCGGTCGATCCGGTTGACCGCCTGGTCCAGGCCGGCCGGATCGATCGACACCGCCGCCTCCGCCTTGGCCACGGAGAGCGTCCCCTCGGCCGTGCCGAAGTAGCCCAGCGACAGCGGATCGACCGAGACCGACACCTGGTAGGCCCCCGCGTCCGCAGGCGCCTCGGCCATGCCGTCGTAGGACGCCACCAGGCCGACTCCCAGATGGTCCACGTCCGACGTGTACGCCGCCGCACGGGGCGTGCCGTCGTACACCTGCTCCAGATCCGAGAGGACGATCGACGCCTCGCGGGAAACCCTCATCAGCGCCGCCGCGCTGCCTTCGTAGCGGCTGTCGGCCGAGGCGGCCCGGACGATGTACCAGCCCGCCTCCACCGGCGGCGCCGCCTCCTCGGCCTCCGTGGCGTAGAGGCTCTCGTCCAGAGGCTCCGCCGGAGCCCCGGCCGGGGCCGTCAGCACACGGGCGTAGGTGACATCGTAGGCCAGATCCTCCGGCTCGGTCGCGATCGACGGAACCCGGGCCGTCCCGTCGTAGTCCTGCTCCAGATCCGACAGCTCGATGGCCGCTCCGTCACGGGTCACCGTCAGGGTCCCGGAGACGTACCGGATCTCGTAGTTGTCCGACGACAGGCCCGAGGGCACGATCTCGTAGTCCCCCGCCACCGAGCCGTCGCCGCCGCTGGTCGAAAGGACCAGCTCGCCGCCCAGATCCGAGATGTCGTCCAGCTCCCCGTCGACCCCGGTCGCGAATCCCTCGATCGCGTACCCGAACTCGGACGGGTTCGGCTCCCCGTAGCCGCGGACCACGTCGAGGGCGCGAACCACCAGCTCCGCTCGGGCCACCCGCACGCTGCCCACCACCTCGAACTCCTGGGCGTCGTCCGTCACGAAGACACCCCGCAGCGGGTGCGAGCCCGCTCCAAGGCGCGTCCCCAGCCCGTTGTCCGGGTACTCGAAGCTCCCCGCGATGTCCACGTCGTCCGACTCGGCGTTGAGCTGATCCCCCGTCAGGGGCTCTCCGTAGACCAGATCCAGGGGATTCCACCGCACCGGCGGCTGCACCGTGAACGTCCCGTTCTCGTGCGTCACCAGGTAGTTGTCCGAGAAGCCCCCGCTCACCGTGATGTTGTAGCGGCCGTAGTCCGTCCCCTCCTCCACCACCGAGCCGATCTGCAGGGGCGCCCACAGCAGCCCGTCCAGGATGTCCCCGTTCTTCAGCTGCCCCTCTCCCACCTCGACCGTGTAGGGCTGCCCCTCGACCGGAAGGTAGCTCGTCCCCACGTACCCCGGGCTCGGGATCCGCACCGCGTTCAGGTTCGGCTGCCCCTTCACCTTAGCCAGATCGGTGGCGCGGATGGTCAGCGGGGCGCGGGTGATCCTCACCCTGGCCGCCTTCGTCTGATCCGGGTCTTCGCCATCCAGGGAGGCCGCCTCTCCCGATACCAGGTTGTAGACCCCGTCCTCGATCTTCAGCGTCGAGCTCCCTCTCACCTTCCCTATCAGCTGGTAGTTGGAGCTTGCGGGCTCGATCTTCGGGGACTGCGCCACCGCGATGTAGTAGTTGCTCCCCACCTTGCTGCCGGGTCCGGCGTTGCTCGCCAGAACCATCTGCTGCGTGAGGATCGCTCCGATGCTTTCGCCCTCCAGGATCCGGTAGTAGTTCTGCTTCTTGTCGGCCGCATCCGGCGGCCTGCCGTACCGCACCAAGGGATTGCCGAAGGAGCTCAGGTTCAGGTCCACGCTGCCGTACTCGAATTCCTGGTCGGCCAGCGACACCACCAGGGGCCGCGGCGTGATCCTCACCGTGATATCCTTGTGCGTCACGTTGTACTTGGCCTGGTCCGACGGCGTGGGCGTGTAGGCCACCCGGAACTTCAGCTCCCCGTGCGAGGGCAGGTACCTGGTGCCGTTGACGGGGTCGAGGGCCGGTCCGCCCCCCTCCACCTTGGTGTACGTGAAGACGCCCCCGCCCGGCTCGGCCCACGCATCGAAGATGTCGGCGTCGAAGGTGTAGTCTTGGTTTTCGGCGCTAGCGTCGCCCACATGGCTCAGCAGCTCGTCCACGTTGCCGCGCTTTTTCCGCTCACTCTCTCCCCTTCCGCCCGCACCGCCCGGAGTCGAGTCGCGCAGCCTCTGCCCGTAGAGGATCACCCCAGTGAGATCGAGCCATTCCAGTTCGACGTCCCTCTTGGTCAGATCCACGTCCCCCCTGCCCGAATGGTCGATGGGGTCGTAGTTGCCCGCTGCGGTTCCAATGGCCCTGACGGCCAGGATCCGCACCACCCCCTCCTGAATGCCCGGAGCCCCCTGGTCCTCCCTCGCATCGGAGTACATGTCGATCTCGAACAGGCTTCCCAGAGCATTCCAGCTGGGCGTCAGGTACTTGTTGTCCTGGCCCTTGCCCGTCCCGACCAGGCGGGCGTCCCCATTGACCTCGTGCTTCGGCGCCAGGCCCTCGAACACCACCCAGGCGGCCGGCATGTCGTTCTTCCTGGAGGCGTCGAAGCTGTTGTACTTGTCCCGCAGCCCCTGCTCGTCGAACGGGTAGCGCCGCACGGCCGCCGGAGACACCGTCAGAGGCCGCTTGGTCACCGTCAGCTCGCCTTTGCGGATCGTCGGCGCGTAGTTGCCCAGGCGGTTCTCCGGATCGACGATCTGGAGCCGGACCTCGTATTTGCCCGCCGGCTCCAGGTTGTCCCCATCCCGTTCCAGATAGGCCTCGGGAAGCTGGAACTGCAGCCCGATCCGCTCGGCGTCCCCGTTGACGAAGCCCCCGTCGCCCTCGTTCGTCTCCAGAACGGGATCCTCGTCCCCGAACACCTTGCTCACGTTCTTGACCGTCAGCGTCAGGGGCCGGGGCCGGACCACCAGCTGCCTGTCCACCGGCACGCTGCTCGCGTACTCCGGGGTGGACGAATGGAACACCGCACGGACATCGTAGGTCCCCGCATCCAGCGCCTGCCCGGCCTGCACCGCCTCGCCCGCCACGGTGTACGACAGGCTCCCGCCGCCCGGAACGAACGGCGTCGCGGCCGCATCGAGAAAGGAAGCGGGCAGCGGCTCGCCGTACTCGATCTCCACCGGCCCCCCGGGCCAGTCCAGCACGAACTGCCGGTCCACGATCTGCAGGGCGCCGTCGGCGTAGACGAAGTCCACGTTGCCGTCGACCGACACGTAGCCGCTCACCGAGAGCCGGTAGGTCCCGACCCCGGGATCGGCAGGCGCATCGACGCTGAAAACCCTCCCCAACGAGCCGATCTCCAGCTCCTCGAACAGCCTGCGGGCCGCAGCGTTCCTGGCCGCAGCCAGCGCCTGCGCATCCTCGTAGTCGTCCTCGTCGATGGCCTCGCCCGTGTTGATGCTCTCCCCCTCCATGTAGGCCACCGTGGGGTCGCCATCGTCGTCGGTCCCGAACGTCTGGGTGCCGGTCGTCTTCCGGCCGTCCAGGTAGCTGGCCGACAGCTCGTACCTGTAGCTCTGCCCGTAGCTGTCGTTGGGCGGCAGGCCCTGGCCCGTCTGGTAGGGCGCGGCCACCGGCCTCACCTCCACGACCTTGGGAACGACCGCCAGGGGAAACCGCTTGGACGCCGATACCGCCTCGTCGCCCTGGCCGGTGACGGCCGAGGAGTCGCCGGAACTTCCCACCGCCTTCTGGCTGGGATCCCTCTGGTCCAACGGATACCGCTGGGTCACTTCGCTGGTCCACCGGTTCCAGTGATCGACGAGCAGTCCGCTCGTCCCGCGAGGGTCGTTGCCGCCGTCCACTCCGTGGACCATGAACAGGCGCACCTCCAGCTCGTAGTCCCCGTTGACGCTCAGCCGGTAGTAGGGCGCGGCCTCCCGGCCTCTCGACCTGTACTTGACCGTTTGGGACCCTCCGTCCGGTGTGTGCTTCGCCACACTGCCGTCTATTCCAGCCCAGTGGCCGCCCTGAGCCGCAGGAATCTTCCTGTAGCCGTCCGGAAAAGCCGCAGCACTGGTCGATTCGGACACCCACGCGCCGCTATTGTCCCCTTCATCGACGATCGTCAGATAGCCTGCATCCTGTCCGCCCACCCGGTAGAGGTAGTTTGTGGTCCCGGCGGTCCTGTCGAGGATGTACAGATCGTAGTAGTAGTCCCTCCCCAGGACGTATCCGGACTCGTCCAGGGACGCCGACCTCCGGTCCGATCGGAAGAACGAGACGCGGATGCCGTCCAGGGCTTCCGAAATCTTCTCCCCGAAGGGGACCGAGATCTGCTCCAAGGAGACAAAGCCGGTCTCCGGAGAACCGGTCTCCAGAGAGATGTCGATGCCGGGCTTGCGCCTCCCGGTGACAGTGTACAGGCTGGCGGGCCGATCCTTGATCACCCTGCCATACGCGTTGTTCGTCGAGCCAGTCGTGGACCAGGCATAGAAGACTTCCCTGCCGTCCTTCATGTAGCTTTGCGTGTATTCCAGCTGGTAGTTGGAGTCAGCACCCCTTTCGAGATCATCCAGGTTGGCGATGGTGTAGAAGTACCCCCCGGCCTTATGCTCGTCGCCGACACCGGCGATGTTCGGATACCTGCCGAATTCGCCGGACAGGAGATCCTCCATGTAGTCCGACGACAGTCCGAAGGAGGTCTGGTTCGTAATTGCCACCGCGTTTACAATTACATCGCCTGTCCCCGCAGCACCGAAATTCCCCCAGAGGTAGTTTCTCCTATTATCGTTCTCCGTCTTTTCCATCCAGTACAAGTCGTCGCCGCTGCCACTGGCGGTGTTGCGAAGGTGCTCCGGGTGGATCAGGAAATCCCCCGTGCCAGGCGTGTACTCCGTCGTCCTGTACACAACGCCACCAGCAACAGTGTCCACCGTTAGGACAGCGTTCGAATCCTCGTTTACGTTTTCGTCCGATTGTCCGTATTGCAGGATCCTCAACGGCCCTCGAGGGATCTCTTCGTATATAGCGTCATTATCGGGATCATCGGGACTCTTCTTCACCGCCTCCAGGTACTCCCGATAGAGACTGTCCTGGTGAAGCGTGTAGTAGGACGTGTCGAGCGCCTTTAGGTAGTAGTTGACGGTATCGGTCAAGTATGACGAAGGTAGCCCGTTGGTGTATTCATCAGCTTCCGGCTGATCGTGGGTTCCAAGGCCCTCTTTCGTGACCTGGACAGCTCCATACTGCTGGTCTTGTGACTCGTCTCTGTCCCCCTCCCTGGTGAAGGTGGCATTCATTGTGCCCACCGGGAACCGGGGGGTGAAGGCCCACTGGATCCCTCCCGGGGGCTCCACCAGGACGTCCGTGTGCGGGTTGCCCTGCGAATCCATGTCGAAGGAGGCCACGTTCGACAGCATGTAGCGGGGATCGACGAACGGATCGGAGAGCGACATGCTCACATCCGGCAGCTCCAGAGACAGAACCCGCCGGCTGACCCTCATCCACAGCGCTGAGGCCTCCTCGGCCACGTCTGTCTCATCCACCTCGCGTATCCGTCCAAGCAGGCCGCCGGAGACGTGCGTGCCAGAGACGCCCTCCGAGCCGAAGACCAGCCTGTAGTCCCCGGCGTCGCTCCTTTCGCTGGCGCTGACCGAGACCGTGGGCGGGGAGCTGAACATCCCGCTTTTCATCCGGGCCAGAGGCCAGCTGGAGACCGTCTCGCCCCCATACTTGAACTCGATCAGATCCTCGTCTTCGCCCTCCACCTCTTCCACCATATGGGGCGCCGGATTGACCACGCGGATGCCCAGCGCTGCGTTGAGATCCCCGTACTGCCGCTCCGCCACCACGTTGAAGTCCAGGCCACTCAAAGAGCCCGACGGATCGACGGTCAGGTAGTAGGTCCTGGGCTCCACGGTCACCGTCCCTGAGTGGAGAACCAGCTCGTACTTGCCCGAATCGCGGACAAGTTCCAGGACTTCGACATCGTCGATGTCCTCGACGATCCTCAGCCCGCCCCCGCCGACGCCCGCTTCGGCGTGCAGCCTGCCGCCATCGTCGACTGCCGTTAGGTGATCCTCGATCCGGATCACGGCCCCGTCGCGGGTCCTACCGTCGTGGCCGACCAACGGAAGCCGGAAGTTGTTGTACAGCCCGAACGGATTGTCGGTATATTCCCCAGGCCCCCTCACCAGTTCCGGATTGATCCGTCCGTCTTCGGAAAGAATGGGAATCGAATCGCCGTACGGCTTGTCCAGATCCTCGGCCCAGAGCTCGATCTTCGCCGGCACCACCTCGAGCACGAAGTCGGCGCCGTAGACCGTCGTGTCAACGGTGTAGTTCCTGAACTCGGGTGGAGTGGTCACATGGATCCGCCCCTTGGTCCCGACCGCCGCGGTCCGCTCGATGTACGGGCCGGTCGGGGGGGTATTGGTAACATTGTTGTCGGCGAACTGCCTGACCTCCACCTCGAACGCCGAGGGATCGATCACCCCGTTTGGTTCGCCCCAGCCGTAGTGGTCGCGATCCCTCCCGGTCAGCTTTGCATAGGACTCTTCCCGCTTGAACCCGGTGAACTGGAAGCCCTCTCCCGTCAGGTACCATTCCTTCCCGGACTCCGCGAGTTCGGCGCCCTCGAAGGACTCCAGCTGCTCTCTGATGTTCGGTTCAAAATCGAGCTCGAAGTTACCGTTCACATCCTCGTGCTCCCCGTGACGATATCTATCATAGTGGCCGTCGATGTTTCGTTCACTGACAAATTCAGCTGGATGCAATCCTTCTTCCTTGGTCTGATTGCCATTAATGTCCAAATAGTACTCGTACGACAGGTTTCCATCTACATTTTCCACTTCAACCTCCAAAAACCTGTTCAGGTATATTTCCCGCAGGCTGTTGGTGTAGCTCCCGTCCCCGTCAAGGTCGAGACCACCGTTTGTCCAGTCTGGCTTTGCTGGGTCGGTGACGACATCATGAATGATCCACGGTGGATCGAACCACGGCCTAATCTGATCAGCCGAATCGAACAATAGAATTCTCTTGCTTATGGCTCTCTCGTAGCCTTTGTCTTTATCATCATCGTGAATAAGGCCGATGGTTTCGGTTTCAATCCTACCTCTAAATTCTCCGGCTTGAGGCCTAATATGATTATCGCCATTTATATCGTTTTCACCAATAACGCCATCGCCATTTAAATCAAAACTGAGATCCAAAACGCCGTTGCCGTTCGTATCTTCAGTAAATCCGCCGTTCCACCTGCTCTCGTCTCTCTTCAAGTCCCAGTACCAGCCCAGTTCCTCATGGACGACGTTGGTGATGCCGGTGAAATGGCGGTAGCCCTCGGCCGAGACCACTTTCCGCGTGACCGTAGCCACCACATCAAGGCTTGCAACGCCCAAGCCCGGGTTCTGCTCCGTGTGCTCCCAGCCTATCTCTCCATCCAACGTGGCGGTCAGGGAGCCGTCGCTGTTCTCCTGCCAGTCCCTTTCCCGAACGGCTCCTCCAGTGAACCTTCCAGTGCCGTTGCTCCTGGTGAATATGGTCCTTTTCTCCACCTCCTCTCCCAGCAAGGTGAAGTCGACGCTGTTTGTTGGATCGGCTCCGAAGATGCCTCCAGGATTCCTGTCGTGGTCGAAGAACGGGTAGTTGGGCTCGCCGTAGTAGCGGCTCCGGGTCTGAGGCAAAATGTGGAGAAGGGCCTTGTTGACCGTGATGCTTACCGTCTTGCTGACGTTGGGGGCGCCATCCAGCCTGGCCGTCAGCTTGTGATCCCCAGCAGGCAGGTATAGCCAGTCGTAAATCGCGGTCTGCGTCTGGCCCCCCGAGGAAGTGTAGCTGTAGGTGTAACCGTCGTTGATGCGGGAGAAGCCGGTTCCTTCGTCGGGATCCACGTATCTGGAGAGCAGTTCGGACTTGCCTGTTCTCTCCTCCAGATCTTTGACGGCCTGGGGCTCCGGATCCGCCTTCCAGAAGTACCGGATGTTGGAGCCATCCAACCGCTCCCCGTCTTTTATCAGAACGGCGTTGAGCTGGGTGGCGGACAGGGGCGTGCCGTAGACGATGGCGTCCGGATCCTCCCAGTCTATGACGGACTGGGAGAATCCTGTCCCGGCCGACAAACAGGAAAGAAGGAGCGCAGCGAGGCTCCTGCACCCCAATCCCGTTTGCATTCTCATGTCGACTCTTCCGTTCGCACAGACGCTCATCTAGCTAGACACTGCTCCACCAGTTTCACATCCCAGACATGAAACTGAAGCATCCCAATGGCCCCACCCTCGCCCAGCGCTGCGGGCCTGTCAAGCCGCAGTTCCGTTTCCTGCATGGCGGCAGCCGCCTGTCCCGGTCCGGCAAGGCCGTCCCGGAGAAGAGAAAAGGCCGGAGGCGCCCCCTCCCCGGGCGCCTCCGGCCGTCCGTCCCGCGGCCTACTGGCCGGGAACCGGAGGAGTTCCTCCCCCGCCTCCCTGGGCGGCGCTGTTGACCGCCTTGTAGAAGCCCGCCCCGCCCAGCGTGGGCAGCACGATCGTCCCGCGGCCCTCCACGTCCAGCTGGATGGTCCGCACCAGCGTGTAGGCGGCGTCGACGATGTCCGGGGCCGCCAGGATGTCCACCCGGGCATTGGGCGCTCCCTCGATCCCCACGCTCAGGGCTCCGTCGTCGATCCCCAGGGCGACGACCCGCGGCGCGATCGTCGGGATCCCCGAGCCCTCGACCACCACCAGGAACTCCACCGTGGAAGCCGCCGCCCAGCGCCCGTCGCCCGCCTGGTCGGCGCGCACCGTGTAGGACCCCGGCTGGGTCGCCGTCAGCACTCCCCCGCCAACCGAGGCGTTGGCCGCATCGACGGAGAACTCCACCTCCAGCCCCGAGCCGCTGGAGCCCAGGAGCGGGATCTCCAGGGGCTGCCCCGCGATCCGGATCGGCCACGGATTGTACCCGTCGACGTTCGGCACGGTGATCGCCTGGCCGGCCTTCACGATCGTGAGCACCGCGGTGGCTGCGCCCGTGTAGTTGGCGTCGACCACCGTCGCCGTCACCGCCACCTCGCCGATCGAGGCCGCATCGAAGGGAGGCAGATCCGGCGAGCCGCCGTAGGCCACCTCAACCGCCAGGCCCTCGGGAACGGTGGTCACCGCCACCGGAGCCAGCTGATTGGCCTCCTGGACCAGGCCGGCCTCGTCGATGGACACCTCGGCCTCGGCCTTGGCTATCTCCAGCGTCGCCGATATCTCGCCCGGGATCAGGATGTCGGCGCTGCGGGCCCTCACCGTGTAGCTGCCCACATCGACCGGCAGATCCGGCGAGCCGTCGTAGGTCACCTCGATCTCCAGGGTGTCGGGGCTGGCCGACACTCCCACCGTCTTGCCGCTCCCGTCGTAGACCTGGGACAGATCGGCCGCCTCGAAGGAGAGCCGGGCCATCACCGCCTCGCCGTTGACCCGCACCGGGAACTCCGTGCTGGCCTCGCCCCAGTAGTCCCCGCCCGGCTGGGTCGCCTTGACCACGTAGGTCCCCGGACGGACCACCTTCAGCAGATTCCCCTCGATCAGGGCCGGAAGCTCCACATGCTCGCCGTCCAGGACGAAGGACTCCAGCGTGTAGGACACCGGCAGCCCGGTGCTGGCCGTCGCCCGCAGCGGAATCTCCAGGCCCCGGCCCCGAAGCTCGCCCAGCCAGGGGCTGTAGAGCGAGGGATCGGTCACGCTCACCGTCTGCGCCGCCTTGCCCACCACCAGGACCGCCTCCACGCTGCCCATGTAGTTCCTCTCGTCGATCGACGCCACCACCGACACCTCGCCCACCGAGGAGGCGTCGTCGGCAGGCAGATCCGGCGAGCCGTCGTAGGTCACCGCCACCGCCAGCCCCTCGGGCTCGGTGGTCACCACCAGCGGCGCCAGCTCGTTGACCGCCTGGCTCAGCGTGGCCGGATGGATCTCCAGGGCGGCCGGAGCCTTGGCGATGGTCAGGGTCCCCTCCGCCGAGCCCGGCAGCACCGCGTTCAGGCTGGCCACCGACACCCGGTAGCTGCCCGCATCCACCGGCAGGTCCGCCGAGCCGTCGTAGGTCACCTGGATCTCCAGGTCGGGCGGATCCACGCTCACCGCCGCCGCCTTGCCGCTGCCGTCGTAGACGTGCTCCAGGTCCGAGAGCTCGATCGTGGCCGACTGCCCCACGCCGCCGACCACCACCGGAAACTCGGCGCTCGCCTCGGCCCAGTAGCCGTCGCCCGCCTGGAAGGCGCGGATGGTGTAGACGCCCGGATGCGCCACCACCAGAACGTCCCCGTCGACCGCGCCGGTGAGGATCGGCTCCTCCTGCCCGTCGACCGCGTAGGAGACGATCGAGAACTCGACCGGCAGCCCGGTGCTGGAGGTCGCCCGCAGCGGAATGCTGATCGCCCGGCCCTCCAGCTCCGCCACCCACGGATCGTACAGCGAGGGATCGGTCACCCTCACCGTCTGCGCCGCCCTGCCCACCACGAGAACCGCCTGGGCGCTCCCCTCGTAGTTGCTATCGGCCACCGTGGCGCTCACCGCCACCTCGCCCACCGAGGAGGCCTCGTCGGCTGGCAGATCCGGCGAGCCGCCGTAGGTCACGTCCACCGCCAGCCCCTCGGGAACCGTCGAGACCGCCACCGGAACCAGGCTGCCGACCGCCTGCGAGAGCGGACCGTCGATGGAGACCGCCGCCTGAGCCTTCGAGATGGCCAGCACCGCCTCGGCCGAGCCGGGAAGCACCGGGTTGAGGCTGCCCACCCGCACCTGGTAGGTCCCGGCGTCCACCGGAAGGTCCGGCGAGCCGTTGTAGGTGATCTCGATCTCCAGATCCCCGGGCTCCACCGACACCGCCGCCCCCTTCGGGGTCCCGTCGTAGACATGCTCCAGATCGGAGATGGCGATGCCCACCGGCTGCCCCACGCCGTTGACCCGCACCGGGAACCCGGCGCTCGCCTCCCCCCAGTAGCCGTCGCCGGGCTGGGTGGCCACGATGTGGTAGGTCCCCGGATGCACCACCTTGAGCAGCTCGCCCTCGATCTGCGCGGTCAGCGGCGCGCTGTCCCCCTCGACCGGAACGTAGGAGGCGATCGAGTACTGCAGCGGCAGGCCCGAGCTGGAGGTCCCCCGCAGCGGGATGCTCATCACCCGGCCCTCCAGCTCCGCCAGCCACGGATCGTAGAGCGAGGCGTCCGAGATCCGCACCGTCTGGACCGCCCGGCCCACCGACAGGACCGCCTCGGCGCTCCCCGCGTAGTTCGCGTCGGCCACCTCGGCCCTCACCGCATGCTCCCCGATCGAGGCCGCATCGTCGGCCGGAAGATCCGGCGAGCCGCCGTAGGCCACCGCCACCGCCAGACCTTCGGGCTCGGTGGACACCGCCACCGCAGACAGCTGGTTGACCGCCTGCGCGAGGGTCGCCGGATCGATGATCACCCGGGCCTCCGCCCTGGCGATGGTCAGCGTGCCCGACGCCTGGCCCGGAAGCACCGGGTCGGCGCTCGACGCCACCACCTCGTAGGTCCCCGCCTCCACCGGAAGCTCGGCGGAGCCGCCGTAGGTCACCGCCACCGCCAGCCCCTCGGGCTCGGTGGCCACCGCCGCCGCCTTGGGCGTGCCGTCGTACACATGCTCCAGATCCCCCAGGACGATGCTCACCGGCTGCCCCACGCCGGCCACCGACACCAGGAAGACGTGCTCCCGGGGCGCCCAGTAGGAGTCGCCCGCCTGCACCGCCCTCACGAAGATGTCGCCGGGACGGGACACCCTCAGGAGGCTGTTCCCCTCGATCACCGTCACCGAGGCCAGGCCCGTGGCCGCCTCGTGCCCCAGGTCCACCGAGAAGGTCACCGGCTCGCCCGAGCCGGCATCCGCATAGAGCGGTATGTCCAGGGGATCGCCCGCCATCGCAACCGGCCAGGGCTGGTAGGAGCCCTCGTTGACCACCTCGATGTCCTGGTGGGCCTTGCGGATCGTCAGCGTCGCCATCGCCGAGCCGGCGTAGTTGGCGTCCGCCACCCTGGCCACCACCGGCCACTCGCCCACCGAGGCCGGAGAGTCGGGGGGAACCGGATCCACCTCCGGGGTGCCGCCGTCGAAGTCGATCTCCACCGCCAGACCCCCGGGCTCGGTGGCCACCGCCAGGGGCGCCTCCCGGTCGATCCGGTTGACCGCCTGGTCCAGGCCGGCCGGATCGATCGACACCGCCGCCTCCGCCTTGGCCACGGAGAGCGTCCCCTCGGCCGTGCCGAAGTAGCCCAGCGACAGCGGATCGACCGAGACCGACACCTGGTAGGCCCCCGCGTCCGCAGGCGCCTCGGCCATGCCGTCGTAGGACGCCACCAGGCCGACTCCCAGATGGTCCACGTCCGACGTGTACGCCGCCGCACGGGGCGTGCCGTCGTACACCTGCTCCAGATCCGAGAGGACGATCGACGCCTCGCGGGAAACCCTCATCAGCGCCGCCGCGCTGCCTTCGTAGCGGCTGTCGGCCGAGGCGGCCCGGACGATGTACCAGCCCGCCTCCACCGGCGGCGCCGCCTCCTCGGCCTCCGTGGCGTAGAGGCTCTCGTCCAGAGGCTCCGCCGGAGCCCCGGCCGGGGCCGTCAGCACACGGGCGTAGGTGACATCGTAGGCCAGATCCTCCGGCTCGGTCGCGATCGACGGAACCCGGGCCGTCCCGTCGTAGTCCTGCTCCAGATCCGACAGCTCGATGGCCGCTCCGTCACGGGTCACCGTCAGGGTCCCGGAGACGTACCGGATCTCGTAGTTGTCCGACGACAGGCCCGAGGGCACGATCTCGTAGTCCCCCGCCACCGAGCCGTCGCCGCCGCTGGTCGAAAGGACCAGCTCGCCGCCCAGATCCGAGATGTCGTCCAGCTCCCCGTCGACCCCGGTCGCGAATCCCTCGATCGCGTACCCGAACTCGGACGGGTTCGGCTCCCCGTAGCCGCGGACCACGTCGAGGGCGCGAACCACCAGCTCCGCTCGGGCCACCCGCACGCTGCCCACCACCTCGAACTCCTGGGCGTCGTCCGTCACGAAGACACCCCGCAGCGGGTGCGAGCCCGCTCCAAGGCGCGTCCCCAGCCCGTTGTCCGGGTACTCGAAGCTCCCCGCGATGTCCACGTCGTCCGACTCGGCGTTGAGCTGATCCCCCGTCAGGGGCTCTCCGTAGACCAGATCCAGGGGATTCCACCGCACCGGCGGCTGCACCGTGAACGTCCCGTTCTCGTGCGTCACCAGGTAGTTGTCCGAGAAGCCCCCGCTCACCGTGATGTTGTAGCGGCCGTAGTCCGTCCCCTCCTCCACCACCGAGCCGATCTGCAGGGGCGCCCACAGCAGCCCGTCCAGGATGTCCCCGTTCTTCAGCTGCCCCTCTCCCACCTCGACCGTGTAGGGCTGCCCCTCGACCGGAAGGTAGCTCGTCCCCACGTACCCCGGGCTCGGGATCCGCACCGCGTTCAGGTTCGGCTGCCCCTTCACCTTAGCCAGATCGGTGGCGCGGATGGTCAGCGGGGCGCGGGTGATCCTCACCCTGGCCGCCTTCGTCTGATCCGGGTCTTCGCCATCCAGGGAGGCCGCCTCTCCCGATACCAGGTTGTAGACCCCGTCCTCGATCTTCAGCGTCGAGCTCCCTCTCACCTTCCCTATCAGCTGGTAGTTGGAGCTTGCGGGCTCGATCTTCGGGGACTGCGCCACCGCGATGTAGTAGTTGCTCCCCACCTTGCTGCCGGGTCCGGCGTTGCTCGCCAGAACCATCTGCTGCGTGAGGATCGCTCCGATGCTTTCGCCCTCCAGGATCCGGTAGTAGTTCTGCTTCTTGTCGGCCGCATCCGGCGGCCTGCCGTACCGCACCAAGGGATTGCCGAAGGAGCTCAGGTTCAGGTCCACGCTGCCGTACTCGAATTCCTGGTCGGCCAGCGACACCACCAGGGGCCGCGGCGTGATCCTCACCGTGATATCCTTGTGCGTCACGTTGTACTTGGCCTGGTCCGACGGCGTGGGCGTGTAGGCCACCCGGAACTTCAGCTCCCCGTGCGAGGGCAGGTACCTGGTGCCGTTGACGGGGTCGAGGGCCGGTCCGCCCCCCTCCACCTTGGTGTACGTGAAGACGCCCCCGCCCGGCTCGGCCCACGCATCGAAGATGTCGGCGTCGAAGGTGTAGTCTTGGTTTTCGGCGCTAGCGTCGCCCACATGGCTCAGCAGCTCGTCCACGTTGCCGCGCTTTTTCCGCTCACTCTCTCCCCTTCCGCCCGCACCGCCCGGAGTCGAGTCGCGCAGCCTCTGCCCGTAGAGGATCACCCCAGTGAGATCGAGCCATTCCAGTTCGACGTCCCTCTTGGTCAGATCCACGTCCCCCCTGCCCGAATGGTCGATGGGGTCGTAGTTGCCCGCTGCGGTTCCAATGGCCCTGACGGCCAGGATCCGCACCACCCCCTCCTGAATGCCCGGAGCCCCCTGGTCCTCCCTCGCATCGGAGTACATGTCGATCTCGAACAGGCTTCCCAGAGCATTCCAGCTGGGCGTCAGGTACTTGTTGTCCTGGCCCTTGCCCGTCCCGACCAGGCGGGCGTCCCCATTGACCTCGTGCTTCGGCGCCAGGCCCTCGAACACCACCCAGGCGGCCGGCATGTCGTTCTTCCTGGAGGCGTCGAAGCTGTTGTACTTGTCCCGCAGCCCCTGCTCGTCGAACGGGTAGCGCCGCACGGCCGCCGGAGACACCGTCAGAGGCCGCTTGGTCACCGTCAGCTCGCCTTTGCGGATCGTCGGCGCGTAGTTGCCCAGGCGGTTCTCCGGATCGACGATCTGGAGCCGGACCTCGTATTTGCCCGCCGGCTCCAGGTTGTCCCCATCCCGTTCCAGATAGGCCTCGGGAAGCTGGAACTGCAGCCCGATCCGCTCGGCGTCCCCGTTGACGAAGCCCCCGTCGCCCTCGTTCGTCTCCAGAACGGGATCCTCGTCCCCGAACACCTTGCTCACGTTCTTGACCGTCAGCGTCAGGGGCCGGGGCCGGACCACCAGCTGCCTGTCCACCGGCACGCTGCTCGCGTACTCCGGGGTGGACGAATGGAACACCGCACGGACATCGTAGGTCCCCGCATCCAGCGCCTGCCCGGCCTGCACCGCCTCGCCCGCCACGGTGTACGACAGGCTCCCGCCGCCCGGAACGAACGGCGTCGCGGCCGCATCGAGAAAGGAAGCGGGCAGCGGCTCGCCGTACTCGATCTCCACCGGCCCCCCGGGCCAGTCCAGCACGAACTGCCGGTCCACGATCTGCAGGGCGCCGTCGGCGTAGACGAAGTCCACGTTGCCGTCGACCGACACGTAGCCGCTCACCGAGAGCCGGTAGGTCCCGACCCCGGGATCGGCAGGCGCATCGACGCTGAAAACCCTCCCCAACGAGCCGATCTCCAGCTCCTCGAACAGCCTGCGGGCCGCAGCGTTCCTGGCCGCAGCCAGCGCCTGCGCATCCTCGTAGTCGTCCTCGTCGATGGCCTCGCCCGTGTTGATGCTCTCCCCCTCCATGTAGGCCACCGTGGGGTCGCCATCGTCGTCGGTCCCGAACGTCTGGGTGCCGGTCGTCTTCCGGCCGTCCAGGTAGCTGGCCGACAGCTCGTACCTGTAGCTCTGCCCGTAGCTGTCGTTGGGCGGCAGGCCCTGGCCCGTCTGGTAGGGCGCGGCCACCGGCCTCACCTCCACGACCTTGGGAACGACCGCCAGGGGAAACCGCTTGGACGCCGATACCGCCTCGCCGCCCTGGCGGCTGACGGCCGAGGAGTCGCTCCACTGGTTCCAGTGATCGACGAGCAGCCCGCTCGTCCCGCGAGGATCCTTGTCGCCCTCCACTCCGTGGACCATGAACAGGCGCACCTCCAGCTCGTAGTCCCCGTTGACGTTCAGCCGGTAGTAGGGCGCGGCCTCCCGGTTTCTCGACCTGTACTTGACCGTCCGGTAGGGCGCATCTTCCGTGTTGTCCGCCACACTGCCGTCTATTCCAGCCCAGTGGCCGCCCTGGGCCGCTGGAATCTTCCTGTAGCCGTCCGGAAAAGCCGCAGCGCTGGTCGATTCGGACACCCACGCGCCGCGATTGTCTCCTTCATCGACGATACTCAGATAGCCTGCATCCTGTCCGCCCACCCGGTAGAGGTAGTTTGTGGTCCCGGCGGTCCTGTCGAGGATGTACAGATCGTAGTAGTAGTCCCTCCCCAGGACGTATCCGGACTCGTCCAGGGGCGCCGACCTCCGGTCCGATCGGAAGAACGAGACGCGGATGCCGTCCAGGGCTTCCGAGACCTTCTCCCCGAAGGGGACGGAAACCTGCTCCAAGGATATGCCCGAGGACTGGATCTCCAGAGCGACGTCGATGCCGGGCCGGCGCCGCTCGGTGACCGTGTACAGGCTGGCGGGCCGATCCTTGATCACCCTGCCATACTTGTTGTCCGTCGAGCCCGTCGTGGACCCGGCGTAGAACACTTCCCTGCCGTCCTTCATGTAGCTTTGCGCGTACTCCAGCCGGTAGTTGGAGTCCACGCCCCTCTTGAGAGCATCCAGGTTGGCGATGGTGTAGAAGTACCCCCCGGCCTTATGCTCGTCGCCGAGCCTGGCATCTCTGTCACTGCCCTGGCCAATGAGCGCCGTGTTCGTGTCGGCCAGGTACCCCTCCAGGTAGGCCTGCGAAAGGCCGAAGGAGGTCTGGGTCGTAATCGCCACCCCGTCGTCATCGATCACATCGTCCGTCCCATTACCGCCGAACCGCCCCCAGAGGTAGTCCTTTCTTTCGTTGCTCTCCAGGTCCTCCACGTCCATCCAGTACAAGTCGTCGTCGCTGCCTTCGGCGGTGTTGCTGAGGTGCTCCGGGTGGATCAGGAAATCGCCCGTGCCAGGCGTGTACTCCGTCGTGTTGTACGTGCCGCCGTCCACCGTCAGCAAGGTATGGCCGTCGTCATCTGTTCCTTCCACTGTGCGCTCGTCCGGTTCATCGTAGTCCAGGATCCTCAACGGCGCCCGAGGGATCGCATCGTAGTTCTCCTGAGTGGGATCATTCCGGAACAGCCGATAGAGCCTGTCCTGGTGAAGCGTGTAGTAGGACGTGTCGAGAGACTTCAGGTAGTAGTTGCCCCCGGGATCGAAGAAGGTGGAGTCCAGGCCGCTTTCGTAGTCGGCGGCCTTCGGCAGGGTGCCATCCGAAGTTAGCCCGGACGCGCTCCTGACCCGGACAGCTCCCTTTCTTGGGGTCGCAGGGTTGCTAGTATCAGGATCCCGGGAGTCAAGATCCGAGCCATCAGGCCTGCTGAACTCGGCGTTCATGGTGCCCACCGGGAACCGGGGGGTGAAGGCCCACTGGATCCCTCCCGGGGGCTCCACCAGGACGTCCGTGTGCGGATTGCCCTGCGAATCCATGTCGAAGGAGGCCACGTTCGACAGCATGTAGCGGGGCTCGACGAACGGATCGGAGAGCGACATGCTCACGTCCGGCAGCTCCAGGAACAGAACCCGCCTGCTGACCCTCATCCACAGCGCGGAGGCCTCCTCGGCCACGTCTGTCCCATCCACCTCGCGTATCCGTCCGAGCAGGCCGCCGGAGACGTGCGTGCCCGAGACGCCCTCCGAGCCGAAGACCAGCCTGTAGTCCCCGGCGCTGCTCGTCTCGCCAAGGCCGGCCGGGACCGAGACCGTGGGCGCAGTGCTGAACATCCCGCTCTTCATCCGGGACAGAGGCCAGCTGGAGACCGTCCTGTCCCCATGCTGGAACTGGATCAGCCCCTCGTCCTCGCCATCCGCATTCAACTCCTCCACCACCTCGTGGGGCGCCGGATTGACCACGCGGATGCCCAGCGCGGCGTTGGGGTACCCGTACTGCCGCTCCGCCACCACATTGGCGTCCAGCCCCTCCACGGCGCCCGACGGATCGACGGTCAGGTAGTAGGTCCTCGGCTCCACGTCCACCGTCCCGGTGTGGAGCTCCAGCTCGTACTTGCCCGAATCGCTGACAAGCCTCAGGATATCGACGTCGTCGATGTCCTCGACGATCCTCAGCGAGCCCTCGCCGACGCCCGCTTCGGCACCCAGCTTGCCGCCGCCGTCGACGGCCGTGAGATGCTGCTGGATCCGGAACTTCCGCAACAGCCCCTGCAATGCTTCCCCCTCGAGGCCCTCGCCGCCGGCGACGTCGTGGCCGACCACCGGAAGCCGGATGTTGTTGTACAGCCCGAACGGATTGTCGGCGTATTCCCCAGGCCCCCTCACCAGCTCCGGGTTGAGGCCTTTCTCGGGATCGTTGTCAAGGTGGATGTCGATCGAATCCCCGTACGGCTTGGCCAGATCCTCGGCCCAGAGCTCGATCTTCGCCGGCACCACCTCGAGGATGCCGATGCCATCGACGTTCACCTCGTAGTTCCTGAACCCGGGCGCCGCGACGATCTCGATCTGCCCCTTGGTCCTGGTCTTCCTCCCATCGGCATCGTTGGTCTCGGGCAGCGTGGTCCGATCGATGTCGTTGTCGGTCGGGAGCTTGCCGATGTCGTTGCCGGGGTACTGCTTGACCGTCACCTCGAACGCCTTGGGATCGGTCACCCCGTTCGTCTCGCCCTTGCCGAAGTGGTCCGGATGCCTGCCGGTCAGCATGGCGTAGGTCTCGCCCCGCACGAAGCCGTCGGCCCCGCTGCCGTCGTTGACGCTGAACAGGAAGCCCTCCCCGGTCAGGTACCACTCGTCCCCGGTCTCCACGTAGTCCCAGCGGTTGTCTTGGGGTTGGGGATAGCCGTCCACCGATTTTCTTTCCTGCCGTGTGATGAAATCAATCTCGAAATCGTAGGTACCGTCATCGTTTTCAGTCATCTCGTTCGCATTGCTATCCCCGTCGCGATCGACGTTGGTTTCATAAATCCGTTCGTCATCCGGATATGCATTTCCACGATCCTCTGGCGGGCCGGAGATGGGCGGAAAACTACGCCGAGTATTGAACTTGTTGTCACCGTTAAAATCAAAATAGTAGTAAACAACTCGACTCCCTTGAGCAGGTACTACCGTACTCCTCGAACCCTTTATAATGCTTTTCAGATAGAATTTTGCAAAGCCTGTTTTGTGGTCGTCGATTGCCTCCTCAAGTTTGCCTTTTTCAGTGGATATAGTTGCGATTGTGTCTGATGGAAAGAAAAGTAGCGGGTTTTCGTCATCGACATACTCGTCGCCGCGAATCCCGTTATCACCGCCTACTAAATCGACGTGGTAATCTAGATAGCCGTCTCCGTCCAGATCCTCCGTGGTCGAGCCGTCCCACCTGAACGCGTCAGTAGTCTCGGTGATCCCCCTCCACTTGCCCAGCTCTCGATGGACGTCGGCACTGCCGGCGAAACGGCGGTATCCCTCGAAGACAGCCTCCCGCGTGACCGTGGCTTTCACTTCCTCCACCGAGTCCGTAGGAGTTGCCTTGCCGGACGCAGTGCCCAGGACAGTCCAGTCCGCCGCTCCAGCCACCGTGACGGTCAGGGTGCCGTCGCTGTTCTCCACCCAGTCCGATTCCTCAACGGCTCCTCCGATGAAGCTCCCGGAGCCGTTGCTCCTGGTGAATCTGGTATGACTCTGCGTTATTCCCGCCAAGGCATCGCCTTCGAATTTGCCGTTCGCGTCGACGTCGAAGATGCCGCCGGGGTTGTCTTTGTAGTCGGAGTACGGGTAGTTGGGCTCGCCGTACTCGCGGCTCCGCCCAGCGGGCGTTATGGTGAGCGAGGCCTTGTCGACCGTGATGGTCACCGTCTTGGAGATGTGGGCGGCGCTGTCCAGCCTGGCCGTCAGCGTGTGCGTCCCCGCAGGCAGGTAGAGCCAGTCGAAGCTGGCGTAGTCGAACCCGTCCTGGTCGATGGAGAAGCCGGGAGCGTCCCCGTTGTCGGGATCCACGTGGCTGGAGAGCAGCTTGGCATTGCCGGTGCTGACCGACAGCTTCCTGACGTTCTCGGGCACCGGATCTGCCTTCCAGAAGTACCGGATGCTGCCCGCCGATCTGCCGTCGTCCCGCGTCGCCACCGCGTCGAGCTGGGTGGCGGACAGGGGCGTGCCGTAGACGATGGCGTCCGGATTCTCCCAGGTGATGGTCTGGGAGAGCCCCGTGGCGGCCGACACGCAGGACAGCAGGAGTACAGCGAGGCTCCTGCGCCCCAAGCCTGTTTGCATTCTCATGTCGACGCTCTCGTTCACACTGACGCTCATGTAGCTGATCCGACTCTGCTTGGAATCCGCTCCCCAGACCTGGGCCGGAACACCCGATGGCCTACCCTCGCCCGACGCTGCGGGCCTGTCAAGCGGCAACCACGCATTTACGGCCGATGGGCCTATGCCAGGCATGGCACGCGCCCTCCTGGCCTTCTGGACAGGAGGGCACGAAGGGCCCGCCGGAGGGATCCCGCTTGCAGTTCCGGGGGAAGCTACCACACATCGGCGCCGATTCAAGCCGTTTTTTCGCACGGCAGCGAATTTCTTTTCTGTCCGGGCATCCGGAGGGTGGAGAGAAAGCCGATCCGCGAGCCGCGCGGGGGCGTAGGCCCTCAGCGCGGCGATGGGATCCGGCGGCCTGCCGGGGAACCGGCGTGCAAGGAGGGGAGGGGCGCGGCATCGGCATGCCCCTGGCCGTCTCCCGGGCGGCCCGGATCCCGGACCAGCCGCCGGGGCCCGCCGGATCGTGCAGAGGGCCATGGACGCTCCAGGCCGACGGGCGCTGGCGAGGAGCCCGGCGCGGCCCCGGACCGGGCAGGCCGCGGGGGACGGGCCGGGACCCGGTCACGGGGCCTCGCCGCCGGATGCGGGCGGCTGGTCCGGGGAACGGGGCGCTCCAATCCCTGCGGCGCCGTCCCTGGAAACAGGCTCGGTGCGCGTCCCGTGGCGCCTGTCGCGGCCCTGGCGTTCTGCTCGCCGGACGGGTCCGGCCGGAGCCTGCGGCCCGGCTTCAGGCAGGGGACGCCCGGTCCTGGCCGATCTCCGCCAGGGCGCCTCCCCGCCCTGGGCGGCCCGGCGGAAGGGACAGAGGATAGGCGCCGCGGGGATCGGGCTCCCTGCGGGCGTAATGTGCCGGTGGCACGGGCTTCCCGGCGGGTTCTGCGGGAGCGGCCGCACGGCGTCGCAGGGGCGCGGTTCCGGCTACCCGGAGGCGGGCGGCTCAGGGGCGGAGCCCGAGGCGGACGTCGGCCAGGAAGCGGTCCACGTCCCCGGGATCGGTGTCCCAGGAGCACATCAGCCGGCAGCCGCCCTCCCCGACGAAGGTGTGGAAGCGCCACCCACGGCGGCGCAGGAAGCCGATCAGGTCCCCGGGCATGTCCACGAAGACCGCGTTGGCCTGGCAGGGGAACATCGGGGCCAGGCCGGGCAGGGAGCGCAGGCCCGCCTCCAGCCTGCGGGCCATGGCGTTGGCGTGGGCCGCGTTGCGCAGCCAGGCCCCGCCCTGGAGCAGGCCCGCCCAGGGAGCCGCCAGGAAGCGCATCTTCGAGGCCAGCTGGCCCGCCTGCTTGCAGCGGTAGTCGAACTCGGCCGCCAGCGAGGGATCGAAGAAGACCACCGCCTCCCCCGCCGGAACCCCGTTCTTGGCGCCCCCGAAGCAGAGCACGTCCACTCCCGCGCTCCGGGTCAGCTCCGCCGGGGAGACGTCCAGGGAGGCCACCGCATTGGCGAAGCGGGCCCCGTCCATGTGGACCTTCAGGCCCAGCGAGCGGGCCCGCTCGCCGATGGCCCCGATCTGCTCCGGGCCGTAGACCGTCCCCGCCTCGGTGGCCTGGGTGAGGCTGACCGCACGCGGCTTGGGGTAGTGGATGTCGGAGCGCCTCCCGGCCATCTCCTCCATGTCCCCGGGCCGGATCCGCCCCTCCTCCCCGGGCAGCAGCAGCACCTTGGTCCCGCCGGAGAAGAACTCCGGGGCCCCGCACTCGTCCTGCTCCACGTGCGCCAGACGGTGGCAGAGGACGCTGTGCCAGGAGCGGCACAGCGAGGCCAGGGCCAGCGAGTTGGCCGCGGTGCCGGTGAACACGAAGAACACCTCGCAGTCGCACTCGAAGACCTCCCGGATCCGGTCGGCCGCCAGCAGGGTCCACCGGTCCTCGCCGTAGCTCTCGGCGTGCCCGGCGTTGGCCTCCAGCAGGGCCTCCAGGGCCTCCGGGCAGATCCCGGCGTTGTTGTCGCTGGCGAACTGCCTCCTGCTCTCCATCCCGCTCCGGGCTTGATCCGGGGTCCCGGTCTCCTGCCATCCTCCCGCTAGCGGTGGATCCCGTTCCCGTCCATTGGCTCTACTCCCTGGCCCTGGCCGGCGGCCTCGCCTGCTCCCTGGGCAGCTTCCCCCTCTGGAGGCGCTGGGCCGCCCGGCGCGGCCTGGTCGACCGGCCCGGGCCCCGCAAGATCCACCGCCGGGCGACGGCCCTGGCCGGCGGCCCGATGATCGCCACCGGGCTGGTCCTGCCCCTGGCCGCGGCCCTGCTCCTGGGCCCGGCGCTCCTGGGCGGCAGCGGCCCCCTCTCCCACGGGCTGGCGGCGCGCTCCCTGCCCGCCGCGGTCCTGGCCCTGGGCGCGGTGGGGATGCTGGCCCTGGGGATGGCCGACGACCGCCGTGCCCTGGGCGCCCCCGCCAAGCTGGGGCTGCAGCTCCTGGCCGCCTCGGCCGCCAGCCTCTGGGGCGTCCGCATCGACCTCCTCCCCCAGTTCCCCCTGGCGGGACACGCCCTCGCCGTCCTCTGGATCCTGCTCCTGGTCAACGCCTACAACCTCTCCGACAACATGAACGGACTGTGCGGCGGCCTGGCCCTCCTGGCCGCCCTGGCCCTCTCGGCCCACGCCGCCCTCCCCGGCCGCTGGCTGGCCGCCTCCTTCGGCTTCCTGGCCGCCGGCGCCCTGGCCGGCTTCCTCCCCTGCAACTTCCCCCGGGCCCGGGTCTTCCTGGGCGACTCGGGCAGCCACCTGGCCGGCTACCTGGTGGCGGTCCTCTCCATCCTCCCCCTCTCCCAGGGGGCCGGGGGGGCCGGATCCTGGGCCGCGCCCCCGCTCCTGGCGGGCGTGGCCCTGGCCGACACCGCCTGGGTGGTCCTGCACCGGCTCCGCCGCCGCCGCCCGGTCTGGGTCGGCGACACCAACCACCTCTCCCACCTGCTGGTCCGCCGCGGCCTCTCCCCCGGGCGGGCGGTGGCCCTCCTGTGGCTGGCCCAGGCCCTGCTCTGCGCCCTCTCCTTCCTGGCGCCCTAGGCGCCGGCCTTCCCCTGGGCGGGCCGCCGGCGCCGTCCGCCGCCCGGGGAGGCGGGGCGGGGCCGGCGGCGCGGCCGGGCGATGTTCTGCCGGCGGGCCAGCAGCGAGGGATCGGTCTGGTAGAGCGCCTTGCCGGTCTTCTTGTCCTCGATCCGGAACTGCTCGTAGTGGAAGGAGGGATCCTCCTCCAGGAAGATGCGCCCGAAGTAGCGCTTCTCCAGCTCCACGATCACCTCGTTGTCCTCCTTCTGCAGCCGCCGGACGATGTCGGGGCTGGCCGAGACCCGGATCTGCTGGTCGGCCGGGGCCTGCCCCTGCCGCTTGAGCAGCTCGCCGATCTTGCGCTGGATCTCGACGCTCATGGTGTGCCCGCCCTTGATGTGCCCCCGCCCCAGGCAGTAGGGGCAGTCGTCGTAGACCTCGGCGTTCATGCTCTCGCTGGTGCGCTGCCGGGTCATCTCCATCAGCCCCAGGGGCGAGATCTCCAGCACGTGGGTGCGGGCCTTGTCGAGGGCCAGGTTCCGGCGCATCCGCTCCAGCACCGCCCGCTGGCTCTTGCCCGCCTTCATGTCGATGAAGTCCAGCACGATGATCCCCCCCATGTTGCGCAGCCGCAGCTGGCGGCAGATCTCGTCGGCCGCCTCCAGGTTCACCTTGAAGCTGGTGGCCTCCTGGTCCTTGCCCGGCAGCTTGTGGCTGCCGGTGTTCACGTCGATGGCCACCAGGGCCTCGGTCTCGTCGAACACGATGTAGCCCCCGCCCTTGAGGTCCACCCGGCGCGAGAAGACGCTCTCGATCTGCCGGCTCACCCCGAAGCGGTCGAACACCGGCTGCGGCTGGTCGTAGTAGCGCACCTTGAGCGCCGAGCGGCGGCTGAAGCGGCCGATCCGGTCCCGCATCCGCTGGTACTCGGCCGAGGTGTCCACCACCACCCGCTCCACGTCCTCGGTCAGGAAGTCCCGCGCCGTGCGGTCCACCAGATCCGGCTCCTGGCGCACGCAGGCGGGGGCCGGACGGGACTCGATCGCCTCCTGCACCCTGCGCCACTCGTCCAGAAGCAGGGCCAGGTCCCGCACGAAGTAGCGGATCCTGCGCCCCTGCCCCGCGGTGCGCACGATCACCCCCATCCCCTCGGGCAGGGTCAGCCGGCGCACGATCCCCTTGAGCCGCTCCCGCTCCTCCCGGGACTCGATCATCTTGGAGACCCCGCTCTGCTCCGAGGTGGGCAGCAGCACCAGGTAGCGGCCCGGAAGGGCCAGGCTGGTGGTCACCCGGGCCCCCTTGCTGCCGATCGGCCCCTTGGCCACCTGCACCACGATGTCCGAGCCCGGGGGGTAGATCTCGGGGATGCTCTCCCTGGTGATCTTCGGCGCCTTCCTGCGGCGGGGCTGCCGCTCCACCGCCTCGTAGCTGCCGTCGATCCGCCCGGGGATGATGTCCCAGTAGTGCAGGAAGGCGTTCTTGCCGGTCCCGATGTCCACGAAGGCGGCCTTCAGGCCGCTCTCCAGGTTGGTCACCCTGCCCTTGTAGATGCTCCCCACCAGCCGCTCCTCGCGGGTGCGCTCCACGTGGAAGTCCCTCAGCTCCCCCTCCACCAGGATCGCCACCCGGGTCTCCAGGCACTCGGAGTTGACCACCAGCTCCTTGTGGGGATGGACCGAGGGCGCGGCGATCTTGCGCACCACGTCGATCACCCGGCCGGCCGCCCGCTGCAGCGACTCCCCCAGGCTCCGGGGCCGCGGGGCCGGCAGCGGCAGCGGGACGAACTCCCCGCCCTCCTCCGGGGCCGGGGCCGCGGGAGCGGGAGGCCGCCCGGCCTGGCGGGCGGCCTCCCGGATCCCGGCGTCGGAGGCGTCGGGGGGCAGGCCGGCCGCCAGGTTCTCCGAGCGCTGGATCGCCTGGGCGTGGCGCTTCTGGTCGAAGACCGGCTCCTCCTCCGGCTCCCGCCTGCCCACCGCCACCTGGCGCGCCTCCCTGGCCTCCCTGGCCTCGCCCCGCTTGCGCGAGGAGAGTCCCCTGGAGGGGCGGAAGCGCATGCCCCCGCGTCCCTTGCCCGAGCTCGATCTTGCATTCATGTCCGGTAGCCTCCGCGGCGAAGATGTACGTTGATCACCAGCCCGAGCGACAGGAGGAAGCAGAGCGCCGAGGTGCCGCCGTCGCTGAGCAGCGGCAGCGGCAGGCCTGTCACGGGCACGATGCGGATGTTCATGCCGATGTTGACGAACACGTGGCAGAACCACAGCGCCGACACTCCGGCCGCCAGGTTCCGCCCCAGGGGGCCGCGGGCGCGGCGGGCCGCCAGCAGCCCCCCCAGGATCACCGTCCCGTAGAGGGCCAGCACCGCCGCGCTGCCGGCGAACCCGGCCTCCTCGGCGATCACCGAGAAGATGAAGTCGTTGTGGGCCACCCCCCGGGGCAGGTAGCCCCAGGCGCTCTGGGTCCCCTGGCGCCAGCCCTTGCCGGCCAGCCCTCCCGAGCCGACCGAGATCATCGCCTGCTCGATGTTGTAGGAGTGCCTGCGCCGCTCCCGCTCGGCCTCCCGCCGCTCCTCGGGACCGGCCCCCGGGGGGGCGAAGTCCAGCCCCAGGTAGACCCGGATGCGGTTCTTCTGGTACTCGGGCATGGGGACGAACTGCCGCGAGGGGGGCGCCAGCACCGCCCCGTAGAGGATCGCCGCCCCCGCCAGGGCCAGCGGGGCCCCGGCCCAGAGCAGCCGGCGGGCGGGGATCCCGGCCGCGTAGAGGACGGCCGCCCCGGCGGGCAGCAGCACCGCCGCCGACCCCAGGTCCGGCCCGGCCGCCACCAGCAGGAAGGGCGCCAGGATCAGCAGCAGGCACCGGATCAGCAGCAGCCGGCTCCCCAGCTCCTCCCGGCGGCTCGCCAGGTGCTGGGAGAGGAGCAGGATCAGCGCCAGCTTGGCCAGCTCCGAGGGCTGGAAGCGGACCGGCCCCGCCGGGATCCAGCGCCTCACCCCGGCGACGGGCTCCTGGAAGAGGGCCAGCGCCAGGCAGGCCAGCGACGCCAGGTACAGGGCCGGGGCCCACCGGGCGATGCGCCGGTAGTCGGCCAGGCACGACGCCCCGGCCAGGGCCAGGCCCAGCAGGGCCGCCATCAGCTGCCGCACGTGCCGCTCCTGGTGCCAGGCCGGCGGCTCGATCCTCAGCCGGCTGGAGGTGGCGCTGTAGATGAAGGCCGCCCCCAGGCCCACCAGCGCCAGTGCGGACAGGAGCAGCATCCACTCCAGCCGGGGCCGCAGGCGGATCATCCCGGGGCCTCCCCCGGATCGAGGTTGTGGAGCAGGCGGTGGATCTCCCGGGAGATGGGGGCGCAGCTGGAGCCGCCCGAGACCCCGTCGGCCACCAGGGTGGCCACCGCGTAGCGGGGCGCATCGGCCGGGGCGAAGGACACGAACCAGGCGTCGAGGATCTCCCGCTCCCCGTCCCGCCGCCCGGTCTGGGCGGTCCCGGTCTTGCCCGCGATCGGGAGCCCCGCCAGCCGGGCCCTGCGCCCGGTGCCCTCCTCCCCCTCCACGTTCTCCAGCATGGCCCGGTGCAGGACCTCCAGGGTGCGGGGCCGGATCGGCAGCCGGCCCCGCTCCACCCCCCGGGGGAAGGCCCGGAAGGGCGCCCCGGGGAAGGCCCCGGGGCTGGGGCGGTAGCCGGCCACGATGCGGGGCCGCCAGACCACGCCCCCGTTGGCCACCGCCGCGGCCATCGCCGCCATCTGCAGCGGGGTGACCGCGATCTCGCCCTGGCCGATGGCCAGGTTGGCGGTGTCCCCCGGATGCCAGCCGGAGGCCAGCCGCCCGGGGCCGGGGAAGGATCCGGGCTGCTCCTCCTCGGCGGCGACCATCCCGGTGCGCCGGCCCAGGAACAGGGCCCGGCCCCACCGCGCCAGCGCCCCGGGCCCGGCCTCCAGGGCGTGGTGGACGAAGTAGGAGTTGCTGGAGCAGGCCAGGGCCCGGACGAAGCCGTAGGCGCCCGGCGGGGCCTCGTCGTCGATCAGGCGCCCCCCCACCCGGATGTGGCCGGGGCTGCGGTGGATCTCCCGGGGATCCACGCCCCCCTCCTCCAGGATCGCCAGGGCCGTGGCCAGCTTGAAGATCGAGCCGGGGGGGTAGATCCCCTGGGTGGCCCGGCAGACCAGGGGCAGGCGGGCCGGATCCTGCAGCTCCGCCAGCCGCTCCACGCTCAGCCGCCCGGCGAACTCGTTGGGATCGAAGGACGGGACCGAGGCCAGGGCCAGCACGTCGCCGTTGCGCACGTCCATCGCCACCACCGCCGCCTCCGTCCCCTCCGGATGCAGCGCCAGCAGCTCCTCGGCCGCCTCCTGGATCCGGACGTCCAGGGTGAGGGTCACGTCGTGGCCCGGCTCGGTGGGCAGCCACAGCCGGTCCTCCTGGCGGTACATCAGGTTGTCGATGCGCACGGTGCGGATGCCCGGCCTGCCCCGCAGCAGGCTGTCCTGGCTCTTCTCCACCCCCCGGCGCCCGGTCCAGTCCGGATGGCAGTAGTCGAGGGGGACCCCCCGCTCCAGGGGCCGGGGCTCCTCGGGCCGCACGTATCCCAGGACGTGGGCCGCCAGGCTCCCGCGGGGATAGCTGCGCCGCAGGCCGGCCGCCAGGTCCACCCCGGCGATGCGGCCTCCCTGCTCGGCGAAGCGGGCCCGCTCCTCCTCGGAGAGCCCCTCCGCCAGGGGGAAGGGGACGTAGAGCCGCTGCCGGTAGTGGCGCTCGAAGCGCTCCCGGTCCAGCGCCCCCTCCCGGCCCAGCACGCTGCGGACCTGGTGGCAGACGTTGCTGGCCGCCAGGTAGCGGCACAGCAGCTGCAGCTCCCGCAGATCGCCGCTCCGGTGGCCTCCCTGGCGGCGCATCCGCCGGTAGGTCTCCTGGAAGCGGGGCCGCATCTCCTCCAGGTAGAGCGCCACCCCGTACTCGGGGCGGCTCTCCGCCAGGACCTCGCCGTTGCGGTCCAGGATCCGGCCCCGGACCCCCGCCTCGCCGACGGTCCGGGTGGACTGCACCCGCCGGTAGCGCTCGTACTCCTCGAAGGAGGCCACCTGCACCCGCCACAGGCCCCCGAGCAGGACCAGCAGCCCGGCCAGGAAGGCGATCGCCAGGTGCAGGATGCGCCGCCGGGACGCGCCGCTGGCTTCCTGGGGATCCACTAGATTCCCCGCTGGGTCTCCACCTCCTGGCGCTCGGCCGGAGCCGGGACCTCCTTGTAGTCCAGCTGGTCCGCCAGCCAGTCCATGGCGCGGAAGAGCAGGGGAGCGAAGGCGGCGTTGGCCAGGGCGATCAGGAGCAGGTGCCCCCCGGCGGAGGCGTAGGCGACCGGCCCGCCTCCCGACGCCCGCGCCAGGATCAGGCCGGCCAGGGAGACCAGCAGCCCGGCCCCCAGGCCGGCCAGGGCCTGGGCCCGGATCTCCTCCCGGCGCACCCGGGACCGCAGGGCCTCGAGGGGGATGGCCGCCGCCGCCAGGGCCGCCGGGCCGGCCCCCAAGGGGACGGCCGAGATCGAGTCGAGGAGCAGCCCCGCCGCCGCCGCGAAGGCCAGGGCGTGGCGCAGCTCCCCCCGCCAGGCGGCGTAGACCAGGAGGGCGGGAAGCAGGTCCAGCCGGGTGCCGGCCAGCGGGACCCGCAGCAGCCCCCGTCCCTCCAGGAACAGGACCAGGGCGGCCAGGAAGAGCAGCAGGGCGAAGGCGAGCCTGCTCACAGCGCCCGCCCTCCCCGGCGGATCACCCACACCTCGTCCACCCGATCGGGGGACTCCAGCAGCCGCACCCGGTCCCCGGAGCGCAGCCCGAAGTCGTAGGTCCGGCTCCCGGCCAGCCGCCCGATGGGTATCCCCCGGGGGAAGACGCCCCCCAGGCCGCTGGTGGAGACCAGCGCCCCCGGCTCGAGCACCGCGTCCCCGGGCAGGTGCTCGATCGCCACCAGCCGGGATCCGGGCCCCGCCTCCGGGGCCGGCCCCACCACCCCGGCTCCGTGGTCCAGGCCCTCCACCCGGGCGGACACCTTGCAGCCGGGATCCCCCAGCAGCGACACCCGGGAGCGGTCCGGGGCCGCGTAGGCCACCTTGCCCAGCAGGCCGCGGGAGGTGAGCACCGGGTCCTCCGGCCCGATCCCCTCCCGGCTCCCGGCGTCGATGTGGAAGCCGCGCCGCCAGTTGGACGGCTCCCCGAGGATCACCCGGGCCAGGCGCAGGTCCCAGGGCCGGCCCTCCCGCCACCCGAGGGCCTCCCGCAGGACGCGGTTCTCCTCCTCCCGCGCCTTCCCCTCCATCAGCTCCAGCCTCAGGCGCCGGTTCTCCCGACGCAGCTCCCGGTTGCTCCGCAGCAGCTCCGGGCGGCTGGACAGGTAGGCGCCCGCCCGCTCGCCCGCCGCCTCCGCCGCGCCCTCGGCGCCCAGGAAGGGCAGCCAGGCCCATCCGGCCCACCGCTTGAGCCCCTCGGTGGAGCCCGCGGGGAGGAGGGCCAGCCCCAGCCCCAGCAGCAGCAGGAGCGCGGGCGCCGCCATCCTGGCTCCGGTCCGCATGAGGCGCTTCACCCGTGGACGAGGAAACCGGTCAGGGCCGCCGCCGGGTGCTCACGCTGCGCAGCAGCCCGACATCCTCCAGGGTGCGCCCGGTCCCCTCGGCCACCGCCACCATCGGATCGTCGGCGATGTGGACGGCCAGGCCGAACCGGTCGGCGATCAGGCGGTCGACGCCCTTCAGCAGGGCCCCGCCCCCGGCCAGCACGATCCCGCGATCGACCAGGTCCCCGGCCAGCTCGGGCGGGCACCGGTCCAGGGTGAGGCTGATCGACTCCAGTATGTCCCTGAGCGGATCCTCCAGGGCCTGACGGATCTCCTCCGAGCCGATGGTCATGGTGGTGGGAACGTTGCTGTTGATGTCCTTGCCCTTCACCTCCATGGACTGCTCCTGCTCCAGCGGGAAGGCGGAGCCGATCCGCATCTTGATCCTCTCGGCGGTGGGCTGCCCGATGGCCAGGCCGTGCGAGCGCTTCAGGTGGGAGACGATGTGCTCGTCGAACTGGTCGCCCCCCACCCGCAGGCTGCGGGCGGCCACGATCCCCGCCAGGGAGATGACCGCCATCTCGCAGGTGCCCCCGCCGATGTCCACGATCATGTTCCCCACCGGCTCCTCCACCGGAAGGCCCACCCCGATGGCCGAGGCCATGGGCTGGTCGATCAGGTAGACGTCCCGGGCACCGGCATGGGAGACCGAGTCCTTGACCGCCCGCTTCTCCACCTCGGTGATGCCGGTGGGCACCGCCACCACCACCCGGGGGCTGACCATCTTGCGGGGGCTCACCTTCCGGATGAACTCCCGCAGCATCACCTCGGTGATCTCGAAGTCGGCGATCACCCCGTCCTTCATGGGGCGGATCGCGTCCTTGTTGACCGGGGTGCGGTTGAGCATCTCCTTGGCCCTGGTCCCGACCGCCAGCGCCTTCCTGGTCCCCCCGAGGACCGTCACCACCGAGGGCTCGCGCAGCACGATCCCCCGGTCCCGGACGTAGATCAGGCAGTTGGCCGTTCCGAGATCGATCCCGATGTCGTTCGAGAAGAGACCTTTGAGCAGTGGCCACATGGAGGCGGAGGCGCGGAGCGGGAGGCTAGCCGCAGGGACGGCCCGGGCAAGCCAAATCCTCTTGCCGCCGGCGTCATGCCCCCCTAGCATCCCCCCCTTCCGGCCCGGCCGCGGGGCCATAGCTCAGCTGGTAGAGCATCTCGTTCGCAATGAGAAGGTCAGGGGTTCGACTCCCCTTGGCTCCACCACCCCGCTCCATGGGGCTCTCCGGGCTCCTCGTCCTGTGCCTGCCGCTGGCCGCCCTGGAGAGGGAGCCCCTGGCCCCGCCCGGGGAGGGCCCTCCGGGCTTCTCCGCCCTGCCGGCCGAGCGCACCGGCATCCGCTTCGCCAACGCCCTGGGGACCCGGGCCGCCCTGGAGAACCGGATCCTGGAGAACGGCTCCGGAGTGGCCGCCGCCGACGTGGACTCCGACGGCCTCTGCGACCTGTACTTCTGCGGCATGGACGTCCCCAACGCCCTCTACCGCAACCTGGGGGGCCTGCGCTTCGAGGAGATCGCCGCCCGGGCGGGGGTGGCCTGCGAGGACCAGCGCTCCTCGGGAGCGGCCTTCGCCGACCTGGACGGCGACGGGGATCCCGACCTGCTGGTCACCGGGCCCTTCAGCGGCATCCGCTGCTTCGTCAACCAGGGCGGGGGCCGCTTCGAGGAGAGCGGGAGCTCCGGCCTGGACCGCCGGGCGGCCTCCACCTCCCTGGCCCTGGCCGACGCCGAGGGCGACGGGGACCTCGACCTCTACGCCGCCAGCTACCGGTCCCGCACCTGGAAGGACCTGCCCCCGGGGATCCGCCCCCGGACCACCTGGCGAGGAGGCCGCCCCGTGGCCTGGCCCGCCGACCGCTTCGTGGCCCGTCGGCGGGAGGACGGCTCGGCGGGGATCGTCGAGATCGGCCAGCCCGACGGCTTCTACCTCAACGACGGCCGGGGCCGCTTCGTCCGGGAGTCCTGGACCGGAGGGCGCTTCCTCGAGGCCGACGGCTCCCCCCTGGCCGCCCCGCCCCGCAACTGGGGGCTGGCGGCCGCCTTCCGGGACTTCGACGGCGACGCCCTGCCCGACCTCTACGTCTGCAACGACTTCCTGCACGGCGGCGACGACTTCTTCCTCAACCTGGGCGGCGGCCGCTTCGGCCGGGCCGCCCCCGAGGCGCTGCGCCACACCAGCTGGTCCTCCATGGCGGTGGACGTCTCCGACATCGACGCCGACGGAAGCCCCGACTTCCTGGTGGCGGACATGCTCAGCCCCGATCCGGTCCGGCGGCTGCGCCAGCAGGCCAACCTGGAGACCGGCCGGCGGCTCCTCCCGCCGGGCCTGCGCCCGGACCGCCCCCAGGTCCAGCAGAACACCCTCTTCCTGGGCAGGGGCGACGGCACCTGGGCCGAGATCGCCCGCCTGGCGGGCCTGGACGCCTCGGGATGGTCCTGGTGCGTCGTGTTCCTCGACGTCGATCTCGACGGCTACGAGGACGTGCTGGTGGGCAACGGCCACGCCCACGACCTGCTCGACTCCGACGCCACCCGCCGGGCCGCCGAGGCGATGCGCCGGTCGCGGGGCCGGCGCACGCTCACCCTGGGCCACTACCCGCCCCTCCCCCTGGCCGACCGGGCCTGGCGCAACCGGGGGGACCTCTCCTTCGAGGAGGCGGGCCGGCTCTGGGGCTTCGACCGGACCGGGATCACCCAGGGGCTGGCCCGGGCCGATCTCGACAACGACGGCGACTGGGACCTGGCCCTCAACCTCCTGCGGGAGCGGGCGGTGGTGCTGGAGAACACCGGCGCCGCTCCCCGGATCCAGGTGGCGCTCTCGGGGGAGCCGCCCAACACCGCGGGAATCGGGGCCCAGGCGCGGCTGCTCCCCGAGGGCCCCGGGCCCTTCCCCGTCCAGAGGCGGGAGATGGCCGCCGGGGGCCGCTACCTCTCCTCCGACCAGCCCCGGCTGGCCTTCGCCGGAGGGGATCCCTCGCGATCCTTCCGGCTCCAGGTGGACTGGCGGAGCGGCCGGCGCAGCGTGCTGCGGGGCGTCCGGCCGGGCTACCGGTACACGGTGGCGGAGAGCGGGGCCGCCGAGGCCCCGGATCCGCCCGCTCCCCGGACCCCGCCCGCCTGGTTCGAGGACGCCACGGACCTGCTGGGCCACGTCCACCAGGAGGCGCCCTTCAACGATCTGCTCCGGCAGCCCCTCCTGCCCCGGCTCCACAGCCGCCCGGGCCCGGGACTGGCCTGGGCCGACGCCGACGGGGACGGCCGCGAGGACCTGCTGGTCTCGGGAGGGGCCGGGGGCCGGACCGCCCTCCTGCGCAACCGGGGCGCCGGGGGCTTCCGGGAGCGCGGCCTGTCCGCCGATCCCGGAGGGGCCGCCGGAATCCTCTGGCTGGAGAGCGGCTTCGAGGGCCTGGTCCTCTCCCCCTCCAACTACCGCGGCGGATCCCGCTCCCTGCCCTCCCTGCGCTTCCTGGCCGCCCCATCGCTGGACCCGGTCTCCATGGACATGGTCGGGCAGCGCGACAGCACCGGCCCGATCCTCTCCCTCGACTACGACGGGGACGGGGATCTGGACCTGTTCGTGGGCGGACGGGTGGTTCCGGGCCGGTGGCCGGAAACACCCGTCTCCCGCCTCTACCGCAACCGCCAGGGCCGCTTCCGGCTGGACCGGGAGGCCGGCGCGGCCCTGGCCCGGGCCGGGATGGTGCAGGGGGCGGCCGCTCCCGACATCGACGGGGACGGGGACTGCGATCTGGTGCTGGCCACCGACTGGGGCCGCCTGCAGCTCTGGCGCAACCAGGACGGAAGGTTCGAGGAGGTCCCCCCCGCCCGGGGCCTGGGCCCGGGAAGGGGCCTGTGGCAGGGCGTGGCCGCCGCCGACTTCGACGAGGACGGGCGGATCGACATCGCGGCGGCCAACCGGGGCCGCAACACCGGCTACCAGCGCTTCCTCTCCCATCCCCTGCGGGTGCGCCACGGGGACCTCGACGGCGACGGAAGCGTCGAGACCGTGGAGCTGGTCCGCGATCCGGCCCGCGGCCGCTGGGTCCCGCTGCAGGGGCTGGAGGCCCTCCAGGCCGCCATCCCCGCCCTGCGCCTGGCGGCCCCCTCGCACCAGGCCCTGGCCGAGAGGGGGCCGGCCCCGTTCCTGGGATCCGCCTGGGAGGAGATGGACACCCTGCAGGCCGGCATGCTCGAGAGCGTGGTGCTGCTCAACCGGGGGGACCGCTTCCTGGCCGTCCCCCTGCCCGCCGAGGCCCAGTTCGCTCCCGCCTGGGGCGTGGTGGCCGCCGACTTCACCGGGGACGGCCACGAGGACCTGTTCCTGGCGCAGAACTGCTTCGGATCCCGGCCCGCCGTGGTCCGGCACGACGCGGGCCTCGGCCTGCTGCTGGCCGGCGGAGGGGACGGCGCCTTCTCCCCCCTGCCCCCTTCCCGGAGCGGGATCCGGATCTGGGGCGAGCAGCGGGGCGCGGCGGCAGCCGACTTCGACGCCGACGGCCGCCTCGACCTGGCGGTGGGGCAGAACGCCGCCCCCACCCGCCTGTTCCGCAACCGCGGGGCTCCGCCCGCCCACCGCGTCCGCCTCCAGGGCCCCCCCTCCAATCCCAGGGCCGTCGGCGCCCGGCTGCGCTGGGCCGACGGGACCGGCCCCCTGCGCCAGATCCTCGGCGGCTCGGGCCTCCTCTCCCAGGACAGCCCCGTCACCCTCTGGCCGGTCTCCCCCCGTCCCCGGGAGCTGGAGATCCTGTGGCCCGGAGGGAAGGCCTCCCGCCTGGCCCTGGAGGGAGCCGCCAGGGAATGGATCGCCGCCTTCCCGGAATAGGGATCCGCCCCCGAGTTTCACGGTGGACTCGCCCCGCCGCGGCTGCTAGGGTGCCCTCCCCCTGGGAGGAGACAGACGAAGCGCCCCCACCTCTTGACTGCCCGACCGATGAGACAGAGCCTGGCCCTGACCTGCGTGTTCCTTGGCGCCCTGCACGGGCTGGCCATCGAGAAGGAGGATCTTGAAGACGAGGTCGTCAAGACGAGCTACGGGCTGGGGGCCAACTACGGCCGGTCCCTGGCCGGCTCCCCCCTGGAATTCGACATCGAAAGCTTCATCGAGGGGGTGCGCCATGGAGTGGCGGGCTCCTCCCTGCTCTCCGAGGAGGAGATCCGGACGGTGATGAGCCTGGTCACGACCAAGGTACGCGAGGCCCAGGAACGGAAGCGCAGCGAGCTCGCCGAGAAGAACCGCAGCGAGGGAGCCGCCTTCCTGGCGGCCAACAAGGAGCAGGAAGGCGTGGTCGTCCTGCCCAGCGGCCTGCAGTACCGGATCCTCGAGGAGGGGACCGGAACCTCCCCCAACCCCGTGGACCAGGTCGAGGTCCACTACGAGGGCACCCTCATCGACGGGACCGTCTTCGACAGCTCCAGGAAGAGGGGGAGCCCCGCCACCTTCGCGGTGACCCGGGTGATCAAGGGATGGACCGAGGCCCTGCTGCTCATGAAGGAGGGCGCCCGCTGGGAGCTGTACATACCCGCCGCCCTGGCCTACGGGCCCCGAGGCAGCGGCAGCCAGATCGGGCCCGAGGCGACCCTGATCTTCGACGTGGAGCTGCTCAAGGTGAAGGCCGCCGCGGCCCCCTCGCCACCCGCCAGGATCTCGCCTCCCGCCAGCAGCGACATCGTCCGGGTCCCCTCCAGGGAGGAGATGGAGCGGGGCGAGAAGATCGAGGTGATCCCGGCCGACAAGGTCGAGGAGTTCCGCCAGAAGCTCATCGAGGAGGAGAAGGCCCGCAAGGAGGAGGAGTCCGCCGGGGAGGACCAGCCGGAATCCGGGCCCGCCCCCGAGCAGGACGGCGCCGGGGAAGAGGAAGGCAGCGGCGAGGAAGGCGAGGATTCCGGCAGCGGTTCCTGACCGGCCCCCTCTCTCCATCATCCCGGGCCGCTTCCTCATGCCCCCGGTCCGGGGCGCCGCAGGGAGCCTTGCATCCGGTAGCGGAGCGGCATCCGGGAAGGCTGCCCGCAGCCCTTCCCGGGCAGCCGATCCGGATCTCCCTGCCGTGCGCTCCGCTCGAGGGCGCGCTCCGTTTCTGCCCGCCGGCAAGGAAGGAGGCGCGAGCACGGCCGGTTCCCCCGGCACGTCGTCCATGATCCCCAGGGCAAGGCGTCGGCGCGCACTTTCCGCATGCGCCTTCCGCCTTCCCTCTGATCTCCCGGCATCCGGAAGCACGTGCTCCGGCGCTGCCTGCAGCGATCTTCCGGGCGGTTTCCTTCAAGCTGCTCCGGGCTGATTCCCGATCGAGGAAGGAGAAGGCTCCTTCGGACCTGCCAGAGGCGATCGTCTCCCGCTGCCAGGGGAGAGGGCTTCCCGGAAGGGAAAGGCTGCCAGATCCCGTTTGCGCGGGCGGCAGCCGGGGAAGCCGTTCCAGTCCTTGTCCCCGGCAGGCCTCGGGCGCCGGGCGGCTGGACTTTCCTGCATGAGGCTGGAGGCCCAGCGGTCTTCGCCATGGCCGGCTTCGAAGTCGCGGAGGATCCGATCCAGGCTCCGGCATCCGGGCCGTTCGCACGGGTGGTCGATCCTTCGGCGCCGACGGCTCCAAGGCCTATCCTGGCTCCGGTGTTCGTGACGACCTTCTGGCGATAGTCCTTCGCCTTGGAGGGAGCGATCTTCCTGATGATCTCGAGCGCCGCAGTCTCCGGGTCCTTGAGGGCGTCCTTGCTCATCCTCAGGACGTGCGGCCGATCGGGCTTGCCGTCCCATTCCATCGCCAGGTGCGATAGGACGGCGGTCTTCCCGGCCCCGGGGGCGCCTTGGAGGACAATGGTGAGCCCGGCGGCAGCCGTATTTTCCCTAGCGCTCAGGAGCGCTTCCTGGCAGTTGGCCTCGATCAGCTCGAAGATGTCCTGGCGCCGAAGAAGGCGGGCGCCAGGCCTTCCTGTCGAAGGGGCGGCTGTACCTCCCCAGCAGTTCCCGGTCTTACTGTTCGAGGCGCTTCACGGCTGTAGGCATCCTGCCATCGGTGGCGTCGTTCCACAAGAAGCCGCGCACCCTGGCCGGGGCGGGGAGGGAGCCCCCTACCGCTCCATCCCCCGGTCGTTCTGGGAGCGGGAGGGATCCTTGGCCTGGCGGCGCTCCTCGGCCGCCCTTTCCGCCGCCAGGGCCGCCTCCCACTGGACGAGGGCCTGGGCTAGCTTGCGCCGGGGGTCGGGTCTCTCCGCCTCCGGCCGGGGCCGGTCGATCAGCCAGGCGCGCAGGCTGGGGATGGGACAGGCCAGCCTGTCTGCGTCGAAGGGCTGCATGGCGCCCTTCTGGATCAGATGCCCAAGGAACTGCCTGGCGGTCATGCCTTCCGGAAGTTCCCATCCTGCGCCTCGGTCGGCTTTGGCATTTCCCTTGATGGCGCCCAGCACTTCGCTGCGGAGCAGGCCTCCGTCGGCCGGCAGCTCCTTCATGACCGCCGCCACCAGGTGCAAGGCATCTTTCATTTCGTCGCTCTGGCGGGCTTCATAGCTCTTGTTCCGGTATTCGCTTGCGCACGCCATCATGGCTTCGACCTCGATGCGCTGGAGTTCGCCTTTGGCCAGGCCAAGAGCCCAGAAGAGAGCCGCCGCCTCGGTCCGGACATGCTGTGGCCACCCCTCGGAGCTCTCCACGATCCAGCCGGACAGGCAGTCCAGCACGTAGCCGGCGCCCAGGCCGATGCGGCAGTTGACCAGCATCTGCTTCACGCAGGTGCGCACCTCCTCGCCGGCCAGGGGTACCAGGGTGCGGACGTTGCCGATTTGCAGGCGGCTGAGGCCGGCCTCGGCCAGCGCAGTAGTGGAATTGGCAAGGCCGGCGTAGACGGGGACGATGGGGAGGCCGTGCTCCCCGAGGTGGAGGTGTGTCAGGACTTCCTCATGGATCTTCCCGACGTTCTGGATCTCGTCCACCAGGATGCAGAGGGGCTGCTTCCAGTTCCGGGGGGGCAGGACTTCCTTCAGGATGGAGAAGGAGGCGGCTTCCGGGTCGGTCGCCTGGGTGGTCGTTCCTTTCGTGCTGACGACTCCTAGGCTTATGCCGCCGCCGCTACTCGTGACGACCTTCTGGCGATAGTCCCTCGCCTTGGAGGGAGCGATCTTCCTGATGATCTCGAGCGCTGTCGTCTCCGGATCCTTGAGGGTGGTCTGGCTCATCCTCAGGATATGCGGCCGATCGGGCTTGCCGTCCCATTCCATCGCCAGGTGCGATAGGACGGCAGTCTTCCCGGCCCCGGGGGCGCCTTGGAGGACAATGGTGAGCCCTGCGGCAGCCGTATTTTCCCTAGCGCTCAGGAGCGCTTCCTGGCAGTTGGCCTCGATCAGCTCGAAGATGTCCTGGCGGCCGACGAAGGCGGGCGCGGCCTTCCTGTCGAATGGGCGGCTGTACCTCCCCAGCAGTTCCCGGTCGTACTGTTCGAGGCGCTTCACGGCTGTAGGCATCCTGCCATCGGTGGCGTCGTTCCACAAGAAGCCGCGCACCCTGGCCGGGGCTCGTAGGGAGTTCCCTACCGCTCCATCCCCTGATCGTCCTGGGAGCGGGAGGGATCCTTTACCTAGCGGCGCTTCTCGGCCGCCCTTTCCGCCGCCAGGGCCGCCTCCCACTGGACGAGGGCCTGGGCTAGCCTGCGCCGGGGGTCGGGTCTCTCCGCCTCCGGCCGGGGCCGGTCGATCAGCCAGGCGCGCAGGCTGGGGATGGGACAGGCCAGCCTGTCTGCGTCGAAGGGCTGCATGGCTCCCTTCTGGATCAGATGCCCAAGGAACTGCCTGGCGGTCATGCCTTCCGGAAGTTCCCATCCTGCGCCTCGGTCGGCTTTGGCATTCCCCTTGATGGCTCCCAGCACTTCGCTGCGGTCAAGGCCTCCGTCGGCCGGCAGGTCCTTCATGACCGCCGCCACCAGCTGCTTGGCCTCTTTCATTTCGTCGCTCTGGCGGGCTTCATAGCTCTCGTTCCGGTATTCGCTTGCGCGCTTCATCATGGCTTCGACCTCGATGTGCTGGAGTTCGCCCTTGGCCTGGCCGATCGCCCAGAAGAGGGCGGCCGCCTCGGTCCGGACATGCTGGGGCCATCCCTCGGAGCGCTCCACGATCCAGCCGGACAGGCAGTCCAGCACGTAGCCGGCTCCTAGGTCGATGCGGCAGTTGAGCAGCATCTGCTTCACACAGGAGCGCACCTCCTCGCCGGCCAGGGCGCCCAGGGTGCGGACGTTGCCGGTTTGCAGGCGGCTGAGGCCGGCCTCGGCTAGGGCGGCGGTGGAATTGGCCAGGCCCGCGTAGATGGGGACGATGGGGAGGCCGTGCTCCCCGAGGTGGAGGTCCGTCAGGACTTTTTCGTGGATCTTCCCGACGTTCTGGATCTCGTCCACCAGGACGCAGAGGGGCTGCTTCCAGTTCCGAGGGAGCAGGACTTCCTTCAGGATGGAGAAGGAGGCGGCTTCCGGGTCGGTCGAACGGGTGGTAGACCCTTCCGCGCCGACGGCTCCAAGGCCTATCCTGGCTCCGGTGTTGGTGACGGCCTTCTGGCGATAGTCCTTCGCCTTGGAGGGAGCGATCTTCCTGATGATCTCGAGCGCCGCCAGCCCCGGGTCCTCGAGGGCGGTCTGGCGCATTCTCAGGACATGAGGCCGATCGGGCTTCCCGTCCCATTCCTTCGCCAGGTGCGATAGGACGGCGGTCTTGCCGGCCCCGGGGGCTTCCCTGGAGGACGATGGTGAGCCCAGCGGCGGGAGTATTGTCCCTAGAGCTCAGGAGCGCATCCTGGCAGTTGGCCTCGATCAGCTCGAGGATGTCCTGGCGGCCGACGAAGGCGGGGGCGGCAGTCCTGTCGAGGGGCCGGCTGTACCTCCCCAGCAGTCCCCGGTCGTACTGTTCGAGGCGCTTCACGGCTGCAGGCATCCTGCCATCGGTGGCGTCGTTCCACAAGGAAGGCCGGAGGCTGAACCTGTCGATGAGTTGATCGCGGCAGACGGGTCAGGGCGGGCCGGCAGGGCCAGCTTGGAGAGCAGCCGCCCCGCTCCAGCCTTCCTGGGGATGGCGAAAAGGAGCCCGCTCCTTCGTCCTCTTGCCACGAGAGATCGCTCCGTCTGTGCGATCCCCGGCTCAAGCAATTTGAGCATGGACTTGCTGGCAAGCTCGATGCCGAAGCGGCAGGCTTCCTCCTCTGTTCGAGGATCCCTGCCATACGCCAGTTCATGGCATTCTTTGCACCGGCTATCCCGGAGCTCGTCCATGGACTCTGCCATTCTCTTCCGCTCGATGCCTGTCGGACCGAAGCAATCCGGCCGGCGCTCCAGCCATCCAGGAGGGCATTTCCTCTATTTCCCGCATTACTGGCAGATTCTCTCCAGGACAAACAGCCGCGCTCGCGACGGACCGGACGGGAACTGGACCATCGCTCCCATTCCATGCCGATCAGGCGCAAGCCGCCGATGCTCCGGCGCCCGCCGGGGAGACCGGCCCGAAGGAGATCAGCGAGCCCCGTCCCAAGCAGGGGCGGATGCCGTACGGATCCGCCGGATCGGCACCATCCTCCCTGCCGAAACCGCCAGGAACCATTCCCGGATCCGGCCGGTTCCTTCAAGTTTCTGGAAAGGAGGCGATCCTCTCATGCCTCGGTGGCCAACGGCAGGAGGGGAAGCGGACAAGGGGAAAGCGCAGCGAAGACCGGCACGAGGCGCTCCGGGGGGCCGCCACCGCAGCCTTCGGCCGGCTCCCGAGCGCGCCGCCGCGCCGGGGCCGGCAGCCGCGAGGAGGACTCCCGGCGAGTAAGCCGCTGGCTGAAGCGGTCCTACAGCCAGAGGCTTGCTCCCGGCACTGGAGGCGGACCAGGAGCCGAGGCTGGCGGCAGCAAGGGCGGCAATCGCGCTTGCCAGGCCAGCCGCCCTGCTCGGCCTTGAACGGACAGCGGCGGATCCAGGACGCCCCGAGCCAGGGAGGCCCAAGGGAGCCTGCGCCGATGACTGGAGGGAGAGTCCTATCCCGGGCCGGGAAGACCGCGCCGTCCCGAGAGCGCCGGGGGAGGGCGGCCCATGGCCGTGGTAGGTCGAAGGGAGGATTCCCGGCCCGGACGATCCGCGTTGGGGAGCGGATCCGGAGGCAGGCCCGCCCTACAGCAGGGGCTTGATGCGGGCCAGCAGCTTGACGCGGCTGAGCATGCCCACGTCCTTGGACTTCACCAGCCCGTCCTTGCCGATCACGAAGGTGGTGGGGATGACCCTGATGCCTCCGTACTTCTTGACGATCTCGTTCTCCTCGTCCCCCATGACCACCAGGTAGTTCATCTTCTTGTCCTGGTAGAACTTCTGCACCTTCTCAACATTGCCGTTGCCCCGGTCCAGGGAGACGCCGACGAAGACCACGTCCTGCTCCTCGTACTCCTTTTGGACCTTGATGAAGTCGGGAATCTCGGCCACGCAGGGAGGGCACCAGGTGGCCCAGAAGTTGAGCACCACCACCTTGTCCTTGAACTTCCCGGACATGACCTTCTCCCCCTTCAGGTCGTTGAGCTCCCAGGCCGGGGCCTTGTCTCCCACCTCGACGGCTCCTAGGGGAACGGCGAAGGCTGCGAGGAAGACCCCAAGAAGCACGAGCGGATTGCGGACGTTCAGGCTGTTCATGGCTGGCATATGCTTGCGGACGCGCCTCGCCGCGCCAGCGGCGGAGGCTGCTTCCATCCTCCCTGCGTGTCGGAAGCTACGGGGCGCTTCCGGGGATGTAAAGGGCTTAGCGGAGAAAGCTCAGGCCAGCGCGCCGCCGCAGCTGCTGCCGGCCCCGGCGGAGCAGGCCAGGCAGTGGTCGCCCGTGGCGATGGGGCGCCCCTCCAGATGCTCCGGGACGGCCTCCCAGAGATAGGCGGCCTCGGGCTGCCCGCCGAGCTTCAGGCCCAGCATCTGGTTGAAGTCGTAGTCGTAGAGGCGCCCCTTCCAGTCCACGCTCAGGGTGTCCCGGCACATCAGGCCGATAGAACCGCAGCCACAGAAGCCGCGAGAATCCGAGCACCACCACCAGTGCATGGCGGCGTCCCCATGCCATCCCGAACGACGCGAAGTCCACCTTGCCCTGCCTTCCCGGCGGCGTTTCGAAGCGGAGCGCTTCCTCGGCCTTCTCCCGGGGTCTGATCTCCCGCACATGGTCACGAACACGGCCGTACCCGCCCTGGTATCCTGCCTTCCGGATCTCGCCGTACAGACGCCTTGCGCTCAGCTTTGGGTACTCCGCCAATCGAGCCTCGATTATCCCCTTGTAGGCGTCCAGCTTGTGCGTCTTCGGCTGCCTCGGTCCGTACTCTGCCTTCGCCTCCAGGCCCTGGCCCAGCTTGCCGCCTTCGATCCATCGGTGGATCGTCCTTCTGTCGACTCCCAGCTGCCGTGCCATCGCCGACTTCGTCATTCCCTGCTCCAGGCACTCTTTTGCCAGGTGCTCCCACTAGGGATTCCATGACGGGCCTGTGCTCGTCGGTTCCATCCAATCAGCGGAAATGAGAGGGATCGAGGTGGTTCCTCCGGTGAAAAACGGGCTTCAGCGGCGAGATCGGCGTCCCTGGGAGCCCCTTTTCTCGATCCAAATAAACGATGGGCACACCTATCCCGTTCCGGGCCTTTCATATTGAATGAAATGTCCGGAATTCCCAAGACACGGGCCGATGTCGAAGACATTCAGTCCATTGCTTCCATGATCAGCTTGAATTGCACGGCTTTAGCAAGTGCTTTGCCGCCACCACATCGAGACCACGGATAATGCAATTGTACAGAGTTTCCCAGTCGTCATGGACGAACCAGTCGAATAGTCCGCGCACTTTCGATCGCAATTTAATCATTCTTTCCGTTTTCTTCAGCGCCTGGTCGAACAGCTGGCAGCATCTCAGCTCCACTTGATCTACCAGAAATGCAAGCATCATCAGGATCCCAAGATTTGTGGACAGATGCTTCTTGCCATGGCCATAGCTGTGATCGAAATTGTATCCGTGGTTCTTGAGAGTGTTGAAGGTCTCGTTCTCGATCCTCCAGCGTGCACGCCCAGCACGCATGATCTTCACCAGAGTATCCTTGTTGACTGGCAGGTCCGTGACCCAGCAGAAATGCGTTGTCTTTCCCTTGTCGTCCGTCTCCCAGAATTCCAGAACGTTCACCTTGATTTCCGGGTTCGAGGCATTCAGCGAAGCGTTTTCGAGATATCTGTACTTGCGCGTGCCTTGTTCTCCATGCTCCGTCTCGAAACACTCCACATCGGGATTCGTTTCAAGCTGTTCATATAGCCATTTGTGATCGCCGCTTCTGGCGGTGATCACATACTTCATCCCGTGCTCTTCGAGATACTTGATGAATGGGGCATTGGAATAGAGGCCATCGAGCACCAGAATGATCTTCATGTGAGGATGTTTTCTGCGGATGTCCTCCACCATCCTGCGGGCAGCGTTCAGTTCGCAGTCGTTCTTCGCCTGCCCAGCGTTCCTCTTGACCGGTACTGGAGGAAAGGGAAGCACAGCCTTGTGGTCCGGATGCAGGATCACGGCTCCCAACAGCTGGTGGTAGTAGGAGATCGTTCCGTCCCTGCGATGCTTCTCGCAGCAGTCTTCGCAGCGGATCTTGTCCGAATGGAACCATCCTGTTCCGTCGATGCCGATCAACAGGTAGCCTCCAATGTACTTGTACTCGTCGAGAACCTTGCCGCGTTGTAGCTGGGCCAGGATCGAGTGGAATGGTGCGGCCAGCATTTCCGGATCCACTAGATCGATGACTTTGCGAATCGCCGTGTCGCAAGGAACCTTCACGACCTTGAACAGGTTGATCAGGTTTTGCTTGATGGTCTTCTCGTTGTGAGCCGCCTGGTCGAACTGCAGCAGCGAGGGGTATTTCAGCGAAAACATCGCAAATGCCGACATGAGATAGTCGGATAGAGAGTATTTCCGCCCTTTGACAGGGCTTTTGATCCGGTCAAAGCATTCCCGTATCAAGGAAATCAACCCTGGCTTGCCGAGCGTCTTTCGAAAAGCTGCCATTTCAGTCCTGAAATTCGACCGTGGAAAGGCCAGGGCTTGAACATCCGGCCCTCAGTTGCGTGCTTGGATACGCCACCTGGCCTTGCAGCCAGGTCCTACGGTACAACTTCTCGAATGGTCTACGACTCGTCTACCCTGCCACACTCTCGGCTGGAATCAAGTTTTTACGATCTCGAAGCCACGATGCGTCGAACATCATGCCACATGATCCCGCATGCGTCATTTTGCCACACCCTCTTCCTGCTGCCAGAACATGGAGGCAACTGGCGATGAAATGGTCCGTTTCCCACCCCACACCCAGCGTTCGACGACCATTCCTCCAGGCGATGGGACCGGATAGTGGCTGGAATGGGCGAGAAACACGTTGGGGGGCTGCCCTGTTCCGGCAAACCGGAGCAGGGAGTCCTCCTACGGGCGCATTGGCCTCCCGAGCGTATCCCGAGTCCGCGAATGGGCTTTCGAGAATGTCGCGAAAACAAAGGGCTTTTGTGCTCTAGTGGGAACTGCTGCTCTTTTGCCTTCAATCTCGTCTCCTTCCCGTGCATCGCTTCCTCTCTCCTTCCCGGCCCCAACGCCTCGGGAATGGAGAGTTCCGAACCTCTCCGCAACCCGAAATTGGGGCCATTTTCAGTTGACAGAAGTGCGACATTTTCAATTGTCCCCAACATCCCGAGGATGTGGCCGCTCAGGCCCAGTATGGGCCGATCCTCTGCGGACATATCGTTGCGCTTCATGTAGTGATCCAGATCCCCATCAACAAGATCATCGAGGTGATGAACTACTTCTTCAATGTCAAGCTGTCGGAGGGGACCGTGGTGAGGGTTTGCAGGAAGAAGGCGGAACTGCTGAAGAAAGTCGTCGATGTTCTCGAGAGGAAGATCTGCAAGGAGAGCAGGATCAAGCATCTCGACGAGACGGGATGTCCAGTTTCAGGAAAGCTGCACTGGCTCCATGTAGCATCGACTGGAAAGCTGACATGCTTCCGGGTCAGAAGGACGCGTGGCGAAGTGTTCGACAACCTGCGTGGAATAGTGGTTCACGATCATTTCTCCTCCTACTACAAGATCGAGGAGATCGAGCATGTAGTATGCAATGCCCATCACCTTCGGGAGCTCTATTCCATCATTGAGAACAATCCCGAGGAAGTCTGGGCAGATCAGCTAGTAAAGCTTCTGCTGGAGGCGCTGGTGTTATTTGCGGCGATTATCCTGACAGTTTTTCCCAGATTGCTCCGGGCTGACATCCAATCGAGGGGGAGCCATTGGCCTTGCAGGAGGCGATAGGCGCTTGCTGCCTGAGGAGAAGACTTCCTGGAAGGGAGAAGCTGCCTGATCCCGCTGGTGTGAGCGGCAGCCGATGGAGCAGCTCTACTTTCCGGGTACGTCATTCCAGTCATAGGCCCGACACAGGCCTCGGGCGTCGCGTCGGACGGCCGGATTGTCCCTGCATGAGGCGGAAGACGTAGCAGTTTTCGCACTGGTCGCCATCGAAGACGCAGAGGATCCGCTTCAGGTTCCAGCTCCAAACCGTTCTGGGATGCGGAAGGAGGTTCCCGAGGTGGAGACGAAGATGGTGTCGCTTGCTGGGGGACAGTCGAAAAAAGATCTCCCGATTCACCGGAATATCTACGCAAATAACAAAAGTGCCGCCAATATCGATCTGTGCGAAGAGGAGGGCATCGTGCCCTATATCGCCCAGAGGAGGGAGAAGCATCAAGAACCACTGGAGAAGCGGCTGGAACCGCCGCCGGAATGTCCCGGGAACGCCAGTGAGGTGGAACGGGCGCGTCACCGGCTCAAGACTCCGGAAGGCAAGGCAGTGTACTCGAAGCGGAAGTTCACGGTGGAAACGGTGTTCGGCAACATCAAGGAGGCGCTCGGCTTCCGACGGTTCCACCTGCGAGGCAAGCAATCTGTCCAAGGAGAGTGGACCCTGGTGAGCCTGGCTTGGAATCTGAAGCGAATGCATTCGCTGACCAACGCAGCATGAGGGGGAGGGACCGGGATCCCCTCTCTCATGGGGGCAGGCGCTTCCTGTGAGGGGCCGATCCAGTCCCCATTTCACAACCCCACGCGATTATCCCGTCGATCGAGTCGCCTGAAGAGCCTCGAGAGCATGCTTGCCGGTCGGCAAGCACCCTGCAGACGAGTTGTTCAGGAACGCGATCCCGTTTTCCGACAGGCTCCTGGGCAGTTTTTCGTTTTCGCCTTCGTTTCTCCAGCAGGATCCTCTCCCTTTCCCTGCCGAACAGGATCGCGCCGATCCGGTTCAGATTGGCCGCAAGAATCCCAAGCTTCACTGTGCGTTCGAATCCCTGCCTGTTTCTGTTGAGGACCCGGTCCAGGCCGCGCTGCTGCTCTCCCCGAAAGCATCAGATGAGCGCATCGATTCGCCTGGCCGACTGACAAGCGAACTTACTTCATTGCTAGTTCGATCATTCGCATCTCTTCATGAGCCCACCGAGGGTGCAGGCTCACGGATTCAGGACATATGTTTCTGATACAAACCTGGTGGCATGAAACTATCGTTTTTTCCAACAATACGCAGCCAAGCATAGCAAAACAATTATAACAACAGGCAACAGTAAGTACATTGATTTATCAGATCGCTTGATTTCCGCAATGCCTGCTTCAGGTTCTTTCTTGGTTAATCTTCCATCCGCATCCACATAAAAGTAGCCTGCTTGTGGATCTGTTAAATCCGTAACCTGCGTTGCAGGCTTAGTATACTCATCAATCAATGTATAGTTGATGTGTTCACTGAATCCAAACTCATACCGTTTTAACCTATATATTGCCTCGCCAACGCTATTTCCTGCTTCCTCTTTTGCTGCCACAATGCCTGGAAGCCATAGATCATGCTCGACATTATAAGAATAATCTTCAAAGCTAACCGTTCTTGCAATGGCTTTGCCGGAGTGAGAAGAATAAAAAACAGGCGCAAACCCGTAGCTGGGATCCAGATGAATCTCAATTGTGCGCATAGGTATTACTATCTGCAGATTCTTTAATTCAGCGATAATAGAATCAACAAAGTTTTCGCTTACTGGAACACCGATCGACTCATGGTCCCTAAACAGGTTGGGATAGTCAAGAATCTCGCATTTTACGACTATTGTATTATTTGATTCAAATATTTCGACATTTTTCCCATTCTTCAGAAGATATTCCGTCCTGGATCCGAAGTATGGTGCGTTTTCCATATAAGAAAAAGGACTGTAAATAGGTGTGTGCACACCTGCGTAATGAAGGTATTTAAATGAGAACAAATAATCCATATTAATATTATCTGCGTTATTGACTGGGTCGCGTATTGTTAATTTAGCTGGGATACCGTCGTCATCGAGATCAGGCGTTCCGTTATAAAAAGCTTTCCCATCAAAAGATCCTTCATTTCGAAACACATCTCCTTCATGGTACATTATATAACTGACTCTGAATTTTTCGCGTTCTATCCAAACAATTACCTCAGTAGGTGCATCGAAGCTCTGAGCAACACGCCATCCAGTTCTAGAAGAAGACGTAACTTCCAGTTCAACCTTGGCATTAGCAAACGCTCTGGACACCTTTTTGTTCAAATTGTCCATTTCCTGATGGAACTGTTCGATAAGCGAGGTATCTGCATCAGCACTATCCTGAGTCTGACAAATCTCGCTATTGCCCAGCAAGAGGAAAGCCATAAGCATCCACACTTTACTCAGAGGCTGTTTCTTGTCTTCTGTGATCTTCATCGCATACCTTATTCAACCGGAACCCGTCAATGACATTGAGACACTTGATCCGTCAATTACCAGACCGCCTCAGGCAGCTCCTTGGGCCTGGGGATAACGTGGACGAAGCGCTCCGGATGGGCTCGCCAGGCGCCTTTCAAGGTGCGTCTGCGTCCTTTCAGGCAGGCAGGCGCCTTCCCGTAGTGGACGGTGTCCGGGGTGAGCATCGCGATGCCCGAGTGCCGGTGTTCTCCGTTGTACCAGGTGAAGAAGGACCGGCAGAACGTCCTGGCAGCGTTCAGGTCGGGGAAGTGCTGGGGAAAGCTGGCGTGGTACTTCAGGGTCTTGAACTGGGCTTCGGAGAAGGGATTGTCGTCGCTCACATGGGGCTGGCTCAGCGAACGGGTGACGCCGAGGTCGGCCAGAAGCTGGGTGGTGCACTTGCTGGTCATGGGGGCGCCGCGGTCGGAATGCAGGGTGAGCTGAGGTGGTCGGGGTCGTTTGGACAAATTGGGAGCAGAACTAAGGATTGTCAATGTCAGATGATAATGTCCCACTTTTGGTGGCTTTGGCACCCCTTGATCATTGCGCTGCGCCACCGCGGCCCTTCGGGGCCGTACGGAGGGAGCGAAGCGACCGGAGTACGGACCGAAGGGCTTCATCCCGTACCTCCTCCGCTGCTCTCCTTCGCCCTCCCCATCAGGGCCTGATGCTCCCTCATCCGGTAGCTGTTTCCCCGGATGTTGACGATGTGGCTGTGGTGCACCAGGCGATCGAGCATCGCCGACGCCATCACCTCGTCGCCAAGCACGCCGCCCCATTCCTCGAACCCCTTGTTCGAGGCCGGGTCGTCGAAGCCCGCTCGTGGCGAGCGTTGATCAGCTGGAAGAAGAGCACTGCGCCATCCCGGCTCACGGGCAGGTAGCCGATCTCGTCCACCACCAGGACTGCGGGATGGACGAGGACCCTCAAGCGATGGGCCAGCCTGCCAGCGGCTCGGGCTTCGGTCAACGACTCGACCAGACTGGAGAGCGTGCCGTAGTAGACCCGTCGGCCTGCCTCGGCCGCCGCGATGGCCAGGCTGATCGCCAGATGCGTCTTTCCGACTCCCGGAGGCCCCCAGGAAGATGACATTCTCCGAACGTCCCACGAAGCCGAGCTCGTGCAGGCTCTCGATCTGTTCGCGCCGTATGCTCGGCTGGAAGGAGAAATCGAACTGCTCCAGCGTCTTGACCGCTGGCAGCCGTGAAGACCGCATGGCGGTGAAGAGCCTCCGGTTGTTCCGAAGAGCGATCTGCGCGTCGAGCAGCTCCTCGATGGCCTCGGTAGCTGTCGCAGCCCCGCTGTCGGCCTTGGCCAGGATCCCGTCCACCGCTTCCAGAGCGCCAGGCATCTTCAGATCGACAAGCATCGAGCGCACCCGATCGCGCCGCTCCATCGCCTTCTTCACTGTGCCACCTCCGCGTAGGTTCGCAGGGGACGCCGTTCCACCTCGACGGCAGCCGGCGGCCGTGCCGCCTGGACCCTCTCTCGTGCCTTCAGAGCCGCCTCAGGGGCTCCCAAACGCCTGTATGGGCCTACAGCCAGGGGATGCAGGGCATGCCGCTCGGCTCGCTTGAAACGGTCTGCAGGGCGCTCCCCGGTCGTCCCGTGCACCCGCACGTTCGCAGTGTCTTCCAGCCAGTGGGCCGCCTGCTCGTTGAGGTCCTCGTCGTTGAGGAATTGGCGTCCGTAGCAGAAGCTCTCGCGCAGGTAGCGGATCGGCCGCTCCACCTTGCCCTTGGTCTGGGCACGGTAGGGGCGGCACGATCGTGCCGCAAATCCCCAGTGCGACGAGAAGCGCAGAACTCCTCGTTGAGCGTCAGCCGGCCTCCATCGGTCCGACGGTCCGAAACCACCACCGAGCGCATCTGGTCGAAGAGCATCTCCCGGGGAACGCCTCCGAAGTAGCCGAAGGCGCTCTCCAGGCCATCGAAGAGCGTCTCCATCGTCTGCCGCCGATTGAACCGCAGCCACAGAAGCCGCGAGAATCCGAGCACCACCACCAGTGCATGGCGGCGTCCCCATGCCATCCCGAACGACGCGAAGTCCACCTGCCCCTGCCTTCCCGGCGGCGTCTCGAAGCGGACCGCTTCCTCTTCCATCTCCCGGGGTCTGATCTCCCGCACATGGTCACGAACACGGCCGTACCCGCCCTGGTATCCTGCCTTCCGGATCTCGTCGTACAGACGCATTGCGCTCAGCTTTGGGTACTCCGCCAATCGAGCCTCGATTATCCCCTTGTAGGCGTCCAGCTTGTGCGCCTTCGGCTGCCTCGGTCCGTACTCTGCCTTCGCCTCCAGGCCCTGGCCCAGCTTGCCGCCTTCGATCCATCGGTGAATCGTCCGTCTGTCGACTCCCAGCTGCCGCGCCATCGCCGTCTTCGTCATTCCCTGCTCCAGGCACTCTTTCGCCTTCAATCTCGTCTCCTTCCCGTGCATCGCTTCCTCTCTCCTTCCCGGCCCCAACGCCTCGGGAATGGAGGGTTCCGAACCTCTCCGCAACCCGAAATTGGGGCCATTTTCAGTTGACAGAAGTGAGACATTTTCAATTGTCCCCAACAATTCCCTGCATTACTGGCAAATCCTCTCCAGGACAACGGCCGCGCCCGCTCGTGCAGCGGCGGCGGCGACGGACCGGACGGGAACTGGACCATCTCTCCCATTCCATGCCGATCAGGCGCAAGCCGCCGATGCTCCGGCGCCAGCCGGGGAGACCGGCCCTATGGAGATCAGCGAACCCCGCCCCAAGCAGGGCGGATGCCGTCCGGATCCGCCGGATCGGAACCATCCTCCCTGCCGGAACCGCCAGGAACCTTTCCCGGATCCGGCCGACTCCTTCAAGTTTCTGGAAAGGAGGCGATCCTCTCATGCCTCGGTGGCCAACGGCAGGAGGGGAAGCGGACAAGGGGAAAGCGCAGCGAAGACCGGCACGAGGCGCTCCGGCGGGCCGCCACCGCAGCCTTCGGCCGGCCTCCGAGCGCGCCGCCGCGCCGGGGCCGGCAGCCGCGAGGAGGACTCCCGGCGAGAAAGCCGCTGGCTGAAGCGGTCCTACAGCCAGAGGCTGGCTCCCGGCACTGGAGGCGGACCAGGAGCCGAGGCTGGCGGCAGCAAGGGCGGCAATCGCGCTTGCCAGGCCAGCCGCCCTGCTCGGCCTTGAACGGACAGCGGCGGATTCAGGACGCCCCGAGCCAGGGAGGCCCAAGGGAGCCTGCGCCGATGACTGGAGGGAGAGTCCTATCCCGGGCCGGGAAGACCGCTCCGTCCCGAGAGCGCCGTGGGGGTCGAAGGGAGGATTCCCGGCCCGGACGATCCGCTTTGGGGAGCGGATCCGGGAGGCAGGCCCGCCCTACAGCAGGGGCTTGATGCGGGCCAGCAGCTTGACGCGGCTGAGCTTTCCATAGTCCTTGGACTTCACCAGCCCGTCCTTGCCGATCACGAAGGTGGTGGGGATGCCCTTGATGCCTCCGTACTTCTTGACGATCTCGTACTCCTCGTCCCCCATGACCACCAGGTAGTTCATCTTCTTGTCCTGGTAGAACTTCTGCACCTTCTCAACATTGCCGTCGCCCCAGTCCAGGGAGACGCCGACGAAGACCACGTCCTGCTCCTCGTACTCCTTTTGGACCTTGATGAAGTCGGGAATCTCGGCCACGCAAGGAAGGCACGAGGTGGCCCAGAAGTTGAGCACCACCACCTTGTCCTTGAACTTCCCGGATATGACCTTCTCCCCCTTCAGGTCGTTGAGCTCCCAGGCCGGGGCCTTGTCTCCCACCTCGACGGCTCCTAGGGGAACGGCGAAGGCTGCGAGGAGGACCCCAAGAAGCACGAGCGGATTGCGGACGATCAGGCTGTTCATGGCTGGCATATGCTTGCGGACGCGCCTCGCCGCGCCAGCGGCGGAGGCGGCTTCCATCCTCCCTGCGTGCCGGAAGCTACGGGGCGCTTCCGGGGATGTAAAGGGCTTAGCGGAGAAAGCTCAGGCCAGCGCGCCGCCGCAGCTGCTGCCGGCCCCGGCGGAGCAGGCCAGGCAGTGGTCGCCCGTGGCGATGGGGCGCCCCTCCAGATGCTCCGGGACGGCCTCCCAGAGATAGGCGGCCTCGGGCTGCCCGCCGAGCTTCAGGCCCAGCATCTGGTTGAAGTCGCAGTCGTAGAGGCGCCCCTTCCAGTCAACGCTCAGGGTGTCCCGGCACATCAGGCCGGGCAGGGCTGCGGGGTTGAAGCTGTCGAGCAGCAGATCCATGTAGGCCTGCAGGCTCCCCTGGCGCCGAAGGTCCTCGGCGAACCGGGCGATGGGCTGGTTGGCCAGGGCCAGGAGACGGTCGAACTCGATTCCATGGTGCTCACGCAGAGCCTGGCGGTAGTCCTCCTCCAGCTCCTCCTGGGGGCCCGGCAGGCTGGCTCCCAGGGGGTTGTGTACCAGATGGAGGATCAGTCCCGAGCCGTAGCCCACCTGGTTGAGCTTCCTGAGGGCGCGGATGCTTCGCTCGAAGACCGAGTTTCCCCTCTGCCGGTTGACGGTCCCGGGCGAGTAGCATGGCAGCGAGGCGACGATCTCCACCCGGCGGGAGGAAAGGAACAGGTGGAGGTCCTCGAAACCGGGCTCCTCCAGGATGGTCAGGTTGCTGCGGTCGATCACCCGCAGCCCCGCATCGCGGGACAAGTCCACGAAGTAGCGGAAATGGTCGCTGAGCTCCGGGGCCCCGCCGGTGATGTCCACCACCCCGGGGCGGTGCCTGCGGATCCATCCGCCGATCCGCAGGGCGGTCTCCGAGTCCATCATTTCGGTGCGCCATGGCGCCGCGTCGACATGGCAGTGCCGGCAGGCCTGGTTGCACTTCCTGCCCACGTTGATCTGGAGCGTCGAGAGGGAGCTCCGGAAGAGTCCCGGCTGGTGGAGACGCAGCTGTCGGTCGAACCGGTTCATCGGGTCCGCGGCAGGACGCCCGGCCCGAGGAGCCGGTTTGCCATCCATCGCCGAGGGCATCCTACCCCGGGGCGCGGCCGTTCCCAGAGGATTCCATCCGTCCGGCGGCTCGGGAATCCGGCGCTCGGGGATTGCCCCCCCTCGGGGCTTGCCGCTAGAACTGGCCCCATGGAACCGGAGGAGGTCATGGGCATCCTGCGCGAATCGGACGCCCTGCTCGAGGGCCACTTCGTCCTGCGGAGCGGACGGCACAGCCGCCAGTACTTCCAGTGCGCCCTGGCCCTCCAGCGCATGTCCGTGGTGGAACGCCTGGCGAGGGCTCTGGTGGAGCGGATCCGCCACCACGAGGCCTCCACCCTCCTGGCTCCCGCCATGGGGGGCCTGGTCATCGGGCAGGAGATCGCCCGGCAGCTTGGGCTGCGGTTCATCTACGCCGAGAAGGACGGCGGAGGTGCGCTGGCGCTGAGGCGCGGGTTCCGGATCTCGTGCGGGGAACGGATCCTGATCGCCGAGGATGTGGTCACGAGGGGCGGGCGCATCCAGGAATCCATCGCCATCGTGGAGGATGCCGGAGGAGAGGTGGCAGCCGTCGCCGCCCTGGTCGACCGGTCCGAGGAGCCCCTGCCCTTCCAGCGCCCCTTCTACAGCCTACTCCAGCTCACCCCGGAGACCTACGGTCCCGGCGACCTGCCTCCCGACCTGGAGGCGGTTCCCGCATGCCGGCCCGGCAGCCGGCCTTCCGGCGGGAAGGCGGCCTGAGATCCGTCCCCGGGGCGGTTCATTCCTTCCTGCCGGGAACCGCCACCGGCAGCTCGGCCTCGACCCAGCCCCGGTAGCCGTCCTCGATGTGGTAGACGATCGGGAAGCCATGCTCCTTGAAGATCTTCATCGACCGGCCCGAGCGGCCTCCCGAGGCGCAGTGGACCAGGTAGGCCTGTTCCTTGTCCAGCTTGGCGACCTGCTCGGAGAAGTCCTTGGCATGGTAGTCGAGGTTCCTCGCCTTCTTCAGGTGCCCCTTCTTGAACTCCCCGGCAGTGCGGATATCCAGGATCACGATCCGGGGATACTTCCGGAGCAGCGTCGCGGCCTGGCGCGACTTGATGTCGAAGAAGCCCTTCGGGGGCAGGGGCTCCTTCTCGCCGCCCAGCGGAGCGGGGAGCATGACCAGGGCCAGGAGCAGGCAGAGCGCCAGCGGGTTCGCTTTCATGGGGAGGAGCGATTGTCCGTTCGTGCCGGGAGGATTGTCAATCGCCGGATCGTTCCGGAACAGGCCGGTCCTGCGCAGGCATGGCCGGCTGGCGAAGGAACGGGCGGCCTCCACGCTGGCCGACGGCTTTTTCTCCGGCAATTCGGACGGTTTCTTCCGAACCGCGCTTGAGACCGGCTTCCGATCGGGGGAAGCGCCATGGGGCCTGGAGGAGCCGGCCGGCCGCCTGCAAGAGGAACGCTCCCGGATCCCCGAAGAATGGGCGGCAGCGGGCGGAGCGGCCACGGCTTCCCGGGGAAGCCGTGGCAGTCCTGCCCTGCCTGTCCGTCAGGGACGGCGATCGTGAGCGGCAGCGGGCCGGACAGGTCCTCCATGCCGATGCAGGCCTCTCATGGCGGTCTTCCATGAGAAATCCGAAGCACGCCCTCTCCCTCTTCCTGTCCCTGCTGCCCCCGTTCCTGGCGAAGCAAGAGCATGGGATGCCCAGGCGCTGTTCCCGATGCTCGATGGAAAGGCCGTTGAGCGGAAACTGTCGTCAAGCGGCTCGAAGCCGATCTCCATGGAAGACGATCCCTCTCCCGGGAATACCGGGCATGCAAGCGGGATCGACGAAGCCCATCCTCCTGCCTTTCACGCCCTGCGCAGTTCATCTCTGGCAAGAGGCGTGGAACGCGTGCCAGGCATGGCCTCGAAGATTGCTGCGCCCGACATGGAGGAAACCTTCAAGGCAAGGCCGCCAGGGACGGCTGTCTGTTTAAGAACAGCAGCGGCAGCGAGGTTTTGGCCGGGGCGGAGATCGAAATCCAGCTGGAACCGGCTTCCGATGCGATCGGCAAGCTCGACGGAAGGAGCCGGGGAGAATGCGTCCTGTGGCTGGACCCTGCCATGGGGATGGCCGAAGCTGGGGCCTGCGACAAGCCGCAATCACGGAACCAGTCACGGCCGGAGACACTGCGATGAATCAGCCGGCCGGCCACATGGAACGCCTTCGCCGTGGAAAGGGGCTGCATCCGAACGCTGCCCTGGCCCGCCCTGCCGGAGACAGTCCTTCCTGGAACATGTGGCCGTGGCGCCTGACGATCCCGTCGGGATCGATCTGGCGGCATCCCAGACAACAGAGGCCTGGAACCGGCACCGCCCCGCTGCGAAAGGATTCCTCAGGGCGGCCCATGCCGGTCTGCGATATCGCCAGCCGCAGGCTGGAAGACGTGGAGCTCCTCGGGATCGTCGGCAAACTGGCCAACGCCTTCGGCGTTATTGACTGCTTCGGGCCTGCCGGCTCGAGCAGAGAAAGTCAGGCTGTCGGAGCCATCGCTCCCCTCGCGCCAACCCCAGGCGCCCTTGCAGAATGACGCCATAGACGGCAGGATGCCTACAGCCATGAAGCGCGGTGAACAGTACGACCAGGAACTGCTGGAAGAATACAGCAAGCCCTTGGTCAGGCAGGCCGCGCCCGCCTTCGTTGGCCGCCAGGACATCCTCGAGCTGATCCGGGACAACTGCCGCGTTGCGATGCGGGCCATCGGAAGGAACGAGCCCGCCGCCGGGCTCACCATCGTCCTCCAGGGCGCCCCCGGGGCCGGGAAGACCGCTGTCCTCTCGCACCTGGAGAAGGAATGGGACGGGAAGAAGGACCGCCCTCATATCCTGCCAGTGGACCAGACCACCCTCGAAGACCCGGAGACTGCGGCGCTCGAGATCATCAGGAAGATCGCTCCCTCCAAGGCGAAGGACTACCGCCAGAAGGTCGTCACGAGCTCCGGAGCCAGGATAGGCATTGGAGGCCTCGGCGCGGAAGGCTCGACCACCCGTGCGACCGACCCGGAAGCCGCCTCCTTCTCCATCCTGAAGGAAGCCCTTCCCCCGCAGGACTGGAAGCAGCCCCTCTGCATCCTGGTGGACGAGATCCAGAACATTGAAAAGATCCACAAGAGCACACTGCAGTCCCTCCACCTAGGGAACCACCGCCTCCCCATCGTTCCCATCTACGCCGGCCTCGCCAATTCCACTGCTGCGCTGGCCGATGCCGGCCTCAGCCGCCTGCAAATCGGCAACGTCCGCACCCTGGGACCCCTGGTCGGCGAGGAGGTGCGCTCCTGCGTGAAGCAGATGCTGGTCAACTGCCGCATCGGCCTGGGCGCCGGCTACGTGCTGGATTGCCTGTCCGGCTGGATCGTGGAGAGCTCCGAGGGGTGGCCCCAGCATGTCCGGACCGAGGCGGCCGCTCTCTTCTGGGCTCTCGGCCTGGCCAAAGGCGAACTCCAGCGCATCGAGGTCGAAGCCATGATGGAGCGCGCAAGCGAATACCGGAACGAGAGCTATGAAGCCCGCCAAAGCGACGAAATGGCGAGCGCCGACCACCTGGTGGCGGCGGTCATGAAGGAGCTGCCTGCCGACGGCGGCCTGCGCCGCAGCAGGGTGCTGGACGCCATCAAGGGGAACGCCAAAGCCGGCCACGGCACCGGATGGGAGCTTCCAAAAGGAATGGACGCGGATCTGTTCCTTGACCATCTGATCCAGAAGGGAGCCCTGCAGCCCGTCAACGCAGACACGCTGGCCTTCCCCATCCCCAGCCTGCGCGCCTGGCTGATCGACCGGACCCGTCCGGAGGCGGAGAAAGCCGACCCCCGGCGCAAGCTCGCCCAGGCCCTCGTCCAGTGGGAAGCGGCCCTGGCGGCGGAATGGGCGGCCGAGGAGCTCAGCTAGGCCAGGGATTCCTCCCGCTCCCAGGACGGCCAGGGGATGGATCAGGGCCGGCCGACTGCCGCCTGACCACCTCCAGGCTTCCGGACGGCTGCCCAGCGGCGTCGGCGCCTGGCATGGCCAGTCAACAATACGGACGTTATTCTGTCGGGATATCGTGCCAGGAAAACGGCAGGTCGACATGCCATGATGATTGACGAAATAAGCCATTATGGCGCTTTCATGGCGCCCCCACCAGGAATGGGCCCATCCGAGGTTCTCCGCAGCTGGACAGGACACCGCCGATCGGCGCCTGGACGGGCTGGAATCGGCCCGGCAGAAAAGCGCCCAGACCGGCCAGTTCCTCGAAGTCTCCGTCCCAGCCGTCTCCGCGGGATGGATCGCAGGACTGCCCGGCCGCTTGACTGAAGAGAGGAAACCGCTTGATCGCCATATGGGAGAAAAACCGGATTGACTGGCGGCAGGACATCCGGACCAGGGCTATGGCCACCCTCTTCGCCCCTGTTTGCGGAGGCAGAGCGGGATCTGGCTTCAGAACGGACCAGGGAGGGCTTGGCCTGCCCTTCTGCCGCATGTCCTGCTTGCCGCCTTGACATGCATCCCGCAGCGCTTCATTCACCTCTGCACATGCGTGGACATCGCCTCTTGTCCAGCCATCGGTTAGCCCGGCGCGCTCCCGTCCGGACTGCCGCCTTGCGCCCAGCCATGCATCTGCCATGAGAGCTCCGAAGCACATCCTCTCCCTCTCCTTGCTCTTCGCCCTGCTTCCCCTGGCCCAGGAAGAGGAAGGGGATGCGCAGGCGCTGTTCTCGAAGCTCGCGGGAATGGCCGTCGAACTGGGACTGGAATCAAGCGGCTCGAAGTCGATCTCCTTGGAGGACGATCCCTATCTCGGGAAGCTGGGAGAGGATATCCTGAAGCTTCTGGTGGAAAGGGACGCCGAGGACTACCTGGACTCCAGCGTGGCTACTCCCGAGATGTACAGGCTTTGGAACAAGGTCAGAGAAACCGAAACACACCGTGCCCAGGCCATTTCTTCTCCCTTTTCTGCTCTCAAGCACGGAGTGGAAGGCGTGCTGGACCTGGCCGCGAAGCTCGCCTTGCCCGACGAGGAGGGAGCCTTCCAGGTGAAGTCGATCCGGGTCGGCAGCCTGAACAGCATCTCCAGAGAGATCCTGTGGGGGAGCGGGATCGAGATCCAGCTGGCCCTGGCTCCCGATGCGATTGGCGAGCCCGACAGGAAGTACCAGGGGGAATATGTCCTGTACGTCGCAAGTGCCATACGCTCGGTCGACGGCTGGGGCCTCGTCCCTAACCGCATGGGATGGACAGGCCTCCCCGATGCCTTGCTGGGGGAGCATGAAAGGACTGCCCTGTCCTTCAATGCCCTATGGAAGGAGGAGGATTATGCAAGGCTCGCCGAACCCGGCGCCACAGTTGTCGGGACAGAGGGAAGCGGCTCGGATTCCCCGGATTCGATCACCATGGAGGACGATCCCTCTCTCGGACGGCTGGGGAAGGACATCCTGCGGCTTCTGGTCGAAAGGGACGCTTCGGCCTACCTGGACTCCAGCGTGGCATCGCCCGAGTCTCTCGGGCATGCGATCGGGATCGGGGAAGCCGCCATAACTGCCGCTCGTGCCCAGATCATTTCAGCTCTCGAGGACGACGTGGAAGGCATGCTGGAACTGGCCTCGAAGCTCGACTTGCCCGACGAGGAGGGCGCCTTCCAGGTGAAGTCGATCAAGGTCGGCACGCTGCTCGACAGGAACAGGAGCGGCGGCGAGAGACTTGATGGAGCGGATATCGAGATCCGGCTGGAGCTGGATCCCGATGCGATCGAGAAGCTCGACGTGAAGTACCAGGGGGAATATGTCCTGTACGCCGACGGTGCCATGCGCTCGGCCGACGGCTGGGGCCTGTTCGGTAGAAAGATCAGGTGGATCAGCCTCCCCGAGGCGCTGCTGGGGGAGGAGGACAAGACTGCTCTTCTCGCCGAGGCGTACCTGAAGGAGCATGGAACCTTGATGCCCGGGACTGCGGCTCCCGAGTTCGCCTTCTACGGATTGGAGGAAGGCGGCGAGTTCCACAGCAAGGCGGAACTGAAGGGCAAGGTGGTGGTGCTGGAGTTCTGGGCGACCTGGTGCGGTCCCTGCCAGGAGCCCATGGCCAAGCTGCAGGCATACGTGGATCGGAATCCTGGATGGAAGGGCAGGGTCGAAGTGCTGGCGCTGAGCATCGACTCGGCTCCCGAGAAGGCCCTGGCGCATCTGGAGAGGAACGGCTGGACCTCCACCCGGAATGTCTGGAGCGGTCCCGGGGAATGGAACGCCGGCGCAGCCCAGGCCTTCAAGCTAGAATCAATCCCCACCATGTACGTGATCGGCGCCAACGGGATGATCGCCGAAGCCGGGAGTCCCAATCTCATCGATGTGCCCGCGCTAGTCGAGCATCTCCTCGACAATCCAGGCTACACTGCCCCCAGACCGTCCAGAGTGTCGCCCGTGCGCGTCTACACCCTTCCTCCAGGAGTCCTTCCTTCCAGCGCGGCCGAGGCCTCCCCCCTTCTCCGCTGAGCGGGAACGACGTCTCGCCATCTCTCGAGAGCCCGGAGGTTCGGATCTTCCCGTCGCCATTGCTCCGCCGGGAGGCTGGCGCGTCCCGCTGATGAAGCGGATGGAGGCCTCCCCGTCCCTGCATGATGGCCGCCTGGGCTGAACGCGCCGCGTCCTGTCCGTTCCATCCATTCCGGGGATCCAGGGGGACAGAGCCCCCAGCGGCAAGCAGGACGCAGGGCCGGGCCCCTGCTCTGACCAAGCTCCGTTCCACCCTCCGGCGCCCCCATGGACTGCTTCCTTGCCGATCCAGGGCCGAGGCGGCCTGCGGAGGCTTCAAGCACAGGTACGAAGGCCTGCATGATGGGCATGGGATTGGCCTGCGGGAGCCGTTCCCGCTTGCCATGGAGCCCGTTCCGTGACACGCTGGAGGCTGAACCGTCTGTTCTGCTTGGGATGAAGCGCCGCCTGCCGATCTCCGCCCTGGCCGTATTGGTGCCGGTCCTGGCCCTGCCGGGCGTCCAGGGAGGCGAGCCGGTGATCTTCCGCGGCTCCCCCGATCGGGCCGGATCCCCCCGGAAGGGCGGAGAGCCGGCGATCTTCTGCAACTCCCCCGATCAGGGCGGATCCCCCCGGAAGGACGGCGGTAGCCTAGGAGGCGATCCGGCCGGAATCGACCTCCAGAGCGGCTCGGTGGAGGGGGTGACGGTCGCCTGGAAGAGCGGGGAGTCCAAGGATGAGGCAGAGCTGAGCCCCCGCCAGATCGAGCAGCTGATCGAGTTCTTCAAGATCGGGGACGGCTGGAAGTCCGGGGAGCCCGAGGCGGAGAGGTACGGCGGCCAGGATACGGGCCTGGTCATGGACGGCTACGGCTCCATGCCGATCCAGGAGCTGGAGGAGCTGTCCGGGAAGGACCGGAAGGAGGCCGGCCGGACGAGGGAGCCGAGCACGGACCAGTCCGGCGAACGGGCGGATCTGGAGATCGACGCGGTTCTCGAAGCCTTCGCAAGGGCCGAGAACTTCGAGGCGAGGAGAGCGGAGATCGGCAATCCCCAGCTCGACATGTTCAAGTTCCGCTTCGACGAGGATCCGCTCTCCTCCGAAGGCCGGGACAATTCCGCGCCGTTCGCTGTAACGCCCGACTTCGGCTCCTTCCTCAACCGCATCCAGTTCGGCGATCCCGGCTCTGCCGCAGCCTCCATGCCGGGCCTGGAGTCCTCCTCCTCCCTGCCCCAGCACGGCAGCGGGCCAGGCCGGCTTCTGGATTCTCCCAGGGCCGCCGCCCCGCCCTTCGCCCCCCCGTCGGCCTCCCCCGGCGAGGGCCTCGGATCTCCCCGCCTGCCCGACGTCAACCGGATCCCGGCCATCTTCGAGCCGCCGCGCCGATCCTTCTAGGCCTGCTCCAGGGCCTCCAGCAGCGAGGGGTAGTCCCGGATCTCCGGGAACTGGGGGTGGTCCGCGGCGATCTCCGGGGGCGGCCGGAACAGGAAACCCCTGTGGGCCTCCTCGAGCATGGAGAGGTCGTTGAAGGAGTCCCCCGCCGCCAGCACGCGGTAGCCGAGCGAGCGGAAGGCCGCCACCGCCCTTCGCTTCTGATCGCTCTGCCTGAGCCTGTAGCCGGCGATGCGGTCCCCCCTGATCTCCAGGCGGTGGCAGAAGATGGCGGGCCAGCCCAGCTGCCTCATCAGGGGGCGGGCGAACTCCTCGAAGGTGTCCGAGAGGATGATCACCTGCATCCGGCTCCTCAGCCGGTCCAGGAAGTCCCGGGCCCCCTCCAGCGGCCCCAGGCCGGCGATCACCTCCTGGACGGCCTGCAGGCCCAGATCCTCCCGCTCCAGGATGGCCAGCCGTCCCCGCATCAGCTGGTCGTAGTCGGGGATGTCCCGGGTGGTGAGCTTGAGATCCTCGGCCCCGATCCGCTCGGCCACCGCGACCCAGATCTCGGGAACCAGCACGCCCTCCAGATCCAGGGTGGCCAGGGTCTGGCAAGATGGCGGAGAGTCCATGTCCGGAGTCATGCTCCCAGGGACTCTACGGGGGAGGATCCCCGCTCCGCAATCCCGGGACCTATCCCTCCAGGAGCACCACCGAAACCGGACTCCCCGCGGGCAGCTCGCCTCCGGCAGGAACCCGCACCCACCCGTCGGCGCCGGAGAGGCCGTGAAGGGCGTGGGAGGCCTGCATTCCCACCCCCTCCACGCCTCCCTGCCCGTCGAACCTGACCCTCAGGTAGTGAGGGCGGTCCCCCCGGTTGGCCAGGCCGGAGACCAGGGTTCCGGGCCGGCGGCGGCTGCCGGTGTCGAGGGCGCCCTGGAGCCGAAGCAGGGCGGGACGGACCAGCATCGTGAAGACGGTGACGGCCGAGACCGGATTGCCGGGGAGGCCGAAGAGCGGCACGTCCCCCACCTGGGCGAACAGGAACGGCTTGCCCGGCTGCATGCGGACCCGCCAGAAGCGGATCGCTCCTCCCAGGGACTCGATCGCCGGACGGACCAGATCGTGGTCCCCCACCGACACCCCTCCGCAGGTGATCACCGCGTCGCTGCCGCCGGCCGCCCGCTCCAGGGCCTCCGCCAGATCCTCGATCCGGTCGGCCACCGGGGGGCCGGAAGCGGCCGGCTCCGCCCCGGCCTGGCGGCACAGGGCCTCCAGCGCCACGCAGTTGCTCTCGTAGATGGCTCCAGGCCGCAGGGGCCGCCCCGGAGGCTGGAGCTCCCGCCCGGTAGCCAGTACGGAGACCCGGGGCCGGGCCGCGACCCGGACCCGGGCATGGCCGCTGGCCGCCAGGACCCCCAGGTGCCTCGCCCCGGCCCGCTCCCCCCGGGACATGAGGAGGGCGCCCCGTTCCACATCCTCGCCCCGCAGCCGGACATGCTCCCAGGGCCGGAGCCGCTCTCGGACCACCAGGGACCGGCCCCTAAGCTCGGCATCCTCCTGCATCAGCACCGCGTCGGCCCCGGACGGCAGGAACGATCCGGTGAAGATGCGCAGCGCGGTCCCGGGGGCCAGGGCCCTCTGCGGGGCCTGTCCGGCCGGAAGGCTTCCAGCCAGGTCCAGGACGCAGGGGGACCCGTCGCCGGCCCGGCGGACGTCCTGGGAGCGCAGGGCGTAGCCGTCCACTGCCGAGTTGTCGGTCGGCGGCAGATCGATCCCGGCATGGAGATCCTCGGCCAAGATCCGGCCGCAGAGAGCGCCCAGCCCGACGCTCTCCTCCCGGGGCAGGGGGGAGAGCGCGGCCAGGATCCTGGCCCTGGCCTCCTCTTCCTCGATCATGGCCGCCACTCCTTCGGTTCTAGCCTCCGTCTCCGATCCATGCCAGCCTGCCCGGGGCCCGTTCCCCGGAAAGGATGCCTCCGATCGATCGAGACCGTAGCGAGGGCGAGGGGGAAGGATCGGCGAGGATCAGGAGCCTCTTCGACCGGATCGCCTCCCGCTACGATCTGCTCAACGACCTCCAGAGCCTGGGCCTGCACCGGCGCCTCAAGCGGCGCCTGGTCGAGAGGGCCCTCGCAGGCGGGGGACGCCGGGTGCTGGACGTCTGCTGCGGAACCGGCGACGTAGCCCTGGCGCTGGCCGCCGCCGGGGCCGAGGCCACGGGACTCGACTTCTCGCCCCGCATGGTGGAGCTGGCCCGCCGCAGGCCGGGAGCGGAGCGGGTGCGGGAATTCGTGGTCGGCGACGCCCTGGCGCTCCCCTTTCCCCCGGAGAGCTTCGATGCGGTCACCATCTCCTTCGGCCTGAGGAACCTGACCGACATCCCGGCGGCCCTGGAAGAGATGATCCGGGTGCTCAAGCCGGAGGGCCGCTTGCTTATCCTGGAGTTCGGGAAGCCCCCCAGCGCCCTCTGGCGCTTCCTCTGGTACCAGTGGCTCCGGAGCGTGCCCCCCCTGCTGGGACGCCTCTTCGGAGGCGAGGCCGCCGCCTGGAGGTACATCCTTTCCAGCCTGGAGCGCTATCCCGGGCAGGAGGGCGTCGGGAGGCTGCTGGAGTCCCGCCTGGAGGGGCCTGTCCAGCTCTCCAACCTGGCGGGAGGCGCCATCTCCCTTCAATGCGCCCGAAGGAAGGCCCGCCCGGAATCCGCATCGGGCGGATGCCGCCCATGAAGCGGCAGGCGCGCGCCGCCCGATCGACCGGTGGGCGGGACGAAGCCGGCCGGGAATCGGCCGCCTGGCGCAGAGAGCCGTCCCAGACAACGACGGCGAGAGAGGACGGCGCATTGCCGGCCCATGGGACGAGGAGCGGAGCGACGATCCCCCTGTGCGGTCGCCGGCGATTCTCCGGGAGCGTTCTCCCGTATTGCGCCTGGCGCTTTCCAGGCGCGGGAAGGCGCCTGCGTGCTTGCCGGATTCAGGACGCTGCTGGCCGGCCGAGGAGCCGACAGTCTGGAAAGGAATGCGCCGCCGTGTCCTGGTGGCTCCCGCCATGCGGGATCGCCGCGGCCAGGCACGATGGCAGGAGACGGCCAGGATGGAACCGGACCTGCCCGAAGAAGGGCTGGCCGGTTCGCCGGCATGTCCGCTCATGCTCCAGCCTGGCGAATCCCCGCGCTGGTTCGAGCTGCAAGGAGGCCGGCGCGGCCGGAGCCGCGGGATTGACTGGATTGCCGTATTCGGCCAGGCTGGGGTCCCGCGGAGGGACAGCTCGATGGAACCGGAGAAAAGCACGGGCAGGACTTCGGGAAGCGATGGCGCGCCAAGCCTGATCACGCCTTCGACTGCCTTGCTCAATCGGAGGCTGGGCATCTCGCCCGCTCCCCGGATGCTGACGCGATCCGAGATCGACTTGCTGCGGCAGAGCGCCAGGGAGATCGCTCAGGCGACTCGGGAAGCGTTGGGGAGCAGAGGCTCCAAATCAAGCAGCTGAGGCTTCCAGGACGCCTGTCGCCGGCACGGGCGCGACACGCCGTTCCCGGCCGGCGCATGGCCATGCTGGATCCCGGGATCGGCCCGACAGCGAGGCTGCAGAGCCTGCGAATGCAGTGCGGAAGAGTCCCGCTTCCAGCGGCTCCTGGGCCATTGCGCTGCGCCACCGCGGCCCTTGGGACTGGTGCCGTATACAGGCTCCGCCTGCAAGCAGCAGGCTCCCCGCGCAGCATCGGCGCTGGCTGATCATGGATGGATTCGCCAGCCCTTCCTGGCGGGCGATCCACCGCGCTCGCTCTCGCTTCCATCGCCCCTCCCCTCCCGGGTAATTCCTTTGCTTTCGCCCCCGGCGGTTGCTCAAATGCCCCCTCCTATGAGTGAGCTGCTCGACCGCTTCCTGGAAAGCCGCAGGATCCTGATCCAGGAACGGGAACAGATCGTCAGTCGCATGGATCGGATCGAGGAAGCGCTCCGGATCGGCGAGAGGCCGCCCCTGCCCCCGATGGAGGAAATACCTCTCCCCCCTCCCCCTCTTCCCTCCCGCAAGGCCTGGCGCAGGGAGGCGCCCCCCGCCCCCGAGGAGGATCCCGCTCCCGATCCCGCTCCCTCCGGACCGCGCAACACCATGACCCTCAAGGAAGCCGTGCTGAAGGTGCTCGAGGAGAAGCCGCTGGGAAAGAAGGAGATCCTCGAGGGGGTGCTGGCCCTCGGCTACCGCTTCCGCACCGACAGCCCGGAGAACACCCTCAACACCGTCCTCTACAACAAGAAGCACTTCTCCCGCGACAAGGGGCTCTTCGGGCCCGCCTGAACCGCCCCGCATGCTGGCCCGCCGCATCATCCCCTGTCTCGACGTGCACGACGGGAAGGTGACCCGGGGGGTGCAGTTCGGAAAGGCGGAGGCCGGGGAGCTGCGCGACGTGGGCGATCCGGTGGAGCTGGCCATCCGCTACAACCGGCAGGGCGCCGACGAGATGGTCTTCTTCGACATCACCGCCACCGCCCACGGACGCCGCAGCATGGTCGAGGTGATCGAGCGGACCGCCGACCAGTGCTTCATGCCCTTGACCGTTGGCGGGGGCATCCGTTCGGTGGACGACATGCAGGCCATGCTCAGGGCCGGCGCCGACAAGATCAGCATCAATTCCTCGGCCCTGGCCGATCCCGGCCTGATCCGCAAGGGGGCCGAGAAGTTCGGCAGCCAGTGCATCGTGGTGAGCATCGACGCCCGCCGCGACGGCCCGGGCCGGTGGCGGGTCCGCTCGCACGGAGGACGCAGGGACGCCGGACGTGAGGCCCTCGAGTGGGCCCGGGAGGCGGTCCGGCTGGGGGCCGGGGAGATCGTGCTCAACAGCATCGACGCCGACGGAACCCGGGACGGCTACGACCTGGAGATCACCCGTCTGTGCAGCGAGGGCGTCCCGGTCCCGGTGGTGGCCAGCGGCGGCGCCGGCTCCCTGGAGCACATGGTCCAGGTGCTCCAGGAGGGCAGGGCCGACGCGGCGCTGGCGGCCAGCCTGTTCCACGATGGCGACTGCACCGTGGGGGAGGCGAAGGCCTTCCTGGCCCGCCACGGAGTTCCGGTCCGCCTGGTTCCCCCCTCGCCGTGAATCCGTGCGCCGCAGCCGGGCTTCCGGAGCGGGCGGGCTATTCTCCCCAGGGCCTGGCTCCCGCCATCGTCCAGGACCACGGCAGCGGGCGGGCGCAGGCCATGCGCCGAGCCGAGCTGGACCGCGATGGCGACGCCTTCCTGATCCATGCGGACCGGGAGGGGAGCGCCTGCCACGGCGAACTCAGATCCTGCCTCCAGCATGCGACGGATCCGGAGGGCCGGGCGGCCGTCGCCGGGAAGCAGCTGCGCCCCCCCAGGGAGATCTGCGGCGAAGGCGGCCAGGGGGACCGATGAGGGGCGGCGCTCTCCTCCTGGGCCTCCTGTTCCTGGTCGACGCCAGGGGCCAGGGCCCGTCGGGAACGGTCGCGGGAGGCTGGGAGCTGCCCATCCTGGAGGAGGGGCGCCTTTCCACCCTCCTGACGGGACAGGAGGCCGAGATCCGGGAGGGGGCTCCCGCCCGGATCTCCCAGGCGGCCCTGCAGTTCTTCCAGCCGGACTCGCCCGAAAGCCCCTACCTGCGGATCGAGGCGCCCGAATGCTACTTCGAGCCCCGAGGGCGGACGGTCTACTCCCCCGGCCCTCTCTCCCTCCGGGAGTCCGGCGGGCGCTACACCGTCGAGGGGAAGGGCTTCCTGTGGGATCCCGGGCCCTCCACCCTCTACATCTCCAACGAAGTCCGGACGGTATGGGGCCGGCCAGGCCCGGGAGAGGAGGAGGCCTCCATCGGAATCCGGTCCGGAACCTTCCGCTTCCACCGCGGCTCCGGCTCGGGAATCTACTCGCGCGACGTGCGGGCCGAACGGGGCGAGGCCCTCCGGATGGAATGCCGGGAACTGGAATTCCAGCTGGACCGGGAGCAGAGCGGCGACCAGCTCCTGACGGCCCGGGGAGAGGTGCGGATCCAGCTCCAGCCGGACATCCTGCTGCGCTGCGGCCAGGCCAGCTACCGCTCCGATGCCCAGGGACGCCAGTCCCTCTCGCTGAGCGGGGATCCGTCCTGGGAGTCCCCCGAGGCCTCGGGCCGGGGCGAAGCCATCGAGGCGTCCGGCCTGGAGGCCTCTCCCCTGTTCTCCGTCACCGGACAGGCACGGATGGAAGCGGCGGCGCCCGGGAGCCACGGCGGAAGGATCCGGATCCGCTCCGAGAGCTACCAGCTGGCCGGATCCAGAGCCGGGTTCCGGGGCGGCGTGCAGGCCGAGGGAGAGGGGATCGCCCTCCGGAGCCGGGAGCTGGACGCCTTCCTGGACCCCGGCGGCCAGGGGCTGGAGAGGATCCATGCCCGGGGGGACGCCCGGGCCGAGATCGGAGGCGGGGACTCCCTCCTGCGGCTGAGCGGCCGGGAGATGGTCCTGGAGCCCGGAGAGCCGGACCGGATCCGGTTCGAGGGCCGGGCCGTGGCCGAGACGGAAGGAAGGACGGCCAGGGGGGAAGCGATCTCCATCGAGATGGCCGAGGGCGGATACCGGGTCCGGATCGAGGACGGGGCGGAGGTCCTGCTGCCGCCGTCGGCTCTTCCCCAGGGGCTGCTCCCGGGACTGGCCTCTCCGCCCGGGGAGGCGCTGGATCGGGAGCTGCGAATCGTCTCCCGGGAAGCGTCGCTGCAGCCGGAGAGGGCGCGCTTCGACGGGGACGTCTCCGCCTTCCACCTGGGGGGATCGCTGGCCTGCGGCTCCCTCGTCCTGGACCTGGGGGAGGAAGGCCGGTCCCTGGACAGGCTCGAGGCGCTCGAAGGGGTCCGCCTGGAGCAGGGAGGGGGCCTGATCCTCTGCCACCGGCTCGAAGGACGCTTCGCGGAGGGCGGAGGCCGGCTCGAGAGCCTGGAGGCCACGGGAGGCTCGGCGTCCGGGGAGGACGCCTCGGTCCGGCTTCCCCTGGCCACCGCCCGCGGCAGCGGCGCCGTGCACACCACGGCGAGGGCCCTCCTCTGGAACCCCTCCGCCCAGGCCTTCGAGGCCAGGGGCCCCTACCTGAGCCGCTTCCTTCCCTCGGACCCATGAGCGGGAAGGAAGGCTCCCCCCCCCTGCTCTCGGCCCGGGGACTGGTCCGCGGCTTCCGGGGCAGGAGGGTGGTGGACCAGGTGGACCTGCGGGTGGACGCGGGGGAGATCGTGGGGCTGCTGGGCCCCAACGGAGCCGGAAAGACCACCTCCTTCAACCTGGTGGTGGGGCTGCTGCGCCCCGAGCGGGGGGAGGTGGTCTTCCAGGGACGCGACGTCACCCGGCTGCCGATGCACAGGAGGGCCCGCCTGGGGATCGGCTACCTGACCCAGGAACCCTCGGTGTTCCGCAAGCTCACCGTGGCCCAGAACGTGATGGCGATCCTGGAGCTGACCGGGCTGGACGCCCGCCAGCGGCGCAGCCGCCTGGAGTCGCTCCTGGAGGAGCTCGACCTGTCCTCCCTGGCCGGCCACCGGGCCTACACCCTGAGCGGGGGCGAGAAGCGGCGCCTGGAGATCACCAGGGCGCTGGTCACCTCCCCCCGCCTGCTGATGCTCGACGAGCCGTTCGGAGGAGTCGACCCCCTGGCCATCCTCGAGGTGCAGGGGATCCTGCGCCGCCTCAGGGAGCGCGGCCTGGGGATCCTGATCACCGACCACAACGTCCGGGAGACCCTGAGCCTGGTGGACCGGGCCTACCTGATCCACCGGGGACGGGTGGTCTGCCAGGGCAGCGGCCGCTTCCTGGCCGGCGATCCCCGCGCCCGGGAGATCTACCTCGGCCCGGAATTCCGCCTCTAGGCCCCCCTCCCCCATGAAGAAGCCCAGCATCACGGTCGAGAGGTTCTACCAGGAGCACGCCGAGGAGCTCGGGCTGAAGCTGATCGCCGGGGAGCCGGGCCTGGACCGGACCATCCTGGAACCCACCGTCAACCGCCCCGGCCTGGCCATCGCCGGCTTCACCCGGCACTTCGCCTGGAAGCGGATCCAGGCCCTGGGCAGCGCCGAGACCGCCTACCTCAAGGCCCTCCCGGGCCAGGACCGGCGGGACCGCTACCGGCTCCTCTTCTCCCACAACTTCCCCTGCGTGGTCTTCGCCCGCAGCCTCAAGCCCGACGGCGACTTCCTGGCCGCGGCCGGGAAGGCCGGCGTGCCGGTGTTCAAGACCCCGCTGATCACCATGCGCTTCATCAACCGGGCCACCCTCGCCCTGGACATGGTCTTCGCCCCCAGGGGGCTGGAGATGGGCAGCATGGTGGACATCCTGGGCGTGGGGGTGATCCTCCGGGGAGAGAGCGGCATCGGGAAGAGCGAGTGCGTGCTGGCGCTGATCGAGCGGGGCTACAGCCTGGTCTCCGACGACGCCACCTGCGTCTGGCTGCTCGACAACCACTACGTCATGGGCACCAGCAAGGACATCTTCCGGGGCCACATGGAGGTGCGGGGCATCGGCATCATCAACGTGGGGGCCATGTTCGGGGTGAAGAGCCTGCGCCGGGAGAAGCAGGTGGACCTGGTTGTCACCCTCAAGCACTGGGAGAACGACCAGGATCTGGACCGGCTGGGGATGGAGTCGGAGTACGTGGAGATTCTGGGAGTGAAGATACCCCACATCACCATCCCGGTCCGCTCCGGAAGGGACCTGGCCCGGCTGGTGGAGGTGGCCGCCTTCCAGACCAAGCTCAAGTCGGCCGGCTACAACTCGGCCAAGGAGCTCAACGAGCGGCTCATCTCGCGGATGGCGGGCTCCCCCTCCCCGGCCGAGGACCGGTGAGCGTTTTGCCTAGTCAATCCTTCCCCGTCCTTCCTAGACTCCTATCCGCAGATATGACAGGAGGCTCCGATTCCTCGACCGCCTCGAGGGAATTCAAGGTCACCAACAAGCTCGGAATCCACGCCCGCCCCGCCGCCATGTTCGTCAAGGCCGCCAACCAGTTCCAGTCCGATGTCTATGTCGAGAAGAACGGGGAGAGAGTCAACGGAAAGAGCATCATGGGGCTGATGATGCTGGCGGCAGGCCAGGGCTCGGTCATCCGGGTGGAGGCCTCGGGGCCCGACGCCGAGAGCGTGCTGGAGGAGCTGGCCGGCCTGATCACCCGGAAGTTCAACGAGGACTAGGGGCTGCGGAGACCAGCCTGCGGAACCGGTCCAGGGAGGCGTACTGAGGGCCCGGCAGCGGCTCCGTCCCGGGCCTTCCAGCGCAGCTGCCGTGAAAGCCGGCTCCTCGATCGGCCCCGGACCGGCAGGGCCTGGAATCCGGCGGCCGGTTCCTCGTGCATGCGGAGCCCGGCTCCATCGGCCGGATGCCGGCGACGGAGGAGAAGGCGGGCTTCCGCTTCCGCCAGGTCCTGGCCAAGCGCAGCCCGTTCTCGCTGGAGCTGCCTGCGGCTCCGCGGTGCGGAAGATCCCCCTCCAGGCTTCGTCCGGCGGGGAGCCGAACTGGCGGAAGGTCTCGGCAGCCGCCCGGATCGGGCATTCATGGCGGGCTCCGGTCGCGGCGGGGCTCCGCTTGACTCGAGCCGCTCCCCGTAACCGCCGGACGCATCGGCCAGGAACGGATCTTCAGGGCGATCTCCGGAGGAGGGGGCAGCCCAGGGAACCGGAGGCCGAAGGCTGGAGCAGAGGGATCGCAACGCACGGGCTCCCGGCGGGAAAGGCGACCCTGCCATGAGCACGGCTTCCTGCTTTCCCGGCACCTGACATTGACCGCAGGGCCGGACGGAACCGGAAGCAGCGCGCCGTCCTCACCGGGCTACCGGCAGGCAGCCGGCGTCTCTTCACTGGCCCCCCGACTGGAGCTTCCGGATGAGGGAGGTGGTCGACTCCCCCTCTACCAGGGGAAGCATCCTGATGAGCCCTCCCTGGCTCTCCACCTGCTCGCGCTCGCCGGGATCCAGGGAGTCCAGAGAGTAGTCCCCTCCCTTGGCGTAGATGTCGGGAGCCGCCTCCGACAGGAAGCGGCGTGCCCTGGTCTCGGCGAAGACGCATACCGCGTCCACGCACCCCAGCGACGCCAGCACCAGGGCCCGATCCCGCTCCTGGCGGACAGGGCGGCCAGGGCCCTTGAGCGTGCGCACCGACTGGTCCCCGTTGAGCCCCACCAGAAGGAGATCCCCCAGGTTGCGCGCCGCCTCCAAATAGCGCACATGCCCCGAATGGAGCAGGTCGAAGCAGCCGTTGGTCGCCACCACCCGGAGCCCCTTCCGGCGCTGCTCGCGGCGCCACGGCCCGAGCCCCCGGGGCTCGAGAATCTTCGCCTCGGCTCGGAACATCTCCTGTCGGACGGCCAGCGTCGGCCATTCCTCCGGCCAAGGCAAGGAGCATCGGAATGCGCCGCCGGGAGAAAGGAGCGGCCTGGAGCAGGCCGTGAGCCTGCCAGTTTTCGGGCAGGGCGACGGAGAACAGGCAGGCCTTCTTTTCTGGAGCGGGACCGGCCCTGATCCGCCGGCTCGTCGGCACGAGATCCGGTCATGACAAGCCGCCGGTCCGCCCGACTCGCTTCCGATGCCATTGGCAGGCGACGGAAGAGATCCCTCCGCAGTGGAAGGGCGCAGGGCTCCCGGGATTTCGACGACTTCGCCTGTCCCTGCGCGTAATGCTTCAGCCGATCTTCCTCTTGACTTGAAGACGGGAACCGACAGCCTGGAGCCGATGGCCGCAGGGCTCGAGGAAATGACGGGCGAGCCTTTCCTGCGCGCCGTCGCTCTCTCCGTGGAGACTGGCCTGGAGCCGATATCCGGAGAGAGAGCGATCCGCCTCCTGCCGGTTTTCCCGATTGCGTGGCCTTCCGCATCCCGGTGGCGCCGCCCTGTCCGGCATGCAAGAATCGGTTGGCCGGAATGGTCCTGATGGAGGAGCCCGGCGCCTCCCCTGCGAGGGCTGCGCTGCTCGCCGATCCCGGCAGCATGATCGCCCGGGATGCGAAAGGCCGGTTGCCCTTTGCCGTTGCAAGCGGCCGGCTCCAGCAGCCGAACAACCCTGCCCCAGCGGATACTGGCCTCGCACATTCCCGTTCCCGGAGATCGAGGGCTTGGGCCGAATCCTTTCCAGCTGGTCTCGCTGAAGATTCTTCGATGCGATCCCCGAAAGCCTAGATGCCGATCCACATGCGCATTCCAAAGCCCCAAGGCGGCATCGTCTTGGATCGTCGTTTTCCGCTCGATGGACTGGCGCAGCAGGGAAGGAAGAAGTCCTCGACACGAGCCATGACGCGATGGGTCTGCATCCTCCTGGCGCTCTTCGCAACGACGGCTTGCCAAGAGAAGGTCCACCGAAAGGAGACCCTCCTCTACACGTTCGTCTCCCAGGGAGAGGGCCCGACCAGGGAGGCGGCGATCGAAGAGGCCAAGATCCGGGCCCTCCTGGAAGCCATGGAGACCTTCAGGAGGACGATCCCCGATCGGGAGAGGGAGAGAGATCTTTCGGAGCAGGAGGCCCGCTCCCTCTTCGAGCGGGATATCCGGAGAGGGCCTCTGGGGGCCTTGCGTTCCTTCGATGTCCTGGAAAGCGAAGCGGACCCGGAGGGCGCGGAATGGACCTGCCGCATCGAGGCGAGGATCGAAGAGAGCTACATCAGGAATCTCTTCCTGACCGATGCCCACATCCTCGGCATCCTGCCTTTCCGGGTCCAGGAGGACGCCTATGCGGGCACGGCCAGCAGGCGGCCCCAGGGGCGGCTGGGCGAACAGCTGCATCAGGCTCTGGTCGAGATCCTGGTGCGCTCGCGCAGGTTCCGGGTGCTGGAGAGGCAGGACATGGAGGAACTGGAGGCCGAGCTGGATAGAATCTCCGACTGGCATGGCGCAAACGAGGCCTCCTTCGAGGAACTGGGCCGTCTGGGACGGAGGCTGGGGGCCGATTCCCTGCTGACGGGGACGGTCGTGGGCTTCTCCCTCGACAGCTTCAGGAACGTTTCGGCCTTGACCGGAGAGACATCGGAGGGGGCGAGACTGGACGCCAAGATCTCCTACCGGCTCCTGGATGTGCCCACCGGCGAGATCCGCTGGGCCGACACCATCGAATACCGGCAGGACCTTCCCCTTTCCGCCGGCGGGGACCGTCTAGCCGACCTGGCGATCGAGCGAGCGGCCAGGGAGTGCGCTCTGGATGTCGTCGGCGAGACGTCTCCCATTCGCGTTCTGGCCAGCAGGGGGGATGGCGAAATCCTGATCGACCAGGGTGGCGACCTGCTGGAAAAGGGAGACCTGCTGTCGATCCATGCCAAGAAGGAGTCCACCAGGGATTCGTCCGGTGGCGGCACTCTCCGCGTGGCGGGCGAGTTGCTGGGGCATCTGCGGGTGGATCGGGTTGGAGAAGCAAGAAGCTGGTGCTCCTTCCTGGACGATTCCGGCCTGGAGATGGTGATGGAAGGCTGCCTGGTAAGACGCAGCAGCAGCAAGGAGGAGCCTGAAGCCCCGGCTCAGAGGACCCGTTCTGGAAGCCGCTTCCAGCTCTGAACCATGAGACGGCCTCCCCTCCTGGCCAGTTGCCATGCTGCGCAGGCGCTTCTATCGCAGACAGGAGCGGTCGACAAAAGCTGCAGTCCACTCCTCATCGATATTCACCCGGTGCGACATGGCTCCCCCGCTCCCGGCTGGACTTCCGCCCGATACCCGGATGCCTCCGTGGCCAGACAGGCTGTCCGGCATGGGAAGATGTCTTTGAAACGCCTCGAACATGCAGAGTCCAGGAGGCGGCAGCCTGTCCGGCACGCCCGCCCCCTCCGAGCATTTCAAGTCCAGCACGCACGGATGCGCCGCCATGAGAGCTGGAGTGTCGTCGGGTCGCTGCCTGACTTGCCGCCTCCGATCACCCACAGGCCGCCATCCTCGCGGTCGGCGCTCTCCACTGCCGCTACTGTCAGTCCTCCCAGCAAAACAGCTTCGGCTTCGGTCTCGCTATCGGGTGTTATTTGCGTAGATATTCCGGTGAATCGAGAGATCTTTTTTCGGCTGTCCCCCAGCAAGCGACACCATCTTCGTCTCCACCTCGGGAACCTCCTTCCGCATCCCCGAAAGGTTTGAAGCTGGAACCTGAAGCCGATCCTCTGCGTCTTCGATGGCGACCAGTGCGAAAACTGCTACGTCTTCTGCCTCATGCAGGGACAATCCGGCCGTCCGACGCCCGAGGCCTGTGTCGGGCCTATGACTGGAGACGTACCCGGAAAGTAGAGCTGCTCCATCGGCTGCCGCTCAAACCAGCGGGATCAGGCAGCTTCTCCCTTCCAGGAAGTCTTCTCCTCAGGCAGCAAGCGCCAATCGCCTCCTGCAAGGCCAATGGCCCCTCCTCGATTGGATGTCAGCCCGGAGCAATCTGGGAAAAACCGTCAGGATAATCGCTGCAAATAACAGCAGGTGGACTGCCGGATCCGTCCGTCCCTCACGCTCGTCTCGATGATCTTGCCGCTCAGGCTGTAGTCCGGAGCGACCTTCTGGCCCGCCTGGGCGACGGTGGACTGGTCGAACTCCAGGGAGTTCCTCAGGTCCGCCAGGGCCAGCGAGGACGGATCCTCGGGACCGTCCAGGCCCACGGCGATGGTGGTCACGAACCTGCCGCTCTCCAGCAGGGCCACGCGAATCTTCTTGGTGAGCAGATCGGTGTCGATCCTGGCGCTGGTGGCGTTCTGCACCCGCCCGGCGATAATCGCCATCCGGCGCCCGTCGGCGGCACCGAGATCCTCCCTGCGCAGGAGGGACTGGATCATGTCGTCGGCGGCCAGGCCCCAGTCCTGGGTGTTGATATCTCCGACGGTGGCGATGCCCTGACCGGCGCAGGGATCCATGTACCGGGGTGGAGATGGTGGTGGCGCAGCCCGACGCAAAGCCCAGGGCCAGCGCAGCGGAAAACAGGCGGATCTCGTTCATGGCTGGCGTCTCTAGTCGGTGATGTGCAGGCGGCCCGTCTCCGCCTCGGCGTGGGTGGAGGCGATGCGGAGCTCGAAGGTCTGCCGGGTCCTGACCAGGCAGACGGAAGCGAGAGGCGGATCGGGGGGCGTCATAATTGCTTCATCCGAGCCCGGATGAAGTGGGCCAGAGTGTGCGGCGCACATCCGCAGATGCGAGCGATGGAGGCCTTCGCTACGCCCATGTCGAGGTAGTGGCGGATCTCCGCCTCGCGGCCGTCCAGCTTGCATTTCCCTGTCTTCCCTCTGGGACGGCCGATGCGCTTCCCCGCCGCCCTGGCCTTGGCCATCCCCTCCCTGGTCCTTTCCGGAATCAGGTCGCGCTCGATCTCGGCGAACAACGCGAAAAGGGCGGTCATCACCTTGGTCTGCATGTCCTGCTTCCCGTTGATCCGGATGTTCTCCATGATGGCGACGAAGCGGATTCCGGAACTCGCCAGGCGATCGAGCAGGGCGATGATCTGGCCGATGGAGTATCGAGCAGGTCGGGGATCTTGCGAGCCGCCTCGCGCCGGGAGGCGGATGCGGAGACTTCGATGAACTGGTCGATCATCTCCCGGCGGGCGAAGTCAAGCAGGGCCAAGCGCTGGCTGGCGGTGTCCTGGGAGGTGCTGGAGAACCTCGGATAGACGACTGTTCCTGGTCTGGGTGTCAAAAAGGCCGTTCTGGACTTTTTTTGACATGCAGAAAGAATAATACCGCCCTTATAGCCGCAAGATACGCTACGGGGAAACGGTCGTTTTTTTGACCGAACCAAGCTCCCCTTCCGCCTCGGTTCGGGCGTCTGGGCCCCGGCGGCGGGGCAGGGCTCCCGGGAGCCCTACCGCTCCCTCCCCTGCTCGACCCGGTCGAGGAGAGAATCCTTGGTTTGGGGCCGCTCCGCGGCCATCGCCTCGACAACCTTGGACGCCTCCCACCTGGCCGCCGCCAGGCGATCCTCGTCCGTAGGGCCGGAATCCGCCATCTCCCCTTGCGCACGTGGCCGGTCGATCAACCATGTGCGCAAGCTGGGGATGGGGCAGACCAGCGCGTCTCCGGAGCCGGGCTGCAAGGCTCCCCTATGGATCAGATGCCCAAGGAACTGGCCGGCGGACATTCCTTCCGGAAGTTCCCATTCTGTGCCTTGGCCGTTTGCAATCTTCCCTTTGATGGCGTTCAGCACCCTGCTGCGGGATAGACCTCCGTTGGACGGCACCTCCTCCATGACCGCCGCCACCAGGTCTTTGGCCTCCTTCATTTCTTTGCTCTGGCGGGCTTCATAGCTCCTTTGCCGGTATTTGCGTGCGAGAGCACGCATGGGGAGGATCTCGATGTCCTTGATTTCGCCTTTCTTCTGTCCGATGGCCCGGAAGGCTGCGGCGGCCTCGGTCCGGACATGCTGTGGCCAGCCTTCGGAGCTCCTTGCGATCTCGTCGGCCAGTTGCTGCACCAGCACTCCCGCTCCAGGGTCGATGCGGCAGTTGGCGATCATCCGCTTGACGCAGTCACGCACCTCCTCGGAGGCGAGGGGTCCCAGTGTGCGGACGTTGTCGGTTTGCAGGCGGCTGACGCCGGCCTGGGCGAGGGAGTCGGTGGAATTGGCCAGCCCGGCGTAGATAGGGACGATGGGGAGGCGGTGAGTTCCTAGGTGGAGGGGAGTCAGGACTTCTCCATGGCTCTCCCTAACGTTCTGGATCTCGTCGACGAGGATGCAGAGGGGATGCTTCCAGTCCTGCGGGGGAAGGAGTTCCTTCAGAAGAGAGAAGGCGATGTTCTCCGGAGAGGCCTTGGAGGGGTCGAGCTTCCTTACGATCGCCAGCGCCATCGTCGCCGGATCTTCGAGGTAGGCTTGGCGTATCTCCAGGACATGAGGCCGATCGGGTTTGCCGTCCCATTCCTCTTCAAGGTGCGAGAGGATAGCAGTCTTCCCGGCCCCGGGTGCACCCTGGAGGACGATGGTGTGCCCGGCGGCGCGCTGGTTCCTTCCTAAGGCCCGCATCGCTCCGCGGCAGTTGGCCTGGATCAGCTCGAGGATGTCCTGGCGGCCGACGAAGACGGGAGCGGGCTGCCTGTCGAGAGGGCGGCTGTACTCTTCCAGCAGCTCCCGGTCGTACTGCTCGCGGCTCTCCATGGCTGTAAGCATCCTGCCACCGATGGCGTCCCGACTCAAGGAAGGCCTGAGGCGGGAGAAGTTGGGCCTCTACTGAAAATCGTGCGGGTTGATGCTGTCCAGACAGCCGTGGCTGGCACTAGCCATGGCAACTCGGCTCCAGAGGCACAGACAGGCTGCGCCATATGGTTTGGCTCCATTATTCTACCCCATGTGGTCCCGGGGATGCCGGGGGCAGCGTCCCCTGCAGCAAGAGGGCCAGTGGCCTCGGCTTCAGCGGAACGCTGAGGGGGCATCTGTCCCCTGGACAGCACAGCCATGCGCAGGATTGCTCCATTAATCGGAACGTCCCGCGTTCGGATGCCGTCGAGGTTCCGGACAATCGGCCGGAGCGCCGATGGCGGGCGTTCGACCGGCATAGCGGGATCTTGACGCCCCAGCGCCGGCGAACACACCGAGGCCGGGCGCAAGCTGATCGTGCGTGTCGGTTGCCGCCGGGGTGCGCGCTTTGCGCATGGCGATGCCGGGTGCGTCCATCCGGTGCATGGCACGCTGACCAGGAACTTCCGCCACCCGAGCTTCTTCCAGCACGAGTGCGAACTCGTGGCCCGCGTTCCGCGCGTGCGCCTGCCGGACGGGCGAGCGGCGCTGGTGGAGCCGGCCTGGGCGGGCCGTCGCTCCGGCTTCACGCTCCTCTTCGAGGCGCTTGTTGCCGCCCTGTGCCAGCAGATGTCCTTTGCGGCGGCAGCGAGGCTGTCGCCGCAAAGGGCCCAGCCGATCTGCGCATGCTGAGTCTACATGGCCGTCGCACAGACCAAACTCTCCGAAACCAGAGCCGTTGCCATCGACGAAACCTCCGGGCGCGCGGGCACGGCTACGCCGCCGTCGCTGCAGACGCCGACGCACGCCGCGTCGTCTTCGTCGGCAAGGGGCGCAGCGCCAGGACCGTCGGAGAGTTCGACGACGCGCTGGCTGCGCACGGCGGCGACCCCAAGGCGGTCGGATCGGTCTCCATCGACATGTCGCACGCCTTCATCCGCGGCGTCGCCGAGCATCTGCCCAACGCAGGGATCACCTTCGGCAAGTTCCACGCAGTTGCCCAAGCCTCCAAGGCGCTCGACACGACCCGGCGCATCGAACAGCGGCTCGCCCCGGAGCTCAAGGGCCTGAGATGGACGCTGCTCAAGGATCCTGGCCGTCTCGGTCCCGTTCAGCCGGCCGGCCTCGACTCGCTCCTGGCCAACCTCGCCGGCGAGCGCACCGCGCGGGCCCGGATGTACCGGGAGCAGCTGCGGGAGATCCTCGACCGCAAGCAGATCCCCGAAGCCGGGGGCATGCTCCACCAATGGCACTCCAGCGTGAACCGCTCCAAGGCCGAGCCCATGAAGGCCGTCGCCAGGATGATCCGGAAGCGCATCCACGGAATCGCAGCCTGGGCCGGAACCCTCCGCACCAACGGCTTCATCGAGGTGATCAACGGACTGTTCCAGTCCGCCAAGCGACGCGCCAGAGGCTGCCGCTGCTTCGAGACCATCCGCACCGTCTTCTTCCTCATCGCTGGAACGCTCGACTTCGCCAAGTCCAGCCCCCATGCCGCTTGACCCGCAAGTTTTTCGGCAGAGCCTGATTTTCTTGGACGCCGTGGAGCCCGTTCGAGCCTCGCCGTTGCGGCACGCCCGGTGCTGTCTTCGACCGGGAACACAGTCTCGGCACTCCGGACGATATCCATTTCGACTCCCGATAGCCCCGAACACACGCGCCGCTGCCGACGCTTCGTCTCCGCCCTCTCGAACGGCGGCGCACGGCTCTCCGGGAAACGCGGACTGGCTCATCCTTCGTTCCAGAAGACTTCCGCCTCCTGTCCGGCCGCCGGCCAGCCTGGCGCACGTTCCCTCCGGGTTCTCGAGAAGGAACGGCGACCGGGCGGCTCCTCCCGGCGGATCCCGCAAGCAGGATCGGGGGGGCGAACTTGAACAGCGATTCCTGGAGGCGGTAGGATGGCTATGGGAATGGACGGAGCGGCGGGAGAAACGGACGGAGCGGCGGGGCGATGCGCACCCTGATCCGGGAGATGCCCGCCGGACCGGGCCCGCTGGCCCTGGCCCAGGGCCTGGGCCGCCAGCCGGGAGTCGCCCTGCTCCATTCCGCCCTCCCCTCCTCGGACGAGAGCCGCTTCTCCTTCCTGGCCTGCCGCCCCTTCGCCCGCCTGGAGGCCCGGGGCCACCTGTGCCGCCTGAGCGCAGGGAGCCGGACCGCGGTGCTCTACGCCAACCCCTGGCGTCTAGCCAGCTCCCTGATGCTCCGCTACGAGCTCCTGGAGGAGCGCGACCTGCCCTTTCCTCTGGGCGCGGCCATAGGCTTCTGGGGCTACGAGATGGGACGGATCGCGAGCGACTCCCCCTGGCCCGACCTCTCCCTTGGCTTCTACGACAGCCTCTGCGCCTTCGACCACCGCCTGGACCGCTGCTGGGCGGTCTCGACCGGGATGCGCTTCGACGGCTCGCGCTGCGCGGGCCTGGCCCGCCGCCGCATGGAGTCCTGGCGCCGCCGCATGGAGGAGGATCCAGCGGAGGGGGGCCCTAGGGAAGAGTTCTGGACGGGCCCGGCCCGGAGCAGCCTCCAGGAGGAAGGCTTCCTGCGCAGGGTGGAGCGGGCCCTCGGCTACATCGGGGCGGGCGACATCTACCAGGTGAACCTCTCGCGCCGCATCGAACTCCCCTTCGGCGGGGACCCCATGGACCTGTACTCCCGGCTGGCGGAGGTCTCGCCGGCCCCCTTCTCGGCCTGGCTGGACTGCGGGGAAACCGCGCTCGCCAGCGCCTCGCCCGAGTCCTTCCTGAGGATGGCCGGACGCCACGTCCGGACCCGGCCGATCAAGGGGACCCGGCCCCGGCATGCCGATCCCCGGAGGGACGCCCTCCTGGCCCGGGAGCTGGAGCGCAGCCCCAAGGAGCGGGCCGAGCTGGTGATGATCACCGACCTGATGCGCAGCGATCTGGGGCGGATCTGCGAGTACGGCTCGGTGGAGGCGCCCTCCTCCTTCGCCCTGGAGTCCTTCCCCCAGGTCCACCACCAGGTGGCCACCGTCGAGGGGATGCTCCGGGAGGGGACCAGCCACCTGGAGGCCCTGGAGGCATGCTTCCCGCCTGGCAGCGTCACCGGCGCGCCCAAGGCCAGGGCCATGGAGATCATCGGCGAGCTGGAGCCGGTGGAGAGGGGACCCTACACCGGAGCGGTCGGCTACCTGGGCTTCAACCAGATCTCCCACCTCTCGGTGGCCATCCGCACCGCCTTCCTCCGGGAGGGCCGGGCGTCCTTCTCCACCGGGGCCGGCATCGTGGCCGATTCCGATCCCCGGTCCGAATGGCGGGAGACGGAGGACAAGGCCTCGGGCTTCCTCCGGGCGGCGCGTTCCGAGGAAGCCCCCCTCCCGCAGGCGTGAACACCGCCTACGTCAACGGGCGCTTCCTTCCCCTGGAGGTGGCCACCGTCCCGGTGCTGGACCGGGGCTTCCTCTACGGGGACGGCTGCTTCGAGACGCTGCGCGTCGAGCAGGGGCGGCCCGGCTTCTGGCGGGAGCACCTGCGGCGCCTCTGGAGCACCCTGGAATGGCTGCGCATCCCCCCGCCACGCACCCCCGAGCAGCTCGCCATGCTGGTCGGGAGCCTGATCCGCCGCAACCGGTCCGGCCAGTCGCTGCTCCGCCTGCAAGTGACGCGGGGGAAGGGGCCCCGCGGCGACTCGATCGGGAAGGCCCGCAGCCCCTCCCTGGCTCTCACCCAGCATCCGCTGCCCGAGCCGTCCCGGGGCCGGGCCCTGGCCCTGGCCAGCCTGCGCCTGGATCCCGCCTCGGGGCTGGGCGCCCGCAAGCTCTGCGGACGGGCCCTCTGGATCCTGGGGCGCGCCGAGGCCGAGGACGGGGGCGCCGACGAGCCCCTCTTCCTGACCTGCCAGGGGGAGGTGGCCTGCGCCGGCAGCGGCAACGTCTTCTGGCAGGAGCGGGACCGGCTCCACACCCCGCCCCTCTCCCTGGGCATCCTGCCGGGCATCACCCGGCAGGCGGTGATCGCCCTCTGCCGCCAGGAAGGCGTCCCCTGCGAGGAGACCCGGGCCGCTCCGCAGCGGATCCAGCAGGGCCGCGGAGCCTTCCTGACCCGGAGCAGCGAGGGGCTGGTGCCGGTGGCGTCCCTGGAGGGCCGGAGCCTGCCGCCCTGCCCCCTCCTGCAGCGCCTCAAGCCCGGATACGACCGCATCGCCCTGCAGACCCCCTTCCCCTGAAACCGTGAGGATCCTCGTCGCAATCACCGGAGCCAGCGGAGCCCTCTACGCCCAGCGCCTGCTGGACCGGCTCGACCCGGACCGGCTCGAGGTCCACCTGATCCTCTCCCGCTACGCCCGGCAGGTGGTGCAGCAGGAGCTGGACCAGGGGCTGGCGCTGGCTCCCGGAGTGGTGCAGCACTCGATCCGCTCCATGAACGCCCCCTTCGCCAGCGGCTCCAACCCCTTCGACGCCATGGTGGCGATCCCCTGCAGCATGGGCACCCTCGGGCGCATCGCCCAGGGGCTGGGAAGCGACCTGATCCTCAGGGCCGCCGACGTGATGCTCAAGGAGGGCAGGAAGCTGATCCTGGTTCCCCGAGAGACGCCCTACAGCCTGATCCACGTCCGAAACATGGAGCAGCTGCTCCTGGCCGGGGCCACGCTGATCCCGGCCAGCCCCTCCTTCTACTCCCGCCCGGCCTCCATTGCCCAGCTGGCGGACACGGTGGTGGCCCGGGTGCTCGACCACCTGGGACTGCCCCCGGACTGGGCCCCACGATGGAAGGATCGGGAGGGGGAGTCCCCTGCCTGACCGGACATGGGCCGGCCGGGCCCGCTCCAGAGGGCCCCAGCCGACCGGGATCCGGCCGCCACGGCCGAAGCGGTCCGGACGGCTCCCGGAGGGAACGCCTCCCCGGGCGGGGAAGCGGACAGGGAAGGCTCTCCCGGCGCAGGCGGCCGAGGCGCGGGGCGGGCAGAAGAGCCGGGCTGCCGTGGAAGGACATCCAGGGACAGCCCCGATGCTTCGGGCATCGCCATCGCCCCGCCGGGCCGGCGCGTCAGGAAGAGGAGGGAGAGCCGATCCCGAGGGACTCCAGGAACGGAGCCAGGGAGCGGGGCCGGCCCAGGAAGCGCTCGACGGACTGGACTGGATCGCGGGAGTCGCCCACTTCCAGGATCTCCTCCCGCAGGCGGCGCCCCAGCGCGGGATCGCGCCGCGCCCGGGAGCTCCCGCCGAAGACGGTGTCGAGGTCGGCCACGATGGCGTCGGACCAGGCGTAGCCGTAGTAGCCGGCGTCGTAGCCGTTGAGATGCCCGAATCCGGCCACGAAGGCGCCGCCGGGGGGAGGCGGCAGGAAGATGCGGGAGAGGATCTCCCTGGAGAGCGCCAGCGGATCGGCGGGCGCCTCGGGGCCGTGGAAGGCCAGATCGAGAAGGCCGAAGGCCGCCTGCCGGCGGTAGTGGGTGCCCACCGAGGCCAGGCGGGCCCGGTGCAGCCGTTCTATGGTTCCGGGCTCCATGGGACGGCCCGGCTCCCTCCAGTGGGCCGCGAAGCCCTCCAGCGTCTCCTGGTCCCAGGCCCAGCGCTCCATCAGCTGCGAGGGCACTTCGACGAAGTCGCGGGGCACCGAGGTCCCGGAGAACTCCGAGAACTCGCTCCTGGCCAGCAGCGAGTGCAGAGCGTGCCCGAACTCGTGGAACAGGGTGAGCACCTCGTCGTGGGAGAGCAGCGAGGGGCGGCCGGAGGAGGGCGGGGGGAAGTTGCAGACCAGAGCCGCGCAGGGGCACTGGTAGCCGCCCCCGGAGAGGCGCCGCCCCCCGATCAGGCCGAACTGGGCGAAGTGGCGGAACTTCCCCTCCCGGGGGAACATGTCCAGGTAGAGGACGCCCAGGGGGGGGCCGCCGGCATCGGACACCAGCCAGGCCTCCACCCCCTCCGCCCAGCTGGGCGCCCCGGCCAGGGGGGCCGCCTCCAGGGAGAATAGCTGCTCGGCCAGCGAGAACAGCCCGTCCCGGACCGCTTCGTAGGGGAACCAGGCCCGCAGAGCCTCCTTGTCCACGTCGAGCCTCTCCCTGACTTCCCGGCGGGCGTAGTAGCGCCAGTCCCAGGACCGGACGGCCGCTCCGGGATCCCCGGAGTCGGCGGCCTTCATCCGGCGCCACCCCTCCAGCTCCTGGCGGAACTTCCCCTCCAGGCCCGAGGAGAGCTCCTTCAGGAAGCCCGCGGCGGCCTCGCCGCGGCCGGCCATGCGCACTTCGGTGCGGTAGTCGGCCCAGGAGGCGTATCCCAGGCGGCCGGCGATCTCCCGCCTCAGGCGCAGCATCCGCCCGAGGATCCCGATGTTGCTGCCTGCGGCCAGCCCGTGGCGGGCCTCCTCCATCCGGCGTCGGGAGTCCTCGCGGCGGGCGTTCTCCATCACCGCCAGGTAGTGCCAGGCGATCTCGGCGCGGACCCGGTAGCGGCCCTCCCCGTCGCGCAGGGACTCCTGGGCCAGGAAGGCCTCCGGCACTCCCTCGAGCTCCTCGGCGGCGTACTCCACCACCGCCGTCGCCCGGGTGATGTTGGCGTCGAAGTCGGTGCCCGCCGCGGCCAGCTGCTTGCGGAGGGCCTCCACCTTCCCGCGCTCCCCGGGAGGGAGGCCGAGCCCGGCCCGGCGGTAGCTGCGCAGGACATGCTCCAGCAGCCGCTTCCGCTCCCCCTCCAGGGCCGGTCCGCTCTCGGCGTAGGCCCCGATGGCGCGGTAGACGTCCTCGCGGTACTCCAGGGAGACGGCCCAGTCCTGGTAGCGCTTGATCAGGTCCCTGGCCCTGTCGCGCAGGGCGGGATCGGGGGAGGCCTCCTGGAGCAGGTGGATGCGGGCGGCCACCTGGCCGGTATCGTGCCCCACCCGGTCCAGCGCTCCGAGGGAGCTGTCGAAGTCCAGGGAGCCCCGCTTGCGGGAGACCAGCCCGTCGAGCTGCCGGCCGGCCTCGGCAAGGGCCTCCTCCAGGGCCCCGCCGAGGCGATCGGGATCGGTCTCGAAGGAGGGAAGCTGCAGCCGCCGTCCCGCTCTCCGGGCCCGGCCGGCCGCCCGCTCCAGATCCTGGGGTTCTCTCGCCATCCGCGAAGGGAGGGGCAGTTCTAGCGGCTTGGAACGGATCGTCCACGCCAATTCGGTTCCCGGGGGGCGACACGGGCCGCGCTCCCCGCGCCGGGAGCCGATCCGGAGCCGGATCCCGGAGGGCGGCGATCCAGGCTGGAAGGCAGGGGAGCGTTCCGGCGAGGATGGGGACCTCCCCGATGAGATCCCTGCTGCCGATCCTCCTCTGCCTGCCGGGAGCGGTCCCGGCCCCTGCCGAAACGCCCAGCTTCGTGGTGATTCTCGCCGACGACCTGGGCTACGGCGACATCGGCCCCTTCGGCTCCGCCATCAACCGGACGCCCGCCCTGGACCGGATGGCCCGGGAGGGCATGCGCCTGACCTCCTTCTACATGGCGGCGCCGGTTTGCACCCCGTCCCGCGCCGCCCTCATGACCGGCTGCTACCCCATGCGGGTGGGCCTGGCCCGGGGCTCCCGCCACGCGGTGCTCTTCCCCGGGGACCCCCACGGCCTGCACCCCCAGGAGATCACGGTCGCCGAGGCGCTGCGCGACGCGGGATACGCGACCGGCTGCTTCGGCAAGTGGCACCTGGGAGACCAGCCGGGATTCCTCCCCGTCGACCAGGGATTCGACACCTGGCGCGGCATCCCCTACTCCAACGACATGTGGCCCCGGAACCGCAGCTGGCAGTTCCCTCCCCTCCCCCTGATGCGCGACCGGATGGTGGCCGCAACGGTGGACACCGGCCAGGAGCAGGCCGACCTGTGCCGGCGGTTCACCGAGGAGGCCGTCCGCTTCATCCGGCGGAACAGGGAGCGCCCCTTCTTCGCCTACCTTCCCCACGCCTTCGTGCACCATCCCCGCTTCGCCCGCCCCCGGTTCCTGGAGAGGGAGGGCGTTCCCGGGGACGAGACGCCGGAGCGGCGCGCCGCCCGCGCCCAGATCGAGGAGGTGGACTGGAGCGTCGGAGAGATCCTCCGCGCCCTGGAGGAATGCGGCCTCGCCTCGAAAACCCTGGTCCTGTTCGCCTCGGACAACGGAGGGGCCCGCGGCTGCGTCAACGCTCCCCTGCGCGGGGGCAAGGGGAGCACGTACGAAGGGGGCATGAGGGTCCCCGCCCTGGTCCGCTGGCCCGGCTCCGTCCCGGCGGGCTCCGAGTCCGGCGCCCTGCTCACCGCCATGGACATACTCCCCACCTTCGTCTCCCTGGCGCGGGGGAAGCTCCCGGCCGGCCGCATCCTCGACGGGAGGGACGTCTCCGAGGTGCTTCGGGGCGGGGCATTCAGCGATCCGGCTCCCCGGACCTTCTACTACTACCGCCAGAAGCAGCTTCGGGCGGTGCGCCACGGCCCCTGGAAGCTCCATGCCGGCGGGGAGCTCTACCACCTGGAGGAGGATGCCGGGGAGCAGCGTAACCGGGCCGCCGGAGAAGCACAGGTGGTCCGGCGGCTCCAGGCCCTGCTGGAGGCGGCCCGCAAGGACCTGGGCGACGGGGAGCTGGAGGGAAGCGGCGTCCGCCCCCCAGGCGTCCGCTCCCATTCCCGCACCCTGCTGCCCCGGGCCGGAGCCCGTGGAGAGGCCGCCTACGCCCCCACCCTGAACCTGCCCCGCAGCGCCCGGTAGTCCTTCCAGCAGCGAGGCTCTCCCGGCCGGATGGATCTTCCGGGCCCGGAGGGATCTTCCGGGCCCGGAGGGCGCCCTGAGGGCGTCGCGGCGGAAGCAGGAGGCCCCGGAATGCGGATTATGGCCTTGACCGGCGGAGGCCGGATCCTAGCCTTCCCGCGTCCCCCTTCCGTAGCACCTGCGATGAAGACGCGCTGCCGGCTCCTCGGAGCCCTCCTGTTCCTGGCCTCCCTCCCTCTGGACGCCGCGGTGCTGGTCGAGCTGGACGCCACCGATCTTCCCGAGGGGCCGCTCCCGGTGTGGGCCAACACCGGCGAGCTGGAGGGGGACTTCGAGGCCAACCCGGAGCATGTCCCCTCGGTGATCGTCGTGGACGGGGTGAAGGGAGTGGACTTCGACGGGGACAACGACTGGTACGTGGGCCCCTCGGCCTGGGAGCTCACTCCGGATGTCGCCCACACCGTGGAGGCATGGGTCCACAACCCGTCGATCGCCAACGAGGAGGCGGTGTTCGCCTGGGGCAGGCGGGGAGGCCCCGACGGCTCCAACGTGTCATTCAACCACGGAGCCAGCGGCGCCTTCGGAGCGGTGGGGCACTGGGGATCCCCGGACATCGGCTGGGACGGCGCCCAGGTGGAGAACAGGTGGACCTACATCGCCTACGCCTACGACTACGCGAATCCCACCACCCGGGTGTACTCCGACGGCGCGCTGGCCAATTTCGAGGAGATCGGCTTCCTGGCCACTCACGGCTTGGCCGACAACGGCGACGAACTGCCCTTCCGGGTGGGCGCCCAGAACCTGGCCGACGGTTCCGCCGACAACGGGCGCTTCGCCTCGATGACCATCGCCCGCATCCGGGTGCACAACGTGACCCTCTCGGACGAGGAGATCGAGGAGCGGTACAACGCCGAGGCCGAGGAGTTCGGCCTCCTCACCAGGGGCGACTCGGACAACGACGGGATCCCCAACAACGTCGAGTCCCAGTACGGATTCCTCGATCCGGACGATCCCTCCGACGCCGGGGCCGACCAGGACGGCGACGGGCTGACCAACCTCGAGGAGTACCGGGCGGGACTGGACATGGAGCTGGCCGACGGGGACTACGACGGGCTCGGCGACAAGCAGGAGCTCGACCAGGGCAGCGATCCCCTCGTGGCCGACACCGACCAGGACGGCCTGCTCGACGGGGCCGAAGCCGGCCACGGCACCGGCTTCGGCGATCCCGACTCGGACGGGGACGGCTACCTGGACGGGCAGGAGGTCTTCCGGGGATCCGATCCCGGCTCGGAATCGAGCACGCCCGGCTTCGATCAGGTGGTCGCCATCGTCGATCTCGACGCCGGAACGCTGGAGGCGGGCCCGGTCGAGATCTGGGAGAACGACGGAGCGATGGGAGGGGTGTTCTACTCCGAGGCGGCGGCCGCCGAGCTGGGAGCCGCCGGCGGCGTGCCCGGAGTGGTGTTCGCCGGCGGGAGCTGGTATGTCGGGCCCCCGGCCCCCCTGTTCGTCGCCGAGGACAGCTCGCGCTCCATCGACGCCTGGATATGGAACCCCGAGATCGCCAGCGAGGAGACCATCTTCGCCTGGGGCCGCCGGGGCGGGCCGGAGGGCACCAACGTGTCCTTCATGCACGGCACCCACGACGCCTTCGGCGCGGTGGGCCACTGGGGCAACGACGCCGATGTGGGCTGGCACCCCGATCTGACCGCCGGCGACGCGGGGGAGCCGGGGGAGGAAGTGGCCGGGGCCTGGACCCATGTGGCCTACACCTACGACTGGCAGGCGAACGAGACCTGCGTCTACACCGACGGGCAGCTGACCAAGTGCGAGGCCCACGACGTGGAAGTCTCCGCCCATGCCTCGGATCCCAGCGGCAATCCGCTTCCCTTCGTTCTGGCCAACCAGAACGAGGGCGGCGGCGGGCGGACCCCGGCCCTGGCCGCCACCATGACCATCGGACGGGTGCGGGTCTACGACACCCCCCTCACGGCCGGCTACATCGCCGGCCTCTACGACCGGGAGAAGGCCTCCTACGAATCCCGCCTGGGAGTGGCGCTGGCCGTCTCCAGGGAGGGCGAGGACATCGTTCTCTCCTGGCCCGCCGGGGGAGTCTCGTGGAACGTCGAGGTGTCCTCCGACCTGGCCGCCTGGACCCGGCTGCAGGAAGGCAACGCCTCGGGCTCCTACACCGACGCCAGTCCTTTCGGCGAGAACGCGACGCGCTTCTACCGCGTCGTCCCGTAGCTCCCGGCATTCCGCTCCGGCAGGGGGAAGGGCCGGCGGCTCCAGGCATTGCTGGAGACGAGCGGCTTCCGTCCGGCCTCCCGGCAGGATGGCTTGAAGGGCGGATCTCCCGGGCCCGGGCCGGGCGGAGAACCGCATGCGTCTTGGCGGCGGCGGGATTGCCCGGAACGCGGCTTTTCGGCTTGATCTGCGGAGGCGGGGCCCTAGCCTTGCGCCGAGTACCCCTTCTGTAGTACCTGCCATGAAGACGTTACGCTGGCTCCTCGGAGCCCCCCTGTTCCTGGCCTCTCTCCCCCTGGACGCCGCGGTGCTGGTCAGGCTGGACGCCACCGATCTCCCCGAGGGGCCGCTCGAGATCTGGGAGAACACCGGCGAGCAGGAAGGGGACTTCGAGGCCAACCCGGACCATGTCCCCTCGGTGATCACCGTGGACGGGGTCAAGGGAGTGGACTTCGACGGGGACAACGACTGGTACGTGGGCCCGACGGCCTGGAAAGTCGCCGCGGATGTCGCACGCTCCGTGGAGGCCTGGGTCCACAACCCGTCCTTCGTCGGCGAGGAGACGGTGTTCGCCTGGGGCAGGAGGGGAGGCCCCGAAGGCACCAACGTGGCCTTCAACCATGGAAACCATGCCGGTTTCGGCGCGGTGGGCCACTGGGGATCCCCCGACATCGGCTGGGGCGGCACCCAGGTGGAGAACCAGTGGACCTACATCGTCTACACCTACGACTCCGAGAATCCCACCACCCGGGTGTACACCGACGGAGCGCTGGCCAATTCGGAGGAGATCAACGCCCTGGCCACGCACGAGTATGACAACAACGACGAGGAACTGCCCTTCCGGATAGGAGCCCAGAACCTGGCCGACGGCTCCGCCGACAACGGGCGCTTCGCCTCGTTGACCATCGCCCGCATCCGGGTGCACGACGCCACCCTCTCGGACGAGGAGATCGCCACCGCCTACGAGCAGGAGAAGGAATTCTTCACGCCCCCCGCGGCCGTGGAGCTGTCCATCGCCATGGAGGGCGAGGACATCGTGCTCTCCTGGCCCGCCGGGGGAAGCACGTGGAACGTGGAGGTGTCCTCCGACCTGGCCGCCTGGACCCGGCTGCAGGAAGGCAACGCCTCGGGCTCCTACACCGACTCGAGTCCGTTCGGCGAGAACGCGGCGCGCTTCTACCGCGTCGTCCCGTAGCTCCCCTCGTCCGCTCCGCCAGGGGGGAGGGAAGGACCGGCGTCCCGTCCCTTCCCATGCGATCGATGGATATCCGCCGGAGGATCCTCCCTGCGGCTCTGGCCGCGGCGGCCCTTTCCCTCCTGCCGGGCCAGTGCCGGGCCGGCGGCCAGCTGGAGAAGGTGCGCGATCTGGCCGATCGTCCCCGGCTTGGCGGGGCCGCCTTCCGGCTGCACGCCCCCGAGGAGACCGGGGTGGACCATGTCCTCCCGATCGACACCTCCCACCGGCTCAAGCGGCTCTACACCAGCGCCTACGCCTGCGGAGGGGTGGGCATCGCCGACTTCGACGGCGACGGGCGCCTCGACCTGTTCTTCGCCAGCGGCCCCGGCCCCAACCGGCTCTATCTCCAGGCCGGTCCCTGGAGGTTCGAGGAGGGGACCGAGGCGGCCGGGGTGGACGGAGGCGGGAGCTGGTCGGCCGGGGTGGCGGTGGTGGACATCGACGCCGATGGAGATCCCGACATCTACGTCTGCAACTACGAGAGCCCCAACCAGCTCTTCGTCAACCTGGGCGGCGGACGCTTCGCCGAGCGGGCCCGGGACTTCGGCCTGGACCTCTCCGGCGCCTGGCTGATGGCCGGGTTCGCCGACTACGACCGGGACGGGGACCTCGACGTCCACCTGCTCGGGCACCGCTTCTACCGGGAGGGGGGCCGCCCGGAGGAGGCCCCCTCGCTGATCAAGGACGGCAGGCCCGTGATCCTCCCGGAATACGAGCGCTACTACCGGGTGGACGCCAGGGGCGGCGGACGCTACGAGGTCAACAACTGCGGGGCGGCCGACATGCTGCTGCGCAACGACGGCCGCCCCGGCGCCCCCCGCTACTCCGACGTCACCGTGGAGGCCGGAATCGAGCCCGGCCGCTGGCAGGGCAACTCGGCGCTGTGGTTCGACTACGACCGTGACGGCTGGCCCGACCTCTACGTGGCCAGCGACTTCGAGGATCCCGACCGCCTCTACCGCAACAACCGCAACGGGACCTTCAGCGACGTGACCAGGCAGGCCCTGGCCCACACCACCTGGTTCTCCATGGGCACCGACATCGCCGACATCGACAACGACGGCTGGATCGACCTGCTCTCCCTCGACATGGCCGGCACCTCCCACTACAAGTCCAAGACCACCATGGGGGCCATGGGGGCCAGCCGGCACTTCATGCTCACCGCCGATCCCCCGCAGCACATGCGCAACTGCCTCTACCGGAACACCGGGACCGGCCGCTTCGTGGACGTCGCCTTCATGGCCGGGCTGGCCTACTCCGACTGGTCCTGGACCGCCAAGTTCGCCGACTTCGACGAGGACGGCCTGGCCGACCTGTTCGTCTCCAACGGGGTGACCCGCAGCTTCAACGACTCCGACCACCCGCTCGACATCTCCCGGCTGGTGGGCGGCACCGAATGGGATCTCTACGAGAGCCTCCCCCCCCGCCGCGAGCGGAACCTGGCCTTCCGCAACCTGGGCGATCTGGCCTTCGAGGAGACCTCCCGCAGCTGGGGCCTGGACCTGGACTCCATGAGCTACGGCGCGGCCGCCGGGGATCTGGACGGCGACGGCGATCTGGATCTGGTGGTGGCCAACCTGGAGGACGAGCCCTTCCTCCACGAGAACCTGGTCTCGGGCCGCTCGAGGCTGGCGCTCGAGCTGGTGGGCGCCGGATTCAACCCCGGGGCGCTGGGCGCCACCGTGACGGTGCGCTCCGCCCTGGGCCTGCAGACCCGCCAGGCGCATCCCTCCCGCGGCTTCCTCTCCAGCGACGCCCCGGCGATCCACTTCGGGCTGGGGGAGGAGAGCCGTGCGGCCGAGATCGCCGTCCTCTGGCCCGACGGCAGCCGCGATTCCTGGACCGATGTCCCGGCCAACGCCCTGTGGCGGATCCGCCAGGGCGGGGAGGGATCCCGCCCCGCTCCGCCCGCTCCCCCCGTCCGGACCCTCTACCACGCCTCCCGGGCCCTGCCTCCGTGGCGGCACTGGGAGGAGCCCTTCGACGACTTCAAGCTCCAGCCCCTGCTCCCCAGCCGCCTCTCCCGGCTGGGGCCGGGCCTGGCCAGCGCCGACATCGACGGCGACGGGGACATCGACCACTTCGTGGGCAACGGGGTCGGCCAGCCCGGCCGCCTGCTGGTCCTCCAGGAGGGAGGGCGCTACCAGGCCCGGGCTTTTCCTCACCATCCCGGGCGAGAGGACATGGGGGCCCTCTTCCTGGACGCGGACCGGGACGGGGATCCCGACCTCTACGTGGCCAGCGGCTCCAACGAGTTCCCTCCCGGCGATCCCCGATACCTCGACCGCCTCTACCTCAACGACGGCAGCGGCGGATTCCGGCCCGCTCCCGAGGGAGCCCTTCCCGGCGACCGCTTCAGCAGCGGCCCGGTGGCCGCCGCCGACTTCGACCGGGACGGCGACCTGGACCTGGTGGTCGGCGGCCGATCCCTCCCGGGCCGCTTCCCCCAGGCCGCCTCCAGCCGCCTCTACCGCAACGAGGGGCGGCCGGGCGCCCCGGCCTTCGCCGACGCCACCCGGGAGGCGGCCCCGATGCTGGAGGAAGCGGGCCTGGTCACCGGAGCCCTCTGGTCCGACGCCGACGGCGACGGCTGGCCCGATCTGCTGCTCTCCCTGGAGTGGGGGCCGGTGCGCCTCCTGCTCAACCGGAAGGGGAAGCTCGAGGAGGCCACCCGGGCCTCGGGCCTGGCCGCGCGCCAGGGCTGGTGGACCGGGATCCAGGGAGGCGATCTGGACCGCGACGGCGACATCGACTACGTGGCCACCAACTTCGGCCTCAACACCAAGTACAAGGCCAGCGCCGAGGCTCCCGAGGTCCTCTACTACGGACGCTTCGGCGGCCAGCAGGAGCCCCGGATCATCGAGGCCTGCCTGGAGGACGGGAAGCTCTTCCCCCACCGGGGCTTCAGCTGCTCCAGCTCGGCCATCCCCTCCCTGGGGCCCCGGCTGGGCTCCTACCACCGCTTCGCCCTGGCCACCCTCCCCGAGCTCTACAGCGAGGAGCGCCTGGCCCGGGCGGACCGCTACAGCGCCGACACCCTGGAGAGCGGGGTGTGGATCAACGACGGATCGGCCCGCTTCCGCTGGAGCCCCCTGCCCCGCGCCGCCCAGACCGCCCCCTCGTTCGGATCGGCGCTTGTCGACGCCGACGCCGACGGGCGCCTCGATCTCTACCTGGTCCAGAACTTCTTCGGCCCCCAGATCGAGACCCGCCCGATGGACGGCGGCCTGAGCCTGCTCCTCGAGGGAGACGGGACGGGCCGCTTCGATCCGGTCCCGGCCCGCCGCAGCGGCCTGATCGCCCCCGGCGACTCCAAGAGCCTGGTGGTGCTCGACGCCAACCAGGATCTCCGCCCCGACTTCCTGGTGGGGGTCAACGACGCCCCGCTGCTGCTCTTCGAGCGCGACGGCGGCCAGGAGGGCCGGTGGATCTCCGTCCGGCTGGAGGGCCCCCCGGGCAACCCCACGGGGGTGGGCGCCCGCCTCGCCCTGCTCACCGATCCCCCCCAGATCCGGGAGATCGCCGCCGGCGGCGGCTACCTCTCCCAGTCCCCGGCCCAGGCCTGGTTCGCCCGCCCTCCGGACGGAACGTCCCTGGAGGTCCGCTGGCCCGACGGCCTCGTGCGGATCCATCCCCTGCCTCCCGGCCGGGACCGGATCGTCCTCTCCCGGCCATGAGGCCGCCCGCGCCGGCCGCCAGGCCGCTGCCCGCCGCTCTCCTCCTCCTCCCCTGGGCCCTGGCCGCGGCGGCCGGAGCGGACCTCCGGGAGGAGACCCTCTTCGAACGGGTGGATCCCCGGGAGGCGGGCATCGTCTTCGAGTACCGGTGGAACCCGCCGGAGCGCTACGAGCACGAGCTGGTCAACGGGATCACCGGAGGTGGGGCGGCGGCAGGCGACTACGACGGCGACGGGCTGGCGGACCTGTTCCTCACCCAGCCCTTCGGGGGGAACCACCTCTACCGCAACCTGGGGGGCTTCCGCTTCGAGCTCGACGAGGCCGTCTCCGACACGCTCTGGGGCACCGGCCCCAGCTTCGTGGACATCGACGGCGACGGCGACCTCGACCTCTTCGTCTGCGGCTACGACTGCCCCAACCGCCTCTACCTCAACCAGGGGGACGGAACCTTCGCCGAGTCGGCCGGGAAGGCGGGCCTGGCCCTGCCCGGCGCCAACGTGATGATGGCCTTCGCCGACTACGACCGGGACGGGGATCTCGACGCCTACCTGCTGGCCAACCGGATCGCCCCCCGGGAGCCTCCCCTCTGGGAGTACTCCACCCGGGCCTCCGACGGCATGCCCATCCTTCCCGACTCCCTGAAGGGCTCCGCCAAGGTCCTCTACCGGCCCGACATCCGGGAGGGCAGGCTGGTGGCCGCCGGGGAGCCCGACCGCCTGCTGCGCAACGAGGGAGCCGGTCCCGGCGGCGTGCCGAGGTTCGTCGACGCCACCGGGGAGAGCGGCATCTCCGACCAGGACTTCGGCCTGGGGGTGGTCTGGCTGGACTTCGACGGGGACCTGTGGCCCGACATCTACACGGCCAACGACTTCTGGGGACAGGACCGCCTCTACCGCAACCGGGGGGACGGCACCTTCGAGGACGTGGCCGCCGCCGCCCTGCCCCACACCCCGTGGTTCTCCATGGGGACCGACTCGGCCGACATCGACAACGACGGCCTGCCCGACCTGATGGCCAGCGACATGTCCAGCGCCACCCACTACCGGGAGAAGCTCTCCATGGGCGACATGCAGGGCTGGTTCCTGGAGGCCTCCGTGCCCCGCCAGTACATGCGCAACGCCCTCTACGTCAACACCGGAACCTCGCGGTTCATGGAGTCGGCCCATCTCTCGGGGGTGGCCTCCACCGACTGGACCTGGTCGGTGCGCTTCGCCGACCTGGACGGGGACGGCAGGCAGGACCTCTTCGTCACCAACGGGGCCGAGCGGTTCTGGGACAACAGCGACCTGATGAGGGAGGCGGGAGGGGTCCAGCGCATCGACACCGAGGAGCTCAGGGCCCTCTGGCTGTCGAGCCCGCCCCGCAGGGATCCCAACTACGCCTTCCGCAACATGGGGGACCTGCGCTTCGAGGAGACCGGAGCCTCCTGGGGGCTCAGGGAGGAGGCGGTCAGCTACGGAGTGGTGGTGGAGGACCTGGACGGGGACGGGGACCCCGACATCCTCGCCAACAACTTCGACGGCCCCCCCTCCCTGTACCGCAGCCGCGCCTCGGAGCGCAGCCGCTTCTTCGAGCTCCGGCTGGAGGGCTCCCGGAGCAACAGCCGCGGCCTGGGGGCCTCGGTCCGGCTGGTCCACCAGGGCCTGCTGCAGTACCGCTACCTCGGCTCGGCCCGGGGCTACATGTCGGCCGCCGCCCCGGTGCTCCGCTTCGGCCTGGGGCGGAGCCGGGACCCGGTAGGCTCGCTGGAGGTGGACTGGCCCTCGGGGATCCGCCAGGCCCTGGCCGGCGTCGCCGGGAACTCCCTGGTCCTGAAGGAGCCGGCCAGCGGCCCCGGCGCCGCCCCCCGGAAGGAGCCGCCCCCCCTGTTCGTCCCCTCCCGCTCCCTCCAGCCGGCGGGCCGCCGGGAGATCCCCTTCGACGACTTCGAGCGCCAGCCCCTCCTGCCCCACCGCCATTCGGGCCTGGGCCCCGGGATCGCCTGGGCCGACGCCGACGGAGACGGCCACGAGGACTTCTACATCGGCCGCTCGGCCGGCCATTCGGGCATGGCGCACCTCTCCCGGCCTCCCGCCGGCGGCTCCGGGGAGCCCCGCTTCCTGGTCGACTCCCTCCTGCCCTTCTCCGCCCACCGGGATCAGGAGGACATGGCCCCCCTCTTCCTGGACGCCGACGGGGACGGGGATCGCGACCTGTTCGTCGCCAGCGGGGGGGTGGAGCGCCCGCCCCGGGATCCCTACTACCGCGACCGCCTCTACCTCAACCAGGGGGACGGCAGCTTCCTGGACGCCGGCGAGGGCTGGCTGCCGCCCTTCCTGCGCAGCTCCGGGCCCGCCTGCGCCGCCGACTTCGACCGGGACGGGGACCTGGACCTCTTCGTCGGCTCCCGCGTGGTTCCCGGCGAGTACCCCCTCGCGCCCCGCTCCCGCCTCCTGCGCAACGAGGGGGACCGCTTCGCCGCCCACCCGATCCCCCCCTCCCTGGAACGGGGGGGGATGGTCTCGGGGGCGCTCTGGTCGGACGTCGACCAGGACGGCTGGCCCGATCTCCTGGCGGTCGGGGAATGGACCGCCCCCCGCCTGTTCCGCAACCGCCAGGGCGTCCTCGAGGAGGCGGAAGGCGCCGGGCTGGAGGGGCTCTCCGGCTGGTGGAACGGCGTGGCGGGGGCGGATCTGGACGCCGACGGGGACCAGGACTTCGTGCTGGGCAACTTCGGGCGGAACACCAAGTACCGCGCCTCGCCGGACAGGCCGGCCCAGATCTTCTACGGGGACCTCGACGGATCGGGCCGGGCGCGGATCGTCGAAGCCAAGCTCTCCGGCGGCGTCCTCCTGCCGGTCCGGGGCAAGAGCTGCTCCCAGAACGCCATGCCCTCGCTGCGGGAGCGCTTCCCCACCTTCAGGTCCTTCGCCCTGGCCACCCTGCCCGAAATCTACGGCGAGGCCTCCCTGGAGCGGGCCCTGCGCCTGAGCGCCGCCACCCTGGAGACGGGGATCCTGTGGAACCGCAGCCGGGGTCCGGACCTGGCCTTCGAGTTCGAGCCGCTGCCGGCCCTGGCCCAGATCGCTCCGGTCTTCTCCCCCCTGCTCTGCGACTTCGACGCCGACGGCTGGATCGACATCTACCTCTCCCAGAACTTCTTCGGCCCCCAGCCCGAGACCGGGCGCATGGACGGAGGGGTGGGCCTGCTGCTCCTCGGGCAGGGGGAGGGGCGCTTCCGCCCCCTGCCCGCCCACGAGAGCGGCATCGTCGCCCCCCTGGACGGGAGGGCCGCGGCCCATGCCGACCTGGACCGCGACGGCCGGCCCGACATCGTCGCCGCCAACCAGTCCGGCCCGCTCCTCGCCTTCCTCAACCGCACCGAGGCTCCCCGCCGCCTGGCCATCCGCCTGGAGGGCCGGCCGGGCAACCCCGACGCCACCGGGGCCCGGGTCCGCCTGATCCACGAGGACGGCCGCACCCCCGCCTGGGAGATCCGGACCGGCGAAGGCTACATGGCCCAGTCCAGCGCCGTGATCCACACCGGCTGGCAGGGCCCCCCTCCCCGCGTCGAGGTCCTCTGGCCCGACGGCGCCCTCTCGGTCCACGAGCCCGGCGGCTCCACATCCCTGGCCCTCTCCTGGCCCTGAGGAGCCGCGGGCTTTGCCCTTGAAGCCGGGAAAGCGGGCGGGATTCAATGGGTCCCCCGCATGCTGCTGGAAGTCAAGGACCTGTGCATCGACCTGGCCGGCCGCCAGGGCGGGCGCAGGCTGGTGGACGGGCTCTCCTTCGGGATCGGGGAGGGGGAGTCCTTCTGCCTGATCGGGGAGAGCGGCTGCGGCAAGAGCGTCTCGGCCCTCTCGCTGACCCGGCTGCTGCCCTCCCCTCCCTTCGTCTACGCCGGGGGCGAGGTCCGGATCGGCGGGGAGAGCATCCTGGGCTGGGACTCCCGGAGGCTGCGCCGGCTGCGCGGCGGCGTTGTCAGCTACATCTTCCAGGACCCGGCGGCCTACCTCAACCCGGTGCGCCGGGTGGGCTCGCAGATCCTGGAGGCGCTCCGGCTGCACCGGCCGGAGAAGGCCGGGGAGGAGCGCGTCGTGGAGCTGCTGCGGCTGGTGGAGATCCCCTCCCCCGAGCTGCGCTGGAGGGACTACCCGCACCAGATGTCGGGAGGGATGCTGCAGCGGGCGATGATCGCCATGGCCCTGGCCAGCGAGCCCCGGCTGCTGGTGGCCGACGAGCCCACCACCGCCCTGGACGTGACCGTGCAGGCGCAGATCCTGGCGCTGCTGCTGCGGCTCAGGGAGGATCTGGGGATGGCGGTGCTGCTGATCAGCCACGACCTGGGGGTGGTGGAGGACTTTTCTGACCGGGTGGCGGTGATGTACGCCGGGCAGGTGGTGGAGAGCGGGCCCGCCCGGGAGGTGCTCTCCCGCCCCAGGCACCCCTACACCGAGGCGCTCCTGCGCGCCGCTCCGCGCCTGGGGGCCGGCCAGGAAGGCCTCCACGCCATTCCGGGGCAGGTCCCCCCTCCGGGATCCCTTCCCTCCGGCTGCCGCTTCCACCCCCGCTGCCCGATCGCCCAGGAGAGCTGCAGCCGGGAGGAGCCGGCGCCGGCCTTCCTGGACGGGGAGCGGATCGTCCGCTGCCCCCTCCGCGCCGCGCCGTGAAGCTCCTGGAGGTCGAGGACCTGGAGATCGCCTACCCGGCGCGCTCCCCGGGACGGGGGCCCCGCCGGACCCTCAGGGCGGTCAACCGCGTGGGCTTCCACATCTCGGAGGGCGAGACCCTGGGGCTGGTGGGCGAGAGCGGCTGCGGCAAGAGCTCCCTGGCCCGGGCCCTGGTCCTCCTGGAGCGGCCCTCCGGCGGCCGGATCCGGTTCCGGGGCGAGGACGTCCGCCTGATGGACCGGGCCCGGCGCAAGCGCTACCGGCGGCAGGTGCAGATGATCTTCCAGGATCCCTACGGCTCGCTCAACCCCAGGCTGCCGGTGGGCGAGAGCATCGCCGAGGGCCTCCGGGTCCAGGGGATGCTGTCCGGCCGGGAGGCGGTCCGGAGCGAGGTGGCGAGGCTGCTGGACCGGGTGGGGCTCGACGCCTCCGCCGCCGGGCGGCTGCCCCGGGAGTTCTCGGGCGGGCAGCGGCAGCGCATCGGCATCGCCCGGGCCCTGGCCCTCAGGCCCGATCTGGTGATCTGCGACGAGCCGGTCAGCGCCCTCGACGTCTCGGTGCAGGCCCAGGTGGCGAACCTGCTGGCGGAGCTGCAGAAGGACTCCGGGCTCGCCTACCTGTTCATCACCCACGACCTGGCGGTGGTCGAGCACATGAGCCACCGGGTGATGGTGATGTACCTGGGGCAGGTGGTGGAGGAGGGGCCGGCCCGGGAGGTGATCGGCAGCCCCCGGCATCCCTACACCCGGATGCTGGTCGCCTCCGTCCCCGGCCGGAGGGGCCGCGATCTCCCGGAGCAGGCGCCCGTCCGGGGGGAGATCCCCTCCCCCCTGGACGTGCCGGACGGATGCCCCTTCCATTCCCGGTGCCCCCTGGCCGAGGACCGCTGCCGGACCGAGCGGCCCGCCCTGGAGGGCTCGGGGCGCCGGACGGCCTGCCACCTGGCCGGAAGCGGCGGATGATCCGATCGGCATGACCCTCCGCAACCCCTTCCTGCGGCGCCCCTGGCTCTCGGCGGCGCTGCTGCCGGCGCTGGCGATCCCGGCCCTCTGGCCTCCGGAAGACCCCCCGGCCCGCTCCGACCCCGCCGCCCTCCTGGAGCTCAGCCCCGGCCACCGCAAGGCCCTCGACCAGGTCCAGGAGATCCTTCCCGGCCGGGAGATGGTGGTGATCGACATGGAGTGCCCCGAGGTGTTCAGCCGCGAGGGGCTGGACGCGATCCGGCGGGCCAGCGAGGCGCTCCTGTCGGTCGAGGGAGCCCTCGAGATCAAGAGCCTGACCCACGCCTACCGGCCGGTGCGCCGGGGCCTCCGCCTGGAGATGGTCCCCCTGGTCCAGGGACAGGACCACGAGCAGCTGCGGCGCTTCTGCCTGGAGAACCCCTTCCTGCGCAACGTGATGGTCTCGCCCGACGGGCGCCACACCTCGCTGACGCTGGCCATGGAGCCGACGCCCGGGCGCCTCCTCCGCCAGCGCCTGGAGGAGGCCCTGGCCCCCTTCGAGGAGGAGGGCCTGCGCTTCCACATGGCCAGCCTGTCGCTGGCCCAGGAGGACATCCACGGCTGGATCGACCGCGACGCCAGGCGGATCCTGCCCTTCGCCGCCCTCTTCGTCCTGGCCTGCCTGGCCTTCGTCCTGCGCTCCCCGGCGCTGATCCTCTTCCTCCTGCTGCACCAGGCCGCCACCCTGGCCTTCGTGGCCGGGAGCCTGCAGTGGAGCGGCCACGTCCCCGCCCCGCACACCTACCCCCTGCTCCTCCCCCTGTGGTGCGGCGTGCACCTGGCCCTGTGGCTCCATCTCTGCAACGCCTGCCGCAAGGCGGCCTCCCGGCTCCCGTCCCGGGAGGTGGTCCCCGCGGCCCTGGGCCGGATCGGCCGATCCTGCCTCTACGCGACCCTCACCACCCTGGCCGGCCTGCTCTCCCTGGGCATGGCCGAGGTCCCCTCGGTGCGCGAGATCGCGTGGCTGGGAGCCTACGGCGTCGCCGCCATCTTCCTGTCCACCTTCGGGCCCGGCGCCGGCCTCCTCCACCTCTGGAGCAGGAGGTGGAAGGCTCCGGCCCGGCCCGGCGAGGACGCCGATCCGGTCTCCCTGCTGACGCGATGGAGGCCCGTGATCCTGGGGGCCGCCGCCCTGGGGGCGCTCGGCATGGCCGCGGGCGTCCCCCGGCTCCAGGTCGGCATCCTCCTCTCCCAGTGCCTTCCCGTGAAGAGCGCCACCCGCCAGGCCGGGGAGATCTTCGACCGCCACTACGGCGGCTTCCACTTCTTCCGGATGGAATTCGACTCCGGCCGGGACGGAGGGATCAACCAGCCCGGGTTCCTCCGGCACCTGGAGAGGCTGGGCCGGCAGGCGCAGGCCGATCCCCGGGTGACCGCGGTCTACTCCTATCCCCAGCTGCTCTCCCTGATCGAGCAGGCGTGGCAGGGGGAGGAGCCGGGCGCGCTCTCCCTGCCCCCGCCGGAGCGGATCGGGCTCTTCGCGCTGCTGATCCGCAGCTCCCTGCAGGCCTTCCCCTTCATGGAGAACCTCTGCGACGGGCCCATGCGCAGCACGTCCCTGTTCGTGCGCACCCGGGAGATGCCCTCCGGCCAGTCCCTCGCCCTGCTCGGGGACCTCGCGGAGCAGGCGCGGACCGGCCTGCCCGAGGGAGCCTCCCTGCGGGCCAGCCAGGGCTTCGAGGCGATCCTGGAGGCGGACCGGAGGCTGGTGCGCACCCAGCTCCTGAGCATCGCCTGCGCCCTGCCCGCCATACTGGCCCTGCTATGGTTCCTCTGGCGCTCGTTCCGGCTGGCCCTCCTGGCCGTGGCGGTGAACGCCGTTCCGGTGGGCGCCCTGGCGGCCCTGGCGGCCCTGCTCGGCATCCCCCTGCACTTCATCACCGTGATCACCGTGGCGCTGGCCTTCGGCATCGCCATCGACGACACCGTGCACCTGATCACCGAATGGAGCCTGGCCCGCAGGCGGGGGCTCTCCCCCCGGCAGGCCACGGCCCAGGCCCTGCGGATCAAGACCCACCCCATCGTCTGCACCAGCGTGATCCTGGGCGGCGTCTTCGCCCTGGCGATCCCCTCGTCGTTCCCCCCGATGTCCCACTTCGCCTTCCTGACCGCGGCGGCCTTCGCCATGGCCCTGGCCAGCTCCCTCTGCCTGCTGCCCCTGATCCTGGCCGGAGGGTGCCGGAGCCTCCGGCCCTGGCCGGCGCGGGCCGGCGGACAAGAGGAAGGCCCGGCCCCGCAGGAAGCGGGACCGGGCCTGGAGAAGGACGGCCGTCCTGGGAGGGTCTAGCGCCTCCGGGGAGCGGGCAGGTTGGGCGAGACGAAGATGGGCGCCTCGTCCAGCCCCGGGAAGGTGGCGGCGACCTCTTCCTCGGTCCCGGGCGGGGGAGCCGGAGCGGCATCGGCGACCATCGACTCCAGGCTCTTCGCATCCTCCCCGGCGATCGATCCGGTGTCCCCGGTCTCGGGATCGAAGGACTGGGACGACTCCAGCCTGCGCATCACCAGGGAGGCCTCGGTGTCGCCCCGGTTGTACATCACTTCCGCCGAGCCCTGGGCCAGACTCACGTGGCCGTCGGCCGAGATGTCGAAGATCACCGCCTGGCGGCTGGCGTCGATCTTCACCTGCCCCTTGGGGATCCTGACCACGAAGCTGGAGAGCGCCGCGGCCCGCTCCACCCGTCCGTAGATCCTTCCGGCCGAGAGATCGAGGAGCACGTCGGTGACGGTCTCGATCCCGGTGGCGGTGGCCTCGTTGCGCTCGATGGCCAGCTTGGAGTCCGGGGCGACCACCACCAGATCCCCGTTGACCGACAGGACGGCCTGGCCGTCGGCCCCGGTGGCGATGGAATCGCCGGCGAACATGTCGGCGCCCTGCCGGGAGGCGGTGACCGAGCCCTTCTGCTGCTGGACGGTGGCCTTTCCAGGAGCCGCATCCGCCCTTGGGGGCAGGCCGGCGAGCATCATGGCCGCCAGGAACATCGACTGAACTCCAGATATCTTCATTTCTCTAGCCTTTCCGGCGACGGGCGCCGCTTGCTGCCACCCCGGGCAGTCTGCCGGCCGGTCCCCCTCCTGTCAACCCCGGGCGGCGGCGATCCCGACGCCGGTGACGCTTCACCCTACCGGAGGGGCGCCGGGGCTGTCAAACGCCGTGCATCCGGCGGCGGGGGCGGCCCGCGCCTTTTTTCTTTTTGGCTTGCCATTTCCGCCGGAAACCCGAAGCTTCACGCCCTGTACGGAGCCCCCTCGGGGCCGCGGCGCGACGTTGCCGCCCCGAGGGAGCGGGTGCGCGAATCCTCCGGGCGCGCCCGCCGCTGCGATTCCGGAGCGGAACTGGTTCCGCTCCGGAATCGCGCACGGGAACCAATCCGGACCGGAGATCGACCAGAGAGAACGGGAATGAGAAGTAGACACTGGATACTCGGCCTCGTGGCGGCTTGCGCCACCATGTGGGGAGACGAACACATGGGCAGCCCGGTGGTGACCGAGGTGTCCAAGACCACCCTCAGCGGATACGTCGACACATCGGCCATATGGGGCTTTGGCGACGTTAGCGAGAACTACTTCGGAAGGACCAACGACGGAGACGGCTATGTCGACGGATTCAACCTGAACGTCGTCCAGCTGAGCCTCGCCAGCCCCATGGGCTCCGGCGAATGGGCGGCCGGCTACCAGGTCGACCTGTGGCTCGGCCCCGACGCCCACTGGCTGGGCAGCTACTCCGCCTTCCAGCCCTCCCAGTCCGACATCGGGATCAAGCAGGCCTACGTCAACCTGATGGCTCCGGTGGGCAACGGGCTGGAGCTGAAGATGGGGCATTTCGACACCATCATCGGCTACGAGGTGGGAGCCTCCCCGCTGAACCCCAACTTCAGCCGCTCCTACGGCTTCTTCATCGAGCCCTTCCAGCACACCGGGCTGCTGGCCAGCTACCCGATCGCCGAGGGGGTGACCGTCTCGGGCGGCATCGCCAACACCTACGGCTTCGGCATCAACGACCGCTGGGGAGAGTCCGAAGATCTGACCTACATGGGAGCCATGGGCTACGAGATCCCCGAGGGGTTGGGCGCGCTCTCCGGAGGCACCCTCTACGGCGGATTCGTCCGGGGCCTGGTCGCCGGGGGAGATCCCAACAAGGAGAAGACCAGCTACTACGCCGGAGCCACCCTGCCGACCCCGATCGAGAACCTGTCGATCGGAGCCGCCTTCGACTACGCCAGCGACTACAATCCGGGACTGGACGAGTGGGCCCTGGCGGGGTACGCCTCCTACCAGATGGGAGACGGACGGACCACCCTGAGCGGACGGGTGGACTACTACAACACCGAAGGCTACTTCACCAGGATCGGCGGCGATGGCATGCCGCTGACGGACGATCAGGGCATGAACATCTGGGACCGCCACGACATGTCGTTCCTGGGCCTGACCGGAACCATCTCCTACCAGCTCTGGGACAATGTGCTCTCGAGGATCGAGGGGAGATGGGACCAGGCCATGGACGAGCATCTGCAGGGCTTCGGCCTTGAGGGCGACGAGGACAGCGCGACGACCCTGCTGCTCAACGTCGTCTACCAGTTCTAGAGCGGCCACCGCCGCACGCACGGCTTCCGGCCCCCCTCCGCGGCGTGCGGAGGGGGGCCTTTTTGTTGCATCCCCGGAAGCCGGATCCTGTATCGTGGCCCCCTGTCCTATGAAACGCCGATCCGGAACGCGCCCGCCGCTGCGATTCCGGAGCGGAACTGGTTCCGCTCCGGAATCGCGCACGGGAACCAATCCGGACCGGAGATCGACCAGAGAGAACGGGAATGAGAAGTAGACACTGGATACTCGGCCTCGTGGCGGCTTGCGCCACCATGCGGGGAGACGAACACATGGGCAGCCCGGTGGTGACCGAGGTGTCCAAGACCACCCTCAGCGGATACGTCGACACATCGGCCATATGGGGCTTTGGCGACGTTAGCGAGAACTACTTCGGAAGGACCAACGACGGAGACGGCTATGTCGACGGATTCAACCTGAACGTCGTCCAGCTGAGCCTCGCCAGCCCCATGGGCTCCGGCGAATGGGCGGCCGGCTACCAGGTCGACCTGTGGCTCGGCCCCGACGCCCACTGGCTGGGCAGCTACTCCGCCTTCCAGCCCTCCCAGTCCGACATCGGGATCAAGCAGGCCTACGTCAACCTGATGGCTCCGGTGGGCAACGGGCTGGAGCTGAAGATGGGGCACTTCGACACCATCATCGGCTACGAGGTGGCTCCTCCCCCCTGAACCCCAACTTCAGCCGCTCCTACGGCTTCTTCATCGAGCCCTTCCAGCACACCGGACTGCTGGCCAGCTACCCGATCGCCGAGGGGGTGACCGTCTCGGGCGGCGTCGCCAACACCTACGGCTTCGGCATCAACGACCGCTGGGGAGAGTCCGAAGATCTGGCCTACATGGGCGCCATGGGCTACGAGATCCCCGAGGGGATGGGAGCCCTCTCCGGAGGCACCCTCTCCGGCGGATTCGTCCGGGGCCTGGTCACCGGCGCCGATCTCGACAAGGAGAAGACCAGCTACTACGCCGGAGCCACCCTGCCGACCCCGATCGAGAACCTGTCGGTCGGAGCCTCCTTCGACTACGCCAGCGACTACAAGCCGGGCGTGGACGAGTGGGCCTTGGCGGGGTACGCCTCCTACATGCTGGGAGACGGACGGGCTACCCTTAGCGGACGGGTGGACTACTACAACACAGAATTCTACTTCAACAGGCTCGACGGCAAGGGCATGGTTGCCAGGGACCGCCACGACGTGTCGTACCTGGGCCTGACCGGAACCATCTCCTACCAGCTCTGGGACAATGTGCTCTCGAGGATCGAGGGGAGATGGGACCAGGCCATGGACGAGCATCTGATGAAGGGCTTCGGCCTTGAGGGCGACGAGGACAGCGCGACGACCCTTCTGCTCAACGTCGTCTACCAGTTCTAGAGCGGCCACCGCCGCACGCACGGCTTCCGGCCCCCCTCCGCGGCATGCGGAGGGGGGCCTTTTTGTTGCATCCCCGGAAGCCGGATCCTGTATCGTGGCCCCCTGTCCTATGGAACGCCGATCCGGAAAGCGCCCGACCTCCGCCTTCACCCTGATCGAGCTGCTGGTGGTGATCGCCATCATCGCGATCCTGGCCGGGATGCTCCTGCCGGCCCTGACCCGGGCCAAGAACTCGGCGCAGTCGGCGGTGTGCAAGAGCAACATGCGCCAGATCGGGCTTGGAATCCAGTTCTACGCGGACGATCACGAGGACTACTTGCCCTGGGCCGGCGACGTGGACCGCAACCTGAAGCCGGACTGGATGTGGGGAGGCCAGCCGGACACCCAGGCGAACAACCCCTCGGCCTGGCGCTCCCGGAGCTATGGGTTCCACCCGGAATGCGGCTCGGTCTTCCAGTACGTGATGTCGGGATCGGCGCGCCACGAGAGGGTCGATCCCGGCCACACCCAGGAGTACCCCGTCTACCGCTGCCCCAGCACCGGCAGGATAGGCAAGGCGCAGCGGGTCAACTTCTCCATGAACTCCATGATCGACCGCAACCGCACGTTCCACAACGGATTCGACACGGGTGGATTCGGGATCAAGGCGACCGCGGTGAGCGGGCCCAGCAGGAAGTTCGTGCTCTTCAACGAGGATCCCGAGACCATGCGCAACGCCTCCTTCCACGCAGGCGGCACTGCCAGCCGCGGGAATTTCGTCACCCACAACGGGAAGATCAACATCGGCTTCCTCGACAGCCACATCGAGTCCTGGACCGGGCAGAAGGTCCTGGACTCCCAGCAGGGCCGCATGAGGCTGGAGCACTTCGACCTGCTGTACTGACTGGGCCAGTCCCGCAGGCCCCAGGAAGCGGGATCCAGTCCATTTTCAGCAGCCACGCGGCAGGCACGCCCAGGGTGACACTCCCATCCGCCGTGCTCATTCCCAGGGCCGGTCCAGCGGCCGACCGGCCGCTGGACCGGCAAGCCGAAGATCGCATGGAGCATCGAAGGCGGGAGGAGCTCCGCGGACTGCGTGGCCGGCAATGCCCCATTGGAACTGATCGGCGGCTGCCTCGACACCTCGACAAGAAGCGCTCCTGGACCGGAGGGACGGAAGATCAAGCCAGCACGGCCGGCATGGAATCCTACGCATACCGATCGCTCAGGAGCCTCCTCCGGAACCCGCGCTGCCAGGAATCCGGCCCAGCTCCAGCTGCAGGCCGACCTCCTCCTGCGGCGCTTCGGGCGCATAAGCCATCGACAAACGCTGGGCGCCCTCCACACGTACGGCAGAACGCGCATGCGCCCGTTCCTGCTTGACCAGGAGCCTTGCCCTGATTGGATCCCTTCCGTCCCGGCCAGGTGCTGGGGTGCGGAACGAGGACGGAATGCTTGCAGTCTCCCGGCTTGCGCGCCCTTAGGAGGCTAATCGGATTAAACTATGCAGCTTTGTGTTGAGCGAACCTCGTAGTTCCAATTTCCATGGAACTCGTTCCGGTGTAGCGACAAACTTTCCAGATTTACCATCTTTATCTGAATGACTCCTTTGCCTGCGGGCCCTGGGCAAGGGACGAATGGTGGACTACGGCAAACGGATCCACCTAGTGTCCTGCTTCTAACATGTATCGACAACTGAAGAGTACGATCATGCGCCACCTGGCAAAGCACAACGTCGATCCCAAGCCCTTCAGGTGAGTCGCCGATGGCGAAGATCAAGCATGCAAGGGCACGACGTGCAGTATGCCAGGTCACAAGAGTTTTACCAACTTGAACAGTGGTCAGGACACTAGAAGAGGCCTCGCCAGTGCGCATCACTGGAACCGATACGTTCAGGATCGAAGCCGGCCGCTGCAACCGCCTGGGCCTCCAGTTCTCCGATGAAGAAAAGAACGAGGCGGAGCTTGACCGGAAGCTGGCGGCGGAGCGCCAGGCGTATGCCAAGGATCTTGACAGCAAGTTTCGCCGCCTGCCAGCAGAGGCATGGGGGAGAGCCAGCGAGAAGGGACGGGCGTCTCGTTGCCGAGGCTCTCGATGGCTTGTCGGCCTGGATCTCGGCAAGGGTGGAGGAGTCCGTGCTTCGAAGGCTGGCCCGATCCGGTGAACGGCAAGAGGATGACAAATGGAACGAGAGGCTTCTGTACGTGGCAGTCTCCCTGGAGACGCTGTACCTTCTCCAGAAAAAAAGGGAGGGAAGGACTGATGGCACAAGCCGAAGGCTATCTGGGGAGAAACCATGGGTTTCGGTCATCCATCAGGAACCAGATCATCCGACTATGCGAGATTCGCTCTGACATCGCTCATGCCAATATCCCGGAGGGAGAAGCGGTAGAGGAGAAGATAGGGGCTTTCGATGTCGGCTTCGAAGTAGTGAAGCGGACGCTCTTCAAGTGCCTAGGCGAAGAATCCCCGTCCCCCGACCAGCAGCCGAAGCCCCTCCAGAACAGCTCCTGGACGACGCAGGAAGAAGAAGGCCCCTAATGCTTGAGCATCTAAGAATCAAGAATTTCAAGGGATGGGAAGACACCGGCGACATCCGAATGGCTCCCATCACTTTATTATTTGGGGCCAACAGCTCGGGCAAGTCCAGCATTGGGCAGTTCCTGCTGTTGCTGAAGCAGACAATCGATACACCTGACAGAACGTCGGTTTTGTTTCCCGGTGGCGAGGCGTCAGCTGTTCAGCTCGGATCGTATGGAGAGATGGTATTCAAGCGAGACTCAAGGAAAGCGATCGAGTATGAATACCGATGGTCGCTGGCGGATGAAATTAAATTCAAGGATCCAGTGCAAGACGAAGAGTTCGTCGGCGACCGGCTTCACTTTTCGGGAAAAGTATCACTTGACAATGGAGAGGGGAGCACCCTGGCAGTAGATAGCCTAGAGTATCGCCTGCTGAGCGGAAAATCCCCCCCAACGCTAACAATAGGAATGAAGCGTAAGCCGGGACAAAAAAAGCAGTATTCAATCGATGCCGAAGGCTACATACTGAAGAGAAATCAAGGCCGCCCCTGGCCTGCTCCTGCCCCCGTCCGCTTCTATGGCTTCCCTAACGAAGTAGCTGCCTACCACCAGAATGCGGATTTCGTACAATCCCTCAACTTACGGCACGAGCATTTGTTCCAATCGTTGTTCTACCTTGGGCCACTTCGTAAGCGTGCTGAACGGCTGTACTCATGGAACGGCATCATACCGGGAAGCGTCGGGTATGCAGGTGAAAACACAATCGCTGCGATACTAGGGGCAAGAGATCGAAAGATCAGTCTGGGACACAAGCGCCGACTTACGGAGCTTAAGATAATCATCGCCAAGAAGCTCAAGGACATGGAATTGATCGATGGATTCGAAGTTTTGCCGATTGTTTCAAAGCGACATGAGTACGAGGTCCGCATCCGCACAAGAGGATCTGCTGTCAGTGTAGACCTCCCGGATGTGGGCTTTGGTGTATCACAGGTCTTGCCGGTGCTAGTGCAATGCTTTTATGCCCCGATCGGATCGATCATACTCATTGAGCAGCCGGAAATCCATCTTCATCCGAGCGCGCAGTCAGCCCTGGCTGACGTGATTATCGATGTGGTTAACTCAAAAGAGAACGGAGAGTACAGAAAGATCCAGTTGATCATTGAGACGCATTCCGAGGCCTTCCTCCTACGCCTGCGCCGAAGGATTTGCGAAGGCAAACTGAAGAGAACCGACGTTTCAGCATATTTCGCCAATGTCTCCACGACACCCGCAAAGCTGGATTGCCTCGACTTGGACCTGCTCGGGAATATCCGCAACTGGCCTAAGAATTTCTTCGGCGACCAGATTGGAGACATATTGGGACATGCCAAGGCATCTCTTAGACGCAAGAGGCGGAGCAAACTGCATGGAGAGGGCGGGCTGTGAAGCTGCCAAAGCGGTGCCTAATCGATACAAATGTGCCTAAGTGTGCCAATCAATTAGCTGCTACTCGTCCTGCTTTTCCGGTTTCCTGCGTGGAAGCCTGTGTCAATGCTATTGAACACGTTGTGAAAACCCGCGGCTTGGTTCTAGATGCAGGAGGGGAGATCTTTGAAGAATACGCCCGCAACCTCTCCCTAGCTGGCCAACCCGGAGTAGGCGACGGTTTTTTGAAGTGGGTATACGATAATCAGTGGGAGTTCAACGAATCGCAGCGCGTGGCGATCACAAAAAAAGGCAATTCATACAAGGAGTTTCCAGAGAACAGTTCCTTGGATAAGTTCGACCCTTCGGATAGGAAGTTCGTAGCTGTAGCTAACGCACATGCAGAGAAGCCGCCCATACTTCAGGCCACGGATAAGGAATGGTGGAGATTTAAGGAAGCGTTGTCGGAGTGCGGTATCTCAGTTAGATTTCTATGCGAGGACTATGTCAAGGGCGGGGTTAAGTCCAGAATTGGGAAGAGAAAAAACGCTTTCTAGTTTTGCGCCAGTCCTCGTATTCTCCTCAGGCAGCGGTCGCCCGAAGTAGGCAGAGCCAGACACCCCTGAAACAACCGGCCCCATGAACGAAGCCTTCTCCCTTGACCTCGCCTCGGCTCCCTCGGCAATCCCGCCCCGCCAGTGAGGAAACCCCCTGATGCTCCTGTTCGCCATCGCCGCCTTAGGAGGCTAATCAGATTTAAATGTTTAGCTTTGTGTTGGGTGAACCTCGCAATTCCAATTGCCATGGCGCTCGTTCCGGTGTAGCGAAAGGCTTTCCAGTCATACAATCTATTGCCGAATGACTCCTTGCCGCGGCATCCACCCATGAACCAGCCCGATCACACGCGCTCCATCCGTCGCGCCGCTTCCTCCCTGGTTCTGGCCCTTTTCCTGATGCTCGGCGGATGCCGGTCGCACACCAGCAAGCTAGGCGCGTTCACCGAGGCCTGGACGGCCGGCGAGACGGAAAGGGCGGCGGCGATCATTTCGGAGATGGGCGGTACGGCTCCGGCCCGGGACAAGGTCGTCTTCCGGCTGGAGGAGGGAGCGGTCATGCAGGCCCTGGACCGGATCGGGGAGAGCGATCTGGCCTTCCTGGACGCCGAGTCCCGCATCGAGGAGTACGAGGAGAGGGCCCGGATCCGGATTGCCTCCGAGGCGGGTGCCCTCCTGTCCAACCAGGACTCGCTCCCATACGAGGGCCGATCCCACGAGAAGATCATGCTCAACGCCTACCTGGCGCTAAACCGCCTCTCGCAGCAGGACTACCAGGGGGCGGCGGTGGAGCTGCGCCGGGCCTACAACCGTCAGCAGCAGGCGGTCGAGGAGAACGCGAGGCGCCTGGAGAAGGCCAGGGAGGAGTTCGAGGCGAAGGGAGGCAGGTACGAGGCAGTGGTCCTGGACGAGCGCGCCGCTCCGGCCATCGCCCGGATCGAGCAGAGGTTCCGGAGCACGGAAAGCTACAAGGTCTACAGCGACTACGTGAACCCCTTCGTGGAGTACCTGCAGCTGATCTTCCTCATGGCCCAGCGGCAGGAGCTGGAAAACCTCCCCATGCTGGGAAAGCGCCTGGAGGGGATGCTGGGGGCGCCGCCCATGAAAGCCGAGGTTGGGCAGATAGTAAGGCTGCTCCAAGGGGAGCCCCTGGAGCCCGCCACCTACCTCTTTGTCGAGACGGGCCGGGCTCCCTGGCTGGAGCAGATCCAGATCCAGCTGCCGGCCCACTTCATCGACCCCCAGCTGCCCTACGTGGCGGCGGCTCTGCCGGTTCCGGTCTACGAGGACGACTTCGTGAGCGACTTCCAGCTGGCGGGATCGGACGGAGCCGCTTCGAGCGCCACGCTGCTGGCAGACTTCGACAGCATCTTCGCCACCGAACTGAGGAACCGCTACCCCTCCATCGTGATCCGGAGCCTGCTTTCGTCCGCTGCCAGGTCGGCAGCGGACTATGTGGCCAGGGACCAGATGGGAACGGCGGGACTGCTCATGGGGCTGGCCTACCAGGTGGGAGCCAACATCGCCGACACCAGAAGCTGGACCACCCTTCCAAAGCAGATCCTGATGGCCCGGATCCCCACTCCCGGCGACGGCATCGTGCGGATCCGGTCGGAATCGCAGGGATTGGACCAGGAAATCGTGCTGGAACCGGACGCAATGCATGTTGTCGTCGCCCGCATCGTAAGCTCCCGGACCGGAATCGTCTCGCTGCGCCGGATGCGGCTGGACGATCCCCGGCTCCCCTCGGCCACCCCGGCTGCCATCCGATGAGATGCGTTCCCCGGCCCACAAGCCGGTGGCGGGGCGCGGGACAGCCTCCGGATTTCGGGCGAACCCGGACCTGGCCCACAACGCTGCTCGGCTATATTCGTGCCCTGAAGGCCCTGTCGCCCGAGGAAAGGGAAGCGGCTCCTTCTTCCCCCTGCCCTGCTGCGTTTCCTGATTGCGGCGATCCAGGCGGAAAGCCCCTGTCCCAGGCGCTCGAAGGTTTCAGGAAGGCCCTCTCCCTGGAGATCCTCGAAGTACTTCATTCCCTGAGCGTGCGGGCGATCGAAGCGGACTTCCGGATCCACACCGGGCTGAGCGGAAGCCCGGAGCGTGAAGGGGAAATGCCGGAGGATCCCGCCAGAGCTCCGTCGGTTTCGACGGGGAACGTCCGGACTTGATCAAGGTGGAGAAAGCCCTGCCAATCTGCTCCATCGCCCCGTTCCGGCGAGGATCGGGACCGGATCCCGAGGGCCTGCGTCGCGAGTCCTGCACCCCTGGATCCCGGGATCTCGTAGAGCGGACCCCGTCCGCCCCTATACCATAGCCGCTTCCTGGGCCGACCATGAGAACCGCTCCATTCCTGATCCTCCTCCTCGTGCTGTGCTCCTGCGCCACTCCTTCCAGGACCGGCAGCCCCATTCCCAGCCAAACCAGGATCGAGAACCTGATCCTCAGTCCCGATCTATCCCGAAGCATCGAGCCGGTGTCGTTCAGCACCAGCCGCACCCCCGGAGGCCTGGTCGAGATCCAGGCCCAGCTGGCCAACCGCGGGCGGCGTGCCCGCACCATCCGCTACCAGGCCTCCTGGTTCGACGGGGAGGGCCGGCCGCTGGGGCGTCCCGTCTGGTCCAGCCGCCTGGTCCAGCCCAGGGAGACCTTCGAGATCCGGATCATCGCTCCCCATTCCGAGGCGGCGTCGGGCCGGCTGCACATCGACGGCTAGAGAACCATCCCAATGAAACCGCACTGCTACCTCTCCGCCGCCCTGCTGGTCCTCGCCGCCGGGTGCGCCACAACCTCCTCCACCACCCGGTATGTCGATCCCCATGCCGGCCAGGGTATCGCCACTGTGGGGGACATAAACATCCAGGACTGGGGCCTGGCGGCCAGCGAGATGATCCAGTCCCTTCTGAACCGCGAAGATCTTGCCAGCGCCGACGGGCGGCGGATGGCGATCATGGTCGGACGGGTGCAGAACGCCACCAGCGCCCGCATCGACACCGATCTGCTCACCAAGAAGATCCGGGTGGCCCTGCTCGACAGCGGAAGGTTCGTGACGACCACCGCCGTGGGCCTGGACGGTCCCGAGGATCCCGCTGCAATGGCCCTGGCCGAACTGCGCGAGTCCCCCGAGTTCGACCAGTCCACCGTCGCCCAGCAGGGCGAGAAGATCGCTCCCGACTACAGCCTGAGCGGGAAGATCATTGAACTGAGCGTTCGGGACGGACGCACCCGCCAGTCCACCTACGCCTTCCAGCTGAGCCTGACCGACATCCGGACCGGGCTCGCCTTCTGGGAGGACGAGCGGGAGATCACCAAGATGGGCAGGCGGCCTTCGGTCAGCTGGTAGCCCAGCGCCGGCGCTCCGGATCGAAACGGCCCCTCGCCTCCCGGGCGAGGAGGGATCCAGGCAGCCCTGCACCGGTTGCCGGCCGATCCTTTTTTCCCCTGGACGGGGGGACCTCGGGCCAGGACGCCACCCCCTGGCCCGAGCAGCCGGGGATGGCGCGGCCCGCCTGCCCCGCTGCGGGCAGGATCAGGACGACATTGCGGGCATGGACCGGCGCATGGGCGGCGGATCCGCAGTCAGCCGGTGCTGGAGCCCGAAGGAAGCCGCCGCCCTTCCCCGCTTTCGCATGGCGCAGCAGAAGGCCCGGATGGGGAGGATCCAGATCTTCGGACAGGCGGCAGACGACCGGCTTGGCGGTCCGGCGAACTTCTCCCGATGCTCGCGTTCCCCCTCTCCCGAGGCTCCCTGGAGGAGATCCGGATCCAGGCGGAGCAGGAGGAGCACGAGCGATCGGGAACGCTCCCTCCTAAGACTGGGGGATCCATGTCCTGCAAGGTCCTGGAATCCTTCGACGGCCAGTCCAGCTTGTTCACCGGGCCGGCCGTCCAGTCTCCCCGCCGGGAGAGCATGGCGAGGCCATCGTCCGGAATCCGCCCATCCCGCGAGCTGCCAAGCGGACCAGTCACGGCGCAGCGGCTCCCGGCAGCAGGCAGAAGGGTTCCGGGCTGGTGCCGATGGAGGGGATCGAACCCACACAGCCTTGCGGCCACCAGATTTTGAGTCTGGCGCGTCTGCCAGTTCCGCCACATCGGCACGGACCCGCCGGGAGGCATCATCCGGCGGACGGGCGGCAGCCGGCAAGCGGATTCTTCCCCCGCCGGCTCCCAGGAAGCGGTCCGGTCCGGGGGACCGCCGACGGGCGCCTTTGGCATTGAAAAGAAGGCCCGATGAGGGTAGGTTGATCCGACTCCGGCATGAGCCCCCTCCGCTTCAGGAAGATCCTCTGGACGGCTCTGGCGGCGTGCTCCCTCCTCCCCTGCCCGGCCGACGGATTCATTGACCGCCACATCGCCCGGGCGGCCGGCGAGTACGGCCTCGGCCTGTCGCCTCCGGCCGGCTACGGAACCCTGGCCCGCCGCCTCTCGTTCGATCTGGCCGGGCTGCCTCCCCCCCTGGAATGGTACCGGGAGAAGCCTCCGCTGGAGAAGATGGTGGACTCCCTGCTCGCCTCGCCCCACTTCGGGGAGCGGATGGCCAGCATGTGGATGGGCGTGGCCCGCTACGCCGAGGACCAGGCCCACCAGGTAGGCGACGACGTCAAGCACTTCTATCCCAACGCCTACCTGTACCGGCAGTGGGTGGTGGACGCCTTCAACCGGGACCTGCCCTTCGAGCGCTTCGTCCAGATGCAGCTGGCCGCCGATCTGATCGCTCCCGGAAGCCGGGAGGATCTCCCGGCCCTGGGCTTCCTCGGCCTGGGGCCCAAGTACTACGAGCGCAACCGCCTGCAGGTGAAGGCCACCGAGTGGGAGGACCGGGTGGACACGGTGACACGGGGCTTCCTGGGGCTGACCGTGGCCTGCGCCCGCTGCCACGATCACAAGTTCGATCCGGTCTCCACCGAGGACTACTACGCCCTGGCGGGGGTCTTCGCCAGCATCGAGCTGGCCAACGTCCCCTACAACCTGCCCGAGGGGCTCCCCGAGGACTCCCCCGAACGGCGCCTCTACACCGCCCATGTGGTGGAGGAGGCCCGCCCCACCGATCTCAACGTCTTCATCCGGGGCGACGTGGAGCGCAAGGGGCCGGTGGTGCCGCGCAGCTTCCTACCAATCCTCTCCCAGGGCGAGCCGCCTCCCTTCTCCGGCAGCGAGAGCGGCCGCAGGGAGCTGGCCCAGGCCATCTCCGCCAACCCGCAGGCGGCCCGCGTCTACGTGAACCGGATCTGGCAGGAGCTCTTCGGCCAGGGCCTGGTCCGCACTCCGAGCAACTTCGGCTCCCTGGGGGAGAGGGCCACCCACCCCGAGCTGCTGGAGGAGCTGGCCCGGCGCTTCCAGGAAAGCGGAGGCTCCACCAAGTGGCTGGTCCGCCAGCTGGTGCTCTCCGACGCCTACCGGCAGGCCTCGGCCCCGCGCCAGCCAGAGGCGCGCCTCGACCCGGACAACCGGCATCTCTGGCGGATGAACCGGCGCAGGATGACGGTGGAGATGTGGAGGGACTCCCTGCTGTCGGCCTCCCTGAGCCTGGACCCCCGGGGAGGGCGGTCGATGGAGCTGTCCGACCCGGAGAACCGCCGCCGCACCCTCTACGGACGGATCAGCCGCCTCAAGCTCGATCCCCTGCTGGCGCGCTTCGACTATCCCGATCCGAACGTCCACAGCGGCAGGCGCTCCAACACCACCACCTCCCTGCAGAAGCTCTTCGCCCTCAACAGCCCCCTGGCGCTGGATCTGGCGCGGGAGCTCGCCCGGCGCCTGTCCCGGGAGGCGGACTCCGATGCGGAGCGCGTCCGGCTGGCCTACCGGATCCTCTTCTTCCGGGAGCCCGGCGAGCAGGAGGAGGCGCTTGCGCTCGACTTCCTCCAGTCGAATCCGGAGGACGGCTGGGATCTCTACGCCCAGGCGCTGATGAGCTCCAACGAGGCCCTCTACATTGACTGACCGATGAACGCCCGTCCCGCGCCCCCGCTGCTCTCCCGGCGCCGGATGCTGGAGAGGACCGCCGCCGGATTCGGGCTCCTGGGGCTGGCGAGCGTGCAGGGGACGCCCGCGGCGCCGGCCCCTCCCCAGCGGGCCCGGCGGGTCATCTTCCTGTTCATGAACGGGGGGCCTTCCCATGTGGACACCTTCGATCCCAAGCCCGCCCTGGCGCGGGCCGAGGGCAAGCATCCCGAGGGGGATCTCTACAAGGCGTCGAAGGCCTCGGGCTTCATGCCCTCGCCCTTCCGCTTCGAACGCCACGGGCAGAGCGGCCTGGAGGTCAGCGAGACGCTCCCCCGCCTGGCGAAGGTGATCGACGAGTGCTGCGTCGTCCGCTCCATGCAGACCGACGTCCCCAACCACGAGCCGGCCCTGATCCAGATGCACACCGGCAACATCCAGCCCATCCGCCCCTCCTTCGGATCGTGGCTGATGTACGGCCTGGGCTCGGCGAACCGGAACCTCCCCGGCTACGTGGTGCTGCGCCCCTCCCCCAACATCGTGGTCGGGCCCGCGCTCTGGAGCAGCAGCTTCCTGCCCGCCCGCTTCCAGGCCACCAGCATAGACACCTCGGAATCGGAGGTGGAGAGGATGCTCTCCCACATCCGCAACCCCCGCTACGGCGCCGCCCAGCAGAGGGGACAGGTGGATCTGGTCCGCAAGCTGAACCGGATCCACAGCCTGCAGCGGACCGGAGACCCGGCCCTGGAGGCCGAGATCGAGTCCATGGAGACGGCCTTCCGGATGCAGATAGCGGCCACCGACGCCTTCGACATCTCGAAGGAGCCCCCGGGCGTGCAGGAACGCTACGGTGACACCCCCTTCGCCCGCTCCTGCCTCATGGCCCGCCGCCTGGCCGAGGCCGGGGTGCGCTGCACGATCGTCTACTACACCGGCAAGAGCAACCAGCCCTGGGACACCCACACCAACCACAACGAGTCCCACCGGAGGCTCTGCCGGGACTCGGACCAGGCCGCCGCCGCTCTCATCGGCGATCTCAAGGAGCGGGGGATGCTGGAGGAGACCCTGGTGGTCTGGGGCGGCGAATTCGGCCGCACCCCCTACTCCGAGATGCGCAACGAGAAGAGGCCCGAAGGGCGGGACCACCACCACACCGCCTTCTCCATGCTCCTGGCCGGCGGGGGCGTCCGCCGGGGATTCGCCTACGGGAGAAGCGACGAGTTCGGCATGAACGTGGTGGAGGATCCCATGCACATCCACGACTTCCATGCCACGCTGCTCCACCTCATGGGGCTGGACCATGCCCGGCTCACCTACCGCTACTCGGGGCGCGACTTCCGCCTCACCGACGTGCACGGAAAGGTTGCACGCGGCCTCGTCGCCTGAGGCTCCCCTACGTCCGTCCCCTGGTTCCCGGCTTGACTTCCCGGACCGTCCGGCGTCCCATCGGCAAGGGGAGCGGCGCGGCCTTACTCCGGCTGCCGCGAAGCCGTCCCGGGGCCAGGCTCCTCCCGCAGTCCGCCCTCCCCCTTCCCGGAAGGGACCGCTCCAAGCAAGTTTTCCGCCGATGAACGATTCCGATGCTCCCGCCCCCCGCTACACCATGGGGTACGACGAGGTCTTCCTGCGGTTCCTCCAGCGAAGGAAGGCCGGCCAGGCCGCCGCCTACCTGCTGCCCCACCTGAAGCCGGGCATGGATCTTCTCGACCTGGGATGCGGCCCCGGATCCATCTCCATGGGCCTGGCCCGGGCGATCTCCCCCGGCCGCCTAACCGGCGTCGACCTGGAGGAGTCCCAGATCGGGATCGCCCGGCAGGAAGCCGCCAAGGAGGGGGTGGAGAACGCCGACTTCTCGATCGGGGACGCCACCCGGCTCGGCTTCCCCGACGGCAGCTTCGACGCGGTCCACTGCCACGCGCTGGTGGAGCACGTCCCCGACACCCGGGCGGTGCTTGGAGAGATCCGGCGCGTGCTCAGGCCGGGGGGGCTGGTGGGAATCCGGGACCTGCTGGGAACCTCCTCCTTCTTCAGCACCAGCCACGGAGACCTGAACCCCATGCTGGACGCCTTCGTCAAGCTGCTGGCGATCAACAAGGGCCACTCCCAGATGGGAGTCGAGCTCAAGGGCCACCTGCTCCGCTCCGGCTTCGTCGAGGTCAGGAGCTCCTTCTCCTTCGACGCCTACGACACCCCTGAGGAGATCGGCGCCTTCACCGAATTCCTCCTCGGCTGGTTCTTCGACCACAAGGTCAGATCGGGCCTCGTCGGCCACGGGCTGGCTACCGAGGAGGACTTCTCCCGGTGGAGGAAGATCGTCGAAAGATGCCGGGCCGATCCCGGGGATGCCGTCTTCGCCCTCTGCCTGGGCGAGGCCCTGGCCCGCGCCCCCTCCTCCTGAGCCAGGAGAGCTGTCCGGCCGGCGGATTCCAGCGTCCTCCTCCCGCGCTCCCCCGGAGAGCCGCGCTCCGAAAAGCCATTCCCCCATGAACGATTCCGATGCTCCGCCTCCCCGCTACACCATGGGGTACGACGAGGCCTTCCAGCGCTTCATCCAGTCGCGGAAGGCCGGGCGCTGCGCCGCCTACCTGCTGCCGCATCTGGAGCCGGGCATGGATCTGCTCGACCTGGGATGCGGCCCCGGATCCATCTCCATGGGCCTGGCCCGGGCGATCGCTCCCGGCCGCCTCGCCGGCGTCGACATGGAGGAGTCCCAGATCGGGATCGCCCGCCAGGAAGCCCGGAAGGAGGGGGTGGAGAACGCCGACTTCTCGATCGGGGACGCCACCCGGCTCGGCTTCCCCGACGGCAGCTTCGACGTGGTCCACTGCCACGCGCTGGCGGAGCACGTCCCCGACACCGGGGCGCTCCTGGGCGAGATCCGGCGCGTGCTCAGGCCGGGGGGGCTGGTGGGGATCCGGGACATCGTCGGTACCTCGTGCTTCGCCCACACCAGCCACGGCGACCTGATGCCCATGCAGGAGGCCTTCGTCAGGCTGCTCGAGGCCAACAAGGGGCACCCGCAGATGGGAATCGAGATCAAGGGGCACCTGCTCCGGTCGGGCTTCCTCGACGTCAGGAGCTCCTTCTCCTTCGACGCCTACGACACCCCTGAGGAGATCGACGCCTACCTCGGATTCATCCTCGGGTGGTTCTTCCAGGACAGCGTCAGGTCGGTCCTCCTCGCCCATGGACTGGCCGCCGAGGAGGACTTCCCCCGGTGGAGGAGCATCCTCGAAGCCTGCAGGGCCGATCCCGGCGATTCGGTCTTCGGCCTGTGCCTAGGCGAGGCCCTGGCCCGCGCTCCTTCCGCCTGAAGGAGGCCGCGGATCCCCGAAGCCGCGGCTGAAGACCTCGTCCCCGGCGCCGCTCGAGTAGAGGTAGGGGCTCCGGGCGAACTCGGCCTCCATCCACTCCCGGCCGGCTTCCCCGGCCACCAGGAGGGCCGTCGAGAGCGCATCGGCCTCGGCGGGCGAGTCCCGCTGCACCGCGGCGATCCGCGCCTTGCCGGCCGGCTCGCCGCTGCGGCCGTCGAGCACATGGCCGTACTCCCGGCCGCCATGGCGGAATGACTTCCCCCACACCGCCGAGACCGACAGGCTCTGGCCGCAGAGGGAGGCGATCCCCGAGGACGGAGGCGCCTCCTCCCGGGCCGGATCCCCCGGGGCGGCGATGGACACCTTCCAGTCCTCCTGGCCGGGCGGGCTTCCCAGGGTGGCGACCGTGCTGGTGCCCCCGTGCAGCAGTGCTCTCTCGACCCCGTGCCACTCCAGAGCCTGCCGGGCGCGCTCCAGGGCGTAGCCCTTGCCCAGGGAGCCGAAGTCGAGCATCACCCCCTCCCGGGCGAAGGCGATGGTGCGCCTACCGGGATCGAGGACGAGCTTGTCCACCCCGGTCAGGCTCCTGGCCCGCTCCACCTCCCCGGGATCCGGCAGGCGGCCCCGCCGGGAGGTGAAGCCCCAGCAGCGGGAGAGGGCGCCCAGGGTGATGTCGAAGGCCCCCCCGGTCAGCCGGCTCCAGCGGCAGCACCGGACCACCAGCTCGAACACCGGGCGCTCGAGCCGGACCGGAGCGGAAGCCGCCCGCCGGTTGGCCCGGGTGATCTGGCTGGTGGGACGGTACAGGCTCAGCTGGCTTTCCACCCTGTCCACCTCCTCCAGGGCCTCCTCGCCGATCGACTGGAGCGCACGCCGGTCCTCGCCCCAGAGAACGATCTCGAAGCGGGTGGCCATCGCCTCCCGCGCCAGCCGGACCTGCTGCCAGGACATGGCCCCTACCAGCGGTTCCTGTCGCTGAGCAGCAGCTGATCCGGCAGCAGGCTCTGGTCGACGTGCTTCAGCGGGAAGCCGTAGGGAATCTCCTCGTCCATCAGGACCCCCAGGTGCAGCCTCCCCCAGGCCCAGTCGGATCCGGGCGCCGCGCGCAGGCGGGCCCGGATCTCCTCGGGGATCAGCCCCGGATCCTGGATCCAGTCCAGCAGCTCCGTCTTGCCGATCCCCTCCCCCGCCGCCTCCATCGCAAGGGCCATGGGAAGCAGGATGCTCCTGCCGGTGGTCCGGGGAGTCAGGTAGAGCCCGTTGATCTTCTGGAATTCCCGGTCGACGATCCAGAATCCGGGGTCGATATCGCGGGTCAGCCAGACGCTCCTCCGGTCTCCATACCAGGCAATTGCCCAGGGCAAGTCGCTCATTATCAGTTCTTTAGATCCAAAAATAGATGCCACGTCCCGGATCTCCCGGTGGTCGTGGGGCGAGCCGGGCCGGGGGGATTCCCGAGGCGGAACGAACCGGAAGACCAGCGGAAGGCTGAACGCTGCGAGGGCCAGGGCGCAGCAGCAGGCCTGAGCCCGTCCGGCTCCTAGATCGAGACGGTCCAGAAGCACGAAGAACAGCCCGGCGCCGAATAGCTGGACCAGGGGCAGCAGCAGGATCAGGAGGTTCCCGCTGTGGAAGAGCGGCGGCGCCTCCGCAGGATGGGCGCCGCCCAGGGCCTGGGCCACGGCCAGCGTGGCCAGCGAAAGCAGGGCGAAGAACCGGATCCGGTTGAGCAGCCTCCCCCGGAACGGAAAAAGGAGCCCCACCAGAAAGAAGGACATGATCCAGCTTCCCCCCAGGGCGGGAATCTCCCGGACGAGGATTTCGCCCAGCCTGGCGCAGAACTTCCAGACGGCCTCCCGGAGGGGAACCGCGGCATCCTCCCCGTGGAGGCTCCGCTCCAGCGTCTCGGGTGGAAGGCCGGGAGCGCCCTGCTCCAGGGGCGAGGCCGCCGCTCCGAAGAGGTGGCCGCTCCACTGGTGGTTCCGTGCCAGCCAGGGCGCCACGGCCAGCGACGCCGCCAGCAGCATGATTCCCAGGGCGCTCCAGCGTCGCCTTCCTCCCTCCACGGCCACAAGCAGGGCCACCGGAAGGATCAGGCAGCCCAGGGAGTAGCGCGTGAGCATCAGCGCGGCCAGAAGCAGGCCGCAGAGGACGGCGCAGGCAAGGACCGCGCCGGCGGACTCCGCCTTGCGCAGAGCCAGGAAGGCGTGCATCAGGCAGAGCAGGAGCAGGAGGCACAGATGGGTGGAAAGCCCCGAGAAGCATAGGGTCCAGAAGATATCCGTGCACAGGAACAGCGCCGTGACGAAGACCGCGACCGGCAGATCGAAGAGCCTCAGGGCCAGGAGGAACAGGGCGATGGCGGAGAGAAAGAAGAGGCCCTGGATCAGGTACCCGATCTGGACCTCCGGCTGGTAGCGCTTCATGTCTCCATCGGCCTTGTCGATCTCGAACTCGAAGGGCATGAAGATCATCGCCACCGAGAGCAGGAAGGGCCAGGCCGGCGCATTGGACAGATCGGGCTGGAGCCCTTCGGCCAGGACGGCTTCCTCCTGCCTCTCCCGCAGCATCTGGAGGCTCCGTGGCCTGAGGAACCGGGTGGAGAATCCCTCGCCCCTCGAGAGGCTGCGGGCGACCTGGGCCGCGTCCATCGCCTCGACGGCCTCGAAGCCGCGGGCCTCTCCGAGGTTGTAGGCGATCCCCAGGCCCACGAACAGGAGCAGGCCTGCCAGCAGCAGCACCGCATGGCGGATGATGCTCCTCTCCTCGAAGCGGTGGATGACGCCTTGCAGCAGATCGATTCCCCGGTTCATCCTCCCTTGGAGTAGCGGATCAGTTTCCGGTAAAGGGTGCGGCGGCTGATTCCGAGCAGGTCGGCGGCCTGGGTCTTGTTCCCCCCGGTCTCCTCCAGCGCCTTGGCGATCAGCTGGCGCTCGCTGCGATCGAAGGACAGGGCCGAACCCTCCGCCTCCTCCAGCCCCGCGGCCAGGGAAGCGCCGGCCTGGAGCGTGGACGGCAGGTCCCGGGCCTGGATCTCGGCCGAGGTCGAGAAGACCACCGCATGCTCCACCGCGGCGCGCAGCTCGCGCACGTTCCCGGGCCAGTCGTGATCCGCCAGGCGCCGGAGGGCCTCGGGGGCGAACTCCGCGGCCTTCTTCCCGTTCTCCCGGGCCAGATCCCGCAGGAAATGCATCGCCAGCGCCGGGATGTCCTCCCTGCGCCGGCGCAGGGCCGGCAGCTCGATCTCCACCACGCGCAGGCGGTAGTAGAGATCCTCCCTGAAGCTCCCCTCGGCGATCAGCCTTCCCAGATCCTTGTTGGTGGCCGAGACCAGGCGGACATCGGCCTTGATGGTCCGGTTGGAGCCGACCCGCTCGAAGGTGCGCTCTCCCAGGGCGCGCAGCAGCTTGATCTGGGTGGAACCGTCGATCTCGCCGATCTCGTCCAGGAAGAGAGTGCCCCCGGCCGCCTGCTCGAAACGGCCGATCCGGCGCTCCACGGCTCCAGTGAAGGCCCCCTTCTCGTGGCCGAACAGCTCGCTCTCCAGGAGGGTGGGGGTCAGGCCGGCGCAGTGGACCGGCACCAGCGCCCTGCTGGAGCGGGGGCTCAGCTGGTGGATGGCCCGGGCGATCAGCTCCTTGCCCGTGCCGCTCTCCCCGGTGATCAGGATGCTGACGGTCGAGGAGGCCACCCGGCGGACGTCCTCGAGCACCTTCCGCATCGCCGCCGAACCCCCGACGATCGATTCCAGGGCCGACTGCTCCTGGCGCTCCCGCTTCAGGTCGGCGTTCTCCTGCTCCAGGGCCCTGATCCGGACGATGCGCGAGATCTTCTTCTCCAGGTCGTCCAGGATCATCCCCCCCTTGGAGATGTAGTCGTCGGCGCCGAGCTTCATCGCCTCGACCGCCACCTCCTCGGAGCCGTAGGCGGTCATGAGGATGCACGACGGGGGGCGGGAGAGGCTCTTGGCCCGGGAGATCAGCTCCATCCCGTCCTCGCCCGGCATCTTCAGGTCGGTCAGGAGCACGTCCACCGGCTCGGTCCTGAGCAGGGAGAGGGCCGCGTCGGCGTTCTCCGCCAGGTAGACGTCGTAGCGATCCTCCAGGGTCGCCCTCAGGCCCTCCCGCTGGGTCCTCTCGTCGTCGACGATCAGCAGCAGGGGCTGCTTCCTGCGCATGCCGGGATTCACGGCAGGGCGCCCTCGGACCTCGCCCCGGACAGGAGCGGAGGGTGGCCGGGACGATCCGGGAACCAGATGCGGAACCGGATGCCCCTCCCCTCCCTCTGCTCCACATGGATCCTTCCCTGGTGCTGGGCGACGATCTGGTGGACGATCATCAGGCCCAGGCCCGCCCCGGTGTCCCGGGTGGTGTAGTAGGGCTCGAATATCCGGGGGAGCTGCTCCCGGGAGATCCCGGGACCGGTGTCCTCCACGGTCAGCCACACCCCCCGATCCTCCCCGGAAGTGCTCAGGATCAGCTCTCCGTCCCGCTCCATGGCCTGCATGGCGTTCTTGATCAGGTTGATCAGGATCTGCTTGATCTGCGATGCGTCCAGCAGCGCCCGGACCGGGCCGGGATCCAGCCGGAGCACGACTTCGAGCCCGCGGTTCCCGATCTCGGGCCTGAGCAGATCCAGGGTGTCCTTCACCACCCAGTTCAGATCGATCAACTTCCTTTCGAGCTGGACCGGACGGACCGCCCCGAGGTACTGGCGGACGGTGTAGTCCAGCCGGGTCAGCTCGGAGCGAGCGATCCGCAGGTACTCCCTCAGCTTCTCCGCCCCACCGGGAGGATCCCCTTCGGGGACCTCCAGCTTCCCCAGCTGCCGCTCGGCCAGCTGGAAGTGGATCTGCAGGGCGTTGAGGGGATTGCCCAGCTCGTGGGCGACGCTGGCGGCCATCAGGTGGAGGGCCTGGCCCCGCTCGCTCTCCACGGCCTCCTGCTTCTCCCGCATGCTCTGGGTGGCGTCCTGCAGAACCAGCACCACACCCCCGGTCTCGTGGATCCTGCGGTCCAGGGCCACCACGGTGACATGCAGGTAGCGCCTTTCCGGATAGTCGATCTCGGCCTCGAAGGTGTGGACCGGCTCGGCATCCGCTCCGTCGAGGGAGCCCAGGCGCCTCCGGATCGGGTCCGGAAGGAAGCGGCTGTCGTTCTCGCCGTCGACCTGGCTGGCGGAGAAGCCCAGCATCGAGCTGGCGGCGCGGTTGACGTAGCTGATCCGGCCCCGATCGTCGATCACCAGCACGCCGTCGTGGATGGTGTTGAACAGGGTCTCCAGGAAGGCGTACTGCCTCTGGAGATGGTCGAGCATGGTGGGGATGCTCTCCGGATCGAGCCTCTGGATCCGCCCGATCGCCTTCTCCAGGAAGCTGGACACCTGCTTGATCATCGCCGGAGGGGAAGCGCGGCCGGTCAGAACCACTTCCTGCGCTTGAAGTACCAGAAGGTGGCCGCGGTGAGGGCCAGGGAGCCCGCCAGGGCGATGCCGTAGCCCCAGGGCTGGTCCAGCTCGGGCATGTCCTTGAAGTTCATCCCGTACCAGGTGCCCACCAGGGTCATGGGCATGGTCACCAGGGTGATCATGGTCAGCAGCTTGACGATCTCGCCGGTCTGGTTGGAGGAGAGGTTGAGGTACACCTGCAGAATGCCGGTCAGGGAGTCGGTGTAGGTCTGCGCCCGCTCGTAGATGCGGAAGAGGCCGTCGTAGATGTCCCGGTAGTAGGGAACCATCCGGGGGCGGATCTGCTTGAACTCCCCATGGGCCAGGCGGGCCAGCACCTGGCGCTGGGGCTCCATGATCTGGCGCAGGTGGAAGACCTCCTTCTTGATCTCGATGATCCGGTTGAGCGTCGACTTGGAGGTGCCTTCCAGGACCGATTCCTCGATCTCCGAGATCTCCAGCGCCAGCTCCTCGAGGGCCGGGCGGTAGTTGTCGACCAGCGCGTCGAGAAGCAGGTGGGCCACACGGTCCGGAGCCTTGGCAATGCTGGACTTGCTGCGGGCCGCCAGCTCCCCGGCCCGCTCGATGCTGCTGATCGACTTGTCGTGGATGGTGACCAGGAACTTCCTGCCGAGGAAGAAGTTCAGGCCGCTGGTGGCGAACACCCCGTCCTTGCGGCTGTAGTCCACCGCGTGGACCACCAGGAACAGGTAGGGCGAGAACTGGTCGTCCTCCTTGGGCTCGTACTCCTCCACCTTGGGACTGGAGATCTCCTTGGTGCAGTCCTCGATGGAGAGCGGATGGAACTTGAAGATGTCCTGGAGCACGGTCCTGGCCTCCTCCGGCGTGGGGCTCTCCAGATCGATCCACAGGAAGAGCTGGGTGTCGGCCAGGATGGTGGGCATCAGGAAGGGCTCGATGTCCTGGCTGGCCAGCCGGCCCTGGGTCGAGAAGGTGTAGGATCGGATCATGGCCTCGCCCCGGCTCGATGGCGGAATGTTCCACGTGGAGCGCTTTCCCGGATCCGGCCGGGCCGGCGCTCCGGCCAAGCGGCCGGCGGCGGGCCGGGGCGTCGCGCCCCGGCGGCGGAATGTTCCACGTGGAACGTCATCCCCGGCTCCTCCCCCGCTTCAGGGCCACCATGAGCAGGCCGATGTCCGAGGGGGTGACTCCCGAGATCCGGGACGCCTGCCCCAGCGTCTCGGGCGCCACCCGCTGCAGCTTCTCCCTGCCCTCGCTGCTCAGCCCCCGGATGCCGGCGTAGTCGATCCAGGCGGGAAGGGACCGGCTCTCCAGCCGGCGGAACCTGCGGACCTCCTCCTCCTGCCGGGAGATGTAGCCCTCGTACTTCAGGGCGATCGACACCTGCTCGGCGGCCTCGGGATCCAGGGTGGGATTCCGGTCCGGCAGGGCGTGGTAGCCGAGCTCCGGCCTCTTGAGCAGCTGCGCCAGCGAGGAGCCGTTGCGGCGCGTGCGCCGCAGCCGATCCAGCTCCTCGCCGATGGCCCGCTCCTTGCGCTGGAACTCCCCGAAGCGCCGATCGTCGAGAAGGCCGCAACCATGGGCGATGCGGGAGAGCCTCAGGTCGGCGTTGTCCTGGCGCAGCAGCAGGCGGTGCTCGGCCCGGGAAGTGAACATGCGGTAGGGCTCGCTGGCCCCCTTGGTGACCAGGTCGTCGATCAGGACCCCGATGTAGGCCTGGTTGCGGCCCAGGACCAGGCCCTCCTCCTGGCGGACCCTGCGGGCCGCGTTGATCCCGGCCATCAGCCCCTGGGCGGCGGCCTCCTCGTAGCCCGAGGTGCCGTTGATCTGGCCGGCCAGGTAAAGGCCCCGGCAGGCGCGGGCCTCCAGAGTCGACTTCAGCTGCACCGGCAGCACGTAGTCGTACTCCACCGCGTAGGCGGGCCGGAGGATCTCCGCCTGCTCGCAGCCCCGGATCGTGCGGACCAGCTCCACCTGGAGCTCGTAGGGCAGGCAGGTCGAGAAGCCGTTGAGGTAGTACTCGTCGGTGGCGATCCCCTCGGGCTCCAGGAAGATCTGGTGGGTCTCCCGATCCCCGAACCGGACGAACTTGTCCTCGATGGAGGGGCAGTAGCGGGGGCCGGGAGACTCCAGCCCGCCGCTGTACATCGGGGAGAGATGCAGGTTGTCGAGGATCAGGCGGCGGGTCCGGGCCGTGGTCGAGGTCGCATGGCAGGGCAGCTGGCGCGGGATCCGGTCCAGGATCGCGGGCTCCTCCTCCGCCGCCTCCCCGCCGCGGGAGGGAGCCTTCCAGTAGCTGAACCTGGGAGGCGGCTCGTCTCCGGGCTGCTCCTCGAGGCTGGAGAAGTCGATGGACCTGCGGAGCAGCCTCGGCGGCGTGCCGGTCTTGAGCCGGCCCAGCTCCAGGCCCAGCTCCCGGAGCGAGCCGGAGAGGCCCGACGCCGCCGACTCCCCCGAGCGTCCCCCGCGGCTCCGGTTCTGGCCCACATGCATCAGCCCCATGAGGAAGGTCCCGGTGGTCAGCACCACGGCCTGCGCCAGGTACCGGACTCCCAGGCTGGTCTCCACTCCACCGGCCTCACCGTCCCGGTTCACCACGCGCACGGCCTGCCCCTGGATCAGGGTCAGGTTCGGCTGCCGCTCGCAGATCCACTTGAGCCGGAACTGGTAGGCCTTCTTGTCGCACTGGGCCCGGGGAGCCCGGACCGAAGGCCCCTTGCTCAGGTTGAGCATGCGGAAGTGAAGCCCGGAGCGATCGGTGTTGATCCCCATCTCTCCTCCCATGGCGTCGATCTCCCGGGCCAGGTGCCCCTTGGCCAGGCCGCCGATGGCCGGGTTGCAGGACATCTGGCCGATGGTGTCCATGTTGAGGGCCAGCATCAGGGTGCCGGCCCCCATGCGGGCGGCGGCCAGGGCCGCCTCGACCCCGGCGTGGCCGCCCCCCACCACGATCACCTCGAACTTCCGGGGGTAGACGAACATGCTACTCCGCTTTCTGGAATAGGGTTCCGAAGGGATCCTCCTGCGGGATCCTGCGGAAGGAGCCGGGACGGCTGGCCGCCAGCCTCCGGCCGATTCTCCATACCCGCTCCTCCTCCCCCTTCCGATCCAGGCGGGCGCAGATCTCCTCCGCACTGTAGCCCCGCTGGGGATTGCGTCCGAGGAAGTCCATCACCTCCCTCTGCAGCGCGATCACCTGCCCGGCAGCCTTCTTCCCCGCCTCGACTCCAGGCTGGTGGTAGGCGTTGATGTCGATCATCGAGGCGTAGATCCCCACCGCGCGCTCGAAGAGGGCGATCAGGGCGCCCAGGCTCCGGGCATCGATCCTGGGGAGGGTGATGGACAGGGACCTGCGCCCCTTGCGGGAGAGGGCCTCCTGGGTCCCCGAGCAGAATCCGGACAGGTAGTCCCCCGAGCGGATCCCCTCCTCCACCTCGATCCCCTGCCCTTCCCGGTCCTCGAGCACGTCTACGAAAGTGGCGAAGAAGTCGTCCCTGCCGTCGATCAGCTGCTGCACATAGGCATGCTGATCGGTGGAGCCCTTGTTCCCGAGAACGGCGATGCCCTGGGCGACGGGGACTCCTCGCCGATCCCGATCCTTGCCCAGGGACTCCATCACCAGCTGCTGGAGGTAGCGGGAGAGCAGCTCCAGGCGATCTCGGTACGGCAGCAGGACCATATGGCGGTCTCCCCTGCCCCCCCCGCAGTGGTGCCAGGCGGCGGCCAGAAGGGCGGCGGGATTGTCCTCGAGGCGGGGCTCCCGCCCGGCCTGGTCCATGAGCCGGGCTCCCTCCAGAAGGGCGGCCACCTCCACCCCGTGCAGCGCGGCCGGAAGCAGCCCCGCCGCGGACATCACGCTGGTGCGGCCCCCGACCCAGTCCCACATGCAGAAGCGCTGCAGCCATCCCTGATCCCGGGCCAGGCGATCCAGCCGGCTCCCCTCCCCAGTGGCCGCCACGGCATGGCGGGCGAAGTCCAGGCCCCGGCGGGAGTAGGCGGCCCTGGCTTCGAGCATCCCGTTTCGAGTCTCGACGGTCCCTCCCGACTTGGAGATAACCAGGACCAGGGTCCGGTCCAGCTCCCCTTCCAGATCCCGGAGCGTGCCGCCGATTCCGTCGGGATCGGTGTTGTCCAGGAAATGGAGGCGGAGCCCCGTGGTTCCCAGGGCCCGGTAGAGGAACTGCGGTCCGAGGGCCGAGCCGCCGATGCCGACCACCAGGGCGTGCTGGAAGCCGCCCCCCTCCCCTTTGAGCCGTCCTCCGTGGACGCGTCCGGCGAAATCCTCGACCGCCGCGATCGAGGACCCGATGGCCTCGGCGATGGCCGGATCGGGCGCACGCTGCGCGTCGCGCAGCCAGTAGTGGCCCACCATCCGGTTCTCGTCGGGATTGGCGATGCCGCCCTTCTCGAGAGCCTCCATCTCCCCGAGGGCCCGGCGGATCGCCGGACGGAGGGCCTCCTTGTCCTCCTGCTCCATGCGCAGGCGGCTGAAGTCCAGGAGGATGTCCAGCGAGGGAATCTCCAGGCTCCACTGGCGGAAGCGCTCCCAGCTCATGGCCCGGCGTCCCCGTCCCCGAAGCGCATGCGGCAGCGGAACAGGGTGGGACGGGTGTCCTCCGGCGCCGCCAGCCTGGGCTGTCCGTTGTTGTCGGTGAGCAGCCAGACGATGTCCCCCTCCACCAGGATCCCCTCCATCGATCCCGCAAGCGGGAAGGAGGCGCGGTAGCGGTTCCCCTCCGAACGCTCGACGTCCTGGTAGCGCAGGACGCGGAGGATGGTCCGCTTGTCGGGATCCATCTCCACCACCAGCCAGGCGTCCCTCATCAGCACGTAGAGCTTGCCGTCGTGCCAGTCGAGGCCGGAGTAGTGGGGGTCGGGCCAGAGGTTCTCCCGCGGCTTGCAGAGGAAGCTGTGGAGCATCTTCCCGGTGGCGGGATCGAACTCGAAGAGCCTTCCCTTGCTGCGCTCGTTGGCCAGGAAGAGACGCCCGCCGCCCATGGCGATGCCCTCGAGGGAGGCGTTGCGGTCGCGGGGACTGAAATGCCGGCGGGCCTGGGAGAGATCCAGATCCAGCGTCTCGATGCGGCCCGCGGAGGGGATCCGGAGCACGCGCCGTTCGTACTCGTCGGATATGTAGAGAGTCCCTTCGCCGTCGAAGGCCAGGCCCTCCACGTCGAAGCGGCGGCTGCCCAGATCGGGCAGGGGATCGGGCAGGCGGTACCCGGGATGGCGGTAGAGCCGGGCCACGTCGGAGTCCGGGGAGAAGCGGATCCCGTAGATCGCCAGCTCGGCGTCTCGCACCACCAGGAGATCCCCCTCGGGACTCCGTTCGATGCCCGAGGCGTCGAAGCGGCCCTCGGGAGGATCCAGGCGCCAGGCCGCCTCCAGCTCCAGGCGTCCGACGGCGTATTCCGCATCGCCGTCCTGGGCGGCGGCCCCCCAGGGAAGAAGGCAGAGGAAAAGAGGCGCCAGCCTTGACATCGGACGGAAACGGTGGCAGGCTACCAGGCGTCCGGGTGCGTCATCCGGAACGGGAACGGCATATCGAAGGACGGCCAGGAAAAGCGACACGCACATCGGGGGCAGACTGCACTGCCCGATCGCCGGGTGTCAAGCTCCGCATGTGACTTGATGCCACGCAGGGACTTTTTGTCCCGATCGGCGGCGCGGGATTGGGCTTGCGATCCGCGGGCAAAGGGGCGAGGATGAGCCCCGGCACCCGGCCGCATCGTACATGGACGGACCCAAGCGGCTCATCTTCATCTGCACCGGCAACTTCTACCGGAGCCGGCTGGCGGAGCTGCTGTTCAACCACTACAACCTGGAGGCCGGGCTCCCGTGGAGCGCCGAGTCCCGGGGCGTCCTGGAGAACGTCTCGCGGCAGGGGATCTCGCCCCATGCCGTGGAGTTCCTGCGCAGCCGGGAGCTGGAGGAGCTGGCCGGGCTGCCCCGGGATCCGGAGCCGCTCAAGGTGGGCGACTTCGAGGAGGCGGGCCTGCTGGTGGCCATGAGCCGCGCCGAGCACGAGCCCCTCCTGAGGGATCGGTTCGGGCAGATCCCCCGCATTCTGGCAGGCCGCGGCCGCCTTCGCTACTGGAACGTGTGCGACGTTCCCGAGGAGAGCCTGGGCCTGTCGCGGTTCTTCGGCAGGGAGGCGGCGCCCTCCCAGCCTCCCGAGAGCGGGACCGAGCACATCGACTTCGCCATCCGCAGCCTTCTGCAGGAGCTCGGGAAGGACGCGGCCTGAGACCGGACCAAGATGCAAGACACCGACGATCTGCGGATCCGGTCGCTGCACCCGCTGCTGCCGCCCGAGATCCTGGCCGAGGAGATCCCGATCGCCGACAGGGCCTCCCAGGTGGTGTCCGAGGCCCGGCGCCAGGCGGAAGCCATCCTCGAGGGGGAGGACGACCGGCTGCTGGTGGTGGCCGGCCCCTGCTCGATCCACGATCCGCAGGCGGCCCAGGAGTACGGCGGCAAGCTCCTCGGGGCGGCGCAGGACCACCGGGACGACCTCCTGGTGGCGATGCGGGTGTACTTCGAGAAGCCCCGCACCACGGTGGGCTGGAAGGGGCTGATCAACGACCCCGCCCTGGACGGCAGCTTCCAGATCAACCGGGGGCTGCGCATGGCCCGCAAGCTGCTGCTGGACCTGGCCGAGTCGGGTCTGCCGGCCGGCAGCGAGTTCCTCGACACCATCATCCCCCAGTTCACCGCCGACCTGGTCTCCTGGGGAGCCATCGGGGCCCGCACCACCGAGAGCCAGGTGCACCGCGAGCTCGCCTCCGGGCTCTCCATGCCGGTGGGCTTCAAGAACGGCACCAACGGCAGCATCCAGATCGCCATCGACGCGGTGCGGGCCTCCCGGCAGAAGCACCGCTTCCTCTCGGTCACCAAGCAGGGCTTGGCGGCCATCGTGGAGACCACCGGCAACGACCGCTGCCACCTGATCCTCCGGGGCTCGTCCCAGGGGCCGAACTACGACGCCGAATCGATCGGCGGCGCATGCCGGCTCCTGGACCAGGCCGGACTCCATCCCCGGCTGATGGTCGACTGCAGCCACGGCAACAGCGCCAAGGACCACCGGAGGCAGCCCGGGGTGGCCGCGGAGATCGCGCGGCAGGTGGGCGGCGGCTCGCACGACGTCTTCGGAGTGATGATCGAGAGCCACCTGGTCGAAGGCAGCCAGCGGCACAGCCCGGACCAGCCCATGGTCCACGGGCAGAGCATCACCGACTCCTGCGTCTCCTGGGAGACCACCCTGGGCATCCTCGAGGAGCTGTCCCGGGCGGTCCGGACGCGCCGCCGGGCAGGAGGCTGAACGGCAGGCGGGCAGGGCAGGGCAGGGGGCCCGATTGATCCTTGCCGGCACGGGGGGGATGTGGAAGCTTCCCCCCTCCGTCCGACCAGATGGCGAGCAGGACCAGGAACATCGAGATCTACGACACCACCCTCCGCGACGGAACGCAGGGGGAGGGGATCAGCCTGTCGGTGGCCGACAAGATCCGGGTGGCCGAGCGCCTCGACCAGTTCGGCGTCCACTTCGTCGAGGGAGGCTGGCCCGGATCCAATCCCCGCGACATCGAGTTCTTCGAGAGGGCGGCCCGGATCTCCTGGAAGCAGGCCCGCATCGCCGCCTTCGGCGCCACGCGGCGCAAGGACGCGAAGGTCGAGTCCGACAAGCAGGTCCGCCTGCTGCTCGAGGCCGGCACGCCGGTGGTCACCCTGTTCGGAAAGACCTGGCTGCTCCACGTGGAGGAGGTGCTCAAGGCCACTCCCGAGGAGAACCTGGCGATGATCGCCCAGACCGTCGCCTGGCTCAAGCAGCACGGCCGCTACGTCATCTACGACGCCGAGCACGCCTTCGACGGGTACAAGGACCGCGCCGAGTACGCCATGGCGACCTGGAAGGCGGCCGCCGGAGCCGGCGCCGACATGGTGGTCCTGTGCGACACCAACGGGGGATCGCTGCCACGGGAGGTGGGGGAGATCGCCGGCAGGGCGGTGGCCTCCCTCGGCTGCAGGGTGGGCATCCACACCCACGACGACATCGGCCTGGGGGTGGCCAACGCCCTGGCGGCGGTCGAGGCCGGCGCCTCGCAGGTCCAGGGGACCATCAACGGGTACGGGGAGCGCACCGGCAACTGCAGCCTCACCTCGGTGATCCCCAACATCGCCCTGAAGATGAAGGGCCTGTCCTGCATCCCGCCCCGCTCCCTCAGGGGGCTTGCCGGCCTCTCCGACTTCGTCGACGAGGTGGCCAACCTGGCCCACGACCGGCGGCGCCCCTGGGTGGGCAGCTCGGCCTTCGCCCACAAGGGGGGCATGCACGTCAACGCCATCCGCAAGGTCCCCCGCAGCTTCGAGCACAGCCGGCCCGAGCAGGTGGGCAACCGCAGGCGCGTCCTGATGAGCGACCTGGCCGGGCGGAGCAACATCGAGATGAAGGCCAGGGAGCTGGGCTTCGACCTGGACGACCACCCCAGCGAGTGCCGGAGCATACTGCGCAAGGTCAAGCAGCTGGAGCACGAGGGCTACGAGTTCGAGTCGGCCGACGCCTCGCTGGCCCTGCTGATCCGCAAGGAGCTCGATCACGCGCCCCCTCCGTTCCTGGTGGAGGGCTACCACGTGTCGATGCGCAGGGACCGGGACCACTCGGTCTGCCAGGCCACGGTCAAGGCCAGGGTGGGGGAGGAGACCGCCCACACCGTGGCCGAGGGGGACGGGCCGGTCAACGCCCTCGACGGGGCCATGCGGCTGGCGCTGCGCCAGTTCTTCCCCCGCCAGCTCCGCCCGGTGCGCCTGATCGACTACAAGGTGCGGATCCTGGACTCGCTGACCGGAACCGCGGCCCACACCCGGGTCTTCATCGAGTCCTCGGACGGCAGGAGCTCCTGGACGACGGTGGGCGCCGACGCCAGCATCGTCGAGGCCAGCCTCAAGGCCCTGACCGACAGCTTCGAGTACCGCCTGCTCAAGCTGCACAGCCTGAAGCGGAGGCGCCCGTGAGCGGGATCGCCAAGGCCTACGATCCCTCCGCCTTCGAGGAGAAGTGGTACGCCCGCTGGCTCGAGCAGGGCTGCTTCCGGGCCGACCCCCGCTCGTCCAAGCCCCCCTTCTCGATCGTCATCCCGCCGCCCAACGTGACCGGCGTGCTCCACATGGGGCACGTGCTCAACAACACCATCCAGGACATCCTGGCGCGCAAGGCCCGGATGGAGGGCCGCGAGGTCCTCTGGCTTCCCGGTACCGACCACGCCGGCATCGCCACCCAGGTGGTGGTGGAGCGGCGGCTGAAGAAGGAGGAGGGGAAGGGGAGGCGGGACCTGGGCCGGGAGCGGTTCGTCGAGAGGATCTGGGAATGGAAGGAGCGCCACGGCGGGATCATCTCCCGCCAGCTGCGCCGGCTGGGATGCTCCTGCGACTGGTCGCGGGAGCGCTTCACCATGGACCCGGAGTACTCGCGCCAGGTCGCCCTGGCCTTCGTGGATCTCTACCGGAAGGGGAGCATCTACCGGGGCCGGCGCATGATCAACTGGTGCCCCGCCTCCCAGACCGCCCTCTCCGACGAGGAGGTGGTCATGAAGGAGCAGAAGGGCCTCCTCTACCACTTCCGGGCCGAGGTGGCCGAGAGCCCGGGGACCTTCCTGACCATCGCCACCACCCGTCCCGAGACCATTCCCGGCGACACCGGCGTGGCGGTCTCGCCCGGCGATCCCCGCTACCGGAGCCTGGTCGGCAGGCATGTCCGCAGGCCGCTGCCACGGGAGGCCCCCGAGGAGGAGAAGCTGATCCCGATCGTCGAGGATCCGCTGGTGGAGAGCGGCTTCGGGACCGGAATCCTCAAGGTGACCCCGGCCCACGACAAGGTCGACTACGAGATCGGCCAGAGGCACTCCCTGGCGGCGATCGAGGTGATCGACGCCCGCGGGACGATGAACGCCAGGGCCGGAAGGGATCTGGAGGGCATGGACCGCTTCCAGGCCCGCAAGGAGGCGGCCCGGATCCTGGCCGGCATGGGCCTGATGGAGCGGGAGGAGCCCTACGTCAACAACGTGGGCTTCAGCGAGCGGGCCGGCGTGCCGGTCGAGCCCCGCCTCTCCGAGCAGTGGTTCATGAAGTACCCCTCGGCCAGGGAGGCCCGGGAGCTGGTGGCCTCGGGGCGCCTCCCGTTCTTCCCCGCGCGGTGGGCCAAGGTCTTCGACCACTGGATGGGGAACCTGCAGGACTGGTGCATCAGCCGGCAGCTCTGGTGGGGCCACCGCATCCCGGTATGGTACCGGGACGGGGAGGTCCGCTGCCAGATCGACAGCCCCGGCGAGGGCTGGGTCCAGGATCCGGACGTGCTCGACACCTGGTGCTCCTCCTGGCTGTGGCCGTTCGCCACCATGGACGAGGCCGACCTGGCCAGGTTCTATCCCACCTCGGTGCTGGTGACCGCCCCGGAGATCCTCTTCTTCTGGGTGGCCCGGATGATCATGGCCGGCCTGGAGTACCGCAAGGAGCCGCCCTTCAGGGCGGTGTGCCTGCACGGCATCGTGAGGGACCGGCAGGGGCGGAAGATGTCCAAGAGCCTGGGCAACTCTCCCGATCCCCTCGACCTGATCGGACGGCACGGCGCCGACGCCCTCCGCTTCGGGATCATGCGCTCCACCCCCCGGGGGCAGGACAGCCTCTTCGACGAGCAGAACGTGGTCCTGGGCCGCCACTTCTGCAACAAGCTGTGGAACGCCTGCCGCTACCGGATGGGCAAGGGCGGGCCCACCGGAGGACGGCCCGATCCCGGCCTGCTCTCCCCCGACGACCGCTGGATCCTCGACCGCCTGCGGACCGCCGCCGCCGCGGTCCGCTCGGCCATGGACGAGTACCGGCTCGGCGAGGCCGCCGCCAGCCTCTACCGCCTGTTCTGGAGCGAATGCTGCGACTGGTACATCGAGGCCAGCAAGGCGGCGCTGCAGGAGCCGGACTCGCCGCGCCGGAGGAACGCTCTGGCGATGCTGGACCTGGCGCTCTCCGGCATCCTCCGCCTGCTCCATCCCTTCCTGCCCTTCATCACCGAGGAGCTCTGGCAGGCCATGGGCTTCGCCGAGCGGGAGGGGGAGGGCGGCGGATCGATCCAGTTCGCTCCCTGGCCCGAGGCCTCCTCGTGGGACCGCCTGGGCGGCGGGGACGCGCACCGGGAGAGCGTGGAGCGCACCGAGGCGAGGAACGCCCTGGTGCGGGAGGCGAGGAACCTGAGGGCCTCGGCCGGGATCTCCTCGGGAAGGAAGGTCCGCTTCGTGCTCCGGGAGGGGGAGCCCCTGGACCAGGACGAGCGGAAGGTCCTGGGGATGCTGCTCCAGGCCGGGCCCCTGTCGGTCGAGAGGGAGTACGACCCCGCTCCCGGCACTCCCAGCGCCGACTCCCGCTTCGGGATCCTCTACCTCCCCCTGGAGGGGCTGATCGACTTCGGGGCGCAGGAAGCGCGGCTCGAGAAGGAGTGCGCGAGGATCCAGGCCGAGATCGGCAGGGCGAGGGCCCGGCTGGAGAACCCCAGCTTCGCCGGCAACGCTCCGGCGCGGGTCGTCGAGGAGCACCGCAGGCGGCTTGAGGACTGGGAGAGGAAGCTGGCCCACGCCCGGGGCAGCCTCGAGGCCACCCGCGCCGCCCGCTCCTCTGGCTGAAGGCCCTCTCCGGGGGGATGGTGCCTCCGCCGGGACTCGAACCCGGATCAACGGTTTAGGAGACCGTTGCTCTATCCATTTGAGCTACGGAAGCCCGAGAGGCCCGAGAAGGGCAGGGGAGGGGGAGAGAGGAGGCCCCTCGCGGAGCGCCTGCGCCGCAAGGGGCCTCCGGAGGGCGGCCGGTCAGGAGAGGTCGGCGACCCCGTAGTCGAGCGCCCTCAGCTTCCTGCCGTCCCCGGTGCTCACCGTCCGGGTCTTCTCGTCGAAGAGGCACATCACGTTGAGGCGGTCGGACATCTCGGCCAGGGAGATCACCGTCTGCACCTTGACCGCCAGGTCGATCCCGGCGTTGGGCTCCTTGCCCGAGCGGATGCAGTCGAACCAGTTGGCCTCGTGGTGGTTGATGCCCTCCTTGGGCAGCAGCCCGTCGAAGGTCTCGGCGTCGAACTCGTCGGAGAAGGGCCTCTCGGGATTGACGTTGATCCGGGTGCTGGAGAGGCTGCCCATCTCGATGGTGCCGTGGTGCCCCCGGATCTTCTCGGTGAGGCCCGCCTCGTTGACCGTGGAGCTGGCCAGCACCAGGCTGAAGCCGCTGGGGAACTCGGCGATCACCTGCACGCTCTCGTCGACGTCCCGCTCGTAGGTCCCCTGGGTGTTGCGGTCGGTCTTCCAGGCCTTGGTGCCCAGGCTGACCACCCGGCTGGGGAACTCGGGGGATCCGGTCGCCAGCATGAAGGGATGGACCAGGTGGGGCAGCAGGTCCCCGGGCAGCCCGGCGCAGTAGGGGTAGTACTTGCGCCAGCGGAAGTAGTGGTCGGCGTTGAAGGGGATCTTCTTGCTCACGCTGCCCATCCAGCGGTCCCAGTCGATGTCGGCCACCGTGGCCCAGGGATGGATCTTGTAGTTCCACTCGCCCTTGGGGTTGTTGCGCATGTAGGAGGTCTGCCCCATCACCAGGGGCCCGATGGCCCCGGACTGGATCAGCTCGGCCGCCTTGTGGTACTTGCCGGCGCTGCAGCCCTGGGAGCCGACCTGGAGGACCCGGCCGGTCTTCCTGACGCAGTCGTGGATCTCGAAGGCCTCGCTCAGGTAGCGGGTCATCGGCTTCTCCACGTAGACGTGGCAGCCGGCCTCCATGGAGTCGACGGCGCAGATGGTGTGCCAGTGGTCCACGGTGGAGATGCAGACCGCGTCCAGATCCTCCTTCTCCAGCAGCTCCCGGTGGTCGATGTAGCCGGGGACGTTCCTGCCGATGATCGAGCGGGCCTGGTCCATCCGTGTCTGCGAGACGTCGCAGACGGCCACCTGCTCGATGTTGTTCTCGCCGGCATGGCGGTGCATGCTGCGCACGTGGGCCTGGCCCTGGCCGCCCACGCCGATGTACCCGACCCGGATCCGTTCGTTGGCCCCGGCCACGTTCCCGGCCGCGGGAGCCTGCCCCTGGCCGTAGATCGGCTCGATCAGGGGGGTGGCGGCCACGACGGCCGCGGCCGTCCCCGCCTTCTGTATGAACTTCCGGCGCGACTCGGATCCGGACCCCGGACCGGTTGAAGACTCGTTCATGGCGATGCTCTGGTGAAAGACCCGTGGATGGTGGCCGGCGCGGCACGGGTGTCAAGACAAATGCAGGCGGCCCCGTCCCCTGTGCAGCTTCCCGCCGCGGGGCGGTGGAGCCGCGCCGCGGCGGCCTTCCCCGAGAAAACGGCTAACATAGCCTGGCGGAAGACGTCATACCCACGGCGGCCGATCGCGGCGCTGCCCTCGGCAGCTCCGGTTCGGAGAGCCGATCCGGCGTGGAACGCCGCACGGCCCGCCAGGCAGGGGAAGAACGATCATGGACGGTCTGGAAGACTATCCGCTCCACATCGCAGCGCAGCAGGGCAGGGCCGCGCGGTGCCGGGAGCTTCTGGGCCTCTTCGGGCCCGACGCCAGGGAACGGAGGGGGAGGACTCCCCTCTACTGCGCCGCCCACGCCTACTCCCACCAGGTCTACCGGTGCCGGCTGGTCCTCCAGCTGGGAGCCGATCCCTTCCTGGACCAGGGGAACGGAAGCTCCGCCGCCTCGGTGGCGCCGGAGATAGAGGGGCTCTACTCGCGCATGCGCCCGAGGAGCTCCGCCCCGGGGACGGGGCCGATGCCCGGCCACGTGGCGAGGAAGCTCCAGAGGGAGCTGGACCGGATCGCCGGCAGGATGGCCCGGCTGTCGGACACCTGCCGGGTGCTGCTGGATGCGGGCGCCGATCCCCTGGCCGCGGACCAGGAGGGGCTGGCTCCGGCCCACTTCGCCATCCTGGTCCGGAGGACCGGCAGGGGCAGGCACGCCTCCCGGGACTGATCAGGACCGGGCCAGATCCTCCAGCTTCCGTGCCGCCAGGCCCTCGTCGATGACCTGGGCGGCGCGGTCCCATCCTTCGGTCACCGAGGCGCACCGCCCGGCGACGAAGAGGGCGGCTCCGGCGTTGAGCAGAACGGCGCTGCGCCGTCCCGCCCTCTCCCGCCCCTCCAGGATATCCCGGACCATGCGGGCGTTCTCCCTGGCGTCCCCTCCCTCCAGGTCCTCCTTGCGGAGGGGAGGGAGGGAAAGGTGGGCCGGGTCCAGCTCTCCCTCGCTGAAGCCCCGGTCCTGGTAGAATTCGGCGAGCGAAGTGGGACCCAGGACCGAGAGCTCGTCCATGTGCCCGTCGCCGCAGCGCCCGCAGACCACCATCCCCCTGCGCAGGCCCAGGGACTGCAGGGTGCGCGCCAGCGGCGCGCAAAGGGAGGGATCGGGCACCCCGACCAGCTGAGCGGTGGGGCGCGCCGGATTGAGCAGGGGTCCCAGGAAGTTGAAGATGGTCCTCTGCCCCCGGGAGGCGCAGAGCTTGCGCGCCGGGGCGATGTGCCGGAAGGCGGGGTGGTACCGCGGGGCGAAGAAGAACGCGAAGCCGTGCTCCTCCAGACCGGCGGCGCAGCGGGCCGGATCCTCCTCGATCGGGACGCCCAGGGCCTCCAGCACGTCGGCGCTTCCCGACCGGGAGGTGATGGCGCGGTTGCCGTGCTTGGCCACGGGCACTCCCGCGGCAGCGGCGACGATGGCCACCGTGGTCGATATGTTGAAGGTGTTCTGCCCGTCCCCGCCGGTGCCGCAGACGTCGAGCAGATCGCGCCGGCGCAGCTCCTCCGGGAGGGGGACGGGGACCGACTTCTCCCGCAGGACCCTGGCGAAGCCGGCGATCTCCGCGACGGTCTCCCCCTTGCGGGCCAGGGCGGCCAGGAAGCCGGCCTTCTCCTCGGGGGACGCCCCGGGGGACGCCAGCGCCTCGACCGCCGGCGGGATCCGATCGGGATCCAGATCGCGGCCCTGCTGGAGATCTCCGGTCAGCTGGGCGAGCATGGGGGCGGCAGCCTAGCCAGCGGCCCAGGAGAGTTCAAACCGTCAATGAACCGACAGGAGACCCAGGTGATGGACGCGGGCCGTCCCGGCGCCCTGGAGAGGGCCGCCGCCCTCCTGCGCCAGGGAGAGCTGGTGGCGCTGCCCACCGAGACGGTCTACGGCCTGGCCGGCTGCGCCCTGTCCCCCCCGGCGCTCAGGAGGATCTACGCGGTCAAGGGGCGTCCCCCGAGCAACCCCCTCATCGTGCATGTCGCCAGCAAGGCCGGCCTGAGGACCTGCGCCGCAGGCTGGAGCGGCGCCCTGGAGCGGCTGGCCGAGGCCTTCTGGCCGGGCCCGCTCACCCTGGTGGCCAGGCGCTCCTCCCGGGTTCCCGACGAAGCGACCGGGGGAGGGGGCACGGTGGCGCTCCGCTGGCCCAGCCATCCGGCGATGCAGGCGGCGATCCGGGCGTGCGGCTTCCCCCTGGCGGCTCCCAGCGCCAACCTCTCCAACCGGCTCTCGCCCACCACGGCCCGGCACGTTCTCGAGCAGCTGGGCGGATCGATCCCCCTGATCCTGGATGGCGGGGAATGCCAGGTGGGCATCGAGTCCACCGTGGTGGACATGGTGTCCGACCCCCCGGCGATCCTGCGTCCCGGCATGCTGCACCTGGAGCGGCTCCGGACCGTCGTTCCGGAGATCCGGGGACCCTCCGGCGAGGACGCGATCCTTCCGAGAAGCCCGGGAGCCGGCGCGGTCCACTACTCCCCCAGGGCCGAGCTGCGGGTCTGCCGCTGGAGCTCCCGGAGCGGGCTGGAGGCGCTGGCCTGCGGGACGGGCCTCTCCCGGGAGAGGATCGCGGTGGTGGCCTGCAGCGCCCCTCCCGGATCCGGATGGGCCCATGCCGCCGTCCTGCCCGCCGACGATCCGGAGGCCTTCGCGCAGAGGCTCTACGCGGAGCTGCACCGGTGCGACCAGGCCCGCAGCCTGCTGATCCTGATGGAAGCCCCTCCCCAAGGAAGCCGGTGGGAGGGCATCCGGGACCGCATCGCCCGGGCCGCCCCCGGAAGCCGCGGTTGAATCCCGGACGGCTCTGTGGCAGGTTTGTATCCGGACGGTCGGACTGCAGGACGCGCTAGGTCTTCCCGGGCAGGAAAGCCGGTTCCCCCGATGAACAGAACTCGCCTTCTTTCCTGTCTTCTTCTCGGACTGCTGCTCCTGCCCTCCCGCCTGCCGGCCCAGGTGAAGCTGGGGAGCGACGTCCTTGCCGAACGCAAGTTCATCTACCTGGAGAAGTACGCGAGGGTGGGCCTCCTGACCAATCCGAGCGGCGTCGACCGGAAGGGCGCCACCTCCATCGAGCTGCTCCACAAGGCCCCCAACGTCAACCTGGTGGCCCTCTTCGGCGCCGAGCACGGCGTCTACGGCGACATCCCGGCGGGCAAGGAGTTCGGCGACTCGATCGACCCGGCCACCGGCCTGAAGGTCTTCTCCCTCTACGGCCCCGGACCGGTCCGGGAGCCCACTCCGGAGATGCTCTCGGAGATCGATGTCATGGTCTACGACCTGCAGGACACCGGGGCCCGGTCCTACACCTTCATCTCGACCATGGGGCGGGCGATGGAGGCCTGCGGCAAGGCCGGCGTCGACTTCATGGTGCTCGACCGCCCCAACCCCCTGGGCGGCCTGCGGGTGGAGGGGCCCCTCTTCGATCCCAAGTTCCGCTCCCTGGTGGGGTACTGGCCCATCCCCTACGTCTACGGAATGACCTGCGGGGAGCTGGCCCGGATGATCCGGGGGGAGAAGATGATCCGGACCCCGCCCCGGCTCCTGGTGGTCACCATGGAGGGATGGCGGCGCAACATGGTGTGGAACGACACCGGGCTCAGGTGGAAGCCCACCTCGCCCAACGTGCCCCGAGGCGACTCGCCGCTGTACTACGTGGCCACCGGAATGCTGGGGGAGATCGGCGGCGTCGACATCGGCATCGGCTCCAGCCGGCCCTTCGAGTACATCGCCCACGACGGCATCCAGGCGGACAGGCTGGCCAGCTGGATGCAGAGCCAGAGGCTGGAAGGCGTCGCCTTCCGGAGCCGCACGGTCGTCTCCCGCCGGGGAAGCTCCAAGGGCCGGCCGATACCCGCGATCGACATCCAGTTCCAGGATCCGGCGCGGGCCCCGCTCACCCCGATCAACTTCTACCTGCTCCAGGGCCTCAAGGCCGTAAGCGGCATGGACCTCTTCCTCGAGGCCCAGAAGCGGGGGAAGAACTGGAGCATGTTCGACAAGGTCAACGGCTCCGACGCCACCCGGCTGTCCCTGCAGGCGGGAGATCCGGTCCCGCGGATCGTCGACAGCTGGAGGACCGGGGTCAGGCAGTTCAGCGAGCGCCGCAAGCCCTGGCTGATCTACCGGTAGGGGAGCCGCCCCCCTATCCAGCGCCGGACCGCGAGCCGCCGGCCGTTTGACGGGTCCGGGGCCTCCGTCCATGATCCCCGGCGCTTGAACCTTCCGGCCATCCTGCTCCGGGAGCTCCGGGCCCTGTGCCGAAGGCGCTCCACCTACGGACTGCGGCTGGCGCTGGCCGCGGCGGCGGTCCTGTTCTGGGCCCTCTGGTTCCTCGGCGGCGCCTCCTCCACGAACGTGCTGTCGGGCATGGGCCTGGCCGTCCAGCTGGCCTTCAGCCTGACGGCGGCGGCCGCCGCCTCCGGCTCGATCAACACCGAGCGGAGGGAAGGCACGCTGGGCCTGCTGCTCCTGACTCCCCTGCGCCCCTGGGAGGTCCTGGCGGGCAAGCTGGCCGTCCAGCTCTCCCAGTTCCTGCTCTGCCTCTGCTCCATCCTGCCCATCCTCTTCCTGCCCCTGCTGGCCGGAGAGGTCGATCCCGCCTTCGTTGCCCGGCAGCTGGCCGGAATCCTCGCCGCCTGCCTCCTGGGCACGGCGATCGGACTGTGCGCCTCGGCAGCCTGCCTCCAGGCCAGCGCTTCCCTGATCCTGGCCGTCCTCTCCCTCCTGCTCCTGCACATCGTCCCCTACCTGGGATACGCGATCCTCGAGGACAGCGGCGTGTTCCGCTCCCTGAGCTTCTACTGGGTCGGACCAGTCCTGCTCACCCTCTCCGAAACCACTCCTCCTCCTCCGGCAAGCTTCGGATCCTGGACGCTCAACATGGCCATCGCCACGGGCATCTCCCTGATGCTCTTCGCCCTCTGCAACCGCCTCTTCCTTGCCCTATGGAGCAGCAAGAAGCAGGCGCAAGCCGCGTGGAAACCAAGAAGCTCCGGGCAAGCGAATCCCTTCCGACGCTCTCCCCCGTTTCCCGAGGATCCCCCATTCCCCGAGGATCCGAATCGAAACCCCTTCCTGATCCTTCACCGGCGGCGCCGTCCCAAGGCACGCCTCCTCGGCTGCTGCTCGGGAATCTATCTTGCCGGCTTCGCCTTCTACCTGGCCCTCGGTCCCGGGAGCTTCTTCGTGCCCCTGCATGCCGTCCTGTGCCTCCTTCTGCTGGCGATCTACATGAAGGCTCTCCTGGAGGCTCCCCAGCCGCTCTACCGGGCCCGGCAGTCCGGCATGCTGGAACTGGTCGCGGCCTCGCCCCTTCGCCGCAGCTTCCTGCTCGCCGACCTCGCCGGAACAACTGGGAAGAGGAAATACCTGCTCCTCTTCCTCGGACATCTGCTGTCCCTGATCGGCATCTGGACCCTCCCCATTGTGGTCATCCTTTCGAGGCGGATTACCCAGTTCCTCCTCGACTTCTACCTCTGCTTCCACGTGGGGCTGATCCTATCCCTTCCGCTCGACCTGCATCTGATCAGGACGCTGGGCCAGTGGAGCGGCCTGCGCCATGGACACCCCGCCTATGCCTCCATGATCCTCCTGATCCTCTTCTACCTGCTCCCATTCCTCTTCCTGATCCTCTCCATCCTCACCTGGACTCCAATCCAGCCCATGATGATCATCTACTTCGTGTTCCGCACCCTGCTGGCCCTACCCCTCCTGCCCTGGTGCCGAAAGAAGGCCCAGTCCCTGCTGGGCGCTTCGCCTCTCTTCCCGTCCCCATGGACGGCGAAGCCGCGCCCCTGATCCTGGGCCTTGCCGTCGTCCCCGCTGCGGCAGGGGCTCCGGCTGCCCGAAGCCTCCGCGCAGATCCGGACGTGCCCGTCAAGGCGTCCGGCTGCTTCCATCGGCGGCCGACGGCAGATCGCCGGCTGGCTGGGCCTCCTCTTGACGAACTGCCGAATCCGGCCGCGCGACTGCACCCGTGAATCCAGCTCTGCCTCCGGTCCGCTTGCCTTGCCTCGGGATTCCGCCGGTCCCGGCCCTCGGCTCCGCCCGCTCCTCAACGGCTCCCGCCGCTTTGCTCGCTTGCTTCGCCGCTGCCATGTCCGAAGCGGGCCTCTCCTCGCCGCACATCGCCGCTGCCGGGTCCATGGTCCATTCCTTTCCGATGCGGCCCCATGCAGCCCCATGCACTTCCGTGGCAGCGACAGGGCCTCTCGGATCCCGACGGTGGACCTGCGCGCATGCCTGGGTGCTTTGTCGCCGTGGCGCCCGTCCGTGCATCGCCATGGCGGCACGCCCGGCGCTGCCTTCGTCCATGGGAATGTCCTCGTCAATCAGACCATATAGCATCTCGACGCTCTATGGCTCCGCCCACACGCACCGCTGCCGGTGGCGCATGGCTCGCGGAGCAGCTTCGATTGGCTCGTCCTTCGCTCCAGAGAACTTGCTACATCCTGTCCAGCCCGCCAGGGCCCGCACTCGCCGTCATTGGAAGAGACGGATCGACATCCAGCTCCAGGATCCGGTACGGGCCCCACTCGCCCCGATCGACCTCCACCTGCTCCAGGGGCCCAGAAGCGGGGGAAGGACTGGAGCAAGTCCGGCAAGGCCAACGGCTCACACGCCGCCCGCCTGTCCCTGCAGGCGGGCGATCCGGTCCCGCGGATCGTCGGCAGCTGGAAGATCGGGATCTGGCAGTTCAGCGAGGGGCGCATGCCCTGGCTAAACTGCTGGTAGGGGAGCCGCTCCCCTCTCTGGCCCCGGACCGCGGGCTGCCGACCGTTTGACGGATCCTGAGCCTCCGTCCATGATCCCCGGTGCTTGAACCTTCCGGCCATCCTGCTCCGGGAGCTCCGGGTCCTGTGCCGAAGGCGCTCCACCTACGGACTGCGTCTGGCGCTGGCCGCGGCGGCGGTCCTGCTCTGGTCCCTCTGGTCCCTCGGCGACGCCTCCCCCACGGAAGTGCTGTCGCGCACGGGCCTGACCGTCCAGCTGGCCTTCAGCCTGATGGCAGCGGCAGCAGCAGCCGGCACGATCAACACCGAGCGGAGGGAAGGCACGCTGGGCCTGCTGCTCCTGACTCCCCTGCGCCCCTGGGAGGTCCTGGCGGGCAAGCTGGCCGTCCAGCTCTCCCAGTTCCTGCTCTGCCTCTGCTCCATCCTGCCCATCCTCTTCCTGCCCCTGCTGGCCGGTGAGGTCGATCCCGCCTTCGTTGCCCGGCAGTTCGGCGGAATCCTCGCCGCCTGCCTCCTCGGCACGGCGATCGGACTGTGCGCCTCGGTAGCCTGCCTCCAGGCCGGCGCTTCCCTGATCCTGGCCGTCTTCTCCCTCCTGCTCCTGCACATCGTACCCTACCTGGGATACGTATTCCTCGAGGACAGCGGCGTGTTCCGCTCCCTGCGCTTCTACTGGATCGGACCCATCCTGCTAACCCTCTCCGAAACCAAGCCTCCTCTTCCGGCGAGCTTCGGATCCTGGCCGCTCAACATGGCCATCGCCACGGGCATCTCCCTGATGCTCTTCGCCCTCTGCAACCTCCTCTTCCTTAAACTGTGGAGAAGCGAGAAGCGGCCGCAAGGCGCGAGGAAGCTGCTAAGCGCCGGGAAGGCGGATCCCCTCCGCCGCCCCTCTCCATTTCCCGAGGATCCGGACAGCAACCCCTTCCTGATCCTTGACCGGCGGCGCCATTCCAAAGGACGCCTCCCCGGCCATTGCTGGGCGGTCCTACTCGCCGGTGTCACCTTCTACCTGATCCTCAGCTCCGGAGAGCTCTTCGTGATCATGCATGCCGTCCTGTGCCTCCTGCTGCTGGGGACCTACATGAAGGCTCTTCTGGAAGCATCCCAGCCGCTCTACCGGGCTCGGCAGTCAGGCATGCTGGAACTGGTCGCGACCTCGCCCCTTGGCCGCAGCCCCCTGCTCGAAGATCTTGCCGGAACCACTGGAAACTGGAACTTCCGGTCCCTCTTCTTCCTGCATTTCCTGTCGATCTGCTGGATAGCCAAGACGGAGATCCTCTTGAAACCGCATCCCTACGACAAACTCCTCGACGAGTTCTTCTTCTTCCTTCATCTGGGACTGGTTTTTTCCCTTCTTCTCGACCTTCACCTGATCAAGGCGCTGGGCCAGTGGAGCGGCCTGCGGCACAGGCGCCCCGCCTACGTTTCCATGATCTTCCTGATCCTCCTCTACCTCCTTCCTTTCCTCTTCTTGATTCCCGACATCTTCTCCGGGGACCTACTCCTCCGCTCAATATTCATATGCTTCGCGATCCGCGCACTGCTGGGCCTCCTCCTCCTGCTATGGTGCCGAATGAAGGCCGAGTCCCTGCTGGGCGCTTCGCATCGCTTCCTGTTCCCCGAGCAGGCGACACAGCGCACCTGCTCTTAGGGTCTTGCCATCGCCCTCGTTGCGGGAGGGCTCCGGCAGCCCGAAGCCCGGCGCGGATCCAGACGAGCCCGTCAAGGAATCCGGCTTCTTCCTTCGGTAGCTGGCGGCAGATCGCCGGTCGGCTCGGCTTCCTCTTGACGTACTGACGAATCCGGCCGCTCGGCCTGCGAGCAGGAATCCAGCGCCACGTCCGGTCCGCTAGCCGTGCTGCCGGATCCAACCGATCCGCCGCTCCACCCGATCCTCCAATGCTCCCTCCGCATTATTCGCTGGCTTCGCCGTAATCATGGGCAAGTCCGCCTCCTCCTCGCCGCACGCAAGCGGCGCCGGATCCGTCCCTACCGATGCGATCCCGAGCACGTCCTTGGCGGCGATAGGACCTCTCGGATCCCGGCGGTGGACTTGCGTGCTTGCCTGGTTTCCTGGACTCCATGGAGCCCGTCCGTGCCTGGCCATGACGGCACGCCCGGCGCTGACTTCGGCCATCGGAAAGGCCTCGGCATTTCAGGCCATATTCAGCCCGACGCCCGATGGCTCCGCCCACACGCACCGCTGCCGACGCCTTACCGCCGCCCTCTCGGCCGGTGGCGCACGGCTCGCGCATTTGCGTGGATTGCCTCGTCCTTCGCTCCAGGGGACTTGCACATCCTGTCCAGCCCCAGCCAGGGCCCGCTCTCGCCATCTTGGCAGAGCCGGATTTCCTACTTCTTCGGCTTCCGGATATTCAACAACAGCGCGCAATTATGCGCAGCCCTGTCGCAACGCTTCGAAAAGACCTCCTGAGGCAGCCGAAAGCCTCATTGGCAGAGACGGCTCCCGCTCCTGGGGACGGGAGAGCTCGACTCAGGCCGGGAATGCGGGTACGCTTCCGCCTGCCGCGCCTCCCTTCATGAACCTCCTGACCATCGCCGCGCGGGAAATGCTTGTCCTAAGCAGGAAGGGGGGCACATACGGGGCGAGGATCACGCTGGCCATCCCAGTCCTACTGGCCTGGATGCTCTTCGCCCTGATCGTCCAGGAACAGGGAGACCATGCGCTCTCCATCCAGGCTGCGGTCTGCCAGATTACCCTCGCCTTCGGCGCAGCCTTCGCCGCATCCGACGTCATCGGTTCCGAAAGGAGGGAAGGCACCCTGGGCCTGCTGCTCCTGACCCCCCTGCGCTCCTACCAGGTCCTGCTGGGCAAGCTGTTCTCCCGCATCTCCGAGCTGCTGCTCTGCCTGTGGGCGGTTGTTCCCATCCTCGCGCTGCCGCTGCTGGCCGGGGGAGTAGGCCTCTCCGACGTGGCCATGCTGTTTGCCGGAATCCTCGCCGGCTGCCTCCTGGGGGCGGCGATAGGACTCTGCGCTTCTGCGATCTTCCGACGGGCAGCCGCCTCGGCCTGCCTCTCCTTCGCCGCACTTCTGGGATGCTACCTCCTGCCCTTGATCTTCGTCTGGATCTTCTGGGGTCGTGCCTCCTTCGAACGCGTCTTGGAATATGCGGTGCAATGGTCGCCGGCCTCCGTCATCAACTTGTACGCATACAGCCGTTCCCTGGAAACCATGCACTGGTTCCTCGCGATGGCGGTTCTTGGAGGGCTGACGCTCTTCTTCCTGCTGCTATCCATGCTGCTCTTCTCCTTCGCATGGATAACCGAACCGAACTCGGGAACGGTCCGTCCAAGCAGGAAAACCACCAGCGGGCCGCATTCTCCCCGTCCCCCGATCGGAAACCCGGACAATCCCGCCCGAGTCCTCCACTCCCGACACCAGCGCAGCTTCCTCCTCTACCGAATCTTCACGGGGATGCTCCTCCTCCCCTGCATCCTCATGCTGCTTCTAGTCGTTCCCAGCTACTTCCTCCAGTACAGCGAGCATTTGGACTACTCGCTGGGCGATGGGTCGCCGTACATCGTCTCCCTCTATCTGCTGGGCTTGCCCCTGGCGGCGCTGGCCTACTACAGGGCTTCGCTGGAAGCTCCCGCCATGATCCAAGAATGTCGCAAGGCGGGGTTGCTGGAATTGCTGCTGATCTCGCCTCTTGACCGGAAGCTCGTCCTCTCCGGACTGAGCCATCCCGCTGGCACACATCTTATCTGGAGCGGTTTCCTCATCTTCTCCTGGCATGCCCTAGCCCTCGCGGGCTGCATATGGGATGCATTTCTCGGCAGATCGTTCGTGCAGTCGGGATGGTGGGTGCTTCATCTGGGCTGCGCCCTGACCCTTCCCATCGAATTGCTGTCGATCCGGAGCGCGGGCCTGTGGGGGGGGCTGAAAGCGAAGCGGAGCCTCAGAACATCCCACGTCATCTTCCTGATCCATTTCGTGGCGCCTGTCTTTTCCTGGTGCATGATCACCGCCCTGGTCGATACGCTCTGGAGAAGATCTCCTCCATACGAGGAAGGCTGGATCGTCTGGCACCTGTCGCGATTCCTGGTCTCCTGCACCATCTGGCTGGTGTGCAGTATCCGTCTGCGACAAGCCTTCGTGGACGGACCAGCGATCCGCTCCCTGCCGTCCTGTACCGGCTTGCCGGATCGGGAACGGGAGCCTTTCGGCCTGGCATCCGCCAGCTGAGCGTCGCTGCGCCGAAATCCCGACCGCCTCGGGCCTCTCGTGCTTCAGAGCGGGAACGAGGCTCGTACCCGGTGGAGCGCGAGCAGGTCTGCTCCCTCCTCCCGTCCTCCTGCCATGAGACTCCTGACCAGCCTCGTCGGGAAAAAGCGCGTTCTATGCGGAAAGGAGAGCACGGCGGGCGCTGGCCATCCCGGCCCTCGTGCCGAGCTGGGGATTCTTTGCCGGTCCCCGAAAGCATCCAATGTCCGCATGCTCTTCTTCGTGTCCCGTCCGACAGGCCAGCCTCGATGGCTGCACCGCGTTGCGCATGGGTTGCTGAAACATGCCTGCGGCCGGTCCGGTGCGGGCGCGGGGAGGAGATGCGGCCGGGCCCCGTCCGGCAGGAAGGCGCCCGGATCCAGACGGTCCTCGAAGGGAAGCCGAGGGCCTATGCCTCCGTCTGCCGGGAGGGCAGGGGGCTACCGCCCCGAGAGTCGCTGGTGGAGGACGGGCTCGGGCACCAGGCCCAGATCGCCCACCTCGGCCTGCCAGGCTTCGAGGGCCGAGCGCATGGCCCGCAGGCGCTCCCGGTGCCCGGGGAGGCCGGCCAGGTTGACCGTCTCGTGGGGATCGGCCTGCGTGTCGTAGAGCTCCTCCAGCGGCTTTCGGGGGCGGAACCACAGGGACTGGACCGGATCGAGGCGGCCCTCCCGGTGGAGGCGCCGCAGATCCACCAGGGTGGGCATCCGGTCCATGTACTCCAGGTGCTGGGCGTAGGGACGGTGCGGCTCGTAGTTGCGGATGTAGCGGTAGCGGGCGTCCCTGGCCGAGCGCATCAGCTCGAGGGCCTCGTCCATGCGGTCGCGGTGGAAGAAGAGGTAGGGCGGGGCCGGCTGCCGGCCGGAGCCGAACAGGATCCGGCCGTGCATGTGGCCGGGGGGCTCCACCCCCGCCAGCGAGAGGACGGTGGGCGGGAGATCCTGGGTGGAGGCCAGCTCCCCTTCGACCGAGCCGGCCGCCAGCCGGCCGGGCCATCGGACGATGAGCGGGATTCGGGTCCCCGAATCGTAGATCCACCGCTTGCCCCGGGGCAGCCCCCGGCCGTGGTCGCTCCAGAAGAACACCACGGTGCTGCCGGCCAGCCCGTCGGCCTCCAGGCGGGCGAGGATCCCGCCGGCCAGGCGATCCATCTCGGAGATGTTGTCGTGGTAGCGGGCCCAGTCCCTGCGGGCCTCGGGAGTGTCGGGATGGAAGGGAGGCAGGTGTCCGGAGGCCCGGTCCGGATCGTGGACCTGGGAGGGATCCAGGAGCGAAACCAGATCGGCGTGCCGCCCGTCCCCGTGGCGGATCTGGCTCTCGTGGGTGATGGTGAGGTTGATCACCGAGAAGAAGGGCTGGCCCGGCCGGCGCTCCCGCCAGTCCCGGTGGCCGCTTCCCTGGCGGTCCCACACCTGCGACAGGTCCATCGGGGTCTGGTAGTCGGTCTTGGACCGGTTGGTGCAGAAGTACCCCGCCCGGCGCAGGTAGCGGGGGAAGGCCTCCACCCCCGGTGGCAGGGGGACGCTGGTGCGCATGTGGTGGGCCCCGTAGGCCACCGCGTGCAGGCCGCTGACGATGCCGGCCCGGTTGACCGCGCAGACCCCCGAAGGGGTGAAGGCGCGGGTGTAGCGGACCCCCTGCGAGGCCAGCCGGTCCAGATGGGGGGTGGAGGCGTAGCCGTCCCCGTAGCATCCCAGGTTGGGACTGATGTCCTCGCAGCTGATCCAGAGGATGTTGGGCCGGAGGGCCGCCTGGTCCGCGGGCCGTGGAGCCGGGATCCCCTCGGGACGGAGGGGGCCCAGGTCGAGGGGCCGGTAGCTGCCTCCCTTGGGGCGGACATGGTTCTCCAGGGCCGTGTCCTGGCGGACGAGGCGGAGGGCGTTCCTGACCGCACCCCGGATGTGGTAGTCGCCCCTGCCGGTGTTGGCCCGGAGGACTTCCTCGAGGACCGGGAGGGCGGGGCGGGCCGGCGGGCCGATGCGGCCCAGGAAGTCGGCCGCCGCGCAGGCGACGCTGCGGTGGGGGACCCGCACCCCCTCCAGCAGACCCTCCAGGGAGGGGCGGCCCGGGCGGATCCGGCTCAGCGCGTAGTCGATGGCCATGCGCACGGCCTGCGAGGCTCCGGAGCGGGCCTCCTCCAGGGCCGGAAGGGCGGAGCGGGCCTCCTCTCCCAGGTTCCCCAGGTGGTCGGCGGCCCAGTAGCGGGCGGCCGGATCCTCGTCCCCGAGCAGGAGGACCAGGCGGGGCAGGGCGGCGGCGCCGAAGGATCCCAGGGTCTTGACCGCGAGCAGGCGGACGGTGGCGTCCTCCGCCTCCAGGTCGGCCAGCCAGCCGTCCAGGGCGCGTCCGGCCACCCGGGGGGCCTCTGCCTGGAGGGGGTGGGCCGCCAGGAACGGCAGCAGGGACAGGAGCAGGGCGTGCTTCATGGCGGCGAGGAGGCGGAGCCGGGCGGGTCGCAGAAGCCGCGCTCGGCCAGCCGGTCGAGGGTCCACCGGTACTCGGCGACCAGCTGGTCGGCCACGCTGCGCTGCTTGAGCTCGGCGGGAAGCGCCTCCCAGGTGTAGGTCTCCATCTCCAGGTGGGAGCAGAGGCCCGGATGATCCCTGAGGAAGTCCAGGGCTCCGGCGATGTGGTCCGAGGTGCTGGAGAACTCCCGGGAGGGCTCGGCGTGGAGGGGGATGTGGAAGTGGACGCGCCACTCCGAGCCCGGCGCTCCGCCCTCGCCCAGGGCCTGGGGCAGATCGTCGTGGCGGACGATCCGCCCGTCCCGCCTGCGCTCCACCACCTGGTGCAGCCAGACGTCGTCGGCCCACCCGGCCAGCCGGTCGCGCGCCTCCGGGCCGGCCTTTGCCCCGAGGGCCGAGCTGAGGTGGATCTTGGAGATCCGGATCCGGTGCTGGCGGAGGCGTCCTAGGGCCTCTCCCGCGTTCTCGTACTGCACCGCCAGGTGGCAGCAGTCGTAGTTGACCCCCAGGTGGTCCTCCAGGCGCAGGTCCCCGGGACGCTCCCGCCGCATGCGCTCGAAGAAGCGCGCCGTCTGATCGCTGGTCTCCAGCCAGCAGCAGGGCTCCGGCTCCAGCCCCAGGTGCAGGATCCGGCCGCTGCGGCGGCGCGCCCGCTCGATGTGGTCGACGCACTTCCAGAGGTTGCGCTGGGCCGCCTGGACCCTGCGTCCGTCCTCGAGGTCGCGGCGCCAGCCCACCGGGACGGTGCTCACGCTGCCCTCCTCCCCCTCCGGAAGGATCTCGGCGAGCAGATCGAAGAGCAGGCAGGTGTAGTCGAGGCGCTCGGGCGTGGTCCAGTCGGGCCGGTAGACCCGCTCCTTGACCCGGGTCCCGTGGAAGCGGCCGTAGGGGAAGCCGTTGAGGGAGACCACGTAGCAGCCCTCCCGGTCGAGCCACCGGCGGAAGGCGGCCGTCGCCGGGGGATCCGAGAGCTGCCTGGCGGCGTCCGCCCCCAGCCTCAGGCCGATGGCGTAGGGCCGTCCGGGGGCCACCCGGCGGCGCACCTGCAGGGTGTCGCGCTTGAGCGAGGCGAAGACCTCCTCCCAGCTCTCGCCGCGGTGGATGTTGGTGCAGTAGGCGAGGTGGAGCCCGTGCCGGAGCTTCATTCCGGGACCCGGAAGGCGGGAGACTGCGAGAGGAACTCCACGGGATTGCTCCAGGCCACCTTGCGGATCCAGTCGTCGGAGTGGCCCCTGCGCCGCATCGCCTGCATGGTGGCGGGCACGGCCAGGGGGACGCTGGCCCCCCAGTCGCAGGCGCTGTTCATCCAGATGCGGTCCCTGCCGTAGATCTCCAGCATGTCGATGGCCCGCTCGGGGCTGCACTTGGACTCGGGATAGAGGGTCATCCCCGCCCAGAACCCGGCATCGAGCACCATGCCGATGGTGTGCTCCTCGACATGGTCGACGATGCACCGCCCGGGACTGACGCGGGGCTCGCTGCGCAGGGCGTCCAGGATCAGCCGGGTCCCCTTCAGCTTGTCCTCCAGGTGCGGGGTGTGGACCAGGATCATGGCGTCGTGACTGGCCGCCAGATCGATGTGCCATTCCAGGACCTTCAGCTCGTTGCGGCTGTTCTTGTTGAGCCCGATCTCGCCGATCCCCAGCACGTTGGGACTGCCGAGGAAGCCGGGGATCAGGGAGAGCACCTCCCGGGCCAGGCCCAGATCCTCGGCCTCCTTGGGGTTCAGGCACAGCCAGGAGTAGTGGGCCATCCCGTACTTGGCCGCCCGCCGGGGCTCGTGCTCGGTCAGCTGACGGAAGTAGTCCCGGAAGCCCTCGGCGCTTCCCCGGTCGAAGCCCGCCCAGAAGGCCGGCTCGCAGACCGCCCGGCACCCCGCCATGGCCATCGACTGGTAGTCGTCGGTGGTGCGGCTGACCATGTGCCCGTGGGGCTCGATGTACCTCATGGAGGGGGAGGCCAGGCGCCGCAGGCGGGCGAGGGGGGCGCGGGATCCACCGGCTCCCGGGTCGGATCGGAGAAGATCCTGAGGACCTCCCCGGCCCGGTCCGGCTCCCTCCGGGAAAGCGTCCCGAGCGCCTGGCGGAAGGCCTCGAGGCGGAAGTCCTCCTCGCCCTGGGCGCGATCCAGCCGGTCCAGGAAGGCGGCCAGATCCACCAGCTTGTGACGGGCGTCGAGGAAGTACAGATCCAGCAGCCTTCTCCGCGTCATCAGGGGCCGGCCATGGTAGGAAGCGGGGGAAACGGGATTCAAGCGTGTTCTGCGCCGCCTCCCAGAGCGCCGCCCCCCCAGAGGCGCGGCGTAACCCGGAGAGCCCGCCATCCGTCTTGATTCTGGACGGGATTGCCCTACTCATTGGCGCATCCGCACCGCCTTGATCCGCGAAACGCCCAGACGCACGATCCTTCCAGCCCTGGCGTCCCTGGCCCTGCTCCTCTCCTCCTGCAGCCCGGGGCGCCACCAGGAGCGCGCCGACCTCGAGGCCTACCGGATCCTGGAGGACTACGGGGTGGAGGAGCTGGGCGCCGAGGGCCCGTTCACCATCGACACCCCGCGCTCCGGGCGCGATCCCGGATCCATCGGGGCCGGGGAGATCGTCGCCGAGCGCCAGTCGGCCGGCAGCCTGGACCTGGATCTGGAGGGGGCCCTCGACCTGGCCGTGCGCAGCAGCCGGGAGTACCAGAGCCAGAAGGAGAGCCTCTACCTGGCCGCCCTCTCCCTGAGCGGGGAACGCTACCGCTGGCGCCCCTGGTGGCGGTCGGCCACCGCCACCGCCAGCCGCTCCCGCGACGCCGGGGGCGTGCAGTCGGGACGGGCCGGCGGGCGCCTTTCGGTGGGACAGCTGCTGATGTCGGGCGCCAGCCTCGGCGCCACCCTGGCCACCGACCTGGCCCGCTTCTACACCGGGGATCCCAGGCGCACCGCCACCAGCGTGCTCTCGGCCGACATCGTCCAGCCCCTGCTGCGCGGAGCGGGCCGGAAGGTGGCCCAGGAGCAGCTCAAGCAGAGCGAGCGGAACGTGATCTACGCGATCCGGGACTTCAGCCACTTCCAGCGGCGGTTCTCGGTCCAGGTGGTCTCCGACTACTTCGGACTGCTCCAGCAGCAGGACACGGTGCGCAACCGCTTCAAGGACTACCAGAGCCGGACCAACACCACCTCCCGCCTGGAGTCGAGGGCGCAGGCCGGCCTGGAGACCATCGTGGGCGTGGGCCAGGCCAGGCAGGCCGAGCTCTCGGCCCGCAACAGCTACCTGAACACCGTGAGCTCCTACTTCATCCGCCTCAACGAGTTCAAGCTCAGGCTGGGCATCCCCCTCTCCCACGATCTGAGGCTCGACGCCGGGGATCTGGAGGCCCTGGACCAGCGGGGGCTGATCCCGGTCCCCGTCTCCCTGGAGGAGGGCTTCCGCATCTCGATCGCCAGAAACCTGGAGGTGCTCAACGCCATCGACCGCTACGAGGACAGCCGCCGCCAGGTGGATATCGCCGCCGACCGCCTCCGGCCCGGCCTCGACCTCTGGGCCGACGCCTCGCTGTCCAGCGAGGGCCCCACCGACTACGCCGACTTCGATCCCTCCCGGATCCGGTACTCGGCCGGGATCGACCTCGACCTGCCCGTCGGCCGCGTGGAGGAGCGCAACCAGTACCGCGCCACCCTGATCCGCTTCGAGGCGGCCATCCGCACCCTGTCCCAGGTCCTGGACAGCCGCCGCAACGACGTCGAGAACGGCATCGAGGCGATGAAGACCTTCGCCGAGAACCACCGCATCCAGGGCCTGGCCGTGGATCTGGCCGAGGAGCGGGTGGAGAGCGCCGACCTCAACTACCAGGCGGGGCGGGCCACGGTGCGGGACCTGGTGGAGGCCCAGGACGAGCTGCTCGCCGCCCGCAACGCCTATTCGGCCGCCCTTGTGGACTACCTGGTGGCCCGGCTATACTTCCTCCTCGACCTGGGCGTCCTGGACACCCAGGAGGAGGGCTACTGGCTGAGCGGGAGGGCCTCCGCCCTGGAGCTGGGCGACGCCCCGGCCCGGGACCCCGGCGGCGAGCCGATCGTCCCTCCCGACCAGCTCTTCGGACCGATGCAATGATGAAGCTCCTCGACACCCTCGGACGGACGGCGCGGAAGCGCCCCGTGCTCTCCGGCCTGCTGGCCGCGGTCCCGATCGTCGTGGCGGGGGTCCTGCTCCGGAGCGGGGCCGAGGCCTCGGCGGCCAGGTACCACACGGTGGAACGCGGCAACTTCCTGGTCTCGATCGTCGAGGGAGGCAACCTGGAGGCGGTCAACGAGGTGGTGGTGCGCAACGAGGTCGAAGGCTCGGCGCGCATCGTCTACCTGATCCCCGAGGGCACCCAGGTCAGGAAGGGGGACCTGCTGGTGGAGCTCGACTCGGCCGAGGCCGAGGAGAAGCTGAACCAGCAGGAGATCGCCTACGAGAAGGCCAAGGCCGCCTTCGTCCAGGCCGAGAACGACCTGGAGATCCAGAAGAGCGTGGTCCAGAGCGAGATCGACGCGGCGCAGCTCAGGCTCGACTTCGCCATCATCGAGCAGCAGAAGTTCAAGGAGGGGGCCCGCAGGCAGCAGATCCGGGAGGCGGAGATCTCCATCCAGAGCACCGAGGAGAGCCTGCTCCTGGCCAAGGAGGAGCTGGACTGGTCGCGCCGGCTCTTCGATCAGGGCTTCGAGACCAAGAGCGTGGTCGACAAGGGGGAGCTGGGGGTCCTCAAGCAGGAGCTGGAGCTGGAGAAGGCGCGCACCAACCTCTGGATGCTGGTCTCCTTCGACATCCCCAAGCAGGAGAAGCAGTTCGTGTCGGACGTGGAGGAGGCGCGCAAGGAGCTGGAGCGGGTCCGGAAGCAGGGCGAGAGCAGGCTGACCCAGTACGAGACCGACCTGACCACCGAGAAGAACACCCTGGAGCTCAACCTCCAGAAGCTGGAGAACGACCGGGAGCAGCTGACCAACACCAGGATCCACGCCCCCCAGGACGGATTCGTGGTCTACGCCATCTCCAGCAGCCGCTTCAGCAGCGAGACCCTGGTGGAGGAGGGAGCCACGGTCCGCAACCGGCAGAACCTGATCAAGCTTCCCGACACCTCGCGGATGAAGGTCGAGGTGAAGATCCACGAGTCCCACATCGGCAAGGTCTCCAAGGGGCTGGTGGCCTACGTGGTCCTCGACTCCGACCCCGACTCCCGCTACCGGGGCATCGTCACCCGGGTGGCCACCCTGCCCGACACCCAGAGCCGGTGGGCCAACCCCAACCTCAAGGTCTACTCCACCGAGGTGGAGATCACCGATCCCCTGCCCGACCTGAAGCCGGGGGTCTCGGCCAACGTGGAGGTGGTGATCACCAACATCGCCGACACCATCAAGGTCCCCATCCAGTCGGTCACCTCGGTCGGCGGGCGGCAGGTCTGCTTCCTGCCGGGCGACCCTCCCCGCCCGGTCCCGGTGGAGGTGGGGCTGTTCAACTCGCGCCAAATCCAGATCACCGCCGGGCTGGAGGAGGGGGACCTGATCCTGCTCTCCCCCCCTCTGGACTCCGAGGTGTTGGATCTGGAAGGGGAGATCCTGGAGGAGAGCCAGGTGACCGCGGCGGACCTGGAGCCGGACCCCGGGGCCAGGAAGAGGCTGGAGTCCGGAGCCGAGCCGGAGCCGCCCGGAAGGAACGCCCGCGAGGAGTTCATCAAGCGCTTCGACGCCGACGGGGACGGCGAACTGAGCGAGTCCGAGATGAAGGCGGCGAGAGAGGCGGCGGGGAACGCCTCCGGAGGCGGGGGCCGGCCCCGGGGAGGCGGAGCCGGCAGGCCCGGAACTCAATGAGCGGCCAGCCCATCCTGCGGACCTCCCGGGTGGTCAAGCGCTACGTGCTGGGCCCCCGGGCCGGCACGGCCGGCGGCCGGGAAGGGGAGTCCGGCGGAATTCCGGCGGCCGGGGAGAACGAGGTGCTCGCCCTGAGGGGCGTGGACATCGCGGTCCGCAAGGGGGACTACGTGGCGATCATGGGCCCCTCGGGATCGGGCAAGTCCACTCTGCTGAGCATCCTCGGCTGCCTGGACCGGCCCACCTCGGGGGAGTACTTCATCGGGGGGGAGGACGTGGCGCGGATGACCGACGACCAGCTCTCGGACATCCGGGGCCGGCGCATCGGCTTCATCTTCCAGTCCTACAACCTGATCTCCCAGCTGAGCGTGGTGGAGAACATCCAGGTGCCCCTCTTCTACCAGGGCAGGGACCTGGCCGAGACCCGGGACCGCTGCGTGGCGCTGGCCGACATGGTGAGCCTGGGCGACCGGCTCGACCACCGGCCCAACCAGCTGAGCGGAGGGCAGCAGCAGCGGGTGGCCATCGCCCGCTCCCTGGTCAACGATCCGCTGGTGATCCTGGCCGACGAGCCCACCGGCAACCTCGACTCCACCACGGGGGAGGAGATCCTCTACATGATCGACCGCCTCAACTCCGAGGGGAAGACCATCCTCCTGGTCACCCACGACGACACGGTGGCCGAGCGGGCCCACCGGGTGATCCACATGAAGGACGGGCTGATCGACCGGGAGGTGGTCAACCGCCCGGCCTCCCCGGCGGCCCGATGACGGGGGGATCCCGGCCCTCCAGGGGCCTGCCGCGGGCCGGGCGCTACCTGAGCATCGTCCGCCTGGGGGTCAAGAGCCTGATGCTGCACAAGCTGCGCAGCGGGCTCACCATGCTGGGCATCATCTTCGGGGTCTGCTCGGTGATCGTGATGCTGGCCATCGGCGAGGGGGCCTCCTACGAGGCGCAGGAGGCGATCAAGAAGCTGGGCAGCAACAACATCATCCTGCGCAGCCTGAAGCCTCCCGAGGAGGCCCCCGACGCCGGAGGGGGCTCGCGGCGCTCCTTCGAGCTGGTCTACGGCCTGACCTACGCCGACGGGGCCCGCATCCAGGAGACCATCCCGGGAGTGCGCCGCGTGCTCCCGGTCCGCGTCGTGCGGGAGAACGTCCGCTTCGGCGAGTTCGTGGAGCCCTGCCAGGTCGTCGGCACCACCCCGCTCTACCCGCGCATAACCGGGGCCGAGGTGGCCCGAGGACGCTTCATCAGCCACACCGACCAGAAGCACCAGCAGAACGTCTGCACCCTGACCGTGGGGCTGGCCCGCCGCCTCTTCCCCTACCAGGATCCCCTGACCCAGTCGGTCAAGGTGGCCGGGGTCTACTACCAGGTGGTGGGGCTGGTGCGCGAGACCGGCGCCGGGGACCAGCGCCCCCAGAAGGGGGAGATGGAGGGCGAGCCCCTCGACAACAACGTCTACATCCCCCTCTCCACCCACCGCTCGCGCATGGGGGAGCTGATCCTCAAGCGCCTCTCCAGCGGCTTCGGGATGGAGGCCGAGCGGGTGGAGCTGCACGAGATCGTGGTCCAGATGGAGGATCTGGAGTCGGTGGAGGTGGTCGATCCCCAGATCCGCTCCCTGCTGGACCGCTTCCACGACCAGGACGACTACGAGATCATCGTTCCCCTGCAGCTCCTGCGGCAGGCCGAGCGCACCAAGCGCATCTTCAACATCGTCCTGGGCTCCATCGCCGCCATCTCGCTGCTGGTGGGCGGCATCGGGATCATGAACATCATGCTGGCCACGGTGACCGAGCGGACCCGGGAGATCGGGATCCGCCGCGCCCTGGGGGCCCGCAAGCGGGACATCACCACCCAGTTCCTGGTGGAGACGGTGGCCCTCTCGGCGGGGGGCGGGCTGATCGGGGTTCTGGTGGGCGTGAGCGCCCCGTTCCTGGTCTCGAGCCTGGCCGACATGGAGGTCATCGTGACCCTCTGGTCGGTGGTCCTGGCCTTCGGCATCTCGGGGGCCGTCGGCGTGGCCTTCGGGCTCTATCCGGCCTCGGCGGCCGCCGAGCTGGATCCGATCGAGGCCCTGCGGCACGAGTAGCGCCCCCCCGGGCTCCGCTACCGGGCCGCGGGCGGACCGCCTTCCTGCCGGGAGGCGTCCTCCGGGGGAAGGCCTCCGGCCCGGCCCTCCGTCCAGAGCCGGAGGTTCTCCAGCCTGAGCCGGCCGTGGGCGAAGTAGAGCGGCCCCAGCGACTCCATGCGCCGGGCGTACAGGCCGGCCAGGTCCTCCCGCTCGGGGGGAGGGCCCGGCGCCAGGACCGCGGCCAGGGCCTCGGCGACGGCCTGGTGCCCCCGGATCGAGGGGTGGACGTGGTCCACCAGGAGGTCGCTTCCCAGGATCCCGAAGGGGCTCTCCGCCTCCAGGAGGGCCTGGGCGTCGATCAGGGGGAGGCGGGCGCGGCGGGCCACCCCGGCGAGGGTCTCCCGCTCCGACTCGAGCATGCGCAGGGGGCACACGTCGAGCTCCTTGGCCCGCAGGAAGGCCTCCCGGGCCTCGGGGCCGCGTCCCAGGGACTCGAGCATGGTGCCGAGGGCGAAGTGGGCGTGGGCGTAGAGGGGGTCCAGGGCGATGGCCCGCTCCAGAAGGGCGGCCGCCCCGAGGGGATCCCGGCCGTAGAGCGAGCGCGCCCCGGCGGCCAGCTCCTCCCACCGCTCCCTCTCCTCCGGCAGCAGGCCCTCCCGGTGCACCGACTTGAAGGGAGGGCAGCTGCGCAGGTTGGCCGGGGGGGCCACCAGGACCAGGGGCACGCCCGCCTCGTCGCACATCCGGGCCATGGCCTCCAGGTTGCGGCGGAACTGCCGCCCCACCTCCCGCCTCCAGGCGGGATCCCTGCGGTAGGCCTCCAGCCCGCCCCGGTGGTCGAGCAGCGCGTCCACCTCCGCCGGAAGCGCCCTCCGGAGCGGCTCCTGGCGGGGCCGCCCCCGGAGGAGGCGGTAGAGTCGCAGCGAGGAGAGCCCGTAGGGATCCTGGCGCCGGACCTCCTGGCGCTCGAGGAACTCGTTGTGCCCGGTGCACAGGACGATCCAGTCGGGGCGGTAGCGCTCCAGGCACTCCCGCAGCACCGGCAGGAGGCGGTAGCTGGCGTAGGAGACGCCGCCGCAGTTGACCACCTCGACCTCGCGGGGGGCGAGGCGCCGGGCCAGGATCAGCTCCAGCCAGGCGGGAAAGGCGGTCTCGGGCCCCCAGGGGCGCCCCTGGACGGTGGAGCCGCCCAGGACGAAGATCCGGAGGGCGCCCTCCCGCTTCCCGGCCCTGAACGACACGCGCGCGAAGTGGCTGGTGCGGACGGCCGCGGTGCGGAACTCCCCGCCGGAGAGCTCGAAGAGGGGGCCGGTCCCGGCGAGGGGCGGCCCCGGACCGGCCCTCTCGGACCAGCGGAGCGCCCCCTCGGCCAGGGCCAGCAGCAGAAGGCCGAGCGCCGCCGATCCCAGGCGGAGGATCCACCGCCTGGCCCTCACCGGGGATGCTTCCAGACGGGAACCCTCCGCTTCATCTGGTCGATGATCCACGCGGTCGCGGCGAAGGCCTCCTGCCGATGGGGGGCCGCCACCTCCAGCGAGAGCGAGGCCTCGCCCACGGCCACCCGTCCGGCGCTGTGCGCCACCCGGACCGACTCCAGGGGCCACCGCCCCCCGGCCTCGTCGAGGATCCGGTGGAACTGGCGGAGGGCCATGGGGCGGTGGACCTCGTACTCGATCGCCTCGATGGCCCGCCCCTGCTCGTCGGCCCGGACCACTCCCAGGAAGCGGACCACCGCCCCCGACCGGCCCGAGGCGGGCGGAGGGGAGGGGGCGCCGTCCAGGGGCCCCTCGGCCAGGATCACCTCGCGCCTCATGCGCCCCCCTGAACCGGCGGGAAGAGGGCCACCTCGTCCCCCTCCGAGAGCCGGTGGTCCCTGGGGCGGTACTCCAGGTTGACCGCGGCGAGCGCCGAGGGCTCCATCCGGGCCCACTGGGGATGCTCCCCGCCGAGGCGGGCGAGCAGGTCGCCGAGGTCGCTCCCCTCGCCGACGTCCATCTCCAACCGCTCCCGGCCCATGGCCTGGCGGAACCAGGAATGGAAGGTGACCCGCACCCTCATTCTTCCTCCAGCACCCCGATGGACCGCAGGTTGCGGTGGCGGCCCCGGTAGTCCATCCCGTAGCCCACCACGAAGCATTCGGGCACCTGGAAGCCCGAGTGGTCGGCCCGGATCTCCCTGTCCCCCGCAGGGCTCCTCTCCAGGAGGACGCAGACGCGCACGTCCAGGGGACGCTCCCGGGCCACCTCGCGGGCCAGCCGCCCGAGGGTGCGCCCCCGGTCCAGGATGTCGTCCACCAGGAGCACCCGCCTCCCCTCCAGCTTCCTGCGGAAGCGAAGGCGCAGCTCCAGCTCTCCGGGCAGCGTCCCCTCCCGGTAGCTGGAGAGCCCCGCGAAGTCCACCTCGAACGGGAAGGAGAGGCGGCGCACCAGATCGGCCAGGAACACGAAGGAGCCGTCGAGGATCCCCAGGAGCACCGGATCGCCGCTCCGGTACTCCTGGGCCAGCTCCTCCGCCAGCTGGGCGATCCGCGCCAGGATCCTATCCTCCGGGATCAGGAGCCCGGAGATTTCGCCGGGCCACCCCCCGGGAGGCGGCCGCAGATCCTCCAGGGACACGCGGTGGTCCTGCCGGTCCATGCCTTCGGGCGGGTCCCCTCCCGGCTCAGGGCGCGGGCAACCGGCTGTCGAGGCGGCGCTCCAGCCGCCGGGCGGTGCGGGAGTAGCGCGAGGACAGATCCCGGCTCTCGGCGGGATCCCGGTCGAGGCGGAAGAGCTCCAGGGGGGCGCCGGGAGCGGACTGGACGCCCTTCCAGTTCCCGTCGAGGATGGCCCGCTGCAGGCCGCCGGGCCCGGGGCCGCTCCAGACCAGGGGGAGGGGGGCGCGCTGGCGGCCTCCCGTCAGCTCGGGAAGGAAGGAGAGGCCGGGAGAGCCGCCTCCGAGGATCTCGGCGATAGTGGCGTGCAGGTCGATCGTCGAGACGGGACGGGCGCTGGCGGTCCCGGGGGCGATGCGGCCCGGCCAGCGGGCCAGCAAGGGCACCCTGAGCCCGCCCTCGTGGAGGCTCCCCCCGGCGCCCCGCAGGCCTCCGGTGGAGGCGAAGAAGGCGGGATCGGCGCCGCCGGCCGGGGAGGGCCCGGAGGAGCTGGCGAAGAAGACCGCGGTGCGGCGCTCCAGGCCGTGTTCCTCCAGGCTGTCGAGGATGGCCCCCAGCTCGCGGTCCAGGCGGTGGATCATGGCCGCCAGCAGCTTCTGGGGCTCGGGCCACTCCTTCCTGGAGTAGGGGCGGGTGGTGGGGGACTCCAGCGGAGGGCGGGGGAGGCTGGCGGCGTAGTACAGGAAGAAGGGGCTGCTCCGGTTGAGGGCGACGAAGTTGGTGGCGGCCCGGGTGAACAGGTAGGGGGCGTAGGGCTCGCCGGGAAAGCTGACCGGCTCCTCGTTGCGCCAGAGCCGGTCCCGGGCGTAGTGGCTCCTGAGCTCCTCCTCCTCCAGGTAGCCGAACCACTCGTCGAAGCCCTGCACCGTCGGGATGCCGCCGCTTCCCGGCCCCCCCAGCCCCCAGAGCCCCAGGGCCAGGGTGCGGTAGCCCTTGCTCCGGGCCAGCGCCGCCAGGGTGGCGTCGCCGGCCTCCAGGTCCCTGTCCAGCGGACGGCCGGTCAGCAGCGAGGCGCGGGAGGCGGCGGGCCGGGGGCTCCCGGCGTAGAAGCGGGTCAGGCGCATGCCCTCGGAGGCCATCCGGTCCAGCCGCTCGGTGCGGAAGCTCTCCTGGCCGTAGCTGCCCAGATCCCCCCATCCCAGGCCGTCGGCCACCAGGACCACCACGTTGGGCGCGCCTGGCGGCGGCCCGGCCGCCGCCAGGACCAGGGCCCCCAGCAGGCAGAGCGGCCCCAGCAGGCGCCGCACGGGGGCCGGGGCCGGCCATGGGCGCCGCGTACCCGGCGGGGAAGGCGCCGCGCCGTCCCCGGGCCGGCCTTCGGCGACACTGGCCCGGAAAGGCGGCATGGAACCCGAGCCTAGCCGGATCCCCCGGAGGGGCTCAAGGCGTTTCCCGCTGGATCTCCCCGGCCTCCGGGGGGACAATCGCCCGGCGCTGCCGGACAGCGCACGGACATGCCGTCCACGAACCGCACCACCCTGGCGGGGGTCCTGCTCCTGCTGCTGGCCTCCCTGGGCCTCGAGGCCCAGCCGCCCCGCTTCGGCCCCGAGGGGGTCCCCTTCCAGCCGGGCGGCCGGGGGCGGGAGGGCCTGATCGGGGTTCCCGGCAGGGGCGACCGGGCCGGGGTGCCCGAGTGGACCGTGGACCGGAAGTTCCGCCAGGACATCTTCACCTTCGTCCGGGTGATCTACAGCAGCGGGGGGGGAGGCGGCTGGCGGATCGACTGGCCCGCGGCCGATCTCAACTTCTCCTACCGCCTGGAGGAACTCACCTCCATGAAGGTGGATCCCGAGGGGGAGTCCCTCCGCCTGGACGACGACAGCATCTTCGACTACCCCTTCCTCTTCCTGATCGATCCCCGCAGCCTGTTCCTCTCCGGGGCCGAGGCGGCTAGGCTGCGCCTCTGGCTGGACAACGGGGGCTTCCTGATGGTGGACGACTTCTGGGGGGAGCAGATGCTGTCCCACTTCCTGAGGGAGATGGACAAGGTGTTCCCCGGCCGCAAGCCGGTCGAGCTTCCCCCCAGCCATCCCATCTTCTCCTGCGTCTTCCCCCTGGAGGGGCCGCCCCAGGTCCCCAGCGAGGACTCCGCCCACCGCAACCGGGGCACCGCCCTGGAGTCCTGGGAGGACGAGATCAGCTGGGAGATCCCCCGTCCGGCCAGCTACCGGGCCATCCTGGACGACCGCAACCGCATCATGGTGCTGCTCTGCCACAACACCGACCTCTCCGACGGGTGGGAGGAGGAGGGGGTCAGCCAGTGGTTCTTCTCGGCCTACTCCGAGAAGTACTCCTACCCGATGGGGATCAACATCGTCTACTACGCCCTGACCCACTAGGGAGCCCCCGGCTCCCGTCCGGCCCGGCCGCATGACCCTGCCCACCCTGATCGAGCACGGGGGCCCCGTGATGTGGCTGCTGCTGGTGGCCAGCGCCGGGGCCATCTGCCTGTTCGTGGAGCGCTTCCTCCACTACCACCGGGCCCAGATCGACTCGGTGGAGTTCACCAGCGGCATCCGCAACGTGCTCGGGCAGGAGAACGTGGTCGAGGCGCTCTCCATCTGCGAGTCGACCCCGGGGCCGGTGCCCCAGCTGGTCAAGGCGGCGATCCTGAGCCGCGAGGCGGGCCGGGCCGGGATCAGGGACTCGCTGGAGGACTCGGGGCGCACCGAGGTGGCCCGCCTGGAGGAGAAGCTGAACCTGCTGGGGACCATCGCCCAGGTGGCCCCCCTGCTGGGCCTGTTCGGGACCACCCTGGGGCTGATCGACATCTTCGGCCTGATCTCGGCAGACGGCGCGGTCTATCCCGAGATCGCCCGGCTGGCCGAGGGGGTCTGGCAGGCCCTGATCTGCACCGGGACCGGCCTGGCGGTCGCCATCTTCAGCTATGTGGCCCACAACTACCTGGTGGGCCGGGTCAGGTCGATCGTGCTCGACATGGAGAAGGCCTCCACCGAGATCCTCAGCATCGTCTCGGGCGCCCTGAGTCCGGAATGAGGTTCCAGACCAACGTCGCCATCTACAACGGGCGCTTCATCGCCGCCCCCTTCCTGTCGGTCTTCTTCCTGCTGGCCATCTTCCTGGCCCTGGGCACGCTGTTCGTCTCCCTGCCGGGAGTGCGCATCGACCAGGCCGACAGCCTCCGGCCCGGCCTGCCCCGGGTCAGCGTGGTCCTGGACGCCGAGGGGGGGATCCACTTCGACAGCAAGCTGCTCTCCCTGGAGGAGTTCCGGGACCGGCTCGGGCAGGCGGTCCGGGACTCGGAGAGGGCCCCCATGCTCCAGATCCTGGCCGAGGGGCGGGCCGGGACGGCCGCCCTGGGGCGCCTGCAGGGGGCGGCCCGCCAGGCGGGCGTCGCCGAGATCTACCTGGTCCTGCGGGGCGGGGAGGAGGGCCGGTGAGCCCCGGGGGAGGATGGTCCCGGGCCGGATGGGCCCTGGCGGTAGCCGCCACCTGCCTGGTCCAGGTGCTGCTGGCGGCCTGGCTCTCCAGGGGGAGCGCCCCCTCCCGGCCCGGGAGGGGGGACCCCGCCCGGCTCCTCCTGGCCTCCCCCGGGGCGGCCCGCTCCCTGCCGGACGACCACCCGGACCTCCTCTCCCGCCTGCATCCCCGGGGCTTCACCGGATCGCTCTGGGAGGAGGCGATCGAGCCCCCCGGAGACTACCTGCCCTGGCAGGAGCCCCACCAGTACTACCAGGGCGCCGAGGCGCTGATCGGGGGGGGCCCCGGACGGAGGGCGGTCCCCGCCACCCCCCTGCGGCCCGCCCCCTCGGTGGTCTCGCGCCCCCCCCACCGGCTGCTCGACTCCGAGCGCCCTCCGGACATCCCTCCCCGCTCCCGGATGGTCGCCGACGGGGAGCTGGCCAGCTTCCTGCCCGGAGCGCTCCCCCCCCTTCCCGCCTTCGCCCATCCCCGGCGCCTGCGCCCCACGGTGGTCTCGGTGGCCGCCGACCGCTTCGGATGGCCCCTGTGGACCACGCTCCTCTCCAGCAGCCAGCCCCGGGAGCTCTGGCCCCCCGGAGGGCTGCCGGAGGCCGACGCCTTCGCCCTGCGGTGGATCCGGGAGCTCCGCTTCGGGCCCGACGAACAGGACCGGGACTGGCCCCGGGAGGCGACCCTCACCTTCCACTGGGCCCTCCGGGAGGAGCTCCGTTGAGCCCCTCGGACCTGCTCTTCGCCTACGTGGCCACGCTCCTCCTGGGGGTGTCGCTCCTGGGCTACTACTCCAGGCTCCAGCGCCAGCGCTTCGAGCCGCCCCGCAGGGACGACCGGGTCTTCCGCTGCGACAGCTGCCGCTACGTCTACACCGACGATCCCCAGGTGGAGCGCTCCCGCTGCCCCAGCTGCGGCGAGATGAACAGCCACTTCACCTTCTAGCGGGGAGAGGCTGGAAAAAGGTCCCGGGGCCCGTTCGTTGCCTTGCGGGCGATCCCCCGCGGCTCATAGGATCGGAGGGCCTATGGGAATGTGGATCGGACGCAACCGGAAGGCCCGAGTCACCTACGGTTTCGACGAGATCGCGCTGGTGCCGGGGCAGGTCACGATCAACCCGGAGGAGGTGGACACCGGCTTCCGGATCCCATCCCCCAAGGGCGGGGACATCCGGCTGAAGATCCCCATCCTGGCCAGCGCCATGGACGGGATCGCCGATGTGGGCTTCTGCCGCGAGATGGGACGGCTGGGAGGGCTGGGGGTGATCAACCTCGAGGGGGTGCAGACCCGCTACCCCAGCCCCGCCGAGGTGCTCTCCCAGGTGGTCAACGCCGACCGGGACCGGGTCACCGCCCTGATCCAGAGGATCTACGCCGAGCCGGTCCGGGAGTCCCTGATCGGACAGCGGGTGCAGGAGCTGAAGTCGGCTGGGGCCCTGGCCGCGGTCAGCTCCATCCCCCAGAAGGCGCAGCGCTTCGGGGCGCTGGCGGCCGAGGCCGGAGCGGACCTCTTCCTGGTCCAGTCCACCGTCTCCACCGTGCGCCACGTCTCCTCGCAGTACCCCTCCCTGGACCTGGCCGGGTTCTGCCGCCAGATGCCCATACCGGTCCTGGTGGGCAACGCGGTCACCTACGGCGTGACCCTGGAGCTGATGGAGTGCGGGGTGGCCGGGGTGCTGGTGGGGGTGGGGCCCGGAGCCGCCTGCACCAGCCGCGGGGTGCTCGGCCTGGGAGTCCCCCAGGTGACCGCCACGGTGGACTGCGCCGCCGCCCGGGACTACCACCACAAGAAGACGGGGAGCTATGTGCCGATCATCACCGACGGGGGGATGAGCCGGGGAGGGGACGTGTGCAAGGCCCTGGCCTGCGGGGCCGACGCGGTGATGGTGGGCAGCGCCTTCGCACGCGCCCGCGAGGCGCCGGGCCAGGGGAACCACTGGGGCATGGCCACCCCCCACGCCAACCTGCCCCGCGGCACCCGGATTCGGGTGGGGGTCACCGGCAGCCTGGAGCAGATCCTGTTCGGGCCCGCCGAGGTGGACGACGGCTCCCAGAACCTGGTGGGCGCCGTCCGCACCTGCATGGGCAGCGTGGGAGCCCACGACATCCGCCAGTTCCAGGAGACGGAGATCATCATCGCTCCCAGCATCAAGACCGAGGGGAAGCTCTTCCAGACCGTGCAGAGCGTCGGCATGGGAGCGCAGTGACCCGAGGTCCGTCTTGATCCCCGGCCCCGGAGGCGCCACCCTGGAAGGTCCGGCCCGGCCCGGCCCGCCCCTGTTTTTCGTGTTTGACAGGCGGGGAGGGCGGCGGTTGAATCGGGCCCCGTTGGTCGGCGGGTCCAGGAAGCGCTGAGGTACACAGGATTTCTACGGTATGAAAAGATTGATCGCTTCTGTCGGCGTAGTGGCCGCGGGACTCGCCGGCACGGAGGCGGCAGCGCAGGCCGACGGCAAGCCATGGAGCGTCTCGGCCTCCGTTCGCGCCTTCTACGACGACAACATCACCACCATCCCCGACCAGTCGGTCATCACCTGGTCGGACATGCCCTACACGGGTCCCGGCGACATCCCCCAGGATCTCCCGGCCGACTTCCGGGCGCGTGTCGTCGACACGGTGGACGCCGACGGGAATCCGATGCAGGTGCTCCGCATCGAGCAGCTGCTGCGCAAGGAGGACAGCTTCGGCATGGACCTCATCCCGACGCTGCGGTACCACTACCACAACGACATGACCGAGGTGCAGGCGGGCTACACCTTCGGCGGCCGCATGTACCAGGAACGCGAGCCCGACAAGTGGGACATCTCGCACAACCTCTCGGGCAAGATCACCCACCGGAGCGGAGGAGGGCTCTCCTTCGAGCTGGAGGACGTCCTCCGGGTGGCCCAGGAGCCCGAGGTCCTCTCCGGCAACCTGCTACGCTCCCGCGGCAACAACGACTACCTGCACAACAAGGCCAGCGTGACCGCCAGCCAGCAGCTCAGGGGCACCCTTTCGGTGCAGGCGGGATACATCAACGAGCTCTACGAGTACGACGACCCGGCCTTCGCGGTGCACCTGGACCGGATTGAGCACACTCCCCTCCTGCACCTCAAGTCCCAGTTCCGGGAGGACACCGTGGGTCTGATCGGCTACCGCTACAAGATCGTGGACTACACCTCCGACCGAGTCTTCGAGGGCCTCGACCTGCCCAGCGACTTCCGCAACAGCGAGGCGCACTACTTCTACGCCGGCCTAGACAGGGTGTTCAGCCCCCGCGTGCAGGGCTCTGTGCGGCTGGGTCTGCAGCACACCCGCTACCACAACTTCGGCCAAAACGCCAACAGCCCCTTCGCCGACGCCAGCCTGAGCTACGGATACGCCGAGGGAAGCTCCCTGCGGCTGGGGGTGAAGCACGAGCGCAACCGCTACGACCTGGCCAACCCCTACACCCAGGGCTCCGCCGAGGCCGATCCGATCCTGGACCAGGAACAGACCCTGGTCTACGGCGGCGTCAGCCAGCGCATCACCCCCAGGCTCTCGGGCAGCGTGCTGGTGCAGTACGTCCGCGGAGAGCTCGAGGGAGGCGGCTCCCTGCTCGACGGCAGCGACCGCTACTGGGCCGTGGGACTGGGGCTCGACTACACGTTCAGCCAGACCTTCAGCGCCGAAGCGGGCTGGAACCTCGACAGCTACGATTCGGGCGTTCTGCCCCAGTACCGCAGCTACGACAGGAACCGGGTCTACATCGGCCTGAGGGCCAGCTACTAGGCAGATCCGGGCTCGGCCCGGATCCCGCGACAGCTTTGACCGGGGAGGCTGGAACCAGATTCTGGCCTCCCCTTTTTTGACGACATGCAACCGGAGAACCAACCCGGAAAGGCCCAGGACTCCAAGCTCCACTTCCTGGACTACTGGCGCATCATCCGCATCCGCAAGGCGGTGATCTTCCTGGTCTTCCTCCTGGTGGTGATCACCACCGCGGTGGTCAGCGTGCTCACCCCCCCGACCTTCGCCAGCACCGCCCGCATCAACATCAAGAAGGACACCACCGACATCAACCCCCTGCTGAACTTCCCGGCGGGCGACTCGCAGTTCGATCCGTTCTGGATGCAGACCCAGTTCCAGATCATCCAGTCGAAGAAGGTGCTCTATCCGGTGATCGAGGATCTGGTGCTGGTCCAGGCCTGGGCGGAGCGGTTCAAGGAGCCCACCCTCACCCAGCGGGAGACCTTCCAGATCCTGCAGAACTCGATCGAGATCGAGCAGTTCCAGAACACCAGCTTCATCGAGATCACCGCCTACAGCCGGGACAGGGACGAGGCGGCCAACATCGCCAACAGCATCGCCGAATCCTACAAGAAGATCCGGTCGGCCAGCTTGACCAACAAGTCGGGCGAGGGACTCAAGAAGCTAAAGGAGAGCCATAAAGGGGTACTTGCCGAGATCGACACGATGACGCAGGAGATGGACCGGCTGCGGCGGGAAAACGACATCATCGACCTCTACATCCCCGAGGGCAGCCCCGTGGCCTCCACCGCCGGACCCCAGAAGCTGGCCGAGGTGGAAGTTCAGCGCACCAAGAACAAAGCCGAGCTAGCGAGCTTCAAGTCCCTCCACCAGAAGCTGACGCTAATGGACCGGGACGAGCTGCGACGGGTCGTCCTAACGGTGATTCCCAACAACCCGCGGCTCTCCAACCTGATCAACTCCTATGACGCCGTTGTCCAGATCCTGGTGGACAACCCCTTGGAGCGGGGGCCGGACCATCCCGAGCGGAAGTCCAAGATCGCGCTGAAGGAAAAGCTGGAGGAGCAGATCGACACCGAGATTCAGGCCACCATCGACGGACTCGGACACAACATCGAGATCTACGAGGACAAGGATCTTCAGCTGGAGAATCTTATCAAGGAGATCAACACCAAGGAAAGCACTTTGGCGGAGGTGTACCGGCCCTACTCCCGGCTTAAGCGTGAACGGGAGAACAAGCAGAATCTGGCCGACATGGTGGTTAACCGCATCGTGATGGAAGAGATCGACTCCAATCTGCCCATCGAGTCGATCGTGGAGACCTACGACGAGGCCGAACCGGCCCTCTCCCAGGTGCGGCCCAACCTGACGCTCAACATCGCCCTGGGTGTGCTGGTGGGACTGGTGGCCGGAGTGGGGCTCGCCTTCTTCATCGAGTACCTGGACACCAGCGTCAAGACCATCGACGACGTGGAGAAAGCGATGGAATCGCCGGTGCTGGGAGTGATACCGCAGAACGTGGGATCCCTTCTGGACGAGGGCGCCGAGAGCCCCCATGCCGAGGCATACCGGATCCTGCGCACCAATGTCCTCTTCTCCCGCAAGAACAAGGAGAACACCGCCATGACCGTGGTCAGCGGAGGGGCCGGGGAAGGGAAGTCGACCACCATCTTCAACCTGGCCGCCATCTTCGCCCAGAGCGGCAGCCGGGTGCTGCTGGTCGATTCCGACCTGCGCCGTCCCAGCCTCCACCGCATCCTGGGAATCTCCAACGCCCGGGGGCTGACAGACTACCTCCTGGAGCAGGCCGGCCTGGACGAGGTGATCCAGACAACCAAGCAGGAACTGCTGGACTTCCTGCCCAGCGGGAAGCTGCTGAGCAGCTCCATGGGAGTGCTCAACTCCGAGCGCATGAAGGACTTCGTCGAAGATATGAAGACCCGCTACGACTTCGTCCTGTTCGATTCCCCCCCGATCATGGGCGTGAGCGACGCCTCCATCCTGACCAGCCTGGTGGACATGGCCCTCCTGGTGATCCAGTACCGCAAGTATCCGCAGGCCATGACCATCCGGGCCAAGCAGATGGTGGAGAAGGTGGGCGACAACAACCTGCTGGGGGTGGTGCTCAACAACATCAACATCTCCCAGGATTCCTACTACTACTACTACAGCGGCTACTACTACGACTACTACTCCCGATCCTCGCAGGACGAGGACAGCAGCTCCAACGGCAAACCCGCCGCCCAGGCCACATCCAAGAAGACCAGACGACTGGCCGCAACCCCGGAACGGGAATCCAAGTTCTGAGGAGGAAGCGATGGCCACTCGGGACAAGATGAGAAGGTTCGGAAGCGCCGTGGCCGTCCGGTTTCTTGCCGTGCTGCTGGCCTGGGCGTGCCTGGGCTCCTCCTGCAGGGACGGCTCCGACGTCAAGCCCGCCACCCCTTCTCCGGTGGTTGGGGAAAGCGATGTGGCTGAAGACAGCGAGAGCACGCTCGAGATTGGCAACCAGTTGGAGATCCAGTTCTCCGGAGTGCCCAATCCTCCCACCCCCCTCAGGGCAACCATCCGCGAGAGCGGAACCATCCAGCCCCCACTGCTCGACCCCACCAATCCGGTCAAAGCAGCCGGCCGCACGGTGGACGAACTGCGCAACAAACTGATGGAGCGCTATGTGCCGGGCCTGTTCAACACCCTCACCATCACCATCGAGATCGTCAACCGCTACTATAGCGTGACCGGGGAGGTCCGCATGCCGAACACCTACACCTATATCGAGGGGATGACGGTGATGGATGCCATCGCCAAAGCCTCCGACATCAACGACTTTGGAAGCAGGAAGAGGATCAAGATCACCCGAAAGAAGGACGGTTCCCAGCTGATCTTCAACTTGGATCGGGCCCAGGACGATCCCTCCCGCAATATCCCGCTCTATCCCGGGGACCACATACATGTGCCCCGCCGCCGCTTCTTTTAGCCCGCCCTCCCCTGGAGAGCCTTTGGGCAGCCTTTCCCGCCCCGGATCCCGATCGCCCGCAAATGCGGCCTATGGCCGTATCCGGGCATGCACCTTCGAACTGCCCGGCTGAAAGCCTGCAGAGCCTGCATTCCTGGCCTCCGGATCCTCTCCCCTGACCATCTCTCATGGCTTCGCCTCCACCGGAACGCTGGTCGGGAGGCCTCGGCCGGGCCCTGACGGCCCTATTCGACAGCAGGCCGGCCTGGATAATGCTCGTCGAGCACGATCTCAAGAGGGGGACACACCGCATTGTCAGGCTGATAACCAGGGCTGCAGCAGTGGCCACAGTGGTGGTGTGCCTGCTGAACCTGGCCACGCTTCATTCGGATCCTGAATCCTATCTGATCGGAGCTACAATAATCAGCTCCATTTCACTGTTCGCTCTGTCCGTCTGGACTACGTTCAACTCCCGCTTGAGAAACGGAGAGCTGGAGCTTCAGACTCCTGTCGGAACTTGGGGCTTCTTCCTGCATGGAATAGGCTCGGGAATCGCACCCGTCATTCCCGCCCTGATGCTCGTGACCGTTCCTCTCGTTTTCGTCCCTGCCTCCATCGGGATCTCTCCAACCTATGGATTGAGCTACTGGGCGATTAGCGCAGCAATGGCCATGCTGGGAACCTCGACAGCACTGCTTGAATCGATGACGCTCAGGAGCAGCTCTCTGACGTCAGGCAACGGCATAATCAAAGGCCAGATTGCGCTGATCCAACTGTTTGGACTGATGATCGTGCCGTTTTTTCTGACCTTCAATACATTGCTCGGCCATGAATTCAGTCAAAAAACCATTTTTCATCAAACAGTTGCAACAATTTTCATTATGATTCTGCCCGTATTGGCAATAATTCGCGTATTTGACGGACATTTCAAAACCACCTGTCGGAACGCCGTTTTCTTCTCTTTCGCCATCAACATTCCCCTCTGTATCGTTTTCGTGATCCAGAGCTGTGGATGGTGGAGCGATACATGGAACTGGACGTATCCTGCCAGCCATTCCCTGTTGATAGGCTTGCTTGCTCTATACTGCGCCAATATCAGAACATCTATCCAAAAGGGAACCATGCGCCGACGCACGTTCGAAGCGGAAAAGCGATCTGAATCTGCACCTTGTAAAAAAGATCGTAATACGATGCAATTCCAGGAATCCATTCCAGGAAAGTGGGTTTCTATCTTCGACAAGGAGGCAGCAACCGCCAGAAATCCTGTTCCAGGGATTCTGATAACTGCGATCCTGGTTCTGGCAGTGTCGCTGGCAGGATCAGCCTACATCGATCCTGATCTCTTCAGGAATCCATCATACTTCCTGGTTGTTTACATGTTCGTGGAGGTCAGTACATTGACCGCATGGAGAAGCGATGCTGAAAATGTATTGAAAACAGATCGCCGTTCAGGCATGCTCGATCTCGTTTTGCTTGCGCCAAGAGTAGATAAAACTATTGTTCAAGGCGTCTTCAAGGCAGAAAGGGAGCTCTGGAATAGAAAAACCAGAAAGTTCATGTTCGTCATTCCCTTTACGCTTTCTCTGGCGCTGATCTGCTTCTTTCTCCTATATCAGGAACTTGGTTGCTTTCTTGCTTCGTCCTACCTGATCGCATCGGCATTATTCTTCAACCGCATCAGGCTGAAAATGTTCTGGATCGTTACGGTGAGAAAGAGTCTCAGCCAATCTACGCAGTCAATCTTGCACTTGCTGGAGCCAATTATTTTTCTTGGCGTTGCAAACCTCTTGTTTTCATGGAACTTGCTTTTTACCCCTACTATCGACTCCATTTCGAATAGAATTGGAGATTGCTTGATTCTGGTTGGGTTCTTTTCTGCTAGCACGCTCGTCCAGTACATCTATCTCAAATACAAGTTTCGGGAGGCCTTGGACGAACTGCATTCAATTAGAAAGCTATGCTCCGAAGAAATGGACATGCGACTGCGTTCCTGATCCGCCAGCCTTCTTGCCAGATAGATTGCTAGCTGCGTTCTTCCAGCCTGGCTTATCCAAATATGTGCCAAATCGATCTCATTGCTTCCCCCTCCTGTTCTTCAATTGCCGACGCAAGCTTGAATTGAAACGGGCCAGTTCCGAATGAGTTCCAAGCTTCACCATGTCCTGAATCCTATCGCTCTTGCCGACGTAGCCGCTCCTGGGCCATCTTCTGGAGCAACCATCGGCCTGCCCATCCAAGCGATCGTGGTAGGAACCTGTGGCACACAAATCCACATTTCTGATCATCGTCTATGAATTCGCCTATTCCTGAACACAGATCGAAAGACCTCGGCCAGGTCATGACGGCCCTTTTCGACATCAGACCAGCCTGGATCATGCTCGTCGAGCACGATCTGAAAGGGGAAAACTACAGAATTGTCAACCTGATTGCCAGGTCTGCGGCAGTGGCTACAGTGGTGGTGTGCCTGCTTCTCCTGATCGCGAATCATTCGGATCCTGAATCCTATCTGATCGGCGCTTCAATCATCGGTTCCACTACAATGTTCGCGCTATCTGCCTGGAATACGTTGAACTCCCGCTTGAGAAGCGGAGAACTTGAGCTTCAGTCACCTGTCGGGACCTGGGGCTTCTTCCTGCATGGAATAGGTTCTGGAATCGCACCCATAATCCCTGCCCTGTGGCTCTTGATCGTTCCTCTTGTTTTCATTCCTGTTTCCATCGGAAGCTCTCTGGTCGAAGGATTGAACTGCTGGGCGATTGGCGCAGCAATGGCCATGCTAGGAGCCTCGACTGGACTGCTTTCATCGATGACCCTTAGGAGCAAGCCTTTGACTACTGACAGTGGTATAAACAAAGAGCAGGCGTTCATACAGCTTATTTCTACTACAGGCATGTTGGCTCTTGTGACTAGTCATACAATCCGTTATTTTGAATCTCCCGCCATCTCAATTATCATAGTATCTGTTTTTGCTATTATCGTGCCTGGCGATTCAATAAAGAAAGTGATAAACGGGCATTTCAATTGTTCTTCAAGAATTGCCTCCCTCTACTGCTATATTATCACTACTCCCATCGGCGCAATTGTCGCACTCCAATGCAGTGGATGGTGGAGCGATGAATGAAACTGGTCGTATCCTGCAAGCTATTCCCTTCTCATCGGTTTGCTTGCTCTGTACTGTGCAAGGATCAGGACGTCGATCCAAAAGGGATCATGTCGAACGATTGTAGCGAAGCAAAGATCCGCACCACCGCCTCGAAATGAAAAAAATGATTTGCTACAGACCCTGGCATCCATTCCAGGAAAATGGATCACGATCTTCGACAAAAAAACAGTTGTCGACAAAAGTCCAGTTTTAGAAATTGTAACTATTGCGATCTTGGTTCTGACTGTATCATTTGCAGGATCAGCCTACATCGATACTAATCTCTTCGGCAATCCGTCCAGCTATGTGTTTGTTTATATTGCCGTAGAGTGTGCCGAAATCATGAATTTGAGGACCCACGCTACATACGTCTTGGGAAAAGATCGCCGTTCCGGAATGCTCGATCACATTCTGCTTGCGCCAAGGATTGAAGAAGTAATTGTTAAAGGAGTCATTAAAGCCGAAAAGGAATACTGGATGAAAAGAACTAGAAGGTTCATGTTTTCCTTTCCCATTGCGCTCTCACTGACCCAATTGGTATTCTTCTTGCTGCATCATGAACTTGAACACCTTCTTGCTATTTCCTATCTGCTTGCATCTTCGTTGTTGATAAACAGGATCAGGCTAAAGATGTATTGGATTGTATCTGCAAGAAATGGCTTAAATACATCCATTAATCATTTAATAGCGCCTTTTACAGATCCTGTCGGCATTCTTATAACGGCAAACCTCATAATATCTATTTGCATTGTGCTTGTATCCTCCCCTTTCAATCCTGTCAAAACTTGGCATTTCTTGCTAATGGTTGTTTTCATCTCTGTCAGCACACTCGTCCAGTATTTTTATCTTAAATTGAAATTCCAGCGCGCGATAAACGAACTAGTATCGATAAGAAAGCATTGCTCCGGCAGACTAGGCTAGCGAGAAAGATACTGGGCTATCTCATCCGCAAAGACATTTGTTCGTTGCAATCATGCCTCAAGCACGAATCATGCAGATTATAGATTTCATCGAATTCATAGGACTTTCGTCTTTTCATATAATAGAGGCCTGTTACAGACCTGATGAACAGCCTGCCAGGAAACATCCTTCCACTACAAGGAGATTGAATCTATATGGGCTCTGTACTGGATGATTTCCAGGATCAAGCTCGCAGGGATCCGAATCGCTCAACAATGCAGCATACGCCTTCAGTGTACACTAAGAAAAAACATGCTTGAAAAGCTGTCAATTGACAATATTCAAGGAATTTGGTGCGATCGTCCTGAACATCGCCTATGAATTCTCCGGCTCCAAACCACAGATCTGGAATCATTGGTCGGATTCTCACAGCTCATTTCAATGTAAGACCTGCCTGGATCATACTTGTCGAGCATGATCTTAAGGGAAGAAACTACCGCAGATTCTACCTGATCTCCAGAACTGCTGCTGTGGCTTCAGTGCTGCTGTGCCTGGCTCTTCTGCCCGTTCTTCACTCGGATCCGGAATTCTATCTGAAGCTTGCTTCAACCATTTGCTCCATTTCATTGCTCGCTCTTTCAATGTGGACAACGTTCAAGACACGCCTGAAGCACGGAGAACTAGCGCTTCAGACTCCTGTTGGAAGCTGGAGCTTTTTCCTCCATGGAATGGTTTCTGGGTTTGCACCCGTTGTTCTTGTACTGATTCTATTGCTCGTTCCTATCGTGCTCGTTCCTGCTTCCACAGGGAACACCCTGGCTGACGGATTGAACTACTGGACGATGATTGCATCAATGGCAATGCTAGGAGCCTCCCTTGCGATGCTTGCCACGATGCCTCGCAAATTCAACGTTCCGCCAATTGGCCGTGAAATAGACAAGAGGCGGCCGCACAGCCTATTCTACACTGAAGTCGCTTTCGTTCTGTTTCTTCTTTGTTGCCTCTACTGAAAATCGTGTGGGTTTGTGCTGTCCAGACAGCCGGGGCTGGCGCTAGCCATGGCACCTCGGCTCCATAGTCACAGACAGCCTGCGCCATGTGTTTGGTTCCATTTCCTACCCTAAGTGGTCCCGGGGGTGCAGGGGGCAGCGCCCCCTGCGGCAGAGGGGGGCCAGTGGCCTCGGCCTCGGCGGATCGCTGCAGAGCGCCTGTCCCCTGGACAGCACAGTCATGCGTAGGATCGCTCCATCGACCGGGTCGTCCAGCGTTTCGATGCCGTCGAGGTTCCGGACAGCCGGCCAGAGCTTCGCTGACGGGTGTTCGACCGGCATAGCGGGACCTTGACGCCCCAGTGTCGGCGAACACACTGAGGTCGGCCCGAATGGAGCAGAAAGCCTTCTTCGGCATGGTAAACCATAGCAGGAACGCCCTATGAACAACGAACTGTTCACCGTCGCCCTCGGCTTGTCCGAACCCTGGGTTGTCACAGCTCTGGAGTTCGACGAGTCCGAGCGCAAGCTGATCTTGCGTGTCGACTTCCGTCGGGGTGCGCGCTTTGCGCATGGCGATGCCGAGGGCGTCCATCCGGTGCATGACACGCTGATCAAGAGCTTCCGCCACCTGAGCTTCTTCCAGCACGAGTGCGAACTGGTGGCCCGCGTCCCGCGTGTGCGCCTGCCGGATGGACGAGTGGCGCTGGTGGAGCCGCCCTGGGCGGGCCGCCGCTCCGGCTTCACGCTCCTCTTCGAGGCGCTCGTCGTCACCCTGTGCCAGCAGATGTCCTTTGCCGTGGCAGCGCGGCTGGCGGGGCTTTCGCCGCACCGGGCCCAGTCGATCTGTGCTTGCTACGTCGACATGGCCGTCGCACAGACCGACCTCTCCGAAACCAGCGCCGTCGCCATCGACGAAACCTCCCGGGCGCGTGGCCACGACTACGTCACCGTCGCCGCAGACGCCAACGCACGCCGAGTCGTCTTTGTCGGCGAGGGGCGCAGCGCCAGGACCGTCGGAGAGTTCGCCGACGCGCTGGAGGCGCACGGCGGCGATCCCAAGGCGGTCCAATCGGTCTCCATCGACATGTCGCCCGCATTCATCAGCGGCGTCGCCGAGCATCTGCCCAACGCAGAGATCACCTTCGACAAGTTCCACGTAGTTGCCCACGCCTCCAAGGCGCTCGACGCAACCCGGCGCATCGAGCAGCGGAGCGACCCGGATCTCAAGGGCCTGCGATGGACCCTGCTCAAGAATCCTGGCAGCCTCGGGCCCGCTCAGCGAGCCGACCTCGATGCGCTCCTGGCCAACGTCGTCGGCAAGCGCACGGCCCGTGCCTGGATGTACCGGGAGCAGCTGAGGGAGATCCTCAACCGCAAGCAGATCCACGTAGTCAGGGCCATGCTCCACCAGTGGTGCACCAACGTGAACCGCTCCAAGGTCGAGCCCATGAAGGCCGTCGCCAGGATGATCCGAAAGCACATCCATGGGATCGCCGCCTGGGCCAGAACACGCCGCACCAACGGCTTCATCGAGGCACTCAACGGGCTGTTCCAGTCCGCCAAGCGCCGCGCCAGAGGCTACCGCTGCTTCAAGACCATCCGCACCGTCTTCTTCCTCATCGCCGGGAAGCTCGACTTCGCCAAGCTCAACCCCCATGTCGCTTAACCCACACGTTTTTTGGTAGAGCCTCTTTGTTTTTATAATTTGTTTCACAGTGAACATCCTAAAGGCCACTTGAGAACAATTATAGATGTTTGCTTGGCGACAATTTGGATAGGGGGATGGATCAGGGGCGCAATTGACAAGCATGTCCACAGATCGCTGTTTGCACTTAGGCTTTTCTGTTATCTTATCGTGCTATTGATCGGAGCTAATTATGTGTTTACGATTTCTGGATGGTGGAACAATGCTTGGATCTGGTTATATCCCGCTAGTCAGTCCGTGCTATTCTGCTCGCTGGCTCTGTGCTGCGCCAGAATCAGAACATCGATCCGAAGGGGTATCATGGAGAAACCTATCGATATTGGCATTCATTCCGAGGCTGATTCAAGCGACGACGATCCATTGTCGTGGCAGAACAAGGAGACCCTTCCAGGCAAGTGGGCGTCCGTATTATATGATATGGAACCAGCAGTCAAGAATCCAATTCCGGGAATACTACTCTTCTCGATTGTCGTTCTGGCAGTATCTTTGTCAGGAACGTTTCTTTATTCTAGTTTATTTAGCAATCCTTTTGTTTATATCTGTGCCTATGTCATTATGGAGTGCACTTCACTGGACACATGGAATAGTAATGCCAACAAATCAGTGGGTAATGATCGACGATCCGGAATGCTCGATCTCGTTCTACTAGCTCCGAAGGCCGAGGAATTCGTGGTGCAAGGCGTTGTCAAGGCCGAGCGTGATCTATGGAAACAAGGGTCTGGAAGAATGTTCATGGCCAGCTTCCCTGTTATTTGCGGCGATTATCCTGACAGTTTTTCCCAGATTGCTCCGGGCTGACATCCAATCGAGGGAGGCCATTGGCCTTGCAGGAGGCGATAGGCGCTTGCTGCCTGAGGAGAAGACTTCCTGGAAGGGAAAAGCTGCCTGATCCCGCTGGTTTGAGCGGCAGCCGATGGAGCAGCTCTACTTTCCGGGTACGTCATTCCAGTCATAGGCCCGACACAGGCCTCGGGCGTCGGACGGCCGGATTGTCCCTGCATGAGGCGGAAGACGTAGCAGTTTTCGCACTGGTCGCGATCGAAGACGCAGAGGATCCGCTTCAGGTTCCAGCTCCAAACCGTTCTGGGATGCGGAAGGAGGTTCCCGAGGTGGAGACGAAGATGGTGTCGCTTGCTGGGGGACAGCCGAAAAAAGATCTCCCGATTCACCGGAATATCTACGCAAATAACACTTCCCCATCTCGCTTGCTCTGGTTCAGTTCTTTTTCTTCATGATTGATCAAGATTGGAAACGCTTTCTTGCTATATCCTACTTGCTCGCTACGGCATTGCTGTTCAACCGGATCAGGCTGAGATTGCTCTGGATCGCTTCGGCAGCCAAGGGTTTGCGTCGGCCCGAGCGCTGGACCAGACGCTTCGCAGATCCTGTCCGGATTATTGGAACGGCTAACTATGTAATCTCCATTGCCATTCTTGCAGGCCATTTAATTGCTTCTTCACCGTTTTGGGATAGGCTTTTCCCGATTATGGCTGCCTTTTTCTTTTTCAGCACGATCGCTCAGTGCTTCTATCTTCAGTCCAAGGCCGAGTAATCCATGAACGAATTGAGGTCGATGAAGAAACTGTGCGCCAGCGTTCCGTACTAGCGGCTCCGTTCCTGATTTCCCCTTGTAGCAAACGGGATCAATCGCCATTGCCGATTATCCGGTCCGTCATTTGCCGATCCTGGCTTCCATCGATCCCTGCGCCTTCCCGCGTGTTCTTGAATTGCAGGTTCGATTCCGATCGTATTCGTCGGTTTGCAAGTCAATGGCCCGTCGCAGCGATCCGCTCGGATCGGAACGGATCATGCTCCAGACGAATTCCAGGATCCGGATCGTCCGGAGGTCGGTACGAGCAAACTGCTCTTCCCTCTTCGAGGATAGCCGGAAGGCTCCTGTGGCCAGACCTGGAGGCTACTAGGAACTGGCGCTGGTGTAGCGGCGGAGCATCGCCTGCCACACCAGGCTCGAGACCTGGAAGCAGACCGCCGACATCAGGAGCAGCGGGAGGATCTCCAGCGGCGAGGAGAGCTTGTCTGCCAGGAACTTGACCGGCACGTTGGTCACCAGAAGCATGGGGACCACATAGGTGAAGCACACCCGGAAGCCTCCGCCGAAGGCGGCGTCGGGCAGGCGGGCGATGTGGAAGAAGTTGTAGTATCCCCAGACGATCCCCTGCGCCCTCATGAACAGGAAGCTCAGGCTGGAAAGCATGAACATCAGGGAGTAGTGGATCATGATTCCGGCCCCGCACAGCAGCAGGAATCCCAGGCACTGCAGGAAACCGGGAACCAGCTCCATCTGCCAGCAGGCGTAGCCCATCACCGAGAAGCCGGTGAGCACGCCCACCAGGGATCCCGGATCGAAGGTCCGCAGGGAGATGAGGAAGCGGGTGTCCACCGGCAGCAGCAGCAGGAAGTCCATCCGCCCGGTCCGCACATGGTCCGAGAGGTTGACGATGTTGGTGAAGAAGAGCGCCTGGAAGGACATCTGTATCACCTGGCTGGCTCCGGTCAGCAGCACCACCTCCCAGCGGGTCCAGCTGGCGATGCGATCGGTGTGCGAGTAGATCACCGTGATGAAGAGCAGCTGCAGGCCGAACCACATCCATTCGACCACGATCCACAGCAGGAAGTTGGCCTTGAACTGCATGTCACGGATGATCGAGTTCTGGCACAGCGCTCCGTAGAGTGAGAGGTAGCGGGCCGCCTGCCGCGCCAAGGACGGGCGGCTCGGGATCCTGTCAGCCTCCCGCTGCACTGTACTTGCGGATTCCCCGGCTCCAGACCAGGCGGGCCACCCCCAGGGCCAGGAGCGTCCAGAGGGCCTGCAGGGCCAGTCCGAAGACCAGGTCGGCTCCCTCGATCCGCTCCAGGAAGATCCCGGCGGGAAAGTAGAGCAGGTACGGGAAGGGGGTCCAGGCCAGCGCCTGGGTCATCCACGCTGGCAGTATGTCCAGGGGGAAAACGTGCCCTCCTGCGATGTACTCCACCGCGAAAAAGATGAACACGAAGGTGTCGATCTCCAGGATCCAGAAGGCCAGCAGGGCCAGGCTGTAGGAGATGAAGAACTGGAGCAGGGCGGTCAGTCCCACGGAGATCACGAAGAAGATCCAGGTGTCCGGACTGGACGGCAGCTGCAGGGAGCCGGAATGGAGCAGGATGAATCCCCCGATGGGAACCAGTCCCACCAGCAGGTAGACCAGCCGGCCCGATCCGTAGAGAGCCAGCCGGTAGAGGGTGTAGTCGATCGGCTTGAGCAGGAACTGGCTGATGCGGCCGTCCCGGATGTCGGCGGCGATCTGCCAGTCGTCCTCGTTGACCGCGGTGAAGGCGTCGATCACCGTGATCACCAGGTAGTAGGCGATCATCTGGTCGAGGGGGTATCCCGCGATGTTTCCATCGCCGCCGGCGTATATCGCCTTCCAGAGGAAGATGGTGGCGGCCAGGGGTATCAGCCCCAGCACCGATCGGCACAGGAAGTTGAAGCGGTAGGCCAGGGTGTTCTGGATCCCGATATTGAAGACGTGCAGGTACTTGCCCATCAGTCCAGGAACGCGGGCTCGTGCACCGGCTCCTCGCCCAGGACCTCGAGCTCCCGGACGAACCGCCGGATGCCCTGCCGCTGGGCCTCCCCCACCTCGTAGCGCACGGCCCGGCCCAGGTAGCGGCGCCTGAAGTCCAGGCCGAACTGCGGATGCTCCTCGGCGATGGACTCCAGGCGGGCCAGGCCGCGCTGGCGCGCCTGATGCAGAAGCTCCCGGAGCTTGCCTGGCACCCTGCGGCCCAGCGCCATCCACATGGCGTAGACGAAGGGCAGGCCGGTCTCCTCCTTCCAGGCGGCGCCCAGGTCCCAGAGCTGGTGCGGGTGCCCCGCCTGGCGGAAGGCGATTGCGGGATTACCGATGAGCAGGACATTCTCCGCCTCGGGCGCCGGGAGCCCGGGATGCAGCGGCTGCCAGCTGGGATGCACGCCACGCCGGTGCAGCAGCACCTTCAGCAGCTTCACGCTGGTCAGGCTGGAGGGATCGCAATGGACGATCTCGATATCCTCCAGAGGCCCCCGATGGGCCAGGAAGACGCTCAGCACCGGTCCGTCGGAGCAGATGCCGATCCCGTCCACCAGCCCCATACGGGGATCGGCGATAGCCTCGGTGATGCTCAGCAGAGCCACGTCCACCTCGCGCTTGCGGAGGGCAACGGCCAGACGGCTCGGAGGGAGGGTCACCAGGTTCCCCTCGATCCCCTCCACCAGGGGTCGGGCGTTGAGGTAGGGAACCGAACCGATGGCGGGCTCGACGGGACGGTAGTAGGTGTCGCGCTGGACCGGTATCCGGCCCGTCTCGGCGATGGCTCGCTCCAGCGCGCCTCGGGTCTGCTGCTGGGGAGTGCGGGCTCCGGCCATGTGGAAGATGTGCTCCTCGACGATGGTGCCCTGCAGATCGTCGGCTCCGTAGTCGAGGGCCACCTGGGCCAGGCCCAGGCCCAGGCCCACCCAGTAGGCGGTGACGTGATCGAAATTGTCCAGGTAGATCCTGCTGACGGCGATGGTGCGCAGGGAATCGATGCCGGTGGGGGGATGGTCCACCTCGATGGCGTTGTCCTCGGGCTGGTAGGCCAGGGGGATGAATCCCGAGAAGCCGCCGGTCTCGTCCTGCAGCCGGCGCAGCTGCCTGAGGTGGTCCACCCGGTGGGCCAGGGTCTCCACATGCCCGTAGAGCATGGTGCAGGTGCTCTTCGCTCCCAGTGAGTGCCAGGCGCGGTGCACGTCCAGGTACTCCTCTGCCGATTCCTTGCCACGGGCGATCAGGGAGCGGACGCCCGGATCGAAGATCTCCGCCCCTCCGCCGGTGAGCGATCCCAGCCCCGCCTGGCGGAGCTCGCGAAGGGTCTCTTCCACCTTCATCCGGGCCAGCCAGGAGAGGTGGAGGATCTCGACGGCGGTGAAGCACTTGAGCTCGAGCCGGGAGGAGAGGGCCTTGAGGCGCCGCAGCATCTCGAGGTAGTAGGCGAAGGGCAGGGTGGGGTGCAGCCCCCCCACGATGTGCAGCTCGGTGGCGCCCGAATCCACCGCCTCCCTGCCCTTCCGCTCCACTTCCTCCAGGGAGAGCTCGAACCCGTCCTGGTCCCGCTTCTTGCGGGCGAAGGAGCAGAACCGGCAGCTGAGGATGCAGTAGTTGGAGTAGTTGATGTAGCGGTTGATCAGGTAGAGGGCCCGGTCGCCGTTGCGGCGCCGGTTGGCCAGGGTGGCCAGCTCCCCCAGCAGGCCGAGATCCCCGCTCTCGAACAGGATCAGGGCCTCCTGCTCGTCTATGCGCTCCCCCTTCTCGACCTTCTGTCCGATGGAGTCCAGCGCGGACCTCATCGGAAGGGACGGTTGGCGAAGAAGGGGAAGGCGACCTCCACGGCGATCATGGTCAGGAAGATGCAGCTGATCAGCGCGTTTAGCCGGAAGAAGGCCATCCCGATCCAGCGCCGGTTCCGCTTCCGGGCCAGCCAGTGCTCGAAGAGAAGGCAGGCCACGATCATCGCCAGGCCGACGAAGTAGGCCAGGCAGAAGAAGCGGTACTCCAAGCGCAGCAGAATTCCGAAGAGCGCAAGGAGAAGCATCGTCAGCACATGGGAGATGAACGCCGCCTGCAGGGCGTTGCCGACGCCCCAGCGCACGATCAGGGAGCGCAGCCCGTTCCTCCGGTCGAAGTCGTAGTCCTGCAGGGAGTAGATCAGGTCGAAGCCGATCAGCCAGAAGAACACCGCCAGAGCCAGGACCAGCGGAGGAAGCTCCAGGCTGCCGGTGACCGCGATCCAGGCCCCCAGGGGAGCGATGGCCAGCGCCGCTCCCAGGTAGATGTGGGTGAAGTCGGTGAAGCGCTTGGTCAGGGAGTAGAAGCATATCACGAGCAGGGCCAGGGGGCTGAGCAGGAAGCAGGTCCAATTGATGAACCAGCAGACGGCCATGAATCCGGCCGCCGACAGGGCCCAGAGCGACACCGCGCTCCGCATGGAGAGCCGCCCCGAGGCCAGGTGGCGGTCGCGGGTCCGGGGATTGAGCCGGTCGTACTCCACATCCGCCCAGCGGTTGAAGACCATGGCGCAGGTGCGGGCCAGCAGCACCGCGCCCAGGATCAGGAGGAAGAGGTCCCAGCCGGGCCAGCCATGGCGGTCGCGGCTGGCCACCACCATGGAGGCCAGGGCGAATGGCAGGACGAACAGCGTATGGGAAATGCGGATCTCCTCGGCCCAGTAGCCCAGCGCGCGCAACCACCTGGTCAGCATGGCGGCGGTACTCGGGGGAGAGGGTGCCTCTTCACATTCCAACGTCCAACGGCGGGGATCTCCGGCCGGAAGCAGGCTACAGCGGGGGACTGGGACTGGCAACGGAAGAGCGGAGAGATCAGCCCTGGCCGTCCAGGGGACGGATGGTCCCGGCCTCCACCCACCACCGGGCCGGAGGCTCGCCCTCCAGAGGCTTCCAGTTCTGCTCGGTGCAGGTCATGAACACCTGCCCGCCCTCCTGTCGCACCGACTGCAGCAGCCCCACCAGCCCCGAGCGGCGGCACAGGTCCAGCTCCCCCATGACATCGTCCAGGAGCAGCACCGGCGCCACGCCGGTGATCCGGGCCAGCCAGGTGGCCTGGGCCATCTTCAGGGCGATGGCCACCGAGCGCTTCTGTCCCTCGCTCCCGTAGAGGCAGATGTCCTGTCCGTCGAGCCGGAGGAGCAGGTTGTCGCGGTGGGGGCCGACCACCGTGCTCCCCTGGCGGCTCTCCCGATCCCGGGACTGGATCAGCTCCCGGGCGAAGTCCTCCTTGACGCTGGGGCGGTATTCCAGGGCCAGGGACTCCCCCTGGCCGGCGATGCCCTCGCATGCCTGGGCGGCAAGCTCCGAGATCCGGGGGACCAGCTGGCGGCGGCTCTCCATGATCTGCTGCCCGGCGCGCACCAGCTCGTGATCGAACCCCTCCAGCACCGAAGGCGGGACATCGGGCTGACGCAGGAGGGCGTTGCGGGATCGCAGGGTGCGGGCGTAGCGCTGCAGCAGAGACAGATCGGCGGGACGGGAGTGGACCTGCAGCAGGTCCAGGAAACGCCTCCGGATGCGGGCCGGACCCCGGACCATCTCCAGGTCCTCGGAGCTGAAGACCACCGCTCTGAGCCCCTCGAGAAAGGCGGAGAGGGTCCTCGCAGGCTCTCCGTCGCAAAGGACCCTCCTCTCCTGGTTCGACCAGTACAGGCCCAGCGACAGGGGAAGCGGCCCGCCGACCCGTCCCTGCACGAAGTAGCCCTCCTGGCCCTGGCGCACCATGCCCCCGCTGGCAGTTCCACGGAAGGAGCGCAGAGTGGCCAGCAGGTAGATCGCTTCCAGCACGCTGGTCTTGCCCTGGGCGTTGTTGCCCAGGAGGAGCTGGAAGCCGGGGCCGAAGTCCAGATCCAGCCTGGCGTAGTTGCGGAAGTCCCGCAGGCGCAGATGCGACAGGTGCACCCGATCCCCCTATGCGTCCGCCAACAGCGGAATTCCGGCCATCACCGCCAGCCCTCCCGACGCGTCATTCCACGGCCGCCGGTTCCCCGTCCGCTCCAGGTTCGAATCCAGCGGGATCAGCCTTCCGGAAACCCATGTGCTGCTTCCAAGCATTCCGCCATCGCCCTTTATTCGCGAGATGCGGATCGATTCGCACGCTGGCGAAGGAAACTTCCGGACTGTCAGGCCCTGCCGCTGTTAAAGGACATGCCCAGGCATAGCGGCAGCTAGGACTCCGGCGGCTGTTCCCTGAAGGCGGGGTCCAAGGCTTGTTCGAGGAAGCCGGTGGCGGTTGTCGGAAGCCTCTCCCCAGAGACGGCCCGAGTCGACGAGCCGGGCAACCCAAGCGGAGGCTCGGGCAGGACCGCTTGTCCTCGGATGCGGGCTGCAGGGCTCCATTCCGAAGAGGGCTCTCCAGGAACCGATCGGCCTTCATGCCGGTCGGCCGGCTCCATCCAGCTCCGACATCGGTTCGAGCGTGAGAATCGAAGAAATCCGGAACCTTGCCATGCAGGATCCCCCCTTCCAGGCAAACGCCATGCTCCCTGTCCGCTTGCCGGATCCCATCTGCGAGAATGAACAAGGGCTGCTTGCGTTCCGCGGGAAGAAGCCGCTCGGCGATCTGATAGGTGGCAGCTTTGGGAGGATCTTTCCAAAGGGGCAGGATCCATTCCACGGCGTCATCCCCGGACGCGCCTCCGTTCTCCGCCCAGACGGCGGAAGCCCTGATCCATTCCGGTCTCCTGCCCTGGGAACGGACCACTGCCTGCATGCTTGCTCCGGCCTGCTTCTTACCGGGATCCTCCAGGATCGACCTATGGATCCTCGACACCGGCGGGGTTCCCGCCTCCTGTCGCCTCCACCGCTCCTCCAGGCGGTCCAGCAACGATCGCATGCCGCCCCCGAGGCGCACCTGGCCTGGACGGCGAGTCCTTCGGCTCTCTCTCCGGCTTGGGAGAGCTCCATGGCTGCCACCATGGCGAAGCGGCAACCGGTCCCGATCGAACGGAGCGAATCCCCGCATCCTGCGAAGAACCGAAAAGCCGATAGCCTGTCCGGTCCGCCATTTTTCCCGCAAGAAGCTGGATCGAAACTGCGGGCCTCGCAGGCGCCTGGAACGAGATCGGGCCCTCCTGGAGCGAACCTAGGCCAGCGGGCATGGAGCTGCAACAGCGGAATGGGGCTGGGATGCTGCAGAGAGCGCAATGCCTGCCGATCGGCCTGATGGCGAAGACATTCCAGCCGCAGCGGAAATGCGAGGATCCAGCCCCGTTCCGGAACCATCGCAACCACCTGGGAAGGAGGAAGCGTTCCGAACGGATCTACTCGCCGGAAGGCTTCTGCAGGAAGGCGAACAGGTCACGGATCTGCCCCGGATCCAGATCCCGGAGCAGTCCCTGGGGCATCGCCGAGATGGAGGAGCGCTTCCTGCCGGCCACATCCCGGCGTCCCAGGGTCAGGAGGCTGCCCGAGAGATCCCTGAGGGTCACCGTGCTCTCGTCCTCCCGTTCCAGGAAGCCCGATGCGGTGACCTGTTCGTCCTGGCCACGGAGGATGAGGGTGACCCATTCGTACTCCTCCCTGACCGCCAGCCCCGGGTCGACAATGGCGGTCAGGAGGTACTGGGTGTTGCTCCGCTCGTACCCGGTCAGATCGGGGCCCACGGCCCGTCCGGCACCGAACAGGCGGTGGCAGGGAGCGCACAGCGCCCCGAAGAGGGCCTCTCCCCGCTGCGCATCGCCAGGCCCCCCGTCCAGGGCGCGGAGAACCCTCCGCCCCTCCGCGCTCTGGGGAGCCTGTACGGCCTCCAGCCTCCACTGGACACCGGGCAGGAGAGCCACCCGTTCCTCCTCGACCGCCTGCTGCAGCTGGACGGCCCACGAGGGACGGCCGGAGAGCACTCCGGCCAGAGCCTGCTGCCATGAACGGTCCTCGGTCCGGGCCATGGCCTGGAGCAGCGCACGGGCCACCCTGTCCCCGGAATAGAAGCGCAGCCCGTTGAGAGCCTCGGACCGCAGCGGGGAGCCTTCCTCCTGCACCAGGGAGAGGAGCAGGGGAAGCGCGCCGGGATCCCCCTTTCGGCAGAGGTTCTGAAGCAGCCTCCGCCTTCCCTCCGGATCGAGGGCCGGGTCCGACACGGCGGCAATGGCAGCCTCCAGGCCCGAGGGGCTTTCCAGGGCCAGGGCCAGGGCCAGCATCTCCATGTCCCCCCCTTGGCTCTTCCACAAAGGCTCCAGGGCCTGCTCCAGAGAGGCGGGGATCTGCGGGGCAGGAATCCCCCGCAGCGCAAGCTCCATGCCACGGGCCAGCGCCCGCTGCAACCGGCCTTCGGGAGCCAGGCTCAGGAGGATGGCGCAGCGATCGAGGTACCCCTGCCTGCGATCGGCCATGAAGCGGCGGCCGGTCCGCTCGGCCAGGTGGGATTCGAACAGGGGCAGAGACCAGATCCCGGGGTCGCGCAGGAATTCCAGTGTCTCCTGGGGATCGCTGCGGATCTGCTCCACCAGAAGCCACCAGCAGAGGAGCGGGTAGGCCGGATCCCCGACCTGTTCTCCATGCTCCAGGAGGGATCGCAGGAGAGGCAGGGCCTGGGGGAGCGGCAGCCGCCGCGCCGAGGAGGCAGCCTGAGCCAGGACCTGCTCGTCGGTCTCGGCCTCGAGCCGGCGCAGGAACGCCTCGAACAGGGACGGGGCAAGGGGAAGGGATGGATCGCACAGCAGGCGGATGGTCCAGCGCCGCACCGGGCCCTCGCCGCTTTCCAGGGTCCGGAGAGCCGTCGCCTCGTCCAGACGGCCCAGGGCATGGATCGACCAGAGGCACTCCAGGGCGAGGAGGCCGCCCTGCTCCAGGCCCGCCTCCAGGAGGGGAAGGACCGAGGCGTCCTGCCGTTCCCGGAGCAGGCGCCGCGCGGTTCTGCGCTGCCAATCGTCGGGCAGGCCGAGAAGTCCGACCAGGGCAGGGGAGGGCAGGCCGTCCAGATCGGGGGCCCTCGCCGGAGGTCGATGGACATCCCTCAGCCGGTAGATCCTCCCCCTCTCCCTGTCCCAGTTGTCGCGGGGATCGAGATGGGTGATCCGGGCGTCGTACCAGTCGGCCAGGTAGAGGTCGTTGCCGGGGCCCAGAGCCAGGTGCACCGGACGGAACCAGGGATCGCGGCTGAGAAGGGGAGCGGGCTCCTCCACCGTATGGAAGGTTCCCTGGTGCGGAACCATCCTCAGGGCATGAAGCCGGTTGCCCAGGGGGTTGGGCCCCACAAGCCGCCCCTGCAATCCCGGGATGCCCTCGCTCGGGTAGGGGATCCACTGGTGCACCATGCGCAGGCTGGATCCCTGGACCGGTATCCCCTCCAGGTGCCCGTAGGTGTGGGCCCGGGTGAAGGGGCCGTGCTTGCCGAAGTTCTTCCGGTAGAATCCCCCCTGGCGGAAGTGGACGGCCTGCATGCGCCCGTTGGTGCCGGAGAGAAGCCGCCCCTGGGAGTCGAAGGCCAGGCCGAAGTTGTTCCAGCCCCCCTCGGAGAAGAGCTCGAACCGGTGGGAGTCCGGATGGTAGCGCCACACCGCCTGCCCCAGGAAGACGGCTGGAGGCTCCCCGGGACGGAAGGGCGAACGCACCCGGGCGGTCACTGTGCTTCCGGTGGCCCCGTAGAGCCAGCCGTCGGGGCCCCACGCCAGGCTGTTGGCGACAGAGTGGGTGTCCTCCAGTCCGAAGCCCGAGAGGTGCACGACCGGGGCTCCATCGGGCCGATCGTCGCCGTCGGAGTCGGGAAAGAATAGAAGGTAGGGCGGCTGCAATACCCACAGCCCTCCGGAGGCGAAGGCCAGCGAGGTGGCAAGGGAGAGCCCCTCCACGAAGGTCCCGTGGCGCTCGGGCGCTCCGTCCCCGTCCAGGTCCTCGTGGAAAGTGATCCGATCACGTCCAGCGAAGCGTCCCTGGAGGGGAGGCGGGGGCGGCACCTGGTCGTAGATCCGCCTGAGATGGGCATCCCAGGCCAGAGTCTCCAGACCCGCCGGATCGGGATACTGCAGGTACTGGACCACCCACAGGCGGCCCCGGGCGTCGAAGTCGAGGAACAGGGGCTGACGGACCTGCGGCTCGCTCGCTACCGCGTCCAGGGCCAGGCCCTTCCCCAGCACGAAGGCATCCAGTGCGGAGGCCGGATCCAGGGGCTGTCCCTTGTCTTCGATCCGGGCGTGGACGCTGGCGTTGCCGTCGAATCTCCTCCTGACCGACTCCAGGGCCGCCAGCCGCTCCCGGGCGTCGACTTCCACCAGGGCTCCCTCCAGGCGGCCCGGTTTCTCCGCTCCCACTTGCAGAGCGGCCCAGCGGGGATCGTCCCCGCTTCGGGCCAGCCACCGGCCCGACAGGTCGATCGCGTCCCGGATCCGAGAGAGGCGGACCGGACCTTCGGTAATGGCGCCGCCGCCCTGGCGGGAATAGATCCGCCAGGCAATCAGGTTGGGACGCCCGTAGCGAATCTGGTCGGGCTCAATCACATAGGGACGCCTCACCGGACTGGCCGGCAGAGCGAAATCAGGGGGGAAGGAGCCGCTGGCCCCGATCCGCTCCCCGTTGAAGTAGGCCTCGTCGCACTCCCGGATCCTTCCTGCCTCCAGCAGCAGCCGACTCCCTTCCCACGAGGCGGGGACGGTGACCTCGCAGCGCAGCCAGGAGAACGGCACGCCTCCCTCCAGATCTCCTGGCACCTCCACCTCCCGCCATCCGGAGTGGTCTGCGCCACGCGCCAGGAATGCCAGGAGCGAGAGGACCGGAAGAAGAATGCGCATCTTGGGGAAGACACGATGATGTGCCCGTACCCGCCCCCGGACAAGCTCCACCGCCGACTCTTCCAATGATGGCGGGACATCTGCCCGTACAGCATTTCGCAACCAACCAGCATGACCAGCGACAAGCCTCCGGCTCAGCCTGTCTGCAACGGTCCTGGAAGGACACCGGATGGGCGTAGCCATGGCGCACCGTCTCCCGAGCCGCAGACAGATCCCTCCGGTTGCCTGGAAGCCAATTCCATTCCAAGCGGTCGGGAGGCAGAGCCCCCTGCAGTGGAAGGCCTGAGGCATCCGGCCCCGGCAGGGCGATGCGGCGTCGCCCTGCCTTGAACAACTCTGCCCATGCTTTGAGAGGAACGATCATTGGACGGATCAAGCGGTCCAATGCCGTTGACAGGGTCCATGGAGCGTCAAGGTCTCGCGCTGTCCCGGGGAGCGGAGCCTTGACGAGCCAACTCCGGAGAATAGAATTGGATCCAGGAAGCAGATGGCGAATCGTCCCATTCAGCTTCGTCCAACCGGATAGGAACGCCCCATGGGCCGCGATCTTTCCGCCACCGCGCCTGTCTTGCTCGAACTTACGCTTGCCGCAGACCTGGATTTCGACAAGCCCAGGCGCAGGCCGAACGTGCGTTTCGACTGCACTCGGCATGCGCGCTTGGAGCACGGCTGCGTCGAGGAAGCCCATCCGCTGCATGAATCCCCGGCAAAGCTCTCCCGCCACCTGAACTGCTTCCAGAACAACTGCCTACTCGAGGCATGCGCGCCTCGAGTGGGACCGGTCAAGGGGAGCGCTGCACCGGTGGAACCTCATTGGGCTGGATGCAGATCCGCCTTCTCATCGCTCTTCGAGAACTCTGGAAGATCCCGAAGCGACAACGCAGCTCTCAGGGAATTGCTCTTTGCGCTTCTCAAGAAAACCGGCAGTGCTGGCCCTGCCCAGCACGCCGATCCCGATGAGCCCGACGCCACATTCACGGAACGAACCCGGAGGCGCAAAATGCGGCCCCACAAGATTGCCATCCTCGATCAGATCGACGTCGTAGCGGCAACGCCCGATCGATTGCGCGGCAGCGTGAGCCGTTCCAAGGCCGAGCCCATAAGGGCGGTCGCCAGGACTCTCCGAGAGCACGTCCACGGCATCTCTTCCTGGACGCCAGCCCGCCTAGCCGCAGCAACCGCCATAACCCTCGACGGACTGTTCCGGAACGCCAAGCTCCGCATCCAGGGCTGCCGCCGATTCGAAGCCATCCAACCCTTCTTCTTCGGCAATGTCGGAAAGCCTTGCTTCGCCAAGCCCGGCCACGATTTCGCATAGGCCGCACGAAACACGGCAGAGTCAAGATCAAGCAACGGCGCCCGATAGGAAAGAAGCAGAACAGCAATGAAGTTTTTCTTTATATCGACACTGGCTGTTGGAGCAGTACTGCTGGTTCTGGTGCTCAACCGCTTGTCGACGCCACCAGTCGATTCTGCAGCGGTCAAGGGAGAAGCTGTGCATGAATCTCCCGATGGACTGTCTGAATCGAGCGATAGCGCGAGCACCCCCGATGCCGGCACATCCACGGCAAACCTGCACAATCGCAATCGAGAGGATCGCGAAGCCATTGCAGGCGCCGTGGAGCCTATTGCCTCGAAAGACGGCGAAACGCCGTCTTCGAATTCTGCATACAACGAAGCTTATAGGCTGCAGGAGGAAGAACGGGAAAGAGCCCGCAAGCATGGACAATGGCTCGAATCAAGAAGGGGCTGGATCGACAGCTTTCCCTACAAGCCTACGTACAACCCGGATCTGCGCTATACCCCAAGCATGCTTGGAAAGGACAATCCGTATCCAAAGGAGCAGATCGACGATCTGCTGTCCGAAGCGGAAAAAGAAACATCCCAGGTCTTTCAGGAAGCAGCTCAAAGAACTGCGGAAATTGAAAAGGAATGGGAGAAAAGCAATGCAGAAATCGCCGATGCGCGACACCGGGTTTGGAACCATGCTTACTTGAGGCAGTTCTATCAAAGCAACATGAGGTTTACCAAGGAGTTCGAACAGGTCCACGGCATTATGAAAGACTTCGGCTACGAAGACAATACAAGACTGGTGGCAGAACTCTACGATCTCCTGAGAAACCACCATCGAACGGCAGGCGACTCCGGTGGCACGAACCACCGCAGACTCATGGTGGAAGCGATGCTGGGCATTGCGCCATTCGTCAACGGCGAGCCGAAGCCAACCAAGCAGGAGGCGTACGCAATCCTTGAAAGGCTAATCAAGGACATTGACGGGGAAGGAATTCTGGAAATCGATGGAATGTTTTTTGCAAACGACAAGTACATCGACGAACTAAAGGAAGGAGATCCCCTGTTGTACAGGTAGGGCGAGGCAGAGGACGTGCTTGCCCGCCTTGAACCGGAAGCGGGCGCATTGGATACACGGATATGCCGCTGCGGAAGGCCTAAACGGCCGTCAACTCCTTCCGCTTGGTCTCGAAGCCGGCAGGATCGGGGTTCAGATCTTAAGTAATCCGAAGCCGTCCGGGTTTTTCACTGTTGCATGCTGAAGCCTACCGTAGATTCCCGATAGGCGCCGATCGGCCCTGACTAGAGAGCTTCTCGGGATCAGCATTTTGCAAACCATGGCAGGCTTGCGTGAATCTTGAGCGGTCCCGTGACTTTCATGCTCACCATTCACCGCCACACTGATGCGTCGGCCCTCTCACGAAGCTCTGGAAGTCCAGACGGCGAGGGATCGAAGCGAGCAGTGCCATTAACAAGATTCTTTTCAATGAGCGGGGCGAAACCATCAAGCTTCGGCCAAGGATAGTCACGAAGACCGATAGCGTCCTGGATTCTGCGAACAGGACGATGATCCAATGAAATGATCCGCGCCTGATCCGGTTCTGACGCCGGACACGAGCCTAAGAATAATTCACGCGCTCCGACTGGAACTGCAAGGCTAGATCCATGATCGGCTTGTCAATTCATTGAAGGATTGCTTTCTAGGAAAGCAATCCCGTACAGCCTAGCCAGTTAATTGGTTCAGGCATTATGAGGAGCGACCGGCTGCACCTGGTGTTCGGATTCATTCAACCAAATCCGCAAGCATTTCAATGGAGTTGCAGATACGGTATCCAGGGACGCGATTCCCGCCCGAATCGATGTTTTCGATCTGCTTGCCGAGATACTTCTTGAAAGCCGGATCTGCATCGCAGCAGATACTGTGCCTGCCTTCCTCGATTGCAACCCTTGTAGTTATTCCGCTCCCGCCGAAGAAATCTACAACTGTCGATCCAGGATATGACAGGGCTCTCACCAGTCTCTGAATCACGGCTCGCGGCTTCTGGGTGGGGTGTCCAACACGTTCAGAGGCGTTTCCATTGAGCCTGCATATTTTCCAGACATTGGTGGGATTCCGTCCCTTCTCGACCGTCTCCGGGTTCAGTCTCTTATCCTTTCGGTAAATCCGTTTCGTTTCCTCGTCGTACGGCTCACGTACAGAATCGAGATCGAAGTAGTACTTATTTGTCTTGGCGAACCACGCGATCTCCTCGTGCCTGTTTGCGAAGAAGCGCCTTGCGCTCATTCCGTTCGGGTAGTTCCATACGATCAGATTGACGAGAAGCATGTCGCTGCGATGGCGCATGTAGTCGATGATGGAGAGCAAATCTCCGCTTCCCGACTCTCCTTGATACTGCAGACCGCCGAAGATGGCTATGCTTCCCGCAGGTCCTAGCACCCTCCGGGCTTCCTTCAGCCAATTAGACGCCCACCCTATGTAGTCCTCGTGCTGATCCCAGTCGGCTAGCATGATGTTGTAGGGAGGATCGCATACGATCAGCTGCACCGAGTTATCGGGAATCCGATGGAGAAGATCAAGGCAGCTACATACCTCGACGACGTGATGCGTCGTTTTCGGAACTTCAAGCGAAATAACACGAGTGGACGAATGTGCCTGCCCATTCCTGTTCATCGCGTTCATGGCCTTGTAGCCAGAGTTCCTATGCGAGCGGTTGGTCATGCGAATTCCAGATCGTCAAGTAGCACGTCTATGGAAGTCCGGGCGATATCCCAAAGAACTTCTGCCATGTCTATGGCTGCCCATGAAGTCGCCTGGAAGAACAGCAAGGCGGCTTGAAGCATTTGAACCTGTCCATTCTGCTTGACAAACATGTTGCGGCAGTAGTTCTGGTTGATCTTCATGCCGTAGCTGCTCGCCGTCACGCGATCGATCCGGTTCAGGCTGCCGGCGTCATGGGCAATCTTCACCCTGCGGCCATCAGGTGCGCTCACCCAGAAGGTTGTAGTCGAAAAGCTTGAGCCGTGGAAGAAGACGACATATGGGAAGTGCACCTCGCCAAGCATCAGGTTCCTGAATTCCTGTATATTCTTGTGTACACGCTCGACGGCGTTTCCAGCAACCATAAGATCCTGGTCCTTGTTTCTGCCCTGCTTTATTCCTGCCTCTATCTTCTCGATATCGTTTCCCTGGTGCTTGGACTCACAGACGAGAATCACTCTGTAGTCTCCTCGACAGTCTCTGACTTCGAGCACGCCGCCATCTGGCCTGATGCTCGCTTTCTCTACAAACAGCACTTGCCCCAAGTTGGAGTCTACAGCCAGAAGTCTTTCGTTGATCTCCCGCTTGGGTATTTCAGTCCGATGTCTGAAGGACAACGACGGCCATTTCTTTCTCAGTTCTTCCAAGATACTTTCCATGACGTTTCTGACCGCCATGTCGTGCTGGCGCGCCAGCCTGCCGAATATCCCTGCCGAGCCTCCGGCCAATTCGTGCTGGCGCTGCAGACTTCCTGATTGCCCCTTGCCTCTGTCCGGCATATGGACAGGTTCAGCACACCAGCCAGAAGCCTTGCAGGAGGCAATTCTCAGGAACCAGCCACAGCAATTGTGGGATTCTGTTTTCGATCGAGTCTTCTGTCATGCCGTCTCGTCCATTCCCGTAGATTGTCCGCTACTTCTCTAGAAAGGTGCAGCCTTCCTGTACTGCCAGCCAGTTTCGACCCACTTCCGGGAATAGTCTCAGGGACCGATACAGAAGCGCGTCGTGTTGAACCAGATTCCATGGCGGACAGTACGAAACCCCTCCAGCAAGTCCGGCTGGATCCGTTCCCCTTGGACCTTTGCCGCCTCCTTCCGGCCTTCCACTGCCGGACGGCCGGCTTCCGCCCGGGGGCGGCGGTTCACGGCGTCCGGTCCCAGGGCGATCGCGAATCCGTTCCGGACTGCCTGGCTACAGGTGGGGATGGAGGTGGGCCAGCGCCAGCAGGCTGTAGGATGTTGAGAGCACGGCGTTCTTCTCCCACCAGCGAGAGTTGTCGTTAGCCCACTCCCCCCGGGCACGCTGGAGCTGGATCAGCTTCAGAGCCAGATCCCGGGCCCAGGGTATGGCCTCCCCGTCGCCGTCCCTCAGCGGAACATCCGAGAGGGCCAGAGCCTTCGAGAGCGTGTGGTAGTAGTAGTAGAGCCCTTGCTGGCCCATCCCGGGGTTCTCCTCGAGGGTGTAGTTCTTCCCCAGCCACTCGAGGACCGCCCGGATGCGCGGGTCCTCGGGCTCCATCTCGGCGTAGACGAAGCTGAGCAGCCCGGCGTAGGACATGCTGCCGTAGGATCGCAGTGCGATGCGGCCGCCGGGGAGGGCGGCCTCTCCCGCCTTGCTGCTTCCGGGGAAGTAGACGAATCCCCCCCGGTTGGCGGGATCGCCCGAGACCCATGGGAGGGGGTTGGTCTCGGGAAGGTTCTGGCAGTTCTGGACGAAGCGGATGGCCGCCTCCCAGTCCAGGCGGGGCTCCGAGAGGGGGGCGTCCTCGACCAGGTGGCGGCTGGCATGGAGGGCCTCCAGAGCCAGAAGGGTGTTCGAGAGGTCGGAGTGGGTGTAGCTGCTGCCGTAGCCGATCCCTCCGTCCAGGGGCTGGTCGGCCTGCCCCTCCAGGCCGTAGTCCTGCTGGCCGCCGACCAGGAAGCGGCGGGCAGCCAGGATGGCGGGGCGGCAGCCGGGATCCCCCGCGGCCAGCAGGGCCATGAGCGAAACGGCGGTGTTGTAGTTCTTGAGGGAGGGGATGCGGTATATGCCGCCGTCTGGCTGGATCGAGCCCTTCAGGTAGTCCAGGGCCCGATCCACGGCCGGAGCCCGGGTCTCCCGGTGGTGCTCGGCCGGATCGGCCAGCAGGGCCTGGACGGCCAGAGCGGTGAGGGCCGGGTAGTCGGAGTCCGACCAGGAGCCGCCGGGCGACTGCTCCCCCAGGAGGAAGGCGCAGCCCCGGTCGTAGGCCCGCTGCACCTCCAGGCGCAGCGACAGGTCGGGAGGAGGGACCGGAAGGGAATCCTCGGCCAGGGCCAGGATCGCCGGGAATAGGAGAAGCGGGCGCACTGCAGGAGGGCATGGTCCCGGTCCTCGGGTCCCGGTTCAAGGCGGAATTGCGCGATAAATCCTTTACAATCCCTCCCGCCGGGCTAGCGTCCCCTGTCTCCGGGCGCCCTCTCCCGCCTCACGGGGGCCGAAGTATGGAATCGAAGTCGAGCACGATCGAGCAGTTCCGCCTGCACGAGACCGATACCGGGTCCACAGCAGTGCAGGTGGCGCTGCTGACCCAGCGGATCAACGTCCTGACCCGCCACATGCAGGTGTTCAGGAAGGACATCAGCACCAAGCAGGGGCTGATGAACATGGTCAGCAAGCGCAAGCGTCTCCTGGAGTACCTGAGGAGCACCGACAACCAGCGGTTCCTGGATGTCACCGACCGGCTGAAGATCCGCCGCAAGACGTGAAGGCGCTCCCCGCCCCGTCCCGCTTCGGGGCCCCCGCCTGCCGGCCGCCCAGCCGCGGTCCGGCGCCCCCTTTCCGTCCGTCATAGCGAATTCAACCCCAAGCCCCTTGGACGGGGCGGGCCCTGCCTGTGCGGGCAGGGCGTTCCCGCAGCGACAAAATGCCTCATTCAGTCACCATCGAAGTGGGCCAGGCCCCGATACGGATCTCCACGGGGGAGATCGCCAAGCAGGCCGACGGCTCGGTCCTGGTGGAGCTGGGAGAGACCATGGTCCTGGTGGCCGCGGTCGCCGCCTCCCAGGCCCGCGAGAACCAGGAATTCTTCCCCCTGACCGTCGACTACCGTGAGAAGGCCTCGGCCGCGGGCCGCTTCCCCGGGGGGTACTTCAAGCGGGAGGGTCGCCCCAACGAGAAGGAGATCCTCACCTGCCGGCTCACCGACCGCCCCATCCGCCCCCTCTTCCCGGCGCGCTGGTTCAACGAGGTCCAGGTGCAGAGCATCCTGCTGAGCACCGACCGCGAGAACGATCCCGACATCCTGAGCATCCTCGGGGCCTCGGCCGCCCTCTCGGTGAGCGACATCCCCTGGGACGGCCCTCTGGGAGCGGTCCGGGTGGGACGAATCAAGGGCGGCTTCGTGGCCAATCCCACCCACGAGCAGCGCGAGGAGAGCGACCTGGACCTGATCTACGTCGGAAACCGCGCCGACATGGTGATGTACGAGGGCTCGGCGCGCGAGATCCCGGAGAAGGACTTCCTGGAGGCCCTGGCCTTCGGGCAGGAGTGCTGCGCCCCGCTGATCAAGGCCCAGGACGAGCTGGTGGAGAAGGCGGGCCGGCCCAAGCGCAAGGTGGACATCCCCGAGGTGCCCGCGAAGCTGCTCGAGGAGGCCGTCGCCCTGGCGGGCGACCGGGTCGTCCCGGCCCTGCTCACCGAGGGCAAGCTGGCGCGTGAGAGCGCCTGGAAGGCGCTCTGCCAGGAAGTCGAGGCCGCCCTGAAGGAGCGGAACGGGGAGGAGGCCCTGGACGATTCGCTCAAGGGGGAGCTCTTCTACCGGATGAAGAAGTCCATGGTGCGCAGGCTGATCCTCGAGGAGGGCAGGAGGCTCGACGGGCGCGGCTTCGATCAGCTGCGGCCCATCTCCTCCCGGGTGGGATGGCTCCCCCGGGCCCACGGATCCTCGCTCTTCACCCGCGGCGAGACCCAGTCCCTGGCCCAGGTCACCCTGGGGACCGAGGACGATTCGCAGCAATTCGACTCCTACTCGGGGGGGCCCGAGGAGAAGAAGTTCATCCTCCACTACAACTTCCCCAACTTCTCGGTGGGCGAGACCGGACGCATCGCGGGGCCGGGGCGGCGCGAGATCGGGCACGGGGCACTCGCCGAGCGCTCGCTCGAGCCGGTGATCCCCGAGGAGGACTTCCCCTACGCGATCCGGGTGGTCTCGGAGATCACCGAGTCCAACGGATCCTCCTCCATGGCCTCGGTTTGCAGCGGCTCGCTGGCGCTGATGGACGCCGGAGTGCCGATCAAGCGGCAGGTGGCCGGGATCAGCATCGGGCTGTGCACCGAGGAGGACGGCCAGGGCGGCATCGGCCGCTACCAGCTGCTCACCGACATCATGGGCTGGGAGGACGCCTTCTGCGACATGGACTGCAAGATCGCCGGAACCTCCCGGGGCCTGACCGGCTTCCAGCTGGATCTGAAGCTGCGCGGCGTGCCCCACCGGATCATGGCCGAGGCCCTGGAGAAGGCGCGGATCTCCCGAGGCTCCATCCTGGAGGAAATGGACCGGACCCTCGGCGCCCCGCGCAAGGATCTCAGCCCCCATGCGCCACGGGTCACCACGGTGACCATCAATCCCGAGAAGATCGGGGCGGTGATCGGGCCCGGAGGCAAGAACATCAAGCGGCTGGTCGAGGAGTCGGGCTGCGAGATCGACATCAACGACGACGGCACGGTGCGCATCTACTCCCTCTCCTCCGAGGGGATGAACATCGCCAAGGCGGAGATCGAGGCGATGACCGCGGAGGTGAAGGTCGGCCAGACCTACCGGGGCAAGGTGGTATCGATCAAGGAGTTCGGCTGCTTCGTGGAGATCTTCCCCGGCCAGGACGGGCTGTGCCACGTGAGCGAGCTGGCCAACTTCCGGGTCAAGCGGACCGAGGACATCGTCAAGGTGGGCGAGGAGATCTGGGTCAAGTGCATCGGCAAGGACGACAAGGGACGCGTCAAGCTGAGCAGGAAGGCCGCCATGGAGGAGCGGGCCCGGGAGCTGGAGGAGGCCGGAAAGCCCGAAGGGGAGGAGCAGGGGACTTAGGGCTCCCTCCCGCAGGGAGCCCCGGCCCGCCGGCCGTGGCCCAGCAGCAGACAATCGGCGCGCCCGCCTCCTGCGACGGGGTGGGGCTGCACAGCGGGAACCGGGTCACCATGACCTTCCTGCCGGCCGAGCCCTCCACCGGGATCCGCTTCCGGCGGATCGACCTGGAGGGGAGGCCCGAGATCCCCGCCCGGGTGGACCAGGTCGGCGACACCTCCCGATCCACCACCCTCTCCAAGGGCAGCATCCGGATCCACACCGTCGAGCATGTCCTGGCAGCCCTGCGGGGGCACCAGATCGACAACGCGATCGTCGAGCTGGACGCGGGCGAGCCCCCCATCGCCGACGGCAGCGCCAGGGAGTACAGCCGCATGATCCGGGCGGCGGGCAGCGCCCTGCAGGCCGACAGCCGCGACTTCCTGGAGGTGACCGAGCCGCTCTCGGTCACCTCCGGCCAGTCGATCCTCTTCGTGATGCCCTACGACGGCTTCCGGATCAGCTGCACCAGCTCCGGCGACCGGGGCCGCTTCACCCAGTTCCGCAGCCTCGACATCACTCCGGAGTCCTGGGAGAAGGAGCTGTGCGGGGCGCGCACCTTCTGCTTCTACGAGGAGATCGAGTTCCTGATCCGCAACGGGCTGATCAAGGGAGGCAGCCTGGAGAACGCGGTGGTGATCCGGGACGACGTGGTGCTCACCAACGAGCCCCTGCGCTATCCCGACGAGTTCGTCCGCCACAAGATCCTCGACATCCTGGGCGATCTCTCCCTGGTGGGACGCCCCCTGCGGGGCCACGTGGTCGCCATCCGCCCCAGCCACCGGGCCAACTGGGAGCTGGCCTGCCTGCTGGACCGCTTCGGCCGGCGCAGCGTCCCGCCCCCGGTCCCGGCCCCGGAATCGCCCGCTGTCCCCGCGCCCCGGCCCGTCCCGGGCCGGGAGATCGGCATCGACCGGGTGATGAAGATCCTGCCGCACCGCTACCCCTTCCTGATGATCGACCGGGTGCTCAAGGCGGACGAGGACTCCATAACCTGCGTCAAGAACGTCACCATCGCCGAGCCCTGCTTCCAGGGGCACTTCCCCGGACGGCCCATCCTTCCGGGGGTGCTGCAGCTCGAGGCGATGGCCCAGGCGGCCGGCATCCTCACCCTCGACAACGCCGAGCACTGGGGAAAGATCGCCTACTTCCTGTCGGCCGAGAACGTGAAGTGGCGCAAGCCGGTGCGCCCCGGGGACACGCTGATCGTCGAGGTGGAGCGGCTCAAGTCCCGGGGCAGGGTGATCAAGGCCAGGGGGGTGTGCCGGGTGGGGGAGGACGTGGTCAGCGAAGGAGTGGTGATGTTCATGCTCACCGACGCCTGAGGCGGGCGGGGGGCGCCCTGGAGAGGATCCGGAAGAATGGTCGGAACGACAGGATTTGAACCTGCGACCCCCAGCTCCCAAAGCTGGTGCTCTCGCCAAGCTGAGCTACGTTCCGGCCCCTGGGAAGCAGCATCGGCCTGGAAGCGGGGCGGAACAAGCGCTTTTGATTGCCGGGCGGAAAAAACTTCCAAAGGCGGGGCGTTGAACTAGTCTCGCCCGTCCCGCGGCCGCGGGGCCTAATGGACAAGGTCTCCATCAGAGATCTCGATCTGGGATCGAGCCGGGCGCTGGTGCGCGTGGACTACAACGTCCCCATGGAGGGATCGGGGACGGAGCGCGTGATCAACGACGACACCCGGATCCGCGCCACCATGCCCACCCTGGACCGCCTGATCGGGCAGGGTGCCCGCGTCGTGCTGATGTCCCACCTGGGACGCCCCGGGGGGCGGCCGGACCCCTCCTGCTCGCTGCGCCCGGTGGCCGGGAGGCTGGCCGATCTGCTGGCCCGCCCGGTGGCCTTCGTGGACGACTGCCTGGGGCCCAAGGCCGAGCAGACGGCCGAGGCCCTCCGGCCCGGGGACGTCCTGCTTCTGGAGAACCTCCGGTTCCACCCCGGCGAGGAAGGCAACGATCCCCGGTTCGCCCTCCAGCTGGCCGCTCTGGGGGACGCCTGGGTCAACGACGCCTTCGGGGCCGCCCACCGCGCCCACGCCTCCACCCGGGGGGTGCCCGACGCCATCGCCGCCAGGGGAGGCAGGCGGGCCGCCGGCCTGCTGATGGAGCGGGAGCTGGAGAGCCTGGGCAGGGGGCTGGAGAATCCCCGGCGCCCCTTCGTGGTGATCCTCGGGGGAGCCAAGGTGTCGGACAAGATCGGGGTGATCGACCGGCTGCTGGAGCGGGCCGACGCCCTGCTCGTCGGAGGGGCCATGGCCTACACCTTCCGCCTCGCCTGCGGGCACGAAACCGGGCTATCCCTGGTGGAGAGGGATCAGGTGGAGGTGGCCCGCTCGGCCATGGAGAAGGCTCGCCGCCGGGGGGTGAGGCTGCTCCTGCCCAGCGACAACACCGTGGCTCGGCCGGTGGAGACCCCCCAGGGGATGGAGTTCCGGGAGCCCCGCCTCAACTCCGGCCTCGACATCCCCGGGGATATGGAGGGGACCGACATCGGCCCGGCGACCATCGAGGCCTTCTCCGCCGAGATCGCCGGGGCGGGGACCATCCTCTGGAACGGGCCCATGGGGATCTTCGAGGACGAGCGCTTCAGCAAGGGCACCTTCGCGGTGGCCCGGGCGGTGGCCGAGGCCGCCGACGCGGGGGCCTCCAGCGTGATCGGCGGCGGGGACAGCATCAAGGCCGTCAACCGCTCGGGCCTCGCCGGGCGCGTCGGCTTCATGAGCACGGGAGGCGGCGCCAGCCTGGAGTTCCTGGAGGGGAGGGAGCTGCCGGGCGTCGCCGCGATCGAGGACAGGTAGGATCCCCCATGGACAAGGAACGGAAGCTCATCGTCGCCGGCAACTGGAAGATGAACAAGACCTCGGACCAGGCCCGGGACCTGGCCGTGGTGCTTCACCGAGATCTGGATCCCGTCCGGAGCATCGACGTGGCCGTCTGCCCGCCCTACACCTCGCTGCCCGCGGTCTCGGAGGCGCTGCGCGACAGCAGCCTGCGCATCGGGGCCCAGGACGTGAGCGAGGCCTCCCAGGGAGCCCGGACCGGCGAGATCTCCTGCGAGATGCTCAAGGAGTTCCTGGTCCGCATGGTGATCCTGGGCCATTCGGAGCGCCGCCGGCACCACCGGGAATCCAGCGGAACGGTGGCCCGCAAGGCCCTTGCCGCCCACCAGGCCAAGCTCCAGCCCATCGTCTGCCTGGGAGAGACCCTCGAGGAGCGGGAGAGCGGCCGGACCCGGGCCGTGGTGGAGATCCAGCTGCGCCAGAGCCTGGAGGGCCTCTCCCCCGGCCAGGTCCGGGGGACCGTCCTGGCCTACGAGCCGGTCTGGGCCATCGGCACGGGAAGGACCGCCACCGCCGAGCAGGCCCAGGAGGTCCACGCCTTCCTCCGATCCCGGCTCGCCGAGGCCTACGGTCCCGAGGTTGCCCGGCAGGTGCGGATACAGTATGGTGGAAGCGTCAAGCCCGGAAACGCCCGGGAGCTTATGAGCCAGCCGGACGTGGACGGGGCCCTGGTCGGAGGCGCCTCGCTGGAAGCCCACAGCTTCACCGAAATCGTCACCCGGTCCCTCTAGCCTTCCATGATCATAACGCTCGCCATAACGCTCCTGACCGTGGTCCTGGTCCTGATCTGCATCCTGATCGGGGGCCTGGTCCTGATGCAGCTGCCCAAGAAGGACGCCGGAGCGGGACTGGCCTTCGGGGGCGGCGCGGCCGAGGCGCTCTTCGGCGCCGGGGCCACCACGCCGCTGGCCCAGATCACCAAGTACTGCGCCGCCATATTCCTGCTGCTCTCGCTGACCCTCTCGGCCCTGCACGACTACGAGAGCTCCCGCATCGGGGACATGATCGAGGAGGAGGCGGCCAGCCAGGACGCCCAGCCGAGCGTCCCCGACGGGGCCGGAACGGCTCCGCCCCCCGCCATCGACGGGACCCCGCTGATGCAGAGCGCCCCTGGGGACGGAGCCGTCCCCTCCGGCGGGCAGGAAGGCGGATCCGTGGAGGAAGGCGCCGGAGCCCAGCCCCAGGAGCCTGAAGGGGAGGCGGTCCAGGAAGGCGGATCCGTGGAGGAAGGCGCCGGAGCCCAGCCCCAGGAGCCTGAAGGGGAGGCGGTCCAGGAAGGCGGATCCGGGGAGGCTTCGGCTCCCGCGGAGGAAGCCTCCGAGGCCCGGCCCCAGGAGCCGGACGGGGAGGAAGCCCGGGAGGGCGGATCCGGGGAGCCGCCGGCCCCCGAAGGAACCGGGAACCCCTGACCGGCGCCGCCGTGGAGGCCGGCAGGAAGCGCGGGCGGGCCCTGGCCGTCCCGGCCGCGCTGCTCTCCCTGCTCGCCGCCGGATGCGGCACGATGTCGCTGCCGGAGGCCGACCTCCGGATCGTCAACGGGAGCGAGCCCGAGTCGCTCGATCCCATCCGCCCCACCAGGCAGTCCGACTTCCGCATCGTCTCGGCGCTCTTCGAGGGGCTCACCCGCTACGACGCCCGCACCGGCGATCCCGAGCCCGGCCTGGCCGAGCGGTGGACCCTGGACCCGGAGAGGCGGATCTACCGCTTCCACCTCCGGGAGGGTCTGCGCTGGTCGGACGGCTCCCCCCTGGGAGCCGGCGACGTGGCCTACTCCTGGCGCCGGGTCCTCGAGCCGGAGAACCTCTGCCGCAACGCCCGGATGCTCCACTGCATCCGGGGGGCCCGCGACTACTACCTGGGACGCGTCAGCGACTTCTCCCAGGTGGGGATCCGGGCCGTCTCGGAGCGGGAGCTGGTGGTGGAGCTGGAGTCGCCCACCCCCTGGTTCCTCGACATCTGCGCCTTCCCCTCCTTCCGGGTGGTGCCCCGGGACCGGATCGAGCGGCACGGGGAGCGCTGGATGCTGCAGGAGGACCTGTGCACCAGCGGGGCCTACACCCTGGACTTCTGGCGGATCGGCGACCGGGTGAGGCTGAAGCGCAACCCGCGCTACTGGGACGCCGGCGCCACCCGCAGCCGGGTGGTGGACTTCCTGCCGGTGAGCAATCCCTCGGTCGCCCTCAACCTGTTCGAGACCGGCGTGGTGGACATCGTCTGGGACCGCAAGCTGATCCCCTCCCAGCTGGTCCCCGTCCTGCGGGAGCGGCCCGACTTCCACGTGTCCGACTCGCTGCAGGTCTACTTCCTGCGGGTCCGCGCCGAGGAGGAGCCCTGGAGCGACCCGCGGGTGCGGCTGGCCCTGTCCCTGGCGGTGGACCGCAAGCGGATCGTGGAGCAGATCACCCGGGGCGGCGAGCAGCCCGCCGCCCAGCTGGTGCCCCCCCGGATCGGGGGCTACCGGCCTCCCCGGGGCATCTCCCACGACCCCGGCAGGGCCCGCGAGCTGCTGGCCCGGGCCGGGTACCCCGGCGGCCGGGGCCTGCCCCGCATCGACTACCTGATGGACAGCAGCCGGCTCAACGAGCAGATCGCCGTCGAGCTGCAGTCGATGTGGAGGGAGACCCTGGGCGCCGAGACCACGCTGCGCCGGCTGGAGTCCAAGTCCTACCTCGGCGAGCAGAAGGCCCGGCGCTACGACGTCTCGCAGAGCAGCTGGGTGGGGGACTTCCCCGACCCGGTCAACTTCCTGGAGATCTTCCAGACGGGCCACGGCAACAACCGCACCGGCTGGGGCCATCCCCGCTACGACGCCCTGCTCCGGGAGGCGGCGGCGGCCCGGGACGGCGCCCGGAGGATGGAGCTGCTCGCCCGGGCCGAGGAGCTGCTGGTCGAGGAGGAGGCCCCCGTGATCCCGATCTTCTTCTACGTGGCGATGGAGCGCTACGACAAGCGGCGCATTTCCGGGATCACCCCCAACCTGATGGCCTTCCATCCGGTGCGCGCCATCGCCCGGAGCCCCGGCGAGCCGGAGGGCCGATGAGGTTCCTGCTGCAGCGGCTGGCCGGCATCGCCCCCCTGATGCTGGTGGTCAGCTTCCTGGCCTTCATGCTGGTGCGGCTGGCGCCCGGAGGCCCCTTCGACCAGGACCGGGAGCTGCCCCCCGAGGCGGAGAGGGAGCTGCGGGAGAGGTACCTGCTCGACGCCCCCCTGTGGCGCCAGTACCTCGCCTTCCTGGGGGGCGCCCTGCAGGGGGATCTGGGCAACTCGACCAGGTTCATGGACCTTCCGGTGCTCAGCATCATCCTCCAGGGGCTTCCCGTCACCTTCGCCCTGGGATTCCTCGCCTTCCTGTCCAGCCTCTCCTGGGGGATCGCCCTGGGCTGCCTCTCGGCGGCGGCGCGGCAGCCGGGGGCGCGCCTGCTGGCCGACGCCGCCTCCCTGCTGGGCATCTGCATCCCGGCCCTGGTGATCGGCCCGGTGCTGATCATGGTCTTCGCCATCTGGCTGGAGTGGCTGCCGGTGGCCCTGCTGGCCTCGCCGCTCCACTTCGTGCTGCCGGTGGCGACCCTGGGCATCTACTACTCGGGACGGGTGGCGCGCCTGGCCCACCAGGGGATCCAGGACACCCTCCAGTCGGAGTTCGTGATCGCCGCACGCGCCAAGGGCCTGAGCGAGGCCCGGATCCTGGTGCGCCACGTGCTGCCCCTGGGACTGCTTCCGGTGCTCTCCTACTCGGGGCCGCTGCTGGCCGACCTGCTCACCGGCTCCTTCGTGGCCGAGAACCTCTTCCAGATCCCCGGGGTGGGGGCGCTCCTGGTGCAGAGCTCCCTCGACCGCGACTACCCGATGATCGTGGGGCTGGCCCTGCTCTACGCCCTGGTCCTGATCCTCCTCAACCTCCTGGTGGATCTCTCCTACCGGCTTCTCGATCCCCGGATCCGCCCCGCCTAGGCCGCATCCGCCGCAGGGCGTCCCGGGCCGCCATCCTCTCGGCCTGCTTGAGCGAGGAGCCCTGGCCGCGGCCCAGCTCCTCGCCGCCGTGGAGGACCGAGCAGGTGTAGCGCAGGGCGTGCCCCGGGCCGCTGGCCTCCTCCATCCGGTAGCGGAGGGGAAGGGGGGAGCGGGACTGGATCCACTCCTGCAGCTGGCCCTTGGGGTTGTCGGCCTGGGGGCGGAGGGGCAGCTCCTCCAGCCGGCTCCGGTAGACCTCCTCGAGCCACCGGTCGGCGAAGGCGGCTCCGGCGTCCAGGAAGAGGGCCCCGATCAGGGCCTCGAAGGCGTTGCCGAGGATCGAGGGAAGGCGGCGCCCTCCCTGCCGATCGACCGCGGGGCCCAGGCGCAGGCAGCCTCCCAGCGACAGCTCCTCGGCCAGCCGGGCCATGACCCTGCGGTTGGCCAGGCAGGCGCGGGCCATGGTCAGGAAGCCCTCGTCGGCCCGGGGATGGCGGCGGTAGAGGATCCGGGAGAGGATCTGGGCGGCCACCGCGTCGCCCAGGAACTCCAGCCGCTGGTTGTCGCCGGCCCCGGGATCCCGGCCCTCCTGGGAGCAGGAGGCGTGGGTGAGGGCCAGATCCAGCAGGCCGGGATCCCGGAAGCGGTGCCCCAGCCTCTCCTCCAGCGCCCGCAGGGCCGCCTCCCGGTCCGGGGGCTCAGGCATGCGCGGCCAGGAAGGCGTCCACCCCCTGCTCCAGCAGGCGGACCACGTCTCCCTGGAGCGCCTCGAGCTCCGAGAGCCTCAGCCGGGATCGCGGACCTGGTAGCGCCGGCGGGTCCTGGCGTGCTCGTAGGCGAGCACCCGCTCCTCCCCCTGGCCGCGGACCTCCCTGAGCCGCAGGATCCGCTTGCGCTCCAGCATCGCCGCCAGGATGTAGCAGACCGGGCGCAGGGCCGGATCCCCGATCTCCGAGAGCCTCTCCAGGGCCCCCTCGGCGGTCTCCCGTCGCACCGGCTCGGGCGGCGGGGGTGGCGGGAGCCGGAAGACGGAGCGCCAGTGGGAGACGAAGCCCTTGCGGTCGCGGGCCCCCTCCCCGTGCCGGCCCTCCCAGCAGTCCCGGCAGACGTCCATGCGCCGGAGCTCCCGGCGCTCGTCGAAGAGCAGCGAGTGGCATCCCTCCCCGTCCCCGAAGTCCCTCCCGCAGGCGTGGCACTGCGGGGAGGCGGCCCTGATCTTCCAGTCGGTCATCCCCGGTCGGGCCCGATCCTGGCACAGGAGCCGGGCCGGATCACTCCCCTTCGAGCCACTGGCCAGCTTGGTCCACCGGGCCCGCCCGGCGTCGCCGCGCAGCCCGGCGTTGGCCACGGCGATGCCGACGGCCGACCGCTGCCCCACCAGCACCACCAGCCTGCGGCCCCGGGTCACCGCGGTGTAGAGCAGGTTGCGCTGCAGCATGGCGAAGTGCTGCCTCATGATCGGGATCACCACCGCCGGATACTCCGAGCCCTGGCTCTTGTGGATGGTGATGGCGTAGGCGGGGACGACGCTGTCCAGATCGCTCCACCGGTAGTCGACCCGGCGCCCGTCGAAGAGGATCCCGAGGGTCTCCTCGTCCTCGTCCACCCGCTCGACGAAGCCGATGTCGCCGTTGTAGACGCTCCGGTCGTAGTCGTTCTCCACCTGCATCACCTTGTCCCCCAGGCCGTACCTCTGGCCGCGGAAGGTCACCGGCGAGCCCTCCCCGGGATTGAGGGCCGCCTGGAGCTCCAGGTTGAGCGACTGGGAGCCGACCCCGCCCCGGCGCATGGGGCAGAGCACCTGCACGTCGCGGACCGGGTCGAGCCCGAAGCGGCGGGGGATGCGCTCGGCCACCAGGTTCCGGACCGCCTCCACCGCCCGCTCCGGCTCCTCGGCCGGCCAGAAGTAGAAGTCGCTCTGGCCGTCGGGCCTCTCCAGGCGGGGCATGCGTCCGGCGTTGATCAGGTGGGCGTTGGAGACGATCCTGCTGCGGGCCGCCTGCCGGAACACCTCGTCGAGGCGGGCCACGGTGACCTTGCGGCTGCGGATCAGGTCGGCGAGCACCTGCCCGGGCCCCACCGAGGGAAGCTGGTCGACGTCGCCCACCAGCAGCAGGGCGGCCTCGTCGGGGAGGGCCCGGCACAGCGAGTACATCAGCGGCACGTCCACCATCGAGATCTCGTCGACCACCAGGAGCCGGCAGTCCAGGGGGCTGGACTCGTTCCTGCGGAAGGATCCCGAGGCGGGATCCACCTCCAGCAGGCGGTGGATGGTCCGGGCCTCCATGCCGGTGGCCTCGCTCATGCGCTTGGCGGCCCTTCCGGTGGGAGCGCACAGCTCGATGGCCACCTTCTTGGCCGAGAGGATCCTGAGGATCGAGTTGACGATGGTGGTCTTGCCCACCCCGGGCCCGCCGGTGATCACCATCACCTTCGACTCCAGGGCCATGGACACCGCCCGGCGCTGGCTGGGGGCCAGGACCAGCCGGGTGCGCTCCTCCACCCAGGGGATCGCCCGGCCGGCCGGGATCGGGGGCCAGGGGCGCCCCCCCCGGAGCAGCTCGAAGATCCGCCTGGCGATGCCCTTCTCGGCGTGGTAGAGCGGATTGAGGAAGACGCAGTCCTCGGAGCCGATCCGGTCGGCCTTCAGGAGGCCCTCCGCCAGCTCCGCCCGCAGGGCCTCCTCCACCAGCTCCTCCGGCGCCTCGAGCAGCCCGGCCGCCTGCCCGCGGAGCTCCTCCCGGGGCAGGCCGCAGTGCCCCTGGCCCCGGGCCTCCTCCAGGGCGTAGGAGAGGCCGGCCCGGATCCGGATGGAGGCGTCCCTGGCGATCCCCAACCTGGCGGCCAGCTGGTCGGCGGTCCGGAAACCGATGCCCCGGATGTCGCGGGCCAGCTGGTAGGGGTTCTCCTTCATCGCCTGCACCGAGCCGGCCCCGTAGGCCCTGTGGATGCGCACCGCCTGGGAGGTGCTCGCCCCGTGGCCGTGGAGGAAGACCATGATCTCCCGGATCCCGCGCTGCTCGGCCCAGGCGGCGGTGATCCCCCGGGCGCGCACCGGGCCGATCCCGGGGACCTCCTCCAGCCGCCCGGGCTGCCGGTCGATCACCTCCAGCACCTCCTTGCCGAAGGCCCCGACCAGCTTGGAGGCGTACACCGGGCCGATGCCCCGGATCATGCCCGAGGCGAGGTACTTCTCGATGCCCTCCAGGGAGGTGGGCTCGGCGGCCTCGAGGCGCTCGGCGCGGAACTGGTGGCCGTGCCTGGGATCGTTGACCCACTGCCCGCTGGCGCGGACCCACTCGCCGGCCGAGATCCGGGCGGCGCTGCCCACCACCGGGACCGGCTCCCGGTGGCCCCGCACCTTGACCCTCAGGACGCAGAATCCCGACTCCTGGCTGTGGAAGGTGACCCGCTCCACCTGCCCCTGGAGCTCTTCGTCCCCGCCTCCGCCGCTGTGGCGCCTGGCATGCACACCCGCTTGCGCCCTCCATCATGGAGAGGGCCCGTCCCCCCTTCCAGCGATTCCCTCCAGGAAGGAGAGGGCGGCCCCGGCGACGCGGCCGGCGTCCTCCCGGCCCAGGTAGGGATGGATCGGGAGGCTGACCACCTCCCGGCAGGCCCGCTCGGCCTGGGGGAAGCCCTGGGGAGGGCGGGGGAGGGAGGCGAAGAGGGGCTGGAGGTGCAGGGGCCGGGCGTAGTAGATGCCGGTGGGGATCCCCCGCTCCCGCATGTGCCGGCGGAAGTCGTCGCGCCGTCCGGTGCGCAGGGTGTACTGCGCGTAGGCGTGCTCGCACCCGGGCCGGACCGCCGGGGTGCGGCACCAGGGCCCCAGGGCCCGGTCGTAGCCGGCGGCCAGGGCCCGGCGCCGGGCCAGCTCCCCGTCGAAGGCCGGCAGCTTGGCCAGCAGCACGGCCGCCTGGAGGGTGTCGAGGCGCCCGTTGGTCCCCAGCAGGTCGTGGCGGAAGGGGCTCGACTCGCCGTGCACCCGCATCGAGCGCAGGCGCCGGGCCAGCGCCTCGTCCCGGGTGAAGAGGGCCCCTCCCTCGCCGTAGCAGCCCAGCGGCTTGGAGGGGAAGAAGCTGGTGGCCCCGGCGGTTCCCACGCCGCAGCTGCGCCGCTCCCCGAGGCGGGCCCCGAAGCTCTGGGCTCCGTCCTCGATCAGCGCCAGGCCGTGCCTGCGGGCCAGGCGCTCGGCGCCCTCCAGGTCGGCCGGGTGGCCGAAGAGGCTCACCGGCATCAGGGCCCGGGTGGCCGGGCCGACCGCCGCCGCGGCCTGGTCCATGTCCATGCAGAAGGTGCGGGGATCGATGTCGACGAACACCGGGCGGGCCCCGGCCAGCAGCACGGCCGCGGCGGTGCTCACCCAGGTGAAGGGAACGGTGATCACCTCGTCCCCGGGGCCGACGCCCAGGGCGCGCAGGACCAGCTCCAGGCTGGCGGTGCCGCTGGCGGTGGCCACGCAGTGGCCGACGCCCACCCGGCGGGCCAGCTGCTCCTCCAGCTCCTCCACCTCGGGACCGAGCACGAAGCGGCCGTGGGCCATCACCCGTGCCACGGCCCGGTCGATCGCCGGGCCCAGGGCCCGGCGCTGGGCCTGCAGGTCGACCATGCGGATCCCGCCGCTCACAGCGAGGCCTCCCGCAGGCGGTCCCGGTTCTCCCGGTGCCAGGCCACGGCGCGGGCGATCCCCTCCTCCACCCCGACCCGGGGACGCCAGTCCAGCAGCCGCCCGGCCAGGCGGATGTCGGCCCGGGCCTCCCGGAGATCCAGGGGATGGGGGGGCAGGTGGCGGAGGCGGGCCCGGCGGCCCACCTGCTCCTCGATCAGGGAGATCAGCGAGAGCAGGGTGCGGGGGGGGCGGCCGCCGCCCAGGTTGATCAGGCGGAAGCCTCCCAGGGGGCGCAGGGCCGCGACCGTGCCCCGGGCGGCGTCGTCGACATAGGTCAGGTCCCGCCCCTGCAGGCCGTCCCCGTAGATCTCCAGGACCCGCCCCTCCTCGACGCCGCGGATGAAGCGGAACAGGGACATGTCGGGCCGGCCGGCCGGCCCGAAGACGGTGAAGTAGCGCAGCACCGCCACCTCCAGCCCGTGCATCTCGTGGTAGGCGTGGGCCATGGCCTCGGCCCCCTTCTTGGAGGCGGCGTAGGGGGTGAGCGGCTGGTTGGAGGGGGCCTCCTCGGAGAAGGGGAGGGGCTGCCGGGCGTAGAGCGAGGAGGTGGAGGCCAGCACCAGCTTGCCCACCTGGCGGCGGACCATCTGGTCCAGCAGGCCGAGCGTCCCCAGGGTGTTGGCCCTGAGGTGGGCGAAGGGGTCCTCCAGGCTCTGCCGCACCCCGGCCCGGGCCGCCAGGTTGAGGACCGCCTCGAAGCGGAACCGCGAGAAGAGGCGCTCCACGGCCTCCCGGTCGGCGATGTCCAGAGCGTGGAACTCGAAGCCGGGCCGCCGGCGCAGCGGCTCCAGCCGCATCTCCTTGAGGGCCGGGCTGTAGGAGGGGTTGAGGTCGTCCACGCCCACCACCCGGCGCCCCTGGTCCAGCAGCAGGGCGGCGGTGCGGGCGCCGATGAAGCCGGCCGCGCCGGTCACCAGGAGGGGGCCGCCGCTCATGCCCGGACCACCCCGTCCCGCCCCTCCCCGGGCACGACGTTGCGGGTGTCGACCACGCAGCGGGCCCACTCGCCCAGCTCCCGGTAGTCGACGCCGCGGTGGCCGGTGGCCACCACCACCGCGTGGTAGGAGGCGATGGTGTCCCGCTCCCAGGGCACCGACCGCATGCCCGAGAGGCTCCGGTGGCCCCGCCCCGGGCGGATGGCGGGGATGTGCGGATCGTGGTAGTCCACCTCGGCCCCGGCGGCGGCGAACAGATCGATGAGCCGGTAGGCCGGGGAGCCCCGGTCGTCGTCCACGTCCGGCTTGTAGGCGACGCCCAGGATCAGGATGCGGGCCCGGGAGAGGGGCACCGAGCGGCGGGCCAGGGCCTCCTCGGTGCGCTCCAGGACCCAGACGGGCATCGAGTGGTTGATCTCGCTGGCCAGGTCGACCAGGCGCGCCTCCATTCCGTGGCGGCGGGCCTTCCAGGAGAGGTAGAGGGGATCGATGGGGATGCAGTGCCCTCCCACCCCCGGCCCCGGGTAGAAGGCCTTGAAGCCGAAGGGCTTGGTCCGGGCCAGGGAGATGGCCTCCCAGATGTCGACGCCCATGGGCCCGAAGACCGTCTTCAGCTCGTTGACCAGGGCGATGTTGACGCTGCGGAAGGCGTTCTCCAGGAGCTTGGCCGCCTCGGCCTGGCGGCAGTCCGAGGCGGGCACCAGGCGGGGGACGGCAGGCCGGTAGACCTCCATGGCCCGGCGGCGGCACTCGGGGGTCAGGCCCCCCACGATCTTGGGGATTTCCCCGGGGTCGCCGCCTCGGCCCGGATCCTCGCGCTCGGGGGAGTAGGCCAGGTGGAAGTCCCGGCCCGCCACCAGTCCCGATCCCTCCTCCAGGACGGCCCTCAGGTCGTTCTCGGTGGCGCCGGGATACACGGTGGACTCGAGGATCACGGTGGCGCCGGGGGACAGGTGCGGGGCCAGGTCCCGCCCGGTGCCCAGCACGTGCCGCATGTCCGGCTCCCCCGATTCCCCCAGGGGGGTCGGAACGCAGATCAGGACCGCCTGGCAGGTGGCGGCCCCGTCGGCCCGGGAGGCGGCCCGGAGAAGCCCCCGGTCCACCAGCGGGGCCAGCTCCCCGGAGGGGATGTGCCCGATGTAGCTCTCCCCGCGGGCGATGGCCTCCACCTTGGCGGGGTCGGCGTCGATGCCCAGGACCTCGGTCCCGGCCCGGGCCAGGCGCAGGCAGAGGGGCAGCCCCACGTAGCCCAGTCCGACCACCGCCGCCCTCATTTCCGGGAGAGCCGCTGCAGCACGCCCTCGCAGACGCTGTCGTAGATCTGGTCCATGCTCCGGGTGGGCCTCCAGCGGGGATAGTCCCGGGAGAAGCGCCCCAGGTCGGTGATGTACCAGCGGTGGTCCCCCCGGCGCTCCTGCTCCAGGTAGACGCGCCGCAGCTTCCTCCCCAGGCGGTCCTCCCCGGCGGCGACGGCCTCCCGCAGGGAGCAGTTGGCGAAGCGCCCGCCTCCGATGTTGTAGACCCGGGCCGGGCCGGGATCCCGCAGGTAGTGGTCGAAGGCCCGGACCAGGTCCTCGCTGTGGAGGTTGTCGCGCACCTGCTTGCCCCGGTAGCCGTGGACGCGGTACTCGCGTCCCAGCGCCAGGCACCGCATCAGGTAGCTCAGGAAGCCGTGCAGCTCGGCGCCGCTGTGCCCCCCGCCGGTCAGGCACCCGCCCCGGAAGCAGACGGTGTCGAGGCCGAAGTACCTGCCGTACTCCTGAACCAGCAGATCGGCCGAGAGCTTGCTCGCCCCGAACAGGCTGTGCAGCGACTGGTCCACGCTGAGGCTCTCGTCGATCCCCGGGTGCGGCTTCCCGTCCCGCCCGCAGGCCTCCCAGCGGGTCTCCTCCTCCCGGAAGTCCAGCCGGTTGGGGCGGTCCCCGTAGACCTTGTTGGTGGAGACGAAGACGAAGCGGGCCCGGGGTGCGTGGCGGCGCAGGCACTCGAGCAGGTTGAGGGTGCCGGCCGCGTTCACCGAGAAGTCGGTGCGGGGATCGCGTGCGGCCCAGTCGTGGGAGGGCTGGGCGGCGGCGTGGATCACCGCCGCGATCTCCCCCTTGCGCTCCTCGAAGATCCGCCCGATCCCGTCCTCGTCGCGGATGTCCAGGGAGTGGTGGGCGTAGAGGGGGCACTCCTCCTTGAGCCGGGCGGCCGACCACCGGGTGGAGGCCTCCTCACCGAAGAAGGCGGCGCGCATGTCGTTGTCGATTCCCGCGACGCGGTATCCCTGCCGCGCGAAGTGGCGCGAGGCCTCTGCGCCGACCAGGCCCGCCGAGCCGGTGACCACGATGCTCTGGCCCGGGGTCACGGGAGCGCCTCCAGATCGGCCTCCACCATGATGCGGACCAGATCCTCGAAGCGGGTCCGGGCCTCCCAGCCCAGCGCCTTGCGGGCCCGGGCGGGGTCGCCCTGGAGCGCGTCCACCTCGGCGGGGCGCAGGTAGCGGGGATCGGTGCGGACATGGTCCCGCCAGTCGCGCCCCACGCAGCCGAAGGCGGCCTCGAGGAAGTCCCGGACCGAATGGGTGGTCCCGGTGGCCACCACGTAGTCCCCGGGGCTCTCCGCCTGCAGCATCATCCACATCGCCTCGACGTACTCCTTGGCGTAGCCCCAGTCCCTGCGGGCGTCGAGGTTTCCCAGCGCCAGCTCCCGCTGCCGCCCCTTGTGGATGGCGGCCACCCCCAGGCTGATCTTCCGGGTCACGAAGTTCTCCCCACGGCGGGGCGACTCGTGGTTGAAGAGGATGCCGCAGCTGGCGTGGATCCCGTGCGCCTCGCGGTAGTTGACCGCGGTCCAGTGGGCGTGGACCTTGGCGGCTCCGTAGGGGCTGCGGGGATAGAAGGGGGTGTCCTCGTCCTGGGGCGGGGACGCCATCCCGAACATCTCGCTGGAGCCGGCCTGGTAGAATCGGGCCGCGGGGTGGAACTGGCGCACCGCCTCGAGGAGCCTCAGGGGGCCCACGCCCACCACGTCGGCGGTGTACTCGGGATTCTCGAAGCTGATCCCCACATGGCTCTGGGCCGCCAGGTTGTAGACCTCGTCGGGGCGGATCTCCCGGATCAGCCGGGCCAGGGCCAGGCCGTCGCACATGTCGCCGTAGTGGAGCCGGAGCCGCCCGGGAGGGGCGGCGATCCAGTCGATGCGGCTGCGGCCGAGGCTGCTGGAGCGCCGCACCAGGCCGTGCACCTGGTACCCCTTCTCCAGGAGCAGCTCGGCCAGGTAGGAGCCGTCCTGCCCGGTGATCCCGGTGATGAAGGCCCGCCTGCTAGCCACAGGCCTTGCCGATGCCCCGGACCTGGAAGCCGATGCCGCGCATCGCCTCCAGGTCCAGGAGGTTGCGCCCGTCGAAGAGGACCGCCGGCTTCTCCATGGACCGGTGGATGCGGCGGTAGTCGAGCCGGAGGTACTGGTCCCAATCGGCGAGGACCGCCAGGGCGTGGCTCCCCTCGCAGGCCTGGTAGGGATCCCCGGCCACCTGGTAGTCGCCCCCCCCCAGCTCGCGGCGCACCTGGTCCTCCCTCACCCGGGGATCGTGGATGGCCAGGCGGGCCCGCTCCTCCAGCAGGCGGCGGCAGACCCCGATGGCCGGGGACTCCCGGGTGTCGTTGGTGTCCTTCTTGAAGGCGAAGCCCAGGATGGCGATCCGCTTGCCCGAGACCGTGGAGAAGAGGGCCCGCACCAGCTCCGAGGCGAAGCGGTCCTTCTGGTGCTCGTTGATCCGCAGCACCCCCTCCCAGTAGGCGGCCTCCTCGGGAAGGCCGAAGCGCTCGCAGAGGTAGACCAGGCTGAGCACGTCCTTGCGGAAGCACGATCCCCCGAAGCCCACCGAGGCCCGCAGGAACTCCGGGCCGATGCGCCGGTCCCGGCCCACCGCCTGGGCCACCTCCTGCACGTCGGCCTGGGTCCTCTCGCACAGGGCCGAGATGGCGTTGATCGAGGAGATGCGCTGGGCCAGGAAGGCGTTGGAGGCCAGCTTGGAGAGCTCGCTGGACCACAGCCCGGAGAGGAGGATCCTCCCGGGATCCACCCACTGCCGGTAGACCGCGGCCAGAGCCTCGGCCGCCCGGTCCCCCTCGGGGCCGCTCTCGGCCCCGATCAGGATCCGGTCGGGGGAGAGAAGATCCCGCACCGCGGTGCCCTCGGCCATGAACTCGGGGTTGGAGAGCACCTGGACGTCCGGGCGGCCGGCCCCCACGATCTCCCGGACCATCTGGGCGGTGCGCACCGGCACGGTGGACTTCTCCACCAGGATCCGGGCCCGGCCCCCGATGGCGGCGATGCGGCGGGCGCAGCGCTCCACGTGCTTCAGGTCGGAGGCCTTCCCCGCGCCCTCTCCGTACTCCTTGGTCGGGGTGTTGACGCAGATGAAGATCATCTCCGAGCGCTCGATCTCCCGGTCGACGTCGGCGCTGAAGAAGAGGTTCCTTCCCCGCGTCTCCTCCACCAGCTCCCCGAGGCCCGGCTCGAAGACCGGCAGGTCCCCGGAGTTCCAGGCCGCGATGCGCTCCGGATCGGCGTCCACCACGGAGACCTCGATCCCGGGGCACCTGCTGGCGATCACCGCCATGGTGGGGCCCCCGACGTAGCCCGCCCCGATGCAGCAGATTCTCTCCGGCAAGCCGTCCTTCACCTTGTGGGGGGCATCCTCCGCCCCTGGTCCGGAGAGCGGAGGGGGACGGAGGCCGCCCCGCCGGTCCAGGGAAGCGGGGATGGTCCCCTCGGCGGGCCGCCTCTTCAAGATCATTCCAGCTGGCGCCGGGAGCGCCGGAGGGGGACAATCGCTCCCTGCCATGGAAGCCGCCCCCGCCTGCCTGACCATCGCCGGGCACGATCCCTCGGGGCTGGCCGGGGCGACGGCCGACCTGCGCACCTTCGCCTCGGCGGGAGTCCGGGGAGTCTCCCTGCTGACGGCGCTGACGGTCCAGACCCCGGACCGCTTCGACGACTGCCGGCCGGTGGAGGAGGGGCTCCTGGCCCGGCAGTTCGAGGCCCTGATCGGGTGGCTGGGGCCGGTTCCCGCCAAGATCGGCCTGATCGCCTCGGCCGGCTCGGCGCGCCTGCTGCTCAGGCTCCTTTCCCGGCTGGAGGCGGCCCCCGTCGTCCTGGATCCGGTCGCCTCGCCCAGCGCCGCGCCCCAGCGCCGCTTTGCGCACTGGAGGGAGCTCCTGCCCGCCGCCACCGTCCTGACCCCCAACGCCCCCGAGGCCGAGGAGCTCCTCGGCCGCCGCCTGGAGGAGCCCGCGGACCTGGAGGAGGCGGCCCGGGACCTGGAGGCGGCCCACGGGTGCTCGGTGCTGGTCAAGGGGGGGCACCTCCCCCGGGGCGCCTGCGACGTCCTCTCGCACCGGGGAAAGGCCACCGTCCTTCCCTTCGAGCGCTCGGAGGAGGGCCCCGTCCACGGCAGCGGGTGCTTCCTTTCGGCCTCCCTGGCGGCCCACCTGGCCCGGGGCCTCCCCCTGGAGGAGGCGGCGCGGCGGGCCTGCGCCCACGCCGCCCGGGCCTGGAGCCGCCCCCGCTTGCTGGGAGGCTTCCCGGCGCTCGAGGCCGCCGCGCCCGAGGGAAGCCCCTGACCGCATGGAGAGCGTCTACCTGGACTACAACGCCACCACGCCCCTCGACGAGGGGATCCTCCAGGCCCTCTCCGAGCGGCCCGAGCTGCACCACGGCAATCCCTCCAGCGTCCACCATGTCGGCAGGAAGGCGCGGGCCCTCCTCGACGACTGCCGCTACCGGGTGGCCGACCTGTGGCGCTGCCGCCCCTCCGAGATCCTGTTCACCTCGGGAGGGGCCGAGAGCAACAACCTGGCCCTGGCGGGCGCCGCCCGGGCCCGGGCGTCCCGGGGACGGCACCTGATCTGCTCGGCCGTCGAGCACCACTCGGTGCTGCGGCCCCTGGAGGCCCTGGCCCGGGACGAGGGCTTCGAGCTGGAGATCCTCCCGGTGGACGCCCAGGGGCGGGTCTCGGCCGGGGATCTGGAGGAGCGGCTCCGTCCCGACACCCTGCTGGTCTCGGTGATGGCGGCCAACAACGAGACCGGGGTCCTGCAGCCCTGGGCCGAGATCGGGGCCCTGTGCCGCTCCCGGGAGATCCTCTACCACTGCGACGCGGCGCAGGCCCTGGGCAAGGTCCCGGTCGAGGGGATCGGCCAGTTCCAGGCCCCGCTGGTCTCGGCCTGCTCGCACAAGCTGCACGGGCCCAAGGGAGCCGGGGTCCTCTACTGCCGCTCGCCGCTGCGCCCCCGGGCCCTGCTGCATGGCGGATCCCAGGAGAACGAGAGCCGGGCCGGGACCGAGAACCTGGCCGGCATCTACGGGATGACGCTGGCGCTGGAGCGGTTCTCCTCCCCTCCGGTGTTCGAGCCCGCCAGGATGGAGTCGCTGTCCCGGCGGCTGATGCAGGGCATCGGCGGCCTCCCCGGGGTCCGGTTCCACGGGACCGGCGCCCTGCGGGCGGGCAACACCCTGGCTCTCTCGGTGGCGGGGTGGGAAAGCGCCTCCCTGCTGGCTGCGCTCGACCTGGAGGGCGTCTGCGCCTCGGGAGGGGCGGCGTGCTCGGCCGGTTCGCTGGAGCCCTCCCACGTGCTGCTGGCCATGGGGGAGCCCCCCGGGAGGGCCCGCGGCCTGATCCGGTTCTCGGCGGGCCGCGGCACCACCGAGGAGGAGATCGACGCCGCCGTCCGGGCCCTCTCCGCCATCGTCTCCCGGACCGCCTCCTAAGTCCTGGCAAGCTGCCGGCTTCCCGGACAACAGCCTGCCGGCAATTTCCCCATGGCGGGTTGTGGACGGTTGGCCGGCCTCTTGCCGACGCCCTGTCGACAGCCTCCCGCTCCCGCTCGGTCCAGGCGGGAAGGGGGCGGGACGCTGAAAGGGGCCGGTTGTCGACACTCCCTACTATGGCGTCTTCTCTCTTCTGACCGATCCCGCATACAGGGATTGCCGCTTGACTCCCCAAGGGCGCCTTGGACAGCCTTCGTTCTCCTGGAATGAGGTTCAAGGTGGTCAGAAAGCAGTTCGAGGACGGCCTGCACGCCATGCAGAACGTCGCCGACGGCCGGGCCACCCTCCCCGTTCTTTCCCAGGTGCTTCTCCAGGCCAGCGAAGAGGGGAAGCTGGTGCTGACCGCCTCCGACCTGGAGCTGACCGTCATGCGGGGGATCCAGGCCGAGGTCGGGCAGGCTGGAACCGCCACGCTTCCGGCGCGCAAGCTGTTCGACTTCGTCCGCTCGATCAGCGCTCCCGAGATCGAGGTGGACATCGAGAAGCAGGTCGGGACCATCAAGGCGGGCTCCACGGACTTCAAGCTCCACGGAATGGACCCTGGCGACTACCCGCCCCTGCCCAAGTTCGAGGACGACCGGAAGTTCACCGTGGAGCAGCAGTGGATGGAGGCGGCCATCCGCTACACCAAGTACGCCGCCTCGGAGGAGCAGGCCCGCTACGTGCTCAACGGCGCGCTCTTCGACATCAAGGACTCCAAGCTGGCCCTGGTGGCCACCGACGGGCGCCGCATGGCCCTGATGGACGGACAGAAGCCGGTCACCGACCGGGAGGACAGCCTGCGCATCATCGTTCCGACCCGGGTGGTGGGCGAACTGGGACGGCTCCTGAGCAGGGAGGGGGGAACGATGCACCTGCGCAGCTCCGAGAGCCAGGTGTCCTTCACCCTGCTCGACAAGGACGGGGTGGTGACCCACATGATGATGGCCCAGATCATGGAGGGGAGCTTCCCCGACTACCGCCGGGTGATCCCCGAGGAGAAGGACACCAAGTTCCGGATCCCGGTGGATCGGGGGGAGCTGACGAAGGCCCTGATCACCGCCGGAATCATGACCGACCAGAACAACGCCTCGGTCAATCTGTTCCTCGGCAAAAACGAGCTGGTCCTGGAGGGAAAGCTTCCCGGGGAAGGCGACGTGAGGGTGAAGATCGTGGTCAACTACGACGGGGAGGAGATCCACATGGCCCACAACCCCCACTTCCTGCTCGATCCGCTCAAGCAGATGGAAGGCGACGAGATCTTCCTGCTCGGGACCGACAGCCTCAGTCCGCTCCTGATCCGGGAGGAGGGCACACCCTTCCTCTTCGTGGTCATGCCCTTCCGGGCCAACTAGGGCCAGTCCGCTCTCCCCCATGAGCCGGCGGGACGAAGCGAGCCGCAGTTCCAGGGACAGCCCGGGCCGCGGACTGGTTCTGCCGGCGCTGTTCGTCTTGCTCGCGCTGGCCTTGTTGCTGGCCCTGCTTCCCGTTTTTACCGGTCCGGACAGCAGGCCGGAGACGGGCGGAGGCCATGCAGGGGGATCGGCCGCCACACCGGATCCGGCCTCTCCGTCGATCGAGGAATCCGACCCTCGGGCAATGTCGCGATTCGAGCGGCTGAGCCAGTCTGCGAATCGATCTTCCGCTGCTCCGGAGCAGCAAGGCCGGCGATGGAGGGACAGCTTTCCCTGGAAGCCGACCATCGACGAAGAGGCCCCGTACATTCCCAGCGCCTATACGAACACCCGTCTGCTGAGCCTGGACGAGAGCCGGATCATTAACGAGCAGGCTCACAACTACCAGCGGCTGAAACGGTTCTTTGCGGACGACTCCAGGTTCTCCATTCAATTCGAGCGGATGTACGGAATCCTGTCGGAGTACGGGAAGACAAACAGTCCAGTGACGGTCAGCGGGATTTTCGAAGCGTTGTGGTCGTACCACCACAGTCTCGATCGGGGAGACGAGGCCCAAGCTCAAGCGTCGGAGGATATGATGGCCACCTACCTGTACAGTCCGGCATGGAACAACGACATCCTATCCGTTTCCGATCAGGGACGGGAGGAGGCGGAGGAGATCGTGGAACGGCTGATTGGCGAAATCGACGGCATGCAGCAGCTGCCGATGCCGTGGCAGTCGACCGACGAGGAAGAGCGCATTGGAATGTCGTATTACCAGATCCTGAGAACCGGCGATCCGGACCTGGTAGGTGACTACTTGCAGCCATACGCGGGCTGGACGAGGCAGAGATGGGAATGGTTCGCCATTCAGCGATCGAACGCTTTCAGGCGGTTTCTTGATCCTGCGGACTGAAGCTGTCGCCTTCCGTGGCTTGGAATCCATGGCGGGTTCCCGTCCCGCGCATGCTTCGGCTCCCGATACGGATCGATAAAACCATGTCGGCTTCGAAGCGCTCGGACAATCCTGGCATTTTGGACTTGCAGCGATCAGGCAGCCGAATGCAGGCGCTTCCTGGCTGATCGGCAGGCCCGCAGCCGGATCTGCTTCCTGTCCGGACAATCCCGCATCCTTGGATTGCTGTCCGCCATGCAGGGCAGCCTGTGGACGGCATTTGCCGACGCCGTCTCTCTCGCTTTCGAGGCCTCCATGCTGAATATCCCTTCCATGCAGCTGTCCCGCCTCCTTCCCGGGGGGGCGGCCTGCCTGCTGGAGGATCCGCACTCCCGGAGGCCTACCAGGACTGCACCGATCTGGCCGCGTAGAGGGCCTCCAGAACTTCGTCCCAAGGGGGCGGCTCAGCCGCCATCCTCCACTGGCCGGAGCGGTCGTCGAGAGAGAAGATCCGCGCCTGGTTCTCGAGCCTGGCAGCCAGGATCGAGGAGAGCGGATCGAGGCGGGATGCCCGGAACAGGCATAGGGGCCGGGAGTCAACGGCTGGGTCTCGACTACGCATGGACGGCTTCAAGACGGGAAGAGCAGGCTCTGGGGCCGGAGCCGGGGGCCTTGGCGAAGGACGGAAAGGCTGCTTCGCCATGGGGTCCAGGCGCCTGAGGGAGCATCTCGCGATTGGCGCAGGCCGGGAGCAGCGAAGCCGGCGAGGCGTCCCGGGACGCCATCGGCGGCCGCAGCGGAAAGTGCCGCGCCTCGAAGAGCCCCTGGTCAGCGAGCGCGATCACCGAGAGCCTCCCGAAGCGCTTCCCGGACCATGGCGAACCGTCTTGCTGCCTTCGCGGCACCGCTGGTTCCGCAGGTGATCGAGGCGACGAAATCTTTGTCCTCCAGCAGGCTGCAAACCGCCTTGCGCAGTTCGCCCGCCGCATCGGCCACGCAGCGCTCGCCAAGCCTCGAGAGGCTCGTCGACATGACGTCCCAAAAGGAGGCGTTCAGCGCCGCCCTTTGCCGATCCGATCTGCTCCTTCGGAATGCATTCTCTCCAAACAGCAGCAAGTTGTTGGCAAGGCCGCGGCGGAGCTCCCCGGAAAGCTTCGACAGTTGAGATTCGTCCATGCCGTTCATCCGGCGGAGACCGCGGGCAAGGAAGTCGTCCATATCGCCGTGGTACCCGTCGGCTCCAAGGATCTGGAAGGAGCAGAACCGGTTCACGAACTCCCGATCCCCCATTCCTTTCCTGTCCAGGCACCTCCCCGTCGCCTTCAGGAAAAGCTCCGTTCGGGCTTCGGCCTTGAGGAATCTGGTGGCCCTGCCCGTGAACAGGCAGTTCCGCATCTGCTGGCGGGTCGGCGGAACGCTCCCGTTCACCCGTTCGAATATGTCGAGGCGGACTCGTTCCGGGACTTTCGAGTCGATGACGTGGAGAACCAGGGTGCAGGCCTCGAACCGGTTCTGGAGCTTGGGGGACAGCTCGGCGAACGACTTCCCGTGCAGCTCCCTTCTTTCTGGAAGCTTCAGCCTCAGCTCGTTGCCCATGAACCGTCCGAGCGTGGAGAGCCGCTGCAAGCCGTCCACGACCACCATGCGGCCCTGATCGTCCTCTGCCAGGTAGAAGGCGGGCAGGGGGATCCGCAAGACGACCGATTCGACGAGCCTGCTCTGCTTGTCCTCGGGCCAGACGCAGTCGCGCTGGAAGTCGGGGTCCATGATGCATCTTGAATCCTCGATGCCGCGGATCACCTCGAGGACCGTCCGGGCCTGGCTGCGGATCAGCAGGTCGTCGAGAGGGTAGCCGCCCCACGACGCGCCTTCCCGCCCCAGGCCCTCGGGCCTGTTCTCCTCGATCGTCCGATCGGACGCTTCGCTCTTCGTCGAGCTCAAGTTCGGCATTCCCGGCGCAGCCATGGCGCCGCATCGCCATGCGGCGGCTTCAGCTGCAAGGGCGAAGCCGCTGCTCCAGCGGGTTTCCCAGGAAGCGGGCCATCGCGCCGGGGCATTCCGGAAGGGGCGATCCAAGACGATCCGCCTGGCCGGAGCAAGGCGTCCCGGTCCGGACGGAGGTTCCGGTGCGGCCGCCCTCTCGCCTAGAAGATCTCCGAGCTGCGGAAGAAGCGGTCCAGCTCCTCCCGGGCGGTCCGGACCGAGTCGGAGGCGTGGGCGATGTTCCTCATCTTGTCGGTCCCGTAGAGCCCCCGGAGGGTGTCCTTGGGGGCCAGGGACGAATCGGTGGGGCCCAGGGCCCTGCGGACCGCCTCCACGCTGCCCGCTCCCTCCAGGGCCAGGGCGACGATGGGCGTGGACTGCATGAACTCCAGTATCTCGGGGAAGAAGGGGAGGTCGGCGAGGTGGCTGTAGTGCTTGCGCAGGAGGTCCTCGTCGGCCTGGACCATCTTGCAGCCCCGGATGCGCAGGCGCAGGGCCTCGAGCCGGCATATCACCTCCCCTACAAGCCCCTTCTCGACGCAGTCGGGCTTGAGCAACACCACCGTGGTTTCCATATGTCGGCGGCGGATGGTAGGGAAGGGCCGCCCACGTGGCAATCAGAGGGAGCGGTTGAAGGCCACCAGATCGGCGTAGCGCACTCCGCTGCCCCCGAAGATGTCCAGGGCCGAGCCGATGGTGAGGTCGATCCTTCCCCGGCCCCGATCCTGCACCCGGCGCAGGTCCTCCAGGGAGCGTGCCCCACCGGCGTAGGTGACCGGAAGGGGGCTGATCCGGGAGAGCAGCTCCACCAGGTCGAGGTCCACTCCCCGGCAGAGCCCCTCGATGTCGGCGGCATGCACCAGGAACTCGGCGCAGCGTGCGGCGATGGGAGCCAGGCTTCCTTCGGTGAGCTCCAGCGAGGTGAGGGTCTGCCACCGGTTTGAGGCCACCCGGTAGCCGTCGGGGCGCCTGCGGCAGCTGAGGTCCACCACCAGGCGCTCCCTGCCGATCCGCCGGGAGAAGGCCTCCAGGCGCTCGGGACGGAAGGCCTCCCCCTGGAAGAGCCAGGAGGTGACGATGATGTGCGACGCCCCGGCGTCCAGGAAGGAGGGGGCGTTCTCCGGGGTCATGCCCCCGCCCGCCTGCATCCCGCCGGGATAGGCTCCCAGGGCCTCCCGGGCCACCGCCTCGTTGCCGGGCCCCAGAAGGATCACGTGGCCTCCCCTGAGCCGGTCGTTGCGGTAGAGGCGGGCGAACCAGGAAGCGGGGCGGGAGGAGACGTGGTTGACCGTCGGTCCCGGCCCGTCAGGCCGCAGGGTCCCCCCGACGATCTGCTTCACCTTGCCCTGATGGAGATCGATGCAGGGTCGGAACATGCCATGGGAATGCTATCCCCCGGGCGGTCCGGGGAACAACTCCGGGTTTGACAGCCGGCCCCGGGCGGGCGGACCATGGGTCCACCGCCATGAGGTTCGGCATCAACACCTTCCTGTTCACCTCGCCGTTCCGGACCGCGAGCGTGAAGCTTCTTCCCCGGTTCCGCCAGTGGGGATTCGACACGGTCGAGATCCCGGTGGAGGATCCCTCCCACATCCGCCCCGGGAAGGTGAGGGAGGCTCTCGAGAAGGAGGGCCTGGCCTGCGGATCGGTCTGCGCCTGCATGGGCCCGGGCCGGGACTTCCGGGGCGCCCCCGAGGAGCAGAAGGCGACCATGGCCTATCTCAAGGCCCTGATCGACCAGATGGTGGAGCTGGACTGCCCCTCCCTGATCGGGCCGGTCTACTCCTCGGTGGGGCGCGCCGGGATGGTCCCCTACAGCGAGGCGCGCAAGCAGTGGAGGATGGTCAGGGACAACCTCGTGGAGCTGGCGGCCTACGCCGGGGAGAGGGGGCGCACCATCTGCCTGGAGCCGCTCAACCGCTTCGAGACCGACTTCATCAACACCTGCGAGCGGGGGCTGGAGATGATCGAGGCGGTCGGCAGCAAGGCCCTGAGGCTCCACCTCGACACCTTCCACATGAACATCGAGGAGAAGGACCAGGCCAGGGCCATCCGCATGGCGGGCTCCCGCCTGGCCCACTTCCACGCCTGCGGCAGCGGCCGGGGCACCCCCGGCAGCGACCACATCGACTGGCAGGGGATCGCCAGGGCCCTGAAGGCCGTGCGCTACAAGGGGGACGTGGTCATCGAGTCCTTCACCACCGATGTCAAGGTGATCGCCAAGGCGGCGGCCATCTGGCGGCGCATCGAGCCCACCCGGGACGAGATCGCGGTCGACGGGCTGGCCTTCCTGAAGAAGGCGCTGGCTCCGGCCAGGCCCGCCCGGAAGAGGACCCGAAAGAAATGAAGAAGGGACTGGCTCTCGCATTCCTCCCGCTGTCCGTCCTGCTGCTGCGGGGGGACGACCACCAGGAATTCCGGTCCATCTTCGATGGAAGCACCCTGGAGGGATGGGACGGGGATCCCAGGTTCTGGTCGGTGCAGGACGGCGCCATCACCGGGCGCACCACCCCCGAGAATCCCGTCCGGGGCAACACCTTCCTGATCTGGCGGGGAGGGAAGGTCGGGGACTTCGAGCTCCGGCTCCAGTACCGCATCGTGGGCGGCAACTCGGGCATCCAGTACCGGAGCGAGGATCGGGGGGGCTGGGTGGTGGGCGGATACCAGGGCGACCTCGAGGCCGGCCCCACCTTCACGGGAATACTCTACCACGAGAAGGGCCGGGGGATCCTGGCTCGCCGGGGCGAGAAGACGGTGGTCTCCCGCAGGGACGGGCGGCACCAGGTCCGGGTGGTGGGCTCGCTGGGCGAGGGCGCCGAGATCCAGAAGGTCGTCCGCGACGAGGACTGGAACGACTACGCCATCGTCGCCCGGGGCTGGGAGTTCACCCACATCGTCAACGGGCGGGTGACCGCCGAGGTCACCGACCTGGATCCCGAGGGGAGGAGCGAGAGCGGGATCCTCGCCCTGCAGCTGCATGCGGGTCCGCCCATGCTGGTCCAGTTCCGAGACATCCGCGTCCGCTCCCTGGAGCGCTGACATGAAGGCGATCATGGCACGACTGACGGCGGTCCTGGCCTGCTGGGCGATCCTGGGGACGGCAGGGGGCCTGGCGGAGGAGGTCCGGAGGATCGTGTTCGTGGCCGGCACCCCCAGCCACGGGCTCCTGGCCCACGAGCACAACGCGGGGAGCCTGCTCCTGCAGCGCTGCCTCTCCACGGTGCCCGGGGTGGAGGTGGTGGTCTACCAGAACGGATGGCCCGAGAAGGAGGATCCCTTCGGCCAGGCCGACGCCATCATCTTCTTCGTGACCGGCGGGGGCCGCCACGTGGCCATCCAGGAGGACCGGCTCGAGGAGCTGCGCCCGCTGATGGACAGGGGGGTCGGCTTCGGGGCCATCCACTACGGGGTGGAGGTGCCCGCCGACCGGGGCGGCAAGGAGTTCCTGGAGTGGATGGGCGGCTACTTCGAGACCCACTGGTCGGTCAATCCCCACTGGGAGGCCGACTTCAGGGACATTCCCGATCATCCCGTCGCCCGGGGCGTCTCCCCCTTCAGCATCCGCGACGAGTGGTACTTCCACATGCGCTTCGCCCCCGGCATGAAGGGGGTGACCCCCATCCTGAGCGCGGTGCCTCCGCCCGAGACCATGGAACGGGGGGACGGGGCCCACAGCGGCAACCCCCATGTGCGCAAGGCGGTGGCCGCCGGGCTGCCCCAGCACGTGGCCTGGGTCTACGAGCGGCCCGGCGGGGGGCGGGGATTCGGTTTCACCGGCGCCCACTTCCATCTCAACTGGGGCAATCCCGGCTTCCGCAAGGTGGTCCTCAACGCGGCGCTGTGGATCGCCGGGGCCGAGGTCCCCGAGGGGGGCGTCGAATGCGAGGTCACCCGGGAGGACCTGATGGCCAACCTGGACAACCAGGAGGCCCGCCGTCCCCGGGTCCGCCCTCCCCAGGTGGAGCCCGAGGGCTTCGTCAGTCCCAGCCTGTCCAACTGATCCCCCGCCGGGGAGCCAGAAGCCTGCCATGACGACCGGTCCGGTAGTCCGCTTTCTCCCGTCGATCCTGCTTCTGGCCGCTTCCCTACAGGGGGCCAATCCCCGGGGGACGGGATGGGAGGCGGCCCTGGAGCAGACCCGGCTTCTGGACGTGGCCGAGGGGCTGGAGGCGAAGCTCTTCGCCTCCGAGCCTATGGTGGTCAACCCCACCAGCATGGACATCGACGCGCGGGGCAGGGTGTGGGTCGCCGAGGGGGCCAACTACCGGGTGTGGAAGCCCTGGGGCAGGCTGCGCCCGGGTGGCGACCGGATCGTGATCCTGGAGGACACCGACCTGGACGGAGTGGCCGACGAGCAGACGGTCTTCTACCAGGGGGAGGACGTCAACGCGGCCCTGGGCATCTGCGTTCTGGGCAACCGGGTGATCGTTTCCTGCTCACCCAGCGTGATGGTCCTGACCGACACCGACGGGGACGACAAGGCCGACGAGAAGGAGATCCTCTTCTCGGGAATCCAGGGCGTGGACCACGATCACGGGGTGCACGCGGTGGTCTTCGGCCCCGACGGGCGCCTCTACTTCAACTTCGGCAACAACGGATCCCGGATCCTCGACCGGGAGGGCAGGCCGATCCGCGATCCCCAGGGCAACGTGGTCAGCGGCCAGGGCCGTCCCTACCGGCAGGGTATGGTGTTCCGCTGCAATCCCGACCTCAGCGAGTTCGAGGTGCTGGGCCACAACTTCCGCAACAACTACGAGGTCTGCGTCGATTCCTACGGCACGCTCTGGCAGTCGGACAACGACGACGACGGCAACCGGGCAGTGCGCATCAACTACGTCATGGAGTACGGCAACTTCGGCTACCAGGACGAGATGACCGGAGCCGGATGGCGGACCGAGCGCACCGGATGGGCGGAGACGGTTCCCGAGCGGCACTGGCACCTCAACGATCCCGGCGTGGTGCCCAACCTGCTCCAGACCGGAGCCGGATCCCCCACCGGAATCCTGGTCTACGAGAGCAGCCTGCTTCCGTCTCCCTTCCGCAACCAGATCATCCACTGCGACGCCGGGCCCCGGGTGGTGCGGGCCTATCCGGTCCGGCCCTCGGGCGCCGGCTACACCGCCCGGATAGCCGACATCGTCGGCGGAGAAAGGGATCCCTGGTTCCGTCCCTCCGACGTGTGCGTGGCCCCCGACGGCGCCCTGTTCGTCGCCGACTGGAACGACGCCGGGGTGGGCGGGCACAACATGGCCGACCGCTCCCTCGAGAGCCTCAGCGGGCGCATCCTGCGGGTGGCCCCCGAGGGCAACGCGCCCCGGCGGGCGGACCTCGACACGAGCCGTCCCCGCCAGGCGCTGCGGGCGCTGAACTCTCCCAACCTGGCCACCCGCTACCTGGGCTTCCGGGCCCTCGAGGAGAGGGGAGCCCGGGCCGAGGAGCTGCTGAAGTCCGCCTGGGAGAGCCGCTGGCCACGCCGCCGGGCCCGGGCCCTGGCCCTCCTGGTCCGCATCCCGGGCAGGGCCGACCGCTACATCGGGGAGGGCCTCGGGGACGCCAACGCCAACGTCCGGATCGCTTCTCTGAGGCTGGCCCGGGAGCGCAACCTCGACGTGATCCCCCTGGTGGAGAGGCTGGTCGAGGATCCCTCCCCGGCCGTGCTCCGGGAATGCGCCATCGCCCTGCGGCACAATCCCTCGGAGAAGGCGGCCCGGCTTTGGGCCCGCCTGGCCCAGCGCCACGAGGGCGGGGACCGCTGGTACCTGGAGGCCCTGGGCATCGGGGCCGCCGGACAGGAGAAGCGCTTCTTCGCCGCCTGGCTCGAGCAGGTGGAGGGGAAGTGGAACACCCCGGGGGGTCGGGATGTGGTCTGGCGCTCCAGGGCTCCCGCCTCGGCCGCCCTCCTGGCCGCGATCATCAAGGACGAATCCCTTTCCGAGGAGGAGAGGCCGCGGTACTACCGGGCCCTGGACTTCCTGGATGGGCCCGAGAAGGACGCCGCCCTCCTGGAGCTCCTCTCGGTGGACTAGCGTCCCGATCGGCGGCGGACTGTTTCCCTGGCCGCCGTCTCCGCCGCTGCTGGGCATGGCCCTCCTGTCACGGGATCGGGCGGACCGCCCTTCGTCCGGCGCCGGGGATGCGGAGCTGGAGCCTGCGTGCGTCGAGGCGATCCGGATCCCGGCCCTGCATGCCGCCGCCTGCCATCCGGAAAGCGCAGGAAGGGCCGTGCCGGCCACCGCGACATGGCGGCGGGACAGGCCTCGGCGCCCGGCGCCTCTGGCTCTCCATGGAGTGCACGGGCCCAGCACGATCCTGTCGCAGGGAGGGCCGTCTCCACGCCGGGCTCCGCGCGGGAACGGGGGATGCTACCCCGTGAGCACGGCCGTGACCCGCTTCTTGAGGGCCTGGTAGACCGCCTCCGGACTCTGGGTCCCGTCGATGACCTCGAAGCCGTACTGCTCCTGCAGCTTCATGAAGTGGCCTCTGATCAGATCCTGGTACCGGAGGAAGCTGTCGAACATGTCGCGGGAGAGTCCCAGGTCCATGCCGCTCTCCCAGTAGTCGAGGGCGTAGTCCTTGGAGAAGGAGCGGCGGATAAGCTCCTGGGGAGGGACGTTGAGGTAGAAGACCGCATCGGGAACCAGCGCCATGCCGTAGAGGTTCTCGACCCAGCTCTTCTCCTGGCCCCGGACGATATCCCGCACCATCAGGGTGTAGATGTAGCGGTCGGCCAGGACCATGAACCCGGAGCGCAGGGCCGGGATGATGACGTTCTCGGTCTGATCGGCGAAGTCGGTGGCGTAGAACAGGCTCAGGGTGGTGGAGCAGAGGATGTTCCCCTCCTTGGCCCGGTCCAGCTCCTCGCTGATCAGGCTCGACCGCTTGAGCCCCACCTGCACCGTCCCGTGGCCGGTGGTCTCCAGCCAGTGGACCAGCTTGCGGATCTGGGTGGACCTTCCCGAGCCGTCGGCCCCCTCGATCACGATCAGCCTGCCGGTCAGGTCCTCCAGGTCCACCCCGGGCAGCCCGTATCCGTAGAAGCGCTTGGGGGCCTGCGAGGGGACCAGCACCTCCCCTTCTGGCTGGAGCGGGGCCATTCCTAGCTGCGGAAGTCCTCCAGCCGGATCCGGGCCGAGAGGATGCGGCGGAGCAGCGACTGCTGCTCCTCGATCTGGAGGTTGGCGTCGACCAGGGTGAAGTCGAACTCGGTGCTCATCGCCAGGTACTGCTCCAGGATCCTCGACTGGAAGATGCGGAAGCTCTCCCGGATGTCGGCCGAGAGGCGCAGGTCCATGCCCGCCTCGAAGTACTTGAGCTTGGCCCGGCTGTGAAGGATGCGCCCCAGCGAGGTCTCCAGGCGGGCCTTGAGGAAGAAGACGATGTCGGGGCGGGTGGCGAAGGAGTAGATGCCCCTGACCCAGTCGGGAGGGCAGCCCCGCACCGTGTCGCGGGCGAAGGCGGTGTAGACGTAGCGGTCGCAGAGGACGAGGTAGCCGGCCCGCAGCAGGGGGACCAGCTGCCGCTCGTAGCGGTCGGCGAAGTCGGTGGCGTGGATCAGGCTGAAGGTGGTGGGGGTGAGCAGGGCGCGGTTCTTGCCCTTGCTGGTGGCCGATCTGACCAGTATGGAGGAGTTCCACTTGCTGAAGAAGACCCGCAGCCCCTGATCCTCCAGCCACCTCTTGATCAGGTAGATCTGCGTGGACTTGCCCGATCCGTCCAGACCCTCCACGGCGATCAGCCGGCCGGGATGGTTGGGGGACTCGGAAGCGGGATCGGGCACCAGGGAGCGATCCTAGCTGGGAGGTCCGGCCTGGCAATTCCATTTGCCGCAATCGGCTTGAAGCCCGTCCGCTTTTCTATAGTGTGGAGCGCGCTTCCCCATGAATCCGCAATCCCCGGGATCCCTCAAGTCCCGTCCAATGGGCCCCTCTCTCCGGAGCGGGGCGTCCGGCAAGGGCTTCACCCTGATCGAGCTGCTGGTGGTGATCGCCATCATCGCCATCCTTGCGGGCATGCTGCTTCCCGCCCTGAGCAAGGCCAAGCGCAAGGCTCTGTCCGTCAACTGCGTCTCCAACCTCAAGCAGTGGGGGCTGATCTGGGCCTTCTACACCGACGAGAACGAGGGCAAGTTCAGCAACGGCGACATCGGATGGGCCCGGGGGGAATGGGTGGTGGCCCTGGCGCACCACTACAACGAGAAGCCCTGGCTGCTCCTGTGTCCCGAGGCCAAGCACCGCCGGAAACCCGGCACCGGCCGCGACGAGGTGAAGATCCCCATCGACACCCCGCCCGGCCAGGCCGCGGTCTACGGGGGAGCCTTCACCGCCTACGACTTCCCCAACTACAATCCCGGGGTCGGAAACCGCTTCAACCAGAGCTGGCGGGTGAGCAGCTACAGCAACAACAACTGGATCTACGATCCCCTGCCCGGAGTGACCGCAATCCAGGGGAGGGCCTCCGCCGATCACTGGCGCTCCTTCGACGCCACCGGCAGCCACCCGCAGACGGAGATCCCCCTCTTCCTGGACTCCATGTGGCGGGGGGGCGGTCCCGACCACCGCAATTCCACAAAGGACGCGGCTCCCACCTACAACGGCCAGTGGCTGAACTACGGCTACGAGTCGGCCCACTTCGCCATCGCGCGGCACAACCAGGGGATCAACATCGTCTTCTTCGACCAGCATGTCGACTCCACCACCTCGCCCCGCGATGTCTGGACCTTCCAGTGGCACCGCCAGTACAGGAAGGTCCCCCAGGAGCGCAGCAAGACCTTTCCCGACTGGATGCGGTAGGGCTGATCTCCGAACCTCTCGCTGGGGTGGGGAAGGCTCAGCATGCTTCTTCCGGTGCCAGCTTCCTGTTCGCCATGAAGCGGAATGGCCGGGAGCGGGGCTTCACCCTGATCGAGCTGCTGGCGGTGATCGCCGTCGTCGCCTTCCTGTCGGGCATGCTGCTTCCTGCCCTGATCAAGGCCAGGAGCAAGGCGCTGTCCGCCGTCTGCGTCTCGAACCTCAAGCAGTGGGGACTTGTCTGGGCCTTCTATTCCTACGAGAACCAGGACAGGTTCAGCAACGGCCACATACTATGGGCCAGGGGGAGTTGGGTGGTGGCCCTGGCGCACCACTACAACGAGAAGCCCAGGCTGCTCCTGTGTCCCGACGCCAGGCACCGCCGGGCTCCCGGCAACTCCCGCAGCGAGGCGAAGCTCCCCATCGACACTCCGCCCGGCCTGGCCTCGGTCTACGGGGGCCCCCATACCGCCTACGACTTCCCCAATTACGATCCCGGAGTCGGCGACCGCTTCGACCAGAGCTGGCGGACGAGCAGCTACAGCTGCAACAGCTGGATCTACGATCCCCTGCCCAGAGTGGGCTCCATACAGGGGAGGGCCGCCGCCGATCACTGGCGCTCCTTCGGCGCCACCGGCCGCCACCCGCAGGCCGAGATCCCCCTGTTCCTGGACTCCATGTACCGGGGAGGCGGCCCCGACCACCGCAGAGTCGTCGGGGACATGGCTCCCACCTACAACGGCCAGTGGCTGGGCTACGGCTACGAGTCGGCCCACTTCGCCATCGCCCGCCACGGCCAGGGGATCAACATCGTCTTCTTCGACCTGCACGTCGAATCCACCACCTCGCCCCGCGATATCTGGACCTTCCAGTGGCACCGCCAGTACATGAAGGCCCCCCAGGATCGCAGCAAGACCTTTCCCGACTGGATGAATTAGGGTGATCCTCGAACCGCCCAGGGGGGATTGGGGATGGCTATGCATTTCTTCCGGCGCTACCTTTTCCGATCACTATGGAGCGAAATAGCCGGGAGCGAGGCTTCACCCTGATCGAGCTGCTGGTGGTGATCGCCATCATCGCCATCCTTGCGGGCATGCTGCTTCCCGCCCTGAGCAAGGCCAAGCGCAAGGCTCTGTCCGTCAACTGCGTCTCCAACCTCAAGCAGTGGGGGCTGATCTGGGCCTTCTACACCGACGAGAACGAGGGCAGGTTCAGCAACGGCGACATCGGATGGGCCCGGGGGGAATGGGTGGTGGCCCTGGCGCACCACTACAACGAGAAGCCCTGGCTGCTCCTGTGCCCCGAGGCCAAGCACCGCCGGAAACCCGGAACCGGCCGCAACGAGGTGAAGATCTCCATCGACACCCCGCCCAGCCAGGCCGCGGTCTACGGGGGAGCCCACACCGCCTACGACTTCCCCAACTACAATCCCGGGGTCGGAAACCGCTTCAACCAGAACTGGCGGGTGAGCAGCTACAGCAACAACAACTGGATCTACGATCCCCTGCCCGGAGTGACCGCAATCCAGGGGAGGGCCTCCGCCGATCACTGGCGCTCCTTCGACGCCACCGGCAGCCACCCGCAGACGGAGATCCCCCTCTTCCTGGACTCCATGTGGCGGGGAGGCGGCCCCGACCACCGCAACGCCACCAAGGATATGGCTCCCACCTACAACGGCCAGTGGTTCGGGGCCGGCCACGAGTCGGCCCACTTCGCCATCGCGCGGCACAACCAGGGGATCAACATCGTCTTCTTCGACCAGCATGTCGACTCCACCACCTCGCCCCGCGATGTCTGGACCTTCCAGTGGCACCGCCAGTACAGGAAGGTTCCCCAGGATCGCAGCAAGACCTTTCCCAGGTGGATGCAGTAGGGCTGCCGGAGGAATCCCCTCCGGCGCTTGCTGGCCCGGTGGCCGGTTCCGGAATGCCCACAAGGGCGGGCCTTCAGGCGGAAGGCGGAGCGGCCTTCTCCCGGTAGAGCCTCTCCCGGCGCTGGTTCTCCTCGCGGAGCAGGGCTTCGGCGCTCAGGCCGTGCTTGCGGGCCGCCTGGGCCAGCTCGAAGAGCTGCTTCCCCAGAGCGCCGGGATCCACGGGGGGCGGTTCCGAGTCCAGCAGTCCGTGCTTGAGGGCCTTGCCGACGAGCTTCTCCGCGTACTGCAGCGCGGGCAGGTGGCGGGGGATGCCGTCGAGGGGGGAGATTCTGGACTCCTTCTCCCGGCTCTTGAGCTTCTCCCACTGATCGAGGACCGCATCGACGGTGGAGGCGCTCCGGTCGCCGAACACATGGGGGTGCCGGTGGATCAGCTTGTCCACGATGCCCTGGCAGACGCTCTCGAAGTCGAAGCGGCGGCTTTCCTCGCCCAGCTGGCAATGGAAGACCACCTGGAGCAGGACATCCCCCAGCTCCTCGGCCATGGCCTGGTCGTCCCCGGCATCGATGGCGTCGATCAGCTCGTAGACCTCCTCCACCGCCAGGAAGCGCAGCGAGGCGTGATCCTGCTCCCGGTCCCAGGGGCAGCCCTGCGGGGAGCGCAGGATCGACATGATCTCCCTGAGCTGCCGGATCGCTGGCAGGCTCCGATCGGGCGCTTTCATGGGAGCGTTCCAGGCGCCTGCAGCGGGAAACCGGGTTTCAATGGGAGGAACCACCGGGTTTTCCTAACCGGTTCGAATTCCCCGGAACGCCAGGCGGCGGGAAGAGGAAGCCGGGCCCGTGGAGCAGCTGTCCGCTCCGGGGGGACACCCTGCACGGCCCCTGGTCGTTCCTCGGAGCCATAGAAGCTGCCGGCCCGAGCGGCAGCGGCGAGGAAAGGGCCGGGCGCTTCCCTCAGAACGGCCATAGTCTACCCTTCGGGGCGATCCTTCGCCTCAGCTCGTGCCGGGAAGATCCGTCTCCCTGTTCGGCGGCCCTCTCCAGCCACTTCATCCCCTTCTCCACGTCCCTCTCCCTGCCATCGGCGTCCCTTTCGAGGTAGTGGTTCCAGAGGACCACCTGGCTTCCGGGATCCCCCCGTTCGGCGACCCTCTCGAACCATTCCATCGCCTGCTCGAGATTCCCCCAGTTCCAAGGGCCGTCGGCAGTCTCGAGAAAGCCGCCTCTCAGGAGGTATCCCATATGGATCTGGGCGCCCGCATGGCCCTGCTCGGCGGCCCTGAGAAACCATTCCCGCGCCCTGATGCGATCCTCGGGAATGTCGCCAAATCTCCATACTATCTCGTCTTCGATGGAACGCCGATGGTATCTGGAGGTGGGCATCATGCCTCCACGGCCATGTACGTAGGCCCCTCCTCCGAACAGGGCCCTGCCCAGCTCGTACTGGGCCTCGGCATGGCCTCCTTCGGCGGCCTTGAGGAACGACTCGAACGCCGCTACGAGATTCCTGGGCGTCCCTTTCCCGTTGGCATGCCTGACTCCCATCGCGTAGTGGGCCCCGGGCGAGCCCGGGGGGACCATCAGGTGCGGAACAAGCACGAAGCAGGCGATCGCCGCCAGAGCCGCCGTTACGATTCCGATCCGGAAGGATCTTCTGCCGGTCCATGCCCGGACCTTCGCGGGGAAGCCTTCCTCTCCGATCGCTTCGTCGCTGATCTCCGGAGTTCCCATTCCTGGGTTTCCTCGCTCCCTCCCTATGCTCTTCTCCCCAACTCGAGCAGCCGGTCCGCCATGCTTGCTCCCCGATTCTCCCTTCCGTGGCCAGCTGTATCAAGCGGCGACTGGCCAGCTGGATCGACGCAGGGACGGCCGGGATCGCCGAGGGAAATGGATGCCTGTCCTCTTTCGGGCTGCAGCGGAGCCTGGCGTGCCAGAGAAGATGCATCGGAGACCGCTGGCGCTTCCTTCCGCAGGCTGCCGTTTCGCGGCATTCCCGCTTTTCGTCGATGCGAGCGCTTCGGATCGGGAGGCAGGATCGGACTCGAAGGCGGCGAGCGTGTTGAGAGGGATGCCGACGGGCGGCATGCTCGAGGAACAGGCGCTGGGCATCGTCGGAGAAAAGGAAGTTCCTGCCGGTCCTGGAGGATGGAGCCTTCCGGAAGGAATCGGCGCCAGCAGGTTCCTGGATCGCCTGATCCACCTGGGAGTCTTTCAGCCCTGCAAGGGCGGCATGATCATCCTGTCCGATTCCGAGCCTGCAGACCTGTCTCATCGATCGGTCCGATGCGGGACGTCGGAAAAGCTCCGGTCCGGAGTCGCGGCAGGCTCCTCCCGAGAGGCGCGCCGCAGCGCAAGAACCGTCCGGGAGGGGACGGTGTCCGGGAAGGGAGAGGGACGCAGGTGTCGAGCGGTAGGGGAGACGCTCAGGTCCGGCCGCTTGCCCGCTTCGGCGGCGGGGCCCGGAGAGGCCCGTCATCGCGCGACAAGCGCTAGTGTCCTGCTTCCGATAGCTATTGAAAAAAGAAGAGCGCGATCATGCGGCAGCTGGCAGAGCGCAACGCCGATCCCGATCCCCTCGGGCGGATTGCCAAGGGCGGAGACCTCCTGGCGAAGATCGAGCGTGCAAGGACACGGCTCGCAGAATGCCAGGCCACAAGAGTTCAGCCAGCCTGAACCGCAGTCGGGACACTAGAGGATGACCAGGTTGTCGCGGTGGATGGCCATCCTGGGCCGGCTGGGGCTGCGGGCGTACTCCTCCGAGGACATGGCGGCGACGCCCCGTCCGAACTCCGCCCCCTCGGGATCGCGCAGGGAGATCACCTCGCCCTTGCCGAAGCTCCCCTCCACCCGGACGACGCCTTTGGAGAGGAGGCTCCTGCCGTCCTCCCTCAGCGCCGACTTGGCCCCGTCGTCCACCACCAGGCTGCCGCGGGGGTGGTGGAAGAAGGCGATCCAGCGCTTCTTGCTCCGCAGCCGCGAGGGATGGGGCAGGAAGAGGGTGCCCACGTCGTCCCCCGCCAGGATCCGTTCCAGGACGCGGGGCATGCCTCCGGGGCCGACCAGGCAGGGGATCCCGGAGCGCCGGGCTATCCGGGCGGCCCGGATCTTGGAGATCATGCCGCCCTTGGCGGTCACCGAGGTGGTTCCCTTGGCCAGCGACTCGATGTGCCGGCCGATCGTCTCCACGGTCCCGATGCGGCGGGCGTCCGGCGTTCCGAAGCCCTCGATCAGGCCCTCGGCGGTGGTCAGGATCACCAGCAGGTCGGCCGGGACCAGGCTGGCCACCAGCGCCGATAGAAGGTCGTTGTCCCCGAAGCGCAGCTCGGCGAGGGAGACCGCGTCGTTCTCGTTGACGATGGGCACGATGCGGCGGGAGAGCAGGGTGGTCAGGGTGCTGCGCGCGTTGAGGTGGCGGTCGTGGTGCTCGAGATCCTCGTGGGTGAGCAGCACCTGGGCGGTCTCGATCCCCTCCTTGGCGAAGAGCCGCTGGTAGGCGCTCATCAGGCGGGGCTGCCCCACCGCCGCGCAGGCCTGCAGCTGGGAGAGGGAGGCGGGGCGCCGGTCCAGGCCCAGCAGGCCCATGCCGGCGCCCACCGCCCCCGAGGTGACCAGGATCGCGTTCCTGCCCGAGCGGTGCAGGAGGGCCGCCTGCCTCACCAGGGGGGCGATCTTGCGCACCCGGAGCAGGTTGTCGGGCCCGGTGAGGATGCCGGTGCCCAGCTTGACCACCACCTGCTGGGCCTGTTGGAGCTGGCCGCGTCCCATCGGGGAAGCCGGTGCCCGGTCAGTCGGCAACCGACTCCTGGAGGATCAGGGCGTAGGCCTCCCGGGCCTGCTGGTAGGCTTCCCGGGCCGCCTGGAGCTCCGCGGGCCGGATCTGTCCCCGCTTCGACTCCCAGCAGGTGTCCACCGCCTCCAGGCACCACCGGGCGCTGCGTCGGCTGGCCCGGACGGGACGGCCGGCCACCTCGACGAAGACCGGGTTGGTGTGGGCCGAGGGGAGGATGCGGGCGGCGACCCAGGAGGAGTGGGGTATGTCGATCACGAATTCGAGCCTGCGGGTGGCGCCGTCGGCCTCGATCTCCATCATGGCCGCCGGCCGTCCGTTGACCACGATCTCCACCGGCACCCTGCGGGTCCGTCCGATGCGGCACCGCTCGATGTGCCAGTAGGGCTTCTGATCGAGCCTCCGGCCGCGGACGGCCTCCGTGGCCGGGGTGGGCTCCGGGGCGAGCAGGGCCGCGGCGTCGAGGGAGATGGAGACCGGGCCCGGTTCGGCGAGCTCCAGCTGGCTGATCCGGCCCCCCGGTCCGGGCTCTCCCAGGGCCGCTCCGCCGACCCGGAAGTCGAACAGGTGGCTGCGCCCGTCCCCGCAGTAGCTGCGCCCGTGCTTCAGTCCCTGGGCCCAGCTGTCGAAGTCGGGGTCCTGGCCCTTCTCCCCCTTCACGTAGACCCGGCCCAGTCCCACCCGCTCCCCGTAGATGCAGGGGAAGTCGGTCTCGCCGCTGATCCGGCTGCGGAAGCCGCAGTTGAGGGTGTGGTACCAGATGTTGAGCTCCCAGATCGCCGGAGTGTCGACGGTGGAGATGAAGTCGCAGGCCCCGTGGGCCACGGTGACGATGTACTCGTTGGCCCCGATGCCGTCGAAGGGGGGCATGGCGTAGTCGGGAAGGACGTCGGCCGCCCGTCCGGTCCGCTCCCAGGTCCGGGAGCCGTCGGGGGCGTAGTCGGGAAGGGCCAGGCCCCAGCCGCTGTGGCTGTATCCCACCACTCCCCCCTGCGACCGGCCCCACTGCAGCACCGGCAGGGTCCAGCTGGGCCACTCCTCGATCCGGGTGGTGCCGGGATAGTCGTCCTCGGCCAGGCGCAGCAGGCAGAGGTGGCCTGCGTGGGAGGAGGGGAATCCGCTGACCTCCACGTCGTAGCGCATGATGTGGTTGGCCTCGGAGAGCGGGGAGACCCTTCCGTCGAAGAACTCCTTCTGGGCGTACCAGCAGGGGCCCCAGGAGAGCACGCAGCCGATGTTGAGATCCTCGCCCAGGATGTGGCGCATCATGTGCTCGGGGCGGACCCCCTCGGTGGGGTTCTCGTAGTGGGCGCACCCGGCGGCGTGGACATGGTGGTCGCCCGAGATCCACTGCCGGGCCAGGGGATGGACCCAGCGGCGCAGCTGGAAGCTGGCCGGCTGCCGGGCGGGGGCGGCCTCCACCCGCAGGGGGCGCCGCTCCACGTGGTACTCGGGGCCCCGGGAGACCTCCACCGTGTAGTCGCCGGGCGGCAGCCGGAGGCTCTCGCCGTGGGAGCGGTAGACCTGGTCGTGGAAGAAGAAGTCGGGCGCCAGCCGGCGGGCGGGGTTGGGATAGACCCTGCCCTGGCGGTCCTTCACCACGAAGGCCGCGGTGGTGGGGGTACGGTCGTGGTCCAGCACCGAGAGGACCACCTCCGCCGAGGGAAGGCACTCGAAGAGGACGGGCGTCTGGCTGCGGAATCCCAGGTCCTGGGTGCCCTGCCCGACGTCGAAGGCGAGCAGGGCCTCCCGCCTGCCCCGATCCCGGCTGTAGAGCTGGAGAATGCGGTACTCCACCTCCAGTCCCGAGAGGCCGGGGCGCAGGGGAGGGCGGTCGTGGAGGGCCAGGTCGAGGAAGCGGCGGGCCGAATCGGAGGGGGTGATGTCGATGGCGGGATCGGGGCTGCCCGTGCTGGGGCGGTATCCCGGGGCCGCCTGGGGGCTGTGCGCCCGGAGCCGGGCGGTGATCCCCGCCTCGTTGTGCACCTTGACCAGGAAGGTGCGCCATCCCTGCTCCACCAGCTGCGGCCTGGCCGTCCCGGCCTGCACCTTGACCCGGCTCTCGGGGTTGATGTGCACCCCGGCGATGGCGTGGCGGTCGAGGATGGCCTGGATGGCGCGGGTCCCCCGCTGGGGATCCTCGTCCTCCATGGCTTCCCGCAGGGCCCCGGCCTCCTCCTCGGAGAAGGGGGCGCCTGCCAGCTGCATGGCCTCCATCAGCCGCTGGGTGGCGGCCGCCAGGGGCTGGAGCTCCACCGGCCCGACCAGGGGGAGGGGATCCTGGGCGGCGGCCCCGAGGATCAGCAGGAGGGACGACGGGAGGGCAAGGGGGATCTTCATGGGATGGAGGGCAGGCTAGCCCGGCCCCGGGGCGGCTTCAACGCCCCAGCCGGTGGAAGAGGACGCAGGCCGGGGAGGGGACCTCCGCCAGTCCGCCCTGGGGCCGGAGCCGCCCGCTCCCGGGATCGATCCGGAAGAAGGCCAGGGAGCCGGAGCCCTGGTTGGCCGCCACCAGCCATTCCCCCCGGGGATCGAGCGCGAAGCTGCGTGGCGTTCTTCCCAGGGTGGAGCCGCATTCCACCAGATCGAGCTCTCCGGTGCCGGGATCGAGGTGGAAGAGGGCGATGCTGTCGTGGCCTCGGTTGGACACGTAGACGAAGCGGCCCAGGGGATGGATCCGGATCCCGGCGGTCGAATTGCCTCCCTCGTGGAGGGGGGGCAGGGTGGAGGCACGGTGCAGCGGCTCCAGGGCGCCGTCCCCGCGGCGGTACCGGAAGCTGGACAGGGTGGAGTCCAGCTCGCCGTTCACCAGCAGCAGGGGAGCCACGGGGTGGAAGGCGAGGTGCCGGGGCCCGGTCCCGGGCGGAAGGCCGGCCGAGGCGGCCCGGGACGGATCCAGCCGTCCCCGCCGGGGATCGAGGGGATAGACCAGGACCTTGTCGATGCCCAGGTCGGCGCAGGCGGCGAAGCGTCCCGACGGATCGGTGCGGACGCAGTGGGCGTGGGGGGCCCTCTGCCGACGGGGATGGAGGCTGGAGCCCAGGTGCCGCACCAGGTCGGAGCGCTCGCCCAGGGATCCGTCCGCCTCCAGGGGGAAGACCGCCACGCTGCCTCCCAGGTAGTTGGCCGCCAGCAGGCTCCTTCCGGAGGGATCCACATGCAGGTGGCAGGGGGCGCCGCCCCCGGTCGCCTTCCGTCCGAGGGGCTCCAGGGAGCCGTCGGGCCGGATCCGGAAGGCGGCTGCCGATCCCGAGTCCTGGTTCCCGTAGCGGGCCGTCTCCCCGACCGCGTAGAGGTGGCGGCCGTCGGGAGAGAGGGCCAGGAAGGAGGGGTTGCCGGCCGGGGCCGCCAGCCGGGGAGCGCCCACGGGCCCCTTCCGGGAGTCGAAGTCCAGGACGTAGATCCCCTCGCTCTCCCCCCGGGTGTAGGTGCCCACGTAGATCCGGTGGTCCTGGGCCGCCGGCCGGAGGCACGGAAGGAGGGCGGCGAGCAGGAGCCAGAGTAGCCGGAAACCCAGGTCCGGAGTTGCCATGCCCCCGAGGGAACAGCGCCCGGGACCGGCTGGCAAGCTCAGCAGGCGGCGTCCAGCCGCCCCTCGGCCAGGTGCACCGCCCGGTCGGCCCGCTTGCCGATGGAGTGGTCGTGGGTGGCCATCACCAGGGTGATCCCGTTCTCGGCTCGCAGCTCCAGCAGCAGGTCGGCGATCCGCCCTCCGGTGACCGGATCCAGGTTTCCGGTCGGCTCGTCGGCCAGGATCAGGGACGGGGAGTTGATCAGGGCCCGGGCGATGGCCAGCCGCTGCTGCTCGCCTCCCGAGAGCTCGCAGGGCCGGTGGTCCAGCCTCTCCCCCAGTCCGACCCGTTCCAGCAGGGCCGCGGCCCGGCGGGCCAGCGGAGGGGCCGCCTCCCGGGCGATGCGCGCCGGCAGGGCGACGTTCTCCAGGGCCGAGAACTCGGGGAACAGGTGGTAGGACTGGAAGACGAACCCGATCTCCCGGTTGCGCAGCCGGCAGAGGGCGGCTCCGGGCATCGTTCCCAGGTCGCTCCCCTTGAAGCGCACCGAGCCCAGGTCGGCACGGTCCAGCCCCCCAAGGAGGTGGAGCAGGGTGCTCTTGCCGGCTCCCGAGGGTCCGTGGAGGGCCAGGAACTCCCCGGCCCGGATCGACAGGTCCACGCGGGAGAGGGCCCAGATGGACTTCCTTCCGATCCGGTACCGCTTGGCCGCCATCTCGGCGTCGATCAGGGGCGTCTCACTCATGGCGCAGGGCCTCGACCGGGCGGAGCCGGGCCGCGTTGAGGGCGGGGGGGAGGCCCGAGAGGGTGCAGATCAGCAGCGAGCCGCCGCAGATGATCAGGAGGTCGGAGGAGCTGACGATGGCCGGCAGCTGGGAGAATCCGTAGATCTCGGCCCGGAACAGCTCCTGGCCCGAGGCCTGGTTCATCCAATGGAGGAAGACGTTGCGGTAGCGGACGGCCAGCAGCCCCATCCCCAGCCCGGCGGCCACGCCCAGCAGCCCCACCATGAAGCTCTGGAGCAGGAAGACGGACAGGATCTGCCGGCCGCTGCTGCCCAGCGCCTTGAGCATGCCGATCTCCTGGGTCTTCCGGACCACGAAGGTGATCTGGGAGTTGGTGATCCCGAACGCGGCCACCAGGACGATGAAGAAGAGCAGGAAGCGGATCATGTTCTTCTCCAGCACCAGCGCCTCGAGCAGGGAGGAGTGATCCTCCAGCCAGGTGCCCACCCGGTAGCGCGGGCCGAGGCGCTCCTGCAGCCGCTCCTGGACCTCGGGGGCCAGGTAGGGATCCTCCAGGAGGAGGTGGACCCCGTGCACCAGGTCGCTTCCGCCGAAGAACAGCTCCTGGGCGTCGAAGATGGAGCAGGCCATGATGTTGGCGTCGAACTCGTAGTAGCCCACGTTGAAGACGCCCCGCAGGGTGTAGTCGTCGGGGAGGGAGAGGCGCTGCCCCTCCGGGTTCCCTGGGTCCATGCGGTGGATGCGGCGCAGCTTTCCGTGGGAGTAGACCGCCACCGGATCGCCTCTCCTCATCTGGAGGCGGTCGGCCAGCAGGTAGCCCATCACCATGCCCTGGCCCTCCAGGTCGAACTCCCCGTCCACCATGCTCCGGGGGAGGATGCTGGTCGATCCCTCCCGTTCGGGATCCACGCCCCGCAGGAGCGGGATGTCCAGGCGGGGAGGATCGGTCTGGGTTTCGATCACCACCGGCCCGGCGATGTAGGGGGAGGCGCCCGCCACGCCGGGCGCGCCCTCGGCGATCTCCATGACCCGGAGGTAGTCCTCCATCCCGGCGCCCGGCCGGTCGATGCGGACGTGGGTGTTGAATCCGAAGAGCTTCTCCCGGAGATCCCGGTCGAAGCCGGTCATCACCGCGATGACCACGATCAGGACCGCCACCCCCAGCATCACCCCGACGACGGGGATCAGGGTGATCAGCGAGACGAAGGTCCGCTTGGGCCGCAGGTAGCGGAGCGCGAAGAGGAGCTCCAGCGGCAGCCTCGACATCAGGATCGGCCGGCCACCAGCTTGAACACCTTCCCCTCGCGGCGCACCAGCCCGTTGGAGCTGTTGGTCAGCACGTACAGCTCGCCCTCGGCGTCCTCGCCGAAGGCGGTGATGTAGGCCTGCACCGGGCTGTCGGCGTCGAGCGGCAGCTTCCTGGTGGTCCAGGCCCCCTCGCCCTCCATGTCGGCGTAGTAGACCACCCCCCGGGGCAGGACCCAGTTCATGGTCCAGTCGGCGAACACGTACCTGCCCTCCAGCTCGGGGATCGCCCTGCCCCGGTAGACGTAGCCTCCGGTGATGCTGATCCCCTTGGCCTCGGGATCGTTGCGGAAGCCGTTGCTGTTCTTGTACTCCAGCGCCGGAGGGAGCAGCTTCCGGCCGGCCCGGTCCTCGAGAGGGGCGCCGGAGGGAGGGTTCCTGGGGTCCTCGGGATCGAAGCCGAAGGTGCCCTCCCTCAGGTTCCATCCGTAGTTGCCGCCCCGCTCCACCAGGTTGACCTCCTCGTAGAGGGTCTGCCCGATGTCGGCGGCCAGGAGGATGCGGTCGCCGCCCCGGTCGAAGGTGATCCGCCAGGGGTTGCGCAGGCCCATGGCCCAGATCTCGCCCCGCTGGCCCTCGTCCTGGAAGGGGTTGTCCGCGGGAATGGCGTAGGGCTCCTTGCCGTCCACGTCGATGCGCAGGATCTTGCCCAGCAGGTGGGAGAGGTCCTGTCCGTTGCCCATCTCCGAGTGGCCCCGGCCGGTGCCGTTGGCGTTGCCTCCGTCGCCGCTGGCGATGTACAGGTAGCCGTCGGGACCGAAGGCGATGCAGCCGCCGTTGTGGTTGAAGTAGGGCTGGTCGAACTCCAGCAGCACCCGTTCCGATCCGGGATCGGCCTGCAGCGGAGCGTCCCGCTTGACCCGGAACTCCGAGATGCGGGAGGTGTGGTCCCAGTCTTCGGGAGCTCCCTGGCGCAGCGGGGCGCTGTAGTAGACGAAGAACCGCCCGTTCTCGGAGTACCGGGGATGCAGGGCCAGCCCCAGCAGGCCCCGCTCGTCGAAGCCCTGCTTGAGCTGGACCATGCGGTCGGAGATCGAGAGGAAGGGCTGGCCCCGCATCAGCCCCCGGCTCGACACCAGGGAGACCACGCCCACCTGATCGGCCACCAGCACGCTGCCCTTGCCGTCGGGGAAGGGGACCAGCGCCACCGGCGAGGTGAATCCCTGGGCGAAGGGCTGGAGCGTGATCTCGGGAATCTCCGCCGCCCGGGATCCCAGGCAGGCGGACACCATGGTCGTGGCCAGCGCCACCCTCCTCCATCCGGCGAGTCTCATGACGGGCCGATGCTAGGCCCCGGGAAAGGATTGGCAAGCCGCCGCTGGCGCCTTCCAGGCCGGCTGCCGGAGAGTCCGGCGGCCCCGGCCTGCGGCCTGCCCCGGGAGCGCGGGATCCGCAGGTTGTCCGGCGCCCGGGGGATCGGCGGCTTTCCCCCCTGCCCGGCGAAAAAAAAAGGGGAGGAGCCCGGAAAGGGCGCCTCCCCATGCTTGGTCCCGGCTGGGCCGGGCCGCGCGGCGTCTAGGCCAGGGTCTGCTCGGCCATGGCGGCGTCGCCCCCTTCGTCGCCTTCGTCGGAGGGGGAGCAGCCGATGAACAGGGCGGCCACGAAGGCCAGCATGGGGATCCAGAGGAGGTGCTTCATTGTCAGTCGGTGGGTTTCTCTATTCGGTTTCGGTCGAGGAATCGAGCTTGGCGACGTACTTGGCGGGGTCGGCGTCGAAGTCCTCCCTGCAGCCGTTGCAGCAGAGCTTGACCGTGGTGCCTTCGTGGTCCAGGGCCACCGGCTCGCCCATCGAGCCGAGGGCCTCTCCCGAGACCACGCAGGTGGTCAGCGGGTACTCCGCCTCCGCCTCGGCCACCGTGGCCATCGCCGGCGCCTGGGTAGCCCCTTCCCCTCCGGGCGCCGCCGCCTCCGTCCCGGAGCCGCCGCCAGGAGCGGCCGCCTCCCCGTCGCCTTCGCCGGAGGGGGAGCAGCCGAGCAGCATGAAGGCCATGGCCGCCGCCAGGCAGGAGAGAAGGGGAAGCTTCATGGCGGCGACTCTAGGGGAGGCGCCGCTCCTGTCAAGCGCCGGTGTGCCCGGCAGGCCGGGGGCTTCCGGGACGGCGTCCTACTCGCTCCGGCGCCTCGAGGTGTCGATCACCTCCTCGGCGTTGTCGATGTACTTGTCCAGGGGCTCGCCCGGAAGGACGTTGGGGGTCAGCTCGGTCTGGTCGGTCTCCTCCCGGGTCAGCCTCTGGAACTCGTCCGGCTCGTTGACCACGTAGGGGGTCAGGAAGATGAGCAGCTCGGTCTTGGTGTCCTCCTTGATCTTGCGCCGGAAGGCGTGGCCCAGGACCGGGATGCTGCCCAGGATCGGCACCCTGCGGATCGACTCGGTCTTGTTGCGCTCCATCAGCCCCCCGATCACCACCGTCTTGCCGCTGCCGGTGACCACCACCGTCTCGGCCGAGCGCTTGGCGAAGACCGGGGCGTTGATGGTGTCGGAGATGGGGATGGTCTGGTCGGTGATGGTGGAGATCTCGGGGGCCACGATCATCTCCACCAGGCCGTCGGAGGTGATGAAGGGGGTCACCCGGAGGATGATGCCGATGTCCTCGTACTCCACCGTGTTGATCTGCTGGCCGGTGTTGCTGATCTGGGTGTTGCGGATGAAGGGGACCTCCTGCCCCACGGTGATGATCGCCTCCTGGTTGTTGCGGGCCAGGATCGAGGGCCGGGAGAGCACCTCGAAGTTCCCCGCCTCCTTCATGGCCCGTGCGGTCAGGGAGAAGTCGCTGTCGAGCAGGCGGTAGAAGCCCCCCTGGGTCTGCAGGGCCGAGCCGAAGACGGTCTCGATGGTGGAGGCGGCCCCGCCTCCGTCGGCGTTGATCTGGATCGAGCCCTCGATTCCCACGTCGAGGTTGTCCCGGTGGGTCACCTCCACGAAGACCACCTTGATCAGGACCTGGGGCTTGGGACGGTCCAGCTTCTGGATCACCTGGTCGATGTGGAGGTTGGTCTCCTCGTCGGTGATGATGATCAGCGAGCGGGTCTCGGGATCGATCTCCACCAGGGCGTCGCCCAGCATGGTGTTGTTGAAGTAGTCGCGGGCGCCGGTGGCGGTCGCGCCGCCGAAGCCCCGGGTGACCCCCTGTCCCAGGAGGGAGGGGGCGAGGATCAGTCCGGCGGCGAGCAGGCCGAGGACGGCCCTGTTCCTGGGGTGCATGCTCCTACTGTCCCAGGCCGCCGATGGTCTGGGGGTTGATGGTGCGGTTGTTGAGGGGGTTGTTCTGCTGGTTGTTGCCGCGGGTGGCGGCCCGGGAGGCGCCGCTGAGCCGGTCCTCGAACATCCCCCGCAGGATCTCCGCCACGTTGTCCACGTCGGCATGCTCCAGGGAGTAGACGTACACCTTCTGCCTGCGGGAGGAGTCCGAGTCGAGACGGCCCACCATCTGCCCGATCTGGGGCATCAGGGTGCTGGCCGCGATCACGATCACCGCGTTGGTCCGGGGATCGGCCACCGCCACCACCCGCTCCTGCTGCTGCAGCCGGCTGTTCTGGCTGCCCTGGCCCTGCTGGCCGCCTCCCCGCTGTCCGTCCCCGCCGCCAGTGGGGCCTCCCCGGCCAAAGAGGAAGCCGGGGCCGAAGCGGCCCCCGAAGCGGTTGCCGACGCTGGCCTGCTCGGCCTGGTCGTCGAAGAGGCTGGTGATCAGCTGGGCGGTCTCCTGGGCGTCGGCGTGCTCCAGGGCGAAGACCTGGATCTCGGTGATGTCGTCGACGTTGCGGTCGATCTCCTCGATCACCTGGTCGATGATGGGGATGTACTCCTCGGGGGCGGTCACCACCAGGGAGTTGGTCCGCTCGTCGGCCTCGGCCTCGACATGGAGGGCCGCCTGGCGGGCCTGGCTCTCGCCATCCTGGCGCTCCTCGCCGCCTCCCCTGTCGCCCCCCCTGGAGAATCCGAAGGGGAAGCCGCCGCGGGAGGAGCGTCCCCGATCGCTGGTCCTGGGCTGCTCGAAGATGTCCTCGATCACGTCCTCCAGCTCGCCGGCCTCGGCGTACTGCAGGGCGTAGACCTTCACGGTGGAGATCCCGGAAATGGAGGTGTCCAGCGCCATGACGATCCGGGCGAAGCGGTTGATGCTGGCCTGCCGGTCGGTGATCACGATGGCGTTGCTGCTCTGGTCGGCGGTCAGGGTCGCCTCGTCGGGCAGCAGGGGCTCGAGGCTCTCGATCAGCTCGACCGCGTCGGCGTAGCGCACCGGGATGATCTGGGTGACCATCTGGTCGTCGCTGGGGATCAGGGCGGGATCGGCGCCCTTGCGCACCGGCAGGCTGTGCTTGTGGGCTTCGTCCTGGTCCACGATCTTGAGGATGCGGCCGCTGCGCACCGCGGCGTAGCCCTTGTCGGCCAGGACGGTGTCCAGCAGGGCCACCGCGTCGTCGCTGGAGATGGGCTTCTGGCTCCAGGCGGTGATCTCGCCCTCCACCTCGGCCTCCAGCACGATGATGAAGCCGGCCGCCTCGCTCAGGTAGTCCAGGACCGTCTCGATCGGCGCGCCCCGGAAGTTGAAGGTCAGGGAGTCCTCCGCCTGCTGGGCGGAGAGGGGGGAGATAAGGCACAGGCAGAGCGCCAGGTGGCGCCGCAACGGGCCTAGGCTAGCGGCAGTATTCATCGATCATTCCTCTTCCTGTCTTCTACGCTCCATCATTCTCAGGATCAAGTCGGACTGGCTGGAGAGCTCATCGAGTTCCTCATCTGAAAGGAAGCCCTCCAGCAGGCTCGACGCACCCTCCAGCAGGCTCGACGTATTTTCCATGCGTTCATTTGCTAGATCCAGCAACCTCTGCTGCCGCTCCATCCTTTCCATCCCCCTGCCCTTCTCTCCGATGCGTTCATTTGCTGGATCCAGCAACCTCCGGTTCGGATCGGGCTGGCCGGAACCGGAGGCTTCCTCCCGTACTACGCCCCCGCCCGGACGGGACGCCCGGGAAAAGGAAGCGCGTCGGCCCGGAGACCAGTCCTCCTCCTCCCGGCGCGACATCCCGTCTCCCACCTTCAGGACCAGGAACTCCTCCTCGCGCGCCAGGGTCACCTGCTCCAGGGCGATCTCCGAGAGGGTGTAGCCGCCGATCCGATCTCCGGGCCGGAGCACGCCTCCCAGGGACCGGTCCGATCCCTTGAAGAAGGCCAGGAGGGTCTCATCGTCCAGCAGAGTGCCCACCAGGGTGAACCAGTCCGGATCCCTGGGGGGAGGCGGCTCCGGCTCGGGTTCCGGCTCCGGCTCGGGTTCGGGTTCGGGGCGGGCGGGCTCCCCGCGCTGGGAGTCGAAGATGTTGTTCTCGTAGATCGCCGCGAAGGTATCCCGCACCTCGTCGGGCGAGGCGATCTGCGCGGGTGTGGTCCGGTGGGGCGGCCTCTCCTCCCCGAGCAGCTGCAGGGCGCTGAAGCGGAGGTTCAGCCTTAGGCGGTCGCCACGGTCGCCGAGCGATTCCAGGTCGATCCTCTCGGCGCGGAAGGGGAGGGGATCGGTGTGGAGCAGGTGGAGCAGGCGCAGCAGGCTCTCGGGGCCGCCCTGGGCGTCGGCGGTGCATTCGTAGATGCGGTGGATGTCGTCCCCCTGCCGCCACTGGGAGGAGGAGAGGGAGAAGTCGATCCCGCTGCGGGATCGCCAGCGGCTGGCGGCCCTGAGCACCAGCCCCTCGGCCTCGGAGGCGTCTGAGGGCAGCGAGCGCTCCTGGATCGCGTGCCAGCCCTCGCCGATCCGCTCCTCCCGCTCCAGGAGAGCCTCTCCGGCCTCCACCTTCAGGCGCAGCTGGGCGATCCGCTCCGAGCGCGCCGACCACAGGCCGGCAAGGGGGCCGAGGATCGCCTGGTCGGCCAGGAGGACGCCGACCGTGGCGACGGCCATGACGGCCAGGAGGCGCTTTCTCCGGACGGGGTTCATGGCCGGGGGGAGGGGATCCAGTCGAAACCGAATGCGGCCTCGGTCGTGCTCCCTTCGGCCTCGCGGATCCTGCCTCCGGGGCTGAAGTTTCCGATCTCGGGCCGCTTCCGCAGACGGTCCCCCAGGTCCAGGAAGGTGTCCCAGTCGCGGGCGCTGGCTTCGCTCTCCACCCGGGCGTCCGCCTCGATCTCGAGGGATCGGGCCCAGAGGCTCCCCTGGCGGGGGAACTCCGAGGAGAGCAGATCGAGGATCTCCAGGCTGCGCGGGCGGTCGCTGTTCCAGGGGCGGAACTGGCGGATCCGGTCCTGGCGGGTCTCCAGCTCCGCCACCTTCTCCTCCATGGCGTTCCACCGCCGCTCCAGCGACCCCAGCCGCCAGCCCTGGATCAGGAAGGCCAGCAGGGCGAGCGAGGCCGCCGCGGCGACGCCGCCCCCCACCCAGGCGTTGCGGCGCGAGCGGGTCTTCTCGAGAAGCCACTCCAGGGGGCTCCTCCGGGGGGGAAGGAACTCCAGGGGGGATTCCTGCCGCTGGAGGAATCCGGAGAGCGAGGCCTTCAGGGCGGGATGCTCCCCGGGGATCCGCTCCGCGGCCAGGCCCATGCCCCGCAGCCCCTCCTCCAGACGGTCCAGCGCCTCCGGGTCCAGGTCCGGGCTGTGGTGCACCGTGGCCCGGGAGAGCCTGCCGCGCAGCTCCGGGGAGAGCTGGCCCAGGGTGATGCGGATCTCCCGGGCCAGGCCGCCGGTGTCCTCCAGGGAGCGGAACAGGGCGTGGCCCCCCTCGCCAACCACCTGGCAGTCGGCCCTCCCTGGCCGCAGCTGCAGGACCAGCTCGGTCCCCTCCGGGAGGGAGGGGGGAGCCAGCCCCGGGACCAGGCTGGCCGGGATCAGGCCGGCGTGGCGGAGCAGCTCCTCTATCCTCCGGCGCAGGTCCACGGGCAGGGCGAAGAGGGCTCCCCGGCGGGCCCCTCCGGCGCCGGTCCAGGGCTCCCAGGCCAGGCAGAGGCTTCCGGCGGGGTAGGGCAGCTCGCTTTCGGCCTGGATCTCCAGAAAGCTGTCGAGATCCTCCCCCGAGAGGTCGGGGACCTCCAGGGGCAGGCTCATGGCCAGTCGGGGCGGAAAGGAGAGCAGGCACCGCCGCTCCCGGATCTCCTCCCGGTCCAGGAACCGGCGGATCTCCCGTCCCCCTTCTTCGGGATCCCCCTGGAGGGGATCCTGCGAGAGGGTGGCCGAGGCGGAATGCAGCCACTTGACGCCGCCGTTGCTGCGGGCCGCCGCCAGCGCGTGGAGGCTGGGACCGTGCAGCGAGAGCCCGAGGAGGGAGCGCACGGGCCTGGGTCCGAAGGGGTTCACCATGCGCTCCTCCCGCTGGCTACGCGTTCGGACAGCTCCGCCCGTGGGCCCGTTCCCAGGGCCCAGCCGGCCCGGGGCAGGGCGGCGCGTGAGAGGATCCGGGGCTCGTCCCCCGAGGTTTCGACCACGAAGCGGACCCGGCGGTAGCCCCTGCCGTGCCGGCCGGTGGCCGCGATGTCGATGCGGTAGAGCGTGGTGGATCCCGCCATGTACCGGAGGTCCTCCTCCTCCGGCCCCTCCAGCTCCAGGTTTTCCTGTTCCATCGCCAAGCCCTCCTCGCCATCAAGGTCGAGGAGCCAGGCCAGGGAGGGGGAGCCGGGCGGCTTGCTTTCTCTATGGGTCACCAGGACCGCGGCCCCCTCCGGGCCGAACCAGGGCAGGCAGGCCAGCACCTCTTCGGAGGCGGTGTTGAGGTTGACTGGGGAGACCGAGTCCCCGTCCTCACCGGGACCGGCCTTCAGGCGGTTCTCGATCTGGGCGAATTCCTCGGGAGTCATGTCCCCCGAGAAGATGTAGTTCCGCATAATAAAGAATACCAAGGGGCTCACGCCGACGTCGTCGCTGTCCGGAATGTCGAAGTCCGAGGCGCGTTCCTCTCCGAAGGTTTCCTTCAGGAGCTCCTCCAGCTCCCCGTCCTCGCCGTTGATGTCGATCCTGTCGTCGTCGGCCGGGGCGGCGTGGACGGTCACGTGCTCCAGGATTCCCGGCCTGAGCTCGCCGTCGCCGTCGTCGGGAGGCCAGGAGAGGTCCCCGTCGTCCTCGTTGGGATCGAGCAGCCCGTTGCGGTTGTAGTCCTCGCCATCCAGCAGGTAGGGGTCGGCCCCCTCCAGCAGCCGCAGCTCCTCGATCGAGTCGAAGGGGGCGTTCTTGGCCGGATAGGGCGGATCCCTCTGCAGGTAGGTCCGGGACTCGGCCCCGTTCTCCTCCGGCTCGTCGTCCTCGTCGCGCCAGTCGACGATCGCCGCGGCCAGCTGGGGGGTCATGCCGGGGAGCGCCTCCAGCATCTCCAGGGTGGCGGTGTTGATGTTCAGGCGCGCCAGCTCGTCCTGCAGCCCGAAGGCGGGACGGTCGGTGTAGGCCGGGATCGAGGCGCGTCCCAGGAACCAGAAGGTGGAGTCCCCCAGCTCCACCGGTCCCGACTGGCGCTCCTCGAGCACGGGGAGGGCTCCCTGGTGCTCCTGATCCTTGATCAGGCGGATGGCGTAGCGAAGTCCTGCGTCGATGGCCTGCTCCGCCTGCCATGCGGCGGTGCGCGCCTCGGCGGCCCGCAGCTCGAGCACCGAGGCGTGCCCGTAGAGCAGGGCCACGGCGATCAGGCCGAGGGTGATCCACAGCACCAGGATCAGGATCGATCCTTGCCGCTGCCGAGGGGACCGGGGTCTCACCGGTTCCCTCCTCCTCCGGGCCCGCCGCCGCCTCCCCCGCCGGGGGATCCCTCCTCGCCTTCCCGGGCTTCCTCCTCTTCCTGCTCCCCGGCCCCCTCCGCCAGGGGATCGATCCGCAGGGGGACCAGCCGGGTGAGGATGCGGGGCCGGTCCTCGGGCTCGCCGGGCAGGGGGAGGAACTCCATGCGGATCCGGACCCAGCGCGGGATGGCCCTCTCCTGCTGCAGTTCCGAATCCCAGGTCCCGGTCCACAGCTGGCCGTCGTGGAACTCGAAGCCCAGTCCCGCCAGTCCCGGGGCCAGCCGCTCCTCCTCGGGCAGGGGCGGAACCTCGCTGTAGACGTCGCGCAGGGTGGCCCGGACCAGATCCATGCCCGGGGCGCCGGGATCCTCGGGGGGCGCCAGGTAGTACTCCACCTGGAGGATGTCGGACCAGGCCTCGGACCGCTCCAGCGTTCCGGTGCGGGTCTGGAACAGGATCCGGGAGGAGGGCGCGGCGCCCATGCCGGGCTCCGGCTCGCAGAGGAAGCGGCTGGAGAGGCGCTCGCTGAAGATGGTCCCGGCCAGATCGCGGCGCAGCAGCTCAAGCGCCTGCTGGCGGGGGCGCTCCCGATCGCTCCGGCGGGCCTCCGACTCCCTCAGGCGCAGCGCCGCGTAGAACGCCGAGTTGAGGGCCGCCAGCACCACCGAGAGGGCCAGGGTGGCCAGGAGCAGCTCCAGCAGGGTGAAGCCGGAGCGGTGGCGGGAGCCGCGGCTCATGACTCGGGCTCCTCCAGCAGGGTGGACAGGGCGACGGAGCGCTCCCGGCCCTGGACCGTGAAGTGCACCCGCACGGTGACCTCCGTCAGGGGCTCCACCGTGTCGTCGTGGTCCCACAGGCGGCGATCCAGCTCCCAGCGGTAGGACTCCATCCCGGGCTCCAGGAAGGTCCCGGAGGCGGGGTGGTCGACCCACAGATCGTCGATCTGGATCTCGTTGAGCAGGTTGTCGGCCAGGCGGCCCGCCTCGTCGGTGCGCTGGGCCACCGCCGAGGCCCGGCCCGCCAGCGCGATGCCGTGCATCGCCGCCGGGAGCACGATGGCCATGAAGAGCATCGCGGCCAGCACTTCGGCGAAGGTGAAGCCCCTCCGGCGCGCCCTGCTACCAGGACTCCTGGCTCTCATGGCTGTCGGGATCCTCCACCTGGTACCTGAGCCTCCAGGGGGAGAGGGCGATGCGCGTGCGGCCTTCCCGCCCGTCGCTCAGGACCACCGCTCCGATGCTGCCCAGCCCGACCGAGCCGTCGGGAAGGAAGCGGATCTCGGGGGCCGCATTGGGCAGGAAGAGTCCGGCGTGGGAGGGCAGGGGCTCGGTCTCCAGCGAGATGCCGCTGCGGAGCCGGTAGCGGATGTGGTTGGCCCGGTTGGTGGGCCAGGCGAAGGCGGGGCGCAGCCCGTACTCCCCCTCCTCCTCGGCGAGCCACAGGGTCATGGGGATCCCCTCGCTGACGGCCTGGGCGGCGCCGTGGCGGGTCAGGGCCATCAGCCGCCGGGTCTCCTCCCCGAGGGTCCTTCCGGCGAAGAAGTTCGAGAGGGAGGGCGCGGCCACCCCCAGCGCCGCGGCCAGCACCGCCATCACCAGGATCAGCTCCAGCAGGGTGAAGCCCGCTTCAGCCCCCCTGGCTCCAGTTGACGATGTCGTCCTCATTGCCCGCCTGCCCGTCGGGCCCGGGCGAGCTCAGGTCGTAGCTCCCCTGGTTGTTCTTGCCCGGATAGACGTAGATGTAGGGGTTGTCCCAGGGATCCAGCGGGACCCCCTTCTTGATGTAGGGCCCCCTCCAGTCGGGCGAGCCGCTGGGCTGGGCGACCAGCGCCTCCAGCCCGCTGGGGCCCCCCGCCGGGTAGAAGCCGTTGTCCACCTCGAAGGAGTCCAGCGCCGTCTCCAGGGCCGCGATCTCCGACTGGGCGGCCGTCACCCGGGCCTGCTTGGAGCGGCCGGCGAACTTGGGGACCACCACCGCGGCCAGGGCCGCGAGGATCACCAGGACCAGCAGCATCTCCACCAGGGTGAAGCCCCGGGCCTGGCGGGCCCTCCGGTTCCCTTCCTTGCCGATTCTCATGCTCTCTAGTTGATGTAGTCCTGGATGGTGAAGATGGGAAGCACCATGCCCACGAAGATGGTTCCGATCAGGGCGGCGATGAGGAACAGCATCAGCGGCTCCATCAGCGCCACCGCGGTCTTCAGCTCCTGGTCCAGCTCCCGCTCGGTCACGTCGGAGAGGCGGATGAGCTCGTTGTCCAGGCCGCCGCTCTCCTCGGCCACCGAGACCATCTCGATCACCGAGCCGGGGAAGAGGGAGCGGCAGTCGCGGAGGCTGTTGGCCAGCCGGTCGCCCTTCTTGACCCGCTCCACGCTGGAGGCCGCCGCCTCGACCAGCACCTGGTTGCCGATCGAGCGGCGGGCCACCTGGAGCCCCTCGACCAGCGGCACTCCCGAGCGGATCAGGGTGCCCAGCATGCGGCAGAAGCGGGACATGGCGAAGCGGGCCTGCAGGGGGCCGGCCACCGGAAGGCGCAGCAGCCACCGGTCCCCCAGCAGCCGCCCCCGCTCCGAGCGCAGCCAGCTGCGGGCGTAGAGAATCCCTCCGGCGGCGGCCGCAGCCAGCAGGATCCCGTATTCCTGGAAGAAGTCGCTGGTCCCCACGATCAGCCGGGTGAGCAGCGGCAGCTGGCCGCCGAAGCCCTCGAAGATGGTGGTGAAGCGGGGGATGAAGAACACCAGCAGGAACACCAGCACCGCGATGGCCAGCGCCCCCAGCACCAGGGGGTAGATGGTGGCCGAGAACACCTTGGCCCGCAGATCCTTGTCGCGGGCCTGGAAGTCGGCGATCTGGGTGAGCACCGCGTCCAGGAAGCCTCCGGTCTCCCCGGCCTGCACCATGGCCACGTAGACCCGGGGGAAGGTGCGCGGGAAGCGGGCCATGGCGTCGGCCAGCGAGAGCCCGTCGACCACCAGGTCGTGGACCTTCCCCCACTGCTCGGCCGCGGCGGGGCTGGAGGCCTCCCGGCGGAGGATGACCAGCGCCCGGCTCAGGGGCACCCCCGCCGAGAGCAGGCTGGAGAGCAGGCGGGTGAAGGTCTCCAGCTGGCCGAAGGTCACCCGGGACGTCCGCCAGGACCAGGAGGAGGAAGCGGCGGCGGCACGGGTCCCCGTCTCGTCGACCCGGATCGCCTTCAGGCCGAGATCCCGGATCTGCTGGAGCGCCTCGGAGCGCCCCCCGGCCTCCAGCAGCCCCTCGGCGAGGGTGCCGTCGGGGCGGACCGCCTTGTAGCCGAACGAAGCCATCCTGGAGCCGGGGTTCAGGCGGCGGCGGCCGCGGTCTCGTCCTTGCTCACCCGCAGCACCTCGTCGGGGGTGGTGACGCCCGCCCGGACCAGGCGCCAGCCGTCGCGGCTCAGGGTGCCCATCCCGTCCTCGAGGGCCTGCTGCCGGATCTGGGCGCTGGAGCTGTGGCGCAGGGTCATCTCCCGGATCCCGGGGGTCATGTCCATCATCTCGAAGATGGCGCGGCGTCCGTGGTAGCCGGTGTGCCGGCACTGCTCGCAGCCCTCGGCCCGGTAGACCGTCGCCTCCTCCTCCAGGCCGATCTCCCGGCGCAGGACCCGGATGCGGGCCGAGTCGTCGGGCCTGCGGCAGGCCCGGCACAGCACCCGGACCAGCCTCTGGGCCATCACCGCCTCCACCGAGGAGGCCACCAGGTAGGGCTCCACCCCCATGTCGATCAGGCGCGAGATGGCGCCGGGAGCGTCGTTGGTGTGGAGGGTGGAGAAGACCAGGTGCCCGGTCAGCGAGGCCTGAACCGCGATCCGGGCCGTCTCCTGGTCCCGGATCTCGCCGATGAGCAGCACGTCCGGGTCGTGGCGCAGGATCGACCGCAGCCCCCGGGCGAAGGTGAGCCCCGCCTTCTCCGAGACCTGGATCTGGTTGATGCCCCGGATCTGGTACTCGACCGGATCCTCGATGGTGACGATCTTGCGGACGGCGTCGTTGATCTGGCCGAGCGCGGCGTACAGCGAGGTGGTCTTGCCGCTGCCGGTGGGGCCGGTGACCAGGACGATGCCGTGCGGCCGGCCCAGCATCCGCTCGAAGAGGCTCCGCTCCCGCTCGGCCATGCCCAGCTCGGAGAGGCCCAGGATCTTCCCGTCCTGGCGCAGCAGCCTCAGCACCACCGCCTCTCCGTGGATCATGGGGATGATCGAGACGCGGACGTCGACGTCGGCGTCCGAGACCCGGATCTTGATCCGCCCGTCCTGGGGCACCCGCTTCTCGGCGATGTTCAGGTGGCTGAGGATCTTGACCCGCGACACGATGGCCGGCTGGAAGCGCTTGATCTCGGCCGGCACCGGCGCCTCCTGGAGCACGCCGTCGATGCGGTAGCGGATCCGGAGCTCGTTCTCGAAGGGCTCGATGTGGATGTCGGTGGTGCGCAGCCCGATGGCGTCGACGAGCACCTGGTTGACGAAGCGGATGATCGAGGCCTCGCTGGCCGCCCCGTCGAGATCGGCGTCCTCGCCGGAGGCCTCCTCCAGGACGGTGAAGGACTCGTCGTCCTTGAGCGTGTCGATGGTGTCGGCGCCCACGCCCAGGTGCCGCTTGATCTCCTTGCGGATGATCTCCGAGGGGGCCAGCACCGGGACCAGCCTCAGCCCGGTCATCAGCTTGAGGGTGTCGAGCCCGCGGGTGGAGAACAGGCGGCTGGTGGCCACCTCCACCGCCCCGTCGGAGCCGCGGCGCAGGGGGAGGAGCTCCTCCTTGAGCAGCACCCGCGCCGGAAAGAGGGCGAGCAGCTCCCTCTCGGGCCGGATCCCCTCCAGCCGGGTGAAGGCGATCCCGTACTCTCCCGAGAGCCACTCCAGGATCGAGGCCTCGCTCTCCACCAGGTGGGCGCTGCCGTTAGTCGACAGGCTTCCCAGGGACTCGGCGTCCGGCGGGGAGAGGCGCCCGCTGGCGACCATGTTCTCGAGCATCTGGTTCATTTCAGCTCCCCGCGTCCCGGGGAGGCCGCTTCAGGAGGCGAAGGGGCCTCCGGCCCCAATGCAGGGCCGGAGGCCGGAGGAACGGTAGGGGGATCAGTCCAGGATGCCCATCACGATCAGGTTGGCCTCCTGCTTGAGGGTCAGGACCTGCCGCAGCTTCTCCCGGGCCTCCTGCAGGGCCTTCTGGCCGGCTTCGCGGCTCTCCCGCAGGCTGGCCAGGGCCGTCTTGATGGATGCGGAATTCCCCGACTCGATGGCTTCCCGCAGAGCCGCCAGCTCCTCGCTGCCCTCTCCGCCCCGGTCGCCCCCGCGGTCGCCTCCGCGAGGTCCGCCCCTGTCTCCGCCCCGATCGCCGCCCCGATCGCCGCCTCCGCGGCCGAATCCTCCGAAGCGGCTGGCGATAGTCCTCATCTGCGACCTCTGCATTTCGACGACGCTCTGGACCATGGGCTTGAGCACCTCCCATTCCTCGTCCGAGGAATCCAGGGTCTCCTGGATCATGGAGAGGTAGCGCTCCATGAACTGGGCGCGGAAGGCTTCGCCGCGATCTCCGCCGCCGCGCTGCCCCTGGGGACCCCGCTGCGCCTGGGCAGAGGCGGAAGCCAGGAGAACGCAGGCGGCCAGGGCCGCGATTCCGTGGTGGACAAGGATTCTCATGCTTTGTGTCGTTCTTGGCCTTCGGCGGTACTCGGACCCGTGCAGGCGGTTTGCTGCCTCCGTTTCCGGGGAACTTCCCCGGCTGCGGCCGGCATGTCGCGGACGGGGGATAGAGACGGAGAGCGTCCGCCCAAGGTTACAGGGGCCCGGGGGCGCCGGAGCGCAGCAGCTGCGCTCCGGCGGCGTCGGCGAAGCGCATGCCCTCGCCGGTGAGGCGGAACCGGCCCTGGTCGAGCAGGGCCCAGCCCCTGCGGGACAGGTCCTCGACGTCCTCCATCCAGACGGTCTCGAAGCGGAAGCCGGTGCGGGAGCCGAATTCCTCCAGGTCGATGCCCCGGTTCATCCGGATCCAGAAGGCGGCCGTCTCCGAGGCCTTGGCCAGGGGCGGCAGCCGCTCGCCCGGATCGCGGGGAGGGTAGCCGTGCTCCACGGCGCGGCACCAGGCGCCGGTGTCGGGCCAGTTCCTGTAGCGCCAGCCGTGGAGGTGACCCGAGGCCCCGGGGCCCAGCCCCAGGTACTCCCCTCCGGTCCAGTAGTTGACGTTGTGGCGGCAGGTGTGCCTGGGCAGGGACCCGGCCGTCCCGCCCCGGGCGAAGCTGGCCACCTCGTACTGCTCGTAACCGCTCCCGGCCATCCTCCGGAGCAGGTACTCGTACATCTCCTGGGCCAGATCCTCGTTCTCGGGGATCCTCCCCTGCCGGCGCTCCCGGAAGAGCGGGGTGTCCTCCTCGTAGATCACCTCGTAGCAGGAGAGGTGCTCGGGCCCGAGGCCCAGGACCTCGTCGAGGGTCGACCGCCAGTCCTCCATGTCCTGTCCCGGCAGGGCGAACATCAGGTCGAGACTGACGTTTCCGAATCCCTCGGCGCGCAGCAGGTCCCAGGAGCCGAACACCCGCTTGCGGGAGTGGATCCTCCCCAGCCGGTCGAGCAGCCGGGGGACCAGGGTCTGCACCCCCATCGAGATCCGGTCGACCCCTCCCTGGCGCAGGATCCGGGCCTTCTCGGGGGTGAGGGTGGAGGGGCTGCACTCCACGGTGAACTCCCTGGCGCCGGTCCAGCCCGCGTCCTTCATGGCCTCCAGGATGCGCTCCCAGTGGGAGGCGGAGAGCAGGGAGGGGGTGCCTCCGCCGAAGAAGAGGGTGCGGGGGGAGCAGCTGGAGTGGGATCGGATCTCCGAGAGGAGAGCCTCGACGTAGCGGTCTATCCGCTGGCGCCCCGAGACCTCGGTGTGGAAGGCGCAGTAGGAGCAGCGGCTGGCGCAGAAGGGGACATGGACGTAGACCGAGCCCTCCATCCCCTCCGAGGGGGGTCTAGGGGCTGTATCCCCGCTGGACGTTCTGGGCCTTGAGCCCCTTCTCGCTCTGGATGATCTCGAAGCTGACGATTTCCCCCTCGTTGAGGGTCTTGAAGCCGTTGCCGCTGATGGCCGTGTGGTGGACGAATACATCCGGCTCGGACTCGCTGCTGATGATGAAACCGAAGCCCTTCTTGTTATCGAACCATTTCACCTTACCACTGGCCATAGCGTGCTCTCCTGTCGTCTACGACGATAACGTCAAGGGAAGGCCGCCCTCTCCCGGGGGGCAGGAGGGCGGGACCAGGACCGGACTTGGACGCAGGGAGGGCAAGCTATCCTGCCGCCTCGGAGGGCGTCAAGCTCCGGGCCGATTTTCATGGCATCGGCAGCCCGAGGTGCTCCAGGGCGTCCTCCAGATCCATTCTCAGGTTGACGTAGAAGGGGCCGAACTCGCCGTAGCGGGCGCTGACCTCGTCGAAGCGCATCTCGTGGACGATCTCCTTGAGGTCGTCGGCCTGGCGGGCCATCAGGGTGACGCCCCACTCCCAGTCGTCCAGGCCGGTGGAGCCGGTGATCAGCTGCGAGATCCGGCCCGCGTAGCGCCGCCCCACCCGTGCGTGCCCCTGCATCAGGCGCTTCCGCTCGTCGAAGCCCAGGGAGTACCAGTTGTCCTCCCCGCTCCGGCGCTTGTTCATCGGATAGAAGCCCATGATCTCCCAGTCCGGCAGCTCCGGATAGAGCCTGTACCTCCGGTACTCTTCCTGCTTGCCGCGCCGCTCCTCGATCCGGGCCTGGTAGCCGGAGCTCCCCTCGGCCAGCTTGTCCTGGACGAGCACCATCCGCTTGAGATCCTCCTCGGTGGTCACGTACTCGGGAAGCTCGGTGACGCTCAGGAAGCTGAAGGTGGTCTGGAGCAGCTCGGGAGGGAAGCAGGCCTCCAGCATGCGGTGCATGCGGCCCAGCCCGGCCAGGTCCTCGCAGTAGATCATGAAGGCCAGATCGGCCTTCCCCCCCACGTTGGCGAAGGGGACGATCCGGGGATGGCTTGGGGAGGAATGCTCGGCGATGTGTCCCCGGGCCGCCTCGATCGCCGGGCCCAGGAGGTCCATCGAGTCCTCCCACACGCAGCGGTCCACGTGGTGGAAGAGGTGCATCACGTGGATGCCCTGCCTCAGGCCGATGCCTCCCTTGCTATTCGACTCCTTTGCCTCCCGGAAGCGCATGCCCGCCGTTGCCCGATTCCGGCCCCCGATGGCCGCGTGCAGTCCGGGGGAGTATTGGCGGCAGGGCAGGAAATGCAAAGGCAAAAGCGGGACCGCCGCGGGCCCGCTTCGCCTCGGGCCCGCGGCGGCAGCGCTTCCAGGGCCGACAGGCCCCGGATCCGGGCGGGCCGGGCGGAAAAAGCAACCCTCGGACAGGCGTCCCGCGGAACGGCGCTGATGAGGGCAAGGCAGGAGGACCGCGGACCGGCCTCCTGTCCGGGCGCGCTCCAGGGGCGCTGCCGGGACTCCTTCAGAGAGGCTTCCAGCGCAGGCGCACCGCCTCCCGGGTCTCCGGAGTGATCCGGACGGGGTGGGCGATGCAGAGCGCCTCCACCCAGAAGATTCCGCCGCAGGGACGCTCTCCCACGATCAGCCGGCGGCGTATCGGAGGCGGGATCCTCGCGTTGACGAAAGCGTCCTGCAGCTTGACGCGTCCCGACATGCCAAGGGGCTGCACCCGATCGCCGGGGCGCCAGTGGCGGAAGCGCACTTCCGTTCCCAGGATCCGGGCGTCGAGGAGCTCCTCTCCCGGAGCTCGGGAAAAAGCAGCTCCGCCGCCGCCGGTCCCCTCCCGTGGGCGGCGGGGCGGCGGGGAGCCGTCCCAGGGCTCGGTCGACAGGGAGATCCGCATGCCGGCGAAGGAGAGCTCTCCCGGCACCCGGGCATCGATTTCCGCCTGGTCGAACTGAGGTTCCGGCATCGGCTCCTCGCGCAACCTTCCCCGAGCATCGAGGATCAGGGAGCGATCGCCGCTGGCCGATATCCGAGTCCCCGGCGCGGCCTGGCGGAGCCTTTCCACCAGCTGGAAGACGGGCTCCACCCCGAGGCCTACGAGCTGCTGGTGCAGCATCGCACGCTGCAGGGCCACGGGCGCCGAAGAGAAGGAGCATCCCTGCTGGAGCCGCTCCCGTGCCTGCTGGTCCACCAGGCAGTGCTCCTCCCTCAGAATCTCCATGGTTCTGAGAATGGCGCTGCGCATCCCCGGCTGCGTCATGCGGGGCAGCCACTGGTTGCGGATCCGGTTGCGCAGGCCCAGGCCGGGATCCCGGTTGGAGGCGTCTTCCCGCCAGGCCAGCCCACGGTCGAGTGCGTAGCTCCGCAGCGTCTCTCGGTTCTGGTCGAGCAGGGGGCGCAGGAGCTGGATATCGCTCCCGAAGGGGGAGGGAGACGAGAAGCGCATGCCTCCCAGGCCGTCGGAGCCCGCTCCCCGGAGGAGCCGCAGGAGGAAGAGCTCGACCTGGTCGTCGGCGTGGTGCGCCAGGAGCACATGACCGATGCCGCGCTGCCGGGCCGCCTCCGCCAGGAAGCGGTGCCGGGCCCGGCGCGCCGCCATCTCCAGCGACCCGCCGCGGCCTCCATTCCCGAGGTCCAGACGGGCGGCCGTGCACTCAAGTCCGGCCCTGGCAGCGGTCTGCTCTACCAGCCGCTGATCCTGGTCGCTCTGGGCGCCCCTCAGCTGGTGGTTGGCGTGGGCCACAACAACCTTGCATCCGTGCTTCGGGGCCAGGCGGACCAGGAGGTCGAGCAGGACCATCGAGTCGAGCCCCCCCGAGATCGCTGCCAGGCAGGCCCGGTTCGGGGGCAGCCTCCGCTCAAGGCACAGACGACGATCCACCGAATCGAGGACCGCCGCATCTTTACTGAAGCCTTCCCGCATCTTCACCGATCCGGGGAGAGGCGGTCCAGCGGCATAGACATTTCCGATCCAGCCCGTTCGGGAAGCGAAGGAAGGATGGCGCTATTCCAGCCAGGGAGAACTTCACAAACAGATATGCCGATTGCTTGGATTGCAGCCCTCATGGCGAAGCAGTTCCCCGGCCTCTTCGAGGATCCGAAGCTGGTAGGCTGTGCTGCAATTGGCAGAGACGGCTGCTCAAAGAGGCCAGGCCGTGGTCGGCCCGGAAGATCGTACGCACCGAACGTTCGAGCCTAACTGTGTCGACGCTTCAATGAGTTGCTCTGGGGGGCTGAGATTTGTTCTTGATGCGGCTCTAGTGTCCTGATTACGGCCCAAGCTGGCTAAACACTTGTGGCCTGGCATTCTGATCGCTCTCTTTTTCCAATACATATCAGAAGCAGGACACTAGCAGGGTGGCGACGATCTCGCCGGGGGAACGATCGACGAAGCGCTCGGAGGCGAGCGTCTCGAGGACCTCTCGGCGTTCGCCGTGATCCAGGGCACGGGCATGCTTTCTGATCGGCTGATGGGGCCCGTTCGAGGGCTTGCGGCGACGGTAGAAGCTTGCCTTGGAGACCCCCATGGCCCGGCAGGTTTGCGCAACGCCGATCCTGGCTGCGAGCGAGGCGGTTTCCTTCATGCGCTCTTCCCGTTGCTGGGGACCAATCCCAACAGCCTGGAGACTTTTCCCTGCGCGTTCATGATCACCTGAGCGACGTCCAGCTTCTCATTCGCCGCTTCCAGCTGCTTCCTGAGACGAGCGTTCTCCCCTTCGAGATCGAGGAGCCTGGCACGATACGGATTGGATCTGGCCGCCCTGACTCCGGTCTTCTTCGACGCCAGGGTCGGCAAGGCAGCATCCTCCCTCCTCGTGCTCATGTCGTCTTCCTCACTCATAGCTCACAGAATACAGGGTGGGCAGGTGTCTCACCATCATTCGTTGCCAGCATGACTGTGTCCACTAAGCACATAACGGAGGCCACTCTAGGGAAAACCTAAGGTCTTGTCAACTCTAGTGTCCTGATTACTGTTTAAGTTGGTTGAACGCTTGTGGCCTGGTACTCTGCGAGCCGTGCCCTGGCACGCTTGATCTTCGCCAGGATGTCTTCGCCCTTGGCAACCCGCCTGAAGGGCTTGGGATCGGCGTTGTGCTCTGCCAGGTGCCGCTGGATCGCGCTCTTCAGTTGAGAGAAGCTGGTGTAGCTCTAGTCTCGGACCGCAGTGGTCAGCTCGGCAAAGAACCGCTCGACCATGTTGAGCCAGGAGCTCGATGTCGGAGTGAAGTGCATCGTGATCCTCGGATGCTTGGCCATCCAGGCCCTGACCTTGGCGTGCTTGTGCGTAGCGTAGTTGTCGGCGATGATGTGGATGGCCAGCCCGTCGGGGGTTTCGCGGTCGATCTGCTTGAGGAAGCGCAGCCACTCTACGTGCGTGTGCCTGCTTTCCAGACACTGAATCTGCTTGCCGTCCAGGTAGTTCATCGCCGCAAGGAGCGTGATCGTTCCGTGCCGGTACTAGTCGTGCGTCTGGGTGCGGATGTGCCCCATGCCCAGCGGCAGTCCCGGCTGGGTGCGTTGCAGCGCCTGGATCTGCGACTGCTCGTCGGAGCAGTACACCACGGATTTCTCCGGCGGATCCAGGTACAGGCCCACGACATCCCGGAACTTCTCCTCGAACTCGGGATCGTTGGAGAGCTTGAATTTGCGCTTGAGGTGGGGCTTGAGGCCGTGTGCCCGCCAGATTATTCTGACGCTGGAGGCTGAAATGCCGACCTGGGCCGCCGTGATCCGGGTGCTGCGTCGCTTGATGCCTGGAGCACGCTGGCCCGCCAGCTCGACCACTTCCTGGGGAATGCTCGGCTTGACGCCCCGGCCCTTGCGATCCACCAGGCCATCGAGCCCCTCCTTGGCGAAGCGCTGCGACCACTTGCACGCAGTCTGCTGCGAGGTTCCTGAGGTGGTCGGGGTCGTTTGGACAGATTGGGAGCATAACTAAGGATTGCTCCCGTGTTGATCAAATGCCCTTGTCCCTTTGCCGCAGGGTCCTTTGTCTGGACTGGTTGGATCAAGCCGATTCCAGGATCGCGCCGCCGTCCGCGTGCAGGGAGCGTAGCGACCGGAACGCGGTCGGCGGCGGCCGCCGACCTTCGAAGTACACCTCTGCGGGCGTCCGTCCGTCCAACGCTAGATGCGGGCGTCCGTGGTTGTAATGGGTCATCCATGACGCAATCACCTGGCGCGCGTGGCGCCCGCCATCCAGCTCTTCCAGATACACCGCCTCGTACTTCAGCGACCGCCACAGCCGCTCGATGAACCGGTTGTCGATCCAGCGGCCCCGGCCGTCCATGCTGATGCGCACACCCGCTTCCGTCAGCGCCCCGACATAAGCCTCGCTCGTGAACTGGCTGCCCTGGTCCGTGTTCGAGATGAGCGGTGGGCCATACCGTTCCAGCGCCTCGGCGAGCGCGCTCACGCAGAATCCCACCTCCAGCGTATTGTCCAGCTCCCACGCCAGCACGAACCGGCTCGCCCAGTCCATGATCGCCACCAGGTACAGATACCCGCCTCGCACCGGAACGTAGGTGATGTCCGCGCAGATCACCTCCCCTGGCTGGATATGTTCAAGGCCACCAAGGAGATACGGGTAGATCCGGTGCCCTGGCTGCGGCTTCGACGTACGCGGTCCCGGATACACCGTCCGCCAGTTCACCACCGCCATCAGGCTACGCGCCAGCGCCCGGCCCACCTCGTAGCCCTCGCGCTTCAGATGCAGGCTCACGCGGCGCGTCCCGTAGTAGGGGAACTCCATGTACAGACGGTCCACCTGCAGCTGAAGCGAAAGGAGCTGCTCGTCCGCCAGCTTGGGTTCGTAGTACAGCGACGAGCGGCTCACACCCGTCAGTTGGCACTTCCGTGACAGCGTCATGCTCTCGTCTTCGCGGATCAGCCTCACCTTCTCGCGCCTCCCAAGCGTTTCAAACCCTGCGAAAAAAAATCCCGCTCCACCGTCAGCTCGCCGATCCGCGCGTATAGCGTCTCGACCAGCCGCTCCGTCTCACGGTCGGTTCCATTCCTTCCGTGGTGGGCGAACACCTCCAGAAGCCCGTCGTGTGCCTCCGCATTCCACTTGCTCACCTGGTTCGGTGTGACTCCGTGGCGCGCCGCTATCGAACGTACCGTCTCGTCGACTCGAAGGGCTTCGAGCACTACCCTCCGCTTGAATGCCGGGGTGAACTTCCGTCTCTTCATTGACAGTCTCCTTGGTCCGAAATCTTCCTTAGCAGACTGTCCAAATTTCCTCGACCACTACTGCGGTGGGTGGTTCCTGCTGTGGAGACGAAGACGGTTCCGCTGGTCCTGAGCCGGGGATGCAGCAGCCATGCGGAAAGGTCGTCGATGGCGCTCTCGACGAGGATGGCGACGACGGGCCGGGAGCGGTCCACCGGCAGCCAGAAGCCGCCGCGGTCATTGTGCGAGCCACGGGCCATGCCCCGGTAGCGGGAGCAGTCGGGGCGCACGAGCGTCCCGACGATCTCGGCTCCGGTGGGATTGCGCTGGGCATCGGTGCACTGGAAGAGGGCGTTGCGGCGGTGGTCGGCGAAGACCAGTCCCAGCTGGTGGCAGCGGGACAGGAGTCGATCGGGCAGGGAGCGGACCGAGACCAGGTAGTTCCTGACGACGGGCCGGCCGGTCTCGCTGGGACGGGGCAGGCTCAGCTATTATCAATATATATTAGGAGCAGGACACTAGCGTAAGACAGACGGATGCCCTCAGAGGTGTACTTCGAAGAGCTGCGGCTGTCGCTGACCGCGTTCCGGTTGCGACGCTCTCTGTACGCGGACGGCGGCGCGATCCTGGAATCGGCTTGACCAAACAAGTCGAAACGAGGGACCCTGCGGCAAGGAGACAAGGGCATCTGACCAACACGGGAGCAATCCTTGGTTTTGCTTCCGATCTGTCCGAACGCCCCCCCATGTCATTTTCGGTCCACTCAAGGGTGGTTTCCGGTTTGCCGATGCCGGTTGGGAGACTGACTTCGCACCGAAGCGAATTGGGAGTCGCTTTTTGGGTCTCGATCTGTACCCTTTGCCGGAGCCCCAGGTGGTGATGCCAGTCGTCCATTTTACCGACGCGTTCGAGGCACTGACTGGACATCGGCCCTTTCCATGGCAGCAGCGGTTGTTTGACGACTGGCTGTCAAAAGGCCGGTTGCCTGCGGCTATCGATATTCCCACCGGGCTCGGCAAGACAGCCGTAATGGCGGTCTGGCTGCTTGCGCGAGCGTCCGGTGCCGACCTCCCTCGAAGGCTGGTCTATATCGTTGATCGCCGGGCGGTGGTCGATCAGGCTACAGGGTTTGCCGAACATCTGCGGGAAGCTCTGTCGAAGCACGTGCGACTCGAGACGGTACGACGGGGCCTCGGGCTTTACGAGGAGCGATTGCGCAATCTACCGATCTCCACGCTCCGAGGCCGACACGCAGATAACCGGGAATGGATGGCCGATCCAACGGCCCCGGCGATCATCGTTGGCACCGTGGACATGGTTGGCTCGCGTCTGCTGTTCGAGGGTTATGGAGTTTCTCGCCGCATGCGGCCCTACACGGCAGGGCTGCTCGGCAGCGATACCCTCGCGATGCTGGACGAGGCCCATCTCGCAGGCCCTTTCGAGCGTCTGCTTCAGGCAATCGAGGAGGGTCAGCGCGTATGCCCGACCCGTGCAGCAGGAGACGGCCGGACCGCTTTTTCCGGACGAGAGGCGGGTGTCGGCTTACCGCCGCCGCTCCGCGTTCTTCCGCTTTCAGCCACCCTGGGGCGCGGTACCAGGCGGGAACCCTTTGGCCTCGATCGCGACGATCGGAAGAACAAGACAGTCCGATCGCGGCTGGAGGCAAACAAGCGTTTGACAGTCGAGAATCTCGAAAAAGGTTCGATTCTGGCTGATGTGCTGTCCGATCGAGCCTGGTGTCTGATGCAGGCCGAATCCGAAACTTCCGGGAGGCCACAGAGCGTAGCGGTCTATTGCGACCGCCGAACCGATGCGGAGAGAGTCGCCGAAAACCTGCGCAAGCGGCCAAAGAGAGACAATCGCAAGGAAGAGGAGCGGATCGAGGTGATCCTATTCGTCGGCGGCCGCCGTGTGTACGAGAGGCAGTCGGCTGCTCATGAGTTGCAGCGATACGGTCTGATCGGCGATGACGGAACCTATCGTGAAAAGCCTGTTTTCCTCGTCGCCACATCGGCCGGCGAGGTGGGGGTAGATCTCGACGCAAACCACATGGTCTGCGATCTCGTCGCCTGGGAGCGCATGGTGCAACGTCTCGGCCGCGTGAATCGGCGCGGCACAGGCAAGGCACGGATCCTGGTCATAGACCAGGGCCGGCCCGACGAGAAGAAAGGTGGCGAGGATGACGCCCGTCGCCATGTAGCTTCGCGTACGCTTTTCGACGCTCTGGCGCGGGATGGAACCGGCGAATGTCAGGCTAGCCCGGCGGCCTTGAAGGCTCTTGCCGACAACCCGGCTCATTACAAATGTATCGAGGACGCAACGACATGCATGCCGCTATACCCGGAACTCACCCGCCCATTGGTGGATGCCTGGGCAATGACTTCGCTCGAAGAACATGCTGGTCGGCCGAGGGTGGGGCCGTGGTTGAGGGGATGGGTGGATGGCGACGAGCCGCAGACTGTCCTGATTTGGCGCCGGTACCTGCCGCTGCGCTTCCTGGCGAACGGCGACGAATTGAAAGCGGCGAAGATGCAGGATATCCAGGCATACTTTGCGGCGGCGGCGCCTCAGACGGTAGAACTGCTGGAGACTGAAACCCGGCGCGTCGTTGATTGGCTTAAAAAACGGGCAAGTAAGCTTCTGGACCAACTCAAACAGGCGGCGTCATCATCGACCGATGCCGCCGCTGACGTGGATGACAAGGAAGATGAGGCTGAACGTATAGCATTGCTGGCTCCGCTGACCCAGGGCGGCCCTATCGCCTTCCTGCTTGACAGCGCAAACCGGCCGGACCGGAAGGCGACCGTTCTGAGTCTGGTGGACATCTCCACACGATCGACGAAGGAGCTTCAGGCCAGCCTCGCCGGCAAGCGCCTTGTCGTAGATGCCCGATTCGGGGGGATCGAATTGGGTCTTCTGAAGATCAATGGCGTCAGCGATAAGCCTATTGCCACGATCGAGGACAATTGGGGCAAGCGGGACGACGATCCAGAGGGACACCCGTGGAATTTCAGGGTGGAGGCCCAGGGTGAAAGAGATCAGGATCTTCAGGTCGGCGACACCAACAGCGGTCCCGACGGTTGGAGTGATGTAATCCACGTTCCCTATTGCAATTCAGCCGAGGGCAAGCCGATATCCTGGCTGGTTGTCCGAAAGCGGCGCGGTCCGGGTGAGAGCGAAGACGCGCGTGCGGTCGCCCGCAAAGCGCAGCACCTCGACGAACATCAGCGATGGGCCAGTCAGGAAGCGGCACGCATTGCCGACGAGCTGGACCTTTACGAGGCTGACAAGGCGATGCTGGTTGCGGCCGCTCGTCATCACGACAACGGCAAGAGTGCTTCGCGCTGGCAACGGGCCTTCGGTGCTAAAGCGGACAAGGGGCCTTTCGCGAAGACGGCGAACTCTCACAATTTAACTTTGCTAGACGGCTTCAGACACGAATTCAAATCTGCGCTTGACGCAGAGAGAGGAGGGCTTGAGGGAATAGAGAGCACCGATCCGCACTTTGATCTTGCATTGCACTTGATCGCCGCGCATCATGGATACGCAAGGCCCGCTATCGGTGTCGGCGGATACGACGATCTGCCGCCGAGCTCGGCAGAAGCCAGCGCGCATGCCATTGCAGTGCGCTTCGCGCGCCTGCAACGGAAATACGGTCCCTGGGGCCTCGCTTGGTGGGAGGCGCTGCTTCGAGCCGCCGATCAGCGCGCCTCCCGGCGGCTCGAAAAGGAGGAGGACTGATGGCCGAAGCGTCCATCCCCGTTGATCTCAAGAACCCTGGCCAGGTGTTTGCCTGCCTGGGTTTCCTTGAGGCTGCCGAAATACTGCTCGGCGAGGCAGGAGGTGGCTTCAACTGGCAGGATGAGAACGATGTTCGGTTCCGTCTCGCGGCGTTCGGCAGCGACGATCCGGTCGTGCGCGTACTGCGTTTTCTGGACGAGGCCGCGGTCACGTCTCTCGCTCCGGCAGGTTCCCTCCACGATACTCATAAATGGAAAGTCGAAACCAGGAAGACAGACTCCAAAGCATTTCCCTTCAGGGATACGGGACCGGATGTCCTGCCAGCGTGTCTGAGCGATAGAGCCGGCAACCATATCAGAATCGATCATTGGGGCGACCAGGCGCAAGCCCGGCGCGACAGGGTAAAATTCTGGGCTGGCTCCAATGGCTATCCGGGAGCGGGTCTGGTGCGCGATGCACTTGACCTGATTGACGGCCGGGCGGTCGATCATGCCCGCGATCCCTTCTCGCTGGATGTAGAGCAGAAAAGCGGTTTCCGCTTAGACTGGCGACGGGACTATGTTCCGATCGATGCCGGCTTCTCGCGCAACGCACACAAATCTGCTATGATCATGCGCGGCTATCCGATTGTCGAACTCATGGCAGCCATCGGTCTTACCAATGCCCGACCGATTCGTCGCACAAAGCTGGAATATATCTATGGCGTCGCCGGACTCGTCGGCGAAGACTTGTACGATCCGATTTTCCTGCGTGCGGCTCTTGGCACTGAAAGACCGCCATTTCCGGGAATGCCGTTTCGCTTGTTCAACATGCAATTGGATTGGCCCGGACAGGAAGGCCAGGCCCGTTGCATCACCAATATCACAGAGAAGGCTTTACCATCATGATTGAATTCGACGCTGATTTCGCCAAGCTCTGCGCCAACGATCCCGGTGGCCCGGTTGCGCTGACGATGCGCCAGAAACTGCTGCCAGCAGAAGGCAGAGATGCTGTGATCTTTCCTCCGACCTACGCTAGCGTAGGTTACAATATCGACACGCTTTCCGATGGCACGAAGGTCGCTACTGTCGACAGCGTCGGCTCCCAAGCGAACCGTATGGAGCCGGTTTTCGAGGAAGAGCAGTATGCTGGCCTGGTGCCCAAGGTGACGATCACCTACGGCGACAACCGGTCCATCTCCATTCTGCAGGCGGGACACCGGCTGGGCGATGCACTCATTCGGTCGTCAGAGCTTGCCGAAGACGCCCACACCGCGTTCACCGAATTTCACAAAAAGGGAGACGCCAGCGCCATTGCTAAGCTGGCACCCACCTCGCTGGTCTTCGGTGTCTGGGATTCGCGCGATACGCAGGCCAAGCTACCGAGTGTCGTGCAGTCGGTCATCCGCGCCTGGAATGTCGATAAGCTTAGCCGGTCGGCACAATATTCGCCGCCGGTAGACTATGCCGAACTCGAGGTTTTTAGCGATGCTGAGAAGGCGAAGCAAGAAGGTAACAAGAAGAGTCTACTCGCACAACGCGGCTTCGTGCACGTGCCGGCGACAGAGGGCCATGGTGGGATCTTGGTCCATGGCGAAATCCTCCGCACCGTGACCGTCAATCTGGTGGTGCTGCGCCGACTCAGCAAAGTCGTTCCAGCTTTGGGCAGATACATACTTGGCCTCGCGCTGGTTGCCGCGACCGCGCCATTCGACGGTTTCCTGCGTCAGGGCTGCCTCCTAACCCCCGATCCCGACGCGTCGGCATCGTGGGTGGCAGTCGGCCGCGACGGCAGAAGGGAAGAGGTCGCTCTGGACCCTGATGCCGTTCTCGCTTTTGCGAAGGAGGCAGCGAAAAAGTTCGTCGTGGGCAAAGAACGCATCGCCAAGTTCGAGAAGAGTCGGGCTAAGAGCGACACGAAAAAGAAGGTTTGAGCCGTGGCGCGTGCGCTTCTCATTACTGTCAGGTTTTACGAAGGCCGTTACCACGGACTCGGCAGCTGGCCTCCTGCGCCGGCCAGACTGTACCAGGCACTGATGGCAGGCGCGGCGGATGGTGCGACAGTGCCGGAGGCGACGCTGGAGGCACTGAACTGGCTGGAACAGTTGCGGCCGCCGCTCATCGCAGCTCCGCGCGGTACGCGGGGACAGAGTTACAAGGCCTTCGTTCCCAACAACGATCTCGATGCCGTCCTTTCCAGGAAGAAAGTTACTCATATCGAGGATGCGGTAGCTTCGATTCGGGTTCGCAAGACGATTCGTCCCATCCTGTTCGATGTTGCTGCGCCGGTCCTTTATTGCTGGCACTTCGAAGGCGACGAAAGGCATGCGTCGGTGCTGTGCGGGGCGGCCAAATCCCTGTATCGGCTTGGTCGAGGAAGCGACATGGCGTGGGCCAATGCGGAAATACTCGACCGGGACATGGCGGAGGGACAACTATCTGACCATGGAGGCATTGTCTATCGTCCGTTGTCAGGTGGCGGTGGCAGTGGCGGCCGCGATCTGCTCTGCCCGCTACCGGGAACGGGCCAGAGTCTCGTGGCCCGCTTCATCGGGATGCGCAACCGATTCCGTAGCGGTGGCAACAACCGCAGGCCGGTCTGTGTCTTTGTTCAGCCGTCCAAATCGCTGTTCGAAAGCGTCACTTACGAAGCACCTCCTCACCGACTTGTGTTTTCGCTACGGGAGGGGAACACACGTGCCGGTTTCGCACCGCGACAGTTGAACGAGGCGGTGGTGCTAGTCACCGAGGTGCGTGATCGGGCAGCGAAGCGGCTGTGCGAAACGTCACCGGCTTTGACAGACGATGTAGAGCGGTTCCTGGTCGGACGAAGCGCGACGGACGCGGACAAAGCATCTCGAGTTCGGATTGTGCCAGTACCGTCGGTCGGTCATTCCCATGCCGATATGATGGTCCGTAGGATCGCGGTCTATGTGCCGCAGCCCTGCCCGCTGCGGGTGGGTGATCTCTCCTGGGCTTTTGCCCAGGTAGCTTGGACCAACTCCGACCGCGTCGTCGTCAGCGAATTGCAGCGCGCGAATGACGATGATATGGCAGAACGCTACGAGAGCACTGCACGGTGTTGGCGGAGCGTGACTCCGCTGGCGCTCGGTCCGGCGCGCCTGCGGCGTCTCGACCCTGCCCGCACAAGAAAAGAGTCCAAGGGTGGGAGCGAACGGGCAAGCGAGGAGGCACTAGCCTGTGGTGCCGTTGTTCAGGCGCTGCGCCATGTCGGCGTCCGAGTTTGTCCAGTCGATGTGCGCGTGCAACGGGAGCCATTCCACTCCCGAGGTGCACGAGCGGAAGCCTTTGCCGCCAGCACGCGTTTCCCCAAGGATTCGTTGTGGCATGTTGAGGTCACCTTTGCCGAGCCTATGACCGGTCCGCTTGTGCTGGGAAACGGACGATATTTGGGGCTCGGGCTTATGCAACCGAACGAGCCGATGCCGGGCGTGCTGGTCTTTGGGATCGGACAAGGGCTCGCAGACGCAGCGGAGCCCTCCCTTGTTGCCCACGCAGCGCGCCGGGCGATGATGGCACGGGTGCAGGCCAGACTGCCGCGAGGCAGGAAACTGCCCGCCTATGTCAGCGGCCACGAAGAAGATGGGCGACCGGCCGACAGTGGACAGCACCGGCACCTTGCCGTCGTTGCCGACCTGGAGCGACGGCGCATCCTCTATATCGCGCCGAACCATATGCAGCGCGGCGGTGTGTGCTGGCGTAACATCTCGGCGGTCCATAGGCAAACCGAACAGGCCCTACAGGGCATGGATATCCTTCGCGCCGGAAAGGCTGGTCGGCTGTCCGTCTCGTCGGCTACGCTTGATGCGGACACCGATGCGCTGTTCGCACCGTCGCGTATCTGGCTCAGCATCACCGACTACTCGGTTACCCGCCATCGCCGTCGACTCTCTGACGAGGAGGCGTTAAGAGCCGATGTGCTAGGCGAACTCCGGCGTATCGGCTGGCCGACGCCGCGGTCGGTGACGGTTCTTGCTGTGCGGCGCGGGTCGCCCGGTGGACTATCCGGCCGGTTCCGAATTACTTTTGCAACCGCGCAGGCCGGGCCTCTACTACTGGGGCGCAGCGCACACAAGGGTGGTGGCCTGTTTGCCAGTGCCGACTGACGCACTTTGCCCCATGAAATACAGGCTCTGCCAAAAAACGTGTGGGTTAAAGCGACATGGGGATCGAGCATGGCGAAGACGAGCTTCCCGGCTGTTGTTTTCATCGGTTATTCGGGCGGCTGTCTACACATTGCTCTGGAACATTTTGATCTAGGGAACGTGCCATCGGACATACAGGAGTCGATCGGCTTCTGATGCCTGAGGAGAGGACTTCCCTAGATCGAACATTAGCCCGGAGTAATTTGGAAATATCCATCCGGAAAATCGCTGAAAGTAACACATGCTCGATCAATTGACGGATCAAGTGTCTTGATGTCATTGGCAGAGACGATAGGGCTTGCGACCGGTAGGAAAGTCTTCTAGGCTCCTTTTCCCCTGCGGCGGGATCACGGGACGTAGCGTAGTCTGGCTAGCGCATCTGAATGGGGTTCAGAAGGTCGCCGGTTCGAGTCCGGCCGTCCCGACCAGCCGTCCTTCCCACTGGAGAACCGGCTTTCCTTCCCGGCCTGGAGCCGGGGGAGCGGGACGGAGCCCCGGGCTCCGTGCCTGACCAGGCTTGCGATCAATGGATAGTCATGTCTCTCGCCGGGCCGCCTCCTTGGCGCCCTCCCCGACGCTGGCCGTCTCGGCCCGGGCCAAGCAGATGCGGGCCCAGGGACTGGACGTGATCGGATTCGGGGCCGGAGAGCCAGACTTCGACACCCCGGGGCACGTCAAGCAGGCGGCTGCCGAGGCCCTGGCCAGGGGAATGACCAAGTACACTCCCAGCAGCGGCCTCCCCGAGCTGCGCAGGGCCATCGCGCGGAAGTTCCACGACGACAACGGCCTAGAGTACGATCCCTCCCAGATCATCGTCAGCTGCGGCGGAAAGCACTCCTGCTACAACGCGATGATGGCGGTCTGCGACCCCGGGGACGAGGTGATCATCCCGGCGCCCTACTGGGTGAGCTATCCCGAAATGGCCAAGCTGGCCGGGGCCCGTCCGGTGATCCTGGAGACCGGAAGCGGCTTCAAGGCCGATCCCGGGCGGCTGCGCGAAGCGATCACCGGGCGCACCCGCATGTTCGTGCTCAACTCTCCGGGCAACCCCACCGGAGCGGTGTACGATCCCGAGGAGATCCGGGCCCTGGGGGACGTCTGCCTGGAAGCGGGGATCCACATCCTGAGCGACGAGATCTACGAGAAGGTCCTCTACCCGGGGGCCCGGCACTGCAGCGTGGCCTCCTTCTCGCCGGAGCACCAGGAGGCCACCATCCTGGTCCACGGCTTCGCCAAGGCCTGGTCGATGACCGGCTGGCGTCTGGGCTTCCTGGCCGCCCCCTCCCCGGTGGCCCGCGCCATCGACGCCATGCAGAGCCATTCCACCAGCCATCCCACCTCCTTCGCCCAGGCCGGCGCCATCGCCGCCCTGGAGGGATCGATGGAGCATCTCGACCGCTGGCTGGCGGAGTTCGACCGGCGGCGGCTGCTGGCTCTGGAGCGGCTGCGGTCGATGGAGGGGGTCGGCTGCGTGGAGCCTCTGGGGGCCTTCTACCTGTTCGCCGACATCTCGGGCACGGGCCTGGACTCGGGCGAGTTCTGCAGGCGATGCCTGGAGGAGCAGCGGGTGGCGATGGTGCCCGGAAGCGCCTTCGGCGACGACCGCTGCGTGCGCATCAGCTACGCCACCAGCCTGGAGAACGTCGGGGCCGGCCTGGAGAGGATGGAGCGCTTCGTCTCGGGCCTCTGAGCGGCCGGGACGCCCCGACGCCATGGAAGGCCCGACCGGCCCGGATCCCGGCTGGACCGTGGACCAGTCCCGCGGTCTCTACCACATCGGCAGGTGGGGAGCGGGCTACTTCGACATCAATTCCGAGGGCCACGTGTGCGCCCGCCCCGATCCCGCACGGGAGCTCACCATCGACCTGCAGCGGATCGTGGAGGAGGCCCGCAGCCGCCAGCTGGGATTCCCCCTGGTGATACGGTTCCAGGACATCCTACGGGACCGGGTGCGGGTGATCCACCAGGCCTTCGCCCGGGCCATCGGCGAATACGAGTACCAGGGGCGCTACCGGGCGGTCTTCCCGGTGAAGGTCAACCAGCTGCGCGAGGTGGTCGAGGAGGTGGTGAAGGCCGGAGGGGAGTTCGGACTGGGCCTGGAGGTGGGCAGCAAGCCGGAGCTCTTCGCCGCGCTGGCCCTGCAGGACTCCCGCAGCAGCCTCCTAATCTGCAACGGCTACAAGGACTCCAGCTTCGTCCGCATGGCCCTGATGGGGCTGCGCCTGGGCAAGGAGGTCTACATCGTGATCGAGAGGCTGGAGGAGCTGGACCGGGTGGTCCGGCTGGCCGGCGAGGCCGGGATCCGGCCCCGGCTCGGGATCCGGGTCCGCCTGCTCAGCAAGGGAGGGGGCAAGTGGGCCGACAGCAGCGGCGAGAGCGGCAAGTTCGGCCTGAGCACCGAGGAGCTGGTGATCGCCTGCGACCGACTCGAGCAGGAGGGCATGACCGACTGCCTCCGGCTGCTTCACTTCCATCTGGGCTCCCAGATTCCCGACATCCAGTCGATCATCCTGGCGGTGCAGGAAGCGGCGAGGATCTACGCCCAGCTGTGCCGGGCCGGGTTCCGGATGGGGGTGATCGACGTGGGCGGGGGGCTGGGGGTGGACTACGACGGAAGCCGGACGGTGCGCGACAGCTCCACCAACTACACCCTCCAGGAGTACGCCAACGACGTGGTCTCCTACATCGCCGAGATCTGCGACGAGCGCCAGGTGCCGCATCCGGACATCCTAAGCGAGAGCGGCCGGGCCATCGTGGCCCACCACAGCGCCCTGGTGGTGGAGGTGGCCGGCTCGGTGGAGAAGGGGCCCACCCGCTACGACTTCGGTTCCGGGGTGGAGGACCATCCGGTGATCCGGGACCTGCTGGAGATCCGCTCCGGCCTGGCCGGGCTCAGCAAGCTGGAGGCCTTCCACGACGCGGTGGGGCGCCTGGACGACGCCCACGACAAGTTCAACCAGGGGATCCTCGACCTGCGGCAGAAGGCCCGGATCGAGCAGCTGGCCTGGGACATCTGCCGCCAGGTGCAGTCCCACTTCGAGGGCGAGTCCTACGTGCCCGAGGAGATCCAGCAGTTCCGCAAGCGGGTCGGCGCCCAGTACCTGTGCAACTTCTCCATCTTCCAGTCGCTGCTCGATCACTGGGCCTGCGACCAGCTCTTCCCGGTGATGCCCCTGGCCCGGCTGGGGGAGCGGCCCGTCCGGGAGGCCACCCTGGTGGACATCACCTGCGACTCCGAGGGGCACGTGGACCAGTTCATCGGCCTGGAGGAGAGCCGGGCCACCCTGCCGCTGCACCGCCTGGACGGGCGGGAGTACTTCCTGGGCTTCTTCCTGATGGGAGCCTACCAGGACATAATGGGCGATCTCCACAACCTGTTCGGCCGGGTCAACGAGATGCACATCTACGTGGACCAGGACGAGCCCGAGGGCTACTACATCGAGGAGACCATCCCCGGCAACACCGTGGAGGAGTCGCTGCGCACGGTGCAGTACGACGAGCGGCAGCTGGGCCGCAACCTGAAGTCCCAGGTGGAGGCGGCCATCGGGGAGTCCCGGATCAAGCCCTCGGAGGGGATGCAGATGCTCAAGGAGTACAACGCCGGGCTCAAGGAGTACACCTACCTGCGCTTCTAGGCGGCCCTCCCGATGACCTCCAGCGAATGGCCCAGGCCCCGGCTGATGCGCTCGCTGGGGAGGATGGTCCAGGGCCTGTCGGCGATGTTCTGGGGGATCCCCCTGGCCCTGGTGGCCAGCGTCCAGAGCCAGACCTGGATCGGCTGGCACGGCTTCGACCTGGTGATGCCGGCCTGCCTCCACGGCCTGCTCCTCTTCGGCCTATCCCAGATGGCATCCTTCCAGCCGCGGGTGGGGGTGTGGCGCACCGCCGTCGACCGGGCCCGCCTGGCGGCCCTGGTCAACCTAGGCCTCTCGCCCTTCCTCTACTTCCACATGCGCCAGCCGGAGGTTCCCCACTTCGCCCTCTCGGTGGACCTGCTGTTCCTCTCGGGCCTGCTGTTCCTCCACAACTACAACCGGGTGCTTCTCAGCCTCTCGGCCATGCTGCCCGACGAGAGCCTGCGCCACGACGCGCTGATGCTGTCGTGGGTCAACCGAACGGTTCTGGCCCTGGTGGCCCTCGGCGCCCTCCTCCTCCACGCCCTCTCCTGGCTGAGCTACGTCCCCGAGGCCTTCCTCCCGCTGGCGCGCTTCGCGGATCTCAACGGCCTGTGGATCTCCATCTTCCCCTTGCTGATGCCGGTGGCCGCGCTGATGACCCTCACCTGGAAGATCAAGGAGATGGTGATGCACGGGGTGTTCGGCAGCGATCTCTGGCGCCGCGAGGGAGCCTGAGGCGCGCCGGCTACGCCCCCTGCCCGAAGGGGGCGCCCCCGAGGATCCGCCCGGCCTCGTCCAGGGTCTCGGGGGAGCCGATGTCGAACCAGATCCCGGGAAGGGTCCAGGTGTGGACCGGCAGGCGGGGGTAGAGCCACTGGACCAGTTCCCCGGGCTTGCCTCCGGGGGCCCGGGTGGCCAGATGTCCGGCAATCATCGGAAGGACTCCGGCCGGGTAGTAGTAGAGCCCGATGCCGATCAGGGTGGTGTCGGGCGCCTTCGGCTTCTCCACGAAGGAGGTGATCCGCCCGTCCATGTCGGTGTGCACCGCGCTGTACTGCCGGGCCGACTCCAGCCTCCCCACGTCGTATACCGCCAGCACCGGGGAGGCCACCCGGCGGCAGCGATCGCCGAAGTCCTCCAGGGTCTGCGAGAACAGATTGTCGCCGGCCGCCACCACCAGATCCCCGTCGCAGCCGCAGCGCTCCAGCGCCAGCCGCAGGTCGCCCAGGGCTCCCAGCGCCTCCCCGGGGCCCGTGGAGCCGTCGTCGACCACCGTCGTCCGGAGGCCGCCCTTGCGCCGGCGGGCCCATTCCCGGAACTGGGGAGCGAACCTCCGGTTGGAGACGATCCACGCCTCCTCCAGATCCCCGATCGGCAGCAGGCTGTCGAGCAGGCGGTCGAGTATGGTCCGGCCCGCCACGCTCACCAGCGCCTTGGGGCGGGTCAGGGTCTGGGGCGGCAGGGTGTTGGCGAACCCTGCGGCGAGGATCACCAGCCTCGTTGACATGCTCAGAGCCGGTCGGCCAGTTCAGGGGCGGCCCGCAGGACCATCGAACGGCAGGCGCCTGTCACCTCTGCGGCCGAGCCCGCCTCCAGGGCCTCCTGCGCCAGCTGCCGGGCCTCCGGCAGCCTGAGCCTGCGGATCAGGTGCTTGATCGCCGGGATCTGGGGGGCCGAGGCGCTCAGCTGGGGTACGCCCAGCCCCAGGAGCAGCGGGACGAACACCGGATAGCCGGCCATCTCCCCGCAGATCCCCGCCGGGATGCCGGCCTGGGCGGCGGCCTCCAGGGCGTGCCGGATCAGCCGCAGGATGCCGGGATGGGAGGGCTCGTAGAGATGGGCCACCCGCTCGTTGCCCCGGTCCACCGCGGCCCCGTACTGGACCAGGTCGTTGGTGCCGATGCTGAAGAAGTCGGCCTCCCGGGCCAGGACGCCGGCGATCATCGCCGCGGCGGGGGTCTCGATCATGATCCCCACCTCCAGCTCCCGGTCGAAGGGGACGCCTTCCCGCTCCAGATCTTCACGGCAGCCCTCCAGCAGCTCCCGGGCCCTGCGCAGCTCCTCCAGGCTGGAGATCATCGGGAAGAGCAGGCGGACGGGGCCCTGGGCGCTGGCCCGGAGGATGGCCCGGATCTGGGTTCGGAACAGATCGGGGTAGAGGAGGCAGAGGCGGATGGCCCGGACCCCCAGGGCCGGGTTGGCCTCGGCGAAGGAGGGCAGGGCCTCGCTCATCTTGTCGGTCCCCAGGTCGAGGGTGCGGACTGTAAGGGGGCGGTCGCCCATCTGCCGTACCACCTCCCGGTAGGCCTGGAACTGCTCTTCCTCGCCGGGAAGCCTGCGGCAGCCCAGGAACAGGTACTCGGTGCGGAACAGGCCCACCCCCTCCGCTCCGAAGGTCTCGATGTCGCCGGCCTCCTCCGGGTGGTCCAGGTTGGCCATCAGGCTGAAGGTCGCTCCGTCGGCGGTCCGGGCCGGCAGTGAGCGCAGGGAGGCCAGCTCCCGCTCGAAGTCCCGGCGCTGCTCGGCCATCTGGCACCGCTCCTGGAGCTCCTCCTCGCCGGGCTCGAGGATCAGCATCCCCGAGTATCCGTCGAGCAGGACCTTGTCGCCCTCGGCCAGGCGGCTGGAGGCGTCTCCCAGACCCACCACCGCGGGGATCTGCAGGGAGCGGGCCAGGATTGCGGTGTGGGAGGTCCGGCTGCCCGCGTCGATGGCCAGCCCCAGGGCCTTCTCGCGGTCGAGCATGGCCACCAGCGAGGGGCTGGGATCCCTGGCCACCAGGATAGAGGGCCGGGACATCCGGGCCAGGGGGGCGTCGTCCCGCTCCCCGATCAGCTGGGAGAGGACCCGGTGGGCCACGTCCCGGATGTCCGAGGCGCGCTCCCTGAGGAAGCTGTCGTCCAGGTCCTCAAGGGCTGCCGCGTACCTGCCGGCGGCGCGGTGGAAGGCTTCCTCCACGTTGATCCGCTCGGCCTTCACCAGCCCCACCACCTCCTCGATGATGGCGGGGTCCTCCAGGACCATCTCCTGGGCCTCGAAGATCGACTCCTCTCCGGTCTGCACGCGCCGGCTCAGCTCCTTCTGGATCTGCTGGAGCTCGGAGCGGGTGCGGACCAGGGCGTCCTGGAAGCGCCGGATCTCCTCATCGATCCGGTCCTCCTCCACCGGGCGGGAGGGGATCTTCAGCTCCCTGCGGTCCAGCACCACCACCGGAGCCCAGACCGCGCCGGGGGAGACCCCGATTCCCTGGAAGATCCGCTCCTTGTCAGGGCTTCCCCCCGTCTTGTCCATGCCGGGGACCCCGCTACGCGGGACGGGGCCGGCTGCGGCGCCTCCTGTCGGCTGCGGCTGGGGGAGGGGGATTCTTCAACCGCCCGAGGCTAGGGGAGCGGGGCCTTCCGTTCAAGCGCACAGAGCGCGTCCAGGGGGCCGCGGCGGCAGGCCGGATCCCCGGAAGGGCCTGCCGATCCGCTGGCTTTCAGGAAGGCGCAGCAGCCCGGCGAGCTGCCCGGGTCGGAGGCGTAGGCGGGATGCAGCCGCGCATGCCGGAGACTCGTTCCGGACGGCCGCCGGATTGAAACCGGGAGCCCCCCCGGTCTAGGATGGCGGGCGCCGCTTCATGGACCGCCGCGTGGACAACCTGTCGCTGATCGGATTCATGGGCGTGGGGAAGTCCACCATGGGCCGCCACCTGGCGCGCGAGCTGGGCTACCGCTTCATGGACACCGACGCCCTGATCCAGGAGCGGCAGGGCCGGTCCATCGCCGAGATCTTCCAGGACGAGGGCGAAGCCAGCTTCCGGGTGATGGAGGCGGAGCTGGCCGGGGAGTTCGCCGGCTGGAGCCGGACGGTGATCGCCACCGGCGGGGGGCTGGTGATCCCGCCCCTGAACCTCGGAAGGCTGCAGGAGGCCTCCTACGTGGTCTGCCTGTGGGCCTCGGCCGAGACCATCCACCGGCGGGTGGCCAACTCCAGAAGGCGCCCCCTGCTGCAGCAGGACAACCCCATGGAGACCATCCGCCAGAAGCTGGAGGAGCGGGCCGGGATCTACCGGCAGGCGGATCTGCTGATCCATACCGGCAGCCGTCCCCTGAGCGACTTGGTCAGCCAGGTCCTGCGCCACTACCGGCGGGCCCTGGCCGGGGCCGAATCGGCCAAGGGGGCATGAACCGGGAGGAGATCGTCCGTCGGGCCCATGACCTGGGCTTCGACGACTGCCGGATCACCACCGCAGAGCCGCCCCGCAGCGGCGTCCACTACCAGCGCTGGATCGACTCCGGCCTGCACGGGGAGATGGGGTGGATGGCCCGGAACCGCGAGAAGCGGCTGGATCCTGCCCGGATCCTGCCCGGGCTGCGCAGCATCGTAGTCCTGGCCACCAGCTACCACCGGGGCGGAGAGGAGGATGGGACAGGGGCGGCGACGGTGGCCCGCTACGCCCGCTACGACGACTACCACCAGGTCCTGGGGGAGAGGCTAGGGGAGCTCGCCAGGCAGATCGCCGGCGGCGGAGCGGAGCGTGCCCTGTGGTACGTCGACACCGGCCCGATCCTGGAGCGGGACCTGGCCCAGCGGGCGGGGCTGGGCTTCGTGGGCAAGCACACCAACCTGGTCAGCCGCTCCCTGGGCAACTGGATCTTCCTCTCCGAGATCCTGACCACCCGGAGCCTGGATCCGGATCCCCCCGAGCCCAACCGCTGCGGGCGCTGCACCCGCTGCCTGGACGCCTGCCCCACCGGAGCCCTTCCCGAGCCGTTCCGGCTGGACGCCCGCCTCTGCATCTCGTACCTGACCATCGAGCTGAAGGGGCCGATACCGGAGGAGCTGCGGCCCATGGTGGGCCAGCGCATCTTCGGCTGCGACGCCTGCCTGGAGGCCTGTCCCTGGAACCGCTTCGCCCGGGAGGGCCGGACGATGCGCTCCCGCTTCCGCCGCGAGCTGGCGGAGACCTCCCTGGCCCGCTGGGCCGAGGTGGGCCCCGAGGAGTTCCGGGTCCGCTTCCGGCGCACCCCCCTCTACCGGACGAAGTGGCGCGGCCTGATGCGCAACGTCTGCGTGGCCATGGGCAACAGCGGCGATCCCGGACACCTCCCCCGGCTGCGGAGGCTGGCCCGGTCGGGCGAGCCCCTGGTGGAGGAGCATGCCCGCTGGGCGATCGGGCGGATCGGGGAGCGCTAGCGCAGGATCCAGTCCACCGCCGCCTCGGTTCCCTGGCCGGGGTTCCCGAAGGCCAGGGCGCCGGGATCCTCCAGGTGGCGCCGCGCCAGCATGGCCTGGACCGGCGCGGGCTCGCCGGAGATCCACAGCGGTCCCGGGGGAGCGGCCAGGAGGAAGCCGGGCAGATCCAGGTAGCGGGCCCCGCCGGGCAGGAAGTCGGGATGCCGGATGCCGTCCACCTCCTCGAAGCGGAAGCCCTGGGTGTCGATGGCGCAGGCGTCCAGAGCGTCTCCCGCCACGCAGCGGGCCACCGCGGCCCAGTGGCCGGCCCCGAGGACGCCCGCCAGGACCAGCCGGCCGGACTGGCGCTCGTGGCCTCTGATGTACCGGATGCAGGTGAGCAGGTCGTGGATCCGCTGGGCGAAAAGGGAGTGGTTGTAGCCCAGGGTGTAGGCAGCGGCCTGGCGGGGGTTGTCCACCCGGCGGGTGGGGCTATCGGACTGTCCATCGGCCAGCGACTCGCCCTGGAGGAACAGATCGGGGGCGGCCACCGAGAACCCGCCGTCCAGCAGGCGCTCGACCTCCGGGCGCAGCCGCCCGTCCGATCCGTACAGGCCGTCCTTGCCCCGGGGCAACGGGACCAGCGCCGTGTGGCCCTTCCAGCTGTCGGGGTAGAGGAAGACGATGGGCACCGACTCGCCGTAGGTGGCGTTCTCCAGGAGCCCCGCCATCTCCAGGTGGGAGCCCTTGTCCTCCTTGTGGTTGAGGGCCCATTCCACCTCGCCTGCCGACTCCAGGGTCCGTCCCGCGATCACCTCCAGGGCCGGAGCTGCCCTCCGGGCGAATTCCCCGGGCTCCTCGAGCCATTCCTCCAGCTGCCTGCTGGCGTCCCGGTGCCAGTGGGCCAGGAGCTTCCTCTCGAACTCCTCTCCTCCCTCGGGGCGGGGATGCTGCTCGTCCCACACGCTCATCTGCTCCCGGGAGAGCAGGTCGTAGTCCCGTTCCAGGATCGGCTCGCTCTCCCCCAGCTCCAGGTGGCGGTTGAACCAGCGGTACATCGCGCCCCGGCTCACCGCGTTGTAGTTGTGCCCGAAGTGGTTCAGGGCCTCCAGCATCACGCTGTCGCCGTGCCCCAGCAGCCGGTACAGTGCCTGCAGCTGGGGGAAGCCGTCGGTGGCCATGTCGCGGGTCCAGTCGTCGGCTCCGGTCAGTCCCAGGGGGCGCGGCGCGAAGAGGGCGCTTATCTCCACGTTCCCGGTTCCGACGCGCAGCAGCGACGCGTTTTCGCAGGTGCAGCCTCCCTGCATGGCGGTGCCCACCATCACCGCCGGAAAGGCGCAGGACAGCCGGGGATCGATGGCGGCCAGCATGAAGGTCTGGGTGCCGCCCCCGCTGGCTCCGGTGATGGCCAGGCGGCCCTTATCCACATCGGGGAGCGCCTCCAGAAAGTCGAGGGCCCGGATAGAGTTCCAGGTCTGCAGCCCCATCACGCTCTGCAGGTGGCTCTCGGCCCTGGGGGTGTAGAGTCCCCAGCTTTCCCCCTGGTTCATCTCAGGGCGTTCCTGGGCGAATCGATGCGCCAGCTGGTAGGAGATCTGGACCGAGTCGGCGTAGCCGATCATGTCGTAGTGGAACACCACGCATCCCATCCGGGCCAGCTGCACGCAGCGGGACTGCAGGGGGCTTCGCCCTCCCGACTCGAAGCGCTCGGCTCCACGGGCAATGGCCTCCCTGACGCGGGAGTCGTCGGTGAACCGGCCCTCGGACCAGTGGCCGTGGGGGCAGAGAACGCCGGGAAAGGGTCCCGCCTTGCCCCGGGGGCGGTAGAGGTTGCCAGTGAGGAAGAAACCCGGGAAGCTCTCCAGGTATACCTTCTCCACGGTGTATTCCGGGAATTCCAGCTTCCCGTGGACTGCCGGACGCAGCGGAGTCTTCCGCGGCATGGGCCATAGGCCCTGGGAGACCAGGATCCTCCTCTTCACCTGCTCGGCCCGCTTTTCCCATTCCTCGAGGCTGCCGGGCGCCTTGAAGGGGAAGTGGCCGTCGAGGTCCTTCAGTGGCTCAAGCCTCGAATCGCGGAATTCTTCGCCGGGAGGCAGGGCCTGGGGAGGTCCCTGCGCGGACCAGAGGCGCGGCTCTCCTGCCGCGATCAGCAGGAGCAGGCACAGGGCGATTCTCATTGCCTGATCCGATGGGTGGCGAGGATGTGGTCTACCAGGAGGGAGAACTCCGCTTCCTGGATCCGTTGCAGGATTCCGTACTGCTGGACTTGTCCCGGATCGGCCCCGGTGCAGGCGTCGACAAAGGCCATGGGGTCCCACTCTCCTCCTGGAAAGAGCTTCTGCTGCAGGGGTTCTTCCAGCTCTCCCTGCAGAGCGTCGACGAGCCGTGGATAGCATGGGTGCTGTCCCACCTTGCGGAACCAGTACTTGGCATTGCTGTTGTCGGGCTCCCTCCGGTGCATGATCCCGTGGAGGAAGAAGCCTTCGGCCGAGCCGACACCCTGGGATATCCGGTGGGAGGCCTCCAGGTGATCGTGCCAGAGCAGGGCAGCCGCCTGGAGCAGCCGACAGGTCTCTCCAACCGGGTTGGAACCAGCAGGAAAGTCCTCCAGCCGGTCGAGCAGCACTTCCGGAGGTGCAACACCCTCCCGGACCTGGGGGCCCAGCGCCGGGAGTCCGGGCGTGCGGATCCGCAAGAGGAATTCGGAAGCCTGTTCCGCAATATCGGGAATGGTCACGACTCGTCGGGTTCCTCGGTGATGGACGCCTTCTCTCGCAGGCCGTCGACGATTGCCTGGAGCTGGTCCTCCTTGCGCGTCTCGATCAGATCCTGCTGCACCTTGTCACGGATCTCCTCGAAGGCGGGCGCCCTAGCCGACTCCTTGTCAATCACCTTGGCGATGTGGAAGCCGCTGCTGGAAGCGAAGACGGGGCTGATCTCGCCCACCCTCATGGAAAAAGTGACGAACTCGAACTCGTCGAGCAGCTCGCCGCGCTGGTACCAGTCCAGATCCACCTCCTCCTCGGGCTTGTCGGAAAACGCCCTGGCGGCCTCCTGGAAGTCCCTGCCCTCCATCAGCTCCTCCCGGACCTGGCAGCATTCACGGAAGAGCTTCTCGCGGTCGCTGGCCTGCCGCAGGGACTTGTAGATGTGCAGGGCCCTCACCCTCGGTTCGAGGGTGTAGCGGTCGAGTTTCTCCCCGTAGAACGCCCGCAGTTCCCCGTCGCCGGGTCGACCGACGCCTCCGGTTGCCTTGACGATGAAGTTGTCCACCTTGCAGTCCATCGCCACCTGGCTGCGGATCATCTCCCTCTCCTCGGGCTGGATCCTGTTCTTCTCCAGATCCTTGCAGATCCGGTCGAGCAGGGGGCGGATCTGGCTCTCCTCGGGTTCAGGCATGGTCTGGCGCGCTTCCTGCACCAGCAGCACACGCCCGATCACGTTTTGCTTGGCTTCGGCAAGGAACTCGTCGTCGCGTTCGCAGCAGCTGGCCTGGCTCTTCTGCTCGTGCCAGGACTTGATCCTGGAGAACTCCTGCTGGATCCATCCCGGATCCACGGTCTCCCCGTTGACGGTGATGGGCATGCAGCCCGGATGCTAGCGGCTCCATCCAACGTTGGCAATGGACCCTCCCCGCGTTAGTCGCGTCTTGGCTGTTCTCTACCTGCCCGTGCATCCTCTGGATCGATGCCGGGTCGAACAGACCCAATCGGCAAGGTCGTGAACAAGTAGAGGAACGATCCTTGCGTGGGCTAGCAGTGCGCGACATGTCCTGCCGCCGACAGCAATCAAGGCAGTAGCGGCTTGTTCCGGCGGAACGGCGGAAGAAGAGCCCTGTATGTTTCCTTTGTTGGTGACAGGGGTAGCGATGGGGTGCAGGATCAGGACCGTCGATCATCCGTCATTTCAGTCATAACTGCTGTCTGTCGTGAGCACCATGAAGCACATCCTCTCCCTCTCTCTCCTATTTGCCCTGCTACCCCTGCCATTGGCGCAGGGAGAGGAAGGGGATGCTCAGGAGCTGTTCTCGAAGCTTGCAGGAATGGCTATCGAACCGGGACTGGCATCAAGCGACTCGAAGTCGATCACGATGGAGGATGATCCCTCTCTCGGGCAGCTTGGGGAGGATCTCCTGCAGCTTCTGGTCGAAAGGGATGCGTCGGCATACCTGGACTCCAGCGTGGTTTCTCCCGAGATTCTCGGGCATGTGGCCGAGATCGACGAAGCTGTCATACCTGCCATCCGTGCCCAGATCAGTTCAACTCTCCAGGAAGGCGTGGAAAGCGTGCTGGACATGGTATCGAAGCTCGCCATACCCGACGAGGAGGGAACATTCCAGGTGAAGTCGATCGAGGTCGGCAGCCTGATCAAGAACACCGCCGACAGCGGAGTCCTGATGGGGAGCGGGATCGAGATCCAGTTCGCTCTGACACCCGAAGCGATCAACAATCTCGACGGGAAGTACCAGGGAGAGTACGTCATGAACGTGGACGCTGCCATGCGCTCGGTCGACGGTTGGGGCCTGATCGGTCGCCATATCGGATGGATGAGCCTCCCCGACGCGTTGCTGGGGGAGGAAGGCAAGGCTGCTCTGCAAGCTGAGGCCTACTTGAAGGAGCACGGCACCTTGATGCCCGGGACAATGGCTCCCGAGTTCACCTTCTACTCCCTGATAGATGACGCCGAGTTCGACAGCAAGACAGAGCTGAAGGGCAAAGTTGTGGTGCTGGAGTTCTGGGCTACATGGTGCAGGCCCTGCCAGGAGCCCATGGCCAAGCTGCAGACGTATGTGGAGCAGAACCCTGGATGGCAGGACAAAGTGGAAGTGCTGGCGTTGAGCATCGATGCGACTCGCGAGAAGGCCTTGGCGCATCTCAACAAGAACGGCTGGACCTCCACCCGAAACGTCTGGGGCGGTCCTGGGGAATGGAACGCCAGCGCCCCCTCGGCCTACAAGGTGAGCGGTATCCCCGCCATGTATCTGATCGGCGCCGACGGGATGATTGCCAACGCTGGGCATCCAATGACCCTGGATGTGCCCATGCTAGTCGAGGAACTATTGAACAGCACAGGAGAGGCCACCCAGAACTGATCCCTCGACGGATTCACCTTCCGCAGTCCTGCAGGATATGATCGACTCTCCTGGAGATCGGGACGAGTAGCTGTTCATGCTTATGGGAGACGTGCACCAAAAGACAGGATAACCTGCTGGAAATCAATCGGAGAGCGGGCAAGACCCCGCTCAGGCCGAATCCGCAAGATTGTTCATGCTTGGAAGGAGCAGGCTACGTCCTCCGATCCCTTGACAGTCCAATCGACCCGCTCCACATCTTTTGCCGAAGAATATGCGAGCAGCCAGGTGCCTTCAAACTGCCAAGTAGCACGCGATCCGGTCAAGTTGCTGATAATAAACATCATAGCCCAAGCTGCATTCTGTCCGCAGACAAAGAGACAGTATCAGGGCCAGTCACCCGCTATTTGCCAGATACATCCATCAGGATCAGCAACTTACAGCTGGTTAGTTTCCGCGCCTGCGAAGGCGCGGCCTCATTGAAGCTTCTCTTGCATCCCCCGTTTCGGCCTGGGCCTATTGTGTTTCCGCGCCTGCGAAGGCGCGGCCTCATTGAAGCTTGTTCATGACTTCTTCAGCATTTTTTATTGCTTCCTTGTTTCCGCGCCTGCGAAGGCGCGGCCTCATTGAAGCGTCATGCGGCAGCAGCGAGAGTTCTCGCTGGCCGACCGTTTCCGCGCCTGCGAAGGCGCGGCCTCATTGAAGCGTAGACTTCGTTCGTGTTCCAGCCTGCATCGACGGGTTTCCGCGCCTGCGAAGGCGCGGCCTCATTGAAGCTGCGGAGCCGCGCACGACACGGCCAAGCCAGGTTTTGGGTTTCCGCGCCTGCGAAGGCGCGGCCTCATTGAAGCGCGTCGAGGATGCGGGCGACTTGAAGGACCTCTACAGTTTCCGCGCCTGCGAAGGCGCGGCCTCATTGAAGCAATCAGGGGGGCGGCGCAAGACCTTCTGACCACCTACGGTTTCCGCGCCTGCGAAGGCGCGGCCTCATTGAAGCCTTCAGCTCGGACACCGCTCCCCGGTATAGGGCCTGCGTTTCCGCGCCTGCGAAGGCGCGGCCTCATTGAAGCCCGCGCTTGCGCTGGTCTGCGCGCTAATGGACTTGTGTTTCCGCGCCTGCGAAGGCGCGGCCTCATTGAAGCAAGGGGAGCCGATTGAGTTCTCTCGCCGCCTCCTCGGTTTCCGCGCCTGCGAAGGCGCGGCCTCATTGAAGCATGTTGGCGGGGATATCGTTGGGAGTCGCCGTCGGCGAGGTTTCCGCGCCTGCGAAGGCGCGGCCTCATTGAAGCGGGTAATGACCGTTGCAGACCGAGACGCGGTCGCAGTTTCCGCGCCTGCGAAGGCGCGGCCTCATTGAAGCGATGCATCCATGACTGCCCATGTCCGCTGTACCGCGCCGTTTCCGCGCCTGCGAAGGCGCGGCCTCATTGAAGCGCTGATCTCCTCGTACGACGCCGTGCCATGCTCCGCCGTTTCCGCGCCTGCGAAGGCGCGGCCTCATTGAAGCAATGAAATGTACCTAGCGGCTCGCGAAATTTACGGAGTTTCCGCGCCTGCGAAGGCGCGGCCTCATTGAAGCCGGGAATGTTTTCGCGCGGCACGCAATCGGCGATTGGGTTTCCGCGCCTGCGAAGGCGCGGCCTCATTGAAGCCCTCTGGATCGTCGTTGCATCGTGCCCACCGCGAGCGTTTCCGCGCCTGCGAAGGCGCGGCCTCATTGAAGCTTTTTCTGCTTGACTCCTGGCGGGAGAGCCGATAAGGGGTTTCCGCGCCTGCGAAGGCGCGGCCTCATTGAAGCCTCGCATCAGTGCCAGACGTCGCCACCGTGGAGTTCAGTTTCCGCGCCTGCGAAGGCGCGGCCTCATTGAAGCAAGAGCGGATACAAACCTTCGGGCCGATCCCTGCCGCAGTTTCCGCGCCTGCGAAGGCGCGGCCTCATTGAAGCTTTATGATTTCATGCGTATGCCGGGCAAATGCTGGAGTTTCCGCGCCTGCGAAGGCGCGGCCTCATTGAAGCGGCGGCGATCTCGGCGATTTTGTCAAGCGGTCGATGTACGTTTCCGCGCCTGCGAAGGCGCGGCCTCATTGAAGCCAAAAGATTGTCTGGACCATTCTGGGCCTGGTGGGCGGTTTCCGCGCCTGCGAAGGCGCGGCCTCATTGAAGCTGCTGGTTCTCCGGACGCCCGGGCCTCTGCTCGAATGTTTCCGCGCCTGCGAAGGCGCGGCCTCATTGAAGCGGGACGGTGGCGCACACCATGGACGCGGTCATCCGCGGTTTCCGCGCCTGCGAAGGCGCGGCCTCATTGAAGCTCCCGTGTCCGGGTCGATGCCCGGCCCAACGCCCTCGTTTCCGCGCCTGCGAAGGCGCGGCCTCATTGAAGCCCGATGTAGTTGTTCAGCACAACGCTAACGCCCGTGGTGTTTCCGCGCCTGCGAAGGCGCGGCCTCATTGAAGCGAGCGGATAATGACCAAGTACTCTACGGCCTAGCGGTGTTTCCGCGCCTGCGAAGGCGCGGCCTCATTGAAGCCCGCTTCCGCGCCGCAGCTCGCGATACCATGCGGCGGTTTCCGCGCCTGCGAAGGCGCGGCCTCATTGAAGCACTCGCTACTATGAGCGGATACAAGCTCTCTGACCGGTTTCCGCGCCTGCGAAGGCGCGGCCTCATTGAAGCCATGCCGTGCTCTACCATGTCGTATACGTGCCCCTCTGTTTCCGCGCCTGCGAAGGCGCGGCCTCATTGAAGCAGGACCGAGTTCTCATGAGAGAGGCCGTCGTTCTCGGCGGACGTTTCCGCGCCTGCGAAGGCGCGGCCTCATTGAAGCCGGATCCCCTGCGCAGACCAGGACGAAGCAGACCGTGTTTCCGCGCCTGCGAAGGCGCGGCCTCATTGAAGCATCAAGCACCTGCTCCGGATCCAGCTGCCCGATCGGGTTTCCGCGCCTGCGAAGGCGCGGCCTCATTGAAGCCTAATGCTGGCTAGGTCTATCGTGAGCCTACGCTTGGGTTTCCGCGCCTGCGAAGGCGCGGCCTCATTGAAGCCCGTTACAGCCTGGCCCGGCGGACCGCTCGGCCCTGATGTTTCCGCGCCTGCGAAGGCGCGGCCTCATTGAAGCCGTCAGGAGCGGCAATTTACCTTGTCAACTCTCGCCGGTTTCCGCGCCTGCGAAGGCGCGGCCTCATTGAAGCCCGAGCTATTTTTACCAGGCTAACCGAATCGTCGAACGCCGTTTCCGCGCCTGCGAAGGCGCGGCCTCATTGAAGCCGTTCGCTCCGGTCTTGGTATTGCGGGGGGATGTCTAGTTTCCGCGCCTGCGAAGGCGCGGCCTCATTGAAGCCAGTCCAGTAGAGCGATGCCCCCTATGTTCACGTCCTGGTTTCCGCGCCTGCGAAGGCGCGGCCTCATTGAAGCCCGGCGTAGTCGTTGAGCTCGGAGACCGTGGAGGCAGTTTCCGCGCCTGCGAAGGCGCGGCCTCATTGAAGCCATGAATCATCTCGTGAAGGCAAGCCTGGAGTCGCGTTTCCGCGCCTGCGAAGGCGCGGCCTCATTGAAGCCATGAATCATCTCGTGAAGGCAAGCCTGGAGTCGCGTTTCCGCGCCTGCGAAGGCGCGGCCTCATTGAAGCGCGCTCATCCCCTCCACATCTTCGATCCGCGGCTCGGGGTTTCCGCGCCTGCGAAGGCGCGGCCTCATTGAAGCGCTACGTCGAAACCGTCGGAGAAGGCGTCTAGCATTTCATGTTTCCGCGCCTGCGAAGGCGCGGCCTCATTGAAGCCGCTGCTGCTTCAGCTCCTCCTTCCACTCCTGTAGGGTTTCCGCGCCTGCGAAGGCGCGGCCTCATTGAAGCCTCATGTCTCGCCTCTTGCTCCGAATTCGCTGATGGGAGTTTCCGCGCCTGCGAAGGCGCGGCCTCATTGAAGCCCCTCTGGCTTGAGCGCGACGACACACGCCGGGACCGTTTCCGCGCCTGCGAAGGCGCGGCCTCATTGAAGCATCCTCATGAACCGATGGAGGAAGCGACGGCCTCGTGGTTTCCGCGCCTGCGAAGGCGCGGCCTCATTGAAGCATAATTGCCGAGATCTTGCTACGGCTCCGGCCAACCGGTTTCCGCGCCTGCGAAGGCGCGGCCTCATTGAAGCCATTTGCTGGATGGCTTCGATCGGCGTTCTGGGAATGGTTTTGTTATTTACCTAGATATTCCGGTGAACCGGGAGATTTTTTTCGTTTATCCTCCGGCCATGTCGATACCATCCGGGCCCGCTGGCCATCCGGTGCGTCACAGAGGAGGTCCACCCCGTCGCTCCCTGGGCCGCCGCCATGGCTCCAGCATCGGAGTCCTCCCGAGAACGGGAGGATAGGAGCAGCGACAGCAACCAGAGAGAAGAGAGGCCCGCGCGGTGATGGCCGCCGGGCCATGGCAGGCTATGCAACTACCCTTGAAGATAGAGTGTACCTACGAGGAGTACCATACCCAGGAGCTGTGGAAGCAGGCAACACTCGAAGTGTGCCCCGTGCACAAGGACGGGCTCTGCCGCATCCAGAGGAACGGCGTCTACTGGCGCTACGGGCCCCACGGCAAGGGCAGGACATGCGTCGCCCGGTTCGTCTGCATCAGGATCGACGAGGACGGGCGCGTCGTGAAGCTCAGCTTCTCGCTGCTTCCGCAGTTCTTCGCGGCCCGGACCCGGGGAACGCTGCAGGAATACGAGGATCAGGTAGCGGCGGCCGAGTCGGAGGGGCCGTGGAAGGCGTCGCTGAAACACGCTCCCCACAAGAGGAGCGAGCGGAGGGATGCCTTCCGGTGGCTGAGCCGGCGGATGGAGGCTCTGCACAGGGGCCTCAAGGGGATCGTCGGGCACCTTCCCGACATCTTCAAGGGCTGCGAGGCCACCGTGTCCTCGATGCGCAAGGCTCTGGGACGGGAGGATCTCCTGCTCCATCTGCGCCAGGAGCTGGCAGGCTCCGGGCAGGCGGTCATCCTGCAGAAGACGCTCTCGCCGGTCGGATTCCGTCCCCACAGGTAGGTCGTCCGGTTCGGAGAAAGGAGCCCCACACAAGCCGCCGGTAGCTTTCTTCGGCCGGACCCCGATCATCTGGACCGGCAGCGCCACCGAGGCCTGCTGCCGACGAGAGATGACAAGGAAGGACAAGCATTCCGAGGAGGTTGCCCTCTTCCGTTTCCGGGTGATTGGCGAGCTGCTCCACCTGGTGCGGGGGAGCCGCGAGTACCGTGAGGAGATGAGCCGCCTGACCGGGAAGCCGTGGGCGATACCCGGCTCGGATCGGACCCGGGTGGCCCGTCAGACCATCTGCGACTGGCTGCAGATGTACGATCCCCAGCGGGGGGTCGATTCCCTGCGGCCGAAGATCCGCTCCGACTGGGGGCAGCGCCGGAAGATGTCGGTGGGGACGATGGAGCTTCTGATGGGGATCAAGCGCCGCAGTCCGAAGCTGAGCGTCAGGCAGGTGATCGAGACGGCGCGGAGGACCGGGGAGGTTCCCGAGGGGGACAGCCTGGCCCCCACCACGGTCTACAGCCTTCTGCGCAGCGAGGGTCTGATGGATCGGCAGAAGGAGGGCCAGGTCCACGACCGCCGCAGGTTCAGCTACGCCAATGCCGGGGAGCTCTGGATGAGCGACGTGATGCACGGGCCCCGGGCGGCCGATGGGAAGGGGAGCAAGCGCAAGACCTACATGATCGCCCTCCTGGACGATGCGACCCGGGTGGTTCCCCACGCCGAGTTCGCCTTCAGCGAGTCGGAAGTGGCGTTCATCCTGGCGCTCAGGGAAGGGATCCTGCGCCGCGGGATTCCCTGCCGGCTCTATGTGGACAACGGGGCCTGCTACCGGAGCCGCCAGCTGCAGAGGATCACGGTCAACCTGGGCATCAACCTGATCCACGCCACAGCGAGGGCGCCCCAGGGCAAGGGGAAGATCGAGCGCTTCATCCGCACCGTCCGCCAGCAGTTCCTCCCCCAGGTGGAGGAAGCGGACGCCGCCTCGCTCGAGGCGCTCAACAAGCGCCTGCGCACCTGGATCGAGGGAGAGTACCACCACTCCCCGCACCGGGGACTCGACGGCCGGACGCCGCTGAGCCGGTGGCTCGAAACCGCGGACAAGGTGCGGCTCTCCGCAAGCATCGATCGGATCGAGGATCTGTTCCTCTTCCAGGCCAGCCGCAAGGTCAGGCAGGACTGCACCGTCTCCCTCGCCTGCCGCAGCTACGAGGTCGACTCGGTGCTGGCCGGCAGGACCGTCACGCTCCTCTACGACCCGACCGCTCCCGATCGGCCGGTCAAGGTCGTGTACGACGGAAGGAGCTACGAGCCGGGACACCTGGTCGATCCGGTGGGCAACGCCCAGGCCAGGCGCAGGCCCAGGAAGCCCGGGATCCGGTTCGGCAACCCCTTCGCAGCCAAGGAGAGCTGATGTACGAACAGCATTTCGGGCTCCAGTTCCTGCCCTTCGAGTCCTCGATCAAGGCCGACCGGACCTTCCCCAGCCGCGCGCTCGAGGAGGCGGCCACCCGGATCGGCCACCTGGTCAGGCGCAAGGGGGTCGGGAGCATCACCGGCGAATCGGGCAGCGGCAAGACCACCGTCTGCCGCAAGGCCGCCGCCCAGCTCCATCCCGGGACCCACCAGGTCTTCTACGTCTCCCTCTCGACGGGATCGGTCCTCGACATCCTCAACACCATCGCCGGGGAGTTCGGCCTGCCCGCCCGCAACCGCCGGGCCGCCGCACGCAAGGGCATCCAGGAGCAGATCTCCCTCATCGTCGCCGAGAACCGCAAGCACCCCGTCCTCGTCTTCGACGAGGCCCACCTGCTGCGGGACGAGGCGCTGAGCGAACTGCGCCTCATGCTCGCCTTCGGCATGAACGACGACGCCCGCCTCACCCTGCTCCTGGTCGGCCTCTCGGAGCTGGACCGCCGCCTCTCCATGACCATGCACCAGTCCCTGCTCCAGAGGCTCATCGTCCGCCATCAGATGGACATCCTCGGCAACGAGGAGATCGAGCACTACATCGGCCACCGGCTCGCCCTGGCTGGCGCGCCCGGCCAGGTCTCGCTCTTCGAGCCGCAGGCCATGGAGGCCATCCGGCTGGGCTCCAAGGGCATCCCCAGGCTGGCCGACCACCTCGCCCACTTCTCCCTGGCAGCCGCAGCCGGGCAGGGAGCCCGGCAGGTCGCCTGCGAGCATGTCGAGATGGCCTCCGGAGAACTCGGCATATGAGCGCGCCCCTGGAACGGCAGCCGGCCCTGCCCGATCCGTCCCAGCTCCGGGAGTTTCCGCTGGGGCCCCTGGCCGCCTATCTCGGATACCGTCAGGATCCCGGCGATCCCAGGCGCTGGAGACGCCCCGGCTCGATCATCAGCATCGACAAGGGGAAGTTCTTCGACCACAAGGCGAAGTCCGGCGGCTACGGAGCCATCGATCTGGTGGCTCACGCCCGCACCTGGTCCTGCAGCCGGGCCATCGGCTTCCTCGCCGAGCTGACCGCCGGGGCCCAGGAAGCCGACGCCCCGGAACAGGGCCTGAGCCTGCCCCGTCCCAGCGAGGCCGGCTGGCCCGTCGTCAGGAACTACCTGGTCTCGGTCCGCTCCCTGCCCGATCGCCTCCTGTCCCGCTGCCACCAGCTGGGACTGGTCTTCGCCGACCACCGCCGCAACGCCCTCTTCCAGTGCACCGATGCCCAGCGCAATCCCACCGGAGCCGAGATCGTCGGGACGCTCGTGCGCCCAGACGGCTCCCGCTACCGGGGCATGGCCCGTGGCTCGCGCAAGGACCGCGGCGGCTTCTGGCTGCCGGTGGACCGCTCCCGGCCCGTCGCCGCCATCCTCGTCGAGAGCGCCATCGACGCCCTGTCCGCATGGCTCCTGCATCCCCGGCTCAGGACCAGCGGAACCGTCTTCGTCTCCACCGCAGGAACCACCCATCGCATCCCCGAGTGGCTCGGATGCTGGAACCTCGAGCGGATCCTCTGCGCATTCGATGCCGACCAGAGCGGCGACAGCTGCGCCTCCCGCCTCATGCGGGACAATCCAGCCGTCCGGCGCCTGAGGCCTGTCGGGGCCAAGGACTGGAACGATGTCCTCCGAAAGCGGAGCTGAATCCCCCGGCTGGAGCCCATGCAAACGGGATCAGGCAGCTTTTCCTTCCAGGAAGTCCTCTCCCCGGGCAGCAGAAGCTGCCCGTCTCATGCAAGTCCAATGGCTTACCCCCCTCGATCGGATGTCAGCACGGAGCAATCTGGGAAAACCCGTCAGGATAATCGCTGCAAATAACAGTTTCCGCGCCTGCGAAGGCGCGGCCTCATTGAAGCGAGAGTATTCGGAAGAATGCGGGGAAGGGGATACGGGGTTTCCGCGCCTGCGAAGGCGCGGCCTCATTGAAGCTCTTTGGCAAACTTTCTTGCCGCCTCGTCTGTATGCAGTTTCCGCGCCTGCGAAGGCGCGGCCTCATTGAAGCTGCACGTCCTTGATCGCCGTCGGCGAACCCCACTCGGTTTCCGCGCCTGCGAAGGCGCGGCCTCATTGAAGCAGGGCAGGCGTCAGGCTGTTCTCCTGCCAGTTGGCGACGTTTCCGCGCCTGCGAAGGCGCGGCCTCATTGAAGCCTGGCAATAGGGCAGGGGGCGGTGGCCCTCCGCACTGGTTTCCGCGCCTGCGAAGGCGCGGCCTCATTGAAGCTCGAGGATGCTATAGGTATTAGGCTGCCAGAGCTCGGGTTTCCGCGCCTGCGAAGGCGCGGCCTCATTGAAGCCATTGATTTTCATCAGCACCATATCTGGTCGGGCAGAGTTTCCGCGCCTGCGAAGGCGCGGCCTCATTGAAGCCTATCGGCGAGCTTGCGCTCGACCTTGACTCTGCCCGGTTTCCGCGCCTGCGAAGGCGCGGCCTCATTGAAGCAACTTCGGTAAGACACGTTGAGGTGACTCTGGATGCTGTTTCCGCGCCTGCGAAGGCGCGGCCTCATTGAAGCGTGGTCCACAGAACCACCACAGCCTGCATGTACGGGCGGTTTCCGCGCCTGCGAAGGCGCGGCCTCATTGAAGCACCTGATCTCCGGTCCTGGGCGTGCGGGGGTTTTGCGGACGTTTCCGCGCCTGCGAAGGCGCGGCCTCATTGAAGCGCGATGGCTGTCCCGGATGCCGGCGACCTCCGCGACGTTTCCGCGCCTGCGAAGGCGCGGCCTCATTGAAGCAAGGGCGGCGGCGCGGGAAGGGCTGCCGCAAAGTATGGAGTTTCCGCGCCTGCGAAGGCGCGGCCTCATTGAAGCTTCTACGGCCTCTTCGCCGCCTTGCGCTGGGCGGGCAGTTTCCGCGCCTGCGAAGGCGCGGCCTCATTGAAGCGGGAGCCAGGGCGTGTACCTGCAGAGCTATGCGATGGTTTCCGCGCCTGCGAAGGCGCGGCCTCATTGAAGCAGGTTGGCCATTCTAACGCGCCTTTCGCTTAGTATTGTTTCCGCGCCTGCGAAGGCGCGGCCTCATTGAAGCATTTCACTGCCGCCCGCAATATCGGATATCCCTGCGAGTTTCCGCGCCTGCGAAGGCGCGGCCTCATTGAAGCGCAACCTGCGTCCAGGTGACAATCTGGGCCCCAGGCGGTTTCCGCGCCTGCGAAGGCGCGGCCTCATTGAAGCCAGAAGATTAGCCTGGCATTAGATGTCCCGGTCGAGCTGTTTCCGCGCCTGCGAAGGCGCGGCCTCATTGAAGCGACAATGTATTGCAGCAGATGACGAATGTTGAAGAAGGTTTCCGCGCCTGCGAAGGCGCGGCCTCATTGAAGCGAGGATTTCCCGGGCCGGATAAGAAGCATGGTTAAAAAGTTTCCGCGCCTGCGAAGGCGCGGCCTCATTGAAGCAGCAGAGTTGAGCCCGTCAAGGGCCCCGGGGTCCAGAGCGTTTCCGCGCCTGCGAAGGCGCGGCCTCATTGAAGCCGGGCCATGGATGACGACTCCATATCTGCTCGATGGTGTTTCCGCGCCTGCGAAGGCGCGGCCTCATTGAAGCCTGCGGCGCAAACGGGGCGCAGAATGCATCGCAAGAGTTTCCGCGCCTGCGAAGGCGCGGCCTCATTGAAGCCTGCGGCGCAAACGGGGCGCAGAATGCATCGCAAGAGTTTCCGCGCCTGCGAAGGCGCGGCCTCATTGAAGCCTGCGGCGCAAACGGGGCGCAGAATGCATCGCAAGAGTTTCCGCGCCTGCGAAGGCGCGGCCTCATTGAAGCCTAGCTTGTCCTGGTCGGGGTTGCTCATGGTTTTGCGTTTCCGCGCCTGCGAAGGCGCGGCCTCATTGAAGCAGGAGGCCGTCGGGCTCGTAGAGGAGCAGACGGAGCAGTTTCCGCGCCTGCGAAGGCGCGGCCTCATTGAAGCTGCAGAGCGATCTTGAAGCCAAGACGATGCGGATTGGTTTCCGCGCCTGCGAAGGCGCGGCCTCATTGAAGCCAGACCTCCTCGTATTCGTCGGCGCGGCCAGAAAGAGTTTCCGCGCCTGCGAAGGCGCGGCCTCATTGAAGCGTGGCGTGTACAGCCCTTCCCTGATCCAGATGTTCCGGACGTTTCCGCGCCTGCGAAGGCGCGGCCTCATTGAAGCAACACGCTGCGCTTGGCATAGTCTCTGCTTGCGCAGCGTTTCCGCGCCTGCGAAGGCGCGGCCTCATTGAAGCAACACGCTGCGCTTGGCATAGTCTCTGCTTGCGCAGCGTTTCCGCGCCTGCGAAGGCGCGGCCTCATTGAAGCCCTCGCAGAGCGGGGGGAGCTCCTGGGCCAGTCGAGGTTTCCGCGCCTGCGAAGGCGCGGCCTCATTGAAGCCGCCGAAGGCTGGAAGACAGGCGACGGCTAGTCAATTGTTTCCGCGCCTGCGAAGGCGCGGCCTCATTGAAGCACTACGGAGCGCAGGTCATCGGCCGACAGCGTGGCAGGTTTCCGCGCCTGCGAAGGCGCGGCCTCATTGAAGCCAGGAGCGACGGGAAAACAGTCCGTATATACAGGAGGGTTTCCGCGCCTGCGAAGGCGCGGCCTCATTGAAGCTCCCACTACTGCGCCAACTGCGGGGCCGTCTGCATCGTTTCCGCGCCTGCGAAGGCGCGGCCTCATTGAAGCACTACGGAGCGCAGGTCATCGGCCGACAGCGTGGCAGGTTTCCGCGCCTGCGAAGGCGCGGCCTCATTGAAGCCAGGAGCGACGGGAAAACAGTCCGTATATACAGGAGGGTTTCCGCGCCTGCGAAGGCGCGGCCTCATTGAAGCAACACGCTGCGCTTGGCGTAGCATCTGTTTGCGCAGCGTTTCCGCGCCTGCGAAGGCGCGGCCTCATTGAAGCTCCCACTACTGCGCCAACTGCGGGGCCGTCTGCATCGTTTCCGCGCCTGCGAAGGCGCGGCCTCATTGAAGCCGGGCCGCCCTGCTTCTGCTCCCGCCGACGATGGCGGTTTCTGTCAATGTCAGATGAAAATGTCCCACTTTTGGTGGCTTTGGCACCCCTTGATCATTGCGCTGCGCCACCGCGGCCCTTCGGGGCCGTACGGAGGGAGCGAAGCGACCGGAGTACGGCCCCGAAGGGCTTCATCCCGTACCTCCTCCGCTGCTCTCCTTCGCCCTCCCCATCAGGGCCTGATGCTCCCTCATCCGGTAGCTGTTTCCCCGGATGTTGACGATGTGGCTGTGGTGCACCAGGCGATCGAGCATCGCCGACGCCATCACCTCGTCGCCAAGCACGCCGCCCCATTCCTCGAACCCCTTGTTCGAGGTCAGGATCGTCGAAGCCCGCTCGTGGCGAGCGTTGATCAGCTGGAAGAAGAGCACTGCGCCATCCCGGCTCACGGGCAGGTAGCCGATCTCGTCCACCACCAGGACTGCGGGATGGACGAGGACCCTCAAGCGATGGGCCAGCCTGCCAGCGGCTCGGGCTTCGGTCAACGACTCGACCAGACTGGAGAGCGTGCCGTAGTAGACCCGTCGGCCTGCCTCGGCCGCCGCGATGGCCAGGCTGATCGCCAGATGCGTCTTACCGACTCCCGGAGGCCCCAGGAAGATGACATTCTCCGAACGTCCCACGAAGCCGAGCTCGTGCAGGCTCTCGATCTGTTCGCGCCGTATGCTCGGCTGGAAGGAGAAATCGAACTGCTCCAGCGTCTTGACCGCTGGCAGCCGTGAAGACCGCATGGCGGTGAAGAGCCTCCGGTTGTTCCGAAGAGCGATCTGCGCGTCGAGCAGCTCCTCGATGGCCTCGGTAGCTGTCGCAGCCCCGCTGTCGGCCTTGGCCAGGATCCCGTCCACCGCTTCCAGAGCCCCGGGCATTTTCAGATCGACAAGCATCGAGCGCACCCGATCGCGCCGCCCCATCGCCTTCTTCACTGTGCCACCTCCGCGTAGGTTCGCAGGGGACGCCGTTCCACCTCGACGGCAGCCGGCGGCCGTGCCGCCTGGACCCTCTCTCGTGCCTTCAGAGCCGCCTCAGGGGCTCCCAGACGCCTGTATGGGCCTACAGCCAGGGGATGCAGGGCATGCCGCTCGGCTCGCTTGAAACGGTCTGCAGGGCGCTCCCCGGTCGTCCCGTGCACCCGCACGTTCGCAGTGTCTTCCAGCCAGTGGGCCGCCTGCTCGTTGAGGTCCTCGTCGTTGAGGAATTGGCGTCCGTAGCAGAAGCTCTCGCGCAGGTAGCGGATCGGCCGCTCCACCTTGCCCTTGGTCTGGGCACGGTAGGGGCGGCACGATCGTGCCGCAAATCCCCAGTGCGACGAGAAGCGCAGGAACTCCTCGTTGAGCGTCAGCCGGCCTCCATCGGTCCGACGGTCCGAAACCACCACCGAGCGCATCTGGTCGAAGAGCATCTCCCGGGGAACGCCTCCGAAGTAGCCGAAGGCGCTCTCCAGGCCATCGAAGAGCGTCTCCATCGTCTGCCGCCGATAGAACCGCAGCCACAGAAGCCGCGAGAATCCGAGCACCACCACCAGTGCATGGCGGCGTCCCCATGCCATCCCGAACGACGCGAAGTCCACCTGCCCCTGCCTTCCCGGCGGCGTCTCGAAGCGGACCGCTTCCTCTTCCATCTCCCGGGGTCTGATCTCCCGCACATGGTCACGAACACGGCCGTACCCGCCCTGGTATCCTGCCTTCCGGATCTCGTCGTACAGACGCATTGCGCTCAGCTTTGGGTAGTCCGCCAATCGAGCCTCGATTATCCCCTTGTAGGCGTCCAGCTTGTGCGCCTTCGGCTGCCTCGGTCCGTACTCTGCCTTCGCCTCCAGGCCCTGGCCCAGCTTGCCGCCTTCGATCCATCGGTGAATCGTCCGTCTGTCGACTCCCAGCTGCCGCGCCATCGCCGTCTTCGTCATTCCCTGCTCCAGGCACTCCTTCGCCTTCAATCTCGTCTCCTTCCCGTGCATCGCTTCCTCTCTCCTTCCCGGCCCCAACGCCTCGGGAATGGAGGGTTCCGAACCTCTCCGCAACCCGAAATTGGGGCCATTTTCAGTTGACAGAAGTGAGACATTTTCAATTGTCCCCAACAACATTCTCGAAAGCCCATTCGCGGACTCGGGATACGCTCGGGAGGCCAATGCGCCCGTAAGAGGACTCCCTGCTCCGGTTTGCCGGAACAGGGCAGCCCCCCAACGTGTTTCTCGCCCATTCCAGCCACTATCCGGTCCCATCGCCTGGAGGAATGGTCGTCGAACGCTGGGTGTGGGGTGGGAAACGGACCATTTCATCGCCAGTTGCCTCCATGTTCTGGCAGCAGTAAGCGGGTGTGGCAAAATGACGCATGCGGGATCATGTGGCATGATGTTCGACGCATCGTGGCGTCGAAAGGATCGTGGCTTCGAGATCGTAAAAACTTGATTCCAGCCGAGAGTGTGGCAGGGTAGACGAGTCGTAGACCATTCGAGAAGTTGTACCGTAGGACCTGGCTGCAAGGCCAGGTGGCGTATCCAAGCACGCAACTGAGGGCCGGATGTTCAAGCCCTGGCCTTTCCACGGTCGAATTTCAGGACTGAAATGGCAGCTTTTCGAAAGACGCTCGGCAAGCCAGGGTTGATTTCCTTGATACGGGAATGCTTTGACCGGATCAAAAGCCCTGTCAAAGGGCGGAAATACTCTCTATCCGACTATCTCATGTCGGCATTTGCGATGTTTTCGCTGAAATACCCCTCGCTGCTGCAGTTCGACCAGGCGGCTCACAACGAGAAGACCATCAAGCAGAACCTGATCAACCTGTTCAAGGTCGTGAAGGTTCCTTGCGACACGGCGATTCGCAAAGTCATCGATCTAGTGGATCCGGAAATGCTGGCCGCACCATTCCACTCGATCCTGGCCCAGCTGCAACGCGGCAAGGTTCTCGACGAGTACAAGTACATTGGAGGCTACCTGTTGATCGGCATCGACGGAACAGGATGGTTTCATTCGGACAAGATCCGCTGCGAAGACTGCTGCGAGAAGCATCGCAGGGACGGAACGATCTCCTACTACCACCAGCTGTTGGGAGCCGTGATCCTGCATCCGGACCACAAGGCTGTGCTTCCCTTTCCTCCAGTACCGGTCGTGAGGAACGCTGGGCAGGCGAAGAACGCCTGCGAACTGAACGCTGCCCGCAGGATGGTGGAGGACATCCGCAGAAAACATCCTCACATGAAGATCATTCTGGTGCTCGATGGCCTCTATTCCAATGCCCCATTCATCAAGTATCTCGAAGAGCACGGGATGAAGTATGTGATCACCGCCAGAAGCGGCGATCACAAATGGCTATATGAACAGCTTGAAACGAATCCCGATGTGGAGTGTTTCGAGACGGAGCATGGAGAACAAAACACGCGCAAGTACAGATATCTCGAAAACGCTTCGCTGAATGCCTCGAACCCGGAAATCAAGGTGAACGTTCTGGAATTCTGGGAGACGGACGACAAGGGAAGGACAACGCATTTCTGCTGGGTCACGGACCTGCCAGTCAACAAGGATACTCTGGTGAAGATCATGCGTGCGGGGCGTGCACGCTGGAGGATCGAGAACGAGACCTTCAACACTCTCAAGAACCACGGATACAATTTCGATCACAGCTATGGCCATGGCAAGAAGCATCTGTCCACAAATCTTGGGATCCTGATGATGCTTGCATTTCTGGTAGATCAAGTGGAGCTGAGATGCTGCCAGCTGTTCGACCAGGCGCTGAAGAAAACGGAAAGAATGATTAAATTGCGATCGAAAGTGCGCGGACTATTCGACTGGTTCGTTCATGACGACTGGGAAACTCTGTACAATTGCATTATCCGTGGTCTCGATGTGGTGGCGGCAAAGCACTTGCTAAAGCCGTGCAATTCAAGCTGATCATGGAAGCAATGGACTGAATGTCTTCGACATCGGTCCGTGTCTTGGGAATTCCGGACATTTCATTCAATATGAAAGGCCCGGAACGGGATAGGTGTGCCCATCGTTTATTTGGATCGAGAAAAGGGGCCCCCAGGGACGCCGATCTCACCGCTGAAGCCCGTTTTTCACCGGAGGAACCACCTCGATCCCTCTCATTTCCGCTGATTGAATGGAACCGACGAGCACAGGCCCGTCATGGAATCCCTAGTGGGAGCACCTGGACATCTACGCCGCCCTCCACCCCCTGCAAGTGTTTCCGCGCCTGCGAAGGCGCGGCCTCATTGAAGCAAAAAGCGCGGAAACCCCTTGCGCTCCCCTCTGGTGGTTTCTGCGCCTGCGAAGGCGCGGCCTCATTGAAGCCATATCGCCTCCATTCCTGCCCGCCCCGGAATCCCGCGTTTCCGCGCCTGCGAAGGCGCGGCCTCTCATTACATACTCAATTTGTGATGCAGAGCCAAATGTGCTAGAGTAAAGCTAAATATGAAAAAAGACGCCAAAAGGACGGATCGTCCTGAAATCAAGTTAGTTGATGATAGGAATCAATCTGTTCAGTCACAATCTCGTTCCCCGTCTGACCCACCTCTGGAAAACGAGCCGCTGAACGAAGTGAAAAAGCTGAAGCTCGAAAAAAACAAGTCTCAATGTGTCGATGCTACTGCTGCGCCGATACCTAAAAATGAGGCGCACAAGGATATACCGGCACGAATGCTGAACGAGTATGTATACTGCCCGCGATTGTACTACTACGAACATGTAGAAGGAATCTTCTTGGACAATGACGATACGATTGAGGGAAGGATTGCTCATAAGAAAGTAGATTCTGGAAAAGGGGGTATGCCTCGTCCTGGCAGTAAAGATATCGAGGAAAAGGAAAAAATACATTCCAGAAGCGTGACATTGAGTTCATCTCGCTTAAAAGTAATTGCGAAAATGGACTTGATCGAAGTAAAACATGTTTCTAGCAAGAGCAATTCTGGCTTGTTGTTCGACTTGCTTGAAGTTGTTCCAGTTGACTACAAAAAAGGATCTCCAAAAGTACAAAATGAGTCAAATGACATATGGGATGCTGATCGGATTCAGCTTGGAGTTCAGATAATGATTCTAAGAGAGAATGGATATCAATGCAATGAAGGCGTGATATACTACTGCGGTACAAAACAAAGAGTCCGCAAGAAGTTTTCTAAGGAATGGGAGAAATGGATATGCAGCATTGTCGACGAAGCAATAGAATGCAGAAATGGATCAATTCCTCCTCCGCTTGTGGATTCGCCAAAGTGCGTTCGGTGCTCATTGGCTCCTGTTTGCCTTCCAGATGAAACGAACTGGCTCATTGAAAATGATTCAAATAAAACCGAGCAAATGCATGGAAGGCATTCCGCAAACGGCGTTAGAAGGCTGATTGTTCCCCGTGATGACAAAAGAGCATTGTATTTGAATACTCAGGGAACATTTGTAGGAAGAAGCAGCGAAGTTCTCCAGATGAAGGAGAAAGGAAAAGTAGTCAACGAGGCAAGAATCGGAAAAATAAACCACGTTTCCCTGTTTGGAAACATTCAGCTGTCTACCCAGGCAATTCAAATGCTATGTAGAATGGATGTGCCGGTTACATATTTTAGCATGGGCGGATACTTCTACGGATTAACTCGAGGGTTGCACCAGAAGAATGTTATGCTTAGAATAATGCAGTTCAGAAAAACTGATCAGATGGAATGCTGTCTAGAGTTGTCGAAGCAGTTCGTGTTTGGTAAAATACACAATCAAAGAATTATGCTGCGTCGCAACCATGTTGAGCTTCCAGAAGGTGTAATGACAAGAATGAAGAACTATGGAAAGGCTGCCCTGCATGCAGACAGCATGGAGTCTCTGCTGGGCATTGAAGGTTCTGCCGCTGCAATGTATTTCAAGTATTTTTCGGGTATGATTAAGGCTTCGGATAATTCAAATGACTCGAATTCAGGTGAGGGAGCATTTGCTTTTTTCTTCGAGCATAGAGAGAGACGGCCACCAAAGGATCCTGTTAACGCCTTGTTGTCTCTAGCATATAGCATGCTTGCAAAAGACTGCGCAATTGCCGCTAATTCTGTCGGGTTCGATCCATTTGTGGGATTCTATCATCAGCCCAGGCATGGAAGGATGGCGCTGGCGCTAGATGTTATGGAGGAGTTTCGGCCACTTGTTGCAGATAGTTCGGTTCTAATTGCCGTTAATAATCAAGCAATTACAACAAAGGACTTTGTACGAGCGGGAGACGCTGTGAGTCTATCTCCGAGGGGAAGAGCTAAATTCTTTCAAGTCTACGAACAACGCATTAACCATCTGCTGACTCATCCTGTTTTCAAGTACAAGCTTTCCTATCGAAGAGCAATTGAGCTTCAGATGAGAATACTGGCAAGGGTCGTAGAAGATCAGATTGATCAGTACATTCCCATTAAAACTAGATAATACCATATGAACACATATATCGTTGCCTATGATATTTGCGATCCCAGGCGGCTGAACAGAGTGTATCGGCTTTGCCGAAATTACGGAGATCATCTTCAAAAATCCGTATTTGAATGCGATCTTTCGAAATCTGAAAAGGCAGTGTTCGAGTCGCAATTGAGCGCGGTAATCAACAATAGCGAAGATCAGGTTATATTTGTTGATCTTGGACCGTCGTCAAACCGAGGGCAAAGGGCAATTACTAGCTTGGGAACGCCATATGTTAGAGTCGATTCTCCATGCTACGTATTCTAGTCGTTGCGCGAAAAATGCGAATCCAAGTCCATTCGTTGAATGGAGGTGTATTCGATAAAAAGTCGCTTACAAGCCATGCAGTTCTGCGAGAACATCCTTGGCTTCCTTTTGGACGGCGTCAAGGGCTGTTCTAACCTGTTGGCTTTCTGGTGTTTCTTGGTTGAGCACATGTTCCAGTTGCTCGAACAGGCTGGCAAGCCTGATTGCGCCCATGTTGTTGGCGCTTCCCTTGGCGGTGTGAGTCAAATGGACAAGGTCCGCTAGCTGCGATGCTGAAGCGGCATTCTCCATTTTGCCCAGCTGGATTGGGAGTTCACGGGAGTATAGTTCGACTAGCTGCTCAAGAGCTCCTGATTCCTGAAAATTATCAAGGATATCGGAATTGAAGCGGGAAAGAGTCTCGTTGCTGCCCAGCAATTCTTCTTCGCGTGATGGAGCCCCCTGTGAGAGAGCTGCCTCAAGACGGGGCAGTATCAGTGGCTTGCTGATATAGTCGTCCATGCCGGACTCGAGGCATTTCTGTCGGTCTCCCTCCATGGCGTTGGCGGTCATGGCGATGATGTGCGATCGTTTCCTATTGGGCTGGGACACTTCCATTTCGCGAATGCGCCGGGTGGTTTCGTAGCCGTCCAGCTCCGGCATTTGGCAGTCCATAAGAATGATGGGATAGTAGTTCTGCTGCAGCCGTGCGATCGCCTCCATGCCGTTCTCTGCGGTCGTTCCCTCGTATCCAAGCTGTTGCAGGATATGATGGGCTACGCTCTGGTTGACCCGGTTGTCCTCGACCACCAGGATTTGATGTTTTTTGAGAGAGGGACGCGTGGACTGGGGTCTGGCTGCAGTCTTTTTCGCTACAGCCTTGTCCTTGAGCGAGGAGAGGATGCGGGATCGGCTTATGGGACGGGTGATCACATAGTCGATGCCGCACTGTTCCAGGCGGCTTGCAGGCGTGTACTTCCCCAGCGGAGCCAGAAGGATCTTGCGCATGGCCTTGTCTGGACCATTTGCCTTTACTTCTTCGCAAAACTTGAGGCCGCGGTTACCTGACAGGTTCTGTGCCACGATCAGGTAGTTGATCTTGCGGGTTTTTCCTTCGCCAAGATGCTTGCGGGCCCTGGCCACTGAATGAACCATGACAGTGGAGACATGATGCTTTTCGAGGCAGCTGCGGATGAATCGTCCAACTGCTGGGTTGACTACGGCGATCAGTGCGCATTTCCCTTCAAGCTGCGGATCGGGAACGGCAACGGGATCAGGGAGATTCTGGCAGGATTCGAAGTTCAGGGTGAACCAGAATCTGGAACCCTTGCCCGGCTCGCTGCGGACCTGCAGGCGCCCACCCATGAGATCGACCAGCTGCCGGCTGATTGTCAATCCCAGACCTGTCCCTCCAAAGCGGCGGTTGGTGGACTGATCGGCCTGGGTGAAAGACTGGAAGATCTTTCTGCGAACCGAAGGATCGATCCCGATGCCGGTGTCCTGGACCTCGAAGCGCAGGCGGCACTTGTCCGAACGGGATTTCCGTGACTCGACGTGGATGCGGATCTCTCCCTCGTTGGTGAACTTGATGGCGTTTCCTGCCAGGTTGTTCAGGATCTGCCGCAGCCGGGTGGCGTCGCCGGAGACCAGGGACGGGATGTTCGGATCCACGTCCACGATGAACTCGAGGCCCTTCCGTTCGGCCGACTCGGCCAGAAGCTCGGACACGCTGTCGATCAGGGCGCTAGGATCGAAATCGGCGCTCTCCAGCGTCATCTTCCCCGATTCCATCTTGGAGAAGTCCAGGATGTTGTTGATCAGCCGGAGGAGGGCGATGCCGCTTTCCTCGATGGTGGTGGCGAAATGCGTCTGCTTCTCGTTGAGGGGAGTCCGGCGCAGCAGACCTGCCATAGCGAGGATGCCATTGAGGGGAGTGCGGATCTCGTGGCTCATGTTGGCCAGGAAGATCGACTTGAGGCGGGTGGCCTCGAGGGCGGTCTGGCGAGCCTTCTCGAGGGCCGCCTCGGCCCGCTTGCGTTCGGAGATGTTCTCGGCGATCCCCTCGTAGTAGAGGATCTGGCCGGAGTGGTTCCTTACAGAGCGGGCCGATTCGGAGATCCAGATCTTCTCCCCGTCGCGTCGGTAGATCTCCGACTCGAACTCGTGGACCTCGCCTTCCTCCTCCATCCTCTTCTGGAATTCCTGCCGCCGTCTCTGGTCCACATAGAGCTGTCTTTCGATGTTGGTGATGCTCTGGAGCAGCTCCTGGGCCGAATCGTACCCGTAGATGCGGGCCAGGGCCGGGTTGGCCTCCAGGTAGCGGCCATCGGGAGTGGTCTGGAAGATCCCTTCAACTGCTTTCTCGAAGATCTCCTGGTACTTCATCCGGGCCTCCTTCAGCTCGTGTTCCACCGCGATCAGCTTGGATATGTCCCGAGAGACGCCGAATGTGCCGATGATGTCGTCCCCGATGCGCAGGGGCATCTTGGTGGTGAGCATCCAGTGCATCTCTCCACTGGGCATGGTTTCCCGTTCCACGCTGCTGATGATGGGCTTGCCTGTGCGCAGGATCCTTTGTTCGTCGTTGTAGGCCTTCTGCGCGTGCTCCCGGGTGAAGAAGTCGAAGTCGGTCTTGCCCTTGGCCTCGTCGGGAGAGTCCAGGCCCAGCTGATCCGAGAGTTCGCGGCTGCATCGGATGAACCGGGAATCCCGATCCTTGAAATAGACATGATCGGGAATGGAGTTGAGCAGCTCTCTCAGGAGCTGCTGCTCGAACTCCAGCTCCATCTCGGTTCGTCGGATCTCTGTAACATCCCAGAACACCCCCTGGATGCCGACCACCATTCCATGCTCGTCGAGTATGGGGGTCTTGACCACCTGGACGAACGTGGGGTCGGAATCGGCGGCCCTGTTCTCTTCGACGGTGTCCAGGCGTCGGGCGGTCTCCACGATGCGCCTGTCGTCCCTTCGGAACTTGTCGGCCAGCTCCGGGGGATAGAAGTCGTGGTCGGTGCGGCCCACAATGTCCTGCAGGCTGCGGCCCAGCAATGCGCAGAACTTCTGGTTGGCGAAGGTGAAGCGGCCCGCCAGATCCTTTCGGATGATGTACTGAGGCAGTGTCTCTACCAGCGAGTGGTAGAAGTTCTCCGACTTGGTCAGCCTGTCGCGTGCATGCTCCAGCTCCCTCTCGACCCGGGCCAGCCGCTCGGTGTGCGCCGCTGTCTCCAGGGCCGAGGCTCCCAGGGCGGCCAGCGAATCCAGGCTGGTTCCGATCCCCGTAGGAAAGTTTCTGGGCCGAGGATCGACCGCTGCCAGGACGCCGACTGGATTTCGGCTGGAATCGAAGATCGGCACCCCGAGGAAGGCTCCCCCCGGACCGGGATCCGCCTTGCCGATCAGCAGCGGCGTCCTGCGGTTGAGGGTGTCTAGGCAGAGGGTGGCGTAGTCCCCCTCCAGGGCGGAGCCGACCTGGACGCAGATCGACAGTTCCCCCCCCTCGAGCAGGGAGACGAAGGCCGAGGCTGTGCCGGCCATCCGCATCGCCAGGTCGGCCAGCGGCTCGAGCCGCTGGCTCCTGCTGGGGCCTTCCTTGATTCGCGAATGTCTGGAGGCGTCCATGGTTCCTCCCCCTATCCCTTGCCAGCATCGGGCAAGGAACTGGAAATGGCAACTACCAGATCGAGCCGGGCAATAGGGCTTGACCCGGCATGGGGACCTCGGGTATGCAGTCCCGCCCGGTGCGCCCATGTGGCGGAATTGGCAGACGCGCCAGATTCAGGTTCTGGTCCTTTCACGAGGGTACAGGTTCGACTCCTGTCGTGGGCACCACGCCTCCTCCGCCCCCTCTCCAACCTGGAATTATTCCAATTATTGACAAGGGGCGGGCTTCCGGTCCAGTCTCTGGGCCGTGAAGGAGCCAGAGGACTCCCGGCTGGCGAGGGAGCTGTCGGCGGGGGGATTCCGCACGACCTCCCAGCGCCGCCGGGTCTACCAGGCGCTGAGGGATCGCCCGGACCATCCCACCGCCGAGGAGGTCTACCAGCGGGTCAACGCCCGTCGGCACGACGTCTCGATGGCCACGGTGTACAACAGCCTCGACGCGCTGGTGCGCTGCGGGCTGGTCCGGCAGGTGGTCCTGGAGCGGTCCGCGAGCCGCTTCTGCTCCAACCTGGAGGACCACTGCCACTTCCTCTGCGAGGAATGCGGGCGGGTCCACGACATCGAGTGGAGAGGGGATCCGGACGACATCCCGGTAAGCGTTCCCGGGGAGCTGGAGGTGATGCGGACCGAGGTCTCGCTGAGGGGCCGGTGCCGGGACGTGGAGGAGTGCCGGAGGAAGCGGGAGGAGGGACAGGAGGAATGAGCCAGGAGACGGACACCATCGATCGCTTCGTCCAGAGCGACTACAAGTACGGCTTCTACACCGACATCGAGGCCGAGTCGGTGCCTGCCGGCCTCTCCGAGGACGTGATCCGCTGGATCTCCGCCCGGAAGGAGGAGCCGGACTTCCTGCTCGAATGGCGGCTGAAGGCCTACCGGCACTGGCTGGGAATGAAGGAGCCCCGCTGGCCCCAGGTCAGCTACCCCGCCGTGGACTTCCAGGACATCGTCTACTACTCGGCGCCCAAGAGCCCCCAGGACGGTCCCCAGAGCCTGGAAGAGGTGGATCCCAAGCTGCTGGAGACCTACGAGAAGCTCGGCATTCCGCTCCACGAGCGGGCGCGCCTGGCCGGAGTGGCGGTGGACGCGGTCTTCGACAGCGTCTCGGTGGCCACCACCTTCAAGGAAACCCTGGCCGAGCACGGGGTGATCTTCTGCTCCTTCTCCGAGGCGGCCCGGGAGCATCCCGAGCTGGTCCGCAGGTACCTGGGCAGCGTGGTCCCCTACACCGACAACTTCTACGCCACGCTCAACTCGGCGGTGTTCAGCGACGGCTCCTTCGTCTTCGTGCCCCGTGGAGTGCGCTGCCCCATGGAGCTGTCCACCTACTTCCGCATCAACGCGGCCAAGTCGGGCCAGTTCGAGCGGACCCTGATCGTGGCCGAGGAAGGCTCCCACGTGAGCTACCTGGAGGGCTGCACCGCCCCCATGCGCGACGAGAACCAGCTGCATGCCGCGGTGGTGGAGCTGGTGGCCCTGGAGGGAGCCGAGATCAAGTACTCCACGGTCCAGAACTGGTATCCCGGCGACGAGCAGGGCAGGGGGGGCATCTACAACTTCGTCACCAAGCGGGGGCTGTGCAAGGGAGCCCGCTCCCGCATCTCCTGGACCCAGGTGGAGACCGGCTCGGCCATCACCTGGAAGTATCCCAGCTGCATCCTCCAGGGGGACGAGTCGATCGGGGAGTTCTATTCGGTGGCCCTGACCAACAACCGCCAGCAGGCCGACACCGGTACCAAGATGGTCCACGCGGGGCGCAACACCCGCAGCACCATCATCTCCAAGGGGATATCCGCGGGCCGGGGCCAGAACAGCTACCGCGGCCTGGTGCAGATCCGCCGCAACGCGGCCGGAGCCCGCAACTTCTCCCAGTGCGACTCCCTGCTTATCGGCGACCGCTGCGGGGCCCACACCTTCCCCTACGTGGAGGTGGGCAACCCCACCTCCAGCGTCGAGCACGAGGCGACCACCTCCAAGATCGGCGAGGACCAGATCTTCTACTGCAACCAGCGGGGCCTGGAGACGCAGGACGCGGTCAACATGATCGTCAACGGCTTCTGCAAGGAGGTGTTCCGGGAGCTGCCCATGGAGTTCGCCATGGAGGCCCAGAAGCTCCTCGACGTGAGCCTGGAGGGCAGCGTCGGCTAGCAGGCCCCTTCAGTACCCCTTTTTCCCAGCTGCATCAGACATGTTCAGAATCGACAACCTCTGCGCCGGAGTGGACGGCAAGCAGATCCTCAAGGGGCTCTCCCTGGAGATCGGGCCGGGCCAGGTCCACGCCATGATGGGCCCCAACGGCAGCGGCAAGAGCACCCTGGCCCAGATCATCGCCGGGCGCGACGGGTACGAGATCACCGGGGGCAGCGTGGAGTTCCGGGGCCGCGACCTCCTCGACTGCGGGCCCGACCAGCGGGCCCACCTGGGCATCTTCCTCGCCTTCCAGTACCCGGTGGAGATCCCGGGGGTCAACACCACCTACTTCCTGAAGGCGGCGGTCAACCAGGTGCGCAAGGCGCGGGGCCTGCCCGAGATGGACTCGGTGGACTTCCTGAAGTTCATCCGCCAGAAGGCGGCCCTGCTGGAGCTGCCTGAGGACTTTCTCAAGCGCCCCCTCAACGTGGGCTTCTCGGGCGGGGAGAAGAAGCGCAACGAGATCTTCCAGATGGCGGTGATGGAGCCCGACTTCGCGGTGCTCGACGAGACCGACTCGGGCCTGGACATCGACGCGCTCAAGATCGTCTCGGCCGGGGTCAACCGCCTGCGGGGCCCCGAGCGCTCGCAGCTGGTGATCACCCACTACCAGCGCCTGCTCAACTACATCGTCCCCGACCGCGTCCATGTCCTGCACGACGGCCGGATCATCCGCTCCGGGGGCGGCGAGCTGGCGCTGGAGCTGGAGGAGCGGGGCTACAGCTGGGTGGTGGATGCCTCCCTCGGGCAGGCCCAGGAGGCGGCCCAGTGAGCCAGACCGCCCTCGCGCCGTTCCAGGAGGAGCTTCCCGCCGGCCCCGGCTGGCTGGAGCCGGTCCGCCGGTCGGCCCTGCAGCGCTTCCACCGCCAGGGCCTTCCCACCACCAGGGAGGAGGACTGGCGCTACACCAGCCTCTCCTCCCTCTCCGATCTCCCCCTGGCCTGGATCCCCCCGGCGGAGCTCCCGGAGTCCGATCGGCCCTTGGCGCGGGCCAGCCTGCTCGACGGGCTCGACACCCTGCGCCTGGTTTTCGTGGACGGGGTGTTCCGGCCCTCACTCTCCGATCCCCTGGAGGCGGGAGAGGGGATACGCCTCCGCAGCCTGGATGGCTGCCTCGAAGATCCTCCGGATATCCTGCGGCGATCGCTGGAGCCGAAGGAGGCCGGGAGCCAGTGCTCCCTGGCCGACCTGAACGCCGCCTGGTTCGCCGGGGGCCTCGTCCTGCAGCTGGCCGCTCATGCCGCCGCGCCGCGTCCCGTGCACCTGATCCACTACTCCACCGGCGAGGCCGAGGGAGGCGCCGCCTGCCTGCGCACCCTGGTGGAGGCGTGCGAGGGCTCCCGGGCGGTGCTGATCGAGGAGTACCTGGGCCCCGGGCGGGAGTCCCCGGGCCTGACCAGCGGGGTCACCTGGCTGGAGATCGCTCCCTCGGCCCGGATCGAGCACATCAAGATCCAGAACGATCCGCCCGGGCGGCACCATCTGGCCCGGATCGAGGCCCGGCTCGGGGAGCGGTGCTCCTTCCATTGCCATTCCTTCGCCCTGGGGGCCCGGCTCTCCCGGAACGACATCCGGGTCCGGATGGAGGGACCGGGCCTGGAGTGCGTGCTCAACGGCCTCTACCTGACCCGGGACCGGCAGCTGGCCGACCACCACATGGTGGTGGACCACGCCGCCCCCGACTGCCGGAGCCACGAGTACTTCAACGGGATCCTGGACGGCCGCTCCCGGGGCGTGTTCCACGGGAGGATCCTGGTCCGGCAGGGAGCCCAGCGCACCGACGCCAAGCAGACCAGCCGGAACCTTCTGCTCTCGGAGGAGGCCCGGGTCAACACCAAGCCCCAGCTGGAGATCTACGCCGACGATGTCCGCTGCACCCATGGAGCCACGGTGGGGCAGCTGGATCCCGAAGCGGTCTTCTACCTCATGGCCCGGGGCCTTCTCCGGCCCCAGGCCATGCAGCTGCTGCAGCTGGCCTTCGCCGAGGAGATCGTCGACCGCATCGGGCACGAGGCCGTCCGCCAGCGGCTCTACCAGGTGATCGAGGACCGGCTGTAGGCCATGCAGAGCGAATCGTCGATCTCCCTGTCGCGGGACGTGGAGGCCTCGCTGGTCCCGGCCGGCGACAAGGTGGTGCTGCAGGAGGGGGAGACGGCCCGGATCACCCAGGAGCTGGGGGGCCACTACACGGTCCTGGTCAACGGGAACCTCTTCCGCATAGACCACCACAACGGGGACGCCCTGGGCCGGGAGGTGGAGGAGCGCACGGTCCGCTCCCCGGGGGAGGAGCCCCGCGACGACGAGAAGCTGGAGAGCGAGATCTGGAGCCAGCTGCGGACCTGCTATGACCCCGAGATCCCGGTCAACATCGTGGACCTGGGCCTGATCTACGACTGCGCCCTGGCCCCCGAGCCGCTCGGCGACGGAGGCCGCCGGGTGGACGTTAAGATGACCCTCACCGCCCCTGGCTGCGGCATGGGGCCGGTGCTGCAGCAGGATGTGCAGAACCGGCTGCTCTGCATCGAGGAGATCTCCGAGGCCAACGTCGAGCTGGTCTGGGAGCCCCAGTGGAACCAGGGGATGATGAGCGAGGCGGCCCAGCTCCAGCTGGGGCTGATGTGAGCCGTCCATGAGCCCCGCCGATGCAACGGGGGCCGTCGACTGGGACCGGGTGCGGGAGGACTTCCCCATCCTGGCCCAGGAGGTAAACGGCCGCCCGCTGGCCTACCTCGACAGCGCGGCCTCCAGCCAGCGTCCCCGCCAGGTGCTGGAGGCGCTGGACCGCTACTACCGCCGCGACCACGCCAACGTCCACCGCGGCATCCACGAGCTGAGCAACCGGGCCACCCAGGCCTACGAGGGGGCCCGGGCCCGCGCCGCCCGCTTCCTGGGCTCGGAGGACCCCCGGGAGGTGGTGTTCGTGCGCGGGACCACCGAGGCCATCAACCTGGTGGCCTCCACCTGGGGACGGGACCGCATCGGGGCGGGGGACCGGATCGTGCTCAGCGAGATGGAGCACCACAGCAACCTGGTGCCCTGGCAGATCCTGGCCCGCCGGACCGGAGCCGAGATCGCCTGGTGCCCGGTGGTGGGCGACGGAGAGGCCCTGGACGAGCAGGCTCTCGACCGGCTGCTGGCCCCGCCCACCCGGCTGCTCTCCCTGGTGCACATCTCCAACAGCCTGGGGCTGGTCAATCCGGTGGCCCGGATCTGCGCCCGGGCCCGGCAGCAGGGAGTCGCCACCCTGATCGACGGAGCCCAGGCCGCCGGGCACGCTCCGGTCGATGTGCGGGAGCTGGGCTGCGACTTCTACGCCTTCTCGGGGCATAAGATGTGCGGCCCGACCGGCATCGGGGTCCTCTGGGGCCGCCGGGAGCTCCTGGAAGCCCTTCCCCCCTGGCAGGGGGGCGGGGAGATGATCGAGGAGGTGACCTTCGAGCAGGCGACCTACAAGCCGCCGCCCCACCGCTTCGAGGCCGGCACTCCCCACATCGCCGGAGCCATCGGGCTCCACGCGGCCATGGACTACCTCGACGGCCTGGGCCGGGAGAACATCCGGGATCACGACGCCGTGCTGGCCGCCCGGGCCGCCGAGGCGATATCCGGGATGGAGGGGATCCGGGTCTTCGGGCCCCGCAAGGGAAGGGGAGCGGTGGTGAGCTTCCACATGGAGGATGTGCACGCGCACGACCTGGTGGCCTTCGCCGACAGCCGGGGGGTGGCCCTCCGCGGCGGTCACCACTGCACCCAGCCGCTGATGCGCAAGCTCGGGGTGTCTGGCACGGCCCGGGCCAGCTTCCACCTCTACAACCGGAGCGAGGAGATCGACATCCTCATGGACACCCTGGAACGGGCGCGGAAGCTCTTCGGCTCCCGTTCCTGAAGCGGGGTGCGTCTTGGGCGGAAGAGCCCCGGCGCCGCTGAGGGGACCACCGACATGCCCTTCTCCATGCGTTGCGAAGTCTTATCGGCACTGGCAGCCGCTTGATCAACGAGTTCCGGGACCGACATATCGCGGTTGCGGAATATCCGCATGCCCGGTGGCCGGACCGGACACTTGCCTGTCCGTACTGTCTGGAAAGCGTTCCCTCGAGGCGGTACGCTGCCCCCGGAGCCGGTCCAGCTGGAGTACGGCAGCCGTTCGACATGATCCGCTCGGAAGACGAAGGAGCCGGCCAGGAGTGGCGCCCTCGGGATAGATGCCTGCGAGCATCGCCTAGCCCGCTGGCGGATGCGGCGCAGGAGCCGGAGGATGGCCTGCGCCTGAAGCCTTCAGGAGGGATCGCCGGCAGGCATCCGGGAGCGTCCGGCATGTTCATGGCAGACGGGCGATGAGCCGGCCCGGACCCGATGCCTCCATGGAGCAGGTGCTGGCCCGCTGGCCCTGGGCCCGCCGAGCCCTCTTCCGCAAGTACCACATAGGGGGCTGCCAGTCCTGCGCCTTCGATCCCGGGGAGACCCTGTCCCAGCTCTGCGCCCGCAACGGAGACCTGGATCCCGAGGAGGTCCTGGAGCACATCGACCGGAGCCATCAGGAGGACCTGCGCCTGCAGATCTCCCCTGCCGAGACGTCCCGGCGCCTGGAGGAGGGCCAGAGCCTGCGCCTGCTCGATATCCGCACCGAACAGGAATGGAACGCGGTGCGGCTGCCCGGCGCGGTCCGCATGAGCCAGGAGACCATGCAGGATATCCTTTCCACATGGCCCCGGGAGGAGCTGCTGGTGATCTACGATCACCAGGGGCAGCAGAGCCTGGATGCGGCCACCTACTTCCAGGGACAGGGCTTCGGACAGGTCCGGTGCCTGACCGGCGGCATCGACGCCTGGTCCAGGGAGGTGGATCCCTCCTTGCGCCGGTACCGCTTCGGCTAGGATCGGCAGCTGCGGCGCTTCTCCAGCGTCCGGAGCCAGCCTGGATTCCAGCTCCTCGGCTGGCGCGGTCCCTTGCAGCGCATGCCCTGGATCCGCTGGCTGTCGGCCGGCGGATTCGCAGAAGAGAGACGGAATGCGGATCCATGCCGTCCCGTGCCCGGCTCCAGCCTGGTGCTTGCCCGGACCTGCCGTTTCTTGCCCGCCCTCCTCCGCGGCCCGAGCGCTGCCGGTTCCTGCGGCCTCCTAATCCGCTACGGGCCTGGCACGGCTCCCATCGCTCTCGAACTGCGCGACTGGCGCGAGCTTGTCCAGGCAGGGCTCGACGCCCAGCCCCGGAGCCTCCGGGGCCCGCATGCGTCCCTCCTGGCGGCGGGGCGCCCCCTGGGCGATGTCCACCGTCACGTAGCTGTTGAAGTCGGTGGAGGCCAGCAGCAGCTCCGGGGGCGTGCTGTGGGCCAGGTGCGAGATGGCGGCGGTGACGATGTCGCCTCCCCAGCTGTCCTCCAGGATCATGGGAACGCCCTCCCCGATGCACAGATCCCGGGCCTGCCTGGCCCGGGTGAGTCCCCCGAACTTGGAGATCTTGATGTTTACCGCGTCCATGGCCCGTTCCGAGAGTCCCTGCATCAGGATCCCCATGCCGTCGATGCATTCGTCGAGGACGAAGGGAAGCCGGGTGCGCTCCCGTACGGCGAGGCACTCCCGGTAGCTCAGGCAGGGCTGCTCGATGTAGACGTCCTCTTCGGCCACCGCCTTGGCCACCCTGAGGGCGTCGTGCACCAGCCATCCGGTGTTGGCGTCGGCCAGGAGCCGTTCTCCGCCTTCCAGCTCCGCGGCCGCCGCCCGGATGCGCTGGATATCCTCCTCGGCCTTGCCTCCCACCTTGAGCTGGAAGCGGGTGTAGCCCTCTTCGCGGTACTTGGCCACCCGCCCGGCCATCGCCCGGGGAGACTCCTGCGAGATGGCGCGGTAGAGGGGATAGTCGGCTCCGTAGCGCCCTCCCATCAGGGTGCATACGGGCAGGCCGCTCGCCTTGCCCAGAATGTCCCAGCAGGCCATGTCCACCGCGGACTTCACGTAGGGATGGCCCTTGAGGTGGCGGTCCATGGTCCGGACCAGCCGATCCACCTGCAGCGGATCCTCGCCCAGCAGGCGGGGAAGCAGCTGCTCCAGTCCCGCCCGCACACCCCTGGCGTAGGCGGGGAGGTAGGCGGGCCCAAGGGGACAGACCTCGCCCCAGCCAGTCACCCCGGCGTCGGTGCGCACTCCCACCACCGTCGAGTCGAACACCGAGACCGACTTGCCTCCCGACCAGCTGTAGCTGCCCTCGTGCAGCGGGAGATCCACCTGGTACACCTCGATCCGCTGGATTCTCATGCTGTCCGGAACTCCCTCCACCCGCCTTGTCCGATAATCCGGGCCATGGCATTCCGGCAGCGTCGCCGGACATTGGCATGCAGTTTTCCGCCTGTGCCTCCGAAGGCCTCCGCAGTACAGCCTGGCCAGGAAAAGCCGCTCGCTCCGCTTCTCCAGGGCGCTCTCCCGGTCCGGGCAGTCCGCAAGAGGCGGGACCGGGCGGAGCCTCCCGTCCCACGGCTGCTCGAGAGAGCGCCCTTGCCCGATGCCGTCATGGCCGCGCCGGGCGAACGCCTGCTTCTGCAGGGACATTCCCGGAGTCCGGCCTCGGCGATTGGCTTGTCTGCTGCATCGTCAGGACAGTCCCTCCGCAATGGCATGCGTGTCGACGAGCCCACGCGCCGCTGAGCCCTCGGTTTCTCCGCTCTGGATCGGGAGGGGCTTCCGCTAACCGCAGTTTCGAGCATGTCCTGCTGTCCCGGACCCCGAAGGCGTTCCCGGCCTCCATGCGGCATCCGAGGCAAGCCCATGCGCCGAGGATGGAGACTCCGCTTGGCGTGCGCCGCTTTCCTCAGCCGGATCGCGCTCCTGGTCCATGCAGTCTCCAGATGGACTTCGCCAGCCTCTCCATCCCGCATCGGTAGCAGTCGGGCCCATCGCTCAAGGGGCCGACCCCGCCTCGAGCCTCAATTCGGCGTCCGTACGGAAACGGAGAGCCGCAGTCTTCGCCTTCACCCTTGCCTGCCGTGCCGCAGCCGTGGCGCGAAGCTGCCAAGCCGGAGCGCGCCGGTCAAACCGGATCGGCCGGGCGATCGCCGTCGGCTCCGCCCGTCGGGGCATGGCGCCGCTCCGCTTGGCCTGCGAACGAAAACGCCGGCCCTGCGATCGAGGGATCGCGCTCGTTCTTTGCTTTCCTGCATCTTCCCTGGACCTGGCGAAGCGGGTGCTGTCGCCTGGCCTGCCGAGGATCGGCGCCGGGGGAGGTTGCGGCTTGACTCCTTCCCCGCGGGCGTCGTTATGGGGCGCGCGTCCAGCACGCCCGGTGTTGAAGAGGAGCCGACAGGACTGGATCTCGATCCACGGCGCCAGGGAGCACAACCTGAAGGATGTCTCCCTGGAGATCCCCGCCGGGGCGCTGGTGGTGGTCACCGGGCTGAGCGGCTCGGGCAAGAGCACCCTGGCCTTCGACCTGCTCTACGCCGAGGGGCAGCGCCGCTTCCTCGACTCGGCCGGCACCTACGCCCGCCAGTTCGTCAGCCAGCTGCCCCGGCCCCAGGTGGACCGCATCCAGGGCCTCCCCCCCACGGTGGGGATCGAGCAGCGCAACTCCCGGGGGGGCGGCAAGAGCACGGTGGGCACGGTGACCGAGATCCACCAGTTCCTCCGCCTGCTCTACGCCCGGCTGGGGCTGCAGCGCTGCCCCGACTGCCAGGAGGACGTCCGGCCCCAGACCCGGGACGCCATCGTCGAGTCCCTCCTCCAGGAGTGCGGCCGGCGGGGCGGGCTCTTCCTGCTGGCGCCCCTGGCGCGGCAGCGCAAGGGGAACCACGCCGCCCTGGCTAGGTGGGCCCGGACCCGGGGCTACTCGAGGCTGCGGGCCGACGGGCGGATGCACACCGCCGACGCCTCCTTCCTCCTGGACCGGTACACGCCCCACGACGTGGAGGTGGAGATCGGCCGGGTGTCGCGGGGGATGGCGGCGGCGGAGGTCCTGCCCCTGGCCGAGAAGGCGCTGGAGGCGGGCAAGGGGATCCTCTACGCGCTGGACGGACGGGGCGGGGAGACCATCCACTCCCAGGTCCGCTGCTGCCCCCGCTGCGAGCGCTCCTTCGACGCGCCCGATCCCAACGACTTCAGCTACAACTCCTCCCGGGGCTGGTGCCCCTCGTGCCGGGGCTTCGGAGAGATCATCCCCAGCATGGGCTACCTAAGCGAGGGCATGGACGAGGCGGTGCAGGACACCTGGTTCCAGTGGGAGCAGAAGAGCGCGGTGCCGTGCCCCGACTGCCGGGGCAGCCGCCTCAAGCCCATGGCCCGCTCGGTGTACCTGTCCCTCGGCGGGGAGGAGCTCTCCATCGACGCGCTCTCCCGCATGCCGGTGGAGGCGGCGCGGGAGCGCTTCGAGGCCCTGGAGCCCCCTCCGGGGGACACCCTGGAGGGCGGCATCCTGCGGGACATCCTTCCGGAGCTGCGCGATCGGCTCCGCTTCCTCTGCGAGGTGGGCCTGGGCTACCTGCAGCTGAGCCGGGGGGTGGTCACCCTCTCGGGGGGCGAGAACCAGCGGATCCGGCTGGCGGCCCAGCTGGGCTCCAGCCTGAGCGGAGTCCTCTACGTGCTCGACGAGCCCACCATCGGCCTGCACGCCCGGGACAACGCCCGGCTTCTGGACGCCTTCGGGCGGCTGCGCGCCAACGGCAACTCGCTGCTGGTGGTGGAGCACGACGAGGACACCATCCGGCACGCCGACTACATCGTGGACCTGGGGCCCGGCGCCGGGACCGAGGGGGGCGAGGTGGTGGCCGCCGGACCCCTCGAGAAGCTGCGCGGGTGCCCCCGCTCCCCCACCGCCCGCTGCCTGGAGGCCGCCCCCAGCTTCCCCCTGAGGGGGGAGCGGCGCGAGGTGCGCCGCAGGCTGGCCCGCTCGGGCCGCTCCCCCTGGCTCCACCTCGAGGGAGCCCGGGCCAACAACCTCAGGAACCTGTCGCTCTCCCTCCCGCTGGGGCGGCTGGTGGCGGTGACCGGGGTGAGCGGGGCCGGCAAGACCACCCTGGTGCGGGAGTGCCTCCTGCCCGCGCTGGAGCGGCACGGAGAAGGCGCCGGGGAGGACGGCGCGTCGGGGAGGGCCTCCTTCACCGGACTGGGCGAAGGCTGCCGGGAGGAGGACGCCGGCAGGCCGGCCCTGGGACGGGTGTTCGAGATCGACCAGTCGCCCATCGGCCGGACACCCCGGTCGGTCCCGGCCACCTACGTGAAGCTCTTCGACCATGTGCGCAAGGCCTTCGCCGGCGTGCCCGAGGCGCGGATGCGGGGCCTGGACTCGGGCCACTTCTCCTTCAACAGCAGGAAGGGGCGGTGCCCCAGGTGCGAGGGAGCGGGATCGATCAAGCTGGAGATGCCCTTCCTGCCTCCCGCCTTCCTTCCCTGCGAGGACTGCGGCGCAAGGCGCTACGGCGCCGAGACCCTCTCGATCCGCTACCGGGGCCGGACCATCGCCGAGGTGCTCGACATGAGCGTTGCCGAGGCCCTGGAGTTCTTCCAGGGCCTGCCCCCGGTCCGCCGCTGCCTGGAGGCCATGGCCGACTCCGGGCTGGGCTACATCCGGCTGGGCCAGACCAGCCCCACCCTGAGCGGGGGGGAGGCCCAGCGGCTGCGCCTGGTCGCCCGCCTGGCGCGGGGGGGGCGTCCCGATGTCCGCGCCCTCCGCAGCATGAACCTGTACCTGCTCGAGGAGCCCACCATCGGGCTCCACACCGCCGATGTGCACCAGCTCCTGAAGGTGCTGCAGCGGCTGGTGGACCAGGGGCACTCGGTGGTGGTGATCGAGCACAACCTGGACGTGATCGCCGAGGCCGACTGGGTCGTCGACCTGGGGCCGGAAGGAGGCGGCGGGGGCGGCCGGATCGTGGCCCAGGGAACCCCGGAGCGCGTCGCCGCCTGCGCCCGCTCCCATACCGGGCGCCATCTGCGCGGCTTCCTGGAGCGGCGATGACCGGCCGTAGCGCCAGGGCCCGGGGCGGGAGGATCCGGCTCCGGGGGGTCCGGCAGAACAACCTGGCCGGCTTCGACCTGGACATCCCGCTGCGCCGGATGACGGTGGTGACCGGGCCCAGCGGCAGCGGCAAGAGCTCCCTGGCCTTCGACACCCTATACGCCGAGGGGCAGCGCCGCTACATCGAGACCTTCTCCCCCTACGCCCGCCAGTTCTTCGACCGGATGGACAAGCCCCGGGCCGATCTGATCGACGGCATCCCTCCCGCCATCGCCATCGAGCAGAAGAACACGGTCAGGACCCACCGCTCCACGGTCGGCACCATGACCGACATCTGCGACTACATGAAGGCGCTGTGGCCCCACTTCTCCCGGCCCCGCTGCCCCGGGTGCGGGGACTGGATCGCCCCCGAGTCCCCCCTGGACGTCTGGAAGCGGCTGGCCGGGCGCGCCGGGGAGCGGATCTACATCGCCTTCCCCTCGGAGCTCAGCGAGAGGCTGGGCCCGAGGAGGTGCCTGGAGATCATCCGCTCCCAGGGCTTCCGGCGCTGCCTGATCCGGGACCGGGTGCACGCCCTGGACGACCTGATCGGCGGGCCGGACCTGCCCGGGGGGATCGGGGAGGTGGAGGTGGTCCAGGACCGCCTCGAGATCGGGCCCCGCTCCCGCTCCCGGGTCCTGGAGGCCTGCCGGAGCGCCTTCTCCCTGGGCCGGGGAAGGCTCTCGCTCTACCGGGCGGGGGAGGGCGGGGACAGGGTCGTGCGGGAGGCCGGATTCTCCCAGATCCCGGCCTGCCCCCGCTGCGGGATCGGGGCGGAGCGCCCCAGCCATTCCCTGTTCAGCTTCAACTCCCCCCTGGGAGCCTGTCCCCGGTGCAAGGGCCTGGGCCGGGCCTCGGCCATCGACTTCGGCAGGGCCATCGACTCCGGCCGCTCCCTGGAGGAGGGCGCGCTGAGGATCTGGCGCAGAGGGCACGGCCGCCGCTCCATGAGGGACCTCCTGGCGGCCGCCTCCCGGTCCGGAATCCCGGCGGACGTCCCCTTCGGGGAGATGGACCCGGAGCACCGGCGGTGGGTGATCGAGGGGGACGGCGAGGGGTGGTACGGGCTCGAAGGCTACTTCGAATGGCTCGAGAGGCAGAAGTACCGGCACCAGCTCAGGGCGGTCCACACGCGCTACAGCAAGGACGGCGAATGTCCCGCCTGCAAGGGCGGCCGCTTCCGGCCCGAGGCGCTGCTGCACCAGATCGACGCCGGCGGACCGGCTCCCCTCTCCCTTCCCCAGTTCTACTCGCTCACCCTGCGGGAGTCGCTCGCCATCGTGGAGAAATGGATCGGGCGGTCCCGCTCCCGGAGGCCCGACTCGCTGCGCTACGCCCTGGAGGAGGCGCGCAACCGGCTGCGCTACCTCTGCCAGGCCGGCCTCTCCTACCTGACCCTGGATCGCCCCACCAGGACCCTCTCGGGAGGGGAGACCGAGAGGATCAACCTCGCCTCCACCCTGGGGACCGGCCTGGTCAACACCCTGTTCATCCTGGACGAGCCCAGCGTGGGCCTCCACGCGGTCGACATCCGGCGCCTGATCGGGATCCTCCACGATCTGCGGGACGCGGGGAACACGGTGGTGGTGGTGGAGCACGACGAGAGCATCGTCCGGGCCGCCGACCACGTGGTGGACCTGGGGCCGGGCAGCGGCGCCGCCGGGGGCAGGCTGGTCTTCTCCGGTCCGGTCCGGTCGCTGCTCCGGCGCAAGCGCTCCCTCACCGCCCGCTTCCTGAACCGGACCGACTCCCTGGACTCCGGCCTGCCCGCCATGCCGGTGGACGCCGGCACCCCCCGCCTCCGCATCCGCGGCGCCACCTGCCGCAACCTCCGGGATCTCTCGGTGGACATCCCCCTGGGACGCCTGGTGGGCGTCACCGGGGTCAGCGGCAGCGGCAAGACCACCCTGGTGGGCGAGGTGCTGTGCGCACGGCTCGGCGACGGACAGCCGGCGGACCGGGACACGGAGCCCCGGACCCGGTTCGTTCTGGAACGCAGGCCCGCGGGAGAGCTGCCCCGGGCGATCCTGGTGGACCAGTCGCCCGTGAAGCAGTCCAGCCGCTCGGTGGTCTCGATCTACGCAGGCGTCCTGGACAGGCTGCGGGCTCTCCTGGTCTGCTCTCCCGAGGCGAGGCAGGCCGGCCTGGAGTCTTGCGCCTTCAGCTTCAATTCCTCCCGGGGAAGCGTGCTGGGCAGGTGCGAGAAGTGCTCCGGAGCGGGCTTCGAGCGGGTGGAGATGCAGTTCCTGAGCGACGTGTACGTCCGCTGCCCGGACTGCGGGGGGACCCGCTTCTGCCGCCAGATGCGCGAGTTCAAGGTGGACATGCGCGCCTTCCTGGATCCCCGGAAGGAGGCTCCCCGGCGGCTCCGCTGGTCGGTGACCGGCCTGCTCGAAGCGACGGTGGACGAGGCGGCCGGCCTGATGGCCCGCCTGGACCACCCGGAGGCCGGCCGCGCCCTGGCCGGCCTGCGCCTCATGCAGGAGGTGGGCCTGGGCTACCTGCAGCTGGGGCAGTCGCTCCACACCCTTTCCGGGGGCGAGAGCCAGCGGCTCAAGGTGGTCCGCATCCTGAACGGATCCGACAAGCGGAGCTCGCGGAGTCCGAGCCTCTTCCTCTTCGACGAGCCCACCACGGGGCTGCACTTCTCCGACATCAGGACGCTGCTCCGGATGTTCCGCTCCCTGGTGGCCCAGGGCCACGGGGTGGTGGTGATCGAGCACCACCTGGAATTCATCCGCCAGACCGACTGGGTGGTGGATCTCGGCCCCGGCGCCGGAGCCGAGGGAGGCCGCGTGGTGGCCGAGGGGCCCCCCGGCAGCCTCCACCGCTTTCCCGAGAGCGTCACCGGGCGCCTCCTCGGGGAGGGCTGAGGCCCTTCCTGCCCCGGGCGGGCCCGGAGCCGTCCCGCCTTCGATCCTTCCTCCTCCCGGCCGCTCCCAGCCCTTCCCCGGAGGGCCCGGAGCGCGGCAGCCAGGCCTGAAGCGGCGGCTTCCGGGGAGCTCGCGCGGCGGCCTGGGGCAGGAGAGCCGGCCGGGATGCGGAGCGGGGCTCTTCCGCGATTTGCTAATGATCCGGCGCTGGGACTGTCTTAGGATGTTGAAGGCGGAGGCGAAGCGAGGAGCGGGACATGAGCAGGTCTAGATTGCTGGTTTGGATGGCGGTGGCGGGAATGGGCCTGGCCCTGGGCGGAGCGGAGGCCGCCGATCTGTCTGGACAGGATCTCTCGGGACGGAATCTGGCCGGAAGGGACCTCTCGGGGGCCGACCTGCGGGACGCCGATCTCTCGGGAGCCGATCTGCGCGGCGCCGACCTGAGGGGCGCCGATCTCCGGGGGGCCGATCTGCGCGCCGCCCGCCTGGAGGGAGCCAGGCTCGAGGGCGCCAGGCTGGAAGGCGCCAACCTGGTGGGGATAGGCCGGGAGGCGCTTCTGGAGGCGGGCGCGGCCGCCGACGGGCTCGATCTGGTCCCGGAACCGGCGGATCGGGCCCGCATCGCGCTCCAGTCCGACGCGTTCTCCGCCGCCCCCGCCACGCCCCGGGCCAGGGCCCTGTCTTCGGCCCGGCCGAAGATCGCACGCGAGCAGCTCTCCCGGGGGCTCTCCGCCGGCGCGAGGATCGAGAGCGGCTCCCGGCTGGGTCTGGCGGTGGGCGGCGCCAAGGACATCGGCGGCTTCCGGGAGAACATCGAGTCCGGGTACCTGCCGCTCTTCGACGACGTGACCTACGAGGGCCTCTACTACGACTACTACTTCCAGACCAGCGACGGCGAGCCCTGCGACGCCCTATTCTGCCCCACCTACGTCCGGGCGGTGTCTCCCGATCCGGTCTCGGGCCAGGCCGAGCACTACCTCTCGGTGGGGCTCTCCTCGGGGATCGCCGAGGAGGACTTCGAGCGCAAGCAGCTCAACCTGGTCCTGGTGCTCGACGTCTCCGGCTCGATGGGCTCCCCCTTCAGCCGCTACTACTACGACGGAGGGACGAGGAAGGAGATCGACGAGGAGGAGGCCGGGATGAAGAAGATGGACGTGGCGATCAAGGCGGCCATCGCCCTGACCCGGCGCCTGGAGAGCGGGGATCGGCTGGGAATCGTCGCCTTCAGCGACGAGGCCCGCACCGTCCAGCCCCTGGCCCCGGTCCACTCCCTGGACATGAAGGGCGTGCGACGGAAGATCCGGGAGCTGTCGTCGGGCGGCGGGACCAGCATGTCGGCCGGCATGGAGCGGGCCACGTCCCAGTACGGCGACCTGCTGGAGGAATGGGATCCGGCCCGGACCGAGAACCGCATAGTCTTCGTCACCGACGCCATGCCCAACCGGGGGGAAACCTCACGCGAGGGCCTGGTGGGAAGGATCGGGGCCAACGCCGGGAAGGGAATCCACGCCACGGTGATCGGGGTCGGGGTGGACTTCAACAGCGACCTGGTGCAGAGCATCACCAGCAACCGGGGGGCCAACTACCATTCGGTGCATTCCCCCAGGCAGTTCGTCGAGCGGATGGACGAGGGCTTCGACCACATGGTGACCCCCCTGCTCTTCGACCTGCGCCTCTCGGTGGAGGGACGGGGATGGAGCATCGACCAGGTGTTCGGATCCCCGCAGGCCGAGGAGGCGACCGGGGAGGTGTTCCGGGTGCACACGCTCTTCGCCTCGCCGACCGAGGAGGGGCGGTCCCGGGGGGGGCTGATCCTGGTCAAGCTGGCCCGCAACTCCGACGAGGAGAACCGTCGGCTGCGCCTGTCGGTCCGCTACCAGGATCGCGCGGGCAGGCAGCACGAGAGCTCCGCCGAGGTGAAGATGAGGGATTCAGGAAAGACGCACTACGACAGCCCCTCCATCCGCAAGGGGATCCTCCTGGCCCGCTACGCCAGCCTGCTCAGGGACTGGATCGTCCAGGAGCGCTCCAGCTACCACCACGAGCGCCCCGTGCCCCGCAGGGTGTTCGCCGAGGGCGAGGGCCTGCGCTGCATCGTCCGCCCTCCGGTCCTGGGAGGCTGGGAGCGGCAGTCGCTTCCCCTCTACGTCTCCCATCCCTGGCGCAAGGAGTTCCGCAAGTTCGTCAAGCACTTCGAGAGCGAGGCGTCCCAGCTTGCGGACAAGGACCTGGACCAGGAGCTGGAGGCGCTGAGGAAGCTGGCGAAGTCCCGGCAGGTGGCCTCGGCCAGATAGCCGGGATCCCCCGCCCGTTCCGGGCTTCCCTGCCATTCGGGGAAGCCCGTTCCTCCCCGCGGAGGCGGCCGGGCCATCCGCCTGCGGCCTCCCATGGCTCCGGGCAGGGGCGGCGGCTTGCCCGGGGCTCGGGGGGGAAGCTACCCTGGGGCCATGCCCCCCCGCCTCTGGTGGCTGCCGCTTTCCTTGCTGGCGCCCGGGCTCGCCGCAACCGAGCCTCCTCCCAACGTCGTCCTGATGCTGGCCGACGACATGGGCATGGGGGACACCAGCGCCTACCAGGACTTCACCGGCAATTCCGACGAGGCGCAGCTGCGCACTCCGCAGATGGAGCGGCTGGCCCGCATGGGAATCCGCTTCACCGACGCCCACGCTCCGGCCTCCCGCTGCACTCCCACGCGCTACTCCCTGCTCACCGGCCGCTATTCCTGGCGCACCCGGCTCAAGTGGTGGGTGCTCTTCGGGGCCCAGGGGGATCCGCTGATCGAGCCGGACCGCCCCACTATCGCCTCCTTCCTCCGGGAACGGGGATACCGGACCGCCATGGTGGGAAAGTGGCACGTGGGACTCCGCTACCGGAGGGCCGACGGCTCTCCGGCCGCGGGATGGGGCGACGCCGACCTCGCTCTCCCCCTGCACACCACGCCGCTGGACCACGGGTTCGGATTCGCCCGCTACACCTCCCGCTCCCACGGCACCTCGGGCCCCCAGGGGCGGGCCAACAAGCCCGATCAGGACGTCGGCCCAGGACATCTCCACGGGCGCAGGGCGGTCGGCGCCACCTCCCGGGGAAAGCAGCTGGCGGCGGAGGGCCCCGGCGCCTACCGGATCTCCCGGCTGGGCAGCCGGCATTCCGATCACGCCATCGGCTTCCTGGAGGATCACCTGGAGCATCCGGAGCGCCGGACCCGGCCCTTCTTCCTCTACTACCCGTCCAACTCCAACCACGGCCCCCATACTCCCGACCGCGCCGTCGGGGGCCGTCCCGTGCGGGGGGCCTCCCGGACCGTCTCCGGCCGGCCCTCGGATCGGCGGGGGGACTTCATCCACGAGAACGACGCGGCGCTGGGCCGCCTGCTGGACTGGCTGGAGGCCTCGGAGGATCCCCGCCTTCCGGGCAGCAAGCTCCTCGAGAACACGCTGGTGATCTTCACCAGCGACAACGGCGCCGAGAGGAACGACGCGGCGGCCACCGGGCCCTTCCGGAGCAGCAAGGGCAGCTGCTACGAGGGAGGGCACCGGGTGCCCTTCCTGGCCTCCTGGCCCCGGGGAGGGGTGCCGGCCGGCGCCACCAGCCCCGCCCTCGTCGGGCTGCAGGACCTGTACGCCCTCCTGGCCGGCATCCTCGACGCTCCCCTTCCCGATCCCGCCAGGGGGGAGAAGGGCGCCGAGGACAGCATCGGCTTCCTGGACGCCCTGCGGGGAGAGCCCCGGCCCCGCTCCGCTCCTCTCTTCGCCAGCGGCCACAAGGAGGCCGGCGAGGATCCCGCCCTCCTGGCCATGCGCCTGGACGACCCCGTGGCGCGGGGCCGGAGCTATCCCGGCCAGTGGGTCCTGCTCCACGGCCCCTCCCTGATCCGGGAGGGCCGGCCGGATCCCCTGGAGCTCTACGATCTCGCCTCCGACCCCGGCCAGGAACGGAACCGCATCGGCGATCCGGCCCTCGGGGAGCTGGTGGAGGCCTTGTCGCAGATCGCCCGGGAGCACCGGAACGCCGGAGGCCACCGCCTGGCGGCTCTGCCGGTCCGGGAGCGGCATGTCTTCCGCTGGGATCTGGGAGCCGATCCCCGGGAGATCCCCCGGCAGGCCGGCCCCGGCCACTCCGTCGTCCGCCCCGGCCTGGTTCTCGAGCTCTCGGCCCGCGGCCCTCTGCCCCGGACGCGGGGCGATGCCCTCGCCTTCTCCTCCAGGGGGCTGGGCCTGGGCAGCAGCGCCTCCCTCGCCTTCGAGGGAGGCAGCTCGATCGGCATCTCCTTCGATCGGGACGTGATCGTCGAGTCGGTGTCCCTGGAGGCGGGACGGTCCGGCAGCTGCGGCGGCTTCTACCGCGTCGGCGGCGCCTCGCCCGTTCCGGTCTACTGCGTCGACGCCGACAACGACTCCCGGACCCAGCACGGGATTCTCAGCGATCTGGGCGTGCTGTCCAGGGGCGAGACGCTCCGGCTGGACACCTCGCCCCACCTGGGAGTCGAGCCCCCGGGCCGCTGGTGGCTGCGCCGGATCGCCGTCCGGACGCTCGGGCCCTGAGCCCCGCTCCGTCCCGCCGGGGCGGCCCCGGGGCGCGTTCCTCCGCCGGGCCGGCACGGGCCTGCGGTCCCGCCCGGCGGGAGAGAGGCTGGGAACCGGATCAGCGGCCGGGCTTCTTGAAGTCCAGGACGATGCCGTTGGTGGCTGCCAGGCTCACTGGCGCGACATGGGCGTCGACGAAGAGGGTGTTGGATCTCCCTTCGGGGTGGCGGCTGCCGTGGCGGTAGCCGAGGTTCCTGGCGGTGAGGTCGACGATGGGCGGATGGTTGCGGACATAGGCGAGATCGCTGACCAGCAGCGTCTGCGAGGGCCGGGAGACCTGCCCTATCTTCGCGGTCTCGGCCGAGGGGAACTGGCCGGGACCGTCGGGGAAGTTCAGGGAGGTGTACTGGTTGAGGCCGTAGCTGATCCTCCAGGGATTGCCTCCCTCGAGCGGCTCCTTCATCCGGATGGGGCAGATGGAGACGCCGTTGGTGAAGTTCTTTCCCTCGGCCCGGTAGTCGAATTCCGCCCGCCCGTAGTAGGAGAAGAGCAGGGCCTCGAAGTTGTTGATGTTGGCGTCGTGGATGTAGGTGTCGGGGCCATGGCCCCAGGCGTAGGGCAGCTTGCCGCCGTTGTCGGAGGTGTAGAGGGAGATGGCGATGCCCATCTGCTTGAGGTTGCTGACGCACTCGATGGAGTGGGCCCTGTCCTTGGCCTTGGAGAGGGCGGGCAGGAGCATGCCGGCCAGGATGGCGATGATGGCGATCACCACCAGCAGCTCGATGAGGGTGAAGGCGAGACGGGATCGCATGGGACCAGTCATAGCGCATGATCGTGGCGCGGCGCAACGTCCTCCGGCATGCGCAAGCATCGAAGCACCGTCCCGCCGTTCCGCCTGCGGAGCGCGACGACTCTCGCCCCGCTCAGGCCGGGAAGGGCGGCCGCGCCGGCAGCCGGAGCCTCCATCCCCGCCCTCCTGAGGAAGCCGGCCGGCCGGTGAAGGGGCGTCTGCGGGGAATGGGATTTGCACCGTCGATACCGATCCATTCTACTTAGCCGGATGATCGGGGATCGGGAGCCGGGGAGGCTTTTTCAGGGCATCGGCCAGCGGGTGGAGAAGGCCCGGGGAGAGGGGGCATCCGCCTATTCGGAGGCGCTGGAAGAGAAGCTGCAGGCCCTCGTCAAGCTCTCCGCCATCGCCATGGTCGGCTCCATGGGGGAGGACAGCAAGCAGAGCCGGTACCGCCTGGAATACCGGCTGGTGCGGGCCGCCGATCCAGGGGAGTGGCTGCGCGTCCTCGACGAGGCCATTTCCGGCAGGAACCGCGAGATCCTTGCCCCTGCCGGAGCCTGGATGGCCCGCGGCTTCCGGAGGCCGCTCGGCGAGTCGGGCTGGCAGGGCGAACTGGCCCGCCTGCTCCGGCCGCTGGCGGGTTCGGCGGAGCCCGCTCCGGCGGCGTCCGGGACATTGGCGGAGGCCCTGGCGCTTGGGGGGAGGATCCTGGGCGGGGAGAGGGAACCGGACCTCCAGGCCTGCGGGAGCCTCCACCGGGCCCTGGCGATCCTGGAGGAGAACCTGCCGCCGATGCGCCTGACCTGGGCGCTGCTCCGCCGGAACATCTCGGGGAAGTACCGGGTGGATCCCCTGCTCGGCGATCCGGCTCCCTTCGAGCGCCTCAAGAAGAGCAGGGACGCCGTCCTGCCCGACGGGGCCTACCTGTGCCTGCCGGAGGAATATGGAGGAGAGCCGCCCCAGCATCTGCCCCTCCTCCGGGTGGATCCCGAGAGCCGCAGCCTGTGGCTGCCCGAGGGCGGGTACGAGGAGGGGACCCTCGCCGTCCGCTGCCTGGACTCCGGAGAGGAGGGCCGCTGGAACGAGCCGAGGTGGGATCTGGAGGCCGAGCAGCTGTCCTCCAGCCAGGGGGAGGGGGCCCCGGTCCTGGTTCCGGTGGGCAACCTGTTCTGCAACCTCCCGCCCCTTCCTGCGGGGCATGTCGAGCGCGGGGATCTGGAGGGGCGACTGCTGGAGATACTCCTGGAGCCGGGCCGGCGCACCGTCGCGACCCTCTGGGGACCGGCCGGCACCGGCAAGTCGCTGATGGCCCTCTCGGCCCTCCACCGCCTGTCCCGGATGGAGGAGGCGCCCTACGACGTGGTCCTCTGGATCACCGCCAGGGACATGGACCTGCTGGAGGACGGCCGCAGGCGCGTCCTGCGGCAGGCATGCCGCCTTCGGGACATCGCCTCCCTGGCGGCGCTGCTGGGGGAGCGGGAGCCGGAGGATCCCCTGGACTGGTTCGGGAGCTGCCTCGAAGAGGGCCTCTCGGGCTCCACCCTCTTCGCCTTCGACGGCTTCGAATGCCTGGACGACCCAGCCGGAGCCTTCCGGTGGATCGAGGAGCGCGTCCATCCGCCCAACAAGGTCCTGATCACCTCCCGCCACCGGGACTTCCAGGGGGACTACCCCCTGCGCGTCGGGGGCCTCTCGCCGGAGGAGGCGGCCCAGCTGGCCGAGGAGCACCTCTACCTGGCCGGCCTCGAGGACAAGGTGGACCAGGACTGCTGCCGGCGGATCCTCGCCGAGTGCGAAGGCCACCCCTACCTGATCAAGACGCTCCTGGGCGAGGCGGCGCTCAACCGGAAGACCGAGCCCCGCATGATGCTGACCCGGGAGGAGGGGACGATGGAGGAGTTCTACGGGAGGATCTACCGCTCGCTGGGCCCCGACGCGCGCCGCGCCTTCCTGCTGCTGAGCAGCTGGCGGGTGGCTCTGCCCGAGGCGGCGCTGGAGGCCGTCTCGCTCCGCTCGGGGCAGGAGGGCTTCGATGCGGTCTCCGGCCTGGAGGAGGCGATCCAGGCCGGCCTGGTGGAGAGCTATCCCTCCGACGACGGGAGGAGCCGCTTCGTCGGCGTCCCGCTGGCGGCCGGCCTGTTCGGCCAGCGCATCCTCGCCACCCTCCCTCTGCGCCACACCCTGGAGAAGGACAAGCGCTTCGCCATGGAGTTCGGAGCCGGCCTGAAGGAGGACGCCAGGCGGGGCACTCCGGCCCGGATCGATCCCCTGGTGCGCGCCGTGGCCGAAAGGCTGATCGACGCCTCCGGGGAGGGCATGGAGCGGGACCTGCGGGTGATGGAGAAGCTGGCCCAGCGCTTCCCGGCCGTCTACCTGCGGCTGGCCGGGCTCGTGCTCGAGAGGGATCCCGGGCACGAGCTGCTGGCGCGGATCCGGGACTACCTCCGGGACTGCCTCCGCTGGACCGGGGGAAGCCAGCGGCGCAGGGCCTGGCTGGCCCTCTCCGACTGCCACGCGAGACTGGCGGAGTACAAGGAGGAGGTGTTCGCCCGCTGCGAGGCCTCGCTGGTGCCCGAGACCACCAACGAGGAGATCAGCCTGGACGCCAACCGGCTCAACGGCCGCTTCCGGGACCTGAAGCAGTCGGGGGTCTCCATCCGCTGGCTGGACGAGGAGATCCGCATGTCGATCGGCCGGGTGATCGAGGAGATGGAGTCGCGCCTGCCCGCCCTCTCGGCGGCCGCCTGCTCCCGCCTGGCCTGGCTCCACCTCAACATGGGCAACTCCCGGCGCTCGCTGCGGATCGCCCAGGAGGGCCTCGAGAAGGAGCCTGGCGACGTCCACTGCCAGAGCCTGCGGGATCGGCTCGAGAGGCAGGCCGGCCAGGCGGAGCGGCCGCCGGTCCAGGCGTTCTGAAGCTGGACGGGGAAGCCAGCCGCAATCGCCGGGCCATGGCCGTAGTCGAGATGGTGAGGGAGTGGCGGTCGAGGCCTCCGGCCGGCTGCGTCCTCTTCGACTTCGACGGGACCCTCTCCCTGATCCGCCAGGGGTGGCCCGAGGTGATGGTGGAGATGTTCCTGGAGCTGCTTCCCCCTCGGGAGGGCCGCAGCCGCCAGGAGGACCGGAGCATGCTGCTCGGCGACATGATGCGCCTGGCCGGCCGGCAGACCATCCACCAGATGATCCGGTTCGCCGAGCGGGTCCGCGAGCGGGGCCGGGAGCCCGAGGATCCCCTGCGCTACAAGCGCCGCTACCTGGATCTGCTGGATCGCCGCATCGCCCCCCGTCTGGAGAGGCTGCGGAGCGGGGAGTGCGCCGACTCCTTCCTGCTCCATGGCTCCCGGCCCCTCCTGGAGCGGCTGAGGTCGCTGGGGCTGCCCCTCTACCTGGCCAGCGGAACCGACGAGGACATGGTGCGCCGCGAGGCCCGGCTCCTGGAGATCGACGGCTACTTCGAGGGACGCATCCACGGGGCGGTGGACGACTGGCGCAGCTTCTCCAAGCGCAAGGCGATCGGGAGGATCCTCTCGGAGCGGAGCATCGGCGGGGAGCGGCTGCTCTCCTTCGGAGACGGCTTCGTGGAGATCGAGGAGACCCGACGGGTGGGGGGGCTGGCGGTCGGGGTGGCCAGCGACGAGGCCCGCAACGGCTCGGGCCGGGTCGACCGGTGGAAGCGGCGCCGGCTGCTGGAGGCGGGGGCCGACGCCATCGTCCCCGACTACCGGGAGGGGGGCGATCTGGCGGACCTCCTTCTCGCACGGGACCCATGAGGGATCGGGAGGCGCTGCTCGATCTGGGCCGGATCCGGGTCCGGCCCCTCGCGGAGAGGAAGAGCCTCTCCAGGGTGGACGAGATCCTGGCCGATCCCGGCGCTGCGCCGCCACCGGCGGATCCGGAGGCCTTCCGGACAATCGAGCAGTGCGCGGAGCAGGTGGTCCGGGCCCGGGAGCGCGGCGCGTCGGTGATCCTGGCCTACGGGGCGCATCTGCTGCGCAACGGCGCCGCCAGGATCATGGAGCGGATGATGGAGGGCGGCTGGCTCACCCATCTGGCCACCAGCGGAGCCGGGACCATCCACGACTGGGAGTACGCCTGGCAGGGATGCTCCACCGAGAGCGTCCGGGAGAATGTCGCCGACGGGACCTTCGGGGCCTGGGAGGAGACCGGCCGCTGCCACCACCTCGCCCTGATGGCCGGGGCTCTCGAGGGGATGGGCTACGGAGGCTCGCTGGGCCGCTTCATCATGGAGGAGGAGCTCTTCCTCCCCGGATCCGCCCAGCTGGAGGGATGGATCAGGAGCGATCCGCTGCATCCCCTGGCTGCGGCCCGGGCCGATCTGCTGCAGGCCATCGGCCGCCACTCCCTGCCGGCCGGGCGGCTGAAGGTTCCCCATCCCTGGAAGCACGCCTCGCCCCTGGCGCAGGCCTGGCGCCTGGGACTGCCCTTCTCGGTCCATCCGGGCATCGGCTACGACATCGTCTCCTGCCACCCGATGTTCAGCGGGTCGGTGATCGGGCGGGCCGCCGACACCGACTTCCGCCTCCTGGGCGCCGCGGTGGAGGGCCTGGAGGGCGGGGTGGCGATCTCGGTCGGCTCGGCCGTGATGGCCCCCCAGGTCCTGGAGAAGTCGATGAGCTGCGTCAACAACCTCCGGCGGCAGGAGGGGCGGCCCCCGGTCTCCGGCCACCACATCTTCGTGGTGGACCTGCAGCGGGGCGGGCAGCGGGACTGGAGCCGTGGCGAGCCTCCCCGGGACTCCCCCGACTACTACCTGCGCTTCTGCAAGAGCCTCTCCCGCCTGGGCGCCCCCATGCGCTACGCCCGCTGCGACAACCTGGCCTTCCTCCACCACCTCTGGCGGCTTCTCTCCCGGGCATGACCCTCCGGCGCTTCCAGGAGATCACCGGCGCCTACCCGGATCTGCGGATCGCGGTGGTGGGGGACTTCTGCCTGGACCGCTACTTCGAGATCGATCCCTCGCTGCGGGAGACCTCCCTGGAGACCGGCCTGGAGGTACGCAACATCGTCCGCACCCGGGTGCAGCCCGGGGCCGCGGGGACCATCCTGAGCAACCTCTCGGCCCTGGGAGTGGGCGCCCTGCCGGTAGCGGGATTCTGCGGAGCCGACGGCGAGGGCCATCTGCTGCGCCAGGCCCTGGAAGCGTGCCCCGGAGCGGATCTGCGCCACTTCCTGGAGGCGGAGGACCGGACTACCTTCACCTACACCAAGCCGCTGGTGATGGAGCCCGGAGGCCCGCCCCGCGAGCTCTGCCGCCTCGATCAGAAGAACTGGACCAGGACCCCCGGGCCCGTATCCCTGGAGCTGGCCCGCTCGGTGGAGCGGCTGGCCGGCGAGGCCGACGCGATGGTAGTGCTCGACCAGGTGGATCGGCCCGGGACCGGAGCGGTGACCCCGGAGGTGCTCAGGGTCCTGGGGCGTCCGGCCCCGGTCCCCGTCCTGGCCGACTGCCGGCGCGGCCTCGCGGGATACCCGCCCCTGGACTACAAGATGAACCGGAGCGAGCTGCAGCGCATGCTCGGCGGACCCGGGCTTCCCGATGCGGAGGCGGCTCTGGAGGCGGCGGGGGAGCTGGCCCGTCGCAACCGGCGCAGGGTCTTCGTCACCCTGGCGGAGGAGGGCATCGTGGGCGCCGGTCCCGGCGGCGATCCCTGCCACCTCCCGGCCCTCCCGGTGGCCGGTCCCATCGACATAGTAGGCGCCGGAGACGCGGTGACCGCAGGCCTGGCCGCAGCCCTGGCCGCCCGGGCCACTCTCGAGGAGGCGATGGCCCTGGCCATGGCCTCGGCCAAGGTGGTGGTCCAGCAGCTGGGGACCACCGGAAGCGCCCGGCGCGAGCAGATCCTCCCCCTGGTCTGCGGACAGGCTCCCTGACCTTCTTTCCTGGGAGGGAGCTCCGGGCCCGGCGCCTTCACGGCAGGGGTTCCGGCCGGCCGTCTCCCAGGCCCTGCCGGACGGAGCGGCGCGCCGCGTCCCGGGCGAACCGCCTTGCCCCTGCGCCATGGCGCCTCCCCCGATCCGGTCGCCGCACAGGACTTGGCCGTATTGTTTTCCCAGCCTGGAGATCGTGCGCTACGTTTCGACGGGTGAGGCGCGATGCCGGACTCGAAGCGAAGATCGCCCAGAAGTACGCGGCGATCGAAAGGTTTCTCGACGAGCGCAGCCGCCGTATCTGGGCAGCCACCGAATCGATCGCCATCGGGTACGGAGGAGACTCTCTGGTGTCGTCTGCTACCGGACTGTCGCGTACGACCGTACGGTCGGGGCGACGGGAGCTTGAATCGGGCGACGTCGGGTACGGAGGGGTGCGCCGTCCGGGAGCCGGACGGCCGGACATCCAGAAAACGCAGCCGGGCATCAGGGAGGCGCTGGAGAAGCTGCTGGAACCGCCGATGAGCGGCGATTCCCCGTCGCCATCGGGAGGCACGCGCAAGAGCCGAGCGAGGCTCGCCGAGGAGCTGGCGCAGGCGGGATGGAAGGCGAGCGCGGCGACTGTGGGCCGTCTGCTTCGTGAGCTTGGCTACGGTCCCCGATCTGTGCGCAGGAGCCGTGAAGCGGTCCTGCAGCCGGACCGCAAGTCCCGGCCCGATCGCATCGGCGCAAGGGACGGCTAGCTTTGGCAGCGCCTACAGCCGGCGATCCCGGCCGGCACGAGGAAGTAGGAGGAGCTGGGCGAATGCGCCAGGGGCGGGCCGGGCGAGGCAGCCGGAGAGGAGCCCGGAATAATCGCTGGCAAGCCTTCTTCCGGAAGACTCGGGTCGCCAGGGGGCTACGTGCGGCATCCGCGGCATGGGGCGCAAGCAGGCGCAGGTGGTTCCGGTTGGGCAAGCGGCTTGCCCCGAAGCTTCCGGACTGGCCATCGCCACCGATGCGGCAGGGAGCTGCGGACGCCGCTCGAGGGCGTGGCAGCATGGTCTTCGCCAGCTGGCCGGCGAGGGGAGGCTGCGCATCCATGTCGGCCATTGCCCGCCAGGAGCAGGCGGGTGGAGCCAGATCCGGCGTCGGCTGTTCCGCTGCATCGCTCAGAACTGGAGGAAGCGGGCCGTTGCGGACCTTCAAGGCCATTGCCGGCCGGAAAGGAAGCGCTCGAACCGGCGCCGGTCTTCGGTCCGAGGCCAGGCTCGGCAAGAGAGATCGCACAGCCGGGCAGAGGGCTCCGATTGCGGAGAGGCCGCGCTGTTTCCGCATGGAGGGGGATCCGCTGTGGCTGGAACCGCGTACTGCTTCCACGGCGCCTGGATCTTGCCGGAGGACAAGCGGAACGCCCGGCTCGCTGAACGGCCGGGCCAGGGTCTGCAAGGATGACCGATGGGCCGGGATCTGCCACACTCTCCCGGCGTGACACCGGATCGGCTTCAGCAGCTGCTGCATTCGTTTCGCGAGGGGGAGGTTTCCGAGAGCCAGCTGCTGCAGCAGCTGGCGGAGAGCTCCTTCGAGGATCTGGGCTTCGCCAAGGTGGATACCGGGCGCCAGGCCCGCCAGGGCGTGCCCGAGGTCGTCCTGGGGCAGGGGAAGACCGGAGAGCAGGTGGTGGCCATCGCGCTCAAGCTCCGGCAGAGGGACCAGCCGGTGCTGGTGACCAGGGCTAGCGAAGAGATGGCCCGGAGCTTCAAGGAGGCCTTTCCGTCCGGCAATCACCATCCCCTTGCCCGCTGCCTCACTCTGGGCTCGCCGGAGGCTCCCCGATTCGAGGGCCGGGTGGTGGTGGCCACCGGGGGGACCGGGGACCTGGCGGTGGCCGAGGAAGCGGCAGTCTGCTGCGAGTTCATGGGAAGTCCGGTGGAGCGGCTCTACGACGTGGGGGTCGCGGGGCTCTCCCGGCTGCTCTCCCGTCTCGACATCCTGCGCCGGGCGCAGGTGGCCATCGTGGTGGCGGGCATGGAGGGCGCGCTGCCCAGCGTGGTCGCCGGCCTGATCCCGATCCCGGTGATCGCCGTGCCCACCAGCATCGGCTACGGCGCGAGCTTCGGGGGACTGGCGGCGCTCCTGGGGATGCTCACCAGCTGCGCCAGCGGAGTGACCGTGGCCAACATCGACAACGGCTTCGGGGCGGCCTTCGCCGCCCGCCGGATCCAGGAGCAGATCCATACCCGATGAAGACGCTCTACCTGGATGCCTTCAGCGGCATCAGCGGCGACATGTTCCTGGGAGGCCTGCTGGACCTGGGGCTGGAGCTCTCCCGCCTGGAGTCCGAGCTGGAGAAGCTGGGATGGCAGGACGAGTACCAGCTGCAGGTGGAGCGGGGCCAGAGAAGCAATGTCTCGGGCGCCAGGCTCGATGTCCGGATCCGGCGCCGCCACGATAGCCACCACCACCACCACCACGGTCCCGGGCCGGGGCATGTCCACGGGCGGAACTTCTCCGAGATCCGGGAGAGGATCGAATCGAGCGCCCTCTCCCCCTGGGTCAGGAAGAACGCGGTCGAGACCTTCGCCCGCATCGCCCGGGCCGAGGGCAGGGTCCACGGCCTGCCTCCCGAGGAGGTCCACTTCCACGAGGTGGGCGCCGTCGACTCCATCGTGGATATCGTGGGGGCGGCCATCGCCCTGGAGCTCCTGGGGCGTCCCGAGGTCCGCTCCTCGGAGGTGGTCGAGGGGCGGGGATGGGTGGAGTGCGCCCACGGAAGGTTTCCCCTGCCCGCCATGGCCACGCTGGCCATCCTGGGGGAGCGGGGCATCGAGCTGAGCCAGACCGACGAGAGCCACGAGCTGGTCACTCCCACCGGGGCGGCCCTTCTGGCGCAGTACGCCCGATCCTTCGGCCCCATGCAGGGCCTCGTGGCCGACCGGATCGGCTACGGGCTGGGCTCCCGGCAGCTGGAGAGCCGTCCCAACGTGCTGCGCATGGTCCTCTGCGGAAAGGCTTCCTCCCCGGACCTGGAGGAGGATCGGATCTGCGAGCTGCGATGCAACCTGGACGACGACACCCCGGAGAACCTGGGCCATGCGCTGGAGCGCGTCCTGCAGGAGGGAGCGCTGGACGCCTTCCACACCCCGGTGCAGATGAAGAAGAACCGCCCCGCGGCCCTCTTCACCGTGCTGTGCCGGCCCGAAGACGCGCGCCGGCTGGCCCGGCTGGCGCTGGAGGAGACCTCGGGCTTCGGGATCCGCGTCCTCGAGGCCTCCCGCCTGAAGCTGTCGCGGAAGCCGGCCTCGGTGGACACGCCCTGGGGCGCCGTAGCGGTGAAGCTGGGCTTCCTGGACGGGAGGCTCCTGCGCGCCGTACCCGAGCACGACTCCTGCCGCCGGGTGGCCGAGGAGAGCTCGGCGAGCCTGCGCGAGGTGCGCGAGGCGGCCCTGGCCCGATGCCGTACCAGGTATCCCCGCGGCCGCCCGATGGAGGACCTGCCGATCTCTGCTTGATCCGGTCTTCCCCCCTGGGCCAGCATCCGGGGCTCTTCAACCGAGACTTCAATGGCGACCGGAAACGACATTCGCAAGGGCATGGCCATCATGCACAACGGGGAGCTGTGCCTGGTGATGGACACCCAGCACCGCACTCCGGGCAACAAGCGGGCCTTCGTGCAGATGGCCCTCCGGAACCTGCGCACCGGCAACTCCTCGGATGCCCGCTTCAGCTCCACCGAGCGGATCGAGGTGGTTCCTCTGGTCAGCAAGAAGATGGAGTTCAGCTACGTGGACGGGTCCGACTACGTCTTCTCCGATCCGGAGACCTACGAGACCGTCACCCTCGACAAGGGAATGGTCGGCGGCGCCAGGGACTACCTGGTGGAGAACGAGGTCTGCACCCTGACCTTCGTCGAGGAGAGGGCCATCTCCATCGACATGCCTCCCAGCGTCGTCCTCGCCGTGAGCGAGGCTCCCGAGGGCGTCCGCGGTGACTCGGCCAGCAACGTGCAGAAGACCATCACCCTGGAGACCGGCATAAGCATACAGGCCCCCCTCTTCATCAAGACCGGCGAGCGCATCCGGGTCGACACCCGCACCGGCAAGTACATGGAGCGGGCCTAGGACCGTCCGGTTCCCTGGCAGGGCGGGGTGGCGCCTGCCTGGATCCGTGCGCGTGCCATCCCGGCCGATGGACGAAGCGTCGCGGAGGACAGGGCCGCCCGTTGAACGTGGCTCGACGGCCTCGAGCCGGCCGGAAGGCTTGTTTCCGCTGGCGTTTCCGGAGGGATCCGGGGGGAGGAATCCTGCTGATCGGCAGCTGCCCTTTGCACGGCTGGACGCCGCCTGTCCCCTTGCACGCGGCTTCGGGGGCATCGGCGGCTCAGGCGCCTGCCCAGCACCGCCGAACGTAGTCGGCCGAGGCGGGCAGGACCTCGCCGGGAGGGCCGGTGAGGGTCCGGCACTCGACCTCCAGCCAGCCGTCGTAGCCCTGCTCCTTGAGCGAGGCGAACAGGGAGCGGAAGTCGAAGCTGCCCTGGCCGGGCTCCTCCCGGCCGCTGTCCGCCAGGTGGACATGGCCGATGTGGGGAGCGGCGCCGGCGATCGACGAGCCCAGGCAGGCCTCCTCGATCCGGCAGTGGTAGGAGTCGAGGGTCAGCTTCAGCGAGGGATGGCCCGCCCGCCGGCACAGCCGGGCTCCATGGGCGAGAGTGCGCAGATAGCGGGTCTCGCCTCGGTTGACCGGCTCGAGCAGGAAGAGGACGCCCCTCTTCCCGGCCTCTGTTCCCAGGTCGCCCAGACGCTCCAGGAGCAGCGCGTCCAGCCGTTCCTCCAGCGAGGCGTGGTCCCCGGGATCGGCGATCCGCTCGGGGTTGTCCTCCAGGAGCAGGGGAGGGACGTTCAGCAGGCCGATTCCCCAGCGGGCGCAGAGGTCCATCAGGCCCAGCAGCGAGCGGCGGCACAGCTCCCGCGCCTCGGGCCGCGGGTGGAGCAGGGATCCCTCGAAGCCCAGGGAGAGGCTTGCCGGGGGCAGGGGGAGGGCGCCGAGGCAGGAATCGAGCTCCTCCCGGAAGCTGTCCAGGAGGCGTCCGGGAAGCCCCACGCCGTCGAATCCGAAGCGGCGGGCGTTCCCGAACCGCTGGAGGAGGGTCCTTCCGGGCAGGATCTCCAGCCGGCAGGCCAGTCTCACCGGGGCTCAGCAGATGTGGGCGCCCCGGGTCTCGACGTAGACGGCGTAGAGGGACTGGCTGGCGGTCATGAAGAGGCGGTTGCGCTTGCGCCCTCCGAAGCAGAGGTTGGAGCAGATCTCGGGCAGGCGGATCTGGCCGATCAGATCCCCGTCGGGCGCGAAGACGTGGACTCCGTCGAAGCCCTCCCCCCTCCACCCGGCGCTGGCCCACAGGTTGCCGTCCACATCGGTGCGGATGCCGTCCGAGCCGCCCGCGCCGACTCCCTCGATCTCCATGCGGCAGAACACCCGGCCCCGGGCCAGCCTGGCCTGGCCGTCCACCACGTCGTAGACGTGTATCGGCTTGGGGGCCGCGGCGCCGGTGTCGGCCACGTAGAGCTTCCCGTAGTCGGGGGAGAAGCACAGGCCGTTGGGCTTGGCCAGATCGTCGGCGACCTTGTCCAGCCTCCCCGAGAGGGGATCGATGCGGTAGACGGCCTCCTTGATGTGGAGGGCGCCCCGGTTCCCCTCGTAGTCCATCATGCTGCCGTAGCCGGGGTCGGTGAACCAGATGCCGCCGTCGGGATGCACCACCGCGTCGTTGGGGGCGTTGAGCGGCTTGTCCTCCCATCGGGAGGCCAGCACCGTGACCGAGCCGTCGCGCTCGTAGCGCACCACCCTCCGGTTGCCGTGCTCGCAGGAGATCTGACGCCCCTGGAAGTCGAAGGTGTTGCCGTTGCTGTTGCCCGAAGGGTGGCGGAATACGCTCGTCCCGCCGTTCTCGTCGAGCCAGCGGCGCTGGACGTTGTTGGGGATGTCGCTCCAGACCAGGTACCTTCCCACCCCGTTCCAGGCCGGGCCCTCGGCCCAGAGGGAGCCGGTGTGCAGGCGCTGGATGGGGGTGTTGCCCAGCTTGTAGCGGTTGAAGCGCGGGTCGTGCGCCACGATGTCGGGGTCGGGATAGCGCACCGGATCGCGTCCGCTGAAATCCCGGGGAAGGCCCTGGGCGGCCGCCGAGACCGCCGCGCCGGCCGCGGCGCCCAGGGAGCCTGCCAGGAAGAGGCGGCGGTCCAGGGAGGGTGGGGAAGGGCGGGGATCGGTCGGGCTCTTCATGCTTTGGGGGGGCTCGCGAGGGACTCTAGGCGCGGCCGGGGGGCCGGCAAGAAAAAGGGGCCGGCCGGCCTCGGGGTTTGATCTTCCCGGGGGATCCCTGCTGAGATGGCTGGCGTCATGGCTCCCCCTGCTCTCCCCGGCCGGGCCCGGGGACTCCTGGCTCTGGCGGCGCTCTTCCTCTGGGGAGGCGCTCCGGGCCGGGCCGATCAGCCGCCCAGCATCGTCGTCGTCATGGCCGACGACATGGGGTGGTCGGACATCGGATGCTACGGGGGGGAGATCCGCACTCCCACCCTCGACGCCCTGGCGCGGGACGGGCTGCGCTTCACCCAGTTCTACAACACCGCCCGCTGCTGCCCCACCCGGGCCAGCCTCCTGACCGGCCTCTACCCCCACCAGGCGGGGGTGGGGCACATGATGTCGGACAAGGGCCACGACGCCTACCGGGGGGACCTGAGCCGCGACTCGGTCACCATCGCCGAAGCGCTCAAGGGGGCCGGATACCGCGCCTACCTGTCCGGCAAGTGGCACGTCACCAGGCATGTCCGCCCCGAGGGCCCCAAGCACAACTGGCCCCTGCAGCGCGGCTTCGACCGCTTCTTCGGCACCATCCACGGAGCGGGCAGCTTCTACGATCCCAACTCGCTGACCCTGGACAACACCCAGATCGCCCCCTGGCAGGGCTTCTACTACACCGACGCGATAAACGACTTCGCCTGCCGCTTCATCGAGGAGCACCACGCCAGCCACCCCGAGGCCCCCTTCTTCCTGTACGTGGCCCACACCGCCCCCCACTGGCCCATGCACGCCCTGCCCGAGGACATCTCCCGCTACAGCGGCCGCTACGCCGGGGGCTGGGACCAGCTGCGCGCCGAGCGCTACCAGCGGCTCGTGAAGATGGGCCTCGTCGACGGGGAGTGGCCTCTCCCGCCCCGGGATCCCCGCTCCAGGGCGTGGGAGGACGCCGATCTCCGGCACTGGGAGCAGCGCTGCATGGAGGTCTACGCGGCCATGGTGGACCGCCTCGACCAGGGAGTGGGGCGCATCGTCGGCGCCCTCGAGCGGACCGGCCGCCTCGACGACACCCTGATCCTCTTCCTGGCCGACAACGGCGCCTGCGCCGAGACCTACGGCAGGAGGGACAACCAGGGCAGCGCCATCCCCGATCCCGCCCTGCTGCGTCCCATGGCGCCCGGAGAGCTGCAGCGCAGCATGCAGCCCCGCTTCACCCGAGAAGGGCTGCCGGTGCGGACCGGCCGGGGGGTGATGCCCGGACCGGCCGACACCTACATCGCCTACGGGCTCTCCTGGGCCAACGCCTCCAACACCCCCTTCCGGGAGTACAAGCACTGGGTGCACGAGGGCGGGATCTCCAGCCCCCTGATCGCCCACTGGCCGGCGGGGATCCGCAAGGGGATCGCCGGCGGGCGGCGCGCCGCTGCCGAGGGGCCCCTGGTGGACGATCCGGCCCATCTGATCGACCTGATGGCCACCTGCGTGGACCTGGCCGGGGCGGAGTACCCCGAGGAGTTAGCCGGCCGCCGGATCCAGCCCATGGAGGGAACCAGCCTGGCGCCGGCGTTCCGCGGGGAGCCGCTGGAGCGCCAGGCCCCCCTGTTCTGGGAGCACGAGGGCAACCGCGCCGTCCGCGAGGGGGACTGGAAGCTGGTGGCGCGCCACAACCGGCCCTTCGAGCTCTACGACCTGGCCAGGGACCGTACCGAGATGAACGACCTGGCTGCCGGGATGCCGGAGAAGGCCCGGGAGCTGGAGGAGAAGTGGCATGCCTGGGCCGAGAGGACCGGGGTGCTTCCCTGGCCGGTGAGGAGTCCCTGATCCAGCGATATCCCATGCTCAAGCACCAGCTGGTCCATCCACGCATCAACGCCGTGCTCGGCGCGGCGGGCCACCACGCCACGGTCCTGATCGCCGACGGCAACTACCCCGCCTCGACCCAGAAGGGGCCCAACGCCGAGGTGGTTCCGCTCAACCTCTCCCCCGGGGTGGTGGGATGCGCCGCCGTGCTCGAGGCCCTCCTGTCGGCGGTGGTGGTCGACGCGGTCAACGTGATGGGGATCGATCCCGACGACCCCTACGCCCGTCAGGGGGATCCGCCCATCTGGGACGCCTACCGCAGGATCCTCGGGGAGCGGGGCGTCGGCCACGACCTGGTCCCCATCAAGAAATGGGACTTCTACCAGGCGGTGGCCTCCCAGCACCATGTGCTCACCATCCAGACCGCGGAGCAGGAGCTGTGGGCCAACGTCCTGCTCTCCATCGGATGCCGCCAGGCCGGCAGGGAGTGAGGCCGGACCTGCTGGAGATCGCCGGCTCCGATCTGCGATCCCGGGGAGAGGGCCTGGTGTTCCTCCACGGCCGGGCCCCCGGCCCCCTGGGTCCCTGCTTCTTCGCCGAGTGCGAGGGGAGAGGGCTCTTCCGCTTCTCCTTCCCGCCTCCGGGGGCGCCCCCGGGAGAGGAGGAGGTCCGCCTCCTGTGGCCCAGGGCGCGGCTCCGGGAGGATCCCGCCCGGGCCGCCCGGTGGGCGGAGGCGGCCTTCGCCTCGGCCCCTACTCCCGGCGGCCTCCCGCTGTGGCTGGGAGGCACTCCCTTCCAGCGGGCCGTGTGGAGGGCCCTGGCGCGGGTGCCTCCCGGCTGCCTGGCCACCTACCGTGAGCTGGCGCTGCAGGCGGGCCGGCCCCGGGCCTGGCGCGCGGCGGGCGGCGCCGTGGGGGCCAACCCCGTGGCGGTGTTCCTCCCCTGCCACCGGGTGGTGCGCAGCAGCGGCGCCCTGGGAGGCTACCGCTGGGGCCTGGACATCAAGCGGGAGCTCCTGCGGCGCGAGGAGGCCGCCCGGCCGGCGCGCAAGGCCGGGCAGGGGCGCTCCTATTCGAAGGAGCGGCTGCTGGATTCCTGCCCGGTGGGGAAGTCCTCGGGGATCCCCTCCTGGGAGACCTTGCCGGTGGCGGCCCATTCGGTGCCGCGCTGCAGGGCCACGATGAATCCCACGCACTCCATGGAGTAGTCGGCGTGGCCCATGGGGGTGTGGAAGATCCGCCCCTTGCCGTAGCTGAGCACCATCATCATCGGCTCGTGCCGTCCGGTGCCGCTCCTCTCCGGAGAGGAGAAGGCGGTGGCCAGGATGTGCATGTTCCTCGCGGGGCCGCGCAGCCTGTCGTAGAGCTCGTCCCTCGCATGCAGCCACTGGCGGGGCATGCCCCGGGTGATCGGATGGGAGGCGTTGCGCAGGACGACGGCGAACTCGTGCTGAGGGCCGTGCGCCCCGCCCCGGCCCGGCGAGGGATCCCGCACCAGCTCCTCGTCGGCGTCGAAGTAGACGTAGGGGCCGTTGGCCTCGGTGCGCCCGCCCCATCCGCCCAGCCCGATCATCCGGTTGTAGGCCTCCCACTCGGGCCAGGCGTTGTTGGCGGCGTGGACCACGACCAGCCCGCCTCCCCCGTGGACATAGGCCTCGAAGGCCTTCCGGGTCTCCTGGGGCCAGGGGGCGGCCCGGAAGCCGTTGTTGTTGATCACCGCGTGGTAGCGGGAGAAGTCGGGGGAGAAGCCGGCGTCGGGGACCGGCTGCGCGGTGGCCTGGGTCTCGGTCCCGTCCTCCAGGGGGTACTTCTCCAGCTCCTGGGCCCCGTTCCAGGTGTAGCGGGTGCGGGCCACGTCCACCTCGAAGAGGCCGGTCTCCTCGAGGTAGCGCTTCATCATGGCCGTGGTCTTGGGCCACATTCCGTGGTTGTTCTGGCCATCGGTGATCAGGACCCGGTAGGGAGGCGCGGCGGCCGCCGGGAGGACGCAGAGGCAGAAGAGGGACAGGGCGAGGATCAGGCGTCGGTGGATCATGGCTGGGGCGGGTGGAGGAAGGCCCCCAGCCTAGCCGGGGGGCGGTCCCCAGGCAACGCCCGAACGGGCCGTGCGCGCCGGAGGCCCGTTGCCGCCCGCAAGGGAATGGTGTATCAGATCCCCGCTTGTCCGACCCGCCGCTCCCATGACGCTGAAGCGCTGCCTCCTGCCGGCCGTCCCGATCCTGCTCTCGGGCTGCGCGCTCGGCGGGCGCTCCCCGCTGATCACGTCGCACCAGGAGCTGATCGATCCCCCCGGGCGGTGGTCCCGCGCCGCCGGGGCGCACGAGGGGGACGTCGCCACAGGCTGGCTGGAAGCCTTCGGCGATCCGGATCTGGAGGCCCTGGTGGACGAGGCCCTGCAGCGCAACCAGGGCCTGCGCATCTCGGAGGCCCAGCTGGAGCTCTCCTACCAGTCGCTGGCCTTCGGGAGGGGGCCCCGCCTCCCCTCGCTGAGCGCGGGGATGTCGGGCGGGGACGGCTGGACCTGGCAGGGGGAGGGGACCCAGGGGCAGGAGGCCTCCTGGTCCTGGAACGCGGGAGCCTCCTGGGAGGCCGACGTGTGGGGGCGGCTGCGGGACCTCGACCGGGCCAGCCGGCACGACTACGCGGCCCAGCAGGCCGATCTGCGGGGGGCCCGCCTCTCCCTGGCGGCCGGAGTGGCCCGGGCCTGGTGCAACCTGATCGCCGCCCGCCAGCAGCTGGAGCTGGCCCACCGGACCCGGGAGAACTACGAGGTGACCTTCCGCATCACCGAGAGGCCCTACAAGGCGGGGGACACCACGGTCCGCTCCCTGAGCGTGCTCTTCGCCAAGAACAACCTGGTCGGGGCCGGCCGGTCGGTGCTCTCGAGGGAGCTGGCCCTCGACGAGGCCAAGCGGAACCTGGAGCTGCTGCTGGGCCGCTATCCCGCCTCGGAGATCGAGGGGAGGGACCAGCTGCCGGAGATGGCCGCAGCGGTTCCCGCGGGCCTGCCCGCCCAGCTGCTGATGCGGCGGCCGGACCTGGCGGCGGCCTCCGAGGATCTGCTGGCCAGCGCCGACAGGGCCAGGGCCGCCCGCAAGGAGCTGCTTCCGGCCATCAGCCTCTCGGGCAGCCTGCGGGGGAACGGCGGCTCCTTCGCGGAGCTTCTCTCCAGCCCCTCGCGCACCGCGCTCAACCTGGCACAGAGCCTCTCCCAGCCGGTGTACCGGGGCGGGAGGCTCAGGGCCCAGGCGCGGCAGGCCGGGATCCGCAACCGGATCCAGGCCGAGGCCTTCGTGGCCGCCGCCCTGCAGGCCTACCGGGAGGTGGAGTCGGCCCTGCAGCGGGACAGCTCCCTGGCCGCCCAGCAGGAGTTCCTGGAGGAGGAGCTGGCCCATGCCGACATCGCCGAGTCCCAGGCCAGCCGGGAGTTCTCCGAGGGGGTGATCACCTTCATCCAGGTGCTGGAGGCCCAGCGGCGGGCGGTGAGCGCCCGCAACGCCATGATCTCGCTGCGCAACCAGCGCATCCAGAACCGGATCAGCCTCCACCTGGCCCTGGGAGGGGACTTCCGGACCCTGCCCGAGGAGGAGGCCGGGGACTGAGCGGGGCGCGATTCCAGCTTCCCCTCGCTCCCGCCCTTGCCTAGGATCCCTCCTTCAGCGACTCCGCCCCGGCGCCGCCGCGCCGATGCCGGATCCGGTCCGATGAGGGAAAAGATGGCCAGACTGGCGATTCCGGCGGCTATCCTGGCCGCCGGCGTCCTCAGCTACCTCTACCTCTCCCGGGAGGAGGAGAGGGCCAGGCGGCCCGAGCCCAAGCCCAAGCCGGTGCGCACCCGGGTGGCCGAGCTGCAGCGGGGCGAATACCAGACCGTGGTCCGCACCCAGGGGGTGGTCCGTCCCCACAACGAGGTCACCCTCACCGCCCAGGTCAGCGGGCGCATCTCCCGAATCCATCCCGGCTTCGAGGACGGGGCCTTCTTCGAGGAGGGCGACGTCCTGCTGGAGCTGGACTCCTCCGACTACCAGACCCAGGTGATCATCGCCGAGGCCAGCCTGGCCCGGGCCGAGATGCTGCACGCCCAGGAGAAGACCCGTGCCGAGCAGGCCCGGCTCAACTGGGAGGACCTGGGCTACGAGGAGGAGCCCAACGAGCTGGTGCTGAGGATGCCGCAGCTGCGGGAGGCCGAGGCGGGCGTCCGCTCGGCCGGCGCCCAGCTGGAGCGGGCCCGGCGCAACCTCGAGCGCGCCGAGGTGAAGGCGCCCTTCTCCGGAAGGGTGCGCGTCCGGAACGTGGGGCTGGGCCAGACCGTGGGCGCCACCACCCCCCTGGGGGTGATCTTCGCGGTCGACTACGCCGAGGTTCGCCTTCCCATCTCGGGAAGCGACATCGGCTTCCTGACCCTGCCCGAGGATCCCCAGGATCCCCCCCTGCCGATCCAGCTCGAGGACGCCCTCCAGCCGCAGAGCCCGATCCGGTGGGACGCCCTGGTCGTGCGCACCGAGGGGGCGCTGGACCGGAACTCGCTGGAGCTGTTCGCCATCGCCCGCATCGAGGATCCCTTCGGGCGCCGGACCGGACACTTCCCCCTGAGGGTGGGGCAGCCGGTGGTGGGCCTGGTACCGGGGAGGACCCTGGAGGACGTGGTGGCCATACCCCGCGCCGCGGTGCGCAGGCTGGAGAACGTCTACCTGGTGCACCGCGACGATCTGACCATCCACCGCCGGGTCATTGATCCGGTCTTCGCCGACCAGGACCACCTGGTGGTGCGCGATCCGTCGATGACCTCCGACTACTGGCTGGCCACCAGCTTCCTGTTCTACGCCCCCGAAGGGGCGGCGGTGGAGATCCTTCCCGAGCCGGGCTCGCTCCAGGAGGCTTCCGGAGCCGCCGGCGGGACCGCCCGGACCAACACCTGATCCAGCCGTGATCCGCTGGTTCGCCATCAACCACATCGCCGCCAACTTCCTGATGGTGGGGCTGCTGCTGGCGGGGCTGCACACCGCGATCAACCGGGTGCCGCTGGAGGTGAGGCCGGCCCACCAGTTCGACACCGTCTTCCTGTCCATGCCCTACCGGGGAGCAACGGCCAAGGACGTGGAGCGCCAGATCCTGATCCCGATCGAGGAGGCGCTGGAGGGGATGGACGGGGTGAAGACGGTCCACTCCGACGGCTACCGGGGCTACGCCCGGATGTACATCGAGGCCAAGGACGGGCACGACCTGCGCGAGCTGATGGAGGACGTCAAGGCGCGGGTGGAGGCCATCAACACCTTCCCTGGCGAGACCGAGCGCCCCCGCATCTACATCCCCGACTCCTCGCTCTACCGGGAGGTGCTCTCGGTGGCGGTCACCGGCAGCCTCTATCCCGAGGAGCTGCGCCTCGTGGCCGAGGAGGTGGCCGAGGATCTCCGGGAGATCGACTCGGTCAACGTGGTGGATCTGGTGGGGGAGAAGCCGTACGAGATCTCGATCGAGGCCGACCTGGAGAGCCTGCGCTCCTACCGCATGGGCTTCTCCGATCTGGTCGACGCGGTGCGGCGCTCCTCGGTGGACCTTCCGGCCGGATCGATCCGGGGACAGAGCGGGAACCTGGTGGTCCGCACCCGGGGGCAGGCCTACGTCCGGGAGGACTTCGAGAGGATCCCGGTCCGCTCGGCCAACGGCGCCGAGGTGCTGCTGGGGGAGGTGGCCACCATCCGCGACGGATTCGAGGAGGGCGACAAGAAGGTGGAGTTCAACGGCAAGCCGGCCCTGTTCGTGGAGGTGATGCGCACCGGCAACGAGAGCGCCATCCAGATCTCGGACCGGGTCAGGCAGTACGTGGAGGAGTCGAGGGACCGCTTCCCCGAGGGGGTCGATCTCTACGTCTTCGACGACGAGTCGATCTCGATCCGGGGGCGCCTCCAGTCGCTGGTCTCCTCGCTGGTCCAGGGAAGCCTCCTGGTGCTCCTGGTCCTGGGGCTGTTCCTGCGGCCGACACTGGCCTTCTGGGTGGTGATCGGGATCCCGGTCTGCTTCGCCGGCGGGGTGCTCTGCATGCCCTTCCTGGGGGTGACCGGCAACGTGATGAGCCTCTTCGGCTTCATCATCGTGGTGGGGGTGGTGGTGGACGACGCGATCGTGACCGGGGAGAACGTCTTCTCCCGCATGCGCGAGGGCATGGGGCCCCTGGAGGCGGCGATCGAGGGGACCAAGGAGGTGGCGGTCCCGGTGACCTTCGGAGTGCTGACCACGGTGGTGGCCTTCCTGCCCCTGATGTACTTCGAGGGGGACTGGGGGGATCTGGCCCGGCAGATTCCTCCCATCGTGGGGCCGGTGCTGCTCTTCTCGCTGGTGGAGTCCAAGCTGATCCTTCCGGCCCACCTGAAGAACCTGCGGGTGGGGCGCGTCCGCCGCAACCTCTTCTCGCGGATGCAGGGGGCCATCGCCGACGGCCTGGAGGCCTTCGTGCGGCGGGTCTACCAGCCGCTGCTGGAGTTCAGCCTGCGCCGCCGCCTGGAGGTGGTCTGCGTCTTCGCGGCCATGGCGCTGGCGATGCTGGGCTTCTCCCACGGGGGGAGGCTGGGCTTCGTCTCCATGCCCAGCGTGGACCGGCTCAAGATCCACGCCTCGCTGGACATGCCCAACGACACCACCCTGGAGGTGACCGAGAGCTATGTGGACCGGATCCACGCGGCCACCGAGGAGCTCAAGGAGCAGTTCGTGGATCCGGGCACGGGGAGGTCCCTGATCCAGAACGTGGTCAAGGTGAGCGGGGCCAGCTACATCACCCGCAGCTTCGACCACTCGCGCGGGTATGTCGGGGTGGAGGTGCTTCCGCCCAGCCTGCGTTCGGAGCCGGGTCCCCGCAACAGCGAGATCGCCACCGCCTGGCACGAGCTGGTGGGGCCCATCCCCGAGGCGACCACCTTCCGCATCCGGGGGGAGCAGACCGGCGGCTCCCAGAAGGAGGACGGGCGCGACGAGGAGTCGCTCTACCTGGAGCTGCGGGGCGCCTACTCGGAGGCGAAGAACCGGATCGCGCAGCGGATGGCCGATGTCCTGCGCGACTTCGAGGGCATCAACTCGGCCTGGGCCGACATCGGCCGGGGGCAGAACGAGATCGAGTTCACGCTCAAGCCCCGTGCGATCGAGATGGGGATCACCCAGCAGTCGCTGGCGCGGCAGGTGCGCCAGGCCATCTACGGGGAGCGGGTGCAGCGCATCCTGCGCAACGGGGAGGAGATTCCGGTGATGGTGCGCCTGCCCCGGGACTCCCGGGAGTCGCTCCACATCATCAACCGGCTGAAGATCCGCACGCCTTCCGGAGCCGAGACCCCCATCTCCATGGTCGCCGAGCTGCAGTACGTCCAGACGCCCCACTCGATCGAGCGGAACGCCGGGGCCGAGGTGATCCGCATCGGGGCCGAGCCGGCCAGCGAGGAGGTGGACATCATGGGGATCGCCCGGGAGATCGTCCCCCTCTTCGACGAGATGGTCGCCGAGGAGCCGGGACTCTCCTACGTGTTCACCGGCTACGTGGCCGAGGCCGAGGAGTCCAAGCGCCGCACCCTGATAGGGGGGGTGGCCCTCTTCTTCGTGCTCTACGCCCTGCTGGCCATCCCGTTCAAGTCGATGATCCAGCCGTTCTACGTGCTGGTGGCGGTGCCCTTCGGCATCATCGGCGCCCTGCTGGGGCACATGCTTCTGGGGATCACCCCCTCCTACCTCTCGATCTTCGGCATGCTGGCCCTGGCCGGGGTGGTGGTCAACGACTCGCTGGTGCTGGTGGACTTCGTCAACCGGCGGACCCGGGGCGGCATGACCCTCTCCGAGGCCGTGCTGGTGGCCGGAGCCCGCCGCTTCCGGCCCATCCTGCTCACCTCGATCACCACCTTCGTGGGCCTGCTGCCGCTGCTCGCCGACAGCTCCATCCAGGCCCAGTTCCTCATCCCGATGGCCGTCTCGCTCGGCTTCGGAGTGCTCTTCGCTACCGCCATCACCCTGATCCTGGTTCCCTGCTGCCTGATGCTGGGGGAGGATATGGGACGGGCCCTGCACCGGTTCAAGGAATGGTTCTGGAGCCCCTTCCGCACCCCCTCCCACTAGCCCCAAGGCCGTCTCTGCCAAGCTGGAGGGACGCCTGCCAGCCCTCTGTTCCGCGGACGGCTACCGAGGCCGGCGAGGATACGGGAAGATGACATGTCCACGGACTGGTTCCGCTGTCTCGCCGGTACTTTGGGTCGAGGTGCGATGCGGCGATTCTCCTGAAGCGGAACCGGAAATCGGGGTTCTGGCCTTCAATCCGCGGACAGGCGTCGCCGAATGCTCTGGAACCGTTATCATTCCAGGCAGCCAGGGGGCGCAGAGGCATCCGCTCCCCGCTTTATGGAAAGCCAGGAAGCTCCGTCTCCGCCAGGATGCCGGGCCAGCGCCCTCGCCAATGGCAGCCCGGTCGGCACGCAGGATCGCTCGGTCTGCTAATGTTTCAAGAATCTCAATGACGTTGACAGGTTGCGGTCCACGAAGGCTCAGGATGAGCGAGGCGCTGCGGAGATGCGTGACGAGGCTTCAAGCAGTACATGCGATTAATGGCAGCCCAAGCAGCGAATGCAGGGCGATTCCACAAGGCACGAGGAACAGGCAGTCCAGAATGGAAGAGGCATGGCGATGAAACGCATTTATATCTTTGCAGGCTTGACAGTTCTTGTATCGTTAATTCTTTTCATGCAGTGCGATTCCAGGACCGAATCCCGATCTCTAGGCGATCTTCTTCACAAGGAAACGGAGGATCGTGCCCAGGCTCTTCTAAACGAATGCGACTTTGTCGACATCAAGTCCGCGAGCGTCACAAACCGCATTGCAGAAGAGATAGGCGAAAGGGCAGGCTTCCTGTCTCGACAGCAGTCCCTGATGCTAGGACAAAGAATCAATCAATGGCTTCTATGGCTGGATTCCGGAGACTTCGAAGACTTTCAAAGCTTTAGAGACTGGGATATTATCGATTTCGAATTCGATGTTGAAGAAAGCGAATTGGAATGGCTTGGTTTGGAAGAGCCAGGCACCTACAACTGGAGAGAAATGATGGTTTCCGATAACGAAATCTCTGGCGACGAGTCGGATATCGAAGTTGTCGGGATAATGCACGATCGTCAGCATACGATCGTGTTCGACAGTGTTTGCATTGACAGCATTCGTTTGATAGTCAGCGAATCGAATTCACAGCTGTCAAATGTGATAGATCCTTTCAGCTACCATCCCGGCGTACATCAAATGCACTACCATCATTTATCGAAGCTGAAGTACAACGCAAATCCCAGAGACGTCATTGATTCAGAGGGACGCATTGTTTGGGCGAGCATTGGTGTTGCATTGAAATCTCCCACCACCACAACTTACGCTGTCCCTGTTCAACTTGCCTTGTTCTGGTCGCCTATGGACGAACGCTGGCTGGCTAGCGAGTTGTGCCTTGGGGCAATTCCTGCTGAATTCAAAGCGCCAGGGATCAAGAACTTCCTCTTGTTTTTTTAGAACTCCACCAGTCTCTTCGGCATTTATTTGTATCTACGGGATCAATCTGGAATATGCCACTCATGGTTCGAGCGGCCTGCAGATTGCGGCCGAACTTGCAATCTACCCGGCCGCTTGCATGAGGATGGAAATCGCTTTGCACGGACGGGGATCGTTCCCGACACTCGGTCCGTGAACCGGAGGCCTCTAGTCCTCGTCCTCTGCGTCGGCAACTCCTGCCGCAGCCAGATGGCCGAGGGTTTCCTGCGACGGAAGGCGGGCCATTTGATCGATGTCCGCAGCGCCGGATCCCGCCCCAGCGGGCAGGTGCATCCCAGGGCCATCGAGGTGATGAAGGAGGTTGGCATCGACATATCGGGCCACCGCTCCAAGCCGGTGGAGCCGTTCCTGAAGGAGCAGGTGCAGGTGGCGATCCATGTCTGCGCTCCTTCCGAGGAGTCGTGCCCAGCCTTCCCTCCGGCCACCCTGCAGCGCCGCTGGAGCTTTCCCGATCCGGCCTCGGCCAGGGGAAGCGATGCGGAGGCGCTGGCCCGGTTCCGGGAGGTACGCGATGCTATCGGGCTGGTGGCCGGGGCCTGGGTGGACGGCCTCCAGGACGGCCGGCGCCTGCTCTAGCGGGGGGTGTTCTCAAGTTCCTCCCACCTGGAGTAGAGCTGCTCCACCCGGGATCGCGCCTGCTCGAGTTCCCGGTTCAGCTCGGCGCTGCGCGTCCCGTGCTTCCGGTGGAAGTCGGGCGAGGTGAAGATCCCTTCCAGCCGGGCCACTTCGGCCTCCTCCTCCAGGATCCGCTCCTCCATCCGCTCCAGCTCCCGCGCCTCCTTCCAGGTCAGCCTGCGGCGCCTGGAAGGGGATGGAGCCGCTGGGGTCCTGGCGCCGGACGGGGAGGCGGCCGCCGCGGGGCGCTTGTTTCCCTCCCGGTAGTATTCGTAGTCGCCGGGGCTGTAGCTCAGCAAGGGCGTGTCCTGGAAGCCGAGGATCCCGGTGCACACCCGGTTGAGGAAGTAGCGGTCGTGGCTCACCACGACCGCCACCCCGGGGAACCGCACCAGCGCCTCCTCCAGCACTCTCAGGGTGGGCAGATCCAGATCGTTGGTTGGCTCGTCCAGGATCAGGAAATTGCCTCCCTGCTTGAGGATGATGGCCAGCAGCAGCCGGCTGCGCTCCCCCCCGGAGAGCTTCTTGATCCGGGTGTCGATGCGCTGGTCGGTGAAGAGGAACCGCTTGAGGTAGCCGCGCAGGCTGATCAGGTCCTTGCCGAAGCGGACGGTTTCGGCCCCGTCGCCGACGGCCTCCAGCACCTGCTGATCGGGATCGAGCTGCACCCGGTTCTGGTCCACGTAGTTGAAGCGAACCGACATTCCCCTCTTGACCGTTCCGGTCTGGGGAGGCAGCTCCCCCATGAGCACCCGGAGCAGGGTGGTCTTTCCGGCGCCGTTGCGGCCCACCACTCCCAGGCGCATGCCGGGCTGGAAGCTGAAGTCCAGCTTCGAGAACAGGGTCCGTCCTCCGAGGGAGCAGCCGACGTTGACCAGATCCAGGACGCGGTTGCCTAGGGGAGGGGGGGTGGGGATCACCAGCTGCACCTCCCCTTCGGCCTCGTGGCCCTTGCGAGAGGCCACCTCGGCGTAGCGGTCCAGCCGGCTCTTGGACTTGGTGGTGCGGGCCTTGGGGCCCCGCCGCACCCATTCCAGCTCCCGCCTGAGAAACATCTGCCGCCGCTTCTCGGCGGTGGCCTCCGAGAGCTGCCGCTGCGCGCTCGCCTCCAGGTAGTCGGTGTAGTTGCCCTTGTAGGGATGGAAGGTAGCGGAGGCCAGCTCCACTATCCGGCCGGCCACCCGGTCCAGGAAGTGGCGGTCGTGGGTGACCAGGAGCAGCGCTCCCTGGAAGCCGGAGAGGAAGCTCTCCATCCACTCGATCGACTCGTTGTCCAGGTGGTTTGTCGGTTCGTCCAGGACCAGCAGTTCGGGACGGGCCACCAGAGCCCGGCACAGGGCCACCCGGCGGCGCTCCCCTCCCGAGAGGCTCTCCACCCTCCTTGAGGGATCGGGGGCCCTGAGGTGGTGGCCAATGGCCTCGATGCGCTGGTCGAGCTGCCAGCCGTCCAGGAGCTGGATCCGCCGCTCGAGCTCCTCGTGGCGGGGGGAGCGGGCGGGAAGGCTCTCGAACTCGCGTATCAGCTCCAGAACGTCGCGGGCCCCCTGGAGGATGCTCTCCCTCACGGTGAGGGAGGGCTCGATCGGGAATTCCTGCGGCAGGTAGCCCATGCGCAGCCCCTTGCGGCGGACGACCTCGCCGCTCCCGGGCTTCTCCTCGCCCACCAGGATCCTGAGGAAGGTGCTCTTGCCGCAGCCGTTGCGTCCCACCAGCCCCACCCGGTCCCTTTCGCAGAGGGTCAGCGAGGCGTCCCTGAGCACCTCCTGGGTGTCGTAGGACTGGCACAGCTCCCGGGCGGAGATCAGGGTGGCGGACTGGGCTTCGGGCATGGAGTCTCTCGTCTCTGGACAGGCGGTGTTCCCTAGGAAATGCGGGGGCGCGCCGCAATGCCAAACCGCCGGGGAATGTGCTTGCCCGCCCCGAGAGGATCGGAAACGCTCTGCCTTCCATGAGCCGGAGCAAGTGCCGCTGGGGATTCCTGGGAGCCTCCTGGATCGGGATGAAGAACTGGCAGTCGGTGGCTCTCTCGGGAAACGGGGTGGTCCGGGCCGTGGCCAGCAGGTCCCGCCAAAAGGCACAGGATTGGATCGACTCCTGCTCGGCGCACGTGCCCTTCGCCGAGAGGCCCGAGGCGGTCGAGGGCTACCAGGAGCTCCTGGATCGCGAGGACATCGACGCGGTCTACATCCCGCTGCCCACCGGCGTGCGGGCGCAGTGGGCCGTCGCCGCGGCCAGAGCGGGAAAGCACGTCCTCTGCGAGAAGCCCTGCGGCGCAACCACCGGCGAGCTGGAGGAGATGCTGGAGGCCTGCCGGGAGGCCGGGGTCCAGTTCATGGACGGCGTGATGTTCATGCACAGCGGACGCCTGGAGGACCTTCGCCGGGCCATCGGCCCCCAGGGGGGGCTGGGGGAGCTGCGGCGCATCGTCTCCCAGTTCAGCTTCTGCGCCCCCGAGGAGTTCCTCTCCGGAAACATCCGGATGCACAGCGACCTGGAGCCCCTGGGATGCCTCGGGGATCTGGGCTGGTACAACATCCGGCTCAGCCTCTGGGCGGTCGGCTACGAGATGCCGCAGCGGGTGACCGGCATCCGGATCCGGGGCTCGGGCCGTCCCGACAGCCCCCGGAGCGTGCCCACCGAGTTCTCGGGGGAGATGTTCTTCGCCCGGGACGTGACCGCCAGCTTCTACTGCTCCTTCCACACCGCCAACCAGCAGTGGGCCAACCTCTGCGGCACCGAAGGCAACATCCACCTGGACGACTTCGTCGTGCCCTGCTTCGGCAGCGAGGTGGGCTTCACCCTCTCGCGCATGGCCCATGAGCAGCACGTGTGCGACTTCAACATGGAGCGGCGGGAGGATCGCATCGTCCGCCGGGAGCACGGCAACTCCCATCCCTCCTCGCAGGAGACCTCCCTGTTCCGGAACTTCGGCGACCTGGTCCTGAAGGGGAGCCCCGACGCCCACTGGAGCGACATCGCCCTCAAGACCCAGCGGGTGATGATGGCCTGCCTGCGCTCCAGCCGGCAGGACGGCGCCCCGGTCGAGCCGTAGGGGCCGCCGGGCGCCGTCCCGGCCCACTGCGGGCGGAGAGGGCGTTTCTGGAGCCTGCCCATGCTTCCTGCCGTGCGTTTTCCCTCGCCGCCTCCGGGGCTCTCCGCTCCGGCAATCGACAGGGCATGGGGCGCGGAGTAGGATTGCCGGAATGAGAGTCCTGCTCACCGGAGCGCTGCTGGCCTGCGCGTACCTCGCTGCCCAGCCTCCCAACGTGGTGCTGATCATCTCCGACGACCAGGCCTGGAGCGACTACGGGTTCATGGGGCACGAGCACATCAGGACCCCCCACCTGGACCGGCTGGCCCGGCAGAGCGTGCTCTTCCGCCGGGGATACGTGCCCACGGCCCTCTGCCGTCCCTCGCTGATGTCGCTGGCCACCGGGCTCTATGCCCACCGTCACGGAATCACCGGCAACGATCCTTCGCCTGCGGGCGTCCCCGACGAGCAGTATCCCCTGCTCCGTGCCGCCCTCGTCGATCGCATCGGCCAGTTCCGCAGCCTGCCCCAGCGGCTTGGGGAGGCGGGCTACCTGAGCCATCAGAGCGGCAAGTGGTGGGAGGGCAGCTACTCCCGCGGCGGCTTCACCCACGGGATGACCCGGGGCTTCCCCGAGCGGGGAGGCAGGCACGGGGACGACGGGCTGGCGATCGGCAGGGAGGGGATGGAGCCGATCGAGGATTTCGTGGCCATGGCCCGCAGCCAGGATCGCCCCTTCTTCCTGTGGTACGCCCCCTTCCTGCCCCACACCCCCCACAACCCCCCCGAGCGCCTCCTGGCCCGCTACCGGGACAAGGTGGATTCGATCCATGTGGCCCGCTACTACGCCATGTGCCAGTGGTTCGACGAGACCTGCGGCCGGCTGCTCGGCATCCTCGACGAGCACGGGATAAGGGAGGAGACCCTGGTGGTGTACGTGACCGACAACGGGTGGATCCAGAATCCGGATCGGCGCGGCTACGGGCCCCGTTCCAAGCAGACCGCCCACGAGGGGGGGATCCGCACTCCGGTGATGCTCAGCTGGCCCGGGGTACTGGAGCCCGCCGACAGGCCCGAGACGGTGACCAGCCTGGACCTCTTCCCCACCATTCTGGCGGCAGCGGGGGCGGAGGTTCCCGAGGGCCTTCCGGGGCTCGACCTCCTGCCCCAGCTGAAGACCCGGGAGCCCATAGCCCGGGAGCGCATCTTCGGAGAGGGCTTCGCCCACGACATCGCCGACCTGGATCAGCCCGAGGCCTCGCTGCTCTACCGCTGGGTGATCCAGGGGCGGTGGAAGCTGATCCTCACCTACGACGGCAAGGCCAACCGCTACCAGGCCACCCACCCCCGGAGCGACCCCCGTCCCCAGCTCTACGATCTGGAGGCCGATCCCCACGAGCGGACCAACCTGGCGGCGGAGCATCCCCTCCGGGTGGAGCAGCTGGCCGGGGCCATCGGCCGATGGTATCCGGTGAGGCAGCGCCAGGTGCAGGCGGTCTGGCCATGAGCCTGATCTGCGTCTTTCCGGGCCAGGGCGCCCAGAAGAAGGGAATGGGAGAGGAGCTCTTCGAGCGCTTTCCCGAGCAGCTCGCCATCGCCGGCGAGGTCATGGAGCGGTCCCTTCTGGATGTCTGCCGCGACCGGCCCGAGGGGATCCTCTCCGACACCCGCTACACCCAGCCGGCCCTCTTCGCAGTCTGCGCCATGGCCTGGATGGCCCGGGAGGAGGACGGAGGAAAGCCTCCGGACTTCCTGGCCGGCCACTCCCTCGGCGAGTACTCCGCCCTCCATGCCGCCGGATGCTTCGGCTTCCGGGACGGAATGGAGCTGACCCGGAAGCGGGGGGAGATCATGGGCCAGGAGCAGGGAGGCGGGATGGCCGCGGTGCTGGGGATCCCCCCCGGGAAGATCCGCCAGTGCCTGGACCAGGAGGGCTTCGGCCAGATAGACCTCGCCAACCAGAACAGTCCGCTGCAGACAGTCGTCTCCGGGGATCGCCGCCAGCTCAAGGAGTGCGCGCCGGCGCTCAAGCGGGCCGGAGCCCGGGTGATCCCGCTGAGGGTGAGCGGCGCGTTCCATTCCCGCAGGATGAGCGGCGCCCGCAAGCGCTTCTCCCAGTGGCTCTCCGGATTCCGGTTCCGGCCCCCCCGCTGCCCGGTGATCGCCAACGCCACCGCGCTGCCCTACCCGGAGGAGGGGATCCGTGACATTCTGGCACGCCAGATCGACAGCCCGGTGCTCTGGACCGGCACCATCGGGCTCCTTCTGCAGGAAAGGGATCCCGTTTTCGAGGAAATCGGCCCTGGAAGAACCCTCACCCGCCTGATCGACCAGATCCGCCAAACGGGTCTTTCTGGCACGGACTGAACGGATCGAAATCCTTCCTTGCCAGGAGGGAGCGGGGCCGGTACCTATTGCCCGCGACCGATACAGGGGAGACTCCTTGGGCATGAGTGCGCTGCCGGGGCGCCCCATTGCCGACACGCCGAGGCAGCCGCTTGTCCATGAAGACGGAGATCTCCGATTTTTGCAAAGAGTACGCCCGGTCGCTGATCCCCGCCGGTGAGGCGATCGATGTCGTCGTCCGCGCAATCCGCAGCGAGGCCGAGGGGGGAATCCTCCAGGACGCCCTGGCTGGCTTCGACGACATCAAGCACCGCCTCAGGACCCTGATCGACAAGGTGGAGGGGCAGCAGGCCTACCTCCTCATCTTCGGCCCGCTCAAGAGCGGCAAGTCGACGCTGATGAACGCCATCAGCGCGACCTACGTCAGCGAGGTGACCTCGCTGCCCGCCTATCCCTGCCTGGTCTACGTCCGCCACGGGGACAAGGAGTCGATCAAGCTGACCCGCTACAACGGAAGGGAGACGGTCACCGAGAGCAGCCAGGTGATGGAGGTCCTGATCCGGGACTCCCATTCCAGCCTGGCCGACCGGATCCGCAAGGCGGAGCAGGACAGCCGGGACTTCGATCCCCACCAGGACTATCCCGAGGCCATCCGCCGCGTCGACTTCGAGTTCAAGGCGGACAATCTGGCCGAGTCGGGGACGGTGCTGGTGGACACGCCTGGCCTCTACAGCAGGATGAAGTTCGGCTACGACCTGATGACCAAGGAGTTCCGCAACAGCGCCTCCTGCGCGGTCTTCGTGGTCAAGCCCGACAACCTGTTCTTCGAGGAGGTCTTCCGCGAGTTCGAGGAGCTGCTCGGCTTCTTCAGCCGGGTCTTCCTGGTGGTCAACTACGATTCCTCCAAGCGCGACCTCGCCTCCGACGGGAGCCTGGTCCCCAGCGTCGAGAGCCGGGAGCCGGGCGAGGTGATCAGCAAGTTCCAGACCCTGAGCATGAGCGCGGCCCTCAAGAAGGCCTTCGAGGAGGGGCGGCTGAGGATATATCCCATCGATCTGCTCAACGCCGCCTCTCGGCGCCTGAAGGGCCTCGAAGCCGCTCCCGCGCCCGGCGCCGGCTCCGGAGAAGAGCCTGGGGCCGCGTCCGATGGCGCCGCCGCTCCAGCGGCCGAGCGCGAGGAGGCGCCCGGGGAACGGTCCGGGAAGGAAGAGGCAGGAAAGCCGGCCCCCTCCGCCGACTTCCAGCTCTTTCTCGACGATCTGACGGAGTACCTCAACAGCAGCGACTATCTCTTCGAGCTGATGGTCGACAGCTTCCGCCAGGGCGACGTGCTGCGGCAGGAGATGATCAGGCTGATCTCCGAGGAGTCCCTCTCCGGCTTCATCAGGCACCGCAACCGCCTGCAGGACGAGTACGAGGAGGCCAAGGCCCAGCATGAAGCGGCCGTCAAGCTCTCCTCCTTCGAATGGAGCAAGGTCTTCGACGGAGCCCGCCAGGCCATCCGCCAGGATCTGGACCGGTTCTCCCAGAAGGCCCGCCAGGAGATGGAGCAGGAGATGCTCACCTCGATCAACAACTGGTTCGAGAGCGAGGACTCCCTCGACACGCTGGTCAACCAGACCTGGCGCAAGCGCCTGGACGGCCTGCAGGAGCGGATCAGGCACCAGGTGGCGTGCACGTTCCGGCAGCATCTGGACAACAGTTCGGGAGGAGCGGGGACCATTCCGGAACTGGTGCTGGCGCTGGACAGGCTCCGCCTCGATCTGCGCGAGGTCTACGACCAGTCCTCGGACGTGCTGCGCAGGGATCCCGAGATCGGGGACTGCCGGCTGGAGCTCGCCGCCGAAGATCTCCCCATCACCCGATCCTTCTGGGACAAGCTGCTCCTGCGCAGCCAGGCGAAGATCCGGCGCAAGCTTCTGGGAGATCCCGACGATTGCACCAATCCGGTGGCTCCCCACAAGAAGCGCAAGCGGCTGATCCCCTCGGGGCGCGAGTCGATGGAGAGCAGGCTCCAGGGCCACCTCGACCGCCTGCTCCCCGGCTCGGTCCGCCAGGCCTCGGACCAGTTCCTCCAGGAATACGTCCGCAGGTTCGTCTCCAGCATCAACAAGATCCTCAAGGAGAAGGCGGCCTCGGTGGAGAGCCTGCAGCAGCGCATCTCCAGGGGAATCGAGGCCGGCAAGCGGATCGAGCGGACCTTCCAGCAGCTGCGCTCCTCCATCGGGAGCCTGGCCGGCGACATGGACGGGCTCAGGCGCAAGTTCCTGATCCCGGCCCGCCGCCTGCGCGGCTTCCAGGAAGTCGGGGCCCGCCAGGGCCCCTTCACCCTCTGGACCCTCCCGTACTCCCGCGGAGGAGCGCTGCCCGCGGCGCCGCCCCCTCCCGCCCCCGCCGTCGCCCCTCCTGCCGAGGATCCGGGGAACGCCTCCGCCGGCGAGGCTTTCCAGGCGGCGCCGGTGGACGTTCCGGAAGACTCCGCCGCTCTCGAACCGGAGACGGCCGAGCCGCCTTCCGTTCCGTCCGCCGGCACGGAAGAGTCGGACGCGCCCGGACAGGATCAGCCGGAGGTCCCGGCTGACGGTTCGCCCGGCTCCGCTCAAGGCAGCCGAACGGAACCGGTCCGGGTCGAAGTCGCCTCGTAGCTTTCCCGTGCAGCGGACTGGCCTCGACGATCCGAGGTTCCCGGCGCTGGCGGGAGGCATCGTCCATGGCGAGGAGGCGGGACGGCACGATCGGCTTCGGTTCTGGCAGCCCTTGCAGAGACGGCGGAGAGGGAGCCCGGCCGCCGCGTGAAGTCCGCTGCCGCTGCGGACGCCATGTCGATCAAGCGGCTGCAGCGTTCCGGCCGGATAGGAATCGACGCCCTGGTGGGCGGGAAAAGCCGGCGCTGCAAGCCGAGCATCCCTCGATTCCTGGCCGCCTGGGCTATCGAGATGGCAGGCCGGAGCGCCGACCGGCGCAGGCCTAATCCGTCGCTAGCACTTCCTCGATCCTCGCCCGGCTCGCAGGCCCAAGGCGCCGGAGGCTCCGGCCCGATGTGTGCAGCCCGTCATGCCGCGGGGCTGTGGCTGCATCCGATCCGGAAGTCCCTCGTCCAGGGCCGCGCCCCTGGCTCGGCAGCGCGTCGACGACGCCCTTCCACGGCCCGGAGCGCCAGTCGCCCGGAATCGTTCCGCCGGCTCCTGTCCGGCCTTCGACAGCGGGCCTTTCCGGCCGGTCGACCGTCAGCTCTCGTCGTCCTTGCCGCCGTAGAAGTGGTGGCCCGTGCTGCCGATGTTGATCTTGGGCCGGCGGATGAACCTGGATCCGTCGGCCCACTCGACATGCCCGTCCAGGTATCCCTCGTTGGAGCCCTCGGGACTGTCGCCCTGGCGGTTGAAGTGGTTGACTCCCCGGGTGAGGGGATCGGGATCCCCGGGCCGCTTCCAGTCTCCGTTGAGCTTCCGGTTGATGTCGGTCCATAGCACGGAGTAGTGGGGGTTGTCGGAGCTCTTCAGCGCGAAGATGGTGCTGGTCTCGAAGATGGAGCTGTCGGGATAGTAGCCCAGGTTGTCGTTGTATCTGGAGTTGCCCACCCAGTAGACGTAGCCGAGCACCGAGAACTGGTTCGCCTCCTGCCAGTTCCAGAAGTCGTCGCGGTTCCAGTTCTGGTTCGAGGGGCAGTAGAAGGTTTCGCGGGGAACGCTGTAGTTCCTGTGGTAGGTGTCCCGGAAGCGGATGGTGTACCAGTGGGGGTTGTTGTTGCCGTCGGGCTGGAACCGGCCCTGGTGGTCGTCGGAGTACATCAGGACCGCATAGGTGAGCTGCTTGAGGTTGCTCATGCAGACCGCTCGCTTGGCCCGCTCCTTGGCCTTGGAGAGGGCGGGCAGGAGCATGCCGGCCAGGATGGCGATGATCGCGATCACCACCAGCAGCTCGATCAGGGTGAAGCCGGCCGCCGGCCTTCCGTTCCTGGGGATCTCCATGGGATCTACTCCTCCTGCGCCTTGCCGGCCTTGATCGTTCCGAACATCTGTCCTCCGATCTCCCCGTGCTTCCAGATGCCGGCGTACTGGTCGTCGTAGATCATAAGGCGGGTGCTGAAGGTGCCCAGGCCGGGAATGGTGGTCTCCTCCAGGGTGATCACCGGAGTGCCCTCGGCCCACTTCACCTGGAGGGGGATGGGCAGGGTCAGGTTCTTGCCGCCGTACTTGATCCGGGCCCGGAAGAGCCAGTAGTCGCCTCTGGGCAGCTTGGAGACCTCCAGGATGTGGTACTCCTCGCTCCTCCCCTCGCCGGTCTCCTGGCCCTTGATCGTGAACTTCCCCACCAGGAGGGCGTTGTTCATCCTCTCCTTGAACCAGGCGAAGCGGGACTCCTCGCCGTCCGGGGCGTCCTCGGCGCGTGAAGGGAGGGGAAGGGCCAGGAGGACGGCCAGGATCGGGAGCAGGCGCGACATGGAAGCGAGCCTAGCGGAGGGGCGCCGGGACGGAAAGCGGCAATCCCCTCCCGGGGGGAGGAGAACGGGGATTGCCGGTCCGGGAGCCGGGTTCCAGAATGGACGCAGGTGAGCGATGCGGGCCCGAGGGAATGCGACCGGCTGCTCAGGCACGCCTTGAGCGCGGGAGCCAGCGATCTGCATCTCCAGCCCCGGCTGGACGGCTCGGCCGAGGCCTCCCTGCGCCTGGACGGCGTGCTCTGCCCCCTGGAGCGGATACCGGCGGAATCCGCCAGGCTGGTGATCGGGCGGATCAAGTACCTGGCCCGTCTGCGGACCTGGGAGAGCACGGTCCCCCAGGACGGCAGGATCGAGGGGGCCGACAGCGGCCTGGATACCGAGCTCCGGGTCTCCACCTATCCCACCGTCAGCGGGGAGAAGGTGGTCGTCCGGTTCTTCCAGGAGGAGCGCATCCGTCGGCTGGAGGATCTCGGCCTGGGGCCGGGGGCGACCTCCAGGCTGGAGGGCTTCCTGGCCGGGCGCCGGGGGCTGCTGCTGCTCACCGGCCCCTCGGGAAGCGGCAAGACCACCACCATCTACGCCTGCCTGAGGCACCTCTCGGAGCTGGACTCCCGCCATGTGATCACCGTCGAGGATCCGGTGGAGCAGCGGCTGGACGGGATCATGCAGACCGAGGTGAACGAGGCGAGGGGACTCGACTACCCCCGGGCCCTGCGCCATCTGCTGCGGCAGGATCCCGAGACCATCGTGGTGGGGGAGATCCGGGACGAGCGGACCGCGGGCATCACCCTGCGGGCGGCCCTGACCGGACACCAGGTGATCGCCACCCTGCACGCCGGCTCCTGCAAGGGGGTCGTCGACCGCCTCCGCGTCATGGTGGGCGACGACTTCGCCCTGGCCTCGGGGCTGGAGCTGATCGTGAACCAGAGGCTGGTGCGGCGCCTCTGCCCCTCCTGCCTGGGAGAGGGGTGTTCGGCCTGCTCCTCGACCGGATACCGGGGGAGGGTTCCCATGGCGGAGTGCCTGCAGCTCTCGGACCGGGACCGGCAGCTCCTGAAGCAGGGCCGGGGCCCCGCGTCCCGGCCCGATCCGGCGCTGGAGGAGTCGGCCAGGATCCTGCTGGAAGGCGGTTTGACCGACCGGCGGGAGATTGGCAGGATTGGAAGCCGGTGAACCCGGAACTGCTCGCCTTCTTCAACCAGCAGCTCGCGGGCATGCTGCGCAGCGGCATTCCGCTGGAGGGGGCCCTGGCCGAGATCTCCCGAGACATGGGCCGCGGCAGGCTCAAGAAGGAGACCAGCGCCCTGGCCAGGGATCTGGCCGCCGGAACGGAGCTCTCCCAGGCCCTGGAGAAGCGCCGCTTCCCCCTGCTCTACCGGAGGCTGCTGGCCATCGGCGCACGCGCCGGGCGGCTTGAGGAGGTCCTGGTGATGGTGGCCGACCACTACCAGGACTGCAGCATGATCGCGGCCCGCCTCCGCTCGATGGTCCTCTACCCCTTCCTGGTCCTGACCGGCGCCTTCCTCCTGTCCCTCCTGGTCGCGCTGGGAGCCTCCCGCTTCCAGGAGGGCCTGGCTCCGCTCGCCGCGGTCCCGGAGGCTTCCCTGGTGATCCGGATCTACCTGATCGCCTCCCCCGTCCTGCTGGGAGGAGCGTGGCTGGCGGCGCTCGGGCTGCTGCTGGCGCCTCCCCTCCGGCGCCTGGCCTGCTGGCGGCTTCCAGGGCTGCGGGACGGGAGCCTCTCCCGTATCTCCTCGGCCCTGGCCGTTCTCCTGCGCAGCGGGATCCCGCTGGGGGAGGCCGTCTCGCTGGTGCGCCGCCTGGAGCCCCATGGCGCCACGGGGAGGGAGCTCGACGGCTGGAGGAAGCGGCTGGGCCAGGGCAAGAGCAGGATTTCGGACGTCGTGGCGCCCGGCCGGTCCTTCCCTCCCTTCTTCGTCTGGCTGGTGGCCGGTTCCGGCGAGGCGCTGGCCAAGGGCTTCGAGAGGGCGGCGGTCCACTACGGGCGCCGGGCCCGCCACCGCACCGACCTGATCCTCACCGCGTTCCTGCCCGCCTCCGTCCTGATCGTGGGGGGGCTGGTGATCCTTCAGGCCCTGCCGATGTTCCACTTCCTCGCCGGCACGTACAATCAGCTGTTCGCTCTGTAGCGGCGACGGGAGCTGGCGATGAAGACCGCTGAAACGGCCCTCCTGCCATGACGCTCTGGCCGACCGCGGCGCTGCTGGTTTTCCCGCCCCTGGCCCTCCTCTCGATGGCGTTGCTCTACCCCCTGGTGTCCCTTCCCATGAAGCGCCAGGAAAGGGCCCGGATCTTCCTCGATCTGCTGGAGATGTGCGAGGGCAGGGGCCGGGACCTGTCGCGGGAGCTGGTGAGCATCTCCTACACCCGGGACGCCGACCTGGGATTCCGGTTCCATGTCCTGGCCGCCCACCTGGAGGCGGGCCGCAGCCTCCGCAGCGCCATCGGGCTGGTTCCAAGGCTTCTGCCCGGGAACGTCCGCAGCATGCTGATCGCGGGAGAGGATCTGGGGGACTGCCGCCAGGTGGCCGGCCTGTGCCGGCGGATGCTGGACGATGCCGCCGGAACCGTCCGCATGATGGCCAACCACATCCTTCCGCTCCTGCTGGTCGGCCTCCCGCTGATGCTGGCCTACTCGCTGGTCCTGCGCCTCTGCGTTCCGACGATCCGGACCCTGTACGAGGAGGCCGAGGCGGCGCCCCCTCCCTTCCTGGAGGCGGCCCTGGCGCTGGCGGTCCCGATCCTGGTCCTCGCCTGCGTCCTCTACCTGCTGATCTTCCTGATCGCCCTCTTCCACTACGGAGGCCCCCGGCTGAAGCGGTGGCTGGAGTTCGGCCTGGCTCCGGTCCTGGACCGGTTCTACCTGTGGATCCCCTGGGTCCGCACCCGGATCCACCGCGATTTCTCCCTGGCTCTCGGCTGGCTCCTGGACAGGAAGGTGCCCGAGCCGAAGGCCCTGTCCCTGGCGGCCGGCTGCACCGCCAACAGCCGCTTCCAGGCGCAGGTGCGGCGCTGCCGGCAGGCGCTGGAGTCGGGAATGCCGCTGGAGGAGGCGCTGGGCGGGCTCGGGGGGAGGAGGGACCAGCTGGCATGGAGGATGCGCATGGCCGCGGGCCATTCCGAGGGATTCCGCGCGGCGCTGGAGGGCTGGTGGTCCTGGCTCGCAGCGCGGGCGAAGCGGCAGGAGCAGGCGGGCGCGCAGGCCGTGGCCACCGCGATGATCCTGCTCAACGGCCTGCTCGTCTTCCTGCTTGTCGGCAGCGTCTTCTCGGCGATAAGCCATCTGGTGGAGACGGCGGCCCTCTGGTAGCCTCGGCCATGCTCCCGTGATGAAGCCTGGAACGGCGCCAGCCCGGCGCGATAGGAGGGACGGCTGGCTGCAGATCGACCTGGCCGTGGCCACCGCCATCCTGCTGCTGGCCCTGGTTCCGCTCGCCCACTCCGTAGTCCAGGAGCGCAAGCTCTGCCGCTCCCTCTACTTCCGGTCGGTGGCCATGGCCATCGTCGACGGGGAGATGGAGATCCTTCGGGCCGGGCGCTGGCGGAGCTTCGGGGTTGGGGAGCACGAGTATCCGGTCGGCGCCCGCAGCGCGTCGCAGCTTCCTCCAGGCGCCTTCCTCCTGGAGCGCGGCGGGGATTCCGTCCGCCTGCGGTGGCAGCCGGAGGCTCCCTGGCGGAGCAGCGGGGTGTCGCGCCTCCTGGTCCTGGATCCGGCTCCATGAACCTGCGCGCCTCCAGCCGCGCCCCTCGGGGCATCTTCCTGATGGAGTGCATGGTCTACATTGCCCTGATCGCGCTGCTGGCGGGCGCGGGATACGTCCTGGCGGTCGGCTCGCTCGACTTCCACCGGGGACTGGTGGCCAGCGCCGGCGACATGGTGCGGTCCCTCGAGGCCGGGGAGGCCTGGCGCAGGGATGTCCGCGCGGCCACCGGCCCCGTCATCCAGGAAGGCGGGGAGAACGGCCGGCTCCTGGAGATCCCCTCCGGGCAGGGCCGGATCCTCTACCGCCTGGAGGGCGGCACCCTGTTCCGGGAGGTTCCCGGCCGCCTTCCCCCGCAGCCCTTCCTCGCCAGGGTGTCCGCCTGCGAGTTCCTGCCCGAGGACCGCGGCCCCGTCCGGGCCTGGCGCTGGGAGCTGGAGCTGGAGTCCGATGGGGACAACGGCATCCTCCCGCTCTACACCTTCCTGGCGGTGGAGCCGTGAGGAAGCGCGGCTCGCAGGGCGGCTACGCCACCTTGATCGTCCTGGCGCTGCTGGGGCTGGTCCTGGGCCTTGCCATGGCCAACACCCGCACCCTCCACCATCTCCGCAAGGAGATCGACCGCATGGAGCGCCTGCAGACCGGGACCGGACACCGGAGCGCGCTGCCCTCGACCGATGCCTCCGAGTGATCCGGAACTGCGGATCGCCCTCGCCCAGCGGTGCCTCCGGGTCTACGCCTCGGGGCTGCTCGGACTGATCCCCCTGGTGGGAATCCCCTTCGGGCTGGCGGCGCTGATCCTCGGCTCCAGCGTCTGCTTCCGGCGCAGGAAGGCGTGGATTCCCGGACGGCTCTACGCCTGGATCGGAATGTGCCTGGCGCCTCCCTGCCTGGTCTACCAGGGCATGCTGTGCGGCACCCTCCTCTCCTTCCTCTGAAGGGCAGCGGCGGCTTCCCGGTTCTGGCGTGCCTGGTGCGGCACGAGCTGCGCGGCCTCCTTCGCCATGCCGGGATCTGGCGCCAGCGGCTGCTGGCGGGGGCGATTGCCGCCCTGGTCGCGGTCCTGCTCCTCCTGATCGGGTTCTACCAGCCTTCGGTGGCCATCCGGGACTTCTTCCGGATCGCCATCGCGCTCCTGGCGGGCTACGCCGCCATCCTATCCCTGACGCTGGCGTGCGACTCCCTGGCCGAGGATCGGCGCTGCGGGATCCTCGCCATGCTGAGGCTGGCTCCGGTCTCGCCCCTGGTCCTGATCCTCTCGAAGCTGGCCTCCCGGGCTCTCGCGGTGGGGCACGCGCTCCTGGGGCTGGTTCCGGTGCTGGCGCTGGCGGTGGTCTTCGGGGGGATCGGGCCGGCCGAGATCCTGGGCTCCTTCCTGTTCCTCTTCCACTGCTTGCTGCTCTCGCTCTCGGCGGGGCTCTTCTTCTCCTCCATCCTGCGGGGAGCCGGGCCGGCCTTCCTCCTCTCCCTCTTCTTCCTGGGCTCGCTCGCCCTGGTTCCCTGGCTGGAGGGAACGGGGCGGACCGCGTTCTGGGAGCGGTTCAGCCCCTCCGCCGCCCTGGCCGCCTCCCGCGGGCCGCTCCCGGAACTCCTGGCCTGCCTCGCCTGCGGCCTGCTGCTCGCCTGCGCGCTGCTCTGGCTGGCAGGCCTCCTGCTGCACCGGAGCACGGGAGGCGGGATCCGCGTCTCCCTTCCCGCCGGCCGGCATGCCTGGATCCCCGCCCGCCAGGGGGAGAACCCCGTCTTCCGGCTCCTCTGCAACCAGCACCGCCGCACCCTGCGGGCCCGCTGCCTGATCCTCGCCGCCGCCCTGGCCCTGATCCTCGCGGCGTCCTGGGCCCGGGGACCCGCCGGGCTGCTTCTTCCCCTGATGGCGTGCCATGTCCTCTTCAAGCTGCACGTGGCCTGGGCCGCCTCCCTCCTCGCCTGCAGCATGCGCCGCTCGGGCATGCTGGAGAACATGCTCTCCACCCCCCTGCCCTGGCCCCTGGCTCTCGAGGGCTGGCTGGCAGGCCTCAAGCGGAGCCTGGCCTGGGCCTTCCTCCTGCTCGTGGCTCTGGACCTGGGCTGCCTGTTCCTCCTTCCCGGCTGGCCGGCCTGGGCCTGGCTGGCGCTCCCGATGCTTCTGGGCCTGGTGGCCGACTCCTGGGCCCTGGCCTGGGCCGGGCTCGCCCTGGGGGCGACCTCCGGCTCGGCGCCCCGCGCCTGGGCGATCGCCGGCGCCTGCCTTGTGGCCGCTCCCTGGTTCCTGGCCGTCGCGCTCCTGGCGCTGGGCCCGGGCCTGCAGCCCTCCCATCTCCTCTGGAGCCGCTTCCTGATCGGACTGGTGGCGGCGCTGCTGGCGAGCTCCCTGGCCGCCGACCGCATCGCGGGCCTCCATCGGGAGAGGCTGGCCCGGTGAGCGGGAGCCCTCAGGCCATGGGGTGGGCCTTGCGGTAGTCGCCGAGCAGCTTTTCGGTGGACAGGTGGGTGTAGATCTGGGTGGTCGCCAGCCGCGCATGGCCCAGGAGCTCCTGCACGCTGCGCAGATCGGCGCCGGCGTCGAGCATGTGGGTGGCGTAGCTGTGGCGCAGCTTGTGGGGGGTGATGGCCGGATCGAGCCCCGCCTCGGCCAGGTGGGCCTTGAGCCGCAGCTGGACCAGGCGGGGGTAGATCGGGGAGAGCTTCCGGCGGCTGGCCAGGAACACCGGGTGATCGGGGCCGGCCGGATGGCCGGTCCGCTCCCAGTAGTAGCGGATCGACTCCAGGGCCGGAGCGCCGGCCGGAAGGAGGCGCTCCCTGCCTCCCTTGCCCATCGCCCGGACCGTCCGCTCCTCCCAGAGGATGTCCCCGCAGAGCAGCCGGCACAGCTCGCTCACCCGCAGCCCGCAGGAGTAGAGCAGCTCCAGGATGGCCGCGTCGCGCAGCAGCGGGGCGGGATCCGGAGCCGGCTCCTCGTTCCGGAGCAGGGGAGCCAGGGGGGCCTTGAGCAGGTCCGTCATCTGGTCGGGGGTGAGGAAGCGGGGCAGCCTCCGGGAGCCGGCCGGAAGGCTGACGGAGCCGACCGGATGGGCGGCGGGCCACTCCCCCAGATCGGCGAAGTGGCGGTAGAGCCCGCGCAGCGCCGAGAAGCGCAGGCGGATGGAGCCGGGGCTCAGGCCCCTGCGGCTCAGGTGGCGCAGCCAGGATCGGAAGATCTCCCGGCCCAGGGCGGGCCAGTCGGGGGGCGTCCGGCAGGCCTCCCGGTGCCAGGCGAGGAACTCGCGGATCGCCTGCCGGTAGTTCCTCAGGGTGTGGGAGGAGGCGCCCCGCTCGCTCGCCAGGCGCCCCAGGTACCGCTCAGCCCACGGATCCCCCGTCTTGGCCATCGGAGGAATCCTCCCTGGGAGGGAACTCGTACTGGATCCGGCCTCCCCGGCCCAGGACCCGGTAGGCCTTGAAGGGCTTTCCGGTCTTGGCCGAGACGAAGCCCTCCAGCAGGTCGGTCCGCCCCTTGGCCAGCAGCTTCCTGATCTGCCCGGGCTCGATCGGCTGGCCGAGGCGGACCTTCTCCTCCCTGAAGCGGCAGGGGCGGTCCTCCTCCTGGCTGCGCTCGCACAGGTAGCCGTGCCCGGTCTCGTAGATCCTGCCCTGGCAGACCGGACAGGGGCCCAGGGGCTCCAGGCCGGCGAAGTCGACGCGGGGCATGGGGGCCGGGGCCGGCTTCTTGCGGGCGCCCTTCGCCGCGCCTGCCTGGCGGGGCTCGAACTCGAAGCCGACCTTGCCCTCCTTGCCCATCGAGAGGTAGGCCTTGAAGGCGCGTCCGGTGCGGCGCGAGACGAAGCCGTCCAGAAGATCGGATCTGCCCTCGGCCAGGATCTTCCGGATCTGCTCCGGAGCGACGGGCCGGTCCAGGATGATCTTCCCCACCGAGAATTCGCAGGTCCGCTCCTCTCCGGCCCCGTTGCGGCAGAGGTAGCTCCTGGATCCCTCCACCACGTCGGCCTGGCAGCGGGGGCAGGATCCCAGCGGCTCCCGTCCGGAGAGGTCCTCCCCCTCCGCTCCGCCCGGGGAGGGATCCTCCCTGCCGAAGTCGAACTCGGCGCCGAACTCCTCGCCGAGCCGGATCGCGGCGCTGAAGGGCATCCCCCGCTTGCTGAGGAATCCCCGCAGGGGGCCCACCCGCCGCTTCTCCAGCAGCTCCTCCGCCTCGGCGGGCTCGAGAAGGCGCCCGGCGAGGATCTTGCGGATGGAGAAGGCGCATCCGGGGCTCTGGCACCGGTAGGTCCGGTAGGTCTCGTGCACCTCGGCGCTCCCGCACTTGGGGCAGGAGGCCTGGAGGCGGCCGTAGTCCCCGGGGACCGTGTCGCCGTCGTAGGCCCTGGCCCGCTCCACCATCGCCCGGGTCATCTCCTCGATGCCCTCCATGAACTTGCGGCGGCCGAGCTTGCCGGCCTCCATCAGCTTGAGCTGCTGCTCCCACTCCCCGGTCAGCTGCGGCTCGCACAGCTCCTTGACCTGTATCCCCCGCAGCAGGGTGAGCAGCTGGAAGGCCTTGCTGGTGGGGACCAGCTCCTTCCTGTCGCGGTTGACGTACTGCTCCTTGATCAGGTTCTCGATGATCGCCGCCCGGGTGGCCGGCGTGCCCAGACCCTTCTCCTTGATCGCCTCCCGCAGCTCCTCGTCCTCCACCAGCTTGCCGGCCCCCTCCATGGCGGCCAGCAGGGCGGCCTCGGTGTAGCGGGGCCGGGGCCGGGTGCTCGACTCGGAGATCTCCATGCCCTTCTGCGCCACGGTCTCCTCCTTCCCGTCCAGGGGAGGCAGCTCGGTCCCGTCCAGGGCCGCCTTGCCGTAGACCTCCTTCCAGCCCGGCCGGATCAGGACCCGGCCCTCGGAGCGGAAGCTGTGCGGGCCCACCCGGGTGGTCCGCACCGTCCTGCGGTGCTCGGCCGGGGGATAGAAGGCGGCCAGGAAGCGCCGGACGATGTGCTCGTAGAGCTTCCTCTCGTCGGGCCTCAGGGAGGCCGGCGGGGCCTGGGGGGTGGGGATGATGGCGAAGTGGTCGCTCACCTTGGCGTTGTCGAAGATGCGCTTGTCGGGGACCGCCCAGCCCTGGTCCAGGATCTTGAGGGCCAGGGGGCCGAAGGAGGCCGATCCCAGCGCCTCCAGGGTCTGGCGCACCGTGGGGAGGTAGTCCTCGGGGAGGTGGCTCGAGTCGGTCCTGGGATAGGTGATCAGCTTGCGGCCCTCGTAGAGGGCCTGGGCCAGCTTCAGGGTGCGGCCCGCGGTGTAGCCGAAGCCGGAGTTGGCGCTCCGCTGCAGGGTGGTCAGATCGAAGAGCCGGGGGGGCGCCTCCCTGGCGGGCCTGCTGGAGTCGCTGGCCGTTCCCGGAATCTCCCGGCATTCCCCGAGGATCCGCTCCGCCTCCTCCCGGTCCCAGATCCGCTCCGCTCTCCGGTGCTCGTCCCCCTCCCGGTCCCGCTTGCCGAATCCGGGGTCGAACCAGCGCGCCTGGTAGGCGCCGGAGCGGGCGGCGAACTGGCCCACGATCTCCCAGTAGGTCCGCGGCCGGAAGGCGCGTATCTCCCGCTCCCGCTCCACCAGGATGGTCAGGGTGGGGGTCTGGACCCGGCCCACGGTGGTCTTGTAGAAGCCGCCCGACTTGGAGTTGAAGGCGGTCATCGCCCGGGTGCCGTTGATGCCCACCAGCCAGTCGGACTCGGAGCGGCAGGCCGCGGCGTCGGCCAGGGGCTCGAACTCCTGCCCGTCGCGCAGCGACTCGAAGCCGGTGCGGATCGCGCTGCGGGTCATCGACTGCAGCCACAGCCGCCGGATCGGCTTGCTGCACCTGGCGTGGCGCACGATGTTGCGGAAGATCAGCTCCCCCTCCCGGCCGGCGTCGCAGGCGTTGATCAGCTCGTCGACGTCCTCCCGCTTGATGAGCCTCTTGATCAGGGAGAGCCGGCCGCTGTTCGCCTTGATCGGGGCCAGGGAGAACTTCGAGGGGATCACCGGCAGGTGGGCGAAGGTCCACTTGCCCTTCCTGACCTCCTCCTTGTCGGGGACCTTCAGCTCGAGCAGGTGGCCCACCGCCGAGCCGATGATGTAGCGGTCGCTCTCGAAGAAGTCCTTCCTGCTGCTGAAGCCTCCCAGCGCCTTGGCGATGTCGGAGGCGACCGAGGGCTTCTCGGTGATGACCAGTGATTTGCCCATGGGCAGGAGGAGGGATCCATAGGGAGCCCCCGGGCCGGCCCGCAAGCCATTTCGGGAGGCGGACGGCTCCTAAGGATAGCACAGCCGCGTCCCCTTCTCCATTACGGCCCGGAGAGCTTCCGGCCCTCCGGCGTGCCCGGGAAGGGCGCCTCAGGCGGTGGCCGCCTCGGCGCAGCGCCTGCCGTCCAGGGCCGCGCTGACGATGCCTCCGGCGTGGCCGGCCCCCTCGCCGCAGGGGTAGAGCCCCGCCACCTGGGGATGCTGCAGGGTGCCGGGATCGCGGGGGATGCGCAGGGGGGCGCTGGTGCGGGTCTCGAAGCCCACCAGCAGGGCCTCTCCGGTGAGGAAGCCGGGCAGCCTCCTTCCGAACCGCCGCAGGCCCTCGGAGAGAGGGGCGGCGATCCAGGAGGGCAGCATCCGGTCGAGCCGGGCCGGCTCCGCCCCGGGCCGGTAGCTGGTGGGAGGCAGGTCGGAGGAGGGGCGTGCGCCCAGGAAGTCGGTCAGCCTCTGGCCCGGCGCCCTCTGGCGCCCTCCGCCCGCCCGCCCGGCCAGGGACTCGATCTCCTGCTGGAGGGCGATGCCTCCCAGGATCCCCCCCCGGGCGGTGTCCCCGGGCTCGAGGGAGACCACCATCCCCCCGTTGATGAAGGGCGAGTCCCGGCGCGAGAGGCTCATCCCGTTGACCACCACCTCGTCGCTGCGGGTGGCGGCCGGGACGATGAAGCCCCCGGGGCAGACGCAGAAGGAGTGCACGCTCCTTCTGCCCGCTCTGGCGCTCAGCCGGTAGGCGGAGGCCGGAAGGCAGCCGGGGCGGGCCGCCCCGGAGGGAAGGTGGTAGAGGATGCGGTCGAGCAGGGGCTGCGGATGCTCGACGCGCACGCCCAGGGCGAAGGGCTTGGGCTCCATGGCGACGCCCATCCGGTGGAGCATCCGGTAGATGTCCCGCGCCGAGTGGCCGGTGGCCAGGATCACCGCTCCGGCCCCGACTTCCCGGCCGCAGGCCGTCTCCACCCCCAGGACGCGGCCCTGCCCGACCGCCAGGCCGGAGACCCGCGCCCCGAACCGGACCTCTCCCCCGGCCTCGACGATGGTCCGGCGAAGGGCCCGCACGATCGAGGGCAGCCGGTTGGATCCGATGTGGGGGTGGGCGTCGGTGAGGATGGCCGGCGGGGCTCCGTGGGCCACCAGGATCCGGTAGACGGTCTCCACCGGGCCGCGCTTCCGGCAGCGGGTGTAGAGCTTGCCGTCGGAGAAGGCGCCGGCGCCGCCCTCCCCGAAGCAGTAGTTGGAGTCGGGGAGCACCTCGCCGCGGCGGAGGATGGGAGCCAGGTCGAAGCGGCGCGACGAGACGTCGCGGCCCCGCTCCAGGATCACCGGACGGCGTCCCCGCTCCAGGCACCTCAGGGCGGCGAAGAGTCCGGCCGGACCGCAGCCGACGATCACCACGGGGTCCTCCCCGGAGCGGAGAGGCGGGAAGTCGGCCTGCCAGCGCTCGAGGGGGGGCAGCGCGGCGCCGACGCCCACCTGCAGGCGGAGCCGGGCCGCCACCCGGGCCTGCCTGGCGTCCCAGGAATGGCGGAGCAGCCGCACCTCCCGGATCTCTCCGGGCTCGATCCCCAGCTCCCTGGCGGCGGCCTCCCGCATGGCCTGCCCGTCGCGTGGAGCTTCCGGAGGCAGGGAGACTTCGGCGATCCGGATCTCCGGCATCGGGAAGGCCAGCTAGAAGAGGGAGTAGATGAAGGGGGCCGCTCCGGTGGAGCTCAGCCAGGCCAGTCCGCCCAGGATCAGGAGGACCAGCACGATGGGGATCATCCACCAGGCCTTGTTCTCCCGGATGAAGACCAGGAACTCCCTCCAGAGCGGGTCGGGCTTCCGGTTGCGGCCTTCTTCGAACTCCCTCCTTCTTCCTCCCTTGCTCATGGCCCGGTCACCAGGGACGGTAGTACTGGAGGGGCTGGTCCGGGATCTCCTTGCCGGTCCAGTAGGACGCCCGGCCGCGGTCCAGGCGCCGGTCCAGGGGATCCCTTCCCGCCAGCCGGAAGGCCAGCCCGATGGGAAGGAGGACTCCGAAATAGAGAAGGAGCAGGATAAGCTCCCCCAGCGCCAGACCGACGGGCCAGGCCAGGCACATCAGGGCCAGGAAGGGGAGCCGCAGCCAGGCGGGACGCAGTCGGCCGGCCAGGGCCGCTCCCAGGCCCAGGATCCCGCAGGCCGACAGGACCCAGGGACCGGCTCCCAGAAGCCAGGCCGCCAGGGGCAGGACCGCCAGGCACAGGTAGCCGAACTGCCTCAGCTGCCCCGGCGCAGGATTGCTGGGGAAGGGAGCGAGCATCAGGCCGGCCGGAGGAAGGCGTCCAGCATGGCGGCACTCAACCACGGGAGCCATCCCGAGTCAAGCGGCGCGGGCGGCAGCGCCATGCGAGGATCCGCGGCCGGAACGGGAGGGCCGGGCGCGGCTTGCCTGCCTGGGAAGGCTTCTGCTATCCTCGCCCGACGGATGCCCCCCAGGTTCGAGATGAAGCCAGGCCAGCCTTCGCCCTCCTCGGGTCCCTCCAGCGGTTTCACCCTGATCGAGCTGCTGGTGGTCATCGCCATCATCGCGATCCTGGCCGGCATGCTGCTTCCGGCGCTCAGCAAGGCCAAGGGAAGGGCCAAGGCGATCGGCTGCATCAGCAACCTCAAGCAGGTGGGGATGGCCATGTTCCTGTACGCCGACGACAACGACGGCTACATCCCCCGGGGCAACGGCCACCCCTGGTTCCTGGCCTACATGCCCTATCTTCCCGAGGGGGGCGGGGAGGACGACTTCCGCAACGTCCGCATCTACAAGTGCCTCTCCTATCCCGCCGATCCCCGGGGAGTCCAGGTGATCACCTACGTGATCAACGCCTGGAACTTCGAGAGCCCCGACGATGCCGTGGGCTACGAGAAGGTGGGCCCCTCCAAGCTCTCCCGGTTCCAGATTCCCAGCAAGACCCTGCACCTGGGGGACAACGAGGCTGGCAGCTGGAGGCCCATCGTCACCGGATACCGCGACGCGATCACCAACCTGAACGACGTCTGGGCTCCTGGCCACCTGCCCTACAACGAGCGGAGCGGCAGGCTGAGCCCGCAGCGGAGGATAGCCGCCATGCGCCACTCCGACGGAGCCAACTTCGTCTACCTGGACGGCCACTCGGGCTACCTGAGGGGCGAGGCGATCGTCGACGATCTCTTCCGGGAGGTCCGCGACTAGCGGATCGGATCGTTCCCTTTCAGGGAAGGAGCTGCACCCGATCGTTGTACCACTTGAAGTCCTCGCGTCCGGCGGCGTCGAAGCTCTTGACCTGGCCGTACGTGTAGCGAACCGGGTAGATGGAGGAGTCGCTGGTCCACTTGTGGATCTCGGCGTGCCCGTCCACGAACGAGAAGCCGCTGGCGCCGTTGTGGTAGGAGGCGGGCCGGTCTCCCCAGTGGTTGGCGTCGGGGTTGTTGACGAAGAATCCGTCATTGATCGAGTCGGGATGCTCGTCGAGGGTCAGCCAGGTATTGGAGGGCTCTGGCACGTCCGTGACCCTAATGAACTGCTTGTATCTTCCGCCGAATGCCCAGCTCCTGCCCCTGCTGGTGTTGTTGTTGGGGTCGTTGTCGGAGAGGCCGAAGAAGGCGTTCATGGCGATGCTGCGCAGCCGCCTCTCCCAGCCCTTGGCACGCATTTCGGGATTGAGGAAGATGTCGGACGGGCACTTGTAGATTCCGACGATGGCGTCGGTGTAGGGGGCGATCACCCCGTTGCGGACCCAGGCCACGTTGGTGACGCTGCGGGATTGGGTGGAGGTGCCGCTGGCGTCCCAGGTCATCACGTTGTTGACCCAGTTGTTGAAGCGGCCGCTGTTGATCGCTCCAACGGTGCCGGGAATGGTGAAGTTGTTGGCGCACTTGTTGTCGTTGTCCATGGCGTACAGGTGCCAGGCGGTGACCATCTGCTTGTTGTTGCTCACGCACATGATCCCCTTGGCCTTCTCCTTGGCCTTGGAGAGGGCGGGCAGGAGCATGCCGGCCAGGATGGCGATGATGGCTATGACCACCAGCAGCTCGATCAGGGTGAAGGCGCGGCGGGCGCGTTCAGAAAACGGCAAGATCACAAAGGCGATTTTCTCCTGCGATCCTTTCCGGATCAAGCCGCAAAGCAGCCGACAGGCTGGGCTATCGATCCCTTCCCCTGCCCGGGAAGCGGATTGTTCCCGTCGCCACCCGCTCAGGACTCCAGCTCAAAGGATGCTGGACGGATTCCTGTCCCCGTGCTGAGGGCGGTGGCTGCCATGACCGCCGCCCTTTCGGAACGCATCGGAGCAGCTTCTTCCTTCCAGGCCGTGCGGATAAAGGGAGGGCCGAGCCCGCTGACAGATGGCTCGGGGCCGCATGGCTCCAGGTGTGCTCGGAAGCGCCGGGCCCCTGCACAGGCAAAGCTCTCATTCTTTCCTCCGGCATGCCTGGCAATAGTCCCTGCGCTACGTCGCCTTCATGTCTTCGATTCGGGCATTCCGGCCGCCCTGGACGCTCCCCTGGGAAGTTCCGTATGGATTGAAGCTGTGCACCTGGTGGAGCCTCTGCGCCTGCATACAGGCGCCTGGGGCGGACAGGACAAGCGGCGCGGTTGACGCACCGGCTGCCTGAGCCTGCCCGTCCACTCCTGGATCCTCGCTTTCCTCCATTCCATGCCTGCCCCGGGCTTGGGGATCGGCACGGGGGAGGGGGCGGAAGGCAGGTAATCTGGACACAAGCCAGAGCTCGGAGCAGTACGGCATCGACGAGGGTAGGCGAGGGCCCTTTGCCAGAAACAGGCGCTCCCTCGCTGGGATTCTCTGTCCTCAATGGCGCCATCGGCTCGCCTTTCCTGCCGGATCGGCATCGCCGATGCCGTCCAGCCTTCTCCCCGGAACCGCTTGCCGGAGCAGTCTGGACAAGACGGCAGGTCCGTCGGTGGCTGGCTCGATCCTGGCCTGTTCCTTCCCAGCGCTCCGGAGACTGCAGGCAGGTCAGGTCGGATGCCTGTCCGACATCCATCCGGCCGGCCTGCTGGCCGCACTTGCAGGATTTCAGCCCGGAAAGATCAGGGAACGATGCCAGAAACGGCTTGGCAATCCACGGATGGCTGCCCCAGCGACCTTCCGGCGTCCGACAGGATCAGGACCAATGCAGGGCGCCTGCTCCGAGCGGGCCGGCTCTCTGGAACGGACGCAGAAGGCGCTACCGGATCCGTACTCGATTCCCCTGCAAGACACTGGCGGAAAACGCTCAGCAGCATGGCCATGGCAGACTATCGGCCTTGCCCATGCTTCCGTGACTCTCTTTTCCCTCCAGCACCGATCCTGCACCAGGCAGGAGCCCTGGAGAGCCGGAAAAGAAAAAAGCCCCGACCCTTTGTAGAGGCCGGGGCTTGGATGGATACGCCTAGAAGCGGCTACTGGGCCAGCCAGCCCGTTCTCGCATCGACACCTTCGGGAAGGCCTCCCCTCGCACTGGTGGGACTGTTGGGCAGCAGGAAGGTTACATTGTCCAGTCCGGCGCTGGCAAACTGCTCCAGGAGTTCCTGGGTGGTGCGGGATTTGCCCGAACCGTCGGAGGCGATGAAGTTGGAACCGGAGGTTCCGTGTATGTCCGCGCTCAGGGCGAAGTGGTTCCCCTGCCACACCCCCCTCCGGGCGTTGGCGGTGAGGGCGACTCCGGGTGGTCTGGCGGTCGATATGGTCGTTCTCACGGAGTTGGTCAGATTGCGATCTCCGGTGATGATCAGCTGGGGCTGGCTCTCGTCCGCGGCGGGATTGATCAGGAAGCTGACGTTCTGGTTGCGGTTGAAGTAATCCCTGCCGCTCACGGTGTTGCGGCTATTGTAGGTGAACGTGTCGGCATCCACCTGGCTGTCGCTGGGACAGGTGACGATCTCCGGCTGCTCCCCCAGCTCGCTGCGAAGGGCCCCGAAGTGGAACCAGACCGACGGAGCTTCCACGCCATTGTCTCTGGCCGAGTACCTGATGTTGCCGGGAACCCCTTCGGCGCTGCCGCCCTTGAGGTAGGGGACGTGCATGGGGTACTGGTCGTCGTGGTCCCCGGCCCACATCTTGAAGGCGAGGCCGACCTGCTTGAGATTGCTGAGGCACTTGATCTTCTGGGCCTTCTGGCGGGCCTTCTGCAGCGCGGGCAGGAGCATTCCTGCGAGGATGGCGATGATGGCGATCACCACCAGGAGCTCGATCAGGGTGAACGCCTTGCTGGCTGAACTCCGGTTGAGTCGGTTCATAGGGTACTTTCCTTTCTGGGCTGGTTTAAATCAAAGCGATAGGTCGGGAAGGCTGCAAAGGAGCCCCGTGCATTGCAATCCTTTTTTCCCCGCCACGGCGATCGCTTCCGGAGCAGGGGAAAGGCCGGATCGCCGCCCAGCCATTCCCGGGTGCGGGAACGGGGCGGCCACGTCTTGACAATGTGCGGAGCAACGTCCGGGGCGGTCTGGAAGCTGGAGTCATGTGCGTGAATCGGATGCGGCAAACGCTAGCGATCCGGCATTCAGCGAATCGAGCCCGTGAAGGCTCGAACCTCGCCAGGACGTCTTCGCCTTTGGCAATCCACTGTGGAGGGCCAGAGACCGGCGTCCTGCTCTGACCGGCGTCGCATGATCGCTCTCTTGAGGCGGGAAGCTCTTGTGATGTTCTGATCCCGGACGGCACCGGCCTGCCCGGCAAGAAAATGCTCGGCCATGCCGGGCCAGGCGCTCGATATCGGAGCGAAGTGCGTCGAGGCTCTCGAATGCTTCGCCAGCCCTGCCCCGGCCTTCGCGTGCCTGTGCGCGGCATGGCTGTCGGCAATGGCTTGGATTGCCGTTCGGTCTGGAGTCTCGGGGTCGATCTGCCTGGGGAAGCCCGGGCGCTCCCGAACGCTGGCGCCTGTGTTCCAGACGCTGGACAAGATCGCCGTTCGGGTGGCTCATCGCTGCGAAGAGCGCGACGGTGCCGTGCCGGTAGCGGCCGCGAGCCTGGATGCGGACATGGCCCATGTCCCGCGGCGGCCCCGCTAGCGTTGGTTGGAGCGACTGGACCTGCTTCCGCTCGCCGGAGCAGTGGATGGCGGCATTCTTCGGCGGATCCGGGTACGGGCTCTCGACATCCCGGAACATTGCCTCGGACGCGGGATCGTTCCCCGGCTTGACGGTGCGATCGCGGTGCGGCTCGATGCTGTACACCGGGATGCAGGCTTCGGCCCCCGCCGTCCGAACGCTTCGCCGTCCTGGCAAGCAGCGGCAAGCTCTTCTCCCAAGCCCGGTCCATGCCTTGAAGCAGCGCTCCAGCTTGTCCCGGAGCTTCCCGCACCCGACCGCAGCGAGGGCTTTCCGCCGGTCGCGCTCCAAGGGGGCAACGGCGGACACCGCCATTCGGGCCTTGCCATGCCGGCATACGGCAAAGTGCGCTACGGGCATGCGCCAGCCTGTCCGGAAGGACGCGGACGCCCCTTGGAAAACGCTTGGAGCGTCCATCCTGAGAGCTTCGAATTTGCTGGATCCAGGCCGGAGGACCGGTCCAGGACAGTCTGGATCCAACCGGCCTCCGGAGTCGGCAGGCCCCCGGCCCAGCCAGCATGCGCTCCTGCGCGTAGCCTGGACGAGCCTGGCCGCGGCTTCCCGGATCCCGGGATGCAGACAGAGCCCGCCAGATGCCTGGGAGCCTTTTCCATGCAGGCTGGTCATGGTGTGCAGAGGGCTCCTTTCCCTGCAGCGAGGTGATGCGGCGGGCGCACTCTCCGGCGCAATCCATTCGAAGAACGGCGTATACGATGTTGATCTGTGCGCGGAGTGTCTCAATTGCCTGGCTGGTTCCGTTCTATCGGCTCGCATCCTTCCTGGGGTTCCTGGAGCGCCTGCCGGGGCCGGGCAGTCCGGATGTGCTCTGCCTGGCCGGATCTGTACGCAAGAGCTTCCGTCCGGACCGGCGAAGCTTGCATGTTCTCACTGGGGGACGGTCCTGGACCTATGGAGAGTCCTGGACGGCTCAGGACGCGGTAGAAGCGCAAGGGGTCGATCAGGCCCCGGTCTTCGAGGGCTAGATCCTTTCCAATGGGCAGGAAAACTCCGGCCCAGATGCGGCTCCAGCTCTCGAGATCCAGAGAGGTCTCCAGGTGGTAGGGGGCTCCCGGCAGGCCGCTCAGCAAGAGAATGCTTCCGAGGGAACAGCAGACTTTCAGAAGCTCGGCATGCGGAGCGGGGCCTGAGGAACCTGTCCGGGCGATCAGGTAGTTGTCGAAGATCAGGTAGTTGTCTCCGGGGCTCTCCAGATCGTGGATGGACCAGAAGGCCTCGACGGAGCCCAGGGAGAGCTCGGCCTCCTGGCTTGCGATGGGAAGATCGTGGGCGATGAGCGACTCGCCCATGGTGGCGCTCCACCGGTTGAGGACGAAGTTCATGCTGACCTCCAGGTCGTAGATGGCGTCGCGCTCGAAGGCGAGGCCGGTGGACACAGGCTCGGCCTCGGGGCCGAGGGCGTAGAGGATGAGCCGGGTCTTGTTGTCGAAATGGAGGGAGAAGAGGGGCCGACGCTCTTCCTCCAGGGTGTAGAAGGTCCAGCCGAAGATGTCCCGGTCCTGGCTGGTGGAGTCCACGATCTCCATGGTGATCCGGAAGGTGGCTATGGGGGAGCTGTCGTTGAACTCGCTCAGGGAGAATGGACGGTAGACGCTCGAGTAGCCGCCCGATGCGCCCGGATCGGGATTGTCGTATCCGATGTAGCCTTGCCCGCGCATGAATCCGAAGTCGCTCTCTGACCTCGTTCTGCTGCGGAAGGACTCTCTCCCTCGGAAGTTATCCAGCCCGTTGCCTCCAGCGCCGTAGGCCACCCAGCCGTTCTGCCCGGCAAGGGAAAGATTCTCGTCGTATTCTTCGTAGAGCTCGAACTGGGCGGAGAAGACGATTTCCTGGTAGGCGTAGTCGATTGTGCCCGACTGGCAATTCAGGCAGGCGAGGAGCATCGCCAGCGCCAGCAGGGATGGACCGGTTGCTGGCTTCATGGCCCGGGAGCCTTTCGGATGTTGCGCAGGAGGCGAGGAACGTCGCCGGAAAAAGACCCTCGGATCGGCGGTTGATCGCAGATGGGCTCGGGGCGAACGGTGCATCGCTGCCGTCACGGAAGGGCCAGGAACTGCGCTCGCCGCATGAGCCGGCAGACCCCTGGGCGAGTTCGCTTGCGCCGCTGGCTGCCGGATTCCGGATGCCTCCGGCATCGTCGCCGCCGCAGCTTCCGGCTCGATGGCTGTTGCCGCGACGGCTATGCAATCCGCTTTCTCCCGGGGTGCGGACGGTGTCCCCCGCATGCAGCCGTGAAAGGCGGCCCCCAATGGGAGAGGGCGTCTTTCGCGATCCCGGCGCAGATGGCCATCGCTGGGCTGGGGCTTGGAGCAGGGCATGGAGAAGGCTCTAGCGGGCCAGCCAGCCCGTGCTTGGGTCGACTCCTTCGGGAAGGCCGTGCCGGGTGGGACTGTTGGGCAGGAGGAAAGTGACATGATCCAGTCCGGCGCTGGCCAGCTGCTCCAGGAGCTCTTCGGTCGAGAGCGAGTTGACCGATCCGTCGACGGCGGCGAAGTTGGAACCGGTCGTCCCGTGCATGTCCGCGCTCAGCTCGAAGCTGTTGATCCATTTGCCTGCCCGTTGCCGGCAGGTGAGGGCGGTTCCGGGCGGACTGCTGACCGAGATGCTCCTTCTGATGGAGTTGATCAGATTGCGGTCGCCGGTGAGGATCTGCTGGGGCTGGCTCTCGTCCGCGGCGGGATTGATCAGGTAGCTCACGTTCTGGTTGCGGTTGAAGTGATCCCTGCCGTTCACGGTGTTTTTCTTGTTGAACGTGAAGGTGTCGGCTTCCCGTTGGCTGTCGCTGGGGCAGACGAGGATCTTCGGCTGCTCCCCCAGCTCGGAACGAAGCGCGCCGAAGTGGAACCAGACGGACATGTCCGTCTGTCCGTTGGCTCGGTACGAGCTCCAATTCCTGGGGAGCCCCTCGGCGCTGCCGCCCTTGCGGTAGGGGACGTGCATGGGGTACTGGTCGTCGTGGTCCCCGGCCCACATCTTGAAGGCGAGGGCGACCTGCTTGAGGTTGCTGACGCAATTGATCTTCTGGGCCTTCTGGCGGGCCTTCTGCAGGGCGGGAAGGAGCATCCCGGCGAGAATGGCGATGATGGCGATCACCACCAGGAGCTCGATCAGGGTGAACGCATTGGCGGCTGGCTTTCGTCCGGGTCTGTTCATGGCTTCGTTCCTGTCTGGTTCGGCTTGCCTCCTCGATACTGGCAGCCGGCAGGGGCAGCCCTGTCCGTCTGACTGCTAAATGCAGCAGGATTCGTGCCAGAACCGGGCAGCCTGGAGGAAAAAAGGGTTTCGGCGAGAAGCCGTGCTCCATTCCCTGCACGGGACGGCGAAGGGATCTGCGCGACGCATGGAGCCATCGGGCCTTCCGGGGACGCTTCTTCCGAGACGGCAGTCCGCGGTAGCCGGCCGTCTTGCTGGCGGATCCGCCATCTTCCCGGCCATCGGGGCGATCGGCCCCCAGGCGGCCCGTCCGTGGCCGGTGCTCTGGCAGGCTGCGGCCATCCATGTCCCGATCCGCACGCTGACGAGAGCGGAAGGGACCGGCCCCTTCGCACGGACCGGATCCGCCAAGGCTCCCGAGGCGGCGGAGTCTCCGTCATTCGCCGTCCGGGAGCAGGAAGTCCAGCGGAACGGTCTGGCGCGCCTGCCGGCTGGAATCCAGCGGGCGGCGCTGGCAGGATGGCCCGTCGGCATGGAGGAGGAGAACGGACTGCCGGCCGGGCCCGGAAGCGGGGAGCGGTGGCTCTTCTGGCGGTCGGGGCCCGCAGGGGCGGCCCGGAACATGGCCTGGGACGAGGTGGCGCTGGAATCGGCCGCTCCGCACGACCCGCCGCTGCTGCGGTTCTACCGCTGGGACGGGCAGGCGGCCACCTACGGGCGCTTCCAGCGCCGCGAGCAGGTCTCGCTACTGACTTCCCTGCGCCCCCTGGTCCGGCGTCCCACCGGGGGAGGCCTGGTGCTGCACCGGGGCGACTGGACCTACAGCCTGCTGCTGCCCTCCTCCCATCCCTGGTGCCGCCTGAGGGCGCCGGAGAGCTACCGGAGGCTCCACCAGTGGATCGGACGATCTCTGAGGTCCCTGGATATCGATGTGTCCCTGGCCGGGGAGCCGGTCGAGGAAGGCCCGGGGCGCTGCTTCGCCGGGGCCGAGAGGGACGACCTGATCCACCAGGGGCGCAAGGTGGCCGGGGCTTCGCAGCGCAGGAGCCGCAGGGGGCTTCTGATCCAGGGATCCCTGCAGCTGCCCGGGGAGGCGGCCCCGCTCCGGGAGAGGTGGGAGGAGGCGCTGCTGGCTACGGCCGGGGCGGCCTGGAGCGGGTACGAGCCGGACGCGGAGCGGATCCGGCTGGTGGAGGAGCGGGAGCGCTCCCAGAATCGCGTTGCGCAGGGTCCCCCAAGAGGCTATGCAGAAGGGCCTCCGGGGCTGGATAGCTCAGTTGGTAGAGCAACGGACTGAAAATCCGTGTGTCCTCGGTTCGATTCCGAGTCCAGCCACCACCCCCGCCCTCAGCCCGTCTCGAAGGAGCGGCCGCAGCCGCAGGTGCCCGAGGCGTTGGGGTTGCGGATCTTGAAGCCTCCCCCGGAGAGGTCGTCGGAGTAGTCGACCACCGCTCCGGCCAGGTAGTCCAGGCTGACGGGATCGACCACCACCATCACCCCGCCGTGCTCGCTGCGGGAGTCCCCTTCGCGCACCTGGTCGAAGACCATGCCGTACTGCATCCCCGAGCAGCCGCCCTTCTCGATGTAGACCCGCAGCGGCTTGCCCGCGTCCTCCGGCTTGCCCGCCTGCATCGACCTCACCTCGTCCACGGCCGCCTCGGTCAGCTTCACACCCGGCGCTCCAGTCATCGCGTGCCGAGAATGGCAGCCCCGCCGGTCCGAGGCAAGCCGGGGTTCGCCTAGCCTATGGAGCCCGGCGCCGCCCGCTTCATCGGGGGAAGGTCCTGGGAGTCGATCAGGCCCACCGGCCTGCCCTCCTCGTCCACCGCGATGATCTCGTCGATGTGGCGCTCCCGGATCAGGTCCATCGCCTCGACCGCGGGCGCCTGGGAGGAGATGCGGACCGGATCCCGGTTCATCACCTCGGCCAGCGGGCGGTCCAGCACCTTCCCTCCCTGCAGCAGCAGGCGGCGCAGATCCCCGTCGGTGAAGATGCCGGCCAGGCGCCCCTGGGCGTCGGAGACCACCACGCAGCCCGACTTCGCCTGGCCGATGGTCCGCAGCGCCTCCTCCACCGTCGCCGACTGGGAGACCAGGGGGTTGCGGCCGCCCCGGCGCATCACCTCGCCCACCTTCAGGGTGAGCGCCCGCCCGATGGCGCCCGAGGGATGGTGGCGGGCGTAGTCCTCCTGGGTGAAGCCGCGGGCCTTCATGACCGCCATGGCCAGGGCGTCCCCCATGGCCAGGGTGGCGGTGGCGCTGGCGGTGGGCGCCAGGTTGTAGGGGCAGGCCTCGCGGGGGACCCGGCAGTCGAGAACCACCTCGCTCTCCCGGCCCACGGTCGAGCCGGGGGCTCCGGTGATGGCGACGCGGGCCACCTCGAACTCCCGCAGCGCCGGAAGCAGGGGAAGGAGCTCCTCCGACTCCCCCGAGTAGCTCAGCAGCAGCATCAGGTCGCCGTCGGAGAGGATCCCCAGGTCGCCGTGCAGGGCGTCCACGCTGTCGAGCGCCACGCTGGTGGATCCGGTGCTGGTGAGGGTGGCGGCGATCTTGCGCCCGATGTTGCCCGACTTGCCCACCCCGGCCACCACGATCTTCCCCCGGCGCTCCAGGGTCCGGGCCGCCAGGCGCACCGCCTGGGCGAAGGAGTCGCCGAGGCGGGAGCGGATCGCCTCCAGGCCCTCGATCTCGATGCCGATGACCCGCCGGGCCTCCGCGAGGTAGTCCACGCTCGCCAGTCTGGGCGCGGCCCCTCCGGATGGCAATCCCGGACGGGGTTTTGGCTTGGGGAGGGGGCGGGGCGGGGCCACACTTCCCCCGTTCCGGAGAGTGAAGAGTGGCTGGTGTCCTCCGCGGTCTTCAAAACCGCTGCCGGCCTGCCCTGCAGGCCGGGGTGGGTTCGATTCCCACCCTCTCCGCCGCAGGACTGGAATTCCGTGATCGGCCCATGAGCGAAGGAGAGAGGGAGGTCTGGCTGGTGGCCAACGGCGACCTGAGGCTTTCGGCCAACCGGGCCTGCTGGCCCGAGCAGGAGAGGATGGAGGCGGCCCTCACGGAGGCGCTGCGGCGGGGAGGCGCCCGGGTGGTCCGGGCCCATCCCTTCGATCCCGCCGCCGGGCACGGCTTCATCGACTCCCAGAAGATGGGCGTCGAGGTCTTCTCACGGATCCCCCCCGGGGTCCCCCTGGTGGTGGCCGAGGCGGTGTGGCAGTACAGCCAGCACGTGCTGCCCGGGCTGTACCGCCACCGGGGGCCGATCCTGACCGTGGCCAACTGGAGCGGGCGCTGGCCCGGCCTGGTGGGCATGCTCAACCTCAACGGCTCGCTGGCCAAGATGGGCGTCGCCTACAGCACCCTCTGGGGGGAGGACTTCGCCGATCCCCGCTTCCAGGCCTCGCTGGAGGAGTGGCTGCGGGACTCGGTCCTGGTCCACGACCAGAGCCATGTCCGGGACTGCCGCCTGCTGCGCCTGCCGGGCGAGGAGGCGCGCCTGGGACAGGCCGAGGCCCGGGCCTTCCGGGACTCCTGCCCCCTGATGGGGGTGTTCGACGAGGGCTGCATGGGGATGCACAACGCCATCGTCCCCGACGAGCTGCTCCATCCCCTAGGGGTGTTCAAGGAGCGTCTCAGCCAGTCGGCCCTCTACGCCGAGACCATGGAGACCGATCCGGGGGAGGGGGAGCGGATCCTGCAGTGGCTGCTGGACCGGGGGGTGGACTTCCGCTTCGGGACCGACGAGGCCACCGAGCTGACCCGGGCCCAGGCGCTCCTGCAGTGCCGCATGTACGCCGCCGCGCTCCGCATCGCCGACCGCTTCGGCTGCGCCGCCATCGGGATCCAGTACCAGCAGGGGCTCAAGGACCTGCTGCCCGCCAGCGATCTGGCCGAGGGGATGCTCAACAACGCCGACCGCCCTCCGGTCCTGGGGGAGGGCGGGCCGCTCTACGAGGGGGAGCCCCTGCCCCACTTCAACGAGGTGGACGAGTGCTCCGGGCTGGACGCCCTGGCGACCCACCGGCTGTGGCGCCGCCTGGGCTACTCCCCCGAGACCACGCTGCACGACCTGCGCTGGGGCCGGCCCTACCGGGGCGGGGACGTGGACGCCTTCGTGTGGGTGTTCCTGATCTCGGGGGCGGCCCCTCCGGCCCACTTCGTCGGCGGCTGGAGGGGCGCCTCCAGCGAGCGCCAGCCTCCGATGTACTTCCGGCTCGGGGGCGGCACCCTGAAGGGCGTCTCGCGACCGGGGCACGTGGTCTGGAGCCGGGTCTTCGTGATGGAGGGGCGCCTGCACTGCGATCTGGGAGTGGCCCGGGTGGTGGCGCTTCCCGAGGAGGAGACCCGGGCGCGCTGGGAGGCCACCACGCCGCAGTGGCCGATCATGCACGCGGTGATCGAGGGCGCCACCCGCGACCAGATGATGGCCCGGCACAAGTCCAACCACATCCAGGTGGCCTACGCCCCCTCCCGGGACCAGGCCCACTCCGCCTGCCGCGTCAAGGCCGCCATGCTCTCGGAGCTGGGGATCGAGACGCACCTCTGCGGCGCGGTGGAGCTGGGCTAGGTCCCGGTCCTGCGGGCCTCCTGCAGCAGCATCAGCAGGGCCTCCGCCAGCACCCTGCGCTTGAAGCCCGTCCGCTCCATGGGGTAGAGCCCCTGCCGGAGAAGGGTCCCCCGTGCGCCGGCCAGGGCCAGGAACACGGTGCCCGCAGGCTTGCGGGCCGAGCCTCCTCCGGGACCGGCGATGCCGGTGGCCGAGAGGGCCAGATCGGTCCCTGCCGAGCGCCGGGCCCCCTCGGCCATCTGGCGGGCGACGGGCCCGCTGACCGCCCCGTGCTTGGCCAGGTCCCCGGGATCGACGCCCGGCAGGCGGACCTTGGATCCGTCGCTGTAGGTGACCCATCCCGAGTCGAGCACCCGGGAGGATCCGGGGACGTTGGTGAGGGAGTGGGCGATGAAGCCCCCGGTGCAGGACTCCGCCGTGGCCAGGGTGAGCCCGGCCCGGGCCAGCTCCCCGACCGCCGCTTCCTCCAGGGAGAGGTCCCCCTCGCCGTAGACGGCCTCCCCCAGCCGCTCCCTGGCCTGCCGGGCGGCCTCCCCGACCAGCTCCTCCCGGAGGGAGGTCAGCCGGACGTCCACGCAGCCGGGACGGGCGCAGTAGCCGATCTCCAGCTCCGGAGCCGCCAGCGGACGGAGCCGCTCCTCCACCAGGGACTCCCCCATCCCCGCGGTGCGCAGCACCAGGGAATGGATCCTTCCGGGGGGAAGCACGCCGCCGGCCCTCAGCCACGGCAGCGCCTCCTCCAGGAACATGGGGCGCAGCTCGCGGGGCGGGCCCGGCAGCAGCGCCAGGGCGCGCCGCCTCCCCTCCCGGAGGGGGCGCAGCCCCAGGCCGGGCGCGGTCCCGTGGCGGTTGGGGAACACCGCGGCGCCCCGGGGGACCAGCGCCTGGCGGTAGGCCTTCGGGGGCGGGGCGAGCCCCCGGTCCGCGAAGTATTCACCGATGCTCTTCCGGACCTCCGGGTCCTCCTCGAGGGGGCGGTCCAGCAGCCGGGCCAGGACCTCCAGGGTCCGGTCGTCGCCGGTGGGGCCCAGCCCTCCGGTCGCCACCGCCAGGTCGGAGCGGGAGAGGGCTCGGTCCAGGATCTCCCCGATCGCCCGGGGATGGTCCGGGACCACCGTGGCCCGGAGGGGAGGGTGGCCCAGGCGGGCGAGCTGCTCCCCCAGCCACTGCTGGTGGGTGTTGAGGACCTGCCCCGAGAGCAGCTCGGTCCCGATGTGGATCAGTTCAGAGCGCACCCCGGGTGAGCCGCTTCGCCAGCCGGGAGTCCAGGAGGATCCGGAGATTGGCCCCCCATCCGGCCTGGACGAACAGCTCCCGCAGATCCCGGGCCCTGCGCCTTCTCCTCCAGGAGCCGATCCCCCGGAAGGCCCCCAGGGCGCATCCCCCCAGAGCCAGGAGGACCGCCGCGGCCGAGGGCTCGGCGAACAGATCGGCGGCGGCGATCAGCGCCAGGGCCAGGGCCAGGGTCCAGGCGGCGGCGGCCAGGGAGCGCGGGACGGCCCGCCGGGGCGGAGTCGGGCCGGCCAGGACCTCCAGGACCCGGGCCGGGCGCTCCCGCCCCCGGCGATCCCGGAAGACGCCGGCCTGGCCCCCGGCCAGGCGGCCGCTCCTCCCCCGGGCCAGGGGGGCGAGGACCCGCCAGCTCCCCTCCGGATCCTCCACCTCGGCGACCACCAGGGGCAGGTGGGGGCTTCCCCCCCGGGGGGAGGCCTCCGGGGAGAGCTTCAGGCAGGGCCGCAGCTCCAGCCCTCCCACGCTGAGCCGGCCCGACTCGAAGAGCGGAGCCGGGGACAGGGAGAGGAGCCCCGGGGCGCTGACCGTGCACCGGGAGAGCTCCAGCAGGTGGGACTGGAACAGGATGGCCTTCTCCAGGGTCTCCAGGGCCGCCAGCTTCCGGGCCTGGCCCTTCAGCCAGTCCCGCCACTTCGACAGGGCCTCCAGGGAGGCTCCGGCCGGATCGAGTCCCGGGCGGGGGCGGCGTGCGCCCCACTCCTCGACCCGGGCGAAGCGCTCCCTGAGCCCGTTCCACTCGGGACGCTTGAGCGAGCGGCGCCCCTCGCCGAGGGCCGGATCCAGGATCCGCTCCCGGAACTCCTCCAGCCGGGCCTCGTCCTGCGGGTGGACGGGGCCGGAGAGACGCAGGACCTCCTCGGTGTTCGCCGGAGCCAGGGGCAGCCGGCCGGCCTCCTCCGGGGACACCTCCGATTCCTGGAAGGAGGAGCGGAAGCCGGGGTGCAGCCGGCTCAGGCGGCTGAGCCGGAAGAACTCCTCGATCCTCGGCAGCAGGGCCAGGTAGCAGAGGTTGCGCCGCAGCGCCTCCTCCCGCTCCGGGCCCTCCCCCGAGTCCCCGGGCATGGACTCCAGCCAGCGGAGGAGCTCCTCCAGGCGGGGAGCCAGGTCCCGGAAGCCCTCCTCCGTGAGGGGAAGGGCGTGATCGGAGTGGAGGCGCCGGCACTCCTCCCCGCATTCCGGGCCGGGGAGGCCCTGGCGGATCCCCGCCATCCTCCCTCGCACCTCGTCGAGGTGGATCCGCCCCCTCGAGCCCCTGTCCCGCCAGAGGGGGAACAGGGCGACCGCCTCCAGGATCTGCCCGCCCGGGCCGGAGCCGCGGCGCACCCTCGAGAGGTGGAGGAAGCGCAGGCTGGCCGGCTCGCGGTCGAAGCCGGTGAAGGCCTCCAGGGTCCAGGCGGCGGCCTCCCGGAGGTGTCCGGGAAGCAGGTCGGGCTCCCCCCCGGGGACCAGGTGCCGCAGGAAGGCGGCCTCGGCCTGGAGCGAGGCGAGCGGCGCCCGGCTGGCGAACCATAGGCGGGCGGGAAGGTCCGCCGCCCGGCGCAGCGACTCCATCGCGTCGAGGCGCAGGTGGGGAGCGCCGCAGACGCTCTCGAAGTGGCCGGGCTTGAGCCCCTTGGGGAAGGACGACATCTCAGAACACGCTGGGCCGGCCCTCCTCCAGGATGCGGATCCGGTCGCTGATGCCGTGGTCGCGCGCGATGCGGCGCAGCCAGCGCGGGGGCTCGTCCATGTCCTCGAAGGAGAGGCGGAAGGATCCGAAGTGCATGGGGATCATCCAGCGGGCGCCGAGATCCAGGAAGCACCGGTGCGCCTCGTCGGGGCCCATGTGGGTCTTGCGGAAGGCGTCGGGGTAGTAGGTCCCGATGGGCAGCATCGCGATCTCGGGGCGGCAGCGCTCGCCGATCTTCCGGAAGCTGCCGCAGTAGGCGGTGTCCCCGGCGTGGTAGAGGCTGCGTCCGCGGTGCTCCAGGACGTAGCCTCCGAAGCCGCGGTGCTGGTCGTGCAGCATGCGCGCCCCCCAGTGCTTGGCGGGGGTGAAGGTCACCTTCCACTCCCCGTGGATGAAGCTCTCCCACCAGTCCAGCTCGAGCACCCGGGAGAAGCCCAGGCCCCGGGCCAGCTTCCCCACCCCCCAGGGGACCACCACGACGCCCGGGGAGGGGATCCGGCGCAGGGTGTTGCGGTTGAAATGGTCGAAGTGGGCGTGGGTGATCAGCACCAGGTCGATGCCGGGCAGGTCCTCGATCCTCATCCCCGCCCGGCGCACCCGCTTCTGCCAGAAGAGCCAGTTGGCGAAGTTGGGATCGATCAGCGCGCTGAGGTCCTGGAACTGGACCAGGAAGGAGGAGTGGCCGATCCAGGTGACCGACACCTGGCTCCCCTCCAGCCGGGGGAAGTCGGGGCGCCGGCAGCGGCCCTGCCGCCGGGTCAGCAGCGACTTGAGCACCATCTGGCAGAAGAAGCTGCCGGGCCTGAGGGAGCGGGTCGGGGTCAGCTCCTTGAAGGAGCGGGGGATGCGCCTCCGGCGCCGGCCCCCGGCCCTGAGCGCCTCTTCCTCGTCCGGCATGCCTGAGCCAGCGTAGCCCATCGCGTCCCGGGAGATCAACGGCCGCCGCCCTGGCCGGGGGGCGGCTCCAGGAAGGCCCGGTGGACCGCCCCGAGGGCCTCCTTCGCCTGGGCGAGGGCGATCACCACCGAGACCTTGATCTCGCTGGTGGAGATCATGTCGATGTTGATGCCCCGGCCGGCCAGGGCCTCGAACAGCCGGGCGGCGATGCCCGAATGGCTCCGCATCCCCACCCCCACGATCGACAGCTTGCCCATCTCCTCCTGGGCGACGCACTCGGAGTAGGCGATCTCGGGGGCCAGCGAGGCGATCACCTCCCGGCTGCGCTCCAGGTCGGATCGCTCCACGGTGAAGGAGATGTCGGTGCGGGGGGCCTCCCCGTGGGCGACGTTCTGGACGATCAGGTCCACGCTGATCGAGGCCTGGTGTAGGGTCTGGAAGATGCGGGCGGCGATCCCCGGCCGGTCGGGCACCCCCACCAGGGTGATCTTGGCCTGGTTCTCGTCCAGGGTGACGCCCCGGACCACCACCTGTTCCATGCCTGCTGTTTCCTCCTTGACCATGGTGCCTGGATTGCTGTTGAGACTGGACCGGACCTCGAACCGGATCCCGAACTTCTTGGCGAACTCCACCGCCCGAGACTGCATCACCCGGGCCCCGCTTCCGGCAAGCTCGAGCATCTCGTCGTAGGAGATCTCGTCGATCTTGCGCGCCCGGGGCGCCTGGCGCGGATCGGCGCTGTGGACCCCGTCCACGTCGGTGTAGATCTGGCAGAGGTCGGCCTCCATGGCCGCGGCCATGGCGATGGCGGTCAGGTCCGACCCCCCCCGTCCCAGGGTGGTGATGTGCCCCTCGGGGGTCTTGCCCTGGAAGCCGGCCACGATCACCACCTGGCCCTGGTCGAGCAGCCGGTGGACCTGGCCGGGGGTGATGTTGCGGATCCGGGCCCGGGTGTGGACCCCGTCGGTGGTGATCCCGGCCTGCGCCCCGGTCAGCGAGGCGGCCTCGACGCCCAGGGAGTGGAGGGCCATGGCCAGCAGGGCGATGGTGGTCTGCTCCCCGGTGGAGAGCAGCATGTCCAGCTCCCGGCCCCGGGGGGGGCTTCCCTCGGAAACCCCCCGGGCCAGGGCGGCGAGCCGGTCGGTCTCGCCGCCCATGGCCGAGACCACCGCCACCACCTGGTCGCCCCGGGCGCGGTACCCGGCGATGCGCCGGGCCACATGGCGGATGCGCTCCGGGCCGGCCACCGAGCTTCCCCCGTACTTCTGGACGATCAGGGCCATGAGGGGGCCTAGAGTCCGAGCAGGTCCCGCAGCGAGCCGAAGTCGGGATCCACCTTGCGGGGCTCGATCCCGGCGACGGCCAGGGCCCGGCCGGGATCCTTGAGGCCGTGGCCGGTCATGGTCGCGCTCACCAGGCTGTCCCGGGGGATCCTCCCCTGGCGGCTCAGGCGGGCCAGTCCCGCCAGGGGGGCGGCCGAGGCCGGCTCGACGAAGATGCCGTCGCTGCGGGCCACCTCCCGGTAGGCCTCGAGGATCTCCTCGTCGGTCGCCTTGCCGATCCAGCCGCCCGACTCCCGGGCCGCCAGCAGGGCCGCCTCCCCGCTGGCCGGCCTGCCGATGCGGATGGCGCTGGCCACCGTCTCGGGGCGGGGGACGGGGCGCCCGTCCGCCAGCGGGGCCGCCCCGGCGGCCTGGTATCCGCACATGCGGGGGACGCCCTGGCTGAGGCCCCTGCGCCGGTACTCCAGGAAGCCCCGGTGGTAGGCGACGATGTTGCCGGCGTTGCCCACCGGCAGGAAGTGGTAGTCGGGGGCCCTTCCCAGCGCGTCGCAGATCTCGAAGGCCGCGGTCTTCTGCCCCTCGATCCGCACCGGGTTGATGCTGTTGACGATCTCCGCCCGCCCGGTCTCCCCCAGCTGCCGCACCAGGCCCAGCGCGTCGTCGAAGCTGCCCCGCACCGCGATGGTCTCGGCGCCGTGGATCAGGGCCTGGGAGAGCTTTCCCGCGGCGATGCCCTCCTCGGGCAGGATCACCAGGCACCTGAGCCCGGCCCGGGCGGCGTAGGCGGCGGCGCTGGCCGAGGTGTTGCCGGTGCTGGCGCAGGCCACCATGGCGCTTCCCCTCTCGCAGGCCTTGCTGATCGCCAGGCTCATCCCCCGGTCCTTGAACGAGGCGGTGGGATTGAGCCCCTCGAACTTCAGGTAGAGCCGGAAGCCGCCCCCCACCGCCGCGGCGAAGCCCGGCGCCGGGATCAGCGGGGTGCCGCCCTCGCAGAGGGAGACGCGGGGGGTCCTCTCCGTGACGGGCAGGAACTCTCCGTAGCGGTGGATCACCCCCTGCCAGCGGCTGGAGCCGGGGGCCTTCACGGGACCCGGCCGCCCGCCGGCGCCCGCTCCCCCTCGGTCTCGCCGAAGTGCTCCACCCGGATGCTCCGGGGACGGGACCGGACCACGTCGAGCTCGGCGATCCGGTCCAGGGCCTCGGCGATGGTCCGGTTGGGGGCGTCGTGGATCATCAGGATCAGCGAGGCGGCGCCGCGCTCCCGGCTCTCGGGCTGGATGATCGACGAGATCCCGATGCCGGCCCGGGCCAGCACCCCGGCCACGCCGGCCATGGTGCCGGGGCGGTCGACCACCTCCAGGCGCAGGTAGTACTCGCCGTAGAGCTCCTCCCAGGGGCGCACCCGGCTCCGGCGCTGGAAGCGGTCGGCGGGGCGCGCGTCCGCCCGCAGGGCGTCGGCCAGATCGCCGATCACCGCGCTGGCGGTGGCGTCCCTTCCGGCTCCGGGGCCGGAGAGCAGGGCCTCCCCCAGCACGTCCCCCACCAGCCACAGGGCGTTGTCCACCCCGTCGATCTTGGCCAGGGGGTGGTCCCTGGGGATCAGGGCGGGGCAGACCGACACCTGCAGGCGGCTTCCGGGGTCCTCGAAGTGGCCCGCCTCGGGCCGGATCGAGGAGAGCAGCTTGATCCGGTAGCCGAGCCGGCCGGCGAAGGCGATGTCCTCGGGGGAGATCCCCGCGATGCCCTCCCGGTGGATCGATCCGGGGGGCACCCAGGAGCCGAAGGCCAGGGAGGCCAGGATCCCGGTCTTGTGCAGGGCGTCGAGCCCGTCGATGTCCAGGGAGGGATCGGCCTCGGCGAAGCCCAGCTCCTGGGCCTCGGCGAGGACCTGGCCGAAGTCCAGCGAATCGCGCTCCATGCGCGTGAGGATGTAGTTGCAGGTGCCGTTGAGGATGCCGTGCATCCCCCGGATCCGGTTGCCCACCAGGCTCTCCCTGAGGACCTTGACCACGGGGATGCCGCCCCCCACGCTGGCCTCGTAGAAAAGCCCGGCCCCCTTCCTCCGGGCCAGCTCGAACAGGGACCTTCCGTGCTTGGAGAGCAGTGCCTTGTTGGCGGTGACCACCGGCTTGCCCAGCTCCAGGGCCCGCTCCACCACCTCCCGGGCCGTGCCGACGCCTCCCGCCAGCTCGGCCACCAGGTCGGTGGCGGGATCCTCCACCGCCCTGCGCCAGTCGGAGTGCAGCAGGCCCGGATCGAAGGCGGTCGGCCTCTTCCTGCCGGGATCCCGGACCACCACGTGGTTCACCTCCAGCCGCACGCCGGTCCGCTCCTCGAGCAGGAAGCCGTTCCTGCGCAGGGCCAGGTAGACGCCGCCGCCCACCGTTCCTCCGCCGACGATGGCTACTCGCTTGGTGCGCATCGAAGGGGGGAGGTTGGCTGGCGGCAAGGGCGGGGACAAACCAAAAGCGGCCGGGCGTTCAGCCGGCCAGGGAGCGGTAGCCGAAGGCCTTCCTCTCCTTGATCCGCCGGACCAGGTCGGGAGGGACCAGCTTCTCCCAGCCGGAGGTCCCCTGCCGGATCCCCATGCTGATGCCCAGGTGGTCGATGGCGACGCAGTCCCGGTCGTAGTTCTCCAGGCACTCGATGCGGCCGTTCTCGAAGAGGTGGGCGAAGAGGTGGCGCAGGTGGGGGGCCACCTCCAGGCTGCGGGCGGTGAGGAACTCCCCGGAGCGCTCCTGGTCGAAGCTCAGGGCGGTGGGGTAGACGTAGAGCTTGAGGTCGTTCTTGAACATCCGCCCGAAGGACTCGAGGATCCCGCCCGATAGGTCGGCGTAGTACCTCTCGTCGAAGAGCTCCCTCAGGTTGGGCACCCCCATCACCAGGCCCACCATCCGGTTGGTGTACCGGAACAGGTATCCGGCCAGGCGGTAGTAGCGGAAGTAGTTGGAGATCAGCACCGGGTGCCCCATGGAGGAGAGGATGTCGGCCCGGTCCAGGAAGTCCCGGGTGTCGGCCTTCTCCGACCTGGCCGCATCGTCCTTGAGGAAGTAGGAGACCGAGTCCTTCATGTTCATCTCGAAGAGGATCACCGGATCCTCTCCCTGGTTGGCGGGCTCTCCGGCGAAGCGCTCCAGGCTGCACTCCAGCATGTCGAGGTGCCGCCGGGAGGGCGGGCGGAAGGTGCCCCGCTCCAGCAGGATCGGCTTCTTGTAGAGGGCCTCGGCCGGCTGGACCACCTCGCCGTCGGGATTGAACAGGGCCGCCTGGGTGAGGCCCGCCTCGACCAGCCACAGGGCCAGGAGGCGGTTGTCGGTGCCGGGGAAGGCGGGGCCGGACATCTTGATCATGTCGATCTCGATGCGCTTGGCGTTGAGCCCGTCCATCAGGGAGCGGACCAGCTGCTGGGGCCGCTGGTAGAGCAGGGTGGCCCCGTGGATCAGGTTCACTCCGGCGATGCCCAGGGTGTCCTGCTGCTGGTGGTTCTCGGGATCCAGCAGCCGGGCGTGGACGATCAGCTCCGAGGGGGGGGCCAGGGGCTCGTGCTGGAAGCGCACCCCGATCCAGCCGTGGGCGTCGGAGCGGCGCTGGAAGCTCTTGGCCGCCACGGTGTTGGCGAAGGCGAAGAAGCGGGACTCGCCTCCCCGGGTCCCCGAGAGGCGCTCCAGCAGCAGCCGGTACTCGTGGTCCAGCATGGTCATCAGGCGCTCCCGGCTCACGTAGCGGCGGGCCGATCCGTAGATCGCGTCGCTGAACTGCATGTCGTAGGCCGAGATGGTCTTGGCGATGGTGCCCGAGGCGCCGCCCACCCGGAAGAACCAGCGGGCCACCTCCTGCCCCGCCCCGATCTCGGCCAGCGTCCCGTAGACCGAGTTGTCCATGTTGAGCTGGAAGGCCTTCCTGGAGATGTCCTCGGATTCGGCCAGGGAGGGTTCTGCGGGGTCGCTCATGCGATCGACAGGTTCCATGCTGCATCCCCCGTCGTTTGTCAACGAATGACGCCCTCTGCGCGGCCTCGACACCCGGCGGGCCCGGGCGCTAGGCTGGGGGACGATGGACGCCCAAGGCAGCGGGGACGGCCGGGGCCACCTCTCGGCCCTGGGCCGGCGGATCCGGCCCCAGCCCATCACCTGGCTGATGGACCAGGCCCTGGGCCGGCCGGGCCTGGTCTCCCTGGCGGCCGGATTCACCGACAACGACTTCCTTCCGGTGGAGGAGGTGCGCGCCATCCTGGACCGGATCCTCGGCGAGGAAGGCCCGGCCCGGAAGTCGCTCCAGTACGGGCCCGGGCCCGGGGAGCTCCGGCTGCGGGAGCTGACCGCCGCCCGCCTGGGGGAGCAGGACCGCGCCGCGCCTCCCGATCCCGGCTCGATCCTGATCACCCACGGCTCGCAGCAGGCCCTCTACATGGTCCTGGAGGCGCTCTGCGATCCGGGGGACCTGATCCTGGTGGAGGATCCCACCTACTTCGTCCTGCTGGGCATCATGCAGGGGCGGGGGATCCGGGGACGCGGGGTGGCGATGGATCCGGAGGGCATCCGCGTCGACTCCCTGGAGGAGGCGCTCCGGGCACTGGACCGCGAGGGACTCCTGCGCCGCCTCAAGCTGCTCTACTCGGTCACCTACTACCAGAACCCCACCGGGCGCACCACCCTGCTGGAGCGCAAGCGGGGGGCCCTGGAGGCCCTGCGGCGCTGGGAGCCGGCCGCCGGACACCCCCTCTACTACCTGGAGGACACCGCCTACCGGGAGCTGGGCTTTCCGGGCTCCCCCTCGCCTCCCTCCTCCCTGGCCCTGGAGGAGCACCGGGAGAGGATCCTGCTGACCGGCACCTACAGCAAGCCCTTCGCCACCGGGATCCGGGTGGGCTTCGCCTGCCTGCCCTCCCCGATCCTCGAGGCGGTGGCCCGCATCCAGGGGAGCCACGACTTCGGCACCTCCCACCTGCTGCAGCGGATCGTGTCGGAGGCCCTCCGGTCGGGGATCTACGACCGCCACGTCCGGAGGACCGCCCCCCTCTACGCCCGCAAGGGGGAGGCGATGAACCGGGCCATCGACGAGCACTTCCCCCCCTGGGCAGAGGCCACCCGGGCCCAGGGCGGCCTCTGCCTCTGGGCCGACCTGCCCGGGGACGTCCCCACCGGCCCGGATTCGCCGCTCTGCAGGCAGGCGCTGGAGCGCGGCGTGCTCTACGTTCCCGGGGAGTACGCCTTCTGCCCCGATCCGGGCCGGAGGACGCCCGGATCCGGCATGCGGCTCAGCTTCGGCAGCTCCGGCGCCGGTGACATCGCGGCCGGAATCCGGATCCTGGGCCAAGCCATGAGGGAAGCGCGGGAGGGGAGGGCCGCGGCGGCACTCTAAGAAGGGGGCGGCTCCAGGCGTTGTTCCTTGCGGGCAAGGCGCACATCGGCCGGAAAATGGACAGTCCATCTCCAGACGACGCCCAGTGGCTCGGCCAGGTGGTCGAGCGCTACCAGGGCCCGCTGATCTCCATGGCCAGCCGGATCACCGGCGACCTGGACCGGGCCCGGGAGGTGGCCCAGGACTCCTTCCTGAAGCTGGGGCGCCAGGAGCGCTCCAAGGTGGAGAAGCGGGTGGGGTCCTGGCTGTTCACCGTCTGCCGCAACCGGGCCCTGGACGTCGTCAAGAAGGACCGGCGGATGCAGCCGGTGGAGGATCTGGGCTACTGGACCCCCGATCCCTGCCAGGAGACCCCGGCCGAATCCTGCACCCGGGAGGATCTTCTGGACTGGGTCCAGGGCTTCGTGGCGGAGCTGAAGCCGCGGGACCAGGAGGTGGTGCGGCTGAAGTTCGAGCAGGGGATGAGCTACCGGGAGATCGGGGAGGTGATGGGCCTCTCCTCCGGCAACGTGGGCTTCATCCTGCATTCGGCGCTGCAGAGGATCCGCAAGCGGCTTTCGGCGCGTGAACGCGCCCGTCCGATACTGGAGCATGATAACAGATCCCGGCGATCCACGCTGGACCGCATACATACTGAATGAGCTGGACCGGGAGGATCGGCTGGAGCTGGAGGCCGAGCTGGCCCGCTCGCCCCAGGCCCGCCGCCATCTGGCGGAGCTGAGCGAGGCGGCCGATCTTCTCGGGGAGAACCTGAGCGCCCCTTCGGGCTACCGTCTCAAGCGCTCGCAGATGGTGCGCCTGGACCGGGCCCTGGCCGCCCAGGCCCGGATCCGCTCCCTGCGCTCGCTCCTGACCGGCGGGGTCCTCTACAAGCTGGCGGCCCTGCTGCTGCTCTGCGCGACCCTGGCGGCCCTGCTGCTGCCCCACAGCCACCGCTTCGGGGGAGCGCTGGAATCCTCAGGCGATCCGGACTCGCATCGGCTGGTCTCGGTCCCCCGCGTGATCCGCGACGCTCCCCAGCTCGACCAGGTTTTGGAGCAGTCCGGCGCGTACGAGCCTCCCGCCTACGGCCTGCTGTGCTGGTCCCGATCCGATGTGCCCATGCAGAGCCACGACTACGTGACCGCCACCGAGGATCTGCTCGCCAACTGCTACCTGCAGGCCGGTGACCAGGGCTACCGCCGGCTGCGCCGCTCCCTGCTCCAGGGGGCCGCTCCCGATCCCGCGTCGGTGCGGGTGGAGGAGCTGATCAACTACTTCCCCTACGACTACTCGCCTCCCGGGGAGGGGCGTCCGGTCTCGGTGCACGCCGAGGTGGCGGGCAATCCCTGGAACCCCCGGTCGCGGCTGCTCCGGGTGGGGCTGCGGGGAGCCTCCCCCTCGGCCGGGCTTCCCGTGCGCATCGTCCTGCTGCTGGACAGCGGCGAGATCCAGACGTACGGCCGCAGCCGCACCGCGATGCTCATCGGGGCGATCACCGCGCTGCGCAGCCGGCTGGACGAAGGGGACCAGCTGCTGGTGCTGGGCGACGCTGCCGGGGAGAATCCTGCGATCCGCATCGAGCCGGGACAGACCGCCCTGGGCGTTCTCGACTCGCTCGCCTCCCTGCCTCCGGGGCCTCCGGCCGGCCTGGAGGAGCTGGGGCGCAGGCTCGATCTGGGCCGGAATCCGGAAGTCCGCACCGAGCTGGTGATAGTGGCCGGACAGGCCGGATCGGAGCAGGCCCGGCAGCGCCTGTCCCGGGTGGAGGCCCTGCTGGAGGAGCCCGTCCCGGGCGCCTTCGCCAGCGTGCTCTACCTGGATCGCAGGGGGACCACCGATCCCCTCGTCCTGGGGCTTCCTGCCGGAGCGCTGGTCCGGGCGGTGGGCAGCGTGCCCCAGGCGAACCATTTCTGGAGCGAGATCCTCGAGCGCGCCCATCCGGTGGTGGCCGAGGACATCCACCTGCAGCTCCGCTTCGATTCCCGCCAGGTGCGGGGCTGGCGCCTGGTGGGGCACCGCGAAGTCGCCCGCCTCTACCGGGGAAAGCCGGTCTCCCCTCCCTCCGGCCAGGACCTGAGGGCCGGACAGGAGGCGACTCTGCTCTTCGAGTTCGTCCCCTACCCGAAGCCCGCCAGCGGGGAGGGAGAGCCGCTTCTCTCCGTGGACGTCAACTACCGGGAGCCCGGAGGGGAGTCCCTGCTCCAGGAGAGCTATCCGGTGGCCGACCACGGGCTCTCCTGGTGGGAGTCCTCCAGCGACTTCAGGTTCTGCGCCGCGGTGGCGGCCTGCGGCCTGCTCTTCTCCCCCGATCCGGCTCACCGGATCCTCCATCCCTACGGAGTGATGGAGCTGGCCCAGCAGGGTCTGGGCATGGACCCCCACGGCCACCGGCGGGAGTTCCTCGAGGTGGTCAGGCGCTCGGTCCGGGCGCTCGGCTACCCGTCCCGCGATGGCGTCTAGCCGGCCTCCTCCCGTTCCGGGATCCTTCGCTATGAAAAGACACGAGCTCCTCCGGTTCCTCCTGAAGCCGGCCGGATCCTGCATCCTCCTCTCCCTGCTCTTCGGGCCTCCTTCCGTAGCCCAGGAGGCCCCGCTGGACCAACTGCCCTGGGAGGTCCGGAAGCTGGCCTACCGGAATCTGCCTTTCTCCCCGGAGGAGGATCCCGCCCTGGAGCGGCTGGGCGCCGCCATCGCACGCTTCCTTTCGGACGGGGATCTCTCTTCGTTCATGTCGTTCCACACCCTGAGCCTGGAGGACAGGAAGACCTTGTGGAGAGACTTGTGGGGAGACGGCGAAGAGCGAGAGCTCCGGGAGGGCATCGAGGAAGCCATCGAGAAGTTCCATCCGCAGAAGCACAAGCAGATCCGTGCGGATCTGGAAGGCGTTCTGGAACTGGTATCCCCGCTGGGACTTCCGAAGGCGGGCGGCTCATTCCGCCTGGAGGGGATCCGTGCCCATCCGTGGCCGCCTGACTTTCAGGCAAGGTCCAGAAACGCCACCACCGCCGAATACTGCATTGACGTCCCGCGTGTAGAGGTGCGTCTGTCCCTCGGCCCCGAAGCGATCGGGAAGCTGGGGGAGAAATACCGCGGGGACTGCGTGCTGTGGATTCATCATGCAACGCGCGCCAGCCGGGGATGGTTCATCGAGGGCCTGGGTTACCATGCCGTAGCCGGAAGCATCCGATGGGAGGAGTTTCCGTCCCTGCTGGAAGCGAAGCCTCCGCGATGGGCTCTGCCCGGAAACATCCGGGATCTGGCTTCAAGCGATCGCCCGATCCTCCTGAAGGACGATCCCGCCCTCGGGCGGCTTGGCGAGAGTGTACGGCAGCTGCTTGCCCGGCAGGACGTCTCCGGCTTCCTTTCCTCGGCCTACATCTCCCTGGAGGATCAGCTCGAGTTGATACGGCCCTCGGGCGATTGGGGTGAAGAGGAGATCGTCTCCCACCACGAGTCTCAAGCCGACAGCCTCCGCTCCCAGGCACAGGCAGTTTTGGACATGGCGTCGATCTTCGATCTTCCCCGGAACGGGGAACTGTTCCAAGTCGAGGAGATCCGGGTCGGACCGACGGGAATCGGGAGCAACTACATGGGAAGCGGTGCCGTCGAGGGATCCGATATAGACGTGGAACTCTCCCTTCCAGCCGCAGCGCTGACGGAACTGGGCCTGGATCCCGAGGGAAAGATCGCCTTGAGAATCGAATCCGCCAGGAGGCTGGGGGATGACTGGAGGATCGATTCCTACAACTACGTGTTCGGTTGGATGAGCCTTCCACGGTACAGGAACACGGAAACCGGGGGGAGGGCCGTCGAGCCTCTGCCCGAGGAGATCCGCCAGAGGGCGCTCTCCGGAACGCTGACCACGATGAAGGAGGATCCCGCTCTGGAGCGGTTTGGGGAGAAAGTCCTGCAGCTGGTTTCCGGGAGGGACGTTGCCGCGTTCCTAGCCTCGAGCGCCGTCTCGGCCGAGTCGCTCGCAGCGCTATACGGCTTAGGAAGCGAGAGAATGCTAGCCGCGATGGCAGCCACTAGTCAGCAGGCGTTGCGGGCCGAGGCTGAAGAGGCTCTCGACTTCGTCTCGGGCCTGGATCTTCCCCGGGACAGGAACGAATACCAGCTTGTGGATGTCCTGGTGCAGGATTACGAAGTGCACTCCCTCTCCCATGCGGATCGGGCCGTCATTGCACCTAGCATCGACGTGGTGTTCTCCCTCGCTCCCGAAGCGATCGGGGCCTCGGGTCGGGAACGACGGGAAGTGTTTGTCCTCAATACCGACGACGCTCTCAGGACGGCCGATGGGTGGAGCCTGGTGGGCAGGCGGATCGACTGGAAGGAGCTTCCCTGGACGCTCCTGGGGGAGAAGGAGCGGTCCTCCCTGGCCCTTACTCGGGCTTTCTTGGCATATGGATCCTACAAGGGGCTACGGGCTCCCGAGTTCGTCTTCTACTCCCTGGAGGACGGAACCGAGCATTCCAGCGAGGAGCTGGCGGGAAGGGTGGTGGTGCTTAAGTTCTGGGCGAGCTGGTGCGGTCCTTGCCAGGCTCCCATGGCCAGGCTGCAGGACCTGGTGGACGAGAATCCCGAGTGGAAGGGAAGGGTCGAGGTGGTCACGATCAGCATTGACGACACGGCCGAGGAGGCCAGGGACCATCTGCGGAGGAAGGGATGGAACTCCACCCGGAACGTCTGGGCCGGACCTGGCAAATGGTATAGCAGCGCTTCCAGGGCCTTCCAGATCGAAGCGATCCCCCGATCCTATGTCATCGATTCCGAGGGAATGATTGCCTCCGATCATCCCTCCGATCGCGTCTCGGAGGGGGCAGTGGAGAGCCTTCTGGGCGCGGCTGGGGAAGCAGCCCCGCCAGCTGCGCCCTAGGGCGGCTGCGCCGCCATCGGCGCGGGCGCAGACTGATGGATGCTACTGGCCCAGGAGTCGCGGCTGTATGGAAAGGAATCAATAAGGACCGCCGAGTGCAGCCGGTGGTGGATCTGGGCGATTTGCTATGAATAGCCACGAGCTCCTCCGGTTCCTCCTGAAGCCGGTCGGATCCTGCATCCTCCTCTCCCTGCTCTTCGCGCCTCCTTCCGTAGCCCAGGAGGCGCCGGAGGAGGCCCCGCTGGACCGGCTGCCCTGGGAGGTCCGGAAACTGGCCTACCGGAATCTGCCTTTCTCCCCGGAGGAGGATCCCGCCCTGGAGCGGCTGGGCGCCGCCATCGCACGCTTCCTTTCGGACGGGGATCTCGCCTCGTTCATGTCGATGCACGCCCTGAGCCTGGAGGACACGAAGGCCTTGTGGAGAGACGGCGAAGAGCGAGAGCTCCGGGAGGGCATCGACGAGGCATACATAGAGAAGTTCCATCCGCAGAAGCACAAGCAGATCCGTGCGGATCTGGAAGGCGTTCTGGAACTGGTATCCCCGCTGGGACTCCCGAAGGCGGGCGGCTCTTTCCGCCTGGAGGGGATCCGTGCCCATCCGGGGCCGCCTGACTATCTGGCAAGGTCCAGAAACGCCACCACCGCCGAATACAGCATGCAAGTCTCGCATGTAGAGGTGCGTCTGTCCCTCGGCCCCGAAGCGATCGGGAAGCTTGGGGAGAAATACCGCGGGGACTGCGTGCTGTGGATTCGTCATGCAACGCGCGCCAGCCGGGGATGGTTCGTCGAGGGCCTGAATTTCGGAGGCGGAGGCATCCGATGGGAGGAGTTTCCGTCCTTGCTGGAAGCGAAGCCTCTGCGATGGGCTCTGCCCGGGAACATCCGGGATCTGGCTTCAAGCCATCGCCCGATCCTCCTGAAGGACGATCCCGCCCTCGGACGGCTGGGCGAGAGTGTACGGCAGCTGCTGGCCCGGCAGGACGTCTCCGGCTTCCTTTCCTCGGCCTATATCTCCCGGCAGGACGAGCTTGAGTACTTTCGGCTGCTCGAGCAGAACAAGCAGAGGAGACTCAGCGAATTGGAGGACTTGGGGGCAGAATACTTGGCCAGGGGAAAGGAGTCGTATGGAGACTCAGCCGACTTCTCGACGGATGACAAGATCGTCTCCTACATCGAGACTGCTGCCGATTACTTCCGCTCACAGGCGCAGGTAGTCCTGGACATGGCGTCGATGTTCGATCTTCCCCGGAACGGGGGACTTTTCCAAGTCGAGGAGATCCGGGTCGGACAAATCAGGAGATTCGGGAGAGGCGAAGGCGGTACGAGCAGTATCTTTGGGGACGGCGCAACCGGATTCGACATAGAAGTGGAACTCTCCCTTCCAGCCACGGCGCTGACGGAACTGGGCCTGGATCCCGAGGGAAAGATCGTCTTGAGAATCGGACAGGCCATGAGGCTGAAAGATGACTGGCGGATGCATTTCGGCAGCAGCGAGTTCAATTGGGTGAGCCTTCCCCGGTACGGGAACACGGAAACCGGGGGGAGGGCCGTCGAGCCTCTGCCCGAGGAGATCCGCCAGAGAGCGCTCTCTGGAACGCCGACCACCATGCAGGAGGATCCCGCTCTGGAGCGGTTTGGGGAGGAAGTCCTGCAGCTGGTTTCCGGGGGGGACGTTGCCGCGTTCCTCGCCTCGAGCGCCGTCTCGGCCGAGTCGTTCGCAGCTCTCTACGGCTTAGGCAACGAGAGGGTGCTTGCCGCGATGGCATCCAATACTCAGCAGGCGCTGCGGTCCGAGGCTGAAGAGGCTCTCGACTTCGTCTCGGACCTGGATCTTCCCCGGGACAGGAACGAATACCAGCTTGTGGATGTCCTGGTGCAGGATTACGAAGTGCTCACCCTCTCCCATGCGGATCGGTCCGTCATTGCACCTAGCATCGACGTGGTGTTCTCCCTTGCTCCCGAAGCGATCGGGGCCTCGGGTCGGGAACGACGGGAAGTGTTTGTCCTCAATACAGACAACGCTCTCAGGACCGCCGACGGGTGGAGCCTGATGGGCAAGCGGATCGACTGGAAGGAGCTTCCCTGGACGCTCCTGGGGGAGAAGGAGCGGTCCTCCCTGGTCCTCACTCGGGATTTCTTGGCATATGGTTCCTTCGAGGGGCTAGGGGCTCCCGAGTTCGTCTTCTACTCCCTGGAGGACGGAACCGAGCATTCCAGCGAGGAGCTGGCGGGAAGGGTGGTGGCGCTTAAATTCTGGGCGAGCTGGTGCGGTCCCTGCCAGGCTCCCATGGCCAGGCTGCAGGACCTGGTGGCCGAGAACCCCGAGTGGAAGGGAAGGGTCGAGGTGGTCACGATCAGCATTGACGACACGGCCGAGGAGGCCAGGGACCATCTGCGGAGGAAGGGATGGAACTCCACCCGGAACGTCTGGGCCGGACCTGGTGGATTCTTTAGCAGCGCTTCTAAGGCCTTCCATATCGATGGGATCCCCCGATCCTATGTCATCGACGCCGAGGGAATGATTGCCTCCGATCACGTCTCGGAGGGGGCAGTGGAGAGCCTTCTGGGCGCGGCTGGGGAAGCAGCCCCGCCAGCTGCGCCCTAGGAGCCTGTCGGATTTCGGGCAAGCCGAAGGAGAACAGGCAGTTTTCTCTCTTCGAGCAAGATAACCCTATCGCGCCAGCAATGCGCGAGGTAGGTTCCTGGTAGACGCGCTGGTCCGCCGGTCAGCAGTCCGCAAGCATGGGCAACATCTTCCGTCCGATCGACAACTCCCAGCTCTACCTGCTCCCTCCCTCGGTGCAGGAATGGCTTCCCCCCAATCATCTGGCCCGCTTCGTTGTCGATGTAGTTGGGGAACTGGATCTGACCCCAATTCTCTCGGCCTACTCACCCAGCGGGAGGAAGGCCTACCACCCGGAGGTGCTTCTGGGGCTGCTCTTCTACGGCTATGCGAAGGGCGTATTCTCCAGTCGGCAGCTGGAGCAGGCGACCTACGACACGCTGGACTACCGCTTCGTTTCCCGGAACGAGCATCCCGACCACGACACCATCTCGGCATTCCACAAGCGGTTCCTGGGGGAACTGGAGGGGCTCTTTCTTCAGATCATGGTTCTGGCCAAGGAGGTGGGCTTTGTGCGCATGGGCAAGGTGAGCCTGGATGGGACGAAGATCCAGGCCAATGCCAGCAAGCACAAGGCCTTGAGCTGGGAGTACGCCGAGCGGCTGGAAAAGCAGCTCAAGGAAGAGATCGCCAAGCTGATGGAGATGGCGGGCAATGCGGATGCCGAGGAAACCTGCGAGCTGGACCTGCCCGCCGAGATCGAGCGCAGGGAGGATCGCTTGAAGGCGCTGCGGGAAGCGAAGCAGGCGATTCGCGACCGGGCGGCCCAGCGCCATGAGCGGGAGCAGTCCGAACGCAAAGCCGCAGGCGAGTCTCGAGCCGAGCCCCCCTCGAGGCCGAAGGAAGAGAGGAGCGAGGAGCCAGCCAAGGAGCCCGCTCGGCTTCAATCCGGGGATCCTCTAGCCCATGGGAAGGAGGAGAGGAGCGAAGAGCCGGCCGAGGAGCCGCCACCGGAGCCACGGGCGAAGGATCAGGTGAACCTGACCGATCCCGAGTCCCGGATCATGAAGACCAGCAACGGCTTCGAGCAGTGCTACAATGCCCAGGCGGTGGTAGATGCCGAAAGCCATCTGATCGTCGCTTCGCACATCACGGAATCAGGCAACGACAAGAAGCAGGTGAAGCCGGCGCTGGAGGCTCTCAAGAAGACGGAAGCGGAGCTAGGGAAGCCTGAAGCGTTGCTGGCCGATGCCGGCTATCACAGCGCCGCCAACATCGATCTGTGCGAGAAGGAGGGCATCGTGCCCTATATCGCCCAGAGGAGGGAGAAGCATCACGAGCCACTGGAGAAGCGGCTGGAACCGCCGCCGGAATGTCCCGGGAACGCCAGTGGGGTGGAACGGGCGCGTCACCGGCTCAAGACTCCGGAAGGCAAGGCAGTGTACTCGAAGCGGAAGTGCACGGTGGAAACGGTGTTCGGCAACATCAAGGAGGCGCTCGGCTTCCGACGGTTCCACCTGCGAGGCAAGCAATATGCCCAAGGAGAGTGGACCCTGGTGAGCCTGGCTTGGAATCTGAAGCGGATGCATTCGCTGACCAGCGCAGCATGAGGGGGAGGGACCGGGATCCCCTCTCTCACGGGGGCAGGCGCTTCCTGTGAGGGGCCGATCCAGCCCCCATTTCGCAAACCCACGCGACTATCCCGTCGATCGCGTCGCTTGAAGAGCCTCGAGAGCATGCTTGCCGGTCGGCAAGCACCCTGCAGATGAGTTGTTCAGGAACGCGATCCCGTTTTCCGACAGACTCCTAGGGCGGCTGCGCCGCCATCGGCGCGGGCGCAGACTGCTGCTACTGGCCGAGGAGTCGCGGCTGTATGGGAAGGAATCAAGAAGGACCGCCGGATGCAGCCGGTGTTACTTACAGCGATTATCCGGACGGGTTTTCCCAGATTGCTCCGGGCTGACATCCGATCGAGGGGGTGCCATTGGCCTTGCAGGAGGCGATAGGCTCTTGCTGCCTGAGGAGAAGACTTCCTGGAAGGGAGAAGCTGCCTGATCCAGCTGGTTTGAGCGGCAGCCGATGAAGCAGCTCTACTTTCCAGGGTACATCGTTCCAGCCATTGGCCCGACACAGGCCTCGGGCGTCGGACGGCCGGATTGTCCCTGCATGAGGCGGAAGACGTAGCAGTTTTCGCACTGGTCGCCATCGAAGACGCAGAGGATCCGCTTCAGGTTCCAGCTCCAAACCGTTCGGGGATGCGGAAGGAGGTTCCCGAGGCGGAGACGAAGATGGTGTCGCTTGCTGGGGGACAGCCGAAAAAAGATCTCCCGATTCACCGGAATATCTACGCAAATAACAGCCGGTGGTGGATCTGGGCGATTTGCTACGAATAGCCACGATCTCCTCCGGTTCCTCCTGAAGCCGGCCGGATCCTGCATCCTCCTCTCCCTGCTCTTCGCTCCTCCTTCCGTAGCCCAGGAGGCGCCGCTGGACCCGCTGCCCTGGGAGGTCCGGAAACTGGCCTACCGGAATCTGCCTTTCTCCCCGGAGGAGGATCCCGCCCTGGAGCGGCTGGGGGCCGCTATCGCACGCTTCCTTTCGGACGGGGATCTCGCCTCGTTCATGTCGACGCACGCCCTGAGCCTGGAGGACACGAAAGCCTTGTGGGGAGACGGCGAAGAGCTCCCGGAGGGCTTCGAGGAAGCCATCGAGAAGTTCCATCCGCAGAAGCACGAGCAGCTCCGCGCGGATCTGGAAGGCATTCTGGAACTGGTATCCCCGCTGGGACTCCCGAAGGCGGGCGGCTCGTTCCGCCTGGAGGGAATCCGTGCCCATCCCTCGCCGACTGTGTTGGCAAGGATCAGCAACGCCACTCCCTCCGACTACAGCACTGAAGCCTCGCTTGTAGAGGTGCGCCTGTCCCTGGATCCCGAAGCGATCGGGAAGCTGGGGGAGAAATACCGCGGGGACTGCGTGCTGTGGGTCGATGATGCAGTGCGCACCAGCCGGGGATGGTTCATCGAGGGCTTGAAATTCGGAGGCGGAGGCATCCGGTGGGAGGCATTTCCTTCCCTGCTGGAAGCGGAGCCTCTGCGATGGGCTCTGCCCGGGAACATCCGGGATCTGGTTTTAAGCCATCGCCCGATCCTCCTGAAGGACGATCCCGCTCTCGGACGGCTGGGCGAGAGTGTCCGGCAGCTGCTGGCCCGGCAGGACGTCTCCGGCTTCCTTTCCTCGGCCTACATCTCCCTGGAGGATCAGCTCGAGTTGTTGCGGCCCTCGGATCCCGAGGTCCATCGGAAGGATGTGGCCATGCTCAACGAGCTTGGGATCGAAGCAGACGTTTCAACGGATGACAATATCGTCTTCTACCACGAGTCTCGATCCGACAGCTTCCGTTCCCAGGCGCAGGCAGTCCTGGACATGGCGTCGATCTTCGATCTTTCCCGGAACGGGGAACTGTTCCAAGTCGAGGAGATCCGGGTCGGACCGACGAGGGTCGGGAGCGGCTACATGGGAAGCGGTGCCGTCGAGGGATCCGATATAGACGTGGAACTCTCCCTTCCAGCCGCGGCGCTGACGGAACTGGGCCTGGATCCGGCGGGGAAGATCGTTTTGAGAATCGGATCCGCCACAAGGCTGGGGGATGACTGGCGGATCGATTCCTACAAGTTCGGTTGGATGAGCCTTCCACGGCACGGGAACCCAGAGGCCGTCGAACTTCTGCCCGAGGAGATCCGCCAGAGGGCGCTCGCCGGAACGCTGACCACCATGAAGGAGGATCCAGCTCTGGAGCGGTTTGGCGAGGAAGTACTGCAGCTGGTTTCCGGGGGGGATGTCGCTGCGTTTCTCGCCTCGAGCGCTGTCTCGGCCGAGTCGCTCGCAGCGCTCTACGGAGGATTAGCAGCGCTCCACGAAGACTTCGACGAGAAGAGCATGCTTGCCGAGATGGAGACGCAGGCCGTCGATATGAAGCAGGCGCTGCGCTCCGAAGCGGAGGAGGCTCTCGACTTCGTCTCGGACCTGGACCTTCCCCGGGACAGGAACGAATACCAGCTTGTGGACGTCCTGGTGGGGGATTTCGGAATGCTTTCCCTCTCCCATGCGGATCGGTGCGTCATTGCGCCTAGCATCGACGTGGTGTTCTCCCTGGCTCCCGAAGCGATCGGGGTATCGGGCCGGGACCAACGGGTAGTGTTAGTCCTCGATACAGACGACGCTCTCAGGACGGCCGACGGGTGGAAACTGATGGGCAAGCGGATCGACTGGAAGCTGCTTCCCTGGGCGGTCCTGGGGGAGAAGGAGCGGTTCTCTCTGGACCTCAATTGGAAACTCCGGGAGCTAGCTCGGGGGGCGTGGCAGGGGCACCGGGCTCCCGAGTTCGTCTTCTACTCCCTGGAGGACGGAACCGAGCATTCCAGCGAGGAGCTGGCGGGAAGGGTGGTGGCGCTTCAGTCTGGGCGAGCTGGTGCGGTCCCTGCCAGGGTTCCATGGCAAGGCTGCAGGACCTGGTGGCCGAGAATCCCGAGTGGAAGGGAAGGGTCGAGGTGATCTCGACCAGCCTTGACGACACGGCCGAGGAGGCCAGGGACCATCTGCGGAGGAAGGGATGGAACTCCACCCGGAACGTCTGGGCCGGACCTGGCGGATTCTTCAGCGGCGCTTCCAGGGCCTTCCAGATCGAAGCGATCCCCCGATCCTATGTCATCGATTCCGAGGGAATGATTGCCTTCGATTCCGTCTCGGAGGGGGCAGTGGAGAGCCTTCTGGGCGCGGCTGAGGAAGCAGCCCCGCCAGCTGCGCCCTAGGCGGCTGCGCCGCCATTGGCTCGCGCGTGCGCTTGTCGCCGGACGACGGTATCCGCTCGACGATGGGCGTGGCAGGCGGATTCGGGCCGACTGTGGCGCCTAAGGGCTCGAGGACGGCTTGTTGGGGATGGCCGAAGGCGTCCCGCCTCCGTTGTCCTTTTTGCCGATCTTCCTGAAGTTGTTCGGATTCAGGCAGGTTCCGGCTGGCTTGACAGGCACAGGCCACTGCTACTGGCCGAGGAGCCGGCCGCATGGAAGGGAATGTGCTGCCATGGCCTTGCGGCGCTTGCCATGCATGCGGGGGGCTTGCTGCCTGGACAGATGGCTCGAGCCCTCCAGATGGATCCGGTCTTGCAGAGATAAGCCAGAAATACAGCCCGCATTATTCCGGCTTTCTATGAAGAACGGAAGGTTCGACGCCGAAGCCCGGAACGTCCTCAACCGTCCGTCCCTTCCCTGAAACCGCCTCCGGCTGCATCGCCGCCAAGGACATCGACCACCTGGGGAACAAAGCGATGAGGGCCCTTCTTTTCTAGGCTAAACCAAGATCGAGTCTTGATTTAGCCTAGTCGGCGATCTAGGGATGTTCCATGATTCTACGGGATCTTGCTCCGAGGCTGAAGGAGGCGGCGCGGACATGGCCGTCCATCACGCTCACGGGGCCACGGCAGAGCGGCAAGACGACGCTCTGCCGGGCGCTTTTCCCCCAGCATGCCTACGCGACCCTGGAGGCCCCGGACGTGCGGGCCTTCGCAACCGAAGACCCGCTATCCTTCCTTGCCCAGTTCCCGCATGGAGCCATCCTCGACGAAGTGCAGAGAGCGCCGGCCCTGCCGTCCTACCTGCAAGGCCTGATCGACGCCGATCCCTCTCCGGGGCGCTGGATCCTGACGGGCTCGCATAACCTGGCCTTGCACCAGTCCGTCAGCCAGTCGCTGGCCGGGAGGACGGCGGTGCACACCCTGCTGCCTTTGGGCCGGAGCGAGATCGTTCGCTTCCCCCGGCATCCCGAGAACCTGGAAGAGGCTCTCTTCGCTGGTTCCTACCCGCGCATATTCGACATCGGCCTTGATCCCTCGGACTGGCTGCGTTCCTACGTCGCCACCTATGTCGAGCGCGACGTGCGCATGATCAGCAATATCGGAGATCTGGCAGTCTTCCAGAATTTCGTGGCGCTCGCTGCCGGCAGGACGGCCCAGTTTCTCAACTACTCCTCGCTGTCCGGCGATTGCGGCATCTCGCAGCCGACCGCGAAGGCCTGGCTCGGGATCCTCGAGACCAGCTATCTTGCCTTCCGCCTGCCGGCGTTCCCTTCGAATGCGCGCAAGCGGCTCAAGAAGATGCCGAAGCTCCATTTCTACGACACCGGTCTCGTCTGCTGGCTGCTAGGCATCCGCACGCCCGAGCAGCTGCGCACGCATCCGCTGCGCGGCGCGATCTTCGAGAGCTGGGTGGTCTCGGAGATCGTCAAGCATCGGACCAGCCGGGGCGGCGCCGACGGGCTGTCCTGCTACCGGGACCGGAACGACGCCGAGGCCGATCTCGTCGTCGAACGCTCCTCCGGCGTCACGCTGGTCGAAGCCAAGTCCGCCAGGACGCCGTCGTCCAGCATGTTCCAAGGCTCCAGACGCGTGCGAAGGCAGCTGGAGCGACTGTCGGAACCGTGCCCCATCGTGGTGGTCCATGGCGGCGATCAGCTCCAGCGCCGGGGCATGGATTGCCTGCTCCCCTGGAGCATGCTTCATGAACAGGAGCTTGGAATGTAGATCTCCGCCGGTGCCGAGGCGCTCCCGCTGCTCCACGGCACGGCCTGGAAGCGCTTTCTCGCCCTGGCGCTGTCCGGACTCGGGCGGGCGCCCGCGGACTTGACGGGCACGTACTGGTGCTGGCCGAGGGCCGGCCGCTTGGGCAGGAGGGCGCTGCCATGGCCCAGAGGAGACCGCCATAGGGGGTTCCCGCTGCCAGGCAGGATGGCAGGAGAGCTCCGGCATGGATTCGAGCCTGGCGACATGGGCCCGAAGCAGGTTTCCGGCTCTCCGGCCTGTCTTGGGAAGCAGCGCCCGGAGGGCGCCCCGGATCCGGCCGGCTCGGGGAGCCTATCCTGCGTGGAGATGGCCCAGGGCCAGAAGGGCGTAGTAGGTGTACTCGGTGTCGAGGCTCTCCTCGTGCCAGTGGCCGTGGAAGGAGCCTTCGTTGGTCCACAGGGAGTCGATGAAGTCGAGGCAGGCCTCCCGGAAGGCATCGAAGGGTGTCTGGAGGACGGCCAGGGCGTGCAGGGAGGTGGCGGTCGAGAGCAGATCGGGCATGGGGGCCTGCGGCGCGGCCAGGAAGCCTCCCTGGGCGTGGAGCCGGTCCTGCAGCCAGCGGGCGGAGGCGGGCGGAACCGGGAGTCCCAGGTCGGAGAGCAGGGCGACCGCGGCGGCGGTGGCGTTGGTGGAGCCCGAGGGGATTCCCGGCTCGTTGGCCCAGCTGCCGTCCTCCCTCGCCAGGGGTTCCAGGGATGCGGCGATGCCTTCCTCTCCGGGCGAGGGGGTTCCTAGATCCTGCCGGGCTCCACGGGCCAGGAATCCGGCGTAGGCGGTGGCGTGGGGCGTGCCGCCTGGACGGTAGCCGCCGCCAGGGGCCCGGAAGGCGTCCAGCCGCCTGCCCAGCGCACGGGCGTGTCCCTCGGGGAATCCCGTGAAGGCCCGGCAGCGGATCAGGCTGCAGAGGTGGACCAGATCCAGGCCCTCTCCGGTTCCGAAGCGCTCCAGCCACCGGTTCAGGGCATCGGCGCCGGGATCCATGCGCAGGGCCAGGCAGGCGTCGATGCCGAACACCGTGTAGTAGAGGTCGCAGCGGCCGCCGCGATCCCGGAACCCGCCCTCGGGATGGCGCTCCCTCTCCAGGAAGCCCTCCACCAGCCGGGAGGACTCCCCCAGCGCATGGGGGGCCAGGCGGGCCACCTGGACCATCTGCAGCCTCAGGCTCAACCCGGAGGGGGGGAGGGGTTCCGGTCAGGCGGCGGTGGCCGCCAGCCTCTCCTCCAGGGAGGGGGGCAGGGCGGCCTCCTCGCGGGGCGGGCGCTTCTCCTCGAACTCGCTGCACCACCCCTTGATGGTGGTCTCGTTGAAGATCTTCCCGACGACGCGCCGAAGCAGGCCCTTGAGGCTGGGGCTGCCGAGATCGGCCAGGGAGCGGATGGCCTCCTCCTTGTAGGCCTCGAGCAGCTCCTGGGCCCGCTCCACCGCCCCGAGGCTCCGGCAGAGCTCCTCGGCTCCAGCCCATCCGAGGGAGCCCTCGCGCTTCCAGAACCGCTCCAGCAGCTCCCGCTGCTCGCCGCGCGCCTTTCCGTGGGCGATGGCCAGGATCAGGCTGGGACGGGCCGCCTCCAGGTCCCCCTCCCGGCCCAGGTCGTCCAGGTCGTCGCGGATCTGGTAGGCGATGCCCAGGGCCTGGCTGAACGCGGCCAGGACTCCGCTCACCGCCCGGTGCTCCTCGATCCCGGCGTGGATCGCCCCCAGCTGCAGGGCCACCTCGAAGGCCGGCGCGGTCTTGCGCCCAAAGATTTCAAGAACCTCCTCGACCGCCAGGGGCCGGGGCTCCCTGGCCCAGGCCAGCTCGGCGCCCTGCCCCTGGCAGAGCCGGCGCTGGCCCCGGGCCGCGGTCTGGATCATCAGGGCCTGCTGCTCCGGAGGCAGGCCGTTGCCGGAGAGGAGGCGGTAGCCCTCGCCGATCAGCAGGTCGCCGGCGTTCAGGGCCACCGGGATCCCGTGCTCCTCGTGCAGGGTGCTCTCCCCGTAGCGCCGGGCGTCGCCGTCCTCGATGTCGTCGTGGATCAGGGAGGCCTTGTGGAAGCACTCCACCGCCAGCGCCGTCCTGCGCAGGCCCTGGGGGAGCTGGGCCGAGGGATCGGGCTGCAGGGCCTGGTGGACGGCCGAGGCGAGGAAGGGGCGCCACCGCTTGCCCGCCCGCATCAGCCAGTCCCGGGCCAGGGCCTCGCAGGCTCCCTCGGCGGTCCCCAGGCTCATGTCCAGGGTGGCGGGGCTGAACCAGAAGTCCACCTCCTCGCGCAGGGCCGACAGATCCATCCTGCGGCTGCGGTCCTCGCTGGTCAGGTGGATGTAGTCCCAGATCCAGTCCATGTCCACCGTGGTGTCGATGCAGTCGTCCTGGAGGAGGGGGATGGCCACGCCCGGAATGGCCGCGGCCTCCATGTAGGGGAAGGCGCGCTCCAGCACGCTCAGGCAGCTGACCCCGACGATGGCGTCGATCCTTCCGGTCTGGATCAGCGACATGACGATGGCCGAGCCCTCGGCCACCAGCACCGCGTAGCCCAGCCGCTCGGCCTCGAGCTGCAGGTCCTGGATCGAGCAGAGCCCGCAGGACTTGCACAGCAGTCCGAACTCGTCGAAGGGAGCCGGGCAGCGGCTCTCCACCCGGAGGCACTTGGGCAGGAGCAGGAGGCGCCGCTCGTAGGGCACCGAGGCCAGGGGCTCCCTCCACATCTCGTTGTTGACCAGCACCCCGACGTAGTCGCGGTAGGCCGGATCGATGCGGTTCTCCGCCAGGATCCGGTCGGCGTGGACCTTCAGGTCGGCCACCGGCAGGGGGGGGACGGGAGCGGACTCCCGGACATGGCGCCGCACGGTCAGGAGGATCTCGTTGCGCTCCTCCAGCGTCTGGGGGATGTTCTCCTTGGGCCTCCGGGTCCGCTGCGGCGGCAGCGCCCGGGGCAGCGCCAGTTGGGTGGAAGCCATGGGAGTGGATCTCAGGTGCGGCCAGGATCGCTGGAGGCCGCCGGGACGGGGGGAGTATGGGGGCCGCGGCCCCCGGGGTCGAGTCCGGATCGGGCGTGGGCCGGGCCTTCGGCCTCCAGGTGGCGGTAGGCTCCGAAGTCGTTGAAGGCGAAGCGCTTGGCCCAGCGGTACATCCAGTGCTTCTCGGGGATCTCCTCGCCCGGCAGCCACTGGCTGAAGCGGGGCTCCATGGCCTCCAGCTCCTTCATGGCGCTCTGGCGCAGGGTGGTGTCACGGGCTCCGTGCCGCACCACCAGCTCCTTGACCAGGTCCGGGCGCTCCAGCACCACGCATCCCCGGGTGGACCGGGCCGAGAGCCGGCGGAAGTCGGCCAGGAAGGCCGAGTCCCTCATGGTCCGGTGGATCCCCCGGGGGTCGTGGATGGTGTCGGTGGCGAACTGGATGATGGGGCAGGGCTCGATGTCGCCCCGGGGGCTGACGTGGTGGCTCACCCCGTTGGCCATGGGGCAGAGGGCCCGGCCCCGGTGGTCGTAGTAGGCGTCGACGATGCCGATGGGCATCCGGGCCCGCATCTCCACGATGAAGCGGCGCACCCGGACCAGCTGCTCGCGGCTCAGGCCCAGCTGCCCGCTGCTCTCGGGCCCCACCGGCCGGTAGCTGTGGAACCAGACGTAGTGGACTCCCCGGTCGATCAGCTCCTGGAGCCACTGGCGGCTGAGCAGCTCGTCGATGTTGGAGCGGCACACGCTGGTGGCCACCCCGGTGAGCAGCCGGTGCTCCAGCGACTGCTCCAGGCCCCGCAGGGTCCGGTTCCAAACCTCCTTCCTCCCCCGCCGCTCGTCGCTGGTCGCCTCCCGCCCCTCGATGCTGATCAGGGGGGTGACGTTGCCCAGGCGGCGCATGCGCTCGGCGGCCTTGGCGGTGATGAACTGGCCGTTGGTGAAGATCTGGAAGTAGCAGTCGGGGTGCGCCTCGGGGATGTCCAGCAGCTCCGGGTGCATGAACGGCTCGCCGCCGAGTATCCCGAAGAAGGAGTTCCCCTGCTCCTTGGCCCCGCCGATGGTGCGGTGGAGGGCCTCCAGGTCGAGACGGTGGGTCGGGGCCTCGACGTCCACCCAGCAGCCCTGGCAGCGCAGGTTGCAGCTGTTGATGATCGAGAGGTAGAGGAAGGGAGGGAAGTACTCGCCCCGCTTCAGGCGCCGCTTGAAGCGCCGGATCGAGAGGGCGCCCCTGAGGCCGAAGTTGACCACGAACTTGCGCAGCGACCTGGAGTCGGTGGTCCGCAGGATGCGGAGGGCCAGGCGGGGCAGCATCGGTCAGGAGAGGCTCCGGCTCGCGTTCCGGCGCAGCCACAGTCCGGCCGCCTTCTCCACCTCCCGGGAGAATCCGCGCACCTGGCGCAGGTCGATCCGCGTCCCCTGCCACTCGAACTCCATCACCTCGGGGTCGAGGCTGCGCAGGAAGGCGTCCTGGCGGAAGTCGGAGGTGGTCCCCCGGGGCATGACGTTCATGCCCACGTAGCGGCTGTGCCCCAGGCCCTCCACCCACTGGTGGTACCGGGCGGCCGATCCGTCGAGCAGGGCCGGGACCTGATCGGCGAAGGGGGGCCTCCGGTCCAGCCCGAGCCCCTCGCGCGCCAGCCGGCTCGGCTCGCCGTCCTCATCGGGCCAGAGCATCTCCAGCAGATGGCGGGAGAATCCGATCAGGGCCTGGACGTGGAAGAACACCCCTTCGGAGTCCATCCCGTTGAGCGAGGACTGCAGCCCCTTCCAGGCCAGCGCCACGAAGCGGTTGCGCTGCTGCACCTCCTCCACCGTGCGTACCAGTCGTTCCTTGTCCATGGCGCTCTAGCGGGCCTGGGCCTTCTCCCTGGCTTCCTCGGCCCGGCCGGCCGCCTCCCGGGCGCGCCGGCGGATCTCCTCCTCGGAGGGAAGGCTCATCAGAACCTCCGGGGGGATGTCCCCGCTGTGGGCCAGCTTGGTCAGGCACTTCCTGCGCTCGTTGAGCGCCTTGTCGGGGCTGCGCTCCTTGGCGAAGCGGGACCGCGCCTTCTCGCTGCGGCTGCGGAGCATCTGGTAGATGTCCCCGCCCAGCAGCGATGAGATGTCGATCTTCATCTTCTCCCGGTCCAGGTCGGCGGCGCTGACCCGGTCCCCGTTGATGGGGCCGGTGCGGTACTTGGGGAACATGATGGCCGCCTCGGGGCAGACCCGGGAGCAGGCCGGGCAGTTGGTCTTGCAGCTGTCCTGGTTCTGCACCTGCAGCCGGTTCTCCTCGTCCACCCCGTAGACCCCGAAGAGGCAGAAGCTGAGGCACTGCATGCAGTTGGTGCAGCGGTCGTAGTCGATCACCGGGAACCAGGGCTTCCACTCCCCGTGGGGGAAGGCCTCCAGGCGGCCGCGGCGCTCCGCGACCCTCCGGACCACCTCCCCGGCCTCCTGGCCCCCGATGTCCTCGGCGCCGATCCCCGGCCCGAAGTCCGGAGCGGCCCCGCCGGGGAAGCGGCCCAGCACCAGCAGAGAGACGCGGCCGTTCTCCGGAGCCGGGGGGGAGGAGCCGCACCGCACGGCGTATCCGCCCTGCAGCAGGGCCGAGAGGATCTCCCCCCGCTCCTCCTCCCCGAGGGGAAGCGCTCCCTCCCCCTCGTAGAGGTGGACGCGCAGCGAGCGGCTCCGGTCCAGGCTCATGCGTCCTCCCGGGGCAGGTTCGGACGGAGCTCGGGGTCCTGCAGGCGGGCCACCACCTCGGGCCCCGTTCCGGCGCGCATGTTGACCACTTCGGTGCGGTCCGGATCGAGGGGGGCGCCGGCCGCCGAGAAGATCCACTTGACGGCGCGGGGGTAGCAGGCGGCGATGCGCACCCGGCCCTGGCCGACCAGCTGGGAGAGCATGGGATCCCGGCGGGCCGACATCTCGCACAGATCGGCCACCGCGTCGAAACCGGCGCCCGAGCGGCACAGGTGGCCGAGGGCCTCCTGGCGGATCCTCTCCGGGACCACCTTGGCGTGGGTGCAGTTGCAGTACAGGGTCTGGAGTCCCTTCGCCATGTCCGGGCGGGGATCCTGCCGCCAGGCCGCCCTGGATGCCAGTCCTTTCCGGTCAGGCGGCCCTGGGCGGCCCCTCCCTCCAGGTGGGCCGGGGCCGTCCCGGGCGGAAGCTCTCCAGGTGCTCCAGCGCCAGGGAGGGGAAGCCGACGAGCGCCTTCCGGGCCGCCTGCTCCAGGGCCTCGGGGGAGGCCTCGGCCCGCAGGTTGAGGATCAGCTGCCCCTTGCGCACCGGAGCCTCGAGCCGCTCTCCCAGCTCCGGGACCAGGCCGCCGGCCACCACGCTGACCGACGCCAGATCGCCGAGGGACTCCCCGGGACAGAGGGTCATCTTGAGGTGGGCTATCTCCGCTCCCTCCTCCTCCAGCCCGCGCCGCAGGGCCTCCGCCAGCTCGCGGACCAGCCGGTTGCCGTCCAGCGGGGCCGCGCTCTCCAGCGAGGCCGAAGCGTTGAGCCAGCCGAGGAGCGCCTCCCCGTCGGCGTAGCGGTCGTAGTCCACCTCCATGGGATCGGCGTCCGGGGGCGGAGGGCCCTCCAGGGCCTCGAACCAGGGAGCCAGCCCCCGGCCGTCCCTCGCCGAGGCCTCGAGGATCCTCGCACGGGGGAAGCGCCTCCCCAGCTCCTCCCCGAGCTCCCCGAGCTGGCCGTCCTCCAGGAGGTCGATCTTGTTGATCACGATCAGGCCGGCCTCCTCCAGCTGCTTGAGGTAGATGTACTCCACCTTGGGGGAGAAGCGGGCCCCCCGATCCAGCCCCAGGACGCGCCGGGCGCGCCGGGGATCCACCAGGACCGAGAGAGGGGCGATGCGGAACCGGTCGCCGTACATCCGCCGCAGCGGGTAGGAGACGGTGGCCACCAGGTCGGTGCAGCTGCCCACCGGCTCGGCCACCAGCACGTCGGGCCGGGCGCTCTCCTCCAGCTCCCTGGCGGCCTCGACCAGGGAGTCGAAGCGGCAGCAGAAGCATCCGCCCGGGATCTCCCGGGTGGGAAAGCCCCCGCCGGCCATCCTCCGGGTGTCGGCCAGGCCGCTGCCCTGGTCGTTGGCGATCAGGCCCACCCGCAGCCCTCCCCGGGCCAGGCGCTCGGCCAGGCGCAGGATCGCGGTGGTCTTGCCCGCCCCCAGGAACCCCCCGATCATGACGTAGCGGGCCGCCTCAGCTCTCATTGGCCTTCTGCTCCTCGAGCATCTTGTCGATGGTGGCGTCGAGGACGCCGGAGTAGGCGGCGGCGTCCAGGCATGCGGGATCCGGCTCCCCCCGCACCTCGTAGAGCCACCCCTCGCCGTAGGGCCGTGACGAGACCAGGGCGATCTCCTCCTTCAGCCGGGGATTGCCTCCCAGGAACTCCCCGCTGGCGATGCAGTAGATGTCGGAGATGGCCTTGAAGCCCTCCACCCATCCCAGGATCTGCCCCACCTCCACCGCCCCGGCGGGCGCCACCTCGAAGCGGCTGTCGACCATCTCTCCCAGCATGCGGGTGGCGAACCGGGTCAGCCCGACGCGGCAGACGCCCCCGGAGCGGGCCAGGGCCCAGCTGTGGGACAGGCTGTAGACCGCGTCGAGGGGCAGATGGGTGGCGAACCGGGACCGCCGGTAGCGCAGACTCTCCCTGCCCTTCTCCGATCCCATAGGGCGGCCCAAGCTAGCGATCCGGTCCCGGCGGAGGCAACAGCATTCGCCGGGACCGGAATCGGTCCGCCGTCCGCCTTCCCGATCCGGCCATATTGGATCTTGATGCCGCCGCCGGAAGCGGGAAGGATCCCGCTGCCTGCCGCCCGGATCCATGGATTGCCCGGCGTCCGCCCGGCGGGCTCCAGGAAGCCGCGTTCCTTTCCGCCGATGCCAACCTACGAGTATTCCTGCTCCGAGTGCGGGGGCCAGTTCGAGTTCTTCCAGTCGATGAAGGACGAGGCCCTCTCGGTCTGCCCCGAGGAGGCCTGCCCCAGGACTCCCTGGGGCAAGGGGCCGGTGCGCCGCAGGATCAGCTCGGGAGCGGGGCTGATCTTCAAGGGGAGCGGCTTCTACATCACCGACTACCGGAGCGAGGGCTACAAGAAGGCGGCCAGGAAGGAGGCCGACGCGGCCAAGCCCCCGTCCAAGGACAAGGGAGGGGACGCCAAGGCCGGCCGGAAGGAGAAGAAGGCGGCCGAGGCCTCCGGCTAGGCCGGTCCGGTTCCGGGACCGTGCGCTCCCTCCTCTCCATCCTCCTGCTCTCCCCCGTCCTCCTGGAGGCCGGAGGGGGCTCCCGCTGGGTGGACAGCCGCTCGGGCCAGTTCCATGCCAGGGCGCCGGGGGAGATGCGCCATCCTCCGCCGCTGCTGGAGCAGGAAAAGGCGGAGGGGCTGATCGTGCTGACCCCGGAGCTGCTGGCGGTCTCGGCCGAGCGCCTCAAGGAGCGGGTGCTCGAGCAGCTGGGCGCCCGGGACCGGTGGCGGGGCCGGGTGAGCTTCTTCCTGGACCCGTCCCTGGGCCCCGGCGTCTTCTCGGTCGCTTCCACCCGCTACACCGGCGGCTGGAGGTACCGGGTCTCCCTGGCTCCCAAGATCCGGGGCGATGCGTGGATGAGGGGCTGCGTGGGGGTGCTGCTCCTGGAGATGGCCAACCGGCTCTCGGGGCAGCGCTCGGCCGAGGTCCCCTTCTGGCTGATCGACGGCATGGTGGCCGAGCTGCGCAACTCGGAGATCCTCGCCCTCGCTCCCAGCTTCTCCGACCGGATGCCGATTCCCCGGCAGGGGACCTTCGCGACGCGGCCCTTCGCCTCCCGGCTCCAGGGGGACTCCCTGGAGCCCACCCGGCGGTGGCTCTCCGAGAACGCCCCGGCCGACATCTCCGAGCTCTTCTTCCCCTCCCGGGAGCTGCTGCACGGCGACCGCAGGGAGGCCTTCTCCCATTCCTCCCACTTCCTCTACCGCCGCCTGCTGGATCTCCCCGCCGGGCGCGACTGCCTGCTCCAGTTCCTGAGCTCCCTCTCGGGCCGGATCAACTGGCAGCAGGCCTTCATCCCCGCCTTCCGTCCCCACTTCGAGCGGATGCTCGACGTGGAGAAGTGGTGGTCGGTCGCCCTCTCGGACCTGGCCTACCAGGCGCCGGTCGCCTCCTGGAGCCGTGCCGAGAGCCTCGCCTGCCTGGAGCGCACCCTGGTCCTTCCCGCTCTGGTGGGGGAGCGGAGGGACCGGCTGGCCGCCCGCGCCGACTTCAACCTGAGGCAGGTGGTCCGCCGGTGGCGGTGGGAGGACCAGGAGCCGGCCCTGGAGCGGGTCGCCAACCGGCTGCGGGTCCTGGGCGTCTACGCCGATCCCGAGGTCGGGGCGCTGGTCCGGGACTACCAGGGGGCCCTGGAGTCCTACCTGGACCGCCGCCGCCAGGCGGCGAGTCCCGCGCCCGGCCGCATGCAGGTGCGGATTCTTCCCGAGAGGGCGATCCGCCAGGTCCTGGAGCGGCTCGGCTCCCTGGAGGAGCGCCGGGGCCGTCTGGCCGGCCCCGGCCAAGCCGTCCCCCCGGCCGGGTAGCTCCGGACTCAGGAGGCTTCGGGGGAGGCTTTCCGGCAGAGCAGGATCCCGGCCAGTATGATCGCCCCGCCCGCCAGCTGCCTCGGGGCGACCGCCTCGCCGAGCGCCAGGTAGGCGAGCAGGACCGCCACCACCGGCTGCCACAGCAGCCCCACCGAGGAGAACGAGGCGGGCAGGAAGCGGAAGGCGTGGGCGATCAGGGTCTGCCCCAGCACCTGCCCCACCAGGGCCAGGGCGAGCAGGACCAGGAAGCCGTCGAGGCTCTCCATCCGGAATTCCTCTCCCGCCAGCAGGACCATCGCCCCCAGGACGAGGGTAGCCGAGAGCCCGGTCCAGGCCATCAGGGGGACCGGGGCCATGCTGCGGCGCAGCCACTTCAGGTAGAGCATGTAGCCGCCGTAGAAGAGCGCCGCGACCAGGGAGAGCGAGTCTCCGAGCGGATCCGCCCCGGGGCCCCCCAGCCCGGCCAGCACGACCATGCCCGACAGGGTGAGGAGGAGTCCGCACAGGAAGCGCGGGCCGATGGCCTCCCGGAACAGCAACCACGCTCCCAGGGTGACGAAGATCGGGGCGGTGTTGGTGAGCAGGGTGGCGTTGCCCACCGAGGTGTGGAGCAGGGCCAGGCACCAGAAGGCCATGTCGAGGGCGAAGAGAGCTCCGGCGGCCGCCAGGTGGAGGGCCCGGCCCGGCGGGGGCCGGATCTCCCCGCTCCGGGCCGCCCACAGCCAGCCCCACAGGAAGGGGAGCGAGAGGAGCAGCCGGTAGAAGGCGGTGGCCACCGCCCCGGTCTCGCTCAGCCTGACCAGGACGGGGGCGAACCCGATGGCCGTGGCCCCCGCCAGCAGCGAGAGGAAGGCCAGGGGGGCCGGGGTGGGCCGGGTCACGGGCGCTTGGCCGAGAGCTCCCTGCGAAGCTGCTCCAGGGGGAGGGCGTTGGCCACGTCCTCCGGCTCGAGCCAGCCCTTGCGGGCGATCACGGCTCCGCTGCGCAGGTAGCGGGCGTGCTCCTCGCAGTGGGCGTCGCAGTTGATCGCGCAGCGCACCCCCCGCTCCCTGGCGTAGGGCCAGAGACGCCAGTCCAGGTCGCAGCGCCAGGGGGAGGCGTTGAGCTCGATCCAGGTGCCGGTCTCGGCGCAGGCGTCGATCACCGCCTTCTGGTCGACCGGATAGGGCCGCCGGCGCAGGAGCAGGCGCCCGGAGAGGTGGCCCAGCATGCGGACATGGGGGTTGCGGGCGGCGCGGATCAGCCGTCCGGTGTTCCTGGCCGAATCCGAGAGGGAGGGCTGGTGGAGGCTGGCGACCACCACATCCAGCCGCTCCAGCAGCCCGTCCTCGAAGTCGAGCCGTCCGTCGGCGAGGATGTCCACCTCCGTGCCGGTGAGCAGCCGGAAGGGATCGCCCCGGCCCTCCAGCCGGGCGTTGACTTCGCCGACGGCCTCCAGCTGTCGCAGCAGGCGCTCCGGCCCGAGCCCGTTGGCCTGGAAGGAGGCTCGGGAGTGGTCGGTGACGGCCCAGTACTGGCAGCCCAGCTTCCGCGCCATGGCGGCAATCTCCTCCAGGCTCTGCTCCCCGTCGCTCCAGTCGGAGTGGTTGTGGAGCGAGCCCTTCAGATCGGTCCACTCCACCAGCCGGGGCAGGGCGCCCGCCTCGGCGGCCTCGATCTCGCCCCGATCCTCTCGCAGCTCCGGCTCGATCCACTCCAGGTCCAGCCGTGCGAAGAGCTCCTCCTCGGTGCGGCAGGCGAGGGACCGGTCCGATCCCTCGGGGAACAGTCCCCGCTCATCGAGCCTGAGCCCCAGCTTGCGGGCCCTGCGCTCCATCGCGGCGTTGTGCTCCCGGCTGCCGGTGAGGCGGGCCAGGGCGAACGGGTACTCCTCGTCTCCGACCACCCGCAGGTCCACCCGCAGCCCCTCCCGGGTGGCGAAGCTGCTCCTGCCGGGAGCTTCGCCCGGCGCCGCGGCGATCCCGTCCTGGGAGGCGAAGCCCTCCAGGACCGCCCCGGCCCGGGAGGCCGAGGCCAGCAGATCGGCGGATTCCGCCAGCTCGCTTCCGCGCCGCAGGCTTCCGGCCAGGCTGCAGCGGAGGACTCCGGGCTGGCCGCTCAGCCAGTCCAGCATGGGAAGGATCTGCTCCAGAGCTTCGGCGTGCAGGTGCAGCCCGGCGTTCTCCTGCCGGAAGCGGATGCCCTCCAGGATCCGCTCCTGCATCCTCGTTCCGAAGCGGGGCAGGGACGCCACCCGGCCCTCCTGGCAGGCCCTCTGCAGATCCCCGATCGATTCGATGCCCAGGGAGCCGTGGATCGCCCTGATCTTGCTGGGCCCCAGGCCCGGAAGCTCCAGCATCTCCCTGAGCCCGGGGGGCACCGAGCTCCGCAGCCTCTCGAGGTATTCCAGCCGTCCGGTGCGGTGGCATTCGGCCACCTTCTCCCGCAGAGCCTCGCCCAGGCCTCGGACCTGCCCCAGGCGCTCCCCCTCCACCAGCTCCCGGAGAGTGCCCCGTAGCCTTCCCAGCTCCCTTGCCGCCTTCTCGTAGGCGCGGGCCCGGTGGGGGTTCTCCCCGGAGATCAGCAGAAGGGAGGCGATCTCCTCGAACGCCTCGGCCACGCCCTCCCTCTCCATCGCCGCAAGGTATTGGCGCAGGGGATCGCCGGCAAGTCCCTATCCGGATTCCTGGATGCGGAAGGGCCGGTCCCCCGTGCAGCCCCGCCCTCTCCGCCATGGCCGTCCCGGGGGCGTGAGCGCCCCGCCTCGAGCTTTCCCTCGCCGGCCGGGGCGCGCTTCCAGGACGCTTCGCGCAACGGGGGATGCCGGATCCCGGGCCGGACCATGAGGGAGGCGCGCAATGGCAGGGCCGTGGCGGATCCCAAAGAAAGGGGCGGCTCCGGGCGTTGTACCTGTCGGGAAAGGCGCCCATCGGCCGGAAAATGGACAGTCCATCTCCAGACGACGCCCAGTGGCTCGGCCAGGTGGTCGAGCGCTACCAGGGCCCGCTGATCTCCATGGCCAGCCGGATCACCGGCGACCTGGACCGGGCCCGGGAGGTGGCCCAGGACTCCTTCCTGAAGCTGGGGCGCCAGGAGCGCTCCAAGGTGGAGAAGCGGGTGGGGTCCTGGCTGTTCACCGTCTGCCGCAACCGGGCCCTGGACGTCGTCAAGAAGGACCGGCGGATGCAGCCGGTGGAGGATCTGGGCTGCTGGACCCCCGATCCCCGCCAGGAGACCCCGGCCGAATCCTGCTCCCGGGAGGATCTTCTGGACTGGGTCCAGGGCTTCGTGGCGGAGCTGAAGCCGCGGGACCAGGAGGTGGTGCGGCTGAAGTTCGAGCAGGGGATGAGCTACCGGGAGATCGGGGAGGTGATGGGCCTCTCCTCCGGCAACGTGGGCTTCATCCTGCATTCGGCGCTGCAGAGGATCCGCAAGCGGCTTTCGGCGCGTGAACGCGCCCGTCCGATACTGGAGCATGACAACAGATCCCGGCGATCCACGCTGGACCGCATACATACTGAATGAGCTGGACCGGGAGGATCGGCTGGAGCTGGAGGGCGAGCTGGCCCGCTCGCCCCAGGCCCGCCGCCATCTGGCGGAGCTGAGCGAGGCGGCCGATCTTCTCGGGGAGAACCTGAGCGCCCCTTCGGGCTACCGGCTCAAGCCCTCGCAGATGGTGCGCCTGGACCGGGCCCTGGCCGCCCAGGCCCGGGTCCGCTCCCTGCGATCGCTCCTGACCGGCGGGGTCCTCTGCAAGCTGGCGGCCCTGCTGCTGCTCTGCGCGACTCTGGCGGCCCTGCTGCTGCCCCACAGCCACCGCTTCGGGGGGGCGCTGGAATCCTCCGGCGATCCGGACTCGCATCGGCTGGTCTCGGTCCCCCGCGTGATCCGCGACGCTCCCCAGCTCGACCAGGTTTTGGAGCAGTCCGGCGCGTACGAGCCTCCCGCCTACGGCCTGCTGTGCTGGTCCCGATCCGATGTGCCCATGCAGAGCCACGACTACGTGACCGCCACCGAGGATCTGCTCGCCAACTGCTACCTGCAGGCCGGTGACCAGGGCTACCGCCGGCTGCGCCGCTCCCTGCTCCAGGGGGCCGCTCCCGATCCCGCGTCGGTGCGGGTGGAGGAGCTGATCAACTACTTCCCCTACGACTACTCGCCTCCCGGGGAGGGGCGTCCGGTCTCGGTGCACGCCGAGGTGGCGGGCAATCCCTGGAACCCCCGGTCGCGGCTGCTCCGGGTGGGGCTGCGGGGAGCCTCCCCCTCGGCCGGGCTTCCCGTGCGCATCGTCCTGCTGCTGGACAGCGGCGAGATCCAGACGTACGGCCGCAGCCGCACCGCGATGCTCATCGGGGCGATCACCGCGCTGCGCAGCCGGCTGGACGAAGGGGACCAGCTGCTGGTGCTGGGCGACGCTGCCGGGGAGAATCCTGCGATCCGCATCGAGCCGGGACAGACCGCCCTGGGCGTTCTCGACTCGCTCGCCTCCCTGCCTCCGGGGCCTCCGGCCGGCCTGGAGGAGCTGGGGCGCAGGCTCGATCTGGGCCGGAATCCGGAAGTCCGCACCGAGCTGGTGATAGTGGCCGGACAGGCCGGATCGGAGCAGGCCCGGCAGCGCCTGTCCCGGGTGGAGGCCCTGCTGGAGGAGCCCGTCCCGGGCGCCTTCGCCAGCGTGCTCTACCTGGATCGCAGGGGGACCACCGATCCCCTCGTCCTGGGGCTTCCTTCGGGGGCGCTGGTCCGGGCGGTGGGCAGCGTGCCCCAGGCGAACCATTTCTGGAGCGAGATCCTCGAGCGCGCCCATCCGGTGGTGGCCGAGGACATCCACCTGCAGCTCCGCTTCGATTCCCGCCAGGTGCGGGGCTGGCGCCTGGTGGGGCACCGCGAGGTCGCCCGCCTCTACCGGGGAAAGCCGGTCTCCCCTCCCTCCGGCCAGGACCTGAGGGCCGGACAGGAGGCGACTCTGCTCTTCGAGTTCGTCCCCTACCCGAAGCCCGCCAGCGGGGAGGGAGAGCCGCTTCTCTCCCTGGACGTCAACTACCGGGAGCCCGGAGGGGAGTCCCTGCTCCAGGAGAGCTATCCGGTGGCCGACCACGGGCTCTCCTGGTGGGAGTCCTCCAGCGACTTCAGGTTCTGCGCCGCGGTGGCGGCCTGCGGCCTGCTCTTCTCCCCCGATCCGGCCCACCGGATCCTCCATCCCTACGGAGTGATGGAGCTGGCCCAGCAGGGCCTGGGCATGGACCCCCACGGCCACCGGCGGGAGTTCCTCGAAGTGGTCAGGCGCTCGGTCCGGGCGCTCGGCTACCCGTCCCGCGATGGCGTCTAGCCGGCCTCCTCCCGTTCCGGCATCTTTCGCTATGAAAAGACACGAGCTCCTCCGGTTCCTTCTGAAGCCAGCCGGATCCTGCATCCTCCTCTCCCTGCTCTTCGCGCCTCCTTCCGTAGCCCAGAAGGCGCCGGAGGAAGCCCCGCTGGACCGGCTGCCCTGGGAGGTCCGGAAGCTGGCCTACCGGAATCTGCCTTTCTCCCCGGAGGAGGATCCCGCCCTGGAGCGGCTGGGCGCCGCCATCGCACGCTTCCTTTCGGACGGGGATCTCGCCTCGTTCATGTCGATCCACACCCTGAGCCTGGAGGACACTAAGGCCTTGTGGGGAGACGGCGAAGAGCTCCCGGAGGGCTTCGAGGAAGCCATCGAGAAGTTCCATCCGCAGAAGCACGAGCAGCTCCGCGCGGATCTGGAAGGCGTTCTGGAACTGGTATCCCCGCTGGGACTCCCGAAGGCGGGCGGCTCTTTCCGCCTGGAGGGGATCCGTGCCCATCCGGAGCCGCCTTACCCTAAGGCAAGGTCCAGAAACGCCACCACCGCCGAATACAGCATGGAAGTCTCGCATGTAGAGGTGCGTCTGTCCCTCGGCCCCGAAGCGATCGGGAAGCTGGGGGAGAAATACCGTGGTGACTGCGTGCTGTGGGTTGATTATGCAGTGCGCACCAGCCGGGGATGGTTCATCGAGGGCTTGAATTATTCCAGAGCTGGAGCCGGAGGAATCCGATGGGAGGAGTTTCCATCCTTGCTGGAAGCGAAGCCTCTGCGATGGGCTCTGCCCGGAAACATCCGGGATCTGGCTTCAAGCGATCGCCCGATCCTCCTGAAGGACGATCCCGCCCTCGGACTGCTGGGCGAGAGAATCCGGCAGCTTCTGGCCTGGCAGAATGTCTCCGGCTTCCTTTCCTCGGCCAATGTCTCCCGGCAGGACGAGCTTGAGTACTTTCGGCTGCTCGTGCAGAACACGCAGAGGAGACTCAGCGAATTGGAGGACTTGGGGGAAGAATACTTGGCTAGGGAAAAGGAGTCGAATGGAGATTCAGCCGACTTCTCGACGGATGAAAAGATCGTCTCCTACATCGAGACTGTTGCCGATTACTTCCGCTCACAAGCGCAGGTAGTCTTGGACATGGCGTCGATGTTCGATCTTCCCCGGAACGGGGGACTTTTCCAAGTCGAGGAGATCCGGTTCAGACAAATCAGGAGATTCGGGAGAGGCGAAGGCGGTACGAGCAGTATCTTTGGGGACGGCGCAACCGGATCCGACATAGAAGTGGAACTCTCCCTTCCAGCCGCGATGCTGACGGAACTGGGCCTGGATCCCGGGGGAAAGATCGACTTGAGAATCGGATTTGCCAAAAGGCTGGGGGATGACTGGCGGATCGATTCCTACAAGTTCGATTGGATGAGCCTTCCCCGGTACGGGAACCCGGAAATCGTCGAACTTCTGCCCGAGGAGATCCGCCAGAGGGCGCTTGCCGGAACACTGACCACCACCATGAAGGAGGATCCAGCCCTGAAGCGATTTGGAGAGGTAGTTCTGCAGCTAGTTAGAACGATATAAAGATTGTTTTTCACAATGTAGAGTTCGAACTTCCGTCGCTAATCCAGTATACAGCCGATAACTTTTCCTCATTGATGTCATTTGGCTCTTTTTTCACGTATTTACCTCCCTGCGAAAGCCTAATTAACGAAGGAAAGCTTAAGCATGCTGTGTTTGTCTCAATAATTGTTCGCAAGAAGGACGAAGCTTGTATGCCGGCAAACATTGCTTATTATCTTGATCCGGTCCATGGCGAATGGCTTCCATACGGGTTAACGCTTGAAGAAGCCGGGAATCAGGACATGTTTTTTTATTGAGTGGCATAATTGACCGGCGTCGATGCGAAGCACTTCATATCCTGGCACACGCGTTGTATTATATAATTGGGCTCGGGACTTATGCAAGCGGCGCAGCAGCTGGCAGCATTGAGCAATCAAGACGCAGAAGCGCTTGTTGCTTAATGTCAAAGCAGTTTCTTTTTAGTTATAAATATCATGGATTCTGAAGAGTATTTGCTGAATTTACGCATGCAGCTTGAGTTTTGATTGCTTGCCGATTCCAGAATGACAGTCATTTTTTGGCGCTGATTGATTTTTTCTTGTCGACATGAAATATTCTTTCTCTTGCTTGCGAGCTGCTTTATTGCTGCTGGTTTGCCTGGTTGTAGGATGCAATGAGAACACCGATTCTTCAATTGTTGTTGAATCGAATCCTCCGGGAGCTTCAGTGCTTCTTGATGGAAACGACTTGGGGACAACGCCTGTCAATCTCACCATGGAATCAATGGGACTCGACTTGGAATCGATACCAAGTTCCTCGCAAATCGTACTGGATCTGAAAGGATATCATCCCCAACCAGTCCGGCTTTTCCTAGGGCCTCCGAGTTCGGATCCAACGGGATATGCTTTAATGTTTTCCGCACAATCAAGTACTTTGCTTAGCCTTGGCATGAACAATCTGAATGTCCGATTGATTTCAATTGACGAAGACCCATGGGGAGGAGGTTCAACTGCTAGCAAGTCTTGGCCTTTTCGCTAGGAATCTGTCGGATTTCGGTCAATCTGCAGGAGAACAGGCAGTTTTCTCTCTTCGAGGGAGATAAGCAATCGAGCGTCATGATTATTGCCAGGTACCGCCATTATATCCTTTGGGGAAGCGTTGGGATCATTGTGTTCCTGATTCTTTATTATAATCCGTTTCGTTCCGCGCGGCATGTCCCGGGGAATGTCAGGGAGTTGAATCAAATAAGGGAGGATTGGGAAATGCAGACGTATGTTTCTCTGGCTAATCATTCCGACTTGAAGGAGTCGGTGAATGCTTTGGTGGAAGGGGCAGAAAATCTGCATTATATAGATTCTCATAATACTAGAGGATTGAAGGAACAGATATTTAACGCACTGCATATATTCAGCTCCTTCGACTTCGAGAGATATATCGAATTCCGAATGCCCTGTGGATCGGGGGTTAATGTGGGTTTTGTAAGAGAGGAATTGAACGAACATTTGAATCTTTTGGGATTAGAACCAGATTCAATTGTTGGACAAGACTTTTGGGAGTATATGTTCGAAACAGCGAAGTCGACCGCTCTTTTCGCCGAAAGCCAGGGTACTAATGGCCGTTGGTGCTATGACTGCTGGAAAGGATATTCTCCAGAGCAAAGTTGGGTGATAATTAGCGATTCGCCCATTCCCATGAGCAAGGCATCATCTAGCGGCAAGCACCTGGGGTTCGAAAGTATCAGGTCAGATTTGAGACTATCTCCGCCAGATGGGCAAGGGAATATATCTACTCCCAAGTTGTACGCAATGGTTAAATTGCATGTTGATATTGGCGAGCATTATCTGAGTCCAGACAAAACAGAGTCGAATCATTACCCTGTTTATCTGGTTTTTGCATTAACAACTAGTCCTGAGTGCTGGGTTCCGGTGGAATTCGGTGTTGCGGCGCGTTTCTATTACGACTATATATTCTGAGATATTTCAACAATTCAATGCGATGCCTTTTATCATGCTTGATTGCAATCGCTAGGAGCCTGTCGGATTTGGGCAAGCCGAAGGAGAACAGGCAGTTTTCACTCTTCGAGCAAGATAATCCTATCGCGCCAGCAGTGCGCGAGGCAGGTTCCTGGTAGACGCGCTGGTCCGCCGGTTTGCAGTCCGCGAGCATGGGCAACATCTTCCGTCCGATCGACAAATCCCAGCTCTACCTGCTCCCTCCCTCGGTGCAGGAATGGCTTCCTCCCAATCATCTGGCCCGCTTCGTTGTCGATGTGGTTGGGGAACTGGATCTGACCCCGATTCTCTCGGCCTACTCTCCCAGCGGCAGGAAGGCCTACCACCCGGAGATGCTTCTGGGGCTGCTCTTCTACGGCTATGCGAAGGGGGTTTTCTCCAGCCGGCAGCTGGAGCGGGCGACCTACGGCACGCTGGACTACCGCTTCGTGTCCCGGAACGAGCATCCCGACCACGACACCATCTCGGCATTCCGCAAGCGGTTCCTGGGGGAACTGGAGGGGCTCTTTCTCCAGATCATGATGCTGGCCAAGGAGGTGGGCTTTGTGCCCATGGGCAAGGTGAGCCTGGATGGGACGAAGATCCAGTCCAATGCCAGCAAGCACAAGGCCTTGAGCAGGGAGTACGCCGAGCGGCTGTAATAGCAGCTCAGGGAAGAGATCGCCAAGCTGATGGAGATGGCGGACAATGCGGATGCCGAGGATACCTGCGAGCTGGACGTGCCCGCCGAGATCGAGCGCAGGGAGGATCGCTTGAAGGCGCTGCGGGAAGCGAAGCAGGCGATTCGAGACCGTACGGCCCAGCGCCATGAGCGTGAGCAGTCCGAACGCAAGCCGCAGGCGAGTCTCGAGCCGAGCCCCCCTCAAGGCTGAAGGAAGAGGGATGCGGGGAGCTAGTCAAGGAGCCCGCTCGGCTTCAATCCGGGGATCTGCTAGCCCATGGGAAGGAGGAGAGGAGCGAAGAGCCGGCCGAGGAGCCGCCGCCGGAGCCACGGGCGAAGGATCAGGTGAACCTGACCGATCCCGAGTCCCGGATCATGAAGCCCAGCAACGGCTTCTAGCAGTGCTGCAATGCCCAGGCGGTGGTAGATGCCGAAAGCCATCTGATCGTCGCTTCGCACATCACGGAAGCAGGCAACGACAAGCAGCAGGTGAAGCCGGCGCTGGAGGCTCTCAAGAAGCCGGAAGCGGAGCTAGGGAAACCTGAAGCGTTGCTGGCCTATGCCGGCTATCACAGTGCCGCCAACATCGATCTGTGCGAGGAGGAGGGCATCGTGCCCTATATCGCCCAGAGGCGGGAGAGGCATCACGAGCCACTGGAGAATCGGCTGGAACAGCCGCCGGAATGTCCCGGGAACGCCAGTGGGGCGGAACGGGCACGTCACCGGCTCAAGACTCCGGAAGGCAAGGCAGTGTACTCGAAGCGGAAGTGCACGGTGGAAACGGTGTTCAGCAACATCAAGGAGGCGCTCGGCTTCCGACGGTTCCACCTGCGAGGCAAGCAATCTGTCCAAGGAGAGTGGACCCTGGTGAGCCTGGCTTGGAATCTGAAGCGGATGCATTCGCTGACCAGCGCAGCATGAGGGGGAGGGACCGGGATCCCCTCTCTCACGGGGGCAGGCGCTTCCTGTGAGGGGCCGATCCAGCACCCTATTCCGCAAACCAGCGCGACTATCCCGTAGATCGAGTCGCCTGAAGAACCTCGAGAGCATGCTTGCCGATCGGCAAGCACCCTGCAGATGAGTTGTTCAGGAACGCGATCCCGTTTTCCGACAGACTCCTAGGCGGCTGCGCCGCCATCGGTATCGGTACGCGCTTGGCTCCGGACGCCGGTTTCCGCTCGCCGATGGGCAAGGCAGGCGGATTCGGGCCGCCTGCGGCGCCTGTAGGCTCGAGGTCGGCTGATGGCGATGGCCGAAGATGTCCCGACTTCGTTGTCCCTTTCACCGATCATCCCGGAGTTTTTTTTCCGGAACGTTCCTGGCGAGATTCGGACTCGGTCGGATGCCGCCGGCTTGACGGGCACGGACAGCTTCTGCTGGTTGAAGCGGCGGCTGCCTGGCATGGGAATGCGCTGCCATGGCCTGCCGGCGTCCTCCATTCTGGCCCCGAATCCAGCGCGCGGGATGGGCGGCGGCCCCGGATCGGATCGAACCATGCGGGACCAGCCCGAGGAGCGATCCAGGCCCGTCGGTGCAAGCAGACAAGAAGGATTTGCCGGGCGGAAACGCAGGCACGGGACGGCCGTCTCCCGGCATCCACGTCTCGACAGGAAGGGCCGGGAGGGCTTCCCCATCTGTCGGCGAAGCCCATGGCTTGACTGGAAGGGGAGAAGCCCAAGGATGGGGAGCGTGCCGTTCAGGTGGCTATGGCTGGTCCTGATTCCTCTCTTGCTGGGACTGAGGATCCTGCTGGGGCCCGGCTGTCCCTTCCTGGCCCTGTCGGGGTGGAGCTGTCCCGGCTGCGGGGGCCTGCGCTCCCTATCTGCCGCCCTGGGGGGGGACCTGGGGGAGTCCCTGGCGCTCAACGCCCTCGCCCTGCCCCTGGGTGCCCTGGCCCTCTACTTCATGCTGCTCCCCCTGGCCCGGAGAGCGCTGGGCTGGGAGGGCCTGCCGCTGCTCCGCGGAAAGGGCTTCCACTGGGGCCTGGTCCTGCTGCTGCTCGCCTTCTTCCTGCTGCGGAACCTCTCCCCGCTGCCTCTTTCGCCTCCCTGAGTCCGGACGGCTCAGGAGGGCCACAGCTCCATGCTGTGGAAGCTCTGCCGGTAGGGAAGGGGGATCAAGAACGAGTCCCGGAGCGGTTCCCCCTCGAACTGGATCTCGATGGGGATCTCGACCCGGTGCAGCAGTCTTCCCTCCTCGTCGTAGAAGAGGCAGGCGATGCACTTCCTCCGGATCGACGATCGGACCAGATCCTCCATCCAGCCGGGCTCCTGCGGGTCTCCCTCGCCCACCGCCTCCCCGGCGGGCGGGGAGATCTCGACTTCCAGCGCACGGCTGCGGGATCGGTGGACGATCTTCTCGACCACAAGGACGCTCCGGAACGCCTCCGCGTCCAGGGTGATCTCCTCTGTGTTCCATATCCTTCCTCCGTACAGCGAGGGGATCAGCTTCTTCAGGTCGACGAAGTAGCTGGTGGCTAGGATGAGAAGGGCGGCCAGCCCCGCCCCGATCAGGCCCAGCTTGAGCTTGCTTCCGGGTGTCGGCTGGGGAGGGGGAGTCGCCGTCCGGGCATCGACGGTCCGCTGGCGGGCCCGGAGAGCGCCCGGCTGCTCCAGCACGTAGACGGTCTGGATCTCGCTGCCTTCGATGTACTCCACGCTGCGAAGGGTGGAGAAGAGTGCCATGCGCTCGGAGGCGGGTATCCCCTCCAGAAGCTGCTGGTAGGAGGATTCCAGGTAGGCGGAAACGCCTTCCGGGGCGAAGACGGCGGAGCGTCCGGGATCCCCCGAGGGCAGCAGGCTGAAGAGGTTGCCGTCGGTCGCGTACTCGTAGTGGAGCCCCTTGGCCTTCTGCAGGGCGATCCACTTCTCCACTCCCTCCTCGAATCCGCCGCCCCCGGGGATCCTTCCCTGGAGCATCCCGTCCAGGACGAAGGTGCCCACCCACTTGCGCTGGCCGTTCATCCGCGCCTCCTAGCCCTGGAGCTCGGCGGTCTGGTGGAACAGCTTCCATTCCGTCCAGCGCGAATGGAACACCAGGGTCCCATCGCCGATCTGGTCCAGCCGCCGCATCTCCTTCAACTGGATGAGGGAGAAGGGTCCCCGGGTCTCATTGCCCTCCATGTAGTACCATTCCTTGGGCTGATGATCCGCTTCCCTGGGCAGGAAGCCCCCTACGCCTTCCTGCAATCCTTCGGCGCCGCCCAGCAGCGGAGTGGAGCTGCGGGTCTCGATCCCCAGCGCCTTGTCGTGGGTGTCCAGGCGGGAGGTGGTGTGCTGCCGCAGTGCCTCCAGCTTCATCTGCTCCTGCCGCAGCTGCTCCCGCAGCATGCGGTTCTGGCCCTCCTGCTTGACTAGCCTAGCCTTCTCCTCGTTGAGGTTCGAGAGGCAGAGGATGAGGACAGTGCCGATGCAATCGAAGATGAATCCGATCAGGAAATGCGCCAGAGGGCTGCGGCCCTTGCTGTAGGCGATCACCGCGTTGAGGGTCCCGAACGCGAGGCTGATCAGTATGATCCAAAAAAACCAGGCTAGCTCTTCAGAGGTCATCCGAATGGAACATCCCCGGATCTCGTACCGGTGATCGGAGGGGATGGTAGCCAGTCCCAGCCCCATTTCAAAACCAATCCCGGAACGCCTTTCCGGAAAGCCGGGGCCCGCCTTCATGGCGGAGGCAATCCTCCGGGGCGTGGGCCGGCAGCCCGCGGCTCGGCCGAGGGGCAGGGCGGCGCTTGGGGGATCGGGACGGACTCCGCCCGGGATTTGAACCGGCGGCGGGGGAGGTGTACCATGGGGGACAGCCCGAACCGGTTCCATGAGACCCAGGCAGATCGCCCCCTGGGCGGCCGCCATTCTGCTGGCGGCCGTGCTGGCCGTCCTCCTCCTTCCCGGCCCGGAGCCTCCCGAGGCTCCGGCCGTACCCGCCTCGGTCCTTCCCCTGCGGGGAGGTCCCGAGGGCTACGTCGGGTCGGCCCAGTGCCGGGAGTGCCACCCCCGGGAGCACGCGAGCTGGCGCCGCTCCTACCACCGCACCATGACCCAGGTGGTGGACAAGGACTCGGTGCAGGCCGACTTCGACGGCGTGGTCCTGGAGCACCGGGGTGAGCCCTTCCGCCTCAGCCGGGAGGACGGCTACTCGGTCGTCATCGGGAAGGGGCCCGGCGCCGTCCGCCAGCCCCTGACCCTGGTGACCGGGTCGCACCACATGCAGGTCTTCTGGATGCCCGCCGGGCGGGGGAACCTCCAGGTGGGATTCCCCTTCACCTGGCTGATCGAGGATCGGCGCTGGGTTCCCCGCCACGACACCTTCATCCGGGATCCCCGGAGCGAGCCGGGCTTCGAGTTCTGGAACATGAACTGCCTCCGCTGCCACGTCACCGGAGGGATCCCCGGACCGGATCCGGACGCCGGAGTGTTCCGGACCGAGGCGGCCGAGCTGGGGATCTCCTGCGAGGCCTGCCACGGCCCCGCCGCCGCCCATGCCGAACTGCGTCGGCAGGGGGGGGACCCGCTGGCCGATCCGATCGTCCAGCCGGCCGATCTGCCTCCACGGGCCTCGTCCCAGGTGTGCGGCCAGTGCCACTCGATGAAGTGGTTCGACGGCTCCGGGGGATGGGAGCAGCACGGCTTCCGCTACCGGCCCGGAGACGACCTGGAGGAGACCACGCCGGTGATCCGGGCCGCCGGGAAGGCGGAGCAGCCGTGGCTCGCACCGGCGCTGGAGAGCAATCCCGGGCTGCTGGAGGACTTCTTCTGGCCCGACGGGATGATCCGGGTGGCCGGGCGCGAGTACAACGGGCTGCTGGAGAGCGCCTGCCATCTCGAGGGCGGCATGTCCTGCCTCTCCTGCCACTCGATGCACCGCAGCGATCCCGACGACCAGCTGCGCCCCTCCCGGCGGGGGAACCAGGCCTGCGTCCAGTGCCACCAGGGCTACCAGCAGGACCACTCGCGCCACGCCCCCGGCTCGCCGGGAAGCCTCTGCTACGACTGCCACATGCCGCACACCTCCTACGGGATCCTCAAGGCCATCCGCAGCCACGAGATCGACAGCCCCTCGGTGGCCGTGGAGAAGGCCACCGGACGCCCCAACGCCTGCAACCTCTGCCACGCCGACCGCACCCTGGAATGGACGGCCGGCCATCTGGCCCGGTGGTTCGGCCATGAGATCCCCCCGCTGGAGGAGCAGGACAGGACCATCGCGGCCGTTCCCTCGGCGCTGCTCTCCGGCGACGCGGCGCAGAGGGCCCTGGCCGCCTGGACCCTGGGCTGGAGCCGGTCCCGCCAGGCCTCGGGCGACCGCTGGCAGGCCGGCCTGCTGGCCCGGGCCCTGGACGATCCCTACGCCGCGGTGCGCTACATCGCGGGCAGATCCCTGCGCCGGCTCCCCGGCTTCGAGGAGTTCTCCGCCGATTTCGTGGCTCCGCCCGAGGAGCGGGCCCGGGCCGTGCAGCGGGCCCTGGAGCTGTGGGAGGAGAGCCGGGCCGATCCGCCCTCGGGGCGCCCGCTGGAAGAGGAGCAGATCCTGGATCTGATCCGCAACCGCGACGATCGGCCGGTGCGCCTCCGGGAATGACTTCCCCGGCCCTCAGCCCTTCCGGGGCCGGGGGAGCTCGTGGAGCCAGGGCGGGTCGCAGCCCCGCCGGGAGCAGTTGATGGCGGCAGCCTCGCAGGCATGCGCCAGAGCCTCGGCCAGCCGGGGCCGCGCGAGGCGGGCCAGGCGGCGGCCTTCCAGATGGCCGCCATGGCGGAGGCAGACCAGCAGGGCGGCCTGGAAGGCGTCTCCCGCCCCCACGGTGTCGCCTCCCTCCGGGGCCGGGGCTCCCTCGGCCCGCGCAACGCCCTGGGGGCCGGCCGCCAGGGCCCCGCCGCTTCCCAGGGTCACCACCACCAGGGAGGGGCCGCGCTCCAGCCAGGCGGACGCGAACTCGCGGGGGGACGCCCCGGGGGCGATCCAGCCGATATCCTCCAGGCTGGCCCGGACGAGGTGGGCCCGGGCCATCATCCGGTCAAGACGGGCGCGGTAGGCGGCCTCCTGGCGGACGAGGAAGGTCCGGATGTTGGGATCCAGGGAGAGGAAGCAGGAGCCGCTCCGCTCGAAGAGCAGCTCCAGGGCCGTGGCGGAGGGCTCGGACGCCAGGGCCAGGGAGCCGGTGTGGACGGCCTGGATCTCCGGAGGCAGGGAGCGGGGGACGTGCTCCGGGGCCAGCGCGTTTCCCGCGGTCCCTCCGGTGTAGAAGGCGTACTCGGGGGGCTCGGTTCCGGAGACGAAGCCCAGGGTGGCCAGGCCCTGGTGGCGGGGGCAGAGGCCCAGGTCGACGCCCGCCTCCTCCAGCCGCCGCTCCTGCATGCGTCCCAGGGGATCCCGGGAGAGGGGGCAGAGGAATCCCGCCGGGACGCCCAGCCGCCCCAGCGCCACCGCCACGTTGGCCGGCGATCCTCCGGGCGCCGGACGGAACCCGTCCCGGGGATCGCTCCCCAGGGGGATCATGTCGATCAGGGATTCGCCGGCCACCAGGATCACTCCCCCAGGATAGCAGGGGGAGGCGGGAGGTGGGTAGCCGGCACCGCTGCCATGGAGGGAGCCTCCGCGCGCCTTCCAGGCCGGAAGCCGTGCCTCTCCCCCTTGCTCCTCCCTTTCTGGCGGTGCGGGCAGGGGAACGGACCGGAGGGATTACGGGAGGGAGCGCACGGGGATTGGATCTTGACCGGCGCTTGTCCGGCGTGTTGCATCGCCCCCAGGCCGTTTCCCCCCGATTCTCCCCCTCCCGGATGCAAGTGAAACCGTTCTGGATCGTCCCTGTCCTGCTCGGCCTGGTCCCGATCCTCCCCCTCGGTGCCCAGGACTCCCCCGACCGCCTGCTGGTGGTGACCGTCACCAAGGGATTCCGGCACAGCTCCATTCCGGTGGCCGAGGCGGTGATCGAGGGGCTGGCCCGGCGCCACGGGGGCTTCACCGTGGACTTCGCCCGCGACGACGGGGAGCTTGCGGCCAAGACCACCCCCGAGGCCCTCGGGCGCTACGACGGAGCGATCTTCGCCAACACCACCGGCGAGCTGCCCGTGGCCGACCGGGACGCCTTCATGGAGTGGATCAAGGCCGGAAACGCCTTCGTGGGGATGCACTCGGCCTCGGACACCTTCCACCAGTACAGGCCCTACATCGAGATGCTGGGCGGGGAGTTCCGGGGGCACGGGCCCCAGGTCGAGGTCGATGCGGTCAACGAGGATCCCGGACACGCCGCCTGCGCCCACTACGGCCAGCGCTTCTCCGTCTTCGACGAGATCTACCTGATGAAGAGCTTCCACCGCGAGCGGGTCAGAGGGCTGGTCACGCTCCACCACCACCCCAACTCGAAGATCCCGGGGGACTATCCCATCGCCTGGTGCCGGACCTACGGAGACGGCAGGGTCTTCTACACCTCGCTGGGCCACCGCGAGGACGTCTGGACCAGCGACGAGTACCAGAAGCACATCCTGGGAGGGATCCTGTGGAGCCTGGGACGGGCTCCGGGCGGCTCCGAGCCCGCCGATCTGCGCTACCAGGTCTCCGACGAGGAGAAGGAGGAGGGATTCGTCCCGCTCTTCAACGGCTTGGATCTGGACGGCTGGAAGCTCCGGCACCCCGGGGGAAGCGCCAGCTGGAGCGCCCAGAACGGCATGCTGGTCAACGTCCCCGCGGAGGGCGAGAGCGGAACCGATCTGGTGACCGAGGCCGCCTACCGGGACTTCGTCGTCCGCTACGAGTACCAGGTGCCCGAGGGCGGCAACAGCGGCCTCTACCTCCGGGGACGCCACGAGGTGCAGATCCTCGAGGGCGGCGGGCGCGACAAGGGAGGCAACGGGGCCATCTACAGCCTCAAGGAGGCGGACCTGCCGGTCTCCCGCAAGGCCGGGCAGTGGCAGGAGGCGGAGGCCGCCATCCGGGGGGATCGGGTGACGGTCCACCTCAACGGGGCCCGGATCCACGACTCGGTGAAGGTGGACCGCCCCACCGGAGGGGAGCTCGACGGCGACATGGATGCGCCCGGCCCGATCCTGCTACAGGGGGATCACGGGGCGGTGGCCTTCCGCAACCTCCGGATCCTCGTCCTCGACTGACGGCGCGGCCGGAAAGCAGCATGGAACAGGTCGAAATCTCCAAGGCGTTCAACCGCCGCGACTTCCTCAAGGGCGGCTCCCTGGGATCGATGGTCGCCCTCCTGGGGGCAGCCGGCCAGCCGGAGGTCCGGGCCCAGGATGCCGGTGCCGCGGGGCCGCCGGTGCCGATCGGCCTGATCGGCTGCGGCTACTACGGACGGGACATCCTCGGCGCCCTCGCCCTCCTTCCCAACGCCCCGGTGGCCGCCCTGTGCGACACCTACGGCGCGTTCCTGCGCCGGGCCGGGCGCGCCGAGCCCCAGGCGGCGCAGTACGAGCGCTACCAGGACCTGCTGGAGGACGAGAAGGTCCAGGCGGTGATCGTCGCCACCCCCACCCACCAGCACGCGGCCGTGGTCCGGGACGCCCTGGCCGCCGGGAAGCACGTCTACTGCGAAGCGCCCCTGGCCCACACCCTGGAGGAGGCGAGCGAGATCGCACGAATGGTCCTGCGCCATCCCCGGCTCTACTTCCAGGCGGGGCTCCAGAACCGCTCCGATCCCCAGAGGGACTTCCTGCTCGACTTCATCCGCACTGGAGCATGGGGGCGCACCATCCAGGCCCGGGCCCAGTGGCACCGGAAGACCAGCTGGCGCCGGAGCGCCCCGACCAGCCAGCGGGAGCGGGAGATCAACTGGCGCCTGGACAAGGGCCTCTCCGCCGGGCTGGCGGGGGAGATCGGCATCCACCAGCTCGATTCGGTCAGCCGCTTCTTCCGCCAGCGGCCGGTGGGAGTGCAGGGGTACGGCTCCCTGATCGAGTGGGACGACGGAAGGGAGATCCCGGACACGGTCCAGGCCATGGTCGAGTATCCCGGAGGCGTGCGGCTCTCCTACGGCGCCACCCTGGCCAACTCCTTCGACGGGGAGTACGAGATCTACTACGGATCGTCGGCCGCGCTGATGGTCAGGGGGGAGAGGGCCTGGATGTTCCGAGAGGCCGACGCGCCTCTCCTGGGATGGGAGGTTTACGCCCTGAAGGAGACCTTCCACAAGGAGATCGGGGTGGCCCTCTCGGCCGACGCCACCAAGCTGGACACGGTCACCGGCGGCGGCCTGGACCAGGGCGAGGCCGGAGAGTACGTCGACACCCCGCTCCACCGGGCCCTCGAGGCCTTCGTGCACAACGTCCACGTGCACCAGGCGGGCGTGGAGGACTTCATCTTCAGCTTTGGAGAGGACGATCCCGGGATGCTGGGAGAGTACCTGGCCGATCTCGGCGAGTCCAAGCTGGCGGCCGCCGACGTCCGGGCGGGCCACGAAGCGACGGTGGTCGCCCTCAAGGTCAACGAGGCGGTCTCGGCAGGCTCCTCCCTGGCCTTCGAGGACAGGTGGTTCGAGATCGGTTAGGAGCCCCGCCCGCCCGGGGGGGGCGGGGGAGCCGCCTCCCGCTTCCCCGCCTGTAGCTTTTCCCGTTCCCCGGCAGGGAGCGCTGCCGGATTCCGCCCGGGGATTCCCGAGCATCCCAGCCCGGCTCCTGGGGCGGCCTGACGGGCATTGTTCTGGATCGGCCGAGCCGGAGGGCGCTAGCCTCGGAGGGTTTCGATGAGTGGTATGAGAGTCCTGATCCCGTCCCTGGTCTGCCTGCTTCTCCTGTCCCAGCCGCTGCGGGGCGAAACGGTGGTGTACCGGGGGGCCTACGGCAGCAGCATCAAGATCGCGGGCACCTCCTCGGTCCACGACTGGGAGGTGGCCTGCCGCGCCATACTCGGCTCCATGAAGATGGAGGGCGAGTTCCCGTCCGATCCGCAGGCGGCCGAGGTTCCCGCCCTGCCCGCCCTGCCCGAGCTGAAGATCCAGATGCGGGTCCGCTCGCTCAAGAGCGGCACCAGCGGGATGGACAAGGTGATGCACGCCGCGATGAAGGAGGACGACCATCCGGTCATCACCTTCGTGCTCACCAGCATGGCTCCTTCCAAGAAGCCGCGCATGCCCGGAGATCCCCTGCTCTACGACACCAAGGGGGATCTGACGGTGGCCGGAAGGAAGGTCGAGGTGACCATGCCGGCCACGGTCGAGGAGCCGAAGGCGGGCGAGCTTCTGATCAAGGGGAAGACCGGCGTGAAGATGACCGACTTCGGGATCGAACCTCCCGCTCCCCGGGCGGCCGCAGGGATCATCAAGACCGGCGACGAAGTCGAGATCGCCTTCGAGTGGATCGCCCGCAAGGCGAAGCCGAAGAACTAGCGTACCCCCGATCCCGCCGAAGGCGGGGCGGGAAGGGGCGATCGACAGCTTTCGCAGGCCCCGCCGCCCTGCCTCCCGGGGTCGGTGCCCTCCCCCTTCTGTTCCGGTTCCGGAGCCTGCCGGCCGCATCGGACCGCTTGCAGCGCCGATCGGCTGGGCGATGCTGCGCATCGGCTCGAGTGTTCCGGGGAGGGGCTCCGCCTCGGCGCCTCCCTGGCGCCGGCCTTTCTGCAATCCAGCCGGATAGAGGCTCCCGGCCCCCAATCCAGCGCCGAAGACGGGTGGCCGACGAGGCAGCCGTCTCCCGGAGTCGGCGATGCTGGAGGGGATCCCCCGCCTTCAGCCGGGAGGAGGGAGCCGGAAGGGAGAGGAGCGGCAGGAATGGCGGGAGTGACGGGACTCGAACCCGCAGCCTCTGCCGTGACAGGGCAGCGCTCTAACCAATTGAGCTACACCCCCCACCAGGAGCAGGCGAGGGTAGGGAGAGGCGACGCCCGCGTCAAGCCCCGGCGAGGGACTTCTCCCTTCTTTCCTTCCCATCCTCCAGCAGACGGTACCAGTTGTCCCTCTGGCAGGGCTGGTAGCCCGCGTCGCGGATGAGCCGCCTCATGTCCTCCACGGTCATGCGGAAGGTGGTTCCCGCCTGGCTGACCACGTTCTCCTCGATCATGATGCTCCCCAGGTCGTTGGCTCCGTAGGAAAGGGCGACCTGGCCGACCTCCAGTCCCTGGGTGACCCAAGAGCTCTGGATGTTGGGGATGTTGTCGAGGTGGATGCGGGAGAGGGCCTGCATCCGCAGGTACTCCGAGGCGCCGGCCGGCTCGGCCTTCAGGCGGGTGTTCTCGGACTGGAAGGTCCAGGCGATGAAGGCGGTGAAGCCCCCCGTGGCGTCCTGCTGGGCCCTAACCCGCTCCAGGTGCTCGATCCGGTCCTCCAGGGTCTCCACGTGGCCGAACATCATGGTGGCGGTGGAGCTCAGCCCCGCCCGGTGGGCCACGTCCATCACCTCCAGCCAGTCGTCGCTCATCGCCTTGAGCGGGGAGATGCGGCGGCGCACCCGGTCCACCAGGATCTCGCCTCCGCCACCGGGGACGGATCCCAGGCCGGCGTCCCGGAACCGGGCCAGGATCTCCTCGAGGGAGAGGCCGAAGGTGTCCCGGAAGTGGATGAACTCGCTGGGGCTGAAGGCATGGATGTTGATGTCGGGGAAGGTGGAGCGGATGTGCTCCAGCAGATCCAGGTACCAGTCCATGCCGAGGTCGGGGTGGTGGCCTCCCTGCATCAGGATCTGGGTTCCCCCCAGATCGAGGGTCTCCTGTATCTTGCGGTCCAGCTCCTCCCGGGAGATCACATAGGCGTCGGCGTCCTTCAGGGTCCGGTAGAAGGCGCAGAACTTGCAGTACACATTGCAGATGTTGGTGTAGTTGATGTTGCGGTCCACGATGTAGGTGGCGATCCGGTTGCCTCTTCCCCCCCAGGCGGGCTCCCTGGCCAGCTGCCTCCGCCGGTGGGCCAGCCGGCCCAGCGCGGGCAGGGGCAGACGGTACAGCTCCCTGGCGTCGTCGGCGCTGATCCTCTCCCCGTCCCAGACCTTCTCCCAGAGTCCTTCCGGCAGCGTGCTCCTCGATCCCGGCATCGTCCTAGTGTCTTGAGTGTCTGAATTACTGTTCAAGCTGGCTAAACTCTTGTGGCCTGGCATTCTGCGAGTCGTGCCCTTGCGCGCTTAATCTTCGCCCTTGGCAATCCACCTGAAGGGCTCGGGATCGGCGTTGTGCTCTGCCGCATGATCGAGCTCTTGTCTTGTCAGTGCATATCAGAACCAGGGCGCTAGCAGCCGCCCGTCCCTCGACGGACGCTCCCGATCCAGGAAGCAGCTCCGGGGCGCATCGCCGCCACCGCCAGGAGCCGCCATGCTGCTCGCCGGCACCGCCGTCCGAAAGGCCCCGGGCTATGCAAAAAGCCGCGCAATCCCCGCGCCCGCTGCCTGAAACGATCGTCCGGGAGCCGTGTTCCGAACCGCTGCTCTCCACCGATCGCCATGGCGTCCGCCTGGCGACAAGATCATGGCGCTGGAGACCGGACGGACACGGCGTGGCGAAGCACGACTGAGCGAAATCCCTCGTCGATCCTACCCCACTCCACGATGTCCACCCTGAACGGCAGCTCCGACTCGACAAGGGCTTCGTCCAGGGCCGCGGCTGCGCCTTGCGGCAAAGGCTCCCCGCCCATGATGGCAAGGTCGAGATCGGAACAGTCCTTCGAGGTCCAGGTCGCGCGCGACCCGAATGCAAGCACCTCCCGATCCGGAACATGCCGCCGCAGCGCCCCAAGGACGATATCCAAATGGCCGGGCCGAATATCGACGGCGGGATGGAAGCGGCTCGCTCCTGACGGGCGAGGCCGCCCGGGCCGATCGTTCCGGGCCTTCAAGGCGCCAAGCAGCGCCTTGGCGTCGTGCACGAAATCCACCGTGGCCCGGTAGACCGTCTCGGCCTTGACGAAATCGTAGATGCGGGATGTGGTGTTCCGGCTCTCGTGATGCCTCATCCATTTGTCGACATCGCCGATCAGGCGATTCTCGGCAGCGAGGCGGAAGAGCTGTCGCCTCGCCACGCCATCGGCGATGCCCGGACTCGTGTTTGCGTTGAGCCAACGGGCGATTAGCTTCCAGCAGAGTTCATAGGCGATCTCGAAGTGCTGGACTACCCCGGCACGGATGGCGACACGTTCGACATCGGTCAGCTGCCCCATGCGTTCGTCGTTGCCACTGGCGGCGAGAACCGCGGCAAGGGCATCGAGCGACTTCTCGAGGCTGGCGAACCGAAGCGTCATGCCCTGCCCGACGCTTGCCCGCTCTTCGCCATCCCCCGTCTTCCAATGGCAAAGCCCAGGGCATCCAGGTTCCCGTCCATCGCCGCATCGAACCGGGCGCCTCCGGCCTGCTGCTCCCGCATCGCCGCTGCCGGCCGCTTCATTCTGTCATCGAACGGCTCTCCACCGATCCCGCTGGCCTGCCGCGCCTGGCAGCCTTCCTCCACCGGAGCGAAGGACTCCTGGACCATGAGCACCGTGAACCAGAGGGACGCTTCCAAGTCTCGCCTGGATCCTCCTGTTCTAGTGTCTTGATTGCTGTTCAAGCTGGTTAAGCTCCTGTGGCCTGGCGTTCTGCGAGTCGTGTCCTTGCGCGCTTGATCTTCGCCAGGATGTCTTCGCCCTTGTCAATCCACCCGAAGGGCTCGGGATCGGCGTTGCGCTCTGCCAGCTGCCGCATGATCGCGCTCTTCCGTTATCAATACATGTCACAATCAAGACGCTAGATGCGGCGGATGTGGAATCCCCCGTCGACGTTGATCACCTCGCCGGTGCTGTAGCCGAGACCTCCCTCGGCCAGGGCGAGCACCGCCCGCCCGACATCCCCGGGCTCTCCCCAGCGCGGAATGGGGAGAAGGCCCTCGGCCAGCTTCCGGTCGTACTTCTCCCGGACCGGGACGGTCATGTCGGTGCGGATGATCCCGGGCCGTATCTCGTGGACCGCGATGCGGTGCTCGGCGAGCCGGGCCGCCCACAGGCGGGTCATCATTCCCATCGCCGCCTTCGACATGCAGTAGTCGCCCCGGTTGACCGAAGCCGCGTATCCGCTGACCGAGCCGATGTTCACGATCATCGGCCGTCGCCGCGGATTGCGCTCGCGATCCCCGATCATCCACCGCGCCACCTGCTGGGTGAGGAAGTAGGGGCCCTTGAGGTTGACCGCCATGAGCTCGTCGAAGCCCTCCTCGGTGGCCTCCAGGATGTCGGAGCGGCCCGGGGAAGTGATCCCGGCGTTGTTGACCAGAAGGTCGATGCGGCCCAGCGACCGCAGGACCGCCTCCACCAGGCGGGAGCGATCCACGGAGCGGCCCACGTCGGCTCCGAACTCCGGGGCTCGGATGGAGAACCCTCTCCGCCCTGCCTGCTCATGGCAGAGCCGGGCGGTCTCCCGGGCCGCCTCCCGGTTGGAGGCGTAGTGGACTGCCACATCGAAACCGGCTCCGGCCAGCTCGCGGGCGACGCCCCGCCCGATGCCCCGGGAGGCGCCGGTCACCAGGGCCACCCGGCTCCCGCCGTCCGGCCCGGCGGAATCCCTCTCGGAGCGATCCGGTTGCAGCGGGTTCTCGTCCGGCATTCCTGCAGAAACCACTACAGGCTTTGGCCGACCAGTTCCAGGAAGTCGTCCTCGGAAATGATCCTCGGGCCCGATCCCTTCTCCAGCATGGCCTCGGCCTGTCGCCGCTTGGAGCTCTTGGGCTGCCCGGCTGGATCCTCTCCCGCCACCAGGAAGTCGGTGCTCCGGGAGAGGGCGCTTCGTACCTCGAGGCCTGCGGCCTCCGCCATCCTGGCCGCTTCCTTGCGCCTGATTCCGAGGCTTCCGGTGAACACCACCGACCGGCGCGGCCGGCAAGTGGACGATCCGGCCGGAGCATCGGCCATCGATTCCTTGCAGGCGTCCAGGCCAGCGACGGGTCTGGAGCCGGAACGCGGCAGGGCGGATGCCCTGGGCAGCGCATTCCGCAGCCAGTCCTCGATGCTGTTCCCGCTTGCCTGGCAGGCGTGGAGGACGATCCGGCTAGCGGTCCTGGCATCCTCGAGGGCGTCGTGGTGCCGGAAGCTGATACCCAGATCCCGGGCGACGTTCTTCAGTCCGTAGCCCCTCTTCGCGTACCGCTCCGGCCAGGTCCGCCGCACCAGCTGGCAGCTGTCCAGCCATTGCACCTCCAGCGGATCCAGTCCGTACCGGATCCGGGCCTTCTCGAAGGCGCCGCGATCGAACCACCCGTGGCTGATCAGCGCCGTTCCCCGAAGCCGGGAGCGCAGGGAATCCCAGATTCGGGGCAGGATGGGGCTGTCCTTGACCTGGGCCAGGGTGATTCCGTGCACCTTCGTGTTCCAGAAGCTGAACTCGTCTTCAGGGTCGATCAGGGACTGCCACTCGTCCTCTATGGTCCCGTCGCGGACCTGGACCACCCCGATCTGGCAGATGCTGCCGATCCGGGAGTTCGCCGTTTCGACATCGATGGCGTTGAAGGTCTGCATCTGCGCCGGACTCCATGATGATCGTTCGCCGACCTCAGGACAACATCTTGGATGGAGCGCCAGGCGATCCCACGCGCCTTTTTCCCTTAACGCACTTGACTTCGAGATCGAGGATCTGCCGGGCCCGCAGGGCGGCCGGAACGGAGTTCAGGCGTCCTGCGGATCCGGATCCGATCCTGGGATGGCGGAGCAGCGCCGCTTGACTCGGGAGAGAGGAGGCCGAGAATGGCCGCCGCCGAGCCGGCTCCGCTCTCTCGGATTCTGAGGATTCCCGTCGGCTCCGGATCACCAGGTTCTTCTCTATGGCTCCTTCCAGCAGGTTTTGCGGCTCTCCCTCCGCTCCTGCGCTGCTGCTCCTGTCCTCTCTCCTCTTTTCCGCAGATTCCCGTGCCGGCTCCGATCCCTACGCGGACAGGGTGGCGTCCTACCAGGAAGGCAGGGGGCATGCCCAGGGCTACACCGATCCCGGCTCGGCGCTGGGCGAGCCGTCCCGCCTGAACCCGGACGGACCGGTGAATCCCTTCGAGCCTGCCTGGACGCCGAGCCAGCTGGTCTCGGTGGGCGAGGGAGGGCATCTGGATCTGGTGTTCGATCCGCCGCTCTTCGACCATCCCGCCAATCCCTGGGGGCTCGACTTCGTCCTCCACGGCAATGCGTACATGGCGAACGCCAGCACCCGGCCCGGCGACGGCTTCGTCGCCGACGGCGTCTTCGGGGGCTTCGCCGAGGGTCAGCAGCGTGTACTGATCAGCGAGGATGGCGAGCAGTGGCACGAGCTGATCCCCCTGAAGGCATCGTCTGCCGAGGAGATCTACCCCACCGATCCTTCCGGCGCCTGGGGTATCCCGGTCGATCCCGATCTGGAGCCGGGCGACTTCTCCGGGGCCGGCCTGGAGCGCCTGCGGGAGCTCTACGGAGGGAGCGGCGGCGGGACCGGCTTCGATCTGGCCTGGGCCCGTGACGGCGAGGGCGATCCAGTGGAGCTGGATCGGGCGCGCTTCCTCCGGCTGGAAGTGCTCTTCGGGAAGGTCGAGTACGACGCGGTGGTCTCGGTCTCGCCCTCGGAGCCTCTTCCGGCGGTGGACATCTCCGAAAGCTTCGAGACCGATCCCCTCGGGGGGGGATGGAGCCGGAGCGTGGAGGATGGGTCCTTCCAGTGGGACTCTTCTCAGGAACGCCTGCGGGTGGAGTGGGATTCCTCCGGTCCCAACCGCTACTTCCACCTTCCGCTGGGACAGGTGGTCACCCGCCGCAGGGATCTCTCCTGGTCTTTCGACCTGGAGCTGGAGTCGATCGAGATCGGAACCACGCCGGGAAAGGAGGGAACCTTCCCGATCGCCCTGGCGCTGCTCGATCTGGGGAAGGCCCGGGAATTCAGCCGGGGCAGCGGGATCAACGAGGAACGGGGGCCTCGGAACGTGGTGGAGTGGTCCTACTTCCCGGACTCGGGCTTCGGGGCCACCGTCTCCTCGGGCCTGATCTCCGCCGACAGCCAGTGGGCTTTCCAGAACACGTTCCCGCTGGAGCTGGAGACCGGCGTCCTCTACCGGGTCGAGATGGACTACCGGGCCGGCAGCGGCGTCCTGGCCACGGCCATGACCGAGGACGGAGAGCCCTTCGGCCCCTTGCAGGAGGCCAGGCTGGAGGACATCTACGGAAGCCCGTCGCGGTTCACCGACCTGGAGGTGGATGTTCTGGCCATCTGCAACTACCACGACGGGGGCCAGGATCCCGACTACGCCGGATCGGTGCGGGCCGTCGGCCATGTGGACAACCTGCGGCTGTCGGTCGGGCCTGCTGCCCGCACCGTGGATCCGATCTCCATCCGGAGGGGAGGGGCGGATGGTGCGATCGTCGGGTTCGAGGCCCGTGGCGGCCTTTCCTACTGGCTGGAGGAGACGCGCGATCTTGCGCGCTGGATGACGGTGGACGCTCTCCATGCCGACGGGGCAGGCCTCGCCAGCTTCGCCCTGCCGGCCCTGGGGGAGGAGCTCGGATTCTACCGCGTCCGGGAAGGCTACCGGTGAGAGCCCACCGGGCCTTCACCCTGATCGAGCTGATCGTGGCCCTGGCGGTGATCGCCCTCCTGGCGGGACTGCTCCTCTCGGCCCTTCCGGCGGCCCGCCAGGCGGCCCATGGCGTCCAGTGCCAGTCCCGCCTGCGCCAGCTGGGCCTCGCCGTCCAGATGTACTGGAGCGAGAACCAGGGCAGGCTCTTCCCCTACCTGCTGGATCGGCGGGAGGGGGGCCGGACCTACTGGTTCGGCTGGCTCGGAGGCGGATCCGAAGGGAGGCGCCGCTTCCAGCCCGGCCTGGGCCCGCTGTGGCCCTACCTGGAGGGAAGGGGAGTGGAGCTGTGCCCTTCCTTCTCCTACCGCCATCCCCTCTACAAGCCCAAGGCCGCGGGAGCCTCCTGGGGCTACGGCTACAACCTCCACCTTTCCCCCTCGGGGAGGCGGGAGCCCCGTCCGGAGGATCCCGCGCTCCGGGTCTCCGATCTGGGCCGCTCCTCGGATCTCCTGCTCCTGGCCGACGCCGCCCAGATCAACGACTTCCAGTCCCCTGCCTCGAGTGACAGCCCCATGCTGGAGGAGTTCTACTACGTGGATCACGGAGGAGCCTCCTACGCCAACGGGCATTTCCGTCACCGTCGCCAGGGCAACGCCGTATTCCTGGACGGGCATGCTGAGCCCCTCCCGCCGGAGGAGGGCACCCGGGATCTACGCCTGCCGCAGTTCTTCGTCGCCCGGTATCCGGAGGAGCGGCTGGTGCCCTAAGGCGGCCCGCCGGAACGAAGAGCCCGCCTTTCCAGTCCATGCGGGCCGGCAGCTCGACCAAGCGCGATAGCGGCCTTGAGATGCCGACTGGAAGGAAGCTCTGCAGCGCCAAGCCGAGCCCGAGCGAACGCAGCAGCCGGAATATGGGCTGCTGCAGCCAAGCGCGTTGACTGGCTCCACGGGGTCCGTCCCTGCAGCCTCCCCCCGCTTCGGCGGGGCGCTCCGTGCCCTTCGCGACCGGCGCGACCTCGATCTTGATGCGGCATGCGTCCAAAACCAGGAAGAGCCTCTATGCATCCGTGGCCGATGGATCGGGATCCTGCAACCCGGTACCGGGAACGGCCGCGTTCAAGTCTCCAGCGGCGCCCTCGAGGCCCTGCCGGATCGCCGGCTGGTGCTCCGCTCTGGGCAGGAGCGGCGGATGGGCGAGGCCGATGTCTGCCGGGAGACGATGAAGGCCTGCCGCGCAGCCAGGCAGCAAGCGGCTCAGCCCTTCCGGGCGGACTCTTCCCTTACGGCGACATGGGGCGCCGCCCGGACGACAGGCGCCTTCCGGCAGAGGAACGGATCGCGCCTATCCATGCATCGCCCTCGGCACGGTGATCCCGTACCGGGCCACCAATCTTCCGTCCTTCTCCAGGACCCTCTTGCCCCGGCCGAGATAGTACTCGCCTGCGTCCAGCCGGTTGAGCCAGGGGTGCCCCTGCCGCTCCGCCAGCCAGAAGAACAGGCGCTTCACCTTGACGCTGCGCGTCTGCCGGAGGAGCGCGGCAAGCCGGCGCGGCGACAGATCGGCAAGACCTTCCATCAGCTGCTCGGCGTGCTCGAACGATATCCTGGACGGAACGTCCTTCAGAATCTCGAACAACCCCCGTTCGAGGTTCGAGGTCCGCATTGTCTGGAAACCGTCGCCCCAGGGAAGATCGACGGCGAAGGCCGGCATGGAGCGATTTGCGCGACCCGCCCCCGACAGCCATGTCGCGCCATGGCGGCGGAAGGTCTCAGCAAGGCCGAGCTTGCCGATCCACGAAGGCAGAGTTCCGGAGCCATGCAGGTGTATCGTGCGCTGGCCGGAAAGGGGCAGGTACTGGACCCTGCCGTGCAGCTCCAGCGCGGTCGTTCCTCCGACCGAGAGGTCGCAGCCCATTCGCTGGAGCGAGCCGACCGCCCCCTGCCAGACAAGCCGGCTTCCCCGACGGACGTACACTCCGGGACGGAGCGGGAGGAGCTGCCCGCTCTTGACCAGGTTGTCGATGGCGTGCCGGGAGAGGCCATTCTCCATGAGCCACGATCGGGTGGCCAGAAGGCCGTTGGGGACCAGATCGAGCAGCTTCAACGCGGAGAACGTCATCGAAGGGCGTTGTCCGTCTTCATGCGGATCCAGAAGCGATCGCCGCTGCAAGCCGCAGACTGGAACACCGGCAATAGGATTCCGGTGGTTTGGACAGTCCCGGTTAGGCGGCGAATATCGCCGTGGAAACGGCGGCAGTCAAACCCTGGCCGCTCGCCTGCTGCCCAGCAGCCACCGGCCGGGACTGGCCTTCGCAAGCCAGAGCTGGAGCCCAGCGCAACTCCGCAGGAGCCGGAGCCGCCGGACGCCCATGCGCCCCGAGGGCTTCCGCTGGCGATGCACCAGCCTTGGTTCGATCAAGGGGCAAGCCTGCCGTCGGCGGACCGGCCCGAAACCGTCGCCGCCATCCTCGCCGAGAGAGCTGTCGACGGCCTTTTCCCATGGCGCCTGCATCCCCGGCTTGGAACGACAGAACGGGGTTCGTCGCTCCTTCCTCCTCGTGCATGGCCATCCAGCCGCCCGACGCCCGGGTCCTGCCGGAGCCAGGAACCGGAACGGCATATTCGGGAAGCCGCGCCGGCTTCCTCCGGCGCCGCCCGCGCCAACGGGATCCGCCGCCGTTCCGTTCCAAGCCGGCCGGTTACTCGGGCAGCGGCGGCCGATCGGCTCCTTCATGTCCGATGGAGGTTCCCGCGACCGCAAGACGGCCCGGATCGATGGCGATTAAGCGACGTCCTCCTCGCCGTTCATGCCGGGATCAGATCGCGTGCCTGGGCATCGGACTTCCATTCCTGGCCTATGCTCCAGGAGGATCCGGCGCACGCCAGAGGCCAAGGGCCGTTCCTTTGTTGGAGATTGCCTTGCGTCGGCCGCCCGGGGCATTCTCCCCGGACGATGTCGGTTCCCTTGCTGCTTGCCAAGCTGGCGCTCGCGGTCCTGGCCGGAGTCCTGATGGTGGCCCTGCTGTGAGGGCATCCTTCCGCTACGGCCTGGATCCCGTCTGCCTCTGCGCATGCGTCCTCTACCTGGCCAACTCCTTCCTGATCCCCGCCCATGGCGGCTACCGCGCCAGCTACCTCAACGACCTGCTGATGATGCCCTGCGCCCTGCCCTGGGTGCTGTGGCTGCACCGCCGTCTGGGCTGGCGCGCAGAGGACCGGCCCCCCACGGTGGCCGAGACGGGCGGCCATCTTCTGGTCTGGGCCCTGATCGCCGAGGTGGCGGGCCCCCGGCTCTTCGCCCACGCGGTGGGCGACCCCCTGGACGTCCTGGCCTACTCTGTCGGCGCGATCCTGGCCCTGTTCCTGTGGCATGCTCCCCTCGGGGGGCTTTGGCCCGCGTCCTGCTGCCTTTTCCGGAGGCTCGGCCATGAATGACGGGCGGCGCCACTGGGTGCTCTACGACGCCGACTGCCCGCTCTGCGTCTTCCAGATGCGCCTGCTCACCTGGCTGGACTGGAGGGGAGCCATCGCCTTCCTGCCGGTGAGCGATCCCCGGGTCCGCGAGCTGTGTTCCGGAATCTCCCGCGAGGATCTCCTGGAGGCGATCCACTGCCTGGCCCGCGACGGGAGCGTCCACCGGGGGGCCCGCTGCATCCGCTTCGTCGGCATGAGGATGCCCCTGCTGGCGCCCGTCGCCCTCCTTCTCTGGGTGCCGGGGGTGATCTGGATCGCAGAATGGATCTACCGCTGGGTGAGCCGGAACCGCCACCTGCTCGGCCGCCTGTTCGGCTGCCGAGGGGCCTGCGCGGTGATGCCAGAGCGGCGCAGGGACGGATAGACGGACGGGAGGAGTGGAGAGGGAGCGGCTGGCTGCCGCCCTGGAGCAGGTGCGGGACCATCTGCTCCGGGAGCGGAATCCGCAAGGGTACTGGGAGGGCCGCCTGAGCTCCTCCCCCCTGTCCACGGCGGTGGCCATCACGGCCCTGGGAGTGGTGGACCGGGCCCGCCATCCCCAGGCGCCCCTCCACCAGGAGCTCGTCGGGAGGGGAGCGGACTGGATCCTCTCGGCCGCCAATCCCGATGGCGGCTGGGGAGACACACGACGAAGCCCCAGCAACCTGAGCACCACCCTCCTCTGCTGGTCGGCTCTGGGACTGGCCGGCCGCTCCGAAAGGGAGGAGGAGGCCCGGGCCTGGATCGCCGGCCGGACGGAGGAGGCTTCGCCGGAGCGCATCGCCGAAGCCCTGTCCCGGAGATACGGCCGGGACCGCACCTTCGCCGTCCCGATCCTCGCCATGGCGGCGCTGGCCGGGCGGCTGGGGCCCGGCCGGCAGGCCTGGCGGCATGTACGGGCCCTGCCTTTCGAGCTGGCGGCCCTGCCCCCCCGCTGGTACGCCCGGCTGCGGCTTCCGGTGGTCAGCTACGCCCTTCCGGCCCTCATCGCCATGGGGCTGGTCCGGCACGCCTTCCTGCCGCCCCGCAATCCCCTGCTGCGCTTCCTTCGCGACGGCCTGCGGTCCCGGTGCCTTGAGGCGCTGGAGCGGATCCAGCCCGCCAACGGAGGATTCCTGGAGGCGACCCCCCTGACCGGGTTCGTGGCCATGAGCCTGGCCGCCTGCGGCCTGCACCGGCACCCGGTGACCTGTCGGGCGGTGGAGTTCCTGGCCGCCTCGGTGCGCGAGGACGGCAGCTGGCCCATCGACACCAACCTGTCCACCTGGGTGACCACCATCTGCCTGGACTCCCTGGCCGATCCTCGGAACGGCTTCCTGGGGCCGGAAGAGCGACAGGAAATGGCAGCCCGCCTCTGCCGGATCCAGCAGCGCCGGATCCATCCCTACACCCAGGCCCGGCCGGGAGGATGGGCCTGGACCGATCTTCCCGGTGGGGTGCCCGACGCCGACGACACCGCCGGGGCCCTGATCGCCCTGCACCGCCTGGGTGTCCGCAGCCATGCGGCGCTTCGCTCGGCCCGCCAGGGATGCCTCTGGCTCTGCGGTCTCCAGAACCGCGACGGCGGCGTCCCCACCTTCTGCCGGGGCTGGGGGCGCCTGCCCTTCGACCGGAGCAGCGAGGACATCACCGCCCACGCCCTCCGGGCCTGGACCCTCTGGCTCCCCGATCTGGAGGGGAGCGGGCTCCGGAGGGCGGCCGCCGCCCGGCGACGGGCCCTGCGCTTCCTCCTGGAGCGGCAGCGGGGGGACGGGAGCTGGCGGCCGCTCTGGTTCGGCAGCCAGCGGCTCGAGGACGAGGAGAACCCGGTGTACGGGACCTCGAGGGTGCTGCTCGCCCTGGCCGGGACTCCGGATCCGGGTCCGGCGGCCCGGGCGCGGCGGATGGGGCGGCGGTTCCTGGAGCTGCACCAGAACGAGGACGGAGGCTGGGGCGGGGCCTACGGGGCCCCCTCCACGGTGGAGGAGACCTCCCTGGCGGTGCGGGCCCTGTTCGAGGACGCCGGGAGCGGCCCGGGGGCGCGGGCGGCCCGCGCCCGGGGCCTGGACTGGCTGGTGGACCGGGTGGAGTCGGGCCGGTTCCTGGAGGCCGCCCCCATCGGGCTGTACTTCGCCCGGCTGTGGTACCACGAGCGGCTCTATCCTCCCGCGTTCCTGGCAGGGGCCCTCCGGCGGGCCCTGCGGGACCATTGAACGCCCGATGCAGGCAGCTGTCCAACATGGTACCACCGTGCGCTCCGCTTTCCCCATCGCGCTGGCCCTGGCGATCCTGCTGGCGGGCTGCTCTCCAGAGCGCTACCGCCAGGCCGCCGACCGGAACGTGGCCCGGATCCTGGAGGAGAAGGCCGCGGCGGTGCCCGGCTTCGAGCCGGCCCTCTCCTCGATAGCGTCGCTTCCCAAGGAGTCCCTGGAGCGCCTGCCCCGGGTGGAGAGCGCCGACGGCTTCCTTGGCGAGGCGGGGCAGGCCGAGGTGGGCCACCGCCGCATCGATCTCGACGAGGCGCTGCGCCTGGCGGTCCGCCACAACCGCAGCTACCAGTCCCGCAAGGAGATGGTCTACCTGGACGCCCTGGACCTCAGCCTGGTCCGCTACCGCTACGGCCCGATCTTCTCCGGCGACGGATCCCTGGACTACAGCTCGGTGCGCAGCGGAGTGGACGAGGTGATCGGGAGGGACCGCAGCGGCACCCTCTCGGGAGCGGCCGGCCTCTCCTTCGGCCGGCTGCTGCGCACCGGCGGCCGCCTGGCCGCCAGCTTCAGCACCGACTTCCTGCGCTACATCGTGGGGCAGGGGCCCACCCGCCGCCGGTCCGCCCTGGCGGCCACCCTCACCCAGCCCATTCTCCGGGGCCAGGGCTACAGGGTGACCATGGAGGCCCTCACCCAGGCCGAGCGGGGAGTGCTCTACTCGCTGCGGGACTTCGTCCGCTACCGGCAGGATTTCAGCGTGCAGGTGGCCTCGGCCTACTACCGGGTCCTGCTCGCCCGCGAGTTCGCCCGCAACGCCCACCTGGGCCTGGAGAACTTCCGGCGCAACGCCGAGGAGGAGCGGGAGCTGGCGGCCGAGGGGCGCAGGAGCCTCTCCCAGCTGGGCCAGCTGGAGCAGGCCGAGCTCTCGGCCGAGAGCTCCTGGATCAGCGCGGTGCGCAACTACAGCGGATCGCTGGACGACTTCAAGGTGCGGCAGCTGGGCCTCTCCGCCGCCACCCCCATCGTGTTCGATCCCGCCGATCTGGAGCGGCTGGAGATCCTCCATCCCGAGCTGAGCCTGGAGGAGGCGATCGAGATCTCCCTCGGCTCGCGGCTCGACCTCCAGACCGTGCGCGACCAGGTGGATGACGCCGCCCGCCGGGCCGGGATCAGCGCCGGCGCGCTCCGGCCCCGCATGGATCTGGTCCTCTCGGGCTCGCTGCCCTCCGGCGAGGAGGATCCCTTGCGGCTCGGAGACGGACCCTCGAGGTGGAGCCTGGGGCTGGACATGGACCAGCCCCTGGACCGCAGGAGCGAGCGAAACGCCTACCGGTCCGCCCTGATCGACCACGATCGCTCGCTGCGGCAGGCCCAGCTGCAGCAGGACGAGATCCGGCTGGAGGTGACCGAGAATCTCCGTAGCCTGGATCAGGCCAAGAGGCAGTTCGAGATCAGCGAGGTGGGGGTGGCCCTGGGCAACCGCCGCATCGAGGAGGAGGAGCTGCGCTCGGAGCTGGCCATGGGGACGGCCAGGGATCTGGTCGAGGCCCAGACCGATCTGATCGACGCCCTCAACCAGCGGACCTCGGCCCTGGTGGACCACACCATCGCCCGGCTGCAGTTCTGGAATTCGCTGGGGATCCTCGAGATCGCCGAGCAAGGGCAGTGGAAGGAACCCGATGAAGGATAGATTCGCGAAGTCTTGGCGCCGGCATCCGCGTGCCGTGCTGGGAGGAGGGGCGGCGCTGGCCGCGGCCGTGGTCCTGGCGGCCCTGTGGGGAGAGGGGGAGGGGGAAGCCTCCGGGCTGACCTTCGAGGTGCGCCGGGGCGTCCTGCCCGTCACCGTGGTGGAGGGAGGAAACGTCGAGGCCCTCGAGTCGCAGCGCATCCGCTCCGAGATCGAGGGCTACCAGGGCACCAAGATCCTCAGCATCGTGGAGGAGGGATACCTGGTGACCGAGGAGGATGTGGCCGAGGGGAAGCTCCTGGTCGAGCTGGACTCCTCCGAGATCCGCAACCGGATCGTCAACCAGGAGATCTCCTTCCAGTCCACCCTCGCCTCCTACACCGAGGCCCAGAACGAGCGGGACATCCAGCTCAACCAGAACCTGAGCGACGTCAAGGCCGCCGAGCTGCAGATGAAGTTCGCTCGGATGGATGTCGAGAAGTTCCTCGGCACCGAGGTGACCCGGGAGATCTTCGACCGGATGGGCCTGAAGGAGCCGGACCGGATCGACGTGACCACCCTTCCGGATCTGGAGGATCTGGCGCCTCCCTCCATGGAGCCGGTCCCGGAGGAAGTCCCTTCCCTGGAGCCGGCCTATCCCGATGGCCCGCTCACCCTCTCCGGAATGGCCGAGGCGGGCGGGGGGATGCTCCAGCCGGTCCAGCCGGCCGCTGCGAGGCCGCTGCCTGCGGCGACCACCGAGCTGCTGCGGCCGTCGACGGTGGAGATAGACTTCTCCCAGTACGCCGACCAGGACCGGCTCGGGGACGGCCAGGCGCAGCAGCAGATCCGGGAGAACGAGGACAACTGGCTGGTGGCCCAGACCGATCTGGGACTGGCCAAGACCCAGCTGGAGGGCACCCGCCGGCTCTACGAGAAGGGCTTCATGACCCAGAACGATCTGACCAACGACGTGGTGCGGGTGGAGAAGGCGACGGTGCAGGTCAAGGCGACCGACACCGCCCGGCGCCTGTTCAAGGTCTACGAGTTTCCCAAGACCGCCGAGGAGCTGGTCTCCAAGTACGAGGAGGCTCTGCTGGCCCTGGACAAGACCCAGAAGGAGGCCATCTCCAAGCTGGCCCAGGCCGAGGCCAAGTTCCAGTCGGCGCACGGCAAGTACAACATCGAGAGGATCGAGCTGGAGGAGCTGAAGGACCAGCTCGCCAAGACCCGGATCCACGCCACCAAGACCGGACTGGTGACCTACGGAGGCGGCGAGGATCACTACTGGAGGGAGGAGCAGATCCGGGAGGGGGCCACGGTGCGCGAGCGGCAGACCATCATCACCATCCCCGACCTGTCCCGGATGGGGGTCGAGGTGAAGGTGCACGAGTCCTACATCAAGAAGGTGAAGGAGGAGATGACCGCGACGATCCGGGCGGAGTCCTTTCCCGACCGCCCCATCCAGGGCCGGGTGACCAAGGTGGCGCTTCTTCCCGACTCCTCCAACCGCTGGATGAACCCCGATCTGAAGGTCTACAAGACCACCATCGAGATCGATGGGACGCACCTGTGGCTCAAGCCGGGCATGACCGCCAAGGTGGAGATACTGGTCGACCGTCTGGAGGACGTGCTCTACGTCCCGATCCAGGCGGTCTTTCCCGAGGACGACGAGCAGGTCTGCTACGTCCACAGCGGGGGCCTCGAGCGCCGGGTGGTGCAGACCGGCGAGTACAACGACGAGTACATCCAGATCCTGGACGGCCTGGCGGAGGGGGAGCGGGTGTCCCTGAAGGAGCCCTCGGGAGCTGAGAGGGAGGGCGAGGACGCCAGCCCCGCCTCCGAACTGATGGCCGGCGGATAGGAGCGTCCCGATGCACCCCCGGTCCGTGAAGCGCCTCGCCCGGTGGGTCAAGCTGGGAATGAAGAGCCTGTGGCTCCACCGGCTCCGCTCCTTCCTGACCGCCCTGGGGATCGTCTTCGGGGTATGCTCGGTGATCGCCATGCTGGCCATCGGGGAAGGGGCCTCCTACGAGGCCCAGGAGCAGATCAAGAGCCTGGGCAGCGAGAACATCATCCTCGTCAGCGTCAAGCCCCCCGAGGAGCAGAAGATCTCGCAGAGCTCGGAGACCAGCCGCATGCTGGAGTACGGTCTGAAGGAGACCGACGCCAGCCGCATCCGGCTGACCATTCCCGGTGTCGAGGCGGTGATACCGGCCCGCAAGATCCCCGAATACGTGTGGAACATCAGCTACCGGGTCGATGCCGAGGTGGTGGGCACCGTCCCCGAGTACCAGCGGATCCGCAACCTGAGCCTGAAGGAGGGGCGCTTCTTCGACCACCGCGACTACCGCGACAAGAAGAACTTCTGCGTGCTGGGCTCCACCCTGGCCGGGCGTCTCTTCCCTCTGGAGGATCCGATGGGCAAGGACGTGCGGGTGGGGAGCTCCTACTTCCGGGTGATCGGGATTCTGGAGGACGCCTCGGGCGACCCGGTCAGCTCGGGCCTCTCGGTGGCCTCGGGAGTGAGCGGCGACGCCCACAAGCGCCTCTACATCCCGCTGTCCACCTCGCGGATGCACTACGGGGAGGTGCTGGTCCGGCGCCGCAGCGGCAGCACCGAGACCGAGCGGGTGGAGCTCCACGAGCTGACCGTGCGCCTGGAGGACGGGGACGCGGTCCTGCCCGCCTCCGAGGCCATCCAGTCCCTGATGAAGCGGACCCACAAGAAGAGCGACTACTCCATGGTGGTCCCCCTGGAGCTTCTCAACCAGGCCGAGCGCACCAAGCGCATCTTCAATGTGGTGCTGGGATCCATCGCGGCCATCTCCCTGCTGGTGGGAGGGATAGGGATCATGAACATCATGATGGCCAGCGTCACCGAGCGCACCCGCGAGATCGGGGTGCGGCGGGCCCTGGGAGCCCGCCGCTCGGACGTGGTCTCCCAGTTCCTGGTCGAGTCGGTGATCCTCTCGGGCATGGGCGGCCTGCTCGGGGTGTTCCTGGGGATCGGGATCCCCTACCTGGTCTCGCACTTCACCTCGATGGTCACCATCGTCACTCCCTGGTCGCCCCTCCTGGCCTTCTCCATATCCGCCCTGGTGGGCATCCTCTTCGGCATCTACCCCGCCACCCGCGCCGCCCGCATGGACCCGGTCGAGGCGCTCCGCCACGACTAGGCCCAGCCCTCCCCTCCCTGCCTCCCCGCTGCGCTCGCCCCGGTCCCCGATCGGGAATCCGTCGGGCCGGGCGGGAGGCCGGTGGAGCCAGCGCGGGAAACCGGCGGCGGCCAGGAGGCAGAGCGGCCCCAGGGATTGCCAAGGAACAGGATCGCGCAATCCGATCCGGCCTCGCGATCAGGAACGCCCTCCAGCAGGACAGTTGCTGCGGAAAGCGAGCGATTCGCGGGAAGAGCGCGCCGAAGCGCGTCCCTACCGCCTTTCCCTACCAATCAATCCTTCGGGCGATGAAAGCCGTTGTTCAAGCGCCTCTTGGCCCGGGCGGCGACGCCCGCAACGCATGTTCGATCCCCTCGTCCGCCCCTCCACGCGAAGTCCAGGCGCAGGCACAGGAAGCGCCAGGCGCCAGGGCAAAGGAAACCTCAGCGGCGCCGCATCGGTTTGCGAAAGCTTGATAGCGGCGTGATCGCATTCCGTATGCCAGCCCGGAGCAATCTGGGTAAAGCCGCCCGGATAATCGCTGCAGGTAGCACCGGGTCCCGGCCCGCCCTATCACCAGCGATGATATCAGCAGCATGGGAGTCCCCTCTGCCGATGTCACCGCGCCATGGGTCCCGATCGCAACTCTTGCACGGGTTCCAAGACTCCGCTTGGAGACATGGATTCAGGTGAATCGAGCGACGCCTTCAGTCGCTGCCGCCTCGTTCAAGCGCCGGTCCAGGCTCGCCAATGCGCATCCCTCCCGAACCGCCAGGGCCAGGTAGCTCGCGTCGTAGGCGGTGAGACGGTGGACGCGCGCCAGGGCCATCAAGGCTCCATCGCCTACATCCTCCGCCTGCCGGATCGGCAGGCGGCGCAGCCGCTCCATCGACTCGTCGGCATAGCCCCGGCCGATCCGCCCACGTCGCTCCGACGTCAATAGCAGATTACGTACCTCGTGCCAGAACAGGTCCGGCACTATCGCCGTCTCCCCGCTCAAGCGGTCCAGCGCGATGTCGGCCAGCTTCGCTGCTTCGTCCGGGAGGACCCAGGCGGCGGCAAACGAAGCATCGGGCACGAACGCCATCAGCGCGCGTGTCCCTCGTGGCGCCACGACAGGATCTCGGAGGTTGTCACCGCCTTCTGCCGCGCCCGTTCCCGGCGCATTGTCGCGGCAAGCGCCGCATGCTCGCCTTCTCGTGTAATCCTTGTTACGTGGGCCACCGGAGTCTCGCCTCGGCAGATCACGAGATCTTTCCCTGCTTCAACCTCCGCTAGCAACGCGGACAGGTGGGTCTTCGCCTCGCCGATCTTCACCCGCCGCTCCATGGTTCCTCTTGTTGCTGTTCGATTCCCGCCCGAACGTCGGACTGTCCTGTGGCCAGGCACCCTGCTCAGCGGGACAGGATAGGCCTTATATTCCCTTGGTCAAGCGCTTGGCCAAGCAAGTTCCAGGACCGGAGACCTGTCCGGAATGCTCGCCCTCCAGTCCCCAGGCGAGATAGTCGGGCCTTGGGACGGCAATGGTCTGGGATTCGGGCGCCTCCGTCTGGCCCGCACAATGGAGCGGCATTCCGGCTGGCGAGCGGGCGCACCTGCGGCTAGGAGCCTGCCGGAAAACGAGATCGCGTTCCTGAACAACCCGTCTGATGGGTGCTTGCCGACCGGCAGCATGCTCTCGAGGTACTTCAGGCGACTCGGTTGTTCTTTGCGCAGATGATTCGGTGAATCGGGAGATCGTTTCCGTTCATCCTCCGGCCATGTCGATGCCATCCGGTGCGTCGCAGAAGAGGTCCGCCCCCGTCGATCCCTGGGCCACCGCCATGGCTCCAGCATCGGAGTCCTCCTGAGACAGGGAGGATAGGAGCAGCGACAGCAACCAGAGAGAAGAGAGGCCTGCGCGGTGATGGCCGCCGCTGGACCGGTCCCAGCCCGTCGCCGCCCTCCTCGTCGAGAGCGCCATCAACCCCCTTTCCGCATGGCTCCTGCATCCCCGGATCAGGACTAGCGGAACCGTGTCCGTCTCCAACGCAGGAACCGCCCACCGCATCCCCGAACGGCCCGGATGCAGGAGCCTCGAGCGGATACTCTGCGCCTTCGATGCCGGCCAGAGCGGCGACAGCTGCGTCTTCCGCCTCATGCAGGACAATCCAGCCGTCCGGCGCCTGAGGCCTGTCGGGGCCAAGGACTGGAACGATGTCCTCCGAAAGCGGAGCTGAATCCCCCGGCGGCCGCCCGATCAACCGGGATCAGGCAGCTTTTTCCTTCCAGGAAGTCCTCTCCCCGGGCGTCAGGAGCTGCCGGTCTCCTGCAAGTCCAATGGCTCCCCCCCTCGATCGGATGTCGGCCCGGAGCAATCTGGGAAAAGCCGCCCGGAAAAACGCCGTGATTAGCGCCACCGGGGACGCTGGCCTGGAGGGACAGATCCTGGACACCGCGTTCGCTGCAGACAGCACGATCAAGGTCAGCCGGTGTCCATCGAACCGCGTTTGGCTTTCGGAAGCGTTCCGGCTAGGGAACAATGCCGCCGGGCGGGTTCGAGCCTCGATGCATAGAGGCCGAAGGGCGGAGGGCAATCTGGAGCGGTTCCGCATCAAACCGCTAGCGCAGGGGTTGGCAGCCGCTTGGGCCTTCGGCCCGATCGAGACTGTTCGGCGTGCGGGACTTGCCTACAGCCGGGATCCTTGGGGGTCAGCCCCGTTCGCCTCTCCCGGATCCGCCGCCTATAACCCGTACGGACTCCGCATTCCCCGTTCCCGTGCTCATTCCGTCCTCGCTGGCTCCGGGGGCTCTCGTTCCGGGATTCCGCTTGTCCCTCCGGACCGCCTTCCTGCAGGGTGGGGCCGTTCCCCGAATGCGGCGCCGGAGGCTTTCCGGGAGCCCCGGCCCTGGCGCGAGGCGGACACGGTTGCCTGGATCAAGCCCGGACTGGGGGCGGCCAGTGCGCGGGACATCCACGGGGACCGGATCGTTCTGCCGGCGTCTGCGCTTGGGGGGTGGCCGCGCCGTCCGGGATCGTGCCGGCGCGGCGGGACGACTTCTTTCATGAGCATGAAGACTGGAATGACGAGGCTGCCGATCTGGGCTTTCCTCCTTTGCCTTGGGCACCTGGCGGGCCAGGAGCAGCGGCCCAACCTGATCGTCATCCTGGTGGACGACCTGGGGTGGATGGATCTCTCCTGCCAGGGCAGCAGCTACTTCCGCACGCCGGCCATCGACCGGCTGGCCCAGGAGGGTGTCCGCTTCACCGACGCCTACGCCGCCTGCGCGGTCTGCTCTCCGACCAGGGCCGCCCTGCAGACCGGGCGGTATCCGGCGCGTATCGGGGTGACTGACTGGATCCGATCGCGGTTCCAGCGCCGGGAGACGCCCGAGGCCAATCCGGTGGAGTACGTCGGGGGAGCCGATCGCAGGCTCCTCTGCCCGCCGAACCCCTTCTGGATGGAGAGCTACGAGATCACCCTGGCCGAGGCGCTGGGCGAGCACGGATACCGGTCGGCGCACATCGGGAAATGGCACCTGGGAGACGACCAGTGGTATCCCCAGGAGCAGGGCTACGACGAGAACCTGGGAGGGTGCGACTACGGGCAGCCGCCCTCCTACTTCGATCCCTACCGCCGTCCCAACCACGCCCACCCCATGATCCGGGCCGGCATCCCGGGGCTGGAGGGAAGGCGGGAGGGGCAGTATCTAACCGACCGGGAGGCCGACGAGGCGGTGGCCCTGATCCGGCGGTGGAAGGACCAGCCCTTCTTCCTGCACCTGGCCCACTACGCGGTGCACACCCCCATCCAGGCCGAGGAGGAGGCCGCCGCCCGCTACCGCCGGGAGGGCAGGAGCGAGACCCAGGCGAAGTACGCCGCCATGGTCGAGTCGGTGGATCGTTCCACGGCCCGGATCCTGGAGGCGCTCGAGGAGCTGGGGCTCGACCAAAGGACCCTTGTCCTGTTCACCTCGGACAACGGAGGGCTGGACCGGAACGGCAGCCCCACCGACAACGCCCCCCTGCGCTCGGGGAAGGGCTATCCCTACGAGGGAGGCATCCGGGTGCCCTTCCTGGTCCGCTGGCCGGGCAGGATCCCGGCCGGCGGCGTCTCCACGGAGCCGGTGAGCTCCATCGACGTCTTTCCCACCCTGCTGGCCGCGGCCGGTATCGGCGCTCCCGACCATGTGGTCGACGGGATCTCGCTGTGGCCCCACCTGCTGTCGGGAGGGGCCCGTCCCCTGGGGCGCGACACCCTCCTCTGGCACTTCCCCCACTACCGCCACCCTCCGGGACCCTACAGCGTCATCCGCAAGCGGGACTGGAAGCTGATCTGGTACCACGAGGGCATCCGGGAGCTCTACCATCTGGGCCGGGATCCGGAGGAGAGCCGCGATCTGCTGGACCGGCGGCCCGGACTGGCCGACGCGCTGCAGGGGGAGCTGATCCGCGGCCTCGAGGGCATGGGGGCCCTCATGCCCCGGCCCAATCCGTCCCATCAGCCCTGAACCATGGGCACGAAGCGGACCGGGAGCAGCCTCTTCCGGGGGAAGCTCCTGCCCGATCGGGAGTAGCGGAACAGGAACTGGCGGGAGGCGCCGACGGGAAGCACCAGCCGGCCGCCCTCGTCGAGCTGCTCCAGTAGCGCGGCGGGCGTCCTGGGGGGCGCGCAGGTAGCCAGGATGGCCGAGTACGGGGCTTCCCGGGGCCAGCCCTCGGTCCCGTCGCCGATCCGGTAGCGGATGTTGCCGTAGCCCAGTTCCTCCAGCAGGCTCCTGGCCTGCCCGGCCAGCGAGGGGAGCCGCTCCACGGTCAGGACCTCGGGCGCCACCTCGGCCAGCACGGCGGTCTGGTAGCCGGATCCGGTCCCGATCTCCAGGACCCGATCCACCGGGCCGTCGAGGATGGCCTGGGTCATGTAGGCCACGATGTAGGGCTGCGAGACGGTCTGGTCCCCGCCGATGGGAACGGGGCAGTCGCTCCAGGCGAGGGCCTTGTTCTCCTCGGGCACGAAACGGTCGCGGGGCACCTTCCGCATGGCGGCCAGCACCTGGGGATGGGAGATGTCCCTCCCCTGCAGCTGCTGCCGGATCATCCTGTCTGCCTGCGAATCCATCTCCGGTTGGCCGGGGCGCTTCCCATCCTCCCATTCCGGAGGCGGGGACTCAATCCCTGCGGTGCCCGGAGGGCAAAGGGCCTTCCGGGGGATCGCTTCCGGACCGTGGCCGCCAGGCGGCGATGCCACGAAGTCCTGCCTCCCCGGTTGACACCGCTCTCCTCCAGGAAGAAGACTGCCTTCCGCCGTAGGTCGTCCGGCGCCAACCTTTTCCCGCTGATCCCGATGGCATCGCTCTCCAGAATCCTGTTCCCGATCCTGCTCCTCTGCCTTGGTCCCGCGCTGGCCCAGGAATCCCTGCCGGTGGACCGCGCCGGGGAGCCGCTGGCGGTCTGGCAGGGGGTGGAGATCCACCACGGCGGCTTCGGGTCGGGCATGGCCCGGCATCCCGTCCAGCCCGGGGTCTACTACCTGATGACCGACCGAGGGCCCAGCGTCGACGGGAGCGAGCCGGGCTCCAGGGTGTTCCCCGTCCCCGGCTTCGCTCCCCGCATCGGACGATTCCGGGAGGACCAGGGGCGGCTCAGGCTCGAGGAGGTCGTCGAGATCCGCAATGTCCTGGGTGAGCCCGTCACCGGCCTGCCCAATCCTCCGGAGACGGGTGGCGCCGGGGAGACGGCCCTCGATCTGGAGGGAGCGGTCCTGCCCCCCGACGAGTTCGGGCTCGATCCCGAGGGCCTGGTGGCCCTGGAGGACGGGGGGTTCTGGGTGAGCGACGAGTACGGGCCCCACCTGCTGCGCCTCGACGCATCGGGCCGCACCCTGGAGCGCATCAACCCCTTCGGGAGCGGCGCCGGGGGAAGGACGCTGCCCAGGGTTTTCGCCCACCGGCGCCCCGGCCGGGGCATGGAGGGGCTGGCCATCACCCCCGACGGCGGCACCCTGGTGGGGATCATGCAGAGCTCCCTCGACAATCCGCCGGAGGACCGCTCCCATGTCCGCTCCCAGTCCCGGGCCACCCGCATCCTGCTCTTCGACCTGGAGAGCGGCCGGAGCCGGCAGCACATCTACTTCCAGGAGGCCCCGGCCCTCTCCAACAGCGAGATGCTCGCCCTCTCCGGCACCGAGTTCCTGGTGCTGGAGAGGGACGGCCTCTTCGCCGGGCATCCGGATCGCCCCGCCCGCTACAAGCGCATCTACCGCATCGGCATCGAGGGGGCCACCGATGTCTCCGACCCGGACGACGGACCGCTGGGCCTGACCTTCGGAGGGCGGACCCTGGAGCAGATGTCCCTGCTGGAGATACTCGACGCGGGGATCGTGCCGGTCTCCAAGAAGCTCCACCTGGACCTGCTGGAGGAGCTGCCCGGGGCCTACGGGCACGACAAGCCGGAGGGCTTCTCGGCTCTCGGGGACGGCACCCTGGAGATCGTCAACGACGACGACTTCGGGATCCGGGGGACGGGCAGGGGGGGCTCTCGCCCAAGATCCTCCCCCTCGACGGATCGGTGGACGCCGGCGTGCTCTACCGGGTCGCTCCCGCCCCCCGCCGGCCCGAGGGCTTCCGCCTGCAGCTGCTGCACGCCTCCGACCTCGAGTCCAGGCTGCAGGATCCCGGAACCCTGGAGCCGCTGGCCCTGAACTTCAGCGCCGTGGCCGTCGGGCTGCGGGAGCTCTCCCGCCGCGAGGGGATCGCCTCGCTGTTCCTCTCTTCCGGGGACCTGAGCCAGCGGGGCCCCTTCCACCAGGCGTCCGCCGAGGTTGAGGAGCTGGGGCACGGCGGCGCCGGCGACATGGATCTGCTGGGGGCCCTCGGCCTGGACGCGGCCAGCGTCGGGAACCACGAGCTCGATCTCGGACTGGATCTCTTCGCCCGCAAGCTGGCCCGGGCCCGGTTCCCCTTCCTGGCGGCCAACCTCGACTTCAGCCAGGCCTCCACCGGCCCGGGCGCGCCTCCCATCGTCCGGGGCACGGACGGAGCCAGCGCCGCGGAGAACCGGGGCAAGGTGGCGGGCAGCGCCTGGATCGAGGCGGGGGGCGAGCGCATCGGGGTGGTGGGAGCGGCGCCCGAGGATCTGTTCAGCATCGTCTTCGATCCCGATTCGACCCTGCCCGGCCTCGACTTCGTGGGCGGACGGGATCCGGCCACCGGCATGCCCCTGGTTCCCTCGCAGGAGCTTGTCCAGGAGCAGGTGGATCTGCTGGCCTCGCAGGGCATCGACAAGATCGTGGTGCTCGCCCATCCCCTGGACCGGGGCGGGCGCTCCCTCCGGATCGGGGATCTGAGGGATGTGGACATCGTGATCCACGCCCGCTCTCCGGAGCTCCTGGCGGGTCCCGAAGGCAGGGCGCCCTTCAACCGGCTGCGCGCCGGACTGGAGCCTTCGGCGGACTATCCCCAGACGGAGCCCGACGCCGAGGGGCATCCGGTGCTCCGGGTCGGCAGCGGCCTGGGCTACGGGCATCTGGAGAACCTGATCGTGGCCTTCGACGAGGAGGGGCGTGTCGCGGGAGTCGATCCCCGCAGCGGGCCGGTGGCCACCGATTCCGGCGCCATCGCCGATCTGAGCACGGAGCTGGTGGCGCCCACGCTGCAGCCCCTGGAGGAGGCGCTGGAGGTCTACCAGGCCCTGGCCTCCACCCCCTACATGCAGCGCCGCTACCAGACGCTGGCAGCCGTCGCCGCCCCGCTGGTCGGCGAGGAAGGGGCGGTGCGCACCCGGGACACCAGCCTGGGGAGGCTGGTGGCCGACGCCTACCTGTGGTGGGGACGCATGGAGTCGGACGCGCCGGTGGACATCGCCCTCAAGAACGGGGGCGGCATCCAGCATTCGGTTCCGGGTCCCGGCCTGACCCGCCTGGCCCTGGAGTACGCCCTGCCCTTCGACAACCGCCTGACCCGGATCGAGGTCGACGGCCGCCAGCTGCTGGCGGCCCTGGAGACCTGCCTCTCGGCCTGGCCCGATCCCGACGGCGGCTTTCCCCACCTGGCCGGAGTGGAGGTGGAGTTCGATCCCCGCCGGCCCGCGATCGCCGGGCGCGCCCGGCTGGACCGGCCCTCCCGGATCGCCCGGCTGGTGGTGCGCCTCCGGGACGGCGGGGAGCTGGCGCTGGTGGACGGCTTCGAGGTGGTGGGGGACCTCTCCCGGCGCTTCGGGCTGATCACCAACGACTTCCTCTCCACCGGGGGCCACGGCCTGGCCTCGCTGGAGGAGGCGAGGCTGTCGGGGCCCCTGTGGGAGCCGGGCGTCGGGGAGCGCGAGGCGCTGGAGCGCTACCTGGCCGAAGCGCTGGGCGGCGTGGTGGATCTGCCCGATCCGGGCCTTGAGAGGCGGGTCGCCGTCTTCAACGAGCTCTCCCAGGCGGCCACCTACGACCCGGGTGTGTCCGGCGAGGGCGCCGCCGGGATCGTGGCCTTCGATCCCCGCACCCGCAGGCTGTTCGTCTCCAACCCCCAAAGCAGCGGGATCGATGTCCTGGACCTGCGCGATCCCTCCCGGCCGCAGCTGGCCGGCTCCTTCTCCGGCCTGGGGGGCGAGGTCGGCGGCCTGGCGGTGCGGCACCCGGTCCTGGCGGTGGCGGTGGAGAACGAGGATCCGCTCCGGAACGGCCACGTGGCGTTCCTGGACGTCGTCCTGGGCTACGAGATCAGCCGGGTGGAGGTGGGGGTGTCGCCCGGCATGGTGGCCTTCTCCCCCGACGGCGCCCTGGCGCTCTCGGCCAACGAGGGCGAGCCCAGCGGCGACTACTCCGTCGATCCCAGGGGATCGGTCTCCATCATCGACCTGGGGAGCGGCGCCTGGCACGAGGTGCGCTCCCTGACCCAGGACCGGGTGGCCACCCTGGACTTCTCCGGCTACGACTTCCTGGCCGACGCGCTCCGGGAGATGGGGGTGCGCGTCTTCGGGAGGATCAGGCATTCCCGGACCGGCGAGCTCCTGCGGGACTCCACCGTCTCCGAGGACCTGGAGCCGGAGCACGTCTCCTTCACGCCCGATTCCAGGCGGGCCTACGTCTCCCTTCAGGAGAACAACGCCCTGGCGGTGATCGATCTGGAAGGCCGCCGGTGGCTCGACATCGTTCCGCTGGGGGCCAAGGACCATTCGGCCGAGGGGCAGGGGATGGACGCCAGCGACCGGGACGGCGGCGCCAGCATCCGCGCCTGGCCGGTGTCGGGCATGTACCAGCCGGGCGCGATCGCGGTGTACCGGTCCCTGGGGCGCGACTGGATCGTGACCGCCAACGAGGGGGACGCCCGCGGCTACGAAGGCTTCAGCGAGGAGGCGCGGGTAGCCGATCTGGCGCTCGATCCCGGGGCCTATCCCGACGCCGCCTGGCTGCAGGCCGACGAGAACCTGGGACGGCTGGCCGCCTCCTCAGTCGATGGCGACTGGGACGGCGACGGCGACATCGACCGTGTCCATTCCTACGGGGCGCGCTCCTTCAGCATCCGGGACGCCTCCGGGGCCCTGGTGTTCGACTCGGGGGACGACTTCGAGCGGATCGCCGCGCGGCTCCTGCCCGAGGGCTTCAACGCCGGCGGCGGCCCGCAGGACTCGGCCGACTCACGCAGCGCAGCCAGGGGTCCCGCGCCCGAAGGCCTGGCCGTCGGGCGCATCGGCGGCCGGATCTACGCCTTTATCGGGCTGGAGAGCCCCGGAGGGATCGTGATGTACGACATCACCGCTCCCCATTCGGCCTTCTTCGTCCAGTACTTCAGCCTGCGCGACTTCCTGGCCGGGGACGTGGAGAGCGCCGGGGGCATCTCCCCCGAGGGGCTGGCCTTCGTTCCCGCCGCCCAGAGCCCCAGCGGCCAGCCCCTGCTGGTGGCGGCCAACGGGGCGAGCGGAACCACCGACGTCCACGTGGTCCGGATCCCTCCGCCCGCCCGCTTCTCCCTGCAGCTGCTCCACATCTCGGACAGCGAGTCGGCCTTCCGTGACCCCGACACCCTGGAGCACACCCTCGTCAGCTACCTCTCGGCGCTCGACGGGATGCGCCACCTGGCGGCCCGCGAAGGCCTTCCCTCCCTCTATGTGGGGGCCGGAAACCTGGTTCTCCCCAAGCCCTACTTCCGCGCCTCGAGGGAGCTGTTCGGATCGGAGGGGATCGCCGACATCGAGCTGTTTAACGGCAGCGGCCTGGCGGCCAACGGGCTGGGGCACCACGAGTTCGACCTGGGGATCGACGTCTTCGCCCGCATGCTGGCCCGGGCCGACTTCCCCTTCCTGGCCGCCAACCTCGACTTCTCGAAGGTGTCGCTCCAGGAGGGGACCCCTCCCATCGCCCTCGGCCGGGACGGCGCCAGCGCGGAGGAGAACGCGGGCAAGGTGGCCGGGAGCTCCTGGGTGGAGATCGGAGGCCAGCGCCTGGGCCTGATCGGAGCCGTTCCCGACATCCTCTTCCACATCGTGAACGAGCCGGCCGTCTTCCTTCCGGGCCTGGAATTCCTGGGAGGAACCGATCCCGGCACCCTCCTGCCCCTGCGCCCCTCGGCCGAGAGCATCCAGGCCCAGGTCGACCTGCTGGAGGCCCAGGGCATCGACAAGATCGTCCTCCTCGGGAACCCGCAGGACTACAGCGCCCCGCTGCCGCTGGTCCGGCAGCTGCGTGGCGTGGACATCGTGATCGCCCCAGCGGGCGGAGGGCTGATGGCGGGCCCCAAGCCCTCGGGCCCCTTCAACCTGCTCCGTCCCGGGGACTTCAGGGGCCGGGACTACCCCCTGGTTCTCGAGGACGCCGAGGGGATGCCGGTGCTGCAGGTCGACGCCGGCCGCAGGTACCGCTACGTGGGGCACCTGACGGCGACCTTCGATTCCCAGGGCCGCATCGTCTCGTCGGATCCCCGCAGCGGCCTGGTGGCCGCCACCGGGGAGTCCATCGCCCTTCTGGAGGAGGAGCTGGCGGGCCGCATCGCCGCCCCCAGGCTGGAGCCGGGCGCCGGGCTCCTCTCCCTGATCGGCCAGCTGGAGAGCACCGATCTGGTGCGGGAGCAGTTCGAGGCGCTGGGCGCCACCGCCTGGCCGCTCAACGGGCGGCGGGGGAGCCTCCGCACCCGCGAGACCAACCTGGGGCGCCTGGCGGCGGACTCCTTCCTCTGGCACGCCCGGGAGCGGCTCGGCGACGCGGCCGGACCGGGACGCGGGGTCGACTTCGTGATCAAGAACAGCGGCGGGATCCAGTCCGGCATCCAGGGCCCCAGCATCACCCGCCTGGCGGTCGGCGCCGCCTTCCTCTTCGACAACGCCCTCAGCGTCGCCGAGATGGACGTCGGAGAGCTCCTGGCCACCTTCGAGAACGCGGTCAGCTTCTATCCCCACGTCTACGACGGGCGCTTCCCCCAGATCGCCGGGGCGAGCGTCGAGTTCGATCCCGCCCGGCCTCCGGTGGCGGCGGCCGCCTCGCTCTCCGAGCCCTCCCGTATCCGCACCCTGGTCGTCCACCGGGCCGGCGGGGAGGCCGACGTGGTGGTGGCCGGCTACTCGGTGCAGGGGGATCCGGAGCGCCGCTTCGTCTTCGGAACCACCTCCTTCCAGATGGCCGGGGGCGACGGCTACCGGGCGATGCAGGCCATCCTGGAGGATCCCCAGCGTCCGGTCCACGAGTCCGAGTGGGGCCAGCAGCGGATCTTCGAGGAGTACCTCGCCCGGGTTCACGGCGGGATGGTGGATCTGCCCGATCCCCCTCCCGATCCCAGGGTGGCGGCGGTGGACGAGGGCTCGGGGGAGCCCATGGGCATGGCGCTGGCCGGGGACAGCCTCAGCCTCCTGTTCCGCTGGAGCGGCGGGGAGCCGCCCGGGCTCCAGTCCACCGGGGATATCGCCAGCGGCCGGTGGACCCTCCTGGAGGAGGGGAAGGACTACCAGGCGGAGCTCCACCCCGAGGAGGGAACGGTGTCGATCCTGGCGCCCCGGCAGGACGTCCAGCGCTTCTTCCGCCTGGCGCATCCCTGAGCGTTCGCCTCCCGGGGGCGGTCCGTGCCGGAACGAGGCTGCGGGGGGGCGTTCCGGATCCTGGCCCGATCCCCGCCGTCCCCCTTTTCCTGGACTTACTCCGTCGCCGGGCCGAGGATTTCCGGTGGCGGTCCCCGGCGCCTCGTTCCTGGCGCCGCCCGGCATTCAGGAAGCGTTCCCCAGCGTCCTCGACCATGATGAGAAGCCGTTTCGTGTGTTTCCCGTTCCTGTGCCTGTGGGCCGGGATCGGCGTGGGACTGGGCGAGGGCACTCCGGGCTTCCCCCAGTCGGTTGCCTCCGGCGATCCGGGTCCGGGCTCGGTGGTGCTGTGGACCCGTGCCGAGCTGGCGGACGGGGATCGGGAGGTGTCCCTCCACCTGACCGGCGAGGACAACCTTGGCCGGGTCGGCCGGGGGGAGCCGCTGGCCGGGGAGAACCTCTACGCCGGGGGGCCGCTGACGGCCCGTGCCGAGCACGACGGGTGCCTCAAGATCAAGGTGGGGGGCCTTCAGCCCAACCGCTACTACTACTACCAGTTCTCCTTCCAGGAGGGGGGCGAGACGCGCCGCTCGGCGGTGGGGCGCACCCGGACCGCTCCCTCGCCGGACCAGGACGTGGCGGTGCGCTTCGCCGTCTTCAACTGCTCGGACTACGCCGGCCGCTACCTCAACACCTACCAGCACCTCTCCCAGACGGAGGCCGGGGAGATCCATTTCGTCCTGCACCTGGGGGACTACATCTACGAGACGGCCGAGCATCCCTCCTCCCCGGATCCTTTGGAGAAGCGCAAGGTCGAGTTCACCCGGCCCGGGGAGGCGATCGATCTGGGCGGATTGCTGAGCGCCCGCTCCCTGTCCAACTACCGGGACATCTACCGGACCGTCCGGGAGGACGCCCAGCTGATGCGGGCCCACGAGCTCTTTCCCTGGGTGGTGATCTGGGACGATCACGAGTACAGCGACGACCACTGGGGGGAGGTCTCCACGATGCACTCCGGGGCGGCGGACGAGGCGGACGCCGATCGCAAGCGGAATTCCGAGCGGGCCTGGATGGAGTGGATCCCGGCCGATGTGGGGCTCTCCGAGGAGGGGCTCTCGATCGACGCGGAGTCGCTCTACCCTAGCACCCGGATCTACCGCAGCCTCAACTTCGGCAGGAACCTGGATCTGGTCCTCACCGACAGCCGGACCTACCGGCCCGACCACCTGATCCCCGAGGACGCCTATCCCGGAACCGTGCTCATGGACGAGGCGGAGACCCGCCAGGTCTTCGAGACCGTCTTCGGGGAGGGATCCTTCGCCGCCGCCCGCGGCCTCTTCGATCCCTACCTCGACCTGGCCGGCGATCATCCCTACTTCGGACGCGAGGGAGCCTCCGCTGCCGCCCCCGTCCCCGAATTCGCGGGCACCCCCTTCCAGGGCTCGACCTTCCAGCAGGCGATGGGGGCCGCGGTCCAGCAGCAGTTCCTGTCGGAGACGGCCGGCCTTCCCGAGGGGGCGGCTCCCTCGGCCACGCCCCAGGAATACGCCGCCCGGGCGCTCTCGGGCCGGGTCTCGGCCACCTGGATCAACATCCTGTTCGGCGCCCTCGGCTTTCCCGACCCGATCCCGGAGGCCTACATGGCAACCCTGGAGCGGGGGATCTCGGCCCGCATTCTGGGCAAGACCTCGCTGTTCGCCCAGTTCGGCTCCCGCTACCAGGTGGTCGACGCCACCTTCCAGCTCTACTCCCTGTTCCAGTACTCGCTCCACTCCCTGAGCCAGGGGGCCCTGGGCAACGGCCAGGACTTCCTGGGCCCGCAGCAGCAGCAGTTCCTTCAGGCAGCGCTCCAGGAGTCGGTCCTGGGCGGGCGGACCTGGAGGGTGGTGGCCAGCTCGATACCCTTCACTCCCATCCGCCTCGATCTGGGCAGTCCTCCCGAGGGCCTGCAGGTCCCCTCCTCGGGAGTGGTGCGCGGGGAGTCGACGCCGGAGACCGCTGTTCCCCAGGGCCTCCCCGACGAGGTCCTGGTGCGGCTCCTGATCAACGCCGACGAGGCGTCCGGCTTTCCGGTGGTTCGCCAGGGAGCGCTCGACGCCCTGGCCCAGGCCGACGCGGTGCTGGTCAGCGGAGACATCCACGCCTCGATGCTGGGAGCCAACCTGGCCAGCAACGGGGAGAAGGTGATCGACTTCACCGCTCCCCAGGCTTCCTCCGCCGAGTTCCGCGGCTCCCTCGACTCCGCCCTCGCCCAGATCGAGGACCTGGTGGCCGTCCAGTACGCCTCCGCCCTCTCCGATCCCACCATCGAGTTCCGCTACCGGGGCAGGGAGGAGTTCCTCGCCCGGATCGACCGGTTCGTCCGGCACTCCACCAGCGAGCTGGCCCATCTCAACACCCGGACCCACGGCTACCTGGTGATGGAGGCGGGAGCGGATTCCCTGCGCGGGGAGTTCCGGGAGATCCGGCCCGAGAACATCCGCCTGGACCGGGCCGGCGACGCCGGCCCGGCCCTGGACGCCTTGTTCACCCGCCTGCCCTACACCGTGACCAAGGCGGAGGGGGATCTGGATCTGGTGCAGGAGCCGCCGGTGCTGGCCCTGTCCCAGGGAGCGATCCGGTCGGGGGAGAACATGGCGCTGCCCGGCTTCGACACCCTGCCGGAGGTCCGCTACCGGATCGCCTACGCCACCGAGGTCGACGCGGGCGAGTGGACCCTCCTGCCCGCCGGCGACTACGTCGCGGCCGATGGGGCCCTTCTGGACGGGGGGGAGATCCTGGGCAGCGGCAACCGCGTCGCGGTGGTCTTCCGCATTCCCGAGGCGCTCTCGGAGGCTCCCATGGCCTTCTTCAGGGCCGAGCCGGTTCCCGTGCCGGCCCCCTTCTAGCGTCCTTCTTCAACTATGTAATGATAACTGAAGTGCGCGATTAAGCGGCACCTGGGCAGAGCACAATGCCGAACCCAAGCCCTTCAGGTAGGTTGCCAAGGGGCAAAGACATCATGGCTAAGATCAGGCGTGCAAGGGCACGACTCGCAGAATTCCAGGCCACAAGAGTTTAATCAAATTAAACAGCGATCATGACCCAGGAGCCATAGCGGTGGCCCAGGGATCGACGGGGGGGACCTCCTCTGTGCCGCACCGGATGGCCAACGGGCCCGGATGGTATCGACATGGCCGGAGGATGAACGGAAAACAATCTCGTGATTCACCGGAATATCTAGGATAATAAAAGCTCGCCGAGGTGCTGGTCCGGTATTGCCCACCGCTCATCTCGAACACGGACCAGGGCAGCAAGTTCACGAGCGGGGCTTATGTCGGGCACTGACAAAAGCGGGTGTGCGTATCAGCATGGACGGCCGGGGCCGATAGATCGACAACCGGTCCATCAAGCGGCTGTGGCGGTTGCTAAAGTACGAGGCGGTGTATCTGGAAGAGCTGGATGGCAGGTGCCACGAGCGCCAGGTGATTGCGTCATGGATGACCCATTACAACCACGGACGACCGCATCTAGCGTTGGACGAACGGAGACCGGAGAGGTGTACTTCGAAGGGCGGCCGCCTACACCGACCGCGTTCCAGTCGCTTCGCTCCCTGTACTCGGATGGCGGTGCGATCCTGGAATCGGCTTGATCCAACCAGTCGAGACGATGGACCCTGCGGCAAAGGGAGGACAAGGGCATTCGATCAACACGGGAGCACTCCTTAGTTTTGCACTCAATCTGTCCAAACGACCCCGACCACCTCAACCAACCTGAGTAGTTACCCCACACGATTATCAGTAGAGCCCATTTTCTCCTCGACATGAGTAAAGCGATATCCTGAAATCCCGTTTGAAGCCCATTGAAATGGAGTTTAAGCCGACATAGCCAGAAGTCTCCCCGGGAACAGTCTTCCCTGGATCGATCCCACCATGCTTCTAAGGCAAGGCCACGCCAATGCCGCATCCAGCAGCCCCCAGCGGAAGCCATGAAACCTCAGCAAACTAAAGCGCCCCGCATCGCCTCTCCGGAATACGGAAGCGAATACAGGTATCCCAGACTCCTCCGCCTTCTGATCCTGCAGATTCACCTTATGGAGGGCGTCTTCGCCAATGGAGGTAGCTTCCTAATCAGAGCCGTAGCGCAAATCGCCCATCGGGCAAGGAGGAGTGTTGGGTTTCCGTTTCCGGCTTTCGCTGCCCGAAGTCTGCGCTATCCAATTCTCGCTTTCTGCTCCTGCACAGGAAGCCTGGCTGCAGCGGCAAGCGATTGCGAGGACCTGACCTTGGTTGAAACGTCCAGCCTCAAGGCCAGCGAATTGAACTACCGTAAAACCGGCTTGTACTGCGGTATTAATCCACCCACTGTCACCAACTATACCATCTACCGTATCGACACCTCGAAGATAACATTCAAGTCAGGTACATTGCATGTGTATTCTGAGGAATTCAGCAAATTCGTCACAAGCAATTACGGATCAGTGGATACCTACGGCGTGCTGCTCAGCGAAGATGGATGCGAGCTGGCCAGAGACAGCGACAGCGGTGAGGGCAACCATTTCCGTCTGTCATTCGACTATGATTCGAGCGAAACGTACTATATCAAGATTGGTTTGGAACAGACGCCTCAGCATTTTGGACTCTTCAAGCTGTATGTCTACGTGAGCAACAACGATTATGTCCAGTTGAGCCTGTTCGACATGAAAAACGCATCTATCGACAACCCCGGCGAAGAAAACCTGTTTCGTATCGACATTTCCGAGCCGGGATTTCTGCATGTGAACACAGCAGGATTGCTGGATACTTATGGATATCTGTACAACAGCGACAAGCGCGGTAATTTCTACGAAAGCGACAACAGCCTGCTAAACGAAAACGATGATGTGCTGGATCTGCTATACGATAGCAGCTATGTACCGAATAACTTCAATTGCTACATGAAAAGCTATGTAAGTCCTGGCACATACTATGTCGTAATCAGGTTCTATTCCCAAAAAGAAGCAGGCGATTATTATGTTGCGACAAGATTCGAAGCTGTAGATCTAAGCGCCTCGCGCCTTATAAGCGCTAATGGACTGCATACGGATTCGATCGAAAACACAGGAGACTACACCACGTACCGGATAGATATCGAACAATCAGGAATCCTGACTGCGAAGGATACTAGCGAATCGAATTATCGAATATATCTGCTGGATTATTCAGGAAACGTGCTTGAAACCAATGACGATAGCGAACCGGAAAGCGGAAGGCGAATTGTTAAGGAAGTTGATCAAGGACGCTACTACCTTATCATTCACCATCAGATGCTGGATGGAACAGGCAGCCACGCTGTTGGCGTATCCTTTGTCAGCCCTGTCAACTACAGCGGCGCCATCCCTTACGATCTGTCGCTCGATTACGATACCAATCACTTGGCTTCCATTGAAAAAACAGGAGGCTACAGCATATACAGGATGACTGTCACCAACCAGAGTGCCTTGACTGTGTACACCACCGGCAGCATGGATACATTCGGCCAGTTGCTGGATCAATCTGGCAAGGAGCTGGAATCAAACGACGATGCAATCGACGGCTTCTACAATTTCTATATTAGCCGGAATGTAGACCCAGGAACTTACTATGTCAAGGTAAAACATTATTCCGATACAGGAACGGGAGATTACGAAATTGTCAGAAGCTCAGCTAATACCCTAGAGAACAGTGGTTCCGATCTGGATGGCGATGGCCTCACAAGATACGAAGAAATGCAGCTGTTCTCCTACTACCGTCTGGATCCCCTCAACTCCGACAGCGACGGCAACGGTATAGCAGACGGCTACGAGGACTTCGACAACGATCGTGTTTCGAACAAATACGAGCTAAGGCAGTTCGATTCCCATCCGCTCGATACGTACAGTCTGGATCCGAATGGCAAGATTGCAGACGCATCCTGGCTGTTTCTAGCTCCCATGGACATGAACAGTGTCTCGAAACTGATGAATGCCTGGGACCGGATTCAATCTATTGACGATATTAATTCATCGCTTAACCTGGTATCAAGCGGACAGGAAGAAGCGCTGGATTCATTCAGTTCCCAGCAGGCTGCCACTCGCTTTGTCGGAGCAACGATCACCAATGGAGAAACGCATCTGAATTTCACTATCGATGCAAATCAATCCAATGCGGTTCATGATCTGTACTATATCGCCAGCTTATCCATTGGCTGCTATTGGAAAAAAGTGGGAAAAGTTCTAGCCGGGGAGACCAACGCTATTCCGGCAAGCCTTTTTCCAGAAAAACAGGGGTTCTTCACATCGGGCAGCAAGACGGACACGGATAAAGACGGCCTAACAGACGGCTTCGAGCTGCTTGTAGCCAGCACAAGTCCTACCAATCCCGATTCAGCAGTCGATCTAGACAATGACGGAGTACCGGATTCCTTTCTTGAACTATCCGCCAACTCCTATTGGGACTCTAAAGAAGATTTCGATGCAGATGGCTTGCCCAACTTATTGGAATACGGTATGGGAACCAATCCACTTAGTTCTGATTCCGACCTCGACGGAATTGCGGATTATGAAGATGATAGCAACGGAGATGGAACAACCGACTTTGAAGAATACTTGAACATGCATGTCTTTAATGAACAGATCGCAATTTCAAATGGATATAGAGACATCACTGTTCTACTTAACGTGGAAGGAACTGAAGATATCGACGACTTGGAATATTTTGATTTTGTTTTTGACGACAATGCTGTGTATTTCACCAGTGCGTCTATCACAAATCAAACCTATTTGCAAGTCCGGTATCAATTCTTGAAAGACGATGTTTTTTTTAATTATGATCGCAGTTGGGATAGCGGGATAAGGCCTTGGGACTACAATATTTACCGATTTACGAATAACTCCCCCTCCATTAATATTATAAGCGATGCCTGGGGTCAGGCTGACCCAAGTCATGTAGTGTTGCCAACGATTAACCAAGCAGAATTACAAGAAAAACTGCAAAATTTTATGTCAGCTGCTTCACAAACACGTATCGAAGCTGATATACATAGGCAAAAGGTGATTAGACTATTTGAACATGGCTTATTGGACAACGGGCCTGGTCCTGTCCCTGAGACATTGCGAAAATACATATACAACGAAAGATTGCACTCATATAGGGTGAGAGCTGTTTGGAGATATAGGCACTTATCATCTGTTAGCAAGTTGAGTACTGGATTAGGTTCAACTTGGGCCCAGTGGCATCCGCGACATCATGAAGATAATGACTTCTTGAGCTACTATAATATTTCTAAACTATCGAAAACTTTCGATCGATACGCCAATGATATCGCAGCTGGAATGAATTCTATCCATTCTGGAAGCTTAATTGACTTGTTGATCGCAATGACTGATTCTGTCATTGGACATTATAAACACAATGTTCATAGCAACACAGAGGGTCTTTTTTTTCATATTATAAACGGCATGTTGCCAGGGGTGCTTGCAAACATGAATGCATCTGATATAAGATGGTTTGATACAAAGTGGCTTCCAGGATCATGGATTGATCGGCACACAATTGGCATTAGAGTCCGGAATCCAGAAACAGATTTTTACACTCGCAAGTATATGGTTTGGGATTCTGACACCAGGACCTACGTTGGTATTGCCTGGGATCCGGACACTGACACCTATATTAATATTGATATTGCCCGCTAGAATAATATTGAGCCTGATCAGGCACAAACCCACATCAGTTTTTTTTGTGATCCTTTAGGTGACGTCCATATGGTATTTTGCTTTATGATTGACGCATTGTTCGCCTCTACTGAACAATGCGTGAAATTTGTAATTTACCTAGTAATTTAGGTGAATCGTAATATCTTTTTTCGACTGTTCCCCCAGCAAGCGACACCATTTACATCTCCACCTCGGGAACCATCTGCCACATCCCCGAACGACTTGGAGCTGCAACCTGAATTTCCAACTATTCCCACTAGGGGCTGATCTGCCCTGATTTCAAGGATCTGCGAGATCCTTTTTTCGCGAACTATTGCAGAGGTGCGTCTGTCATCGGAGGGCTCATGGGGGCTCTTTTCCCCCATTGACCGCTACTCTGTTTTTCCTGCACCCTCCCGAAGCTCCGACAGCCCAGACAGCGCAGCATCACAGCGGCCGTTGCCATGGAGATCTCCAGTTGGCAGTCCAGAAAAGCAGGGACGCATGGCCAGCCATAGCGCACAAAGGCGCAGCGTGCGGTCTTGCCTGGTGCCAGCATATCCGGATGGAAGGCAATGCGATGGCGGACGGCCACTTGGCGAGGCCACAGCGTTCTGGGTTCTGAGCGGATAACGGTAGAACGGGGAAATGCAGCCATTTCGTCCAGTAGTTTCTGAGCAATCACATGACATGGTACTGATCGTGGCGAACGTTGCAGTCGGCGTATCTCGTTCCTGTTGCATCCGAAGAAACCTGGAACTGTTCAGGGGGAGTATCTCTACATGCTGTTACTTTCCGCGATTATCCTGGCGGGTTTTCCCAGATTGCTCCGGGCTGACATCCAATCGAGGGGGGGCCATTGGTCTTGCAGGAGGCGATAGGCTCTTGCTGCCCGATGAGAAGACTTCCTGGAAGGGAGAAGCTGCCTGATCCCGCTGGTTTGAGCGGCTGCCGATGGAGCAGCTCTACTTTCCGGGTTCGTCGTTCCAGTCATTGGCCCCGACAGGCCTCAGGCTCCAGACGGCTGAAAGATTGTCCTGCATGAGGCAGGAGGCGCAGCTGTCGCCGCTCTGGTCGGCATCGAAGGCGCAGAGGATGCGCTCCAGGCTCCAGCATCCGAGCCACTCGGGGATGCGGTGGGTGGTTCCTGAGGTGGAGACGAAGACGGTTCCGCTGGTCCTGAGCCGGGGATGCAGGAGCCATGCGGACAGGGCGTCGATGGCGCTCTCGACGATGATGGCGGCAACGGGCCGGGAGCGGTCCACCGGCAGCCAGAAGCCGCCGCGGTCCTTGCGCGAGCCACGGGCCATGCCCCGGTAGCGGGAGCCGTCGGGGCGCACGAGCGTTCCGACGATCTCTGCTCCGGTGGGATTGCGCTGGGCATCGGTGCACTGGAAGAGGGCGTTGCGGCGGTGGTCGGCGAAGACCAGTCCCAGTTGGTGGCAGCGGGACAGGAGGCGATCGGGCAGGGAGCGGACCGAGACCAGGCAGTTCCTGACGACGGGCCAGCCGGCCTCGCTGGGACGGGGCAGGCTCAGGCCCTGTTCAGGGGCGTCGGCTTCCTGGGTCCCGGCGGCCAGCTCGGCGAGGCAGCCGATGCCCCGGCTGCAGGACCAGGAGCAGACGTGAGCCACCAGATCGATGGCTCCGTAGCCGCCGGACTTCGCCTTGTGGTTGAAGAACTTCCCCTTGTCGATGCTGATGATCGAGCCGGGGCGTCTCCAGCGCTTGGGATCGCCAGGATCCTGGCGGTATTCGAGATAGGCGGCCAGGGGCCCCAGCGGAAACTCCCGGAGCTGTGACGGATCGGGCAGGGCCGGCTGCCGTTCCTGGGGCGCGCTCTATATGCCGAGTTCTCCGGAGGCCATCTCGATATGCTCGCAGGCGAACCTGCCGGGCTCCCTGCCCGGCTGCGGCTGCCAGGGAGAAGTGCCTGCGGCTCGAAGAGCGAGCCCTGGCCGGGCGCGCCAGCCAGGGCGAGCCGGTGGCCGATGCAGTGCTCGATCTCCTTGTTGCCGAGGATGTCCATCTGATGGCGGACGACGAGCCGAGCCTCTGGAGCAGGGACTGGTGCATGGTCATGGAGAGGCGGCGGTCCAGCTCCGAGAGGCCGGCCAGGAGCAGGGCGAGGCGGGCGTCGTCGTTCATGCCGAAGGCGAGCATTAGGCGCAGTTCGATCAGCGCTTCGTCCTGCAGCAGGCGGGCCTCTTCGAAGACGAGGACGGGGTGCTTGCGGTTCTCGGCGACGATGAGGGATATCTGCTCCTGGATGCCCTTGCGTGCAGCGGCCCGGCGGTTGCAGGCGGGCAGGCCGAACTCCCCGGCGATGGTGTTGAGGATGTCGAGGACCGATCCCATCGAGAGGGAGACGTAGAAGACCTGGTGGGTCCCGGGATGGAGCTGGGCGGCGGCCTGGCGGCAGACGGTGGTCTTGCCGCTGCCCGATTCGCCGGTGATGCTCCCGACCCCCTTGCGCCCGACCAGGTGGCCGATCCGGGTGGCCGCCTCCTGGAGCGCGCGGCTGGGGAAGGTCCGGTCGGCCTTGATCGAGGACTCGAAGGGCAGAAATGGAGCCCGAAATGCTGTTCGTACATCAGCTCTCCTTGGCTGCGAAGGGGTTGCCGAACCGGATCCCGGGCTTCCTGGGCCTGCGCCTGGCCTGGGCGTTGCCCACCGGATCGACCAGGTGTCCCGGCTCGCAGCTCTTTCCGTCGTGCACGACCTTGACGGGCTGATCGGGGGCGGTCGGGTCGTAGAGGAGCGTGACGGTCCTGCCGGCCAGGACCAAGTCGACCTCGTAGCTACGGCAGGCGAGGGAGACGGTGCAGTCCTGCCTGACCTTGCGGCTGGCCTGGAAGAGGAACTAGATCCTCGATCCGATCGAGGCTTGAGGAGAGCCGCACCTTGTCCGCGGTTTCGAGCCCCCGGCTCAGCGGCGTCCGGCCGTCGAGCCCCCGGTGCGGGGTGTGGTGGCATTCTCCCTCGATCCAGGTGCGCAGGCGCTTGTTGAGCGCCTCGAGCGAGGCGGCGTCCGCTTCCTCCACCTGGGGGAGGAACTGCTGGCGGACGGTGCGGATGAAGCTCTCGATCTTCCCCTTGCCCTGGGGCGCCCTCGCCGTGGCGTGGATCAGGTTGATGCCCAGGTTGACCGAGATCCTCTTCAGCTGGCGGCTCCGGTAGCAGGCCCCGTTGTCCACATGGAGCCGGCAGGGGATCCCGCGGCGCAGGATCCCCTCCCTGAGAGCCAGGATGAACGCCACTTCCGACTCGCTGAAGGCGGACTCGGCGTGGGGAACCACCCGGGTCGCATCGTCCAGGAGGGCGATCATGCAGGTCTTGCGCCTGCTCCCCTTCCCGTCGGACGCCCGGGGCCCGTGAATCACGTCGCTCATCCAGAGCTCCCCCGCATTGGCGCAGCTGAACCTGCGGCGGTCGTGGACCTGGCCCTCCTTCTGCCGATCCATCAGCCCCTCGCTGCGCAGAAGGCCGTAGACCGTGGTGGGGGCCAGGCTGTCCCCCTCGGGAACCTCCCCGGTCCTCCGCGCCGTCTCGATCACCTGCCTGACGCTCAGCTGCGGACTGCGGCGCTTGATCCCCATCAGAAGCTCCATCGTCCCCACCGACATCTTCCGGCGCTGCCCCCAGTCGGAGCGGATCTTCGGCCGCAGGGAATCGACCCCCCGCTGGGGATCGTACATCTGCAGCCAGTCGCAGATGGTCTGACGGGCCACCCGGGTCCGATCCGAGCCGGGTATCGCCCACGGCTTCCCGGTCAGGCGGCTCATCTCCTCACGGTACTCGCTGCTCCCTCGGACCAGGTGGAGCAGCTCGCCAATCACCCGGAAACGGAAGAGGGCAACCTCCTCGGAATGCCTATCCTTCCTTGTCATCTCTCGTCGGCAGCAGGCCTCGGTGGCGCTGCCGGTCCAGATGATCGGGGTCCGGCCGAAGAAAGCTACAGGCGGCTTGTGTGGAGGGCCTTTTCCCGAACCGGACGCCCTACCTGTGAGGACGGAAACCGACCGGCGAGAGCGTATCCTGCCGGCGAGAGCGTATCCTGCAGGATGTCCGCCTGTCCGGCGCCTGCCAGCTCCTGGCGCAGATGGAGCAGGAGATCCTCCCGCCCCAGAGCCTTGCGCATCGAGGACACGGTGGCATCGCAGCCCTTGAAGATGTCGGGAAGGAGCCCGACGATCCCCTTGAGGCCCCTATGCAGAGCCTCCATTCGTCGTCTCAGCCACCGGAAGGCGTCCCTCCGCTCGCTCCTCTTGTGGGGAGCGTGCTTCAGCGACGCCTTCCACGGCCCCTCCGACTCGGCCGCCGCTGCCTGATCCTCGTATTCCTGTAGCGTTCCCCGGGTCCGTGCCGCGAAGAACCGCGGAAGCAGCGAGAAGCCGAGCTTCACGACGCGCCCGTCCTCGTCGATCCTGATGCAGACGAACCGGGCGACGCAGGTCCTGCCCTTGCCGTGGGGCCCGTAGCGCCAGTAGACGCCGTTCCTCTGGATGCGGCAGAGCCCGTTCTTGTGCACGGGACACACATCGAGTGTTGCCTGCTTCCACAGCTCCTGGCTATGGTATCCCTCGCAGGTACACTCTATCTTGAAGGGTAGTTGCATAGCCTGCCATGGCCCGGCGGCCATCACCGCGCGGGCCTCTCTTCTCTCTGGTTGCTGTCGCTGCTTCTATCCTCCCGTTCTCAGGAGGACTCCGATGCTGGAGCCATGGCGGTGCCCCAGAGATCGGAGAGGGTGGATCTTCCTCTGTGTTACACCGGTTGGCTACGGGCTCGGATGGTATCGACACGGCCGGAGGATGAACGGAAATAACCCCCGATTCACCGGAATATCTACGCAAACAACAACCGACGTCTGAAACTCGTTCTTGCTCGATCTGGGTGCCATACCGGATTCCCGGGGCGGCTTCCCGGCTTCGGGAAGGCTCCCGGCCGGAGAGGGGGTTCTACTGGGAGGCCGTCTCTCCGCCCCCGGCGATGTAGACCATGGAGAGGGCCGCCGCCAGGAGGAGGATGGAGAGAGCGGTCCACACCGGGATCAGCCGCGGCCGGCGGAAGGCCAGTCCGGCCAGGGCGGTGAGGCCCAGCCAGCAGGCGATCTTCACCAGCACCTTGGCCGGAAAGCCGATCTTGAGCAGCCCCGAGAGGCCGAAGCCGGCGATCATGGCCACCAGGCTGCTGGTTCCGGCGCAGATCAGGATCTTCCTGCGATGGACGGGATTGGGATTGGCGAAGGCGGCGAAGGTGAATCCGGTGAGCAGCAGGATTCCCAGGACGTGCGCGAGGCGGAACAGGTCGACGTGATCCATGGCGCGGCTTTCTGCCACAGGGCGCAGCCGCGGTAAAGCACAACAGGCGGGTCCGGGGAGGCCCTTGCCGGATCGCTACTCCTGCTGCGCTTCCGGACGGCGGGCGGCGGACTCCGCCTTGCCGAACCACTCCATGAAGGTCTCCACCGATGCCGCCGAGTTGAGGACGGGGATCCCTCCCAGCGCTCCGATGGCGTCGGCGTCCTCCTGCTCGAAGACCCGGACGATGCAGGGAACCGAGGGGAAGAGCCTCAGGATGGCGAGGGCGTCGCCGGGGCGGCGCATCGAGGAGACGATCAGCCGGGCGCGGCCGGCTCCCGCCTCCTGCAGGACCCGCAGGCTCGATCCGTCGCCCCTCCGGCAGGGGATGCCGGCCCGGTTGAGGTGGCCGATGATCGCTGGATCGTCGTCGACCACCAGCACCTGGTGGCCGGCCTCGATCAGGGGCCGCACCACCCACATGCCCCCGGTGCCGAATCCCAGGATCAGGACGTGGCCCCCGATCGGGGAGGGCTCGGGCTCCCTGCGCGAGTCGGGATGCAGGCGCAGCAGCCGCCGGACCAGGCCGTCGTTGGCCAGCAGCGGGGTGAGGGTCATGGTGAAGGCGGCCATCCAGGCGATGCTCTGGAGATCCTGGTGGGAGAGGATCTCCAGGGTGGAGCTGCCGATGATACCCAGGATCAGGGCGTACTCGCTGCTCTGGGCCAGGAGGATGCCCGCCTCGATCGCGTTGCGGGAGGTGAGCCCCTGCCTCTGGGCGATGAAGGCCACCACCGGAGGGGTGACCAGGATCAGGCACAGCCCCAGGGCGAGCCCCCGGGCCAGGACCAGGGGATCCTCGGGAATGCCGACGAAGACGCCCAGGGCGGCGAAGAATACGGCCAGGAAGAAGTCGGTCAGCGAGGAGAGGAGGGTGCGGGCCGCGTTGTTGGCCGGGAAGGAGGATAGGGAGAATCCGGCGGCGAAGGCGCCGAAGACCATGTGCAGATCGAGGAGCCGGGCCAGCAGGATCCCCAGGAAGAGGTGCCCCAGGACCGCCAGGAGCAGCACTTCGTTGCTGCAGTTCCTCCGGAGCAGGAAGCGCACCGCCGACCAGCGGTGGACGCCGAGGGAGAGGAGCCCCAGGAGGAGGGCGCCGGCGCAGTTCTTGAGCAGGGAGCCTGCGCCCTCGCCGGCTCCCGAGATCACCAGGATGAGGAGGATGATCAGGATGTCCTGGAGGAGCAGCACGCCGACCACCAGCCGTCCGAAGGGCTCGGCGATGCGGCGGCCCCTTACCAGGATCCTCACCACCACCAGGGTGGAGCTGGCCGAGAGGGCGGCGGCCACGTAGAGGGACTTGGAGGCGCCGAATCCCAGCAGCAGGGCCAGGAGGTACCCGATCAGGCCCACCGCCAGGAACTGGCCCAGGCTCACCAGGACCACCGCCTTCCTCTGCCGGGCGAAGCGCTGCGGGTTGAGCTCGATGCCGGTGGCGAAGACCAGGAAGGCCAGGCCCAGCTCCAGCGCGTGGCGCAGGGCCGCATCGTGTCCGCCGCCTGCCAGGGGCGAGACGGCGATGCCGCCCAGGAGGAACAGGGGGATGGCGGGCGCCCGGAACCGGCTGGCGATCCCCTGGCCGGCCGCGGCCACCAGCAGCAGCACCGCAAGCCCGGTCATTCCCCGAGGATTCCCATCTCCTGCAGCTTGCGGTTCTGGAGCTTCACCCCGTCCACCTTGGGGAGCATCAGGTAGGCGATGTCGAGGTCCATCAGCAGGCTGGTCTCGGTGAACTCCACCGCATGGATGGCGCAGGGGACCTCCAGGGCCTGGCACTGCCAGGCCAGGAAGCTGTTGACGTCCTCGATGTGGAGGGCCGAGACCAGGAGCCGGGCCTGGGACAGCCGCGCCTCCTCCAGCACGGACCTGTCGGTGGCGTCGCCCAGCAGGGTGCGGCACTCCTGACGCGCCAGGCGCCTGGGGATGGTGTCGATGGCCAGCACCTCCTGCCCCTGCTGGACCAGCCGCCGGGCGATGCCCCTTCCCAGGGAGTTCATCCCCACCACGATAACGTGCCCCTCCAGGGAGGAGGCGGACGGCCCGGTCCTGGCGGGCAGGTCCGGGATCAGCCTGCGCCAGGAGGGCCGCCGCCGGAGCCACCTGCAGAGATCCTCCTGGCGCTGGACCAGAAGGGCGCTGCAGGACATGGACAGGAGGCCTACCAGCCCGACGATGGCCACCTCGCCGTCCCCGGCCATTTCCTTGTCCTTGGCCAGGGCGACCAGGATGAGGGAGAACTCGCTGATCTGGCACAGGAGCGCCGCGCTGCGGAAGGCGGCGGTGCTCCCGAAGCGCATCGAGCGCACCGCCCAGAGCACGATCAGGAACTTCCCCGCCAGGGCGGAGAGGGAGAGCAGCCCCACCGCCAGCCACTGGCGCAGTTCCAGATCCAGGTCGATCTGCAGCCCCATGGCGATGAAGAAGATGGCGATGAAGAAGTGCATCAGGGGGTTGACGCGGCGGCAGAGCTCGTGGCTGAAGGGGAGGCGGCTCAGGCTGACCCCCGCCAGGAAGGCCCCGATCTCGTGGGTCAGTCCGAAGAGGTGGCCCGCCTGGACCAGCAGGAAGCACCAGCAGAGGCTCCAGAGGAAGAGGGCGCGGGGCCGGGCCGCCGCCCAGGAGAACAGCGGGTCGAGCAGGCGCCGTCCGGCCAGCAGGGTGGCCCCCAGCAGCAGGACCATTCCTCCCAGCACCCGCGCCATGTCCTGCGCCAGCCCCTGCAGCGAGAATGGGGCTTGCGGATCGATTCCCGCCATCAGGGCCAGGAGGATGATGATGGCGAAGTCCTGCAGCAGCAGCACCGCGATGGAGATCTTCCCGTGCAGCCTGCCCGCCTCCTTCCTCTCGGTGAGGACCTTGACCACCGCCACGGTGCTGCTGAAGGTCAGGGCCGCCGCCAGGATCAGCGAGGCCATCCAGCCCAGCCCCAGGGCCAGGGTGAGAAGCAGGCCCAGCAGGAAGGTGAGGGCCATCTGCCAGAGGGCGACCAGGATGGCGCGGATCCCCAGCTCCCGCAGGCGGGACAGATCCAGCTCCAGCCCCACCAGGAAGAGGAGGAGGACGATCCCTGCCTTGGAGACGAGGTCCACCGAGTCCTCCACATCGCCCGCCAGGGAGGCCAGCGGGCTGATCAGCGCCCCGGCCAGAAGGTAGCCCACGATGGTGGGTATCCGCATCCACCAGGCGGCCCAGGCGAAGAGGCCCGCCAGCACCACCATGGCCCCGAGCACCTCGGCCAGGCTTTCGGCGGTCATGGACGGGGGCTGAGGGACGGCTCCGCGCTCATGGACCGGGGGGCCTGACGCACAGGACCGCCCAGGGGCGCCTGCCGGCGGGCGTCCGGCCCCGCCCCTGGAGAAGTCCGGTCCCGGAGGCGACGCGGAAGATCTGGAGATGATCCGAGTCCTGGCCCGCCACCACCATCCAGCGCCCCGAGGGGGAGAGGGCGAAGGAGCGGGGAGTGGCCTCGGTGGGGAACCGCCCGATCGGCTCCAGGAGCCCCGATCCGGGAAGGATGCGGAAGGCGGCGATGCTGTCGTGCCCCCGGTTGGAGCAGTAGAGGAACCGGCCGTCCGGGGCGATCTCCAGATCGGCGCAGGTGTTGGCTCCGGCGAAGCCGTCGGGCAGGGTGCCCAGCTCCTGCAGGAGCTCGAGCCCTCCTGTGGAGGAATCGAAGCGGTACACGCTCACGCTGCTTCCCTGCTCGTTGTTGCAGTAGAGCCGGTCCAGGCCGGGGTGGAACTGCAGGTGCCTGGGCCCTCTTCCCGCTTCGGCATGGTGGACTGACGGGGCCCTCTCCAGCGCCCCTCCGGATGCGTCGAAGCCGAAGCCGTAGATGGCGTTGGGGCCGGTGTGGGGAACCAGCAGCCACTGGTTGGAAGGATCGGCCTGCACCGCGTGCGCGTTCCTGGCGGTGGGGTAGAAGCGGCCCGATCCGGCGTCGATGGCGCCGTTCTCCTCCATGCGGTGGATCCCGATCCTTCCCGCCCGGTAGTAGGCCGAAAGCAGGAAGCTTCCGCTGCGGTCCAGGGCGATGTAGGCGGGATCGGATCCTCCCGGAGCCTGGGAAAGCGGCTCGAGCCTTCCCGACCCCGGGAGGATGCGGAAGCTGGCCAGCATGCCGGTGGAGCGGATGGCCGCCAGCAGGACGGCTCCTTCGGGGCCGGAGGCCAGGTAGCCGGGCTGGCCGTCGACCGGCTGGTCGCCCACCTTTCGCAGCCGGCCGCTCTCCTGGTCCTGGCTGTAGATGCGGATCTTCCCCTCTCCGGCCAGCGAGATGTAGACCAGGGAGCTTCCGTCCTGGAGCGGCTCCTGGGATGCGGGCCAGGGGGCTCCCAGCCAGAGCGCCGACGCGATCAGCGCGGCCCATGGGGTCTTCCTGGCGCCGGTCATGGAGTTCCTTGCAGGGGCTGGGGGGATCCGGCGGGCCCGCCCGGATCGGGCGATGGAGCGGAGCCCCTCTCCAAGGCTAGGGATCCGGCAGCGGGTTGGCAAAAGCAAACAAATGGATCTTTCCAATCCGGGAGGGTTCCACGAGGATCGGGGGCGGTTTCCTCCCCGGCCCCGGTCCCGGAGGCATCCGCATCCATACCGCGATATGACGAACTCCAAGGGAGAGAAACCGAGCCTCCTCCGGCTCGTTCCGGTATCGGCGCTCGCCCTGATCCTTTCGCTTCCCGCGCTCTCCGATCCCTCCCGGCTCACCCTGGAGCGGATCTTCGAGAGCGACGACTTCAGGGAGGAGTCCTTCGGTCCGGCACGCTGGCTGCCCGACAGCAGCGGCTATGTGGTGGTCGAGCCCTCCCAGGGAGCTCCGGGGGGCCAGGATCTGGTCTTCCACGGCGCCGCCACGGGGGAGAGCCGGGTGCTGGTAGCCTCCCGGCACCTGGTGCCCGGCGGGGAGGGTCCGCCCCTGTCGATCGAGGACTACCAGTGGTCCCATGACGGCGCCTGCCTGCTCATCTACACCAGCAGCAAGCGCGTCTGGCGGGCGCGCACCCGGGGGGACTACTGGGTCTTCGATGTCAACAGCCGCCAGCTGGAGCGGCTGGGAGGGGACGCCGCCCCCTCCACCCTGATGTTCGCCACCTTCTCTCCCGTCGATCACCGGGTGGCCTACGTCCGGGAACGCAACCTGTACGTGGAGGACTGGAGGAACGGGAGCATCGTCCCGCTGACCAGCGACGGCTCCGAGCACGTGATCAACGGCACCTTCGACTGGGTCTACGAGGAGGAGTTCCGCCTGCGCAACGGCTTCCGGTGGAGCCCCGACGGGGAGCGGATCGCCTACTGGCAGATCGACACCCGGGAAGTGGGGGTCTTCCACCTGATCGACAACCTTGCCGGGCTCTACCCCCGGCTGATCCCGATACCCTATCCCAAGGTGGGGGAGACCAACCCTTCCTGCCGGGTGGGAGTGGTCTCGTCGGACGGATCCTCCACCCGCTGGATCGACGTTCCCGGGGACTCCAGGGACAACTACATCGCCTACCTGGAGTGGTGCGATTCAAAAAGCCTGGTCCTGCAGCAGCTCAACCGGCTGCAGAACACCAACCGCTTCTACGAGGTCGTGCTGGCCAAGGCCTCGGAACTGATTCCCCGGGACCAGCTTCCCCAGAGCTATCCGCGCGTGCAGGGGGTGTTTCCGGGCAGACAACCCGGTGCGCCCGCTCCCGAGCCGGTCGACTATCCCTCAAGGGCGCTCTCCGAGGTGAACGAGGAATTCCAAAGGCGATACGGGCTGGCTTCCCCGATCGTCCGGAACGGCTACACCCTGCGGCCGTTGCTGATCGATCGGGACGATGCCTGGGTGGAGGTGGTCACTCCGGTGCTCTGGACCGGAAGCAAGAGCGCCTTCCTCTGGTCGAGCGAGCAGGACGGGTGGCGCCACCTGTACCTGGGGCTTCGCACCGCGGCCTGGTCCGAGGAAGACGGGGCGAATTCCGGCGCCCTGGCCAGGGGAGACTGGTTCCGGGACGAGGGGCTCCCCCCCGAGGACGCGCTGTCCTTCGAACGGCTGGGACGGGAAGGCGGGGGCGAGGATTCCGGACTGCGGCTGAAGCCGAGGCAGGCCCGGCTGCTGACCCGGGAGGAGCACGACGTGATCGCTCTCGAGGGCATCGACGAGAAGCGCAAGCAGGTCTACTACATCGCATCGCCCGGAAACCCGACGCAGCGCTACCTGTACCGGACGCCGCTCCACGGGGGACCGGCCGTCCGGGTGACGCCGGAGAACCAGCCCGGCACCCATTCCTACCAGTTCTCCACCGACATGAGCCATGCCATCCACACCTGGTCCTCGGCCAACCGTCCGGCAGTCCGGGATCTGGTCAGCCTGCCCGATCACCGGCGAGTGCGCGCCCTCACCGGCAACGACGAACTCAGGAAGGCCTGGGAGGAGCTGGACCGCAAGCCCGTCGAGTTCTTCCGGGTGCCGGTGGAGGATGGCGTGGAGCTGGACGGCTGGCTCGTCTCCCCGCCCCGGGTGGAGGAAGGGAAGAAGTACCCCCTGCTCGTCTTCGTCTACGGAGAGCCGGCCGGGCAGACCGTGCTGGACCGCTGGGGAGGGCGGCGGCAGCTCTGGCACCTGATGCACGCCCAGAACGGCTACTTCGTGATGAGCGTGGACAACCGGGGCACCCCGGCGCCCCGGGGCCGCCACTGGAGGAAGGTGGTCTACCGCAAGGTGGGGGTGCTTGCGCCGCGGGATCAGGCCGCCGCCCTGGACGCGGTGCTGGCGCGCCGTCCCGAGATCGACCCGGAAAGGGTGGGCGTCTGGGGGTGGAGCGGAGGGGGCTCCATGACCCTCAACATGATGTTCAAGTACCCCGGAAAGTACGCGGTGGGCATGTCCGTCGCTCCGGTGCCCAACCAGAGGCTCTACGACACCATCTACCAGGAGCGGTACATGGGGCTGCCCAAGGACAACGTGGAGGGCTTCCGGGACGGCTCCCCCATCCATTTCGCGGCTGGCCTCGAGGGGGACCTGCTCCTGGTTCACGGGACAGGCGACGACAACGTCCACTACCAGGGGACCGAGGCGCTCGTCGACGAGCTGGTGGCCCTGAAGAAGCCCTTCACCATGATGGCCTATCCGAACCGGAGCCACGCCATCCGGGAAGGGGTCAACACCACCCCCCATCTCTACCAGCTGCTCACCAGCTACCTCTACCGGCACCTGCCGGCCGGGGGGCGCTGAGACCGCTCCCCTGATCCTTCCTGTCCGGATCCGGCCCGGCCGGATCCGGCCCGGCCGGATCCGGCCCACGGATGAACGCCCGCTTCCTCTGCCAGCTCGTCGGCTGCGTGCTACTCCTGCCCCTGGGGGGGCTGGGGATCTGCTTCGTTGCGGCCCTGACTCTCGACGGGCCCCGGGAGGGCCGTCTCGATCCGGTCGAGGCCTTCGGGATCTCCCTGGGCTGCACCCTCGCGCTGGCCCTGGTCCTGATGCGGCTGGGCAGGAACTGCGAGACCGCCTTCCGCCAGAGGGACTCCTACGCCCTGGTGGGGCTGGGCTGGGTGAGCTGCATCCTCTGCGGCACGCTTCCCTACGTCCTCTGCGAGCCCCGGATGGGCTGGGCCGACGCCCTGTTCGAGTCGGTCTCGGGCTTCACCGCCACCGGGGCCACCGTCATATCGGGCCTGGACTCGCTTCCCCGCAGCCTGCTGCTCTGGAGGGCGATGACCCAGTGGATGGCGGGCATGGGGGTCCTGATCCTGATCGTGGCCCTGATCTCGAAGCTGGGAGCGGGCAGCAAGTCCCTCTTCCGCCACGAGTCCTCCACCTTCGATCCCCAGGAGGCCCGGACCAGCATCCGGGCCCTGGCCAAGGAGATCCTGGGCATCTACATCGGCCTGACCGCGATCTGCTTCCTGGGCCTCTGGCTGTGGTGCGAGCCGGGGCTGTTCGACTCGGTCTGCCACACCTTCACCACCGTGGCCACCGGAGGCTTCAGCACCCACGACAGGAGCATCGCCCACTTCGACTGCCCGAGGACCGAGATCTGGATCATGATCTTCATGGCGCTCTCGGCGATCAACTTCCTGCTCTACGTCCACGTGGTCCAGAGCGGCCAGGGCCTGCTGGGCTTCTTCTGGTCCCACTGGGTGCGGCTCCGGCCTGGAGCCCGGGAGGGGAAGGAGGCGAGGACGGGGCTTCGCGAATGGTGGCGGGAGTGGAGGGACAAGGTCCGCGGCCGCAGGAGGTGGTGGCAGCGCTGGAGGAACGACGAGAGCATGATCTACATGTTCGTCCTCCTGGCCGGGAGCACCCTGCTGGCCGCTCTCGTCCTGTTCCGGGAGGAAGGGGCGGACAGATCCTTCGCCGGCTGCCTGCGCATGGCCGCCTTCCAGGCGACCGCGCTGATGACCACGACCGGATTCGCCACCGAGGACTACGACCAGTGGCCCGCCCTGGCCATCCTCCTGCTGGTCGTGCTGATGGTGATCGGGGGCAGCGCCGGATCCACCTCGGGGGGGCTCAAGGTGGGCCGCGTCATCCTCTTCTTCAAGATCCTGCGCTACCAGCTGCGCCTCAGGATCCGCCCCCGGCAGGTGATGCACCTCCGCCTCAACGGCAACGCCGTCTCCGAGGCCTTCCGCATCGACACCCAGTTCCTGATCGCCACCGCCAGCGCGTCCCTGCTTCTGGGAACTGTCCTGGTCTGCGTGATGGAGCCCGGGATGGATCTGCGAAGCTGCTTCTCCGCCGCTCTCGCCACCCTCTTCAACATCGGCCCCGCCCTGGGAGATCTGGGACCGACCGAGACCTACGCCGGCCTGAATGCCGGCACCAAGGTCCTGCTCTCCTTCCTCATGCTGCTGGGCCGCTTCGAGTTCTTCACCTTCCTGGTGCTCTTCATGCCCACCCTCTGGAGGAAGCACTAGGGGAGGCGCGGCCGGAAGGAATGGTTCCCCGGGAAACGAGGCGCTAGCCTCGGCCCATGCACCGGTTCCTGGGAGCGCTTTCGGGGTGGATGCTCGCCGCGGGGCTGCTCCAGGCGGAGGAAAGGCCCAGCGTCCTGCTGCTCCTGGTGGACGATCTCAAGCCGGCCCTGGGCTGCTACGGGGACCCGCTGGCGATCACCCCCAGCATCGACCGCCTGGCGGCGAGGTCGGTCCGCTTCGAGCGGGCCTACTGCAACCAGGCGGTATGCGCCCCCTCCCGCAACAACCTCCTGCTCGGCTCTCGCTCCACCTCGCTGGGCGTCTACTCCCTGGGTAGGAACTTCCGCCTCTCCTGGCCAGATGCGGCGACCCTTCCCCAGCGCTTCATGGCCCACGGCTACCACGCCGGGGCGGTGGGAAAGGTGTTCCACACCGGTCACGGCAACCACGAGGACCCTGCCTCCTGGAGCGTCCCTCCCCAGCTGGAGAAGGTGGTGGAGTACCTACTTCCCGGGAGCAGCGCGGGAGGGATCCTGACCCGGGAGGACGCACTGTTCACCAACCAGCGTCCTGGAGGCGTCCGCTCCCTGCCCCGCGGAGCGGCCTGGGAGAGCGCCGAGGCCCGGGACAGCGACTACGCCGACGGCCGGATCGCCGACGAGGGTATCCGGCGCCTGAGCCAGGCTGCCCGGCGCCCGGATCGGTCCTTCTTCCTGGCTCTGGGCTTCGTCAAGCCGCACCTGCCCTTCACCGCTCCCCGGCGCTACTGGGAGATGCACGACCCCCGGCGCTTCCCGATCGAGCCCTACCAGGATCATCCCGAGGGGGCCCCCGGCTGGGCCGGAAAGCAAGGGGGAGAGATGGTCAACTACTCCCCCCTGACCGTGGAGAGCCTGAAGGAGGAAGCCGTCCAGCGGAAGCTGATCCACGGCTACTACGCGGCGGTCACCTACGTGGACGCGCAGATCGGCCGGGTGCTCGACCACCTGGAGCGCCTGGGCCTGGACCGCAGCACGGTGGTCGTGCTCTGGGGGGATCACGGCTGGCACCTGGGCGATCACGGCTACTGGACCAAGCACACCAACTACGAGCAGGCCAACCGCATCCCCCTCCTGATCGCCGCTCCGGGGCGGGAGTTCGCCAAGGGGCGCTCCACCCTGATGCTGGCCGAGACCGTCGACATTTATCCGACCCTGGTGGAACTGGCGGGCCTGCCGCCCGCCGAAGTTCTGCAGCCCTTGGACGGCGCCAGCCTGGTTCCGGTGCTGCGGGATCCGTCGCGGTCGGTGCGGGACCACGCCTACCACTGCTATCCCCGCCGCGGCTACATGGGGCGGGCGATCCGGACCGAGCGCTACCGTATGGTGGAGTGGCGCAGGACCGGCGCCAGGGAGGCGGAACCGGTCCACGAGCTCTACGACTACGTGGACGATCCGGGCGAGACCCGCAACCTGGCGAGGGAGCGCCCGGATCTCCTGGAGCCGCTCCTGGAGATCCTCGATCGCCATCCCCGGCCCAGGATGCGCCAGTGACGCGACCGAGGGTGGCTGCTGCCGCCGGATCTTCGGACGCCTGATCCGGAGGGAACGGCCGGGGCCGGCTGCCGCCCGCGGATCCGGGCTGTCCGTTCAGCTCCTTCCCAGAAGCCGCATGAAGCGGGCCAGATCCCGGTAGTAGTCGGCGTCGATCTCCATCTTGGCCAGCTGCTTGTGGACCATGGCCAGCCCCTCGGCGCGCGACTGGGCCGCCTGAGGGGTCTGGAAGCGCTGGGCCGGATCGGGATCGAGCATCCGGTGCAGGATCTGGACCAGCAGCCGGTTGATCCGCACATAGGGAGGCAGCAGCGATTCCAGGCGGGAAGGCAGCTCCAGCTTGACCCGCAGGAGATCCTCCTCGCCGGCGCCGGGATCCTCCAGGAGCCGGCAGCCCCTTAGCAGCTCCAGGCCCACCAGGCCGATGGAATAGATGTCCGACTGGATGGTGATCGGCTTCCGCTGGTGCGATTCGGGAGCCATGTAGAGCGGCGTGCCGACCAGGGGGTGGTGGGTTTCGTCGAGCATCACCGCCCGCCCGAAGTCGATCAGCTTGATGTAGCCCAGCGGATCGATCATCGCGTTGCTCGGCTTGATGTCGCAGTGGAGGTAGCGGGCGGTGCTCAGATGCTCCAGGCCGTGCAGCATCTGCCGCATGATGTGGATGGCAACCCCCGGCTGGATGCAGAGCCGATCGTGGTGGCGGTTGAGTATGGTCCGGATGAAGGGAACATCCGTCTCCAGGGGCTCTCCCTGGTGGAGGTAGCGCCGCTGGCACAGCGACAGGAACTGGCGGAGATCCAGTCCCTCGACCATCTCCATCTGGATGTAGCCGATGCCGTTGGTCTCCTCGTAGATGTCGCAGTCGGAAAGGTTGGGGGAGCGGGAGCTGTGCAGCCGGGAGACTTGCGCGGCGATGCGTCCCATGTCCGTCCAGTACTCCCGCACGCTTCCGTAGATCGAGGGATCGAAGATCTTCACCGCGTGCTGGGTGATGCAGCCCCTGGAGCCCTGCCTCTCGGCCAGGAAGACCACCCCCTGGCGGCCCTCCCCGATCTTCCGGAGGAAGCGGTAGGCCACGGGATAGAAGATGGCGTGGGAGCGGAGGATCGACTGGAAGTTCTCGAGCAGCTGCCTGCGCTCCATGCCCGTGGACGAGTCCTGCTCCGGGCCGCCGTCCGGCTGGACTGCGCCCTTGTCGCGGATCAGGATCGTCGTGGAGTAGTCGGTGGGCGAGGCCATCGGGAATCGGAAAGGGACTTCCCTACCGGAACGCAGGAAGGAAGGCGGAGGCGGAAGCCACCCGGCGCAACCTGCCTGGCAGTCCGCCGCGCTGTCAACTGCGCGCCCCGGCACGCCCCGTTCGGGGAGGCCTGACGCTGGAGGGGCCCTCGCGGTACTCCTCCAGGAGACGGCGCAGCTCTTCCGCCTTCTGCGGATCGGTCTCCACCCGGTTGGTGGTCTGCCGGGGGTCCTCCCCGAGATGGTAGAGCTCGCTGGAATGCTGGTGGGGCTTCACCCCCAGCGCCTCCAGGACATGGAGCGGCTCCCGGTTGTCGGCGCCGCTGGCCGCGTCGATGTAGACCCAGTCCCCCTTCCGGATGGCGAAGCGGCCCCGGCCGCTGTGGTGGACGGTGGCCTCCCGCAGCGGTCCCTCCCGCTTCTCGCCCAGCAGGACGGGAAGGATGCTGTAGGAGTCCTCGCCGGCATCCTCGGGAAGCTCCTCTCCGACGATGTCCGCGGCGGTGGCCATCAGATCGGTCAGGCAGACGATCTCCCGGGACGCCGTTCCGGCCGGTATCCTTCCGGGCCAGCGGGCCAGGAAGGGGACCCGGTGGCCTCCCTCGTACAGATCCCGCTTGCAGCCCCTGAGCCCGCCGCTGCTCCAGTGGCCCCAGGTCTCGATGTGCTCGTAGGTGTTGGTCTCCGCCCCGTTGTCGGCGGTGAAGAACACCAGGGTGTCCTCGGCGACTCCGGCCTCGTCCAGGGCCTCCAGCAGCTTCCCCACCGCGGAGTCCAGCTCCGCTACGAAGTCCCCGAACACCCCGCAGCCGCTGCTGCCCTGGAAGCGGGGGTTGGGGTTGATCGGGCGGTGGGGGCAGATGGGCGCGAAGTAGACCAGGAAGGGAGTTCCCTCCCTGGCCTGGCGGTGGATGAACTCCTCCGCCTTCTGCACCCAGGCCGGGATCATGTGCTCGAAGAGGAAGCCGGGCTGCCGGAAGCCCTTGTTGTTGTTGGGACCCACGATGTGGGACGGGATGTGGGTGTAGTCGAAGGGTTCGGTGGGCTCGGCCAGCGCCATCCGGTTCTCCATGAAGGCCCAGGCCGGCATGGCCAGGGAGAAGGAGTAGGCGAAGCCGGCGTCGTTGGGGCTGTAGAGGGCCGGACGCGACCAGTCGATGTTGGGGGCGGCCACCTTTCCGTCGGGATCCAGCAGCGGCCAGCGGCGTCCCAGGTGCCATTTCCCGAAATGCCCGGTGGCGTAGCCCTTTGCGGCCAGCATGGCCGGGAGCGTCAGGCGCCCCTCCTCGATCAGGGGAGGCGAGGATCCGCTGAGCACCCCCCTCTTGAGGCGGGTGCGCCAGCAGTACCTCCCGGTGAGCAGTCCGTAGCGAGTGGGAGTGCACACTCCCGAAGGGGTGTGGGCGTCCAGGAAGTTCATTCCCTGGCCCGCCAGACGATCCAGTTCCGGAGTGTGGATCTTCGAGTCCGGATTGTTGCAGGAGAGATCGCCGAAGCCCAGATCGTCGGCCAGGATCACCACGATGTTGGGGCGGCCTTCCTCCCCCAGAAGGGCCGGCGGCAGCAGCAGTAGGGCAAGCAGAAGGGCTCTCATGGTCGAGGAGTCGGTGAAGCGGAACCTAGCCCAAAGCAGGAGATCCGCCAGATTCAAATCCGGCGCCCGCTGGCATTCCCTCCGTTTTTTTGGTGGGTCGTTACGGACCGATCCGGGAAGGCCTGAAGCCGGAGCAGGCGCCTGGGAACTTGCCGGTGCTGGCCGATGCTGTGCATGCCGGGGTTCCGGATACCTGGAAAGGCAAGCGCTGCCAGGCCTGTCGGCGCTCGCCATGCGGGGCTCTCTCTGCTGCAACAGTCCGGTTGGCGGCCCTGGTTGCTATCGATCCAGCCGGGTCAAGGTCGGCATGGATTATCCAGACTGCCGGGATCGACAGGACAACGGTATCCACCGACCGCTTGCCTCACGTGTTCCTGCCTTTCCCCCCGGGAAGGAGCATTGAGCGCGGCGGCTGTCTGGAGCGGCCCCGATCGTCCAGAGGCGGATCGGGAAGGGAGTGGATCTCCTCCTGATCCCAGCCTGTCCCGACATGATGATCTCCCCGGCGCGGGAACCGGCCGACGGACGGCAGTTCGGAATGCCGCCTGGCATCCCCGAGCCATGGCCATGCTTTCCATCGGGCATTTTCGCCTGCGTTCCTCGATTCGAAGTGGCGGAGAACTGCCTGGCGTAGCAGTCGGCATGTTTACTCTCCCCAGCCATGCTGGACCTGGGGCATGCATGGGCGATGCATTTCCGACGGAGGCGTCGGCTTCCTCCTGGCCGTTTCCCGGAGGAAGCGTCCGGAAAGCGCGAACGACTGAAACAATACCTTGCGGATGGAGTTCCATTACAATGAGGCTGCTGGATTAGCTCCAGAACATGCGCATGACAATGAAACGAACCCTTGCATTCCTCCTTCCGGCTCTGGCGGCATCGATCTTGGCGGAAGATCCCGGAGCTCACGCACCCGAGACTGGCAAGGACGAGGCGTCTCTCTCCTCGAACCGGCCCTCCCAGCCCGAGCCTCCCTCCGAACCCGTTTCGCAAAGAGATCCGGTTCCCGCTTCGGCACTGGCCCGCACAGAAGCGGTCGTGAAGGATGCCAAGGAGACCGGGAACGACAACGGGGACTATTGCCATGCAGATCAAGCCGCCCGGGGGAAAGGGGATCACTCTGTCACTGCCAAGGAAGTAGATTCAATCCGGACAGTGGTGATAAGGAATTCGCCCCCTGCGGTGAGCATGCAGATCAAGACCGCAGACACGCCATGTCCGGAGTGTTCCGCCAAGTCCAGCGGGGTCGGCAAGCGGATCATTCAGACGATAACCGACTCGTCAAGGGTGTTGGATGGGGAAGGAATCGAGAATCTTCTGGAGGAAGTCGAGAAACTCCTGGAGGAAGCAAAGTCCGAGGGAGCAGCGAAGATCGAATCGTTTCCGATCAAGGCCAGGGATGGAGACATACAGCTTACGGTCGTAGGACATGCGGTCGATAAAGAGGCAATGACAGTCGTCAATGGAAGTGGGGGTGATGCGAAGACAATGACGGTCACCGCTCCATCGGGGCAGGTTGTCCGGCAAGGAGACAAGAAGGTTGCCAAGGCCAGTGGGAACGGCAAGGGGTCCGAGAACGTGTTCCGGGTCGGTATTAAGAAATCGACTGTACGGGATGCGGATAGCGAGATCCCGCACGAGGACGGAGAGGATCATGGGATATTCGACCATTTCCACAGCCTGCTGATGAAAGAGCAGGAGAAGCTGGAACTGGAGCAGCGGAAGCTGGAATTGGAGAGTCTGGGGATTAAGCTGGAGAGTCGGATGATCGTGCTGGAGAAGCACACCCTGGAGCTCGAGGCGATGCGGTTCGAGCTATTCGAGGAGGAGCTTGGAAGCAGGGGACCGGATGGAGAGGGAGCGGATGGCGAGATCCTGGATGAGGGCGAAGAGGATCATGGGGAACCCCACCTGCTGTTGAAGGAGCAGCGGATGCGGGAACTGGAGACTCGGGAGATGGGACTGGAGCGTCGGAGGCTGGAACTGGACCTTCGTGAGATCGCTCTTGAGAAGAAGAACCTGGAGCTCGAGTTGAAGCGGAACGAGCTTCTCAGGAAGGAGCTAGAGAATCCGGAACGCTGATCCGAGGCTCAGCGGCAGGCAGGCCGGCCCCGTTCCGGGCGAGCGGGGCTCGGCTTCTCATTCGGTGTTCCAGAGACGGCGTTGCGAACCGGCCTTGTAGCCCGTGGGTATGTCCCACCGATGGCCTTCGTCCACGACCTCGGCGTGAAGGTCGCGAAGCATCTTTCCCAGCCGATCGAGCACATTGGGGCGGATGGCCGACAGGTCAGTCTGCTGGAGGGGATCCTTCACGAGATCGAATAGCCGCAGGCGCACGGGTCGGCTCTTTTCGATGAACGGCAGATCCTCCCGCAAAAGCGAATGCGCCTTGGGTCTCGAAGCGTCGCTGGAATCGGCGATCAGGCTCCATCTGCCGTCCCTGAGCGCGAAGGACGGGGTGACCCGGTAGAAGAACCAGAACAGGGGCCGGCTCCGGACGAAGCCGGCTGGTTCGCCCGACAGGAGGGGCACCAGGCTGGCTCCGTCGATGGCCCGGTCCTGCGGGAGCCTGATCTCAGCGATCTCGCACAGGGTGGGCAGGTAGTCGATGCCGCTGATGGGCACCGAGCTGGTCGCGCCCGCGGCGATCTTTCCCGGCCAGCGGAAGATGCCGGGCACGCGGTGCCCCCCTTCCCACACATGGGATTTCATGCCCCTCAGCCCTTCTCTGGAGAAGCCGTTGAGCGGACCGTTGTCCGAAGTGGCGAAGATCAGGGTGCTTGCGGCGAGATCCCTGCTGTCGAGATGCTCGAGGATCCTGCCGATGGCCCGGTCGGCGTTCTCGATGTTGGCGTGGTACGCCGCCGCCTTCGGGCCCAGTTCCCCGAACCTCTTCCTGTACTTCTCGACGAGGTCTGGAGGAGAGGCGATGGGCGTGTGGGGCTCGTGGAACCAGACGCAGAGGAAGAAGGGCCGATCGGAGCCGGCATCCTCCTCCAGCCAGGCCAGGGCCCGGTCGGCCACCAGCTGGCAGGAATAGCCCTCCAGCGGTCCCAGTGCCTTGCCGTTCTCGACGAAGTTGGCGGGATCGCGATGGCTGGGCCGGGCGTTGTTGCTGGTGGAGAACCAGTGGTCGAAGCCCTGATCCCCGGGATCGGGCTGGGAGGACTCCAGGCTCGATAGATGCCACTTCCCGAACAGGCCTGTCCGGTATCCACGGCTCTGCAGCAGTTCGGCGATGGTCGTTTCCTCGTCCCTCAGGTGCATCGCATGGTCTTCGGGAAGGTAGCTGTAGATCCCGGCTCGAGCCGGGATCCTTCCGGTGAGAAGAGCGGCCCGGCTGGGCGAGCAGTTGGGCGCGCCCGAATGGCAGTCGGTGAAGCGCATGCCCTCGGCAGCAAGCCGGTCGAGATGGGGAGTATCGATCCGGCTTCCGTAGCATCCCGCGTCCGTCCATCCGGCGTCGTCCAGCAGGAAGAGGACGAAGCTGGGCCGCTGGGCCGCGAGCGGAGAGGCCAGTAGAAGGAGTAATGTGCAGGGGGCGAGGATCCTGAGCGGAAAAGTCATGGCAGGCGGCCCGGGATCCTATTCGGCAGCCGCGCCTGTAGCAATCGCGGGCCGGGAAGGAATCCTCCCGTGCTGGGCGGCTGTCGTTTTTCGTCTGTTGGCAGCCGCGTGCCCCCCGGGTTGGAGAGCGGCTTGCGGCCTGTTCTGGGGCGGAGGGCGGGAATCGGGATCCGCTGCCAGGAGGACGAGGCCGTTCTCCGGTTGGCGGATCGGGAGATGGGGGGATATGGTCCTTCCGGTTTGGACGAACCTGTATACCGCTGGGAGGGAGGCAAGCCGATGGCAAGAGGAACGAAGGTGGTCCGGGCCGCGGGGCTGGCGGCCTTGCTCCTGGCCACCGGCTGCCGACATGGGGAGGAAGGCGGATTCGTCTCCATGTTCGACGGCAGGAGTCTGGAAGGGTGGGTTCCGATGATGAGGGAGGGAGCCGCCGCCGACGCGTGGCGGGTGGAGGACGGAGCGATCGTTGGGGACGGCGGCGGAGGCGTCGGATACCTGGCCTGGCACCGGGGGGACATCGCCGACTTCGAGATGCGCTTCGACTACCGGTTTGTCGGCGAGGGGAACAGCGGGGTCAGCCTGCGGGCCAGGAAGGACGATACGGGGCGGCGGGACTTCCAGTCCTACCATGCCGATCTGGGCCATGCCGGCATCGGCAGGCACGTGATGGGAGCCTGGGACTTCCATACTCCGCACCGCCGGGAGCATGCCTGTCCCCGTGGAACCAGCCTGGTGATCGACGCCGAGGACCAGGCCCGCACCGAGCCGCTTGAAGGCGCCCTCGCCCTGGAGGACATTCGGGATGGGGACTGGAACCGGGTCCGGATCGTGGCCCGGGGCAACTGGTTCCGCCTGTTCGTGAACGGGAAGATTTCCTCGGAGTTCCGGGAGCATCTGCCCATCGAGAAGCGGCTGGATCGCGGCATGATACAGCTGCAGCTGCACGACCCGGGCATGCGGGTGGAGTTCCGGAACCTCAGGATCCGGATCGATGGCTAGAGAGGTCTGCTGCTTCGGACGGCAGGCTCTGTTGGCGGTCCGTTGCTGCAGCGTCCCTGGCAGCCGTGCAGGCCGTCCCTTGCCGGATGACGGTTCCGGCCGTCCGGCGGCTTCTCGGCTGTTCTCTTCGGCCTCGGCTCGGCAGGAGGCGGGCGTGCCGAAGGGTGCCCAGCGAGCCTGCTTCAGACTGCAATGGCTTCCTACCGTGGCCCAAGCGGGTTGCCGGTCGTCCTCTCTGGATCTCTACGCGTTCTCCTGCAGCCCGAGGTTCTGTTCGGCGCGGCGGATGCGGGCGCAAGCGCCGTCCCGCCTCCAGCACGCCGAAGGGCTTCGGAAACAGTTCCGGAAGGCCGCAAGAACAGAGGCCTGGAGGCTCGGAAACCGGACGGAGCGCCAGGGGGCGCATGGCTTTCGCATAAGGGGGCAGCGGCCGTAGAGCCGGCGCGTTCGACCGGGGAGGGCGCCGGAATGGCGGCTGCCGAGGCGGCTCGGGAAGCTGGCCTCCTTGCTTGCCGGGCCCTCCTCCCGGATCGGCCCGGAGCCCGTGGAGTCAGGAGCGGGCGGATCCAGGCGGCCTGGGAGGAACGGCGGAGCAGCGGCATCCGCCCTTGCGGCGCCGGATCAGGCGTCGGGCGAAGAGCAGGATGGTCAGGCAGACGATCGCCCCCGCCGCCAGCTGCTGCCAGTCCAGGTCCATCCGGTCAGAAGCCCAGCAGCAGGCCCCCCTGGTAGACCGCCAGCGCCGCCAGCCAGGCGGCCAGGGTCATGTAGGCCAGCTGGAAGAGGGCCCAGCGCCAGCTGTTGGTCTCCCGCCGCACCACGGCCACGGTGCTCATGCACTGCATGGCAAACACGTAGAACACCATCAGGCTCATGCAGGTGAGCGGGGTGTAGAGCGGCGTGCCGTCCTCGCGCGTCTCGGCCCGCAGCCGGTCCCCCCTGAGCCTTCCGGTCTCCTCCTCCTCCAGCTCCACCGAGTAGATGATCGCCATGGTGCTCACGAAGACCTCCCTGGCGGCGAAGGAGGCCAGAACGCCGATGCCCATCTTCCAGTCGTAGCCCAGGGGAGACAGGACGGGCTCGATCGCCTTGCCGACCCTGCCCGCCAGGCTGTGCTCGAGCTGCTCTGCGCCGTCCATGGATTCCGAGCGGGGGTAGGACACCGCCGCCCAGAGGAGGATGGAGATGCCCAGGATCACGGTGCCGGCCCGGCGGACGAAGATCCAGGACCGCTGCCACAGGTAGATCAGGATCCCCTTGGGCGAGGGGATCCGGTAGGAGGGCAGTTCGAGGATCATGGAGGAAGAGCCTCTGCCGGCCAGCGAGCGGTTGAAGATCCAGGCGAAGCAGAAGGCGGCCAGGGTGCCCAGGACGTACATCAGTACCAGGATGCCCGCCTTGGCCAAGTTCGCCGCCTGGCCGGATGGGAACATCGCCTCGATCAGGATCAGGTAGACCGGGAGCCGGGCCGAGCAGCTGGCCAGGGGGAGGACCAGGATGGTGACCAGCCGCTCCCGGGGGTGCTCGATGGTCCGGGTGGCCATGACCCCCGGGACCGCGCAGGCGTAGGAGCTTAGGAAGGGCAGGAAGGACTTTCCGTTGAGCCCCACCCGGTTCATCAGCCGGTCCATGATGAAGGCCAGGCGGGCCATGTAGCCGGTGTCCTCCATCAGGCCGATGAAGAGGAACAGGATCAGGATCTGGGGCAGGAAGATGACGATGTTGCCCACCCCCTCGATGATCCCGTCGACGATCAGGCTCCGGAGATCCCCCTCCGCCATCCAGCTGCGGACCAGGCCGGCGAGGCTCTCCTTTCCGGAGTCGATCCAGTCCATGGGGCCCTGGGCGATCTGGAAGACCAGGTAGAAGAGGGTGGAGAGGATCGCCAGGACGAACGCCCATCCCAGGAAGGGATGGAGCAGAAGGGAGTCCAGCCGGTCGGTCAGCGAGGCCTCGGGAGCGCCCGGGCGCCGGACCAGAGCCATGCAGCGTTCCCGGATCCACTGGTAGCGGGCGGCGACCAGGCTCTCCTCCCAGCCGGGGTGCTCCTGGTCCAGGGAGCGGCGCGCCGAGAGCGCCTGCTCCCAGTCTGCGTCGGGAATGCCCAGGTGTCCTTCCTCCTTCTGGGACAGCAGGCAGAGCAGGGGGCCCAGGGCGTTCTTCTCGGGGGCCCGAGGGCCGAGGATCCCGGTCCGGGCCAGCTTGCCGCAGGCGCTGCGGATCGCCCGGTCCAGTTCCGGGGCCAGGGGCAGGGTGGCGGGAGTGGCCGGCGGAAGGTTCCGGGCAAGGGCGATCTTCAGCTCCACCAGCCCCTTGCCGGAGCTGGCCTGGATCGGGATCACGGGGCTGCCCAGCGCCTGCTCCAGCGCCTCGAAGTCGATGCGCAGCCTCTTCCTCTCAGCCAGGTCGATCATGTTGGCCGCCAGGATCACCGGCAGGCCCAGCTCCATCACCTGGGTGGCCAGGTAGAGGTTGCGCTCCAGGTTGCTGGCGTCGAGCACGCACACGACGAGATTGGGCCGGGGCACGCCCTCGACCCGGCCCAGCAGCACGTCGCGCATCACCGCCTCGTCGGGCGAATGGGCGTGGAGGCTGTAGGAGCCGGGAAGATCGATCACGCGGATCTTCTCCCCGTGGGGAGTGGTGCAGGAGCCTGTCCGGTACTCCACGGTGACCCCCGGGTAGTTGCCCACCCTGTGCCGCAGCCCGGTCAGGGAGTTGAAGAGGGTGGTCTTTCCGGAGTTGGGATTGCCGACCAGGGCGCAGGTCCGTCCGGACTTCCCGAATCTCCGAAGGGAGGGCATGGGCCTTCTGCGGGCTTCAGGCAAGGGGCAGGGGACGCACCCCGATCAGGCAGGCCTCCCGGCGCCGAAGGGAGAGCAGGGAGCCTCCCAGGGAGATCTCCACCGGATCTCCCAGAGGGGCGTACCGGACCAGCTCCACCTCCGTTCCCGGCAGCAGCCCCATCTCCCGCAGCCGGGAGAGCTCCGGACGGTCGCCGGGCATGGAGTCGACTACCGCACGCCGGCCCGGTTCCAGATCGGCCAGGCTAGTCAAGGCCTCGGGCGAGGCAGGGCTCCACCAGGATGTCGGCCGCCAGCCGGCGGCTCAGGCACACCTTCGAGTCGCAGACCTGGCAGACCATCGCCCCCCCGTTGTTGAGCACCTCCACCTCGGCCAGTTCGCAGAAACCCATCTCCCTCAGCCTACGGCAGTGGGCCGGGTGCCCCGAGAGGCCCTGTACCGTCACCCTGCGCCCCGGCTCGATCTGCTCAAGGGGCGTCCAGCTGTCGGGAACTCCTGCGGTCATCGTCTCCGTGGGCAGGGATCCTGGGCGAGAATGAATCTCAAATGCAACCGGAAAAAGCCGGCCGGGGCTACCCCCGGCGGATCTCCGATCCCTTGAAGCGGATGGTGATCCGGTAGACGTGCTTGGTGCGGCAACGGATCCTCAGGGAGCGGAAGCCGATCTGCACGGGCACCTCGATGCGGTGGATGTCGACCACCGCGTGGTAGCCCCGCTCCGAGAAGATGTCGATGAGCATCGCCAGGGCCAGGGAGTTGTCCAGGAGGGGGTCCTCCGAGTTGAAGACCGCGATGCCCGAGATGGCGTGGCGGACCACCACCGGCATGATCTTCGACTCGATCAGCCGGACGACCCGGCGGAACAGATCGGCGTGGTCGAACTCGTAGTGGTCGAGCCGGCGGACCAGGTCCTGGCGGGCATGCTGCACGATGTCGCTGGCCAGGGGCATGTGGCGCAGCCGGTCGAAGGTCTGGGGATCGAGCTCCAGGGAGCTCTGGTAGCGCAGCTCGTTGAGGATGTTCTGCTCGACCTCGCCGACGGGGCCCTGGGCGTTGATGAAGTGGTAGAAGTAGCTCTGCTTGAGCGACTGGAGGGCCTCCCAGGTGCGCTCCTTGAACACCCGGTAGCGGTGGCGGGCGGCCTCGGGATCCATGTCGGTGGGGCGGGGGGCCACCTCGGAGCCGATCCCCGTGGCGCGCGCCTTCTGGTTGAGGCGCTCCCGCTCCCGGCCCCGGTTCAGCTGCCGCTCGACGCTGGTGGACTCGTCGACGAAGAGCACCATCACATGGACCACCGGCTGGCGGAAGTGGATCCGCAGGGGGGTGTCGTAGAACTCGAGGCGCAGCCCCTTCATCCGGCCCACCAGGAGCTTGAGGCACTCGACCTGGACCTTGGTCCGGGGGAAGCCGTCGAGAACCGCTCCGTCCCGGTGCTCCGGCCTGAGCAGCTGCCGGAAGACCGCGTCGACCACCTCCCGGTCCCCCACCGTCCCCCCCTGCTCCTTGATCTTCCGGGCTTCGGGGCTGTCGAGCAGGGAGCTGACCACGATCGAGTCGCAGGCCAGATCCCGGGCCTCGAGGATGAACCGGGTCTGGGTGCCCTTGCCCGCTCCCGGAGCGCCTCCCAGCAGGATCAGCTCCTTGGCGAACCGCAGGTTCCTCCTTCCGAACTCCGCCTCGAGCGAGTTCCAGACCGAGTTGAAGATCAGGAGCGCGTCCTTGATCTCCAGTTCGGGATCGGCCCGGGGCACAGCTACCGGAGGGAGCTCCGGCTCCGCTTCGGAAAGGGAGGGAGTGGGTTCCATGGAAACGGGGCCCCGAATATGGGAGGCGGCCCGTTCCCTGGCAAACACAATTGGGGAGGCTACTCGTCGAAGCGGACGGCCAGGTAGTCCTTCTTCCCCTTGCGCAGGAGCAGGTAGCGGCCGAACAGAAGGAGGCCGGGGCCGACGGGAAGGGAGGGATCGGTCTCGCGGCGGTTGTTCAGGCTGAGGCCTCCCCGGGAGATCATCTGGCGGGCCTGGCCCCGCGAGGGGAGCAGGCGGCTCTCGGCGGCCAGATCCAGGAGCGTCATCCCCGCGCCCAGGCGGGAGCGGGACAGGGCGGCCGAGGGGATTTCCTCCATCATCTGGCCGAAGGCGCGCTCCGTGATGCTCTCCAGCCCCCCTCCGAAGAGGATCCCGCTGACCTGCTCGGCTTCTCCGGCGGCCTCCGGCCCGTGGATCATCCCGGTCATTTCGCGTGCCAGGCTCTTCTGGGCCAGGCGGAGGTGGGGGTCGCGGTCCCGGCTCCGCTGCAGTTCCCCGATCCGCTCCCGGTCCAGGAAGGTGAAGTACCGGAGGTAGCGGATCGCGTCCCGATCGCCGGTGCGCATCCAGAACTGGTAGAAGCGGTAGGGGCTGGTGCGTCCGGGATCCAGCCACACCGCCCCCTCCGCCGTCTTGCCGAACTTGGTTCCATCGCTGTTGGTGATCAGCGGCAGGGTCAGGCCGTGGACCGTCCGCCCCAGCTTCTTGCGGCACAGGTCGATGCCGGCGGTGATGTTGCCCCACTGGTCGCCCCCCCCGATCTGCAGCCTGCAGCCGTGCTCCCGGCACAGGTGCATGAAGTCCAGGGCCTGGAGCAGCATGTAGCTGAACTCGGTGTAGCTGATGCCCGACTCGCGATCCTGCATCCGCGCACGAACGCTCTCCTTGGCCACCATCGTCCCGATCGAGAAGTGCTTGCCGATATCCCTCAGGAAGTCCAGGCAGCCCATGCCCTCGGTCCAGCGGGCGTTGTCGAGCAGGCGGGCGGGATTGGCTCCGTCGCCGAAATCCAGCAGCCGGGAGAGCTGCTCCTGGATCCGCCCCAGGTTGGCATCGAGCCGCTCGGGAGAGAGCAGGCGCCTCTCGTCGGTCTTGCCGCTGGGATCCCCGATGGCACCGGTTGCCCCTCCGGCCACTGCGATGGGGTGGTGGCCGGCCAGCTGGAAGCGGCGCAGGGCCAGGAGGGGGACCAGGTTGCCCACGTGGAGGCTGTCGGCGGTGGGATCGAATCCGCAGTAGAGGACCGTCGGCCCTTCCAGCTCCCGGAGCAGCGCCTCCCGGTCGGTGGAGTCCTCGATCAGTTCCCGCCACGCCAGCTCTTCCAGAATGCCCGACATCCCTGGCGGGATTCTGGAACGGGCGTTCCTCCGGCGCAACCTGCGACTGGCGGGATCGGGGTTGCCAGCCTCCGGGCCCGGGAGCAGGATCCGGCTCCGTCATGAAGGCGCTGGTCTACAAGGGTCCCTGGCGGATGGAGCTGGAGGATCTGCCCCGTCCCGCATGCGGGGACGGGGAGGTGCTGCTGCGCGTCACCGCGGTGGGCATCTGCGGCAGCGATGTGCACGGCTTCACCGGGGAGAGCGGGCGACGGACGCCGGGGATGGTGATGGGCCACGAGGCGGTGGGGGTGGTGGAGAGCGCCGGACCGGGCGTGGAGTCTCCCCAGGTGGGCCAGGCGGTGGCCGTCTACAACATCCTGGACGGCTCCCGGCCCCCGGATCCCGGGGAGGGGGATCCCTCCTTCCTCGACAAGAAGGTCGTCGGGGTGAACCTGGGCCGGAGGGGGGCCATGGCCGAGTACCTGGCCCTGCCCGCCGCCAACGCCCTGCCGATCCCCCCGGGAACGGATCCGGAGCTGGGGATCCTGGCCGAGCCGCTGGCGGTGGCCCTGCACGGATTCCGCCGGCTGGCCGGCAGGAACGTCCGTCCGGGGAAGGTGGCCGTCGCCGGGGCGGGGACCATCGGCCTGGCCTCCATTCTGGCGGCCCTGGATCTGGGAGCCGAGGCGGTGGCGGCGGCCGATCCGATCCCGGAGAAGCGCCGCCGGGCGGAGGCCTTCGGAGCGGCGTCCTTCATCCCGGAGCAGGGGCCGGCGGAGGCGCTGGGAGGCCCTCCCGGCCTGGTGGTTGATGCGGTGGGAACCGGGGAGTCCTTCGCCCGGTGCCTCTCCTGGGCCGGTCCGGGAGGCAGCGTGCTGCTTGTCGGGAACCTGGCCCGCCAGGTGCCGCTGCCCCTCCAGGACGTGGTGGGGCGGGAGATCTCCCTCTTCGGAACCTACGGCTTCGACCGAGGATCCTTCGCCAGGGCCCTGGAGGCGGTTCCCCGCCTCCAGGAGAGGCTCTCGGCCCTGATCAGCGGCCGCTGCTCCCTGGAGGAGGCTCCCGGGATCATGGAGCGTCTGGCGAAGGGCCGGCTGAAGGCCCTGAAGATGGTGATCCGCCCCGGAGCTCCGGCCTAGCTGGAGCTCGAGGAGGATCGCATCAGCGGGAGCATCCCCAGGAGGGACTGCTGGTCGAGGTACCACTTGCGCAGCGACCGCGAGAGCATCGAGTCGTTGAAGGACTTCAGGTTGCCCAGGTTGAGGGCGCTGTCGACCTCGCCCTTGAGCTTGGCGTGGAGATCCGACTTGCCCTTGCGGGACCAGCGGCTGAACGAGCCGTTTCCGTCGCCGAGCATCTGCGCCGCCGCACGCCGGATGTCGAGGGGGTAGCGGTAGTCGACCACCCGGACCAGGGCCTTGCTCAGCTTGCCCTCGATCACCTTCTCCTCGTCCTTGGCCAGGATCACCTTGCCGGCCAGCTCCAGGATCCTCCGCTCCAGCTTGACCACGATGTCGTCGTCCGCCAGCTTGCGCTCGGCGCTCAGCCCCAGATCCCGCCGGGCCGAGGCCAGCGCGCCGCAGGCCTGGCGGACCGCATCCTCGGCCAGCTTCTCGAAGTAGATCCGGGCCCGCTCGCGGATGACCTTCCGCTCCTCGTCGCTGAACTCGTGCTCCTCGCCGTCGAGGCCGGTGAACTTGGCGTAGGCCGGCGAGTCCAGCAGCTTCTCCAGCTTCGCCATCAGCTCCTTGGGGTCCAGGCGGGGGGCGGCAGCCACGCCCTCGGGCTCCTTCTTGAGCTCCAGGGAGAGCTTCACCGGCAGGAAGGAGAAGACGGCGCGGTCCACCCCGCCCAGCATCTCGATCTGCTCGTTGAGCCGCTTCCAGTGCGCCTGGTGCACCTCGTCCCGGTTGAGCGGCCCCACGAAGTCGAAGTCCCGCTCCACCAGCAGCGAGCGGTTGGCGTCGTCGAACCACCCGAGCATCTGCCGCAGGGGGAATCCGATCACCCCGGAGGCGCCCACGCTCAGGTTCACCTTCTCCACGGGGATCCGGTCCCGGGGATCGCGGGGGGCCTTGGCCTGGATGAACCGCTCGATCACCGACGAGGGAAGCTGCCTGATGGCGGCGGAGATCTCGGCGTAGGCGGTGACCAGCGGGTCCTTGCCGTAGTCGAAGACGGCCACGTCGTCCCACCGGAAGGAGTCGTCGTCGGCGGCGTAGACCGCCTTCTCCTCCACCACGCCGCGGTCGTCGAAGTAGCCCCACTGGATCGCCGCCCGATCGTGGGGAAGGACCGTTTCGGTGGTGCGCATCTTGGCTCCGGTGAAGGCGCTGGCGAGGAACACCTGGTACTCCATCACCGAATTCGAGGTGTAGTCGTCCTTGTACTTGGCGAGATCCTCGCCCTTGAGGTAGGCGTCGGCCCACTGGTCGAGCTGGCTGTGGTTCAGGGTGGTGGTGAGGCTTCCGGCGAAGTTGTGCCTCAGCCCCAGCACGTGGCCCACCTCGTGGGCCACGACGGAGCGGACGTAGTCCTGCGACATCCTCAGCACCGCCTCGTCGGTGGCCTCGGGATCGGAGAGGATGTTCTCCAGCCCCGCGACGAACTGCCGGGCGAAGGACTCGCTCGACATCCGGCAGACGGTGGAGTGCGGCCACCGGTGGGAGTGGGAGTGCGAGTGCGCGTGCTCGTCCCCGCCGTCCTGGTCGCCGCCGTCCTCCTTCTCCTTTTCCTTCTCTTTCTCCTTCTCCTCCAGCAGGGCGCGCATGCGGCGCAGGATCACCCGCGCCCTTGCCTTGCCGCTGATGGCGAAGACCGAGGTCATGTAGGCCTGGCCGTGGATCGACTCCCCGGTGAGGGGATCCACCAGGATGTCGGCATAGGCGAAGCCGGCGTTGTCCCAGGGAACCCACTGGACCACGTTGTGATCGGCGTCCGGCGCGGTCACCCCCTCGGGAGCCATCTCGGCCTCGATCACCTTGCGCCCGAAGGCGCGGTTCCAGTACTCGATCCCTCCCCGCATCGCCTCGCGGTACTCCTCGGGCGTGTTGCTGCTGTAGTAGAACCTGAGCGGCTTCTCCAGATCGAAGCGGGCGATGCGAGAGGCCGGCCGTCCGGTGGTCTCCTCCAGCCGGGCCTGGGTCTCGAAGAAGCGGACATGGGGATCGTCGAGCCGGACCGGCTCCTTGCCCTGGTAGTCCCCCGGCCGGTAGGGCTTGATGAAGTAGCGGATCTCGTAGCGCTCCTCGGTGTCGGCGAAGAAGGCGGACCGGCTGCGCAGCAGGGCGCTCTGGCGGATCACCAGCTGGCCGCCCTCCCCGGCCTGGCGCATCTCGAAGATGCGGGCGCCGGGGATCTCGTAGGTGTCCTCGCCCAGGAAGGGGTTGAAGGAGCGGGAGATGGAGTACCATATGTCGGTGAAGGCGCGGCGCATGCCCCGGTTGAAGTCGATCACCACGTGCTCCTCGTCCTGCTCGACGATGGGGAAGCTGGCCACGAACCGCTTGGCGGGCAGGTCCCGGGTGACCACCAGGCCGCCGACATCCTCGTACATGTCCACCGCGTCGGGGAACAGCTCGAAGGCGACCACCTTGCCCGCCAGGCCGGTGCTGGTGGCGGCCGTGACCTGGGGGATGACCGACATGGACATCAGGTAGCGCTCCCCGAAGGCGTCGCGGGGGATCCCGATGTGGCGGTTCTCGGTGGGAACGAGCGGGTGGCCGGAGCCTTCCGCTTCGTGCGGGTCGGCGGGGGCCAGGAGGGGGAGCGCCGCCAGGAGGGCCGGGGCCAGCAGTCGGATCATGTGCGGAAGGCTAGAGCGCATCGGCGCCGAGTCAAACGCTTATGCCCGGCGCCGCCCTTCAGGGGCAGATCATGTCGGCCACGGTGTGGTTGGCGGGGATGAAGGGCAGCACATGCTCGGTGTAGGGCACGATCACGTCCAGCACGTAGGGCTCCTCCGCCTCCAGCATGCGCTCCATGGCGGGCTGGAGGTCCCGCAGGAACATCACCCGCTCGCAGGTCACCCCGAAGCCCCGGCAGAGGGACACGTAGTCGGGATAGATGGCCCTGGGGTTCCCGGGATCCCCCAGGTAGGTGTGGCCCCGGTTGCCCTGGTAGAAGCGGTCCTCCCACTGCACCACCATCCCCAGGTGCTGGTTGTTGAGCACCAGGGCCTTGGCCGCGATCCGCTCGATCTTGGCGGTGGCCAGCTCCTGGATGTTCATCAGGAAGGATCCGTCGCCGTCGATGTCCACCACCTGGCGCTCGGGGCAGGCCACCTTGGCGCCCAGGGCGGCCGGATAGCCGTAGCCCATGGCCCCCAGCCCGGCGCTGGTCAGGAACTGGCGGGGACGGGAGAACCGGTAGTACTGCCCCGCCCACATCTGGTGCTGGCCCACGCCGGTGGTGAGGATGGCCTCCCCGCCGGTCAGCTGGTAGAGCATGTCGATGGCCTTCTGGGGGAGGATCACCTCCTCCTCCATCCCCTCCAGGTGGTCCGACATGTGCTGGGAGCGCATCACCTCCTCGGTGACCGAGTAGCGGAAGGGGCCCTTCTCCTTCCACCGGCGGATCTGGTCGTGCCACGGGCCGAAGTCCGACTCGACGGGGCGCTCCCGGATCCGCCCGAGCATGCGCTCGAGCACGTCCCGGGCGTCCCCCACCAGCGGCATCTGCACCTTCTTGTTCTTGTTGTGCTCGCTGGCGTCGATGTCCACGTGGACGATGGTCCCGTGCTCGCAGAACTGGCTCACCTTGCCGGTGACCCGGTCGTCGAAGCGCACCCCGAAGGCCAGCAGCAGGTCGGCTCCGGGGGCGAGCTCCCTGACCCGGGCCTCGCCGTCCTCCCCCGCGATCCGGCGCCGCTCCCCGCTGACCGCCCAGTTGGCGTAGGCCGCCCCGTGCATGCCCAGCCACCGCAGGGAGAGGGGATCGGTCTCGGGGAAGGCGCCGCAGCCCATGATGGTGGTGGTGACCGGGATCCGGGCCTCCCGGGCGAACTCCCGCAGGGCCTGGCTGGCGCCGCTGGAGACGATCCCCCCTCCGGTGTAGAACAGCGGACGGGAGGAGGAGCGGATCCGCTCGACGATCCGGTCGATGTCGGCGTCGTCCACCTCGGGGACGGGCTGGTAGCCCCGGATCCGGGGCTTGTCGGGGAACTCCGGACGGCAGGTCTCCTGCTGGATGTTCTTGGGGATGTCGATCACCACCGGGCCGGGGCGGCCGGTGGAGGCGATGTGCAGGGCCTCCTGCACGATCCGGGGGATGTCCCGGACCTGGGTGCACAGGTAGCTGTGCTTGACCATGGGGAGGGTGGTGCCGAAGAAGTCGGTCTCCTGGAAGGCCCCCTTGCCGATCATCGCCTGGGGCACCTGGCCGGTGATCGCCACCAGGGGGACCGAGTCCATCCAGGCGTCGGCGATTCCGGTGACCAGGTTGGTGGCGCCGGGGCCGCTGGTGGCCATGCACACCCCCGGCCGGCCCGTGGCCCGGGCGTAGCCCTCGGCGGCGAAGGCCCCTCCCTGCTCGTGGCGGGGGAGGATCACCCGGATGCGGCTGGAGCGGGTCAGCGACTGGTGCATCTCCATGCTGGCCCCGCCCGGGTAGGCGAAGATGGTGTCGACCCCGTAGCGCTCCAGGGAGGCGACCAGGACCGCGCTGCCGGTCATGGGCGGATGCTCCTCGGGGGGAGGGGCGGGATCGGTCCTCTCCAGCGTGCTTGCTTCCATCGCGTGTCCCTTGGTCTCTCTTCGGTGGCCGGGGGATGGCGGGCCTCCTTGGCTCGGGGACGGCGGGGGGCGGTCCGGAAGGAGGACGGGGGCCGGCTCCGGCGGGCCCCGAGGCTAGGGAAGGCGGGGGCCGGGGTCAAGAGGCGGAGGTCCGCTCCACCCGGCTCCAGACCCGGCCCTCCTTCAGGGTGGTGACCAGGAGATCGCCCGCCTCCAGCGCGCCGGTTTCTCCGAGGACCCGCCCGCTCCCCTCCAGGCGGGTGATGGAGTAGCCCCGCTCCAGCACGTTGCGGTGGGAGAGGTGCCTCAGGCTGGCGCCCAGCCGCTCCACCGAGGAGCGGGCCCTCTCCATCCGGTTCCTCCCCCGCTCCCGGACCAGCTGGCCCAGCTGGCGGCACCTCTCGCTCCTGGCCCCGATGCGGGCCGAGGGGTCGATCGCCCGCAGCCGGCCGGCCAGCCGCTCCAGCCGGTGGCTCCGGGCGTCGAGGCTCCGGCGCAGGAGGCCGGCCATCGACCTCTCCAGATCGTCCATCCGCTGCTGGCGCTGCTGCAGGACCCGGCGGGGGTGGAGGCCGGCCAGCCGCAGCCCCCGCTGGCGGAGCGTCTCGGCCTGCTCCTGCGCCACCCGCCGCACCGCCTGGGCCAGCCTGCGGGTGGCGTCGGGCAGGGGATGGAGCCCGGCCAGGTGGCGCAGGCGCCGGCGGGCCCTCTCCTCCATGTCCCGCAGGGAGCCCATGACCGCCTTGCTGCTGTCCAGGACGTTCTGGGTGAGGATCTCGGCGGCGGCACTGGGGGTGGGGGCCCGCAGGTCGGAGACGAAGTCGCAGATGGTGTGGTCGGTCTCGTGCCCCACCGCCGAGACCACGGGCAGCTCAGAGGCGGCCACCGCCCGGGCCAGCTCCTCCTCGTTGAAGGCCCAAAGCTGCTCCAGGCTGCCGCCGCCCCGGGCGATCAGGATCGCGTCCAGCGGGCGCCCTTCCCCGAGGTGGAAGCGGTTGAGCCGGCCGATGGCCGCGGCGATCTCCCCGGCGGTGCCCTCGCCCTGGACCCGGGTGTGGGCCAGATGGAAGACCAGGGCGGGGTTGCGCCGCCTGGAGACGTTCTCGATGTCCCGGATCACCGCGCCGTCCCGGGAGGTGATCAGCCCCACGCGGAAGGGGTAGCGGGGCAGGGGGCGCTTGCGCTCCTGGTCGAATAGCCCCTCCAGGCGCAGCTTCTCCTTGAGCCGCTCGAACTCCAGGTGCAGGGCCCCGGTGCCGGCCGGCTCCACCGCCGAGACCACCAGCTGGTACTGCCCCCTCTGCTCGTAGACCGTCACCTCGCCCTCCAGCACCAGCTGGATCCCCTCCCTCAGGGAGTCGCGGTGGGCGACCCGGACGCTGCGGAAGAGCACGCACTGGAGCAGGGAGCCGCGGTCCTTCAGGGCGAAGTAGACGTGCCCCGAGGCCGGAAGGCTCAGGTTGCTCACCTCGCCCGAGACCCGGACCCTCTGGAACATCGCCGAGAGCGTCCCCCGGATCCTTCGGGTCAGCTCGCTCACCGTCATCGGGCGGGGGCTCTGCGGCGGATCCCCGGGCCCGGGCCTCCGGGGACGGAAGAGCCCCGGAGCGAGGCGTGCCGATCTCGGGCTGTCCCGGAAGCCAGGCAAGGCCGGCGCCTCCTAGAAGGAGCCCCGGGGGGGCGCCTCGGGCCGCTCCCGGGAAAGCTCGTGGACCGGCGCCGAGGAGATCGTGGCGCTGGGAGGGACGGGCACCACGCACCAGAAGCGGCCCATGGCCTCCTCCCAGCCGCCCAGGATCTCCCGGGCCCGCTCCGACTCGGTGGCCTCCAGGTGGCTGAAGATCAGCCCCTGCAGCTCCTTGATGTCGCGGTGCTCGTCCAGGCGCTCCAGCTGGACCATGGCGGGGTTGTGCTGCTGGGGGAAGCGGCCGTCGAGGTCGTAGACGTAGGCGATGCCCCCGCTCATCCCGGCCCCGAAGTTGCGCCCCGCCCTGCCCAGGACCACCACCGTGCCCCCGGTCATGTACTCGCAGCCGTGGTCCCCGACCCCCTCCACCACCGCGGTGCCTCCCGAGTTGCGCACGCAGAAGCGCTCTCCGGCGCATCCGGCCACGAACAGGCGGCCTCCGGTGGCGCCGTACATCACGGTGTTGCCCACGATGATGTTCTCCGACCAGGGGAAGCGGCTCCGCTCGTCCGGGCGCACCGCCACCTCTCCGCCGTTCATCCCCTTGCAGACGTAGTCGTTGGCCTCGCCCAGCAGGCGGATGCGGATGCCGCGCACCAGGAAGGCGCCCAGCCCCTGCCCGGCGCATCCGCGGAGGGTCAGGTCGATCGAGCGGTCGGGCAGGCCCCGGCTGCCGTTGCCGTAGGCGATCAGCCCCGAGACCTTGGTGCCGATGTTGCGGCGGATGTTGGTCACCTTGTAGGAGAGGGCCACGCGGCCCTTGCCGTTGATCGCCATCTGGGCGTCGGTGATGATCCGGTCGTCGAGGGAGCTGGCGCCGAAGCGCTCGTTGCGCTCCCGGGTGTGGATCCTGGGAGTGGCCCCGGAGGGATCGGCCTGGTGGAGCAGCCTCTCCAGGCTCAGGGTGGCGATCCGCCCCTGGAGCGGCTCGGGGAACTGGCCGGGGGGGCGGGGGAGCAGCAGGTCGGTCCGGCCCACCAGGTCGTCGAAGTGGCGGATCCCCAGGGAGGCCATGATCTCCCGGGTCTCCTGGGCCACGCTGTCGAAGAAGGCGACCACGTTCTCCGGCTTGCCCCGGAACTTGGCGCGCAGCTTCTCCTGCTGGGTGGCCACCCCCACCGGGCAGGAGTTGAGGTGGCAGACCCGGAACATGGCGCATCCGGCCGCGATCAGGGCCGCGGTGCCGAAGTTGAACTCCTCGGCGCCCAGCAGGGCGGCCATCACGATGTCCCGCCCGGTCTTGATCCCGCCGTCGGTGCGCAGCACCACCCTCGAGCGCAGGTCGTTGAGCATCAGGGTCTGCTGCGCCTCGGCGATGCCGAACTCGAAGGGCACCCCGGTGTGCTTGATCGAGCTCTGGGGGGAGGCTCCGGTGCCCCCGTCGTGGCCGCTGATCAGGATGACGTCGGCGAAGGCCTTGGCCACCCCGGCGGCCACCGTGCCCACCCCGGCGCAGGCCACCAGCTTCACGCAGACCTTGGCCCGGGGGTTGACCTCCTTGAGGTCGTAGATCAGCTGGGCCAGATCCTCGATGCTGTAGATGTCGTGGTGCGGAGGAGGGGAGATGAGCGGCACGCCGGGAGTGGAGTGGCGCAGCCGGGCGATCATCTCCGAGACCTTGTGGCCTGGCAGCTGGCCGCCCTCGCCGGGCTTGGCCCCCTGGGCGATCTTGATCTCGATCTCGCTGGCGCTGGAGAGGTACTCGGGCGTGACCCCGAAGCGGCCCGAGGCCACCTGCTTGATCGCCGAGCAGGGGTTGTCCCCGTTCTCCCGCAGCTGGTAGCGGCCGGGATCCTCGCCTCCCTCCCCCGAGTTGGACTTGCCTCCGATGCGGTTCATGGCGATGGCCAGGCACTCGTGGGCCTCGGGGGAGAGGGCTCCCAGGCTCATGCCCGCGGTGGTGAAGCGCACCCGGATGCTCTCGACCGGCTCCACCTCCTCCAGGGGGATGGCGGCCGAGGGGCGGAAGTCGAGCAGGTCCCGGATGGAGACCGGATCCCGCCCGTCGGTGGTCCGGGCGTACTCCCGGTAGAGCTCCCCGTCTCCCTTGCGCAGGTACTTGTGGAGCGACTGCACCACCTTCTTGTTGAAGGCGTGGAACTCGCCCCGCCCCCCCGGCAGGACCTTGTAGTGGCCGCCCTCCTCCAGGGCCGCCTCCCCGCCGTCCCCGTAGGCCTGCCGGTGGCGCCGGACCGCGTCCTCGGCGATGTGCTCCAGGCCGATGCCGCCGATCTGGGAGCGGGTGCCGTAGAAGCAGCGGCCGATCACCTGCTGGGAGAGCCCGATGGCCTCGAAGATCTGGGCCCCCCGGTAGCTGCTCATGGAGGAGATGCCCATCTTGGACATGATCTTGAGGATGCCGTTCTCGATCGCGGTGCGGTAGTTGGCCAGGGCCTGCTCCAGGCCCGGGTCCCTGGGGAGGGAGCCGTCCTCCTCCTCCATGCCCCCCGCCTCCACCCAGTGGCGGACGGTGTCGATGGCCACGTAGGGGTTGACGGCCGAGGCGCCGAAGCCGATCAGGCAGGCGAACTGGTGGACGTCGCGCGCCTCCCCGGTCTCGCAGACGATGGAGGCGCGCAGGCGCTTGCCCTCCCGGATCAGGTGGTGGTGGACGCTGCCCACCGCCAGCAGCATGGGGACGGGGACCCGCCGGGCGGGATCCTCCCCGGTCCGGTCGCTCAGGATCAGCACCGGCCGCTCCTGGTCCACCGCCTCGCAGGCCTGGCGGCCCAGCCTCTCCAGGGCCCGGTCCAGGCCCCCGGCCCCCTCCTCCAGCGGGAAGCGGCACTCCAGGGTGCGGCTGCCGAAGCCCTCCGGGCCGATGCCGCGCAGCGTCTCCAGCTCGCAGTCGAGCAGGAAGGGGCTGGAGATGCGGATCAGCCGGGCGTGCTCCGGGGTCTCCTCCAGCCAGGAGCGGCGGCATCCGCCGCTGGTGGCCAGGGTCATCACCACCCGCTCCCGGATGCTGTCGATGGCCGGGTTGGTGACCTGGGCGAAGAGCTGCTTGAAGTAGGTGTAGAGCAGCCGGGGCCGCCTGGAGAGGACCGAGAGCGGGGTGTCGTCGCCCATCGATCCGATCGCCTCGGCCCCCTTGGCCACCATGGGGCGCACGATCACCTCCATCTCCTCGGAGTCCCACCCGAACAGGACCTGGCTGCGGGTCAGCTCCGCCGGATCCACCGGGGGCGGCGGGTCGGAGAGCGGGCGGGCCCGGTCCTTGAGGAAGAACATGTTGTCCCGGCACCACTGGCCGTAGGGCCGGTGCCCCGACACCAGCCTCTTGACCTCGTCGTTCTCCAGCAGCCGCCGCTCCTCGGTGTCGATGGCCAGGATGTGCCCCGGCCCCAGGCGCCCCTTGCGCACCACCCGGCCCTCGTCCATGGGGACCAGGCCGGTCTCGCTGCCCATGATCACCAGGCCGTCGTCGTAGATCGTGTACCGGGCCGGGCGCAGCCCGTTGCGGTCCAGGGCGGCCCCCACGTAGCGCCCGTCGCTGAAGACCACCGCGGCCGGCCCGTCCCAGGGCTCGTTGAGGCAGGAATGGTAGAGGTAGAAGTCGCGCAGGGCGGGATCCATGTCCTCCGTCTTCTCCCAGGCCTCGGGGATGAGCATCATGGCGCTGTGGAGGATGCTGCGCCCGCTCAGGCGCAGTATCTCGAAGGCGTTGTCCAGGGCGGCCGAGTCGGAGCTCTCCGGCTGGATGATCTGGCGCAGCCGCTCGATGTTCCGGCCCCACACCCCGGAGGTGATCTCCTGCTCCCGGGCCCGGGTCCAGTTCTTGTTGCCCAGCAGGGTGTTGATCTCCCCGTTGTGGGCGATCATCCGGTAGGGATGGGCCAGCCTCCAGGTGGGGAAGGTGTTGGTGGAGTAGCGCTGGTGGAAGACCACCGAGGCGGTCTTGAAGAGCGGGCTGCCCAGGTCGGGGAAGCACTGGGCCAGCTGGGGGGCGTTGAAGAGCCCCTTGTAGACGATGGTGCGGGCCGAGCAGGAGGCGATGTAGAAGTCCTGGATGTTGGCCTCCCGGGCCTGGATCCCCGCCGACTTCCTCGCCAGGAACAGCCGCCGCTCGAACTCCTCGTCGCCGATCCCGCCGGTCCGGGCCGCCAGCAGCTGCTTCATCGCCGGCAGGGTGCTGGCCGCCTTGTCGCCCAGGGGACGGGTCTCGAAGGGGACGTCGCGCCAGCCCAGGGGATGGATCCCGAACTCCCGGCAGCAGCTCTCCAGGATCGCCTGGCCGTGGCTGATCCGGTAGTTGTTCCCCCGGGGCAGGAACACGAAGGCGACCCCCAGGTCCTCGTCCCCGGGCAGGGGGAGATCCAGCTGCCGCGCCTCCTGGCGGAAGAACTCCTGGGGCAGCTGCAGCAGCACCCCGGCCCCGTCGCCGGTCTTGGCGTCGGCGTCGAGGGCCCCCCGGTGGGCCAGGCTGCACAGGGCCTTCAGCCCGTACTCCAGTATGCGGCGCTCCCTCCGGCCGCTGCTGTTGGCTACGAAGCCGACGCCGCAGGCGTCGTGCTCGTAGGAGGGATGGTAGAGTCCTTCCTGTCGACTGGCTCGGTCCATGGGGAATCTGCCGCCGTCGGCGGTCGAAGCGGATGGCATGCTAGGGAATCGGCGCATCGGAGCAACCGTTTTTCCACCGCAGCGGGCTCCCTGCGGCCCTCCGGACGCGCTCCTCCATCCGCCGCTGCGCCTCCTCCATCTCCCGGACCAGCCAGCCGGTGCCGAGGGCCATGCCGCCCAGCGACTCCACCATCGACTGCTGGACCAGATCGTCGGTGATCACCAGCGCTCCGCCCCAGGGGCGGTACCTCTCGGCCAGCTCCTCGATGATCCCGTCGGCGGTCCTCCCCTCGGGCGAGTAGATCACCTCGAGGCCGCCCGAGGCCTCGCCGGTGCAGTCCCTCCGGCTGGGGGACCTGCCGTCGAAGACCGCCACCACCCGGTTCCCGGTGGCGTCCTGGTAGAGCAGGAGGCTGCGGATCAGATGGTGGCGGGCCGGCTGGGAGTGGGGCGGGAAGTCCCCGGCGAGGGCCCTCTGCCGGTGGAGCAGGTTGTATCCGTCGACCAGCATGCGGGCCCACTGCACGGGCCCCTGCATAGCGGCGGCCCTCCCCCGAGGCAACCGGCAAGGGATCCGCCCTTGTCGCGGAATCGTAACACGGGCGCGCCATTTCCGTTACACGGGGGATCCACCATTCGGGCACGCCATCGATGAGAGCGCTTGCCGGAGTCCTGTTCTTCGCCTGCGGAGCGGTCCTGGGCCAGGATCCCCCGCGCCCGGTGGCCGATCTGGAGGCGGCCCGGGACCTGGTGGGCGAGTGGATCGAGGTTCGCAAGACCATCGCCCGGGAGCGTGCCGGCTGGAAGCTGGAGAAGGAGATGCTGGCCCAGTCCACCGGATCCTTCCAGCGGGAGCTCGACTCGCTTCAGGAGCGGCTGGACCAGACCGGCTCCGAGGAGAGCCTGGCCTCGATCCGGCTGGCCGAGGCCCGGGCGGAGAAGGAGAGGCTGGTGGCCGCCGAGGGGGAGCTGGAGAGGCTGGCGGTCCGGCTGGAGGAGCGGCTGCGGGGGCTGCTTCCCGGGCTCCCGCCCCCGCTCCTCGAGGAGCTGGAGCCCCTGACCGCCCGCCTGCCGAAGGATCCGGAGGACACCTCCATGCGGCTGGAGCTGCGCCTGGGGCTGCTGGTGGGGCTGATCGGCGAGATCAACAAGTTCAACAAGGGCATCTCGGTCGCCAGCGAGCTGCGCCAGAGGCCGGACACCGGACAGAGGGTCCAGGTGAAGGTGCTCTACCTGGGCCTCAGCCAGGCCTTCTACGCCGATTCCGAGGGGAGCTTCTGCGGGACCGGCAGCTACGTCCCGGGCAAGGGGTGGGAATGGACCTCCCGGCCCGGGATGGCCGGGCCGATCGCCCGGGCCATCGGGATGTACGAGGGGGGGATCCTCGCCGGCTTCGTCGGACTGCCGCTGAAGGTCCGCTAGCCGGCGCCCGATGAAACCGCTCCGCAAGGCCGCCGCCGCCTGCATCCTCCCGGCCCTGGCGCAATGCCTCGGGGCCGCCTCGCTGGACGGGATCCCGGAAGAGGTCCGGGCGGACATCGCCCGGGGCCTGGAGGAGCTGTCGGCGCTGCAGGCCGCCGTCGCCGAGGAGAAGGCCCCCCTGGTCCGGGAGCTGGACCGGCTGGAGGCCGAGGTGCTGGCCAAGCGCGGCGAGCTGGACCGCAGGCTGCGCTCCGCCGACAACCTGAGGGTGGAGCTGAGCGGCCTGGAGACCGAGCTGAAGGGGCGCGCCGACATCAACGGCTACATCTCCGCCCAGCTGGACCAGTACCTGCAGGAATTCCAGGACCGCATCCACATCGCCGAGCTGCAGCGCTACGCCGGGGCCGTCGACGCGGCGCGGGAGGCCGCCGCCGATCCCGACCTCGGCTTCCTCGGCAGGACCCGCGGGCAGCTGGCGCTCCTGGACGCCTCGCTGGACCGCATCGAGGCCCTCCAGGGCTCCGACTCCTTCGAAGGCCACGCCCTCACCCCGGAGGGAGCGCTGGAGCAGGGGAGATTCGTGGTGTCCGGCCCGGTGGCGGTCTTCTCCTCGAAGGAGAGCGACAGCGCAGGCCTGGCGGTCCCGCAGCTGGGCACGGCCGAGCCCGCGGTGGCGGATCTGGGCGCGGAGCGCTCCCAGGCCATCCGGGAGCTGGTCGCCGGCGGGGAGGGGATCCTCCCGGTGGATCCCAGCCTGGGCAGCGCCCTGAGAATCGCCGCCACCCAGGACAGCCTGATCGAGCACATGAGAAAGGGGGGAGTGGTGATGATCCCCATACTGGGGCTGGGCCTGGCGGCCATGCTGGCGGCCCTGGCGCGCTGGATCTCGCTCTCGGGCCACCGGCTGGCCAGCGCCGAGGAGCTGCAGCTGGCGATCGGCTACCTGCAGGCGGGCCAGGAGGAGAAGGCCGGCGGGATCGCCGCCTCCAAGAAGGGCATCGTCGGCGACGTCCTGCGCTCGGCGATCGAGAACTTCAGGGAGAAGGCCGAGACCCTGGAGGAGATCCTCTACGAGAAGATGCTGGCCGCCCGGCCCAGCCTGCAGAGGATGCTCCCCTTCATCGCCATCACCGCCGCCACCGCCCCCCTGCTGGGCCTGCTGGGCACGGTGACCGGCATGATCCAGACCTTCAACATGATCGCCGTCTTCGGCACCGGGGACGCCGGCAAGCTCTCCTCCGGGATCTCCGAGGCGCTGATCACCACCAAGTTCGGCCTGGTGGTGGCCGTTCCCTCGCTGATCTGCCACGCCATCCTCAGCCGCAAGGCCAAGGCGATCCTGGGCAACGTGGAGCTGGTGGCCATCGGATTCGTCAACCAGGCGGCCTCCCTGCCAGGAGGGGGCCGCGCCGGAAGCAAGGACTGACCCCGCCATGCAGGAATTCCTCTTCGAGCACGTGTTCCGCATCTGGGCGGCCGGCGGCTGGACCATGATCCCCCTCTGCCTGCTCAGCCTCCTCGTCTACTCCTCGATCTGCAGGATCTTCATCTACTTCTCCCGGATGGACTTCCACCGCATCGCCCCCGGCCGCTGGCAGAGGTGGGTGCTGGCGCCCGAGGAAGGCCGGGGCGAGGTGGGCGAGATCATCCGCTACACCCAGAGCGGGGCGGGATCGGTTGAGGAGATCCGCAGCCGCTTCCTCGAGGTGTCCGCCAGCCGCCTGCCCTGGATCGACCGCAACCTGTCCTTCGCCGGAATCCTGGTGGCCGCGGCCCCCCTGCTGGGCCTGCTGGGCACGGTGACCGGGATGCTGCTCACCTTCCAGTCGATCGGGTCCAGCGGCGAGGAGATGGCCGGCCTGCTGGCCAAGGGGATCTCGGCGGCGCTCTTCCCGCCCGAGGTGGGGCTCTGCATCGCCCTTCCCGCCCTGATGCTGGTGCAGGTGCTCCGGCGCAAGCGGGACGACTACCGCAACTTCCTGGCCAGCCTGGAGTCCCGGACGGTGCAGCAGTGCCGCAATCCCCGCCAGCCTCCCCCGATGGGCGCCGCCTCGGCGGCCAGCGAGGCCGAGGACGCCTTCGGGGATCTGGCGCTCTCCCCGGTGGCCGGATGAGGAACCGGCCCTCGCTGGTCGAGGGGGAGGAGATCTCCGAGATCAACGTCTCCCCCCTGATCGACATGGTGTTCATCCTGCTCATCTTCTTCATCGTGACCACGGTGTTCGTGGAGGAGAGCGGCGTGGAGGTCGACAAGCCCCGGGCCGCCTCGGCGGCGAGCCTGGAGAAGAACAGCATCCTGCTGGCGGTCACCGGCAAGGGCCAGGTGGTGTACGGCGGGCGGGAGATCGGGATCGGCGGGGTGCGTCCCCTGGTCAAGCGCCTGCTGCAGGCCGAGGACATGCCGGTGATCATCCAGGGCGACGTCGAGGCGTCCTACGGCGCCGTGGCCCGGGTGGTGGACGAGGCCAAGCTCGGAGGGGCCTCCAAGGTGAGCCTGGCCACCGAACGCTAGGGCCGCGATGGAGCCCGAGTCCAGGGGCAGGAGCCCCTACCGCACCCCTGCGGTCCGGATCAGCTGGCCGCTGACCGTTCTGGGGGCCATGGCGGGCACCCTGTGCGTGTTCATGGTGCTGCCCCTGACCCAGATGGCCACCGGGGCCGCCCGCAAGGACCTGCTCCTCTCCGAAGTCGGCGTGGCGGCCCTTCCGCCTCCTCCTCCGGCCGCCATGGAGCCGGAGCCGCCCCCTCCCGAGCCCGAGGAGCCGGAGCCGCCCCCCCAGCTGAGCGAGCAGCCGATGTCCTTCGACCTGGGGGACATCGACCTGGACGCCGGCATCGGCGACGGAGGCGTCTTCGGACGGGGAATGGCCTTCGGAGGCGAGGATGCGCTGGCGGACGTGGCCATCTTCGACATCTCCGATCTGGACCAGCGGCCCCGCGCCACCTCCCGGATCCAGCCCCGCTACCCCCCCGGCCTGATGAAGCAGCGGGTCGAGGGAGCGGTGGTGATCGTCTTCGTCCTCGACGAGAACGGCAGGGTGCAGGATCCCCGGGTGGAGTCCTCCACCCACCCGGACTTCGAGCAGCCGGCCCTGGCCGCCCTGCGCCGCTGGCGCTTCCAGCCCGGCACCCGCGAGGGCGAGCCGGTGCGCTCGCACGTCCGCCAGCAGATCGGCTTCCGCATCAACCAGTAGCAGAGGGCTTTCCATGGTAACGGACTGGATCCGCTTCGTCATGCCGGCCCTGGCGCTGGCCCTCGTGCCGGGGCCGCTCCGGGGCGCCGCTCCCCTGGAGGAGGAGACGCGCCGGCAGTTCTGGAGCAACCCCGAGCTCGTCAAGCGGTTCATGGCCAGCTACGGGGTCGACTCCTCCCTCGAGCCCAGCTTCGAGAACCCCGGCGAGCAGGCCTTCTACCGGGAGCTGCAGGACGCGATGCGGGACGACCCGGCCCTGGCCATCGAGCGGCTGCAGCAGAGGATCTCCCCTTCCTCCAGCGCCATCCTGTCCTTCGCCCTGGCCAACCTGCTGGTGCAGGAGGGCGAGCCGGAGAAGGCGGTGGAGCATTTCGAGGTGGCCCTGGCCAAGTTCCCCGACTTCCGGCGGGCCCACCGCAACCTGGGATGGGCCCTGGCCCAGCTGGAGCGCTATCCGGAAGCGGCCCGCTCCCTGACCCGCGCCCTGCAGCTGGGGGCCCACGACGCCGGCGTCTACGGCCTTCTGGGGCATTCCTACCTCTCCCTCGGCAGGAACCTGCTCGCCGAGTCTGCCTACCGCAGCGCCCTGCTGGCCGATCCGGAGAACCACGAGTGGAGCATGGGCATGGTCAGGAGCCTCGTCGCCCGCGCCGACTACGACCAGGCGCTCTCGACGCTCGACGATCTGCTCGCCGGCAGCCCCGGGAGCGCCGGCCTCTGGCAGCTGCAGGCCAGAGTCGCCCTGGAGAAGGGCGACCTGGACCGGGCCGCCGTCAACTACGAGATGCTCAGGAGGATGGGGGAGGCCTCCGCTGGCGACCTGAAGCTCCTGGGCGACATCTACCTGAGCGGGGATCTGGCCGGCATGGCCCTGCCCATCTACCTGGAGGCCATCGCCAAGGACGGGGTCGGCGACATCGGCCTCTCGCTCAACGCGGTGGAGATCCTGGTGCAACGGGGGGCCGCCGAGGAGGCGGAGCAGCTGATCGCCAGGATCCGCGAGCTGCGCCAGGAAGGGATGGGCCCCGGGGACGAGGCCCGGCTGCTGCGGCTGGAATCCAGGCTGGCGCTGGCCGCGGGGGACACCGTCCGGGCCCTGGACGTCCTGGAGCGGATCATCGACCGCAACCCCATGGACGGGGAGGCCCTGCTGCTGGCGGGAGACTGCTACTGCCTGCAGGGGGATCCGGCCCGGGCCCTGATCCGGTTCGAGATGGCCGCGCGCATCTCCGGCTTCGAGGCCGCCTCCTGGCGCAAGCAGGTGCAGCAGCTGCTGGTGCCTCAGCGGAAGTACCCCGAGGCCCTCGATCTCCTGGAGCGCGCCCAGAAGCTGGATCCGCAGGACAACTGGCAGAAGTACTACGAGGAGGTGGCGGAGCGGCTGGCCCGCGCCGCTTCGGGCTGATCGGCCGCTCCCCCTGCCCCGAGACCGGCGATCCGATGCACGTCCCCCGTTCCTGTCCGGCGCTCCCGGAGGCCGGCCGGGCCCTGCTCGCCCTGGCGCTCATCCTTGCGCCGCTTCCGCTGCTGGGGCAGCAGGGCGGCGGATCCATCGAGGGGAGGGTGACCGATTCCTGGGAGGGCGGCCCGGTGCCCGGGGTGGCGGTGGTGCTGCGGGGGAGCACCCTGGGGACCACCACCGGCATGTCGGGGGAGTACCGGCTGGACGGCGTGCCCGACGGCGTCCACATCCTTCTCTTCTCCCGATCCGGCTACTCCCGCTCGGCCATCGGCGACATCCTGGTGATCTCGGGGCAGACCTCCCGGGCCGATCTCGAGATCCGGCCACGGTTCCACGACCTGGAGCCCTACGAGGTGCTGGCCGATCCCTTCGCCGGCGCCGAGGCGGCCCTGCTTTCCCAGCGGCAGGGAGCGGTGGCGATGACCGACGCCATCGGCAGCGACTTCTTCTCCCGGGCCGGGGCGGGCAACGCGGCCGAGATCATGGCCAAGGTGACCGGGGCCTCGGTGGTGGGAGGCAAGTACGTGTTCATCCGGGGGCTGGGTGACCGCTACAGCAACACCACCCTCAACGGAGCCGAGGTGCCCAGCCCCGATCCCGACCGGAGGGCGGTGCAGATGGACATCTTCCCCTCCAGCGCCATCGAGAGCATCGTCACCGCCAAGACCTTCACCCCCGACCGGCCCGGGAGCTTCTCGGGGGGCTCGGTGGACATCAGGACCAGGTCCTATCCCCCGGAATTCGACGCCAGCCTCTCCATGGGGGCCACCTTCAACCCCCTCTCCTCCTTCGAGGACGGCTTCCTCTCCTATCCGGGAGGCGGGCTGGACTTCCTGGGCTTCGACGACGGGACCCGGGATGTGCCCGCCGGGTGGGGCCGTGCCGGGGAGATCGACACCCAGGCCCTGGTCAACGAGACCCGGTCCGGCGGGGGGCGCACCCTCGAGTACCGGACCGGGAACGCCGAGCAGGTGCTGGCCCTGACCCGGATGTTCTCCCCGACGATGACGCCCCGCCGGGAGACCGCGCCCCTCGCCCACGACTTCGGCGGCTCGGTCGGGGACACCTTCACGCTTCTGGGGCGCGACCTGGGCTACTTCGCCTCGGCGAGCTACAAGCGGGGCTTCTCCTTCTACCAGGACGGGTTCCAGGGCCGCTACGACCGCAGCGGCGACGCGCTCCAGCCCTTCATGGAGCTGAAGGACGCCCAGTCGGAGGAGACCGTCTCCTGGGGCAGCATCGTCAACCTGACCCGCCAGTTCGCCGAAGGGCACGAGCTCAACTTCAACTTCCTCTACAACCGCAACAGCGAGGATCGGGTTCTCCTGCAGGAGGGCTACCTGTTCGGGGTCGAGCCGGACACCTTCGAGCGCCGGGTGCTCGACTTCACCCAGCGGGAGCTGAGGACCTACCAGCTGCGGGGCTCCCACGAGTTCGACGGCTTCCTGGGATGGAAGGTGGAATGGATCGCCTCCCTGGCCTCGACCCTGCAGGACCAGCCCGACCTGAGGCTCTTCCAGTTCCAGCGGCGGGCCAGCGGCACCATCGACATCAACCTCTCGGGCTACCAGGCCCCGACCCGCTACTTCCGCAGCGTCGCCGAGGACAACCGCAACTTCCGGATCGACAACGCCATCCCCGTCCCGGTGTGGAGCGATCTGGAGGCCAGCCTGCGCTTCGGGGCCTACCAGGCCTCCTCGGAGCGGCTCTTCTCCGAGCGCCGCTTCGAGTACCTGAGCAACTCCTCACCCCGCTTCCTCGATCTCAACCGGACGGGGGAGCAGGACGGCTTCCTCTCCGACGAGAACCTCGCGTACATCGACCCGGGCCGGGGATCCATCCAGTTCTACAAGTACGTCGCCGAGCGGCCCTTCAACGACTACCAGGGCAGCCAGGACGTCCTGGCCGGCTACCTGATGGCCGAGCTGCCCGTCACCGCCAGCCTCAGGAGCGTGGGGGGGCTCCGCTACGAGACCACCGACCTGGCCGTGGACAGCGCCGGGGAGCGGGAGGGCAGCGCCGTCCTGGAGGAGACCACCCCCCTGCCCGCCTTCGGGCTGATCTACGAGATCGTTCCCGACATGAACCTGCGCGTCTCCTACGGCAGGACCCTGGCCCGCCCCACCTACCGCGAGATCACGCCCATCTCGGTCTTCGACGTCTCCAACCGGGAGACCCTGGTGGGAAACCCGGATCTGTCCCTGACCTCGATCGACAACTTCGATCTGCGCTGGGAGTGGTTCCCCCGGCCGGGCGAGGTGCTGGCCGCCAGCGTGTTCTACAAGGCGCTGGCCGATCCCATCCAGAAGACCACCGCCACCGCCAACCGCCAGGTGCAGTACCAGAACCGCGAGGAGGGCATCGTCTACGGGCTGGAGCTGGAGGCCCGCAAGAACCTGGGCTTCGTCCGCTCCGGGCTGGAGGAGTTCACCATGGGCGGCAACGTGGCCCTGGTGCATTCCGAGGTGGACAAGGGGCCCTTCGACTACGGAGAGGGCTCCGTTCCCCTGGCGGGCCAGTCGCCCTACATCGTCAACGTCGATCTGACCTGGCACCATCCCGACACCGGCACCACCGCCAGCGTCTTCTACAACGTCTTCGGCCCCCGCCTCTTCTCGGTGGGGCAGCGCGAGACCCCGCACATCCTCGAGCAGCCGGTCCACACCGTGGACTTCACCCTCTCCCGGAAGCTCTCCGAGCGCTGGAGCGCCAAGTTCAAGGCCGAGAACCTGGCCGATCCCCTGGTCAGGACCACCTACGACTTCGGGGGCGGCGGAGGCGAGTACCTCTACCGGAGCTACCGCCAGGGCCGAAGCTACGGCCTCTCCCTCTCCTACTCCTTCTAGCGGACCGGGGGCTTCCCCCGGAGCGGGCGGTCCGCCTGCGCCGGTTCCCCGGTGCAGGACGGCAGTGCGGCAGCTCCCTCCCGGTGCCAGGGGAGCCAGGGCCGCCGCCGCGCTTCCGTCCTCCTTCCACCGGCCACTCGGAGCGGATCCTCCACTCCGCGTTTGTCCCGCTGGAATCGGCTCCACCCGGGTCCGCCGGCGATCCTCTCCGGAAGAGAGAAGCCGCGTTCCTCGCGCAGCCGATCCATCCCTCCCCATGTTTTCCGATTCGTGACTTGAAAGCGGTGGCTATGTAACATGGATCCTGTCCGCTCCCTTCCGCCGGGAAAACCGGACCGGTTCGGAAGGCCCGGACCTAGCCGAAGCCAACCTCACAATGAAGCGATACGCCGTATCCATCCTCTCTGGATGCCTGGCCTGGTTCCTGGCCTCGCCCCTCCAGGGAGCCACCATCGAGATCACCGACGCCTCGATCGTCGGCGACGCGATCTGGACCCCGGACAACACCTACGTCCTATCGGGCCTGGTGTTCGTGGAGAACGGAGAGACGCTGACCATCGAGCCCGGAACGGTGGTCAAGGGGAAGCCGGGCGAAGGGGCCAGAGCCAGCGCACTGATCGTGGCCCGGGGAGGCAGGATCTTCGCCGAGGGCACCGCCGAGGCTCCGATCGTCTTCACCGCCGAGGCCGACGACGTCGACGATCCCGAGGACTACGGGGCCAGCGATCGCGGCCTGTGGGGCGGGCTCATCGTGCTGGGCCGCTCGACCCTCAACAGCCCCTCGGCCTCCGGAACGCCGATCGTGGACAACATCGAGGGCATCGACATCAACGAGCCCCGGGGCGCGTTCGGCGGCAGCGACGAGGCCGACAGCTCAGGGGTGCTGCGCTACGTGTCCATCCGCCACGGAGGCACGCTGATCGGGGCCGACAACGAGATCAACGGCCTGACCCTGGGAGCGGTGGGCAGCGGCACCACCGTCGAGTTCGTCGAGGTGTTCGCCAACCTGGACGACGGGATCGAGTTCTTCGGGGGCACGGTCAACACCCGCTACCTGGTGGTGGCCTACTGCGGCGACGACTCCTTCGACTACGACCAGGGCTTCCGCGGCAAGGGACAGTACTGGTTCACCATCCAGGACGCCGACTCGGGCGACGGCGGGGAGCACGACGGGGACATCGACGACGACACCAGGACGCCGCTCTCCCGCCCGGTGATCCACAACGCCACCTTCATCGGAGCGGGCGCCGGTTCCGGGACCACCCGGCGCGCCTTCAACATCCGGGACAACGCCGGCGCTATCTACCACAACAGCATCTTCACCGAGTTCGGCGGCCGGGCCATCGACGTCCAGGACGACAGCATCTTCCGGCTGACCGCCGGGGACATCGACTTCCGCAACAACCTGTGGTGGTCCTTCGGGGCGGGGAGCGAACCTGACCAGATCGCCAACGCCAACGCCTGGTCGCTGTTCACCCGGGCGGAGCGCAACAACCGCATAGCCGATCCCATGCTGCGCGGCATCAGCCGCACCTTCGACGGCATGCTTGATCCCCGGCCCGCCGTAGGCAGCCCTGCCATCGGAGGGCAACGGACTCCGCCTTCCGGATTCTTCCAGTACGCCAGCTACCTGGGGGCCTTCGGCTCGGTCAACTGGGCCTCCAGCTGGACGGCCCTGGGGCAGGGCGGCTACATCACCCAGGAGGGCGCCGGCGAGCCTGTTCCCGAGCTGCCTCCCGGCGAGGGGATCCTGGTGACCGACGCCGACATCGAGGGGAACGTGACCTGGACCGCCGGCAACACCTACATCCTTTCGGGCCTGGTGTTCGTCGAGGACGGGGAGACGCTCACCATCGAGCCCGGCACGGTGATCAAGGGACTGCCCGGCGACGGGGCCAACGCCAGCGCCCTGGTGGTGGCCCGTGGCGGGAAGATCTACGCCGAGGGCACTGCCGAGGCGCCGATCGTCTTCACCGCCGAGGCCGACGACGTCGCCGATCCCGAGGACTACGGGGCCAGCGACCGCGGCCTGTGGGGCGGGCTCATCGTGCTGGGCCGCTCGACCCTCAACAGCCCCTCGGCCTCCGGAACGCCGATCGTGGACAACATCGAGGGCATCGACATCAACGAGCCCAGGGGCGCGTTCGGCGGCAGCGACGAGGCCGACGACTCCGGAGTGCTGCGCTACGTGTCCATCCGCCACGGGGGCACGCTGATCGGGGCCGACAACGAGATCAACGGCCTGACCCTGGGAGCGGTGGGCAGCGGCACCACCGTCGAGTTCATCGAGGTGTTCGCCAACCTGGACGACGGGATCGAGTTCTTCGGGGGCACGGTCAACACCCGCTACCTGGCGGTGGCCTACTGCGGCGACGACTCCTTCGACTACGATCAGGGCTTCCGCGGCAAGGGGCAGTTCTGGTTCACCATCCAGGACGCCGACTCGGGCGACGGCGGGGAGCACGACGGGGACATCGACGACGACACCAGGCGGCCGCTCTCCCGTCCGGTGATCCTCAATGCCACCTTCATCGGGGCGGGCGCCGATTCCGGGACCACCCGGCGCGCCTTCAACATCCGGGACAACGCCGGCGCCGTCTACTTCAACAGCATCTTCACCGAATTCGGCGGGCGGGCCATCGACGTGCAGGACGACAGCGCCATCCGGGTGGCCGCCCGCGACATCTACTTCCGCGAGAACCTGTGGTGGTCCTTCGGGGCGGGAAGCTCCCCGTCCGAGATCGCCAACGCCAACGCGCTGCGGCTCTTCACCGCTGCGGACAACAACAACCAGATCGCCGATCCCAAGCTGCGCGGCATCAGCCGCACCTTCGACGGCATGCTCGATCCCCGGCCCGCGGTGGGCAGCCCCGCCCTGGTGGAGACCACCGTCCCCAGCGACAGCTTCTTCCTGAAGGTCAACCACAAGGGAGCCTTCGGCTCGGTCAACTGGGCCTCCAGCTGGACGGCCCTGGGCCAGGGAGGATACATAACCCAGGAGGGCGCCGGAGCGCCCGTTCGGGGAGGCGGCGACGGGACGAGGCTCGACATGGCCTTGCAGGACGATGGCCGATTGGCCGTCAGCTTCCCGACCGCCGCAGGCGTCGCCTACGTGGTCCAGGTCTCCGTGGATCTGGAGAACTGGAGCGACTTCGAGGATCCCATCGTGGGCGATGGAACCACGCACACGTTCGTCGTCGACCCGGAGCAGCTGGCAATTATTGCTCCCCAGGCCAGGACGGCGGCCTTCGCCCGGATCGTGATCCGCTAGGCGCGCCGGTTCCGCCCGGGGGAAGTCCTTAGGGGCTGCCCCCTTTTTTTCGTCTGTCCCTCCGTCCGTGCCCGTTCGAGGCTCCTGGACTAAGGAGGCTTCGGTCTCCCCGGACACTCCTCCAGGACACCTTTCGAGGAATCGCAGGATGCAGCGCCCAGGACCGGGCGCCTCCCGGCCCTCAGCCTGGAGGAGATTCTACCGCTTGCGTCGTTTCCGATCCTCCGTCCCGGACGAAAGGGGATTGCGCCGGGATTCGTAGAGCTCGAACAGGTGCTCCATCCGCTCGCGCTCGGAGGCGAACCTGCCGCGCCGGTAGAGCCGGTCCACCCCGCGGTCGAGAGCCGAATGGGCCCGGCGAAGATCCGGCGGCATCAGCCGGGGATCGTAGAGATCGGCCAGGGTGGCGTCGGGATGGGCGGCGCGAGCGTCGAGCACCGCCCGGGCCAGCGGCTCCAGCGCTGGCAGTTCCTGGTTCCCGGGCGGCGCTGGAAAGGTGTTGTGGACGAGTCCGATCGAGTAGCGGTAGTCGCTCCTGAGCCGCCCTCCGATGTGTCGCAGCCAGGCCATGTGCATGGCCGAGGAAAGCAGCCCGAAGTCGGCCAGCGTGGCATTCAGGCGCACGAGCAGGGCGTCGCTTGGAACCGTGGGAGGCTCCAGCCATCCCATGGGCACGTACTCCCGGCGCTCCGAGCTGACCCGGGGAACGGCGAGGAACGGTCCGGCCGGAAGGACATTGACATGGTATAGGGCAGGGGTGTCGGCGAGCCTGCGCGTCGGCCCGCTCCGGCTCTTCTCCCGATAGGCGCGCACGGCGGCGATGCGTTTCCGCACCGCGGGCAGCCTTGCCAGCGCGTCGGGCGGCGCGTCGTGCAGGGCCAGGATCCACCGCTCTTCGCCTTGCAGGAATTCCTGCGCCCCGGCGAAAGGACGGATCCAGGGGGAGGCCTCCGGTTCGGCGTCGAGGAGCGCGGCCCGTTCCTCGGGGCCGAGGATGTAGCTGCCGCCGTCGATAGGCTTGGATCCGACGATCATTCTGCTCATGCCGTTGATCGGCGCTCTCTCCCGGCCAACCACCAGATGCGGATCCGAGAGCCCTGCCGCATCGAGCAGGTAGGGGGAGATCCAGCGGTGGCGGCTTTCCACCGGCTCGCCGCGGGCGCCGGGATAGCTGAAGAGGCGCTTCCCGGGCCGTGCGGAATCCCGAGGATCGAGGCCGAGAACCACGACGTGGACGCTCGCCTTGCCGTGCTGGTCGGAGCTCCAGGCGAAGGTGCGGTGGGCGAAGGATATTTCCATTCCGCAGCGTCCGAAAAGGAGGGGCCAGAGCTGGGCAGCCTGCTCGCCCTGGGTGATCGAGCTGGTCGCTACCAGGCCGATCCTGGCACTGCCGCCCTTCGCATACTCCCCGGCCTTGAGGAACCACGCAGCGGCGTAGTCGAGCGTGCCGCCGTTCCTGACGAGGCCAGCGATCCCCCGCACCTGCGATCTTTGCTCGGCGGTCTGGCGCTTCGCTCCCGCGAAGGGCGGATTGCCCAGCACGAAGGAGCGTCCCTCCGTCGGCATCAGTTCGGACCAGTCGATCTCCAGCGCATCGCCGCGGACGATGCGCGGCGCTTTTCCTAGAGGCGAGCGGACGGAGGGCCGGTCGGAATCCAGGCCCGGCCGGCCGTTCATCATCCAGGCCGTCATCCACAGCGCGGTCTCGGCGACGCGGGCCGGAAACTCGCCCAGCTCGATCCCGTGGAACTGGTCCAGAGCCACAGCCGGGAGGCGCTCGGCGTCGAGCGCCGCCTGGTCTGGCGCCGAGATTGCATTTCGGATCTCTCGGATAGCTTCGATCTCCAGCCGCCGCAGCTCCCGGTAGGCGACGACGAGGAAGTTGCCGCAGCCGCAGGCAGGATCGAGGAAGGCCAGTCCGCCGATCTTCGCACGGAAGCGGCGCAGCGCCGCAATGCGTCCCTGGTCCTTGAGCGCCCGGGTCCGCTCGAATTCGGAGCGCAGGTCGTCCATGAACAGCGGGTCGATCACCTTGAGGATGTTTCTCTCGGTGGTGTAGTGCGCGCCCTGCTCCCGGCGCTCGCCCGGATCCATCGCCGACTGGAAGAGCGCGCCGAAGATCGCTGGCGAGATCCTTGACCAGTCGAACCGGCAGGCTTCGAGCAGCGACAGGCGCATCTCCGCGTTGAACGAGAGGATCCGGGAGCGCCCCTCGAACAGGCCGCCTTCGACATGGGGAAAGCGGGCCAGATCCTTGTCGAGGGCGGGGGAGCGATCCTCCTTTGGCGTTTCGATCACCTGGAAGACATGGTCGATCCAGGGACCGAGATCGGATCCGTCCCTGTCCGTGCGCGACTCCACGAAGTCCAGGAAGATGCCCCGCGGCTCGAACACCCCGGTGTCGTCGGCGAACATGCAGAAGACGATCCGCACCAGGAAGCGCTCCAGATCGGCTCTGACGTGCCCGGCCGCGGCGAGGGCGTCGTGCAGGCGCCCGACCAGCCTGGCGGCCTCGATGTCCGGCGGATCCCGATCCCGGCATGTCCGGATCTGCAAGCCGCGCAGGAAGCCGAACGACTCGACATGGGCGGGCAGGCTGGAGAGGGGGAACGAGATTGCCTCCCGGCTCTCCAGATCGTGGAGCTCGAGGATCCGGAAATCGCTAGCCAGGATGTAGCGCGGGCGCTCGCTTCCGGGGCGCGTTCCGAAATGCCCGACGGCCTGGGCGCAGTCCGCTTCCAGGTCCCGTCCGGCGCGGTTCCTCTCGACGATCAGAACGCCCGGCCAGAGCAGGCCGACGAATCCCGGGAGGCCGTCCAGCCTGGCTGCATGCTCCTTGAAGCGTGCGGCCTTCCGGGGCCTGGCTCCGAACACGGCGAAGAAGGCGTTGTAGAAGCGCTGCGCCTGGTCCTTGCCGTAGATCGCGTCCTTCCATTCCCTGGCGAGGGCGGCGGCGCGGTCCCGAATCTCGTTCCAGGGCAGGTGCATCAGGCCGCTTCGTCCTTCCCGTGGCGCGGCAGCCCGGGGCCGGCGCGGCGCCCTGGCAGATGGCCGCCTCCCTCAATGGGGGCAGCACGGGCGCGGCGGCCGGACTCCGCTTCCAGGCCCGCCCGGAGCTTCGGATCCGGTACCGTCCATGCCGGAATCCTTCGCCGCCCCGGACCGGTCCGGATCGTTCCATGGCGCAAGCCCTTGCTCGAGACTCGCTTCATGCAGGGCTCCATGGCGCCGTGGAGCAGGAGCGGAGCGCCGGCCGCACCCTCTCCGGCGCCGGCTCTCCTTCCGGAGGGAGGGCCGGGTTCAGAGAGGATGGAACTTCAGGACGGTCACGGTCCGGGTTCCCATGCGGTAGAGCAGGGCCGTGTACTTCCTGACGAACTCGTCCAGGGTGACGGTGATGGTGGCCTCGAAGAAGCTGCTCTGGACCCCGAGCAGGTTCGAAAAGTTGCCGACGGCGAGGATGTCCGGGTTTATCTCACTAATAATCCTCCCCAGATCCTGGGTGGTCCGGAACGGGATGTCGTCCCAGGTCCCGTCCTGCTCGTCGAGCCCCCTCCTGATCCTAAGGAGCTCCTGGGCCACCAGGTCCATGGCCGGATCGGGCACGGCCGCCTTGAGCGCCAGTCCGAGGACCGCGGGCGAGGCGGTGTTCACGTTGATTCTGGGCCCCCCGATGGTGGTGAACAGATCCTCGAATCCCGCTCCGGCAGGGCTCAGTCCTCCGAAGGGATCCTGCCGGGCGCCGCCCCTCCCGTAGTAGAGCTGGGGGGCGATGCCGCGCACCAGAAGCAGCTCGCTGAGGTGGTCGATGTTGCCGTTCTTGGCCAGGTGGGGATCGAAGGGGGGGGCGGGCTGCTGCAGGTAGTAGTCGGACTCGGCTCCGTTGTCCCTGGTGATCTCGTCGGGATCCATCCAGTCGAGCAGGGAGTCGGCCACGATCCCAACCAGGGCGGGATCCACCTGCATCTGCTCCAGCGTCATCCTCAGGAAGTGCTCGTCGGCCAGGTTGATGTTGATCCTGCTCTCCAGATCCTGCATCTCGACATCGATCACGCCGCGCCCCACCTGGACTCCGGTCAGGGACATCATCGAGAGGACCTCGTTGGTCCCCAGGGGGCCTCCGGCCCACATCTGGCTCGGAGCGTCGAACTGCCTGTCGCCCGGTATGTGCTTCTGCTCGGCCAGTACGAAGCGGGCCAGCTCCATGCCGCTGCGGGCCATCCACTCCATGTCCGGCTCCCTGGACATGTTGGTGCCCAGGCGCATCTCCACCCTCATGGTGAAGGTGTGGCTGGCCACCAGGATGCCCAGCGCCAGGATCATCATCATCACCATGGCCAGCGCGATGCCCCGCCGGGATCCTCTTCCGGTTCCTGGGGAGGTCTTCACCGGCTGATGGAGCCTCGGCGTCCCAGAGGGGGCTTCTGCCACCGGGTGCGGATGGTGGCGGCGGGTATGTGGGCCACCCGGGTGTAGGCGCGGACGGACGCTTCGGAGTCGGGGCTGCGGTCGCTGCGGTTCTCCAGCTCGAGGGAGTAGCGCACCATGGCCGGAAAGCGGTTGGTGCTGCTCCACTCCCCGATCCAGTCGTCGAATCCCAGGTCCCAGAATTCCAGCCGGAAGCTGGAGACGTTCTCCAGCAGCACCAGGGAGTAGGGAACGGAGCCCTCCTCCATCGGATCGAGGATGTTCTGCTGCAGGAGGATCAGCTGGCTGCCTTCCTCCTTCTCCTCGACGCTGAAGGAGACCCTGCGCAGGGGCTGGCCGGGGAACATCGCGCTTCCGGGAAAGCGGGGGGAGAGGTGGCTGGAGAGGCTGAACGAGGAAAACCTGTCCTCCTCGGTCAGGGTGAGGAAGGAGTAGAGATGCTGGTTGCTCTCGAAGATCATCGCCGACTTGAAGGCCTCGTCGATGGCGTCGAGGCTGGTCCGCACCCGGTGCGACTCGATCGCTGCCTGGGTGCTCCGGTGGGCGCTGCGGATCACCGCGCTCCAGCTGGCGTACATGGCCACCACCAGTCCCGAGAAGATGCCGATGGCCAGCATCACCTCCAGCACGGTGAAGGCGCGGAGGGATGGAGACGTAGGCTTCATGGACCCGGGCTCAGGGCGAGAGCGGCCGCCACAGAAGCAGGGTGTTGCGGTACTCCATCACCCTGCCGGTCGCCAGGGTCTTGTAGATCGTGTAGTCCACCTGGAAGAGGCCGTTGGTGGCGTAGCGGGCGACGGTGCCCTCGCAGCTGAACTGGGACCCGCCGCCGGCTCCTGGGCGATCCGGATCGTTGGCCATCTGGTAGAAGGCCTCCTGGATCCCGGGCGGCAGGGGCCCCTCGTGAAGCTTGTTGGTCAGGGAGATCAGCGAGGGGAGGATCCCCGAGTCGATCTCCAGGCTCTGGAGGATGCGCGCCGACCGCAGCTGCTGGGTGGAGATGTTGAGGATGGCGAAGATGGCGATGAAGAAGATGGAGGAGGCTATCATCACCTCCAGCAGGGTGAAGGCCCTCGGCATCCGGCGGTCCTGCAGGGAGCTCCTCATTCCTCAGGCTCGGACATCCGGGGGATGCCGGTGATGGGGTTGATGTAGATCAGCCTGCGCGACGTCTTGCCGTCCTCGTCCACATGGAGCAGCTTGATGGTGCATTCGTCGCTGGTCCCGTTGGGATGGAAGCGGATCAGGCCCTCGGTGAACTCCGTCTGGTCGAAGTGGTTGACCTGGAAGACCTCGAAGCCGACATCGGTTCCCAGGGCCCGGCTGAAGCGGGAGATCTCGCTGGCGAGGTCCCGCTTGGGGACCGGCGCCTCTTCCCCGAACTGGTCCGGCTCCTCCCCGGAGTAGGCCTCGTGCCGGATCAGGTGGGGGGCCGCGTTCTTGCGGATGGACATCATTCCGTCCTCGGCCCGGATGATCAGCTCGGCGGGCTCTCCGGTCAGGATGGCCAGGGCCCTGGCCTTCTCGCATCCCTCCATCAGGTCCGAGACCACCTTTCGCATCCCGGTCTTCTCCAGGCCGTGCAGCATGTTGGGCACCCCCCAGACCAGGACCAGCATCACGATGGAGACCACCACCATCAGCTCGATCAGGGTGAAGCCCCGGAGCTGGAAGGCGTCGCCCCTGGATCTCATCTTCCCAGCGAGGAGGTGATCTGGAACATGGCCGAGAGGATGCTGAAGAGCAGTCCTCCCACGCCGATGGCCATCAGGATGATCATCACCGGCTCGATCAGGTTCTTCATCACCTCCAGGGAGATGGTCAGCTCGCTCTCGTAGGTCTCGGCCACGCTCTGGAGCGAGCCCGGGATGTCCCCGGTCTCCTCGCCGATCCGGATCAGGTCGATCATCAGCTGGGGGAACAGCTGGCTGCGGGCCAGGGGCTGGGCCAGGGTCTTGCCGTCGGTGACCCCCTCGCGGGTCTGCTCGATCGCCTTCTGCATGATCACGTTGGGGATCACCTTCTGGGTGATCTGCAGGGCGGTGAGCACCGGCACCCCGTTCTCGAGGAGGGTGGCCAGGGTGCGGGCGAACTGCCCGAAGAGGTTCAGCCGCATCACCTTGCCCAGCACCGGCAGGGCGATCTTCCAGCGGTCTATGCTCTGCCTGCCGGCCGGAGTGGACGAGTAGCGGCGGTAGGCGATGGCCAGCATGACGGGGATCAGGGGGAGGAGGAACCACCAGTTGGAGAAGAAGCCGGTGACGTTGATCAGGGCCTGGGTGGAGGCGGGCAGGGGGACGTCCATCTCGGTGAAGATGGCGGTGAACTTGGGAAGGATCACCGAGATGAACACCACGATGATCACGATTCCCAGGGCGGCCACGATCAGGGGGTAGGTGAGGGCCGAGACGAACTTCTGGCGGACTTCGGCGAACATCTTGAAGTGGGAGGCCAGCCGGAAGAGGACTTCCTCCAGGGCCCCGCTCTGCTCGCCGGCCCGCACCATGTTGACATAGAGGGGGGAGAAGATCCGTTCCTGGTGGGCCATCGCATCGGAGAGGTTCTTCCCCTCCATGACGTCCTTGCGCAGCTGCTGGCTCACCTCGCCGCCGATCCCCTTGGTCTGGAGATGCCCCATGCTGTTGAGCGCCACCGCCAGCGGCATGCCCGAGTGGAGCAGGTTGGCCAGCTGCTGGGTGTAGGTCGCCAGCTCGCGCAGCTTGGGCTTGCGCTTCTGGGAGAGCCAGCCGCTGATCAGGGAGGGGAGGGAGGGAAGGGACGTTCCTCGCCGGGAGCGGGCCCAGCCCGAGGCCTTGCCGCCTCCCTTCTCGGCCTCGAGGCTTACCGGAAGGAGGCCCGAGCGCTGGATCTGCAGCAGGGCCGTTCCCCGGTCGCCGACGTCCAGGACCCCGCTTACGACCTCCCCGGACGGCTTGCGGGCCTTGTATGTGAACTTCGCCATGCCTCGGCTCGTGCCGGAGAGTAGAACAACCGCTGCGCAGGAAAGTTGCTCAGCGGGCAGGCCCGGCCCCGGCCCCGGACCTGCGCCGCAGGCCCAGGAGATCCAGCGAGGAGTGCTGGAAGCCGGCCTCCCTGAGCGCCTCGCCCACCCGCTCCCTGACTCCGGGATCCCCGAACCGGGGCCATTCCTCGCCGGCCACCTCCAGCCGGGCGAGGTGGCCCTTTCCCAGTTCGTGGACCCGCACCCGGAACTCCCGGAAGCCCAGCTGCCGGACCGCGTTCTCGGCCCGCTCGACCAGCTGGATCTTCAGGGGGGTGACCGGCTCGCCATGGGGGATGCGGGAGCTCAGGCACGGCTGGGCCGGCTTGTCGGCGGTGGGCAGGCCCAGACGCCTGGAGAGGGCTCGGATATCCTCCTTGGAGAGCCCCGCCTCGCAGAGCGGGGAGAGGACCGAGCGCTCCTGCGCCGCGATCCTGCCCGGGCGCTCGTCGGCCAGGTCGCTCGCGTTCTCCCCGTAGAGCAGGACCGGGAGGCTCCGCTCCCGGGCGAACTCCTCCATCCGGCGGAAGAGCTCCGCCTTGCAGAAGTAGCACCGGTCGGGGGCGTTGCGCAGGTAGTCGGAGGACTCGAATTCCCGGGTGGCGACCACCTCCAGGGGGAACCGGAAGCGCCGGGCCAGCTCCCGAGCCTGTCGCAGCTCCTGGCGCGGCAGGCTGGGGGAGTCGGCTATCACCGCCAGGGATCTCCCTCCCAGCTCCTGGAAGCAGACCAGGGCCAGGAAGGCGGAGTCGACTCCGCCCGAGTAGGCGACGGCGCAGGATCCGAACGACCGGATCCGGGAGCGGAGCCGCTCCAGCTTGGCCCCGAGCGGATCCGGTCTAGGGGGCGGCATCCAGATTCTCCGCCCCCGGAGCGTATCCGGAGCGCAGCTCCGGGTGGTGGATCTGCCCTCCCAGGTTGGCGGCACGGGCCATCAGCAGGACGGTGGCAAGGGCCAGGACCAGGGCGCCGATGGTGGCCCAGGCAGGCAGCAGCTTCCGCTTCCGCGTGCGGATCAGGCCGGCCAGCGAGACCGCCGCCAGAACGAACATGCCGGTCACCGCCTGGTCTCCCGCCTGCTCGTGCAGCTCGACCCGCTCCGCATCCTCCCCTTCGGCATGCCCGTCCTCGTGGGCCCAGTCCCCGGTGTACTTGGCCGCCATGGCCAGCAGGAAGAGGGCCAGGCTGATCTGCAGGGCCAGGCGCTTGAGCTCCTCGCTTCCCCGGATCATCCCCAGAACCAGAAGCAGCAGGACGAAGAGGGTTCCCACCACGGGAAGGTGGTTGAGGGCCAGGTGCAGCTGGGTCCAGTTCATGGCGGAACGGCCGTCAGGCCGGATTGGGATTTGACCCGGGCCCTGCGCCCCGGTAGCTTCCCCTCCCCTCCGGGCCGCGGGCCTTCCCCGCGCAGGACATTCGCAACGTAGCAGCAGGACAGGGATCTATGCCAACAAAAGTTGCCATCAACGGATTCGGGCGGATCGGCCGCCTGGTCTTCCGTGCTCTGGTGGAGCAGGGAATGGTGGGAGACGAGATCGAGATCGTGGCGGTGGGGGACATCGTTCCCGCCGACAACCTGGCCTACCTGCTGCGCTACGACTCCACCCAGGGACGCTTCGGCGGAACGGTCTCCTCCCGGAAGTCCTCCCCCGGCCTCGGCTCGGACGACATCCTGGTGGTCGACGGCGCCGAGGTCCGGGTGGTCAGCGCCCGGGAGCCCTCGGGGCTGCCCTGGAAGGAGCTGGGAGTCGAGGTGGTGATCGAGTCGACCGGGCTGTTCACCGCCGCCGAGAAGGCGTCGGGGCACCTGGAGGCCGGAGCCAGGAAGGTGATCCTCTCGGCGCCGGGCAAGGGCGAGGGAATCTTCACCGTGGTGATGGGCGTCAACCACCGGGACTACGATCCGTCCCGGCACCACCTGGTCTCCAACGCCTCCTGCACCACCAACTGCCTGGCTCCCCTGATCCATGTCCTGCTCTCCGAGGGCTTCGGAGTGGAGGAAGGGCTGATGACCACCGTCCACGCCTACACCGCCACCCAGAAGACGGTCGACGGAGCCAGCAGGAAGGACTGGAAGGGAGGGCGCTCCGCCGCCATCAACATCATCCCCTCCACCACCGGAGCCGCCAAGGCCGTGGGGCTGGTCATCCCCGAGGTCAAGGGGAAGCTGACCGGGATGGCCCTCCGGGTGCCCACCCCGACCTCCTCCTGCGTGGACCTGACCGTCAGGACCGCCAGGCCCACCAGCTACGCCGAGATCTCCTCGGCGATGAAGAAGGCCAGCGAGACCTACCTGAAGGGCTACCTGGAGCACACCGAGGACGAGGTGGTGAGCACCGACTTCGTCCACTGCTCCGCTTCCTCCATCTTCGACCACGGATCGGGCATCGAGCTCAACGACCGGTTCTTCAAGCTGCTCAGCTGGTACGACAACGAGTGGGGCTACAGCTGCCGGGTGGGGGACTTCCTCCGCTACATGCTGCAGCAGGGGATCTAGCGGGTCCGCCGCCCGCCCCGCGGCGCAGCGGCCGGGATCCTTCCTCCATGGTCCGCTCCCGGGCGGGGGGAGCGGGAAAGGAAAACCGGGGCAGGCATGGCGGAGAGGGGGGGATTCGAACCCCCGGTACGCCGTTGAGCGTACGGCGGTTTAGCAAACCGCTGCCTTAGACCACTCAGCCACCTCTCCGGCCGCCGGGCGATCCTAAAGCCGGGGCAGGGGGCCGGGAAAGGGAAAAAGGGGCCTTCCACCGGCGCCTGGGTGGCGGCTAGACGTAGAGGGCGGCCCGCAGATCGTGGAGCATCATGCTCATCAGCCCGTGGCGCCGCTCGGGATCGGCCTCCAGGCTCTTCAGGAGGGTCCTCTCCACCCGGGGGGGGATGCCGGGGTTGAGCGTCCTGGGCCGCACGAAGCTCCGGCGGTCGAGCTGGAGGCGGAGGATCTGCGCCGGGGTGTCTCCCGGAAAGGGCTTCTGGCCGGTGAGCAGCTCGTAGGCCGAGACGCCGTAGGCGAAGATGTCGGTCCGGTGGTCGAGCGGCTGCTTCTGCAGCTGCTCGGGAGCCATGTAGGCGGGAGTTCCGGGGTTGTCCGGCGTGCGGAAGGGGCGGTCCCGGCGGCGACGGGCCAGGTCGAAGTCGATGAGCCTGACGTTCCAGTTGGGGGTCACCAGGACGTTCTCGGGCTTGAAGTCCAGGTGGATGAAGCCCCGGTCGTGGACGTGCTCGAGCGCCTCCCCCATGTCGATCAGGATGTTCCCCACATACCGGCCCAGATCCTCGGAGGGGCTGGCGATGTGCTCCTTGAGGTTGGCTCCCTCGACGTACTCCATGGCCAGGTAGGGGACGCCCTCGACGCGCCCCTGCCCGTGGCACCGGATCACGTGCTGGTGCTGGTGCACCACCGCCAGGACGCGGCCTCCCTCCACGAAGCGCTTCCTGGCGGCGGCGTCCCGCAGGAGCCTGGTCAGCAGGATCCGCACCGCCACGGTGCGGCTGTCCTGGTTGGTGGCCAGCCAGAGATCGGCCATTCCGCCCGTGTTGATCCGCTCGATCAGCTGGTAGGGCCCCCAGGGGCCCGGCTCGTCCGGCGCCGTGGCCGCATGCAGCTTGGATAGGAACTTCAGCACGCCCTGAAGCGGTGGTCCGCTGTAACTATCCCACGCAGCGCCCTTTGGCCACAGAAGAGTTCCGCTCCGGCCCGAGATGGCGGTTGCGGCCCGACGGGGCCCGAAGCTAGCATGGAGCCCTTTTCCGGGATGTGTCATGAGCGCCGAGCATAGGAAGGAGACGGGGCTGACCCCCCCCGCGCTCTCCCCGGAGACCCAGCTGCATCCCAAGCCGGTCGGCTCCCGGCCCTCGCGCCGGTCCATCCCCGAAGGCCTCTGGACCAAGTGCAAGGGCTGCGACGAGCTGATCTTCGACAAGGATCTGGAGGCAGGACTCAAGGTCTGCCCCGCCTGCGGCTACCACTTCTACATGGGGGCCAGGTCCCGGATCGCCATGCTGATCGACGAGGGGACCTTCGAGGAGAGGGACGCCCTGATGGAGAGCGTGGACGTGCTGGGCTTCCCCGGCTACCCGCGCAAGCTGGCGGAGAACCGCAGGAAGACCGGCCTGGTCGACGCGGTGGTCACCGGGACGGGGGAGCTGCGGGGGCACCGGGTGGTCCTGGGGGTGATGGACTTCCAGTTCAACGGCGGATCCATGGGCTCGGTGGTGGGCGAGAAGCTGACCCGCCTGATCGAGCACGGCACCCGCGAGTCGCTTCCGGTGATCATCTTCTCCACCGGCGGGGGGGCCCGGATGTACGAGGGGATGTTCAGCCTGATGCAGATGGCCAAGACCTGCGGGGCGCTCGCCTACCACGCGCGCAGGCGGCTGCCCTACATCAGCGTCCTGACCAATCCCACCATGGGAGGGGTGATGGCCAGCTTCGCCAGCGTCGGGGACCTGATCCTCTCCGAGCCGGGAGGGCGGATCGGCTTCGCCGGACCCCGGGTGATCCGCGACACCACCAGGACCGAGCTGCCCGAGGGCTTCCAGACCGCCGAGTTCCTGGAGCGGCACGGGCTGATCGACTCGATCGTGGCCCGCCGGGACATGAAGGCCCGCCTGGCCGCCTACCTGGACTACCTGTGCTGGGGAGCCGGGCGGGAGGGCCCGGCCCCCCAGGAAGCGGAGGAGGCTCCCTGCTCCGATCAGGGGTAGTAGCCCGCGTAGAACACCCGGCCGTCGTGGATCTTGCACCAGATCCGCTTGGGCTCGATCCTGTTGGTCACGAAGTTGTTGTAGTGGTAGTTGAACCAGGTGCTGCCCCCCCGCGCCTGCGCCAGGGCGATCGATTCGGTGACGATGAGGACGCCGTTGATGTCCTCGATCATGGAGCGGTCGGTGCCGACGATCTCCGGCAGCGTGCTGTGGGCCAGGGAGATGGCGTTCAGGTCGGTGACGAAGAGGTAGATCTCGTGGTCGACGTAGTTGGTGGTCCCGGTGACCTCCGCGAACAGGTCGTCGCCCACCTCCCCGTAGCGCGCTATGGCCGCGTGCACCATCTCCTGCACCCGCACCTCGGGATCGATGTAGTACCCCGAGCCGAGCGCCACGCCTCCCTGGAGCTTGGCGTACACCCGCTTGGGCTCGACCTCCCCCGAGGCGGGGTTCCCGAAGTGGTACACGGTCTCCAGCCAGCTCCCCTCGGGAGTGGCGGCGCCGACGATCTCCCGCACGTAGTATACGCCGTTGCTGTCCTGCCGATCCCACAGGTTCTGGCCCACCAGGCTGGGATCGGCGGGATGCGCCAGGCTGACGCCTTCGGAGTTCAGCGCGAAGGCGTACAGCTCGCCCTCCAGGAACCGTCCGCCCCGGGTGATCTCGGCGTAGGCGGCCTCGCCGTTCTGCTCTAGGAGCGCCGCCGCGTCTTCCACCTGGCTGATCACCGCCGCCTCGATATCGGCCAGGGGGGTGGGTTCGGCGAAGGAGTAGAAGTTCTTGAGCCCCCCGGCAGCCAGGGTGTAGGGGCTGGAGGCGTCCAGGGCCGGCCTCCAGATGGGATGGACCAGGTCGCGGGCCCAGGCCAGGGATCCCACTCCCTCCCACTCGATGGTGGCGAGGTCCCCCTCCAGGCCCACCCGCAGCCCGGCCGGGGGCGGGCCTCCCCGGGGCGAGGTCACCATCAGGAAGTTCAGGTCGGGGGATCCGGAGACGATCTCGACGCGCAGGGTGGTCTTCCCCAGCAGCTCGATGCGGGCCGGATTGAGGCTGGCGTCGAGCAGGGGGAGCCAGGAGTAGCCGCCTCCGGTGCCCCCCGACTGGAAGGTGCCCAGCATCTCCGTCTCCTGGCCGGAGGATCCCGCGTCGCCCGCGACCCGGTGCAGCGCCACCGAGAACGCGCCGCCCGAGGCCCGCAGGTACATGCTGGCCAGCCCGTCGGAGAACTCGCGGGTGTAGTTGAGCCATTCCCCCGCCTCGGTGCCGGTGACGCTGTAGTCGATGTCGTCGTAGCCGTCCCTCCCCGCCTCGTTGCCGTTGGGAATGGTGTTGGGCATGTTTCCGTTGACGGGCAGGCGCCAGGCCAGTTCGTTGTTCGGGAATTCGGCGGAGAGCTCGAGGTAGTCGACTTCCTGGGATTCGGCGGCGCTGTCTTTCCCCTTGTCGAAGTAGGAGCCGGGCCCGGTGTCCAGATCGGGCATGTCGATGTACCCCCCCTGGTCGAAGTTGAAGTTCTCCGCCTCGACGATCCGGTTGTCCTTCGAGAAGGTGTCGAAGGAGAGGTGGGTGGAGATGGTGGCCCCCTCGGCGTCGGTCACGTGGATCTGCCCCGTGAAGAAGGTGTCGGGCTCCAGGCCGTTGAGCGCCACCTCGCGATCCTGGGGCGTGCCGCCGATGGCCAGCTGGGAGCTGTAGTCCGTGCCGTTGAGCTCCACCCGGATGCCCGACTCGGGCAGGGAGCCCTGCGAGACCACCCGGAAGCTCACCCCGCCGTCGGTGGCCACGAACCCGGCCCCGAAGGCGGGCTGCAGGTCGACGATGTCAGGGGGAGGCACGATCGAGGCTCCCTCGGGCACCACCGCCTCGAACTTGATCCCGAAGTAGTCGATGTCTAGCGCCGAGTTCTGCGGGGTGGCCGTCGAGCCCATGGCGATGTAGGATTCGCCGCTGTCCGATCCGGTGCCGGTGGTCATCTTGAACACCTGGGGCGTCTTGCTGCCGTCGATGTAGAAGGAGGCGGTATGGGTGCCCACGCCCGAGTCGTCGGGCCGGATGGTGATCCAGAACTCGTGCCACTGGGTGACGTCCAGCGGGATCACGTTCTGCCCCTCGCCCTGGCCGAAGTTGACGTCGGCAGAAGGCTCGCTCCCGGCGAACTCGTTCATCGACAGGCCCTCGAAGCGGGTGACCCCGCTGTCCGGATCGCCCCCGGGGGTGTCGGTGGCGGTGGTCAGCGAGAAGGCGATGGCGCCGCCGCTCTGCTGCCGGATCACGAAGTTGCCCTTGCCCCCGTCGGAGGTCACGTAGCCGTCGCCGTCCGGGGGGTAGTCGCGGGTGGAGGACTGCCCGTCGGGGTGGAGGGGATCCAGTGGCCCCGATGTGGGGACCCGGGCCCGGAAGATCAGGGTGACGCCATCGTCGATCACCGACTCGGAGCCGCCGTCGTCGGCCAGGGCGTGGAGGAAGTAGATCTTCCGGTTGCTGGGATCGCCGCCGAAGCCGTGGTCGCGGGGATCCCCGGTGTCCTGGATGCGGATCCAGTCGGTGCCGTCCTCCTCGAAGGCCTGCACCCCGCCGGGCCGGTTGCCGTCGCCGAATTCGCCGCCCAGCTCCGATCCGTCCCAGGCGTCCGATCCGTTGTCGTGGCTCCAGGTGCCGTCCAGGGAGGCGTATCCCTGGTCGGGCTCGGCCACGATCAGCTCGTCGCCTTGGTACAGGTAGTCCCATCCCCCGTCGGGAGGCGCGGTCTGGGCCTGCAGCGTCCCCGGGAGGGCCAGGGCCGGCAGCATCCCAAGCAGGATCGGGTGCGGCGCTTTCATGGATCTTGGCATGGAAGTCGGGTTCGGAAGTCGTCCTTTCAAGGTGCCTCGGCGATCCGGGAGAGGGCGTCGGACGCCACGGTCCCTGCCCGGCTCCTCCAGGGTCGCCTTCGCCGGTGCGATGTCAAGCGGATAAGGCCCCGCGTCAATCCGCCGAGGCCGCTTCCTGCTCCTCCAGGTAGGCGTCCACCCGGTCGGGGCCCTGGAGGTATCCGAGGGAGGCCAGGAAGCGGTCCGCCGCCTTGAGGGTGAGGGCGAAGCTCCGGTTGCCGCCGCGTCCGAAGTTGAAGAAGCCGTGCCCGGCGCCGGGATAGCTCTCGAGCCGGCAGTCGTTGCCCAGGGACTTCATGGTCCGGGCGAAGATCTCGGCGGTGCGGTGGGGGACGGTCCGGTCTTCGGTTCCGTGGAGGATCAGCGAGGGAGGGGAGCCGGGCCGGGCGTGGTGCACCGGGGAGAGGTTCCTGGGACGGACGCCTAGCCTGCCCTCCAGCCGCTCGATCCGCTCCTGGTCCGGGCCGCCGAGCCCCTCGAAGGGGGCCAGGACCAGGACGGGGTTGAACAGGATCATGGCGTCGGGGCGGGAGAGGACGGAGAGATCCTCGTCCAGCTCCTCGATGCCCTGGACGAGTCCGGTGCAGGCCGCCAGGTGCCCTCCCGCCGAACCCCCCGCGGCCACGATGCGCTCCGGGTCCACCCCGAGGCGTCCGGCATGGGCGCGGATCCACCGCACGGCCGACTTGGCGTCGAGGACGCACTGCAGGGCCTTGGCCTGGTGCCGGCTCCCCACCCGGTACTCGGCGCAGGCGGCCACCATGCCCCGGGACGCGAGGTAGCGGGCCTGGCGCTCGAACTGCCTGGGAGTGCCTCCCTGCCAGCCTCCCCCGAAGAAGAATACGATCGCGGGAGCCTTCTCCCGGGGCTCCGGGGGGGAGTACAGGTAGAGGTATAGGGAGAGATCGCCGACCTGCTTGTAGACCTCGGCACGGGATCCGGGCAGATCCCAGGGGCCGGAGTCCTCCCCCCGGACCGCGAGCGGCAGCAGGGCGGCGAGGAGGAGGGCCGGGCGCAGCAAGGGCATGGAGGCCATTGTGGCGGGTTGGCCCCAGGAGGCAATCCGGATGTCAGGCTCCCTCTCCCGGAGGTCCGAAGTGGTGCGCCCGCAGGAAGCGCCCTCCGCGCTGCGGATCGGCCAGGTCGTCCAGGAAGGCCCGGGCCGCCTCCGGGCTGGGCGCCCGTGCGGCGACGCCGGCGGAGACCAGGATCTCGGAGGCAGCCAGTTCGGGAAGCCGCAGCACGGCCAGCCCGAACTGCCGGGCGGTGGACTCCCAGATCAGCGCCGCCCCGATCTCGGGACGGATCCGCACCGCGGCGGCGGCCTCGCCCACCCGCAGGAAGGCGACGGGGCGGCCTTGCTGGATCCTCTCCCAGAGTCCGCTTCCCTCCAGGGCCATGCGGGTCCTGCGTCCCGCGCCGGCCTGCTGGTTGCACAGGGCCAGCGATCGCTGCCGGAGCGGCAGATCCTCCAGCCCACCGGCCGGAGGCGGCTCGCCGGGCCGGAAGGCCAGCACGATGCGGTTGCGGGCCAGGGGGACCGCCTCCCCGGCCAGGCGCTCCCTCCGGGCCTCCTCCAGGAACCAGGGATCGGCGGGCAGGTACAGGTCGCAGCGGCGGATTCCGGCATGGCGCTCCAGCCGCATCTTGCCCGCCAGCTCCCCGCTGGAGCCGCTGTCCAGACGGACCGCGATCCCGGTCCGTTCCTCGAAGCGGGACGCCGCCTCCTCCACCGCGGGGCGCAGGCCCGCGGCGCAGTAGACGGTCAGGAAGGGGCCCGAAGCCTCCTTCCAGGCCGCCAGGAAGGCGAGAGCCCCCGCCGGCAGCAGGGTCGCCAGGGCCAGGCGCAGTCCCTGGAGGCGGCAGGAGCGCATCGGGCGGGAGCCCTCCCTACCGGTAGCGGTCCAGTATGGGGCCGAGGGCCTGGAGGGTCTCCTCGGGCCAGCTCTCCCTGGGGGTGAGGATGGCGCCCTGGAGCGCCGAGTGGCAGGGGCTTTCCCTCTCCCGGTCCAGCCGGGGGATCGCCTCGGCGAGGATCCGGCGGGCGGTCTCGGCGTTGCGGTGGAGATGCTCCAGCACCGTCTCCACGGTGACGTGGGGATCGTGGGGCTTCCAGGCGTCGTAGTCGGTGACCATGGCCAGGGTGGCGTAGGCGATCTCGGCCTCACGGGCGCAGCGGGCCTCCCCCAGGCAGGTCATCCCGATGACCGCGTGCCCCTCCTGGTGGTTGCGCAGGGACTCGGCCCTGGTGCTGAAGGCGGGGCCCTCCATGTTGATGTAGGCGCCTCCGTCGTGGACCCTGGCTCCGCAGCCGCGGGCCGCCGAGAGCGCCGCCTGGCGCAGCTCCGGGCAGAGGGGCTCGGCCATGGACACGTGGGCCACGATGCCCCGTCCGAAGAAGGTGTGCTCGGCGCTCTTCTTGGTCCGGTCCAGGAACTGGTCGACGATCACGACGTCCCGGGGGCGGTACTCCTCCTGGAGCGAGCCCACCGCGCCCACGCCGAGGATCCACCGCACCCCCAGCTGCTTCATGGCCATGATGTTGGCCCGGTGGTTGAGCTCGGAGGGGAGCAGCCGGTGCCCTCGGCCGTGGCGGGGCAGGAAGGCCACCGGGCATCCCTGGTAGAGGCCGGTGAGCAGCTCGTCGGAGGGCTCACCGAAGCTGGTGCGGATCCGCGTCCACTCCAGATCCTCCAGGCCGTCCAGGGAGTAGAGGCCGGTGCCGCCGATGATGCCGATCCGGGCAGTCACCTCCCCGGGCTCTCCTTCTTCCTCCGGTAGCGGCTCAGGTCCCGGGAGAGCAGGGAGGTGACCCCCTCGAACCGGGCCCGGTTGCCGGGATTGAGGGCGACTAGGGCGCGGTGGGCCTCGAGGCTGGAGCGGAGCATCTCGCAGTGGTCGTAGTCCTCGCTGCCGGAGATCTCCTCGAACTGGAAGGGGATGTCGGGCTTCCGGTCCCGTATCTCGAAGTGCCCGATCACTCCCAGGTTGCCGAGGGTGTCCAGCACATGGGGGGTGGGCAGGATCAGGGAGATGCGCAGTCCTCCGGAGTCCTTGGAGGAATCGGCCCCCAGGCGGGCCAGGACTCCCAGGAAGGTGGAGTCCATCAGGCTGCATTCCTCCAGGAACAGGAGCATGCTGCGGGCTCCCTTCTCCCTCAGCTCCTCCACGGCCTTCCGGAACGGGGCGCTGGTCCGGGCGTTGGCCCTGCCCTCGATGCGCACCGCCGCCGCCTCCTCCCGGAGGGAGACGAAGAGCCGGGCGCAGGCCGGGCTCCGGACTGTTCGGCGATCGCTCATCACCCCCTGCCCTGGACAAGGTCCATAATACACTGTCTCAGCAACGCCGCGGGTTCAACCTGAATCGTGATCAGGAGGCGGTTGGCCTCGAGCAGGATCTCCAGGCCGCGCCGCAGCTCCGCCCGGCTGTAGTTGCCGGCCTGGGCCAGCACGTTGAGGATCTCGAAGGGGTTCCGCATCAGGGGGTTGAAGCGCCGGTCCTTGGGGTAGGCTTCGGGATCCAGCCTCTCCAGCCGGCTCCTGAGGTCGGAGGAGCTGCGGGTGGGGGCGAGGAGCTTCCGGTCCAGCAGATCCCGGAGGATGAGCATCAGGCGGAAGCGTCCGGAGAGCGAGTAGAGGAGCCCGATCTCGCTCCTCCGGCTGTCGCCCTTCATGCCGAAGAGCTCGTCCTCCAGGCGGTCCAGCGCCTGGGCGAGGTCGCGCCGGCCGACCGCGTCCAGGAAGGCGAAGGCCCGCAGCTGGCGCGAGGGCCACACGGTGGCCTCGACGTCCTGCCTGGAGACCTCCCCGGCCTCTCCGGCGTGCAGGACCGCCTTCTCGCATTCGCTCTCCAGCAGGCGCCAGTCCCGGCCGGTCCACTCGACCAGCTGCTCGGCCACGTCCTCCCCCATGGACTTGCCCCGGGCCCGGGCCAGCTCGCGGACCCAGCCGACGGCCTGCGGCTGTGCCTGCCTGCCCAGGGACTCCAGCGAGGGGCACTCGGTCGCCTCGAGCAGGCCGGCCAGATCCCTGAAGCGCCGCAGGCGCCGGTCCGGCTGGAAGCAGGAGATCAGCACCAGCGTCCGGGCGGGATCGGCGCCCTCCAGCCTCCGGACCAGATCGTCCTTCTCCTTCGGGCCCGCCTTCCCTCGGGAGGCGGGGGGGGAGGAGAGGGGGCAGTTGCGCCACCAGACTATCTTCCCCGGCGCGAACAGGGAGGGGGTGGAGACGGCCGACAGGAAGGCGCCGAGGGAGGCGTCCCAGTCCCCGTCCTGTCCGTCGACGATCTCGGTGTCGAACCGGGGATGGCCCCTCTCCCACTCCTCCAGGATCCGGCGGCACTCCCTCTGGATCCGCCAGTCGTCGTCCCCGTGGACCAGGCGGCGGAAGGAGGCGGCGGGGCTCACCCTCGCCCTCTCCTCTCGCTGCCTGGGAGTTCCGCTCGCTGCATGTCCGGCAGGCGGGGATCAAAGCCCCCTGCCCGACGGAAAGTCAAGCGGCGCTCCCCGCCGCCGCGGCTCCTCCGGCCGGGGAGGTCAGCCTCGCGGATCCTCGCCCGGATCGGCGCTGGAGTCCTGGATCAGGGTCTCGAGCAGCCGGGTCATGTCCTCCAGGTTCTCGAAGAGATCGGAATCGACGTAGATGGGGCTGTTCTGGGCGGTGGCGATGGCGATGCAGTCGCTGGGGCGGGCGTCCACCTCGACGATCTTCCGGCCCAGCTCGTTCTGCTGCTGGAGGATCATCCGGGCGTAGAAGGTGGAGTCCCTCAGCTCGGTGATCACCACCCGCTCCACGGTGATCCCGAATCCGGCGAACAGGCTGTTGATCAGGTCGTGGGTCATGGGCCGCGCCGACTCGGACTTGGTCAGCAAATGGTGGATCGCGTGGCCCATGCTGGACTCCACCTGGATAATGAACACCTTCTGGTCATCACCCAGGAAGATCGACCAGCCCATGATGTTCTCCTTGGACTTGGGAGAGGGCAGGAGATGCCGGATGCTCACCGGGATGATGTCTCGCTTCATCAGATCCATAACAGTAGCCCAAAACCGCCGGCCGGTAAAGAAGAGTAGTGGTCGAGGAAATTTGGACAGTCTGCTAAGGAAGATTTCGGACCAAGGAGACTGTCAATGAAGAGACGGAAGTTCACCCCGGCATTCAAGCGGAGGGTAGTGCTCGAAGCCCTTCGAGTCGACGAGACGGTGCGTTCGATTGCTGCTCGGCACGGAGTCACACCGAACCAGGTGAGCAAGTGGAAGGCGGAGGCACACGACGGGCTTCTGGAGGTGTTCGCCCACCACGGGGGGAATGGAACCGACCGTGAGACGGAGCGGCTGGTCGAGACGCTATACGCGCGGATCGGCGAGCTGACGGTGGAGCGGGATTTTTTTTCGCAGGGTTTGAAACGCTTGGGAGGCGCGAGAAGGTGAGGCTGATCCGCGAAGACGAGAGCATGACGCTGTCACGGAAGTGCCTACTGACGGGTGTGAGCCGCTCGTCGCTGTACTACGAACCCAAGCCGGCGGACGAGCAGCTCCTTTCGCTTCAGCTGCAAGTGGACCGTCTGTACATGGAGTTCCCCTACTACGGGACGCGCCGAGTGAGCCTGCATCTGAAGCGCGAGGGGCACGAGGTGGGCCGTGCCCTGGCGCGTAGCCTGATGGCGGCTGTGAACTGGCGGACGGTGTATCCGGGACCGCGTACGTCGAAGCCGCAGCCAGGGCACCGGATCTATCCCTATCTCCTTGGTGGCCTTGAACATATCCAGCCAGGGGAGGTGATCTGCGCAGACATCACCTACGTTCCGGTGCGAGGCGGGTATCTGTACCTGGTGGCGATCATGGACTGGGCGAGCCGGTTCGTGCTGGCATGGGAGCTGGACAACACGCTGGAGGTGGGATTCTGCGTGAGCGCGCTCGCCGAGGCGCTGGAACGGTATGGCCCACCGCTCATCTCGAACACGGACCAGGGCAGCCAGTTCACGAGCGAGGCTTATGTCGGGACGCTGATGGAAGCGGGTGTGCGCATCAGCATGGACGGCCGGGGCCGCTGGATCGACAACCGGTTCATCGAGCGGCTGTGGCGGTCGCTGAAGTACGAGGCGGTGTATCTGGAAGAGCTGGATGGCGGGCGCCACGCGCGCCAGGTGATTGCGTCATGGATGACCCATTACAACCACGGACGCCCGCATCTAGCGTTGGACGGACGGACGCCCGCAGAGGTGTACTTCGAAGGTCGGCGGCCGCCGCCGACCGCGTTCCGGTCGCTACGCTCCCTCCACGCGGACGGCGGCGCGATCCTGGAATCGGCTTGACCAAACTAGTCCAGACGAGAAACCCTGCGGCAAAGGGACAAGGGCATTTGATCGACACGGGAGCAATCCTTAGTTTCGCTCCCAATCTGTCTAAACGACCCCGACCACCTCAAAGGGCCCCGGCGTCCGCTGCGGCTGCGCCGGCGCCGGGGAGCGCGGCTTCCGGAGATTCCCGGGCGGCCCATGGGGGCCTATGGACGGCCGGTCTTCCAGTCCCTAGAATGGGGCGGGGCAGGATGAGCTATGTCGGATAGGAGCGGGGAGGACCGGGACTTCATCCGGGAGATCGTGGCCCGGGATCGGGAAGCCGGGCTCCACGGGGGGGAGGTGGCGACCCGGTTTCCCCCGGAGCCCAACGGCTACCTGCACATCGGCCACGCCAAGTCCGTCTGCCTCAACTTCGGGATCGCATCCGAGTCCGGGGGCCGGTTCAACCTGCGCTTCGACGACACCAACCCGGAGCGGGAGAGCGACGAGTTCGTGCAGTCGATCCGGGAGGACGTCCGCTGGCTCTGGCCCGAGGCGGCCTCCCGGGCGGGGGAGCCCCTGTTCGCCTCCGACTACTTCGGCAGGCTGCACGGGTACGCGGTGGAGCTGATCCGGCGCGGCAGGGCCTTCGTGTGCGACCAGAGCGCCCGCGAGTTCATGGAGTGGCGGGGGACGCCCACCAGCCCCGGGAGGGAGAGCCCCTGCCGGGGCCGGAGCGTCGAGGAGAGCCTCGACCTCTTCGAGCGGATGCGGCAGGGCGAATTCCCGGAAGGCAGCCGCACCCTGCGGGCCCGCATCGACATGGCCTCATCCAACATCCACATGCGGGATCCGGCCCTCTACCGCATCCGCGACCGGCCCCACCACCGCTGCGGCGATCGGTGGAGGATCTACCCCACCTACGACTTCGCCCACTGCCTCTCCGACGCGATCGAGGGGATCACCCACTCGCTGTGCACCCTGGAGTTCGCGGTGCACCGACCCCTCTACGACTGGATCCTGGAGAGCCTCCTGGACGGCGGGCCCCGGCCGCGCCAGTACGAGTTCGCCCGCCTCAACCTGGGGTACGCGGTGCTCAGCAAGCGCAAGCTCACCCGCCTGGTGGAGGAAGGCAGGGTGTCGGGGTGGGACGATCCCCGCATGCCCACCCTCTCGGGCCTGCGGCGCCGGGGGGTGCCTCCCGAGGCGATCCGCTCCTTCTGCCGGGAGATCGGCGTGACCCGCTACGACGGGATCACCGATCCGGCCCTCCTGGACCACCATGTCCGCGAGGAGCTCAACCGGCGGGCCCTGCGCCGGATGGGGGTCCTGGATCCGCTGCGGGTGGTGATCGAGAACCTCCCCGAGGACCACCTGGAGCTGCTGGAGGCGGACAACAACCCCGAGGAGGAGGGCGCCGGCAAGCGCCACGTCCCCATGGGCCGGGAGATCTACATCGAGCGGACCGACTTCATGGAGGATCCCCCTCCCAGGTACCACCGGCTCCGTCCCGGAGGCGAGGTCAGGCTGCGCTACGCCTACATCCTCAAGTGCGTCGGAGCCGAGCGCGACGCCCGGGGCGGGATCTCCTTCCTCAGGGCGGTCGTCGATCCCGGCTCCCGCCATGGCGGGCAAGGTTCCCGCCGGCGGGTCAAGGGGACCATCCACTGGGTCTCGGTCCGCCATTCGGTCGAGGCTGAGGTGCGGCTCGTCGGCCGGCTGTTCTCCGAGGCCGATCCCTCGGGGGACGACTTCATGGACCACATCGATCCCGGATCCCTGGCCGTGCTCCGGGGCTGTCGGCTGGAGCCCTCGCTCGCCCACGCCGTCCCCGGAGTTCCCTACCAGTGGGAGCGGCTCGGCTACTTCTGCCTCGACGGGAAGGACTCCCGCAAGGGCGGGCCGGTCTTCAACCGCACCATCCCCCTGCGCTCCCGGATCCCGGGGCAGGCACAGGAAAGGCGGGCGGGCGGGCGATGAGCCGGGCGGCTCCGCCGCCGGGCCGCCGGCGCCTGGGATTCTTCCTGGGCCTGGCCGCCTTCCTGGCGGCGCTGGCGTGCCCCCGGCCCGAGGGGATGGAGCCCGAGGCGCAGCGCACGGCCGCGGTGGCCCTGCTCATGGCGCTGTGGTGGACGACCGAGGCGCTTCCCTTCGCCGCCACCGCCCTGATCCCCCTGGCGGCCTTCCCCCTCATGGGGGTGGTTCCGGCCCTGGAGGCGTCGCAGTCCTACGGCGATCCCAACATCTTCCTCTTCGCCGGGGGCTTCTTCATCGCCATGGCCATGATGAAGTGGAACCTGCACACCCGGATCGCGCTGTGGATCCTCTGCCGCACCGGCTCCCATCCCCGGGCCCTGACCGGAGGCTTCATGCTGGCCACCGCGGCGCTCTCGATGTGGATCTCCAACACCGCCACCGCCCTGATGATGCTCCCCATCGCCCTGGCGGTGGTGGAGATGTTCGGCGGCGGGGGGGAGCGGCGGGGACAGGACCGCTTCGCCCTGTGCCTGCTCCTGGGCATCGCCTACGCGGCCAGCATCGGAGGGATGGCCACCCTGGTGGGGACGCCTCCCAACGTGCTGCTGGCCTCCCAGTTCGAGAGGCTCTTCCCCCAGGAGCAGCCCATCGGCTTCCTCCAGTGGATGGCGGCCGCCCTGCCGGTCTCGCTCGTTCTGCTCTTCCTGGCCTGGTGGCTGCTGGCCGGGGCGCTCTTCCGCTTCGGGGCGGGGGACGTCCCCGGCGTGGAGGGCATGCTGGAGGAGCGCCTGGCGCGGCTGGGGCCGATGAGCGCTGGGGAACGCGTGGTCCTGGAGGTCTGGCTCCTGACCGTGCTCGCCTGGATCTTCCGCAGCGACATCGATCTGGGCTTCCTCGTCGTCGAGGGATGGGGTGGCTACTTCCCTTCCGGACACGTGCACAACGGCACGGTGGCCATGGCCGGGGCCCTGCTCCTCTTCTGCGCCACGGTGGACCCGGCGAGGGGGGAGCGCGCCCTGGACTGGGAGTGGGCCCAGCGCATCCCCTGGGGGACCCTGCTGCTCTTCGGAGGAGGGCTGGCCCTGGCCCGGGGCATGGACAGCTCGGGGCTGGTGGCGTGGCTCGGGGGGAGGCTGGAGTTCCTCCAGGGGCTTCCCCCGTGGCTGATACTGCTCTGCCTGGTCCTGCTGTGCATCTTCCTGACCGAGCTGGCCTCCAACATGGCCTCGGCCGCGATCCTGCTCCCGATCCTCGGAGGCTCGCTGGCTCCGGCGCTGGGGATCCACCCGCTGGCCCTGATGGCGCCGGCCACCATGGCCGTCAACTGCGCCTTCATGCTGCCGGTGGCCACCCCGCCCAACGCCATCGTCTTCGGCAGCGGCCGCATCTCCATTCCGCAGATGTGCTGGGCGGGCTTCTGGATCAACCTGGCGGGGGCGGTCCTGATCACCTTTGCGGGCGCCGCCCTGCTTCCCCTGGTCTTCCCCCTCCGGCCGCTGCCCTGAGCCGGGCGCTACTCGGAGCCCTCCAGGATGCCGATCTCCTCAAGGGGATCCGGGGCGTCCCCGCCGGCGCCGTCCAGCCCGATCTCCAGGGAGCCGAACTTGTCGAGCAGCGAGAGGCTTAGAGGCACCAGGGAATCCTCGTCCAGGAAGGAGTAGGCGAAGGCCAGCCGCTGGGGCCCGACCCGGTCCCCGGGGAAGGCCGCGTCGAAGTCCAGCCAGCGGCCTCCGATGTGGAGCTGGGTCCACATGTGGAAGGCCATCACATGGCTCCTGCCCTCCACCTCGGGGACATAGACCATCCCCGAGGCCACCCGGGAGGGGATGTCCGACGCCCGGGCCAGCGCCGCCAGCAGGACCGCGTGCTCGCTGCAGTCGCCCTCGGCGTCCCGGGCCACCTCGTGGGCCGGGGCGAAGGCAACCGAGAGGCTCTTCTCGGCGATGTGGCTGGAGACCAGGCGGCGCAGGGCCCGGGCCCGCTGCAGCACGGTGGCGCCTTCCTCCAGCTGCAGGCCGGAGAGCAGCTCGCCGACCGCCTCGTGGTCGCTGGTGATGTAGAGGTTGGGAGCGAGCGCCTTGCGCCGCTCCTCCGGGTCCAGGGCTTCCTCCTCCCGGGGGGGCGACGACGGGTCCGGGGGCCGCACCGTCACCAGGTAGGCGTCTCCCTCCCGGACCACCGACTGCGAGGGGGACCGGGGGAGGGAGAGCGGGCCGGGTCCGTCATGCCGGATCCGGTAGCGGGCCCATCGCGCCCCCGGCGGGAGCTCCCGTCCGAGCCCGACGGTGGAGGAGACGAAGAGCTCCGGGGCCACGAAGTCGGCCAGGGCTTCGGCCTCGTCCGCAAGCAGCGCCCTCATCTCCAGGCCGCCCATGTCGAACCTCTGGTCCAGGGGGGTGAAGTCGTCCAGGGTCCAGAGGATCGCCGTGATCTTCGCCGCTCCCAGATCCAGGACGTTGCGGATCCTGACGGTCTCCACCTGCGCTCCCCGGTACTCGAGGACCGCCGGTCCCAGGACCTCGTGGGAATGCGGGAAGGCCTCGTCGATCCTCAGCTCGGGAGCGTAGAACAGGGTCTCGAACCGGGTCCCCGTCTCGAGCCCCGCCTCCCGCATCCTCCGGTCGTGGCCCCAGACCATCAGGGCCTCGGGAGGGATCCGGGCCGTGCCCTCCCTCCGGTTGCCTCCCACCGTCCGGGCGTAGGCGACCCGGCCGTTCCGGATCGTGCCTTCGACGACGGTGGCGGAGGCCCCGCTCCCCTCCTCGGTCACCGTGAAGCCCAGGGGCCGTCCTCCGACGCTCTCCCGGACCACCGAGGTGGACCGCTGCTCAATGGGAACCGCGCCGCGCCGGATCCGCGCCACGGAGCGGGACTTGCTGTGGATCTCCTCTCCCTTGCGGGTCAGGGTGAAGTGCATGTACCCGGCCCTCTCCCCGTCGATGTGGAGGATGTGCCACTCCTCGGCGAAGAGGCCCTGGGGCGGATTCCTCCAGTCGTAGGAGCGGCTCCGGGGCGGTCCGCCGTCGGCTCCCGCTCCGGCCGGCGGCAGCAGGAGGGAGGAGAGAAGAAGCAGGGAGGACAAGCGGATCATGGCTGTTCGAGGATGGAGCGGCGCTTCCCGCCTGTCGATTCCCTATCCCCGAGGCCGGGAGCGCCCAGTCCGTTCTCCCGGACGCCGCCGCTCCAGCGCCTCCATCACGGATTCCGGATCGCCGCATGCTGTCCGCATCGGCGACGGGGCTTCCTGTCCGGACCGTTCCTGGCGCTTTCCGGCTTCGGGCAGGCGCCTCGGGACCTGCCAGATCCTCCCGGTGGCCGGGAGCAGGCAGCCTGGAAAGGGAAGCGCCGCTGCGGTCCGGCGGCTCTCGCCATGCGCGGGTCCCGCTGCCGGGCAGGATGGCCGGGACTAGCGCGAATGCAGGTCCCGGACCGTCGGCGCATCCTCTGACTGGCCGTCGTGGGACTCCAGCTTGATCTCCAGGCCGCCGAAGGCCTCGAGCGCCGAGAGGGCCAGGAGGACCAGGGAGTCCTCGTCCAGGAAGGAGTAGCCGAAGGCCACCCTCCGGGGAGCGATCCGTTCCCAGGGAACCGTGGAGTCGAAGTCGAGCCAGCGGCCGCCGATGTGGAACTGGCTCCACATGTGGAAGACCATCGCATTTCCCTTGCCATCCCTCCAGGGGACGTGCATCAGGCCCGTCGCCACCCTGGAGGGGATCCCCGCTGCCCGGCCCAGCGCCGCCAGCAGGACCGCGTGCTCGCTGCAGTCTCCCTCGGCCTCCCGGGCCGCCTGGCCTGCCGGGGCGAAGCCCAGCGACAGCTTCTTCTTCACGATGCGGCCTTGGACCAGGCGGCGCAGGGCCCGGGCCCGCTGCAGGACGGAGGCGTCCTCGGGCAGCTGCAGTCCGGAGAGCAGATCCAGGACCGGCTCGTGGTCGCTGGAGATGTAGAGGTTGGGAGCGAGCGACCTTCTCCTCTTCTCCTCGTCCAGGGGAGCGCCTTCAGGGAGAGCCGACTCGGGATCGGGAGGTCAGACCGTCACCAGGTAGTCGTCTCCATCCCGAGCCACGGACTGTGAGGGGGATCGGGGGAACGGCAGCGAGCGGGCGCCTGCCTTCGGGGAGCGGATCCGGTAGGTGGCCCAGAGCACCGCTCCATGAAGCGTCCAGCCTGCATCGCTGGCCGAGAAAGACAGGAACTACTCGGGGTCGAGGAAGCCTGCCAGTGCGGCCTCCTTGTCCGCCAGCTCCATCCCGTACGTGGTATGGGTGCCCATGATCCCCTGCACCTCGAGCTCTCCGAAGTCCTCCCTGACCCAGGCCTCGATGGTAGGGACACCCGAGAGCGAAGGCTGCAGCAGGCCATACCTACTGGCGGTCGCGGCATCGATGGCCGGGCTACCGGCGCTAGCCCAGGCATCGGCAGCCCAGTCGCCGGTATCGAACTTGGTGTCGCCGGTATAGAACAGCTGCTGGATCTGCACCGCCTCGACCCTCCGTCCATGATAGTCGAGGGTGTCGGGGCCCAGGACTTGATGGGAACAGTGGAAGACCCCGTCGATCTTCAGTTCGGGATCGTAGTACGGGACCTCGAAGCCGGCGCCCGTCTCCAGTCCCGCCTCCCGCACCCTCCGGTCGAGTCCCCACGACATCACGGATCCGGGAGGGATCCGCACCGTGCCCTCCATCCGGTCTCCTCCCGCTGTCCGGACATAGGAGAGGATGCCGTCCCGGACCGAACCTTCGAAGGTTGCGGGGAGCGTCCTCCCCGCCTGCGTGGCCGAGGAGACTCCGAGCGGCCGGCCGTCGACGGTCTCCCGGTAGGTGGTGGTGGACTCGGTCCGCATCGATCCGGCCTTCCGGCCCATCCGGGCCGCAACGTGGATCCGGGTGTGGACCTCGTTCCCCTTGCGGATCAGCATGCGGTGCCTGTAGCCTGCCCGGACCCCGTCGATGTCCAGCGTGTGCCACTCCTCGCTGAAGAGCCCCTGGGGCGGATTCCTCCAGTCGATGGCGCGGACTGGAGGAAGGTTCCAGACTGCTGCTGGGCCTTCCTCCCTCCCGCATCCCGGGGCCAGCAGGAGCAGGGGAGGCAGCAGCGGGAGGAACCGGAGGATCAAGGCGCTACGAACGCTAGCAGCCTGCCGGATTTCGGGCAAGCCGAAGGAGAACAGGCGGCTTTCTCTCTTCGAGCGAGACAACCCAGTAGTGCCAGCAGCGAGCGAGGAGCGTTTCTGGGAAACGTGCTGGTCCGACGTCTAGCGGTCCGCAAGCATGGGCAACACCTCCTGTCCGATCGGCAACTCCCAGCTCTACCTGCTTCCTCCCTCGGTGCAGGTTTTTCTCCCCTCCAGTCATCTAGCCTGCTTCGTGGCCGCAGGGTTTGTCTGCTCGGGTGGCAGCTGTGTGTGGCATGGCAGGCTGTCTCGATCGCCAAAGAGCATTTCGCCGGCGTCGCACGCCTCTTCCTCAAGCAGCGAGGCGATGTCCGCTGGGGGACAACCATCATGGGCTCAATGCCATCCTGCAAGTCGCCGAGAACGGCTGCAAGTGGCGGGCATTGCCTGAATGCGGGAAGTTGCCCGCCACCTACATGCGCATGAGGCGGCAGGCGAGAAAGGGAGCGCTCCAGAAGATCTTGGACGAGCTCAAGCGGAAGCGGATCCTGCCTGAGCAGCTGGAGGTCCTCTTGCTGGACAGCGCCTCCATCAAGGCCCACCCGGACGGGACTGGAACGGAGAAGAAGAACGGCCCGCAGGCTATCGGGCGGTCGCTGAGGGGCCCGGCCACCAAGGTGCGGTCGATCGCTGTCGATGCCAATGCGGCAGCGGCCTTCTCCCTTGCTCCAGGGCAGAGCCACGATGCGCCTGCAGGACGAGTCCTGATCGGCCGGCTCGGTTCCCGGAACCCTCCAGATGCCCGATCATGGACCGGGCATGCGAAGACGACGGGACGCTAGAAGCGGTCGGGGAGCAGGGACTCGAACACGTTGTTCCTCCCAAGAGCAAACGGTAAGCTCCCTGGAAGTGCGGCAAGGAGATCTACAAGCGTCGCAGCGGGATCGAGCGCGCTGTTCAGGCGGTTCAAGGGAAACCGGCGCGCCACCCGATACGACAAGCTGGACAAGATGTTTGCGGGAGTCATCCTGCTCGGTCTCGTCCATCTGGTTCCGAGATAGAGTCAACAGGCCCTAGCATGATACCACCCGCAGTCCTGGCCACCTTCTGCCTCTCCCTGCTGTTCCTGGTTCTCGGATGGGCGCTCTCGGCAAGCCTCGGCTTGAAGCTGGAAAAGAGCCGGCACTCCAAGCTCCGGCTCTTCCTGATCCTTCCCCCCACCAGCCCGATCGCCTCCGCTATCCTTCTGTTCCGTCGGCCACTGCTGGGACTTCCCGGACTGCTCTGCTACCTGCTTGCCGTCGCCAGCCTTCCCCTGGGAGGCTCCATGGCGCTGTCTCTGGAGGAGGAGAGGCGGGATGCCTTCAGCCTGCTCTCCGCTGGATCGGTCCCCACATCCCCGGAAATCCAGTCGGAATCCGGACCGGTTCCCGACTCCTCCAAGCAGTGGAAACATCCCCTCCTGGCCGCCGTTCTGGAGAACGCTTTCCAGTTCACGCTGCTCACGAGTCACCCTCTGGAGGGGTGGAGTCATCCTCTTCTGGCCCCCATGCTGGAGAATCAGAATCTTGATCCCGGCGGGGTGGGGGTTCTGCAGCTGGTGGAAGCGGCCAAGGACGCCGTATATCAGGAACAGAATCTCGATCCGCACTTCTTCGGAACCAAGGCCCTCCCCTCCACCTATCCGTCGCAATACTCCTTCGAGCTGGAGGAATCATCCCCGGAAAGCCATCCCTCGGCCACGTCCCACGGCGGGACTCTGGAGGAGGAGGCGGAGAACGACGGTAGCCTGCAGGAGCTCCTAGCCATGGCCACCGCCCTGCAGATCGATTCGGGAGAGCCGGAAAGGCCGTTCCAGGACTGGGAAGATGTCTCGGTACCGCTCATGGCCTTCCTCGAGGGATCGGAGCCGTCCCTGCTCGCCCTGGAGGAGGCGCTGGGCCGCGATCACGTAGCGTTTCCTTCCAAGGGGCTGGTGGAAGACAACACGCTCATGAACCTTCTTCAGCAGCTCAGGGAACTGACGATCGCTCTCCAATTCCGCAGCCAGGCCCATGTGCTGGCGGGAAACGAGGAGGAGGCCTTCCGCCATATCCGTCTTGCATTCCTCGCAGCCCATGCCACGGACCACGATCTCCTCATCTCGCGTCTGGTCCAGCTGGGACAATTCCATATTGCGCTGGAAACGGTCCGGTTCGCTCTCCAGTTCCGTATCGGCAGCGAGCAGGACTGGCGCGGCGTGATGGAACAGCTGGACTCCGTCGACTTGCTGCCCATGTGGAGCGATGCCCTGAGGCGAGAGCCGGGCGCCTCGGACTCCTTCGCCATGGCGTGGGTCCCCATACCGCCCGGGAACTCCGCCAAGCCGCTCCAGAAGCGATCCGAACTGCCTCTCCACCTCCAGGCATGGGACTTCCTGGCCGGAGACTGCCTCCGCGCCATCCAACTGGGGCTCCAGAACCGGGCCGGCGAGCCTTCGATCGGCGGATGGTTGCTCCGGAAACGCGAAAACAAGATCTTCGCCTACTGGATCCGAGAAGGGGAGCGCTTCGCCGAGGAATCCAAGTCCGTTCCCTGGGACGACTGCATGCCCCGGCTGGACCGCCTGGCAAAGAACGCGGCGGAGCGGAACGTGGATCCGTCGATCTTTTCCGCCCTGCACAAGTTCCTCAATCTGCAGCTCCGGGTGGAGATGGCCAAGGTGGAGGTTGCCCTGGAGCTGCACCGCCTGGCCCGGGGATCCTATCCGGAGAAGCTGGAGCAGCTTGCCCCCGAATTCGTCGCCGAACCGCCATCCAATCCGAAGACGGGCCAGCCATGGAACTACCAGCGCAAGGGGGACTCGGGCTACTCGCTCCTGGACTGACCGGATCGGCCTTCCCGGATCGGGCCCTGGGACAGCCAGGGAGCCTGTCGTCTTTTTGGAGAGCCGAAGGAAAACAGGCAGTTTTCCCTCTTCGAGCGAGACAACCCTTCTAGCCAGCAGTGCGAAGCACGTTCCTGGGAGATGCGCTGGTCCGCCGGTTAGCAGTCCGCAGGCACGGGCAACTCCTCCCGTCCGATCGACAGCTCCCAGCCCTGCCTGCTCCCTCCCTCGGTGCAGGATCGGCTCCCCCCAATCATCTGGCCCGCTTCGTTGTCGATGTGGTTGGGGAGCTGGATCTGATCCCGATTCTCCCGGCCTACTCCCCCAGGGGCAGAAGGGCCTGCCACCCTAAGATGCTGCTGGGGCTGTTATTCTGCGGCTATGCGAAGGACGTTTTCTCCAGCCAGCGGCCGCCGATGTGGAGCTGGCTCCACATTTGGCAGCCCATCGAATGGCTCCTGCCTTCCATCGGGGGGACGTACATCAGGCAAATCGCCACCTGGTAGGGGATCCTCCCTTCCTTTGCAGAGCCGCCCCCAGGCCTCGTCCCCGAAGTCCGTGAAGCCGAGGAACTGGCGGCGGGCCCGGATCCGGGGGATCAGTCAGGTATGCAGATCCAGCTCCGGCAGGGAGGCTACTCGGGGGGATCCAGGGCGAGTTAGAGGGCCGGGGCGGCCTTCCTTCCGCATCCCGGGACCAGCAGTAGCAGCAGCGGGAGCAACCGGGAGATCAAGGCGCTCCGGGGCTATGGACGGAGCTTCCCCGCGTGTCGATCCCCTGATGTCCCGGGGCCCGTTGCGTTCCGTCCGACGGCCCGGGAGTCGGGCTTCCGCCCCTGGCTCATTGCGCCGCTACTCCAGGTCCTCCAGCTCGATCTCCAGGTTTCCGAAGCTTTCCAGCACGGAGAGCCCCAGGATGACCAGGGAGTCGTCGTCCAGGTAGGAGTAGCTCAAGGCCAGCCTCCGGGGCCCGATCCGGTCCCAGGGGACTGCGGCGTCGAAGTCCAGCCAGCGGCCGCCGATGTGGAACTGGCTCCACATGTGGTAGCCCATCGCATGGCCCCTGCCTTCCATCGGGGGGACGTACATCAGGCCCGTCGCCACCCGGGAGGGGATTCCCGAAGCCCGGCCCAGAGCAGACAGCAGGACCGCGTGCTCGCTGCAGTCGCCTTCGGCGTCCCGGGCCACCTGGTCGGCCGGAGCAAAGCCCACCGACAGGTTCTTCTCGTCGATATGGCCGTGGACCAGGCGGCGAAGGGCCCGGGCCCTCTGCAGCTCGGAGGCGCCCTCGGGCAGCTGCAGGCTGGAGAGCAGATCCAGGACCGACTCGTGGTCGCTGGAGATGTAGAGGTTTGGCTCGAGAGCCTTTCTCCTCTCCTCCCCGTCGAGGGGGGAGGATTCCTGAAAGGCCGACTCGGGGTCGGGGGGACGGACCGTCACCAGGAATTCGTCTCCTTCCCGTTCCACGGACTGGGAGGGGGACCGGGGGAAGGACAGGGAGCCGGGATCCCCTTTCAGAGTGCGGATCCGGTAGCGGGCCCATCGTGCCTCTCGAGGCACCTCCCGGCCCAGATCGACCAAGGAGGATGCGAGTACGTTCCCGGGACCTCCGAGGGAGCCGGCCAGGGCGGCCTCCTCGTCCGCCAGCTCCATCCTGAACGAGAACGGGCCCATGTTTATCTGCGTTTCGAGCGCGCTGAAGTCCTCCCTGACCCAGAAGCTGGCCTCCATCTTGATGGAGCCGGTGTCCAGGGACTGACGGAGCTTCACCGTCTCGACCTTCCGTCCATGGTAGTCGAGGGTGTCGGGGCCCATGACTTCATGGAAATAGGGGAAGGCCTCGTCGATGCTCAGATCGGGATCGTAGTACGGGACCTGGAAGCTGGTTCCCGCTTCCAGTCCAGCCACCCCCATCCTCCGAGCAAGGCCCCACGCCATCACGGACTCGGGCGGGATCCGGGCCGAGCCCTGCCTCTGGTTGCCTCCCACTGTCCGGGTGTAGGAGAGCCGGCCGTCCTGGAATGAGCCTTCGAATGTGGTGGGGGGATCCTCGTTTTCCTGCGAGACCGAGGAGATTCCGAGCGGCCGGCCGTCGACGGTCTCCCGGTAGTTTACGGTGGCCTCGGTCCGCATGGATTCGGCCCCCCGCCCTATCTGCATCACCATGTGGACCCGGGTGTGGACCTCGTCTCCCTTCCTGGTTAAGGTCTGGTGCATGTAGCCTGCCCGGGCTCCGAAGACGTGGACCGTGTACCAGTCTTCGCTGAAGAGCCCCTGGCGAGGATTCCTCCAGTCGATGGATTGGATCGGGGGAAGGGCGCGGGCCGGGGCAGGGCCGGCCTCCCTTCCGCATCCCGGAGCCAGCAGGAGAAGGGGAAGCAGCAGCGGGAGGAACCGGGGGATCATGGGGCTTCCAGGCTGGAGCGGATCTTCCTCCCTGTCCAGCTCCCATTATCCAGGCGTGGTCCAGGAGGGCTGCTCCTGGAGGGCGCGGTTCCCGCCCAGGGCCCGGAGCGCCTCCAGGAAGTCGGGCGGCGCAGGGGCCTGGAACCGCATCGGCTCCCTGGTGGCGGGATGCCCGAAGGCCAGGAACCGGGCGTGGAGCATCTGGCGGGCGGGCCGGTGTCCGCACTGCCGCGCCAGGGCTGCGGTGGAGCGCCGCCCGTAGGACTCGTCACCGAAGACCGGGAAGCCGAGGAACTGGAGGTGGGCCCGGATCTGGTGGGTCCGTCCGGTATGCAGATCCAGTTCCAGCAGGGAGGCCCCCTCGAGGGGCTCCAGGGTGCGGTAGCGGGTAAGGGCGGGGCGCCCGCCGCCCTGGCGGGAGGCGCGCATCCGGTCGCGGCGCGCCGGGTTGCGCTCGATGCCCGCCTCAATCGATCCCTCCGCGGGGACGACCCGCCCGCAGGCCAGGGCCAGGTAGCGCTTGGCGACGCTCCGTCCGGCGAACTGACGGCTCAGGTCCCGGTGGGCGCCGGCGGTCTTGGCCACCACCAGGCAGCCGCTGGTGTCCTGGTCCAGGCGGTGGACGATCCCGGGGCGAAGGGGATCCCCGGTGGGGGCCAGCTCTCCGCCGCAATGGTGGAGCAGGCCGTCCACCAGGGTGGATCCGCCGCGGCCGCTGCCGGGATGGACCATGACGCCGGGCTTCTTGTCGAGGACCAGCAGGTGGGAGTCCTCGTGGAGGATGTCCAGGTCCATCTCCCGGGGCCGGAGGACCGGCTCGGGAGGCGGGGGGGGAGCGACCCGGACCACCTGTCCCGCGGCCAGGGCGTGGCGCGGCTTGGCCCGCCGTCCGTCCACCAGGACGCGCCCCTCACGGATCCACCGGGCCAGGAGGCTGCGCGAGAGCTGGGGGAGCTGCCGGTGCAGCCAGGCGTCGAGGCGGATCCCGGGCGGGGCGCTATCGACCTGGAGCTCCATTCCGCCTGCGGAACCAGAGGAAGAGGACCGCCCCGGCCGGCAGGACGAGAAGGCTGGTCCACTGGCCGGGGCTCAGGAGGCTCTCCGAGAAGGCCTGGTGGTCGCCCCGGAAGGCGTCGGCGAAGGCCCGAGCCACCGCGTAGGTCATCAGGTAGAGGGCGAAGACGCAGCCGTCCGGAAGGGACCTGCGGTAGATGCCGGCCAGCAGGAAGTAGAGGCCGAAGTTGATCAGGGACTGGTAGATCTGGACCGGATGGACCGGATCCGGGTGGGTTTCGTGCCCCGGGGGGAACTGGATCGCCCAGGGCAGATCGCAGAGGCGCCCGTAGCAGCAGCCGGTCATCAGGCAGCCGAGGCGCCCCAGCGCGTGCCCCAGGGGGATGCTGGGGGCCAGGGCGTCGGCCAGGCGCCAGAGCGGGATCTTCCGCCAGCCGGCGTAGATCAGCGCGGCCATGACCGCTCCGAAGAGCCCGCCGTACCACACCAGGCCTCCCTCCCGGATGTTGATCCACTGGCGCCACTGGCCGGGGCCGATCCCCTCCTGGACCAGGTACCAGGTCCGGGCCCCCGCCATCGCCCCCAGCAGGATCCACGGTCCCAGGTCCATGACGTCCCGGGGGGCGAGCCCCCTCAGGCGGCCGCGACGGGCGGCCAGGTGGAAGCCTCCCAGGAAGCCCAGCGCCGCGAGGATGCCGTACCAGTGGATGGGGAATCCACCGATCGAGAAGGCGACCGGATCCATTCCGCCGGAGACTCTAGGAAGGCGGGGCGGGGTGGTTCAACCACCGAAGCGGGGCCGGGGGATCCGCTCCGGGGGCAAGTGTTGGCTTGACACGGCCGGCCCGGCTGGCGGAGCCTCCCGCAGCGGCTCCCCTCCAGGAGTCCGCGGATCCCCACTGCTTATGGCGAACTTCTTCAAGCTGGAATACGTGTGGCTGGACGGCTACCAGCCGGTCCCCAACCTCAGGGGCAAGACGCGCATCGCGACCAGCCGTCCCGAGTCCCTCGACGCCTGCCCCCTCTGGAGCTTCGACGGAAGCTCGACCCAGCAGGCCGAGGGAAGCAGCTCCGACTGCCTGCTCAAGCCGGTGGGCCTCTATCCCGACGTGCTGCGGGGCGGCGACTCCTACATCGTGCTCAACGAGGTGCTCAACACCGACGGCACGCCCCACCCCTCCAACATGAGGGCGACCATCATCGACGATCCCGACGCCTGGTTCGGCCTGGAGCAGGAGTACTTCCTCTTCCAGGACAAGCGCCCCCTGGGCTGGCCCCGGGACGGCTTCCCCAACCCCCAGGGCGAGTACTACACCGGAGTGGGCTTCGCCAACGTGGGCGGCGCGGCCCGGGAGATCGTGGACGAGCACCTCGACGCCTGCCTGGCGGCGGGGATCAACCCCGAGGGGGGCCCGGTGATCAACGCCGAGGTGGCCAAGGGCCAGTGGGAGTTCCAGATCTTCGCCAAGGGCTCCCGCAAGTGCGCCGACGACATGTGGGTGGCCCGCTACCTGCTCATGCGCCTGTGCGAGAAGTACGAGGTGGACGTGGAGTGGCACTGCAAGCCCTTCCTGGGCGACTGGAACGGCTCGGGGATGCACTGCAACTTCTCCACCAAGTACATCCGCGAAGTCGGCGGCGAGGCCTACTTCAGAGCCCTGATGGAGGCCTTCGAGCGCAACAAGGACGAGCACATCGCCGCCTACGGGCCCCACAACGAGAAGCGGCTCACCGGCCTGCACGAGACCCAGTCGATCGACAAGTTCTCCTGGGGGGTGGCCGACCGCGGCGCCTCCATCCGGGTGAGCAAGCAGTTCGTCGACGACGGGTACAAGGGCTACCTGGAGGACCGGCGGCCCAACTCGCAGGGCGACCCCTACCAGATCTGCTCGCGCATCCTCAAGACCATCGCCGAGGTGCCCCAGTCCTGAAGAGGGGCGGCCGTCCAGGCGCAGGCCCCTTCGCCCGCCGGGCTCCTGTCCGCCTCCGGGCGGGCAGGAGCCCTTCTTGCTAGGGGACCTGGAAGAGGGGGGAAGTGGAGCGAGTGAAGAGATTCGAACTCTCGACATTCACCATGGCAAGGTGACGCTCTACCAGCTGAGCTACACTCGCGCTCCGGCAGCGGGGCCATCCTCCCTCCCAAGCCCCCCCCTGTCAACCCCCGATCCGCGGTTCCGACGCGGGTTCCCGGGAGGGACGGGCCGCCCGGCGCCGCTGCGGGGATGAAGTCCTGGGTGGTGGCCAACGGCAGGCGGATGGAGATCGGCCTGCCGCTCAGCCTGGAGGACTTCCTGGCCTCGCTGGGGCTGCCGCCCCGAAGCGTGGTGGTGGAGCGCAACGGCGAGGCGGTATCCCCCTCGCAGTTCCCCCGCATCGCGCTGGGCGAGGGGGACCGCCTCGAGATCGTCCGGGTTGTGGCCGGGGGGTAGGCGGGACTACTGCGGCTGGAAGGGGTAGAGCAGAGGGATGAACAGGGAGGCCAGGATCCACACCAGGAGGTTGAGCGGCACCCCGATCAGGATGAAGTCGCCGAACCGGTATCCCCCCGCGCCGTAGACCAGGGTGTTGGTCTGGTAGCCGATGGGAGTGGCGAAGCAGGCCGAGCAGCCGATGGCCACCCCGACCAGGAAGGGCTGGGGGTCCGCCTGGAGCGAGTCGGCCAGCTGCACCACCACCGGGGTCACCATCACTGCCACCGCGTTGTTGGACAGGAAGGTGGTGAGCAGTGAGCAGGTGAGGATCAGCGCCGAGAGGATCACGGCGGGCCCGGCCCCCCGGGTGAGGTCCAGGATCCGCTCGGCGATCCACTCGACCCCCCCGGTGGACACCATCGCCTCCCCCAGGGAGAGCATCCCGAAGATCATGAACAGGATGCGCCAGTCGATCGCCGAGTACACCTCGTTGCTCCTCAGGCATCCGGAGATCACCACGAACAGGGAGGCCAGCAGGGCCAGCACCGAGATGTGGATGTCGGTGAGGGAGGCCAGCAGCACCATCCCGATCATCGCCGCGCCGGCCAGGTAGCGCTTGCCGTAGAGGGGGGCCCGGATGGGCTCCTCGGCGAGCAGCAGGATGCTGCGGCTCTCCTGCAGGTGGCGGATGCTGGACTCGGTCCCCTCGATCAGCAGGGTGTCCCCGAAGCTCAGGCGGGTGTTCTCGAAGTCGCTCTTCAGGTTCACCCCCCGCCGGTGGACCGCCAGGATGCGCACCCCGTAGCGCCGCCTCAGGTCCAGCTGCCGGATGGTGTTGCCCTCGAGCCGGGACTGGGGGCTGATCACCCCCTCCACCACCACCGCCCTGCCGGTCTCCACCAGGGCCACCCCCATCGTCTCGGGCTGCTGCAGGATCTCGATCCCCTTCATGTTCTTGATCTCGAGCACCGAGGAGATGTGGACGCTCAGGCTGATGCGGTCCCCGGCCTGGAAGACGATGGCGTCGAGCTGCAGGGGAAGGGACTCCCGGTTGCGGATCACCTCCAGGATGCGGGCGCTGGTCATGTCCTTGAGGGGCGTCTCCCCGAGGGTCTTGCCCACCAGGGGGGAGTGCCGGAGGATGACCAGCTCGGTGCGGTACTTCTTGGTCGAGGACTCGTGGAGGAGGTCGGCCATCGACTCCCGGGAGGGCAGCAGGTGGCGCCCGACGAAGAGCAGGTAGAGGATGCCGGCCAGGGTCAGGATCCCCCCGATGTAGGCCAGGTCGAACATCTCCAGGCGCACGCCGGGCTTCTGGGCATCGGCGGTGGAGCTGACCAGCAGGTTGGTCGAGGTGCCGATCAGGGTGCAGCAGCCGCCCAGGATCGAGGCGAAGGAGAGGGGGATGAGCAGCCTCGAGGTGTGGAGGCCCCGCTTGAGGGCGATCCGGGTGACGATGGGGATGAAGATCAGGATGATCGGGGTGTTGTTGACGAAGGCCGAGGTGAAGGCCACCACCGGGAGGAACACCGCCAGCACCGTCAGCTCGCTGCGGAGGGCCATGCGGTCGGTGACCTGCCCCAGGAACTCCAGGGCGCCGGTGCGCTCCATGGCCGCCCCCAGGATGAACATGCATCCCACGGTGATGGCGGCCGGGTTGCTGAACACCTTGAAGGCGCCCTCGTAGTCGAGGATCCCGCATCCCAGCAGGATTCCCATGGCCCCTAGTGCCACCGTGTCGGGAGGAATCCGCCCCCAGATCATGGCCACGAAGGCGGCCGCCAGAAGGGCGAAGACGATGGCGATTTCGGGGGTCATCCCTCGGGGGCGGAGGCCGGGGAGCGGTGGCGGCGGGCGGGACGCGGCCGCCCTGCCAGATCCGGGGCCGGAGCTGGCCGCTGGAGGCGAGGATCACGACCGGCCCGGGCGCTTGTCAACCCCCGAATGGGCGGGATCCTAGCCGTGGACCGCCCTTCCGGCGGCGTCCAGGGCCGCGCTCCGGAGGACCTCCCCGAAGGTCGGGTGGGCCTGGGGGCTCGAGGCCAGATCGGCGGCGGTCCACTCCCGGTTGATCGCCAGGGCCGCCTCGCTGGCCAGCTCCCCGGCCGAGGCTCCCAGGATGTGGACTCCCAGGAGCCTGCCCCCGCCGGGCCGGCAGTGGAGCCGCACCCTGCCCTGGATCTCGCCGGTGGTGCGGGCCCGGCCGTTGGCCAGGTAGGGGGACTCCCCGCTCTGGAAGGGGATGCCGAGGGCCTCCAGCCGGGCCGCGGTGCGTCCGGCCGAGGCCACCTCGGGATGGAGGTACACCACTTCGGGATAGGCGAGGTGGCGGACCCTGCGGGGCCTTCCGGCCAGGGATTCGGCAAGGGCCATGCCCTCCTCCTCGGCGCGGTGGGCCAGCATGGGGCCCTCGATGGCGTCCCCGATGGCCGAGATCGAGGGGACCGTGCTGGCCAGGTCCTGGTCCACCTTCACGGCGGAGCCGGCGCCCAGCTCGACCCCCGCCTGCTCCAGGCCCAGATCCCGGGTGCAGGGGACGCGTCCGATGGCCACCAGGGCGAGGGAAGCCCACAGCTCCTCGCCCGAGCCGAGCCTCGTCCTGACTTCCCCGGAGCGGACCGACAGGTCCTCGACCCGGACTCCGGTCCGCAGCTCGAGCCCCTGCCTGGAGAGGAGGGAGGCCGCCTCCTCGGCGATCCCCCTCTCCATCTCCGGAAGGATGCCTTCGGCCGACTCGACCACCGTCACCGACGAGCCCAGGCGGCTCCAGACGCTGCCCAGCTCCAGGCCCACGGCCCCCGCACCCACGACCAGCAGGCTCTCGGGCACGCGGTCCAGGCGGAGGGCCTCCTCGCTGGAAATGATCCGCTTGCCGTCGAAGGGAGCGCCGGGCAGGGATCGGGGCCGGCTGCCGGTGGCGATCAGGATGTGCCGGGCCTCCAGGACGCGGTCCGGGCCCGAGGCCGGGCGGACGCGCACCGTTTCCGGGGACTCGATCCGGGCCGATCCCTCGAAGACCTGGATCCGGCTCCGGGTGAAGAGCGACTGCATGCCCTTGGCGATCTGCCCGACGATGCGCTCCTTGCGCTTCATCATCGCCGCCAGGTCCAGCTCGACCTGGCCCACCCTCACCCCGTGCCTTGCCAGCCCGCTCCGGGCGTGGTCCAGCTGCCAGCTGGACTCCAGCAGGGCCTTGCTGGGAATGCATCCGACATGGAGGCAGGTGCCGCCGGGGGCGCTGCGGCGGTCCACGCAGGCCACCGAGAGGCCCAGCGCGTCGGCGCGCAGGGCCGCCGCCGAGCCGCCCGGCCCGGCGCCGACCACCACCAGGTCGAACCGGTCCATTCAGGCTCCGGGATCCTTGCGGTACTCCTTGAGGAACCCGATGAACTCGCGGCGATGCTCCTCCTCGCTGCCCAGGATCTGGATCATCAGATCCTGGGTCACGTAGTCCTTGCCGTCGCAGAGGCGGATGATCTTCTGGTACTGGGCGATGGCCGCTTCCTCGGCCTCGATCACTCCCTCGATCACCCGGACGATGTCGGTGGGATCCTCGGGGGGCTGGAGGCTGGCCTGGCGGGGCTTCAGGGAGAGGGATCCCGGAACCTTCCCTCCGATGGTCTTCACGCGCTGGGCGATCTGCTGGGCGTGGCCGATCTCCTCGGTCACGTCGGCCGCCAGCGCCTTCTTGATCACGTCCGAGCGGACCCCGTCCAGGTGGACGCTGTTGGCGATGTAGTTCTGGACCGTCTCCAGCTCCATTCCGTAGGCGGTGATCAGCTCCCTGACGATCTCCTCGTTCACGCTCATGGGCGCCGAGGGTAGGGCGGGGCCCCGGTTCCTTTCCAGTACAATTGCCGGGCCGGGAGGCCGCTGGACCAAGGGATTCCTCAAGCGCCGGTCCAGTCTCCGGATCGCCTGCCTGGCGGCAGGCGATCGATGCGCTGCCGATCGGATCCGGGCCGGCCCGTCCAGGGATGCGCCGGCTGCGATGCCGTCCTGGACGGCCTCCAGCTCCGCCCCTCGGGACGGTGAGCGGCTCCCGGACGAAATCCCCGCTGGCCCGCTACTGCTTCGGGGGGCGGGCGGGGACCCGTCCCCTGCCGGCCCGATCGCCCGGGCTAGTGGCTGTCGCGGGTGATGCCGGGCCAGTCGTCGGTGCGGAAGGGGGTGAGCGGGAGGCCTTCCCTGCTGTATATGTTGCAGACGGGATTGTCGGCCCAGGCGTAGCGCACCGCCACCGGATCGGCCACCTCGTCGCTCCAGACCTCGATGCTGTTCTCTCCGGTCAGGCGCGCCCTGGCCTTGCGGAACACCCTGTCCTCCCCCGCGACGGTGAATCCCAGGACGTCCCGGTGATCGAAGATCACCAGGCGCGAGCCCACGTCCTTGAAGAGGAGCCCGATCCGGCCCTCCGCCCGCTTCATGGAGAGGAACCGGGGGCTCCGGTGGACCAGATCCTTCCCGTAGTCCCTGGCCAGGGCCAGCCGGGCCAGCCGCTTGGCCACGCCCTGCTTGTCGCGGGGATGGATGTCGCGTCCCTCGCCCAGATCGATGATCACCGCCTCGCCGGTGTTGGGAAGGCGGTCCTGGGTCAGGGTCTGGGCCTCGCGCAGCTCGGCCCAGTCGCTGTCGTCCGGCTCGGGCTTCTCGTAGCGGAAGTCGGCCAGCTGCACCCAGTAGAAGGGGAAGTCGCCCTGCTTCCACTCCTCCCTCCAGCTGCGGATCATCAGGGGGAAGAGCTCCCGGTACTGCCAGGCGCGGCTGGCATTGGCCTCCCCCTGGTACCAGATCGCGCCCCGGATGCCGTAGCCGATGATGGGCTTGAGCACCCCGTTGTAGAGGTTGGCGGGACGGTGCTGCCCGGCCAGGGGGTTGCGGGGCATTCCCGGGCGGCGGCGGGCGAAGTCCCTGCCGGCCGCCACGGCCTCGGCCCGCTCCTTCTCCCATTCGGCCACCCGCCGCTGGTGGTCGGCCCTGACCTTCTCGATGTCGTAGGTCCGCTCGGTCTCCTCCCAGCGCTCCATGAGGGGGCGGAACCGGTCGTCGGCCTCCAGCAGGTCCCTGCGGATCCAGGCCTCGCAGGCCGAGCCTCCCCAGGCGTTGTCGATCAGGCCCACCGGCACGTCCAGGGTCTGGTGGATCTGCCGCCCGAAGTAGTATCCCACCGCCGAGAAGCTGCCGATGGTGGCGGGGCTGCAGGCCTGCCACGATCCCTGGAAGTCCTCCTGCGGCTCCTGGGTGCCCACCTGGGGAATGGAGATGTGGCGGATCCGGGGGAAGCGGGCCGCCAGCTTCTCCAGCTGCGCGTCGTTGGAGGCGTCAACCGACCACTGCATGTTGGACTGGCCCGAGCAGATCCAGACCTCGCCCACCAGCACGTCGCCGAAGCTCAGCTCGTTCTCCCCCTTGATCTCCAGGGTGTGAGGTCCGCCGGCCGGAAGGGGATCCAGCCTCACCTTCCACCGGCCGTCGGATCCGGTCACGGCCGTGTGCCGCTGCCCCGCGATGGCCACGGTCACCACCTCGCCCTGTCCGGCCCAGCCCCAGACCGGGTTCCGGTGGTCCCGCTGCAGGACCATTCCCTCGCCGAAGATCGAGGGGAGGGAGACGTCGGCCGCGGCCTGCGGAAGGGCCGCCAGGCACAGGAGAATCCCGGCCAGGGTCCTGCATCCTGCAAAAGAGGGGAAGGGGATCATGGGGCCGCGGATTATTCCGGGGGCTCCCCGGGGTGTAAAGCGCCATCGCGGCGCTCCCCGCCCGAGGCTCCGGCCGTTGCCTTTTCCCGCTTCCAAGGGCAGAGTGGGGGCATGAAGCGGCGACTCCCGTTCCTCTGCCTCGCGGTCCTGCCGCTCGCCCTGGCGGCGTCCGAGGTGGCCGTTCCCTTCCTGGAGGGGGATCTGCGGATCGACGGGCGTCTAGACGAGGCGGCCTGGAAGAAGGCGGCCTGGCTGGGCCCCCTGGTGGAGAACGACGAGGGCGGGGAGGCCTCCGAGGCGACTCGGGTGGCCCTGTTCCGCGACCAGGAGGCCCTCTACCTGGGCTGGAAGGTGGAGGACCGGGACATAGAGGCCACCCTCACCGAGCGGGACAGCCACTTCTGGGAGGAGGAGGTGGTGGAGCTCTTCCTGGCCACCGGACCTCTGGAGCGCTACTTCGAGCTGCAGTGGAACCCCCTGGGGGGCGTCTTCGACGCGGTCATCGTCAACCGGCTCGGCCCGGACGGCGCCTCGCTCGGCTTCGAGGGCGACTGGGACTACACCGCCAGGGGGATGAGGAGCCGGGTGGCCGTCTCCGGCACCATAGCCAGGCCGGGGGACCGGGACTACTACTGGAACGTGGAGGTGCGGATCCCCTTCGCCAGCCTGGGCGCCGCCGCCCCGGCCGCCGGGACCCGCTGGCGGGCCAACTTCTACCGCTTCAACCGGGGCGGGGGCCGCCCGGCCGAGAAGCAGGCCTGGAGCCCCACCCTCGATCCCTCCTTCCACCAGCCCTCCCGGTTCGGAACCCTGATCTTCGAGTAGGCTGTAGCCTTCCTCCGGAGACGGGAGCGGCCCCGCCTTCCCTGGAAGGCTCCCGGGTCCTGTCCACAGGATCGGCAGGGCGGCTGCGCAACGCGGCGCACCGGGATCCAGCCGGTCCCGGCCGCTCTACGTCTCCGGCGTATCCCGGGGAGCCAGCACGATCTTGCCCTGCAGGGTGCCGGCCCCGTGCAGGGTGTTCTCTTCCTGCAGCCGGTGCGCCCGGGCGGCCTCCGAAAGGGGAAGGCTCCGGCCGATACGCGCCTTCAGCGCTCCCTGCTCCACCCAGCGGTTGATGTCCCGGGCGCATCGCTCCTGGACTTCCGGGGGAGCGTTGAACATGGCGAAGCCCACCATGGTGCAGTCCTTCACGTAGAACGGGCCGACGGGAAAGGCGGGCCGGGCCTCCCTTCCGGCCATTAGGACCAGCCGGCCCCGGGGGGCCAGCGCCGCGACGATGGCTTCGAGGCCGGGTTCCCGCGACGTCTCCCAGTAGACATCGACTCCCGACGGGGCCTCCTCCCTCAGGAAGGCGGCGGCATCCTCCCTGCGGCGGTCCACCACCGCTTCGGCGCCCAGCTGCCGGCAGATCTCGATCCGCTCGGCGGATCCGGCCGACGCCAGAACGCGCGCTCCCTTCAGGCGGGCCATCTGCACCACCATCGAGCCTACGCCCCCGGCTCCGCCGGCCACGAACACGGTCTCCCCCCGTTCCACCCCTGCGCGGCCCAGGCCCAGGTGGGCGGTGATGGCCACCAGCGCCAGGGCGGCCATCTCGGCGTCGGAGCTGCCTCCGGGGGCGGGATAGGCGAAGCGCTCGTCCACCGCGATCCATTCGGCGAAGGTTCCCTGGCGGCCCATGAGCCCCTGGTTGGAGCCCCAGACCCGGTCTCCGGGCCGGAAGCGCCCTGCGCCCGCCCCGGCTTCCTCGACCGTTCCGGCGAAGTCGCATCCGGGGATGTAGGGCAGAGGCGTCTCCATGGGGATGCTCCCGGCCCGGATGTAGGTGTCGATGGGATTGACCGAGACCGCTCCCACGCGCACCAGGAGCTCGCCAGGCCCGGGCCGGGGCCGGGGCCAATCCCGGTAGCGGATCGCCGAGGGGGGGCCATGTTCCTCGATGACGGCGGCTTTCATCTCCCGCAGCATAGCAGAAGCGCCGTCCGCCCTGTATCCTCCGCCCCGATCGGGAATGGCGAGGAAGCCGGCCATGCAGGACGCCGAAGGATCCGGGGAGCGGGACCAGGGGGCCTCCCTGGGGCGGGGGGTCCTCTACCTGGTGGCCACCCCCATCGGCAACCTGGAGGACATCACCCTCCGGGCCGTGCGGGTGCTGCAGGGAGTCGATCGGGTGTTCTGCGAGGACACCCGTCGCACGGGCCGGCTGTTCCAGAGGCTGTCGATAGCCGGCCGGCTTTCCAGCTGCCACCGATTCAACGAGCAGAAGCGGAGCGTCTCCCTGCTCCGGTGCCTGGAGAGCGGAGGGACGGCTGCCCTGGTCAGCGACGCCGGCACGCCCGGGATCCACGATCCGGGAGCAAGGCTGGTCCGGGAGGCGTGGGAGGCGGGATTCCAGGTGGAGGCGGTTCCAGGCCCCTGCTCGATCGCCGCCGCCCTCTCCCTGAGCGGATTTCCCGCCGACGCGTTCCATTTCGCCGGCTTCCTCCCGGCCAGGCAGGGAAGGAGGGAGAAGGCTCTGGAGCGGCTCTCGGCCCTGCCGGACACCCTGGTGCTCTTCGAGTCCCCCCACCGCATCCTCAAGCTGGCCCGGGAGCTGGTCCGGTGGTTCGGCGGGCGGCAGGTGGCGGTGTGCCGCGAAATGACCAAGCTGCACCAGGAGGTGATCCGGGGGGAGGCGGAGCAGGTGGCCGCCTCTCTCGATGCCTGCCGGCCCCGGGGCGAGTACGTCGTGGTGCTCGGCCCCGGCGGCAGGCGGGAGCCCTGAGGAGGGGACGCCTTCCCGCCGTCGCGGGCGCTCCCTGCTTTGCGTTGACCTCCAGGAAGGGAAGGTGCATTCAATGGCCCCCCGGGAAGAGCGGGCGATCGTGTCTATGAAGTCATTCGTTGTGGACGAGCTGCGGGTCGAGGTGCACGCCGACGGCCGGGCCGTGGCCCGGCGTGCGGCCGAGGAGGCGGGACGGCACCTCCGGGACCTGCTGGGCCGCAAGGAGGAGCTGAGGCTGATCCTCGCCACCGGCAACTCCCAGATCGAGTTCCTCGGGCTCCTGCAGCAGGACCGTTCGATCGACTGGTCGCGGATCGTCCTCTTCCACATGGACGAGTACCTGGGGATCCCGGCGGACCATCCGGCCAGCTTCCGCCGCTACATGAAGGAGCGGGTGGAGAGCCGGGTCGGGCCCCGCGCCTTCCACTACCTGGAGGGGGACGCCCTGCTGCCCCAGGACGAGTGCGACCGCTACGCGGCCCTGCTCGGCGAGGCGCCCGTCGATCTCTGCTGCCTGGGGATCGGGGAGAACGGGCACATCGCCTTCAACGATCCTTCCGTCGCCGATCTCGAGGACCGCCGGCAGGTCAAGCTGGTGAAGCTCGACCGGGCCTGCCGCCTGCAGCAGGTGGGCGAGGGGCACTTCCCCGCTCTGGACTCGGTGCCTCCCTACGCCCTCACCCTCACCATCCCTGTCCTCTGCTCGGCCTCCCGCATCCTCTGCCTGGCTCCCGAGAAGCGGAAGAGCGGGGCGGTCCGGGCGGCCCTGGAGGATCCGGTCTCGTCAGACTGCCCCGCCTCGGTCCTGCGCCGCGCCAGGCAGGCGACCCTCCTTCTCGATACGCTCTCGGCCTCCCGGCTCTCGATCTGAGGCCCGGGACGGGCCCATGCCCAAGGTTCCCTCAGACGCCCCCTTCCTGGCGGGCCTGGCCATCCTGGGGGGGAGCTACGCGGTTCTTCTGGCGATCCTGGTGGCCGCCAGCCTGGCCCACACCAGTCCCGGCTCCATCTGGGAGTCGCTGCGGAGCCCCGAGATCCGCTACTCGATCTCGCTCAGCCTCGTCTCCTGCTGCGCCTCCGCGGTCCTCTCCCTCTGGGTGGCCGTGCCCCTGGGCTATCTTCTCGCCCGGTTCAGGTTCCGGGGAAGCGGCCTGGTGGAGGCGCTCCTCGACCTTCCCCTGGTCCTGCCTCCCATGGTGGTGGGAGTGGGCCTGCTCATCCTCTTCACCGTCCCCCCCTTCTCCTGGGCCGGCCACCTGGTCGCCTTCCGCGTTCCGGCGGTGATCCTGGCGCAGTTCACGGTGGCCGCAGCCTTCGCCCACCGCGCCCTCCGGCCCGCGATCGAGCAGATCCCCGTCCGCTACGAGGAGGTCGCCATGACCCTTGGCTGCAGCCGCAGGCAGGCATTCTGGAGCGTGTTCCTGCCCCAGGCCCGTCCCGCCGTCCTGGAAGCGGGCATCGTCGCCTGGGCCCGCTCCCTGGGGGAGTTCGGGCCGGTGCTGATCTTCGCCGGGACCACCCGCATGCACACCGAGGTCCTCTCCACATCGGTGTACCTGGAGTTCCAGGAGGGGGATCTGGAGGGGATGCTGGCGGTCTCGGCGATCCTGCTGGCCACCTCCGCCGCGGTGCTCCTGGCCATGCGCCTTCTGTCCCGCAGGGAGCTGCCGAGGTGATCGAGGTCGGCCAGCTGCAGGCGCGCCAGGGCCGCTTCCTCCTGGAGATCGGCCGCCTGAGCCTCCCCCAGGGATCCTACGCCGTGCTCTCCGGGCCCAGCGGCAGCGGCAAGACCACTCTGCTGGAGGTCCTTTGCGGCCTGCTCCGCCCCCTGCGCGGCTCGGTGCGGCTGGATGGCCGCGACGCCCTCCTCCTCAGGCCGGGAGAGCGGAGGATCGGCTACCTGCCCCAGGACCTGGCGCTCTTTCCCCGGATGACCGCGGGCGAGCAGATCGGGCTGGGCCTGAAGGCCAGGCGCCTGGCTCCGGAGCGGATCGAGGAGCGCGTCCGGCAGGTGGCCCGGATAGCCGGGGTGGAGCCTCTGCTCGGGCGCCTGCCCCGCCAGCTGAGCGGCGGGGAGGCGCAGCGGGTGGCCCTGGGACGGGCCATCGCCCCCTGGCCCCGGATCCTGCTGCTGGACGAGCCCCTGGGCTCCCTGGACCCCCGGCGGCACCAGGAGATGAGCGATCTGCTCCGGGACGTCCACCAGGAGACCGGGGCCACCGTCCTGCACGTGGCCCACGATCCGCGGGAGACGCGCCGGCTGGGCGGGACGAGCCTGGCCATGGAGGATCTCTGCGCCAGGTGGCCTCCGGAGGGATCCTCCTTCTGAGGGGGGCCTCCCCTCGGCTCAGGGATTGATCCTCCGCCACGGCTTCCCGATGATTGACGCGCATACCCGATGAAGGCACCCATGATAGCGGCCGCCGCGCTGGCCCTCTGCGGATCCGGAATGGCGGCGGACATCTCCTGGCCCGACTGGCGGGGAGGAGGCCGCCAGGGAAGCAGTCCCGGCGGCGGGCACGCATTGAGCTTCGGCTCCGACTCGGGCCTGGACTGGAAGGTGGAGCTCCCGGGAAAGGGGTGCTCCACCCCGGTGCTGGCGCAGGGGCTGATCCTCCTCACCGCGATGCAGCCGGCGGAAGGCCGGCGGGGCGAGGACGTGGTGCTGGCCATCGACGGGCAGGGGAGCTACCGCTGGAAGACCGCGGTGGGGGAGTGCAGTCCCGGCCGCCACCGCAACGGCTCCAGCGCCAATCCCTCGGTGGCGACCGACGGCCAGGGCGTCTACGCCTACTTCAAGAGCGGAAACCTGGCTGCGCTGGGCATGGACGGGGCCCTGCGCTGGAAGACCAACCTCCAGGAGCGCTTCGGAAAGGACACCCTCTACTGGGACATCGGCACCTCTCCGGTGCTGTGCCAGGGAAGGGTGGTGGTGGCGGTGATGCAGGACCGGGAGGGCTTCCTGGTGGCCTTCGACCAGGAGACCGGGGAGATCGACTGGAAGGTGGACCGCACCTATCCCACTCCGGTCGAAGGGGACCACGGCTACGCCACCCCCCTGGTGGCCACCCTGGAGGGGCGTACGGTCCTGCTGGTGTGGGGGGCCGAGCGGCTCACCGCCCATGATCCCGAGGACGGCAGCGTGGTCTGGACCTGCCGGGGATTCAACCCCTCCCGGACCCCCAACTGGGTCTCGGTGGCCTCTCCGGTGATCGGGAACGGCGTGGTGGTTGTCCCCTACGGACGCGGCGCCCGCCTGGCCGGGATCCGCCTCGCGGGCAGCGGAGACGTTACCGACACCCACCGGATCTGGGAGCATCGGGACCTGGGCGCCTTCGTTCCCACCCCCTCGGTGCACGGCGGACGGGCCTACGTGCTCAGGGACAGGGGAGAGGTGGTGGCCCTGGTCCCCGAGACCGGCGAGGTGCTCTGGCAGGGCGCCTATCCCCGGCACCGCGCCAGCTACTACTCCTCACCGCTGGTGGCGTCCTCGAGGCTGTACGCGGCAAGGGAGGACGGGACGGTGCTGGTGGCCTCCCTGGACCGGGACTTCGCCCTGCTGGCCGAGAACGACATGGGGGAGCGCCTGATCGCCTCGCCCGTGCCCCTGGGCAGCCGCCTGCTCATCCGGGGCGAGAGGCATCTCTTCTGCGTCGCGGCGCCCTGAACCAGGACCCCGCGTGCGGGGGCTTGGCATCGTCCTTCGCGAACGGGACCGCTTCTGCGGCTAGTAAGCCCCCGGGGAGGAGGAGTCCCGGCGGACTCCGCTGGCGCCGCATTCGCGGTATCCCGGCTCGAACACGGCGAGCTGTTCTCGGATCCGGTCGAAGCGGGCGAGGCGCAAATTGCCGTTGTCGCAGCCGCGAGGGACAAGCCCGCTCCAGCCTCGAATCCCGGACCCCCTTCTCGTATCGGCGGGGATCCAGGGAAATGCGGCACATCCGCGTGAACGGGGCGGACTCCGGTCCTCTTCCTGTCAGCCTGGTCTGGAGGCCCTGGGAAGAGGCGATGTAGAGGGTCCTGCCGGTTCTCCCGCCGGATCGGGAGGAAAGGGCCGGCCCTGGTGCCGTCCGTCGCAGGAGCGGGGCCGATTCCCGGATCGAGTATCCTATCTCCAGTCCAGTCCCCGGGGCAGATCCGGGCACAGCACGCGGCAGCCGTCGGCGGTCACGATCACCATGTCCTCGATCCGGACCCCGCCAAGCGTCGGCGAGTAGAGGGCCGGCTCGATGGTGAGAGCGTCCCCTTCCACCAGCGGGGGCCCCTTGAAGTCCAGCAAGGGGGGCTCGTGGACCTCCAGGCCGATGCCGTGGCCGGTGCCGTGGGTCATCGCCGGGCCTTCCGCCTGCAGCGGGGGACGGATGGCCTTGTAGCCGCATCGGGACAGGGCGGCGATGGCGGCCTTGTGAACCGCCTCGCCGCTAGTTCCGGCCCTGACGGCCGCCACGGCGTCTTCGTGAGCCTGGGCCACGGCCCGGTGCATGGCTTCCACCTCGCCGGGGATCTTCCCGTGCACCACGGTTCTGGTGCAGTCCCCGTTGTAGCCGGTCTGGCGGTCCCTGGGGAAGATGTCGATCAGGATCGGCTCTCCGGTGCGCAGGGGGCCCGAGCCCCTGAAGTGGCAGTCCGCTGCGGACGCTCCTCCCGCAAGGATGCTGGGGGGGTTCTCGAAGCCCTCCTCGAGCAGCCAGATGTCGACCATTGCCTGGAGCCTCTCCGAGCTCAATTCCTCCCCCTGGTGCGTCAGGACGCCGCGGCCGGAGGCGTCGCAGCGGGCTACCAGGCGGCAGGCCCTCTCCACGGCACGCGAGGCGGCCTTCTGGGCCTTCTCCAGGCATCCGATCTCCCACTCGTCCTTGGCCCGGCGCTCGGCGGTTCCCAGTTCGGGGTGGTAGTCCACGGCGATGCCGCGCTGTTCCAGCTCCCGGGTGAAGATCAGGGGGAAGCTGCGATCGGCCTGGACCCGGTCCAGTCCCTGGCGGAAGAGGTACTCGGCAAGCGACTGGGCGGTGGCCGTCTCCCGGTCCCCGGAGAGTCCTTCCGGGGGAGGGAAGTCGGCGGGAGAGTGGATCTCCTGGGCCCGGGAATGGAGCCGGGCCCGCTCCATCTCTATGTCGCGCACGATCAGGGCGGAGCTCCCCTCCCGCTCCACCAGCGCCACAGGGTCGCCCACCGAGAAGCGAAGGCGGTGCATCAGGGTGCGGTTGACGGCTGGTATTCCGGCGAAGACTCGGGTCATGGCGGCGACGGGAAGGCTCCTCCTCCGGTCCCGGGTTGGCAACCGAATACTGCCCGGGCGTCGGACGGGGTCCTTGCCGCTGGGCTGACCGGCGGCTAGTGTGGCCCGCCCGATGCGGCGGCAAGCGCCTGGATGAGCAAGAGATTCTACGTCACCACGGCCATCGACTACGTCAACGGGGAGCCCCACCTGGGGCACGCCTACGAGAAGGTCGTCGCCGATGTGATGGTCCGGGCCCACCGCAGCCTGGGCGAGGAGACCTTCTACCTGACCGGGCTGGACGAGCATGGCCAGAAGGTGGAGCAGGCGGCCCGCCAGGCAGGGGTGGAGGTCCGGGAATACTGCGACCGGCTGGCCGGGGTATGGCGCGGCTTCGTGGAGAGGCTGGGACTGTGCAACGACGACTTCGTCCGCACCAGCGACAGCCGCCACCGAGCTGCCGTAGTCGAGCTGCTCCGCCACCTCCACCAGGAGGGGCACTTCTACAAGGACTCCTACACCGGCTACTACTCCACCAAGCAGGAGACTTTCCTTACCGACAGGGACCGGCTGCCCGACGGCAGCTTCGATCCCCTCTACGGGGAGGTGTCCGAGCTGAAGGAGGAGAACTGGTACTTCCGGCTGGGACGGCACCAGCAGTGGCTGAGCGACCACATCCGCGGCAATCCCGGATTCGTCCACCCCGAGAACCGCCGCAACGAGGTGCTGGGCTTCCTGGAGAATAACGAACTGGAGGATCTTTGCATCAGCCGCCCCCGAGAGCGGCTCCAGTGGGGCATCCCGCTGCCGTTCGACCCCGGCTACGTCACCTATGTGTGGTTCGACGCACTGGTCAACTACGCCAGCATCCCCGCCCACCTGGGGGATCCCCGGCTGGCGGTCCTGCGCGAGGCGCCCGGAAAGGACGGCCCGAGCCTCTGGCCCGCGGACGTGCACGTGATCGGCAAGGACATCCTCAAGTTCCACGCGGTCTACTGGCCCATAATGCTCAAGGCCGCGGGCCTGGAGCTCCCCCGCCAGATCTGCGTCCACGGATGGTGGCAGAAGGACGGGGAGAAGATGAGCAAGTCCACCGGCAACATCGTGGATCCGCTGCAGGTGATCGGCCAGTGGGGGCTGGACGCATTCCGGTACTACCTGGTGCGCGAGCTGGATATCGGGGGAGACGGCAACTGGACGGACGAGGGCTTCGCCTCGCGCTACTCGGCCGAGCTGGCCAACGGGCTGGGCAACCTGGTGCACCGATCCCTCTCCATGCTCGGCCGCTACCGCGATGGAATCGTTCCGGCGCGTGCCGGAGGGAAGGGGACGCTGGAGGGCGAGGCGGTCCGGGCGTCCAAGGAAATCGCCGATCTCTACCGGTCCCGCCGGCTGCAGGCGGCCCTGCAGGCGGCCTGCGGCCTGGTGGCGGAGGCCAACCGCTACATCGACCGGACTGCTCCCTTCAAGCTGGCCAGGCAGCCGGACCAGGCGGGGAGGCTGGATGAGATCCTATACAGCATGGCGGAGGCTGTGCGCATCCTGGCCGTCCTGCTCTGGCCGGTGCTCCCCTCCACCTCGGGGAAGATCTACCGGCAGCTGGCCTTGCAGGGGCAGCCCGACCGGATGTCCGGGGCTGCCTGGGGGGGGCTGCAGGAGGGGCACAAGGCTGGGCGTCCCGAGGTCCTCTTTCCTCGTCCCGAGCAGCTTGCACAGAGCTAGGAGCCTGTCGGATTTCGGGCAAGCCGAAGGAGAACAGGCAGTTTTCTCTCTTCGAGCAAGATAGTCCTATCGCGCCAGCAGTGCGCGAGGAAGGTTCCTGGTAGACGCGCTGGTCCGCCGGTCAGCAGTCCGCAAGCATGGGCAACATCTTCCATCCGATCGACAACTCCCAGCTCTACCTGCTCCCTCCCTCGGTGCAGGAATGGCTTCCCCCCAATCATCTGGCCCGCTTCGTTGTCGATGTAGTTGGGGAACTGGATCTGACCCCGATTCTCTCGGCCTACTCTCCCAGCGGCAGGAAGGCCTACCACCCGGAGGTGCTTCTGGGGCTGCTCTTCTACGGCTATGCGAAGGGCGTTTTCTCCAGCCGGCAGCTGGAGCGGGCGACCTACGACACGCTGGACTACCGCTTCGTGTCCCGGAACGAGCATCCCGACCACGACACCATCTCGGCGTTCCGCAAGCGGTTCCTGGGGGAACTGGAGGGGCTCTTTCTTCAGATCATGGTTCTGGCCAAGGAGGTGGGCTTTGTGCGCATGGGCAAGGTGAGTCTGGATGGGACGAAGATCCAGGCCAATGCCAGCAAGCACAAGGCCTTGAGCTGGGAGCATGCCGAGCGGCTGGAAAAGCAGCTCAAGGAAGAGATCGCCAAGCTGATGGAGATGGCGGGCAATGCGGATGCCGAGGAAACCTGCGAGCTGGACGTGCCCGCCGAGATCGAGCGCAGGGAGGATCGCTTGAAGGCGCTGCGGGAAGCGAAGCAGGCGATTCGCGACCGGGCGGCCCAGCGCCATGAGCGGGAGCAGTCCGAACGCAAAGCCGCAGGCGAGTCTCGAGCCGAGCCCCCCTCGAGGCCGAAGGAAGAGAGGAGCGAGGAGCCAGCCAAGGAGCCCGCTCGGCTTCAATCCGGGGATCCTCTAGCCCATGGGAAGGAGGAGAGGAGCGAAGAGCCGGCCGAGGAGCCGCCACCGGAGCCACGGGCGAAGGATCAGGTGAACCTGACCGATCCCGAGTCCCGGATCATGAAGACCGGCAACGGCTTCGAGCAGTGCTACAATGCCCAGGCAGTGGTAGATGCCGAAAGCCATCTGATCGTCGCATCGCACATCACGGAAGCAGGCAACGACAAGCAGCAGGTGAAGCCGGCGCTGGAGGCTCTCAAGAAGACGGAAGCGGAGCTAGGGAAGCCTGAAGCGTTGCTGGCCGATGCCGGCTATCACAGTGCCGCCAATATCGATCTGTGCGAGGAGGAGGGCATCGTGCCCTATATCGCCCAGAGGAGGGAGAAGCATCACGAGCCATTGGAGAAGCGGCTGGAACAGCCGCCTGAATGTCCCGGGAACGCCAGTGGGGTGGAACGGGCGCGTCACCGGCTCAAGACTTCGGAAGGCAAGGCAGTGTATTCGAAGCGGAAGTGCACGGTGGAAACGGTGTTCGGCAACATCAAGGAGGCGCTCGGCTTCCGACGGTTCCACCTGCGAGGCAAGCAATCTGTCCAAGGAGAGTGGACCCTGGTGAGCCTGCCTTGGAATCTGAAGCGGATGCATTCGCTGACCAGCGCAGCATGAGGGGGAGGGACCGGGATCCCCTCTCTCACGGGGGCAGGCGCTTCCTGTGAGGGGCCGATCCAGCTCCCTATTCCGCAAACCCGCGCGACTGTCCCGTCGATCGAGTCGCCTGAAGAACCTCGAGAGCATGCTTGCCGATCGGCAAGCACCCTGCAGATGAGTTGTTCAGGAACGCGATCCCGTTTTCCGACAGACTCCTAGTGTCCTGTATGTAATAAGTATAGATCAATGGCGGTTTTTATGGTACAGTCCAGTTCGGCGCATACCAGCGCATTGATTATGGGACGACCGATCACGATTCTGGAGCTTTCAGCAGACCAGGAAGCGGAGCTCAACCGGCGTGTGCGTGCTCTCACCACACCGGCACGAGATCTCCTGCGTGCACGCATCGTGCTGCTGCGAGCAGGAGGGAAGAGTCAGAGAGATGTGGCCAAAGAGGTGAGAACCTCGCAGCAGACTGTGTGCAAGTGGACGCAGCGCTTCGCCAAGGAGGGGCTCGATGGCCTGGTGGATCGCGAGGGCCGTGGCGTCAAGCCGAGCATTCCCCAGGAAGTGGTCGAGAAGGTGATCGAGCTGGCGGGCCAGCGTGCGCCAGGCATCAAGCGGCGCAGCACCCGGACCACGGCGGCCGAAGTCGGCATCTCGGCCTCCAGCGTCAGCAGCATCTGGCGGGCACACGGCCTCAAGCCCCATCTCAAGCGCAACTTCAAGCTCTCCAACGATCCCGAGTTCGAGGAGAAGTTCCGGGATGTCGTGGGCCTGTACCTGGATCCGCCGGAGAAAGCCGTGGTGTACTGCTCCGACGAGCAGTCGCAGATCCAGGCGCTGCAACGCACGCAGCCGGGCCTGCCGCTGGGCATGGGGCACATCCGCACCCAGACGCACGACTACTACCGGCACGGCACGATCACGCTCTTTGCGGCGATGAACTACCTGGACGGCAAGCTGATCCAGCGTCTGGAAAGCAGGCACACGCACGTGGAGTGGCTGCGCTTCCTCAAGCAGATCGAACGCGAAACCCCCGACGGGCTGGCCATCCACATCATCGCCGACAACTACGCTACGCACAAGCACGCCAAGGTCAGGGCCTGGCTGGCCAAGCATCCGAGGATCACGATGCACTTCACTCCGACATCGAGCTCCTGGCTCAACATGGTCGAGCGGTTCTTTGCCGAGCTGACCACTGTGGTCCGAGACCAGAGCTACACCAGCGTCTCTCAACTCAAGAGCGCGATCCAGCGGCACCTGGCAGAGCACAACGCCGATCCCAAGCCCTTCAGGTGGGTTGCCAAGGGCGAGGATATCCTGGCGAAGATCAAGCGTGCCAGGGCACGGCTCGCAGAGTGCCAGGCCACAAGCGTTTGATCTAGCTTTATAGAGCACAGTACACTAGGAGCCTGTTGGATTTCGGGGAGCCGAAGAAGAACGGGCTCCTAAAAGTAGCCGTCCTTCTTGCGATCCTCTATGGAGGTCTCGGAGCGGCGGTCGTCGGCGCGGGATTCCAGCCCCAGGGCCAGTGCTAAAGCGTAGCGGGGGGGCGTCCGGATTTCATGAGGAAGGAGGCGCTACCCATGCTTGGAACGGCTCCCAGTACGGACCGGTCGGTCCTTCTACAAGACATCCATACCTGACGTCACGGGGCCTGTCCCGGGTGCGGGTCTTGCTCCCATCTGCTTGTCTCACGTCCTTCGTTTTCCTTCCTCGAAGGACATCCCCCCCTGGCGGGCGGTTCAAGAAGGGAGCGGGAGGGAGCCTGCGCCATGGAGGTGCGTTTGCACTTCCTGCGCCTTGCGTTACGATGTCGGCCATGAACAACAGACATGTGCCTCAGCGGAGCGTGGAGACGGAAGATCAGGATGAGTGGAGAAGGGCTAGGGCGGGCAGGAGGAGTGGGGTGGAGGGGGGCGACTTTCGCAATGGGCCTCCGGGGCGGGGGCCTCGGCGGCCAGGAAGCAAGGGAAAAAACAAATGGGCGGAGTGGGCAAGGTTTTTGGCGTTGTTTTTTCGGGAGAAAATTCAGGAATGGATTGGCTGGCTCCATTCGGTATTTTTATAACGCAAGAGATTGCGGGTGTTAGGAGGGAGGCTGTTCGGCGGCGGAGACTGCTGCCTTGAGGTATCAGTAGTCCGCATGGGGGTAGCTGCGGACAGCTGCAGGACCAGGGACGACTTTCCGGCCGCTCCGACGCCGTAGAGAGCCGCCAGGCGGACCGTCGGCGGACAGTTGCGGACGATCCATTCCCGAGGCGGCGGCAGAGCAGGTTGTCCCTTGTCCAGAATGTGCGGTTGCACCAGGGGGGGCAGGTAGGGGGGCGGCTCTCTACTCGGCCGCAAACTCGGCGGCCTTGGAGAACCAGTAGTCCGCCCTGGCCTGGGAGCGCCCAACGCCCCGGCCGGAGGAGTAGGCCACCGCAAGCATCAGGGCCGCCGGAGCGTTTTTTTGGGCGGCGGCCCTGAGCCACCACTTGACCGCCCGGGCCTGGTCCTTCTCCACGCCTTCGCCCTCGGCGTAGCAAGCCCCAAGGGCGCACTGCGCGTCGGCATGCCCCTGGGCCGCGGCGAGGCGCCACCACCTGACCGCCTCCTCCTCGTCCACCTCCACCCCCTCGCCGAGGGAGCAGCAAAACCCCATCCAGTGCTGGGCCTCGGCGAGGCCCTGCTCTGCGGCCTTGCGGTACCAGAAGACCGCCGCCCTTTCATCCTTCTCCACGCCCTGGCCCCTGTCGTAGCAGGACCCCAGGTTCTTCTGGGCCTCGGCGTGCCCCTGCTCTGCGGCCTTGAGCCACCAGCGTGCCGCCGCCCTTTCATCCTTCTCCACGCCCTGGCCCCTGGCGTAGCAGGACCCCAGGTTCTTCTGGGCCTCGGCGAGGCCCTGCTCGGCAGCCCGGCGAAACCAGCGCGCCGCCTCCCTTTCGTCCTTCTCCACGCCCTGGCCCCTGGCGTAGGAAACTCCCAGGTTGTTCTGGGCCTGGGCATGACCTTGTTCGGCGGCCTTGCGGTACCAGCGTGCCGCCTCCCTTTCGTCCTTCTCCACGCCCTGGCCGAGGTCGTAGAAAGCGCCCAGCCAGAACTGGGCCTCCCGGTGCCCCTGCTCTGCGGCCTTGCGGTACCACTTGTAGGCCATGGCCTGCGACTTCTCCACGTGGTCGCCGTACTTGTGCGCCCTGCCCATGTTATACTGCGCCTCGGCGTGGCCCCCCTCGGCGGCCATTCGCCACCAGCGCACCGCCTCCCCCATGTCCTGGTCCACTCCCTCGCCTAGGTAGTAGAAAGCTCCCAGGGCGGCCTGGGCCTCGGCATCGCCGTTCTCGGCGGCCGCCCTGAGCATGGCGGGGGAGGGACGGTCTACCCTCTGCGACTGATCTGTCCCTTTCAGGAACGGCAGGGCGAAGTACCCTAGTCCGAGGACAGCGAGGGCAAGCAAGAGAGCGCTGATCGCCTCTTTCATGGGTTTTTCATGGTGGCAATGCGGACCTCGGCGTCCAGGAAGGCCCGATCGCTCTCGCCGGTGCGGGAGAGGGCCAGCATGACGGTTCCCTCCTCCAGGCGGAAGACCACCTTGTCCCGGGTGGGAGCCGCTTCGCCCATCCTGGCAATGATCGTGCCGACCCGCTGCGCGTCGCCCGCCGTCCAGGCCTCGGTGAACGTGGAGGTCTTGCGGGTGTGCGACTGGCAGGCTGCCAGCAGCAGGATCAGGGGCAGGGCAAAGAGGTGGGCTGGCCTTGACGAAGTGAAGCTGCTTGCTGTTGAGGAACTCTTGCAGCTGTTCCCGGTATATCGAAGCTCGCGCTGCGAGTTAGACTGAGACGTTTGAGACGAGCGCATCGAGGTTGGCACACTGAGCGGTGACGAGGAGGGCAGGATCCACGAGCAGCTTCCAGCGCTGGTCCTCGAGAACTGGAGCTAAGTGCTGCTTGATGCACCGGATCATGTCTAACCCCTTCTAGGCGTGTGTGATTACTTGGCAATTCTTGAAGGTGATCTCGGGGTTGGGTAGAAGCCCGTCTATGTTGCCGATGCAGATGGGTGGCTTTTGGGTGGAGAAGAATGCGACCGGCTGGGGTCGCCTCGGTGAGCAGACAGAGTGTAAAAGGTCTGTTCGGTAGTCTTGGTGTTGCGCTCCTCGCTGAAAAAAGCGACGCGGAGAGCAGCGGCATTTGTGGCAGCCGAGCATACGAGAGGAGAGTCTGCTGGCGCTGGTTGACGACGAGCGCCTTGAGGAAGAGCGTGAAACCGGGGGGGCGGCCCGTACAGGTCGGCTTCCCCGGCTTCACTTGTCCGTCCGTTAGGAGCACGCGAGGGTTGTGGGGCACCACTACGCGCTCGTGCTGGAAGAAGCTCGAGTGGCGGCAGCTCTTCGTCGGCGTGTCATGCACAGGCTGGTTGTCCTCGATTATGACGCGCGCAAAGCGTGCATCCCGACTGAAGACAGTACGCACGGTCAGCCCGAGTCCAGGCTCGCAGAAGCCCAGGGCTGTGTAAAGCCAGGATTCGGACAAGCCAAGGTGGGCGGCTAGCAGTCCTCGGTCCATTCGGCGTTCATTGTATGGTCGAACAACGCCGAATGGGGCTCTATGCCCCTTCCGGCTCATCCCCAGTGTGTTCTCCGGGGCTGGCGCGTCAAGGTCTTGCTACGTCGGCCGTACGCCAGCCCTTGTCATTCTGGCCGATAGTCCAGAACTTGTCGATGATATTGAACTGCTGGATGCATCGATTGATGGAGCAATCCTGCGTATGGCTGTGCTGTTCGAGGGACGGATGCCGCCTCGGCGATCCGAGGCCGCCGAGGCCACAGCCTTCTGCCACAGGAGGGCTGCCCCTTGCACTACCCGGGTCTGCTTGGAGGAATACCGTTCGTGAAGCATGTGGCGTTGCCAGTCCGTGCTTCTGGAACCGTGTTGCCATGTCTACTCACTGCATGGCCTGCACGTCGTTCCATCAGGGGCGTCTTGGATTATTGCGATGGAGTTTTTTTTGGGACGGTTGATTTCAGTTCCGACGTCTTCCTGCCGCAGGTCCTCCATCGGTTCTCCATAGGGCAGGCTCCTATTCTCAGACCGTCCTGCGCTTCTTTCGGAAGCGCTTCCTGCGTGCGGGAAGGGCTTGAGGCTGGGGCTCTCCAGCCCGCTGCCTCAGCTCCCGGATCTGGTCCCGGATCAGGGCGGCCTTCTCGAATTCCAGGCGGTGGGAGGCCACCACCATCTCCTGCTCCAGCTGCTCGAGGCTGGCTTCCACGTCCGGTCCGGGCCCTTTCGGAGACCGGGCCTGCTCGCTGGACAGGCTCTCCTCCACCGGACGGGTCACCTGACGCGGGGTGATGCCGTGCTCCCGGTTGAAATCGATCTGCCTCTGGCGCCGGTAGCGCGAAGTGGAGAGGAAGCTCTCTATGCTTCGTGTGCGCCTGTCGGCGTAGAGGATCACCTGCCCGTCCAGGTGGCGTGCGGCCCGGCCCGCGGTCTGGATCAGGCTGGTGGCCGAGCGCAGGTAGCCTTCCTTGTCGGCGTCGAGGATGGCCACCAGGGAGACTTCGGGGAGATCCAGCCCCTCGCGCAGCAGGTTGATGCCGACCAGCACGTCGAACTCCCCCTTGCGCAGGGCCCGCAGGATCTCCACCCGCTCGATGGCGTCGATCTCGCTGTGCAGGTAGCGCACCCGGATGCCAAGCTCGGCCAGGTAGTCGGAGAGCTCCTCGGCGGTCTTCTTGGTCAGGGTGGTCACCAGGGTCCTCTCCCCCTTCTCCACCCGCTTGCGGACCTCCTCCATCAGATCGTCGATCTGCCCCTGGAGAGGCCGGAGGTGGATCTCGGGATCCAGCAGTCCGGTGGGACGCACGATCTGCTCCACCACCTTGCCGCCGCTCCATTCGATCTCCCGCTCGGCAGGAGTGGCGCTAACATAGAGGGTGCGGCGCTGGAAGGACTGGAATTCCTCGAAGTTCAGGGGGCGGTTGTCGAGGGCGCTGGGAAGGCGGAAGCCGTGCTCCACCAGGGTGACCTTGCGGGAGCGGTCCCCGGCGTACATGCCGCCGATCTGGGGCACAGTGGCATGGGACTCGTCGATCACCATCAGGAAGTCCTCGGGAAAGAAGTCCATCAGGGTGTGGGGACGCGAGCCGGCCGGACGGCCGCTGATGTGCCGGCTGTAGTTCTCGATTCCCGAGCAGAAGCCCATCTGCTCCATCATCTCCAGATCGTACTCGGTGCGCATCTTGATCCGCTGCGCCTCCAGCAGCTTGCCCTCCTTCTCGAAGCGGGCGATCTGCTCCCGCAGCTCCTTGCGGATGGTCCGTGACGCCCGCTTCATCTTCTCTGGCGAGGTCACGAACTGCTTGCCTGGGTACACGGTCACCTGGCGAAGGGCCTCGACGGTCTCGCCGGTGAGGGGATCGAAGCGGGCGATGCGGTCGATCTCGTCTCCGAAGAACTCGATCCGAAGGCCCTCCTCCAGGTAGGCGGGGACCAGCTCCACGGTGTCCCCCCTGACCCGGAAGCTTCCCCGGTCCAGCTCCACGTCGTTGCGCTGGTACATCATCTCGACCAGCTTCTCCAGCAGGTGGTCCCGCCCCGTCTCCTGGCCCACCTTCAGGTGGACCAGCATGCTCTGGTAGTCCTCCTTGCTGCCAATGCCGTAGATGCAGGAGACGCTGGCGATGACGATGACGTCCTCGCGGGAGAACAGCGAGCTCATGGTGGAGAGGCGCAGACGCTCGATCTCGTCGTTGACGCTCGAGTCCTTCTCGATGAAGGTGTCGGTGCGCGGGATGTAGGCCTCGGGCTGGTAGTAGTCGAAGTAGCTCACGAAGTACTCCACCGCGTTGCGGGGGAAGAAGCTCCGGAACTCGGCGTAGAGCTGGGCGGCCAGGGTCTTGTTGTGGGAGAGGACCAGGGCGGGGCGCCCCAGCCGGGCGATCACGTTGGCCACGGTGAAGGTCTTCCCCGAACCGGTCACCCCCAGCAGGGTCTGGTGGGGGACGTTCCTGGAGAGCGCCTGGGAGAGCTCATCGATGGCCCTGGGCTGGTCGCCGGCCGACGGATAGGGGGCCTCCAGTTCGAACATCCCCGCCGAGTCTCGGTTCTCCAGAGCGCCCCTGTCAATCGGGTTGGAACCTCCCCGGAGCGCCCGCTATGCTCCGCCTCCCTTCGATGGAATTCCTCTCCGGGCTGTACTCGGTCTACGCCAAGGCCCTGCTGCCCGCCCTGCTGCTCTGCTGCACCGGGGCGGCGGCCTTCCGCTACCTCGGCCTGGACCGCCAGACCGTCAGCCGCCTGACGGTCTACGTCTTCCTGCCTCCGCTCCTGTTCAACAGCCTGATGAAGGTGGATGCGGGAGGGGGGGAGGTGGGCCGGGTGGCCCTCTTCGGGCTGGGCCTCCTGGCGGCCATGGCCCTGGCGGGCCTTTGCTACGCCCGCCTGTTCCGGATCGGCGATCCGGGCAGCTACGTCCTCTCGGCCACCTTCTTCAACGCGGTCAACCTCGGCTTCCCCTTCTCGCTCCTGGTCTACGGGGAGGAGGGGCTCCAGCTGGCCGGCCTGCTGGTGGCGGTCAACTCCCTGCCCCACAACGGCTTCGCGGTCTACGTGGCGGCTCGGGGCCGCATGTCGGGAAGGCAGGCCCTGGCGACCCTCCTGCGCATGCCCATCCTCTACGCCATCCTCCTGGCGGTCCTGATGCGCTGGAGCGGCCTATCCGTCCCCTCCCTGCTGCAGGAGCCTCTCGACCAGCTGGGCGCCGCCGCCATCCCGGCCATCCTCATCTGCGTGGGCATGGAGATCGCCACTCTCAGGATCGGCCGCATCGATCCCGGGCTGGCGGGGCTTGTCATGCTCCGGCTGGCGGGGGGCCCTCTGGCGGCCTGGGGACTCACCCTGCTGCTGGACATCGGGGGGCTGCTGCAGCCGGTGCTGATCCTCCTGGCGGGCATGCCCAGCGCCATGGCCCCGGTGGTCTACGCCAGGATGTTCGGCGGCAGCGCCGAGCCGCTTGCCCAGGCGGTGCTCTGGTCCACCCTGGCCAGCGGCGTCACCCTGCCGATCCTGGTTTCCCTGTTGCCCCGGGGCGCGGGATAGCGGAACCTTCCCCTCCGCCTTGAACATCCTCCTGGCCCACAACTCCCTCAACGACTCGGTCTCGGTCTCGGGAGTTCTGCGGCACTACTCGCTGATGGCCCGGGAGTGGATCGCGCGGGGGCATCCCACCGACTTTCTGGTGGCCAGCGCCGGATTCGCCCAGCTGGAGGAGCTTTGCCCCCAGGCCGGGAGGGTGAGCAGCGACCGCGTCTTCGACGCCACCGGCCACCTGGCCTCGACCTGGCGCTACCTGCCCGCCTACGCCTGGCGGCTGATCACCTCCCGCCTGGTGCGCCTGCCCCGCCGGTACCATGCGGTCTACGCCTCCAACTTCGTGATCTTCGACCTCCACGCCGCACGGACCGTGGCCCGCCGCCACAAGGCGGCCCTGGTGGTCAAGCTGCAGCACCTGGTGGGCGAGCGTCCCGGGCGCCGCTCGCTCTTCGACCGGCTCTTCGTCCTGACCGAGCGGTGGGGAGCCAGGAAGGTGGGGAGCCGGGCCGACCTGATGATGTGCCTCTCGGCGGAGGTGGAGAGCGAGTGGCGCCGGCTGGAGGCCCGGCTGGGGCTGGCGCGCCGCGAGGTCCACCAGGTGGGGTGCGGCCTGGATCTGGAGGCCCTGCAGGAGGAGGGGAGGGACGTGGGGAGCGTGGAGCACGACGTGGTGGTGCTCGGAAGGATGCACCGCCAGAAGGGGGTCTTCGACCTCCCCCGGGTGTGGAGGCGCGTGAAGGAGGAGATCCCCTCGGCCCGGCTGCTGGCGATCGGGGAGGGGCCCCACCGGGAGGCGGTCCGGCGGGAGATGGAGGGGGTGGATCCCGGAGCCGAGTTCGTGGGGGGGATCCCCGAGCGCCGCAAGAACCGGCTGCTCTCCTCCTCCCGCCTGGCCCTGAGCCTCTCCCGGGAGGAGGGGTGGGGGCTTTCGGTCACCGAATGCCTGGCGGCGGGGCTGCCGGTAGTGGCCTACCGGCTTCCGGTGTACTCCGAGATCTTCGGGAGCCATGTGGACTGCGTCGAGCCCGGCGACGCCGCGGGCGCCGCCCGCCGCATCTGCCACTGGCTGCGGCAGGACCGGCTGCGGGAGGAGCAGGGTAGGGCCAACCGCCTCTTCGCGCGGCGCTTCGACTACCGTCAGGTGGCAGCGAGGGAGCTGGAGCTGATCGGGCAGGCGGTGGAGCGCCGCCGAAAACCGGGATCATGAAGCTGGAGGGAGCGGTAGTCCTGATCACCGGGGGAACCGGATCCTTCGGCTCCCATGTGGCGGAGCGGCTCCTGCGGCTCGGCCCCGCGGAGATCCGCGTCTTCAGCCGCGACGAGAAGAAGCAGTGGGAGATGAGGCAGCGCTATCCCCGCTTCCGCTACCTCCTCGGGGACGTGCGCGATCCCGCGCGGCTGGCCCAGGCGATGGAGGGGGCCGACCACGTGTTCCACGCCGCCGCCCTCAAGCAGGTGCCCTCCTGCGAGGAGTCTCCCTACGAGGCGGCGCTGACCAACGTCCTGGGCTCGCACCACGCCTGCGAGGCGGCCCGGGCGGCCGGGGTGAAGGCCTTCGTCGCCCTGAGCACCGACAAGGCGGTCAAGGCGGTCAACGCCATGGGCATGAGCAAGGCGATGATGGAGAAGATCGTCTGCAACCAGAACCGCTACGGGTGCCCCACCCGCTTCTCCTGCGTCCGCTACGGCAACGTGATGGGCAGCCGGGGCTCGGTCATCCCCCTCTTCCGCCGCCAGATCCGGGAGGACAGGCCCCTGACCCTGACCCTGCCCGGGATGACCCGCTTCCTGATGACCCTGGACGAGTCCATCGGGCTGGTCCTGCGCGCCCTGGAGCAGGCCCGGGGAGGCGAGATCTTCGTCCGCAAGTCCCCCGCCTGCACCATGGCCCTGCTGGCCGACGCCATGCGGCTGCGCCACAGTCCCCGCGGGATGGACCATCCGCTGTCCCCCGTCGGCATCCGTCCCGGGGAGAAGATCCACGAGATCCTGGTCAACGAGTACGAGATGCAGCGGGCCACCGCCGGGGAGGACCACTACGTGATCCATCCCGAGTACCGGATCCCCCCGATCCCCGATCCTCCGGCGCCGGGCGCCGAGTACACCTCGGCCAACACCCGGCAGCTGGCCTCCGTGGAGGAGGTGATCGAGCGGCTCGGGGAGATGGAGGCTGCCGGGGAGCATGACTAGCTCCATCTCCCGGTGCCGCGGCTGCGGCGCCGCCTCCCTGGAGCCGGTCTTCTCCCTCGACCCCATGCCCCTGGCCGGGGCCTTCCGCCGGAGCGCCGAGGAGGCCCGGAGCCTCCCGCGCTACCCCCTCACCTGGGTGGCCTGCCTGCGCTGCTCCCTGGTCCAGGTGGCCGAGGAGATACCCGACGAGGAGCTCTACGGAGCCTACCACTACGCCTCCTCCTCGGTGCCTCCCCTGGTGGAGCACTTCGAGCGCTACGCCGCCTTCCTGGCCCGCCGCTACGGGGCCGGCTCCCGGGTGCGGTTCCTGGAGATCGGGTGCAACGACGGGGTGCTGCTGCGGCGGCTGCCTCCCGGCTGGGAGCTTGCCGGGGTCGATCCCTCCGACGTGGCCCGGAACGCGCCCGGAGGATACGCGCTGGTCCCGGCCCGCTTCACCCCGGCTCTGGTGGAGGAGCAGGGCTGGACGGGCGCCATGGACGTGGTCTCCGGCTCCAACTGCCTGGCCCACATCCGGGATCTGGCGGAGGTCTTCCGGGCCTCGGCCCTGGCGCTCCGCCCCGGGGGCGAGCTGTGGATCGAGGTGCACGACCTGGAGGCCCTGCTGCAGGGGGCCCAGTGGGACACCATCTACCACGAGCACCGCGCCGAGTGGAGCGCCGCCTCCCTGCGGGCCTGCCTGGGAGCGGCGGGCATGGAGATGGCGGAGATGGAGCAGCTTGCGCTCCATGGAGGACTGCTGCGCTGCTGCTTCCGCAAGGGGCGGGCTCCGGTTCCGCCAAGGGCCGCCTTCGGGCACGCCCGGGGGATGGAGCGACTGCGCAGCGCCTACGCGGGCCGCTACCAGTGCGCCGCGGTCCGGGAGCTGATGCGGAGCGGGGAGCCGGCGGCGGCGTACGGCGCCTCGGGGCGGGCCAGCGTGTTCCTCAACCAGCTGCCCGACCTGCCCGTCGCCTGGGTGGCCGACGACGCCCCCCTGCGCTGCGGCCGGCACGTGCCCGGCAGGGGCCTGCCGGTGGTTCCGTCCCGGAGGCTCGAGGAGGAACCCCGCCCCGCTTCGGTGCTGATCACCGCGTGGAACTACCGCCAGGCGATCCAGGCGAGGCACCCTGGCTTTGCGGGCCGGTGGCTCGCCGCCTTTCCGTACGAGGCCCCATGCGCGTCTGCCTGATCGGCCGGAGGGGGATGCTGGGCCATGTGGTGTCGCGCTACCTGGAGGAGCGGGGCCACCGGATCCTGGTTCCGGAGGAGCGCTTTCCGGCGGCAGGGGACGTCCTCCCCTATGTGGAGCGCGTCAACCGGCTCGGGCCCGAGTGGTGCGTCAACGCCGCCGGAGTGCGCCGGGGCCCCCTGCTGGACCGGGTCAACCACCGGCTGCCCGAGGCCCTCTCCCGCCACCTCTCCCCCTCCTGCTCCCTGATCCACGTCTCCTCCGACGGCGTCTTCCGGGCCGGCGCCGGTCCCTGCCCGGGGGACCGCGAGCCCGACGCCATCGATCCCTACGGCCTCTCCAAGCGGCGGGGGGAGGAGGGCCTGCAGCGGGACAACGACCGCATCGTCCGCACCTCGCTGGTGGGTCCCGAGACGGGATCCCCTCCCCGGGGCCTGCTGGGCTGGCTCCTCTCCCAGGAGGCCGGGGTGGAGGGGTGGACCAACCAGGCATGGAACGGAATCACCACCCTGGAGTGCGCCCGGCTGTTCTGCGGGATCATCGAGGGAAGGGTGGCCCGGCGGACGACGCATGCGGGCTTCCTTCCCCCGGTCGACAAGCGCCGTCTCCTGGAGGCCATAGCCCGCCAGTGGGGCTGGCCCCACCGCGTGTCTCCCGCCCTGGCGCCCGCTCCGTCGACCCGCTACCTGGTGCCCGACGAGGAGGCCCCGCCCCTGGACCGCCAGCTGCGGGAGCTGCGCCGCTGGTACTGAACGGCCCGAACCCGCTTTCCATTCCCCGGGGAAACCCGCATCCTCCCGGGCGCATGCCCGATCGCCCCAAGGCGGCCCTCTGGGCGGGGGCGCTCGTCCTGGCCCTGATGCTCGCGGCGCTCTTCCACCGGAGCTTCGCTCCGGGCCAGGTCCTCTTCTCCAACGACGGGCCGCTGGGGGTGATCAGCGTGGAGGCCGGGGACCTGCCCGGAGCCCTCCTCGGCTACTGGCACGACATCAACTGGATCGGGGAGGAGCGGCCTCCCGCCCTTCCCACCGTCTCCCAGTTCCTCGGGTGGGTCCTGGGCGACGAGGTGCTCTTCAGCAAGTTCTACGCCCCGATCGCCCTCCTGCTGCTGGGGCTGGCGGGCTGGATCCTCTTCCGCAGCCTCGGGTTCGGCTCCTGGGCCTGCCTGGCCGGGGCGGTGGCCTTCGCCCTCAACATGAACGCCTTCAGCAACGCCTGCTGGGGCCTGCCCTCGCGGGCCCTGACCCTCGCCTCGGCGATGCTGGCCCTGGCGGCCCTCCACCTGCGTCCCGCCCGCCGCCCCTGGCTCAGGTACGCCGTGGCCGGGGCCCTGGTGGGGCACGGCGTCATGGAGGGCTTCGACGTGGGGGCCCTCTACAGCGTGGCGGTCGGCGCCTACGCCTTCCTGCTGGCCCTGGGCAGGCGGCCCGACGGGCGCGGCCTGGCCCGGGGGGCGGCGGGCGTGGCGGGCATGGCCCTGTGCGCCGCCGCGGTCTCCTTCTACGCCCTCTACTCCCTGTGGTCCTCGCAGATCCAGGGGGTGGTGTCCGAGCCCCGCAACGAGCTGGAGCGGCAGGCCCAGTGGAACCACGCCACCCAGTTCAGCCTTCCGGTGCGGGAGACCCTGAGGGTGGCCGTGCCCGGCCTGTTCGGCTACCGCCTCTCCAGCCTGGAGGGACGCATGGAGCCCAGCTCCTACTGGGGCGCGGTGGGCCGCGATCCCGAGTGGGAGCCGGGAAGCACCGCCCGGCTTTCCCGCCATTCCGGCTCGGGGGAGTACGCAGGGGCGCTGGTGCTGGCGCTGGCGGCCTTCGCCCTGGCGCACAGCCTGAGGAGCGGATCCCCCCTGGCCGCCCGCCGTCCCCAGATCTGGTTCTGGGCCGGGGTGGCCCTCTTCTCCCTGCTGATGGCCTGGGGGCGCCACTTCCCCCTCTACCGGGTCTTCTACGACACGGTCCCCTGGTTCTCCGCCGTCCGCAACCCGATCAAGTTCATGCACCTCTTCCAGCTGGCGGCGCTGATCCTCTTCGGCTACGGGATCGACCTGCTCCTGGGGCACTACCTGGACAGGACCCGCCAGCGGACCCAGCCCCTGGGAAGGCATCTGCGGGACTGGTGGTCCCGGCTGGGGAGCGCGCCCCGCAGGGGTACCATGGCCTGCGGCCTGTTCCTGGCGCTGGGAGCGGTGGGCTGGCTGATCTACGCCTCCAGCGAGGGGGCCATGCTGGGCCACCTGGCCCGGGAGGGGATTCCGGAGGATCTGCGGCGCGCCATGTTCGCCCTGAGCGCCGGCGAGGCGCTCAGGGCCGTCCTCTTCTTCCTGCTCTCGCTGCTGCTGGTGTTCATGGTGCTGGCCGGCCTGGTCCACCGCAGCCTGGCGGTCCTGCCCGGCATCGCCTGCCCGCTCCTGCTCTTCGCCGACCTGGGAAGGGCCAACCTCCCCTGGATCCAGCACTACGACTACACCCGGGAATACCGGGGCAACGCCCTGACCGGCTTCCTCGAGGAGAACACCCGGGAGCACCGCTTCACCAGCGACCTCCACCCCTTCTGGCCGCGCAACATCCTGATCGACCTGGAGAAGCAGGAGCCTCGTCGCAGGGCGCTCTTCGGCCACTGGAAGCAGAGCCTGTTCCCCTGGTTCGGCATCTCCACCATCGACATCGTTCAGATGCCCCGGCTTGCGGCCTGGGACCGCGCCTTCGCCTCCCGCTTCCTCCCCCGCTCCCAGGAGGATCTGGGGCTCTACCTGCGGCTCTGGGAGCTGACCTCCACCCGCTACATCTTCGGCATGGCCGGCGCGCTGGACTCGCTCAGGCAGCTCCACGGCGGGGAGGAGGACGCCATCTCGATCGCCCTGCGCTTCGACATCAGCCCGCGGCCCGGCTCGGCGGGACAGAGCCTGCACGACCTGCACACCCCCGTCGGCCCGGAGGGGGTGTTCGCCGTTTTCGACTACAAGGAGGCGCTCCCCCGGGCCGTCCGCTACCACCAGTGGGAGAGCCTGGAGAGCGGGGAGGCGGCGCTGGAGCGGATCGCCTCCCCCGGCTTCGATCCCTCCTCGGACCTGGTGGTCACCGGCCTGGGAGAGTCCCGCCGGAGCTCCGTCCCGGCCGGAGAGGCGGTCCTGGCCGAGTACCATCCCCGCCGCATCGTGGTGCGCACCGAGGGGGAGGAGCCGGGCATCCTGCTGTTCAACGACCGCTACCACTCCCACTGGAAGGCCGAGGTGGACGGCGAGCCCGCGGTCCTGCTGCGCTGCAACTACATCATGCGGGGAGTCCGCGTGCCGGAGGGCGGCTCCGAGGTGGTCTTCCGCTACCGGCCGCCCCGGCTCCCCCTGTGGACGACCCTGCTGGCCCTGGGCGCCGCCCTGGCAGCCGGACTGCTCCTGTGGAGGGACTTCCGCATCAGAGGCTCCGGTGGGCCTTCGCCAGCCACTGGCGGGCCTTGAGCAGGCGGCTCGAGAGGCGGATCCGGGAGCTTTCCCCGCCGCCCTGCAGATAGGCGATCACCGGAGCGGCGGCGCGCCGGACCTGGTAGGCCGGCAGCAGGATCCGGGAGCGCGCCGCCCAGGCGGAGTCCAGGCGCCCCAGGGCCGAGAGCGGCTCGACCGCCTCCTCCCACAGATCCTCTCCCGGGGGGAGGGGGCCCTCGCAGAAGAACCGGCACAGCATCCTCGCCGGGTCGTCCGCTCCCGAGCGGCCGAAGCCGAGGAAGCGCCACCGCCCCCGCGGGGAGAGCAGGGCGTTGTGGAAGCCGAAGCGCCCCGGGGAGAGGACCAGCTGGCCCGGCTCCAGCTCCCGGAGGGGATCCATTCCCGCAGTGCGGCACTGCTCCAGGATCGACCCGAGCAGCCGCTTCCATACCGGCTCAAGCTCCTCGTTCAGGAACATGCGCAGCGGCAGATCCTGCTCCGCCTCCCCCTGCTGGGCCTGCGCCACCCGGGCGGAGCAGTCCTCCAGGTGCCCGCCGATGGAGAGGCAGGCTCCGGGCGCCCTGTCCGCCTCCCCGCCCTCCGGGGCCGGGAGCGCGGCCAGGAAGCGTCCCGCCTCCCGGACCGCCCCGCGGCCGATCTCCCCGGCCCGGGGGCGCCGCCCCTCCAGGCGGGAGAGCAGCAGGACGCGCCGCTGATCGTCCCGGGCGATCCGCTGCGGGATCCAGTCCCGGGCCCGCTCCCCGGCCAGGCCGTAGAAGCGGGCCTCGCGCAGGTAGTCCCCTTCCTCTGCAGGGGGGTAGATCTTGAGCGCGTAGTCGATGCCCAGGTGGCGGAGGAACTCGACCCTCCCGCCCGGCGCCTTCTCCCGGGGCGTCCCCGGGGGGAAGCCCCGCTCGAGGAGGAACTCCGCGGCGGGGGAGGCTCCCCCCTCCATCAGGGGGCCAGGGGGCGCAGCCAGATGTTGCGGAACCGGACCGGGTTGCCGTGATCCTGCAGCACCAGGGGCCCCTTGGCCGCGGCCCCCGAGTAGGTGGCGGCGGTGGTCTTCCTGCCGCTGATGGGGACGTTGTGCTGGATGAGCACCCCGTTGTGGAAGACGGTGAAGGATCCGGGAAGGACGGTCCCGTCCTCCTGGGGCCTGGGGGCGACGAAGACGATGTCGTAGCTCTGCCACTGGCCCGGCCCTCTGGAGGCGTTGACCAGGGGCGGATTGTTGCCGTAGAAGGCTCCGGCCTGCCCGCTGGGGTAGGTCTTGTTGTTCCAGGAGTCGAGCACCTGGATCTCGTAGCGCCCCTGGAGGTAGACGCCGCTGTTGCCCCGTCCCTGGCCCTGGCCCTTGGCCTCGGCGGGGGTGGCCCACTCGATGTGCAGCTGGCAGTCGCCGAAGGACTCCCGTGTGCGGATGTTCCCGCTCCGGTTGACCACCATGGCCCCGTCCTCCACCTTCCACCCGGCCTCGCCGCCGCGCACGCTCTCCCATCCCGAGAGGCCGGTCCCGTCGAAGAGCACCACCGCGTCCGAGGGGGGAGCCCCGCCGCCCGGGCCGGGATCCACCACCCGGGGCTCCTCCGGGTCTTCGCCCTGCAGGGCCAGGCACAGCGTGATCGTCGCGGCGAGGGGCAAGGGTCTCATAGTCGCCGGGATCCTATCCCGATCGGCCGGCGGCCCGAAAGCGGAAACGCCCCGTCCCGGCTAGAGCCCGAGCCGGCAGCGCAGCAGGATGGCGGCCTTGCGCCACCGGGGCAGCCGCACCCGTCCGGGGCCGAACACGTCGTAGCGGCGCCGGCGCAGCCGGCCCAGCAGGGCGGCGTAGATGCGGCCCATGGCCACGCTGGCGAGGAGGGCGCGGCGATCCTCCCGGGGCAGGAGCTCCCGGGCCTTCCGGTGGAATCCCCGGGCCAGGCCGGCGGAGCGGCCGGCCAGCCGGAAGTAGCGGTCGCTGTAGCGGCCCTCGAGGATCTCCGCCTCCTCCACCCCGAAGCGCCGGAGGTCCTCCCGGGGCAGGTAGATGCGGCCCCGCCGGGCGTCGGAGGCGACGTCGCGCAGGATGTTGATGTACTGCAGGGCCAGGCCCAGCTGGATCGCGTACTCGCGGCACCGGGGATTGCTGCAGCCGGCGATCCCGATGGTGAGCAGGCCCACCACCGAGGCCACCCGGTAGCAGTACCGCTGCAGCTCCTGGTGGGTCTCGTAGTGCAGGGTGTCGAGATCGCTCTCCACCCCGTCGAGAAGCTCCTCGAAGAGGGACAGCGGGAGCCCCCGCTTCCGGATCACCGGCTGCAGCTCCTGGTTGATCGGGATCCGGGGGCGCTCCCCGCCGGCCGCCCGCCGGATGTCCTCGCGCCACGCCGCCAGGCTGGCGCGCCGCTCCTCCGCCGGCCGGGAGTCGTCGTCGGCCACGTCGTCCACCAGGCGGCAGAAGGCGTAGAGGGAGCACAGGTCCTCCCGCGCTCCGGGAGGCGCCAGCCGGAAGGCGAGGGCCAGGTTGGAGCCGCTCTGGGCGGTGACCCTCTGGCCCGGCTTCATCGCCGCGGGGGATCGGCGCCGCGCTGCGGGGGCAGGCCGCCGGTCTCCGAGAGGGTCGGGTTGCTGGGCCGGTGGGCCCGCCGCCGCTTCCGCCGCCGCCTCCGGCCCCTGCCCGGGCGGGCCTCCGGAACCTCGGGGACCGCGGCGTTCCGGGGGGCCTTCTTCCGGCCCGCCCTGCGCCGGGAGGCCAGGAGGCGGAAGCCCAGGGCCAGGAGCAGCAGCAGGGCCAGGGCCAGGCCGGCCACCACCGCCAGGTCCCCGGAGATCAGGCCGAAGAGCCTGTCCTCCGAGGAGGCCTGCGCCAGGACGATCCCCGCGGGACTCATGCCTCGGGAGCGGCTCCGGGGACGATCCCCAGCCGCTTCATCCGCTGCGCGAGGGAGGAGGGGGACAGGCCCAGGCCGGAGGCGGCCCGCCGGGCGTCCTGGCGGTGCTCCTCCAGGGCCTCCCGGATGCAGCTGCTCTCGAACTCCTTCATCTTCTCCTCCAGGCTCAGGCCGCGTCCGGGCCGGTAGAGCCGCGACTCCAGCTTGAAGTCGGGAAGGCTGCCGGGCCCGACCCGCTCCGAGGTCTCCAGGATCACCGCCCGCTCCACCGCGTTGCGCAGCTCGCGCACGTTGCCCGGCCAGTGGTGGCGCCGCAGGAGCGCCATCGCCTCCTCCTCGAAGCCCTCCAGGCGCCTTCCCGAGGAGCGGCGGAACTGCTCGAGGAAGCGCTCCGCCAGGAGGGGGATGTCCTCGGCGCGCTCCCGCAGGGGAGGGGGAGCGCACTGGACCACGTTGAGGCGGTGGAACAGATCCTCCCGGAAGATCCCCTCCCGGATGGCGGCGACTATGTCACGGTTGGTGGCGGCGATCAACCGGACATCCACCTTCAGCTCCCGGTTCCCCCCCACCCGGACGAAGGTGCCCGACTCCAGGAAGCGCAGCAGCTTGGCCTGCAGGGGGCGGCTCATGTCCCCGATCTCGTCCAGGAACAGGGTGCCCCCGTCGGCGTCCTCCACCCGGCCCGCCTTGTTGCGGACCGCCCCGGTGAAGGCGCCCTTCTGGTGCCCGAAGAGCTCGCTCTCCAGCAGCTGCTCGGGGATCGCCGCGCAGTTGATGCAGACGTAGGGCCTGCCGCTCCGGGGGCTGAGGCCGCAGATGGCGCTGGCGACCATCTCCTTGCCGGTGCCGCTCTCCCCCAGGATCAGCACCGTGGCGTCGCTGGGGGCCACCCGGGCGATCAGCTGCCTGAGGTCCTGCATCGCCCGGGAGGCGCCGACGATGTCCTCCAGGGCGGCGGCGCGGCCCTGCTGCAGCTCCCGGTTCTCCCGGATCAGCCGGTGGCGCTCGGCGCAGCGGGCCACCGAGTGGAGCAGCTCCTCGGGCTCGAAGGGCTTGGACAGGTAGTCGAAGGCCCCGCCCTGGATCGCCTCCACCGCCAGACGCGGGGTGGCGTAGGCGGTGATCAGCAGCACCGGCAGCCCGGGCCGCGCCCTGCGGGCCTGCTCGAGGAACTCGTGCCCGCTCATCCCGCCGAGGCGGCAGTCGGAGATCGCCAGGAACAGCTCCCTCTCCCGGACCAGATCGAGCCCCTCCTCGGCCGAGGAGGCGGTGAGCGCCTGGTAGCCCTCCTCCCGCATCACCGTCTCCAGGGAGAGCCGCATGTTCCTCTCGTCGTCGACGATCAGCAGGGGGGGCAGGTCCGGCTTCATGGGGAGAGCTTCAGCTGGGTCCGGGCGGGAAGGCGCACCGAGAACCGGGTTCCGCGGCCCGGCTCCGACTCCGCCTCGACCGTTCCGCCGTAGAGCTCGGCGCTGTGCTTGACGATGGCCAGGCCCAGCCCGGTCCCCGTCTCCTTGGTGGTGAAGTAGGGATCGAAGATCTCGGGCAGCCGTCCGGGATCGATCCCCGGGCCGTCGTCGGCGACGGTGGCCACCACCGTGCAGGGCCCCTCGAAGCGCAGGCCCACCTCCAGAGAGCCCTCCCCCTCCATGGCCTGGCGGGCGTTGTGCAGCAGGTTGACCAGGATCTCCGAGAGGTGCTCCCTCTGCATCAGCAGGCGCGGCAGCGGCCTGCGGTAGTCGCGCCGGATCCCGACCCGGAAACCGGTCCCGGGAGGGAACACCCGGGCGATGGCCTCCTCCGCCTCGGCGGCGGGATCGAGGGACTCGATCCTTCCCTCCTTGAGCCGGGCGTAGTCGAGCAGGTCGGTGAGGATGCGGTCGGAGCGGCCGATCTCCTCGCGGATGATGCGGATGTGGGGGTCGAGGGGCTGGCCTCCCTCCCGGGCCTTCTGCAGGTTGTAGGCCGCGTTGTTGATGATGCCCAGGGGGTTCTTCAGCTGGTGGGCGATCTCGCCGGCCAGGCGCCCGGCCATCTGCAGCTGCTGCTGCCGGACCGCCCGCTCCCTGCGGTGCTCCCGGGCCTCGCGCTCCCGCACGATCAGCGTCTGGATCCCGAAGCCGCTGGCCGAGACCAGCGCCAGCACCGCGATCTTCAGCACGAAGGGCTCGAAGGCGAGCGCCTCCCCGGGATTGTCCAGCTCCTCGATCCTGATGTGGAAGATCCCGGCCAGGAGATAGAGGATCGCCGCCAGCGCGTCCAGGGCCAGCTGCATTCCGTCGACCGGGAAGCTCAGGGCGTGCCGCGCGATCATCAGCAGGTAGGCCCAGTAGAGCAGGCTGCCGAAGCCGCCGGTGGCCAGGACCAGGGCCGAGAGCAGGAGCAGGTCCAGGACCGCCAGGCCGATCCCGGCGCCGCGGGCCAGCATGGGGGAGCCGGCCCCCAGCAGGATCCATCCGCTCAGGCTCAGAGGGACGTACAGGATCAGGAACGTGCGGAGGGTCTCCAGCATGGCTCCGTGCTCCCCGGCCAGCCCCCAGTTGGAGAGGAAGAGGCTGTGGAGGATCAGCGGGAGGATGGCCGCCTTGACCGGGAGGGCCCCGTTGCGCTCCACCCGGATCAGGGCCGCGGCGGAATCCTCTCCGGACTGCCCCCCGGGGGTCATTCCCCCGGCTCCCGGGAGGAGAGGATCGACTCCGCCCTCTCCACGATCCCCTCCAGGTCCCAGAGCCGCCCCACGCCCTCGTAGCCGCAGGCCAGCATCCCCTCCTGGGGGCCGAGGAACTCCACGCCCCTGGAGGCCAGCAGCTCCGCGTTGGCCCGGGTGGCGGGATGGAGCCACATCCTCCCGTTCATGGCCGGGGCGGCCAGGACCGGCACCCGGGGATCCAGCGCCAGGGCGATGCAGCCGAGGGCGTCGTCGGCCAGGCCGTGGGCCAGCCGCGCCAGGAGGTGGGCGGTGGCCGGAGCCAGGAGCAGCAGGTCGGCCTCGTCGGCCAGGCGGATGTGGGAGGGCTTCCAGCCCTCCTCCTCCCCGAACAGCTCGGCGACCACCGGACGGCGGGTCAGGGTCCGGAAGGGCAGGGGGGTCACGAAGCGCTGGGCGTCCCGGGTGAGCACCACGTCCACCAGGCCTCCCCGCTGGGCCAGCCGTCCCGCCAGGTCCACCGCCTTGTAGGCGGCGATGGAGCCGGAGACCCCCAGCACGATCCTGGCCCCCCTCATCGCTCCCGGCCCTCCCCGGGCGGGGCCCAGTGGGGGAACCTGGCCCGCTTGCGGCGCAGCCTCTCGGCCTCGAGGACCGACCGCAGGCGCCTCAGATCCTCCTCGCGGGTGCCGCTGATGATCAGGTAGTCGAACTCCCCCGAGGCCTCCACCTCCCTGCGGGCCGCCTCCAGGCGGGGGGCGATCGAGGTCCGGGGATCGGCCCCGCGCTCGCGCAGCCTCCGCTCCAGCTCCCCGGGGCTGGGCGGAACCAGGAAGACCGAGACCAGCGGGTCGCGCAGGGCGGCGCACTCCCGCACCTGTCGGGCTCCGAGCACGTCGATGGTGAGCAGGACGTCGCGGCCCTCCCCCAGATGCTCCATCACGCCGGCGCGCAGCGTTCCGTACCGGTTGCCGTAGACCTCGGCCCGCTCCAGGAACTCCCCCCGCTCCTCCCGCTCCCGGAAGCCGGCGGGCGAGAGGAAGTGGTAGTCGATGCCGTCCTCCTCCCCCTCGCGGGGGGGGCGGGTGGTGCAGGTCACGATGCGGAAGAGCCTCTGCTCGGCGCGGAGCAGCGCCGAGCAGAGGGTGGTCTTCCCGGCGCCCGAGGGGCCCGAGAGCACCAGCAGGATTCCCCGGTCCGCCCCGCTCATTCGATGTTCTGGACCTGCTCCCGGATCTGCTCCAGGTGGTTCTTCAGGGAGACCACGCTGGCCGAGATCTGGGAGTCGCCGGCCTTGGCGCCCAGGGTGGCGACCTCCCTCTGGATCTCCTGCGCCAGGAAGCCGAGGCTGCGGCCCTGAGGCTGGGAGGACTGCATCAGGGACTCGAACTGCTTGTAGTGGCTGTCGAGGCGGTCCAGCTCCTCGGTGATCTCCACCCGGCTGGCGAAGAGAACGATCTCCTGCATCAGGCGGCCCTCGTCGAGCGGCTCCTGGGCGGCCCTGAGGATCCGCTGGCGGAGCTGCTCCTGGAAGCGGTCCACCACCTTCTGGCTCTGCAGCCGCACCCGGCCGGTGATCTGCCGCATCTTCCCGACGATCAGCTGGAGCTGCGATCCGATGTTCTCCCCTTCGGCCCGGCGGGTGCTTCGCAGCCCCTCGAGGGCCTGGAGCAGGGCGGCGCGCACCGCGGGCCAGGCCTCCTCCCGGTCGGCGGGATCCGGCTCCAGGACCACGATGCCGGGAAGGGCGAGCAGGGTCTCCACCCCGATGCCGCCGTAGATCCCCAGGGTGCGGGCCAGCTCCCGCAGCTGCCTCACGCAGTCCCGGGCCCTCTCCTGGTCGATCGCCACCCGGCCGGCGCTCCGGGGGCGGGGCGAGCTGACATGTATGCCGGCGGTGATCTGCCCCCGGAACAGCCCGGCGCCCTCCAGGAGCTTGCGGACCTCGGGCTCGAGGGCTTCGAAGGAGCGGGGCAGGCGGATCCGCAGGTGGCGGTGCTTGCCGTTGACGCCCGAGAGCTCGGCCTCGGCCCGGTACTCCCCGTGGGAGGCCTCGCCCTGGCCATGGCCGGTCATCGAGTTCATCGGAGGCTCATTGTCGGGCCTCCGACCGGTCCTGCCAAGGAAAGCCCGGGCCCTTCCCGCGGTGCGCCAGCTGGAAGAGGACCGGGACCACGAACAGGGTGAGCAGGGTGGAGGAGAGGACGCCGCCGATCACCACCGTGGCCAGGGGCTTCTGAACCTCGGCCCCGGCGCCTGCCTGGAAGGCCATGGGGAGGAAGCCGATGCTGGTGACCGCCGCGGTCATCAGCACCGGCCGCAGGCGCAGCAGGGCCCCCTGGAGCACCGCCTCGAGGGCGTCCCCGCCCTCCCGGAGCCGCTGCTGGAAGAAGCTGACCAGCACCACCCCGTTGAGGACCGCGATGCCCGAGAGGGCGATGAAGCCGATCGAGGCGGAGATGGAGAGGGGCATGTCCCGCACCCACAGGGAGAGCACCCCTCCGGTCAGGGCCAGGGGCACTCCGGTGAAGATGATCAGGGCGTCGCGCAGGGAGGAGAAGGCGATCACCAGGATGCCCAGTATGATCAGCAGGACCATGGGCACCACCAGCGCCAGCCGCCGTCCGGCCATCTCCATCTGCTCGAAGGTGCCGCCGTACTCCACCCAGTAGCCCTCGGGCAGCTCCACCTCCGCCTCGATCCTCCCCCGAGCCTCCTCGGCGAAGCTCCCCAGATCCCGCCCCCGCACGTTGGCGGTGACCACCAGGCGCCGCTTCCCGTTCTGGCGCCCGATCTGGGCGGGCTCCGAGTCCAGCTCCAGGCGGGCGATCTCCGAGAGGGGGACGTAGCCGCCTCCGGGGAGCATCAGGGGGAGGTCGCCCAGCCTCTCCCAGTCCTGGCGCAGCTCCTCGCCCAGCCGCACCACGATGCCGAAGCGCCGATCCCCCTCGTAGAGGATGCCCGCATCCGCCCCTCCGACCGCGGCGGCCACCCACTGCTGCAGATCCTCCACCCCGAGGCCGTAGCGGCTCAGGGCGGTCCGGTCGGGAACCACCGAGAGGGTGGGCAGTCCGGTCACCTGCTCCACCTGCACGTCGGAGGCTCCCGGGATCTCCTCGATCAGGTGGCTGGCCTCCTCGGCCAGGGAGAGCAGCCGGTCCATGTCGTCGCCAAAGACGCGGACCGCCAGATCGGTGCGCACGCCCGAGATCAGCTCGTTGAAGCGCATCTCGATCGGCTGGGTGAACTCGTAGTTGTTGCCGGGAAGCTCCTCCAGGGCCTGCTCGATGGCGCCGATCAGGTCCGCCTTGGACCGGCCCGGATCGGGCCAGAGCCGCGGGGGATGCAGGATCACGAAGTTGTCGGTCACGCTGGGGGGCATGGGATCGGTGGCCACCTCGGCGGTGCCGGTCCGGGAGAACACCCTCCGGACCTCGGGGAATTCCTTGAGCCGCTCCTCGATCAGGATCTGCATCTCCAGGGACTGCTGCAGCCCGGTGCCGGGGATCCGGGCCGCATGCATGGCGATGTCCCCCTCGTCCAGGCTGGGGACGAACTCCGAGCCCATGGTGGAGGCCAGCCAGGCGCACAGGGCCACCAGCAGGGCCGCCGCCGACAGGGTGAGCCACCGCAGGCGCAGGGCGAGGAGCAGGAGGGGCTGGTAGAGCGCCCGGCAGCCCCTCAGGATCAGGCTCTCCCTCCACCGCACATGCCCCCTGAGGAAGAGCGCCGCCGCGGCCGGCACCACGGTCAGGGAGAGCAGCATGGCCGAGAGCAGGGCCATCACCACCGTGGCCGCCATGGGATGGAACATCCTCCCCTCGACCCCCTCCAGCGAGAAGATGGGGAAGTAGACCACGGTGATGATCGCCACTCCGTAGAGGCTGGGGCGGATCACCTCGCTGGCCGCCTGGTAGGCCAGCCTCACCTGGGCGCCGGCCGGCATTTGCGGGTCCTCCCTCCGGGCCTCGGCAAGGCGCCGCACCGTGTTCTCCACCAGGATCACCGCGCCGTCGACGATCAGGCCGAAGTCGAGGGCCCCCAGGCTCATCAGGTTCGCCGAGATCCCGGCCTGCACCATGCCGGTCACGGTCATCAGCATGGAGAGGGGGATCACCGCCGCGGTGATCAGGGCCGCTCGCAGGTTGCCCAGCAGCAGGAAGAGCACCACGATCACCAGGAGCGATCCCTCCACCAGGTTGCGGGCCACGGTGGCGACTACCCGGTCCACCAGCTCGGTCCGGTCGTAGACCGCCTCCACCTCCACCCCCTCGGGAAGGCGGGCGCGGATCTCCTCCAGCCGTGCGGCCACCGCCCGGGCCACCTTCCGGGAATTCTCCCCGATGAGCATCATCGCCGTGCCCAGGACCACCTCCTCGCCGTCCCGCAGGGCGGCTCCGGTGCGCAGCTCCCTGCCCACGGCGATCCGGGCCACCTCGCGCAGGAGGACCGGATGGCCTTCCCGCTCGGCCACCACCACCTGGCCGATCTCCTCCATGGAGGCGAACTGGCCGGGGGATCGCACCAGGAACTGCTGGCCCCGGCGCTCGATGAAGCCGGCGCCCCGGTTGCGGTTGTCGGCCCGGACCGCCGCCAGGATCTCCCGGAGTCCGACCCCGTGCTCGAGCATCCGCAAGGGATCGGGCTCGACGTGGTACTGCTTGTCGTAGCCGCCCATGCTGTTGATCTCGGTGACTCCCGGGACCTGCATCAGCTGCGGGCGGACGACCCAGTCCTGGATCTCGCGCAGCGCGGTCGAGTCCCAGGGCCGGCCGTCGGCCTGGAGGGCCCCGGGCCGGGCGCCCACCACGTACATGAACACCTCCCCCAGGCCGCTGCTGATGGGGCCCATCTCCGGCTCCACCCCGGGGGGAAGGGCGCCGCGGATGGCCCCCAGCTGGGCGCTGACCAGGTTGCGGGCCTGGTGGACGTCGGTCCCCTCCTCGAACACCGCGGTCACCTGCGAGAGCCCGTAGCGCGACAGGGAGCGGGTGTATTCCAGCCCGGGAAGCCCGTAGAGGGCCGTCTCCACCGCGAAGGTGATGCGCTGCTCGGCCTCCAGGGGGGTGTACCCCGGGGCCTCCGCGTTGATCTGCACCTGGACGTTGGTGATGTCCGGGACCGCGTCTATGTTCAGGCGCTGGTAGCTCCAGACGCCCGTTCCGGCCAGCAGCAGCCCCAGGGCGAGGAACTGCGCCGGGCGCTCCATCGCCCGGCGGAGGAGGGACTCGATCATCGCCTCCTAGTGCCCGTGCCCGGCATGCGACTTCTCGATGTCGGCCCGGATCAGGAAGCTCTTGCGGACGACGTAGGCGGCGCCCGGTGCCAGCCCCGAGAGCACCTCGGTGTGCTCGCCGTCGCTGCGCCCCAGCTCCAGGGGAGCGAAGGTGTACGTCTCGCCGCGCTTGACGAACACCCCCCGCCTGCCCTCCATGTCCTGGATCCCCTCGTTCCGCACCGCCAGCGCCACCGGATGGCGGCCCACCTCCACCCGGGCCTCCACCAGCAGGCCGGGGGAGAGCAGCCCCTGGGGGTTGGCGACCGGGATCCGGGCCAGGATCCAGGGCCGGCCGGGAACCGGCAACAGATGGGCGATGGCCGCCTCCAGGCGGCGGGATCCCGCCTGCATGCGCACCGCCTGCCCCGGGGCCACCTGCTCCTGCTGGGAGGGGTAGATCCGCAGCTGGGCCCACAGGGTGTCGAGGCTGGCGATGTGGAGGATCTCCCGTCCGGCGGTGTGCTCCCCGGGGTTGGCGCCCCGCTCGATCACCGTTCCCCCGATGGGGGCGAGGATGGCGTACTCGGCCAGCGAGGAGTCGGACTCCACCACCGCCAGGGCGTCGCCTTTCTCGACCCGATCCCCGACCTGGGGGGCCACCGATCGGATCAGGCCCGGATAGCGGGCGTGGATCCGGCTCTGGTCCGAGGGTCCCAGGGCCAGGAGGCCGTAGCAGGCCAGGCTCCGGACCAGCTCCTCCGGCTGCGCGGTCCCGGTGGCGATGCCCGAGCGGGCCGCCACCTCCTCCCCGATGCGGGTCGAAAGGTCCTCCTGGCCGGTCTCAGCTCCCCCGAGGGGAAGGCACCACAACAGGGCCGGCAGCGCCCGGACAGCTCTCTTCATGCTCTTCGGTCGGCTAGGGTTCCAGCGGCTCGCCGGTCAGCTGCTCGAGCACCGCCCGGCTCACCTGGGCCTCGGCGGCGGTCCGGATCCGGGCCCGGCGCAGCTCCTGCGCCTCCAGTCCCAGCTCGATCACCTCCTCGAAGTCCGCCTGCCCGTTCCGGTAGGCCTGGCGCGCCGTCTGCACGGCCCGCCCGGCCAGGGGAAGCAGATCCTCGACGATCCTCCGGTGCTCCCGGCGCAGCTGCCGGTACTGCGACCAGGCCGAGGAGGCTTGCGCCCGCAGCTCCAGCAGGGCCACCTCCTTCTCGTGCAGCCCCATCTCCCTCCGGACGCGCTCGGCCTCCACCCGGTCGCGGTTGCGGCCGCGGGCTCCCAGCGGACGGGACAGCTCCAGCACCAGGGCGGCATCCTCGGCCTTGCCGAAGCTGCGCAGACCCACTCCCCAGGCCAGGTCGGCCCGGGTCCATGCCTGCGCCAGCCGGATCCCGGCCAGGTCGATGCGGTCCTGGGCGGCCAGCGACTCCATGGCGGGGGACGCCGCCACCCGGGCCAGGAGGCTCTCCAGTTCCGGGACGTCCCCGAGGGCGAACAGGTCCCCTTCCAGGCGGGAGAAGTCGGCTTCCAGCGAGCTCCAGAACCGGGCCAGCATGGCCCTCTGGCGATCCAGCTTCCCCTGCAGGCTCTCCTGGCGGAACCGCTGCCGGGCGATCCGGAGCTCACCCCTGGCCTTCCCGGCCAGGGATCCGCCTCCCTGCTGCAGGCGCAGGTCCAGCTCGCCGTTCCACGCCCGGGACTCGGCCAGGGCCTCCTCGCCCAGGGAGATCTCCTCCTGGGTGGCCAGGATCAGGATGTACTCCCGGGCCAGGTCCCCCAGCACATCCAGCGCCTGGGCCTGCTTCAGGTGGGGGATCTGCGCCAGGCGGGCCTCGCCCGCGGCGATGCGGGCCTGCCGCTTGCCCCCCAGCTCCACCACCGAGGAGAGCGCCAGGGTGACGGCTGCCCTCCCGACGGCCTCGGTGCCGCCGGTGCCGGCGATGTTCTCCGCCTCGGCCCCCAGCCTGTATCCGGGGCCGAGCCCGGCCAGGCGGCCCTCGGCCTCGAGCCGGTCGCCCAGGAACTCGTAGTGGTGCAGTTCGGGATGGCGCTCCAGGGTCCGCTGCACGGCCTCCGGGAGGGTCAGCGGGGGAGGAGCCTCGGCGCCGGAGGCGCCACCGAGGCCGGCCAGGGCCGGAAGCAGAAGGAGGGGAAGGGGGGCGATCTGGCGGATCTCCTTCATCTACGGGAGCGGGCGGCGGCAGGCTTGCGCACCGGCCCCCGGGAATCAACCAGAAAGCGGGAGCCTCCCGGTCAGGAGAACCTGGAGCGGTAGTGGTAGAGGGGGAAGTGCTTCCCGGGGCAGCGGGTCTGCTGCACATCCTTGTGCCCCAGGACTTCGGGGCTGGTCCTCAGGAGCCTCTCCTTGAGGTAGTAGGTGAGGTCTCCCAGGCGCTTGATCTGCATCTTGGTGGGGCGTCGCTCCTCGAAGTTGCCCACCAGGCAGATGCCGATCGAGGTCTCGTTGAGCTTCTCCGACTTCACATGGCCGCCCTGGAGCTGGTCCCTCCAGCGCCCGCCCACCTCGATCTCCCCGTCTCCGGTGCTGGTGCCGTTGCCGATCACGAAGTGGTAGGCCAGGCCGTTCTTCATCCCGCAGTTGCGCCTGTGGTGGCGGTCGAAGCTCTCGGCTCCTCCGGTTCTGGTGGCCGAGTGGTGGACGATGATCCGGGTCCAGCGGGAGCGCTCGACCCTGCGGTGCCCTATCCTCCAGAGGAGCTGGCGCTGCAGGCCGGGAATGCGGAGCTTCTGCCCCACCAGGACCAGATCCCGGTTCAGGCCGTTGGCGTCCTTGAGCGAGGAGACGCTCACTCCGAAGCGGCTGGCGATGGCCCAGAGGGAGTCCCCCTTGCGGACCGTGTAGGTGATGGTGGAGTCGGCCAGATAGTTGCCGGGCCATCCGAGAACCAGGCCCACGGCCGCGCCGGTGACGAGAATCCTGCCAAATTGACGACGATCGTATCGCATACGGCTGATCCCGGGCCGGCAGGCTACACCTCTGCCCAGATTCGGGGGAAACATAACCCAGGCGGCCGGTCGCTTCAAGCGCGTTCGCCGATCCGGCCTCGCTGCAGCCGCGCAGGGCGTCCGCTGGCGCAGGGCGGCGGCGAGCTCCCCGCAGGAGGAGCGTGAAGCCGGAGCGGCGCCCCGCCCACGGGGGCTCCGCCTGCGCCGCCCGCTCCGAACGGGTCCTTCCGCCCCGCCTCGGCGCGCGGGCCGGGGCCGGGGAGCCAAGGTCCCGCCAGCGCCTGCCGAACGCCCGCCATCGGCGCTCCGGCCGGCTGTCAGGAACTCGCCGCCGGCATCGAGGCGATGGATGCGCCGATCGATGGCGCAGTCCTGCTCACGGCTGGGCCGTTCGGGGGATGGACGCCCCCGCAGCGCTCCCCCGAGGCCGGGGCCGCTTGGGGCAGGAAAAAGGCTTCAGGCACGAGGCGCCGCCTGGGCGCGCCTCCGGACTAGGGCTGCCAGCGGCTAGCGCCGCCCGCGGCTGTCCGGGCGGCATGGAGCCGCACGCAGTTCAGTAGAGGACGAAGTTCCTGCCGGGGCAGACGGTGTCTTTCTGGACATCCCTGTGCCCCAGGACTTCGGGGCTGGTGGTCAGCAGGCTCTCCCTTAGGTGGAAGGTGAGGTCTCCCAGGCTCTTGATCTGCATCCTGGTGGGGTGCTGCACCTCGAAGTTGCCCACCAGGCAGATGCCGATCGAGGTCTCGTTGAGCTTCTCCGACCTCACATGGCCGCCCGGGAGCTGGTCCTTCCATCGCCCGCCCACCTCGATCTCCCCGTCGCCGGTGCTGGTGCCGTTGCCGATCACGAAATGGTACGCCAGGCCGTTCTTCATCCCGCGGCCGTGACGGTGGTAGCGGTCGAAGCTGCTGGCTCCCCCCTTGCTGGTGGCCGAGTGGTGGACGATGATCCGGGTCCAGCGGGAGCGATCGACCTTGCGGTGCCCTATCTTCCAGAGGAGCCGGCTCGGCAGGCCGGGGATGTGGAGCTTCTGCCCCACCCGGATCAGATCCCGGCTCAGGCCGTTGGCGGCCTTGAGCGAGGAGACGGACACCCGGAAGCTCTTGGCGATGTCCCAGAGGGAGTCCCCCTCGCGGACCGTGTAGGCGATGGCGGAGCCGGCCAGACAGTCCCCGGGCCATCCGGGCGCCAGGCCCGCGGCCGCGCCGGCGAGGAGTATCCTGCCAAATTGACGACGATCGTATCGCATGCGGCCGATCCCGGGCCGGCAGGCTGCACCTCTGCCCGGAAACAAAGGGGAGTGTAGTCCCGAGGGCCTATCGCTTCAAGCCCGCTAACGATCCGGCCGGCCGGCGCTTCCTTCCTGGTAGAGCCGGAACAGGGCCTGGGTTCCGTCGTCGCCTCCTCCCTGGGCGGCGAGCCGCTCGTACAGGCTCCTGGCCAGAGAAAGGCCGGGCAGGTCCAGGCCCATCCGGGACGCCGAGTCCAGAGCGATCCCCATGTCCTTGAGGAAGTGCTTGACGAAGAAGCCGGGCGAGTAGTCCTTCTTCAGGATGCGCGGCGCCAGGTTGGAGAGCGACCAGCTTCCGGCGGCCCCCTTTTCGATGCTCTGCAGCACCGTTCCGCTGTCGAGCCCGGCGCTCCGGGCGTAGGCCAGGGCCTCGCAGATCGCCACCATTCCGGAGGCGATGGCGATCTGGTTGCACATCTTGGCGTGCTGTCCCGCTCCCGCCGGGCCCTGCCGGACGATGTTCCCGCCCATTCTCCCGAGCAGGGGAAGGGCCCTGCGGAAGGCCTCCTCCCCGCCTCCCACCATGATCGAGAGCCTCGCCTCCCTGGCGCCGATGTCCCCGCCGCTCACCGGAGCGTCGAGGGCCTCGATTCCCTTGTCGCGGGCCCTGCGCCAGACTTCCTGGGCCAGATCGGGCCGGGAGGTGGTCATGTCCACCACCAGGGCGCCGCTGCGGGCCCGGTCCAGTACGCCTCCCTCGGCCAGGTAGACGGCCTCCACATCCTCGGGAAAGCCCACGATGGAGATCACCGCATCGGCCCCTTCGGCCACCTCGCCGGGCGCATCGCACCACTGCGCCCCCCCTTCCAGCAGGGGCTCGGCCCGGCTGCGGGTGCGGGTGTGCACCCGCAGAGGGTGGCCGGCGGCCTGCAGGTGGCGGGCCATGCTGGCGCCCATCACCCCGGTCCCCACCCACCCGATGGTCGTCGGAGGGCTCACCCGGGATCTAGCGCAGCCCCTCCAGGGTGGCCCGGATGGCCTCGAAGTCGGGGAGATCCTTGGGGGTGGGGGTCTGCTCGGCGTAGCGGACCACCCCCTCCTTGTCGATCACGAAGGCGGCGCGGGCGCTCACCGAGCCGAAGCCCATCAGATCGTCGAGCAGGACCCCGTAGCTCCGGCTGACGGTCTTGTCCAGATCGCTGGCCAGGGTGATCCCGATGCCCTCCTTGGACGCCCAGGCATCCTGGGCGAAGGGGCTGTCGACGCTGATGCCGAGGACCTCGGCGTCGAGGCTGCGGTACTGCTCGATCCCCTGGGTCACGTCGCACAGCTCGCTGGTGCAGACCCCGGTGAAGGCCAGGGGGAAGAACAGTAGCACGGTGCTGTTCTTCCCCAGGTTGTCCTCCAGGGACACGTCGGCCACCTCGTCTCCCCGCTTGGACTTGAGGGTGAAGCCGGGGGCCTTGGTTCCAGTGGAAATCGCCATGGTGCTTGTCAGGTGGTGGGAGAGGCTCGGACGGGGCTCCTTCTATCCGCTCCGGCCCGCCGGATCAATCCCCGGATCCCCGCCGGGCGAATTGCGCTTGTCCGGCGGGCCGCCAGCGGGGATCCTCGGCAGAGGGTGACAGGCGCCGGCATCATCAAGGGACTGCTGGAGACTGCGCGCAACTTCGTCGGCACCTACGCCCGCAGGGACCGCTTCCTGTCCACCGTCGAGTATCCCGAGAAGCGGCTTCCCCTTCCGGAGAACTCCCGCAACTTTCCCATCCTGATCCACGACGGGGAGGATCCCGAGGCGGGCCTGCGCTGCGTCGCCTGCCGGATCTGCGAGAAGGAGTGCCCCCCCCAGTGCATCTACATCGAGAAGTCGGAGGAGAAGAAGCCGGATCACCTGGGGAAGCCCCAGTTCTTCCCCGCCGCCTTCGACATCGACATATCGGTCTGCATGAGCTGCCAGATCTGCGTGGAGGTCTGCCCCTTCGACGCCATCGAGATGGACACCGAGTACGAGCTGAGCCACACCGACCGCTTCGGGGGCCTCCTGCTGGGCAAGGACCGGCTGGCCAGGCCGGCCGGCTACCTGGCCCGGATCCACCCCGGGCGGGCCCGGGAGGTCGCGGCCCGGCGGGAGGAGGCGGCCCGCAAGGCGGCGGAGAAGGCCGCCGCACGCAAGCCGAAGGCGCAGGAGGGGGAGTAGGGCGGGTTTGGACTCTCTGCTGCTGCAGCTGCGGGACTGGGTGGTGGACCAGGTCCCGCTGGTCCCCGATCCCCTGCTCCGCCATCTGCTCTCCATCGGGGCCATCTTCGGGGTCTTCGCCTTCTGCTTCGCCCTGACCACCCTGGTCGAGCGCAAGGGCCTGGGCCGGATGCAGAACCGCCTGGGTCCCAACCGGGTCGGACCCTTCGGACTGCTCCAGCCCCTGGCCGACGGGCTGAAGATGATCTTCAAGGAGGATATCGTCCCCCGCAACGCCGACGCCCTTCTCCACTTCCTGGCCCCGGCTCTCCTGCTCTCCAGCGCCCTCCTCTCCCTGGCGGTGCTCCCCTTCTCCCGGGAGCTGGTGGCCCTGGATCTGGAGGCGGCGCTGCTCTACTTCCTGGCGGCCTCGGGCCTCGCCGAGCTGGCGGTGTTCATGGCCGGCTGGTCGAGCCGGAACAAGTACGCCATGCTCGGGGCGATGCGGGCCATCGCCCAGATGATCAGCTACGAGGTGCCGCTGCTGCTCTCGGCGGCTTCGGTGGCGCTGGTCTGCGGGAGCCTCTCCCTGACCGAGATCGCCGCCTCCCAGTCGGGGGGGATCCTGGACTGGCACCTGGCCAGCCCCTGGGGCCTCTTCGCCTGCCTGCTCTTCCTGATCGCGGCCCTGGCCGAATCCAACCGCTCCCCCTTCGACATCCCCGAGGCCGAATCGGAGATCATCGCCGGGCACATGACCGAGTACTCCGGCTTCAAGTACGCCCTCTTCTTCATGGGCGAGTACCTGGGGCTCTTCGCCATGAGCGGCCTGGCGATCACCCTCTTCCTGGGGGCCTACCACCCCCCGCTGGAGTTCCTGGGCTTCGTGCCGGGGCCGGTCTGGTTCTTCGGGAAGCTGGCCCTCCTGGTGGCCCTCTTCATCTGGATCCGGGGCACCCTTCCCCGCCTGCGGATGGACCAGCTGATGCGGATGGCCTGGAAGTTCATGCTGCCCATGTCCCTGGCGGTCCTGGCGGCCGCGGCGCTCGCCTCGCGCACCTCCCATGGCCTCTGGGACTGGCTGGTGGGGCTGCCCCTGCTCCTCCTGTTCTGGAACGGGCTGGGGCGGGGCTTCGCCCGACGCGCTCCGGAGCGCGTCTACCGGTTCGCCGAGTGATGCCCGAACCGAGCGTTCCCTTCCTCCTGGCGGCCGTGCCGACCGTGGGCGGCGCCCTGGGCGTCCTGCTCGCCCGGAGCACGGTCCACTGCGTGCTCTGCCTGATCGCCGCCTTCACCGGCATCGCGGTCCTGTACCTGCAGCTGGACGCCCAGTTCCTCGGCCTGGCCCAGGTGGTGGTCTACATCGGCGCCATCGCCATACTCGTGCTCTTCGCCGTCCTGCTCACCGGGGATCCCGGCCCCGGCCGGTCCCGCTTCCTCCCCGTGCGCCGGAGCGCCGCGGGGCTGGCGGCGTCCCTGGCCGCTTGCGCCGCCCTCTGGACGGCCGTCGCATGGACGCCCGGGGGCGCGGCGGCCGCCTCGCCGGAGCCGCCGGACCTGCCGGTGGGGAAGATCGGGGAGATGCTCCTGGGCGAGTACGTGATACCGCTGGAGGCGATCGCCCTGCTGCTCACCGCGGCTCTGATCGGGGCCGCCCTGGTGGCCTCCGGGGAGCCTCCCGATCGGGACGATCCCTGATCCATGGCTGGAATCGAGCACTACCTGATCCTCTCGGCCCTGCTCTTCTCGATCGGGCTGGCGGTGGTTCTGATCCGGCGCAACGCCATCCTGGCCCTGGCGGGCATCGAGCTGATGCTCAACGCGGCCAACCTCAACTTCGTGGCCTTCTGGCGGCTGGGCCCGAGCCCCGGGACCGGCGAGGGCCTCCTGGTGGTTCTCTTCTCCCTGGCGGTGGCCGCCGCCGAGGTGGCGGTGGGACTGGCCCTGATCCTGGCCGTGTGGCGCCGCCACCGGACCCTGGATCTCGACGAGATCCGCGAGCTGGAGCAATGAGCCTGCTGGCCGACACCCTCTGGTGCGTGGCCCTGGCTCCGCTGGCCGTCTCGGGGCTGATCCTGCTGTGGCCGGGGCTGACGGCGCGGGGGGCCGGGCTCCTGGCCCTGGGCGGGCTCGCCGTCTCCCTGCTGCACTCGCTGGCCTCCCTGATCGCCACCCTGGGAGCCCCCGGGGAGGTCCTGGCCCGCAACCTCCCCTGGTTCCAGGCCGGAGGCCGGTGGGTGCACGTCGGGTGGGTCCTCGATCCCCTCTCGGCCCTGATGCTGGCGATGGTGGCCTTCGTCGGCTGCCTGGTCTTCCTCTACAGCATGGAGTACATGGCCCGCGACGAGCATGCGGTCCGCTTCTTCGGCCACCTCTCCTTCTTCGCCGCCTCGATGCTGGGGCTGGTCATGGCCAACAGCCTGCTGCTGCTCTTCGTGTGCTGGGAGCTGGTCGGCCTGGCCTCGTGGCTGCTCATCGGGCACTGGGCCCGCAAGGAGAGCGCGGTGGCCGCCGCCCGCAAGGCCTTCCTGACCACCCGGGTGGGGGACCTGGGCCTGTTCCTGGGCCTGGCCTGGCTCTCCAGCTCCACCGGAACCCTTCTCTTCTTCGACGACGGGCAGGGGATCCTGGAGGACGCGGTCAGGGAGGCGGCAGGAGGCTGGATGCTGGTCCCGGGACTGGCCCTCTCCACGGCCGTCACCCTCCTGGCGGCATGGGGGGCCTTCGGCAAGTCGGGGCAGCTGCCCCTGCAGGGCTGGCTGCCCGACGCCATGGAGGGCCCCACTCCGGTGAGCGCCCTGATCCACGCGGCCACCATGGTGGCCGCCGGGGTCTTCCTCCTGGCCCGCCTCCATCCCCTGATGGAGGCGCAGTCCCCCGAGTCCGCCTCCCTGGTCCTGGTGGCCTGGGCGGGGAGCCTGACCGCGCTCCTGGCCGCCCTGATGGCCCTCTTCCAGAACGACATCAAGCGCATCCTGGCCTGGTCCACCGTCTCGCAGCTGGGCTTCATGATGCTCGCCCTGGGAACCGGAGGGCCCGCTCCGGCCCTCTTCCACCTCCTGGCCCACGCCTTCTTCAAGGCCCTGCTGTTCCTGGGGGCCGGTTCGGTGATCCATGCCTGCGGCGGGGAGCAGGACGTCCGCCGGATGGGAGGCCTGGCGCGGGCCCTTCCCGTCACCTTCGCCACCTACGCCCTGGGAATGCTCTGCCTTTCGGGCTTCCCGCTCCTGTCGGGATTCTGGAGCAAGGACGAGATCCTGCACGCCGCGGCCGGCTGGGGGCCTTCTCAGCTGCCCTTCTGCCTGGCCCTGGCCGCCAGCTTCCTGACCGCACTCTACATGACCCGCCAGATGGTCCTGGTCTTCCTGGGAAGCCGGACCGCAGCGGGGATCCCCCGGGAGAGCCCCCGCCTGATGACCGTCCCGCTGGCGGCTCTGGCGTCGGCGTCCCTGGCGGTCGGCTTCCTGGGCACGCCCGTCCTTCCCCTGGTCCAGGCCCATGTCGACGGCGTATCCGCTCAGTTCTCCCCCGGGGCCCTGCTCGAGGGCTCCAGGCTGGGCATCCTCGCCCTCAGCTCCCTGGCCTCGCTCTCGGGGATCGCCCTGGGCTGGTTCCTCTACCGGGCGCGCAGGGCTCCGGCCGTCCTGGACAGGTGGCCCACCCTCCGCTTCCTGATCCGCCGGCAGTTCCTCTTCGAGTACCTCCACACTGCGGCGGCATGGGCGTCGGTCGCCGCGGGCGCCCTCCTGTCCAGGCTCGAAAGGGCGCTCCTCGTCCGGGCGGTCGAGCCCCTGGCCCGGGGGCTGGGCCGGGCCGGGCGGTGTACCGGCTTCCTGGACGAGCGGGGCATCGGGCAGGGACTGCGTGGGATCTGCCGCTCCTTCCAGTGGAGCGGCGCCATGCTCGCCGGCCTGCGCAACGGCCGCGTCCAGTCCTACCTGGTCTGCAGCTTCCTGGCCATGGCCCTGGCCCTGTGGCTGATCCTCTGGCTGGGCGGCTCGTGAGCGAGCATCCCGTCACCCTCATGGCCCTCCTCCTCCTGGGGCTGCCGGCCGCGGGAGGCGTCCTGATCTGGAGCCTGGGCCCCCGCCTCGGGCCCGCCCTCGCCCTGCGTAGCGCGCTCGTTCTCGCTTCGCTGCCCCTGATGCTGGGAGCCGCGGCCTCCTTCCTGTGGCTGGAGCACGGCGACGGCCGGCTGGTGGTGGAGCGCCATCCCTGGATCGCCGCCATCGGAGCGGAGTTCGCGGTAGGAGTGGACGGGCTCTCCCTCTCGCTCCTGCTCCTCTCGGGACTGGTGGTTCCCTGGGCCCTGGCCATGGGAAGGGAGATGGGATCGGCCCTGCCGCGGTTCTGCGGGCTGGCGCTCCTGCTCCAGGCCAGCGTCAGCGGCGTCTTCCTCTCGGTGAACTTCTTCCCCTGGTTCCTCTTCTGGGAGCTGTGCCTGATCCCCGCCTTCTTCCTGATCCGCTTCGATGGCGGCAGGGAGCAGAGGAAGGCCTCCATGCTCTTCTTCCTGTACACCTTCCTGGGAAGCCTCGGGCTGCTGCTCGGCTTCCTGGGCCTGCTCGCGGCCGCCGGCACCCTCGACTTCGTCAGCCTGGCCGATGGCCGCGAGGAGCTGCCCCAGCAGCTGGCCCAGGCCCTGGGGGAGGAGAGCGGCGGCCAGGGGGCGATGCGGCTGCTCTTCCTCCTCGCCTTCCTGGGGGTGGCGGTCAAGGCGCCCCTCTGGCCCCTGCATTCCTGGCAGCCCATGACCTACGCCCGGGCCCCCGCGCCGGCGGCCATGATCCTCTCGGGCCTGCTTTCGAAGATGGGTATCTACGCCCTGCTCCGCCTCCTGCTCCCCATCTTTCCCCAGCCGATGCAGGATCTGGCCCTCCCCCTCCTGGCCCTGACCGTCCTCTCGGTGGTCGTGCCGGCGATCCTGGCCTGCGCCTCCAGCGGGCTGCGCTCCATGGTGGCCTACTCCTCGATCAACCACCTGGGCTACTGCTTCCTGGGAGTCCTCGCCTACGTGTGCTGGGAGGGAGAAGACCGGGCGGTGGCGATCGCGGCCCTGAGCGGTACGGGCCTGCAGCTCTTCAACCACGGGATCGTCGTCTGCCTGCTCTTCTTCCTCCTCTGGCGCCTGGAGAGGCGGACCGGGATCGAGCCGAGGATCGGAGACTACGGCGGGCTGCGCTTCACGCTGCCCCGCATGGCGGCCTTCGCCGGAGTGGCCCTCTTCGCCACCCTGGGCCTGCCGGGCCTCAGCCTGTTCATCGGCGAGTTCCTGATCTTCAGGGGGGTCTTCGCCTCCGTCCCCTGGGCCGCGGCCCTCTCCACCCTGGGGCTGCTCCTCACCGCGGCCTTCGCCCTGACGGCGTTCGGCAGGATCTTCTCCGGCCCTCCCTCCCAGCGTTGGGAGCGTCTAGCCGACCTCGGCCCGCGGGAGACCCTGGCGGCCCTGCTGGCCGTCTTCCTGATCGTCGCCACCGGACTCTGGCCCCAGTGGCTCCTGTCCCTCCTCGAACCGGCCTTCCTTGGTGGCTCCTTCTCCGGGCCTTGACTCCTTGCCCCCTCCTCCGGAGGACGATGGCCCGGATCCGCCGCTGCTTCAGCCGGGCGGGGGCCGCTCCGGCTTGTCTGCCCGGTCAGCCCAGTACGGCACATAGCAGCGGTTGCGAGAGCCCGATCCAGCGTTGGCGTTAGCGATCCGGCCCTCGTCGATCGCCTTCCTGATCATTCGGGAAACCTGGGCTGCGTTGTTCCTTGCGATCCCGAACCGCTCCCGGATCGACGCGTTGGTGGTCCTTTTCCCCGTCTGGTGCTGCAAGCACGCGTGAAGGTAGATCGCCCTCGAAGTTTCGCTCCGGGACATGTCCTTGAGGCTTTTTCTGCCGTACAGCGTCGTGCGCGTCGATCTGGAGGGCGACTCGAACAGCGGAGCGGGCAACGCTTCGCGCTCGATGGCGGCCACCGCCTTGTCGATTCCGCTGCCTCGTCTCTCGCAGATGCCGAACCGGTGCATCAGGGAGGACATGCGTTCGTTGCGGGAAGAAGGAGGATCGTCCAAGAAGCGGTCGACATCGATCAGGGGCTGTCCTGGATTGGTGAACTCGACGCGATCGGCGAAGATCTCCACCATCGGTCCGGCCCCCCGAATGGCGAAGTCCTGGTGGACGAGCATATTGGCGACAAGCTCCCGGATGGCCACCTCGGGGAGCATGCGGACATCGCGGCGCAGGCCTCCCTCGATCACTTCCCTGCTGCCCGGCAACGCGGCTACGATGAAGCCGATAAGGTCTTCGAAGCCCGAAGCGTATCCCCGTGTTCCAACCTGTTCACGAGTGGTCTCGAGCCTGTCCTTGCCGGGGTACCGGATCACCCGCACGGCCTTCAGATCAATGTCGGGGAAGTCCCGCAGTTTCCTGGCCAGCAGGACGGCGCCCAGATTGGGGATATCCCAGCGTCCGGAATCGTTGAGGCAGATCAGCCCTTCGCTGGACAGGATCCTGACAATCTGGTTGCGATCGGGAAGAACGGGACGCTTCAGCAGGTCGAAATAAGCATTGTAGTCGAGCAGATCGAGCACCTCCTCGGAGTTCAGTCCCTCGAGCGCCATCCTTTTCTCGAACTGAGTCCGATCGAATGAAAGCCACAGCTTCCGCTCGCGCTCCGGGTAATCGTGCAGTGATCTTGTTGTCGCCCCGACGCGCACATACTTCTCGCTTCCCGCTCGAACAGGCTCTCCGGAAGCGCAGGGAATCTCCGCAATGACGATCCGCTTTCCCTCCACCATCGCCGAGCGGAACTGGAAGTCGATCTTTGGATGCAGCTGCTGCAAGAGCCAGGATTCCAGCGGTTGGCTGCCCTCTCCCTTTGACCTCTCGGGATCGAATGTCGTGCCGACAAGCTTTCCGGTGCCGTCCTCCACGCCCCACAGAAGGTATCCGTGGGGCTTGCCATTCAACGCCGCTGAATTGGCGAGAGCGGAGAAGTTGCGAGCCATGGCTTTAGGATCTTTGTTGCCACACTTGAACTCCACCCATTCGGTTTCGCGGCCATGCCGGCACAGGGACCGGACAAGGTCGACATCGCTGTCCATGGTTGTCTCCTGCTTCTAAGAGGTGGGAGCCTTCTTACGGTTCCCGCCTTTCCTGCCGTCTCCACGGGAGAAGGGGACGGTGCTCATGCTGGAGGTGCGCCCCTAGCTGGACGCATGGCTCGCCCCGGGGAAGAGACGTGGGGGTGCCTCCACCGTCCATCCTCGTGCTTCCCCCCTGAGGTTTCCGGGAATCGGCCAGTCTGTTCGCCACGCCTCCGGAACGCTACCTTGGGGCCCCGCGGATCCGAAGCCGAAAGAGACGGCGGTCCCTCGCAATCTGGTGTTTCCTGCAAGAGCTCCAGGCTCGCTGCAGCCGAGCTTCCTTCCCGGAATCCAGAAGGCGAAGTGGGCCCAGGCTCGATACCCACCGTTCTATCGGAAACAGTCAAGAAAAGCATATGGATGCCAAGTGTTTGGCTGTCAGGGATATAAGTGTTTGCAATTGCTTCCCGGCCCCCAGTCCGGGACGAACCAGTCAAATAAAACTTATGGCGGTTCTGGTGTCGATGAATCCGGGCTGCGCAAGACTGATTCTCCTTCCGCCCGCAGGGGACTGCGGTTTACCGCTGGCACCCCGACGAAACCGGAGTCAAGAGCCAGTCAAGAAAACTTCATGGATGTCAAGTTGTTGACTGCCAGTGATATCAATGCTTTTAACCGCCTTCCAGCCTCCAGTCCGGGACGAACCAGTCAAATAAACCCTCAGGCGGTTCTGGTGTCGATGATCCGGACTGAGCAGGCCTGACTCCCTACCGCTTCCCGCAGGGGACAGCGGGGTACCGTCGACATGTCGAAGGGACTGGAACCAATAGGCAGTCAAGAAAACTCTATGGATGCCAAGTAGCTGACTGTCAAAGATGTAGATGGTGTCTGATGCCTGCCGGACTCCAGTCCGGGACGAGCCAGTCAAATAAACTCCCGGCGGCTCGGATGGCGGAGATCCAGGCAGAGCGTGTGCGGGAGGTTTGGACAGGACGGCCCGGCCTTTGAAGGCCCTGGGACTGGGCGATTGCTGGGATCCGGACCGCAGGGCCAGCGAGGTCTCCCTGCCTCCTCTGTTCGGCCGGCTGCATGGGAAGAGGTCCTTGCCCGATCCGTGAACCAACGACGGTTCCCCGGCTGGGTGGCCCACGATCAACGGAGAATCACCGGATCCGGAAGAGGTCGAGAAGCCGAAGGCCGTCGCGGTGGCGGCCCGGAGAGAGGGACAGCGCCGAGTTTGACTTTCCACCTCTGCCGCCTAGCATGGGGGCATGAACCAGCGGGGACATCCCTGTGCCGCCGTCCGGGCCGGGGCCGGAGCCTTCACCCTGATCGAACTGCTGGTGGTGATCGCGATAATCGGCATCCTGGCCGGGATGCTGCTGCCTGCGCTGGCCAAGGCGAAGGAGAAGGCCAAGCAGGCGAAATGCCTCAGCAACCTCAAGCAGGTGGGGCTCTACACCATCTTCTACGCGGATGCCTACGACGGGCTGGTGCCCATCGACGATCTGCTCGACACCAACTTCAGCTGGGGCGAAAAGGTGGGAGAATTCCAGAGCGGCGAACCCAGCGACGTGTTCGTCTGCCCCTCCTATCCCCCACGCGTCTTCCACGACTGGTACGAAACCTACGGCGTGTGGAGGGATCCTCCCGCCGAGGCCGTGGTCGAGCGGGGGAATCTGGGCAACGTCAGCCTGGTCAACCTGCACAGCGTGCAGAATCCCACCGAGTACACCCATCTGGTCGATACCACCAGCCAGGGAAGGCGGGGGAGGGAGGCCACCCAGTTCCACTTCTTCGAGAAGGCCAAGGAGGACGAGGTTCACGCCCGCCACAACGGAAAGGCGCTCTGCTGGTTTCCCGACGGCCATGTGAGCGCCTTCGGCCCCTACGAGCTGGCCGACCGTTTCGGGATCGACGCGCTGCACGGCCAGGACACCAAGGCTGGATACTTCGAGTAATGAACCGGTTCAGGCCCTGGCTGGCCGGAGGACTGCTCCTGGCGGCCGCGGCGCTGCTGCTGCGCCAGTTCCCGCTGATCGACTTCGAGAAGAGGGAGGCCAGAGGGGATCGGACCGAGGCCCTGCGGGCCCTGGCCGCGCATGTCGCTGCCCAGAACGACCCCGGGGGATGCGTGGTGGTCCTCTCCAATCCCTACGCCGAGGCCGCCGGGGGTTCCATCCTCGCCTTCGAGAAGGCCGGCATCGAGGGGCTGCGCAAGGGCTTCCCCCCTGGTACCCGGATCGAGATCGTCCATCCCGACATCCGGCCCGAGTTCCGGGACGATCCGGGCAGGGCTCCCATTCCCGACACCACTACGCCCCTGAGCTACCTCATGGAGGCCGGATCGCTGGAGCGGATAGCCGTGCAGCATCCCGACTGCTCCCTATGGGTGAGCCTGGTGGGCCTGCCCGCGGGGATCGGCAGCCTCGGGCTGTGGCGGGGGGAGGGGGGAGTCCGCTTCGCCCTGCTCGAACCGGACCTGCGCTTCCTGGGCGCTCCCGGCAAGGCGGCCGAGGCCTTCCGGAGCGGGAGGATCGCCGCTGCGGTCTTCTCGCGGCAGGGGAAGACGCTGATCGTGGACGCCGGCAACGTGGAGAAGACGCTCGTCGAGCAGCCCCAGCTCCTCGGCTTCAAGCGGAGCCGCCGATGAGCGGCGGGGAAGTGGAGCGGGTGGAGGGAATCGAACCCTCGTCGCCAGCTTGGAAGGCTGGAGCTTTACCACTAAGCAACACCCGCAGCGGGGCTCCCAGGCTGGCGCCGTCCGAGGGCCCTGTCAATCCGGTGTTGGATATCGCCGTGCTGTGAAAGACCTCCTTCTCAGGGGAGGGCGCCTGGTGGATCCGGCCAACGAGATCGACTCCCAGTGCGATCTGCTCGTGCGCGAGGGCAGGGTGGAGGCGGTGGGAAGGGGGCTGGAGCCCTCCATGCCGGTGCGCGAGATCGACTGCCGGGGGCTGGTGGTTGCGCCGGGCCTGGTGGATGCCCACGTGCACTTCGGCGAGCCGGGCCAGGTGGCCCGAGAGACCATCGGCAGCGGCAGCGAGGCCGCGGCCCGGGGGGGCTTCACCACCGTGGTGTGCATGCCCGACACACGGCCGGTGATCGACACGGCGGGCACGGTGGCCCTGATCCGGGACCGGGTCGCAGAAGGCTCCCGCATACGCATCGAGATCGCGGGGGCCATCACCCGCGGGCTGGCCGGCGAGGAGCTGGCGCCGGCCGGCTCCCTGAGCAGGGCGGGGGTGGTGGCCATCTCCGACTCGGGGCACGGCACCCAGAACAGCGAGGTCATGCGCCGCGCCCTGGAGTACGCCCGCATGTTCGGCCTCCCGGTGCTGGGCCACTGCTGCGACCGGGATCTGGCCAAGGAGGGGCTGATGCACGAGGGGTACTGGAACCTGGTGCTGGGCCTGCCCGCCTGGCCCTCCTCGGCCGAGGAGATCATGGTGGGGCGCAACATCCAGCTGGCGGAGCTGACCGGCACCCATGTGCACTGCCTCAACATCAGCACCGAGGGCAGCGTCCGCCTGCTGAGGGAGGCCAGGGAGCGGGGAGCGCCGGTCAGCGGAGGCACCTGCCCCCACTACCTGATCCTCACCGACGCCGCCCTGGCCGGCAGCCGGGCCTACGGCCAGGAGGATGGCCGCCGGTGGAGGGAGGCCTGCGGGGATCTGCCCGAGTGGTTCTCCTACGACACCCGCTTCAAGACCAGCCCCCCCCTGCGCTCGGCCGCCGACGCCGAGGCCGTCGCCGAGGGGCTCGGCGACGGCACCCTGGAGATGATCTACAGCGACCACTCCCCCCATTCCGACTACGAGAAGGAGGTCGAGTTCGACGCCGCCCCCTTCGGCGTCACCGGCCTGGAGACCACCCTGTCGCTGGGCCTGATGGCCCTCTACCATCCCGGGCGCCTCTCCCTGAGCGGACTGGTCGCAGCCCTCTCCTGCGCTCCCAGCCGCATGCTCGGCCTGGACCGGGGCCACCTGGCCGCCGGCCAGCCGGCCGACGTGGTGGTCTTCGATCCCGACCGGGAGCGGATCTTCGACCGCACCCTCAGCAAGGGGAAGAACTCCCCCTTCCTGGGATGGAACCTGAAGGGAGTCTGCCTGATGACCCTGGTGGAAGGGGAGGTGGTCTGGCAGGACCCCTCGCTTGCATGACCGGGCCGACCGACTGGGACGCCCGCTACCGCAGCGGGGACCATCCCTGGAACCACGGCGAGGCCTCGCCGGGACTGGAGGACTTCCTCCGGGAGACCCCTCCCCAGGTCTCCACCGTCTGCGTTCCCGGCTGCGGCCTGGGCCACGACGTCCGCTGCTTCGCCCGCCACGGCTACCAGGCAACCGGGCTGGACATCTCCCCCACCGCGGTGGGCTGGGCCCGGGAGGGATCCCGGGATGGCGGGGGGGAGTTCCGGGTGGGCGACTTCCTGGAGGACGAGCCCGGGCGGGGCTTCGAGCTGGTCTTCGAGCACACCCTCTACTGCGCCATCCGGCCCGAGGAGCGGAGCCGCTACGCCGAGGCCGTGGTCCGCTGGCTGCTTCCCGGAGGGATCTACCTGGCCAACTACTACCTTCTGCAGGAGGAGGGGGGGCCTCCCTTCGGCGCCACGCGGGAGGAGGTGCTGGACCGGTTCTCACCCCGCTTCCGGCTGGAGCGGCAGTGGGAGCCCCGGTCCTGGCCGCACCGCAAGGGCCTGGAGTGGATGGCCCTCTGGCGGCTCGAAGAGCCCGGGGAGGCCTGAGGGCCCTCCCCTCCCTGCCCGATGAGAAGGATCGAGCCGCTCGGGGAGGGATCCCGGATCCACGTGCCGGACTCCTGGCTGGAGAGGCTCTCCCTGGAAGGGCTCTTCGGCTCCCCGGCCCCGGTGGAGGTCGAGATCGGCAGCGGCAGCGGGGCCTTCCTGGCCCAGTGGGCCGGCCGCCATCCCGGCAGGAACTTCCTGGGGGTGGAGCGGATGCTGGGGCGGATCAGGAAGATGGACCGGAAGTTCTTCCGGCTGGGGTTGGACAACCTCAGGCTGATCCGCGTCGAGGCCTCCTACCTGGTCGAGCGCCTCCTGCCGCTGCGCTCGGTCCAGGCCTTCCACATATACTTCCCCGATCCGTGGCCCAAGCGGCGGCACAGCCGCCGCCGGCTGGTCCAGCCCCGCTTCGTGGCGAGCCTGGGGAGGGCCCTGGCGCCGGATGGGCGGGTGTTCCTGCGGACCGACGACGCTCCCTACTTCAAGGAGATGCAGAGCGCCTTCGAGGCCGACGGAGGCTTCGAGGCCGGGGAGGGGCTGCCGGGGCTGGACGAATGCCGCACCGAGTTCGAGGCCCGCTTCCGGGACCAGGGGATCCCGGTGCTGCGGGCCGGATACCGCAGGCGCCGCTAGCGGATCGAGGCGCCTAGCTCCCGCTTCAGGGTCTCGGCCAGGGGGGAGTGGATCCGGGACACTTCCTCGTCGGTGAGCGTCCGCTCCCGGTCCCGGTAGATGAAGGCGTAGGCCAGGCTCTTGCGTCCCTCGGGGATGCCCTTTCCGCGGAAGACGTCGAAGAGCCGCACCGTCTGCAGCTGGGGGCACCGGGCCTTGCGGACCACGTCCAGCACCCTCTGGTGCGGAACCTCCTCCCCGACCAGAAGGGCCAGGTCGCGGCGGATGGAGGGGAACTGGGGCAGGGGGCGGTGCTTCCCTCCCTGCTTCCCGGGGCGAAGGAGGGGCCCGCATTCAAGCTCGGCCAGGAAGACCGGCTTCCTCAGGTCGAGGTCCCGGGCCAGGACGGGATTCAGGATGCCGAGGCGCCCGAGGATCCTCCGGCCCACCTTCAGGAGGCATTCCTCGACGAAGAGGGGATCGGGCTCCGGGAGGCTCTCCCAGCGCACGCCTCCCACGCCCGTCGCCTCGAGCAGGATCTCCATCCGCCCCTTCAGGTCGAAGGCGTCGAAGTCCTCCTGCCCTGAATCCTGCGACCAGGACTGGGGATGGCGGCTTCCGGTCAGCGCCAGGGCCAGCCGCTGCTCCTCGCGCCGCTTCCCCTCCCGGATCCGGAAGGCGGTCCCGATCTCGAAGAGGGCGGCGTCGTGTGTCCCCTGGTGGGCGTTGTGCCGGAGCGCTTCCAGAAGGCCCGGCAGCAGGCTGGGTCGCAGGATGTCCATCTCGGCGCTCAGGGGATTGGCCAGGGCCACCTTCTCCGCGTCCTGCGGGATTCCCGGGGCGTCCCCGCTGATCAGCGTCTGGGCCTGGATCTCGAAGAGACCCATGCCGGCCAGAAGGTTCCGGATCCGTCCCAGGGCGTCGTGCACCGGGTCGTGCTCGTGGGCGCCGATCCCTCCCCTGGGAGGGGTGGCCTCGATCCGGTCCACTCCGTAGATGCGGGCCACCTCCTCGATCAGGTCCGCCTCCCTCTGCAGATCCTTGCGGAAGGAGGGGATCGCGAACCGGCAGCTGTCCTTCCCGCCGCGATCCAGGGGCTCGAGCCCCAGGCGCTCCAGGAAGGCGATCTGGTCGGACGCCGGGATCTCCGCTCCCAGAAGCCTGCAGGTCCGCTCGAAGCGCAGGGGTACGCGGATCGGGACGAAAGGCCCCTCCCGGGCGTCGACGCAGCCAGGGTGGAGCGACGCTCCGGCGTGCTCGCAGATCAGCCCGGCGGCGCGGCGGCTGGCCCAGCCGGCGATCTCCACCTCCACGCCCCGCTCGTAGCGGTAGGAGGCGTCGGTGCGGAGCCCCAGGCGTCGAGAGGTACTGCGGATGCTCCGGGGAGAGAAGCATGCGCTCTCCAGGAGCACCTCCCGGGTATCCTCACCGATCTCGGAGTTGCCCCCTCCCATGATACCTCCCAGGGCCACCGCCTTCTCGGAGTCGGCGATGACCACCGCGTTGCCGGGAAGCCGGCGCTCCTGGCCGTCCAGGCCGGTGAAGGGCTCCTCCGGGGCCGCTCCCCGCACGATCACCTCGACCTTCCCGTCGGCGCTGCGGGCCAGCAGCCGGAAGTCGAAGGAGTGGAGCGGCTGCCCCGACTCCATCATCACGAAGTTGGAGATGTCCACCACGTTGTTGATGCTGCGGATCCCGATCTTCTCCAGCAGCCGCCGCAGGGACGCGGGGGAGGGGCCGACGGACACCTGGCTGAGCAGCCGCGCGGCGTAGCGCGGGCACAGCCGGTGGTCCTCGATCCGCACCCGGACGCTCTCGGCGGCGGGGCTCCCCGACTCCTGGAGGGCGGGTTCGGGGATCCGCAGGGGGGTCCGGGCCAGGGCCGAGACCTCCCGGGCGATGCCGACGACGCCGTTCCAGTCGGGCCGGTTGGGAGTCACTTCCAGGTCGTAGACCCAGTCCTCCTCCTCCTCGCCCAGGTAGGCGGAGAGCGGAGTGCCGGACCGGGCCTCCCTCTCCAGGATCATGAGCCCCTCGGCATCCTCGCCCAGGCCCAGCTCCCGGCCCGAGCACATCATCCCCTCGGAGACCACCCCCCTCAGCTTCCCCTTCCTGATCTCCAGGGGCTTGTCCTCTCCCCGGGATGGCAGGGAGTGGCCCGGAAGGATCAGCGGCACCCGGTCGCCGGGCCCGAAGTTGGTGGCGCCGCAGACGATCTGGCGCGTGCCGCTGCCGTCGTCGACCCGGCAGACCGACAGCCGGTCGGCGTTGGGATGGGGATCCCGGGAGAGCACCTCGGCCACCACCACCCCGTCGTAGGCTCCGCCGGTCGCCTCCACGCCCTCGACCTCCAGGCCCAGCATGGTGAGGCGATCCTCGAGTTCCTCGGGGGACCACTCGAAGTCGACGTAGTCCCTGAGCCACCGGTAGGTGATCCTCATTCCGGAGAGGGGGCGAACTGGCGCAGGAAGCGCAGGTCGTTCTCGTAGAACAGGCGGATGTCCCCGATCCCGAACCGGATCATGGCGATCCGCTCGATCCCGAAGCCGAAGGCCCATCCGGTCCAGACCTCGGGATCCAGGCCGACGTTCTCGAAGACCTTGGGGTGCACCATTCCGCAGCCGGCGATCTCCAGCCACTCCCGGCCCATCTTCCGGGTCAGGGGGCTGGAGAAGTCGATCTCCATGCTGGGCTCGGTGTAGGAGAAGTAGTGGGGGCGGAAGCGCAGCCGGACCTCGTGGCCCAGCAGCTCCCGGAAGACATGGTCCACGGTGCCCTTCAGGTCCCCCATGGTGACGCCCTTGTCCACATGGAGCCCCTCGATCTGGTGGAAGGTGGGATTGTGGGTGGCGTCGGAGGAATCTCGCCGGTAGACCCTTCCCGGAACCACGATCCGGACCGGCGGAGGCTGCTTCTCGAGGGTGCGGATCTGCACGCTGGAGGTGTGGGTGCGCAGCAGCGCTCCCTGGCCGTCCTTCAGGTAGAAGGTGTCCTGGGCGTCCCTGGCCGGATGGTCCGGCGGGGTGTTGAGGGCGTCGAAGCAGTGGCGCTCGTCCTCGATCTCGGGCCCGGTGGCCACCGCGAAGCCCAGCCTGCGGAAGCACTGGACGATCTCCTCGGTAGCCTGGACCAGCGGATGTAGGGCGCCCTGCGCCGGACGCCGGCCGGGAAGGCTGAAGTCGGTGCGCCGCCGTGGGCGGCTGGCGGCGATCTCCAGGGCCCGCTGCCGCTCGGCCAGGCGCTCCTCGAGGAGCGCCTTGGTCCGATGGATGCTACGGCCGGCCTCGGGGCGTTCCTCCCTGGGCAGGGATCCCAGCCCCTTGAGCAGCGAGGTCACCGGGCCGCGGGAGCCCAGGTACTCGACCCGGATCGCCTGGAGAGCGGCCAGATCCTCCGCCTTCCCGATCCGTTCCCCGGCCTCGTCCTGGAGGTCCTGCAGGGAGGGGGAAGGCGCTTCCTCGCTTCGGTCCATGGGGTCCGGGAGGGACCGCCGGGATCAGTCGCCGGAAAGGGACGCCGCCTTGGCCTCGAGGGCCTTGCGGGAATGGGAGACGACCTCGCCGAAGGCGGCCGGGTCGGTGGCCGCCAGGTGGGCCAGCATCTTGCGGTTGATGGCGATGTTGGCCGCCTTGACGCCCTCCATCAGCCGGCTGTAGGTGATCCCTGCCTCCCGGGCCGCGGCGTTGATCCGGATCTGCCACAGGGCCCGGAACTCGCGCTTGCGGTTCTTGCGGTCCCGGTAGGCGTACTGGCGGCCGTGATCCAGGGCGTCCTTGGCGTACCGGTAGAGCTTGGAGCGGCGGAACCGGAAGCCCTTGGCGGCCAGGATGGTGCGCTTGCGGCGTCGGCGCGAGGCTGGCGAGTTGGTGACTCTCATCGGGCTGCGGGCGGGGACGCCTGCCGCTGGCTCCTGGAGGGCTTGCGCCTGGAGAAGGGCAGGCTGGCGAAGATCCGTCCCTCGTCGGCCCGATCCAGGACCGCGGCCGTTCCCAGGCGGCGGCGCCGCTTGGGGCTCTTGCAGCTGAGCAGGTGCCGCTTGCCGGACCGGTTGCGGATCACCTTGCCGGAAGCGGTGACCTTGAACCGCTTGGCGACCGACTTGCGGGTCTTCTGGTTTCTAGCGCGACGCATGGGGCCCTGTCGGGCGACAGGGGGGGAAACTCTACAGACGCCCGGCCTCCCGGTGCAAGCCCATTCTCGAACTGATCGGAAACCGGGAACCTCGTCCGGCCGGACATCCCTGGCTCCCGGGCCACCAGGAGAACTTCGATGTTCCTATGCCCCCCTCCTCCAGTTGGCTGCACATGGGCTGGTGCTGGCGAAGTCCGAAAAGTTCGCCCACGGTCAACACAAGATTATCTCATTTCAGGTTGCGAAGAGGTGTGGATCGCTCGATCCCTGAGGCATGCGGACTGTGAAGGAGAGAGGAAACTTATGCACGCGAGGGTGACGAGATCGGAGGCCAACGAATACCTGGAGCAGGCAATGACGAAGGCGGAGGTGGCGAGACAGCTGGGGGCCGACAGGCGGACAATCCAAAAAGGATCGAAGGCGGCAAGCCGGGCGGGGGCCTGGAGCGGCGACAGTGTACGAAACGAGGCTGCTGCTGGCGCACAAGCTGAATGCGTGCAAGGGGATCAATCGAGAAGCGATTGGCAACGCATGCAGAACTGAGCGCAAGGCGCTTGCACGACGAGATCCGGAACGCCGGAAGAACGGATACCAGGGCGGGTATGGTCGAGTGTGCGACCATATGCGTGGGATCAAGCCACACGGAGAGGCCGGGGAGGTGGTCCGTTTCGACACGTCGGCAGGAAGGCTGGACCAGATGGACTTCGCGTCGTTTGGCATGGATTGGGGACACTGGCATGCACTGGTGGTGGTGTTCGTAGTATCGAGGCTACTCTGTCTGTAGTTCCATCGGCGGCAGACAATGGAGTCGATCTTCGATGGCCTGGAGAGTGCCTCCGGCTACTACGGAGGCATTCCCAGGGAGATGCTGTTAGACCAGATGCGCTCGATGGTAGTTTCGGACCGTTGGACCGACGGGGGAAGGCTGACGCTCAACGGTGAGATCCTGCGTTTCTCGTCGCACTGGCGATTTGCTGCACGGTCGTACCGTCCCCTACCGTGCCCGCCAATGGCAAGGTGGAGCGATTGATCCGCTACCTCAGCGAGTGCTTCTGCTACGGACGCAAGTTCCTCAACGACGAAGACCTCAACGAGCAGGCGGCCCGCCGACTGGAAGACACGGCGAATGTACGGGTGCACGGGACGACTGGGGAGAGAGCCCTGGAGACCGATTCGAGCGAGCCGAGCGGTATGGCCTGCATCTCCTGGCTGCAGGCCATACAGGCTTCTGGGAGCTCCTGGGACGGTTCTGAAGGAAAGAGAAAGGGCCGAGGCGGCACATCATCTACTGGCAGCCCTCGAGATGGAACGGCGTCCCTGCGGACCGACGCTAAAAAAAAGTACAGTGAAGAAGGCGATGGGGTGGGGTGATCGGGTCCTGATGGATGCTTGTCTGAATGCAGATGCCCGGATTCCTGGACGCGAATTGACGGGATTATGGCTAGGATTGACAGGGGAGCTGCGACTGCCAACGCAGAGCATCGAGGAGCTGCTCGACGAGCAGATCGCCCTCCGAAACAAACGGAGTCTCTTCACCACAATGCTTGATTCACGGCTGCCTGTGGCCAGACGCTGGAATAGTTCGTTTTTCGTCATTCTACCGAGCATTCGGCACGAACAGGCCGATAGTCTGTACGATCTCGGATCCGTGGGAAGTTCGTAGAACATCGCCTTCATGGGCCTCAGGGAGTCGGAAACACTCGCCTGGTGATAAGCTTGGCCATCGCAGGGGCCGAAGAAGGCCGATTGGTCTGTTGCGTCATGTGCTCCAGTCTGGTCGAGCGGTTGACCCCAAGCCCGATCCGCTGGCAGGCAGGCTCATCGGCCAAGTGGCCTCGTCCGACCCGCAGTCCTGGTGGTGGGCGAGATCGGATGACTCACCGTGATCTGGAACGTAGCGGCGCTTCTCTTACCAGGCGATCAAATCCCGCAACAAGCGGGCTTCTCCGATCCTGGCGTAAAGCAAGGGATCCGAGAAATGGGGCTGCGTGCTTGGAAACGAGGTGACGGTGACTCAATCCCGGATTCGGATTGCCCATACCAGTCGAAACGAGAAACGCCTCGGCAAGGATTCTAGGGCGCTTGACTCACACGGGCACATTCCTTAGATATGCTCCCAATATGCACAAGCGGTTCCGTCCAACTCAAAGCCAAAAGCAAAGGTTCTGCAACCTGGTTGCAGATGAACATTGGGTCAAAGAATTGCAATCAACCAGCCGATCAATTAATCCATGAAGAAAAAATGCCACAAGAAGTTATTAGCCACGATTTGGCATTGGGCAATGGCAGAGGAATCCAATACTAGCGTGATAGAAGCCAGCCAGAACTCACGGAATCTGGCACAATTGAGCAGCTTGGCACCAGAGTGTATTACAAAGCCTTGGCTTTTTTTAATACAAGCCTGGTCGTAAAAAATACGATTGGCAGCACCACAATCGAAACAGCTGCCGCAATAAAATACGTCTGTTTTTTGCTTGTTGTTTTTTGCTTGTTGCTTGTTGTCTCTCCGGGAAATACGAATTCTTTTGAAACCGTTTCACCGTCCCAATACCTCCCAAATGAATTGCCGGATCGTTCGTCACTGATTTTGATCCCGACCGGCAGTCCCATGTTTTCAATATTCCAGTGTTCTTCAGGGAATCCTCCTGGAACTTTCTCAGCGTTCAAAACAAATATGGTGTCTTCCGACCATGGTGTGGAATGAACAACTTTACTGAAAAGCCACGGATACTCTGAATAATCGTATTCAAATACAGTATGAGAATGACAGATATCCCAACGTTCGGTTGTTCTCATGTCATCGATATCACGTGTCATTTTTAAAAAACGGTATTCGCCTTCTTTTGAAATCCAATAATTTTCGGTATAGTTGTCGGATTTTCGCCGAAGATTCACATGCCATGCAGGCCTATTGTCCAACATGACAAGCCCCTTGTTTTCAGCCGAAAAGTCATTCGTGTTCAAACTGCCAATATATTTTATTGGGAAAGAGCTTACGCGGTCTAGAGATGAACTCATGCCAAGCAGCCTCAAATCGGCAAAAAACAAATCTCTGTTCACGCTTTTAATGTGCCCAAGCCTTACAAAGCTGCTGTTGAGTCGGCCCCAATCCTGAAAATATTCAATTGCGTAGTCACCGTTGAAGGCTCCTTTTCTTACAGATCCACCATTGAAAATGCCTTGAACTGATTCGTCGTTGTTAAAAACTACACGCCTAAGTTCACCGTCGAAATCTACAGACCATACATTCGTGAACGAGTTTTGCGTGATACTATCGGCATGTAATTCACCGTAATATAAGAAATGCACATGTTTTATCTTAACTGAAGATGGAGGAGTACTTAAGCGATTATTCAATACAGCTTTTAGCAACGAAATGGCATTTGGAACTGCTTGCGCGGTGTCGTGTTCTTGCGATGCAACAGTAGGACAGTATGCAATGACAATAGAACACAGTGCTGCACAAACAGTATTGTAAATAACTGCATACTTTCTTGAAACTGTCATAGTCCGTTCCAAATTGTCAAAGCGTGGAAACCTTCTGTAGCATAATGAAAAGCGTTCATTACAACGGCGATGAATAGATATTACCGGTGCAATCCTTGAATAGGAAGAATACAGTGCGCTGCTTCTGGAATATAAAAACGCCTTCCTGTTCATTGAAAACGCAAGTCTGCTAATTCACTCTACAATGCTGCATAGACTCAACCACAGGCAAAACACCAAGACATGCATGGCTTCTAGGAACATATTGCATTATTATAAATGCCCAGTAGCCTGGTATAAAAGAACAACCCACGTGATTGTATGCGAAATGTCTGTACAGCCAAGATGTCAGTAGCCATTACAGAATTACTAGTCCAGAGCGCATAATGCTGATTAATACAACGCTGGTTCGCAGTTTTCAGAGAAGCAGCTCAATTCAGGAACAGAACTTCCGCAGCAATAGAGGCGATCATCCCGGATGAAATATTCAGTATTCATTGCTCTTTTCTTGGCTGTATCTTGTTGTCAAATGCGCTGAACGCCTACTGTGACAGAATATGTTTTTGTGCTGCTTTCTGCATCAATATCTTTCAGGTGTATCTTGAATTCTTGAATATGTTCGATGTCGGAACTGTTTATCTGAATGTGATGGTTGCTTTGCCACTTCCCCTTTTTTCCAGTATCTTTAGATGCATGACTAATGTTTCTTTCAATGCCAGATTCGTGGAATGCAGCCTTAATGATAGACGTCTTTCGCAGGCTTTTTACGTGCAAGCTTAATGTATTGGCGCTGTTGCCATCATTCAATACAATCAAATCATTCGGGCTCGCAATTGCGTCAGGAGTGACTGATCCTGAAACACTAACATTGAAAAGTGGCGGAGGCGGACTCATGCCGTCTGGATATTGAATGTCAAGATCTTCATCTACTGGCTCTTCTGTATAGAATATGATGCCTCCAAATACTTGCTCTTCAAAGGACGTTTGCGGTGCTACATATGTAACATCGGCGCGCCACGTGCCATCCGCATGATTTGTGACGGTAAGATGCAGAGTATTAATGTTCGAGGACCAGTTTGTTATGTTTATCTTTTTGTCGTTTCCTGGCTTGATTGTAACTTTTCTGTTAACTACATCTCCTGGGCGAATATTGACAAGCCGTATACTAGAAGGCTTAACAGAAAAGCCAGAGTATCCACTCGCCTGGGTGGGCGCTGTAGACGAAACTGTTGAGCTATGGCTATCCATAAACATTGCAACCGCAACGATATAGGCTGCCACGATAATCAATGTCAAAGCGATTCCTGCAATCCATGCAGAATGCCTTCTCGAGAACGTTTTCAATTTGCTGGGATTTGCCATATTTGCATTGCTGTCTTGGGCTTTTAGCAAGTGCCTGTGTCAAAGTCTGTCACAGATCATGTATTCTTAGGCATCTAGAGCGTTCGACCAGAATTGCATTAATATTACAATCAAAGATATGCGGAAACCATTCCGGAGAGCATCGAAGATGTTGGATGAGCTCTTTCATACATTGGCATGGTGAGCGCTGATCTGGGCATAGCCGCAGCATTGAGCGGGGATCGGAGGCCACTGGCTCTTTCCACTGCAGAGGTACTGCCCTCTGCCCCATAGGGTTCACTTGGGGCAGGGAAATGAGACAGAACATATGGTGTAGCCTGTCTGCGCCTCTGGAGCCAAATTGCCATGGCTAGCGCCATACACGGCTGTCCAGTCAGCGCAAGCATGCAGGTTATTCAGTAGAGGCCATTGTGGCTTCCGGCCGCAGCATCGAGTGGTATCACGACATGCGCAATGTATAACGGTGCTCTGGGAACTATGTTAGATTATATTCTGCCCCAAAGAGCGAATGGGCGATCTGTCCGCGACGCTTGCTCGCCATCCGCTTTGGGGCTTGGATGCGGTGCACGATGCGCTCCAAGCGCTGAAAGGAGCATTTATCCAGCTGGATTGCGACAATCTCGGCGGCTGATCGATCGCCGAAGCTCTGGGTGGAGAGATTCATCTCGGGCCTGGCGTGCGCCAGCGAACGGACATGCAGTAGTGTTCAGTGGCGATGTGGATTGTCAGTCCATTGAATGTTCGCGGTCGATCTGCTTGGGAAAAGCGCAGCCACTCCACGTGCGTGTGCCTGCGTTCCTGACGCTGGATCAGCTTGCCGTCCAGGTAGTGTATCGCAGCGAAGAGCGTGGCCGTGCTTTTCCGAAAGCATTCGTGCGGTTTGGTGCAGATGCGTACCGTTATCGGCTGCAGACCCGAATGCCTGCGTTGAAGCGCCTGGCTTTGCGTCATTTTCTCGGAGCAGCACACCACGGAACATTCCGGCGGATCCAGGACGAGATAAGAAAAGCATCTGGGTACAGTCCTTGCCTTTATCCCTCTCTGGGCCCAGCCTCTCCCTTTACCGCTTCCATTCCATCAGGCGAGCCGTGTAAAGGTTCCACACCGTCCCTTCCAATGGCGGCGGCGAGGCTTCTCAAGCGCTCGACTCAGCAATCGTGTATGGCGATTGCCTGTCAGGTTCAGTAGATTCGGGATCCAGGGCAGAGAAGGAGTCTGTCTGTCCGACCTTTTCCAGTCAAGAGATAGTCGAAGTAGCTTCCTGCAGTCTTTTGTCCTTTTTCTGGCGACCGTCTGTCTGCTCCATGAGTCCCGTCACTCCGGCATGGGCCTCGTCAAGTCGAAGGCATGGTGGGGGATCCGGGCTATCGGCCCTGCTCTGCCTGCCTGCGTCGTTCCTGGAGCTCGCCCCAGGAGCAGGCCAGGATCGGGACGATGAAGAGGGTGCCCAGCGAGAGGGCGCGGGCGGCGCCGGGGGAGAGCTTGGTGCGCAGTAGGAACTCCCGTTCGGCGCAGAACATCGCGGGTATCGCCAGAAGGCTCAGGGTGACGGCGGCCATGCCTCCGAACATCGGAATGGCCATGGGGATCATGATCTCGGAGCCCCGTCCGGTGGAGGTCAGGACCGGCAGGAGGGCGATGAGGGTGGTGGCGGTGGTCATGAGGGCGGGGCGGATGCGGCGCGTGCCGGCCTCGAGGGCGGCGCGGCGGATTCCGGCGATGCCGCCCCCGCCGCCGCTGCGGAGGCGGGAGGTCAGGAAGGTGGCCAGGAGAACACCGTTGTCCGAGGCGATCCCGAACAGGGAGAGGAAGCCGATCCACACCGCCACGCTCAGGTTGACGGGCCGGACCTGGAGCAGATCGCCCAGGTGGACGCCCAGGATCGAGAAGTCGAGGAACCATGGCTGTCCCCAGAGCCAGAGGCAGAGGAAGCCGCCGGCCCAGGCGACCAGGATGCTGGAGAAGACCAGCAGGGTGCAGGAGAACGAGCGGAAGTGGAGGTGGAGGAGCAGCAGGATGACGAGCAGTGCCAGGGGGAGCAGGATCCTCAGCCGCGCCTCGCTGCGGATCTGGTTCTCGTAGTTTCCGGCCAGGGACCAGGCGACCGACGGGGGCAGGACCAGCTCCCCCTGGCCAATCCAGGCCTGCAGGTGCCGCTGGACATCCTCGGCGACGTCCGCCTCGGCCACGCCGGGCTGCCCGTCGAACACCAGGTATCCGGTCAGGAAGGTGTCCTCGCTGCGGATGCTCTGGGGTCCTCTGCGGTAGCCGATTTCCGCCAGCTGGCCCAGGGGCACGCGGGCGCCGGCCGGAGTGGCCACCGGTATTTCCGCCAGCGACTCGATCTGGTCGCGCAGCTCGCGCAGGTAGCGGACGCGCACCGGATAGCGCTCCCGGCCCTCGATGGTGGAGAAGATCCGCTTGCCGCCTATGCCGGTCTCGATCACCTCCTGGACCTGGTGGAGCGACAGCCCGTGCTGGGCGATGGCCTCCCGGTCGATCCCGATCTCCAGGTACGGCTTTCCCACCATTCGATCGGCCACCACCGTCGCCGGCCGCACCGAGGGAACCCTGCGCAGCAGCTGCTCCATTTTCACCGCCGCCTCCTCGATGCTCTCCAGATCCGGGCCCTGAATGCGGATGCCGAAGGGGGAGCGCAGCCCGGTCTGCAGCATGACGATGCGGGCCGCGATGGGCTGGAGACGGGGGGCCGGGGTGGAGCCGGGGATGCGGGCGGCGTCGGCGATCGCCTCCCAGATGTCGTCCTCGGTGCGGATCCCGGGCCAGGGGCCGCGATCCGGGTTGAGGTCCGGATCCAGGGCCGGCCGCCACAGGCGGAACGGCCTTCCTCGCGGATCCGGCGCCAGGGCTCCCGAGGAGTCGCGCTGGAAGGTCCCCCGGACCCGGTAGGGCTTTCCATCGGGCGCGGCCAGCGGATCGCCTTGAGGATCGCGGAACAGGTCGTCCTCCCGGCTGCTGTGGGCGAACAGGGTCTTCTCTCCGTCCGGCCCCTCCAGGAATTCCGGGTGGTAGTTGATCACGGTCTCGACCATGGAGACCGGGGCCGGATCCAGGGGAGTCGCCGCCCGTCCCACCTTGCCCACCACCTGGGAGACCTCGGGAATGCCGCTTATGGCCAGGTTCTGGAGCCGCATGCTGTCCAGGGCCTCCCCGATCGAGGCGTGGGGCATGGTGGTGGGCATGTAGAGGAAGGCCCCCTCGTCGAGGGCGGGAAGGAACTCCCGGCCCAGTCCGGGGAACGCCGAGGCCAGCTTCTGGTAGGGGGGGAGGGAGCGGAGCGTGGAGGGCAGCCATCCCAGCAGCCGATCGGCTCCCAGCCAGGCGAGGGCCCCTCCGGCCAGGAGCAGCAGGGCGGGGAGCAGGGCGGCGATCCTGTGCTGCAGGCACCATTCCAGCAGGCGGCGGTAGACGCGCTGGATCCCCAGCAAGGGGAGCAGGACGGCGCCGATCAGCAGCACGGTGGCCAGGAGGTTGGGCAGCAGCCCTCCTTCGGGGCCCAGGGGGAGCCACAGCTGGGCCAGCAGGACCACCGCGCAGAGAAGGACCGGGAGGTGGGCATGGCCGCCCCGGGGAGCCAGCGCGCAGCCGATCCCCCCGGTCAGGAGGATCGCCCCGGGGATCCAGCTGTGCGGCCCTTCAGGCGAACGCGCCATCAGCAGGAGGCCCGCTGCGCCCAGGAGGAGGGGCGCCGGCCAGCGGCGCGGCCGGGAGCTCCGGCCCAGGAGGCTCAGGGCCAGGGGCGGAAGCACGGAGACCGCCAGAAGGGCCGCGGCCAGCAGGGCGAAGGTCTTGGTGTAGGCCAGGGGGCGGAACATCCGCCCCTCGGCCTCGGTCAGGGCGAAGACCGGGAGGAAGCTCGCCACGGTGGTGGCCGCGCCGACCAGCACCGCGGGCGCCACCTCCTGCGCGGCCTCCAGCACCGTCTTCCGGGCGGGGACGCCCGGTCCGGCCTCCTTGAGCCGCCGGACGATGTTCTCGCAGAGCACGATCCCCATGTCCACCATGGTGCCGATGGCGATGGCGATCCCCGAGAGGGCCACGATGTCGGCCTGGATTCCGAAGCCCTTCATGGCGGCGAAGCTGCCCAGGACCGCCAGGGGCAGCAGCCCCGAGACGAGCAGCGAGCCCATCAGGTGCCGCACCATCAGGATCACCACCACCAGGGTCACCAGGATCTGCAGGACCAGGGTGGCGTCGAGGGTGCCGAGGGTCTGGCGGATGAGGACCGACCGGTCGTAGAAGGGGACGATGGCAACCTGGCTGCGGGTGCCGTCCTCCAGGATCTTGGAGGGAAGGCTGGCGGCGATCCGGTCGATCTCCCGGCGCACATTTTGTATGGTGGCCAGCGGGTTCTCCCCGTAGCGGGCGGTGACCACCCCCCCGACCGCCTCGATCCCCTCCTTGTCGAGGGCCCCCCGGCGGACGGCCGGCCCCAGATCCACATGGGCCACGTGGCGGATCTGGATCGGAACCCCGTCCCGGAAGCCGATCACCGCCTGGCGGATGTCCTCCACGGAGCGGACGAATCCCAGCCCCCGGATCAGGTACTCGACCCGGTTGACCTCGATGGTGCGGGCGCCCACGTCGCGATGGGCCTTCCGGGCGGCGTCGATCACCTGGCCCAGGGAGAGGCCGTGGATCTGGAGCAAGTCGGGATCGACGTCGATCTGGTACTCCCGGATGTGCCCCCCCACCGAGGCCACCTCGCTGACCCCGTCGGCCCTCGACAGGGCCAGCCGCACCTGCCAGTCCTGGATCGAGCGCAGCTCCTCCAGGCTCCAGCCCCCGGCGGGATTCCCCTCCTCGTCGCGGCCCTCCAGGGTGTACCAGAAGACCTGCCCCAGGGCGGTGGCGTCGGGCCCCAGTGCGGCCCTGGCCCCCTCGGGCAGGGAGCCCTGGGGCAGGGAGCCCAGCCGCTCCAGGATCCGGGTGCGCGACCAGTGGAAGTCCACATCCTCCCTGAACACCAGGTGGATGCTGGAGAAGCCGAAGGCCGAGACGCTGCGCACCGTCTCCACCCCCGCGGTGCCCATCAGGGCTGCGGCCAGAGGGTAGGTGACCTGGTCCTCGACGTCCTGGGGCGAGTGGCCCGGCCATTCGGTGAACACGATCTGCTGGTTCTCCCCCAGGTCGGGGAAGGCGTCCACAGGGACCGGATGGCGGGGCAGGAGGCCCCCGTCCCACTCGAAGGGGGCCACCATCAGGCCCCAGCCCAGGAGCAGCAGAAGGCAGGCGAGGACCACCGGACGGTTGTCCAGGCAGGCTCCGATCCAGCGCCGCGGGATCATGGAGAGGGGTCCAGGGCCTGGCGCAGGGTCCCGCACTCGAGCATGGCGCTGCCGTAGTAGGGATTGCGGATCCCGGAATCCTCCTGCAGCCACGAGGCGCCCCGGCCGTCCAGGGCCATCTCGCAGTGGATGTGGCGCAGCCTGGATCCCCGGGTCCCCGAGACCGAGATCTCCTCGAGCAGGGCCGAGGAGAGGCGGGAGAAGGGTTCCCGGGCCGCCTCGGGGCCATCGGACGCCATGGCCCCGGCCAGGGCTTCCCAGCGAGGGGGCAGGCCTTCCAGCTCCCTCCACCTGGGGCCCAGGGCGAAGGAGTCGGCGGCCAGTTCCGCCTGGGTCTCCAGGTAGAGGGAGAGGAGGGATTCCCACGCGTCGGCGCCGAGGGGCGGGGCGGGAGGATCCATCATGCTGGGCCGGGCCTGGATCTGCAGGGCGCTGTCGATGCGGAAGTTGCCGCGCACCACCACCCGCTCCCCCTCCTCCAGTCCGGAGTGGACCAGGTAGTGCTGGTCGGCCCGGGGGCCCAGCTCGACCTGGCGGCCCTGGTACTCGCCCGGCCCGGTCTCGACGTAGACCACGGCCCGCCTGCCGGTGATCAGCGGAGCCGAGGCGGGGATCACCAGGGGGGCGTCTTCCGGCTCCCCGTCCACGTAGCCGAGCGACTCGGCCGGGACCAGAGCCATGCCGCAGTAGTCGCACACCCCCGGGCCCTCCTTGACCACTTCGGGGTGCATGGGGGAGATCCACTTGCCCGAGAGTCCGGCGCCCTGGGACTCGCCTCCTTCTCCCAGCCGGGCCAGGACCTCTCCCCGGACCAGCATGTCGGGGCGGAGCAGGCCCTCGGGATTGGCCATCGACACGCGGGCCTTCAGGGTGCGGGTCCGGGTGTCGAGCACCGGATCGAGGAAGCTGATCCGTCCCCGGAACAAGCGTCCGGGGTGGGCGTCGGTCCGGAACTCGACCTCCTGCCCGTAGCGCAGCCAGGGCAGGTCGGACTCGTAGGCGTCGAAGAGGATCCAGACCTTGGAGAGGTCGGCGATCTGGTAGATGTTGGTGCCGATCTCCACGTACATCCCCTCGATCGCGTTCTTCTCGACCACCACCCCGGAGACGGGCGAGTGCAGGGTGACGTGCTCCATCGGCTCGCCGCTCCGCTCCATCCGGGCGATCTGGCTCTCCCCGAGGCCCCAGCGCCGCAGCTTCTCCCGAACCGACTCGAGGTTGTCCTGGCGGAACTCCCGTTGGGTCTCCTGGCTTCCGGCCAGGCCGTCCAGGGCGCTGGAGAGCTCCTTCTGGGCCTGCAGCAGCTCGGGGCTGTAGATGTCCACCAGGTGGTCCCCCTCGGACACCGGGATCCCTGTGGAGTCGACATAGAGCCGGTCGAGCCGCCCGCCCACCCGGGCCGAGATCCAGCGCAGCCCCGGCTCGTGGTAGGCCACTCTCCCTAGCATCCTCATCCTGCGGGAGACCGGACGGCGCTCCACCGCCGCGGTCTCGATCCCGGCCATCCTGCGAGCGGCCTCGGAAAGGACGAGCTCGGGGCCGTGCCCGGAGCCGGAAGCGCCCGAGGACTCGGGAATCAGATCCATGCCGCAGATGGGGCAATCGCCCGGTCCGGGCTGCCGGATCTGGGGGTGCATGGAGCAGATCCAGTCGCTGGCCACGGGGCCCCCCTGGGCGTGCTGGCGGGGCGGGCTCTGGCGCGAGCCGGCGAAGTAGCCGCAGATCAGGGCCGCCAGCGCCAGGGCGGCGATCCAGAAGGTCTTCATAGGCTCATTGGCGGGGTTGGGGCGGTTCGGGGACCATCTCTCCGGCCAGCATGGCCCGCTCGGCGGCCAGGATCGCGTGGTCGGCCAGCGTCCGCTCCCTGGACAGCCGGATCTCCAGCAGGTGCCTCTGCGCCTCGATCAGCTGCTGGAATCCGCCCTGGCCGTTCCGGTAGGCCTCCTGGCGCACCCGCAGGGCGTCCTCCGCCAGCGGCTGGTGGGTGTCCCGGCTCAGCCCGATCCGGTGGAGGGCGTCGTCGAGGCGGTGGTCGATATCCTCCAGGCGGGCCTCCAGCAGGCGCCCGGCCTCACGGGCCGCCTCCTCTACCTCCTCCCGGCGCCACCGCGCCTGGCGCAGGCCCGCCCGGCGGGTTCCCCGCTGCCAGAAGGGCAGGCTCAGGGAGGTGCGCAGCATGAACGGATCGCGTGCTTCGGGCAGGTCTCCCGGCAGGCGGCTGGAGCCGGTCTCCAGGTACTCCACTCCCAGCGTGATGCTGGGCCAGAAGGCCTTGCGGGCGAGGTCCACCCCCAGCTCCGAAGCGCGGATGCGCGACTGCCAGGAAGCCAGCTCGGGATTGTTGCCCGGGTGGATCCCGGTCCTCTCCACGCTCATGGGCTCCGCCTTCCCAGCCGCCCCGATGGTCTCGCCGGGAGCCAGGTCCAGCCAGATGCGGAACTGCGCCAGCAGGGAGGCCCTGCGGCTCTCCAGGACCGAGGCGCCTTCGGAGCGCTGCGCCCACTCCATCTGCGCCTCGAGGGCGTCGGCCTTGGGTCCGCCGCTGCGGACCGCCTCCTGGGTGGTCTCCTGGTAGTGCTCCAGAAGGCCCAGGTCCTCCCGGGTGATCTCCAGGGCCCGCTCCACGTAGGCCAGCTCGTGCCAGGCGCTCTCCACCTGGCGGACGACGCTTCGCCGGGTGGACTCCAGATGGTACCAGGCCACCTCGGCGCGGGCCCGTGCCTGGCGCCGCTCCAGCCGCCGGGTCCCCATCCAGGGAAAGGTCTGGGAGAGGCCCGCCCGGCTCCTCTGCGCTCCGGTCCGGGTCTCCACCGGCTCGAGGAAGGCGCCAAAGGAGAGCTGCGGGGCGGGCAGGGCTCCGCTGGCCGCGGCCGCTTCGGCCTCCGCCCTCCAGGCTGCGAAGGCGGCCTGGAGGGCGGCGCTGCGCTCCAGGGCCCGGGCCAGGTGGCCGGGCAGGCCCTCTCCGTGCTCCGGTGCGGCGGGCTCAGACGGCCCGCCGGTCCCCTCCTGCCCCGCGGCCGGGTACGGCCCGGCCAGCGCGGCCGCCGCCAGAACGGCCATGGCCGCCGCAGCAAGCCGGGACTGGAACAAGGCCTGCTCCATTCTTCCTGGCAGCCTGTCCGGCCGGAACCGGCGAAGCAAGGCCAGGCTTGCCCGGAGCCTGCGTAGGAGGCCCGCCTCCGCCTTCCGGCGCCTTGACCGCGGCGGCCTCCTGGAGCCAGGATGGACCGCGATCCCAGTACTGGCGGCCCGCGGGAGATCCGGGCGGCATCGCGCAGGCGGAGATGGCGGCATGATGAGAGCGTTGGCGGGTCTGTTGCTGGCGGGGGCGGTCCACGCCGAGGTGGAGTTCGTCCCCCAGGTCCTCGACGAGGACATCCGGGTGGGCTACGGCCTGGCGATTGCCGACGTGGACGGCGACGGGCGCCAGGACGTGGTGCTCTGCGAGAGCCGCCACATCCACTGGTACCGCAATCCGGACTGGGATCGCCGCACCATCGCCTCGGAGCTCACCGAGCGGGACCATGTGTGCGTGGCGGCCGCCGACCTGGACGGGGACTCGAAGGCCGAGATCGCGGTCGGAGCGGGCTGGAACCCGGGCGACACCGTGGACAGCGGCAGCATCCACTACCTCGTGGCCGGCGCCGACCGCTCCCGGGCCTGGTCCCCCACGAGCCTTCCCCACGAGCCCACCGTGCACCGGATGCACTGGATCCGGGACGCAGAGGGCCGGTGGGAGCTGGCTGTGCTTCCGCTGCACGGCCGGGGCAACCGGGGCGGACAGGGGGAGGGGGTGCGCTTCCTGTCCTACGCCCTGCCCGGGGATCCCCGCGGTCCCTGGGAGACCCGCCTGCTCGACGGCACCCTGCACATGGCCCACAACTTCGATCCGGTGCAGTGGGACGAGGATCCGGCCACCGAGCTGCTGGTGGCGGCCCGGGAGGGGGTGCTGCTGCTGGATCCGGGCCGCAGGGCCCGGGCGATCGGCGACGGACGGGGCGGGGGAGCCGGGGAGGCGAGGATGGGATCGCTGGGGAGGGGCCGGAGGTTCGTGGCCTCGATCGAGCCGATGCACGGAAAGTCGGTGGTGATCTACCTCCCTCCCGGCGCGGCGGCTCCCCGGGGGCTCTGGCGCCGCCGGGTGATCGCCGAGGATCTCCGGGACGGCCACGCGCTGGCCTGCGGGGATCTGCTGGGCCTGGGCCGGGACCAGGTGGTGGCCGGATGGCGGGCCATGCGCGGCGGGCCGGTGGGGATAAGGCTATGGATCCCCGACGCCTCCGGCACGCGGTGGGAGGAGCGGGCGGTCGACGAGGGCGCCATGGCCTGCGAGGACCTCAAGCTGGCCGACCTGGACGGCGACGGCCGCCTGGACATCGTGGCGGCCGGCCGGCGCACCAGCAACGTGATCGTCTACTGGAACCGGAGCCAGGGGAGCGGCTCCGGCTAGCGTTCCAGAAGGAAGGCGACCAGATCGGCGATCCGGTCCTCCCCCAGGGCCTGGAGGAAGTTCTGGGGCATCAGGGAGAGGGAGACGGTCCTGCGGGAGGCGATCGAGCCGCGCGGGACTGCGATCTCCGCACCCGACATGTCGGCGAACACGGAGAGGGCCCCCTCGTCGCGGCGGTGCAGCGCCTGGAGGGTCCGGCCGTCTTCCAGGGAGAGGATCTCGGCCCGGAAGGCCGGATCCAGGTTGCGGCTGGGGGCGAGGATGTCCTCCAGCAGGCGCTCGGCGCCCCGGCTGGCGATCCCGTCCAGCTGCGGACCCACCACCAGGCCCCGGCCGTCCATCTGGTGGCAGGCGAGGCAGGCCTGCTCGAACACCTCCCGGCCGATCCGGGGATCCCCTTCGCCTGCGCCGATCCGGGCCAGGATCCGCACCGCGGCCTCCCGGCTCTCCGGGCCGGATTCGGGAAGGTTGCGTGCCAGGGCCTCCACGCGCCCGGCCAGCTCGCTTCCGTGGCTCTCCAGCTGCTGCCGCATCCGGGGATCCTGGAGCAGCAGGGAGGAGAGGGCCCCCTCCTCCATGGCTTCGAGGACTCCGAGGGCTCCCTCGCGTCCCTGGGCCAGATCCCGGGCCAGCGCCTCCTGCCCCTGGGCGGGAAGCAGGGTCCACAGCTCCCGCTCCAGCTCCTCCGCCGGGGCGGAGCCCGAGAGCAGGCGGGAGGCGATCTCGTTCCGCTTCGCCTCGGTCAGCGCCGGATCGGCCAGCCGCAGGGCCACGGCGAGGTCGCGGGGAGTCCCCCGCCGGGCGAGCAGCTCCCGGGCCATGCGGGCGCGGGTCAGGGGCGCCAGGGACGGATCGGCCACGAGCCGCTCCACCGAGGGGCCCAGGGCCTGCGGGTGGCGGGAGGCGAGGGCGGCGGCCCGGACCAGCTGGGCGGCATGCTCCCGGGGGGAGGCCTCCGGCAGGGGGACCACCGGTGGGGAGAGCCGCCCCGCCGCCAGCCAGGCGTAGCCCCAGGCGCTGATCCCGTCCACGATCTCCAGGTACGCCTCCCGCCCCTGGTGGGCGGACAGATCCCATTCCACCTTCTGCGCGGTGTCGCTGCGGGGAGCCGGAGCCTCGGCGATCACCTCCGCCCCCTCCTCCAGGCGGAGCCGCACCAGGTTGCGCCCCAGGGGATCCCCCGGAGGCTCGCCGTCGTGCCCGGCCAGGAAGAAGGAGAGGGCGGGGGGCAGCCGGAAGACCGGAGATCGGAGGATGCCGGTGTGCTCCTCCCCTCCCGGCGTGAGGCTGGAGAGGAAGGCGTGGCCCTGGCTCCCGTCGCTGCTGGCCCGTTCCTGCAGCGCCCAGGGCACCTCGGCGGTGGCGGTTCCCGGTACCGCCGCCAGGGACCAGCCCCGGAGCGCTCCCCGGGCCCGCTCGAGCGCCAGGCGCCCGACGCGCCTGCTCCAGGGTCCGGCCGAGGCGGGCGGATCCAGGCCGCGCTCCTCGAGCCCGGCGGTCATCCCGCGGTGGAGCTCCATCTGCAGATCCAGGTCGCCGCCGGCCCGGGCCTCCAGCGTCGCGGGCAGGCCTTCCAGGACCCCGGGGGAGCCGTGGCGGGCCGCGTGCCGGGAGGCGGCCACGGCCTGGGCCCTCTCCAGGACGCCCCGCTCCAGGCAGCGCTGCAGGAAGCCGGCGGCCGGAGCCGATCCGATGGCCAGGACCACGTCGGCGACGGCCCGGGCGTCGGCCCGCGAGAGCGGCTCCCGCTCCGCCGCCCCGAGGACGGCCTCGTCCCGAAGCTGGTTGCGCAGGGCGATGCGGCAGGCGTGTCGGAGGAAGGGATCGGCCCCCCCGTCGGCGGCCAGGGCCCGGAGCAGGGGGGCCACGTGCAGGGAGTGCGGGTTGCGGGCCAGGGCCTCGGCGGCCACCCTCCGCACGTTGGCGTCGGGATCCTCCAGGCCCGTGAGGGCCAGCTCCCGGTGCAGGGGCCGCCAGGGGGAGATCTCCGAGAGGATGCGCATGAGGTGGACGCGCACCTCGCGGCTGTAGTCGTCCCGGGCCCGCTCCAGGAGGGGATCGGGCAGGCGCCCCAGGCGGTGCAGGATCCACAGGGAGTGGACCCTCTGGCGCCAGTTCGAGGCGGCGCTTCCGCTGGCCAGCGCATGGGCCCCGGCGACGGCCGCCTCGCCGGCCTCGTCCACCAGGTGGTTCATCGCCAGCAGGCGGCGCTCCAGGTTGGGATGGCCCAGCTCCTCGAAGAGCGCCTCGGGGCTGCGGGCCAGGTCCTCGAGTCCCGGGGCGGGGCCCTCCCCGGTGTAGCTCACCCGCCAGATACGGCCGCGGCGGCGGTCCCGTCCGGGGTGGTCCAGCGGGACCTCGTAGTGCCCGATGATCCGGTTGTAGAAGTCGGCGATGTAGAGGGCCCCGTCGGGACCGAACTTCATGTGGACCGGACGGAACCAGGGATCGTCGCAGCGAACGAAGTCGGGCATCTTCCGGGCCTGCTTCCCGGCTCCCTTCTCCACCAGCGCGTCGCGGTTGACCCGGCTGGTCATCACGTTGCCGATGAAGAGGTTGTCGCGGTACTCGGCCGGCCACTGGCCGCCGCTCTGGTGGACCACCCCGTCGAGGGCGGTGGAGCCGTGTCCGTGGGCGAGGATCGGAGGGCAGAAGCCGAGCCCGTCGTGGGGCTTGCCGAAGCTGGGGTAGAAGGCTCCGCGCAGGATCAGCCAGGCGGGCATGCTGTGGCAGTCGGAGGTGTACAGGTCCCCGAGCGGATCCTGGGCCATGCCGAAGGGGTTGACCTGCCCGAAGGCCACGTGCTCCACCCGGGAGCCGTCCATCCTGCCGCGCCACACGTTGCCCGAGTGCATCCTGATCTCGTGGCCGTCGCCCCCCCGGAGCGTGGTGTGGTTGTTGAACCCGTGGGTGACGTAGAGCCATCCGTCGAAGCCCCGGTTGAAGGAGGAGCTCATCCCGTGGGTGTCCCGCTCGTAGCCCAGCGGGCCGTAGAGGACCTCCTTGCGGTCGGCCCGTCCGTCGCCGTCGGCGTCCTCGATCCACCAGATGTTCGGTATGCTCCAGGCGACCACCCCGTTCCTCCACGGGTAGAGGCCGATGGGGATGTTGAGGCCGTCGGCGAACAGGGAGACCCGATCCAGCCGCCCGTCCCCGTCGCTGTCGTCGATCACCCGGATCGCGTCCCGTCCCGGACGGCCGGCGGGAGCGGCGTAGGGGTACTCCACCGAGTCGGAGACCCACAGCCGCCCCCGGACGTCGAAGGCCAGGTTCATCGGCTTGGCGATCTCCGGCTCGCTGGCCACCAGCTCGATCTCGAAGCCCTCGGGCAGGTGGAAGGCCTCCCTCTGCTCCCGGGGCGGGAGGGGCGCGGTGGGGCGGACTCCGGCGGCGAAGGGATCCTCCTGGGCGGTTCCCCCCGCCGGCAGGAGCAGGGCGGCCAGCGCCAGGGAAAGGGCGCGCCGGGGCTCGGGCAGGTGTCGCATGGGCCGGTGGAACAAGGGAAGGGGGCCGCCGGCGGTTGGCAAGGAAAAAGGACGGCCCCTCCCTGCCGCCTTGCCCGGCGCGCCCGCCCCTGGTAGTAACCCTCCCGCCGCGGCGGAGGGGACGCAGCTCCCGCGCGGACGGCTGCTTGCATGGACATTCAGGGGTGGACCTATCTCCTGGTGGGGCTTTCGTTCGCCCTCTACATCGGAGTGGCCGTCGCCTCCCGGGTCCGCAGCACCTCGGGCTTCTACGTGGCCGGCCAGGGCGTGCCGGCCGTCCTCAACGGGATGGCGACCGGCTCCGACTGGATGAGCGCCGCCTCGTTCATCTCCATGGCGGGGATCATCTCCTTCATGGGCTACTCGGGCTCGGTCTACCTGATCGGGTGGACCGGCGGCTACGTCCTGCTGGCCCTCCTGCTGGCGCCCTACCTGCGCCGGTTCGGGAAGTTCACCGTTCCCGACTTCATCGGGGACCGCTACTACTCCAACGCGGCCCGCACCACCGCGGTGGTCTGCGCCATCTTCATCTCCTTCACCTACGTCTCGGGGCAGATGCGCGGGGTGGGAGTGGTCTTCTCCCGATTCCTGGAGGTGGACATCGACACCGGGGTGATCATCGGCATGGCCCTGGTGTTCGTCTACGGGATCCTGGGGGGGATGAAGGGGATCACCTACACCCAGGTGGCCCAGTACCTGGTGCTCATCGTGGCCTACCTCATCCCCGCGGCCGCCATCTCCCTGCAGATCACCGGCAACCCCGTCCCCCAGCTGGGGCTGGGCGGCCGGATGGCCGAGGGGGAGAACGCGGGCGTCTTCCTGCTGGAGGCCATCGACCAGATCCACCGGGACCTCGGCTTTCCCGAGTACACCAGGGCCTCCCTGGGCATGGTCGACATGGTGGCCATCACCCTGGCCCTAATGGCGGGCACCGCGGGCCTGCCCCACGTGATCATCCGCTTCTACACGGTCAAGGGGATCGGCGCCGCCCGCTGGAGCGCCTTCTGGGCCCTGGTCTTCATCGGCCTGCTCTACACCACCGCCCCGGCGGTGGCGGCCTTCGCCCGGGCCAGCCTGATCGAGACCCTCCACGGGAGACCCTACCAGGAGCGCCCCGAATGGTTCCGGAACTGGGAGAGCACCGGCCTGATCGCCTGGCTGGACAAGAACGGGGACGGGCTCATCCAGTACGGCCCGGGCCGTCCCTTCGTGGAGGACAAGCCGGTCTACCTCCCGCATCCGGGGGACGGGGAGCAGTCCGTCCGGCTGGCCAACGCCCCGTCCGCCAACGCCAACGAGCTCTACGTCGACCGCGACATCGTGGTGCTGGCCAGCCCGGAGATCGCGCGGCTGCCCGCCTGGGTGGTGGCCCTGGTGGCGGCGGGGGGGCTCGCCGCGGCGCTCTCCACGGCCGCCGGCCTGCTCCTGGTGATCTCCGCCTCGCTGTCCCACGACCTGGGCAAGCGGATCTTCTTCCCCCGGATGAGCGAGAGGACCGAGCTGCTCTGCGCCCGGATCGCGGCGGCCCTGGCGGTGGGCGTCGCCGGAATCCTGGGGATCCATCCGCCCGGCTTCGTGGCCGAGGTGGTGGCCTTCGCCTTCGGCCTGGCGGCCAGCAGCTTCTTCCCGGCCATCGTGCTGGGCATCTTCAGCAAGCGGACCACCCGGGAGGGGATGCTCTCGGGCATGATCGCCGGCATCGTGTTCACCGGCGGCTACATCGTCTGCTTCGAGTACCTGACCGACCAGGATCCGTGGCTGGGCGTCGACACCAAGGGCATAGGAGCCGTGGGAATGCTGATCAACTTCGGGGTGTCGATCCTGGTCAGCGCCCTCACCCGGGAGCCGCCCCCCGAGGTGCAGCGGCAGGTGGAGCAGCTGAGGCTTCCCGACGAGGAGTAGCGGCGCTTCCGCATCGCAGCGGCTGGGCATGAACGGCATGGAGGAGAAGGAATCCGGCAGGGAAAAGAACCGGGGCGAGGCCTACTGGCGCGCCAACCTGAGGATCCTCGCGGTGCTGATGCCGATCTGGCTGGCGGTGGCGATCCTCCCCGGCATCGTGCTGGCCGAGCCGCTCAACCGCATCAGGGCGGGGGGCTTCCCCCTGGGATTCTGGTTCGCCCAGCAGGGATCCATCCTGGCCTTCGTCGGGCTGATCCTGGCCTACGCCCTGTGGATGGGGCGGGTGGACCGCAGGCACCGCCGGCCGAAGCGCAGGCGGTAGCGGCCGGGGAGCCTCGCCCGGTTCCATTCCGGATGCAGCCCGGGGAGGCGGCGGCGTCTAGCTTCCCAGCGCCTCCCGTATGGCCTCCGCCAGCGTCCCGACCATCCGCTCCAGCTGGCTGCGGCTCATGGTGTAGATGGGCAGCAGGGCCACCACGTTGCCGATGGGCCGGGTGAGCACGCCCCGGGCGGCCATGGCCCGGCATACGCGCATGCCGGCCTGGGCGGCCAGCGGGTAGGGGGTCCGGCTGCGCCAGTCCTGCACCAGCTCGACGCCGGCCACCAGCCCCGAGCGGCGGATGTCGCCGACCTGGGGGAGGGGCCAGAGGGACTGGAGCGCCTGGCCGAACCAGCTCTCCAGGCGCTTCCGGCGCCGCGCGTAGGCGGGCCGGGCCAGCAGGCCCAGGCTGGCCAGGGCCGCGGAGGCGCCCAGCTGGTTGCCGGTGAAGCTGTGCCCGTGGAAGAAGGTGCGGAAGGAGGAGTAGGGGCCCAGGAAGCTCTGGTAGACCTCGGGAGTGGTCAGGGTGGCGGCCATGGGCAGGTAGCCTCCGGTCAGGCCCTTGGCCACGGCCAGGAAGTCGGGCTGCACCCCCTCCTGGTGGCAGGCGAAGAGGGATCCGGTCCGGCCGAATCCGGTCATCACCTCGTCGGCGATGATCTGCATTCCCCGGCCGCGCGCCAGCTCGGCGGTCCGGGCCAGCCATCCCTCGGGATGGACGATCATGCCGGCCGCTCCCTGGACCAGGGGCTCCACCACCAGGGCGCTGTAGGCGCCTCCGGCGGTCTTCCTCTCGACCTGGTCCACGCATTCCCAGCGGCACCTGCGGTAGAGCCGGGCGTCGGCCCGCTCCGGCCGGGCCCGGTTGTGGGGGCAGCGGTAGCAGTAGGGGGCCATGACCCGGTCGACCTCGAAGCGGATCCCGTCGAAGGACCGGTGGAAGAGGGGGTTCTGGCCCAGGCTCATGGCGCCCACGGTGTCCCCGTGGTAGCTGCTCTCCAGGGAGAGGAAGCGCGGGGGGGCCTCGGGCCGGGTGCGGACGCGGTGCTGGTAGTGCAGCTTGAGGGCCGCCTCCATGGCGGTGGAGCCGTCGTCGGAGAAGAAGACCTTGGAGAGCCGCGGGGGGGAGGGGCCCGCGGCCAGCCGGACCAGCCTTTCGGCCAGCCGCGAGGCGGGGACGCTGGCCAGGCCCAGGGCCGAGGAGTGGCTGATCCGGTCCAGCTGCGCCCGGAGGGCCCGGTCCAGGACCGGGTGCCGGTGCCCGTGGAGGTTGGTCCAGATGGAGGCGTTGCCGTCCAGGTACTCCCTTCCCAGGGTGTCGGTCAGGACCGCCCCCCGGCCCTCCCGGATCACGATGGGCGTCTCCTTCTCCCAGTCCTGCATCTGGGTGAAGGGATGCCAGACGTGCCTCTGGTCCAGCAGGGCCGGATCCTCTGCGGGCCCCTCCCGGCTCATGCTTCCGGGGAGCCTCCGCATCGCTCCAGGGCCTGCGCCAGCCGGTCCACGTCCCCGGGGCCGTGGGAGGCGCTCAGGGTGATGCGCAGCCGGGACTGGCCGCGGGGCACGGTGGGATAGCGGATGGCCGGGACCAGGATCCCCTCCCGCTCCAGGGCGGCCGACAGCGCCAGGCTGTCCGGGGCGCAACCGGCGATCAGGGGGACGATGGGGGAGGGATCGGGACCGGAGCGTCCCAGGGCCTTCCTCAGCTGCCCGACCCGCCGCCACAGCCGCCGGGCGCGCCCGGCCCCCTCGGAGGAGGAGATCAGCGCCAGGGCGGCGCAGGCCGCGGCGGCGGTCGCCGGAGGTGGGGCGGTGGAGAACAGGAAGGAGCGGGCCTTGTGGTGCAGGAACCGGATCAGCGTGCGGGATCCGCAGATGTATCCGCCCCCCGATCCGATCGCCTTGCTCAGGGTGCCCATCTGGATGTCGATCCTGCCGGCGGTTCCGGTGGCTTCGGCCAGTCCGCTCCGCCGCGTTCCGAAGATCCCGGTGGCATGGGCCTCGTCCACCATCAGCCAGGCCCCGTGGCGGTCCCGCAGCGAGGCCAGCGCCTCCAGGGGGGCCCGGTCGCCGTCCATGGAGAACACGCTCTCGGAGACGATCAGCCGCTGGCCCTCGCTGGCCCGCAGCTGCTCCTCCAGGTGGTCCATGTCGTTGTGGCGGTAGACGCGGATCCGGGCCCCGGAGAGGCGCGCTCCGTCGATCAGGCAGGCATGGTTGAGCCGGTCGCTCAGGATGGTGTCCCCGGGGCCGGCCAGGCAGGCCAGGGCCCCGACCGCCGCCTGGTATCCGCTGGAGAAGGCGATGGCGGCCTCGGTCCCCTTGAAGCGGGCCAGCTCCTCCTCCAGCCGGCGGTGGGGAGGCAGCGAGCCGGTGATCAGCCGGGAGGCGCCGGCGCCGGCGCCGTGCCGCCCGGCGGCCTCCCGGGCGGCCTCGGCCAGGGCCGGATGGGCGGCCAGGCCCAGGTAGTCGTTCGAGGCGAAGGAGAGCAGGGTGCGGCCCCCGCAGCGGATCCGGGGGCCTCGGACGCCGTCGACGGGGCGCAGGCGCCGCTCCAGGCCGTCCTCGCGGAGCGACTCCAGCTCCCGCTCCAGGCGGGCGTTCAGCCCCGGCATGGCTCGTGGATCCACTTCCCGCCGATCATCGAGGCGGCCAGGCCCCCCCGGTGGTGCACCACCGCCTCGGCGGCCTGGCCGGGAGCGCAGCCGCTCTCGACGGCGATCAGGTCGGCCGGGCAGCCGGCCTCGATCCGCCCCGTCCCGTTTCCCAGGGCCTCTCCCGGACCGGAGGTGGCCCATCGGAGGATCCGTCCGGGATCCGGCGCGTCCGGGGAGCCGGCCAGGCAGGAGAGCTCCCCGAAGAAGTCCAGGGCCGGGCCGCACGGATCCCTGGTGCTGGCGGCGCTGTCGGTCCCCAGGGCCAGGCTCACCCCGGCCTTCTCCAGCTTCCGCCAGTCGAAGGCCCGGTGCCCGAAGTAGCGGTGGCTGCGGGGGCAGTGGACCACGGTGGTCCGGCTCCGGGCCAGGATCTCCTCCTCCCCCGGGGCCAGGTAGTTGGCGTGGGCCAGGAGCGTCCGGCGTCCCAGGCATCCGGTCCGGTCCAGCAGCTCCACCGCGGCGCCCCGCCCCGGGGGCCAGCCGGAGCCCATCTCCTCCATCCACCGGCGGAAGGGGCCGCTCTCCTGGCGGCAGAGCCGGTCCTCGTCCTCCGACTCGGCGCCGTGGGTGGCCAGGATCCGGGACTGGCTCCGGGCCGCGCCGGCCGCCTGCCGGTAGAGCTCGTCGGAGACGGTGTAGGGAGCGTGGGGCGAGAGCCCGCAGCGCGCGGGGCCGCTCCCCTCCAGGCGCGTGCTGCGCTCCAGGGCCTGCCCGACCAGGCGGGCGGCCTGGCCGGGGGAGGCGATGTCCATCAGCTCCAGGCAGGAGAGGACCCTCAGGGAGGTGGACCTCCATGCCTCGGGAAGAAGCTCCCAGACCGCCTCGATGTCCACCACGGTGGTGACCCCGGACCGCTCCAGGCGGCGGGCTCCCTCGATCCAGGACTGCCGGTACTGCGCGGCGCTCCAGCCCTCCTTCAGCCGGACGATGCTCCGGATCCAGCGGGCGAACTCCCGGGTCGGAGGCAGCTCCCCCTCCATGCCGGTGTAGTCCAGGTGGCAGTGGGCGTTGACGAAGCCCGGCAGGAGCACGCAGCTCCCCAGATCGACGACGGGGCCGGAGGGCCTCCTGCGGCCCCACCGCCCCACCCAGGCGATCCGGCCGCCCTCCACGGCGACGGCGCCGTTCTCCAGGGGAGGCCCGTCCTCCCGGTGCACCAGCCGGGAGCGCAGCGTCCACCTGCGGGCGCTCTCCATCGGGCCCTAGCCTTCCTGGGCCTTGCGCTTGACCTTGGAGGGCTCGCTGGTCCGCTTGGCGATCTGCTTGCTGTGGCGCTTGCGGATCTGCTGCTCGATCTTCTTGGCGACCAGATCAATGGCCGCGTAGAGATCGCTCTCCATGTCCTCGGCGAAGAGGTCGGGCCCCCTCACTCCCAGGCGCATGGCGCACTTGTACTGCCTTTCGGGCGAGCGGGTGCGGTCGTGCTCCAGGATGACCCGGGCGTCGATGGCCCAGCGGTCGTAGTGCTCGAGCTTCTCGATCCGCCCCAGGATGTGGTCCTCGATCGCCTTGGTGTACTCGACGTTGTGCGTCGTAAGCACGAACTTCATGCCGCGGGCAGGCTAGCAGGCAGCGGCGGGATACCAAGCCAAACCGCCCCGGCTTGCCTCGGGAACCGGTCCATGGCATAGGTGAGGAGGGCCCGTGCCGCCTCTCTGCCGAAGCGGCGCGGGCCGGTGTTCCGGGAGAAAGGGAGTGGACAGGTCCTATCGGGTTCTTTTCGTCTGCATGGGGAACATCTGCCGCTCTCCGGCGGCCGAGTGCCTGTTCGGCCAGATGGTCCGGGAAGCCGGGCTGGAGGAGCGGATCCAGTGCGACTCGGCGGGAACCATACGCATGCACCAGGGCCAGCCGCCCGACCCGCGCATGGCCAGGGCCGGCGCGGCCCGCGGGATCCGCATCGGGGGGCGGGCCCGGGGGGTGGCCCGCCGGGACTTCGAGCGCTTCGACCTCCTCCTGGCCATGGACCGCGAGAACCATGCCTTCCTCCGGTCCCTGGCCGGGGAGCGCCGGGAACGGGTCCGCCTGTTCTGCGAGTTCGTCGAGGGCGATCCGGAGGGGGAGGTTCCCGATCCCTACTACGGGCGCTCGGACGGCTTCGAGAGGGTGCTGGATCTGCTGGAGGAGGGGTGCCGGGGACTCCTCTCCCACATCCGCGCTCGGCTGTAGGGGCGTGAGGCTTTGAGCGAGGCTCTCTGGGACGCCATCTGCCGCTCCCTTCCCGGGAGCTTCTACCCCAGGTCGATCCGGCCCTGCGGCGGCGGCTGCATCCACGACGCCCGGGTCCTGGACGACGGGACCCGGCGCTACTTCGTCAAGGTGGACTCGAGCGGGGAGCCCGGCATGCTGCGAGCCGAGGCCGAGGGCCTGGAGGAGCTCCGGGCCCGCAGCGCCTTCCGGGTGCCCGAGGTGGTCGGGCTGGGGGAGGCTTCGGGCCGGTCCTGGCTGGCCCTGGAGCACATCGACCTCCGGCCGGGGGGCGGGGCCGAGGGTTCGCGGCTCATGGGCGAGGCGCTGGCCCGCATGCACCGGGCCGGCTCCCCGACGTTCGGATGGAAGCGGGACAGCTTCCTGGGGAGCTCTCCGCAGCCCAATCCGCGGACGGACGACTGGGTGGGCTTCCTGCGGGAGCACCGTCTGGCGTTCCAGTTCGGACGTGCCGCCCGGTCCGGCAGGAAGTTCCCCGGCTCAGGCCGCCTGCTGGAGAACCTCGGCTGGTGGTTCCGGGACTACGCTCCCGTCCCCTCGCTGCTGCACGGGGATCTCTGGCACGGCAACGCGGGATTCACCCCCCGGGGGGAGCCCTGCGTCTTCGATCCCGCCGTGCACTACGGGGATCGCGAGGCCGAGTTCGGGATCATCGGGATGTTCGGCGGATTCGATCGGGCCTTCCACCAGGCCTACCAGCGCGTCTGGCCTCCGGATCCCGGCTTCGGGAAGCGTAAGGGGCTCTACCTGCTCTACCACCAGCTCAACCACTTCAACATCTTCGGCGGGGGATACGCCTCGTCGGCCCAGTCCACCCTCGACTCCCTGCTGCGGGCCCTGGACGGATCCTGAGATCCGGTCCTCCGGCAGCCCGGGCGGCGGAAGGCGCGAAGACGCCTCGGCAGGTCCCTCGTCCGGACCTTGCGGCCCGGATGCCGTCCGCCCGCTTCCGATGCGGTCGGACCCGAACGGCTCCTCGGGAACCGGAACGGGCGCTGGGACGCTCCGCACCGGAAGGGACGGGGAACGATCCCCATGGGCCGGACCGGAAGTCCCGGGCATGCGGGCCAGGAAGGGATGCAGCCAGCGCCTGTCCAGGGCGCAGGACGGGGGGAGTCCATGCAGCCCGGCTCCGGAGGCGGCATGCCGGCCGGTTCGCCGCGGGACGCCTCCCTTCCTTGAAGCCGGGGGGGGCCATGCACCGCCGGTCCGCCTGCAACCGAAGCGGAAGGCGCTGCTCGCACGCCGGGCCTGGATCGCAGCGCTGCGACGAGCGGCTAGCCCCCCGCCAGTCCGGGCATGCGGGACAGCGCCGGGCTCTCGCCTTTGCGGATCAGCCCCGGCTTTTCGAGCCTCGCGGGCTCTTCAGGCCCTTCGAAAGAAAATCCCGCTCCGCCGTCAGCTCGCCGATCCGGGCGTGCAGCGTCTCGATCAGCCGCTCCGTCTCGCGGTCCGCCGCATTCCTCCCGGGGCGGGCGAAGACCTCCAGAAGCCCGTCTTTCGCCTCCGTCCTCCACTTGCCCACCAGCCCCGGATCGATCCCGTGGCGCGTTGCGACCGAACGCTCCGTCTCGCCGCTTCGCAGGGCCTCGAGCGCAACCCGCCGCTTGAATTCAGGGGTGAACTTCCGTCTCTTCATCGCCAGTCTCCTTCGCCTGAAGGCTGCCTTGGCGGACTTTTCCAGCTTGCCCGGCCACGGCCGGCAAGGCGGGCGATCCGGTCTGGCGGAGCGCAGCCGCATCCCTTCCGGCTGCCTCGGCGTGGTCCGTGGTCCGGGGGAGGAGTCCGATCGCTTCGCTTGACAACGGAGTCCGCCAGCTGGACCATGGGCCTCCACCCGGGTCGAGCAGGACAGCGGATCCGTCCCTTGGCGTCGGCCCGGGACCCGGCCAGGCGCCTCCGGAGTTCCGCCTCTGGCCTGCGGGTCGCAGTTCCGAGCTCTTGAAGCCGACAGTTTCCATTTCGAGGTTCGTCCGGCCCGGCTCCCTGCCGGCCATCGTTCCGGGCCTGGCCTTCCTGCTGCTCCTCTCCTCCTGCGGGAGGGAGACCGGCGGCCCGGGCGGTCCCGGAGGGACGGTCCCTGTGCGCTTCGACGTCTTCGTGGGCTACGGGACCAGCAACGGGCAGAACATCCTCCGGGAGAACAGCTGGAACCCCGTGATCTGCGAGATCCAGAACAGCAGCCGGGGCTTCACCGGGCTGATCGAGATCGGCGACTCCTCCCCCCACGGCAGGCAGATGGTGCTGGATCTGCCCGAGAACACCACCAAGCGGGTGACCATCCCCTTGTTCGTGGACAGTAGCAGATCCGGCCGGATGGATTTCAAGCTCTTCGAGTACGATCCCGAACAGGAGAGCAGGGGCAGAGAGGTGGCCGAATACACGATCGAAGCCTACCAGGCCGAGATCCTGCCGCAGGATTCGATCCTCATGGGAGCGATCGGCAGCCCGCGGGAACTGCCCCGGTTTCCCGGCGAGGGCCTGCGCTTATCCCAGAGGAGGCGCTTTCCCCGCATGGTTCCCATCCTCCAGGCCCGGTTCCCCGACGAGGTCCTTTCCCTGGAGGGGCTCAGCTCCCTGAGCCTCAACTCGGCCCAGGCCATTCATCTGGACACGGAGCAGAAGGACGCGCTCGTGCGGTGGGTGGCGCTGGGAGGGCGCTTGATCCTCACCATCGACAACCCGGCCGATATCACCGCCACCGACTGGCTCAGGGGGCTGACGCCCTTTCAGCCGGAAGCTTCCAGCACCCTGCCCTCCGCTTCGGTCCACGCCGCCCTGCGGTCGTGGATCGAGGGGCGAAGCGAGGTCGAGATCCCGGATCCCTCGCCGAGCCGCAGCCGGTATCCGAGCGCGTCCGGAATGGCCGGGAGCCGGGGGGACGAAGATCCGTTCGCCTACCACCTGCTGACCGACTGGAGCCTTCCCGGCTCCCTGGACGACGGCTCTCCGGTGGAGGTGGTCGCCGGCAATCCCATGGACAGCCGGATCCTGGTCCGGTCCGGGGAGGGGATCCCCCTGATCCTCACCTCTCCCCGGGGGCGGGGCGAGGTCACGGTGCTGACCTTCAATCCCGGCCAGGGCCCCCTGCAGGGATGGCAGGGCGGTCCCTGGATGTGGGCCAAGCTCAACCGGGCCACCCGCTTCGAGCTGGACAGATCGGGCGAAGGGACCATCCACGCCGCCGGCGGCTCGGTGGACGATGTGCTCGGCTCCCTGGTGGAGACCGACCAGATACGGAAGATGCCCTACGAGTGGCTGCTCCTGATCCTGGTGGCCTACCTCCTGGTGATCGGCCCGATCGACTACATCGTCCTCAAGAAGCTCAACCGGCAGATGCTGACCTGGGTCACCTTCCCCACCTACGTGATCCTATTCTCGGGGATGATCTACTACATCGGCTACTACCTGCGCTCGGGCCTGACCGAATGGAACGAGCTTCACGTCGTGGACGTGGTGGAGGGAGAGGGGAGCGACCTGCTCAGGGGACGCGCCTGGCTGGGGGTCTACTCACCGAGGGACGAGACCTACTCCATCGGATCCACGCTGCCCGCGTTCTCCCTGCGTCCCGGCAGCGAAAAGGGCAACGAGGAGAGCCTGACGACGCTCTCGGCTTCCGGAATGGAGGGGCGGCTGTCGGTGCCGCTGTGGGTCAACCAGTGCTACGTGGCCGAGTGGCTCCACGAGGCCAGGAGCCCCTTCCGCGCCCGGCTGGTGCGGAGGGACGGAGACTCCCTGGCCATCGAGGTGGAGAACCGGGGGAGCGAGCCGATCGAGGGCATCGGCGTGGCCTTCGGCGGGAAGGTGCAGGTGCTACTGGCTGGGGACGGGGCCCACCGGTCCTCCAGCCTGGATCCGGTCCTTCCGGGCCAGAAGAGGACCCTGCAGGTCCGGCCGGAATGGTCCATCGAAGACTGGCTCGACGGGGACAGCCAGATCGGCAGAGTGCTCGAGACCCGGCAGTCCGAGCTGGGCGAGACCGTGCGGCTGGACGATCGCGCCGCCTACTCCATATCCTCCGGCTTCCTCTCCCAGTGGAACAGGTCGAACCGCCACCGGGGCCGCCATTGGCACCAGGGCCAGCCCCTGCGGATCTCGGGTCCGGCTGGGACCGACGTCTCGGCGCTGGTGGAGCGGGGGGACGTCGTGGTGATGGCGTACTATCCCGGCTACTCCGTGCTGGATCCGATCAACCGGTTCGACGCTCCGAGAGGATCGCGGGGGACCCTCTTCCGGTCGGTCCTCTCCTCCTCCCCGGTCCCCCGGTAGAGGCAAGCGCCGTTCGAGAGAGACCTCAGCGCCGATGAACGAGAACCCGCCAGACGCCACCCTTGCGGTGCAGACCCGCAACCTGACCCGCAGGTACGGCTCCATGCTGGCCCTCTCGGGGCTCGACCTGGACGTCCGCCAGGGGGACCTCTTCGGCTTCATCGGATCCAACGGGGCCGGGAAGACCACCACCCTGCGGATCCTGGCCACCTTCCTGGTGCCGAGCGAGGGATGGGCCAAGGTGCTGGGCCACGACCTGAGGGAGGAGTCCGACCAGGTGCGCCACGTGATCGGCTACATGCCCGACTTCTTCGGCGTCTACAAGGACATGGAGGTCACCGAGTACCTGGACTTCTTCGGAGCCTGCTACCGGATCCCCTCCCGCAAGCGCGTCCGCATCATCGACGACATCCTGGAGCTGGTGGGGCTGAGCGACAAGAAGGGCTCCCTGATCGGGGCGCTCAGCCGGGGCATGCAGCAGCGGCTGGGGCTGGCCCGGGTGCTGATCCACGATCCCCGGCTCCTCCTGCTGGACGAGCCGGCCAGCGGACTGGATCCCCGGGCCCGCATCGAGGTGATGGCCATCCTCAAGGAGCTCCAGAAGATGGGCAAGACCATCATCATCTCCTCCCACATCCTCAGCGAGCTGCAGAACCTCTGCAACCGGGTGGCCATCATCGAGAAGGGCAAGCTGATCTACAGCGGCTCGGTGGAGGGCTTCGCCGAGAAGAACAGGGGCCAGGTCACCGTCTGGGTGCGGGTGGCCTCCGATCCGTCCCGGGCCATGGCCTCCCTGCGCGTCCGGCCCGAGGTGATCTCCGCCGAGGAGGAGGAGGATCGGATCCGCCTCACCCTGGCTCCGGACTCCCAGGACATCAGCTTCGTGGCGGAGACCCTGGTGGGGAGCGGGGCCAAGCTGGTGGAGCTGCGCCGGGAGTCGCTCGACCTGGAGGAGATGTTCCTCCGGGTGACCCAGGGCGAAACCCAGTAGGGACCGGCGTCCCCCCTCTCGGCACGGCTCCGAAAACCTCCTGAGCCCCGCTGCCATCCTCTCCCGGGAGCCCGGCGTGCAGGGCCGTTCCAGCGCACCGCCCTGGCTCCGGATCCGGGCCATGGGCCCCGCGTCCGCAGGCGCCCGGGGCGGGCCCCGCCATCCCCCTCCGAGGTTTCTGGGGCGGCCGGATCCAGGATCTGGAGCAGCGGGGCGGTCTCCTCCACCGCCGTCCGCTCCCTCCCGCAGCAGCGCCGAGGCTCCTCGTCCCTTCCGCTGCCCGCTGGCGCTCCGGGGCCTTGCGTCCCGGCCGCTGCATGCGCCCGCTTCGGGGGAAGGCGGCCCTCCGGGGAGAGAGGACCTGCAGGACCGCGTCCTCTCTCAGGGAAGCGCGCCTAGAACCGGATGGAGAGGGTCCCTTCCGGATCCCGGGAGGCCCCGATGCCGGAGTACCTCCTCGCGTGGGGCCGGTCCTTCCCGACCCCGACGGTGTAGGCGCCGGGGGCGTAGACCGGAGGACGGAAGCGGTCGCCCCGGATCCGGACGGTGTAGAGGATCTCTCCGGATTCCTCCCTGACCACCTGGACCACCGGATCGGCGATCCCGCTGAAGGCCAGCTCGGGGAGGTGGTGGGTGGCCTTCCTCCCGTCGTTGTCCTCCATGCGCACCTCCACCGGCCATCCGGGGAACTGCGCCGAGTCCCCCTCCTTCACGTCGGCGAAGCGGGGCCAGCACTCGAAGCGCATGGTGCGATCGGTCTTGTTGAAGCGGACCAGGCCGTAGCCGTCGGCGCGCTTGAGCTCGTCGGACCGGTCCTCCGGATTGGCGTAGGCGTGCATGGTGATCCGGTTGCCCAGCCCGTCCCGGTAGTCCCCGGTCCAGGGAAGGGGGCTGCCGGGAATGGGGGAGGCGCCCGCCTTTTCGTCCTCGGGGCGCCACCAGCGTCCGTAGATGGTGTTGACGATGGCGGGGCTGGTGAAGCCGAAGGGGCCGTCCCGGTGGCTCTCGATCCCGTGCTGCACCACCACCGCCAGGTGCTGGTCGCCGCAGAGGTGGGGGGCCCAGGCCCTGCGGATCTCGGCCAGGGCCCGGTTGCGTCCCGACTGGGGCCAGGCGTTGCTGTCGAGGTCGGCCAGCAGCCGGTTGTCCGGCGTGCCGTGCAGGTGGACCGCTCCGCAGAAGGCGGTCTGGGAGAGCGCCGCCTTCATCGAGCTGCCGGTCCAGTCCTGGCTCCAGTGGCGCAGGAACCTCAGCTGGCGCTCCCCCAGCAGCTCCAGCCCCGGCAGATCGACCGAGGAGCGGTCGTAGGAGGGATCGTCGATGTGGTCGGGCCGGGGGCCCATCTGGGGGATGGTCCCCCGGGGGCCGGTCTTGAACTTGCGGTCCTCCAGGATGGCGAAGTCGACCCCGCCCACCCTCAGGCTGGTGTAGTAGACCCCGATGCCGCGCAGCACGGGAGTGGGATCGAAGGGATCGGGCAGGTGCCAGGTCTGGTGCCTCTGGACCATGTTGACGTAGCTGGGAGGATAGTAGAAGCCGCCGTCGGGTCCGGCCGGGGAGGTGCCCTTCCTGCCTCCGGCCCCCCAGATGTTGGCCTGCCCCACGTCGTGGTCGTCGGGAATGGCGATCATCGGGCGGGTGCGGAAGAGCTCGCGGAACTGCAGCCCGAACTCCAGCCAGCCGGCGGTGTGCTGGGTGTGGTGGTAGGTCTGGTCGCCGGCGAAGAAGATCAGGTCGGGATCCTGGTGGAGGATGTTCTCGACGATGCGGGGACGGGGGCCTGCGGTGCGGCTGGAGTTGCAGGAGAGGGAGGCCACCACGATCTCCTCCTTCTCGGCGGGATCCCGGCGGACGAGCCCCTCGAAGAGGGCGGCGGGGCCGTGGCGCACGCGGTAGCGGACGCTGCGGGAGCTGTCCCAGCCCTCGATCCGGAAGTGGGCGCTCCAGCCGGGGTAGGCGACCGGGGAGACCGCGGCCTGCCGCCATGCCCCCTGCTCGAGGAATTCCAGGCGCGCCCTGCGGGGCTCGTGGTCGTAGAGGGGGAAGAGCTGGGCCGACATCTTGAGCACGCCCCGGTCGTGGGTGTAGGCGGCGAAGGCCACCACCTGGTCGCGGGGGACGTCCATGCCGATGATGTTCTTGGGAGGCAGGCGGCGGGGGCTCCCGTCGGAGGTCCGGGTCTCCCGGGACCACCATTCCCCGGTGGCGGCGTTGTCCAGGTTGGGGAACTCGTCTCCGAAGGGGCGGGGCGGCTCGGCCGCGGCAAGGGGCGCGGCTTCCCCGGCGAGCAGCGCGCCGGCGCACAGGAGGATTCGGAAGTGCATGGCTCCGGGCACGCTAGCAGGAGCCCCGGGGGGGATCAAATCTCCGAGCATCGGGAGTTGCAGCGGGCGGGAGCTCCCCGGACAATGGCCGCCGGATGAAGCGCTTGGCGGCAGGGCTGCTCCTGCTCATTGCGGCCTCCCGGGACGCGGGGGCCCAGGAAAACTGGCCTCAGTTCCGGGGCGAGGGGGCCCTGGGACGCGGCGAGGACGGGACCGGCCTGCCCATCGCCTGGGGGCCGGAGGAGAACGTCGCCTGGAAGGTCCCGGTTCCGGGCATGGGCTGGTCCTCCCCGGTGGTCTGGGGCGACCGGATCTTCCTGGCCACGGTGCTCAGCGAGGGGGAGGTGGAGGAGCCCCGCAAGGGGCTCTACTTCGGCGGCGAGCGCCCCGAGCCCTCCGGGGACGTCCACCACTGGATGGTCCGGTGCCACGACTTCGAAACGGGAGCCCTGCTCTGGAGCCGCACCCTGCATTCCGGCAGGCCCGCCAGCTCCGTCCACGTCAAGAACACCCTGGCCAGCGAGACCCCGGCGACCGACGGCGAGCGCCTGGTGGCCTACTTCGGATACATGGGGCTCTACTGCCTCGACCTCGAGGGCGAGATCCTGTGGAAGCGCAGCTGGGAGCCCTACAGGACCCGGCTGGGGTGGGGCACCTCCTCCTCCCCGGTCCTGCACGGGGACCGGGTGTACGTGGTCAACGACAACATGGAGGAGAAGTCCTACATCGCCGCCTACCGCCTCGCCGACGGCGGCGAGGAGTGGCGGGTGGACCGCGACGAGCCGAGCAACTTCTCCACCCCCTTCGTCTGGGAGAACCGGCTGCGCACCGAGATCGTGACCACCGGCGTCAACCGGACCCGCTCCTACGGCCTCTCGGGGAACCTCCTGTGGGAGTACGCCGGCATGTCCGCCATCTGCATTCCCACTCCCTTCGCCGACAAGGGCCTGCTCTACGCCTGCGCCGGCTACGTGGGCGACCGCAGCCCCTACGACAAGCCGGTCTACGCCCTGCGCCCCGGGGCGTCGGGGGACATCACCCCCGGGGAGGAGGGGCCGGGCCCCTTCATCGCCTGGAGAGAGTCCGGCTCGGCTCCCTACAATCCCTCGCCCCTGGTCTACAAGGACCGGTTCTACGTGCTCTGGGACTTCGGCTTCCTCAGCTGCCGGGACGCCCTGACCGGCAGGGAGATCTACGGCAAGCAGCGGATCCGCCCCCGGGGCCGCGCCGCCTTCACCGCCTCCCCCTGGGCCTACGACGACCGCGTCTTCTGCCTGAGCGAGGAGGGGGACGCCTACGTGTTCGCCGCCGGAGACGAATTCGCCCTCCTGCGGGTCAACTCGCTGGGCGAGATGTGCATGGCCACTCCCGCCATGGCCCGGGGCTCGCTCTTCATCCGGACCGCCGGCCACCTCTACCGCATCGCCCGGCCCGCGGGCGGCTAGAGCCCGGCCGGATCCGGATGGCGGCAGGCGGCCAGGAAGGCCACCAGATCGGCCACCGCCCGGTCGCCCAGAAGCGGGTAGGAGGCGGGCATCGCCGACTCCTCCAGGCGGGTCCGGCCGATCACGTCCTTCTGCGCCACCTGCCAGGTCCGCCCCTCGGCGTCGAAGATCGACAGGCGCAGATCGGACTCCTCCAGCACCGCCCCGGCGAGCGTCCGGGCCGCGGTCTCGATCCGCTGCAGGCGGTATCCCTCGGCGACGCTGGCGCTGGGATCGAGGATCGAGGCGGCCAGGGCGGCGGGATCGGAGCGCAGCCCCACGCCCGAGAGGTCCGGTCCCAGCCGGGATCCCCGGCCCTCCACGCTGTGGCAGAGGGTGCAGCCCGCCTGGGAGCTGCCGAAGAGGATCCGGCCCTCCTCGGGGTCGGCCCCGGGCAGCAGGGCCAGCACTCCCTCCAGGGTGGCCCGGCCTTCCGGATCGGGGACTACCTCCACCTCCATCCTGTCGGCCAGGGCCAGGATGGCGGGCATCAGCCGGGGATCCGGCTTGCGGGCCAGGTCCCGGACCAGGCCGAGCAGGGGCTCGCTGGCGCGCAGCCGCTCCGGGTCCATCCGGGCGGCAAGGCGCAGCGCCGCGTTCCTCCGGCCCGCATCCGGGGAGGCCTCGAACTGGTCGCGCAGCAGCGCGTCCCAGTTGCCCGACGGGGCCCATCCGGGAGCGAAGCGGAACCCGGCCATGGCGCCGAGGGCCTCCCCGGCCGAGCCGCTCAGGGGATCCCGGGCGACGAGCTCGAGCAGGCGCTCGGCCGCCTCCTCGGGAGTCGAGCGGCCTCCGGCCAGCAGCCGGGAGAGGCCCTCGCCGGCCGCCCGGCGCCATTGCTCCCCTCCGCCCAGCGCCTCCCAGATCAGGGGGATCGCCCCGGGCCGGCGGCAGAGCCCGGGCAGCACCAGGGCCTTCTCCTCCTCCCGGGAGAGCGACCGGTAGAAGCCGAGCAGGGCCTCCCATTCGTCCGGGCCGCGGATCGGGTGGCGGGCCAGCAGGGACAGGTAGGCGGGGCGGAGCCGGGGATCGGAGAGCCCCTCCAGGCGCTCCAGGATCCCGGAGAGCGGGATCGAGCTCTCCTGCTCGATGCGCGACTGGCGGTTGGGCATCGGCGCCGGCGGCTCCGGGTTCTGCGACCAGGAGAGGAGGACCTGGAGGATGCGCGGATCGGGATCCTGGCCGACCCGCTCCAGCGCCTCCTCGAGGCTCAGGTGGTGCCCCTCCAGCAGTCCCAGCAGGGCGGCCAGGCGCACCGCAGCCTCCCCGTGCCGCAGCAGCTCCTTGCGCCGTCCGACGGTCGTCCGGTCGCGCAGGACGCCCCAGGCGGCGTAGAAGGCCAGCCGGTCGGTCTCGTGCGGCAGCCACCGGATCAGCGCCTCCAGGTGGGCGGTGTCCCGCGCCTGCCCCAGGGCCAGGACCGCCTCCAGGCGGATGCGGGGATGCGGGTCGGCCAGGGCCTTGCGCGCCAGGAGGGGCAGGGGGCCCGGATCCATGCCCTCCCGGATCCGGTGGGCCAGGATCCGGAGCCCCTGGATGCGCTGGCCGAGGGGGGCGCCTGGACGGGCGGTCCGCTCCTCGATCCAGGCGGCGGTCCGGGGATCCGGGGGCTCGATCCGTCCCAGGGTCCACAGGGCCCAGGTGGCTTCCCCCTCGTCCAGGGAGCCTCCCTCCAGGGCCTCCTTCAGGGATCCGGCCGCCGAGGCGCCCCGGCGTAGCAGCTCGTCCTGGGCCGCCACCCTCCAGACCGGCAGCGCGTCGGTCCCCAGGTCGTCGATCAGCTCCCCGTCCGTCCACTGGACGCGGGGGCGGCTGCGGTCCCGCTCCGGGGCCCGCTCCCCGGGGCCGACCGGGGAGAAGCGGTAGATCCAGCTGCCCTCCCGCCCCGGCTCGTAGTGGTAGTCGCGGCCCCAGCCGCAGGAGTAGAGGCGGCCTCGGGGGCCGAACTCGATGTCGGTGGGCCGGTAGGGGGCCTGGCCGCTGCCGGCGAAGAGCTCCAGGCGGCCGCCCTCCGGCGCCATCAGGCTCCCCTCCCAGCTGGGGCGGAAGACCAGGGTGCCCCGGGTCCAGTCGTTGATCAGGAAGATCCCCCGGTAGCGGGAGGGGAACGAGGGGTGGTCGTGGTAGACGATGCCGGCTCCCGAGCCGTGGAAGACCGGGCCGCTCATCGGCACGGTGGGCAGGTGCCCCCGTCCGGTCCAGTGGCTGCTGTAGGGGTGGCCCCAGCCGAAGTGGGCCCCGAAGAAGGGGGCGATCGCCTTGTCGCCCTGGTTCTGGTCGTTGTCGGTGCCCAGCCAGTTGAAGCCTCCGTCCATGGCGATGTCCCAGGGGTTGCGCAGGCCCCGGGCGACGATCTCCAGGCCCGATCCCATGGGATCGGCGCGCAGGATCCCCCCCTCGCGCCCCCAGTCGTCGTTGGAGTCGTGGTAGGTCCTGCGGTAGGCGTCCCGGGCGTAGGAGCGGGGCGGGTAGAAGTCCGGCGCCCCGGGCGGGTGCTCCACGTCCCAGAGCTCGCGGAAGGGCCGGGGGGCCACCCTGCCGAAGCGCTCCGGCTGGTTGTGCCCCTTGGAGTTGCCCTTGGACATGTAGAGCTTTCCGTCGGGTCCCCAGACCAGGCCGTGCAGGGCGTGCTCCCGGTTGCCCAGGTCGGTGTAGACCACCACGTACTCGTCGGCCCGGCCGTCTCCGTCGAGATCCCGCGCCGCGGTCAGCTCCGGGGCGTTGGCGATGTAGAGCCACTCGCCCTTCCAGGCCAGCCCCTGGACGCTGTTGAGGCCGCCGGCGAACTCCCGGGCCTCGTCGGCCCGGCCGTCGCCGTCCCGGTCGAGCAGCAGGTGGACGCTGTCGGCGGGGAAGGTCTCGTGGTGGTGGGGGTACTGCGGCCCCTGCCCCACGAAGAGCCGCCCCTGGTCGTCGAAGGCCAGGGCGGCGGGCTTGAACACCAGGGGCTCGGAGGCGAAGACCTCGGCCCGGAAGCCTTCGGGAACCCGGGGCAGGGCAGCGGCCTCCTTCTCGGGATCCTCCTCCCACCGGACGCTCTCCAGCGCCTCGACGAAGTCCTGGTAGGCCCGGGCGGCGTCCAGCTGGGAGGGATCGGGAACCGAGTAGGCCAGCACGCCGTAGCGGAGCCGCAGCGTCTCTCCCAGGGGGACCCACCAGCTCTGGCTCAGCTTCCCCCTGCCGCTCAGCTCGTTCCTGCCGAAGGCGTTGGCCACCAGCAGCCCGGTGTCCACCGCATGCCACCACGGGAGGCGGAAGCTGTCCGGATCGGAGAAGAGGATCATGCCGGCGTGCCGCCCCTCCAGCGGCCCCCCGTAGCGCACCCACGGCGAGGGGGTGGTGCGCAGGGAGGGGATGTCCGACAGGCCCTGGGCGTTGACCATGCGGCTGCGGGGATTGCGGCTGGCGGCCAGTCCGCTGGCCAGGCGCACCGCCAGGCCCATCTCCTCCTGATCGCCCATCCAGAAGCCGCCCCCGTCCCGCTGGAAGCGGCACTCGGCCAGCAGGAGCGTCCCGTGGGGACGGCGCAGCAGGGTGTAGTGGGCCAGCTGCTCCACGAAGACCCGGTCCGGGCTCCCCTCGGCCATGTACCGGTTGCGCACTGCGAAGTGGGCCCGGTCGCGCCCTCCGGTGGGCCCGGAGACGAAGTCTCCTCCCTCCACCCGGGCCTTGAGCCGCCAGTAGTCGTTGCCGCCGATGTCCCCGAATCCCCACCAGATCCCCGGATGGTAGTCCGGGTGGTCGGAGAGGTCCCCGGGACCGGGGGGATGGCTGCGGGTGACCCGGGTTCCGTCGGGAGCGCGCACGTCCTTGAAGTAGGGACGGGGGGTGGCGGGATCGTCCCACACGTAGACCGCCAGGGGCTTGCCGTCCAGGGCGATGGCCATCTCCCCCTCCCTGCGCTCGAAGGCGAACTGCGCCTCAAGGAAGGGGGCCCAGCACGCCGCCGCGATCGCCAGCGGGGAAAGGAGGGTTCTCATGGAGATCGCCGAGGGTAGCCGCGTCCCCCGGAGCGTCAACCGGATCCCGGATTGATCCGGACGGGGATGCGGGGGTAGCCTGCCCCGCTCCGTTCCCTGGGATGAATGCGCTGCTGATCCTGATGTCCTGGATGGGCGCCTGCGGCGCGGCCCAGTCCGAGGCCGGGGAGCTGGAGCCCCGGCTCCGGTCGCGCCTCGAGGCGCTCAAGCGGATCGATCCCGGCCTCTACCATGCCTCGGATGCGGTCAGGAAGAGCGTCGACGGCGCCCTGGACCGCCTGGAGGGGCATCCGCGGCTGGTGGACCTGGTCCTGCGCTTCGGCCTCGCCGGCCGGGCCGGCCCGGTGATCTCGGTCCTGGAGCGCCATCCCCGGCATCCCCTCGGCAGCGAGGCGGCGGCCTGGCTGCTGGAGTCGGGGGCGGTCCCGGAACTGAAGCGGCGCCTGGCGCGGGATCCGTCGTCCCCGCTGCTCGATCTCCTGGCCCGCAGCGCCGCCCCCCGGGCCCTGGAGCTCGTCGTTCCCCTCCTGTTCGGCGAGCCTGCCGGCCAGGCCCGGCGCGTCCTTCCCTCGCTCTGCATGCACCAGGAGGGGGCGCGCAGGCTGCTGCGGGAGCTGGAGGCAAGGCCCTTCGGGGAGGCGCGCTCCCTGGCCCTGGAGGCGCGCCTGCTCCTGCGGCGCACCCCCTGGACGGAGCTCCGGAAGCGGCTGGAGAAGCTCTTTCCCGAGGGGCAGAGGCGTCCCATCGGGGGGGAGTTCGACGTGGCCCGCCTGGCGGCCCTCGAGGGGGACGCCGAGCGGGGCGAGGCCGTCTTCCTCGATCCCGCCCGCACCTGCGTCCTCTGCCACCGCATCGGCGCGCAGGGAAGGAGCGTGGGCCCCGATCTCTCGGAGATCGGCCGCAAGCTGGGCAAGGAGGCCCTCTACGACGCCATCCTCTATCCCGGCGCCGGGATCTCGGTGGGCTTCGAGGGCTGGGAGGTGGCGACCCGATCGGGCCAGGAGCACGTGGGCGTCCTGATCAGCGACGGGGAGGAGGGGGTGGCGCTGCGCAACCTGCTCGGGGATCGGGTCTCCATCCCCCGCGCGGAGATCTTCTCGCAGCGGCAGCTCGAGGCCTCCCTGATGCCCGAGGGGCTGGGGCTGGCCATCGGGCGCGACAGCCTGGTGGATCTGGTCGAGTACCTCGCCGGCCTGGGGCGCTAGTCCCCGGCCGCCCGGGCGCAGGCATCGGCGGCCTCCTCCCACCGGGCGGTCCGCAGCTCCAGCTCCCCCTCCTTCTCCCGCTGCTCCTGCCGCAGCGACCGGGCCTGGGCGGCGTCCCGGTAGACCGCGGGATCCATCAGCCTCCGGTTGAGCTCCTCCAGCCGCTTCTCCAGGGCCAGTATCTCCTTCTCCTGGCGCTCGGCCTCGCGCCTGGTCTCGGCGATCCGCCGGGCCCTGGCCTCCCGTTCCCGGGCCTTGGCGCGCCGCCGCTCCCTGGCGGTGAGGGGCGCCTCCCGGGGGACGACGCCGGACCCGCGTCCCGGGGAGGGCGGAGCGGCCTGCGGAGCCTCCCGCCGGGCGTGCTTCTCGCGGTAGTAGTCGTAGGAGCCGGGGTAGCGCAGCAGCTCTCCGTGCTCGACATGGACGATCTCGCTGGCCAGGGAGCGCAGGAAGTGGGCGTCGTGGCTGACCATCACCATCGAGCCCTCGTACTGGGCCAGGGCGTAGACCAGCGCCTCCACGCTGTCGATGTCCAGGTGGGTGGTGGGCTCGTCCATGAGGAGGAGGTTGGGGGGATGGAGCAGCAGCTTGACCAGCGCCAGGCGGCTCTTCTCGCCGCCGCTGAGGACCCGCACCCGCTTGAACACGTCGTCCCCGCTGAAGAGGAAGCAGCCGAGCACGTCGCGGGCCTTCCCCTCGGTGATCGCCGAGGAGGATCCCAGCGCCTCGTCGAGCACCGAGCTGCCGGGATCGAGCATCTCGATGCGGTGCTGGGAGAAGTAGCCGATCTCCACGTTGAGCCCCGGCACCCTCCGGCCGCTCTGGACCGGCTCCGCCCCCGCCAGCAGCTTGAGCAGGGTGGACTTCCCCGCCCCGTTGGGGCCCACCAGCCCGATCCGCTCGCCCCGCTCCACCTGGAAGTCCAGGGACCGGTAGACCTGCTGGGCGCCGTAGGCGTGGTCCACGCCCTCCAGCCTGAGGATGCGCAGCCCGCTGCGCCGGGGCTGGGGGAAGGAGAACCGCAGAGACCGGCTCTCCTGGACCGGCGCCTCGGCCTTCTTCATCCGGCCGATCTGCTTCAGCTTGCTCTGCGCCTGGCGGGCCTTGGTGTTCTTGGCCCGGAACCGGTCGACGAAGGCCATCAGGCGGTTGATCTCCTTCTGCTGGTTCCTCCAGGCCGCCAGCTCCTGATCCTGGGCCGCGCTCCTCTGCTCCAGGTAGTCGTCGTAGCCGCCCCGGTAGCGCTTCAGCCCGGAGCGCTCCAGGGCCACGATCCCGTTGGCCACCGCGTTGAGGAACTCCCGGTCGTGGGAGACCACGACCAGGGCCCCGGCGTAGCGCTGCAGGAAGTCCTGCAGCCAGAGCAGGGAGGGCAGGTCCAGGTGGTTGGTCGGCTCGTCGAGCATGAGCAGGTCCGGATCCTGCACCAGGAGGCGGGCCAGGTGGGCCCGCATCAGCCAGCCCCCGCTCAGGGCGCCGGTCCTCTTTCCGAAGTCCTCCTCGGCGAAGCCCAGGCCGGCCAGGATGCGGGCCGCCTCCGACTCCACCCTGTAGCCGTCCAGATCCTGGAAGCGCCGGTGGGCCTCCTCCACCGCCAGGCCCTCCTCCTCCTGCCCGCCGATCACCACCCGGCGCAGCCGGGCCAGCTCCCCGGAGACCGAGGCGGCCAGCTCCAGGACCGTCCCCTCTCCGGCCGAGGCGGTCTCCTGGGGCAGCCAGCCGATCAGGGTCCCCTTCTGGCAGCGGATCTCGCCGGCGTCGGGCTCGACCCTGCCCAGAACCATCTCCAGCAGGGTGCTCTTGCCGGCTCCGTTCGGCCCCACCAGGCCCAGGCGGTCGCCCCGGCTGATCTGCAGGGAGGCTCCGGCGAGGAGATCCCGGTGCCCGTAGGACTTGCCGATGTTCCTGAGGGTCAGCACGAAGGGGAGGGGACTCTGCAGCCTTGCGCCTCCCGGAGCAAGAACGGGGGGCGCCTCCCCGCCGGCTCCCGGCCGGAGCGGATCCGGAGGGGCGCGGCAGCCGGCCGGGATTCCGGGATTGAACCAGGAAGGCGGCTGGGCGAGGCTGGGGGGGAGATCCCATGAAGAGCGCGCATCTCGGAGCAGGGCCCGGCTTCGCCCTGGCGGCGGCCGCCGGGGCCTTCCGCCAGGGGGCGGCCCCTTCCCCGTGACGGCCCGGGGCGGCTACTTCGATCACAACGCCACCAGCCCGCTGTGCGAGGCGGCGCGCCGGGCCTGGCTGGAGGCCGCCGAGCGCTATCCCGGCAACCCCTCCAGCCCCCACCGGGTGGGGGACCGGTCGGCTGTGGCCCTGGAGGGGGCCCGGGAGCGGCTGGGGGGGATCCTCGGCTGCTCTCCCCTGGACCTGGTGTGGACCGGGGGCGCCACCGAGTCCGCCAACGCCGTCTTCCACCACTACGCCCTGCGCCTTCCGCCCGGGGTTCCGGTCTGGGTCTCGGCGGTGGAGCACCCCTGCGTCCTGGAGGCGGCCCGCCGGCGCCTTCCCGGGCGGGTGGTGTCCATTCCGGTGGGCTCCGACGGGGTGGCGGACCTGGACTGGCTGGACGCTCCCCGGGAGAGCCCGGGCCTGGTGGCCCTGATGGCGGCCAACAACGAGACCGGGGTCCTGCAGCCCTGGGAGGAGGTCCGCGGCTGGTGCGCCGCCAGGGGCGTTCCCTTCTTCTGCGACGCGGCCCAGTGGCTGGGCAAGCTGCCCGGCCGCGGCCTGGGGGAGTGCGGCTGGGTGGCGGGCTGCGCCCACAAGTTCGGGGGGCCGCCGGGGGCGGGCTTCCTGAAGTGCCCTTCCGGCGACTACATGGTCCCGCTGATCGCCGGCGGCCCCCAGGAGCGCTCGCGGCGGGCCGGCACCGAGAACGTCCCCGGGGCGCTGGCCCTGGTGGCGGCCCTGGAGGACCGGGAGTCGCGGCTGGATCCCGCCTGGATCGCCGGGCGGAGCGGATGGAGGGACGAGGCGGCCCGCCAGGCGGTCCTGCGCCTGCCCGGCACCCGCGTGCTGGGGGAGGGGGCCCGGCGGCTGTGGAACACCCTGTCGCTGGCGATGCCCGAAGGCGGCGGCCGCTTCCGCTGGGTGGTCAAGATGGATCGCCACGGCTTCTCGGTCTCCACCGGATCGGCCTGCTCCACCGGCAGGGAGAAGCCGTCGCACGTGCTGGAGGCCATGGGGATCTGCCCGGGCGGCTCGGGCCGCGTGCTCCGCTGCAGCAGCGGCCCCGGCACCGCCCGGGAGGACTGGGAGGCCCTGGCGGCGGCCCTGGAGCGGATCGGCCGGGAGGCCTCCCGGGGCTAGGCCGCATCCGGAGGCGCCGGATTCCGCACGGGCGGATCCGCCTGCGGCCCGACCGGCGATCGGGGCATGGCGGCTCCTGGAGGCCGCGCCCGCCGGGCGGCCATGGATCCTGCCGCGGCGCCGGGATCCGAAGAGGCCGGACTCCGGTCCCGGGACGGGGGATGCCCGGCCCTTCGGCCGGGACGGCCGGGGAGCCCTAGTCCAGCAGGCCGGGCAGCCAGGTGGACAGGAAGGGCAGGTAGGTGACCAGAAGCAGGCCGATCAGCAGCGCTCCCAGCACCGGGAGGGCGGCCCGGGCGATCTCCATCACCGGCCGGTCGAACCGGTAGGCCGCCAGGTAGAGGTTGAGCCCGATCGGCGGGGTGAGGTAGCCGATCTCCAGGTTGACCAGGAAGATCACCGCCAGGTGGACCGGATCGATGCCGAACTCGGCTCCCAGGGGAACGAGCAGGGGCACGATCACCACGATCGCCGAGAAGATGTCCATCAGGCAGCCGGCCAGGATCAGGAACAGGTTGAGGGCCAGCAGGAAGACCCAGGGCGAGTCGACCCTCGCGGTGATCCACTCCACCAGCAGGTCGGGGATCTGGGCCAGGGTCAGGCAGTGGGTGAAGGCCTTGGAGACGCCCAGGATGAGCAGCACGCCGCCGACCAGCAGGCCGCACTTGACCAGGATCCTCGGGATGTCCCTGGCAAGGCTCAGATCGCCGCGGATCAGGGTGGTCGCCAGGACCGAGTAGAGGGCGGTGGCCGCGGCGGCGGCCACCGGAGTTCCGAACAGCCCGCCGAAGAGGGAGACGATGGCCACCACCGGCAGCAGCAGCTCCCAGACCGCTCCCCGGGCCGCCGCGAGCAGGGAGGGGCCGTCCCCGGCGGAGGCCTGGGCGGGCGGGATCCGCCAGGCCCCCCAGAGGGCCAGCAGCCCCATCAGCAGCAGGCAGGGCAGCAGGCCGCCCAGGAACAGCTGCCCCAGGCCCGGCCCCTGGGCCTTGCCCGAGCCGGCCACGATGAAGTAGAGGATCACCGGCAGGGAGGGGGGAAGCAGGATCCCCAGCGAGCCGCTGCCGGCCAGCAGGCCCAGCGAGTTGCGCTCGGAGCAGCGTGCCGAGAGCAGCATGGGAAGGAGGAGGGGGGCCAGGGCCAGGATGGCCACCCCCGAGCCTCCGGTGAACGCGGTGAAGAAGGAGCAGACCAGGACGGTCGCCAGCGGCGGACCGGCCCGTGACCTCCCCGCCAGGGCCTGGAAGACCGCCAGCAGCCGCTGCGAGGCCCTGCTCTCGGCCAGGACGTACCCTGCCAGGGTGAAGAGCGGCAGGGTGGGCAGGAACGATTCGGTGCTCAGGGAGTAGAAGTTGTTGGCCACGTCGGCCAGGGGGGTGAAGTCCGCCCAGAGGAGCAGCAGCGCGGCCCCGCCCAGGAAGGCGAAGAGCGGGGCCCCCAGGAGAGTGGCCAGGCCCAGCAGCAGCAGGAGCGGGAGGAACGGCCGCTGCGGCGAGTCCGGCGAGTCCGGCCAGAGCAGGAGGGGGGCGCACAGCAGCAGGGCCCCCGCCAGGGTCCCCAGGCGGGCCGGCCAGCCCTCGGCGGCGTTGCGCACCAGGCGCAGGGCGATCAGGGCGAATCCGGCCGGCATGCACAGCTGGACGGCCCACTTCTGGATGCCGTAGGCGATCAGGTTGCTCTCGGGCCCCGCGCCGCGCTCGAACAGGGCGAATTCCAGGCTGAAGGCGGCCAGGAGCCCGGCGACGGCCGCGCCTGCCGCATGGGAGAAGCCCCGGATCCAGGGCTGGATCTTCCCGGGCAGGAGCTCGACGAGGGTGGTGATGGCCAGCAGCTTCCTCTGGCGGGCGGCCACCGCGCCGCCGGCCATCGCCAGGATCAGGCACAGGTGCTGCCCCAGCTCCCCGGCCGCGGAGATCCCTCCGCCGGCGAACCGGTGCAGCAGGCGCTCCAGGGCCGGGATGGCGGCCAGCAGGGCCAGGGCGAGGACCAGGACGCCGTCCTCGAGGCGGGCCCAGTTCCGGGCGGCCTTCCGGGCCAGGGAGGGGCCGTCCCCGCTCATCGGCCCCGGTACTCCTCGACGAGGCGTCCGACCTGGTCGAAGATCTCCTCGGGAACCACCTTCCCCCGGATCAGGGGGTAGGCCTTCCGGGCCGCCTGCCGCCAGGCCTCCCGCTCGGAGGGGGAGGGGGCGCGCACCTCGAGCCCCCGGAGCTTCATGGCCTCGATCGAGTCGGAGGCCTCCTTCCTTCCGATCGCCTGGATCCGCTTTCCGCACTCCGCGGCGCTCTCCTCGAGGAGGCCGCGGGCGGACTCGTCCATCCGGTCCCAGCTGCGGGTGGTGATCACCAGCGCCCCCACCAGGGGGGCCCAGTTGAGATCCAGCATGTGGCCGGCGCGGGCGTCCACCTGGGTGGCGTTGGCCACGAAGGGGGGCAGGGGGACGGCGGTGATCAGCCCGGTCTGCAGGCCGGTGGGTATCTCCCGGGTCTCCAGGGGCACCGGATGGAAGCCGGCGCCGCGGTAGATCTCCACCGTCTCGGGGCTTCCCGCCCAGGTGAAGATCTTCAGCTTCCGGAAGTCGTCGGGGGAGGTGGCGGGAACGGTGGAGAAGAAGTGGACCCACCCGGCGTTGGCCCAGAAGAGCACCCGGAAGCCCTTCTCCAGCAGCCGCTCCTCAAGGAGGGGCTGGAGCCGGGCGTTGACGTGGTCCACCTCCGCCAGGTCCTCGAACATCATGGGCAGGTTCTGCAGCCCCGAGACCGACGGCTCGATCTCGGAGAGGCCCACCGCGGTGAGCAGGCAGGCCTGCAGCCCCCCCAGCCTCATGGAGCGGACCATCTGGGCCTCGCCGCCCAGGCTTCCCGAGGGGTAGACGGTCAGGGAGACCTTCCCCCGGGCGCCCTCCCGCCACTCCTCCCCCATCTTCCGGATCTCGTTGTAGTAGGAGGAGCCCTTGGGCGCCAGGGTGCCCAGGCGGACGCGCTGGGCCAGGGCGCTCTCCCAGGCCAGGGCGGCCGTCAGGATCAGCAGGGCCGGGCGGAGGAGGCGGGGATCAGGGAGCTTCATCGGGAAGGCCCTCCAGCGGGGGAAGGAACAGCTGGTCGGCGCGCGACAGGAGCCAGAGGGCCCTCCGGCGCATCAGCAGGTTGGACAGGCGCAGCCGGGGATGCGCCTCGATGTCGATGGCCATCGCCTGGCCGATCAGGAACTCGAACTCCTCCCGGTCCTGGTTGGGGACGGAGACCGCCTCGGCCAGGGAGAGGTAGGGGGCGAGCTGGCCGCCGCCGCCGAGGCGGATCGCGGCCCGGAAGTGGCGGCGGGCCTGCTCCTCGGGGTCGCCTGCGGCCATGGGACGGCCGGCGTTCCAGGTCAGGAGGAATGCGTGGATGGCTCCCTCGCCCCAGCCGGGATCCAGGGCGTAGGCCCGGTCGATCAGGGCCTGGACCTGGGGCATCTGGCCCACCAGGTAGGGATCCTCCTTGCCCAGGTTGATGGCCAGGGCCCAGGCGGCGGCCGTCCAGTAGAGGGCGTCCACCCAGCTGCGGTCGAAGGGGGCGAGGGCCGTCCCGGGATCCCGGGCCAGGAGCCGGGCCAGGCCCGGGGAGCGGCTCTCCAGGGCGCGGAGCCCGTGGTCCCTCCCCCGCAGGTAGAGGGCGCGGGCGCGCCGGCGCATCTCCTGGGCCCGCTCCCAGTCCTCCTCCTCCAGGTAGTCGGCGTCGAGCTCGACGAAGGCGTAGGCGTACTGGGCGAAGTAGGCGGCGGCGGCGGTGCGCAGCTCCCGGTGCCCGGGATCCTCCTCCAGGACCGACTCCACCAGCTTCAGGGCGAAGGGAAGCGCCTCCCTGGCCAGCTGGGGGTCGCTCTCGCTGGAGAACGCGGTCCCGGCGCCCGCCAGGGCGTCCCCGATCTGGCGGACGGCCGCCTTCCTGACCGAGCAGCCGGAGCCAAGGAGGAGGACGCCCAGGAGGAGGAGGGCGGGTGGGAGGAAGCGTCGCAAGCCTGGCGATGCTAGGCCGGGCGGGGAGCCGGGGGCAACTCCCGAGCGCTCAGACGTCCTCGCTCTGTCCCGGCCCGGGACGCAGCACCCGGATCCCGGGGTGGCGGTCCCGGATCTGCTCGGCGAACCATTGCTGGGAGTCCTCCTCGCCGTGGGCCAGGACCACCGTCCGGGGGGAGATCTGCCCGACGAAGTCCATCAGCTCCTCCCGGTTGGCGTGGGCGGTGAGATCGAATTCCTGGAGGTTGCAGCGCCGGGAGAGGGAGCCCGCGGCGCTGCTGAAGTCGAACACCGATCCGGGCGCGGCGGCCCGCAGCCGGCCGGCGGGGGTCTCGGGAGCGGCGTAGCCCACGAAGAAGATGGCGTGGTCCTCCTCCTCGATCATCCGGGCGCCGATCTCGTGGGCCGGGGTGTTCTCCGACATCATCCCGGCGGTCAGCACGAAGAGCCGCCGACGGCGCAGCTGGATCCGGTCCACCTTCTGCCGGTCCATCACCACCAGGCGCAGGCTCTCCATCAGCTTCAGGCCGGGGTGGTTCCGGGGAACCCGGTCGGCGTAGCTGTCGTAGATCTGGGTGAAGACCCGGCCCAGCCCCCCGATGTAGACCGGCTGCCGGCGCAGCCTTCCCTCCTCCATGGCCATGGCCAGCAGCGAGAGGATCTCCTGGGTCCGGCCCAGGGCGAAGACCGGAATCAGCACCGAACCCCCCTGGTCCAGGACCTGCCGCAGGGCCCCGATCAGCCGCTCGATCTCTTTCTCCCGGCTGAATCCGGGATCGACCTCGCGGTTGCCCCGGGTGGTCTCGAGGATCAGCACGTCGGCCTTGATCCCCCTGAAGCGGGCTCCCCGGAGCAGGGTCTGGTCCCTGAAGGAGACGTCCCCGGTGTAGAAGACCGACTGCCTCCCGCCCCGGACCAGGATCCCGGCCGAGCCGAAGGAGTGGCCGGCGTCGAAGAACTCCAGGGAGGGAGCGGAGCCCTTCCTGCGCCTGGAGCCCCAGGAAACGCTCCGGTTGTAGGGCAGGGAGCCGAAGGTGGGGCACAGGGAGTTGAGCTGGCGGTGCCGGTAGAAGGGGTACTCCTCGATGCCCGATTCCTCCCTCTGCATCTCCATGACGTTGACCGAGTTGTGGAGCACCCGCTCCACCAGGACCCGGCTCAGGTCGGACATCAGGATCCGGGCCTCGGGGAAGTGCTCGGCCGCCACCGGGAGCGCTCCCACGTGGTCGTGGTGGCAGTGGGTGATGGCGATGGCGTCGACCGGGCGGTCCCGGATCTCGCCGAAGAGGGGGAGGCTGGCGGAGCCCACCTCCTTGGGATGGATCCCGGCGTCCATCAGCAGGCCGTTCCCGTCGATCTCCACATGCCAGGCGCTGGCTCCTATGTCGCTGCGGGGATTGAGATTGGTGATGCGCATGGAAGAGGCCGGCCCCGGGAAGGGCCCCCGGCCATCCTTCCACAGCCGCTGCGCGACTTCAATCCCGGGCCGGCGGAGCCGTTCATGCGGTGGAATGGCCTTGTAGGCGGAGGGGCGGCCGTGGTAGGAGTAGCCCCGACTGGAAATGAACGGACGCTCCCGATCGCTTGCCCTGTCGGCGGTCTGCCTCCTCCTGTTCCCGGCTCCCCTGGGGGCGGGGACCGAAGGGGTGGCCGGCGGGAGCTCCTGGCCGATGTTCCGCGGCAATCCCGCCCTGACCGGGGCGACCTCGGCCCGCATGCCCAGCGAGCCCGTGCTCCGCTGGACCTTCGACGCCGGCGAGCCGATCCGCTCCTCGGCCGCCATCTCCAGAGGGACCGTCTACGTGGGCTCCGACCGGGGCCTGCTCCACGCCCTGGAGCTGTCCACCGGCGCCGAGCGCTGGCAGCACGCCACCGAGGGGATGATCGAGTCCTCCCCCCTGGTCCTGCGCGACAGCGTGTACTTCGGCTCCGGGGACGGGCTTCTCTACGCCCTGGACCGCCAGACCGGCGCGCTCCGCTGGAAGCATTCCACCATGGACCAGATTCTGGGGGCTCCCAACTGGGTCCGCTCCCCCAAGGGGGACGAGCTGTGGATCCTGGTCGGCAGCTACGACTTCTTCCTCCACTGCGTCGAGGCGGACAGCGGGAAGCCGGTCTGGAAGTACGAGAGCGGCAACTACATCAACGGGGCGGCGGCCGTCTGGGAGGGGAGGACGGTGTTCGGGGGATGCGACGCCCTGCTGCACGTGATCTCGCTGGCCGATGGGAGCAAGGCCGCGGAGGTGGAGGCCGGGGCCTACATCGCGGGCTCGGTGGCCATGGCCGAGGGCCGGGTGTACGTGGGCCACTACGAGAGCGAGTTCCTCTGCGTGGACCTGGAGAAGGGGGGACCGGCGTGGACCTACCGCAAGCGGAGCTTCCCCTACTACTCCTCTCCGGCGCTGGCCGGCGGCCGGGTGCTCTTCGGAGGCCGCGACAAGCGGCTCCACTGCCTGGACCGCGCCACCGGGAAGCCCCTCTGGGAGTTCGCCACCCGGGGCAAGGTGGACAGCTCGCCGGTGGTCTCGGGCGGCCGGGTGGTGGTGGGCAGCGAGGACGGCAGGCTCTACATCCTCTCCCTGGAGGACGGCAAGGAGCTCTGGTCCTACGAGATCGGGGCCCCGATCGCCGCCTCCCCGGCGGTGATCGACGGATGGATCGTGGTGGGCAGCGAGGACGGATCCCTGTACGCCTTCGGCGAGGCGCCCGCCGAGGACCTGGCCCGATGAGCGCCACCGCCGCCGAAGCCCCTCCCAGGCCGGGCGATCCGGGCGAGGACACCACCGCGGGCAACTACTTCGTCTCCAACTACCCCCCCTTCTCCTTCTGGAAGGAGGAGGGGGTGCCCGAGTTCCGCCAGGCGCTGGAGCGCCCGCCCGCCCCGGACACCCCGCTGGGGATCTACCTGCACATCCCCTTCTGCCGCAAGCGCTGCCACTTCTGCTACTTCCGGGTCTACACCGACAAGAACGCGGCCGCCATCCAGGGCTACCTGAGCGCCGCGGTGAGGGAGCTGGAGCTGTACTGCCGGAAGCCCTTCCTGGGGGGCCGCCTCCCGGACTTCGTCTACTTCGGGGGCGGCACCCCGTCCTACCTCTCCGCGGCCCAGCTCGAGAGCCTGGTCGGCGGCCTCAAGGAACTGCTTCCCTGGGACCGGGCCCGGGAGGTCACCTTCGAGTGCGAGCCCGGCACCCTCACCGCCGCCAAGCTGAAGGCCATCCGCGCAACCGGGGTCACCCGCCTCTCCCTGGGGATCGAGAACTTCGACGACGGCCTGCTGGAGCTCAACGGGCGGGCCCACCGCAGCCGCGAGATCGGGCGGGCCTACCAGGCGGCCCGCGACTGCGGCTTCCCCCAGATCAACATCGACCTGATCGCGGGGATGGTGGGCGAGACCGACGGCAACTGGAGGCGGTGCATCGAAAGGACCCTGGAGATGGCTCCCGACAGCGTCACCGCCTACCAGATGGAGATCCCCTACAACACCACCATCTACCGGGAGATGAAGGAGCAGGGCCGGGGCGTGGCTCCGGTGGCCGACTGGGCCACCAAGCGCCGCTGGGTCCGGGAGCTCTTCGACGCCCTGGAGGGGGAGGGCTACCGGGTGGGCAGCGCCTACACCGCGGTCCGGGAGGCCTCTCGGCCCACCTTCCTGTACCGGGACCAGCTGTGGGCCGGGGCGGATCTCCTGGCCCTGGGAGTGGCCTCCTTCGGCCACATCGGGGGCACCCACTACCAGAACCGCCACGACTTCGATCCCTACGTGAACGAGATCCTGGAGGAGCGCCTTCCGGTCTACCGGGCCCTGACCCCGACCCCCGACGAGCGCCTGATCCGCGAGTTCGTCCTGCAGCTCAAGCTGGGACGGATCAGCTGCGGGCACTTCGGCCGGAAGTTCTCGGTCGATGTCCGGGAGCGCTTCGCCGGGCCCCTGGCCCGCATCGCCGGGTGGGGCTTCCTGAGCGTGGAGGGCGACGAGATCCGGCTCAGCCCCGAGGGCCTGCTGCAGGTCGACCGCCTGCTGCACGAGTTCTTCCTCCCGGAGCACCGCAACGCCAGGTATGCCTGACGGGGTGGAGTGCGCCTCGCGCGTCGAGGAGATGCTCCGGGAGGCCTTCGCCCGCCAGGGGAGCGGGCGGCCCTCCCTGGAGCCGCTAGGGGACGCCCGGGTTCCGGAGCCGTACCGCTCCCTGCTGGTGCACGACTCCGACATGACCTCGGCCCTGCAGCGCCGCCACCGCCAGGAGCTCGGGCTGGACCTGCTGCATGTCGCCAGGCGTCCGGACAGCCTGGAGCGGGAGGTCCTGCTCCGCGGCTCCCTCGACGGACGGCCCGTCGAGTACGGGGTGATCAGGATCCTGCTCGCGGCCCTGGCCCCGCCGGTGGCCGAGGCCGTCCTTCTGGGGAGGGAGCCCCTGGGCGGGCTGCTGGTCCGCTTCGGGATCGGCCACCGGAGCCGCCCCGGAGGGTACTTCCGGATGGGCGGCGACGGGTACCTGGACGGCCTCTTCGGAGACGGGAGGCCCCGGTGGAGGTACGGCCGGATCAACCGCCTCTGGGGGGATGCCGGCGACCTTCTGGCCGAGGTGGTGGAGATACTTCCCGCCATGGGAGAGGAGGAGGGCAGGCGAGCATGAAGGATTCCTGGGACACGGTGATCGTCGGCGCCGGGCCGGCCGGCTGCAGCGCCGCAGCGATCCTGGCCGAGGCGGGACGCCGGGTGCTGGTGCTGGAGCGCGAGCGCTTCCCCCGCTACCGGATCGGGGAGTCGCTCATTCCCTTCACCTGGTATCCGCTCAAGCGCCTGGGGCTGATCCCTCAGATGCGGAAGTCGCGCTTCGTGAAGAAGTACAGCGTCCAGTTCGTGGCCCCTTCGGGAAAGGTCTCGCAGCCCTTCTACTTCTCCACCCGCTACGACCGGGACGTCTCGCAGACCTGGCAGGTCCTGCGCTCGGAGTTCGACCAGATGCTGCTGGACAACGCCCGCCGGAAGGGCGCCCAGGTCCGCGAGGGGGTCCAGGTGGAGGGCCTGATCCTGGAGGGCGACGAGATCCTGGGAGTGCGGGTGGCGGAACCCGGCGGCCGGACCGAGGAGATCCGGGCTCCCATCACCCTGGACTGCTCCGGCAAGGAGGCCTTCGCGGCCAACCGGCTGCGCTGGAGGCGCCGCGATCCCCGGCTCAACAAGATGGCGGTCTGGACCTACTACCAGGGGGCGATGAGGGACGAGGGAATCGACGCCGGCGCCACCACCGTGGCCTTCGTGCCCGAGAAGGGCTGGTTCTGGTACATCCCCCAGCACGACGACATGGTCAGCGTGGGGGTGGTCGCCGAATGGAAGTACCTGGGCCGGGGCGGTCTCAAGGATCCGGGCGAGGTGTTCCGCCGGGAGATCGGGCAGAACCGGTGGATCGAGGAGCACCTGGCCCCGGGGCGCCAGGTGGGCGAGTACATGGCCACTTCGGAGTACACCTTCCGCAGCGAGTACTGCGGGCGGAAGGGGCTGCTTCTGGCGGGGGACGCCTTCGGGTTCCTCGACCCGGTGTTCTCCTCGGGGCTCATGCTGGCCCTCAAGGGAGGCGTGCTGGCGGGAGAGAGCGTGGACCGGGCCCTCGCCGAGGGGGATCTCTCCCCCTCCCGCTTCTCCGACTACTCGCAGGTGATGCGCCAGGGGATCGAGAACATGCGCAAGCTGGTCTACGCCTTCTACGATCCCCGCTTCAGCTTCCGGGAGCTGACCGACCGCCATCCCGATCTGGCCGGTCCGGTCACCGACTGCCTCTCGGGCGACGTCAACAAGGACTACTCCCGCCTCTGGGAGGCGGTCGGCGAGCTCGCCGACCTTCCCGAGGATCTGCCCTACGGGGCTCCGGCGCCCGAACCGGCGTGCGCCTAGGGATCCGGCCCCCCAGGGCATGGTAGTCCTGCAGATCACCCCTGGGGCCGGGCGGATGTACTGCGGGGCGTGCATGCGCGACAACGCCCTGGCCCGGGAGCTGCGCCGCCAGGGCCACGAGGCCACCCTGCTGCCGCTCTACCTTCCGCTCACCCTCGACGAGCAGGACCAGAGCCGCGGCCTGCCGGTCTTCTTCGGCGGCATCAACGTCTACCTGGAGCAGAAGTCGGCCCTCTACCGGCGCCTGCCCCGGTTCCTCACCAGAGCGCTGGACTCCCGGTGGCTGCTGCGCCTGCTGGGCCGGTGGGCCGGTCGCACCCGGCCCGAGGATGTGGGAGCCCTCGCCGTCTCCATGCTGCGGGGCGAGGACGGCAACCAGGCGGTGGAGATGGACCGGCTCCTGGACTGGCTCGCCACCGTGCCCCGCCCCGGGGTGGTCAACCTCTCCAACGTCCTCCTGGCGGGACTGGCCCGCCCCCTGAAGCAGCGGCTGAAGGCGCCGGTTGCGGCCACGCTCCAGGGCGAGGACGCCTTCCTGGACGCGCTTCCGGAACCGTACCGGGCCCAGGCCTGGGAGGCGCTTTCCGAGCAGGCCGGAGCGATCGACGCCTTCATCGCTCCCAGCCGCTACTTCGGCCGGCTGATGCAGGAGCGCATCGGCTTTCCCGAAGGACGCCTCCACATCGCCCCCAACGGCATCGACCTGAGCGGCTACGAGGCCGCCTCCACGCCTCCCTCCCCCCCGGCTCTGGGCTACTTCGCCCGGATGTGCCCCCAGAAGGGCCTCGACACCCTGGTGGACAGCTACATCCTCCTGCGGTCCCGGCCCGAGGGATCCGGCCTGCGCCTGGCGGTGGGCGGGAGCCTGGGGCCGGAGGACCGGCCCTTCGTGGAAGGCCTCGAGGCGAAGCTGCGCCGGAATGGCCTCGGGGATCAGGCGCGCTTCGCTCCCAACCTCTCCCGCGTGGAGAAGGCCGAATTCCTGAAGGGGCTGAGCGTCTTCTCGGTGCCCTCCCGCTACGGCGAGAGCTTCGGCCTCTACCTGGTCGAGGCCCTGGCGGCCGGAGTTCCGGTGGTCGCGCCCCGCCACGCCGCCTTCCCGGAGATCCTGGAGCAGACCGGGGGCGGCGTCCTGTGCCCGCCTTCGGGGGCCGAGGCGCTGGCCGACGGCATCGCCTCCCTGCTCGGGGAGCCCGACAGGGCCCGATCCATCGGCCAGCGCGGTCGGGAGGCGGTCCGTGAGCGGTTCAGCGTGGAGGCCATGGCCCGGCGCGTGCTCGAGATCTACGAGAGCCTCTAGCCGTGGCCAGCCGCTACCTGCATGTCCGCCGGGTGGAGTTCTCGGACACCGACATGGCCGGGATCATGCACTTCACCAACATCCTCCGCTTCATGGAGTCGGCCGAGCACGCCTTCCTGCGCAGCCTGGGACATTCGGTCGCCCTGGAGGAGGTCGATCCCTCGCTGGGCCTGCCCCGGGTCCGGGTGGAGGCCGAGTTCCGATCCCCGTTCCGCTTCGAGGACGAGGTGGAGATAGAGCTCCAGGTGCGGGCCAAGTCCCGCCGCTCCCTCACCTACCACTTCGTTCTCAGGCGGCGCGGAGACCCCCAAGGAAGCATCGGGGCAACGGGCTCGATGACCGTGGTCTGCGTCCGCCGCGGCCCGGACGGACGCATGGCGCCCCACGAGCTCCCCGCCAGCCTCGCCGGCAAGATCGAGGCCGCTTGCGCCGACGGTTCCCCCAGCCTTCCACCGGCCGGGTAGAGAGAGAGGCCTCTTCCGCAAGCTCCGCCGATGCGGCTCCGCGGCCATTCCATGGAGCGGACCCGGTCGGTGGCGACGGGACTGTTTCCCTCTCTCGGAGCCGTCCCTCCGCCGGGCCGCCGGGGAGGCCGTTGACAGGCGGCAGGAGCGGCTCCTAGTCTGCCCGCGCCCAATGGCCGCATCGGCGGAGGAACCGGCGGGAGGGCAAGCATGAGCAAGGTCTGGAACTTCAAGCAGGAGCTGACGGCGGCCTTCGGCCAGCCGATCGCCGAGAATCCCACCCAGTACATGATGGAGGCGGCCTACCGGGACCGGGGCCTGGACTGGCGCTACCTCTCCCTGGAAGTCAGTCCCGAGGGCCTGAGGGACGCGGTGCTCGGGGCGAGGGCGATGGGATTCCGGGGCTTCAACTGCACCATCCCCCACAAGGTGGCGGTGATCGATCATCTGGACGGGCTGGGGGAGTCGGCCGAAGTGATGGGGGCGGTCAACTGCGTGGTCCGCAGAGGAGACAGGCTGATCGGGGAGAACACCGACGGCAAGGGTTTCGTCCAGTCCCTCAAGGATCTGAGGGATCCCGGGGGGGCCGACGTGGTGATTCTCGGAGCGGGTGGAGCGGCCCGGGCCATCGGGGTCGAGATGGCCCTGGCGGGGGCCAGGAGCCTGACCGTGGTCAACCGCACGGCCCAGCGTGGAGAGGCGCTGGCCGAGCTTCTCTCGAGAAGGACTCCCGCCCAGGCCAGTTTCGTCCCCTGGGAAGGGGACTACCCGATCCCCGGTTCGGCCGATGTGCTGGTCAACGCCACTTCCATCGGGCTCTTCCCCGATGTGGAGGCTCGCATCCCCCTGGTCCAGGGGAGCCTGAGGCCGGATCTGGTGGTGGCGGACGTGATCCCCAACCCTCCGGCCACACGCCTGGTGCGGGCCGCACGGGAGCTGGGATGCCCGACCATCGACGGCAAGGGGATGCTGGTCAACCAGGGAGTCCTCGGTTTCCGATACTGGACGGGGACGGACCCGGATCCCGGAGTGATGCACCGGGCCCTGGAGGAGGTCTTCGGGTGAGGTTTTTTTTGTGAAAGCACGCATTCTCCGCTTGACGCTTCACGGATAGCAGCGTAGATTCTCTCTCGGAGTGCTCGGAAGGGGTGCCGTTCGCGGCTTTCAGCCGGCCAGCCACGGCGGGCCGGTGCGCTTTCCCTGGAATGGCGGGTACACGCCGGACCAGGGGAACCTTCCGTAACACTACACTTGTACTTCTTCTGAACATTCCCCGGCCCCCCTAGCTGTCCTCATGGCGAAGGGGGCCGGTTTATGTTCGGGTGGCGGCGGGCCTCCGCCCTGCCAGGCCGGTGCTCTCTCCCTTCCGCCGGAGCGTGCTGCCTCGCTTCCGTCTCTGCCGAGGCTTGAGAGACGCCTGACTCCATCCAGTAGCCTGTGTCCGGCAAGCTGGACCGGATACCAGTGGGTACGATGAGGGGCCAGGGACAAGGATGCTCTCTCGACGGAGCTGGGAAGCGAGGAGCAAAGCGGCGCCTTCCAGGTCCGGGACCATTGCATAGGCGCACGGATCCTGAGCCAAGGATGGAGCACAAGCCAGCTCGCCGCCGCTTCGGCCAGAGTACCGGCTGCGCACCCTCGAAGGATCCGGCAGGAGCGATCGGCCAGGAGAGATCGGAAAGCTCCTTCGCTGCGAGCAACTGAAATCCTCGCATCACGTGGCATGGAGCAAGGCCCGGAGGCAAAGCATCCTGCAGGGCCTGACGTCAAGGCAACCAGAGCCAGTCCCGAACCTGACAGGATCCTCGTCTCGAGGGGAAGATCGCACAGTTCGGGAAGCAGCTGGAAACGGAGAGTCCGAAACTCAATGCCCACGGTAGACAATGGGCGCACAGGACAATGTCCCGAGGCTGACGGAATTGGGTCCCAGTAGCAGGAGGAACGCATGAAGGAGAGACCGCCTTGCTCGCATCCAAGGTCGGCGGCCCGCACCAACCTGCCGGGCGATGGGGGGGCTCCAGGGCAACGTTGAACCGTCCCATGAAGCCATGGACGGCCCCAGCATCAGATCAGGAAGCATGCCAGTTCTCTAGAGCACGCCTAGCCCGATAAGGTGCTCGCTACCCAATAGCTTCGACGATCGATCAGTCGGCTAGATTGTCCCCAAGCCTCTGAACGAATGCTGTATTTCAGCGCTTGGAGCACATCATGCAACGTATCCAGGTCTTGAAGCTGATGGCGAGCAAGCAGCGTGACCAGATCATCCCCATTGCAGGTCAACACCTGTCTAGAACCGAAAAAAACGGACAAAACGCTCAGAGCATCGTTGTACATTACGCACGTCGTGACACAACTCGGAGCTGCTGCCGGTAATCGCAATATCCTAGGTTCGCTAGTTGATTGAACACAATGAAAACATGTGCCAACTCGCTCCTTGCAGTACTGGTTATTCTCATGCTTGTTGTCGCATGTGGAAAACAGGAGACGCTTTCGCCGAAAGAACATGACGATGCCATAGCAAGCGAAGTGAAGCAAGAACAGGAGACACTTTCGCCAAAAGAACATGACCAGGTTATAATAGGCGAAGTAAATCAAGCTGTGATAAATCATCTAATTGATCTTGACGAGATTCCAGAAAGTGTCGAGGATTTAGCATCCAAGGGCTACCTTGAGCAAGTCCCAGAGCTCAAATTCTGGAAAAGCATTACAATTCATGAAGACGGCGCCCTATTGCTCGAAAAAAGGGAATAATACCGCCTTCAAGTTACAGCTTGTTTTTTTGAATTTCTCCGGTTATGTCCTAGTGTCTAGAATGGGGATATTAGCCAGGAGTGCGTCCAGACTTTCAACAGGTCAGCCAAGGCTGGCCGGTGCGCTTTCCCCGTAGCGGCTGAAATCCGTGACTGGGGATCCTTCCGCAATCCTTCAGTTGTGCTTCCTCTGAACATTCCCCGGCCCCCGGAGCTATCCTCATGGCGAAGGGGGCCGGTTTTTATTTCCGGGGGCGGTAGGGCAGCGAGCATCCGACCGCCTCGTCCAGGGATGCGAGTGCGTGGAGATCCATCTGCCTCAGGATCCCGGACACCAGACGCTTCGCCAAACCGGGGCCCTGGTAGACCAGTCCCGTGTAGAGCTGGCAAAGGCAGGCCCCGGCGGCGATCTTGGCCCATGCGCCGGGCACGTCCTCAATGCCTCCCACTCCCACCACGGGAAGGGCGCCCCTCGTGGTGCGATGGATGTGAGCTACGACAGCAGTGCTCCTGTCCCGTAGGGGCCGCCCGCTAAGCCCTCCTTTCTCGTTGAGCAGCGGCGATGCCCGTATGGTGGTGTTGGTGGCTACCAGTCCCGCCAGGCCATGCTCCAGCGCAAGCTCGATCACGGAATCAAGGGCCTTTGTCGAGAGGTCGGGAGAGATCTTCAGCAGCAAGGGCCGGGGATCGGCCTCCAGGTTGGCCCGGGAGAGGGCGCCGAGGATCTGCTTCAGAGGCTCTCTTTCCTGCAGGGATGTCAGCCCAGGGGTGTTGGGGGAGCTCAGGTTGATCACGAAGAAGTGGGCGTGCGGACGGAGCGCCTGGAAGGAGGAGAGGAGATCCTGGTGCGCTTTCTCCAGAGGGGTGGAAAGCGATTTCCCCAGATTGATCCCCAGCGGTGTGCTGCGAGGCGGGGAAGGAGCGGCCAGGGCTCGGGCCATGGCCATGGCCCCCCGGTTGTTGAATCCCATGCGGTTGAGGATCGCTCCGTCCTGTGGGATGCGGAACAGCCGGGGAGGAGGATTGCCGGGCTGAGGGTGGAGGGTGACGCCTCCCGCCTCGGAGAATCCGAAGCCGAGCGCCTCCCAGGCGGGCAGCGCCCTGCCGTCCTTGTCCATGCCGGCCGCCAGCCCGACGGGGTTGGGGAAGCGCAGCCCGAAGCGGACCGAGGGGAGGGAGGGAGCGGAGAAGCACGAGCTCAGAAGCCGGCGTCCCAGGCTCCGGCGTCCCAGGACCGACAGGATCTCCAGGGAGAGCCGGTGGGCCTGCTCCGGATCGAGCCGGAACAGCAGGGGGCGGACGATGCTCCGGTAGAGGCGATCGGGGAGGCGAAGCTCCTCGCTCGTTGTCAGGTCCATGGGCGGGCGCCGAGGGCTCAGCGCCGCGTCTCCGCAGCCGGTGGAGATCCCGGGGGCATGCCCGGCCTACCGCGATGACGGCTCCAGGAAGCGCTCCTTCCAGAAGAGGTAGAGCTGGCCGGTCGCCTGGACGTCCCGGAGGCAGTAGCGGGCCACCTCCATCCGCTGGCCCTCCTCCCACATCCTCGCCACATCCCCGCCGGAGATCCCCCCGGCCTTGGGAGAGGGGATGCCGAAGCGCTTGCAGTAGAAGTCGAGGTTGAAGAGCCGCCGTGCCCCGCTGGAGCTCCAGCGGGTCTGGTGGAAGGTCAGCTGGTCGGCCAGGTCGCAGTGGGGCGTGGCCTTGAAGCGGTAGTCGAGCAGATTGACGGAAGTGACCGGCACGCCGAGCTGCAGGGAGCGCAGGTAGAGGAAGGGAAGGTCGAACTCGCGGCCGTTGAACGTGATGATCCTCCGGTACTTCGGGATCCATCCCCAGAAGGCTTCCAGCAGCTCGGACTCGGTGGCCTGGGGCAGGTAGCTGATCCCGGGATCGGGGCTGGGATCCCCCTCCTGGGGGTCCTCTCCCTGGAAGAGGACGCGGCCCTGGGACGAGACCGGATTGAGCATCCCGATGCAGACCACCTGGCCGGTGAAGGGATTGAGGGAGAACTGCTCCCGGATCTTCGCTCGCCTGGCTTCCTGCTCGTCCGGAGTGGGCTCCCTGTCGGCCGGGGACAAAAGGTAGTCCAGGTCCTCCTCGTCGAGGCGGGATTCGTCGCGGAGGGTCTCGATGTCGATGACGAGTTCGGCCACGGCTGCGCGTTCCGAGGCTAGGGAATGGGGCTTCTGGATTCCAGCCGATTCGGCGCTCCGCCCTCCGGGGTTTTTGCTATGAGATCGCCGGAGCGCCGATAAGGTCCCTCCCATGTCCAAACCACAGGGTTTGACTCCGATGATGGCGCAGTACCGCCGCATCCGGTCCGAGCTGCCCAAGGACTCCCTGCTCCTGTTCCGTCTTGGGGACTTCTACGAGCTTTTCTTCGAGGACGCCCAGGAAGGGGCCGAGATCCTGGAAGTGGTCCTCACCCGCCGAGGGAGCGTCCCCATGTGCGGAATCCCGTACCACGCGGCCGGAAACTACCTTCCCAAGCTTCTGAAGGCGGGCCGCAAGGTGGCCATCTGCGAGCAGGTGGAGGGCGAGGCCCCCCGCAAGCTGTTCGACCGGAAGGTGACCCAGATCCTCAGTCCGGGAGCCCATTTCGACGACTCGATCCTGCAGTCGGGACGCAACAACTTCCTGGTCGCGGTCTGCTGCCGGGGCCGGAAGGGCGGGGTGGCCTCGGTGGATCTGACCACCGGCCAGTTCGGGGCGGGGGAAGTGCCACGCGAGGAGCTGCGCGGCGAGATCGACCGCCTGGCCCCGGCGGAGGTGATATGCCCCGAGGGGGACGCCGAGCTGAGGGAGCGGATGGAAGGGGGGCAGTGGACCCTGGGGGAGTACGAGGAGTGGACCTTCCTGCCCGATGCGGCCCAGGGCACCCTCAGGGAGCACTTCGGGGTGGCCTCCCTGGACGGCTTCGGCCTGGGGGCTGCCCCGGCCGCGGTGGCCGCGGCCGGGGCAGCCCTGCACTACCTGGCCCAGCACCTGAGGCGGGATCTGCGCCACCTGCGCCCCCCCGAGCGCCTGGAGCGCGCCGACCACCTGGTGGTGGACATGCTTACCCTGCGCAACCTGGAGGTGCTGGAGCCGATCAGCCCCCAGGCTCCCCGAGAGGCCTCGCTCTTCGGAAGCCTGGACCGCACCGTCACGCCCATGGGGGCCCGGCTCCTGCGCCAGTGGCTGGCCCGTCCACTGGGCCGCAGGGAGGCCATCCTGGAGCGGCAGGAGGCGGTGGAGGCGTGGACCCGGGATCCCCCGGCGCTTGCGCGGATGCGGGACCTGCTGGGAAAGGTTCGGGACCTGGAGCGGTCGGCGGGTCGCCTCAGCGCCGGGCACGGCAACGCCCGGGACCTGCTGGTGGTCAAGGAGGCGCTGGAGCAGGTGCCGGAGATTCTCCGGGTGGTCTCGGAGTCCGTCGGCGGGATGGCGGGCCAGGGGCTTTCCAGGGGGCTCCACCCCCTTCCCGGACTGGTCTCCGAGATCGGCGAGGCCATCCGGGAGGGGCCTCCCTCGGCCCTGCGCGAGGGGGGCATGATACGGGACGGCTACCACCAGGAGCTGGACGGGCTGCGACGGGCGGGAGCCGAGGGCAAGGACTGGATCGAGTCGCTGCGGCGGCAGGAGACGGAGAGGAGCGGGATCCCGAACCTGAAGATCCGGTTCAACGCGGTGATCGGCTACTTCCTGGAGGTGACCCGCAGCCACCTCGACAAGGTGCCCGAGCGCTACGTGCGCAAGCAGACGCTCTCGGGGTGCGAGCGCTTCCAGATTCCCGAGCTCAAGGAGGTGGAGCAGCGGATCCTGGGGGCCGAGGAGCGGGCCAACCAGCTGGAGTACGAGCTCTTCCAGCAGCTGCGGGAACGGCTATTCGGGCACCTGGAGCGCGTGCAGGAGACCGCCTCGGCCATGGCCCGGATCGACGCCCTGGCCAGCCTGGGGGAGGCGGCCAGGGTCCACGGGTACTGCCGTCCCGAGATCGGCGACGAGGGAGCCATCCGCATCGAGGAGGGCCGCCATCCCTTCCTGGAGCGCATCCTCTCCGAGGAGCCCTTCGTTCCCAACGACGCGTCCCTGGGGGAAGGCGGCCCCCAGATCGCCCTGATCACCGGACCCAACATGGCCGGCAAGAGCACCTACATCCGGCAGGTCGCCCTGCTCTGCCTGCTGGCCCATACCGGATCCTTCCTCCCCGCCCGGCGGGCGCGGGTCGATCTGGTGGACCGCATCTTCTCCCGGATCGGGGCCGCCGACGATCTCTCCAGGGGGCAGTCCACCTTCATGGTGGAGATGACCGAGACCGCGAACATCCTCAACCACGCCACCGAGCGGAGCCTGATCGTGCTCGACGAGGTGGGGAGGGGGACCAGCACCTACGACGGGCTGAGCCTGGCCTGGTCGATCCTGGAGCACATCCACAACCGCCTGGGGGCCAAGACCCTCTTCGCCACCCACTACCACGAGCTGACCACCCTGGCCGGACGGCTGGAGCGGCTGGATAACTTCCAGGTGTCGGTCCAGGAGTGGAAGGACAGGATCGTGTTCGTCCGCAAGATCGTGGCCGGGGGTGCCGACCGCAGCTACGGGATCCAGGTGGCCCGGCTGGCCGGGATCCCGGCCCCGGTGCTGAAGCGCTCCCGGGAGATACTGCGGCGGCTGGAGGCCGAGGGCAGGGGAAGGCGGGCGCGCAGCGCGGCCAGGCCGCTTCAGGACCTGGAGCCCGGCCCCGACCTGTTCAGCTGGCAGGGCTGAGCCGGAGGATCCGAGGATGCGCCTCCTGGACCGCTACCTGCTGCGGGAGCTCTGGATCCCCTTCTCCTACTGCCTCTGCGGCTTCTTCCTGTTCTGGCTGGCCTTCAGCCTGTTCGGGGAGCTGGAGGACCTCCAGAGGGCGGAGCTGGCCTTCCGGGAGGTGGCCCTCCTCTACCTGCACCGCATTCCGGAGCTGCTGGTGGTGGTCCTTCCGGTGGCCCTGCTCCTGGCCCAGCTCTACGCCCTCTCGGGCCACGCCCGCCACAACGAGCTGGCCGCGGCGAGGGCCGCGGGCCTGGGGCTGTGGCGGATCTGCGCGCCGCACCTGGCCACCGGGGCCCTCCTGTCCCTCGCGCTCCTGGCGGTCAACGAGCTGTGGGCCGCGGGACGGGGGATGGACGCCCAGGCCCTGCTGGCCCTGAGGGAGGGAAGGGAGCCCCCGTCCGGCCCGCTCTCCTTCAGCGACCGCCGCTCGGGGCGCCGTTGGATGGTGGAGTCGTTCCACCGCGGCTCGGCCCGCCTGGAGGGGGTCCACATCGAATGGGAGCTCGACTCCCGGAGCCTGGATCTCCTGGGGAAGCACGGCCTCGGTCTCCCCCCCGGGCGTCGGACCTTCGGCCAGTGGCCCCTCGAGCCCGGAAGCCGCATCGACATCAAGGCCCGGAGCGGGCGCTTCGCCGAGGGGGCGTGGACCTTCGAGGACCTGGAGATCTGGGTGCGCCTGCCCGGCCCGGCCGGGCCCCGGACCCTGATCCACGCAAGCTACCCGGTCCGCTCCCTTCCGGAGTTCGGGGAGCTGCCCCGCCATCTGCGCACCGAGGATCGGATCGCCGGCCTGGACCGGACGGCCCTGGCCAAGGAGGCCCGGGTCTCGCTGCGCGATATCGCCGACTACCGCGCCCTGAACCCCCTGATGCCCCAGGCGCGCCGCGCGGCCCTCGACACCCAGTTCCACGGCCGGCTCGCCTGGCCGCTCACCTGCCTGGTAGTGGTCCTGGTCTCCATGCCCCTGGCCGCGTCGGGAGTCCGTTCCAGCCCCATGGCGGGGGCGGCGGCCGGCATCGGGATCTGCCTGGCCTACTTCCTGGTGATGCGCGCCGGCCTGGCCCTGGGAACCGGAGGCGCCCTTCCTCCCTGGCTGGGGGCCTGGCTGCCCAACCTGCTCTTCGGGGGCGGGGCCGTCCTGCGGATCCTCGCCCTGCGATGAGCCGTCAGACCGGCCAGAGCCTGCTGCTCCTGATCCCGGCCCACGACGAGGAGCGCCGGATCGGAGCCGCCCTGGAGGAATACCTGCGGGAGTTCCAGCGGGCCCTTCCCGGCCGCCACGCCATCGTGGTGATCCTCAACGGCTGCCAGGACGGCACCCTGGAGGTGGTGGCTCCCCTGGCGGAGGCGCATCCCCCGCTGAGGGTGATCGACATCCCCGAGAGGGTGGGCAAGGGGGGAGCCATCATCCGGGGCATCCGGGAGGCGACCCAGGCCGGCTGGATCGCCTACGCCGACGCCGACGGAGCGACCCCTCCCCGGGAGATCCTGCGGCTGGCGGAGCTGTGCCGCCACCAGGACTGCGTGATCGGATCCCGCTGGCTGCCCGGCGCGGTCCTGAGCCCGGCCCAGCCCCTCCTTCGCCGGGTGGCCAGCAGGGTGTTCCACGCGGTGGTCCAGCTGCTCTTCGGCCTGGGAGTCAAGGACACCCAGTGCCCCGCCAAGGTGATCTCGATGAGGGCGGCCCGCCAGGTGGCGCCGCACCTGCGCATCGCCGATCTGGCCTTCGACGTCAACCTGCTCTACGCGCTGCGGCGCGGGGGATTCGCCATCCAGGAGGTTCCGGTGGAGTGGAACGACAAGTCGGGATCCCGGGTGGGCCGCGCCCTGTTCCGCTCCTCGCTGACGATGTTCCTGTCGGTGGTCCGGCTGCGGCTCTACCACTCCCCCCTCTATCCCTGGCTGAAGCCGCTGCGGGGCCTGGAGCGGTGGATCTACCACCGGCTCAGGGCGCCGCTGATCCCCTGGGGGGACGACCGGCGGGAGGACTGATGGTGCGCGCTGCTGGGTTCGAACCAGCGACCCCTACCGTGTGAAGGTAGTGCTCTACCGCTGAGCTAAGCGCGCGCTCCCCTTCCCGGAGGGCCCCATGGTGGCGCTCCGTCTTCCGCGGTTCAAGCCCGGCCTCCTCCGATCGGAACGAACGAGGGAGGGCGGCCCCGCTGCAGCAGGGTGTCGCGCCGGCCCCAAAGGGGATCGGGATCGGGAAAGTCGAGGATGTGGTGGAGGCCGCGGCTCTCGGGCCGGGCGGAGGCCGACTGGATGATCAGGTCGGCCACGGTGGCCAGGTTGCGCAGCTCCAGCAGATCGGCCGAGAGCGGGGCCCGCTCGAAGAGCTCCCCGATCTCGGCGGCCAGGGTCCCCATCCGGATCCGGGCCCGCTCCAGGCGCTTGCGGGTCCTGACGATGCCCACGTAGTCCCACATCAGCCGCCGGATCTCGTCCCAGTTGTGGGAGATCACCACGCCCTCGTCGGGCTCGGGCCGGGAGTCCCGGCTCCAGGCGGGCAGGCCCCGCTCGGGCGGGGCCGGGGCCTCCAGGCGGGCCGCGGCCTGGCCGGCCACCACCAGGGCCTCCAGCAGGGAGTTGCTGGCCAGGCGGTTGGCCCCGTGCAGGCCGGTGCAGGCCACCTCCCCGATGGCCCGCAGGCCGGGCAGGGAGGACCTGCCCTGCAGATCGGCGCGGACTCCTCCGCACTGGTAGTGCGCGGCGGGCACCACCGGGATGGGCTCCTTGGTCATGTCGATTCCGTATTCCAGGCAGGTCCGGTAGATGTGGGGGAACCGCCGGATCAGGAAGGGGGCCGGCCTGTGGGTGATGTCGAGCAGCACATGGTCCAGTCCCTCCCGCTTCATCTCCCGGTCGATCACCCTCGCCACCACGTCGCGGGGCGCCAGCGATCCCTGGGGGTGGTGCTGCCGCATGAACTCCCGGCCCGAGGGATCGCGGAGGACGCCGCCCTCGCCCCGGACCGCCTCGGAGATCAGGAAGGTCTTGGCCCGGGGATGGTAGAGGCAGGTGGGATGGAACTGGATGAATTCCATGTTGGCGATCTCGGCTCCGGCCCTCCAGGCCATGGCCACCCCGTCCCCGGTGGCGATGTCGGGGTTGGTGGTGTAGAGGTAGACCTTGCCGCAGCCCCCGGTGGCCAGCGCCACCTCCCGGGCGGCGAAGGTGCGCGCCCGGCCGCTGCGGGTGTCGAGCGCGTGCACGCCCAGGCAGCGGTCGGGACCGTCGCGGCCCAGGGAGCGTGCGGTGATCAGGTCGATCGCCAGGTGGTTCTCGTGGATGTCGATGGCGGGATCGCCGGCCACGGCCCCCAGCAGGACGCGCTCCAGCTCCCTGCCGGTGATATCCCGGGCGTGGAGGATGCGCCGGCGGGAGTGCCCCCCCTCCCGGCCCAGGTCCCACCGGCGCCGCTCCCGGCTGGAGCCGGGCTGCTCGCAGAACTCCATCCCCAGATCCACCAGCCTCCGGATCTGGGCTGGGCCTCCGGACAGGACGGCCTCCACCACCTCGCGGTGGCAGAGCCCCACCCCGGCCCTGCAGGTGTCCTCGATGTGCCGGCCGATCGAGTCGTCCTCCCCGGCTACCGAGGCGATCCCCCCCTGGGCGTAGTTGGTGCTGGACTCGGCCCGGTCCTTCTTGGTGAGGATGGCCACCCGGCCCAGCCGGGCCGCCTGGAGCGAGAAGTAGAGGCCGGCGATCCCGCTGCCCAGGACCAGGAAGGAGTAGTCCTCCTCCACCCCTCCCTGCTTCATCCCAGCCGCAGGTTGTCGATCAGGCGCACCGGGCCGAGGCGCGCCGCCAGCGCCATGCGGTCGCCGGGGCCGACGGGATCGGCCGGAAGCAGGCTTTGTGGATGGAAGATCTCGAGGTAGTCGAGCCGGGCCTCGCCCACCGCACGCACCCGCCTGCGGGCCTCCTCCTTGAGGGGCCCGGCCGGCATCGGCGCCCCGTGGGCGGCCAGCGAGCGCCTGGCCCCTTCCAGGGCCTGCCATAGCACCGGCGCCAGGGCCCGCCGGCGGGGGTCCAGGAGGGCGTTGCGGGAGCTGCAGGCCAGCCCGTCCTCCTCGCGGACCGTGGGGGCCGCCACCAGCCGCACCGGAAAGCGCAGGTCTCGGACCAGCCGCTCCACCACCACCAGCTGCTGCCAGTCCTTCTCCCCGAAGACCGCCAGGGTGGGCAGGGCCAGGTTGAGGAGGATGGCCACCACCGTGGCCACTCCCCGGAAGTGACCGGGCCGGCAGGCCCCCTCCATGGACCGGCTCAGGCAGGTCTCCTCGACCCGGACCGAGGCGGGGGGATCCGCGGGGTAGATCTCCTCCTCCGATCCGGGGGCGAAGAGGACGTCCACGCCCTCCCGGCGGCACAGCTCGGCGTCGGACCGGAGGCGGCGGGGATAGCTCTCGAAGTCCGGGGCCTCCCCGAACTGGAGGCGGTTGACGAACGCGGTGGCCACCAGGCAGCCTCCGGGACCGGCCTCCCGGCGGGCCAGGGCCATCAGCGAGGCGTGGCCCCGGTGCAGGCCTCCCATGGTGGGGATCAGCGCCACCTCCCGTCCCTGGGCCCGCCATGCCAGGGCGAGGTCCTGGAGCTCTCTGGAGGAGGAGAGGACCCTCATTTCCGTCCGAAGCCGGTTCCCTTACCGTGCGCCGGGAACCGGAGGGAGGCCTTCCTAGCACGGATGGGGCCCGGGGGGCAAGGACGCCCTCGGACGCGGGGGTTTGGGGATTGCCCGCCGCCGGCCGATTCCCTAGCCTCCCCCCTTCCTTGCCTGGGGAGGGGATGAAGATCTACATCGACGGAGAGCTGCTGGAGAGGAAGGACGCGAAGATCTCGGTCTTCGACCACGGCCTGCTCTACGGCGACGGGGTCTTCGAGGGGATCCGGGCCTACAACGGCTGCGTCTTCCGCCTCGACGAGCACATCGAGCGGCTCTACCTCTCGGCCCGGGCCATCCTGCTCGACATCCCCAGGACCCAGCAGGAGATGCGCGACATCGTGCTCGGCACCTGCTCCGCCAACGGGATCGTGGACGGCTACATCCGCCTGATCGTGACCCGGGGCGAGGGGGACCTGGGCCTCAATCCCGACAGCTGCGAGAACCCCTCGATCATCGTGGTGGCCGACGCCATCCAGCTCTATCCCGAGGAGTTCTACCAGAAGGGACTGCGCATCGTCACCGCCTCCACCCAGCGCAACCTCCACAACGCCCTAAGCCCGGCGATCAAGTCGCTCAACTACCTCAACAACGTGATGGCCCGCATCGAGGCGGGGATCGCCGGCTGCGAGGAGGCGCTGATGCTCAACTCCCTCGGCTACGTGACCGAGTGCACCGGGGACAACGTGTTCGTGGTGCGCCGGGGCCAGCTCCTCACTCCGCCCCTGGAGGTGGGGGCCCTCTACGGCATCACCCGCAGCGTGACCATGGAGCTGGCCCGGGAGGCCGGCTTCCAGGTGCTCGAGCAGAACCTCACCCGCTACGACATCTACACCTCGGGGGAGTGCTTCCTGACCGGAACCGGCGCCGAGATCATACCGGTGGTCGGACTGGACCGCCGGGTGATCGGGGAGGGGATCCCCGGCCCGGTCACCCGGCAGCTGATGGCCGCCTACAGGAAGCTGACCCGCACCACCGGGGATCCCATCAGCGGCGCCGCCCCCGTCCGCTGAGGGGCCGCCGGCGCGGCGGCCTCCATTCCGTTTGAAGCCGGTCCCCCCTCCCTGCTAGGCTGGATCCAGCCAGCCGCCGAAGGCCATGCTCTGCATCGTCTGCAAGAAGAACACCGCGACGGTCCACATCACCGTCATCGAGGGCAGCGAGAGCCGCAAGTCCGACCTGTGCGAGGAGTGCGCCTCCAAGCAGGGGCTGGCCGGCAAGGAGGGCGGTGCGATGCCCTCCGACGCCCTCGGCGGCAAGTCCAAGGCGGGCAGGCAGCCGGCCAGCGGCGGCAGGTCCTGCAAGGACTGCCGCCACACCTACCAGGAGTTCAAGAAGACCGGGCGGCTGGGGTGCCCCCGCTGCTACTCCGAGTTCGAGGACATCCTAGAACCGGCCTTCAGGACCATGCACCGGGGCGTCCGCCACCGGGGCAAGGTCCCGGCCCGGCACCGGGACGAGGACCGGCTTCTGGGCGCCATCCGGGACTGCCAGGAGCAGCTGGAGGAGGCGGTGGGGCGCGAGGACTACGAGCAGGCGGCCCGGCTGCGCGACGAGATCAAGCGGATCCGCGGGCAGCTCTCCGATCCCGGGCGGATCCAGGAACAGCCTTGAAGCTGCCCGACTGCCTCAAGCCCGACGAGGACTACGCCCTGCAGGACGGCCCCTGCTCCGGGATCGTCCTCTCCAGCCGGGTGCGCCTGGCCCGCAACCTGGAAGGATTCCCCTTTCCCGAGAGGCTCAGCAAGGAAGGGCTGAACCGGACCCGGGACAAGGCGGTCGGCGGGCTGCGGGAGCTGCCGTCCCTCGGCGTCCACCACTGCGGCGGCATGGACAGCCTGGGTCCGGTCGAGAAGTCGATGCTGGTGGAGCGCCACCTGATCAGCCAGGAGCACAAGGCCAGGGGGGAGGGCAGCGCGGTGGTGATCAGCAGCGACGAGCAGATCAGCGTGATGGTCAACGAGGAGGACCACCTGCGCATGCAGGCGATCCTCCCGGGACTCCAGCTGCACCAGGCCTGGAAGCGGATGGACGTCTTCGACACCTGCCTGGAGGACCGGCTGCCCTTCGCCTTCTCCCCCAGCTACGGCTACCTGACCGCCTGCCCCACCAACCTGGGCACCGGGATCCGGGCCAGCGCCATGCTGCACCTTCCCGGGCTGGTCTTCACCGACCTGATCAACCAGACCATCAAGGCCGCCCAGCAGCTGGGCATGGCGGTCCGGGGCCTCTACGGGGAGGGGACCGAGGCCCAGGGGGACATCTTCCAGGTCTCCAACCAGATGACCCTGGGAGAGACCGAGGAGGAGATCGTGGAGCGGCTCCACAAGGTGGTGGAGCAGATCATTGAGCAGGAGATCAACAGCCGGGAGAAGATGGTGGAGACCGAGCCCAAGCGGATCCTCGACCGCATCGGACGCGCCTTCGGCACCCTGCTCTACTGCCACAGCATCAGCTCCAGCGACTGCAAGAACCTGCTCTCCATGGTGCGCCTGGGCGTGGAGCTGAGCCTCTTCCCGCTCGACCACCGCAGCAGGATCGGCCACCTGTTCCTGGCCACCGAGCCGGGGCATCTGCAGATCCGCTCCTCCCGCAGGAGGAAGCCCGAGGAGCGGGACGTGGTGCGCGCCACCCTGCTGCGCCGTGCGGTGGCCAAGCTCCACAAGCCCCGGGCCAGGGACCTCGAGGTGCGCGATCCCAACGTGGCGGCCGGGAGCTGAGGGGATCAGAACCCGGCGTCCTCGAAGAGGCGGTCGGCCCCTCCCCCCCGCTCCTCCTCCCCGGGATCCAGCTGCTCCCTCAGGTAGATGACCGCCGAGTCGAAGGTCCCCACCGATCTGGGCAGGGCGGCGCCGGCGGCGTCGGGATGGCCCCCTCCCTGGAGGATGCGGGCGATGCGCAGGGCCTGGCCGCTGCCATGGCTGCGGATGCTCAGGGTGATCGGGCGTCCCGGCCTCTTGCTCATGGAGAGGAGAGCCTCGTGGGGGAGGGCGGGATCGGAGAGCAGCCGGTGGAGGATGTGGTTGGCGTCTCCGATGGCGGTGGGGACGTATCCCACCCCCGGAGAGAGCTCCTCGATGCGGCCGCGGCTCCATTCCAGGCCCACCGGATCCTCGATCTTCCTCTTGAGCTCCATCAGCTCGAGCAGCGGGTGGCCGATCAGCTCCTCCAGGCGGCTGCCGAACAGCCGGTGGAGCGGGCGGAAGTGGTAGGTCTTGACCAGGCGGGCGTAGTCCGAGGCCAGGGAGAACTCCGGATGGTCCTCCTGGTACAGATCGGTGATCCCGGTAAGCTCCACCAGCCGGTCCAGGCGGGGGTTGCTTCCGCCGTTCTCCTCGAGCAGCGCGTGGCAGAGCTGGGCCGCGCAGCGGTCCTCCCGGTGGACGAGCTGCGCCCGGGAGGGGGACTGGTCGGCGACATGGTGGTCGATCACCACCCAGTCCCTGCGGTCGATGGCCTTGGCGAAGGCCAGGTCGCTCACCCAGGCCCGCTGGGGATAGCGCTTGAGGGTGGCCCAGGGATTGGCCGGCAGCGGCTCGATCGGGATCTCCTTGCCGAAGAGGATCCGGGCCAGCCTCTGGAGCAGGCATCCGGAGACGAATCCGTCCAGATCGCTCTCGTGCGTGAAGACGATTTCCGGTTCGGGAAGAGAGGCCATCGGGCGGCTGGCGAAGGCGCAACATCCGCCACCCCCGGCGGGGTGTCAACCTCCAAACCCTCCCGGATTGTGTTTGACCCGTGCCGGGGCGTGTGGAAGTGTCCGGGGCAGGAGATCCGGGGCGCATGCTCCCTTCCCCTGGAGCATGGATCCGTCCGTCCGGGGAGGCGTTCGCATATGAGTGACGAGGCATTCAACCATTTCACCCCCAGGGCGCAGCAGGTCTTGGCCCTGGCCCGGAAGGAGGCGGATCGGTTCCATCACACCTACGTGGGCACCGAGCATCTCCTCCTGGGGCTGATCAAGCTTGGGCAGGGGGTGGCCATCAACGTGCTCAAGGGCATGGGGCTGGAGCTGGAAGCGGTCCGCGCCGAGGTGGAGAACTTCGTCCCCCGTGGGGAGCAGAAGAAGTCGGCCGCCAACATCCCCCTCACCCCCCGGGTCAAGAAGGTCCTCAACCTCGCCGACAAGGAGGCCAAGAAGCTCAGCCACACCTACGTGGGCACCGAGCACATCCTGCTGGGCCTGCTGCGCGAGGGGGACGGCGTGGCGGCCCGGGTGCTCAAGAACCTGGACATCGACATCGAGAACACCCGCCAGCAGATCCTCAAGGAGCTGAACGCCAGCAGCCAGGGGGGAGGGGAGAGCCAGGGGGAGGACCTGGTGGCCGAGCGGGGCGGGGAGCGGCGCGGCGCGGGGAAGACGCCGGCCCTGCGGACCTTCGGCCGGGATCTGACCGAGCTGGCCTCCAAGGGGGAGCTGGATCCGGTGATCGGGCGCAAGGACGAGATCGAGAGGGTGATCCAGATCCTCTGCCGGCGCACCAAGAACAATCCCGTGCTGCTGGGAGAGGCCGGAGTGGGCAAGACCGCGGTGGTGGAGGGGCTGGCCCAGGAGATCGCCCGGGGCAACGTCCCCGAGCTGCTCCGGGACCGCAAGGTGGTCACCCTGGACCTGGCCCTGATGGTGGCGGGCACCAAGTACCGGGGCCAGTTCGAGGAGCGGATCAAGGCGGTGATGGAGGAGATCCGCCGCAGCAAGAAGATCATCCTCTTCATCGACGAGCTGCACACCATAGTCGGGGCCGGTTCCGCCGAGGGGACCCTCGACGCGTCCAACATCATCAAGCCGGCCCTCTCCCGGGGGGAGATGCAGTGCGTGGGAGCGACCACCATCAACGAGTACCGCAAGTACATCGAGCGGGACGCGGCCCTGGAGCGCCGGTTCCAGTCGGTGAGCGTGGAGGCTCCCTCCATCCCCGATACGGTGCTCATCCTCAAGGGGCTGCGATCCAAGTTCGAGGATCACCACAACGTCACCCTCACCGACAAGTCGCTCGAGGCGGCGGCCCGCCTTTCCGACCGCTACATCACCGGCCGCTTCCTGCCCGACAAGGCCATCGACCTGATGGACGAGGCCGGGGCGAGAGCCCGGATCCTGTCCATGAGCCGTCCTCCCGACATCAAGGAGCTGGAGTCCCGGATCGACGAGATCAAGGCGGACAAGGAGAAGGCGATCCGGGAGCAGGACTTCGAGAAGGCGGCCTCCATGCGCGACGACGAGAAGCAGGCCCGCAAGAACCTGGAGAAGGTGCTGGCCTCATGGAAGGCCGACAGGGAGGAGCAGCGGGTGGTGGTCGACGACAACGACATCATCAACGTGGTGGCCAAGTGGACCGGGATTCCGCTCAGCCAGATGGAGCAGGGCGAGGTGGAGAGGCTGCTGGGGATGGAGAAGGAGCTGGCCCAGAGCGTGGTCGGGCAGAAGGAGGCCATCGGCGTCCTGTGCAAGGCGCTGTGCCGCTCGAGGGCCGACCTCAAGGATCCGTCCCGTCCCATCGGCGCCTTCGCCCTGCTGGGCCCCACCGGAGTGGGCAAGACCCTGCTGGCCAAGTCGCTGGCCTACCACATGTTCGGGGATTCGGACAGCCTGATCCACCTGGACATGAGCGAGTACATGGAGCGCTTCACCGTCTCCCGCCTGGTCGGGGCTCCCCCCGGATATGTGGGATACAACGAGGGGGGGCAGCTGACCGAGCAGGTGCGGCGCCGCCCCTACTCGGTGGTCCTCTTCGACGAGATAGAGAAGGCCCATCCCGACGTCTCCAACATGATCCTGCAGATCCTGGAGGAGGGGAAGCTCACCGACACGGTGGGCCGCAAGGTGGACTTCCGCAACACCATCATCCTGATGACCTCGAACCTGGGAGCCCGCGAGGCGGCCCAGGGCGAGGTGATCGGCTTCACTCCCTCGGGGCGGAAGGAGGACTACGAGGCGATGAAGAGCCGGATCGTCGACGAGGCCAAGCGGTTCTTCAAGCCGGAGTTCGTCAACCGCCTGGACGACATGGTGGTATTCCACTCCCTGTCGCGGGAGGATCTGGCCCGGATCCTCGACCTGGAGATCGCCAAGGTGCTGGAGCGGCTCGAGCAGCGCAAGGTGAGGCTGGAGCTGGACGAGAGCGCCCGCGAGTTCCTGGTGGAGAAGGGCTACGATCCCAAGTACGGGGCCCGGCCCATGCGCCGGGCGGTGGAGCGGTACCTCGAGGATCCCCTGGCGGAGGAGATACTCAAGGGGAACTTCGACGAGAAGACCCCCGTTCTGAAGGTGACGGCTGCCGAGGGCGGCCTGAAGATCAATCGGGAGGCCGCCCCCGCTCAGCCGGTCTCCGGCTAGATCCGGACCTCCCGGCCTGGGCGCCGGGGAACGGATCCTTCGCTGTCCGGCCGCCGCGGGGCTTCGATCCGCGCCCCGCCCGGTCCGTGCTTCCGAACGCTGCCCCGAATCGGTTTCGGACCATCGGGAATGGAGCGGCTCTTCCGCCTATCCCAGGCCGTCGCCGGTTTGCGCTCCTGGCGCGTCGGGGCTTCTTTCCGGGCCTGTCCCAGATGGGCCGACTGCCTATGGGGCAGCCGGCCTGCCTTGCCGCTGCGGAGCATTCCGCATGGCGGGCGCCTCCGCGCTGCAACCATGCGTTCGGATCCCCAGCCCGCAGGAAGCGGCCCTCCACCGGCAGGTCCGAAGGAACCTGCCCGGGCCCGGAGCCTGCCCGAAGCGGTTCAGGTTAGACCGTCGGGATTGACGGAGAAGACGGCAGAGCGGAAGAGAGCCGGCGCAAAGGCGGGAACGGAATCCTTTCAAGTCCGCAACGTGGAGGCGTGCCCATTGCCGCATGCCTCCTCGGCAAGCCTGAGCAGGGCATCGCCCTTGATCCGCAGCGGCCTGCTCAATTCCAGGATCCGTCCGCGGGAGATTTCGCCGCGACGATAGGCTTCGATAGCGAGGCGGGCGATTTCGGAGCGGAGTTCACGGTCCCGGTCTTCTTCCCTCTCCTTCTTGAAGACATCGGACCCGCAGAGGGATTCGAGAAACCTTCGCCCGAAACTCTCCCGGTCGAGAAGAGCGCTGCATTCGTGCTCGGAGACATGGCGAAGGCTTTTCAGGCGGCATGCTGCCGCCCGGTAGCTCGTTCTGAAACGGCGGGCGATCCTGGCGATGTCCATGCAGGTAACCCGCTGAGAACGGGAGGGGGAGCGCTGGGATGCTTCGGTGCGAACTCCGCTGGCGGAATCGAAGATGGAATAGTCCCTGCGGCTTGGCTTGTCCTTGCCAAGGTGTCCCAGGCAGGCGCGTATTCCGGCTCTCGGCATGAGAAAGGCGGCAGCGAAGGCGCTTGCTCTTACTTCGGCCAAGTCGGACGAGTTGGCACCGCTGGAGATCGCGATGCTTCGATCGCGATCGAAGAGGGCGTGAGCGTACTCGTGGGCATAGGAGAAGCGCTTCCTTCCATTCGGCTGGGACGCGTTCGCCAGGACTGCCATGCCGACGCTGGGATGTCGAATGAAGAGACCGGACATCGCACCCGGCAAGCTGGCGCTGGAAGCCCAGATGGACTGGGAGGCTATGAGCTCGGCAACATCGCCGATGGGGGAGTCGGCGATGCCCAGCCGGCCTCGCTCCTGTTCGGCGGCCTCTTCTCCTTGCTCTGCGGCCTCTCCTCTCGAGCGCGGAGGCTTCCTGTCGTATCTCGGCGGACTTGAACGGGCTTCGTCGCCAAGCAGCCGTTCGAGCACGAACCCTTCCCGGAACAGGTGGACGCGTCTTGCGACCTGCTCGTTCGTGTCGGGATCCTTCTCCAAGCCCGGGGCCACTCGATGCAGTGCGGCCAGCACATCGCCCACCTCGTCCATCGCCTTCTCGTCCAGAAGATCGGACACGTGGCGGTGGTAGAGCTCGGAAAGCTGGACCAGTTCAAGAGTGGATACCGACCGGGTGCCTGCCTCCAGCTGCGAGATGGCGGTTCTGGGCAGGCTCAGGGCATCGGCGACCTCCTTTTGCGTAAAGCTTCGGGACTTGCGCACCGCCCTCAATCGAGTTCCGAGAACTATGGCATTCATGGCGCTTGCACCTCCTATATGAGTGCCAGATCTCGGCAGAAGCAAGCGTCCGGGTCTTCATAGCCGGACACGATAGGCGATTCGTGCCCATCGTTGGACTGGAAACCGCTCGTTCTCGCGTCGGGCGTCCAGCCAGCCATGCCGGAAACGGACAGCGGTGGATGCTTGCGCAGGACTCCGGGAGACCGGCTGAAGGGGGATCCGAGGCCATTGCCATTGGCCGATGCGAAGGCGGCGCTGCCTGTCCCGGCGCCGATCGCAGGTATCCCGCCATCCCGGACCAGCAAGCGCTGCTACAGGGCGGTCAGCTCCTCGAGCACCTGATCCTCTTCCAGGCGGTGGCCTCCGGTGGCCTGGCCGATGCGGTGGGCCAGCACGAAGCGCACCTCGCCCCCCGAGTTCTTCTTGTCCAGCTGCATGGCCGACCAGAGGGACTTGGCCTTGCGCCTGTCGAGGGTGGCTCGCACCGGAAGCCCGAGCTGGCTGAGCAGGTCCTCGATGCGGCGGGCTCCCGCCCTGGGCATCCGGGCGTGCCGGCAGGAGAGCCGGGCGGCCGCCACCTGGCCGATGGAGATGGCTTCGCCGTGCAGGTACCGGCCGTATCCGGACCTGGCTTCAAGGGCATGCCCCACCGTGTGCCCGAAGTTGAGTATGGCCCGCAGGCCGCCCTCCTTCTCGTCCTGGGCCACGATCTCGGCCTTGATGCGGCAGCAGCGGGCGATGATCCGGGAGAGCGTCTCCTTCCGGCGATCCAGGATCCGGCCCCGCTCCCTTTCCAGGAGGCCGAAGAGGCGGGCGTCCCGGATGACGCCGTACTTGACCACCTCGGCCAGCCCCGACAGGTACTCGCGCTCCGGAAGAGTGTCGACGAGCCTGGTGTCGCACAGGACCAGGCGGGGCTGGTGGAAGGCTCCCACCAGGTTCTTTCCCTGGGGAAGGTTGACTCCGGTCTTGCCTCCCACGGAGCTGTCCACCTGGGCCAGAAGGGAGGTGGGGACCTGCACCAGGTCGATCCCCCGGAGGAAGCTGGCCGCCATGAAGCCGGCCAGGTCTCCCACCACCCCTCCCCCCAGCGCGATCACCAGGGACTTCCGGTCCAGCCCGGCCTGGATCATCTCCTTGAAGCCCTTGCCCAGCTGCGAGAGGCTCTTGGAGGACTCTCCCTCGGGAACCGCATGGAGGGCGGCACGGAATCCCGCCTTTTCCAGGGACTCGACGGCCCCTGCTCCATGGAGCTTCTCGACCCTGCTGTCGGTCACCACCAGGCAGCGGCGGCTGGCTCCCAAAGCGGCGCACCGCTTTCCCAAAGTGGACAGCAAGCCGTCCCCGACCAGGATGTCGTAGCTGCGGGATCCCAGAGGGACTTGGATCTTGCGCATGCAAATCCGACGCTAGGAGCGTCGGAGCCGGATGTCAAAACCAGGCGTTCTCCCGCTTCCGGCATGGCGGCGTCCCCGTCCTGGCGAATTGGCCTTGCTCCCCCGCAAGTGGCGGCATAGGCTCCCCGCCTCTTTATTGGAGGTAGTCTGTATGTCTCGGATCTGTCAGCTCACCGGAAAGCGCCCCCGCAAGGGCAACCACATATGGCGCAGGGGCAAGGCCAAGAAGGAAGGAGGGATCGGCACCCACATCACCGGGGTGACCCGGCGCCGCTTCTTTCCCAACCTTCAGCGTGTCAGGGTGATCGTCGACGGCGAGATCAAGCATGTGCGGGTCGCCGCCAAGGCCATCAAGAAGGGAATGATCACCAAGGCTCCCCGTCGGCGCTGGCGCAAGTCGGCGGCCGTCGTGAAGCCGTCCTGAGCATCCCGTCTCGCGCCTCAGGGCCCGGGTGCCGCCGTTCGTCCTTCCAGCTGCGGCAAGCCAGGCCGCCGCACCGGTGCCGCCCGGGAACCCGGCGCTGTCGTTTCGCCCAAGAGCGGCGGTCCCGTCCGCGGCACGGTTCCTGATCCGGCAGGCTCGGGAGTGCCGGATAGGCGGCGTTCCTGGCCCCCTGCTGCGGATTCGTGCCCCGTGGCTATGGAGCGCAGCTGGACCCTGGCTGCCTGCGCTGGAAGACCTGATAGAGGCTGTAGGGTAAGTGCCAGGCGGGTCCGATCGGCCCTTGCCCGACTCCCCGTCGCAGCGGATCTCTCTAGCGTCCCTTCAGGTGGTGCATCATGCTGCGCTGCGCCTCCCTGTCCGCTTCCCGGGCCTGCAGATCCCTCCGCTTGTCCCTGTGCTCCTTCCCCCGGGCCACTCCCAGCCGCACCTTGACCTTGCTGCCCTTCCAGTAGAGGGAGAGGGGGATCAGGGTGTGTCCTCCAGCCGATTCCAGCACGAAGAGCTTGCGGATCTCCGACCGGCTCAGCAGGAGCTTCCTCTTCGAGCGGGGTTCGTGGTTCTCCCGGTTGCCGTGGAGGTACTCGTCGATGTGCGCGTTGCAGAGGAAGGCTTCGCCGTTCTCGATCCGGGCGTAGGCGTCGCGGATCTGGCCCTGGCCCGCCCGCAGGGACTTGACCTCGGTGCCCTTCAGGACGATGCCCGCTTCCAGAGTCTCGAGGATGTGGTACTCGTGCCTGGCCTTGCGGTTGGAAAGGATGGGACGCTCGTCGCTCGCGGCCTTCCTGGAGGGGGAAGGGGACACGCTGCCCTCCCGCGCTAGTCCTCGATGTCCGTCTGCTCTTGGGCCGAGGTCCAGGTGATGCGCTCCTCGGCGATCTCCTGGAGGGCGATGTCCATGGAGCTCGTTCCCGGGGGGGGCGCTTCGATCAGCGGCCGGCTCCCCTGGGTGAGGGAGCGGATCCTCTTGGATACCAGATTGACCAGTATGTTCGGATTGGGTACCTTGCCGGACGCCTGTTTGATGAGCTCGGTGTTCAAGGGCTTGTCTAGTTCCAGAAACCTCGGGCGGGCGGATCCTATTGGCCTAGGGTTCCCGATAGCAAGCCTTTGCCTCCCTTTCCCGGTCTTTTCCCTGGAGTGAAGAATCCCGATCTCGTGCGGTTCGTGGAGGAGAGCAAGCCTCTGGTGGAGAAGGGCCTGCGGCAGATCCTCCCCTCGGCCCGTCTCCGCCCGGCGCGGCTGCACGAGTCCATGCGCTACTCTCTCCTGTCCGGAGGCAAGCGGCTGCGGCCCCTGCTATGCCTGGCCGCGGCCCGGGCCTGCGGGGGCAGCATCGCCGACGCTCTGCCGCTGGCCTGCGCGGTGGAGTGCGTCCACGCCTTCTCCCTGATCCACGACGACCTGCCGGCCATGGACGACGACGACCTGCGCCGCGGCCAGCCCACCAACCACAAGGTGTACGGGGAGGCCATGGCCATACTGGCCGGCGACGCCTTGCTCAGCCTGGCCTTCGAGTCGGCGGCGCGGAGCCGGGCCGTCTCCCGCTACGGACACGGGGAGATGGTCCGGGAACTGGCCCTGGCCTCCGGATCCCGGCAGCTGATCGGAGGCCAGGCGGCCGACATCGAAGGGGAGGGGAAGTCCCTTTCGGGAGCCGACCTGCGCTTCATCCACGAACGGAAGACCTCCGCGCTGCTGGGCTGCGCGGTGCGGCTGGGCGGAATGAGCGCCGACTGCGCCCCGGGGCAGCTCGAGGCCCTGACCCGGTTCGGAAATAGGGTCGGGCTGGCCTTCCAGGTGATCGACGACATCCTCGACGTCACACAGAGCACCGAGACCCTGGGCAAGACCGCCGGAAAGGACCAGGCGAGCGGCAAGTCAACCTATCCCGCGGTCTACGGTCTGGAGGGCTCCCGGAGGATCGCGCGCCGCCTGACCCGGCAGGCCCGGAGCAGCCTGGAGGGATTCCCCGCCCGGAGGGCAGCGGCCCTGCGGGCCCTGGCCGGCCACCTGCTGGAGCGGGACCGCTGAGGGCGGCTACTGGCTCTGGTAGTAGCGGTCCACCCTTTCGGCCACGTCCCGGTACTCGATGTCCGTCTCGTAGATGCTCTTGAAGTGCTCGATCGCCTCCTCGGGGCGGCCGCTCTTCTCCTGCACCACTCCCAGATCGTAGAGCATCGCCATCCGCTCCTCGTCCATCCCGGACATTTCCGCCAGGGACGCCTTGAGGGTCCTCTCGGCCAGATCCAGCATGTTCCGCTGCGTGAAGCACTGGGCCAGGATCCGCCGGGATCGGTGCTTGAGATGGGGGTTCTTCTGGGCCTTCTGCAGCTCCTTGATGGCCTCCGGGAGCTCTCCGGACTCCCACAGCATCTTGCCCAGCTCGAAGCGCAGGGCCGTGTCGGAGGGGAAGCGCTCCACCATCTGGCGGGCGTGGTTCCTCCGCCAGGCCTCCCGCTCCCGGGCGATCGCATCCCGCTGCGCCTGGCAGTCCTCGTCGGCGGGATCGACCCGGGCCTCCCTCCGCTCGAACTCCTCGAGCTGCAGTTCGGCCAGAATCTGGTGGAGGGCGGGATCGCCGCCGCGGTCCGACGCCACCAGGCGCTGGTAGAGCCGCAGCGCTTCCTCGCCCTGCCCCGCCTTGCGGTGGAGGTCGGCCAGAGCGCGCAAGCGGGCCAGGTCCCCGGGGCTGTCCTCCAATTCCGCCTGGAGCTTCCGGATCTGGAGCAGCAGCGCGTCCAGGGCCTGCACCGGCTTCTCCTCCTGCTGCAGCTCGGCGGTCTTCTCCTGATCGCGGATGATGTCCCGGTAGGACCCTCCCTCCTCCTCGAGGGCCTGGTAGCCGCCCTCGCTCAGGGAGCGCCGCGCCGAGGCGTCCTTGAGCGCCTGCCTCAGGTCGGGATCGCCGGGATCGGACTTCAGCAGGTTCTTGAGCAGTTCCTCGGCCCTGGAGGCCTTGCCGACGGCGAAGAGCGCCTCGCAGAGCGGCAGCACGGTGTGGCGGTCCTGCGGATGCTGGCGGTGGGCCACCTCCAGGGAGAGGACCGCGGTCCTGGGATAGCCGCATTCCATGGCCGCCTGGGCCAGGGTCCGGTGGGCCGCAGCGTTGTCGGGATCGCCCGAGAGGATGCCCTCGCAGACCGCCAGCGCGTCCTGGGGCTTGGTCCTCAGGAGCAGCTGGGCGTGGGCAAGGGCCCCCGAACTGCCCGCCATTCCCAGCACCTTGCGGAACAGCCCCTTGCGGCCGGAGTGCCGGCGGATCTGGGTGGCTCGCAGCAGCTCCCGGGCCTCGTAGCAGGACGGGGCGCGGCGCAGGACGTTCTCCAGGAGGGCGATGGCGTAGTCCAGGTTGCCGCGCTCGAAAGCCTGGCGGGCCTTGCCGTGCTGCTCCCTCAGGGGGGGAGGAAGCGACTGAGCGTCGGTCTCGGATGACATGGGCGTGGAGCGGACCGCCAGAGCTTCCTCGCTGCCGGCGGCCGCGACCGGAACGGGCATGCTAGGATCCCCGCCGCGCAGCCTTCAATTCCCTATTTGGGGGCTTGACCCGGACGGCAGGCGCCGCGAAGATTGCCGCGCTGCCCGCGGTTATGGTGGAATTGGCAGACACGCAACCTTGAGGTGGTTGTGCCGCAAGGCGTGCAGGTTCAAGTCCTGCTAACCGCACCATCCCTTCCTCCCTCCAGCAGCCTCTCGACGTGCCGTGCCAGGATGTCGGTCTCGAGGTTCATGCGGGCGCCCACCCGGATCGACCCGAGGTTGGTGCTGGCGCGGGTGTGGGGGATGATCCACGCCCGGAACCCGCGCTTGCCTACCTCGGCCACCGTCAGGCTGATGCCGTCCAGGCACACCGAGCCCTTGGCGACGATGTAGCGCATCAGGGAGGCCGGCGCCTCGACATCCAGAAGGTGGTCCTCCCCCTTGGGAGTCCAGCCGGCGACCCGCGCCGTTCCATCCACATGCCCGGCGACCATGTGCCCCCCCAGTCGCCCGTCGGCCTTCAGGGGGCGCTCCAGGTTGACCGGCGATCCCTCGGAGAGGAACCGGAAGCCGGTCCGCTCCCAGGTCTCGCCGCAGAGGTGGAAGCGGATCCGGGAGGCTTTGTCCGTCGAGGTGGCCGTCAGGCAGCAGCCGTTGACCGCCAGGCTTCCTCCCGCCGGCAGATCCCGGACCACGAGCTGCGCCCCGATCTCCAGGGAGCATCCCCCGTTTCCGGGCTCCATCCGCAGGATGGACCCGACCTCCTCAACGATTCCGGTGAACATGGCTGGCGCGGGGAGCGATGGAAGCGGTGAGCAGCAGATCCCGGCCGGCCTCCCTCCAGCGGATCCCTTCCAGGCGGGGAAAGGCCTCGGGACTCTCGCGGCCCCGGCCGGCCACTGCCGGGACCGAGTCCGCTCCGCCCAGGATCAGGGGAGCGTAGAAGAAGGCGACGCGCTGGGCCAGGCCTTCCTCCAGGAAGGAGGCGTGGATCCGCCCCCCTCCCTCCACCAGCAGGCTGGTGACGCCCTCTTCGCCCATGCGCTCCAGCAGCCATGGCAGGCTGAGGCCGCCTTCCGCCTCGGGCGCCTGCCATACCCGCACCCGCTCCCGGAGCGCCTCCACCCGCCGGGGGTCGGATCCGGGACCCACCACCACGGTGGTCAGGGAGGCCATGGGATCGCGGCACAGGCGGGAGGAGAGAGGGGTGCGCGCCCGGCTGTCGAGCACCCACCGGGACAGCCGCTTGCGGGGGTGCGGGCGCCGGAGCCCGGGCCCCTCGCGCACGGTGAGAGAGGGATCGTCCTCCAGCACGGTCCGTATGCCTGCCAGGACCGCGTCGTGCGAGAGCCTAAGGTCCATGGCCCGGCGGCGCGAGGCGAGGCCGGTGATCCAGCGGGACTCCCCCCTGGAGGTGGCGATCCTCCCGTCCAGGGTCATGGCCGCCTTGAGGGTCGCCAGGGGGCGGCCGTGGCGGATCCAGTGGTTGAAGCCGAAGTTGAGCTCGCCGGCCTCCTCCTCCAGGAGCCCCTGCTCCACGCGGATCCCCGCCTCCTCCAGCAGGGCGAGCCCCCGTCCGGCATGGCGGGGGTTGGGATCGATGGCGGCGACCACCGCTCTCCCGATGCCGCTCCTCGCCAGGGCTTCGGTGCAGGGAGGGGTGCGTCCCTGGGTCGAGCAGGGCTCCAGGGTGACGTAGAGGGTGGCGCCTTCGGGGCTCTCTCCCCGCCTCTCGGCGTCCCTGAGAGCCTCGATCTCGGCATGGGGCAGGCCCGGTCTCCGGTGCCAGCCCTGGCCCAGCATGGCGTTGTTCCTCACCAGCACCGCTCCCACGGCGGGATTGGGGGACGCCGATCCCCGGCCCCGGCGCGCCAGGCGCAGTGCCCACTTCATCCATTGGCGGTCCTTCCTGGAAGGGATCTGGCTCATTCCCGGGGGGCTGCTCCAGGACCCATGGAAGGCGGTCCCGCAGTCCGGAGCCGGATTGTAGTCCGCAAGGGAGGAACGCCGCAAACCAATGCCGGAACCGGCGGAATCGCCGCGGATCGGGCGGACCAGGGAACGTCCCTTCCGGAGCCCGCCTCCTCTGTCGGGACGGCTTGCAGTTCCGGTCCTGGAGGGGCAGCATCGCCCCGGAAGCGCCGATGAAGAGAACCCGCGCCGGAGCCTTCACCCTGATCGAGCTGCTGGTGGTGATCGCGATCATCGCCATCCTCGCCGGCATGCTCCTTCCGGCCCTGACCCGGGCCAAGTTCAAGGCGAAGGTGATCAGCTGCACCTCCAACTACCGCCAGTGGGGGATCGCGGTCACCATGTACGCCGGAGACGACAAGAAGGCCCTGTTCCCTTCGGCTCCGATGCCGGTCACCGGACTCAATCCCTGGGATGTGGGAGTGGATTTCCCCGTACTGGTCGAGCCCTACGGCATGACCGTCCCCATGTGGTTCTGCCCGGTCCGACCCAAGGAGGCGCAGGCCGCCCAGGACTGGTTCAGGGAGAACTCCGGCGGGCGGTCGATAGCCGACGTGGCCGATCTCAACGAGTACCACCGCAGGCGCTTCGTCAGCTTCGCCATCATCTTCCACAGCTGGTGGGTGCCCCGCGCCGCCGGGGGGAGCCGCTGGTTCCCGGTCCCCCCGGGGGCTTCGGGAAGCGGCGCATGGAACCATCCCGACGGGTGGCCCCTGGGAGCCGACGACCGCCGCATCTCCCTCAAGCCGGTGATGACCGACCAGTGCCAGCACGCGGCCGCGCTGGGGCCTCCCGACCTGGAGAAGGCGGTCAGCGGCCATCCCTTCTCCTCGAGGGTGGAATCGGTCAACCTGCTCTTCGGGGACGGCCATGTGGAGACCCGGCCCCGGGGCTCCCTGGAGTGGCGCTACTCCGGGAACTGGCACAGCTTCTACTAGGGGCTCCGGATCTTCCCCCGCCAGGGCCGGGATCCCCTCCAGCGGCCGAAGGAGGCGCGCGATCCAGCCGTCCGCACGGCGGTTCTTGCGCGCTGGCCTGGCGGCGGCCGGATCCCGCGGTGGTCCGGGAGGACGCCGCGGGATGGAAGCGGCGCCGGGGCCTCAGCCCAGATCCAGGAAGTTGGCCAGGAGCTCCTTGCCGTGCTGGGTGAGGATGCTCTCGGGATGGAACTGCACGCCCCAGAGGGGAAGCTCCCGGTGCCGCAGCCCCATGATCTCCCCTTCGGCGGTCCAGGCGGTGATCTCCAGGCAGCCGGGCAGGCTGTCCCTGTCGACGGCCAGGGAGTGGTAGCGGGTGGCCTGGAAGGGGCTGGGGATGCTGCGGAACAGATCCTTCCCGTCGTGCAGGATGGGGGAGGTCTTGCCGTGCATCAGCCGGTAGTTGACCTCGATCCGGGCGGAGTAGACCTCGGCGATGCACTGGTGCCCCAGGCAGACCCCGAGGATGGGGGCCTTTCCGGCCATGAGGCGGATCACCTGGTTGGAGACGCCCGCCTGGGCGGGGGTGCAGGGACCGGGCGAGACGAGGATGCGGCGGGGCGCCAGGGCGAGGACCTCCTCCGGCTCGATCTCGTCGTTGCGGACCACCTTCATCTCCACCTGCAGCTCGCCCAGGTACTGGACCAGGTTGAAGGTGAACGAGTCGTAGTTGTCGATGACCAGCATCATGGGCGCGTTCCCCCGCTCCTGGAGGCTACCGGATTTCCCCGTCCGGGGAAGCCTCCGGCCGGCGGGCGGAGGGCAGGCAGGCGGCGATGGCCAGGCACTGGCCGACGAGCGCGGCCAGCCCGGAGAGGGGGACCATGTTGGGGCCGTCGCTCAGGGCCCGGGCCGGTTCGGGGTGGGTCTCGACGAACAGGCCGTCGGCCCCGGCGGCGACCGCGGCCCTGGCCAGGACGGGAGCGAACTCTCCCTGGCCCCCGGACCGGTCCCCCCCGGCTCCGGGCATCTGCACCGAGTGGGTGGCGTCGAAGAGGACCGGAACGCCCAGGCGCTTCATCAGGGGAAGGGAGCGCATGTCGGCCACCAGGTTGTGGTAGCCGAAGGTGGTTCCCCGCTCGGTCAGGAGGATCCTGGAGCTGCCCGCCTTGCGCAGCTTGTCGACCACGCTGGACATCTCGGCGGGGGCGGCGAACTGCCCCTTCTTGACGTTGACCACGCATCCGGTGGCCGCCGCGGCGCAGAGGAGATCGGTCTGCCGGCTCAGGAAGGCGGGGATCTGCAGCACGTCCGCCACCTCGCCGGCCCGCCGGGCCTCCTCCACCGTATGGACGTCCGTGACCAGCGGCAGCGAGTGGCGGGAGCGGACCCGGGCCAGGATCTCCAGCCCCGAGGCTATCCCCGGCCCGCGGTAGGCATCGATCGACGTGCGGTTGGCCTTGTCGTAGCTGGCCTTGAACAGGCAGGGCAGCGGAAGCTCGCTCAGGGCGCCGGCCACCTCCATGCACATCTCCTCGCTCTCGATCACGCAGGGGCCGGCCACCAGGAAGAGGGAGCCTCCTCCCTCCAGCCTCTCCCACAGCGCCTCCGGAGCACGCGAAGCGCTCACGCTATCCGCCGTAGCCGCGAGGGTGGGCCCGGTGCCATTGCCACGCCGATTCCACCATCGTGGCGATGTCCGCATGCCGCGGCTTCCATCCCAGTTCCGCCAGGCGGGAGGAGAGGGCGGCCACCAGCCGGGGTGGATCCCCCTCCCGCCGCCCTTCCTCCACCACCGGTATCGGCTTTCCCGAGACCTTCTCGCAGGCGGCGATCACCTCCCGCACGGAGTGCCCCCTTCCCGTGCCCAGGTTGTGGAAGCCGCTCAGGGGGGCCTGGGCGGCCAGGAGGTGGGCCTGGGCCAGGTCGGCGACATGGACGTAGTCCCGGATGCAGGTGCCGTCGGGGGTGGGGTAGTCGGTCCCGAAGATCCGCGCGTTCTCCCGCCGGCCCAGGCAGGCCTGGATCAGGCTGGGCACCAGGTGCGTCTCGACGCGGTGGTCCTCGCCGCAGCGGGCGGTGGCCCCGCAGGCGTTGAAGTAGCGGAAGGCGGCGAAGTCCAGGCCGTGGATCCTCCGGTACCACTCCAGCATCCCCTCCACCATCCGCTTGGACTCGCCGTAGGGGCTGACCGGACGGGCGGGGCACTCCTCGTCGACGGGAATCCGCTCCGGAACGCCGTAGACCGAGCAGGAGGAGCTGAACACCAGCTTGCGCACCCGGCGCTCCACGCAGGCCTCCAGCAGCTCCAGGCTCCCCCCCACGTTGTTGCGGAAGTAGTCCCCGGGCCTCTTCATGGACTCCCCCACCAGGGCCGAGGCGGCGAAGTGGGCGACCACCTCGGGGCGGGAGCGGCCGAACGCCTCCCGCAGGTCCTCCCGGCGGCCGGTCGAGCCCACCACCAGCTCGGCCTCGGGATGGACGGCCTGGCGGTGCCCCTCGCTCAGATCGTCGAGCACCACCACCCGGTGCCCCGCCTCCACCCAGGCCTCGACGCACACCGAGCCGATGTAGCCGGCCCCGCCGGTGATCAGAGCGTTCATGGCTCGGGGCGCGGTTCCATCGGCAGAAGGGGTTCTTGCCGCTCGGGGCTCCGAAGGCAAGAATCAATTGGCGCCTCCTTCCGCCATGGAGTATACCGGATCCATCGAAGCCTTCGTGCATGTCGCCGGCCTGGTCCTCTCGGGAAGGGACTGGTGGCCGGCCGTCCTGATCGGGTTCGCCGCGGCCCTGCCGCTCGTCTACCTGGCCTGCCGCCGGGCCGGGGGATCCGGCCGAGCGGGCAGGCTGTGCGGACTGCTTCGCGTGGCCGGCCTGGTCCTGCTCCTGCTCTGCCTGCTCGAGCCGCAGTGGAGCGGGCAGCGCCCCGTTCCCGGAGCCAACTACATGGTCCTGGCGGCCGACAACAGCCAGGGAATGCAGATCCACGACGCCGGCAGCGGCATCTCCCGGGGCGAGGACCTGCGCCGGTACCTGCTGCAGGGATCCTCCCGGTGGCAGCAGGCCCTCTCGGAGCGCTTCCAGCTGCGCCGCTTCCAGTTCGACACCCGCCTGGCGGGGGTGCGGGAGTTCGACCGGCTGAGCTTCGAGGGACGCGCCTCGGGCATCGCCCACGCGCTGCGCTCCCTGGCCCGCCGCTTCGAGGGCCAGCCCCTGGCCGGCATCCTCCTCTTCAGCGACGGAAACGCCACCGACTGGGTGGAGGGCGAGTTCGACTGGAGCGGCCTTCCGCCGGTCTATCCGGTGGTCTCGGGCAGCGCCGAGATGGTGCCCGACCTGGCCGTCCGCAGCGTCTCGGTCACCGAGACCGACTTCGAGGACGCTCCCGTCACCCTGATGGCGGAGGTGGAGGCCGCGGGCCTGGAGGGCTCGGAGATGCGGGTGGTCCTGGAGAGCCTTGACGGCGGGGAGGAGGCGCAGGAGCAGTCCCGGGAGATCGGGTCGGATCCCGAGCGGCTCAAGTTCCGGTTCCAGTTCCGTCCCGGCTCCCGGCGGCTCTCCTTCTACCGCCTGTCGGTGGAGCCGTCCATGGCCCCCTCGCCGGAGGGGGAGGAGTTCCAGGAGGCCACCCTGGCCAACAACCGCAGGGTGGTGGCCGTGGACCGGGGGGACGGGCCCCACCGGATCCTGTACGTGGCCGGCCGGCCCAACTGGGAGTACAAGTTCCTCAAGCGGGCCCTGGAGGAGGACGACCAGCTCCACCTGGTGGGGCTGATCCGGGTGGCCAGCCGGGCGCCCCGCTTCGAGTTCAAGGGGCGCAGGGGGGAGACCAGCAATCCGCTCTACCGCGGGTTCGACGGGCAGGACGAGCTGACCGAGCAGTACGACCAGCCGGTGATGACCCGGCTCAACATCAGGGACGAGTCGGAGCTGGTGGGGGGCTTCCCCCGCAAGGCCGAGGACCTCTACGCCTACAAGGCGGTGATCGTGGACGATCTGGAGGCCTCCTTCTTCGCCACCGAGCAGATGTCCCTGCTGCAGCGCTACGTGTCGGAGCGGGGAGGCGGCTTCCTGGCCCTGGGCGGGTACGGCTCCCTGGTGGACGGCGGCTACGAGGGGACTCCGGTGGGCGACATGCTCCCGGTCTACCTGGACGTCCGGGACGAGGCTCCGGTGGGGCCGGTGCGCATGCGCCTGACCCGCGAGGGGATGCTCGAGCCCTGGGTGCGCCTGCGGCCCACCGAGTCCCAGGAGGAGGACCGGCTGGAGGCGATGATCCCCTTCCGGGTGCTCAGCCGGGTGGGGCGCCTCAAGCCCGGGGCGATCCCCCTGATCGAGGCGCGCGAGGAGCGCACCGGGAAGGTCCACGCGGCCCTGGCGGTGCAGCGCTACGGCCGGGGCAAGACCGCGGCCCTGATGATCGGGGACATGTGGCGCTGGCAGATGCACGACCACGAGGGCTCGGGGGAGCAGGGGCAGGCCTGGCGCCAGATCGTCCGCTGGCTGGTGGGGGACGTGCCCGAGCCGATCGAGCTCTCCTTCCGCAAGGTGGCCGGCGATCCCAACCAGACCATGCGCGTCGAGGTCCGGGTCAGGGACCCGGCCTTCCTGCCCATGGAGAACGCCTCGGTGTCCCTGGAGGTGGAGACCCTCTCCCTGGAGGGGGAGATCGGCGAGGCGCCGGTGCTGCTGGAGGCCGAGGCCTCGGACACCGAGCCCGGCCTATACCAGGCCAGCTACATCCCCCGGAAGGCGGGGGGCTACTCGGTCAAGGCCATGGTGGCCGACGCCGACGGGCTCACGGTGGGCGAGGAGACCGGGGGATGGAGCTCCGATCCCGCGGCCGAGGAGTTCCGCTCCCCCTATCCCAACTTCGCCCTGATGGAGGAGATCGCCCGCCGCACCGGAGGCGAGGTGGTGGAGCGCCCGGACCTGGAGGGGCTGGCCGGTGAGCTGGCCCTGCGCCCGGCTCCGGTGATGGAGTCCTGGCTGAGGCCGGTCTGGAACACCCCCCTGGTCTTCGTGCTGGCCCTGGGGTGCTTCGTGGCGGAATGGGGGATCCGGAGGGCCGGAGGCTACGCGTGAGGGCGGGCGCGCTTTCCATCTGCGGCATCCTCCTGCTGGCCCTGGCGGGCCTGGCCCGGGCCGAGGGCAGGGCCACCCTGGTCCTGGTGACCGGGGCGCCCGGGTCGCCGGAGTACGGCGAGGCCTTCGCCCGGTGGACCGGATTCTGGCAGAAGGCGGGAGAGAGGGCGGGGGCCGGCGTCCGCCTGCTGGGGCAGGACGAGGCGGCCGACGGGCCCTCGGACCGGGAGCGCTTCCAGGCCCTGCTCGAGGAGGAGGAGGCCCACGGGGAGGGGGAGCTCTGGCTGGTCTTCCACGGGCACGGGACCTTCGACGGCAGGAACGCCAAGTTCAACCTCCGGGGCCCGGACGTCTCGGCCGGCGATCTCTCGGGATGGCTCTCCGGCTTCCAGCGCCCGCTGGTGCTGGTCAGCGGCTTCTCGGCCAGCGCCCCCTTCATCGAGGCCCTCTCGGGCCCGGGGCGCCTGATCCTGTCGGCCACCCGCAGCGGCCACCAGAACAGCTACTCGCGCTTCGGGGGCTTCCTGGCCGGCGCCCTGGAGGATCCCGAGGCCGACCTGGACCGGGACGACCAGGTCTCCCTGCTGGAGGCCTTCCTGATGGCCTCCCGGAAGACCGGCGCCTTCTACGAGGCGGAGGGGCGGCTGGCCACCGAGCACGCCCTGCTGGAGGACACCGGGGATCGGCGGGGGGTGGAGGCCGACTGGTTCCGGGGGGTGCGGGCGATCCGGGAGAGCCGGGACGGGAGCCGGCCCGACGGTCGCCGGGCCCACCAGTTCCACCTGATCCCCAGCGCCTTCGAGGCCGCCCTGCCGGAGGAGCTGCGCCGGGAGCGGGACGAGCTGGAGATGGAGCTGCTGGACCTCCGGGACGCCAAGGACTCGATGGACTCCGCCGAGTACTACCGGGAGCTGGAGGGCGTTCTCGTCCAGCTCTCGGAGATCTACCTGAGGGCCGAGTCCCTCATGGGCGGGGATCCGGGGGAATGATCTCCTGGCTGCGCACCTCGAGGGTCCAGTCCTCGAAGCGCTCGCGCACCGTCAGCAGCCCCCAGGCGTCGAAGCCGTAGCCGCACCCGATCCCGTAGACGCTGTCGGGGGAGACGTTGAAGGTGTGGACCGAGCCCCGGATCAGGGGCCGCTTGTCCCCCGACTCCAGCCTGAGGGCCAGCTCCTCGCTCCCCAGACCGATCAGGTCGAAGCCGTCGGCCTTCTGCCAGTGCCGGTGGATCCCCCGCCCGGCGATCAGCCGCCGCATCATCGGATTGGGGACGCTGGAGTGCTGGTGGGCCCTGAGCACCCCCATCAGCTGCGGGGAGCCTCTCGAGGCCTGGTCGAGGAGGTAGCGGGTGGCCTCCTCTCCGTACACCCAGGCCCGTCCCGGGTTGTAGCCCAGGGCCGGCTCCTCGGCCAGGAGGGTGAAGTCGTTCCACATGAAGCCCAGGGGGCCGGGGCTGACGGGGCTCTCGGGCCTCCGGGGCGCCAGCTCCCGGGCCAGGGGGCCGGCCAGGAGGTCCCCGAAGCGGCCGGCGAAGCCTCCGGGGCGGAGCTCCCCCAGCAGCTGGAAGGAAGCCTCCGAGCCCAGGAGCGGGGCCGGGTCGTAGCCGGGCTCCATGCCGCCGTGGTTGCACTGCAGGTAGTGCCGCCCGCAGCCCAGGTAGAGCACGACCGGCAGGTAGTCGTAGAGCCGCATGGGCCGGGAGTAGGGGTAGTTCGCGCCGAACTTGCGCTGCAGCTCGGCGACGTATCCGTAGCTGGCGGTCAGAGAGATGTCCTCGTGGTTGCCCCTGACCAGGATCACCTTCTGCGGATTGGCCAGCAGCAGGCGCATGAGGGTGTAGACCACCTCGGCGCCGTAGGATCCCCGATCGGTGTAGTCTCCCAGGAACAGGAAGCGGAGATCTGGAGGCACGATGCGGAATCCCTCCAGGTCGCCCTCCTGGTTCAGGCGGTCCAGGAAGCGGATCAGCGAGAGGACGTCTCCGTGGAAGTCCCCGTGGATCCACAGGCGGGTTCCCGGGGGGAGCGCCAGCCGCTGCGCGAAGGGCTGGAAGGGCAGTTCCGGATCCTGGTAGTACACCCGCTCGGGATCGAGGAACGAGGGCAGGTCGGGGAGGGGGGCCAGCCACTGCTCCGGGCGGGAGAGCGGTCCCTGCCCGAAGCGGGCGAAGGCCTCGTCCAGCGCCCGGTCGAATTCCCGCGGCCCCTCCAGGGGCAGGCGGTCCAGGGGGGGGAGGCGCCCCCGCAGCTGGCGGTTGGTGGGAAGGGCCAGGCAGGCGTCGCGCCACTGGGCGAAGGTCGGAGCGGCCGGCTCCCGGGGCCCGGGCTGCGGCGCGGTAGGGGGCGCCTGCCGGCAGGCCCCTGCCAGCGCCAGCAGGAGCAGCAGGAGGAGAACCCCCGGTCCGGACGCAGCGGTTCCCGCAAGCCGGATCCGGCTGCCTTCGCGCCTCCCTTCTCCAGAGCCGCCCTGCTCCGCCTCTCTCATCGCTGCTTCGCCTTCCACAGATCCGCCCCTCTCCCCGTGCCTGCGCCGCTCGATGCGGCGCTCCCGGGCAGTTCCGCGTTGTCTTGGACGCTCCCGAGCCGCACGGGCCGGCCCGCCGGAACGAGGGCGCCGGTTCCCGGGCGGCTTCTCCGCAGTCCCTGTCCGGCCATCCTGCCCGGATCCGCGCGCCATGGAAGCTTTCTCACAGGACGGGGCCCAGGTGCCAGGGGACGAACTCCTCGTCGCCCATGCCGGCCCGCTCGCTGCAGGTCCTCTCGCCGCCGGCCACCGCCAGGAGAGCCTCGAAGATCCGCCGTCCCGCCTCGGGGACGCTCTCCTCGCCGTCGAGGATGGTGCCGGCGTTGATGTCCATGTCCTGGTCCATCCACCGGTAGAGGGGGGTGTGGGAGGCGATCTTGAGGCACGGGGCCGGCTTGCAGCCGTAGACGCTGCCCCGTCCGGTGGTGAAGGCCGCGATGTTGCAGCCGCCGCCGACCAGCCCGGTCATGCTCACCGGATCGTTGCCCGGGGTGTCCATGAAGCAGAGGCCCCGGGACTCCACGGGCTCGGCGTAGCGGTAGACCGCCTCCAGGGGGGCGGCTCCCGCCTTGGCCACGGCTCCCAGGCTCTTCTCGTAGATGGTGGTCAGTCCCCCCTCGTGGTTGCCGAAGGAGGGGTTGTTGTCGATGGAGGCTCCGTGGAGCCTGACGTGGTCCTCCCACCAGCGGATCCGCTCCATCAGCCGGCGAGCCACCTCCGGATCGCGGGCGCGGCGCGCCAGCAGGTGCTCCGCACCGTAGATCTCGGGAGTCTCGGCCAGCACCGACGTGCCTCCCTGGGCCACCAGCAGGTCCGAGGCGTGCCCCAGGGCCGGGTTGGCGGTGATCCCGCTGTGGCCGTCGGAGCCGCCGCAGTTGAGCGCCAGCGCCAGCTGGTCGGCTCCCTGGGGGGTGCGCCGCGCCTCGTCGGCCCGGGGCAGGATCCGCCCGACCGCCTCGGCCGCCGCCTCCACGGTACGGGCCATGCCTCCCTGCCTCTGGATGCTCAGCGCCGGGATCGAACCCGGATCCAGCTCCTGCGCCTGGAACAGGCGGGAGAGCTGGTTGACCTCGCAGCCCAGGCCCAGGAAGACGCAGCCTCCCACGTTGGGATGGCGGGCGATCCCGGCCAGCGTCCGCTGCAGGAGCTCCAGGGGACTGCCGGGCAGGATGCTGCAGCCGCTGGGGTGGGTGAAGGCCGCCACTCCGTCCACCCGGGGGAACTCCCTCTCCAGGGCGGCGGCGCCGAACCGCCCGGCCACATGCCGGGCGGCAGAGGCCGAGCAGTTGACGCTGGCGATCACCGCCACGTAGTTGCGGGTGCCGGCCCGCCTTCCGGGGCGGGCGTATCCCATGAAGGTGCGCCGGCCTTCGGCGCCCTCCCGGGGAGGGCCTGCGGCCGTCCGGAGCGGATCGCAGCGGCGCTCGAAGTCGCGGCAGGAGACGTTCCGGGTGTGGACGTGCTCTCCGGGCGCGATGTCCTCCCGTGCGAAGCCGATGACCTGGCCGTACTTGACGAGCTCCCCCTGGGCGGGCACGTGGCGGAGGGCCACCTTGTGGCCGGCCGGGATCGTGGCGGGGCACACCACCCGCTCCCCTCCGATGCGGACCTCGCTGCCCGCCTTGAGGGTGGATCGGAGGACCGCGACGTTGTCCTCCCCGTCCAGAAGGACCGAGATCTCCTCGATAGGCCTCATCGGAAGCTCCCGGCCATGGTCCCACCGGCGGGCCAGGATTTCAACGTCCCTCGGCTCGAACGAAGCGGTTGCCTCCGGCGATCTTCCTGTCCACCATGGGGAGCCCCGGCGGGAGGCGGCCCGAGGGGGAACCTATGATGCAGCCTCCGAGGAGAAGGATGCGGCGGATGCGCCGCTCGCCCCAGGTCAGGGACCTGGTGCAGGAGTGCCGCCTGGCCCGGGAGGACCTGGCGATGCCGCTCTTCGTGCGGGAGGGGCTCGACGCCCCGGAGCCGGTCCCCTCCATGCCCGGGATCCTGCGCCACGGCCCCCGGGACCTGGCCGAGGAATGCCGCCGGCTCTCCGACTGGGGGATCCGGGCGGTGGCCCTCTTCCCCTCCTGCGTGGAGGCCCGGGATCCGCAGGGGAGCGCCGCCCTGGATTCCCGGGGAGTGGTTCCCTCCGCCCTGCGGCTCCTCAAGCGGGCCGTCCCCTCCCTGATCGTGATCTGCGACGTGGCCCTCGATCCCTACACCTCCCACGGGCACGACGGCGTGCTCGCCCCCGGGGGAGGGGAGGTGGACAACGATCCCACGGTGGAGATCCTCTCCCGGATGGCCGTGGCGCTGGCCGAGGCGGGGGCCGACTGGGTGGCTCCCTCGGACATGATGGACGGAAGGGTCGGGGCCATCCGCCAGGCCCTGGACTCGCAGGGGCACTCCTCGGTGCCGATCCTCTCCTACGCCGCCAAGTTCAACTCCGCCTACTACGGCCCGTTCCGCCAGGCGGTGGGCAGCGCCCGGACCGGAGGCTACCTCGACAAGGGCGGCTACCAGCTGCCCCCGGCCAACGCCCGAGAGGCCCTGCGCGACGCCCTGCTCGACCAGGAGGAGGGGGCCGACATGCTGATGGTCAAGCCGGCCGGGCCCTACCTGGACATCCTCGCCCGGCTCAGGCAGTCCTCGGAGCTGCCCCTGGCCGCCTACCAGGTGTCGGGAGAGTACGCCCAGATCCACGCCGCCGCCGAGAAGGGGTGGCTGGACTACGCCCGGGCGAGGGACGAGTCGCTTCTGGCCATCCGGCGGGCCGGCGCCGATCTGATTCTGACCTACTTCGCCCGGGAGCTGGTCGCCGGGGACGGGCCCCTGGCCGGCCGGCCCGGATCCTGACCGCCGCCTGCCCAGGACCCTTGCCAGACCGGTTCCGGTCTCCAGGACGAGATGCCGAGGCTCCCTTCCTTCCGCTCCGCTTCCTCCGCCCCGGCCAGGGCTCCCCGGAGGGGTGGGGCTGCCGGGCGGCGGCAGGTCCATGCCTCCAGCCTGGAAACGGGCCTGCGGAACACACGGAGCCCGGAGGACCGGTACCTGCGCCGAGAACCCGTGGCCGAGGGGCCATGGAGGCTGGACCGACGGGAGGGGGGTGGCAGGACGCCTGGGCGCTTCCGGCTTCGGGTCCCTTGCCGAGGTACCGGCGCTCCGGAAGCGGTTCCCGTGCCCTCGCGGATCGACGCCCGCTCCATGGCGGGCGGGCGCGGCTTCCTGCGCATGCCTGAGGCAGGAGTCCGGCGGACCGTCCGCCGGGACGCCTGGTCCCCCGGGTCCGGCGGGGATCCCGGCGATGATCTTCGAACTTCCAACCGCTGCTGCCCATGAGTTCCGCCGCCTCGTCCCCTGAAGGAGCCGTGTCCGCCAGGCTCTGCAGGTACTCCATGGAGGGATCGGGGATCCGCACCGGACGGATCGACTCCGGCGGACGGGTGTCCGACCTGGGCGACGGGACGCTGCTGGGCGGGATCCTGGAGAGCGGGGATCCCCTGTCGGCGCTCGCGGCCCTGGACGAGGGCGCCTCGCATCGCGTCGAGGACCTCGCCCTGCTGGCGCCGGTGGGCGACCAGCCGGTCTGGGCCGCGGGCGTGACCTACCAGCGGAGCCGGAAGGCCCGGATGGACGAGTCGGACTTCGCCGCCGCAGCCTACGAGCGGGTCTACCAGGCTCCCCGTCCCGAGCTCTTCCTCAAGGCCCTGCCCGGGCAGGCGGTGGGGCCGGGGGAGCCGGTGGGGATCCGGAGGGACTCGCGCTGGAACGTCCCCGAGCCGGAGCTGGCCCTGGTGTTCGGTCCCGGCGGCGCGCTGGCCGGCTGCACCATCGGCAACGACATGAGCTCCCGGGACATCGAGGGGGAGAACCCGCTCTACCTTCCCCAGGCCAAGCTCTACCGGCGCTCCTGCGCCCTGGGGCCCTGGGTGGCGCTGGGAGCGGACGAGGAGGAGATGCGCGGCTGGGAGATCCGCCTCTCCATCGTCCGCCGGGGCCGGGAGGCGTTCGGGGGATCGGTCCGGGTGGACCGCATCGTCCGCCCCTTTCAGCAGCTGGCCGGCTACCTCTTCCGAAGCCAGGACCTCCCCCGGGGGGCGGTGCTGCTCACCGGAACCGGAATCGTCCCCGGGGACGGCTTCACCCTCGAGGAGGGGGATCGCGTGGACATCGGGATTTCCGGCATCGGAACGCTCTCCAACCCGGTCGCCTGGGTGTGACAAAATCCCCTTTGACACTAGGTTGAAGGCTTTGGCAGATTCCCCCCCGGCCCGCTTCCAGGGCCGCGCGAGCCGTACATGCCTACTTTTTCAGGGAATCTGCTGGTGGCCCAGTCGGGAGGTCCGACGTCGGTCGTCAACGCCAGCGCTGCGGGGGTGATCGAGGAGGCCGGGAAGCATCCGGACGAGATACCGGAGATCTTCGCCGGCCAGGGGGGGATCCACGGGGTCCTCCAGGAGGATCTCTTCGATCTCAACGAGGAGAAGTCCTCCTCGGTGCGGGATCTGCGCCACATCCCGGCCGCCGCCCTGGGGACCTGCCGCTACAAGATCAACTTCGAGAAGGACCCGCAGGGGGCCGAGAGGGACATGGACCGGCTCTTCCAGGTCTTCGAGGCCCACAACATCCGCTACTTCTTCTACATCGGGGGGAACGACTCGCAGGACACCTCCCACAAGATCCACCAGCAGGCGATCGCGCGCGGCTACCCCCTGAGGGTGATCGGCATTCCCAAGACCATCGACAACGACCTCCCCCACACCGACCACTGCCCGGGCTACGGCTCGGCGATCAAGTACAACGCGGCGACGGTGCAGGAGATCGGCCTGGACGTGGGGAGCATGCATACCGAGAAGGGGGCCTGCTGCGTGATCGAGGTGATGGGCCGCAGCGCCGGCTGGATCGCGGCGGGGACCGTCCTGGCGCGGCGCCGCGACAGCGATCCGCCCCACATCGTCCTCCTGCCCGAGATCCCCTTCGACGAGGACGCCTTCCTGAAGGAGGCGGAGCGGATCGTCGAGCAGGAGCGGTACTGCGTGGTGGTGGCGGGCGAGGGCCTGCGCGACCAGGCCGGACAGGAGATGGGCGCCGACAGGACCCGCCTCGACTCCTTCGGCCACCCGGTCCTGGCGGGAGTGGGCGAGCGCCTGGCCGAGATCATCCGGGGCCGCATCGGCCTCAAGACCCGGACCGTCAAGCTGGGCTACGCCCAGCGCGCGGCGGCCCACTACGCCAGCCGGACCGACGTGGAGGAGGCCTACCAGTGCGGGGTGCGGGCGGTGCAGGCGGCGGTGCTCGAGGGCAGGACGGGCTGCATGGTCAAGCTGGTCCGGGTCGAGGGCGCTCCGGACTACCAGTGCGGCACCGACCTTCATCCCCTGGAGGAGGTCGCCAACGTGGAGCGCCGGATCCCGCGGGAGTGGATCGACCAGGGCGGATTCGTGCCCAACCGCCACTTCGTCGACTACGCGCGCCCGCTGATCCAGGGCCGCAACGAGGTGCCCGAGGAGGGGGGGCTGCCCCATTTCGTCCGCCTGGCCAGGATCCGGGTCGATCGCAGGCTGGACCCCTACGTCTTCTAGTTTCCGGCGGCCTGCCGGAATCCCCACGGGCAGGGACCCTGCGCCTTCCTCCCTGTCCGCTCCTCCCCCGGGCGTGTCCGCCGTCCTATTCCGGACCGGCCAGGGCCCACCATCCCAGAAGCGCGGCGCCGACGCCGATCCGGTACCAGCCGAACAGGTGGAAGGTGTGGGTGCGGACGTAGCCCAGGAGCCATTTCACCGCGGCGAAGGAGACCAGGGCCGAGACCAGGAAGCCGAGGGCCAGCTCTCCCCAGTCCTCCTCCAGTGCGCCTCCTCCGCCGATGGTCTCTAGGATCTTGTAGCCGCCGGCCGCCAGGAGCGTGGGGACTCCCACCAGGAAGGAGAACTCGGTGGCGGTGGTGCGCCTGAGCCCGAGCAGCAGCGCCACCAGGATGGTGGTCCCCGATCGGGACGCTCCCGGGAAGATCGCGGCGACCAGCTGTCCCAGGCCCACCAGAAGGGCGATGCTCCAGGTGACCTCCCCGCTCTGGGGCCGGTTCCCGACCGCCGACTCCACCGCCAGGAAGAGGATCCCCCCCGCCAGAAGGGCGATGGCGATCGGGGGGATCGTCTCGGGCAGGGAGAAGCCGCCGCGTTCGAGCAGAAGGCCTCCCAGGGCGGTGATCCCGAAGGCCAGGCAGAGCTTGAGCAGGTAGTCCCGTCCCCGGCGGTCGCTCCGGGCCCGCCAGAGCTGCCCCATGCGCTCCGGAAAGAGCGGAAGGACCGCCAGGGCCGCTCCCGACTGGATCGCGATGATGAAGGTGTCCGACCTCTGGATTCCGAGCATGTTCTCGGCCAGGAGCAGGTGTCCGGTGGAGGAGACCGGAAGGAACTCGGTGATGCCTTCGACAACCCCCAGGACGATGACCGCCAGCCAGTCGGGCATGGCGGCTTCTATTGGAGCAAGGGGGGGGGCATGGCAAGATTCAAGTCGCCCGGGCGGGAGGATCTCGGCCATGCTGCGCCCGCGTGGGGCACCAAGAGAGCTACAGGTCCAACCAGAAGTGCGCGGCTTTCCTGGACCAGTGGGATCCCGCCTTCTACGGCAAGTACGTCGACGCCCTGTCGCGGGGCGGGAGCGGCAGGCGCATCCTGGATGTCGGCTGCGGAGCCGGGCAGGTGGTGGAGCAGCTGGGAAGGAGGGGCCACCTGGCCCGGGGCGTGGATGTCTGCGAGCCGGCCATCCAGATGGCCCGGCGCCGGGGCGCCCGCTGCTCCCTCTACGACGGAGCGCGCCTTCCCTTCGGGGAGGGGGAGTTCGACGCGGTCGGGGCCTTCAACGTCCTGGAGCATGTCGACGAGCCGGAGGACTTCCTGGCGGAACTGGTGCGGGTGGCCGCCCCCGGAGGGCGCCTGGTGGTCTCCAGCCCCAACTTCCTGCGTGTGCTCGGCTGGAGGGACTACCACTACCGCATGCGGGGGCTGGGCAGGAAGCTGGGCAACGCCCTGAGGCTGGCTGGGATCCTGGGCCAGATCCGCCGCGCCCCCGAGAAGGTCCGGTTCGAGCGGATGGAGCCCCTGGTGCGGGAGGAATTCGCCCCGGACGACGACGCCGTCGTGGTGACCAACCCCCTGCAGATGCGCTTCTTCCTGGAGCGCGGCGGCTGCCGGATCCTCTCGGTGGCCTGCACCGACCGGCCGGTGCCGGCCTGGGCGGAGACGGCGCTCAACATCCTCCCCCTGCGCTATCTCTGGTTCAACGCCTTCGTGGTGGCCGAGAAGCGGGACTAGAGCCCGGAAGGGTGGTCCAGGAAGTCCCAGGGCAGGCCGAAGGCCTTCTCCAGATGGGCGGCCAGGGCCTTCACCCCGAAGGTCTCGGTGGCGTAGTGGCCGCCGTAGAGGACGTTGACGCCCAGCTCCTCGGCCAGGGCGTGGGTCCAGTGGGCGCCCTCCCCGGTGATGAAGGTGTCCACCTTCCCCTCGGCCGCCTTCTTCAGCCCGCTGCCGGCCCCTCCGGTCACGATGCCCACGGACCGGCACATGCCGGGACCGCCCGGCAGCACCACCGGAGCGGCTCCCAGGACGCCGTGGAGCGCCCGGGCCAGCTCCTCCCGGCCGATGCCGAGGGAGAAGCGGAGCCCCAGGTCGCGGCCGAGCTCGGGGAAGAAGGGCTGCCCGCCCTCCCATCCCAGGGCCCGCGCCAGCCCGGCGTTGTTGCCCAGCTGAGGGTGGACGTCCAGGGGTAGATGGGCGCTGTAGAGGGCCAGATCGGCCTCCAGCAGGGCGCGGATCAGACGGTAGCTGTGCCCGGTCCAGGGATGGCGGGCGGACCAGAAGAGGCCGTGGTGCACCACCAGCAGATCGGCTCCCCTCTCCCGGGCCATGCCGATGGTGGCCAGCGAGGCGTCCACCGCCGCGGCCACTCGCGAGACACCACCCCGGTTCTCGACCTGGAGTCCGTTGCAGGCCCCCTCGTAGTCCTCGAAGCCCTCCATCCCCAGCAAGGCGTCGCATTCCTCCACCAGGCACTCGAGTTCTACCGTGCTCATGGCTTCAAGCTGTCAGAAACCGGTCCCCGGAGAAAGGCCGCCGGTCGCGCCGCTGCTGCGCAACGAGGCCGCGCCTCTGCAGGCTTTTTCCCTCCGATCGCTCGGCATGGCGCAGGGACAGGGGGCAGGGAGCCGGTAGGAAAACGGTACCGTTGCGCTTCCGCGCCTGTCCCGGAGGACCGGGAACGTCATTCGGCGCTTCCATCGGGAGGCCGGCGCAGCAAGGTCCGCCAGGCCATGGCGGAGCTCTGCCCTTTCCTGATCAGCCGGTTTCCCGGCCGTCAGCATCCTGCACGCGGCAAGTTCCCAGCCCGCCTGGACTGGGCTGAAGCCCCCTGAGGGATTCCGGAAGGAACCTTCCGGATCATCGGCGAGAGAAGCGTCTGCAGCCCGCCTTGCAGGCTTTCCGAGCGATGCGTGCTCTTCATGCCTGATCCGGATGTCCCGAGACGGTCTCTGGGCCGCAACCGTCCGGGTTCTGCGCTACGAGGTTCCGGAACCTGGCCGCATCCGGCGCTTCCCGATCCGGGAAGGGAAGGAGACTGGATCCCGGCTGCGCAGGCGGCGATACTCCTCCCTCTCCCGGCGTTCCGTCATGAACCTCCTTGCCATCCTCGTGCGGGAAATGCGGGCCCTGTGCCGCAAGCGGGGGACCTACTGGGCGAGAATCGCACTCGCCATCCCGGTTCTGCTGACCGGAGCGCTTTTCTTTTTGCAGAACAATGTCCAGGGCAGCGAAGCCATGACCGCCCAGGCAGTGGTCTGCCAGATCTTCTTCGCCTTCGGCGCAGCCTTTGCCGCATCCGACGCCATCAGTTCCGAAAAGCGGGAGGGCACCCTGGGCCTGCTGCTTCTGACCCCCCTGCGCTCCTACCAGGTCCTGCTGGGCAAGCTGCTCACCCGCATCTCCCAGTTCCTTCTCTGCCTATGGGCGGTAGTGCCCATCCTGGCGCTGCCGCTGCTGGCCGGGGGAGTGGGCCTAGCCGACATGGCCAAGCTGGTTGCGGGCATCCTCGCCGGCTGCCTCCTGGGGATGGCGATCGGGCTCTGCGCTTCGGTGGCCTGCAGGAGCGCCGTGACCTCGGCCTGGATCTCCTTCTCGGCCCTCCTCGCGTGCTACATCCTGCCCATGCTGGCAGCCACGATCGTCGCTTTGGCGGCGATCGTGGTCGTAGCACGTACGTTCGGTTACGCCATTATGGCCATGCTGAATGGACTCCTCTTCGCTTCGGTGGTCTTGTTCGACCTGTTCTTCCTCTGGATGGGCCCTTACAGCGTCACCGGATTTGCATTGGACTTGGACGCTCCCAAGGGGCTGGGATCCTGGGCCCTCAATATGGTGGTTCTCGGGGGGCTGGATCTGTTCCTGCTCCTGTTCACCATGCTGCTTTTCTCCTTCCTGTGGACAGTCGAGAGGGAAGAGGGAGAAACTCCTCATGGCAGGATTCTTCAAAACCGTGAGAGCGCCCCCGAGACGGTTACTCCCCGTCCCCCCATCGGGGATCTGGAGAATCCCGCCCGGATCCTCCACGCCCGCTGCCACCGCAGTGGACTGCCCTACCGGATCTGCACCGGAATCCTCCTGCTGCTCGGCCTGCTCGCCTTCCTCGTCCTATGCCTCCAGATCCTGGCGGGAGGAGCTTCCCGCAGATCCGACTTTGGGAGCCTGCCGTACTTGTACCTGGTGGGACTGCCCCTGGTGGCCATGGCCTACCTGAGGGCCTCGCTGGACGCTCCTTCCCTGCTCCAAGAGTCCAGGAAGACGGGCATGCTGGAACTGCTCATGATCGCTCCTCTCTCCCGCATGGACACGTTTAGGGGACTGGAACATCCTGTTATCATGCAGCTGATCTGGAACGGATTCCTGATCCTCGCCTGGCACATCCTCGCTATCCTCGCCTGGGGCGTCCTGTGGCTCGGGAGGGAGGACAAACCTGGCGACCTGCTCGATGGTCCCTGGCTGCTGCACATGGGCTGCGTGCTGACCCTTCCCTTCGAGCTGCTCTCCATCCGCAGCTTCGGCATGTGGGGCGGACTGAAGACGGAGCACCCTCTGAGGATTGCCCTCCTCGTCTTCCTGATCCATTTCGTGGGGCCGGTCGTCTCCCTGCCCGTGATCCTGATCCTGATCGACGAGTTCAGCGAGCTCAGCATCGAGGGGGGGCTGATCCCCTGGCACCTGCTGCGTCTCGCGGTAAGCGTCCCTCTGTGGATCTGGTGCAGTACCCGGATGCGCGCAGTCATTGCCGACGAACCTCCGCTCCGTACTCCCCCTTCCTGATCCGGCAAGCTGCCGGCCGATATCCGGCCTGGCGGCCAGGAGCTTCTCCCGTCCGCGCCCGTTCCCGCAACAGGCTCCTCCTTCCTGCCGCTGCAATGGGGGAAGGAGGCTCGATCCCGGTTGAGCAGGCGGCGATACTCCCGCCTGCCAGCGTTCCGCCATGAACCTCCTTGCCATCCTCCTGCGGGAAATGCAGGTCCAGTGCCGCAAGCGGGGGACCTACTGGGCGAGGATCGCACTCGCCATCCCAGTTCTGCTGACTGGAGCGCTTTTCCTTTCGCAGAACAATGTCCAGGGCAGCGAAGCCATGACCGCCCAGGCAGTGGTCTGCCAGATCTTCTTCGCCTTCGGCGCAGCCTTTGCCGCATCCGACGCCATCAGTTCCGAAAAGCGGGAGGGCACCTTGGGCCTGCTGCTTCTGACCCCCCTGCGCTCCTACCAGGTCCTGCTGGGCAAGCTGCTCACCCGCATATCCCAGTTCCTTCTCTGCCTATGGGCGGTGGTGCCCATCCTGGCGCTGCCGCTGCTGTCCGGGGGAGTGGGCCTAGCCGACATGGCCAAGCTGATCGCGGGCATCCTCGCCGGCTGCCTCCTGGGGATGGCGATCGGGCTCTGCGCTTCGGTGGCCTGCAGGAGCGCCGTGACCTCGGCCTGCCTCTCCTTCGCCTCCCTGCTCGGGTGCTACCTCCTGCCCTTTCTGATTGTCGACACACTCGGTTCTATGGGCTACTTCTCCTCTGATCCGGATTACTTCTGGATGGGCCCCATCGTCGTCACCCTCTATGTACAGGGCCTTCCCAGCGAGTTCGGATCCTTGACCCTCAACCTGTCGATCCTCGGGGGGCTGGCGCTGCTCCTGCTGCTGCTCTCCCTGCTTCTCTTCTCCTTCGTGTGGACACTCGAGAGGAAGGCGGGTGGAACCATTCCTGGCAGGAAGTGAGCCCGCAAGACGGTTGCTCCCCGTCCCCCCATCGGGGATCTGGAGAATCCCGCCCGGATCCTCCACGCCCGCTTCCACCGCAGCGGCCTGGTCTACCGGATCGGCACCGGCATTCTCCTCCTGCCCGGCCTTTTTCTCGCCATCTGCCTCCATCTCCTGGCGGATCGGACAAACAGCGTATACGCCCCCGAGCTCCTGGGGATCTTCTACCTGACGGGACTGCCCCTGATGGGCCTGGCCTACCTGAGGGCCTCGCTGGGAAGCTACCTCCCTGCTCCACGAGGACAGGAAGACGGGCATGCTGGAGCTGCTCCTGATCTCCCCTCTCTCCCGCATGGCCACTCTCAGGGGACTGGGGCATCCGGCCGGCACGCAGCTGATCTGGAACGGATTCCTGATCCTCGCCTGGCACATCCTCTCCATCCTTGCCTGGGGCATCGGGGCGTGGTCGTGGGGGTGGCCCCAATTTGATGAGTACTCGTTCGAGTTTTACTTGCTGCTGCACATTGGCTGCGTGCTGACCCTTCCCTTCGAGCTGTGCTCCATCCGCAGCCTCGGCATCTGGGGCGGACTGAAGACGGAGCGCCCTCTGAGGTTTTCCCTTTTCGTCTTCCTGATCCATTTCGTGGCGCCGGTCGTCTCCCTGCCCGTGATCCCGTTCCTGATCGACGAGTTCAGCGAGCTCAGCATCGAGGGGGGGCTGATCCCCTGGCACCTGCTGCGTCTCGAGGTAAGCGTCCCTCTGTGGATCTGGTGCAGTACCCGGATGCGCGCAGTCATTGCTGGCGAACCTCCGCTCCGTACTCCCCCTTCCTGATCCGTCAAGCTGCCGGCCGATATCCGGCCTGGCAGCCAGGAGCTTCTCCCGTCCGCGCCCGTTCCCGCAACGGACGCCTTCCTCCTGACGCTGCGATGGGGGAAGGAGTCTCGATTTCCGGTGACCAGGCGGCGATACTCCCGCCTGGCAGCGTTCCGCCATGAACCTCCTTCCCATCCTCGTCCGGGAAATGCGGGCTCTCTGCCGCAAGCGGGGGACCTACGCGACGCGGATCGCCCTTGCCATCCCTGTGCTCCTGGTCTGGGGGCTCTTCGCCCTGATCCCTGAGGTTCGGGGAGACTCTGTGCTCGCCATCCAGGCTGTGGTTTGCCAGATCTTCTTCGCCTTCGGCGCAGCTTTAGGCGCATCCGACGCCATCAGTTCCGAGAGGAGGGGGGGCACCCTGGGCCTGCTGCTCCTGACTCCCCTGCGCTCCTACCAGGTCCTGCTGGGCAAGCTGCTCACCCGCATCTCCCAGTTCCTGCTCTGCCTGTGGGCGGTGGTGCCCATCCTGGCGCTGCCGCTTCTGGCCGGGGGAGTGGGGCCGTCCGACGTGGCCAAGGTGATCGCCGGCATCCTCGCCGGCTGCCTCCTGGGGATGGCGATCGGGCTCTTCGCTTCGGTGATCTGCAGGAGCGCCTTGGCCTCGGCCTGCCTCTCCTTCGCCGCCCTGCTCGGGTGCTACCTCCTGCCCATTCTGATTGTCGGCACACTCGGTTCTATGGGCTACTTCTCCCCTGTTCCGGATTTCATCTGGCTGGGCCCCATCGCCGTCACCCATAATGTACCGGGCGAGTTCGGATCCTTGACCCTCAACCTGTCGATCCTCGGGGGGCTGGCGCTGCTCCTTCTGCTGCTCTCCATGCTTCTCTTCTCCTTCGTGTGGATGCTCGAGAGGAAGGCGGGTGGAACCATTCCTGGCAGGAAGTCCGCCCGCAAGACGGTTGCTCCCCGTCCCCCCATCGGGGATCTGGAGAATCCCGCCCGGATCCTCCACGCCCGCTTCCACCGCAGCGGCCTGGTCTACCGGATCGGCACCGGCATTCTCCTCCTGCCCGGCCTTCTTCTCGTCGTCTACTTCTGCTTCCATCTCCTGACGGGGACAACTAGCAGATACGACGACGCGCTCCTGGTGGCCTTCTACCTGACGGGACTGCCCCTGATGGGCCTGGCCTACCTGAGGGCCTCGCTGGAAGCTCCCTCCCTGCTCCACGAGGACAGGAAGACGGGCATGCTGGAATTGCTCCTGATCGCCCCTCTCTCCCGCATGGCCACGCTCAGGGGACTGGGGCATCCCGCCGGCACGCAGCTGATCTGGAACGGAGCCCTGATCCTCGCCTGGCACGTCCTCGCCATCCTTGCCTGGGGCTTCCTGGCGTGGTCGGTGGTGTGGATGGATCTTGAGGATCTGTTCGAGATTCCCTGGCTGCTGCACATGGGCTGCGTGCTGACCCTTCCCTTCGAGCTTCTCTCCATCCGCAGCCTCGGCATGTGGGGCGGACTGAAGACGGAGCGCCCTCTGAGGTTTTCCCTTTTCGTCTTCCTGATCCATTTCGTGGCGCCGGTCGTCTCCCTGCCCGTGATCCTGATCCTGATCGAAGTCAGGGAGCTCAGCAGCGAGGGGGGGATGATCTTCTGGCACCTGCTGCGTCTCCAGGTGTCGGTCCCGCTGTGGATCTGGTTCGGTATCCGGATGCGGCTCGACTTCGCCCGCGTGCCTGAGCTCCGTTCCCTTGCGTCCTGATCCGGCTTTCCGGCAAGCGGGCGGCCGCCTTATGGCCAGGCGCCGCCCTCGCCTTGCCTGACGCCATCGGCTCCTGCAGACGGAACGGCTCCTTGCGCCTGCGCCTTTCGTGGCCTCCCTTGCGGTCCCGGGGCAAGAGCCCGGGGCACGCTCTTCGCCCGCATGTCCCAGTTCATGCTCTGCCCTTGGGTGGTCCCGCCCATCCCGGCCGGGACAGCCGGTGATGGGATGCCGGCCCGGATGGCCGGCGGCATCCTCCCAGGCTCAGCCGCCTCGTGCGGTTCCCGGCGGCAGCGCGTAAGGAACCGTCCGAACCTCGGCCGATCGGTTCCGGCGCAGGTCCATGCCGTCGTGTCTCCGCTTCTAGCGGCTGCGCTGTCAGCTGCCGGGCCACCAGATCTGGGCCAGGAGGGGAGCCAGGGCGATGGCGGGGAGGTAGTCGCCCAGCCGTATCCTGGCGACGCCGTAGAGGACCGGGATCGCTCCCAGCAGGATCCAGCCCGAGGCCATGACTGCCGGACCCGTGATGGCAACGGCCTCCGGCAGCGCGGCGCATCCCAGGGCCAGCGTGCCCTGTAGCGAGAGCACCGGCACGGCGGAGAGCAGGAAGCCCGGGCCGAAGGCGCGGACGAAGGTGCTTGCCCCCATGAAGTCCATCGCGGCCTTGATCAGGAGGGGCTGCCACCAGCCGGCGAAGCCTTCGGCGGCGGGGCCCAGGAAGGCGAGGGGAGTCAGGCAGTAGAGGCCGCTGCCCACGAGGAATCCTGCGTCCCTGCGCCGCTTCTTCGGCGGCAGGGCCATCTGCTCCTCGGCGAAGACGGCGATGCCGTGCATCGCCTTCTGGATGCGCAGCGCCTTGCCCAGCGCCTTGCCCGCCACGGTGGCCACGAACACCACCAGGAGCTGCCCCGCGCCGGAGGTCCATCCCCCCGACATGCCGGCGAGCATCATTCCGAAGCCGGAATACAGCACGAGCGCGGCCAGGCAGGCTCGGACCAGGGAATGGAGGCGGGGAGGCAAGGGCCGGCGCAGGGCCAGGCCGAGGCATCCTCCCGCCAGTATCGCGGCCACGTTGATCAGGGTTCCGGTCATGCCTCCGGCCAGGATGGCGGGAGGGGCGGATCGGAAGGGATCCGTCCCGGGCGCGGGGGTTGCCAGGAGCCCTCCCGGGGGCTTAGATCCGGCCCATGTTCTCGCATGTGGTGATCTTCTGGACCCGGCCCGGCATGCCGTCGGCCGCCGAGGAGCTGGTGGAGGGGGCCAGGAAGTACCTCCGCCCCATTCCGGGGGCGCTCCACTTCCACGTGGGAAGGATGGCTCCCAGCCACCGCGACGTGGTGGACCAGAGCTACCAGGTGGGCCTGAACATCGTGTTCGCCGACAGGGAGGCGCAGGACAGGTACCAGGAGCACCCCCTGCACCTGGAGTTCGTGGAGAAGGTGTTCCGGCGGGTCTGCGACCGGGTCAAGGTCTACGACTTCGACGGCCAGTAGCCCTCCCGTCTAGCGCAGGGCGAAGGGGAGCGACTCGTAGCGGCTCCGCATCCGGGCCAGTACCCTCTCGGCCTCCCCCTCGGAGTAGTCCTGGCCGCAGGCGAAGGTGGACTCCTGGAAGGAGATCCCGCCGAAGACCAGGCAGTACTTGTTGTTGGCCATCATCCCCAGCAGCTCGCCGGTCTTGCTGAAGACCAGATCCCCCCGCGAGGGGGCGAACTGCCCCAGCAGCCCGCTGAAGATGGGGCGGTCCATCTTCACGTACCCGGGATGCTCGGGATCGACCTTGAAGCTCACCTCCCCGAACTTCTTGTTGCGGTAGGTGACCAGCACCGCTTCCTCGAAGCGGTAGGGATCGGCCGAGACCTGGTAGATCTTGCAGCCAAGGCCCTGGGCCGCTTCCTGGTCCACCGGGATGGCCAGGATGCGGGGGTCCTGCGAGAGGGCTCCGATCTGCCCGATGGAGTAGGCGATCCCGCCGCGCCGCACCGCTCCCCGCATCGAGACGACACGGTTCTGGGCGTCGAGCGTCAGGGGGGTGTCGTCGATGTGGTGGAGGATGAAGTGTGAGCCCCCGTAGGTGGCCAGCACGCTGCGGCAGGACACGTCCCTGGTCCTCTCCCCCAGCAGGCCTCCCTTCTTCTTTACGGTGAACTCCGAGTCGACGGAGTTGTTCTGGACCTCGTTGAAGATGCTGTTGGCGGTGATGGGACGGTTGGTGCGGACCTCCTCCTGGAACTCCTCCGAGCGAACCGCCAGCTCGGCCACCTGGGCGGCCACCTCCTCGGAGCGCTGCATGATCTCGTGCTTCTCGGTGCGGGCCACCTTCACCTCGTTGCGCGCCTCGACGACCTCGCCGCGGGCCCATTCGACGTCGGCGCGGGCCGACTCGACGTCGGCGCGGGCGATCTCCCAGTGCTCCCGGGCCAGCACCGCCTGGGTGCGCGACTCGCGCAGATCCAGGGCCAGCTGCTGCTTCTCCTTCTCGGAGGCCATCCGCTGCTCCTCCAGCTGCGCCATCCGCTGCTGCATCTGGGTCGCCTCCTTGCGCCGGACGTTGAGCTCCTGGGAGATGGTCTCCAGCTGGACCTGGGAGATCGCCGCCTGCTTCGAGGTGTCCTCCAGGGCGTCCTCCAGCTGCCGGGTCTCGTCGATCACCCCCTGGTACTCCTCCTGCAGCTGCGCCAGGTCCCGCTGGGTGCTCTGGTAGTCCTCCTCCAGCCTGGAGCGCTCCTCCTCCATGCCGCGGACCATCGCCTCCCTGTCGTCCAGGAGGGTGCGGGCCTCCTCCAGGTTGTCCTGGAGCGACTCGACGTCGTTCCTGGTGGCCTCGAGGTCGCCCTGGGCCGTCTCGAGGGCGCTCTGGGTGGCCTCCAGGACCTCCTCCCGGTCCTGCAGCAGGGACCGGGCGCTGGACAGCTGGTCCCTGTACTGGTCCCGCTCCTGCTTCAGGGAGTCCTGGAGCTCCTGCTCCTCGCTCAGGGCCATCTCCAGCAGATCCACCACGTCCCGGGCCCCGAGGACCGGATCCTCCTCCGCCTCGGCAGGCTCCTTCGGGACGGGCGCCGCGGCCGCCTCGGTGTCCAGATCGACGCCGGAGATCAGCGACAGGAAGCTGATCAGCATGAAGTCGCAGATGACGATCAGGAGCGGCTTGTTCACAGGATGCCGGCCTCCCCTTCGATCAGCAGCCTCCGCCGGTAGGGACGGACATGGAAGATCTTGAGAACCGAGGTGAAGATGATGCCGAAGAGGGTGGAGGAGTAGGCGGCCATCAGCGAGATCTCGGCCAGCTTGAGGGACAGCAGGACCAGGGAGAGCACCGTCCCTCCCAGCCCGACGTAGAGCCCCGAGTCGAACATGTTGTCCTCGTTGTCTAGCAGCTTCAGCTTCAGGCGGGTGGAGCCCTTGTGGCGCTCGATCTCCCGGAGCTTCAGCCGGCACATGATGTACAGGCCCACCTGGATGAGGAAGAAGACGGCCAGGGCCAGGAGGGTGATCTCGTCCTTGTTGCCGCCGATGAGGTTGTCCACGGCTTCAACTACGGGTTCGGGAGCGGTTGGGAACGACCATCCGGGGGCAATATCCACAGTCTGCTCCTTCTGCGCAAGGAAAGGCTCGCCCAGGAGGACCAGCGCGAGCAGCGCGAAGAGGGTGAGGATCAGGTGGCGGGGCGTCGCCAGGGCGTCCACCTCGAAGTAGCGTAGGACGGGGCCGGCCCGGGGCATCGAAAGGGACAGGCCCCGTATGCAGAGGAAGGCCCCCAGCCCCAGGGCCAGGTACTTGCCGAACAGGGCCAGGATCGGGAAGGAGAGGGCTAGCGCCGAGAGCGAGTCGCGGGAGGCGGAGGGCATGGCCCGGTGGAGCCAGGCCACGGGCGCCGGGGCCTGGTACAGGCGATGCCCCCGGCTCAGGAGGGTGTCGAGCCCTCGGCTGCCGTGCGCCAGGCTCCGGGCGATGTCCTCCAGCCCCGTCTCGGGCCAGCGCTCCAGGTAGCGGGCCACCGGGGTGGCCGAGGGGGAGACCCACACCGCGGCGAACAGGGTGGGCAGGCGCTCCGGCCGGGAGGAGAGGGCCCGGGCGACGTGCCCCAGGGAGCCGCGGTCCTCGAACCTGGAGAGGAAGGCGGAGAACTGGCCCCAGTTCATGCGCCGGGCGAAGGGCAGCAGATCCAGGCAGAGCTCCTCCAGATCCCGAGCGCTCATCCCCCGGCCGGCGTCGGAGGCCAGCCGCTCCAGCTCGATGCGGAAGGAGGGCCGCAGCGAGTTCTCCTGCGAGAGCAGGGCCATCGCCGCCAGCACCGTCTCCAGGACCGCGCCTCCGGGCTCCGGGACCGGGGAGAGGATCTGGGTGTGGCGGATGCTCCGCAGATCCAGGATCACCCGGACCCCGGGCCGGCGCGAGCTCTCCAGTCCGGAGATCAGCCTGGCTCGGTTTCCGGCCGGGATCAGCATCTCCACCATGGTGGCGGAGGATCCGTCCTGGGGAAGGGCCAGGGAGGCGAGGGTCTCGGAGACGCCTCCCAGCGGGACCAGATCGGGATGATCGCTCTCCAGCCGCTCCAGCCTGGCGGCCACCCCGTCCAGCCCCTGGATCCCGCACTGGCGGGCTCCCTCGAGCAGCAGCCGGGCCGCCCCGGGGCTGGCCAGCTGGATCTGGTTGTCGATCTCCGAGACCAGGGGAGGCTCCCCGGAGCCGGCGAAGCCGACCAGCCGGAGGTCCACCGCCCGGAGGAAGACCGGAAGGAGCAGGGCCAGTAGCAGCAGCAGGGCCCCCAGGAGAAAGAACTTGATGATCCGGATCTTTTGGAGGATCTGATCGCCCATCGCTTGCGGCGGGTGCGCCGCCGGGCGGGAGGCCCGGCCGGGATCGGGCCCGCCGGATCTCCACGCCCCCAGGATACGATCCATGGACCAGATGACAATCCGTATCCGGCGCCTCTACATCTCGCCGGGCCACCGCTACAAGGGCAGGCACGGCCAGGAGCCCTCCCCCCATCCGATGGAGGAGCTTCCCTCGATCGAGTGCGTGGCCGGCCAGGGGATCCGGGGGGACCGGTACTTCGGCCACCAGCCCGGCTACAAGGGCCAGATCACCTTCTTCTCCGAGGAGGTCCACCAGGCCCTGGGCGAGGAGCTGGGCGGAGGGCCCGGCTCCCCCGGGGTCTACCGCCGCAACGTGATCACCTCGGGGGTGGATCTCAACCGGCTGGTCGGGAGCCGCTTCTCCCTGGGCGAGGTGGTCTTCGAGGGGGTGGAGGAGGCCCGGCCCTGCTACTGGATGGACCAGGCCTACGGCCAGGGGGCGCACCAGGCGCTCAAGGGCCGGGGCGGCCTGCGGGCCCGCATCCTCAGCGGGGGGGAGCTCTCCCTGGGGGAGCGCCTCCTGTCCGTCCTCGGCCCTCCGGACGGCTCCTGAGGGCCTCCCGGGCGAGGATCCCCTCCATCCTGCGCGCCAGGGCGGGGCGCTCTCCCGAGACGTCCGCCTCCTCCCGGGGATCCTCCAGCAGGTGGTAGAGCTCCAGGGGGCCGGGAGGCCGCCGGGAGTTGTCGCGCCGCACGGCCTTCCACTCGCCCATCAGGACCGCCGCCGCTCCCCCCCGCTCGTGGAAGATCCAGGCGAGGTGGGGATGGACCTGCTGGCCGGCGGGCCGGCCCGTCAGGGTGGGGGCCAGGGAGACGCCGTCGGATCCGGAGGGGACCGGCACGCCCGCCAGCTCCGCCAGGGTGGGCATCATGTCCTGGAAGCCGCTGATCAGGCCGCTGCGGACGCCGGCCGGGAAGCGGCCCGGCCACCGGGCCAGGAAGGGCACCCGCAGCCCCCCCTCGTAGAGGTCCCGCTTCATGCCCCGCAGCGGGCCGTTGGAGTCGAAGAACTCCATCCGGTGCCCCCCCTCCTGGTGGGGCCCGTTGTCGCTGGAGAAGAACAGGGCGGTCCGTTCCTCCATCCCCAGCTCCCGGAGCAGCTCCACGACGCGCCCGACCTCCTGGTCCATGGCCTCGATCATCCGGGCGAATCCCTGCTCCTGGACCGGCCAGCCCCGCTGTGCGTAGGCCTCGCTTCCGGGGATGCGCATGCCGTTGTTCCCGATGCGCGGCTCCCGCCCCGCCTCGTTGTTGGCGTGGGGCAGGTTGGGCGCGTAGTAGAGGAAGAAGGGCCTGCCGTCGTCCTGGCGGATGAAGTCGAGGGCCGCCTCGAAGATCAGGGCCGGAGCGTATTCCCGGGCCTGGGCGGCGACACCGCCGCCCTGGCGGTCGGGCCTCTGGCGCTCCTTCCACTCGGGGTAGAGCTCGTTGTCCAGCGCCACCCGCTCCCCGTTGCGCACCAGGAACTCGGGATAGAAGTTGTGCGCGTGGTGCATGTTGACGTAGCCGAAGAACTCCTCGAACCCGTGCCGGTTGGGATCGGCGTCGGGCAGGGGGGTGCCCACCCCCCACTTGCCGAAGCAGCCGGTCCGGTAGCCGGCCTCCCGCAGCATGGTGGCGATGGTGGCGTCGCCCTGCGCCAGCTGCCCGGGGGAGTTGCCCTGGATCCGGGCCCGGCCCACGCTGCGGCCGGTCATCAGCACGCAGCGGGAGGGGGCGCAGACGGTCGAGCCGGCGTAGTGGCGGGTGAACAGGACGCCCTGCTCGGCCATCCGGTCCAGGCTGGGGGTCTCCAGGACGGCCTGCCCGTAGCATCCCAGATCCCCGTAGCCCAGATCGTCGGCGAGGATGTAGACGATGTTGGGGGGGCGTTCCGCCCCCAGCGCCAGGCCGTGGCACAGGAGGGCGCCTGCCAGAAGAAGCCGCTGGTTCATGGGTCCTGCCGGTTCCTGAGTCCTTCCTCGAGCATCGCGTGCAGCCCACCGAAGGAGCCGTTGCTGAAGATGCAGACGACGTCGTTCTCCCTGGCCGAGGCGAGCAGGTGGCGGCAGATCTCCCCGGGGGTCTCGATGTACTCGCAGGCCGAGCCTCCCTGGCGGATCTCGTCGCGCAGGCGGATCGGATCGAGCTGCTCCGAGGGGAGCAGCAGCTCCAGCCGGTCGATGCGGGAGAAGACCACCTGGTCGGCCCTGCCCAGGGACTGGGCCAGCTGGCTCTGGAATACGTTGCGCCGGGTGGTGTTGCTGCGCGGCTCGAAGACCGCCCAGAGGCGTCGGCCCGGCCAGGCGGCGCGCAGGGCCTCCAGGGTCTCCCGGATGGCGGTGGGATGGTGGCCGAAGTCGTCCACGATGGCGATCCCCGCCAGCCGGGCCCGGACCTCCATGCGCCTCCGGATCCCCTCGAAGCCCTCCAGGGCCCGGGCGATGGTCCCGGGAGCGATGCCGCAGTGCAGGGCGGTGGCCACCACCCCCAGGCCGTTGCGCAGGTTGAGGTTCCCGTGCATGGGCAGGTGGTATTCCTGCCCCCGGATCCGGAAGCGGGTGCCGCGTTCGGTGGGGCGGGGATCCTCCGGACGGATGTCGCATCCGGAGCCGAGCCCGAAGCGGGAGACCGGGCAGTGGGAGACGCCCAGGAGCGGGTCCAGGTGGGGATCCTCTCCGTTGGCCAGGAGCATGCCGCTGCGGGGGATCAGGTTGATCAGGCGGCGGAAGGAGATCTGGATGTCTCCCAGGTCCTCGAAGATGTCGGCGTGGTCGAACTCCAGGTTGTTGAGGATCGCCACCTCGGGCAGGTAGTGGACGAACTTGCTGCGCTTGTCGAAGAAGGCGGTGTCGTACTCGTCGCCCTCGATCACGAACCAGGGGCTGGCGGTGAAGCGGGCCCCGATCCCGAAGTTCCGGGGCACCCCCCCGATCAGGAATCCGGGATCGAGCCCGGCCTGATCGAGCACCCAGGCCATCAGCGAGGCGGTGGTGGTCTTGCCGTGGGTGCCGGCCACCACGATGTTGCGCCGCCCCCGGAGGAAGCGGTCGCGCAGCAGCTCGGGCAGCGAGGTGTAGGGGATCTTCTCGTCGAGCGCCCGCTCCACCTCGGGGTTGCCCCGGGAGAGGGCGTTGCCGATCACCACCAGGCCGGGGCGGTGGTCCAGGTTGCTCTCCTGGTAGGGGGAGAGCACCGGGATGCCCTGCTCCTCCAGGAAGGTGGACATGGGAGGATAGACTCCCTGGTCCGAGCCGGTGACCCGGTATCCCCGGTGGCGCAGCGCCGCGGCGCAGGAGGCCATGGCGCTGCCGCCGATCCCGCAGAAGTGGATCGATGGATCCTCCCCGCTCATGGCCCGAGAAGCCGCTCCAGCGCCTCTCCGATCATCCGGGGGTTGGCCTTGCCCCTGCTCAGCCTCATCGCCTGCCCCTTGAGGAAGTTGAGGGCCGCCCTTCTTCCGGCGCGGTAGTCGGCAGCCGGGCCGGGATGGGCCTCGATCACCTGCTCGCAGAGCGCCTGCAGGGCCCCCTCGTCGCTCACCTGGGAGAGGCCCCGCCTCTCGATGATGTCCCCGGGGGAGTCCCCGGTCTCGAGCATCCCGGTGAAGACCTCCTGGGCGATGCGCGAGCTGATGGTCCCGTCTCCCAGCAGGTCGAGCAGCTGTCCCAGGAGCCGGGGCGGGAAGGGCAGATCCGCGAGCGCCGGGCCCTGGGCCGCCAGCCGCGCCTGCAGGTTGTTGAGCAGCCAGTTGGCCGCGGTGCGGGGGTGCCGGCAGTCCCGCATCAGGTCCTCGAAGTAGCCGGCCAGGCCGTGCCGCACCAGGCTGGCGGCGTCCTCCGGGGGCAGGCCGTGGCTGGAGGCCAGGCGCCGCTTGCGGGCCAGCGGCAGCTCCACCACTCCCCGGGCCGCCTCCTCCCTGAAGGCGGGATCGGGAACGAAGGGAGGCAGGTCGGGGTCGGGGAGGTAGCGGTAGTCGTGGGCGTCCTCCTTGAGCCGCATCGGATCGGTCCGGCCCAGATCGTCGTTCCAGCGGCGGGTCTCCTGCCGCAGGGTCCCTCCCTCCTCCAGGACGCCGATCTGGCGCTCCGCCTCGTGCTCGATGGCCCGGCGCACCCCGTTGAAGGTGTTCATGTTCTTGATCTCGATCTTGGCTCCCAGCTCCCGGACGCCCCGGGGGCGGACGCTGACGTTGACGTCGCAGCGCACCATGCCCTTCTCCAGATCGCAGCCGCTGACGCCTCCGGCCTCCAGGATCGCCACCAGGGCCTGCAGGTAGTCGTAGGCCATTCCGGCGCCGCGGATGTCGGGCTCGGAGACGATCTCCATGAGCGGGACTCCGGCCCGGTTGTAGTCCACTCCGCTGCACTGGTCGAAGTGGAAGCTCTTGCCCACGTCCTCCTCCAGGTGGGCCCGGGCGATCCGGACGCTGCGGAGATCCCCGCCCGACTCGAACTCGACCCGGCCTCCCAGGGCCGAGGGGCGGGCCATCTGGGTGATCTGGTAGTTCTTGGGCATGTCGGGATAGAAGTAGTTCTTCCGGTCGAAGCGCGCCAGGGGAGGGATCTCGCCTCCCAGCAGCATCCCGGCCAGGGCGGTCAGGCGCAGCGCTTCCCGGTTGGGCACGGGGAGGGCGCCGGGGTATCCCAGGCAGACGGGGCAGATGTTGGTGTTGGGCCGGTCCCCGTAGCGGTTGGCGCACCCGCACCACATCTTCGATCGGGTCTTCAGCTGGACATGGGTCTCCAGTCCGATGACCGCTTCGTACTCCGCCATTGGCGCCAGGGATGCTGCCCGGATCGCCGGGCGGTGGCAAGGCCTGCCCGGATCCGTCCTCCACGGGGCGTGCGCCGGCTGCCACGAGAGGGCGCGGCCCGGGGGTCCGCTCCGATCTTCGAGCGGCGCGGCCGGGCGGGGCTGCCGCTCCGGGGCGCAGGGAGCGCGGGAGGGTCCCGGAAGGATGCCGGCGTACCGCGGATGCCGGCGTACCGCCTACCAGAGGGGATTGGCGTGCCGGGCGTCGGCCCAGGGCCCCCGAGGCCTCTCCTCCGGACGCGGGCCCCGGTTCCGGGAGAGGAAGTCCACAAGGGGGCCTCGCAGCCCGGGCGGGAGGGGGGGCATGCCCTGGGCCTCCATCCGGGCCACCGTGCTCTCCCACTGGGCGGCGCTCTTGCGGGCCGCCCCGATCACCATGGCGGAGTGGCAGGAGACGCAGAGGGCCCGCACCAGGGCCGGGCCCGGGGGCGGGGAGCCGTCCTCCCGCGGGGCCTCCTGTCCCAGTAGCCCTGCCAGGACCATCGTCCAGGCGCGGCTCATGAGGCGTGCACCGCGATGCGGTGCATGGCGTTGTTGAGGTACCCCTTGGGGTTCCATCCGGGGACGATCATCGGCTGGGAGCGCCCCCGGTCGTCGGTGGCCCGGGCCCAGACCTCGTAGTAGCCGGGCGAGGGCAGCCTCAGGGAGGCCTCCCAGGCCTGCCAGGCGTAGCGGTTGGGGGCCGCGGCCAGGCGGGCGGCCCGCCAGGTGGCTCCGAAGTCGAAGCTCAGGTCCATCCGGGCGACGTCCCCGGCGCCGCTCCAGGCCTTGCCCCGCAGGGACAGCGGCTCCCCGGCGCCGAGGCGGACGCCGGTCCGCGGCCGGGTGATCAGGGACTTGACCGGCATCGTCCCGATGATCTCCATGTCCTCGTCCGGAACCTCCGCTCCCGGCTCCACCGGGCGGCGGGGCATGCGGTAGGAGGAGCCGCCCATCTTCTCCCCGTCGTGGATCCGGTCGCGCACCCAGATCCGCCGCAGCCACTTGCCGCTGGCGGAGCCGGGCCAGCCGGGGGCCAGCATGCGCAGGGGCCAGCCGTGGAGGGCCGGCAGCGGCGCTCCGTTCATCTCCCAGGCCAGGAGGGTGTGGGGATCCATCGCCTTCCCGATCGGGATTCCCCTCGAGATGGCCTGGCGGCCCGGGTCGCGGCTCAGGTGCGGATCCTCTCCGTACCAGCCGATGTAGACCGCCGAGGGGCGGGGCGCGCAGCTGGAGAGCACGTCGCCCAGGCGGACTCCGCGGTAGCGGGCGCATCCCACCGCCCCCAGGGTCCAGGGGTTGCCCGGAGGGGCGGGATGGAATCCGGCGCGGCCGTTTCCGGCGCATTCCAGGACGATCTGCGCCTCCTGGCCCGGGAACTCCCGCTGGAGCTCCTCCAGGGTCCAGCTGCGGGGGCGCTCCACCTCGCCGTCGACCCGCAGGGACCAGCCGTCCAGGCTCCCGTCGAGGGCCCGCTGGGGGACGTGGCCGTTGTTGCGGACGAAGTGGAGGTGGCTGGGGGTGACGTCCCCGTCGAGCAGGTGGGCCGGGGTCTCGGCGTTGAAGGGGCGGTCGCTGAGCAGGGAGAGCAGCCGCTTGCCCTCCCCGGGACCGGCGCCGCGGAGCGCCTCCTGGGCCAGGGCGTGGGGGAAGATTCCCTCGCCCAGTCGCCGCGGCAGGGCCACCGGCGCGCCCAGGAGGGCGGCCAGCAGGGCCAGGAACTCCCGGCGCCCGCCCCTGCCGGTGGTGGCCTGGCGGAGATGCATGCGGCCCTCCCGGATCAGCCCGGACCCGCCACCCTCTCCCGGTAGGCCCCGGCGTCGAGCAGCTGCGAGAGCTCTCCGGGAAGCGCCAGGGAGATGCGGTAGAGCCATCCATGGCGGTAGGGGGACCGGTGGAGGAGGCCGGGATCGGACTCCAGGGCGGAGTTGATCTCCAGGATCCGTCCCGAGACCGGGGCGTGGAGGTCGCTGGCGGTCTTGTCCGACTCGATCAGGGCGCAGGGCTCCTCCCGCGCCACCTCCCTCCCGGCGGCGGGCAGCTCGACGTGGACCACCGTGCCCAGCTCGTCCCGGGCCGGAGCGGAGAGCCCCACCGTGCCGGTCCCCTCCTCCACCCGGATCCACTCGTGGGTGGGGGCGTAGAGCCGGTCGGAAGGGATCTCCGGGCTCATCCCCACTTCTCCAGGCGCAGGCGCTCCCGGGGAATGCCCAGATCCTCCTTGACCAGCCTCTCGACCGACTCGACCAGGGTGGTGGGGCCGCAGGCGTAGAAGAAGGTCCGCTCCCCGGGATCGAAGCTCTCCCGGATCCAGGGCAGGTCGATGCGCCCGCGGCGCCCGCTCCAGGGATCCTCCCCGGAGAGGCGGGTGCAGGTGACCAGGAAGCGGAACGAGGGGTTCTCCCGCTCCAGGGCGCGGAACTCCTCCTCGAAGATGATGTCCTGCGCGGTGCGCACGCTGTAGAGCACGGTGATGCGGGTGGGGGCCCCGGTCCTGGAGGCCTCCCTGGCGAAGCCCCGGTAGGGGGTCACCCCAGAGCCTCCGGCGATGCAGACCAGGTGGGTGTCCTCCTCGAGCACCGGAAGGAAGCGGCCGGCGGGGGGGAGCACGCACAGGGTGTGGCCCGGCTCGGTCCAGTCCACGATCCGGGTCCCCATCTTCCCCTCCTTCTTGACGGTCACCTCGAAGTGGCCCTGGTCCAGGGCGCAGGAGGAGAGGGAGTAGGCCCGCTTGTAGCGGGGGCTGTCGGGAAAGTGCAGGGTGACGAACTGGCCGGTCTTGAACGGGACCTGGTAGCCCTCGGGCCAGGCCAGCCGGATGGTCTTGGTGTCGGCGAGCTCCATCCTCGCCGACTCGACCTCCATCTCGACGATCTTCTTGGGCATGGGATTCCGGGGCTGGTCAGGAGGAGCCGAGCATGCCCGACTTGCGGGCGTAGGCGAATATGCCTCCGGCGTCGATCACCGGCCTGACCTCCCCCAGCTCCCGCAGCGGATGGACCGCCCCCGTGGAGAGGACGGTGAGGGCCGCCCGGTCGAGATCCACCCGGATCCCGTCGCCGGTCCGGATCGAGCCGCAGAGGCGCCCGGGGGTCTCGCAGGGGTAGAGCTCCCCGGTGGCCACGCAGTTGCGGAAGAAGATCCGGGCGAAGCTCTCGGCCACGACCAGCCTGCAGCCGGCCGATCCCAGGGCGATGGGGGCGTGCTCCCGGGAGCTGCCGCATCCGAAGTTGCGGCCCGCGATCACGATCGGGTAGCGGGAGCCGGTCGCCCCCTCCTCCACGTAGCGGGCGGGGTAGGCGCTCTCGGGCAGGCCGATCATGGCGTAGCCGCCCAGCTTCTCGTACTCCTCGGGGATGGTGGGCACCAGGGCCAGGTGCTGGGCCGGGATGATCTGGTCGGTGTCGATGTTGTCGCCCACCACGTAGGCGGGGCCTTCCACGACGGCGCTCATGGACCGGTCAGAAGGGCCAGTGCTCCCCCACCATGGGGACCGAGGCGAGCTTTCCGGGATCGAGGGCCACGTACTTGATGCGCTGGTGGTTGACGCTGTAGGCCAGGTGGAGCAGCCCGTCACCGCCCTGCACGATGGCGGGATCCAGGAAGTGGTCGGGCCCGGGCAGCTCGATCCGGGCGGCCGCCCTCCAGATCCTCCCGTCCCCGCTGAAGGCCAGGTGGAGCTGGTTGGCGCCCTGCCGCAGGTGCTGGTACAGGAGGGCGAACTCGGTGCGCCGGCCCGACTCCGTCTCCCGGGCGACGCGCGCGGCCGCCAGGCCGGTGCCGGGGCTGGGCAGGGAGGTGGGCCGCCAGTCGGTCCAGCTGGCCCCGCCGTCCAGCGACCACGACTCGGCCACCCTGCCCGTGGAGGAGGGGGCCAGCATCTGCAGCCTCCCGCCTCCGTGGTCCAGCAGCGCCGGCTCTCCTGGAGCCATCCCGCCGGGATCCCCGAGGGGGCGCCCCCGCCGTCCCGCCCAGAGGCCACGGCCCCCCTGCTCGGCCCGCTCCACCCGGATGGCGGCGGGCGGGATCCCGCCGCCGCTGCCCCAGAGGATGCGGCCGCCGGGAAGCTCCAGGGGAGGGGATCCTCCAGGGCCCCGCTGGGATCGGGGCAGCGATCGGGGCTCGCTCCAGCTGCCGCCGGAATCGGCGGAGATCCGGTACCAGCCCTCCACCCTCCCTCCGGGAGCCGGGGTCCGGTAGAACAGGAACGCCGGTCCCTCCGAGGGCTGGAAGAGGGCCGCGCTCAGGCAGGGCAGGAGCGCTCCCCCCCGATCCCTGGGGCGGGCGACGGTCCGTCCCGCGGTCCAGTCGCGGTCCTGGCCGACTCGCAGCGAGAGGAGCACCTCGGTGTCGGGGTGGTGGAGGGTGGTGCCCGAGATCCAGGCCAGCGCCATCCCCTGGGGGGTGGAGAGCAGGCTGGGGGAGTGGTGGACCCGATCGCCCTCCATCCCCTCCGTGGGCCACTCCGCCCGCTCCGGCTGGACCGGACGGGGATCGGCCGCCTGGGGATGGACCGCCCCTGCCGCCAGCCACAGCGCCCCCAGCGTCAGGGCGGTTCCGTAGGGGGTCGCCAGCTTCATCGGTCGGGAATCCATAGTGCGGCGGCTCAGGGGAGCTGTCTAGCGGTATCGGCGGCCTGCGGGGCCTTTCCCGGGGCCCTGGCCCGGGCCTTGAGCCGGGCGTCGAGATCCCGGGCCGCCCGGGCCATCGCCTCGGCCCGCTGCGGGTGCCGGGCGGAAAGGTCGGTGGTCTCGCCGATGTCCTCCCCCAGGTGGTAGAGGGCGCCCTGCGTCCTGCGGCCGCCCTGCCCGCGGGGCAGGTGGAGCTTCCAGGGTCCCTCGCGGAGGGCCTGCAGGCTGGCGCCCCGGTAGAAGGCCAGGCGCTGGTGGGGGCTCTCCCCGCGGCCCTGGATCAGGGCGGAGATGTCCCTGCCGTCGGCGTCCTCCGGAGCCGGCGCCCCGGACAGGGCCGCGAAGGTGGGCAGGAGGTCGAAGGTGGCGGCGATCCCTCCGTTGACCGCGCCCGCCGGGATCCGTCCGGGCCAGCGCATCAGGCAGGGCACCCTCATCCCTCCCTCGTAGGTGCTGAACTTGCCGTCCCGCAGGGGCAGGGCGCTTCCCCCGTGGTTCTTCTTGCCCAGCCAGGGGCCGTTGTCCGAGGCGTAGATCACCAGGGTGCCGCCGGCCAGGCCCCACCGGTCCAGCGCCTCGAGGATCTCCCCGGTCGAATGGTCGATCTCCCCGATGGCCGCCTGGTAGGCCCGCTGGGGATCGGGATGGTAGAACTCCTCCGACACGTACAGGGGGACGTGGGGCATGGTGTGGGCGAGGTACAGGAAGAAGGGCCTGTTCCGGCTGCGGCCGATGAACCCGATCGCCTCGCGGGTGTAGCGTCTGGTGAGGGTCTCCTGCACCGCCGGGCGCTCGACCACGGTCCCGTCGCGCATCAGGGGGACGTTCCAGGGGTGTTCGCCGCGGGCCTTCCACAGCCGGTCCAGGTTGCGGTCCCGGCCCGGGATCGGATCCATGTCGTTTGAGTAGGGCACCCCGTAGTAGCTGCCGAACCCCTGGCTGGTGGGCAGGAAGGGCGGCAGGTGCCCCAGGTGCCACTTGCCGACGCAGGCGGTGGCGTAGCCCTGGCCGGAGAGGACCTCGGCGATGGTGGTCTCCTCCGGAGCCAGCCCGATGTCGTGCCGGGGGAAGAGCACTCCGGTGATTCCGGTCCGCACCGGATAGCGTCCGGTCATCAGGGCGGCCCGGGAGGCGGAGCAGACCGGGGCCAGCGAGTAGAAGTCGGTGAAGCGGGTCCCCTCCCGGGCCAGGCGGTCCAGGTTCGGGGTCTTCAGGGTGGGGTGGCCGTAGCAGCCCAGGTCCTGGTAGCCCTGGTCGTCCACGAAGATCAGGACGATGCTGGGAGGGGCGTCGGCCCGGAGGGGCCCTGGCAGGGGCGGGGCAAGGAGGCCGAGGGCCGCCAGGGCCAGGGCCGGAGAGAGGGCTCTCGCGGCGGCGGGGGAGGCCATGCCTAGTCCAGGCTGCGGATGCGCAGGTTGCGCCAGGCCACCTCGTTCCCGTGGTCCTGCAGCAGGATGCGGCCCCGGTGGGGCTGGCCGAAGTCCTCCACGTTGCGGAACTTGCTGGCGGCCACCGCCTCCATCAGCGGGGGGCTTCCCAGGGTGTAGCTCAGGACCATGATCCCGTTGAGCCAGTGCTCCACCTGCCGGCCGTCCACCCGGATCGAGGACATGTTGAACTCGCCCACCGGACGGAGCACCCGGTTGTCCGCCGGCAGGCAGTCGTAGAGGGCCGCGGTCTGGCGCTTGCCCCCGCGCAGGCCGTCGGGATGGCCCGAGTCGTCGAGCACCTGGTACTCGTGCCCGATCGGCTGGCGCCTCCGCTCCTCCATGATGAAGTACTTGACCCCGCTGTTGGCCCCCTCGGGGATCCTCCACTCGAAGCGGAACTCGAAGCTGCCGTACTCCCGGCGGGTCACGATGTCCCCGCCGCCGCCTCCGGCCGCGTGCACCAGGGCGTCGCCCTCGATCCTCCAGCCCCGGGAGGGGAACTCCTCCTTCATGAAGCCCTTCCACATGCGGGCGCTGCGGCCGTTGAACAGGCTCTCCCAGCCGGCCGCCTCCTCGGCGGGGCTCAGGCGGTTGTGGTGCTTGGCCTGGGGCAGCACCTCGGCAGGGGGCAGGGAGCGCACCCGGATGTCGCGGAAGCGGACCTCGTCTCCGTGGTGCTGGAAGCAGATGCGCCCCGAGCGCTCCCGGGCGAACCTCGGCAGCCGGGCGAACTTGCTCCGGGATATCAGATCGTTGACCCCGTAGCTGTCCAGATCCAGAGCCACCACCTTGGCTCCGTTGAGCCAGTGCTCGATCCGCTTGCCCCGGGCCACGATCCGCGACGAGTTGAATTCGCCCACCGGCTCCAGCTTCTTGTTCGCGGGAGCGACCAGGGCGTAGAAGGAGCCTGCCGAAGTCCGGGGATCCCTGCCGTCCGGGTGGCCCCCGTCGTCGAGGATCTGGAACTCGGGACCGGTGTGCCAGGAGCTGCCGGACTCCTCGCTCACCCGGTACATCACCCCGCTGTTGCCGCCCGGGGCCACCTTCCACTCGAAGGACAGCTCGAAGTCCTGGTAGGCCTTGCGGGTAGCGATGTCCGCCACTTCGCCGTCCGCGATGGCGATCAGCTGGCCCTCCTCGATCCGCCAGCCCCTTTCGGGAAAGCTTTCCCGGCGGAAGCCCCGGAAGGCTTCGGCCGAGGAGCCGTCGAAGAGGATCTCCCATTCCCCCTCGCCGGCGGCCGAGGCCGGTCCCGCTCCCCAGGACGGGAGCAGCAGGGTTCCGGCTAGTGCGAGTGCGGTGCGCTTGCTCATGTTCGGCTCTCCCCGTACGGGGAGGCGGTCTCCGGGAGGGGAGAGTGGCCGGCCGCCTCCCTGTTTTCAAGCGAGCTCGCCTTCTCCCGGCGCGCCCTTTTTGGTTCGTTTCCGGATTCTCCCGAGCCTACGATGCCCGATCCACCCGGCAGAGCAGGATCGCACAGACAGCCATGCCCCGAACCAGCTGCGGACACTGCGGCCAGGCCATCGAGTTTCCCGAGGAGATGGCCGGCAGCCGGATGGAGTGCCCCCAGTGCGGCGCCTCCACCCTGCTGCAGGACGAGGCCGCCACCCAGGTCAGGATCCCGCGTCCGCCGATCCGTCCTCCCGCCCCCCGCGACCAGGAGCCCGAGCCGCAGGTGGCCGCGATGGCGGCCCGGGCGCTCGACAGCATGGAGAGGGCGGTGGTGGGCAAGCGGGACCGGCTGACCCTGATGCTGTGCGCCTACCTGGCCGGAGGGCATGTGCTGCTGGAGGATGTTCCGGGCGTGGCCAAGACCATGGCCGCCCGGGCCCTGGCGGCCTCGGTCGGCTGCTCCTTCAAGCGGATCCAGTGCACCCCCGACCTCCTGCCCAGCGACATCACCGGCACTTCGGTCTTCCATCCCGGGACCAGCGAGTTCGAGTTCCGCCCCGGCCCGCTCTTCGCCCAGATCGTGCTGGCCGACGAGATCAACCGGGCCACGCCCCGGGCCCAGTCGGCCCTGCTCGAGGCCATGGCCGAGAGGAAGGTCACCGCCGACGGGACCGATCATCCGCTGGAGCCGCCCTTCCTCCTGATGGCCACCCAGAACCCCATCGACCACGAGGGGACCTTCCCCCTGCCCGAGGCGCAGCTCGACCGCTTCCTGATCCGCCTGGGCCTGGGCTATCCCGGGGCCCGGGACGAGGAGGCGCTCCTCTCCCGGCAGCAGAGCTCCCATCCGGTCGAGGACCTCGAGCCGGTGGTCTCCCCCGCCCAGATCCTCGAGGCCCAGGCGCTGGTGGACCAGGTGGAGGTGGATCCCAAGGTGGCGCAGTACGTGGTGGCGCTGGCCCGGGCCACCCGCGAGCATCCGGGGCTGCGCCTGGGGGCCAGCCCCAGGGCGGGCATGGCGCTGGTGCAGTGCGCCCGGGCCTACGCCGCGATCCACGGCTACGGCTTCGTGGTGCCCGACGACATCAAGCTGCTGGCCCCCTTCGTGCTGGCCCACCGTCTCATCCTCAATCCCGAGAGCCGCCTGCGGCGCCAGAGCCCCGAGGAGCTGCTGGGGGAGATCTTCCGGGGCCTTCCCGTGCCCCGGCTTCCCTACGGCCGGCCGGCGCGGATGTTGCCGACTTGAGCACCGGCAGAAGCGAACACCTTCCCGTTCCCCGGCTTCCCTGCGGCCGGCCGACGTCGTGAAGTGGCTGGTCTCGGCGGCCGCGCTCCTGGCGCTGGGAATCGCTCTGCGCATGGGGCATCTGCTGGTGGCGATGTACGGGCTGGCGGGACTGCTGCTGGCGGGCCGCCTGCTGGCACGCCGCTGGGACGAGGGGCTGGAGGCGGAGCGGGACGTCCGGCTCCTCGGGCGGGGGGAGGGCTGCCTGCCCCCGTCCCTGGAGGTGGGGGATCAGCTGAGGATCTCGCTTACCCTCCGCAACCGCGGCTTCCTGGGCGTGCCCTGGGCGCTCTTCGAGGACTCCCTGCCGGTCGGCGATCCGGCCGTCCTCCGGGTCCGGGGCCGCTCCCTGGGGATGATCCGCCTGGGGCCGCGCCAGGCCCGGACCCACGCCTACCGCCTGGAGTTCCGCAGGCGGGGCTACTACCCCTTGGGGCCCATGCTGGTGGAGACCGGCGATCTGTTCGGGATGCACCGCCACTTCCGGCTGGCCGGCGTCCCGCGCTACGTGACGGTCCTGCCCCGGGTGGTTCCCCTGGAGGACGCCCGGATCGCGTCCCGGCGCCACATGGGCGACATCCCGGTGGCGCGCAACCTGTTCCAGGATCCCACGCGCGTCGCCGGAGTGCGGCCCTACCAGCCTGGGGATCCCTTCCACCACATCCACTGGAAGGCGACCGCGCGCACCGGGACCATCCACAGCCGCGTCTTCGAGCATTCCAGCGCCTCGGGAGCCACCTTCCTGCTCGACTTCGCCCCCTCGGCCATGAAGGAGGGGGAGGCCACCGAGCTGGCGGTGACCACGGTGGCCTCCTTCGCCCGGGCCCTCCTCGCCGACGGACAGCCGGCGGGCCTGCTGAGCAACGGCCGGGACGCGGCCGAGCGCCACCACCGGGAGGGCTGGGCGGGCAGCTTCACAACCCATCCCGGGGAGGGGCGCAGCGGACGGAGCGCGGTCCTGTCCCGGCCCGGCTCCGGGGGAGCCTCCGCGACGCCCGGGCCCTCGCCGGGTTCCGCCCCGGCGCCGGTCCATTTCCCGGCCCGGAGCGGGGAGGAGCGCTTCGTCCCGCTGCTGGAGCTGCTGGCCCGCCTGGAGAAGGACGGGACCCTCCCTCTGGACGGGCTGCTGCGCCACCACGCCCATCTGCTCGCCCGGCGCTGCGCGGTGGTGCCGGTGCTCGCCGAGGTGGCCCGAGGCACGGCCCTGGCCCTGGGAATGCTCAAGGAGCGCGGCTTCTCGGTCACCGTGATCCTGGTCTCGCCCGGCGCCGCGCCGCATCCCGACTGGGCACGGCCCCCGGCTTGGGCCCAGCCGCTGCTCGGCGAGGGCATCGACTTCCTGGTGGTGCAGGGCCTGGAGCATCTGCAGGAGCTCTCGCTGGGGGATCTGTTCGCCCGTGCCGGACCCCGTCCCGTCCCGCACTGAAGGTTTGACATTACCGAAAAGCCGGCGTTAGTTGTCGGCGATCGCCCGTTTCCGGAAGCCTCCCGAAACGATCGTCCGATCCGTTCCCGCCCCGGAGGATTCCCCTCGAACGTTCCAAGGCGGGAGCCGGCGATCCTGCAGGACCAGCAACATCGACAGACGGGAGGATTCCGAGCCAGGGAGGGAGAAGGAGGGATGGAAGGACAGGACGACGGCCGGGGGCGATCCCCGGAAGAGGACGGCGGTCCGGGAAGCGGCGATCTGTTCTCCCGCATCTTCCGGACGCCCGGAGACGACGAGCCCGGGGGCGAAGGCTCCGGGAGCCAGGAGGCCGGCCGGCAGTCGATGGAACCCTCCGGCGGGGAAGCCGGCGCCCTGATCCGGCAGGCCCGGCAGGGCGATTCCGACGCTCAGTTCCGGCTGGCGGGGATGCTCTACCGGGGCGAGGGGGTGGAGCGGGATCTGCAGAAGGCGGCCGAGTGGTACCGGAAGGCTGCGGAGCAGGGCGATTCCCGGGCCCAGTGCCGCCTGGGGGCCATGTACCTCGAAGGCCAGGGCGTGGAGCGGGACGAGGAGGAGGGCAACCGCTGGCTCAACCTGGGGTACAGCGGGCGCGCCCTGGAATCGGTGGAGCCTCCCGCCTGGGAAGAGGAAGAGGAGCCGCGGGAGGAGGAGGACGCCCTGGTCCGCTCGCTGCGCTCCCAGGCCCTGGACGGCAGCATCCAGGCCCAGTCGCGCCTGGGGCGCATGTACGCCGAGGGGCAGGGGGTGGAGGCCGATCCCGCCGAAGCGGCCAGGTGGTACCTCCTGGGAGCGAAGCTGGGGGATCCCGAGGCCCAGTTCAACATGGGGGTCTGCTGCCAGGAGGGGCGGGGAGTGGATCGGGATCCGGCGCAGGCTGCGGAGTGGTTCGGCAGGGCGGCCGATGGGCGGCACTCTCCGGCCCAGTGCCGCCTGGCGCGGATGTACCTGGAAGGCGAGGGGGTGGAGGCCGATGCCGGCAGGGCGGCCCACTGGTACCAGCGGGCCGCCGAGGAGGGGGAGGTGGAGGCGCAGATCAGCCTGGCCCGGCTCTACCAGCGGGGGACGGGAGGCGAGAGGCGGATCGAGGACGCCCTGCACTGGCTGCGCACCGCGGCCGAGAAGGGCAGCCTGGAGGCCCAGAAGGAGCTGGGGCGGATCTACCTGGACGGGGTGGATGTCGAGGGCTCCCGCAAGGACGCCCTCGACTGGTTCCGCATGGCCGGTCTCAAGGGCGACGGCACGGCGCAGCAGATCCTGGGCCGGCTCTACCTCGAGCAGGGGGACAAGTCCGAGGCCTTCAAGTGGTTCTTCCGTGCGGCCGACCAGGGAGTGCCCGAGGCTCTCGCACACCTGGCAAGCGCCTACCTCAAGGGAGAGGGCGTGGAGCAGGATCCGGGCCTCGCGGTAAGCTGGTACCGCCGCGCCGCCAAGCTGGGCGTCCTGGAGGCCCAGCACATGCTGGGCCTGTGCCTCGAGCAGGGGCGGGGCGCCCGCCGCGACATGGCCGAGGCGTCGAAGTGGTACCTCGAAGCGGCGCGGCGGGGGCATGTCGAGGCTCAGTACCGCATGGGGGACCTCCTCTGCTCGGGCACGGGGGGAAGCGCCGATGCCGGGGAGGGGATCGAATGGTACCGCAAGGCCGCCGAGCAGGGGCACATGGAGGCCCAGTTCAACCTGGGGCTCCGCTACGACAACGGAATCGGGGTGGAGCGCGATCCCGAGGAAGCGGCCAGGTGGTACCAGCGGGCCGCCCAGCTGGGGCATGCCGGGGCCAGGCTCAACGTGGGATGGAAGGAGGACAAGGACGACCCGGCCTCCTCCCTGGAACTGCTCCGGTCCTTCGCCGAGCGGGGAGACCTGGACTCCCAGATGAGCCTGGGGGAGATGTACGCCGAAGGGCGGAACGTGGAGCGGGATCCTTCCCTGTCGGTCCGCTGGTACCGCATGGCGGCCGAGCAGGGGGACCGGAAGGCCCGGAGCGTCCTCGGGGACTGCTACAGGCAGGGGCTGGGGGTGGATCAGGACTGGCAGGAGGCCGCCCACTGGTACTGCCTGGCGGCCGACCAGGGCCAGCCGGCTGCGCAGGAATGGATGGGATGGATCTGCGCCCGGGGGATGGGGATGGAGGCCGACCTGCCCCAGGCCCTGTCCTGGAGCCGCTTGGCCCTGAACAGCAAGGACGCCGGCAGCCAGTTCGAGCTGGGGCGCAGGTGCGAGGAGGGAGGCGATCATTGCGAGGCCGCCTACTGGTACGGCCTTGCGGCCGCCAAGGATCATGCCGGAGCGCTCCACGCTCTGGGCCGGCTCCATGCCACGGGGCAGGGAGTGGATCGCGACGCGGACATCGCCCTCCGGCTGCTGGAGAAGGCGGTGGAGCGGGGAGACAAGTCGGCCCAGGGCCTGCTCGACCGGCTCGACGGCCAGATCCGGTCGGGCTCGGTGGAGTCGCTTCGCCGGACCGCGGAATCCGCCGCCGCCGGGGACGCCCAGGCTCAGCATCTCCTCGGAACGATGCTCCTGGAGGGGAAGGGCAGGGTTCCCAGGGATCCGGAGGCGGGGATGGCCTGGATCGAGTCCTCGGCCCAGAAGGGCTGCCTGGAGGCGCAGGTGCGCCTGGCAAGGATCCATGCCGAGGGAGAGCCGGGGGAGGAGGATCTCCGGAGCTCGGCCCACTGGTACGAGCAGGCGGCCGAGCAGGGCGACGCCCAGGCTCAGTACCACTGGGGATGCTGCCTGGAGCATGGAAGAGGGGCTCGCCGCAGCGCCGGCAAGGCCCGGATCTGGTACCAGAAGGCGGCCCGGCAGGGGCACACCGAGGCGCTGCATGCCCAGGCCACGATGCTGGACGAGGGGATCGGAGGAGGCCGGAGCCAGAGCCAGGCCTTCCCCCTGTTCCTCCAGGCGGCCGAGCAGGGCCACATCGAGGCGCAGATGGCGGTGGGCTGGAAGTACGCCCACGGGGAGGGAGTGGACCGCGACGCTTCGGCCGCGCTGGAATGGCTGAAGCGGGCCGCCGCCCGGGGGCATGCCGAGGCGCAGTGCACCCTCGGCTGGATGCTCCTCGGGGCCGGGGGAGCGGAGCAGGACATCCCCCGGGCCCTCGGGTGGATCGACCGCTCCGCCCAGCAAGGCTATCCCCAGGCCCTGCACTACCTGGGATGGTTCCACTTCCATGGCCTGGAAGTGGGAAGGGATCCGGTGGCGGCCTGCGCCTGGTACCGCCTGGCCCAGGAGCGCGATCCGGACCTGGATTCCCGGGCCCTGGACCATCTGGAAGCTTCGCTCTCCCAGCGGCAGCTGGCCAGGGTGGAGCGGGAAGCCGAAAGGATCCTCCAGGAGCTGCCCGGGCCGGACCTCGATCCGGCGGGCCAGATCGCCTGACCGTAGCTCCTCGCTCCGGGCCTCGTCTGGGCGGCGAAGGGGAAGATTGCCTCCAGGGAGGGCTTGGCGGGATCAGCTCCTCCACGCCGAATGCAGGTTCCGCCATGGAGCGGCGCGTCGTCCGCCTTCCCTACCCTGGGGTCTTGGCTGGCACCCTGCAAGCCGCGTTGGCCTGATGACCCGGCAACCGTCCAGTTGCATTTGGAGCTTCCGCCTTTGGGATGCCTGGAGGAGAGCCCTGGCTCAGGATCGTCCAGCGCACGGGCCAGTCTCTGCCCATGCCGAGGCGATGCTTTTCCTCGCCAGATCCGTGAAGCAGGCCATGGGGAAACAATGCCCTCTTCGTCTCGGGCCCGGCCCTAGCGTCCTGATCCTGATATGTATTGATAATAGGTGTGTTCCATGGTTCGGTCCAGTGCGTCGCATCATGGCGGCGTACTGATATGGGGCGACCGATTACGATTCTGGAGCTCTCGAGCGCGATCCAGCGGCACCTGGCAGAGCACAATGCCGATCCCAAGCCCTTCAGGTGGGTTGCCAAGAGCGAAGACATCCTGGAGAAGATCAAGCGTGGAAGGACACGGCTCGCAGAGTGCCAGGCCACAAGTGTTCAACCAACTTAAACAGAAACCAGGACACTAGGTATTGCCAAGCGTGAAGAAGCACTCGACAGTTGCACCTGGAAATGCTCGACTGGATCCTCCCCTCGATCCGATGGCGCCCCGGCGTGTTCCTGCACCAGAACCGCGAGGCCATCCTCGACCTCCACGTCCGCCAGGGCGTCCCCGCAGTGGATATCCACCAGGAGATCGTGCAGTGCCTCCAGGCCGAGGCGCCCTACGCCAAGCTCTCGATCGCCTCCCTCCGCCGCACCCTGGCCCGCTGGCGCAAGGAGCTTGCCGCCGCCCCTGAGAAGGGCCGCCCCGCCGTCCCCACCTCGCACAAGACGGCCACCCCCGTAACGGGCGCCGCCGCCCTGGCCCGCATCGGGCGCACTCTGGACGCCGCCGCCCGCAAAAAACTCCTCGGATAGGCCTATGAGCAGCCCTGCCAAGCCAACGCACTTGCTCATGATTCTCCAGCCCAATGGCATCGACGCCAACAACAACACCCTGACCTCGTTCGCCACCATGCTGATCCTGGCACTTGCTCTAGGCAGCGGCGGCTGCGCCACCATCGTCAAGGACGACAGCCAGCCCGTCGCCTTCTCCAGCGATCCAGAGGGGGCGCTGGTCTCGATCAACGGAAACCCTCGAGGGAGGACGCCGGTCACGGTCATGGTCAAGCGGTCTGCGAAGCGGCAGAAGGTGGCCATGGCGTTGGAGGGATACGAGACCAAGAAGTTCCGCCTGGGCAAGCCGGTAGCCAAGTCGGAAGCGGGCATGTCCTTCGGCGAAATCATCGGCGCAGGCGCGGACGTCGCCATGGGCAAGGCGACCAACTACGAGAAGGAGATCTATGCCGCCCTCCGCCCCCTGCTAGTGGTGGACGTCGCCAGGGGCAAGGCGACCAACTACGAAGACAGCGTTCATGTGATTCTGCGCCCGATCGGCAGCCCTCCTGCCGAACCCGAGGGCGACGAGGCTCCCTCGCAGTCGGCAGCTGGGAACGACGCGCTGCCTGACGAGTGATGTCCGGGGCGGAACGGTCCTTCAGGGCCCTTGCTTCGGCGAGTGTGCGTCAATAGCCTGGATTATACCTCTAGGATGCCCTGTAACGGGCCGTTTAGGGGATCGGGGGTGGTCAACGTGCTCCCAGGCCTAGAAACGCTCTCCAGCTCGCTCCTAGTTTCCTGCACCTAACATGTATTGATAATATATGTGTTCCATGGTACAGACCAGTGCGTTGAGGTGGTTCCCGAGGTGGAGACAAAGATGGTGTCGCTTTCTGGGGGACAGCCGAAAAAAGATCTTCCGATTCACCGCAATATCTACGCAAATAACACTGGAACGCAAACACACGCACGTTGCGTGGCTGCGCTTCCTCAAGCAGATCGACAGCGAAACCCCCGACGGGCTGGCCATCCACATCATCGCCGACAACTACGCTACGCACAAGCACGCCAAGGTCAGGGCCTGACTGGCCGGCATCCGAGGATCACGATGCACTTCACTCCGACATCGAGCTCCTGGCTCAACATGGTCGAGCGGTTCTTTGCCGAGCTGACCACTGTGGTCCGAGACCAGAGCTACACCAGCGTCTCTCAACTGAAGAGCACGATCCAGCAGCACCTGGCAGAGCACAACGCCGATCCCAAGCCCTTCTCAGGTGGGTTTTGCCAAGGGCGAAGACATCCTGGCGAAGATCAAGCGTGCCAGGGCACGGCTCGCAGAGTGCCAGGCCACAAGCACTCAACCAACTTAAACAGAACTCAGGACACTAGCAAGCAGAGGCCAGGAGACGGAAGTTCCGGAGCCTGCGCAGGGCCAGGCGGGAGATCGACCAGGCTGCCAGAAATCGGGCAGGAAACCAGAGGCCCATGAAATACAGTAGCCCGAAAAACTCGGAATTAAGCCCGAAAAACTCGAAATAGGGCAGGTAATGAGGAAACTGTTGCAGGAATAGCATGGCCAAGAAGAAGGAGGCGACAACCAGTACATAGAGGGCATAAGGCAGGAGTCCGAAGAACACGAAAAGCAATACCGAAGCGGTCAACCGGTTCCGGAAAATCAACGCTGCAGCGATTCCGGTGTTCCTCAAGGCACTGAATTCGTAGCGCATGGCAAGAATCAACAGAAGAACAAACAGTCCGTGAGATCCAAGAAAAAGGACGTTATGCGTAAGAGGGTCATACATTTCAGAGACATCATTACTTGAATAGTAGAACGAGTAGTAGGTCAAGCACCTCTGCAAGGTCCTGACCGCGATATAGAGGAAGTGGGCCTGAATGAGGACAAGAGTGAGCGACTTCTGGGACTGCCGAAGTGCGGAGAGAAGGCCGGTGGAGATGGATTGATGCGGGAGGGGGGTAGTGAGGATCAGTTCGAGCATGCCCGACCTCCGGTCTCCATGAAGCTGCTGGGTGGATTCCGCGCAGAAATGCCAGCGGGTGAGCAGTTCGGTGATCGCCACTGCCACGCCGAATGAGAAAATCAGGATGCCTGATGCCGACATGTCGTTTCCCCCTAGCAACATTAACAGGCCACAGAACAGGGCCAGGAGTATCATGGCCCAGGTAGTGCTACGGATTAAGAGGACGTTCCAAAATGCCTTCCGGCTCCGGTGGTGGGCGAGCTGCTGGTAGGGATCGGCTCCATCCTCCAGGCGCAGAAGGGCGGCTCCGGGGGAGGGCCTGGCCCGCCGACGCAGGCCGGTCCCGTGGCCGACGGGTTCGGTTTCCCGCTTCCATTGGATCCAGAAGAACAGCATGCTCAGGGAGAGGAGGATCAGGGAGAGGGCCAGCAGGGAGGACAGGTGGAGGAGGTATAGGGGCAGGCTTCCTGTCAACAGCATGTGGGAGGGAAGGGTAGCAGGCCCGCTCAAGGCGTAGAGAACGTCGGTTGCGGTCGACGGGAAAGCGCCGGGAGCATTGAGCATCAGGTTTCCGATCAGGGGGAGGGGCGGCAGCACGAAGCAGGCAAGGATCGTGGCGAAGGCCAGGGTGCTGGTCACCCTCACCTGCCGCGTGACGGCCGAAGCGGCCAGGCCGCAGGAGAGTCCCAGAAGGATGACTGCCAGAAGGTTCAGGAACTGGCGCAGGACATCGGTGGCGGCAATACCACCCGAGAGGACGGGCAGGGATAGGATGGGAAGGACGGCCAGCAGGTGGAGGAGGTAGGGAGTTCCGTGCGAGAAGAGCTTGCCCAGCAGGATTCCCAGGGGCTTGAGGGGGGTCAGCATCAGCATCCCCAGGGTGTTTCGCCGACGCTCCGAGCTCAGGGAATCGGAGATGGACAGGCAGGCCCCGAACCCGAACAGGAAGACTGCCACGTGCGAGGTCCCGAGCAGGATGGCCTGCGGGCTAATCCTCCCCGGAAGCTGGGGAGAGATGGCCATCCACAGGATCCACATCAGGGCCGCCGAGCCGGTCAGGACGCAGCGCACCAGGTAGCCGGACTTCTTCCGGCTAATGACCCGCAGCTCCCGGGACAGGACGCTGCCGACATTCAGCATGGAGGCGTCGGCTGGGCGCTGGGGGAGGGACCGGAGGGAATCACCTGCCTGTAGCGCGTCCGGGAAAGGTGAGCTCGGCGACTCCCGACTTGTCGAGTTCTCCCAGACCCTTCTCCACCATGATGTCGTACTGGGCCTTGGTCGCCTGGGCCAGGGGCAGGGAGAGCTTCAGGCTCTTGGCCAGGGCGAGAGCGATTCCCGAGTCCTTGGCGGCGTGCGCGGCCGAGAAGTAGCAGTCGTGGTCCCGGAGCTGCATGTCCTCGGCGTCGGTCTCCAGGACTCTCGAATTGGCCCCGGTCTGGGAGAAGACCTCCCGCAGCATCCCCAGATCGTGCCCCAGGGCGGCCCCCAGGCCCAGTCCCTCGGCGAGCCCGGCGGTGTTGATGTTCATCACCATGTTCACCAGGGCCTTGACCTCGGCGGCGGATCCGGCCGGGCCTATGTAGCGCAGTGAGCTGCTCAGCTTCTCGAGCAGCGGCTTGACCCGCTGGAACGCCCGCTTCTCCCCGCCGCACATCAGATAGAGGGTTCCATTGCGTGCCTGGGGTATGCTAGAGGCCATGCAGGCCTCCAGGGTGGCGGCTCCCGCCTCCCTGGCCTGCTGCTCGATCCGGACGTGCACCTTGGGGGAGAGAGTCGCGCAGTTGACGAAGACCCTTCCCTTGGCCTTGTCCAGCAGTGTGCCGTGGCGGGAGGCGGCGCGGCTTCCGGGGCTGGCGTAGATCTTGCTCATGGCCCGATCGTCGGTGACCACCGTGAACACCACGTCGGAACGTCGGGTGACTTCGTCGAGCCGGTCACAGCTGCTGGCTCCCAGCTCCTCGGCCAGGGACTCGGCCGCCTGCCGGTTGATGTCGAAGAGGGAGCTCACCCTGAATCCGCAGTCCTTGAGGCGGCGGGCCATGTTGGCCCCCATCCTTCCCACTCCCACAAAGCCGATTCTCCTAGCCATAGCAACAATTGAAGACTTGACAGGGCCTCCCTCGCCGATCCAGGAAAATCTGCCCGTCATCACAGATGGATGTTCTGGTGGAGGGCGATGCTATCAAGGGATCTGGGACTTTCAAGCGGACAAACGACCTTCGTGGTAGAGATAGCGGTTCAGATACAGGTCCCCAAGCATGCAGACCCGTATCTTGCAACTAGCTGGTCCCTCAACATCTGGACCGGTAGTGCTAGCCAGAGCTGCTTCGGGAACAGATGGCAAGGTAGGGCGAGCCATCCGTGTAGGTCGTTCTCCTTGGATTGCGGGTGCAGGGAACAGCCTGGCCGATGCGGAGAGAGTGGCTTAGTCAGTTGACGGATCAAGTTCTTCGATTTCATTGAAAGGAGGTTCCGGATTATCAAGGAGATCCTCGACTAGCGAGGGTACATCCAGGTGCCAAGGATTACCGGCATTGGCGATCATGCCGTCGGCGCCGATCAGGTACATGTTGGGGATACTTCTTACTTTGTAGGCTGTGGGGGCGCTGGCGTTAAATTCCCCAGGGCCGCTCCAAACATTTCGTGTGGCGGTCCATCCGTTTTTCTTGAGATGAGCCAAAGCTCTCTCGGGATTCGAGTCGACGCTCAGTGCCAGTACTTCTACCTTGTCCTTCCATCCTGTGTTCTGCTCCACGTAAGCCTGCAGATGTGCCATTGGCTCCTGACAGGGGCCACACCAAGTCGCCCAGAACTCAAGCACTACCACTTTGCCCTTCAGCTCTACTTTGCTGTCGAACTCGGTACCGTCTTCCAAAGCGTAGAAGGTGAATTCGGGAGCCACTGTCCCAGGCATCAAGGTTCCGTGCTCGTTCAGGTAGTCCTCGGAGAGCAGTGCAACCTTGACTTCATCCTCCAGCAATGCGTCTGGTAGGCTTCTCCATCTGATCTGACGACCGAACAAGCCCCAACCGCCGACCGAGCGCATGGCACAGTCCACGTACAGGACATATTCTCCCTGGTACTTTCTGTCGAGCTTGTTGATCGCATCGGGTGTTAGGGCAAGACGGATCTCGATCTCGCTCCCAGCCAGGACCTCGCTGTCTCTGCTGTTTCTGTCCACCAGCCTGCCGACCTTGATCGACTTCACCTGGAAGGTTCCTGCATCTTTGGGCAAGGCTAGCTTCGAGGCCATGTCCAGTACCTCTTCTACATCTTCCTCGAGATCTGAACTGATCTGGGCACGAATGTCAGGTAAGGCTACTTCGTTGATATCCACCGCATGCCCGAGTATATCGTAGGACACCACGGTGGAGTCCAGGAAAGCCGTCGCATCCCTTTCGGCCAGAAGATCCAAGATAGCCTCCCCCAGCTTTCCGAGATAGGGATCGTCATCTCTGGTGATCGACATTGCGTCGATCGATGGCCCTATCTTGCTATACACCCTAACATGGGCATCATAATCGAGCCATCCCTTGCGTTCATCCATGAAGTCGTTCAATTCCTTCATGCTCAGACGAAACTTGTCCTCATACCCCATCAACGCGTCTGGAAGTCTTATCCATTCCATCTGGTGCCCAGTCAATTTCCAACCGTCGGGCGCGAGCATGGCGCTGTCCACGTGCAGGACGTATTCTCCCTGGTACTTCCTGTCGAGCTTGTTGATTGCATCGGAAGTCAGGGTTAGAAGAATCTCGATTCCCTTCCCTGTCAAAACCTCATCGTTGGGGCTCAAATTCGCTATGCGGTCAATCTTGATCGACTTCAACTGGAAGGTTCCCTCCTTGTCGGGCAAGTCGAGCTTCGAAACCATGTTTAGTACGCTTTCCAGGTCTTCTCCAAGAGATGCCAAAATGCTGGCACGGATATCAGCACTGAAGGCTTCTTCGATCTCCCATGCGTGCGCGAGAAAAACGGAAGAAGCAACTTTGGAGTCCAGATAGGCCAAGGCATCCCTTTCGATCAGAAGCTGCAGCAAATCCTCTCCCAGCTGTCCGAGAGAGGGTTCATCCTCCATAGTGATCGGGTTCGAGTCGCTTGATGCCAGTCTAGTCTCGACAGCCATTCCAGCAAGCTCAGAGAACAACGCCTGGGCATCCTTTTCCTGCGCCATAAGCAAGGGTGGAAAAGCGAACAGGAGAGAGAAGTGTAGGACGTTCTTCATGTAATTCATAGTTGACTGTTGAGGTGGTTGAGTCCGCTGGAAAGATTCAGAGCAAATCCAGGGAGCCAGGAATAGATTATAATTCCGAATACACTGTTGGTGATATTCGTAGTTCCAGTCGCCTCGAAACTGGGGCCTGTTAGCTCTATCTCTGAATCAGATGAATGAGACTGAGAAGGGTGAATCCCGCAACATCTTGTCAAGCTTGTCGTAGCAGTGGTCGAGGAAATTTGGTCAGTCTGCAAAGGGCTCAGACAATATTCAGTTTCCAGCTTGGGTATTGTGCGCTACACTTCCTATGTGAGCCGAAATATCGAGCTTGAAGCGACAATCGTTCTGAAGCACGCTGCGGTTGAAATAATTCTCGACAAGCACGGGCGTCGTATCTGGGCAGCCACCGAATCGATTGCTATCAGGTATGGAGGAGACTCGCTGGTATCGGATGCTACCGGATTGTCGCGTCCGACCATCCGGGCGAGGCGCTGGGAGATCGAATCGGGCGGCCTCGAGCGAGACGGAGTGCGTCGTCCGGGAAAGAGAAAGCACCCAACCGGAGAGAAGATCACGAAGACGGAGATGACCGCGCTGTCGGTGCTTTGGAATGAGTTTCACGGTGACTGGAACTACGCATTGCATTCACGACAAGTCTGAAAATACGATTAACGACCGGATCCTAAGCGTTTACAGATGTATAATCGATTGCCGAATGACTCCATAGTCAGAAACCATGTTTCCGAAGATCTGACGCTTTCAAATAAATGGTGACATGCTGGTTCAATGTGACTGACCGAGCCCAGTTCCGATTCCCGGACTGTCGAAAAACCACTTTCCGTCGATCTGGCGCATTTTTAGAGGCATGACCGTTGGATTCTCTACTAGATCATCATACTCTTCATACGGAATGTCTTCGGCCTGCAATTCTACTTCAAATAAATTTCTATAGGCCTCCTCCATTCCCTTGATGTGGACGTTCATCTGGATGGTGTTCTCGGAAAGTTGAGTCGATCCGATAATATGGATCCCGGTGACATATTCCAAATAATCCAAGCCCATTTTGTATTCATTTTTTAAATCGATATCGTCTGTCATATCTTCTACAATCTGATTGTTTTCCTGGTCAGTCGCCACCCTCATTTCCTCGGGCATCTGTTCCAGCATCCTGGGGCTCATGAGCTTGATTGCGTTTTCGTGATCTTCCTCCAGAATTGTCGAAAAAAGGGATACCACGGCGTCTTCAGGAGTCTCGTTCCCACGAAATCTCCAATCGTCCTTGAAAAACAGTCCGGGGACCTGGCCGTCCTCCACGTCTCCAAATTCAGAAGCCAGCGACGTACGAGAGCTATTCGAATCCCTGTTTCTCCTGAGAGACTGGTTCTCCTGTTCCAGACGTCTCAGTTCGGACTTCGTTCGATCGATTTCGGTGGCAATCGCTGTCAAGCGGGAAATCTCCTTGAGCAGCCTGTGAACCTCGCTGTTATCATCCTCCAGATCTGCCAACTTCTTCTGCTTCTTCTCTAGCTCTATCTTGAGCTTGGATTGTTCCTGCTTAAGAAGCTCGTAGACCCTTGTTGTCTCTATCTGATTGTTCTTGAGCTTGCTGGCTGCGCTCCATTGCATCAAGGCTAATGCCGACACCAGCGCCAACCCCAATCCCATAAACGTCACAATCCTATTCATGATGTCTCCAGCCTATTCGTGCAATTCTTTGTTGGGCAAGGTTCCGGTCGTTAATTGAGTTTTCTGTCTTATCGTGGGTGCAATGCGTAGTTCCAGTCACCGTGAAACACATTCCGACGCAGCGAGAGCGCGGCCACCTCCGTCTTCGAGATCTTCTCTCCGGTTGGGTATATTCTCTTGTCGAGCTTGACTTTGACCATAAGACCGGCGTCGGTTAGTGAGTTTCCAATCAGGTCGACAATGGTATCGAATGTCCGTAGCATCTTGCACCGCCAGTTCTGTGTGATGTGGCAGAACAGCCGATGCTCGATCTTGTTCCACTTGCTGGTGCCTGAGGGTAAGTGGCTGACATGGATGAGCAGCCACATCTCGCCGGCAAACTGCTGCAGGTGATGCTTCCGCGCTCGCGCGCGGTATCCGTTGCTTCCACCCGCATCGGCGGTGATGTACAATTCGGACGCCTCGGGATAGCGTTTCCTGCCCAACTGGCTCCACCAGCGCCGCAGCGATGCTACGGCAAATGCAGGCGTGTCGTGATCTCGCCCGACATTCACGAACGCCTCGTTGCTCCCCATGTCGTAGATGCCGTAGGGAATTGCCTTGCCCCTGGCGTCCTTCGGAAAAGAATGCACCAGCGATTGCTCAGGGCGCCCCTTCGGCTGCCACTCGTGCCCACCGTTGCTGTAGTCCCCCACTAGCTCCTTCTTCTTCGTGTCCACCGAGATCACCGGCTGAGCGTGTTGCAGAAACTCGTCAGCCTTTGCGTTGATGTGCTCGAACTGCGCATTGCGGTCCGGGTGCACGGTCATTTCCAGGCTTTTGCGCACCGATTGAAGATTGTAGCCAAGTTCACGCAGCAAGCGGTCCACAGTCGTCGTGACTACCTTCCACCTCGCCTGCGCAAGCGCTGCGGCGAGCTCCGCTCGGCTCTTGCATGTCCACCTCATTGACGACTGGGGATTACCGCGCGTCAGCGGGTGCACCAGCTTCTCCAGAGCCTCCTTGATGCCCGGCTGAGATTTCTCGATGTTTGGTCGCCCAGCTCCCGGACGACGCACTCCGTCTCGCTCGAGGTCGCCCGATGCGATCTCCCGGCGCCCTGTCCGGATGGTCTAACGCGACAATCCAGTAGCATCCGATACCAGCGAGTTCCCTCCATGTCCGATAGAAATCAATTAGGTGGCTGCCCAGATGCGACGCCCGCGCTCGTCGAGAATCTTTTAGACCGCTGCGTACTTCTGAACGATTGTCGCTTCGAGCTCGACATTGCGCCTCACATAGGAAGTGTAGCACACAATATCCAAGCTAGACGCTGAGTATTCTTTCGAGTCATAAGTTCCAAGTTCCGAGAACTGAAAGATTACATGGTGATTGGAACTACGAGGTTGAACCAAGATGAATCATACTCAATCGAAAAATGAGAACATTGAAGCTGGACCGAAGGGGGAAGCCAGACTCTCCACCATCAACTTCACTTGTGTCACGAGTAGACGATGCCCACGATCCGCCATTGTGCAACGGTTGAAGAATGCTCAATGAATAAGTTAGAAAATAGATTGAACTCACGGAATGCTTCCATATTGGGGTTTGATATAGATATGCCAATTGCCATCGATCCGGCGCATTCTGACAGGAATCGGATCCTCTGCTGAACTATCCGAAGTGTTGCCGATCTGCATTGGGTCACTTCTGTCGAGTGCCTTCTCCTTGCGCTGCATGCTGAGATCCATCTGGATGGTGTTTTTGGAGAGCTGTTTAGATTGGATCACCTGAAACCCGGTCAACTGCTGCGCAGACACCATCAAATTTGCGGATCTTTGCATCATGCTATATTCAGATATCTTATCCAAATCCTTGCCATACAAACGTTCTTTTTTCATCTTTGGTGTCCAGAGTTCAACCATTTTTTCGTAGTTGCCTTCCAGTGCGAAAGAGAATAAGGATACCAAGGTGTCTTCAGGCGTCTCGGTTCCCCGGAAGGTCCATTCGTCTCTGAGGAACAGCTTTGGGAACTGGTTTCCCTCCCCGTCCACCGCTCCAGAAGTCGGCGGCGGATTCGAGCCTAGCGTTTCCCTGTTTCTTTTGAGGGATTGGTTAGCCCTCTCCAGACGACTCAGTTCATCCTTTATCCGATCGAGCTCGGGAACCGTTTGCATGAGGCGGGCGGCCTCCCCGCGGAGCCGGTGTAAATTGCTGGTGTCTTCGCTCTGATTGCCCGACTTCTTCTGATGTTTTTCAAGCTCTGTCTCGAGTTTGGCTAACTCTCTCTCGAGCTCGGCAATTTCCTGCTTAACCAGTTTGGAGGCCTGCATTGTCTTAAGCACATCCTTGTTGAAATTACCGGTCTGGAACCACCCCAGCAAGGCCAGAGCAGACACCAGCACCAGTCCCGAGCCCAAAAATGTCGTAACAGTCCTCATGGATATTCGTTGCATCGTCAAAACTTCCCTGGAAATATAGTCCAGGTCATCTGACAGGAAGGAACTGCTTGGCCTGTCGAATTGTTTCTGGAAAACTTTTTTTTCACCAGTCGACTTAGGCAGAATCGCCGGAACATGTCAGTGACATTGGGACACTTGATCCGTCACTTGATTGAGCATTTCCACGCATTGACAGGTTTGTCGATGTGCTGGCTGACGCCGTAGCTTCTCGTCCAGCGCCTTGACGCTCTCGAAGACCAAGGCGATGTATGTGTCTTTTCCAGGCGCAAAATGGCGGTGGTCACCAGAGATTCCAAGCTGGCGCTGATGCCGTAGAAGTCCAGGCTGTGCAGCTTGACTATCGGCTCCTCGGTGGCATCGACGATGCTGGTGAACGAGACCTTCACCGAAGGGATGTAGGGATGTAGGGATGGAGGGTGATCCGTTCGAGCTTCAGGACAGGGTAGAGCTCGGGATCGAGGCAATAGTCCAACTCCAGGCATGCGGGATGGGGAAGGCCCACAGTGGCCTGGCGGGCGTGAAGACCCCGCTCTTCGTCCTCGTCGATCGCCGAGCCGATGGACCTGATCCTCGGGTTGAACAAGTCCTGGGAGAGGGCCATGACGATGCGTGCGAGGGTGTTTTCCTGGGTCGGATGGTGGATCGGCGCCTGTCAGATCGGACTCGATGTGGCGGATCCCCCCGACGCGCATCCCAAGCGGCTTTGCTGGGGAGCCCGTTTCCAGTCCCTGTACCGACTGGTCGCTGCGGTTTTCGAGCAGCTCCTGCGCCTGAAAGAAGAGGCTGCTGTCCTGCGTTTTCAAGATGGCGAGGATCATGCCGATGTCGGAAATGCTGAACAGAGGCCCTAGTCGAGAAGACTTACGACCGTTGCGTCTTTCTCGGCGAACATCGCTTCGAGTTCAGCAGTGCGTCTCATCCGAATGTTGGAAACGCGCAATCTCTAGGCTGGGGATAGCCAATATGGCGCCTTCCTATGGAGAGCCCTGGGCGCGCAGGACTCGGTAGAAGCGCGACGAGACGAGCAGGGCCTGGGCGTCGATATAGTTGGCTTGTCCATCTTCGGGGGAGAAGGCGCCGGTGTGGATGCGGATCCAGTTCTCTAGATCCAGAGAGGCCTCCAGGTGGTAGGAGGCTCCAGGCTGGCCATGCAGGGAGAGGATGCTCCCGACTCCGGGGTGGAAGCCCAGGAGCTCGGCACGCGGAGCAGGGCCCGAAGGTCCCTCCCGGACGATCGAGTAGTTGTCGAAGATGAGGAAGTTGTCTCCTGGACTATCCAGATCGATGATGGCCCAGAAGGCCTCGACCGAGCTCAGGGACAGCTCGGCCCCCTGGCTTGCGATGGGGAGATCACGGGCGATGACCGACTCGCCCATGGTGGCGCTCCATCGGTTGAGGACGAAGTTCATGCACACCTCCAGGTCGTAGATGTCGCCGTGCTCATAGGCGAAGCCTGTGGAGACAGCGTCGCCGTCGGATCCCAGATCGTAGAGGATGAGCCGGGTCTCGTTGTCGAAATGGAGGGAGAAGAGGGGCCGGGGCTCCTGCTCCAGGTTGTAGAAGGTCCATCCGAAGATGTCCCGATTCTGGTTGGTGGAGTCCACGATCTCCATGGTGATCCGGAAGGTGGCGATAGGGGAGCTGTCTGTGAACCCGCTCAGGGAGAACGGACGGTAGACGCTCGAGTAGCCATTCGATGCGCCCGGATCGGGGTTGTCGTATCCGATGTAGCCCTGCAGGCCTTCTCCCGTTTGGAAGTAGTTGAGCCCGTTGCCTCCATCGCCGTAGGCCACCCAGCCGTTCTGCCCGGAAAGGGTCAGCTCCTGGTCGTAGCCTTCGGAGGGCTCGAACTTGGTGGAGAAGACGGTTTCCAGGTGATCGTAGCCGATCGTGGCCGACTGGGATATCGGGCAGGGGAGAAGCATCGACAGAGCCAGCAGGGATGCTGCGTTTGCCGGTTTCATGCTCTTGGGAAGCCGGTGCGCCGCCGGACTACCGGGAGCTGCGCGGGGACGGGCTGCTGCGGCTCGATGGAGCCGAGCGGGAAGCGGAAGGCGAGGATCGGGTCCGGCTGGGAGAGGACGAGGCGCGGCTTGGGGAGCTGCTCCGGGAGCGCGAGGTGCTGACTGAGGACGGCCGGGAGGGGGCGCTGCTCCTGGAAGGCGTTGAGCTCCGGGAGACAGAGGTACTCGGTCGCCGGGAGGGGGCTGAACGGGAGATGCTCTGGGAACTGCTTCTCTGGGAAGAGGAGGACCGGACGGTGGATGGTCTGGTCCTGCTGCTGGGAGCTGTCCTCGCCTTGCTGGGCGAGCTGTTCCTGGACGAGGTGGAGTACCGGATGGACGAAGAGCTGGCTGCGTCCTGGGAATTGCTTCTGTAGCTTTGAGGGGCGGTCCTGCCCGTGGAGGCCTGTCTTGCCGGAGCAGGGGCGCTTCGGTAGCGGGTTGTGGGGCCTCGGGAGGCCGACGAGGCTTGGGCGTCCTGGGAATTGCTTCTGTAGCTTTGGGGGGCGGTCCTGCCTGTGGAGGCCTGTCTTGCAGGAGCAGGGGCGCTTCGGTAGCGGATTGTGGAGCCTCGGGAGGCCGGCGAGGATTGATCTCCCTGGAAATTGCTTCTGTAGCGTGGGGATGCAGTCCTGACTGGGGAAGCCTGGCGCACCGGAGCAGGAGTGCTTCGGTGGCGGATTGCACCTTGGGAGGCCGGCGAGGCTTGGGCGTCCTGGGAATTGCTTCTGTAGCTTGAAGATTGGGACTTGCCAGTGGAAGCCAGGCGCACTGGAGTGGCAGCGCTCCGGAAATGGGTCAGGGAATTCCGGGAGCCCGGCGAGCCAGAGATGTCCTGGGGACGGCTTCCGGGGCTGGAGTTGCCGGACCTGCCGACGGAGACCGGTCTCGTGCCGCTGGGCGTTTTGTCCGGCGGGGCGCTCGGGCTCTTTGCCGAAGAAGCGATGGCTGCCTTGCGATAGGCGATGGTCCTGTAGCTGGGGCTGTCGCTCTGCTGCCGAATCACCGTCGCGTTCGGGGCTCCGCCCACTCTCGAGATCTTGGGACGGTAGACCCTGAGTGAGCCGCCATCCTGGGAGCCGCGGTCGATATGGCGGGCATCCCCCACATCCCTCAGGGCGACCTTGCGGATCTGCTCCGGTCTTCCCCCGGTGAGGCGGTCCCGGCTGATGCCCTGGTTGACGATGGTGTTGTTGTCGCCGACGATGTAGTTGTTGATTACGGTGGACTCGTTGTAAACCTGCTCCGCATGTCTTCGGTCCAGGCCGCGTCGGTGCTCGTGCCGGCGGCCGAAGTGGCCGCGGTGCACGAAGGCGTAGTGGCGGTGGCTGAGCCCGAAGCCGAATCCGGCGCTGATCCGGGATCCGTGCCAGGTGATGCCGATGCCGGTTCTGAATCTGGCACGGGGGGGGAGCGGAGCCCACCCGCAGTACGAGCCGGTGTAGCGGAATGTTACCCAGGAAGGTCCCCAGACCGGGTCGGGAACCCAGAACCACCCGTGATGGGCATGGAGGCTCCAGCGGCCGTAGTGGAAGGGCGCCCAGCCCCAGCTGTAGTCGGACCGCCAGTACCAGCCGGCATCGCAGTAGATCCAGGAGCCCCGGTCGTAGTAGGGGCGCCAGCTGGAGTTGACCGTCGCCACCGTGGGCTGCCAGACCCATCCATGTCCGTCCAGGTGGAACCAGGTCCCATAGGGGGAGAGGGTGCTGTAGAAGACCTCGTTGGAGATCCGGGGACGTTTCTTGACTTCCTTGACGACTACCGTCTGGGCCGCCGCAGGCTGGCTTTCCACCGCGGCGGGAGGAGCCTCCGGTTCCGAGACAGCCTGCTTGACGGCCGGTCCGGAGGAGATCAGCGCAGTGACCACGCTGTCGGGCACGCCAAGGTCGTGGAAGTAGATGATCTGGTCGGGAGTCAGGCCCAGGGGCTGGGCGGACTGCTCCACATGCGCCAGCAGCACTTCGGAGCTGACCCCGCTCTCGTACATCTCCAGAACTTTGGCCAGCTCGGGAGACAGCGCTGGAGGATCCTTGAGAACGGGGGCGGCCAGGACCTCTTCGGGTGCCGCTTCGGCCTTCGCTTCGGGCATGGCCGGTGGTGGTGGAGGAGGAGCCACCACCACGCTCCGTGGGCGGGAGTGGCTGCACCCCAGGATCAGGCACAGGGCGGATGCAATGGCGGTCGATGCCAGCGTCGTCTTCATGGCACTCCTCGTGATCGTTTGTCCGGCTTCCGCACTGTTACACGGAACGGAGCCGGAAAGGGGGACAGTCTTTTTTCCGGATCTACCTCTTGTGGAGGATGTAGGCGGCCATGATCCCGGAGACGAAACCGCTCAGGTGCCCCTCCCAGGACACCCCCGGCTTGATCTGGAACAGGGCGAAGAAGATGCCGAAATGGAGGAATAGCACCACCAGGGCGATGAACCCGGCGTACCAGCACCTCATCCAGATCGACGCCAGGACGAGGTAGGGGACCAGGCCGAAGACGAGCGTGCTGGCTCCGATGTGGTAGCTGGCGCGCCCGATGAGCCAGGTGCCCAGGCCGCCCAGAATCCAGATCAGGGCCAGAGTGGACTTGGGGCGGTAGCGGGCGTTCCCGAATAGGAATAGGAGCAGAAGGAACAGCGAGGCGATGTTGGAGAGGACATGCCTCCAGTCCTTGTGCAGAAGGGGGGAGAAGGCGATGCCCGCCAGCCCCTCGGCGGTGCGGGGAAGGATGCCCATCTGCTTCAGTTCCAGCGAAAGCAGATGGTCGAGCAGCCACACCAGGAAGATGGCCAGGAGGAAGGCGACGGTCGGATAGATGGCCGGCCTGGGCTCCCTGGGCGTTCCCTGGACAACGCTCCGCACCGGGGCATGCTGCCCCAGGGAAGCCGCCGGGGACAACCGGCAAGAGCCTGGAGCGGGCGCTTGCCGTAGGAGATCCCGATTGCCCCGGAGAGGCCTTCCTGACCGCCGGAAGGATCCGGGAGGCCATCGGGGCGCGCTGGGAGCAGCTGCCGGGAAAGGCGGGCCGGTCCCGGCCTGAAGGCCCGCCAGAGGCTCCGGAACCGTTCCGCGACGCCCCTTCCGGCGGCGGAGGAACGCGCCGGACTGGCCTTTCCGGCGGTCGCCTCGGCGGAGATGGTCATGGAGCGGGAGGAGATCGCCGTCCGGGACGCAACCGGCCCTTCGTCCGCCGCTTCCGGACAGCGCTCCAGGGGCAGGGACGGCGTTCGGCTCCTCGAAAGGGGAATCTGCTTTCCGCTTCCCCAGGGGCCGGGCAGCCTCCCTTGGCGTCGCATGGGAACCGGACTCGCATGCCTGTGGTGCGGCTTGTTCTGCGTCGGCTTCGCTGGCATGGCGCTCCAGTACCTGTGGATCCGCATGCTGGGAACGGCGCTGGGTCTGGAGGTCTACGCCATCGCCGGGGTGACCTCCGCCTGGCTGGGAGGGCTGGCTGTCGGAGCCTGGTGCGACAGGCGCCGGCCTCTTTCCTTCTCGGCGCTCCAGGGGATGGCGGCGGCCGGGGGGCTGGTCTCGTGGGGCCTCTTCGGCCTCCTTGGGGATCCGCTCTCCGCCGTTCACGGCGGGATCGCGGGGCACTGGGGCCTGTTCGGGGGCATGTTCCTGCTGCTCCTGCCCGCGACCCTGGCGATGGGGGCCACCCTCCCTGCGGCGGAGCGGATCGTCCGCCGCAGGCTCCGGTACTGCGTGGGATGGATCTTCGGGCTCTACGCCCTGGGCTCGACCGCGGGAGTGCTTGCCGCCGCCTTCCTCCTGGCGCCCGGCCTGGGACTGAGGACCTCGATGTGGACGTGCATCGGAGCGCTCGCCGCGATCGCCCTGGCCTGCCGGAGCCTGGAGGGAGGGGCGGGGGAGGAGGAGCCTCCGCCGGCTTCGGGACGGTGGATTCCGACCGCCTTCGCTCTGGGCGGGCTGGGAATCCTGTGGCAGATGGGTTGCGTCCGGACGCTCTCCCAGGTGCTGGAGAATTCGGTCTACACCCATGCGGCCCTCCTCTCGGTCTACCTGGGCGGAACCTCCCTGGGCGCCTTCCTGTACCAGCGGCTGGCCCTGCGAAGCCGGGACGCCCTATTCTGGGGACTGGCCCTGTCGGCAGTCCTGGCGATGGCCAGCCTGCACGCCATGGCGGCCTCCCACTTCCTCCACCAGAAGCTGTGGAGCGCCGGGGGCCCCTTCCGCCTCTTCCTTCTGGAACTGGGCCTGGCCGCCTGGACGATGCTTCCGGCCGCCCTGGCGATGGGCGCGCTTCTCTCCCATGTCCTGCAGCGGGGCGGGGCCATGGGCAGCCTGCTCTGCTGGAACCTGGCCGGGGCCGCTCTGGCTCCGCTTGCATTCTTCACCCTCCTGCCCCTGATCGGGATCCGAGCCACGCTGATGCTGGCGGCCCTCGGCTATGTTCTTCTGCTGCTTCCCATGGGGGGAAGGCGCTTCCTGGCGGGGCTGGCGCCGACGCTGGTCCTGGCGGGGCTGGCCCCCGGGACCGATCGGCTGCTGGGCCTGGACCAGGGGCCGCTGCGGGAGGGCCCGGCCGCCACGGTGCGTGTCGTCTCCGACGCCTTGGGGAACCGCACCCTGGTGGTCAACCGGCGCTTCGTGATGGGAGGAACGGGGGCCGTGGAGCCGGAGAGGGACCAGGCGCTGCTGCCCCTGGCGCTGGCGCCCGGCGCGAGGCGGGTGATGGTTCTGGGGGTGGGCACCGGCATCACCCTGGGAGCGGCGCAGGAAGACCCCCGGAGGTCGGTGGTAGCTGCCGAGATCCTGCCCGAGGTGATCGGGGCGCTCCCCCTGTTCGCTCCCGAGAACCGCCATCCCTGGCCCGGGGGCCGGGTGACCCTTCTCTGCATGGACGCCCGGCGCATGGTGCGCCGCCATCCGGGGCGCTTCGACCTGATCCTCTCCGACGTGTTCCACCCGGCCCGGGACGGGGCCGGCCTGCTCTACACCCGGGAGCACTTCCAGGCGGCGAGCGGCCGGCTGGCCCCGGGAGGCCTCTTCTGCCAGTGGCTACCGCTGCACCAGCTCGACGCGCCCGCCCTGCGCTCGGTGGTGCGCACCTTCCTCTCGGTCTTCGGCCATGCGAGCCTCTGGTGGCTGGAGGAGGACGTCCACCGTCCGGTTCTGGCGCTGATGGGCTCCACGGAGGCGGTGCGGATGCCGGACCGGCCGGGCGGCGGAGGCCGCTACGGCTCCCCGCTGGAGCTCGCCCGGCTCTGCCTTGCCGGGCGCCAGGTCCTGGAGGAATGGTCCCGGGGCGGGGAGATCAACACCGACGACAACCAGCTTCTTGTCTACCGGGCTCCCTGGATCGGATCCCGGGAAGCCGGCCGTCCGTGGACCGTGCTGGAGCCGCTGCTGGGAATGCAGCGCAGGAGCGGCTCCCTGGCCGCTTCGGCGCTGTGGCCCGGCGGGGCGCCCGAGGGGCTGCGGCCGCGGCTCCGGGCCCGTCAGCCCTACCTTGAGGGCCTGATCGCCGAAGCCGGGGGGCGGGAGCGTCGGGCGCTCGCCCTCTGGCTGGAGAGCCTGGCCCTGGATCCCTCCTTCACGGCCCCCATGGCCCGCTGCGTGGCGGCTGCGGCGCGGGCGGCCGCCACCGATCCCGGGGCGGCCCGCCGGTTGCTGGAGAGGCTCCTGGAGATCCGTCCCGGGCTGCCCCTGGTGCAGGGGATGCTGGACCGGATCGGGCCCTGAGCGGCTCCGTGCCGCCTCTTCAGGCGAAGAGGGCGTCCACCGGACGGGCCTTGACCAGCTCGCGGGGCTGGTTGAGGTGGTTGTAGACGATGGTCTCGGGGTCGATGCCCACCGCGTGGTAGATGGTGGCCAGCAGCTCGCCGGGATGGACCGGATCCTCCAGGGGCGCCGATCCGGTCTTGTCCGAGCGGCCGTGGACGTAGCCCCGCTTGATTCCGCCGCCGGCGATGGCCGCGGTGTAGCAGTAGGGCCAGTGGTCCCTCCCGTCGTCGCTGTTGTTGTTGCCCGAGGTGCTCACTCCCCGCTGCGGGCTGCGGCCGAACTCGCCCACCGCCACCACCAGGGTCTCCTCCAGCATGCCCCGCTGGTCCAGATCGGTGAGCAGGCCCGAGAGTCCCATGTCGAGCATCGGGCCGGCCTGGTTCCTCATCCGGTTGGTGAGCCCCACATGCACGTCCCAGGAATGGTTGTCCGAGTTGGCCACCTTGGGCCAGATCACCTCCACCACCCGGGTGCCGGCCTCGACCAGGCGGCGCGCCAGCAGGCAGCTCTGGCCGAAGGTGTTGCGTCCGTAGAGATTCCGGATGGCCTCGGGCTCCTGCCCGATGTCGAAGGCGTTGCGGGCCCGCCCCGAGACGATCAGGTTGAGGGCGCGCTGGTAGTACTCGTTGAGGTTGTACTTCTCGACCGCCTTGTCGATCTCGGGCATCGCCTCGTTGATCGCGTCGCGCAGGCGGGCGCGGCGGCGCAGGCGGGCGGCGTAGACCTCGGGGCGCATCTGCAGATCGTCGGTCCGGATGCGGTCCATCTTGGCCATGTCCATGTCGTCGCCCTCGGGGTAGAGGGTGTAGGGATCGTAGGCCTTGCCCAGGAACCCGGCGGTGCCGGCCTTGCCCACCACGTTGCTCTCCTGCAGGGGGCGGGGCAGCATCACGAAGGGCAGCATCGGCTCCTTGGGCGGCTTCAGGCGGATGATGTTGGATCCGAAGTTGGGGAAGTCCTTGGGGCTGGGCGGCTCGAGCTGGCCCGAGGGGCTCACCTTGTCGGTGGTGTAGCCGGTCATCATCTGGTAGATGGCCGCGGTGTGGTTGAAGAGCCCGTTGGGGGTGTAGCTCATGGCCCGCAGCAGGGTCATCCTGTCGTTGACCCTGGCCAGCTGGGGCAGGATCTCGGTGAACCGGGTGCCCGGGATACGGGTGGGGATGCTGGAGAAGACGCTGCGGACGTTGTCCGGCACGTTCTCCTTCGGGTCCCACAGGTCCAGATGGCTGGGGCCGCCCTGCAGGTAGAGCATGATCACGCTGCGGGCCCTGCCGAACCCGGGGCCGCCGTGGTATCCGCCGGCCTGTCCCTGGATCTGGAGCATGGTCCCCAGGGTCAGCCCCAGGATCCCGGAGCCCCCGACCCGCAGCACGTCCCTGCGGGTCATCTTCTGCTGGGGATCGCAGAGGTCGGTGCTGAATTCGCCTGGTAGCCTGATCATCGCTGGTCCTCCTCGCTGATGCTGTCTATCGGAGCGCTGCCCGAGCCCGGTTGCAAGCCGATCCGTTCTTCAGGAGCCTAGTAGTTGAACAGGAAGGCCGGGTTGTTGATCAGGGCCCAGGCCAGATCCTGGGCCGCGGTGAGCCTCCGGTTCTCCAGCTGCCTGGCGGAGAGCCCCACCGCCCGCCTGAGGTCCCTTAGCCTGGGATCCTCGGGCAGGGGCCGCCTGGCCTCCTCCAGCGCCTGGTTCAGCTCCGACAGCCGGGGATCCTGCGCAAGCTCCTTGCTGGCCTCCGCAAGAGCCCGCTCGAGCTTGCGGAGCTCCGGATCCTGCTTCTCGAAGAATTCCAGCAGCGCCGTTTCCTGCTCCTTGGTGCGCTGGGCGGGATCGGTCTCCAGGACGGCCAGGACCGGGTCGGGCACGCCGAAGTCGACGGGCTTCGGCGAGGCCGTCAGGGAAAGGCGGAAGCGCCCCAGGGCGTGCTCGCCGTCCTGGTACTCCTGCCGGATCCGGACGGTCACCAGGATCGGCCCGTCCTGGCCGACGGCGTCCTTGACCTCGAAGACGGCCTGGTGGGACTTCCCCATCTGGGGCGATATGGCCCATCCGTCGTTGCTGGGCCGCACCTGCCCGTTGATCGCCGAAGCCACCGGATAGCTGCCCTGGCTGTGGCTGGCCCGAGCCTTCTCCAGCCTGGCCTGCTTGCGCTCTCCAGGGCTGTCCGCCGGGGCCCAGAACATCTCGATCTCGGAGACCACGAAGTTGCCGTTGCCGGCCCTTCCGGGCCCCTTCTCGGGGAGCCTGTCGTCGGCCAGCGCCTCCAGCCTCAGCCCGGTGAGCGCTCCCAGCTCCGATCTGCAGGTGATCTCGTAGCTGCCCTTTCCTCCCGGGCCCGTGGCGAAGATCGACAGATCCCGCTGCAGCACCAGCTCTGCCTGGTTGGAGGCCTTCATCTCGGAAGGATCCAGCGGATGCCATGCCGATCCGTAGCTGCCTGCCGCCTCCCACGAGGCCAGGGCGTCGGGCAGGCCCTGCCGGTGCTCCTCGAGCCGCATTTCGGCCTCGGCGATGGCCTCCTTGCGCTTCCGCTGCGCCTCCTCCACCCGGGGAGCGGCTTCCCGCTGGTAGGCCGCCAGCCGCTCCTCGGCCGTCCGTATCTCCGTCTGGCGGCGCTGGGCCCGCCGCTCCTCCTCCGCGGCGATGGACTTCCGGTAGTCGGCGAGGTTCCTCTCCAGATCCTGGTGCTCCTCCTGCATCCGGCCCAGGATCCGTCCGGCCCGCTCGACCTCCTCGGGACGGGGGAAGCGGTTGAGGATCCTCAGGTAGAGCTCCTCCGCCAGCGCGGCGTCCTCCTCCGTCTCCTCCACCAGGCGGGCGAGGGCGTTGTCCGGATCGCTGAGGGCCTGGTCCACGGTGGGCCCGCTGACCAGGGACATGATCGAACCCAGCTTCATGTCGTTGGAGCGCTCGCACTCGCAGGCGCTCTCGCGGGGCGGTCGCCCCAGGTTGGCCAGGAAGCCGTCCTCGAGCTTGATCCCCGAATCGGGCAGGGCCGCGGCCCGGGTCCCCCGGGGCACTCCTGGGAAGCTGGAAGGGGTTCCGGTGGCGAAGTGGATGGCGTCGTAGAGCACCTCGGCCGAGAGCCGCTTGGGAGTGGCGTGCGAGAAGTTGGTGTCGTCGTCCTCGTTCCACTGGTTGGTGCGCACGCTCAGCTGGTAGGTGCGCGACTTGCAGATGGTCCTGACCATGTGCTGCACGTCGAACCCGCTGGAGACGAACTCCTCGGCGAGCCAGTCGAGCAGCTCGGGGTTGGACGGGGGGTTGCCCGCCCGGATGTCGTCGATGGGCTCGATGATCCCCACCCCCATCAGGTACCCCCACAGCCGGTTGACGTAGCTGCGGGCGAAGTAGTGGTTGTCTGGGGAGGTGATCCAGGCCGCAAGGAGGTCCCTCCGGCTGCTCTCCTCGGGATTCTCCAGGGAGACCGTGGCCGGATAGGGGAAGGCGGGCGGGGCGATCTGCCCGGTGCGCTGGTGGATCACCTCTCCCTGGTCCCGGTCGTACACCTCCTCGTAGAGGGGCTTGGCTCCTTCCACCGCGGTCCCTCCCACGCGCTGGTCCTTGCTCTCGGGATCCCGCCTCAGCCCCAGCCGGGCGAAGTAGGCCGACATCTCGTAGTACTGGTCCTGGGTCCACCGCTCGAAGGGGTGGTCGTGGCACTTGTTGCAGTTGAACCGGGTGGCCAGGAACAGGTGGGTGGTGTTCTCCATGATCGCCTCGGGCTCGCGCAGGATCTTGTAGTAGGAGGCTTCGGGGTTCTCCCGGTTGGAGCCCCGGGCGGTGAGGATCTTGCGGACGAACTGGTCGTAGGGGGTGTTCTCCTCCACCTCCCTGCGGATCCAGTCCCGGAACGTCTGAGCTCCCGAGGCCCCCAGGAACTTGCGGTTGACCTGCAGCAGGTCGGCCCACTTGTTGGACCAGTAGTCCACGTAGTCGCCGTTGCCGACCAGGGCGTCGATCCGGGCCTCCCGCTTCTCGCGCGAGGGCCGGGGATCGGCCAGGAACTCGCGCACCTGGGCGGCGGAGGGCGGCAGTCCGGTCAGGTCCAGGTGGACCCTCCGCAGGAACTCCCCGTCGGCGCTCAGCTCCGAGGGCAGGATCTTCATCCGCTTCCACTTGGCCGCGGCGAACTCGTCGACGGGGTTGTAGGTCTCGGGAGGATCCCAGACGAAGCCGCTGCGGTCGCCCATCACCGTGAGGGTGGTGGCGGCGTAGGCCCCCTCGAAGCGGGCCAGCAGCGGCGCCTCCCCCCGGCGCACGCTGGTCACCAGGCCGTCCTCCCCGGTCTCGGCCACTTCGCCGTTGCCGGTCTCGAGGAAGGCCTCGGCGGTGACATCCCGGACGCTGCCGTCGGAGTAGGTGGCCACCACCCGCATCTGCTGCTGCTCCCCGATGGCCTCCACCACCGGGTTGGACGGGTGGATCCGGATCCCGGCCACCCGGCTCGACTCCAGGTCCAGCCGGGCCCCCTGACCGATCCAGGCTTCGAGGATCTGGTAGTAGTCCTCTCCGGGACGGGTGCGCTCTCCGCCCTCGTGGGGGACCTGGGCGGTGGCCTTGAGCAGCATCAGGCTGTGCTCGGGCGAGGCCGGGTTGATCCTCCGCGCCGCATGATCGTCCACCAGGGCCCGCACATCGAAGATGGGGTCGTAGCCCCGAAGGGAGAGCTTGAAGCCGTTCCTTCCGTCCTTGGAGCCGTGGCAGGTGCCGGTGTTGCATCCCAGGGCCGAGATCACCGGCATCACATGGGTGATGTAGTCGGCCTCGAAGGGCCGGTCCTGCCCCGAGACCCTCGCCGGGATCTCCAGGACGCGCCCCTGGTGCTCGACGCGCACCACGCCCTCCCCGTCGGCCTTGGCCCTGACCATGCCGGAGCCGGAGACTTCGAGGATGTCGCCGGCTCCCGAGAGGGAGACGGAGCGGGTGACGTCCTGGGCCGGCCGGCCCGCCTTCCAGCTGGAGATCACCAGCTGGACGTAGTCGTAGGGGTGGGCCAGCTCGATCCGCTGGGGATCCACCGAGAGGGCGATCACCGGATCCTCACCCTCCCGTTCCACCGGAGCGGCATGGAAGATTCCGGCCAGGGAGGCGTCCCGGGCGTCGAGGATCCGGATCAGCCCGTCGCCGCCGGCTGCCGCGATGGTGTTCCCGGAGGGGTCCCAGTCCACCGCGTAGATCCCGGCCGGCAGGGAAGTGGACGCGGCCAGTGAGACGTCCCTGGTCCGGTATTCCTCCACCAGCGCCCTCTCCTCGGCCGAGCGGCTGGTGCTGGTCTTCTGCATGATGCCTGCGAGCCGCTCGCCGAGGCTGCCGTCGAAGTCCGACTCGTAGATGTTCACCGTTCCGCTGCCGTCCAGGCTGCTTCCGGCCACGATCCGCTTGCCGTCGGGATGGTAGTCCACCCCGAAGACTCGCCCTGGCATGGAGGGGAAGCGCCGCATGAGGTTGGCGTTGTCCCCGATCACCCGCTTGGTCTTGCGGATCATGCGGTAGATCTGCGGCGTGCCGTCGGCCCCTCCTACCAGGATCTCGTCCCGCTGGGGGTGGCGGGCCACCGAGAGGATGCCTCCCTTGAGGGCTCCGGGGGTGATCGAGGTGATGTTGTCGACGAACCTCTGGGTGGCGAACTCGGTCAGCTTGGCGGTCTGGTCCCGTCCCACCGACACCAGGTGCGATCCGTCGGCGGAGAAGACGGTGTCGAGCACCCAGTCGTCGTGGGCTCCCTGGTAGACCACTTCCTCCCCGGTCTCGGTGTCGATGGCCCGCAGCGTGGTGTCGGTGCAGCCGAAGGCGACGTACCTGCCGTCGGGAGACCAGCTGGCGCCGAACACCGTGTCGTAGGAGACCGGAACCGATAGGGCCAGCTCGCGCTTCTCCACGTCCCAGATCTGCACCTCCCCCATCTGGGCCGGCTGCCCTCCGGTCGCCGCCAGCCGCTTGCCGTCGGGGGAGAAGCGGACCGACTCGATCCGGGCCGAGAGCCCCACCAGCCTGGCGGCGATCCCGCTGCCGTCGGCATGGTGGAGCAGTACTTCGTGGAAGCCGGCCACGGCCAGGAGGCTGCCGTCGGGAGAGTGGTCCAGGGAGGTGACCGCCGGAGGCGAGAGGTAGACGGGAGGATTGCCGGCGTCGTACCTGCGGCGGCTGCCCTCCGGGGTGTCGTCCCGGGCTCCCTGGGCGATCCACTGCCGGATCAGCCCGATCTGGACCTCGGAGAGGGGATCCGCCTTGCGAGGCATGTCCGCCACGCCGTCCACCGGGGTGATCAGCTCCACCAGGTAGCTCTCCTCGGGATTGCGGGGGATGACGGCCTTGTATCCGCTGTCCCCTCCCTTGAGCAGGGAGTCGAACGAGCTCATCACGTAGCCGCCGCGCGCCTTGGCGGGCTGGTGGCACCCGTGGCACTGGGACTGGAAGATGGGGCGGATCTGCCGGAAGAAGCTGATCCCTTCGGCCTCTTCCTCCGCCGACACCGCCGGCAGGCAGGCGAAGGCAAGGGACAGGCAGACCATGCGGAACGGGCGGCGCTTCCCGCCCCGGGGCTCCTCGTCGCGCTTCATGGTGTCCGGCCCCCGGAAGGCCACGACAGGCGCAGGCTGCAAGGGGGGCGGAGAAACCTAATGCCGGACAGCTCCCGAAGTCAAGGCTGGAACGGCTCCAGATCCTCCCCCGGCCCTTGTCCAGGCAGGACGCTTACGGAAAGCCGCGCAGAGGCGGGCCTTCCTTCATTCTGGATCGGCAGCGGACAATCCTTGAAGCGTCCCAACAATACATCATATTTCGGACATGGCGGCGCTGACGCAAGAAGACGGCATCCGCTCCCGGCTGCTCGCTCGCATGGCAACCGGCCCGGAAGAGGTGTGGACACCTCGGGATTTCACCGATCTCGGCAGCCGCGCAGCAGTCGACAAGACCCTGCAGCGTCTTGTCGCCACGGGCGATCTGAGGCGCATTGACAGGGGTCTTTACGACCGGCCGCGCGAGAATGGACTGACCGGTTGCCCGACCGTGCCCGACTATCGTGCCGTTATCCGCGCCGTCGCCCGCCGTGACCGGCTGCGATGCCTGATCGACGGCATGACTGCCGCCAACGATCTCGGCCTTACAACCGCCGTGCCGGCGCGCATCGAGGTTCTGGTCGATTCGCGACTGAAGCCGATTAGGCTCGGCAGCCAGGAGATCCGTTTTCGGCACGCCGCGCCCCGCCGCCTCTACTGGGCCGGCCGGCCCGCCATGCGCATAGTCCAGGCGCTGCACTGGATGCGGGACATGCTGGCCCGGGACAGCGAGCGCCGGCGAGTCGAGGCTGCCTTGAACCGCATGCTCGCCGAACCCCGGCATGGGCGGACGATCCGGGAGGACCTGCGGAACGGCCTGTCCGCGTTGCCGATCTGGATGCAGGAGCTTCTGCGGGAACCGATCGGTCCAGACGGCGGAGACGAGCTGCCGGAATGACCGCTGCCGCCTGCAGGACAACCGATCGCACGGCCCTGCAAGGGACGCCCGGAGGACCGCGGCGAATCAGCCCGCCCGGAAGGCGGTGGCGGAGAGAGGGGGATTCGAACCCCCGATACCCTTGCGGGGTATTCGCGCTCTCCAGGCGCGCGCCTTAGACCGCTCAGCCATCTCTCCCTGGGGCATCATTCCCGTCCTTCCGCCGCCCTGACAAGCCAATTGAACCTTTCCGCCGGCTCCGGTCGCGATTCTGTTGCTCTTTGGCGGAGCATAGTCCACAGTTGAGGCGGTTCGCCGGGGCGCGATGGAAGCGGTCTGGCCGGCTGGGGAGAGACCAGGTCGGGCTTCCTGCCGACGGTCCCCGAGCTTGCGCCGTCCTCCGCCCCGCCTACCGCCTTTGCGAGTTCGATGGAGCCCATCAGAGCCCATGCCGTATCGTTCGATGCCAGGGGGGCGCTGATCCATGCTCCGAGCGACGTGGGCATGGTGCTCTCGGGCATCGTCAGGAGCCTGGGGCTCCAGGCGAGCGATCCCAAGCGCCTCCAGGCCCGGTCCGGGCAGGCCCTCCCGGGGGCCGCAGGCTTCCACCACGCCGAGGAGTCCTGCCTGGGGCTGGTGCGCCGGACCTTCGAGGGGATGCTCTCCCCCGAGGAGTGCAAGGCGGTCTGCCAGTCGGCCCGGGACCACTACGCCCGGGCCGATTCCTGGAGGGTCCACGAGGACGCCGTTCCGTTACTGGACGAGCTGGCGGGCCGGGGATTCCGCCTGGCCATCGTCTCCAACTGGAATCCCTGGCTGCGCCGCATCCTCTCCGAGCTGCGCCTCCTATCCTACTTCGACGCCGTGTCAATCTCCGGGGAGGTGGGCTTCCCGAAGCCCTCGCCGGTGCTCTTCGAGCACGTGCTCCGGAACCTGGGCCTGCCCGGATCGATGGTGGTCCATGTGGGGGACTCCATGGTCGAGGATGTCGACGGCGCCGAGAACGCCGGCCTGACCGGCGTCTTGCTCGACCGCTCGTCCGAACGCCGCGCCGGAGCCATCTCGAGCCTCTCCGAGCTGCTTCCGATGATCCAGGAAGGCTGGCTGAGCCTGCCGAATTGACGGAAGGGAAGCGCCTGTCCTAGCTTCCCTCCGCCGGGGAGCGCCCCCCCCTCGATGAACCCCTTGCAGCGCATGTTCTCCTCCACGGTCGGGAGGAAGCACCTGATGGCCGTCAGCGGCCTGCTGCTGATCCTCTTCGTGATCGTCCACATGGCGGGGAACCTGCAGTTCTTCCTGGGGAAGGACGCCCTCAACGCCTACGGGCACTTCCTCAAGTCGCAGCCCCTGCTCCTGTGGGGAGCCCGCCTGGGGCTGCTCGCCCTGGCGGCGGTCCATGTGTGGGCGGCCGTCTCCCTGGCCCGGATCAACCGGCAGGCCCGCCCCCGCGGCTACCATGCGCGCCATCACTCCGGGGCCGGCTACGCCTCGCGCACCATGCTGCTCAGCGGGCTGATCGTGCTGGCCTTCGTGATCTTCCACCTGCTCCACTTCACCCTGGGAGCGGTCGACGGGGAGTACCTGGAGTACCGCGACGGGGAGAACCGCCACGACATTTACAGGATGGTGGTCCAGGGCTTCTCCCATCCTGCGGTCTCGCTCTTCTACCTCCTGTCCATGGCCCTGCTCTGCCTCCACCTGAGCCACGGGGCGGCCAGCTTCCTGCACTCGCTCGGCCTGAGCTCGGGACGGTGCCGGGCCTGGGCCTCGCGCCTGGCCCTGGGTCTGGCCTGGACGATCTTCCTGGGCAACAGCTCCATCCCGGTGGCGGTGCTCCTGGGCTACGGCAGTCCATGAGGCTGGACGCGGCCATTCCGCCCGGCCCCCTGGAGGGAAAGTGGGACCGGCACCGCTTCGCCCTGCGGCTGGTCAATCCGGCCAACCGGCGCAGGCACCGGGTCCTGGTGGTGGGCTCGGGCCTGGCCGGGGCCTCGGCCGCGGCCTCGCTGGGGGAGATGGGCTACCAGGTCCGCTGCTTCTGCTACCAGGACAGCCCCCGCCGGGCCCACAGCATCGCCGCCCAGGGGGGGATCAACGCCGCCAAGAACTACTGCAACGACGGGGACAGCGTGCGGCGGCTCTTCTACGACACGGTCAAGGGGGGGGACTTCCGCTCCCGCGAGGCCAACGTCTACCGGCTGGCCCAGATCAGCTCCTCGATCATCGACCAGTGCGTGGCGCAGGGGGTCCCCTTCGCCCGGGAGTACGGGGGGCTGCTGGCCAACCGCTCCTTCGGCGGGGCCCAGGTCTCGCGCACCTTCTACGCCAGGGGGCAGACCGGCCAGCAGCTGCTGCTGGGGGCCTACCAGGCCCTCTGCCGCCAGGTGGAGCGGGGCGCCGTGGAGATGCTCCCCCGCACCGAGATGCAGGACCTGGTGGTGGAGGAGGGCCGGGCGCGGGGGATCGTGGTGCGCGATCTCGTCACCGGCGAGATCCGCTCGCACGCCGGGGACGCGGTGGTGCTGGCCACCGGGGGCTACTCTCCGGTCTTCTACCTCTCGACCAACGCGGTGGGATGCAACGTGACCGCCACTTTCCGGGCCTGGAAGCAGGGGGCGGCCTTCGCCAACCCCTGCTTCACCCAGATCCATCCCACCTGCATCCCGGTCAGCGGCGGCCACCAGTCCAAGCTGACCCTGATGTCGGAGTCGCTGCGCAACGACGGCCGGGTGTGGGTTCCCCGGAAGCGGGGGGACTCCCGCTCCGCCTCCGGGATCCCCGAGGAGGAGCGGGACTACTACCTGGAGCGCAAGTACCCCAGCTTCGGCAACCTGGCGCCGAGGGACATCGCCTCCCGCGCCGCCAAGGAGGTGTGCGACCAGGGACGGGGGGTGGGGCCCGGCGGGCTGGGGGTCTACCTGGACTTCGCCGACGCCATCGAGCGCCAGGGCCGCCGGACCGTGGCCGAGCGGTACGGCAACCTCTTCGACATGTACCGGAAGATCACCGGCGAGGACGCCTACCGCCAGCCGATGCGGATCTTCCCGGCGGTCCACTACACCATGGGGGGGCTGTGGGTGGACTACAACCTGATGAGCACCGTGCCGGGCCTCTTCGTCCTGGGGGAGGCCAACTTCAGCGACCACGGAGCCAACCGGCTGGGGGCCAGCGCCCTGATGCAGGGGCTTGCCGACGGCTACTTCATCCTGCCCAGCGCCCTGGGCGACTACCTGGCCCGCACCGGCGGAGGGGCCTGGGACGCCCGGGGGGAGATCTGGCGCCAGGCCGAGGAGCGGGTGCGGCAGCGGCTGCAGCGGCTCCTCTCGGCCGGGGGCGGGCGGACCGCCCGCTCCTTCCACCGCCAGCTGGGCCGGCTGGTGTGGGAGCGGTGCGGCATGGCCCGCAGCCGCCAGGGGCTGGAGGAGGCCCTGGAGGAGCTTCCCGGGCTCCAGGAGGAGTTCGCGGGGAGCGTGCAGGTTCCGGGGAGCCTGGAGGGCATGAACCCGGCCCTGGAGTACGCGGCGCGGGTGGAGGACTTCCTGGAGTTCGCCCAGCTGCTCTGCCGCGACGCCCTGGAGCGGGACGAGTCCTGCGGGGGGCACTTCCGCACCGAGCACCAGACCGGGGAGGGGGAGGCCCGGCGCGACGACGAGCGCTTCGCCCACGTGGCGGCGTGGGAGTGGCGCGGGGAGGGGCGGGCGCCGGCGCGCCACCAGGAGCCGCTGGAGTACCAGGAGGTGGAGATGTCGCAGAGGAGCTACAAGTGAAGGGGGCGTTCGCCATGGACCCGCTATGAACCTCTTGCTGCGCATCTGGAGGCAGCGGGATCACGGGGATCCGGGCGCCTTCATGGACTGGCCGGTGCGGGACGCCAGCCCCGGCATCTCCCTCCTGGAGCTGCTCGACCAGGTCAACGAGGAGCTGGTGGTCCGGGGGGAGGAGCCTGTGGCCTTCGACTCCGACTGCCGAGAGGGGATCTGCGGCGCCTGCTCCCTGGTGATCAACGGGATCCCCCATGGGGGGGAGAAGGGGGCCACCGCCTGCCAGCTGCACCTGCGCAGCTTCGCCGACGGCGCCACCCTGGTCCTGGAGCCCTGGCGGGCCCGGGCCTTTCCCGTGGTGCGCGACCTGATCGTCGATCGCCGGGCCATGGACCGGATCGTCCAGGCCGGGGGCTACGTCTCGGTCGGCACCGGCGGCGCTCCCGACGCCAACTCCCTGCCCGTGGCCAGGCGGGACAGCGAGCGGGCGATGGACGCCGCCCAGTGCATCGGCTGCGGGGCCTGCGTGGCCGCCTGCCGGAACGCCTCGGCGATGCTCTTCGTGGCGGCCAAGATCTCCCACCTCGCCCTCCTGCCCCAGGGACAGGCCGAGCGCCGGGACCGGGCGGTCCGGATGGTGGAGGCGATGGACGCCGAGGGCTTCGGGGCCTGTACCGTCACCGGATCCTGCGAGGCGGTCTGTCCCAAGGAGATCTCCCTGGACTGCATCGCCCGAATGAACCGGGAGTATGGCCGGGCCCTCCTGCGCTAGCGGCGCCGGACCCTGGGTGAGGCGGGCCCCGGCCGGCCTGGCCCGCTGGCTCCACCAGGAGTCGCTCTCCATCCTCGCCACCACCTACCAGCGGGACCTGCTGCTGGTGCTGGGCGCCCCGGCTCCGGACCGGCTGGAGGCCTCGGCCCGGCGCTTCGACCGGCCCATGGGCCTGTCGGTCTCCTCCGGCTCGCTCCGCCTGGCCACCCGCTGCCACATCCACGCCTGGAGCAGGGAGGGGCGCAGAGGAGGCGGATCGGTCCTCCGCCACCGGTCGAGCCTGCGGACCGGGTACCTCGACGCCCACGACCTGGCGGGCGACGGCGGGCCGGACGCCCTCGTGGTGGACACCCGCCACAGCTGCCTGCGCCGCGTCGGGAGGCGGGCCCTCCCGGTCTGGCAGCCTCCCTTCGTCTCCTCGCTGGCGGGGGAGGACCGCTGCCACCTCAACGGGCTGGCGGCGGAGGGGGGGCGGCCGGTCCTGGCCACCGCCCTGGCCGCCAGCGACGCCCGGGAGGGATGGCGCGGCAAGGCCATGGGAGGCGGGATCCTGTTGGACGTCGAAGGGGGCCGGATCCTGGCCGACGGGCTCTGCCTGCCCCATTCCCCGCGGATCCGCGACGGGCGGATATGGCTGCTCAACGGCGGCCGGGGGGAGCTGGGGACCGCGGACTTCGCTGGGGGGGGCTTCCGGCCCAGGGTGGCGCTTCCGGGGCTGGCGCGGGGGCTGGCCTTCCACCGTGAGCACGCCATCGTGGGCCTGTCGCGCCCCCGTCCCGGCCGCCGCCTGGACCTGCCATCCGACCGCCCGGAGCAGGCGTCCCTCTGCGGCCTGGCGGTGGTGGATCTGCGGGTTCCGGCCCTCCGCTGGCTGGCCGAGCTCGGGGGCGGGCTGGAGGAGATCTACGACGTGCAGGCGCTCTGCCATCCGGGGGAGGACTTCGGGCGCTTCCTGTGCCGCCGGTGACCGGCTCCCCGCCACCGGAGTGGGAGGAGGCGGCCCGCTGGCCCCTGGCCTTCGCCCAGGTCCGGGAGGATCCCCTGCTGGACCGCGAGGCGATCGAGGGGATCGGCCCCGGCCCCCTCTCGGCGCTCCTGGTGGCCAGCGGAGGCTGCACCGCCGCCTACCTGGCCCCGCTGCCCTGCCTCGGCCGGCTGGTCCTGGTGGACCCCAGTCCGGCCCAGCTGGCCTACAGCCGCCTCAAGCTGGAGCTGCTCGCCCGCCATTCCCCCGCCGAGCGCCTGGCCCTCCTGGGGCACGGCCCCCTGTCCGCCGGACGCCGGGCCCGGCAGCTGGGGGAGCGGCTCGAGGCCCTGGATCTGGATCCGGAGATCCTGGGGCCTCCCCGGCTGTGGTCGGCGCGGGGGCCGGACCACTGCGGACGCTACGAGGAGCTCTTCGCCGCCCTGCGCCGGCGCCTGGAGCCCCACCGGCCCCGGCTGGAGGCCCTCCTGGAGGAGGAGGAGCCCGGAGCGGGCCCCCTGGCGCCGGAGACCCCCCTGGGGCAGGCCCTGGACCGGGCCCTGGGGGAGGTCTTCGCCCTGCCGGTCCTGGAGCGGCTCTTCGGCCCCGGGGCCACCCGCGGCCCGGCCCTTCCCTTCGCCGAGCACTTCGCCCGGCGCATCCGCCGGGCGGTCGCCCGGGGACCGGTGCGGAACAATCCCTGGCTGTGGCAGATGCTGCGGGGGGCGTACCCTCCGGGCTTTCCGGCGCCGTGGCTGGGCCTGCCGGCCCGGCCGGTCCGGGCCAGCGTCGGCTGGTCCTGCTCCACCCTGCTGGAGCGGCTCGAGGCCGGCGGGGAGCGCCACGACTACATCCACCTCTCCAACATCCTCGACTGGCTCTCCGCCCCGGAGGCGGCCCGGACCCTGGAGCAGGCCGCCCGCCGCCTGCGGCCCGGAGGGCGGATCCTGGCGCGCCAGCTCAACTCCCGGCTGGACGTCCCCGCGGCGGGTCCGCAGTTCCTGTGGAGGGAGGAGCGCTCCGCCCGGATGCTCGGGCGGGACCGCAGCTTCTTCTACCGCCGCCTCCACCTGGGAGAGCTGCGGTGAGGATCCACTCCCTGGAGGGGGCGCCGCCTCCGCCCTTCCTCGCCGCCGCCCTCCGGCGCTTCGAGAGGCGCTTCGAGTACCCCCTGGGGCCGGGGCGCCGGTTCCGCATCGAGCATCCCGGCGACGGCTCGCTCTTCTTCCGGGCCATGGGGCGGGGGATCCGCCTGGTGGCCGAGCGGGACGGGGAGGTCCTGGCGGCGATCGGGGCCTCGCTGCGCACCCTGGCCCTGGAGGGCGTCCGGCGCCGGCTGGCCTACCTGGGCGGCGCCAAGGCGGCTCCCGGAGCCGCCGGGGCCCGGGCCTGGCTGCGCCTGGCCCTGGCCGTCCGCCGATGGGCGCTGGCGGGCGGGGCCCAGGGCGCCTACGCGGTGGTCATGGAGGGGACCCGGGCCAGTCCCGACCGCTACTCCGGAAGGCTGGGGCTGGAGCCCCTCTCGGAGCTGGGGGCGATCGAGGCGCTGCGGATTCCGGCCGGGGGAGGGCGTCCCGATCCGGCCTGGAGCGCCGCCTCCGGGGAGGCGGAGGCCCGCTGGCGGGAGCTCTCGCGCCGCCAGCTGGCGCCCCTCGACGGGGAGCCCGCGCTGCGTTCGGAGTCCCGGCCGCGATGGCTCCTCTGCCCCCGGGGCCGGGCGGTGGGCCTCCTGGAGGACACCCGGCGGGCCAAGCGCCTGCACGAGATCCTTCCGGGGGGAGGGGAGCGCCCCATGAGGGCCTGGCACCTGTCCCGGTGCCGCTGGCTGGATCCCGGGAGCGGGGAGCGGCTGGTGCGGCAGGCCCTGGCGCGCCTGCCCCGGAGCGCCGGAGAGGAGGCGCTCTTCCTGGCCTGCTCCCCCGCCGAGGCCCGGGAGCTGGCCCCCCGGCTGGCCTCCCTGGAGCTGGTGCGGGCTCCGGCGGCGATCTGGGGGACGGGGGTGGAGCCGGGCCTGTCCTGGAGCGTCTCCGCTTCGGAGATCTGAGCCGGCCGGGAATGATCTCGACAGCCCGGCGCCCGGGCCGGGAGGATGGGAGGGGTGAGCGAGGCCGAGGCGAGCCCCCCGGAAGGGCCGGTCCTGGAGGAGGCAGAGGCGGTCCTCGGGGCCAGCGGCCTGCTCCGCAACCCCTACCTGCAGGCCCTGGAGGACGGCTCCCTCTCCCTCGGGGGGTTCCGGGCCAGCCAGGAGCAGTTCTACTTCGCGGTCTCCTTCTTTCCCCGCCCGATGGCGGCCCTGGTGGGCCGGATCCCCGATCCCGTCCGGCGCCTGGACATCCTCCGCAACCTGGTGGAGGAGCACGGGGATTTCGACGTCCGGGCCTTCCACCGCAGCACCTTCCAGGCCTTCCTTGGCAGCCTGGGCACGGACGCCGGCGCGCTGGAGTCCCGGCCGCCGGCCCCGGGACTGCGGGCCTTCAACAGCGTGCTCACCGCCTCCTGCGTGCTCGACGAGATGGAGGTGGGAGTGGCCTGCATGGGGATGATCGAGCTGGCCTTCTCCGGCATATCGGGGCGGATCGGGAGGGCGGTGGTCCGGAGGGGCTGGGTGCGCCGGGAGGAGCTGGTCCACTACGCCCTGCACGCCCGGATCGACCGCCGCCACGCCGCCGAGTTCTTCGCGGTCCTGGATCCGCTCTGGGAGAGCCCCGGCCGGCGCTACTACATCCGGCAGGGCCTCGAGCTGGGGGCCCACGCCTTCGACCGGCTCTACCGCGATCTGCTCGAGCTGGCCGGGCGGGCCCCGGACTGATCGCCCTCCTCCCGGATACGGGCCGCCATCCGATCCGCCTCCCGCGGGGGCATGGCCCCGTAGAGGGGCAGGAAGACCAGGGACTCCAGGACCCCCGAGGCCTGCCGAGCCTCCTCCCGGCCCGGGGGGGGCGCGACCACCGACAGGCTGCCCCGCATGCAGGCGTCGAAGCCCTCCCGGCCCAGGCTGCGGACCAGCCCCCGGGGATCCCGGGCCAGCAGGGGGAAGAGGTCGAAGCCGTGCTCCGGGGCCCCGCCGCCCGCCACCGGTAGGGGGATCCGCCGGGCCAGCCTGCGCCCGCGTCCCGCCTGCCCGCCCCCGTCCCCGAAGCGCGCCAGGCGCCGGGAGAGCAGCGAGAGCAGGGCCGGGGAGGGTCGGCGGCGCAGGCCGGCCAGGAACCGGTCCCCGTCGAGGTTGCGGACCCGGGCATGGAGCCAGGCGTCCCGGTCGCGGCCGCCCAGGGCCAGGCCCAGGGCCAGCAGGGTGAAGGGAAGGCGCAGGGCCATAAGCTTGAGCAGGGCGTGGGCCAGGACGCGCCTGCGCTGCTCCCTGCCCGGCTGCTCCGGCAGCGCCTGCTGGAGGTCCCTCATCTCCCGGGCCAGCTCCGGATCGCGGCAGAGGGCCACGGCCCCCCCCAGGGCGGTGGCCCGCTTGATCGGGCCGAAGCTGTAGAGGGCCGCGTCGCAGTGCTCCAGGGGATCCGGGGGGATCCCGGCGAAGGCCTGGGCCCGGTCCTCGACCACCAGCAGGCCGAGCCTGCGGGCCGCCCGGCAGAGGGGCCCGGGATCGGGGCGGGAGCCGAAGAGGGCCGCCAGCACCACCAGCCGGGCGCGGGGGGTCGCCCGAGCCTCCAGCTCCCGGGGATCGGGCCAGAGCCGGGAGCCCTCCAGGTCCAGCGGGACGCACACCAGGCCGTTCTCCTCCACCACCCGCACCATGCCGGGGATGGTGAGGGCGCTCATCAGCACCTCGCTGCCGGGAGGCAGCCGGAGGGCGCGCAGCAGGAGGTCCAGCCCCGAGCGCACCGACAGGCAGGCCAGGGGATGGGCGGCGGCGGGCCACTGCGACTCGACCGCCCCGGGGGCGCCGGGGAGGGGCCTGAAGGTCCTGAGCAGTCCCGCCGCCAGGTCCCTCCAGCCGATGTCGGGCCGCCTCCGGGCCCAGAGGAGCCGGCGCGGGATCTGCCAGGGGCGGGATCTCACGGGGGACGGCCGCGGGCGGCGATGTGCTCGGAGAGCCTCCCGATGGCCTCCCTGGCCTGGGTCCGGGTCATGCCCCCGATCCACTGCCTGGGCCCGGTCCCGGGAGGTTCCTGGCAGTCCCCGCCGAGGATCCACGCCAGCCGGGAGGCGGCGAGGCGGCAGCTGCGGTACTCCCGGAGCCCGACGCCCATCCCCCGGCGGATCAGGCTCTCCAGGGCCTCCTTCTGCAGGGGGGTGGCGGGGGGAGGCTCCATGGAAGCGCTAGACCGAGAGCCTCTGGAAGCGCTCCTCGATGAAGGTGGCGTCCTGGATCCGGGCCAGCCGGGCGTAGATCCCCTCCTGCCGCATCAGGGACTCGTGGTCGCCCCGCTCGACGATGCGCCCCCGGTTCATCACCAGGATCTGGTCGGCGCCCCGGATGGTGCTCAGCCGGTGGGCGATCGCCAGGGTGGTGCGCCCGGCGATCAGCCGCTCCAGGGCCTGCTGGATGAGCCGCTCGGTGCCGGTGTCCACGCTGGCGGTGGCCTCGTCGAGGATCAGGACCGGGCTGTCCTTGAGCAGGGCCCTGGCGATGCTGATGCGCTGCTTCTCGCCCACGCTCAGGCGCACCCCCCGCTCGCCCACGTGGGTGTCGTAGCCGTCGGGCAGGGCGGCCACGAACCCGTGGCAGTTGGCGGCCCGGGAGGCCTCTTCCAGCTCGGCGCCGCCGGCGTCCAGCCGCCCGTAGAGGATGTTCTCCCGGATGGTCCCGTTGAACAGGAAGGGCTCCTGGCTGACCAGGCTGATGGCCGAGCGCAGGGACTGGAGGTCCACGCCGGAGACGTCCCGGCCGTCGATGGAGATGGTCCCGGCCGAGGGCTCGTAGAAGGCGGGCAGGAGATTGAGCAGGGTGGACTTGCCGGCTCCGGTGGGCCCCACCAGGGCCACCATCTCGCCGGGCCTCGCCTCCAGGTCGATGTCCTCCAGGGCCGCGCTCCGGCCCCCGTAGCTGAAGCCGACGCCCCGGTAGCGCACGTGGCCCCGGACCGGGGAGGCCAGGCGCCCCGTCCTGCCGGGGCGCTCCGGCTCCCGGTCCATGATGTCGAAGACCCGCTCCCCGGCGGCCCTGGCCCCCTGCATCATCTGGTTGAGGCCGTGGAGCCGGGAGATGGGATCGTAGAGCAGCGAGAGGAAGAAGACGAAGCCCATCAGCTGGCCCACGGTGGTCTCCCCCCGGATCACCTGGAGCCCCCCCACCCACAGCACCAGGCCGGTGCCCAGGGAGTTGGCGAAGGCCATCGAGGGCGAGTAGACGGCCCAGGCCCGCATCACCCCCAGGCTTCCCCGTCGCAGGTCGTGGGCCGCCTTGGCGAAGCGGCGGTCCTCGTGATCCTGGCGGCCGAAGGCCTTGATCTGGCGCACTCCCTGCAGGTTGTCCATCAGCAGGGAGTTCATCGCGCTGGCGGCCTCGCGCTGCCGGCGGTAGCGGCGGTGGGCGGTCAGGGTGTAGGCCAGGGCCCCCCCGATCAGGAGGGGGAAGGCGAGCAGGGCGACCAGGGCCAGCACCGTGTTCTGGTAGAGCAGGATGGCGATCACCCCCACCACGCTGAGCGCCGCCACGGCGCCCTGCTCGGTGCCGTCGATGAGCACCCGCTCCACCGCGTTGACGTCCTCGACCACGCGGGTCATCAGGTCCCCCGAGGCCCTGCGGTCGAAGTAGCCCACCGGCAGGCGCTGCATGTGCTGGTAGACCGCGTTGCGCATGTCGAAGATCACGTTCTGCTCGAAGTGGTTGTTGATCAGGATGCGCAGGCTGTTGAAGACCTCGCGCAGGAGGAAGGTGGCCAGGAGCAGGGCGATCACCCAGGGGAGCTCCTCCAGCCGCTGGTTGCCGATCACCTCGTCGATAACGTAGGGGGTCCACCAGGGGTAGACGAAGGAGAAGGCCAGGGTGAGGACGGCGCAGCCGATGGTGGCGGCGGCCATCCAGGGGTAGGGCCTGATGTAGCGGGCCACCCGGGAGGCGATCTCCCAGGAGGAACGGCTCGGCGCGCCGAAGGTGGAGTGCCACCGGGGCCGGGACTCTCTGGAGCTGCCCACGGGCGGGATGATGGAAGCTGCCGGGGGGGGCTTCAACCGAGGAATGGGGGAAAATCGCCGGGGCCCGATTGCGGGAGGCGGCGATGTGGGATACCTTAGGAGCATGAGCAGGGGAAGCTGTATCTGGCCTGTCATCGCGCTGCCCGTCTTGCTGTTCGCTCTCTCGGGCTGCGGCCCCGAGGCGTCGCTGGTCGACGAGAGGAAGGAGGCCAACTTCGTGGACGGAATGGACCGGATCCGCGACAAGGACTACCCGGGAGCGGTCCGCTCCTTCGAGAAGGCGCTGCGGATCCGGCCCGGATCCTCCTCGGCCCACTTCCACCTGGGGGAGCTCCACATGGAGCGGACCGGCAGGCCGGTGGACGCCCTCTACCACTTCGAGAAGGCGATGGAGCTCAATCCCGAGCACGAGTACGCCGACCTGATCCGGGACCGGATCTACTCCCTGCGCCTCAAGGTGGCCTCCAGCGTCAAGGTCAGCATGGACAGCCGGCTGGAGATCGAGCTCAGGAAGCTGCGCGAGGAGAAGGAGGAGATGGCTCGGCATCTGGCCCGGATGGAGGGGGAGAACCGGCAGCTGCGCGGCTCCCTCGACCAGATGGCCGCCCGGCAGCGGGAGGCGGCCCGGGCCGAGGCCGGGGCCGCAGCCGGGGAGGAGGAGGCTCCCGCGGCGGTGGCCGCCGCCGCTCCGGCCGCGCCGGCGCCCGCTCCCCAGGCCCAGGCCTCCGGACTGCTGGGCTCCTACGCGCCTCCCTCCGTGCTGGGGCCCTACCGTCCCGCCTCCGATATCCTCCCCGAGCAGCCCGTCCCCCTGCGTCCCCGGCAGTCCTCCGCCTCCCAGGGCGTCCTGGAGCGCGACTACACCACGCACGTGGTCCGGGAGCGGGACACCTACTTCTCGCTGGGCCTCCTCTACAAGGTGAGCTGGAGGAAGATACAGAGGGCCAATCCCGAGATCCCCCCGGCCCTCCTGCAGATCGGCAAGGAGGTCCGGATCCCCCTCGCCAGCGGTTCGGGAATCCTCAACTAGCAGGACATGGCGGCAAGGATCGACAGCGCGGAGTTCGTCGACAGCGACATCGAACGGGCCGGAGCCTCCGCCGCCGGGGCGGAAGCGCCGGAGCCCGGGCCGGAGGAGTCCGTGGAGCCGGCTCCGGAGCGGGAGGCCTCCGCCTCGCCGCTCTCCTCGAGCCGGGATCTCGACGGCCAGGTCAGCGACACCCAGCTGCAGCTGGAGGATCTGGGCCGCCAGCTCAAGGCTCTGGAGCATACCCGGAAGCGGCGCCGGAGCTACGAGCAGGGCAGGCAGGAGATGCTGCAGAAGCTGGTGCGGGGGGTCGAGCTTCTGGAGGAGAGCTCGCAGTCGATGCAGCGCGACTCGGTCCGCATGGGCCGGACCCTGGAGGCCTTCCGCAAGTCGCTGGACCGGGTGGGCTCGCTCTCCGAGGAAGGCTGGACCGAGGAGAGCGCCGAGACGGAGCTGACCCGCGCCCTGGCGGTGATCGAGCAGGCCAGGAGCGAGTGGGACTCGGCCCTCGTGGCCTGGCCGGTGCTGGATCCGGACTCGGCTGAGGCCGCCGGGAGCCGCTCCGGGGGATGGGAGTCGCTTCCCGGGCTGCCCTTCCTGCGGCTGTGCCGCCTGGGCCTGGCCCTGGTGTGGCCCCTGGCGGCGGCCAACCTGGCGGGCTGGCTGGTCTTCCTGTGGCTGTCCTGAGGCCCCCGCAGGCGCTTCCCGCACCGAAGGCCATGCGTCTCTTCAAGCAGGAGGACCCCCTCAGGGCCCAGAAGAAGGCCATCACGCGCAAGATGCGCAGGCTGGAGGGCCGCATGCGCGCCCTCTCGGGCGGGGATGCCAGGGGCCGGGGCCCCCGTCTCCGCTCCAGCGTCCGCCCCTACGGAGACCCCGTGGCCCATGTTCCCGGCGAGCTGGTCTTCGAGCCGGTGGAGGATTCCCGCGCCAGGGAGGCCAGGCCCGAGGGCCTGGAGGTGGAGAAGGCCCGCTACAACGAGAACGGAGTGCGCAAGCTCGACCTGGCGCGTCTCTGGCGGCGCTTCTTCCGCGATCCGGCGCGCCAGTCCCATTCCCGGCTGGTGGACTACCTGGCCTCGGGGAGCTTCCAGGGAACCACCCGCCCGCTGCGCTACGAGCGCCGCATCGCCCGCAACCGCCTTCTCCTGTTCCTCTTCTTCCTCCTGATGATCCTCTTCGGGCTGCTCAGCCTGCTCCAGAACGGGACCTTCTAGGCCCGGGGGGCGGGGCGCCCCGCCCGGGCGCGCCGCCCTCCCGGTCTTCTCCGGCCGGGCCCTTGCGGGAGGCAGGGGGCCGGACCGCCTCCGGCGTTGCCATGGACCCGGGCCTGTAGCAGGATCCCGGCTTGCCCAGGAGCTGCCACAGACTGGCCGGAGCAGGCGGCCGGCCATGAAGCGGACCGGCAGGATGCGCTACCGGCGCTTCGGGAGGACCGGGATCGACATGCCGGTGTTCTCCTGCGGCGGCATGCGCTACCAGCACAAGTGGAGCGACGTGCCGCCGGAGGAGATCCCCGCGGCCGGCCAGGCCAACCTGGAGGCCACCATCCACCGCTCCCTGGAGGCGGGCATCAACCACATCGAGACGGCCCGGGGCTACGGCACCTCGGAGATGCAGCTGGGGCGGATCCTCCCCTCCCTGGACCGGGACCGGATCGTGGTCCAGACCAAGGTGGCCCCCTTCGCCGATCCCGCGGAGTTCCGCTCCACCTTCGAGACCTCGATGCGCTACCTGAACCTGGAGCATGTGGACCTGCTCTCGCTGCACGGGATCAACAACCGCCGCCTGCTCGACTGGTCGCTGCGCAAGGGGGGCTGCCTGGAGGAGGCCCGCAGGCTGCAGCGGGAGGGGCGCGCCCGGCACGTCGGCTTCTCCACCCACGCCACCACCGGCCTGATCCTGGAGGCGGTACGGAGCGACGGCTTCGACTACGTCAACCTCCACTGGTACTTCGTCAACCCGCTGAACTGGCCGGCCGTCGAGGAGTCGGCCCGCCGCGACATGGGGGTGTTCATCATCAGCCCCAACGACAAGGGAGGCATGCTCTACCGCCCTCCCAGGAAGATGGCGGAGCTCTGCCGGCCGCTCTCCCCCATGATCTTCAACGACCTCTACTGCCTGTCCCGTCCCGAGGTCCACACCCTGAGCCTGGGGGCGGCCCGCCCCTCCGACTTCGACGAGCACCTGGACGCGCTGGAGCGCTACGACGCGATGGAGGAGGCGGTGGCGCCGGCCGAGCGGCGCCTGCGGGAGGAGATGGACCGGGTCCTGGGGGAGGACTGGTGCCGGGACTGGCACCGCGGGATCCCCGACTACGTGGACGTGCCGGGCGAGGTCAACGTGATGGAGATCCTCCGGCTCTGGACCTACGCCCGCTCGCTGGATCTGGTGGAGTGGGGGCGCATGCGCTACAACCTCATGGGCCAGGCCGACCACTGGTTTCCGGGGGAGAACGCCGGCTCCTTCGAGCCGGGCTCCCTGGCCCCGGCCCTGGCGGCCTCCCCCTTCGCCGGCCGCCTCGAGGACGTCCTCCGGGAGGCGCACCGGCTGCTGCACGAGGAACCCAAGCGGCGCCTCTCCGAGGGAGGCTGAGAGCGGCATGGCGTATTCCTGGCGGATCCTGATCCTGCTGGCGGCGCTCCCCCTGGCCCGGGCCGAGCGCCCCAACGTCCTGGTCGCCGTCTCCGACGACCAGTCCTGGCCCCACGCCTCGGCCTACGGCTTCCCCGAGGTCTCGACCCCGGCCTTCGACCGGGTGGCCGCCTCGGGCGCCCTCTTCCTCAACGCCTTCTCTCCCGCTCCGGGATGCAGCCCCATGCGGGCCGCCTTCCTGACCGGGCGCCAGATCTGGCAGCTGGAGCAGGCCGGAACCCACGCCAGCTCCTTTCCGGCCCGCTACCGGACCTTTCCCGAGCTTCTGGAGGAGAGCGGCTACGCGGTGGGATACACCGGAAAGGGATGGAGCCCGGGAAACTGGCGGGCGGGGGGGCGCTCCCGCAACCCGGCGGGGCGGGCCTACTCCTCCCGCAGGATCGAGCCCCCCCATCCGGGGATGTCGAAGGTGGACTACGCGGCCAACTTCGCCGGCTTCCTGGAGGAGGAGCGCGGAGGGCGTCCCTTCTGCTTCTGGTACGGGGCCTCCGAGCCCCATCGCCGCTTCGCCAGGGGAAGCGGCCTGGCCGAGGGCAAGGATCCCTCCAGGGTGCGGGTGCCCCCCTTCCTGCCCGACCTCCCGGAGGTGCGCGGCGACATCCTCGACTACCTGGTGGAGATCGAGTGGTTCGACCGGCACCTGGGGCGCATGCTGGACCTGCTGGAGGAGCGGGGGGAGCTCGGGAACACCCTGGTGATCGTCACCAGCGACAACGGCATGGCCTTCCCCCGGGCCAAGGCCAACCTCTACGAGTACGGCATCCACATGCCCCTGGCCGTCTCCTGGCCGGCCCGGGTCCCGGGCGGGCGCCGCATCGAGGATCCGGTCGGACTGATCGACGTGACCGCCACCATCCTCGAGGCGGCGCGCACGGCCCCTCCCTTCGACCATCCGATCAGCGGCCGCAGCCTCTCCAACATCCTCTTCTCGGACCGCTCCGGGGCCGTGGATCCGCTCCGGGAGGCGGTCTACTCGGGCCGGGAGCGCCACTCCTCGGCCCGCTACAGCTCCCTGGGCTACCCGCAGCGCTGCATCCGCACCCGGGAGCACCTCCTGATCTGGAACATGAGGCCCGAGCGCTGGCCGGCGGGCGCCCCCCGGAAGTACGGCAGCGGCAGCTACCCTCCGGAGGCGGAGGTTCTCGCCCGTCGGCTGGGGCCGGAGCACGGGGGATACCACGACATCGACGCCTGCCCCACCCTGGACGCGATGATCGGGCGCAGCCGGGATCCGGTCCTGGGGCGCTACCTCCGCCTGGCCACTGGCCTGCGCCCCGAGCGGGAGCTCTACCGCGTCGCCGAGGATCCCGGCTGCCTGGTCAACCTGGCGGGAAGGGAGGAGACCGCCCGGTTGGAGGCCTCCCTGATGGAGCGCCTCGAGGGCTACCTGCGGGCCACCGGGGATCCCCGCGTGATCGACGCCGACGGAGGCGACGTCTTCGAGACCTATCCCCGCTACAGCCCCCTGCGGTGGTTCCCCGAGCCGGACTGGGCGCGGGAGGCGTCCAGACCCCTCATCCGCCAGGACTGGCTGGAGGAGCGCCGTCCCTGACCGGCTCCTCCAGGGACACGTCGCAGGTGCGCACCGCGTGGTCCAGCGCCGCCAGCGGGTCGTCCCAGGTGGGGATGAACTCCTGGGCCACATAGCCCTCGAAGCCGGTCCGCAGCACCTCCCGCATCACCGCCGGGTAGTGGATCTCCTGGCTGCCGTCGAGCTCCCCCCGCCCCGGGTTGCCGGCGGTGTGGTAGTGGCCGATGAGGTCGCGGTGCTGGCGGATGCGCCGGATCACGTCCCCGTGCATCACCTGGACGTGGTAGATGTCGAAGAGCAGCTTCATGGCCGGGGAGCCGACCCGGCGGACCATGCCGGCGCAGAGGTCGACATCGTCGCCGAAGTACCCCGGATGGCCCTTCATCGGGTGGGAGCCGTCCCTGGAGTTGAGGTGCTCCAGGCACAGCTTCACGCCCTTCCTCTCGGCGTGGCCGGCGACGCTCTTCCACAGGTCGACGCAGTTGCGCTCTCCCGCCTCGGGCGGGATCCCCGCCTCGGACATCCCGGTGAAGGTGATCACGCTGGGCGAGCCGATCCGGGCGGCCAGGTCGATCGCCTCCAGCAGCCTCTCCCGGCAGTGGGGGTGGTTCTCCCGGGAGACCGGCCCCCGGGCGAAGCCGTGGCTGCCCACCAGGGAGATCTCCAGGCCCAGCTCCCGGACCGCGGGATAGCTCTCCCGGGGGATCCCCTCCATGGCCGCCATCCCGATCGCCTTGCAGTGGCGGGCCAGCTCCATGGTCGGCATGGGATTGAAGCACCATCCCATCACCGACTGCCGGATCCTGCCGTGGCGGACCACGCGCCCGGCGCCCCGGAGCCCTCCCGGCGCCAGGGCCAAGGCCGCGGCCAGGGAGCCGCGGGCCAGGAAGGAGCGGCGGGAGAGAGGCGGAGCGGGCTCCATGGCCGCCCTCAGGGCTTGAGGCCGTAGCAGAGAAGGCGGTCCATGTCGCGCAGGTAGAGCCGCCCGCCGGCGATCACCGGATGGGGCCAGCTCCTGTGCCGGCTCCGGGCGGGCTGCTCGAAGCGGCCCTTCTCCACGTAGGCGTCCGGGCTGGCCTCGACCAGCGCCACCGGTCCCCGCTCGCTGCGCAGGTAGAGATGGCCGTCGGCGTAGGAGAGGGATCCCTTGCCCACGCTGCGCTCCTCCCAGGCCACCTTGCCGGTGCGCATGTCCATGCACACCAGCACCGGGCCCGAAGTCCCGTACACGTGGTCCCCCACCCGGATCACCCCCCCGTGGTGGTTCTCCATGTGGCCGTTGGCGTACCTCTCGGCCACGGTGAACGAGTCCCCCTCCTTGCCGATCTCGAAGAGGTTGCAGCCGATCCCGTAGCCCGAGGTGACGAAGACCAGGTTGTCCAGGACCACCGGAGTGGGGATGACCGCGGTCTTGCCCTCGCGCTCGGCCCGCCAGAGGAGCCTCCCGGTGGAGGGCTCGATCCCGGCCAGGGACTTCCCGGTGAAGACCAGGTACTGGCTGGCGCCGTGGAGGGTGGCCTTGAGGATGGAGGCGTAGGCGGCCTGGTCGGAGAGCTCCCCGGTGCGCCAGAGGGTGCGGCCGGTCTGGCGGTCCAGGCAGGCCACGGTCCCGTCCGGGCCTCCGGGGGTGCAGAGCACCTTCTGCCCGTCGACCAGCACCGATTCGGAGAATCCCCATCTCGACATCATGCCTCCCCCCAGATCCTCCTTCAGGCCGACCTGCCAGCGCAGGGCGCCGCTCTGGGCGTCCAGCCGGGTGAGGTGGCCTCCGGCCCCGAGGGTGAAGAGGTCGCCGCCGTCGAAGGTGGGGGTGGAGCGGGGGCCGTCGGCGTAGCCCACGTCCGTCTCGGCGGGCGAGATCCGCTCTTCCCAGAGGGGGGAGCCGTCGGACTCCCTGCGGGCCCAGGCCACCTCGTCGCCCCCCCGGTAGCTGGTTCCGAAGATCCTCCCCTGGGCGATGGAGGGGGTGACGTACCCGTCGCCCAGGCCCTCGGCCGTCCAGAGCAGCTCGGGCCCTCCCTCGGGCCACTGGTCCAGCAGGCCGGTCTCGGGGGACTTGCCGTCACGTTCGATCCCCCGCCACTGGGGCCAGGACTCGGCCGCCGCCAGGGCCGCTCCCAGGACCAGGGAGAGGGCTGCCGGGAAAAGGGCGTGACTCGGGTATCGGTGCTTCATGGAGGGATGGGCTGCGGGCGGGAGCCTACCGGGCCGGCGCCTGCCGTGGCAAGGGCGCAGGAGGCTGCGGATCCACTCGTCCGGGCCGCCGCGGGCGCCTCCGGGTTGACTTTTCCGCCCCCGGGGATTGAGATGGGCCGGCCCGGGCTTCCTGCGGAGCCGGGAGCAGCGATCCAATGAGCACCGTATCGGTAAGACGCCTGCGGGCGGTTGTCCTGGCCGCGGCCTGCCTGCTTCCCTTGGGGGCCGCCGGCGAGGACTGGGAGCTGTTCCGCCGCATCATGGGGCCGCCCCTCTCCCCGGTGGCCGGCCTGCCCCGGGCCGAGATCGAGACGCACCGGATCGAGCTGGGGCGGGTCCTCTACCACGACAAGCGGCTCAGCCGCGACGACTCCATCTCCTGCAATTCCTGCCACGACACCCGCAGCTTCGGGGTCGACTCCGAGAGGCTCTCGCCGGGATTCGGCGGCCGCCTTACCGGGCGCAACTCCCCCACCACCTTCAACGCCTTCATGCACCTCGCCCAGTTCTGGGACGGCCGGGAGCCCACCGTCGAGGAGCAGGCCAAGGGGCCGATCCTGGCCGAGAAGGAGATGGCGATGCCCTCGCCCGATGCGGTGGTCGAAAAGCTGGAGGGCATCCCCGGCTACTGGGAGCTCTTCGCCCGCGCCTTTCCCGGGAGCGATCCGCCCGTCACCTACGACAACGTCGGAACCGCCATCGGCGCCTACGAGCGCCTCTTCGTCACCCCGGGGCCCTTCGACGCCTTCCTGGCGGGGGACGACGGGGCCCTCGACGCCCGCCAGAAGCGGGGGATGGAGAAGTTCCTCACCCGGGGCTGCGCCACCTGCCACACCACCACCCTGGTGGGAGGCGCCCTCTACCAGAAGCTGGGCCTGATCCGGCCCTGGCCCAGCCAGGAGGACCAGGGGCGCTTCGATGTCACCGGCAGGGAGGAGGACCGGATGTTCTTCAAGGTGCCCTCGCTGCGCAACGTGGAAAAGACCGGCCCATGGTTCCACGACGGCTCGGCCGGCGACCTGGACGAGGCCATACGGGTCATGGGGCGCCACCAGCTGGGGCTGGAGCTTCCCGACGAGGACGTGGAGGATATCCGCGCCTTCCTCTCGGGCCTGACCGGGGAGCTGGAGGAGTCCGTGGCGGCGCCTCCTCGATCCTTCCCGGGCCAGGGCTGATGCCTCGCCCCAGGCTGCACATCCCCGGGCCGGTCGAGGTCGGGGAGAGGGCGATGCAGGCCTTCCGCAGGCCGATGATCGGGCATCGCAGCCAGGCCTTCCAGGAGCTCTACGGACGGATCCAGCCCGGCCTGCGCAAGCTGTTCGGGACCAGCAGGCCGGTGTTCCTGAGCACCTCCTCGGCCTGGGGGGTGATGGAGGCGGCTATCCGCAACCTGGTGGCCGGCAGGGTGCTCTGCTGCATGTGCGGCGCCTTCTCCGACAAGTGGGCGGATGTGGCGCGCCGCTGCGGACGGGAGGCCGGCTCCCTGAAGGTGGACTGGGGCTCGCCAGTGCTGCCCGAGCAGGTGGACCGGAAGCTGGCCTCGGAGCGCTACGACGCCGTGGCCCTGGTGCACAACGAGACCTCGACCGGGGTGATGAACCCCCTGGAGGAGATCCTCTCCCTGCGCACCCGCCATCCGGACACCCTCTTCGTGGTAGATGCGGTCAGCTCCCTCTCTGCCGTTCCGATCGGCTTCGACCGGCTGGGGATCGACCTCCTGCTGACCGGAAGCCAGAAGGCGCTGGCCCTGCCTCCCGGCATGAGCCTCTTCGCCCTGAGCGGGAGGGCTCTGGAGCGGGCCCGCCGGATGGAGGGCCGGGGCTACTACTTCGACTTCCTGGAGTTCGAGAGGAACGGGGAGAGGAACATGACCCCCAGCACCCCCTCGATCGGCCATGTCCACGCCCTGGAGTGCAAGCTGGAGGAGATCTTCGAGGAGGGGCTTCCCGCGCGCTACGCCCGGCACCGGGAGCTGGCCGAGGCGACCCGCCAGTGGGCCCTGGGCCAGGGCTTCTCCCTGTTCGCCCGGGAGGGATGCCGGTCGGAGACCCTCACCTGCGTGGACAACGGCGCCCGCACGGGCGGGCGCCGGGTGGACGTGCCGGAGCTCCGGCGGCTGGTCCGCCAGGAGGGCTTCGAGATCGACGGGGGATACGGGCGCATCAAGGGGTCCACCTTCCGCATCTCCAGCATGGGGGACGAGACCCCGGACACCATGGGGCGCCTCTTCGGGGCGCTTGACAAGTGCCTCGCCAGGCTGTAGATGGGGAAGAAGAGATGATTAGATCAGGCAATCCCGTGCTGAGCGACCGGATGTTCGCCGGCACGCCCACGGCCGGCGCCGAAGGCCGCATGACCGTCAACGGCACCGTCGCCAAGACGATGGTGGCGGGCCTGCTCCTGGTGCTGGCCGGCTCCTTCACCTGGAGGAGCGCCTCCGGAGCCGAAGACGCCGGGCAGGCCTGGGCCTGGGGGACGATCGGGCTCATCGGAGGGCTGGTGGTGGCCCTGGTGACCATCTTCAAGAGGGACTGGTCCCCCTACACCGTGCCCCTCTACGCGGTCCTCGAGGGCTTCTTCCTGGGAGCCGTCTCCGCCTACTTCGAGCGGCTATTCCAAGGCATCGTGTTCAACGCCGTCTGCCTGACCATGGGAACCCTCTTCAGCCTGCTGTTCCTCTACCAGACGGGGTGGATCCGGGCGACCCGCAAGTTCCGAATGGGAGTGATGGCGGCCACCGGAGGGATCTTCCTCTTCTACATGCTGCACATTCTCCTGAGCCTCTTCGGGATCTCCTTCGGCGGGACCCTGCTCCATGAAGCGTCTCCGCTAAGCATCGGTTTCAGCCTGTTCGTGGTGGTGATCGCCGCCCTCAACCTGGTGCTCGACTTCGACTACATCGAGCAGACCGCCCGCCACGGAGGCCCCAAGTACCTGGAGTGGTTCGGCGCCTTCGGGCTTCTGGTCACCCTGATCTGGCTCTACATCGAGATCCTGCACCTGCTGGCCAAGCTGAGAGGAAACGACTAGCCCGGTCCGGGCGCCCCCCTTCGGCCGGGGGCTCGGGGCCGGATGCGGCCGGGACCGGGGCGCTGCCTGCATGGACCGGGCTTCTTCCAAACCTGCGCATGAGAACCGGAACGCCGGAGCGCCGCCCCTCCGCCTTCACCCTGATCGAGCTGCTGGTGGTCATCGCCATCATCGCCATCCTGGCGGGGATGCTGCTGCCGGCCCTCTCCAGGGCCAAGAACGCGGCGCACAAGGTGAAATGCCTCAGCAACCTGCGCCAGCTGGGCTTCGGCTGGAACATGTACCTGGACGACAACAGGGACAACAACCCGGCGGCCAGCCACCTCATCGGGAGCAGTTCTCTCCCGGGTTTTGCACCCCCGGTGCCCGCCTGGGTGCAGGGCCTGATGGACTACGACAGCGGCAACCGCTCCAACTGGGACGTCACCGTGGACATCCACGCCAGCCCTCTGTGGCCCTACCTGGAGAGCGCCGGGATCTTCAAGTGCCCGCAGGACAAGAGCGTTGTCACCACCTCGTCCGGGGAGGTCCTGCCCCGGGTGCGCTCGGTGGCGATGAGTCTCCACATCGGCGAGTGGGGCTGGAGGAACAGGGAGGACTACCACGGATACCGGCTCTACAACAACCGGGCCGACTTCGTCGATCCGGGCCCCTCCTCCACCTGGCTGTTCATGGACGTGAGGGAGGACTCGATCGACCTGGGCAACTTCTACGTGAGCATGCTCGGGTATCCCGACCGTCCTGAACTGGCTTCGTTCGTGGACTATCCGGCCAGCTACCACAACGGCAACGGCGCGCTCGCCTTCGTCGACGGCCACGCCGAGTCCAGGGTCTGGGTCCACCCCGACACCATACAGCCCATCCGCAAGGGCGGCATCCTGGAGGACGGCCCCGCGCCGACTCCCGGCAACCCCGACGTGATCTGGCTGCAGGAGCACACCTCCCGCTTCGTCGGGAGCCAGCCGAACGTGGACTGGTGACCGCAGGAGCCTGCATGCCGCCTGGACGGGCGCCGGAGCGCCGCCCCTCCGCCTTCACCCTGATCGAGCTGCTGGTGGTCATTGCCATCATCGCCATCCTGGCGGGGCTGCTGCTGCCGGCCCTCTCCAGGGCCAAGAACGCGGCGCACAAGGTGTACTGCCAGAACAACCTGCGCCAGCTGGGGCTGGGCTGGAACATGTACCTGGACGACCATAGGGGCGACAACCCGGCGGCCAGCGATCCCCGCCAGGGCATTCCCCCCGCGCCGTTCCCGCCGCTGGTGCCGGCCTGGGTGCGGGGGCTGATGGACTACGACAGCGGCAACCCCTCCAACTGGGACGTGGACGTGGACATCCGCACCAGCCCCATGTGGCCCTACCTGGAGAGCGCCGGGATCTTCAAGTGCCCGCAGGACAAGAGCGTTGTCACCACTTCGTCCGGGCAGGTCCTGCCCCGGGTGCGCTCGGTGGCCAAGAACTTCCACATCGGCGAGTGGGGCCGGAGAGGGAAATTGGACTGGGACGGATACCGGCTCTACAACAACCGGGCCGACTTCGTCGATCCGGGCCCCTCCTCCACCTGGCTGTTCATGGACGTGAGGGAGGACTCCATCGACCTGGGCAACTACTATGTGAGGATGCGGGGATATCCAAATTATCCCGAACAGGCCCTGTTCGTGGACTATCCGGCCAGCTACCACAACGGCAACGGCGCGCTCGCCTTCGTCGACGGCCACGCCGAGTCCAGGGTCTGGGTCCATCCCGACACCATCCAGCCCCTTCGCAAGGGCGGCATCCTGGAGGACGGCCCCGCCCCGACTCCCGGCAACCCCGACGTGATCTGGCTGCAGGAGCGCACCTCCCGCTTCGCCGGGAGCCGGTAGAACGTGGACTGGTGACCGCAGGAGCCTGCATGCCGCCTGGACGGGCGCCGGAGCGCCGCCCCTCCGCCTTCACCCTGATCGAGCTGCTGGTGGTCATTGCCATCATCGCCATCCTGGCGGGGCTGCTGCTGCCGGCCCTCTCCAGGGCCAAGAACGCGGCGCACAAGGTGTACTGCCAGAACAACCTGCGCCAGCTGGGGCTGGGCTGGAACATGTACCTGGACGACCACAGGGGCAACAACCCGGCGGCCAGCGACCCCCGCCAGGCCAGACCCCCCTCGAGGTTCCCGCCACTGGTGCCCGCCTGGGTGCGGGGCCTGATGGACTACGACAGCGGCAACCCCTCCAACTGGGACGTGGACGTGGACATCCGCACCAGCCCCATGTGGCCCTACCTGGAGAGCGCCGGGATCTTCAAGTGCCCGCAGGACAAGAGCGTTGTCACCACCTCGTTCGGGCAGGTCCTGCCCCGGGTGCGCTCGGTGGCCATGAGCTGGCACATCGGCGAGTGGGGCCGGAGACGGACAGTGGACTGGGACGGATACCGGCTCTACAACAACCGGGCCGACTTCGTCGATCCGGGCCCCTCCTCCACCTGGCTGTTCATGGACGTGAGGGAGGACTCCATCGACCTGGGCAACTACCGTGTGGTCATGGAGGGATACCCCGGCCGTCCCGAACTGGCCCAGTTCGTGGACTATCCGGCCAGCTACCACAACGGCAACGGCGCCCTCGCCTTCGTCGACGGCCACGCCGAGTCCAGGGTCTGGGTCCATCCCGTCACCACCCAGCCCCTCCGCAAGGGCGGAATCCTGGGGGACACCCCCGTGGTGACTGCAGGAAACCCCGACGTGATCTGGCTGCAGGAGCGGACCTCCCGCTTCGCCGGGTGGGGCTCAGGGGCGGGCCCTGACCGCTAGGCGCAGAACCACCTCGGGACGGATCAGTCGGTCGCCGCCGGCCCCCTGGTAGGAGATGCCGAAGTCGTAGCGGTTGATCGTGAACTCCGCCTCGATCGACACCTCCCCGGGGGCGATCGAGACGGCGGCGGGGAAGCTGATGGTCTTGACCGTTCCGTGCAGGTCGAGCTCTCCCTGGATCTCGGTCTTCCCTCCCTCCATGGGCCGGGCCGAGATCAGGGTGAAGGTCGAGGTGGGGTAGGTGGGGACGTCGAAGAAGTCCTCGTTCTTCAGGTGCCGGGTCAGCCTGTCGCTCCCGGTGGTGGTGGAGTCGAGGTCGATCTCGATCGAGGAGGGAGGCGCCAGCGAGCCGCCGGCCACCGTGAGCGTGCCCGAGAACTTCTGGAAGGATCCTTCCTGGGAGGTGATCCGGTTGGAGCCGACGAAGGCGATGGTCGACTCGGGAGCGATGGCGTAGGCGACGGCCTCCCCGGCGGGGGGCGCTCCCTCGCCGGCTTCCCGAGGAGCGGCGGCGGCGGCCTGATCGCCGCCGGAGGGCAGCACCCTGGCCTTCTCGACTCCCTCGGAGGGATCGCTGCATCCGAGCAGGAGAAGGGCCGGGGCCAGGAGGGAGAGGAGGTGGGAAGCGCTCTTGTTCATGTCCGTCCCGCGGGCCTCGGCCGGGGGAGCGCCATGCTGCCAGGGCGGGCTCCGGGCGGCAACCTCCTACCGGTACCTCCTCCCCTCGGGCTTCTCCGGCTCGGGAATCATGCGGCGGGACTCCCTGAGCCCGGGGATGCGGCGGCTCATCCGCTCCACCAGGCCCAGGTAGCTGGCGGCCAGGTCGGCGGTCTCCCCCGGGTCGGTGGCGATGTTGTAGAGCTCCCAGGGATCCCCCTCCCGGTGGCGCAGCAGCTTCATGTCGCCGATGCGGATCGCCTGCATGCGCTCGGCGTACTCCTGCCGGCTCCAGTCGTAGCGGGGCCATTCCCAGTACATCTGGGGGTGCTGCCGCTGCAGGCCCCGGCCCAGCAGGGTGGGGAGTATGGAGAGGCCGTCGACATCCCCGGGGATCCGCTCCGGAGCGCCGGCGATGTCCAGCAGGGTGGGGAGGATGTCGGGGAAGTACCAGGCCAGGCCGCTGGTCCTGCCCGGGAGGATGGTCCCGGGCCAGCGGACCAGCATGGGCGTGCGCAGCCCCCCCTCGTACATCGACCGCTTGCGCCCCCGCAGCGGGCCGCAGGAGTCCAGCTCGCCCTCGAGGCGCTCGGCCGCCCCGTGGTCGGAGCAGAAGAAGACCACGGTCCTCTCAGCGATGCCCAGCTCGTCGAGCAGGTCCAGCAGGATCCCCACCTGCCGGTCGATCTGGCCGACCATCGCCGCGATCACCCGGGCCTTGGCCGACCAGGGCCGCCCAGAGTACTCCCGGGCGGCGGGATCCTCCGCCGGGAACTCGTAGCGGCCGTGGGGCGGGGTCCACGGGGCGTAGCAGAAGAAGGGACCCTGACGGTGGCTGCGGCGGATGAACTCCAGGGTCTCCTGGAAGATCAGGTCGTGGGCGAAGACCCGCTGCTCCCCTCCCTCGGGACCGGCAGAGGGATGGAAGCCGGCCCCGGGCCCGGAATCGTAGAATCCCCGGTTGCCGGGCAGCAGGATCCTCTCCCCGTTCTCCACCAGGTAGTCCGGGTAGAAGTAGTGGGCGTGGATCTGGTGGTAGTATCCGAAGAAGCGGTCGAAGCCCTGCCTCTCGGGCGCCCCCTCCGTGCCGATGTCCCCCAGGCCCCACTTGCCGAAGCCCCCGGTGGCGTAGCCCTCCTGCCGGAGCAGCTCGGCGACGGTGGCCTCCTCGTCGGGCAGCGGGATCCCGCCGGTGTTCCCCCTGAGCGCCACCCGGCCCATGTGCTTGCCGGTCATCAGGACCGCTCGAGCCGGGGCGCAGACGGTGCAGCCGGAGTAGGCCTGGGTGAAGCGGATCCCCTCGGCCGCCAGCCGGTCCAGGTTGGGGGTGGCGACGGCCGTTCCCCCGTAGCATCCCAGATCGGCGTAGCCCAGGTCGTCGGCCATCACGAAGACGATGTTGGGCCGCTGGGATCCGCCCAGGGCGAGAGCGGCGGGCAGGGCGGCCCACAGGAGCAGGAGGCGGAGGATCGTCATCCGGCCCCATGGTAGGCCCGGGCCCGCCCCCGGACAAGGTCCGCGGCTCTCTCCCCGGCCAAGAAGCTTGACAGCCGCCGGCACCGCTTCCACGATCGCCGCCGCTCCGCCCCCTGGGCGTCCGGAGCCCGCAAAGGGCGATGGAAGCGGCGCAGCCGGGAACGGGGGGGCGCGGCATCCGACAATGAACCAAGCAGATGGGCGGCTACTGAGGCTAGGAGTCTTCTTCGACGGCAATTTCCTCTTCCACGTCAGCAACTACTACCGCTACTCGCATCCCAGGAGGCGCCGCATCTCGGTGCCCGGACTGATGGAGTTCGTCCGGAACCGGGCCTCGGAGCTGGAGGACGTGGACATCAGGCGCTGCCAGATCCTCGACGCCCACTACTTCCGGGCCCGGCTTCCGGTGCGCGAGACCGAGGGGCGGCAGAAGCTGGTCGCCGAGCGGGGCTTCGACGACATCCTCGCCGGTCACGGGGTGGTGCCCCACTACCTGCCGCTGCGCCGCGGCGGCGACAGCGGCGTCGACGTGTGCCTGGCCCTGGAGGCCCTCGAGCTGGCCGCCTGCAGGCGCTACGGCGTCCTGGCGATCGTCGGCGCGGACACCAACTACATCCCCCTGGTCAGCAAGATCAACAGCCTCGGCGCCCGGGTGATGCTGATCGGCTGGGAGCTGAAGTTCACCGACGAGCAGGGCAAGGAGCGGGAGACCATCACCTCCTCCCGTCTCTGCGGCAAGGTCTCCTACCCCATCCTGATGAACCAGGAGATCGGGGAGGAGGCCCGCAGCGAGGATCCGCTGGTCAACGGGCTCTTCGGGAGGGAGCCGGAGCCGGCCGACGATCCGGCGGACTCCTCGGAGAACGGCTCGCCCGAGCCGATGGGGGAGGCGGAGGAGACCGAGCTGGTAGAGAAGGGCGCCAGCGGGACCATCCTCTCGATCATGAACGGCTACGGGTTCATCCAGTCCGAGGACTACCCCGGAAACGTGTTCTTCCACTCCACCCAGGCGGTCAACGACGACTTCGCCGAGTTCGCCGAGCACGACCATGTCACCTTCGACGTGATCCGCAACGCCAAGGGGGTCCAGGCGATGAACGTCGAGCGGCGATGAGCCGCCATCCGATCGCGGTCATTCCGGGGGACGGCACCGGACCCGAGGTGGTCCGGGAGGCGGTCAAGGCCCTGGAGGCGGCCGCCTCCCGCTTCGGCTTCGGGCTCGACTTCCAGTCCTTCGACTTCGGGGGGGAGCGCTACCTGCGCACCGGCGAGGCGCTGCCTGATTCGGCGGTGGAGGAGCTGCGCCGCTTCCCCGCCATTCTGCTGGGGGCCATCGGCCATCCGGACGTGCGTCCCGGGGTGCTGGAGAAGGGGATCCTGCTGCGCCTGCGCTTCGAGCTGGAGCAGTACGTCAACCTGCGTCCGGTCCGCCTCTACGACGAGCGCTTCTGCCCCCTCAAGGACAAGGGTCCGGAGGAGGTGGACTTCGTGGTGGTGCGGGAGAACAACGAGGGCCTCTACACCGGATCGGGCGGCTTCGTCTTCAAGGGGACGCCCCACGAGGTGGCGGTGCAGGAGAGCGTCAACACCCGCCGGGGGGTCGAGCGCTGCCTGCGCTACGCCTTCGAGCGCGCCCTGAAGCGCGGCCGCAAGAAGAAGCTGACCCTGTGCGGCAAGACCAACGTCCTCACCTACGCCTTCGACCTGTGGGAGCGGGCCTTCCACGAGATCGGGGAGAGCGAGTATCCCGAGGTCTCCCGCGACTACGCCCATGTGGACGCCACCACCATGTGGATGGTCAAGAACCCCGAGTGGTTCGACGTGATCGTCACCGACAACATGTTCGGCGACATCATCACCGATCTGGGGGCCATGGTGCAGGGCGGCATGGGCATCGCCGCCGGAGGCAACATCAATCCCAAGGGGACCAGCATGTTCGAGCCCATCGGAGGCAGCGCCCCCAAGTACGCCGGCAAGAACGTGATCAACCCTCTGGCGGCCATCTGCGCCGGAGCCATGATGCTCGACCACCTGGGAGAGGGCGAGGCGTCCCGGGCGGTGGAGGACGCGGTCATACGCGCCACCCGCGAGCATGTCCGCGACCTGGGGGCCGGAAGGATGGGCCACACCACCTCTGAGCTGGGGGATCTGGTGGCCTCCCTGATCTAGGACCACCGCGCGGTGTCGAGGCCGTCCATCGTGGTCCTCGACGGGTTCGCCCTCAACCCGGGGGATCTGGACTGGTCGCCCCTCGAGGCCCTGGGGGAGTGCGCGGTCCACGACCGGACCGGCGCCGGCCAGGTGGTGGACCGGGCCGGAGACGCCTCCGTCCTGCTCACCAACAAGACGCCCCTGGCCGGATCCTCGCTGGCCCGGCTGCCCCGGGTCCGCTACATCGGGGTCCTGGCCACCGGATACAACGTGGTCGATATCCCCGCCGCCACCTCCCGGGGGGTGGTGGTGGCCAACGTGCCCGGCTACGGCACCGCCTCGGTGGCCCAGATGGTCTTCGCCCACATCCTCGAGTGGGCCCAGCAGGTGGCCCTCCACGACCGGAGCGTGCGCCGGGGAGACTGGGCGTCCTGTCCCGACTTCTGCTACCTCAAGGCCCCGCTCGTCGAGCTGTCGGGCCTGGTCCTGGGCGTCGTCGGCTACGGCCGCATCGGCAGGGCCGTCGCCCGCCTGGGCCGGGCCTTCGGCATGGAGGTGGCGGCCGCCGCCCGCCGCAGGCCCGGGGAGGAGGAGGAGGGGATCCGCTTCCTCGACGCCGACGCCCTCCTGGCCTGCTCCGACGTGGTCAGCCTGCACTGCCCCCTGACTCCCGCCACCCGCCGCCTGATCGGGCCGCGCGCCCTCTCCCTGATGAAGCCCACCGCCTTCCTGGTGAACACCGGCAGGGGGGAGCTGGTGGACGAGGAGGCGCTGGCCCGGGCCCTCGGGGAGGGCAGGCTGGCGGGCGCCGGCCTCGACGTGCTCGGCCGAGAGCCCCCCTCGGAGCCCAGTCCCCTGCTCTCGGCTCCCAACTGCCGCATCACCCCCCACATCGCCTGGGCCACCACCGCGGCCCGCTCCCGCCTGATGGACATCGCAGTGGACAACCTGCGGGGCTTCCTCCAGGGCGAGCCCAGGAACGTGGTCAACCCGGAAGTCCTCGAGCGGGGGGGACGGCCGCTCCGCCGGGCCGGATCAGTCCGCGGCCGGAGAGGCTGAGGGGGCGGGATCTCCGGGCGGCTCCTGCGGGGCGAGATCCCGGCCGATCTCCTGGCGGAGGGCGTCGTAGACCGGCAGGGAGACCAGATCCAGCTCCCGTCGGGCCTCCTTCGGCATTCCCAGGGCCAGGAAGACCCTGGCCAGGTGCAGGGCCACGCCTTCCCGCTCCAGGGCCGAGGGGGCCAGCGCCTCGGCCCGCTTCCAGGCCGCTAGCGCCTCCTCGGGCCGGACCAGGCCCGAAGGGGAGTAGTAGGCCTGGGCCAGGTCCTCGGCCAGATCGAAGCTGTCGGGATCCAGATCCAGCGCCTGCCGGTAGAGGCCGAGGGCCAGATCCAGGATCCGCTCCTCGGGAACCCCGTGGCTGCGGGCGCTCTCCTCCGGGTGGAGCCGGGTGATCGAGGCGAGGTTCCTCAGGTAGACCGCCTCACGGGGACGCAGGGCGATCGCCTTGCGGAAGCACACGATGGCCCGGCCGGCGCGGCCCTGGTAGCCGTGGTGGTTGCCCAGGTTGTTCCAGGCGGGGGCGAACGAGGGATCGATCTCCACCGCCTTCTCCAGCTGCGGCAGGATCTCGCCGTCCCTGCCCAGGTCGCCGAGCAGATCGGCGTAGGCCACCCGGGCCCGCACATGCCGGGGATGGTCGGCGAGGAAGTCCAGGTAGGCCTCCTCCAGGGGGGCGGTCTCCTCCCGGATCCGGGCCGCGAGGGTGATGCGGCGGGACTCGGGCGTGCCGGGAGAGCGGGCCTCCCGGATCCAGTCCTCGATCCGCCCCATCGCCTCCTCGTCCCGCTCCAGCAGGAGGCTCCAGCGGGGCTCGTCGGCCAGGCAGGCGAGGCAGAGGAGCGGGAGGAGGAGCCGGAGCATGGGCGCGTCAGGGGCGTCCGACCCGGTAGAAGGCGGCCCCCTCGGCCTCCGACCAGGGAGCCAGGACCGAGCGGGGCCGCTCGTCCAGGCCGAAGTCGGCTTCCGGCAGGAGGCTCCACGGGCCGAGGGGGGAGGGAGCCGCGAACAGCCCGAAGGCCCCCTGGGGATCCTCGGCCCGGGTGTCGAACCGGAGGAGGATCCCACCGTCGCGATGCTCGACGGAGAGGATCTCGATCAGGTCTCCGGGGGCCAGCGCGGTGGTGGCCAGCCCCGGGCCGTAGGGGAGCCAGGAGCCCGAGAGCCGGGCCCGCGCCCTGAGGACCCAGGTTCCCGCCGCGGAGAGATCGAAGGAGAGCTGTCCCGGCGCCTCGAGGTCCAGGGAGATCGACTCCCCCGCCGCCCGGGTGTCGGCGAAGCGGATCGAGTCGAAGAACCAGCCGTAGTGGCAGGAGGAGCCCTCGTCGAGGAGATAGGCGGTTCCCGGAAGGACCGCGTAGGAGAAGCGCAGGCGGACCGCCTGTCCGGCGAAGGGGGAGAGATCGGCGCTCTGGGGAAGGAAGCGGGGATCCTCGCACCAGCCTTCGAGGGTGCTTCCGGGACTCTCCCACACCACGGTCCATTCGCCTCCCCCTCCTGCGCTGGCCTCCACCCTGGCGATCTCGCTGGGGGAGGCGAGGCCCATCCAGCTCATGAACTCCATCCTCGAGGACTTCCCGGGAACCAGCTCCATGCGCAGGACCAGCCGCTGGTCGCTGAAGTCGGGATGGGCCAGGCGGAAGGCCGCGGCGGCTCCGGGGCTGCGCACCGATCGGGAGAGGAAGGAGTAGCTTCCGGTGGTCAGGCTCGCCTCGGGATCGATCGCCTCGGGACCGGCCTCGATCGGGCCGAGGGGCGAGAGGCGGGTGGCGAGCGCCTGGTGGGCCCCGGCTCCGGGGAGCGCAACCAGGCTGAAGCGGGCCGGCTCCCCCTGGACCACCTGGGAGGGGCCCTCGATCCGGGGCGGCGAGTAGGAGAGCGCGAAGTCGATCTTGGCGCTGGCGAGATCGGCTACCTGCGCCAGGGCCTGGCGGGGCTCGAGGCCCAGGCCCGAGAATCCCACCGTCCAGCCGCCGTCGCCCGGGACCTCAATCCCGTAGGCTCCGGCAGTGGTGGTGATGGCGTAGGCGCCGGCCCGGGGGATCTCGACCCTCGCCCCTCCGATCCCTTCCCCGGCATCGTACTCTCCGTCCTGGTCCAGATCGTAGTAGGCCACTCCGGTGACGGCCGGCCGCGGCTCCTGGAGCGCGCCGAACAGCTGGGCGACCACCTGGGGCCCGACGTCCCCGCTGCCGGGCAGCTGCGAAGGAATCCGGGCCCTGCTTCCGTTGACCACCCCGACGCCCACGTCGCGGACTTCGGGATCGAGGATGTTGAGGCGGTGGACCGGCGGATCCTGGATCCCGCGGGGGCCGTTCCCCCAGTCCACCACGAAGGCCGCGTGGCCGTGGTCGGGATTCTCGGCGGCGGTGAACACGTTCTCGAGCAGGAGGCGCAGGGGATAGCCGGCGTCCAGGGCCCGGGAGCCGGGAGTGCTGCCGTCGCTTCCGGAGTGGGCCTGGAAGGTGTTCTCGAACATGTCCCGGGCGTGGTCCCGGGCGGCCCGGGTCAGCCGGAGGTCGGGCACCAGGGGAGGCGAGGGCGGGAGGCTGCGCAGCCCGGCCTCGGGCTGGTCGAGCAGCCAGTCGAGATCCACGCCGAAGTGCTCGTAGACGGACAGGAGGAGCGGATCCCGGGTGCCGGCATGGCGCTCCGCCTCGGCCAGGGGATCGGCGCGGGCGCGGTTGATCCGCTCAACGTAGGCCTGCTCGTCGGGAGCGAGATCCGCGATCTGGTGCCGGACCCAGTCGGCATGCGCCAGGAAGGGCAGGAGGAGGGGCCAGCTGAGCAGGAGGGGGCGCATCGCCGCGCGGGCAGGATTCCCGGCCGCGCTCCGCCCGGTCAAGCGCGAAGGGGGGGCATGGTCCTGCCGTCCCGAAACGGCCGGAGAGCCGCTTGATCCCAGGTTTCGCTTGCGGGAAGGTTCGGGCGGGGCTTCAATGCGGCCCACAGAAAATGAGTGAGACCATCCTTCCGGCCGGGGAGAGGGAAGGCGCCAAACGCATCTCCGAGGCGGTCATCCGGATTGCCGGCAACTCCCAGGACGGCATCCAGTCCATCGGGGGCTTTCTGGCCCGGCTGGCCGGCCGCAGCGAGCAGGATGTCATGACCTTCATGACCATCCCCTCCACCATCTCCGGCGGGCCCTCCATCTTCCAGGTGCGCATCGGATCGGGGGAGGTGCTCTCGGCCGGGGACGACGCCGACGTCCTCCTCGCCTTCTACCAGCACTCCTACCAGGACCATGTGGACTCCCTCAAGGAGGGCGGGGTGGTCCTCTACGACTCGGACCATGTCGAGCCGAAGGAGGAGTGGCTCGGGAAGTACCACCACGCGGGAGTCGCGATCACCAGCCTGACGGTCGAGGCCATCGGGGGGACCGCGCGCGACAAGGGGAAGAACATCTTCGCCCTGGGGCTGATCGCCCGCGCCTTCGGGCTGAACCGGGAGAAGCTGGAGGATCTGATCCGGGAGCGCTTCCGCAGCAAGCCCCAGAGCGTCACCGCCACCGCGCTCGAAGCCTTCCAGGCGGGCCACAGCCACGATCTGGGGAACCTGCTCGACACCTACCAGTTCGACCGTTCCGAACAGCGGGAGCGCGATCAGCTGGTGATGAACGGCAACGAGTCCCTGGCCTATGGAATCATCGCCTCGGGGGTCCGCTTCGGGGCCGGCTACCCCATCACCCCCTGGTCCGACATCATGGAGCTGCTGCGGCGCGAGCTGCCCCGCTACGGCGGCACCTTCGTGCAGTGCGAGGACGAGATCGCCTCCATCTCCACCGCCCTGGGAGCCAGCTACGGAGGGCGGGTGGCGGTGACCGGATCCAGCGGCCCCGGCATCTCCCTCAAGTGCGAGGCGCTGGGCTGGGCGGTGATGGCCGAGGTGCCGCTGGTGGTGATCGACGTGCAGAGGGGCGGCCCCTCCACCGGCATGCCGACCAGCGTGGAGCAGTCCGATCTGTACATCGCCTGCTACGGCGGCCATGGAGACGCTCCCCGGGTGGTGCTCGCGGCCAGCGACGTGGAGGACTGCTTCTACACCGCGATCGAGGCGGTGAACATCGCCCGCCGGTGCAGCGTCCCGGTGGTGATCCTCACCGACCAGGCCATCGCCACCCGCATCGAGGCCTTCGACGAGCCGGACCTGGAGCGGCTCTGCCAGGACATCTCCCCCTCGCTGGAGCCGGTGGCCGAGCACAAGCCCTACGGCCTGGAGTCCGGCGGACGGGGGCGCATCCCGCCCGGAACCCGGGTGGAGAGCGGGATCTATCCGGTGATCACCGGCCTGGAGCACGACGAGGCGGGGCATCCCACCGCCTCCCCACGGCTGCACATGGCGATGACCGCCCGGCGCCGGGACAAGCTCTGCCGGCTGGCCGAGGAGCTGCCCGTTCCCGAGGTGTACGGACCGCTGGAGGGGGAGGTTCTGCTGGTGGGGTGGGGCTCCACCCGGGGACCCCTGAGGGAGACGGTGGACCGGTGCCGGAAGGAGGGCCGCAGCGTCGCCGCGGTCCACCTGCGCCACCTGCATCCCTTCCCGCCCGGACTCGAGGGGGTACTCGACGGCTACCGCCGCATCATGGTGGTGGAGCTCAACGACCGGGGCCTCTACGGGTACGGCCAGCTGGCCACCCTGCTGCGATCCCGCTTCTGCAACCCCCGCATCCGCAGCATCACCAAGACCGACGGGCTGACCTTCAAGGTCAGGGAGATCAAGAGCCGCATGGAAGCCATGCTGGAGACCAGCGCCGATGAGTGAGGAGAAGGCCGTTCCGGCCGGGGGCGCGGCCCCGCCCCCCGAGCCGCCCCGCAAGCCGCTCAAGAAGAAGCAGCTGGCCGCCGACCATCCCACCTGGTGCCCGGGATGCGGGGACTTCTCGGTGCTCGCGCTGTACTACAAGCTGATCGAGAAGCGGGGCCTCTGGCACGAGAAGATCACCACCGTGGCGGGGATCGGCTGCTCCTCGCGCTTCCCCTACTTCGTCCAGTCCCACGGAGTCCACTACATCCACGGGCGGGCCCTGCCCTTCGCCACCGGGATATCGCTCTCCAGGCCCGACCTGCACGTGTTCGTCTTCGGGGGCGACGGCGACGCCTTCTCCATCGGCGGCAACCACCTCAACCACACCGCCCGCAAGAACGTCAACCTGACCTACGTGGTCATGGACAACTTCGTCTACGGCCTCACCAAGAAGCAGACCTCGCCCACCTCGCCCATCGGCTTCCGGAGCAAGACCGACGTGCAGGGGGCCAGCGACATGCCCATCAACCCGATGAAGCAGCTGGTGGCCGCCGGGGCCAGCTTCATCGCCCGGACCACCAGCACCAATCCCAAGCACCTCCTCGCCATGATGGACCAGGCCATGGACCACGACGGCTTCAGCGTGATCGAGTGCCTCAGCGAGTGCACCGAGTTCTACCCGGGGGCCTTCGACGCCTCCAACCCCCGCAAGGGGGGCGAGTTCCTGGAGGTGCCCTCCGATCACGATGCGGCCGACGAGCTGGCGGCCTACGCCCTGGCCGACGAGCCCTTTCCCGGCCACTTCGGCGTCTTCTACCAGGAGCGGCGCCCCACCAAGAACTCCAACGAGCAGGCGCTGATCGGCAAGGCCCGGCAGAAGGAGGAGGGGCTGGAGGACTGGCAGATCCTGCAGAAGACCTTCGACCGGATGAAGTAGCCGCCCGGCGTTCCCCTCCGGACCGGGAGGAAGCCGTACTCCGCTCTTCCCGATCCCCTGCTTCCGGCCCGGCCGCATTCCCTCGGCCGGGCCCTGCCCAATCGCCGCTTGCGTTCCCGGCGGCGAGGCAGCCGCTGCGGATGGGCGGTTCCGGCCGGGACCGATCGGCCGCCTGGACGGGGCTGTCCGTGGGGGATGCGGCGGCCTGCCGGATCCCGCTGCCGGCGACAGCCGGACGAGGCTACCCGCGGCGGGAGAGCCGCCGCCGGATGGCTCCCCGGGGCAGGCGCAGCCAGAGCCGCTCGTGCAGGTAGTAGAGGACCACCTTGGCCGCGAACTCGCCGGCGGCCACCCTGCCCGCCAGCTCCCGCCGCTCCAGCACCGTCCAGCCCAGCGCCAGGGTGGCCAGGATCGAGAGCATCCTCCAGGAGAGCCCCTTGAGCAGGCTGCGGGCATGCGACTCGGAGCCTCCCGGCCGGCCCCGCCAGAGCCTGCGGACCGAGCCGGGCGGCAGCATCAGCCAGGCCCGCTCGTGCAGGTAGTAGAGGAGGAGCTTGAGGCCCGCCTCGTAGAGGGTGAACTCGGCCGCCTGGGAGGCGTCTCCGGTGGCCAGGTAGACGATGGCGAAGGTGGCCGAGCTGGCCAGCATCCTCCAGGAGAGCCCCTTGAGCAGGCTGCGGATCCGGGATTCGGTCCCGGCCGCCGGAGCGCCGCTCACTCCCCGGGGATCTCGCGCACCACCCGCAGGCCCGCGTAGGGGCTGCGATCCTCCTCCCGGCGCCCGCTGCGCAGCGCCGAGCGCAGGTAGCGGGCCTCGAGGAACCAGCATCCGCCCCGCATCACCCGTTCGGGGAAGGGATCCTGGCCGGCCGGATCCAGGACGCGGGCGCCCCGCTCCCGGTAGGCGGCTGGGTGGTAGTAGTCGGAGCACCACTCCCACAGGCTGCCCGCCATGTCGTGGAGGCCCCAGGCGTTGGGGCGGAGGGCGCCCGCCTTCCGGGACCGGCCCCCGGAGTTCCCCCGCATCCAGGCGAACTCGCCCAGGCGGTCCGGACCCACCGGCCATCCGCGGTCCCCCACGAAGTAGAGGCCCCAGCCGCCGGCCCGGCAGGCGTACTCCCATTCGGCCTCGGTGGGCAGCCGGAAGCGCCCCTGGCCGCGCTTGTTCAGGGCGGCCAGGAAGGCCTGGGCGTCGCGGAAGCTCACCGAGTCTACCGGAAGATCCGGGTCCTTCGCCGCCGACGGCTCGTGGCGCCCGCCCATCGTCCTCTCCCACTGGGCCACGGTGATCTCGGTGCGGGAGATCAGGAAGGGGCGGCTGACGACCACCTGGCGGGCGGGCTGCTCGGCGGCCAGGAAGCGGCTCCACCAGCCCAGCTCCTCCAGCCTCTCCCGGTCCTGGTCCGAGGTCCCCATCACGAAGCTTCCGGCGGGCAGCCGGACCATGGGAATGCCCAGGATCTCCTCCGCCGGGGCCTGGGCGATCCCCCAGAGCGCGGCCAGGACGGCCCATCCCCGGGACAGCCGCTCCATGCGGGGATCAGGCCCTGCGCGCCACGAAGGGCAGGGGAGGGCTCTGGTTGCGGCCCTTGCCCCGGGGATCGATCCCGGCCAGGGCCAGGGCCGTGGCGTAGATGTGCCCGTGGTTGGGGACGAAGGAGCGGGGGTTCCGCTCCCTTCCGGGCCGCAGCCGGCCCGAGATGGGGTCGTAGGCCGGATCCAGGCTGCCGTCGGGGAGGATGGGGATGGCCATCAGGGTCTGCTGGCCCACCTTGCCGAACTGGGCGCCGCCGCGGACGCTGCCTCCCAGGAAGGCGGCCGAGGTCACCTTCCAGTGGGCGCAGATGTCCTGCCCCCCGATCTCCTTGCGCATCTGCTGCTCGGAGATCTTCTTGCGCCGGATGCCGTCCACGCTGCCGTGGAGGGAGCGCCCGAACTCGGAGGTGACCACCACCTGGGTCCGGTCCCAGAGGGACTCGCCGGTGCCGCGCCACTCGGTCTCCTTGAGCAGCTCGGCATAGGCCCGCAGGGGGCTCCACAGGTTCCGGTCCATCGCCTCCTTCTGGTTGGGCATGCCCCGGGGGGTCTTGCCGTCCGAGGACCAGAGCGCGCTCCGGTTGCGGTGCGAGTCGAAGCCGCGCACGTCGCGCGACTCGATGAAGAAGGCGCAGGAGAGGCCCGCCCGCATCATTTCGTAGCTCATCATCGCCTGCACGTTGACGTTGGGCGAGAACTTGCTTCGGGCCTTGTTCCCGTTGACGCTCCGCCAGGTGGTCAGCTCGTCCTCCCGGTCCACCCGGAAGCGCTCCCGCAGCCGCCGGTCCTCGAAGAGGCCCTCCAGCACCGAGGCCTCCAGGGAGCCGCCCCGCTGCGAAAGCTGGCGGTGGATCTCCCGGGCCGAGTGGTAGCTCTTGACCGACTCCAGGTGGTCGTCCGACAGGAAGTTCGACTCGGCGCCCTCCAGGAAGGACTCGACCGCCCGGTTGACCGTGTCCAGGGCCGTCTCCCGGGCGGCGCCGAGGATCCGCTTCATCTTGGCCGGCGTGCCGGCGTAGATGGTGTGGGCGTGCACCGGCCCCAGTCCGTGGTAGTAGCCCCTGCGGCCCCGGTACTGGGTCTCGTTGAGCTCCCCGTCGGAGAGCCACCAGTGCCAGGAGAGGCTGGGGAGCAGGAAGGGCTGGCCGTGGACCTCGGCGAAGGCCTGGGTGACCGAGCGCTCGTCCTCCTGTCGCTCCTCGGTCTGGCGCAGGTCGTAGTGCCCCATGTGGATCTTGAGCCGGTCGCGGGAGTGCCCCGATCCGGTGTGCATGGAGCTGATCACGCTCATGTCCCCGAACAGGGACCGGCCCCCGTTGGCCAGGTAGCCGTGGAGGATTCCCCCGTGGCTGGCCATGCCCCAGTCCTCCTGGCCCCACTCCAGGATACGGTAGCGCTCCTTGCTGATGTCCTCGAGGCGCTCGACCACGTTGTTGTCGGTCATCACCGGGTTGAACATGTCGTAGCCGCACCAGCCGCCCTCCAGGTACCAGTAGGTCAGGAAGCGGGCCCGGTCGCCGGCCCGGGCCGCGTCCCGGGCGATGCCCTCCGCCTTCGCCCCCGCCGGGGATCCCTGGAGCGAGAAGTAGCGCAGGAAGTCGAGGCAGGTGAGGGATCCGGCGCCCAGGGCGGCCCGCTGCAGGAAGCCGCGGCGGGGCAGCAGGGCGGGGGGGCCGGCGCCGGCCCCGAGCTGGATCCGGGAGCCTACCTGGCAGGGGGCGGGATTGGTCATGGGGTGGCTGTCGGAGCGTCGGCCGGGGGAGCGGAGGGGGGCATGCGCCCTTGGCGGTAGAGGGGGTGGACGGCGATGGCCCGGATCAGGGACCGGATGGCGTAGCCGTCGTCGCGCACCCGTTCCCACAGGTGCCGGTAGAGGGCCCGCTCGTCGGTCAGGTGCCTCATGTCCCGCCCGAACAGGAAGCTGAAGTGCGTGTTGATCATGGTGCGCACGAAGCGCTCCTTGCGGGCCGCCTGCAGGGCGAAGGCCTCCATCCCCTCGCCCGGGAAGGGGTAGTCCCCCACCAGGCCCTGGTCGCTGGCCTCCACCGGGAGCCCGTAGGGATCGTGGCGGCGGTACCGGCCCTGGTCGGTCCAGAAGCTGCGCTGGAAGGCCAGGGGGGTGAGGATCTTGTGGCAGCTGTAGCAGGTGGAGGCGGGATCGGTGGTCCCCAGGGCGGTGACGCCCTCCCGCTGCTCGACGATCTCGGCCGGCACCTCGTAGCGGTAGCCCAGGAAGAGCATGCTCACCTGGGCGGCGTAGTTGTAGTGGGGGAGGCCCGGCTTGCCCTGGATGAAGCCCGGGGTGGTCAGCAGGCCGGTCCTTCCGTGGTAGGCGGGGCGCCCGGTCCGCTCCCAGGAGGGGTCCACCGTGTAGTCCGCGGTGAGGATCTCCTGGAAGGGCCGGTCGTTGAAGGCCACGTGGCACCAGAGCCGCACCGGCTCGTCCTCCGCCGGGCTCCCCTGGCTCTCCAGGTAGAGGCGGATGCGGTGGAAGTAGAAGTCCCTGAAGTCCTGGCTCTCCAGGTAGTGGTCCACCGCCTCCTCCCAGGCCCCCTCCCGGGCGAAGCGCTCCCGCTCCCGGGGGGTGGGAGGGCGTCCGGCCAGGTCCAGGGCCAGGCGGGAGAGCTGCAGGCTGCGCCGGCCGGGACCCTCCTCCAGCCGGTCCAGCGAGGGGGCCCGGGTGAACAGGAAGTCCGGATGCCGCACCAGCCCCTGGGCCAGCGCCAGCCAGCCCTCGTAGGCCGGGTCGCGCCGGGGCACCACGAACTCCTGGCGCGGCTCCTCCGCCGACAGCTCCACCGGCGTTCCGGCCAGCTGCCGCCAGCGGAACTCCAGGGAGGAGCCCTGCGAGGTGAACGACTCCGAGGCGTCCATGGCCGCGACGCCGCCCACCGGCAGGCGCACGGGGCGCTCCAGGCGCAGGATCGGGGAGGAGGCGCTGGCGCGCACCACCAGGGGGGTGCGCGGGGCGTGGTCGCGCTTGCCGGGGAAGTAGAGCCTCAGGGAGAGGAGATCGCCGGGGGTCCATCCCTCCTTCTCCCTGGTCCGGGGGAAGTAGCGCAGGCTCAGCTCCCCCTTGCGCTTGTTCTGGTCCTCCACCCGGGTCCCCCGGGCGTTGTAGGCGTTGAAGGAGACGGCCCGGAAGGGGGACCACTGGCCGTAGCCCTCGGCCTCCTTGGTGTCCACCTCGAAGGAGCGTCCGTCGGCGAGGCGCCGGAAGGAGAGGGGGCCCACCGCCACCTTGCCCCGGGTGCCTCCGTTGTGGATCTCGGCGTGGTCCTCGGGGCCGAAGCGGAAGGCGGGGGCGAAGTCGAGGTAGGGCTCGGTGTCGTCGCGGTTGTCGAAGGCGAAATGGACGGCCCCCTCGCGCCGCTCGGGCCCGAAGGAGCGCGCCGCGGCCTCGCCCGGGGCCCCATGGTGGTGGATCTCGGCCAGGGCGTGGCGGGCGGCGGGGTTCCGGGGGCGGCTGTAGATCGAGATCCGGTGGGGGCCCTCCCTCTGCGGATCGAGGGGGACGACGATGCGGGCGCTCTGGCCGTCCTCCTCCGCCTGCTCGACGCTGGGGTAGCCCGCGCCGCCGCTGGAGCGCCACCCTCCCTCCAGCCCGATCCGGGGGGAGTCCGGGGCGATCCACTCCACCGCGAGCCCCTCCTCGTGCTCGATCAGGCAGCCGGCGAAGGAGATCGGGCCCCCCGCCTCCAGGGCGTGGATCACCAGCTTCTGCCCCGGGCTCCCCGGGCGCAGCAGGAACGTCCCCTCCAGGTCGTGGCGGGCCCGCTCCCTGCCTTCCCCTTCCAGGTCGAGCCAGCGCTGCGAGACTGACAGCGGCGAGGGGATCACCGGAAGGTCCACCACCTGGGAGGCGGTCCATCCGGTTTGGGGATCGGCGGCCTCCAGGAGGAAGGCCAGCCGGCTCGGGCGGCTGCGCAGCACGTCGGCTTCCTCCGCCAGGCGGTCCAGCAGCGCCAGGCTGGACTTCCGTTCCCCGGGCAGCGGCCCGCGCAGCAGGATGCGGTCGAAGAGCAGATCCCGGGCCTCCTCCCGCCTGCCCTCCCGCGCCAGGCGCGCGAAGGGGGGAGCGAAGGGGCCCTGCTGCCGGTGGTAGGCGTTCTCGGAGACATCGGCCGCCATCTCCTGCAGGGCGGCCATGTACCCCGAGGAGGCCGACGACGACTCGGCGAAGCGGGTCTGGAAGTCCGCTCCCCCGAAGAGGGCGATGTTCTCCTGGAAGCGGTCCCTGCCTCCCCGCACCCAGTCGTCGCCGAAGAGGACCGCCACCTTTCCCTTCAGCTGGGTGAAGGTGAGGAACTGGGTGTCGGCCCCCGCCGTGGCCGGCTCCCCGAGGTAGGGGGCCAGCAGGGAGGCCGGGAAGCTCTCGTCGTCGACATCGCCGGGAGCGTGCGCCCGCTTCATGAACCGCCGCAGGAGCCCGATCTCCTCCTCGGTCCAGGGGACGGCCTCCTCTCCCCTGGGCATGCGGCGCTTGGGATCGCCGGCCGAGAGGCGGTCGAGCAGGCCGTCGGGGCGTCCGGGATCCAGCCAGCCTCCCGAGCGCAGCATCAGCAGGTCGCTGCGAGCGTCGCCGACGAACGCCAGATCGGAGCTGGTGGAGGGGTCGTGGCACCCGACGCATCCCGCCTCGCCCCCGCGAAGCAGCAGCGGGTAGAGGTCCCGGGCGAAGATATCCTCCAGCCTCTCCTCGCCCTCGGGCCCCGTCCCGGCGGCGGCCGCCGCCAGGACGGCAAGGAGGATTCCCGGAGAGGATGTCATGCGCTGGGTGCAGGCTGACACTACCGGATCCCCGCCAGGCTTTCAAGCCTCGCCATGCCGGCCGCGGCCGCCGCGGTCAGGGCGCCGGCTCCGGGCCCGGGGCCCGGCTGCCCCGGGAGGGAAGCTGCCAGCCCGGGTCGATGTCCAGGTCGTCGACGGGACAGGCGCGCCCGGCGTCGAGATGGAGCCGGGCCAGGACGGCCACCATGGCGGCGTTGTCGGTGCACAGGGCGGGGGGAGCCAGCCTGAGCCCCAGCCCCTTCTCCCGGCACATCCGGCGCAGTTCGGAGCGCAGGGCGGAGTTGCAGGCGACCCCGCCCGAGGCGGTCGCCGTGCCCGCTCCGCACCTCAGGGCGGCAGTCACCAGCTTGGTGGCCAGCACCTCGACGATGGCCGCCTGGATGCCGGCGCAGAGATCGGCCCGGGCGGCCGGATCCCCGGCCGTCCGGGGATTTTTCTCCAGGAAGTAGAGGACCGAGGTCTTCAGTCCGCTGAAGGAGAAGCGGTCGGTTCCGTCCCGGAGCAGGGGACGGGGGAAGACGAAGCGGCCGGGATCCCCCTGCTTCGCCAGGCGATCCATCTCGGCTCCCCCCGGGTAGGGAAGCCCCAGCAGGCGCGCGGTCTTGTCGAAGCATTCCCCCGCGGCGTCGTCCAGGGTGCCTCCCAGCAGGCAGTGGTCCAGGGGAGCGTCGACCCGGGCCAGCAGGGTGTGGCCTCCGCTGGCCACCAGGGAGACCGAGGGAGCGAAGCTCCCGCGATCCAGGCGGTAGGGAGGCCCCGAGATCCACGGGGAGTAGAGGTGGGCCTCGTGGTGGTGGACGGGAACCAGGGGGACTTCCAGCGCCTGGGCCAGGCCCTGGGCGCAGCGCCATCCGATCATCAGGGCCGGGGGGAGGCCCGGGCCCCGGGTGGCCGCCACCGCGTCGATTCCCCCGGGTTCCAGCTCCGCCTCTTCCAGCGCCTGGCGGAGCGCCGGCGCCAGGCTGCCCAGATGGGCGCGGGCCGCCAGCTCCGGAACCACCCCGCCATGGACGGCGTGGACCGGGGTTTGCGAGGCGACCACCGAGGAGGCCACCCGGTCTCCACGAAGCACCGCGACCGAGGTCTCGTCGCAGCTGGTCTCCAGGGCGACCAGGCAGGGAAGCCTTCCCGATCCCTCAGTGGCTGGCCGCTTCGGCCTCCCGGCTCCGGCTGCGCTGGGCATGCAGGCTGATGGCCTTGAGGAGATCCCGGGCCCGGTCCAAGGCGACGTCCCGGGTGTTGCGGATCCGCTCCCGGGTCTCGGCGGGGAGATCGGGGAAGCCGTCCACTCCGCCCGCCACCTGCTGGTAGTTCAGGGCTTCCTGCTGCTCCAGGGTCACCGGCACCAGTATGTCCGGCGTGATTCCCTGGTTCTCGATCACCCTGGAGCTGGGGGTGTAGTACCGGGCGGTGGTCAGCCGCAGGGCCGAGCCGTCGCGCTGCGGCAGGATGCTCTGGACCGATCCCTTTCCGAAGGTGGTGTCCCCGATGATCACCGCCCGCTTGAGGTCCTGCAGGCATCCGGCCACGATCTCGGAGGCGCTGGCGCTGCCCTGGTTGACCAGCACCACCATGGGAAGGTCGAGCAGGGGATCCTCCGCCCGGGCCTCGCGCACCGTGTGGCTGGCTGGCTTCTGCCCCTTGGTGTAGACCACCATCTGCCCCCGCTCCAGGAACAGTCCCGCCACCTCCACCGCCTGGTCGAGGAGTCCTCCGGGGTTGTCGCGCAGATCGAGGATCAGCGACTCCATCCCCTGATCCCGGAGCCGCTCCAGAGCCTTCTCCAGCTCGGCTCCGGTCTTCTCCCCGAACTTGGTGATCCTGACGTAGCCGATCGAGTCCTCCCCCAGGGGGAAGCCGGTCCCTCCCTGCAGGTCCTTGACCATCTCGATCTCTATCCGCTCCCGGACGATCTCGACCTCCCGGCTCTCTCCGGTCGAGGGACGGAAGAGGGTCATGCGGACCTTGGTTCCGGGCTGGCCGCGCATCAGCTCCACCGCTTCCTGGAAGGTGACGTTACGGGCCGTCCGGTTCTCGATGCGGACGATCCTGTCTCCGGCGATCATCCCGGCCCGGAAGGCGGGGGTGCCGGCGATGGGGGCGATCACCGTGAGGTAGTCCTCGCGCATGCCGACCACCACGCCCACCCCCCCGAAGGCCCCTTCGGTGTCGGCCAGGAGCCGGGTGTACTTGGGGGGATCCATGTACTCGCTGTGGGGATCCAGCGATCCGAGCATCCCCCGCAGGGCGTTGCGGATGAGCAGCTCGTAGGACAGCTTGTCGCGGTCCACATGGTTCTCGCGCACCTGGCCCAGCACCTGGCTGAACACCTCGAAGTTCCGGTAGGGATTGTCGTCGGCGTCCGCCGCCTCGGAGTGGCCGAAGTTGAGGGCGCCGAAGATCAGGTTAAGGCCGAGGACCAGAACCAGGGAGGAGAAGAGGATCTTCCGGCGGTTGGAATTCATCGTGTTTCGGGCAGCGCGGACCGGGGTTCGAGGCTAGCGCACGGCAGCGCCTCCTGCAAGGGGGCGCACTCCATCGGGCAGGCCCCGGACCGGCGGGCGCGCCGGCCCGGCAACCGCTCCCCGGCTCACTGGCGGGAGAGGATCCATTCGACGAAGGGTAGGTCGGCGGGATAGGTGACCTTGGGGTTGGGTCCGCCGCCTCCTACCACTACCACTTCCTGGCCGATCAGGGCGCAGGCGGAGGCTTCGTCGGTGACCGCCTCTCCGGCCTCGATGGCCGCTTCCAGCGCCTTGCGGAGGATCGGGCGGCGCACGATCTGCGGGGTCTCCACCGCCCAGAGCCCGGAGCGGTCCACGCTCCCCTCGATCCGGCCCTCGGAGTCGGCGCGCTTCAGGGTGCTGCTCACCGGGGCGGCGGCCGCCGCGGCGCCGGTCCTGGCCGCCGCCCGGAAGGTCCTCTCCAGCGTCTCCCGGGTCAGGCAGGGCCGGGCGCCGTCGTGGACGGCGACCAGGCCGGCCTCGGGACAGGTGGCCTCCAGGCCGTTCCAGACCGAGTCGCGGCGCAGCTCCCCCCCCTCCACCAGCCGCCAGGGCTTCCTGGCCCCGATCCGGCCGGCCAGCTCCTGGTAGGCGCTCCGGCGCTGCGGAGAGACGACCAGGATCACCTCATCCACCATGGGGGACTCCTCCAGGCGCTTCCAGCTGTGGGCGACCAGGGGAAGGCCCGCCACCTGCAGGAACAGCTTGTCGGAACCCATGCGGGCGCCCCGTCCCGCCGCGACGATCACCCCGGAGTTCATCCCGTCCATGTTTCGGCGCGGAAGGGGACCGGGCAAACTCTTTCGCCCGCGACGGATCCTTCGCTGCCGGTTCCGGAGGGCCGCCTCCGGCGCGTCGGGAAGCCGCCAGGCCTGTGCCGGCGGAACCTGGAAGCCGCTTCCGGATCCCGGGACGCCGATGTCCCTGCATGGCCCTTGGCCGGCGGATTCTCCTGTTTCTTGCGGGAGCTCCGGAGCAGGGGGCCTGGCAGAGGATCAGGGAAGCCGTCCCATGCCGCGGAACATCGGACGGGGAGGCAGTCCGGGATGCCGGATGGCCATGGCCGAGACTTGGCGACCCTCCGCTGCTGCCGTGCGCAAGCCGCCGATCGTCGCGGAACGCCCGGCTGGGAGAAGGCGGGCGCGGGGCCAGCCGCCCGTCTCGGCCGGTCCGATCCGGCCATTCCGGACCAGTTCTCCCTGGCTTTCGTTGTTCGCAGGGCCGGGGGAAGACAGGAACGGGGCGGGCGGAGAAAAACGCCATCCTCTCCCCATCCGTCCAATCGCCAGCGATGGATGCATCCATCGCCGCCTTCTGGCGGCCGCGTTCCCGGATCCGGACAGGGCGGGGAGACCCTGGAACGGACGGCTCGCCGCAAGCGGACGCATCATCCGGACGATGGCGGTCCGGCCATCCAGTCGAGGACGCCCTTCTGGGCGTGGAGCCTGTTCTCGGCCTGATCGAAGATGGTCCGCTGGTGGGACTCCAGCACTTCCTCGGTGATCTCCCTGCCGCGGTAGGCCGGAAGGCAGTGCATCACCAGGACCGAGGGGGAGGCCAGGGAGACCGCCTCGGATCCGATCTGGTATGCCTGCAGCCGCTCCATCCTCTCCTGCGCCTGGGCCTCCATGCCCATCGACACCCAGACGTCGGTGTACAGGACATCCGCTCCCCGGGCCGCCTGGGCCGTGTCCTCGGTCAGCTGGAGCGACTCTCCGGCCCGCTGCCGCAGCTCGTCCGAGGGCCAGTAGCCGCGGGGAGCGGCGATGCGCAGTAGGAAGCGGAGCCTGGAGGCCGCCTGGATCCACGAGGTGGCGACATTGCAGGATCCGTCCCCGACGAAGCAGACCTTGCGTCCTTCCCAGGAACCCAGCTTCTCCTGGATGGTCATCAGATCGGCGAGGATCTGGCAGGGGTGCTCCTGGTCGGTCAGAGCGTTGATGGTGGGGATCCGCCCGTAGCGTGCGAAGTCCACGACGTCCTGGTGCGACGAGGTCCGGATCACCGCCCCGTGGATCATCCTTCCCAGCACCCGGGCGGTGTCCTTCACCGGCTCTCCCCGGCCGGTCTGCAGCTCTCCCGTGTTGAGGAAGATCGCCTTCCCCCCCAGCTCCCTGATCCCCACTTCGAAGGAGACCCGGGTGCGGGTGGAGGACTTGGAGAAGATCAGCCCCCAGCACTGGCCTTCCAGGGGACGCTCGGCGGGACGGCCCCGGAGCGCCTTGTGGCGCCGGGCCCGGTCCAGGATGGAGACGTAGTCCTCCGGCTGCAGGCCGGACAGGCTGAGGAGATGCTTCATGGAGCGATGCGCCGGAGGACCTGCTCCAGGATTTCCACTGCCTGGGCGGCCTCCTCCTCGCCGAGGTTGAGAGGAGGGAGCATCCGGAGGGTGCTGGGACCCGCGGGAACGAGCAGCAGGCCTTCCTGGCGCAGTGCCTTCTCCAGCTCGAGGGACGTGACGCCTTCCTCCGGCAGTCCGGGAAGGCCGTCGTGGAACTCGATCCCGATCATCAGGCCCAGGCCCCGGATCTCCTTCACGCAGCCGGGATGCCTCTCCTGCAGGCCTTCCAGCAGAGACTTCAGGATCCGCCCCGTCTCCCGGGCCTTCCGGTCCAGCTGCGAGGCCTCGATCTCGTCGAGGACCGCCAGCGCGGCGGCGCAGGCCAGGGGGCTGCCCCCGTAGGTGGTGCCGTGGGATCCCGGGCCCAGCAGGCGGGTCCGGTCCTCCCGGATCCAGAGGGCTCCCATGGGAAAGCCTCCGCCCATCGACTTGGCCATGGACACAGCGTCGGGGAGGAAGCCCCCTTCCTGGGGCAGGCCCTCCAGGATCCTCTGGTAGCTCTGGAACCTTCCGGTCCGGAAGTGGCCGCACTGGACGCCGTCGAAGAGGAGCAGCAGGCCGTGCCTGTCGCAGAGGGAGCGCAGGCCCGAGAGGTATCCGGGCCGCGCCGGGTGGATCCCTCCCTCGCCCTGGATCCCCTCGATCACCACCGCGATGGTGGAGGGGCTGACGGCCGCCTCCATGGCCTCGAGGTCGTTGAAGGGCACATGCCGGAATCCCGGGACCAGGGGGCCGAAGCCCTCCTTGGCCTTGTCCTGCCCGGTGGCCGAGACGCAGGCCAGGGTCCGTCCGTGGAAGGACCGCCGGCAGGAGAGGATCTCGAAGCGGCCCTCGGCATGGCCGGCCCGCCGGGCCAGCTTGAAGGCGGCCTCGTTGGCCTCGGCCCCGCTGTTGCAGAAGAAGCAGGCTCCCGGGCCGATCCCCTCGGCCAGCCGCCGGGCCAGCTCCCCCTGCAGGCGGTGGTAGTAGAGGTTGGAGACGTGCGTCAGGATCCCGGCCTGCCTGGCGACGGCCTCGGAGAGGGCCGGATGGGAGTGCCCCAGGCAGCAGACCGCGATCCCCGCTCCCATGTCCAGGTAGCTGCGCCCCTGGACGTCCCAGACCCTGGCGCCCTCTCCCCGGGCCAGCTCGGTGTCGAGGCGCCCGTAGTTCCCCAGGACATGCCTCTGGAAGAGCTCCCGGGTCCCGCTCATGGCACGATCTGGGTGCCCACGCCCCTGTCGGTGAATATCTCCAGCAGCACCGCGTGGGGGATCCTCCCGTCGACCATCGAGACCTTGGACACTCCCGCGCCGATGGCCTGCAGGGCGCTCTCCACCTTGGGGATCATGCCCTCGCCGATCGCCGACCCGGCCTTCAGCTCCTCGACCCGCCGCGTGCTGGCCACGGGGATCAGGGTCTCGGGCCGGCCGGCATCCTCCATCAGCCCCGGAACGTCGCTCACGAACACCAGCCGGCGCGCCTCGAGGGCGATCGCCAGCTGGGCCGCGACCGCGTCGGCGTTGCAGTTGTGCAGGCGTCCCTCCGCGTCCCGGGCGGTGGGGCTGATCACCGGGATCCGGCCCGCCCCGACGGCCTGCTGGACGGCCTGCCGGTCGACCGAGACGATCTCGCCCACCAGGCCCAGGTCCAGGGGGGAGCCGTCGGGAGCGGCGGCGCGTTTCCTGCGGCAGCCGAAGATCCGCCTGCCGGGCAATCCCACCGCATCGCCGCCCAGCGAGGCGATGCGGGAGACGACCTCGGGATTGACCTGGAGGGAGAGCACCCGGTCCACCAGCTCCGCCAGGGGTGCGTCGGTCACCCGTTGCCCGTGCACGAACCTCGGCTCGAGCCCCTCCTCCCTCATGGCCCTGCTGATCGCCTTTCCCCCTCCGTGGAGGACGATGGTGTCGATGCCCACCGCGCGCAGGAACACGATGTCCCGGGCCAGCCCGTTGCGGATGTCGGGGTCGGGGGAGTCCATGAAGCTGCCCCCGTACTTGATCACGAACGAGGAGCCCTGGAAGCGCTGGATGTAGGGAAGCGCCTCCAGCAGGACGGCCGCCTTGTCGATGAGCTCCTGCACCGCCAGTCTATCCTCCCATGGATGCCGGATCCGATGTGTCCCCCTGGTTGAATCGGACGTATTCCTGGGTCAGATCGCAGGCGATCCGGGTGCAGGAGCCCTCGCCCTGGTTGAGATCGATGTGCAGGGTGAACTCGCGGGCCGCCACCCGATCGCATAGGTCCTCGAAGGGAGTGCCGCAGGGAGTCCCCGCCCGGAGCGCCGGGAGGGGCTCGGGGCTGGATCCGTTGCTGTAGGCGAGGTCCACGGCGCCCTCCTCCAGCCTCGCTCCCGACGCTCCCAGGGCCGCCATGACGCGTCCCCAGTTGGGATCCCCTCCGGCCCAGCTGGCCTTGACCAGCTGGCTGTTGGCCACAGCCAGGGCCGCCTTCCGGGCCTGGTGGGAATCCAGCGCCCCCTCCACCACCACCCTAGCCACCCGCGAGGTTCCCTCGCCGTCGGAGACGATCTTTCCGGCCAGATCCTCGCAGATCCGCTCCAGGGCCTGGCGGAAGGCCTGGTAGAGGGGGGAATCGGGGGAGCGGACCGGGCTCTCGCCGGGCGTGGAGAGCAGGAGAACGGTGTCGTTGGTGCTGGTGTCCCCGTCCACCGAGATCCGGTTGAAGCCGAGGGAGACGGCCCCGTCCAGGGCTTCCTGAAGCAGGGAGGGCTCCACCGCCAGATCGGTGGTCAGGAAGGCCAGCATGGTGGCGTGAAGAGGTCCTTCACGGTGCATGGAGGGAGCGATCATTCCCGCCCCCTTGGCGATTCCCCCGATGCGGAACCGGCTGCCGGCGGCCCGCACCTCCAGGGCCGCCTCCTTGGGCACGGTGTCGCTGGTCATGATGGCCAGGGCCGCCCGGCGGCCTCCCTCCTCCCGGCCGGTGAGGGTGGCGGCTGCCCTCTCGATTCCGGGGAGGATCCGCTCCATGGGGAGGGGCACGCCGATCCTCCCGGTGGAGGCGGGCAGCACCTGGGCCGGCTCCAGGTCCAGCGACCGGGCGGCCCGCCGGGCCATCTCCTCGGCGTCCCGGCGGCCCTGCTCCCCGGTGCAGGCGTTGGCGTTTCCGGAGTTGGCCACGATGGCCCCTGCCGGGCGGCCCATCCGCTCCATGCAGGAACGGACCGGCGCCGCGCAGACGCGGTTGGTGGTGAAGGTTCCGGCGAAGGGGCCCGGCCGGTCGGCCACCACGAGAGCCAGATCGGGACGCTCGCCGCCGCCTCCCTTGATCCGGCAGGACTCCCCCCAGGCGCGGAAGCCGGCAGGAGCGGTCACCGATCCGGGTATCGAATCGAAGAGGGGATCAGACGCCATCGGGGAAGGGGTAGGGAGGGAGGAGAAGGGAAGCCTTCTGGCCCTCAGCGAAGAGGTTTCCAGGGATGCGTCTCCTTGCCGGAGGCTGTCCTGCAGGTTCCCATGCCCGGACACAGGAGAGCCGGCAGGGCCCGCCCTGTCAATCCGGGAGGATGCAGGGCGCCCTTTTCGCAGGGGGAGCCCTGGGCTAGGATGGAGGAGCGATGAGGAAGGCGGCGCTCCTGGCAATCCTGGCCCTGGCTGCGGGAGGCGCGCTCTGGCTTCTCCGGGAAGGAGATCCGGTGCGGGAGGTGGAGCGGCGGATGGAGAGCCTGGCCCGGGCCCTTACCTACGAGGAAGGAGGGATGATCGGGCGGATCGCCGGCATCCAGGCCGTTGCCGGCTTCTTCGCCACCAACGCCTCGGTGGCGGTGGCGGGAGGCTCCCGGGAAGTGCGGCTGGAAGGGCGCGGCGAGGTGCGGCGTGCGGCGGCCCAGGCGCGTTCCTCGTGGAGCAGGCTCCGGGTCAGTCTCGAGCCCCTGCGGATCGAGGAGGCGGGGGAGGGGCGGGTGCGGGTCCAGGCCAGGGCCACCGTCTGGGTGGAGGATCGCCTGGAGCGGGAGAGGCAGCCGCTCGAGCTGGAGTGGGCCAGGGAGGGAAGGCGGTGGCGGATCCGGCGGGTGAGGAACTCCCCCCCGGGCCCCTCGGGCCGGCTTCAGGTGCCGGGCTTGGTTCCGGAGGCGGATTCGGGCTCGGGCCTGGCTTCCTGGGCCCGGGCGGCGAGCTTCCTGCGCTTGAGATAGCGGCTGCGGCGCTGGCGCTTCTGCACCTTGTTGTGTTGCTGGGCCATGATCTGGGCAAGAGAACTGTCGCTGCTGGACGTTCCTACATTGGAACCATGAGATTCGCAATTCCGTTCTTCCTGCTCCTCGCCTTCGGATGCGCCACCGGCAAGAAGCCGCAGGAGCTGAGCGCCATCCGGTTCTTCCTGGGAATCAATCCCGACAGCTCCGAGCGCCATCGGTTCGTTCCCCTCTACCAGGAGTCGGACCTGCGCATCGCGGTTGCCGACGAGCCGTTCCTCGACGAGGGGCATGTCGAGGAGGCCTCCATCGAGGAGGTTGTGGGCGGCTTCCAGGTGCGGATCCGGTTCGACCGGCGAGGCGCCGGCCTGCTGCAGAACGCCACCCACCGGTTCCGCAACCGCCATCTGGCCATCCACGCCTTCATTCCCGAGGGCGTCTGGCTGGCGGCTCCGGTGATGGACCGAGGCATCGACGACGGCGTCCTCCGCTTCACCCCCCGAATATCCCGGGAGAGGGCCGAGCGGCTGGTGGCGGGACTCAACGCCGTGGCCGAGGAGCTGGGAAGGTAGCAGGAGACCAGGGGTTGCGTTCTTGTCCGGCGATGGCCTTTTCGCCTAGTCTAGGCGTTCCGTGCGGCGGGAACGGTCCCTCCCTGCTGGCGGAGGAAGGCTGAACCGTCCTTTGCAGAAGCAGCGATTCGAATTCAAGTACCTGGTCCACGAGCCAGCCGCACGGAGCATCCGGGAGTTCGTGCAGGGACACCTGGAGCTCGACGGTTTCGGCGCCCGAATGCCGGATCTCTCGTACCCGGTCCACAGCCTCTACCTGGACTCTCCCGGACTGGCTCTCTGCCAGTCGACCATCAACGGGGACCGGGACCGCTACAAGCTCAGGCTCAGGTTCTACCACGACGGTCCCGAAGCGCCGGTGTTCCTGGAGATCAAGCGGCGCACCGACAACTGCATCTTCAAGAAGAGGTGCGGAATCCTCCCTGGCGCGGTGGATGATGTGCTGGCGGGCCAGCTGCCCGGCGACGAGGACCGGGTGCCCGGTTCGGAATCCCAGCCGGGCGTCCTGGAGGACTTCTGCCGGATTGTCTCCCGCATCGGGGCCCGTCCGGTGGCCCATGTGGCCTACCGGCGAGAGGCGTGGATCAGCCCCTCGGACCGTTCTGTCCGGGTGACCCTCGACCGGGATGTGCTCTGCGAGCCGGAGCCCTCGGGCTGCCTCGACACCCGGATGGCCGATCCGGTCCGGGTCTTCGGCAGCCATGTGGTGGTGGAGCTCAAGTTCACCGGAACCTATCCCGGGTGGTTCGCCCAGCTGGTCCGCACCCACGGACTGATCCGCTGCGGGGCGGCCAAGTACGTGGACGGAGCGACCTTGATGGGGCTGGAGCCGGGAGGCAGGCGCTCCGGGGGCCGTGCCAACGGGCCTGCGACGCTCTCCCCCCGTGCCCATCTGGACAGGAGGGAGAGGCTTGTGGCTGCATACCACTAGAAGGAGAGGGCATGGAAAGCTTGCTCTACGGCGACTTCGGCACGCCTCCGATGGAGGCGGGGACGATTCTTCTGGCCATCCTGATGGCCTTCCTGTGCGGGCAGGCCGTCGCCTGGGTCTACATGGCGACCCACAGCGGCCTTTCCTACTCCCGCTCCTTCGTAAGCTCCCTGGTGGTCATGGCGGTGATCGTGTCGGTGGTGATGATGGTGCTCCACAAAAACCTGATCACCGCCTTTGGGCTGATGGCGGTCTTCGCCATCGTCCGCTTCCGCAACATTCTCCGCGACACCCTGGACACGGCCTATGTGCTGGCGGTGATCGTCATCGGGATGGCCTGCGGCACGCTCAAGTTCACTACCGCGGTTCTTGGAACCGGCGTCGTCTCCTTGATCCTGCTCTATCTCCACTGGACCTCCTTCGGTTCCCGGCATCGCTACGACGTCATCCTCAACCTTCGCTGGTCGCTTCCCATCTCGCAGATCAAGGAAGTCCGCTCCCTGCTGGATCTGTACGCCCTGCGGGTCGCCGAGGCCGGCCAGAGGATGCGGCAGACCGAGGAAGGGATGGACCTTTCCTGGCGTCTGCTGATGAGGGATCCCTCCACCCTCCACAAGCTCGTAGCCGAGCTGCAGCAGCAGCCAGGGGTGTCTCGGGTGACGGGGCTTCCGGCCGAATCCGAAGCCGAGGTGTAGCGATGGCCGCCCGAAGACCGGTTCCCATCCCGAGCCGCCTCCTGCTGCGGGAGCTCCGAATCCGGGGGCTGCCCCCCCTGGTGTTTCTCCTGGTCCTGGTCCTGGTGATCTTCCTTTGGAAGGACTCGGTGGTCCCGCCGTCGGTCGTTGGCAGGGCCATGGCCCAGCGCGTCGAGATCGTGGCCCCCATCGACGGAATCATCGCCTCCCTGCCGGTCTCCCTCTTCGACCCGGTCCAGGAAGGGGATCCCGTCATGGCGCTGGAGCCGGACGACCTGCAAGCGGATCCGGATCTGATCCGGCTGCGGCTTGACCAGATCCGTCTGGAGCAGGATCCGGGAAGGGAGGAGAGGCGCTACTCGCTGGAGTTCCAGCGCCTCCGGCTCGAGTGGTTCGAGCACCAGGTGGCCCTGGCCTCGGCCCGGGTCCAGCTGGAGCGGGCCCGCAGCGTGACGGATCGCAACCGCCGCCTCTTCGAGGAGGAGCTGATCTCCATCGACGAGTACGAGTTCTCGCGCAAGAGCCTGGAGAGCCTGGAGGCCGAAGTCCAGGAATCGGAGCGCCTGATCCGGGAACTGGGAGACTCCCTGCTGGATCTGACGCACGCCGGGCCGGCGGATCAGGATCCGGAACTTGAGGAAGCCAGGGAGCAGCTCGACCGCCAGCTGGGGCTGCGCCACAGCCAGAGGATCCTGCATTCCCCCATCTCGGGACGGATCACCCGTCTCGACGGGGTGGCGGGACAGCGTGTGATGCGCGGGCATCCTCTCTTCACCGTCACCCAGGAAGTGTCCAGCGAGCTGATGGCCCGAGTGGATCCCGCAGTGCGGAAGAAACTGGAGGAGGGCTCCATGGTGCGGGTTGTCACCCGGGGAAGGGACCGCAGGGAGGGAATGGCCCGGGTGGTCTCCATGGGCTCGGCATGGGAGGACGCATCAGAAGACGAATCGGGAGTCCCAGTTCTGCTCGCCCTGCCTCCCCAGCTGGAGGTCTATCCAGGCGAGCAGGTGGATCTGTACTTTCCCGAATCCTCTTAGCGCTTCCCTGGAGGAAACGGAAGTCCGGCTGCTCAACTGCAGCAATCGACTCGAGGACAGATGAGCGGATGACTGGAGCGGGAGTAAAGCTGTGTTTCGTGAATTGAAGGACAGAGGGGTGGACAGAATGCATGGTTCTGTATCAGGTCAGGTTGTATTAATCGGATCATAGGTGCAAGCAAAGTGCTGGTTGAGTTCAATTTCAGGAATTGGATGTCGTTCAAGGACCGAAACAAGTTTTCAATGGTCGCAACCGAGGACGACAGGCATGGCGACAGGCTTTACAGGTCTACTGCCTGCACGGAGCGCTTTCTTCCCGTTGCAGCGCTGTTTGGCGGCAATGCTTCCGGCAAGACGAATTTCGTTAAGGCATTGGACTTCGTCAGGAGTCTGGTCTTGGAGCACATTCAGCCAGGCATGCCCATTCCAGTCGAAAGATTCGTTTTGGATCCGGATTGCCGTGAAAGCAGGCCATCGGAATTCTCGATCGCAATAATCGTGGACGATTTGATCTACGATTACAAGATTGTCGTCAACGATCGCCATGTCCTGGAGGAAAGACTGAGGAAAACCCATCCAGACAACACAGAAACTCTTCTGTTTCATAGAAAGAAGGGAAAGGAGATAGAATTGTCCGGGACTGAAGACAATGAGGAAAGAAAAAGCATGGTGTTTGTGCACAGGGCCACGAGGGACAACCAGCTGTTTCTAAGCAATACAGTCAACCTGAATTTCGATTGGTACGCAGGAGTGTACAACTGGTTCAGGGATTGTCTTCTAGTCATCTATCCTGGTTCCATATTCAGGGATATCGTCTCGTTGGATCAGGATAGCCTGCAATCCATGCTCAACGGACTTGATACCGGTGTTTCAAGCCTGGCCTACCAGGATGTTCCTTTCGATTCTGAATTTCCCGATCATTTTAAATCCAGTCTGAGAAGAGCCATTTCAAGCGGAGAGGCCATATCCGCCACGCGCTCGCTTCACGAAAAATACATTGTGAACAACAACAATGGACAATTATCAGCAAGGAAACTTTGTGCGGTGCATCACGATTCCAAGGGAGATCGCGTGTTTTTCGATCTGGCCCTGGAGTCCTCGGGAACGTTGCGATTGATCGACGTCATGCCGATTTTTTCCGGATTTCGTTCTGAAAAAAGCAATCGCGTTTGCATCATCGACGAGATCGACAGAAGCCTGCATACTCTTGTTGTAAAGCAACTTGTTGAATCGTTTCTGGAAGATCGTGCAGAGTCCTGCAGATCTCAATTGATTGTTACGGCGCACGATGCATTGCTGATGGATCTGGATCTGCTGAGGCAGGATGAGATTTGGCTGGCCAAACGAGGTCTCGAAGGAGACTCCTCCTTGTCTTCCTTGAGCGATTATGCGAAGCACGATCCTGGTTCCGATCTGTTCGTCAGCTATCTAGTCGGAAGATACGGAGGGGTTCCGGATTTGATCCATCAGCATTGAATGAAGCCGGGTCGGAACAAAAGATCATGTTTCGAGAGGAGGTCCGGAAATAGGCAAGTCGCCAGGCTCGTATGCATACTTGCGGAAGGATCGAAGACGGAGATCATGTATTTTAATATAAAAAAAAGGCTCTTGATGAAATGTATAGAAAGCAGAAGCATCCGGAACAGCATGTTCAATATGTGCTGAAGATCCATTCAGGAAACAAGAAGACGTCCCTTGTACATCTCCGCGAGCGGATGAAGAAGATTCTCGCAAAATACTCAAGCAGTAAACAGGAGGTGCACAAGGCATGGATCGTATTCGATACGGAAGGCTCCGATCCTGGTGCAGGAGGGGGCAGGCTGGAGAATATGGAATCGCTAATCTCATGGGCTCAGGATTCACCAAACTGCAATCTGGCAGCCAGCAATCCATGTGTCGAGTACTGGTTCCTCCTTCATTTCATTGACAGCCCAAAGGGCTGCACGACATGCAAGGAATGCATTCGCTTGTTGAAGAAGCAAATGCACTATAGAAAATCCAGCGAAAGAAGCATTTTTTCCAGTTTTTCCTGCGTTCAAATTATGGATATGGTCAAAAACGCCATCAGGCGTGCAAGGCGTCAGTACAGGAGCGAGAAGCGCGAGAACGGCGATTCTGACTTGCCAAACTGCAAAGGTTCAACCGTTTTCAAATTGTTCGAAGGGATTATTCAGGATTAGGCGGAATAGATCCTGACCTATAATCCGGAACCTTGAATATGCTGGCGGTTCTTATCGCCATGTGCTTGTTCTGCGTGTGTCCGCTGAAACAGGTTCGGGCGGTCGCCCTGGCCAAGGCCGCCATGTTATGGGGGGCTTGTTCGCTGGCAGATCGGCTGATACCGATTCGCTGGTTTACGGATTGTTGCATTCAGCAACAATCTTTCCTGGTGAGAAGAGCATGTCCTGGACCCCATGCCAGGAAAGGCTGTCGGCCTGTCTTGCGGGTAGTGGGGAAGCTGTGGAGAGCAGAATGGTCTTCATGAGCATGCCAAGCCAAGGTGTCGGAGCTTGGCTCCTCGGAGAAGTCGGCAGTCGGCTCATGGTTGACCTTCAGCCGGAGGCTCCGGAGAGCCTCCGCCAGGGCGTTCATGGCGGACAGTGGAACGCGTCCTGCGTCTCTATGCAACTTCGGTTCAGCTTCCGTACAGGCCGACCAGGAGCTGGCTGCGGGCGCTTTCCAGCGCCATGATGAACTCCGAGTAGCTCGAGAAGCGGTCCTCGGGCCGCTTGGCCATGGCCCGGTAGATGGCGTTGCTGGTGTTCTGGGTGATGGAGGAAACGACATGGTTGGGAGGGGTGAGCGGGACGTGGATCTGGGCCGCCACAACCTCCTCCACGCTCGGGGCGTCGAAGGGCACCTGGCCGGTGAGGGCGTGGTAGAGCGTGCCTGCCAGGCTGTACATGTCGGAGTGGAAGGTCTCCGGCTCCCGGTTGACCTTCTCGGGGGCGATGTAGAAGGGCGTTCCCCAGATCACGCCGTGGTAGTTGGTGTCGCTCGAGGTCTTGACCGCCAGTCCGAAGTCGACCAGCTTTGGCTCCCCTTCCTGGTTGAAGAGGATGTTGCCCGGCTTTATGTCGCGGTGCAGAACGTCCTTCTTCAGGGCGCTCTCCAGGGCCGAGGCGAGACGTGTTCCCATGTCGAGCACGTCGAGCTCCGGCAGAGCTCCTTCGGCTTCGATCCGGCTGTCCAGGCTACCTTTGTCGGCCAGCTCCATTGCCAGGTACATCACCCGCTCGTCCCTCTCGAAGGTGTAGATCTGGATGATGTTGGCATGGTTCAGCGAGGCGCACACCTTGCCCTCCAGCACGAAGCTCTCGACCACCTCCTCGTCTGAAAGAAGATCGTCGTTCAGCAGCTTGACCGCCACTTCCCGATCCAGCCAGGTGTCGGTGGCCCGGTAGACTGTCCCCATGCCTCCGCTGGCGATGGGCTGCACCAGCCGGTACTGGCGCAGCATCATGGGCATCATCACCTCGGCCTGGCAGCGGCTGCAGGGAGTGGTGTGGAGGGGGGGCAGCTGGTCGGAGATGAAGACGTTGGCGCCGCAGGACCGGCAGGCGACCATGGTCAGCTTCCCTTTGCCCGCTGTCGATTCCATCACCACCGCCTTTGCTTCCGGAACGCGCTCCGGGACGGGCGGACCGCTTTTTCCTCCCGGATTCCTGGATTGTCAATTCCAGACCGTTCACGCTCCGCCCCTGACGAGAACAACGATTGGAACGGCCGCTTCATTAATGGACGGGAGGCAGGGGATCGAGTTTCCCTCGTTCAGCGGAGCGGGGACCGGACATCGAACTCCAGCGTCGGGAGGACCGCCTCCCATCTCCGGCATCGCATCCCCTCCCGGTACTCCACCGGGGTCTGATCCAGGGAACGGGCCAGCACGGCGAAGACCGAGGCCCCTGCCAGGCTGCCGTCTGGCGGCTGGAAGCCTTTGGCCAGCTTCCCCACCTGCTGGCCCGAAGCATCCAGCAGGGTCCAGGGTCCTTGCCGTTCCCGGACCACTTCCAGGGGATCTCCGGGCGACAGGCCGGCGATGGCGCGGTGCACGGGATGGCCGGGAGCGAAGCGTCCGGCATGCCCCAGATTCACCTCCCTGGGCGAGAGATCCAGGGACTTGCGATAGGCGGCCATAGGTGCCTCGAGGGGAGCGGCCCTCTCCGGCCAGGCCACCGAGGCGTGGTCCTCGAGCCCCTGGTGGAAGGGATGGCGGTTCGGGCCCAGCCGGGCCAGAACAAGGGTCTGGCGGGCCCGGGTCATGGCCACGTAGTAGAGTCTGCGGGGCGCGTCGGGATCCTCCCCGGACCGGCGGCTTTCCCAGCCGCCGTCCAGAACCGCCACATGATCGAATTCCAGGCCCTTGGCGCGATGGGCGGTGAGGAGGAGGAGCTCCCGCTGCTTCCGACGCGCTTCCCGGCACCATTCCGCCAGCCACTCCAGGAAGGCGTCGGCGCCATTGTCGCCTTGCCCGCATTCCAGGGCGTATTCCTCGACAGCCTCCCCGAGCATTTCATTCCATGGACCCTTCCGGTTGGCGGCGGTCCATCGGCGCAGCACGGAGGCGTCGACGAGCCTGGATGGGCGGCTGCGCACCTGCTCCACCAGCCTCTGGGTCTCGCGCAGCGGCCAGAGTCCGGTCTCCCCCCGGTTCGCCATCCGTGCGGGGATCGGAAGCTGCTGGCAGTAGCCCAGCACGGGGTCCAGGTAGCTCCACTCCCGTGCGATGACGGCGCACCTCGACCAGTCCCAGCTGGGCGAAAGCGACGAAAGCCGCTTCATCTCGTCGACCACGCTGCAGGCCTGGGCGACCGGATGCTGGGAGGGGGGGAGGATCTGGACCCGCCCTTCGGCCACCGGATCGAGCAAAGCCCAGTCGCCTCCGCCGGGTTCCTCTCGGCGCTTCGGATCGGCGCGGATGGGATGGTCCGCCTTCATCCGCTCGCTCGCCTGCGAGATCACCATGTTGGCCGCGTTCACGATGTGGCCGCTCGACCGGTAGTTGTCGACCAGGTAGGCGGGACGGGATCGGTAGTCCTGCTCGAAGCGTCTGATGAACTCCACCGAGGCCCCCTTGAAGGAGTAGATGTTCTGGTCGTCGTCGCCGACCGCGAACAGAGCGAGCTTTCTGGCGTCGTCCCCCAGGGTCCTTCCCGCCATCCCCGAGACCAGCGCGTACTCCTCGGCGCCGATGTCCTGGTACTCGTCCACCAGGATCCAGCGGAAGCTGGACAGAAGGCTCTCCCGGTGCTGGCCGGAGTCCTCGATCGGCAGATCCTCTCCTTGCAGCAGCCGCGCCGCGTCCTTCAGCGCCTGGCGGAAGGCGTTGCTTCCGGGATCCTGGACGCTCCCCGTGAAGCTGGTTCCGGTGAGCCGCATGGCCAGGGCGTGGCAGGTCAAGATCGTGACGCCCCGGGCGTCGTCTCCTATCAGGGCCCGGAGCCTGCTGCGGATCTCGCAGGCCGCATGGCGGTTGTAGGCCAGGGCCAGGATGCCCCGGGAATCCTCCCTCTGGATCCGGATCAGGAAGGCGATGCGGTGGACCAGGACGCGGGTCTTTCCGGAGCCTGGTCCCGCCAGGACCAGCACATGGGTCTCCTTCCTCCCGTCGGCCACGATCCGCTTCTGCTGGGGACTGCCCAGATCCTCCACGATGGCCTGCCAGGACTCGGGGGTGGCCTGCAGGCCGATCTCGCTCTCCCGTCCCTTGAGCCATCGCTTGAGGAACGCCTCGTCCTTCAGCCGGAAGTAGTCCTTGGCCAGCCGTTCGGCCAGGCGCATGGACTCGAGCCCCTTCCGGGCGTACTCCTCCATGAAGTGGATCTGCCCCACCTGCCTCCGGTAGTGGTTTTCCAGGAGCCTGTAGTCGGCCTGGGTGAACGTCCGTCGCCGCTTCCGGTTCAGCTTCAGGGTCATGGCGGGGCGGAACACGGTGAGCGAGCGGTGGAGGCGGATCGCCTCCTGATCGTGGAGCCAGAGCAGGGCCTTCTCCATCAGCACATCGGGCTTCCTGGCCCGATCCCTGAGGGCCAGGTCCGACTCGATGGCTTGGAGCAGCTCGCCCATGGTGGACCGCGCCATCAGGTCGCTCGAGGGGCGCGCCTTGGGATCCAGCCGCCCCAGCAGGCGCTCCAGAAGGCATCCGGCTCCGTCTCGCCGCAGCCGGGAGATCCGATCCAGCTGGTCCCAGGGCCTCAGCAGCTTCACCCGGACCGATTCCCGATCCCGCTTGCGCAGGGCGAGTGTCCCCTTGACTTCGGGATCCAGATCCTGGCCGTCGGAACGGATGCTGCAAAGCAGCCTCCACAGCCTTTCGGGCAGGGGATCGGGCAGGCCGCGGTTCCTGAGCTCCTGCGAGGCGTGCCGCAGGTGCAGGATCCAGCCCTCTCCTGCCTGGGCTCCAGGGGCCTGCCGCCTCAGTTCCTCGACTAGAGCCTCCTCCAGGGCCCTGGCTTCCTGGTACCGGTCCCTGGATAGGCGTCCTCCGCCGGTGTGGACATAGGCGGAGATCTCCCTTTCGTCGTACACCAGGCCGAGTCTGTCCAGCTTGTGAAGTGCGGATCGAACCTCCCGGGGAGAAAGGCCGGCAATCTCCATCAGGCGATCGGTGGAGATGCCCGAGTCCGCCCTGGCCTCCAGCAGTTCCCGGACGATAAGGCGGAGCTTGCGGAGGTAGCTTCCGGTGAAGCCCGCCTCTACCAGCTTTCTCCCGGCTTCCTCCAGCGTGCGGATCCTGACCGAGGAAGGGAAGATGCGGACCCGGTTCTGGGTCCGCTCCACCAGACCGGCCTCCTCCAGCCAGGAGACGGCGGTCTTTACCCGGGTGTCGTCCGTGGCCGGATCCCGCCGGAAGACGTCTTCGGTCTCCTCGCTCAGGATCTCTCCGGCGGTGGCCACCACTTCCTCCTTCTTCGCCTTTCTTGCCCGATCGTCGAGGCGGCACAGGACCCTCAGGACGTCCTGGATCTCGGCCTTGTCGAGTCGGGAACGGGCCGAGAGGCGGAACTGGCGCTCCACGTCTTCCTTGTCGTAGAGCAGCAGGCACCGGGCGGGCTGCCGGTCGCGCCCGGCCCTCCCCGCCTCCTGCAGGTAGTTCTCCAGCGAGCCGGGGATGTCGGCGTGGATCACCAGCCTCACGTCGGGCTTGTCGACGCCCATGCCGAAGGCGTTGGTCGCGGCGATCACCTGCAGCTTTCCCGAGATGAAGCTCTGCTGCACCTGCTTCTTGGCGCCGGGCTGGAGCCCGCCGTGGAAGTGGCCGGCCTCCATGCCCTTGTCCCTCAGGAAGCCGGCCACGTCCTCGCTCTGGCGGCGCGTGGCGCAGTAGACGATGGCTCCTCCCGGGGCCCTGCCGGGCAGCGAGCCGCCGATCATCCCGTGGATCAGCCCGTACTTCTCCCTGGAGCGGCAGGGGATCACCTCGAAGGAGAGGTTGGGGCGCTGGGTGCCGCCGTTCAGGTCCAGCAGGGCGATCTTCAGACGGTCCCTGAAGTGCTTCTTGATGTCCTTGACCACCTGGGGCCGCGCGGTGGCCGTCAGGCACATGACGGGGGGGATCTCCTGGCCCCTGGCCTGTTGGCGGACGAACCTGGAGATGTAGCGGTAGTCGGGACGGAAGTCGTGCCCCCAGCTCGACAGGCAGTGGGCCTCGTCCAGCACCCAGCCCCCGATCTCCCGCTGGTCCAGAGCCTGGCACAGCGAGAGGGAGCGCAGCTGCTCGGGCGAGGTGAGGAGGATGCCCGCATGGCCCATCCTGATCCGCTCCAGGACCTCTCCCCGCTCGAGCGGCGTGAGCAGTCCGTTGAGGGCGACGCAGCAGTCCACCCCGTTGCGCTCCATTCCCTCCACCTGGTCGGCCATCAGCGCCACCAGGGGGGATAGCACCACGGTGAGGGCTCCGGTCTTCGAGTAGCGGGAGAGGGCCGGCACCTGGTAGCAGATCGACTTGCCGGTGCCGGTCGGGAGGATTCCCAGGACATGCCGACCCGCCATGGAATGCTCGACGATGGCCTGCTGCATGGACTTCCCGTCGCTGGCGCTCGGCTCTTTCCGGAAGCCGGCGAAGCCCAGCCACCTCCTGAGCTCCTTGAGGGCGTCGTGACGCTCCCGGCACCAGCTGCAGCCCGGCTTCCGGCAGGGCTTGTCGCGCAGCTGCCGCACCAGCCGGCAGGCCTGGGGGAACTTGTGGACCACCCAGGGGGGCATGCTGGAGAAGCCCTCCTTGGCGTCGCCGTCGGCCACCGAGAGCCAGGACAGGGCGTATGCCAGAGGCCAGCGTTCCTGGCCGGCCTCCGACAGGACTTCCGGGATCTGCGTGGCGCAGGCCCGGCCCTCTAGGCACTGCCGGATGGCGTCTCCCGCCTGCTGCGGCCGGGCACTGCCGCGCAGATCCCGGAAGAGCGCGTCGAGGGCGCGGTCCCTGCCCTGGGGATCGGGAGTGCAGAGCCAGTGCCATGCTTCGAGCAGGGGCCGGGAGGCCTCTGCGAGGGCCTGCCTCTGCTCGTCGAAGACCCGCGACGACAGCCGGGCATCGAGCTCGGGATCGTTCCTCCGTGTCCGCCGGACATCGGCGTGACGGTAGTGCTTGACCAGGGCGTGGTAGGGATAGCTCGGGAAGGCCAGGGGGCCCAGCCGGAGCGTGTCCACCACGGGCAGGCCGAGCAGCGCCAGGCCGGGGAACCGGGCCTGGAGGATGGGCAGATCGTGCTCGACGATGTTGTGGCCCAGAAGCCACTGCGCCTTCCGCGCCATCCCGTCGAGCCGGTCCGCCGCCTCCCGGAGACTTCCCTGCCCAGGCCTCCAGCAGAAGGAGGAATCCCCCAAGCCGCCAGGCTTCCGCAGCACTGCGGCGAAGGCCAGGATCCTCCGCTTCTTCGGGTGGTGCTCCAGATCGAAGGCCAGCCCCCCTTCGAGGCTGCGGGGGAGAGCCGAATGCGCCGGTCCGCTCACGATCGGTCAGGGATCGGAATCTCCCGGCCGGAGCCTGCCCGCCGGTCTCGGGGATCTGGATCGGCAAGCCGCCATCGCCTTCGCCGCCGGATCGGCGGGGGCCTCCTGGCGGACTTCGGAACGGCGCCGATTGTGTTTCAGGGGGGGAGGGAAGGCAAAGGCCAATCGCCCCGGTTTTGGTTGACCCTCAATCCCCGCTTCCCTATCAGTCTGCCTCCGATGCTCGGCGCGGTAGATCCGAACCCCTGGATGGTCCTTCCCTTCGGGGCGCTGCTGGCGATGATCGCCATCGCTCCCCTCTTCTTCCACCACTGGTGGGAGCGGTTCTATCCCGCGGTGGCCATCGGGCTGGGGGCCGTCACCCTCTTCTACTATTCGGCGGTCCTTGGCGACTACTATTCCATCGCCCATGCCGCGGAGGAGTACATGGGCTTCATCTGCCTGGTGGGATCCCTCTTCGTGGTCTCCGGCGGTATCCACATCCGCGTCAAGGGGGAGGCCACTCCCATGGCCAACCTGTGCTTCCTCTTCTTCGGCGCGGTGATCGCCAACGTGCTCGGCACCACCGGGGCCTCCATGCTGCTCATCCGCCCCTGGATCCGGATGAACAAGTACCGCATCACCGGCTTCCACATAGTCTTCTTCATCTTCATCGTCTCCAATGCCGGGGGATGCCTGACACCCATCGGCGATCCCCCCCTCTTCCTGGGCTACCTCCAGGGCATACCCTTCTTGTGGGTGCTGGAGCACTGCTGGCCGATGTGGCTGCTGGGAATCCTGATGCTGCTGGGCATCTTCCATGTGCTCGACCGGCGCAACTACCGCCGCGCCCCCAAGGACGTGCGGGACAGGCTGGCCGAGCCGGCCGACAAGTGGATCTTCGAAGGGCTTCCCAACCTGGGCTTCCTGGCCCTCATCCTGTTCGCGGTCTTCCAGCCGATGATTGTGCGGGAGGCGCTGATGGTGGCGGCCGCCCTGGGATCCTACTTCACGACCAGAAAAAGGATACACCAGGCGAACGACTTCAACTTCGAGCCGCTGCGCGAAGTGGCCATCCTCTTCGTCGGGATCTTCGCCACCATGATTCCGGCGCTTGCCCTGGTCCGCTCGGGAGCGGGGGACATGGGCTCCGTATCGCCCACCTTCTTCTACTGGGGAACCGGCCTGCTCTCGGGGATCCTGGACAATGCCCCGACCTACCTCTGCTTCCTCAATGCCGCCACCGGGATCTTCGCCCAGCAGGAGATCGTCGCCGCAGTGCGGGATATCCTGGCCGGAGGGGGCGGTGCGGCGGGTCCCTACGCCGATACCATCAGGATCATCTCGGAGCAGATGCAGGGACTGTCAGCCGAGCCCACCATCCAGGACATCAAGAGCGCGGTCAAGCCGCCGATGATCCTGGACAACGGCACCTTCAACGGCTACGTGGTGGCCATCAGCGTCTCGGCCGTGTTCTTCGGGGCGGCCACCTACATCGGCAACGGCCCCAACTTCATGGTCAAGAACATCGCCGAGCAGCAGAAGCTGCACGTGCCGAGCTTCCTGGAATACGTCTTCCGCTACTCGGTCCCCTACCTTCTTCCGGTGGTGGTGGTCCTCTGGCTGGCGTTCTTCCTCTTCTGATGCCCGGCTGGAGGGGGAGGGCAGGCCGGTCCGCCAGGCGGCTGCTCTACAACCTCCTGTTTCCGGCGTTCCTGGTCCTGAGCCTTCCGCACTACGGCTGGCGGATGCTGCGGCGGGGAGGCTGGCGGCGGGGCTTCGGGGAGCGCCTGGGGATCCTCCCCCGTCAGGCCCGGGAGCGGCTGCGCCAGGGCGGAAAGGCCGTCTGGTTCCATGCGGTCAGCGTCGGGGAGGCGAAGATCGTGGCCCGCCTGGTGCGGGATCTGGAGTCGGATCTCGCGGGCTGGACGGTGGTGGCCTCGGCCACCACCACCACCGGAATGGGGGAGCTGGAGCGCCTCCTTCCGGAGGGCGTCCTGCGCATCTACTATCCGGTGGACCTGGCCCCTGCGGTTTCCGCCGTCCTCGCCCAGGTGAGGCCCCGGCTGGTGGTGCTCGCCGAGGCCGAGATCTGGCCCAACCTGCTCTGGAAGCTGGCCGACCGCAGCGTCCCGGTCTTCCTGGCCAACGCCCGGATCTCCCCCCGCTCGGCCGCCAGGTACCGGATGGCCCGCTTCTTCTTCGCCGAGCACTTCGCCTCCCTGGCCGGGATCGGGCTGCAGAGCCCGTGCGACGCCGCGGCCCTGCGGGACCTGGGCTGCCGCCCCCAGGCCCTGAAGGTGACCGGCAACCTCAAGTTCGACGCCTCGCTGGACGGAGCCGAAGCGGAGTCCGACCACTCCGGGCTGCTGCGCTGGGCCGGGGCGGGGGAGGGGGATCCGGTCCTGCTCGGCAGCAGCACCCATCGCGGGGAGGAGCGGATGCTGGGGGAGATCTTCCTGCGCCTGAGGAGGCGCCATCCCCGGCTCTTCCTGGTGATGGTGCCCCGGCACTTCGAAAGGGGAGCGGCGGTGGGGCGGGAGCTGAAGCGCCTGGGGATCCGCCCGCGGCTGCGCTCGGAGCATCCCCGGGAACCTTCCTCGGAGGGCGACTGCCTGGTGGTGGACTCCACCGGCGAGCTGCGCTTCCTCTATCCCCTGGCCGACCTGGTGGTGATCGGCAAGAGCTTCCTGGCGCGGGGCGGACAGAGCCCGGTGGAGGCGGCCGCGGCCGGCTCGGCCATCGTGGCCGGCCCCCACATGGAGAACTTCCAGGGGATCCTCCGGTGCCTGGAGGGCTGCCTGGTCCGCGTCCCCGACGAGCGGGCGCTGGAGAGGGAGCTGCGGTCGCTGCTGGACGATGTCCCCAGGCGCCGCCGGCTGGGGCTCCGGGCGCGCCAGGAGGTGGAGCTCCACCGGGGGGCGGTGGAGCGCACCCTCACAATGCTTCGGCCCCTGCTGGACCCGGAAGGCTGAAGGCGCAGGCCTCCTTCCCGTTGCGCAGCAGCAGCAGCGAGCTGGTGAGGGCCGGATGGTTCCAGGTCTTTCCCTCGAGGGCCGGAAACCGCGAAAGCTCCCGGTACTCCTCGGGGGTGGCCTCCACCAGCGCCACATGCCCGGCCTCGGCCTGGACCAGCAGGACGTCCCCGGCCCGGAGCAGCTGGCCGTAGCCGTGGCGGCCGTCCTTCCACATGCGCTTGCCGTCCTCCAGCCGGATGCAGGCGAGAATGCCCTCGTCGGCCCCGTAGACGTATCCCTCGTGGAGGATCAGGGTGCTGAACTTGGGCTTGAGGGAGCGGTTCTTCCACAGGGGGGCGGGAGGACCCTCTTCTGGCAGCTCCAGCAAGGTGGCGCCGGTGGAGTAGCCGGTGGAGAGGAGGATGCGCACGCTCCCGGCCTCCTCCAGGACGAAGGGGAGGGCGGCGTGGATCTGGGGCATGTTGGTGTACTCGTAGCTCCAGAGCACCGATCCGTCCGAGGGCCGGTGGGAGTAGAGGCCCGGGCCGTTGTGGATCAGGATCTGCTCCTGGCCGCGGATGCTGTGGACCGAAGGCGAGCTGTAGGACGCCTGGGCGCTGCCGCCCTTCCACAGGGGCTCTCCGGTGTCCTTGTGGTAGGCGGCCAGGCTGGCGCCCGCCCTTCCCCCGGGGCTGACCACCACCATGCCGCCGTGGATCAGGGGGGAGCCGGCCATGCCCCAGGCGAGGTTGTCGGCTCCGGCGTCCTCGAGGATGTCGCGGCTCCAGTGCAGGCTTCCGTCCCGGGGATCCAGGCAGTTGAGGATGCCGGTGGCTCCCAGGGTGTAGAGGCGTCCCTGGTGGAAGGTGGGCGTGGTGCGGGGCCCCTCGCCTCCCATGGCCTCGGAGAAGAGGGCCTGGTCCTGGTGCACCCAGATCTGCCTGCCGGTGCGGCTCTCGTAGCAGACCACCGATTCGTACTCCCCCCGCTGCTCCAGGGTGAAGGCCCGGTTGCCCACGATGGCGAACGAGCCCCAGCCCAGCCCGACCTCGCGCTTCCAAAGGGGCTCCAGGGGGGCAAAGTTCCGGGGGAAGGGCTCCACGTCCACGGACCCGTCCCTCCGGGGCCCCAGGTACTGGGGCCAGTCCCCCTCCTGGAGCGTCAGCAAGGCTTCCTCCAGCTCCCCTGGATCGCTCTCCTGGTTGAGCCGTTCCGAGAGCTCCAGCGGGGTGGGCTCCCAGACGAATCCGAGCTCCAGATGCATCCTTCCGGTCGAGCCCTCGAACCGGAGGATCTGGTACATGGCGAGCAGCGCCAGGATCGCCGCTCCCAGGCCCGCCAATTTCGCCTTCCGCCCGAGGCCGCTCAGGAAGACCCACCAGACCAGCAGCAGCACGAAGGCGGCGATGGCGCCCAAGTAGAGGCTTACGGTCTGGAAGGTTCTCTCTCCTTTGGCCTCCAGGACGAGCCAGGCCGCGATCTGGACCAGCCCCACCGCCAGCAGGATCCAGAGCGCGGGCTTCCACCGGAACCGGTTCTTCATTCGGGTATGGGCCAGCGCCAGCCGGCCGTGAATCCGCCGTCCACATGCAGGACCTGGCCGGTGAGGAAGGCGGCCGCCCTGCTTGCCAGGAAGAGGGCCGCGCCCACCATGTCCTCGGGCTTCCCCAGCCGCTCCAGGGGGGTGTTGGCCTGGCCCCACGCCTGCATTCCGGAATCGGACCACAGCTCGCGGGTCAGGTCGGTGAGCACGAAGCCGGGAGCCAGGGCGTTGACCCGGACGCCGTAGGGGCCCCATTCCAGGGCCAGGGCCTGCGCCATCCTGGCCATGGCTGCCTTGCTCATGGCGTAGGGCAGGACGTTCTTGAGCGGCCGCTCGGCGTTGATCGAGGCGATCTGGATCTGGCAGCCGCTGCGCCGCTCGATCATGTGGCGGCCCACCTCCTGGGAAAGCCGCCAGGCCCCCTTCAGGTTGGTGTCCATCACCATGTCGTATTCCTCCTCGGTCAGCGTCTCGGCGGGCTTGCGCCGGTTGATCCCGGCGCAGTTGACCAGGGTGTCGATCCTGCCGTGGCGGCCCAGCACTTCCTCGACCAGGGGGGCCACGCTCCCGGCGACGTCGCAGCCATGGCCCCACACCTCTCCTTCCTCCTCCAGCTCCCGGGCGGCAGCCTGGGCGCTCCCGGCGGTGCGGCCGGTGAGGATCACCCTGGCGCCACGCTGGCAGAACCCCCTGGCGATGGCCTTGCCGATGCCGCGGCTCCCTCCCGACACCAGGACCACCTGCCGGCGGACCGAAAAGAGGGCGTCCTCCATGGGATCCGGACTACACCCGGGCAGGCACAACAAAGGGCTCCCGGTAGAAGCGGGACAGCATCAGGTTGGCCGCGGCGTTGCCGACGAAGGTCTCGGAGGCGGGATCGAAATCCAGCCTGGGCCCCATTTGGCAGGTGGAGCGGCCAGCGTCGATTCCCAGGGCCCGGGTGTTCTCGAGCACCATGCGCACCGAATCGGAGATCACCTCCGAATCGCCAAGGGCCGAGGTCCTCGTGCCGAAGGGGTAATCCCAGCCCATCCGGTAGGAGATGTTGCCGAGGTGGCAGAGCGCGCTGGAGTAGTGGCCCTCCAGGATGTCGGCGTGCTGCCCCCTGCGGCTGCGGCTGCGCACCGCGTCGATGAAGTTCCCGAAGATGTTCCCCTTTCCCAGCCCGGGGTCGGCATCGGCCAGGGGCCGGCCCTCGCCACGGTTGTTCTCGTAGAACTTCCCGTCCCGGATCATGCCCGCCTCCAGGTAGAACTCGTTGGCCACCTTGCGGGGAAACTCGTTCATCTTGCCCACCAGGCCGCGGGTCTCGAAGACCAGCTGGGTCTCTCCGTAGTCGAAGACCGCCAGCTGCATGTTGGGAGTCTGCCCCTGGTCGGAGTAGTTGGGGCCGTCCACGTAGCGGCCGCCCATGGCGACCACCGAGCGGGGCAGCGTGGCTCCCTTGATGGCCCAGCGGGCGATATCCATCTCGTGGACGCCCTGGTTGCCCATGTCCCCGTTTCCGAAGTCCCAGAACCAGTGCCAGTTGTAGTGGACCAGGTTCCGGTGGAAGGGCTGGTCGGGAGCCGGGCCCAGCCACAGGTCGAAGTCGACGTTGCCGGGCGCTTCCTCGTAGGGCTTGAACCCGATGCTCCAGCGGGGCTTGCAGCAGTAGCCCTTTGAGACCAGCAGCCTGCCGTAGCGGCCGCTATGGACCGCAGCCACCTCCCGGGCGCGGGCCAGGCTGGCCCGGCTCTGGGTGCCGTGCTGCACGATGCGGTCGTACTTCCGGGAGGCCTCCACGCACTGGCGGCCCTCGAAGACGTTGTGGCTGCAGGGCTTCTCCACGTACACGTCCTTGCCCGCCTGGCAGGCCCATACGGTGATGAGCGAGTGCCAGTGGTTGGGGGTCGCCACGCTGACCGCGTCGATCTCCTTGCTCTCCAGGAGCTTGCGCACGTCGGTGAAGGTGGCCACTCCCCCATGGGCCTGGTCCTTCTCCAGTTCGGCGTAGCGGCGGCGCACCACGTAGTCGTCGATGTCGCAGAGGCCGGCCACCCGGACCCCAGGCAGCCCCCGGAAGCCGGATATGTGCCCCCCGCCCCGGCTGTTGATGCCTATCACCGCCACCCGGATGTCGTCGTTGGCTCCGAGGACGCGGGAATGCGGCTGGGCCAGCGCCAGGCCGAAGCCGGCGCCGAGGGCGCCCTTGACGAATCTGCGGCGGGTGATCGTCTCCATGGGATTGGCGACAGCCTTGCCACAACGCCTTCCCCGGGGCAATGAGAATCACATGCGGCTGGAACGGCGGCCCCGGTAATCGGACCCGGTTTTTCCGGCTGCCGCCCAAGCAAGCGGAATCAGGCAGCTTTTCCCTTCCATGAAGTCCTCTACTCTGGCAGCTGGAGCTGTGGACCTTCTGCAAGGCCAATGCCTGCCAATCGAGTATCGGCCGGGAGCAATCTGGAAGAACCGCCCGAACAATCGTTGAGGGCAACAACGACCCTTGGATCGAGGATCACGATGGCTGCCATGCCTGCACACCGGATCGCAACCCACCCCGGCGCCCTGCTGCGCGAGCAGATCGAGGATATGGGCCTGTCCGTCCAGCGGGCTGCCCGGGATTCCGATCTCCCGGCGACGCTCCTGCACGAGATCGTTCACGAGCGTTGCGGCGTGAGCGCCGAGACGGCAATCGCTCTGGGCGAGTATTTCGGGCAGACGCCTGAATTCTGGCTTAATGCCCAGATGACCTTCGATCTCGGCAGGGCCCTGGCAGAGGACGGTCCGGCCATTCGCGCCCGGGTCAGGCGCCGCGCGTCGGAACATGCTGCCGGCAGCTAAACCGGCCAGAAGCATTGAGGATATGGGAGCTGCAGTAAGGCCTCGTGCACCGGCCGAGGAAGCCGACCGGACCAAGGTCCAGCGGCTTTCTCCGGCCGGGCATGGCCCCGGCTGCACGCCCGCTCGGCTCGATATGCCACTCCTTCGATGCGGCGTTCCTGGTCCACGCAATTCGCTCCTTCATCGCGCTGTCGCTGCAGAACGATCTGGCCGACCGTGCCGGGGAGCCGGCTGCCTGGGAAGGATCGCTCTGACATAGCCTGGCAGCGCTAGCCATGCGGAGCGTCGGCTTCCGGAGAGGATGGCCGAAGAGCCCCCGGAGGGAAGCGAGCCTGCCGTTGCAGGCCCGGAACGGAAATCCCGGGCCGCCGCCGCAGGCAGGATATCAGCGCCCGATGGCGACGCTGCGTCCTTCCGGAAAGGGCGGACTCCGCTCCGGTCCCGATCGGGTGTCCCACGGCTTCCCGATGCACCTGCCGATAGCGCCGGGCAGTCGGCTCATGCGTCCGGGCGCTGGAGCACGAAGAAGGTGTAGCCCGCGTCTTCGGAGAACCGGCGCATCGTTTCGATCTCCCTGCGGAGATCCGCTACCGCCTTCCGGATGCCGGCTTCGGGGTTCCCGTCCAGCTCTTCCGCCCGCGCCTCCAGCGGAGCGTAGTAGGCTTCGTGGGCCTCCTTCGACATTCGGAATCCGCCCGCTACCCGGTAGCCTGCAGCTTCGGAGCGGGAGAGGACCGTGGATTCGTCCGCCATGTCCGGATACTCCATGTCCCAGTGCGCACGGGATTCCTCCGAAGGCTCTCCGGTCCACCAGGCGATGTCGCTGAACGCGAGGAAGCCGCCGGGACGGAGCCAGGGACGCCACCGAGCGAGCGCCCGCTGCATGCCTATCGCGTAGATGGAGCCCTCGGCCCAGACGAGGTCCATGCTCCCCTCGTCGACATCGAGATCTTCCATCCTCCCGCAAACGGGGCGGATGCGGTCCGCTACGCCTGCCTCGCGGGCAAGCCCGGACAGCTCCCCGATGAACGGGGCATGGATGTCGACGGCGGTGATCCGTGCGTTGCGGAGCGCTCTCGCCAGGGCGAGGGTAGTGCGGCCGCGTCCCACGCCCAGATCGATCGCTCTTCGGACGGCATCGTGGTCCGGAACCTCGCCTAGCGCGCGCAGCGTCGAGGCGTCGTCGCCCGGAGCGCCCTGGGAGAGGGGGGCGAGAACCCGGTAGAGGATGTCTTCCATGGACACGGCCCATGCTAATCCTGACTTCCTGGGCCGTCCTCGGCAAAGATCCGATGCCGAGCGATTTCCGGCCCCAGTCTCCAGGCGTGCCTCCATGCCGGGCCGGGCTGGACCGGGCTGGACCGGGCCTGTCCCGCCGGAACCGGCGCTTGTCCTTCCGCTGGCCTTTCCCTGGCCGAAGGGGCCGCAGCAGGCGGAGAGAGGGGAGACCGTCCGATGCCGCCTTCCCGGTTCCAGACGCTGCGACAGGCGCGAGGGCGAGCCGGTCGGCCGTTTATCGTTTTTCCCCGATACCGATCCTGCTAGACCGGCCCCGGCCCGGTTGCCGACGGACGGATGCCGCCGTAGCCGTTCTCGAGAGGATCCGGCGATCCGCTGCACGTGATCGCGGGACGGGGCTCCAGGGAGATATGGAGGAAGCCAGCAAGCGCAAGAGCCCCGAAGAGCGCCAGGGCATGTCCGATCTGGAACGCCTGCGGCATTCCTGCGCCCATGTGCTGGCCACTGCGGTGCTCCGCATCTGGCCCGGCGCCAAGCTGGACATCGGCCCTCCCACCCGGGACGGCTTCTACTACGACTTCGACCTGGAGGACCACCGCTTCTCGCCCGACGACTTCGAGCGCATCGAGGAGGAGATGAAGCGGGTGGTGAAGGAGAACCAGCGCTTCGAGCGGCAGGTGACGAGCCGCGAGGAGGCACGGGAGCTCTTCCTCCGGCTCGGCCAGACCTTCAAGCTGGAGCGGCTGGACGATATCCCAGAGGGCGAGGAGATCACCTTCTACCGCAACGGGGACTTCGTGGATCTCTGCGCCGGCCCCCATGTGCCCCGCACCGGCAACGTCAAGGCCTTCCGCCTGCTCCGGGTGGCTTCGGCCTACTACCGGGGCAGCGAGAGGAATCCCCAGCTGCAGCGCATCTACGGGACCGCGTTCCGCAGGCGGGCCGACCTGGACGCCTGGCTCGAGGCCCAGGAAGAGGCCCGGCGCAGGGACCACAGGCGCATCGGCCGGGAGATGGAGCTCTTCGCCTTCGACGACGACGTGGGGCTGGGACTGCCCCTGTGGCTGCCGCGGGGCACGGCGCTGATCGAGGAACTGGAGAAGCTGGCCCGGGAGACCGAGTTCGCCGCCGGATACCAGCGGGTGCGCACGCCCCACCTGGCCCGGGAGTCGCTGTACCGGACCTCGGGGCACCTTCCCTACTACGAGGACAGCATGTACCCCCCCATGGAGATGGGGGACGGCAAGGTTCCCGATCGCTACTACGTCAAGGCGATGAACTGTCCCCACCACCACAAGATCTTCGCCGCGGTGCCCCGCAGCCACAGGGATCTGCCCCTGCGCCTGGCCGAGTACGGGACCTGCTACCGCTACGAGAAGTCGGGGGAGCTGATGGGGCTGATGCGGGTTAGGTCGATGCAGATGAACGACGCCCACATCTACTGCACCGCCGAGCAGTTCGCCGACGAGTTCCGGGCGGTCAACGACATGTACCTGCGCTACTTCGGGATCTTCGGCTTCGGCAAGTACCGGATGCGCCTCAGCACCCACGATCCCGCCCGTCTGGGGGACAAGTACGTGGACGAGCCGGAGCTCTGGCTGCGCACCGAGGCCATGGTGCGGCAGGTGCTGCAGGAGAGCGGCATCGAGCACGAGGAGATCGCCGACGAGGCGGCCTTCTACGGCCCCAAGATCGATGTCCAGGTCTGGAGCATCTCGGGCCGGGAGTTCACCCTGGCCACCAACCAGGTGGACTTCGCGGTTCCCGCCCGCTTCAACCTCGCCTACCGCACCCGGGAGAACACCATGGAGACGCCCCTGTGCATCCATCGCGCCCCTCTTGGAACCCACGAGCGCTTCATCGCCTTCCTGATCGAGCACTACGCCGGCAACTTCCCCCTGTGGCTGGCTCCGGAGCAGGTGCGGGTGCTTCCCATCGGGGAGGAGCCGCTGGACTACGCACGCCAGCTCCACCGGAGCTTGAGGCAGGAGGGGATCCGGGCCGAGCTGGATCCGGGCCACGATCCGATCAAGGGGAAGATCCGCAGCGCCGAGGAGGCGCGGGTCCACACCATGCTGGTGGTGGGGCCCAGGGAGGTGGAGAACGGCTCGGTGGCCCTGAGGGTGCACGGCAAGGGGAGCCGGGGGACGCTGCCCCGGGACCGGTGCCTGGAAAAGCTGCTCGAGGACATTCGGGAGCGCCGCTCCTGAAGGGCCGGCTTTCTCCTTGAATCCCCGACCGGCGCCTTCGACCATCCGGCGGCGTCTTCTTCCGATCCCACTGAGCATGCATTCCACCTTCGGCCGCCTCCTTCCCGCCCTCCTCGCTATCCCCTTCCTCTCCGGCTGCGGGGGAGGAGACGGCGTGAAGCGGGAGTACTACAGCCTGGGCACGGCCCCGATGGGGGGGGCCTTCCACCCCATCGGCAGCGCCCTGAGCAGCGTCCTCAACGACAATCCCGGGGAGCGGAACTGGAAGGTGACCGCCGAGGCGACCGGGGGGTCGATGGAGAACATCCGCCTCCTGGCCAGCGGGAAGATCCAGTTCGCCCTCTCCAATTCCTCGATCACCTACTTCGCAGTCCGCGGCACCGAGGGGTGGGAGAAGGCGCACGAGGTGCGGGCAGTGATGAACCTCCAGCCCCTGGTGGCCATGTTCGTGACCCGCAAGGACTCGGGGATCGGGTCGATCGCCGATCTCAAGGGCCACCGGGTCTCGCTGGGGCCCCAGGGGGCCGGCTTCGAGTACTTCATCCGTCCCATACTGAAGGAGTACATGGTGTCCTACGACGACCTGGAGCCGGTCTACTGCGGTCAGCAGAGCTCGGTGGACTACCTGGCCGACGGCTCCATCAAGGCGGCCTTCCTGGGAGGCGGGATCCCCACCGGATCCATCACCAGCGCGGCGACCACCATGGAGATCGCGTTCCTGCCCTACGAAGAGGCGCAGAAGCAGGCGCTGCTGGAGAAGTACCCCTTCTACGGCGAGGCGACCGTGCCGGCCGGCACCTACCGGGGGCAGGACGAGGACTACCACGGCCTGAACGTGGGATCGGCCCACGTCGTCACCAGCGCGTCGATCGACGAGGAGCTGGTCTACCAGGTCGCCCGCACCCTCTACGAGAACCGCGAACAGGCGTTCGAGGCCCATGCGGCCCTCCGGGCCATCGCCCCGGAAAACGTGGCTAGGGACACCGGCACCGAATTCCATCCCGGAGCCGTCCGGTTCTACCAGGAGATCGGGATCTGGCCCGAGGGCCGGTAGGATGAGCCGGCTGCGCCAGAAGGCCGTTCTGGTCCTGGGCATCGCGCTGTCCCTCTTCACGCTCTCGGAGGTCAACTACCCGCTTCTCGACCCGTTCCAGAAGTTCCCCATCTTCGGCCTGACGGGGATCGTCATCTGCTTTCTGGTCTTTCCCCTCCACAAGAGCCTGGCCAATGACCGGCTGGCCAGGGGGCTGGACTGGATCCTGGCCCTGGCGGCCGTCTTCTGCTGCCTCTACCTGATCTTCGAGGGGGAGGACGTTCAGAAGAGGTCGGGGAACTACACCCAGATGGATATCTGGGTGGCGGTCCTGGGCATGTTCCTGGTGCTGGAGGCCACCCGCCGGTCCATCGGCTGGATCCTGCCCCTCCTGGCCGTCGCCTTCCTGGCCTACGCCTTTATGGGCCCGGACCAGCTTCCTCCGTGGCTCTTCCCCCATCCGCCCTACGACCTGGCCCGGGTGGCCTCGCAGTCCTTCCTGCGCCAGGAGGGGGTCTGGGGCATGGCCATGAGCGTGATGTTCAACTTCGTCTTCCTCTTCGTGCTCTTCGGCGCCTTCCTGGAGGCCAGCGGGGCCACCCGCTTCATCGTGCAGTTCTCCCAGCGCGTCTTCGGCAACCGCTCCGGCTCCTCGGCCAAGGTGGCGGTCCTGGGCAGCGGGCTGATGGGCTCGCTCTCGGGCAGCGCGGTGGCCAACGCGGTGACCACCGGGACCTTCACCATCCCGATGATGCGCTCGAGCGGATTCCCGCCCCACATCGCCGGAGGAATCACCGCGGCGGCGGCCTCGGGCGGCGCCCTGGTGCCTCCGATCATGGGCGCAGGCGCCTACATGATGCTCGAGATGGTCCAAGGGGTGACCATCCAGCAGATCATCCAGGCGGCGGTGATCCCCGCCTTCATCTACTACTTCTCCCTGCTGGCCATCGTGCACTTCTACTCCAAGGCGACCCTGGCGGGGAAGGCTCCGGCCCGGGAAGGGGAAGCGGAAGCGGAAGGCGGGCAGCCTGGAGGCGTCTTCCTGAACCTGGAGTGCCTGACCTTCTTCGGCTCCCTCCTCCTGCTTGTCGTCCTGCTGCTCAGCGGATACTCGGCCAAGCTGGCGGTGTCCTGCTCCCTGGGCCTGATCCTGGCGCTCATCCTCTTCAACCGCAGGATCGTCTCCATCGGATGGACGGAGCGCCTGGCGACCCTCCTCCTGTTTCCCGTCCTGGTCTTCGGAATCCATTTCCTCGCCGGAATCTCCGTGCAGGGCGCGGGGATCTTCTCGCTGGTGGCCCTGCTCCTTCTGGGACTCCTCCATCCCAGGTGGCGGCCCATCGTCCAGAAGGCCCTGAGCCAGACCTCCCGCAACGGCATCTCGCTCATCTCGGCGGCAGCCTGCGTGGGTATCATCATCGCCATCGTGGTCCTGACCGGTGTGGGGACTTCCATGGCCGACACCATTGTCGACCTGGCCAGGGACAACCGGCTGCTGGCCCTGATGGCGATCATGGTCTGCTCCATCTTCCTGGGCATGGGCCTGCCCTCGGTGGTCTGCTACCTGATCCTGGCCACCATGATCGGCAAGGCCCTCAACGACCTTGGCGTTCCCGAACTGGCCTCCCACTTCTTCATCTTCTACTTCGGGATGATGTCCATGGTCACGCCCCCGGTGGCCCTGGCCGCCTACGCCACCGCCTCCATCGCCGGGTCCAAGGTCATGCGGACCGGTTTCGCCGCCTTCCGCTTCGCGCTGGTGGGCTTCACCCTTCCCTACATGTTCGTCTACCGCCCGGAGCTGCTGCTGCTCCAGGGAAGTCCGGGCGAGATCCTGACGGCCGTCGTTCTCTCGCTGGGAGGGGTTGTCGCCCTGGCCGCGGGGCTGGCCGGATACATCTTCTCCCCCATGGGAGCGGCGGCGAGGGGGCTGGCCTTCGTGGCCGCGGCCCTCTCCCTCTTTCCTGGCAGCCTGGCGTGGCTCCTGGGCCTCGAGGGCCTGCTCTCCTCCTTGCTGGACTGGACCGGCTTCCTGATGCTGTTGGCGATCGGATACTTCAGCTGGCTCAAGACCCTGCCTCCCGGCCCCGGCCCCTCCAGCGCCAGGGGGATCCCTCCCGGCTCCTGATGCAGCGCGTCCCCGCTCCGGAGCCCGGGGCGGGGACGCGCTCCGTCCTGCCGTGGGCATCGGGCTGTCCGAAGGAGCCCTGCCGCGTCCGCCCTCGGGCCGCGGAAGGCTTCCCTCCCGGATCTCCAGCGGAAGGGCGCAGGGTGGCGATCCCGGCCGGTGCGCGTGCTCAGGCGGGGCGTCCGGACGCCGCTCCGTCCCTGAGCGAGGATACCGCCAGGGAGCGGATCTTCTGCACCATGGCGTGGAGGCCGGTGCTGCGGGTGGGGCTCAGGTGCCGGTCCAGGCCCAGGCGCACGAAGACCGAGCCTGCGTCCACCGACAGGATCTCCTCGGGCGTCCTGCCCGAGTAGAGGATCTGCAGCATGGCGATCAGGCCCTTGACGATCTGGGAGTTGCTGTCGGCCCGGAACTCGATGCGCAGGGGAGGGCCGGTCCGGATCCGCTCCTTGAGCCAGACGGTGGCCTGGCATCCCTTGACCCGGTTCTCCTCGATCCGGTCGGCGTCATCCAGCGGTGGCATCCTTCCGCCCAGCTCCATCAGGTAGGCGTAGCGGTCCTCCCAGCTTTCCAGCAGGCCGAAGCTGTCGATCAGATCCTCAATGGTCATGGCCGGCAACGAGTCGCTCTGCCGTCCGTCGGGCCCACGAATCGGCCTCCAGAATGGATTCCAGATCCGAGGCTTCCCGGACACGGTGCGCCTCCATGGCCCCTCCCACGATCTCGAAGATCCCGGCGAAGCCAAGGCTTCCCCGGCAGAAGCTCTCCACGGCCACCTCGTTGGCCGCGTTGAGCACCGCGGGCAGGGTGCCTCCCCTGAGGCCCGCCTCCCGGGCCAGGTCCAGCGAGGGGAACTTCGCCGGATCGGGCTCCTCGAAGGTCAGGGAGCCGATCCGGGCCAGGTCGGTCTGCACCCGCTTGCTGCCTACCCGCTCGGGCCAGGTGAGGGCGTACTGGATCGGCAGGCACATGTCCGGGGTAGAGAGCTGGGCCAGGATCGAGCCGTCCACGTACTCCACCATGGAGTGGATCACGCTCTGGGGATGCACCACCACCCGCACCCTCTCCATCCCGATGCCGAAGAGCCAGCGGGCCTCGATCATCTCCAGCCCCTTGTTGAACAGGGTGGAGGAGTCGATGGTGATCTTCGGCCCCATCTTCCAGGAAGGGTGCTTGAGGGCGTCCTCCAGGCCGATCTCGCCGAAGGTCTCCAGGGGCCGGGTGCGGAAGGGCCCCCCCGAAGCGGTCAGCCACAGGTGGCGCACCGAATCCGCGGGCCGGTCCTCGAGGCACTGGAAGATGGCCGAGTGCTCGCTGTCCACCGCCAGGACCCGCACTCCGTGCCGGCGGGCCTCCCCCATGATCAGCTCCCCGGCCATCACCAGGATCTCCTTGGAGGCCACCGCGATGTCCTTGCCGGCCCGGATGGCGGCCAGGGCCGGCTCCAGGCCTCCGGTCCCCACGATCGCGATCAGCACGATGTCCGCCTCGGGAAGCCGGGCCAGCTCCACCAGCCCCTCCGGGCCGCTGGCGATCCGCACCCCGCCGGGCGCCTCCTCCCTCAGGCGCCCTTCCAGGGCCGGGTCCCCGATCGAGGCCATGAGGATCCCCTCGCGCCGGGCCTGGCGGGCCAGGGACGACACGCTGCTTCCGGCCGCCAGCCCCACCAGCCGGATCCGGTCCGGGAGATCGTCGGCCACCTTGATGGCGCTGGTCCCGATGGACCCGGTGCTTCCGAGCAGCACCACCTTCTTCATGCCGGCATGGTCGAGGGTTCCTGGAGGAGCCTGCAGCAGAGGTAGTAGAACGGAGCGCAGAAGAGGAGGCTGTCGACCAGATCCAGGCACCCTCCGATCCCGGGGAAGATCCGGCCCGAGTCCTTGCTCTGGTTCTCCCGCTTGAAGAGCGACTCCACCAGGTCGCCCGCCACCGCCAGCCCCCCGAAGAGCCCGCCCAGGAGGACGCAGGGGATCCCCTTGAGCGCCTCGAGGCGATCTCCCAGGGAGTAGGCCAGAGCGGCGCTGGCGGCGGTGGAGAAGAGGACCGCGCCGCAGAATCCCTCCCAGGTCTTGCCCGAGCTGATCCGGGGGCTCATGCGGTGGCGTCCGAGGAGCGATCCGGCCAGGTAGGCGCCGGTGTCGCTCATCTTGACGACGGCGATGAAATGGAGCAGCCACCAGGCGCCCATGGCATGGATGCGGACCATGAAGAGCAGCATCCAGAAGACGTAGAACCAGCCGATGTAGACCACCGCCAGCCGGCTCAGGGCGATGCGCCCCGAGGCCAGGAGCTTGAGGAGCAGCAGGCCCACGAGCAGGAGGACGGGAGCCAGCAGGACGGCCTCCCCGGCTCCGGGCAGCTGCAGCGACTCCCAGATCAGCAGCGCGGCTCCGGCGATCAGGGAGATCAGGACGCCTGCGCCCCTGGCCTGGTAGAGGCGGGAGAACTCCAGGAAGCCCGCGGCGCCGATGCCCAGGAAGAGAGCCAGGGCCACGACGCGGCCGGCCGGGGGAGGGAAGGGCGGGAAAAGGGCCAGCAGAACCGCGCTCCACAGCAGCAGGGCGCTGCCCAGCCGCCAGAAGAGGATGCGGGTTCGGGAGGGGGAGTCGGCCATTCCATTGCGGGGACGCCTTGGAAGTACCCGCCGCCCCCCGCAGTCTTTCCCGGATCCGGCGGGGAGACAAGCCGGGAATGGGAGCCTCGCCTCCAGCTTCCGGGAGCGGAACCGTCCGCCGAGGGATCCGTCGGCGCTCCCCCCGGAACCGGCGCGGCCGCAAGCGGCGTCCTTCTCCGGAGCGCGCTCTGGATGCAGGACCGGCCTCCCCGATCCTCCTTGGAAAGGGGAAGGCCGGGATCGAGGATGGCCGGAGAGCCTGTGGAGAGGGAGCCTCCGGAAAGGGTGAGGATGGACAAGTGGCTGTGGGCGGTCCGGATCTTCCGGACCCGCCGGCAGGCCGCCGAGGCCTGCCGGGCGGGGCATGTGCGGATCGCGGGCAGGGCGGTGCGTCCGGCCCGGCTGGTGGCGCCGGGAGAGGTGGTCGCCGCCACGGTGGGGCGGCGCACCCGGATCGTCAGGGCCCTGGAGCTGGTGGAGCGCCGGGTGGGGGCCAGGGCGCTGGCCCGCCACCTCGAGGATCTGGCGCCGGTCCGGGAACGGCGCCCCCGGCCCGAGGCCGCCCCGGCCCCGCGCTACGACAAGGCCCCGGGCCGCCCCACCAAGCGGGACCGGAGGGATCTGGAGCGCCTGGAGGAGGACCTGCGCCGGCAGGGCGGGGTCCCCGGGAGCGATCAGAGGCCGCCGTAGCGGCGGTGGCGCATGGCGTACTCCTCCAGCGCGGCCAGGAAGTGGGAGCGCCTGAAGTCGGGCCACAGCGCCGGGGAGACGATCAGCTCGGTGTAGGCGATCTGCCAGAGGAGGTAGTTGCTCAGGCGCATCTCCCCGCTGGTGCGGATGAGCAGATCGGGATCGGGAATGCCGTCGGTGTAGAGATGGCGGCTGAGGGTGGCCTCGTCGATGGCCTCGGGCTCGATCTCCCCCTGGCGGATCCGGCGGGCGATGGCCCGGGCGGCCTCCACGATCTCGGTGCGGCTGCCGTAGCTCAGCGCGAGGATCAGCGTCATCCCGGTGTTCTCCCCGAGGATCCCGGCGGTCCGGTCCAGCTGCTCGCGCACGAAGCCGGGCAGCCGGCCGATCTGGCCGATGGCCTTGAGGCGGATGTTGCGCTCGGAGAGCTCCCGGCTCTCGCTCTCCAGGTACTGGGCCAGGTAGCGCATCAGGGTGTCGACCTCGCCCTGGGGCCGCTTCCAGTTGTCCTCGGAGAAGGCGTAGAGGCTCAGGTAGCCGATGCCCACCTCGACCGCGGCCCGGAACACCGAGCGGACCGACTCGATGCCGCTGCGGTGGCCCTCGACCCGGGGCAGCATGCGCCGGCCGGCCCAGCGGCCGTTGCCGTCCATGATGACGGCCACATGGCGGGGAAGGGCCTCCCTGGCCCTCGGGCTGAGCGGAGCGCTGTCAGGAGCCGCCGCCACGGGAGCCGGGGAGCACGAGGATCTCCGATCGGGAGGGCCCCACCGAGACCATCCGGATGGGGCACCGGGCCAGCTCCTCGACGGCCCTGAGGTAGTCGCGGGCCAGGGGGGGGAGATCGGACCACTGGCGGCAGTGCCGGGTCGGGGACTGCCACCCCGGCATCTCGCGGTAGACGGCCTCGCAGCGGCCCAGGCTTCCCATGGCGTTGGGGATGTGCTCGATGGTGGTCCCGTCCAGCCGGTAGGCGGTGGCGATCCGCAGCCGGGGGGACTGGTCCAGCCCGTCCAGGTTGGTGACCGCGATCTCGTCGATCCCGTTGACCATCACCGCATGCCGCAGCAGCACCGCGTCCAGCCAGCCGCAGCGCCGGGCCCGGCCGGTGGTGGCCCCGAACTCGTGCCCCTGCCGGTGGAAGTGCTCCCCCAGGGCCTGGTTCTCGGTGGGCATGGGGCCTTCGCCCACCCGGGTGGTGTAGGCCTTGACCACCCCCACCACCCGGTCGATGCGGCCCGGGGGGATGCCGGTGCCGGTGCAGGCTCCGCCTGCGGTGGTGGAGGAGGAGGTGACGAAGGGGTAGGATCCGTGGTCGATGTCCAGGAAGGTCCCCTGGGCCCCCTCGAAGAGGATGCTCCTGCGCTCGGCGCAGGCCTGGTGCAGCAGGCGCACGGTGTCGGCCAGGTAGGGGCGCAGCGCCTCGGCGGCCTCCAGGTAGCTGCCGGCCACCTGGTCCAGCTCCAGGGCGGGGGCTCCCAGGGCCCGGAGGATCTCGTTGCTGGTGGCCAGCCGCTGCTCCAGCAGGGGGAGGAAGGTTCCGGAATCCATCAGGTCGATCATCCGGATCCCGGTGCGCGCCGCCTTGTCGCCGTAGGACGGGCCGATTCCCCGCTTGGTGGTGCCCAGCCGGCTCCGGCCGCCCGAACTGTCCCGGTACTCGTCGATGAGCCGGTGCCAGGGGAAGACCAGATGGGCGGTCTCGCTGACGAACAGGCTGCCTCCGGTGGAGATGCCCAGCGCCTCCAGGCCCCGGATCTCCTCCACCAGGTGGACCGGATCGATCACCGTCCCGTTGCCGATCACGCAGATCTTGCCGGGGCGGAGGATTCCCGAGGGGATCAGGTGGAGGACATGCTTCCGCCCGCCCGCCAGGACCGTGTGGCCGGCGTTGTTGCCCCCCTGCATGCGGGCCACGATGTCGGCGCCGTCGGTGAGGACATCGATGATCTTCCCCTTGCCCTCGTCGCCCCACTGGGCGCCGACTATGATGGTGTTGGGCATGGGCGGCCGGACGCACCGGCGGAAGCAGGCCCCGGACGGGCCGGGCGAGGGGGGGCGGCGCCGGGAGCCACGGAGAGGGGGTCAGTCGGTCCCGCTGTCCTCCACGGCCTTGCCCAGCGGATCGGTCAGGGTGCGGATGAGGTCGGAGGCCTCCTGCGGCGAGAGGGATGCGGAGGGCTCGTCCTCCTCCTCGTCCGAAGAGGGAGGCGCCGGGGCGGAAGCGCCCTCCGTCTCCTCTTCCGCCTCCTTCTCCTTGAGCAGCTCGGAACGGGTCAGCAGCAGGGTGTCCACCGAGTACTTGGGGACCAGGAAGATCCAGCCTTCGAGGGCCGACTCCTTCTCCAGCTTGGCTTCCAGGCGCTCCTTCTCCTCGGCGAACTCCTCGTCCAGCGACTGCTTGTCCTCCTCGCTCTCGCCTTCCTCCGCCTCGCGCTCCTGGACGATGGTCGCGCTCGCCTCGACCGTCAGGGGGTAGAGGTCGTCCTCCTGGGCCTCGCCGATGCGCACCGTGTACTGGAAGTCCTCGAAGGTCGAGAGCCGCGCCTCGATGGCGCGGTCCAGGCCCAGATCCGCCTCCGGCGCGTCCGGATCGGCCACATCGCTCACGGTGGGGTAGTTGAGGATGTTCTTGAGGCTGTAGGAGCGGGTGGAGTCCAGCTCCATGCCCTCGGGAAGATCGGCCATCTCCATGTCTCCGCTTTCGCTCTCCCGGGCGACCGACCAGGAGCCGGCCTCCTCGGGATGCGCCACCGAGACGCTCCGCAGCTTGTCCACCTCCAGGAACCCGCTCTTGTCCAGCCACTGGGAGGGATCGCTCGACAGCATGGAGAAGGTCTGGTCCACCAGGGCGACCTTCTTGGGATCGCCGCCTTCCATCGCGTAGCGGCCCTGGGACATGGAGGGGCCGGGCGCTCCCGACCGGGGCTCGTGGTCCTTGCCCAGGCGGAGGCTGGCCAGCAGCTCTCCCTGGGCGTCGAGGAAGTCGAGCTGGGTTCCGCTCCCGTCCTCCTCGCCGGGGGCCAGGAGCTCCAGCCGCCCCAGTTGCGTGGGGCCCACCGGCATGCTGCGCACCTTCTTGAGATCCCAGACGTCCTGGAGCAGCTGGGACAGCTTGGCGTGGTCGGCGGGATAGTTCCAGCGGGAGGCCACCATCCAGGTCTCCCCCTTCTTCAGCTCCACCTTCTCCTGATCGTCCTCGATCCTCACGGCGTCAACCCGATCCAGGGGGAAGGAGGGGAACATCCGGCCGCCCGACCCGGCGCTGGCCTCTTCGTTCTCGTTCCAGTCGTTCCATAGAAGGATGGTTCCCGCTCCGGCGATCAGGACCAGGAGTATGACCAGTTTGACAAAATGACCTGCGCTCATCTTGCTGCTGTCCTAAGTCTCTTGAAGACGGCGGCGGCTATTCCGATCAGGGTCACGATCATGGCCATGCCGCCGATGTTGGCGACCCTCAGCTTGTTCGAGAGGCTTTCTATGTCCTTGCGAAGCTCCCGCTCCACCAGCCTGCGATCCTTCTCGTTCCTGCGCAGGGTGTCCTCGAGGTTCTGCAGCTCCGCCTGCTGCTCGGGGGTGAGGAACCAGGTGTTGGAGGCGTCTTCGCGGTCTTTCTGCAGGGCGTTGATCCTCTCCTGGGTCCTCTCGATGGTCGCCTCCAGCTCCTCCATCCGCTTCTGGTGCTCCTCCTTGGCCATATCCTCCATATCCTGGATGCGGATGAAGGGACGGCGGGTGGTCCGGCTGCGCACCTCGATGAGGCGGTCGTCTCCGGCCAGCTGCTCGATCATGTTCTGGAACAGGGCCAGGTTGCCGTTAAGGGTGCCGAGGGGTATCTGCTGACCCTGGAAGTTGGCGATCTGTACGCAGAACGGATCGAAGATAAGGTCGGTGTCGCCAACCAGGATCACCGCTCCCGGCGCCTCGGAGGCGGCCAGGTGTCCGTCCTCCTCGCCGCCTTCCCCGTCCCCCTCCTCCGCGGCATCGATGTCCTCCCCGGTCACCTGCCCTGGAGATCCTTCGGGGAAGGCGGAGGGGAACGTCCCGCTCAGCCGGAGGGCGAGGCTCAGCTTCTTGTTGCCCGGCACGAGGTCCTGGAGCACCTGGGCGCCGGAATGGCGGGCCAGGAACGGAGCCACCGGCTGGGAGTTGGTGGAGGAGTGCGCCAGCACCGTCTGCTCGATGCCTTCGAGGGGCTCTCCGCTGAAGTGTCCGGCGAAGGGGAGCCAGAGCGTTTTGATGGAGACGGTGAGGATGTCGGCCTGGTTGATCCCCCTCTCCCTGAGGAACAGGAACGAGGGCTGGTCCCTCTCCGGCTGCCCCTGCTGGAAGGACAGCCTTTGGCTGAAGGTCCGGTCGGCCACCGTCTGGCCGGAGCTGAATTCGAGCCCCCAGGCCTCCAGGAGGGGCTTCAGGTCGGAGGGGGTGGCGCCGGAGCCCATCCCCGGCATGCCGGGGACGTCCTCGGCCAGCGAGAGGGGATCCAGCAGGGCCATCACCCGGCCTCCCTTCAGCAGGAACTGGTCGATGGCGTAGAGGGTCTCCTCGGCCACGTCCTTGGGGTGGATTAGCAGCAGCACGTCCACGTCGGGGGCGATCTCGGCGTCGGTCAGCCCGTACTCGCGGACCTCGAAGTCGCTCTGCAGCTGCTGGATCGCCATCCAGGCCCGGCGGCCTCCTCCCATCTGGGGCATCATCGGGTTGGCCGCCTGCCCGAAGAGCGGCAAGGTGCTCATCACCCCCACCACCGGCCTGTCGGTGGCGGCCACCTGGGTGACGGCCCGGATCATGTCGTACTCCAGATGCCCATCGCGGGAGGGATCCAGGAAGGGGATGGTCACCGTGGTGTCGAGCATGGTCACCGCCAGGCCCAGGTAGTATTGGTCCACCTGGTTGCTGGAGCGGCGGGGGGGGATCCGGTCCTGGGCCGCCTCGTCCTCGGCCGGAGAGAAGGGCTCGGGATCGAGGAAGCGGACCGTGATTTTGCCGCCGGAGTTCTCTTGAAACTCGCGGAGCAGGTCCCGGATGTGGCGCACGTGGGTCTTGAGGAAGGCGGGCATGATCCGGTCGTCCCGGGTGTAGTAGAAGCGGATCTCCACCGGCGTGTCCAGACCGGCGAGGATCTCCCGGGTCCCTTCCGAAAGGGTGAACAGCTTGTTCTCGGTCATGTCCAGCCGGAGCGAGGCCCTGCTCCCGATGGCGTTGACCAGGACCACGATCGCCAGAACCACCACGACGCCGAGGGTGGAGAGGCAGTATTTCTCGATCTGTGTCTTGTTCATGTCCGCGCTACCGGTCAGTTGCCGCGCAGGCTCCGGATGATCACTCCGGTGCAGTAGAGGCAGAAGGCGATAAGGGTGAGGAAGTAGAGGAGGTCCCGGAAGTCGATCACCCCCCGCTGCAGGTTCATGAAGTGGGTGAGCGCGCTCGACGCCGAGACCACCCCGACCAGGAATTCGGGCGCCCATCCGGACAGCATCGAGGTGACCGGCTCGAATCCGGAGAGGATCAGGAACAGGCAGAGCACCACCGAGAGGATGAAGCTGACCACCTGGTTGCGGGTCAGCGCCGAGGTCATGCAGCTGACCGCCAGGTAGCCTCCCGCCAGGAGGGCGCTGCCCAGGTAGCCTGAGACGGTGGGGCCGTGGTCCGGGTTCCCCAGGTAGGAGACGGTGAGGACCGCGGGGAAGGTCAGGAGCAGGGCCAGGATCAGGAAGGACCACGAGGCCAGGAACTTGCCCACGATGGCCTGGCCGGGGGTGACCGGCATGGTGAGCAGCAGCTCGATGGTCCCCTGGCGCCGCTCCTCGGCCCACAGGCGCATCCCGACCGCCGGCACCAGGAAGAGGTAGAGCCAGGGATGCCAGGTGAAGAAGGACTCCAGCGAGGCCTCGTTGCGGCCGAAGAAGTTCCCCAGGTTGTTGCTGAAGGTGAAGAACCCGATCAGGATCAGGAAGATGACGATGAACACGTAGGCGACCGGCGAGGAGAAGTACCCCGCCAGCTCCCGCTTGGCGATGACCGCGGTGTTTCTGATGTGCCCAGTCATGCCGCCTCCTTCTTCTGCTCGGTGTCGGAACGGGTGATGGAGCGGAAGACCGTGTCGAGGCGGCCTTCCTCGGTGCGCAGCTCCAGCAGGCGCCACAGGTTCTGGCGGGCGCAGTCGTAGATCTCGGCGGCGATCGGGATCTTCCGGTCGGCGGGGAAGACCCTCAGCGCGAGGACCTCCCCCTCCTCCAGCACCAGGACCCGGTCCACCGAGGGCAGGCCTCCGATCAGGGAGCGGGCCTGCTCCTTCTCGGCGTTCTGGATCCTCGCCAGGACGCTGCCGGCGTCCGACGCCTTCAGCTTGAGCTCGTCGGGGGTGCCGTCGGCCACGATCCGTCCCGAGTCGATGACGATGGCCCGGGAGCAGACCGCCTCCACCTCCTCGAGGATGTGGGTGGAGAAGATGATCGCCTTCTTCCGGCCCATCCTGCTGATGATGCTGCGCACCTCGTGCTTCTGGTTGGGATCCAGGCCGTCGGTGGGCTCGTCCAGGATCAGGACGTCGGGGTCGTGGACGATCGACTGGGCGAAGCAGGTGCGGTGCAGGAAGCCCTTGGAGAGGGTGTCCACCGACTGGTGGCGCACCTTCTGCAGGAAGCACAGGTCGATCACGTGCTCGATGGCATTCCGCTTGCGCCGGCCGAAGAGCCCCCGTATCTCCGCCGAGAAGCCCAGGAAGCTCTCCACCGTCATGTCGGGGTAGGCGGGAGCGTTCTCCGGCAGGTACCCGATCATGCGCTTGGTGCGCACCGGATGCTCGGCGACGTCGTAGCCTCCCACCGTCGCCCGGCCCTCGGTGGGAGGGAAGTAGCCGGTGATCATGCGCATGGTGGTGGACTTGCCCGAGCCGTTGGGGCCGAGGAAGCCCAGGATCTCCCCCTTCTCGACCGAGAAGGAGATGCCGTCGACCGCCAGCTTGGGGCCGAATGACTTCTTGAGCTGCTCTACTCTGATCATGCGCTGTTGGGGGGCGGCTGCCGGAACGGGATCCGCCCGCCGGGCCTCGCCGCGTGCGGGAGGGGATCCAGAACAGCGGCCGCCCCGGTTTGTCAATCCTTTTCCGGAGGAGGCGGCTCTCCCCTCCGGCCAGCGACGATAGACAGGAGGGGCTTCCCCGGCGTTCAAAGAAAGGAGCCTACCGGAAGGAGCGGGGCCGGTGCTCCCGGGCCAGCTCCAGGCACTGGTCCATGGGAAGGACCCCCTCGGTGCAGGTGGGGTGTCCCAGGGAGGCGGCGGCGGCGCACACCCCCGCCAGCAGGGCCTGCTGGATGCTCCAGCCCTCCATCAGCCCGTAGAGGGTTCCGGCCAGGAAGGCGTCCCCGGCCCCGGCGCTGCCCCGGATGCTCTCGCTGGGCAGCCTGAGCGAGCCCTGCCAGTAGTCGCTGCCCTCCTTGGTGCGGGCGAAGGCGCCCTCGGCGAAGTGGATCACCACCATCCTCCCGATTCCGTACTCCAGCAGCTTGCCCGCCGCGTGGCGCAGCGCCACCCGGTCCAGCCGGCCCTCCGGATCGCGGATGGCGAAGCCGGTGGTCCGTCCCGCCTCGATCTCGTTGAGGAAGCAGTAGTCGGTGTGCTTCAGGGCCGGAGGGATGATCTCGGCGAAGCGGTCGCTGTCCTCGCTGACCGCGTCGATGGAGGTGGTCAGGCCGGCCTCCTGGGCCCGGGCCAGCAGGGCGGCCGCCCCGGTGCCCTGGGCGGCGCCGGCCTGGTCGAGGGCGTCGAGCAGGAGCAGGTAGCCCAGGTGGAAGTGGCGGGCGGTGGACTTCCCGAAGTCCAGCTCCTGGCCGGTCCACTCGGCGTTGGCCCCCCGGAAGTGGAAGAAGGTGCGCCTGCCTCCCTCGGCCTCGGTCATCACGTCGGTGTAGGAGGTGGAGGAGCCGGGCGCCGCCTGCAGCTGCCTGACCTGGATGCGGTGCCGGCGGCAGTGCCTGAGGATCTCCTTGCCCAGCTCGTCGGAGCCGACCCTTCCGGCCGCGCTCAGGGGGAAGGGGGCTCCCAGGCGGGCCAGGCCGACCAGCAGGTTGTAGGGGGAGCCCCCCGTGCCCCGGGACTCGCCCTCGATGTTGGCCAGCGTCTCCCTCTCGGGGAAGACGTCGATCATCTTCACCCGGTCCACGATCCAGTTTCCGCCGGCCAGCACGCCCTTGCGCGTGCGCTTCCTCTCCTTCATAGGCTTCAGTGGGTGGGATCCTCCTCCAGGACCAGGCGCTCGACGGCGCCGGAGACCTCGGTCGAGTCCAGGACCGGGCCTCCTCCTCCGGGACCGATCCACACCGGCCAGTCGAGGGGATCCTCCGGGCAGCGGCCGTGCGATCCTCCGACCAGCGAGGCGTCCAGGGGGACGACGTCCATCAGCATGCGGAATCCCAGCCGCTTCTGGACCAGCCGCCGCAGGATGCGCAGGCGGGGCAGGCGCAGGGCGGGATCCAGGAACAGCTCGGCCGGATCGTAGCCGGGCTTGCGGTGGATGTCGACGCAGCGGGCGAAGTCCGGGGCCCGCCGGTCGTCGAGCCAGTAGTAGTAGGTGAACCACGAGCCGGGCCGGGCCACGGCCACCAGGTCCCCGCAGCGCCGGTGGGCGATGCCGGCCTCCTCCTGCCCGTCCGCGTCCAGCACCCGCTCCACCCCCTCCAGGCCCTCCACCTCGCCGCGCACCCGGCCGAGCAGCCCGGGATCCCGGACGTAGATGTGGCACACCTGGTGGTCGGAGACCCCGAAGGCGCGGCTCTGCCCGCAGTCCAGCAGCTCCCGGCCCAGCTCCTCCCGCACCGCGATCCAGCCCTTCCGGCGCAGGTGGCGGTTGATGTGGACCGGGCGGTCCACCGGGACGATCCCGTACTCCGAGATCAGGACCGGGGCCACCTCCCGGGACTCGAGGAAGTCCACCAGGTCCCCCACGATGCGGTCGATGCGGCGCAGGTCGTCGGCGATGCGGGGGTCGCCGGGGCCCAGGCGCTGCAGGTTGTAGTCCAGGTGGGGCAGGTAGATCAGGCTCAGGCCGGGCCGGCGCTCCTCCTCCACCCTCCGTGCCGCCCGGGCGATCCACTCCGAGACCTCCTCGGGAGCCCCCTGGGAGGTGCTCCGTCCCGCGGCCGGGCCCCAGAAGGCGGGGAAGGGGAATTCGCCCAGATCCCGCTTCAGGGAGGCGCCCAGGTCCCCGGGGTGGCTGTAGATGTCGAAAACCTTGCGGCCGTCGGCGGGATACATCGGGCGCGGGGTCACCGACCAGTCGGCGCTGGAGTACATGTTGTACCACCAGAACAGCTTGGCGCAGGTGAGGCCGGGCTCCCTCCGGCGCAGCCGCTCCCAGATCTTCGGAGCCTCCACCAGGCTGTCGGGCTGCTTCCAGAAGTGGACCTCGGAGAGGCGGCGGTGGTACCAGCCGTTGGCCACGATGCCGTGCCGGGCGGGGGGCAGGCCGGTCAGGTAGTTGCTCTGGGCGGTGCAGGTGAGGGCCGGGAAGGCGGGGCGGATCCGGCGCAGGGACCGGCCCCGGCGCCAGGCCTCGATCCGGGGGGTGTCGCCGCCCAGCAGCCTCTGGCACAGCCCGACCACGTTCACCAGGGCCACGCGTCTCATGGGGCGCCGGCCGGCTGGGCCCCCGCCAGGGGCCGGGCGAGGCTGCCGAGGCGGCCGATCGCCTCGGCGACTAGGGAGGGATCCATGGCGTGGACCTCGACGCTCCGCCCCAGGTCCTCCAGCAGGGTGACGGTCAGCTCCCCTCCCAGGTGCTCTCGGAACTCCTCCAGGCCCTCCAGCAGAAGGAGGCGCCCACGGGGATCCTCCCGGCGCATCTCGGGGAAGTGGACCGGCAGGCCCAGGGACTGCAGCAGCCGCAGCGCCCGCTCGGCCTTTCCGGGCGCCAGCAGCCCGGCCAGGCCCGAGTAGACGGTGTCGAGGGCGACGCCTGCGGCCACCGCCTCGCCGTGGCGGATCCTGTAGTCCGAGAGCTGCTCCAGCTTGTGGGCCGCCCAGTGCCCGAAGTCCAGGGGACGGGCCGATCCGGTCTCGAAGGGGTCGCCCGAGGTGGCGATGTGATCCACATGGATGCGGGCGCACTCCTCCACCATCCACTCCACAGCCGGCGCCTCCAGGGCGTCCAGCTCGGGAGCCCTCTCCTCCAGGGCCTCGAAGAAGGGGCGGCTGCGGATCAGGGCCACCTTGACCGCCTCGGAGAAGCCCGCCCGCTTCTCGCGCTCCGGCAGGGTCTCCAGGAAGCCGAAGTCGTCGATCACCGCGTGGGGCGGGGCGAAGGTCCCGACGAAGTTCTTCTTCCCGAAGGCGTTGACGCCGTTCTTGATCCCCACCCCGGAGTCGTTCTGGCCGAGGGTGGTGGTCGGCAGGCGGACCAGCCTGACCCCGCGGTGGGCGGTGGCGGCGGCCAGCCCAACCATGTCGAGGAAGGCTCCCCCTCCCACCGCCAGCACGTAGGACTGGCGGTCGATGCGGCTCCGGTCGAGCAGGGCCTGGACCCGGAGGACCTGCCCGGGATCGTTCTTGGCCGCCTCCCCGCCCTCGATCCCCTGAGGGGGGGCCGCAAGCTCCAGCCTCCCGGAATGCCTCCCGAACCACTCGGCCACCTGCCCGGCCAGGCCGGGCCGGGAGCGGAGCACCCCCCTGTCGATCAGGACCACCGCCCGGACCGGCCGTCCGGGCTCCTCTCCGGCGAGCACCCGCAGGAGCAGCGGATTCTCCAGAGAGAAGACTTCGCGGGTGAAGAAAACGCGGTGGCGGAACTCCACCCTTATCGTTCTCTCGATCGGATCCACTCCGGGGCCCACCATGCCAGCACGGGGCCGGTTGATCGAGAGCGCAGGGGGCGGCGGCCCCTTTGAACGTGACTTCGGCGGGGCGCCGCGGCCACCATCGCCGGGCGGATGCCGAACCGGGAGGAAAGGGTGCGACAGACCTCGAGGAGCGGCCGGTTCCGGCAGCCGGCCGACCCCCGGGCGGTCTCCTTCACCGAGTCGGTCTCCTTCGACAGGCGGCTCTGGAGGCAGGACATCGTGGGATCGATGGCCCACGCCCGCATGCTGGCCCGGACGGGCGTCCTCTCCGAAGGGGACCGGGACCGGATCCTGGAGGCCCTGCAGGACATCGGCGACGAGATCGAGCGCGGGGACTTCCACTGGGATCCCGCCCTGGAGGACGTCCACATGAACATCGAGGCGGCGCTGACCGACCGGGTTCCGGCCGGGGCCCGCCTCCACGCCGGCCGCTCCCGCAACGACCAGGTGGCCCTGGATGTGCGCATGTGGCTGCGGGAGGCCACCCTCGACACCCTGCGGGCGCTCTCGGGCCTGCAGCGCTCCCTGGTGGGGCTGGCCCGGCGCTCGGGCCGGATCGCGATCCCGGGCTACACCCACCTGCAGCGGGCCCAGCCGGTGCCGGCGGCCCACCACCTGCTGGCCTACGCGGAGATGCTGGAGCGCGACAAGGGGCGCCTGCGCGACTCCTTCCCCCGGCTCAACGTCTGCCCCCTGGGAAGCGGGGCCCTGGCCGGCACCACCCTGCCCGCCGACCGGGAGGGGGTCGCCCTGGAGCTGGGCTTCGCCGACTCCGGAGGCGCTCCCAGGCTGAGCCGCAACTCCATGGACGCGGTGGCCGACCGGGACTTCGTGGTGGAGTTCCTCTCGGCGGCGGCCCTGATCTCGGTGCACCTCTCGCGCCTGTGCGAGGACCTGATCCTCTGGAGCAGCGCCGAGTTCGGCTTCCTCTCCCTCTCCGACGCCTACGCCACCGGATCCTCCCTGATGCCCCAGAAGAGGAACCCCGATCTGGCCGAGCTGGTGCGGGGCCGCTCGGCCCGGGTGATCGGGGACCTGGTGTCGCTGCTCGCCCTGCTCAAGGGGCTGCCCATGACCTACAACCGCGACCTGCAGGAGGACAAGCGGCCGCTCTTCGAGGCCGCCGACACCGTGCTGGCCAGCCTGGAGGCGGCAGCCGCCATGCTGGACAACGCCCGGATGGAGCCCGGGCCCTGCCGCCGGGCCGCGTCGGATCCCTCCCTCCTGGCCACCGACCTGGCCGACTGGCTGGTGGAGCAGGGGGTGCCCTTCCGGGAGTCGCACGGCATCGTGGGCCGGGTGGTGGCCCTGAGCGAGGAGCGGGGGATCGCCCTGGACGCCCTGGCCCTGGAGGATCTCCGCCAGGTGGACGGCCGCTTCTCCGCCTCGGCCCTCTCGGTGTTCTCGCTGGAGAGGAGCCTGGAGCGGCGCTCCGCCCCCGGATCGCCCGGGTGGAAGGAGGTGGAGGGGCAGCTGGAGCAGTGGGAGAGGCGGCTCGAGGATGAAGCGGAGGCCGAGCCGGGATAGCGAGGGGGAGGCCCTTCTCGCCGGTCTCCTGCCCCGGGTCTCCCGGTCCTTCCACCTGACCCTGCGGGCGCTGCCCCGGGCCGTGCGCCGCCCCGTCAGCGTCGCCTACCTGCTGGCGCGCACCTCCGACACCATCGCCGACACCCGGCTGGTCGATCCCGGCGCCCGGCGCCGGGTGCTGGAGGACTTCGGCCGCAGGGTGGCCGGAGAGGGGCCGGCGGGGGACGGGGATCTGCGGCCCTTCCTGGAGGGGCGGGAGGAGAGCGCCGAACGGAGCCTCCTGGAGCGGGCCCCGGCGAGCCTGCGCCTCCTGGAGGCCCTGGAGGAGCCTTCGCGCCAGATGGTCCGCCAGGTCCTGGCCACCATCCTCGGCGGGCAGATGCTCGACCTGGAGCGGTTCGGGCGGGCCGGGGAGGGCAGGGCGGCGTTCCTGGAGACCGAGGCCGAGCTGGAGGACTACACCTACCGGGTGGCGGGCTGCGTGGGGGAGTTCTGGACCCGGATATGCTACCACCGGCTGCTCTCCCCTCCGGCCCGGCCGCCCGCGGCGCTGCTGCGCCAGGGGGCCTCCCTGGGCCAGGGGCTGCAGATGATCAACATCCTGAGGGACGCGGCCCAGGACCGGCTGGAGGGCCGCTGCTACCTGCCCCGGGAGGCCTTCGGCCGCCTGGGCGTTCCCGAAAGCGCCTGGAGCTCCGGTGCGGGGGAGCGGCTCCGCCCCCTGATCGAGCGCTACCGGCGCCGGACCCGCAGCCTCCTGGACGAGGGGATCGGGTACCTGGAGGCGCTGCCCCGGCGCTGGATGCGGGTGCATCTGGCCTGCGCCTGGCCCATCCTGATCGGCCGCCGGACCCTGGACCTGCTCCCGGTGGAGGCTCCCCTGGATCCCCGGCGTCGGGCCCGGGTGCCCCGGCGCCAGGTCCGCTGGATACTGGCCGCCAGCCTGGCGGCCTGGCCCTTCGCCCCGCTCTGGAGGCGCCTGCTCGAAGGCGCCGGGGAGCGCTCCCCGGCCTGAATTCCGCCATGCATCGTTTCCGCTATCGCCAAGGGGAGCTGGTCTGCGAGGAGGTCCCGATGAGGGAGCTGGCCCGGGAGCACGGAACCCCGTCCTACGTCTACTCCCGCGCCACCCTGGAGGATCACTTCCTGCGGCTGGAGGAGGCCCTCTCGGAGCTGGACTGCACCATCTGCTACGCGGTCAAGGCCAACTCCAACCTGACCATCCTCCACTGCCTGGCGAATCTGGGCGCGGGCTTCGACGTGGTCAGCCGGGGCGAGATCGAGAGGGTGCTCGCGGCCGGGGGCCGCCCCGGGGAGTGCCTGTTCGCCGGGGTGGGCAAGACGGAGGAGGAGCTGGACCGGGCCCTGGAGCTGGGGATCGGGGCCTTCAACGTGGAGAGTCCGGCCGAGCTGGACCGGCTGGACGCCCTGGCCCGGAACCGGGGGCTCCAGGCTCCGGTCTCGATCCGGGTCAATCCCGACGTGGACGCCGGCACCCACGAGAAGATCACCACCGGGACCTACCGGAACAAGTTCGGGATCCCGATGGAGCAGGTCCCCGGGCTCTACCGGCGGGCGGCGGGCCTCTCCGGGATCCGCCTCGAGGGGGTCCACATGCACATCGGCTCCCAGCTCACCTCGGCGGAGCCCTTCGGCGCCGCGGTCCGCAAGATGCTGCCCCTGGTGAGGGAGCTGAAGGACCGCCACGGCATCGGCTTCTTCAGCATCGGGGGGGGGCTGGGCATCGTCTACCGTCCGGCCCTGGCCAGCGGGGACCGCTCCTGGTGGGAGGGGGAGGAGGCGGCCAGGATCCTCACCCCCCGGTCCTACGCCCGGGAGCTGGTCCCCCTGCTGGCCCCGCTGGGCCTCCGGATCCTGGTCGAGCCGGGCCGCTTCATCGTGGGCAACGCCGGGGCGCTGCTCTGCCGGGTGGAGTACGTCAAGCAGGTGGGATCCCGGTCCTTCGTGATCGTGGACGCGGCGATGAACGACCTGCTGCGCCCCTCCCTCTACGGGGCCCACCACGACATCGTCCCCCTCTCGGAGCCCGGCCCCCGGAGGGAGCCCACCGACGTGGTCGGGCCGATCTGCGAGTCCGGGGACTACCTGTGCCGCGACCGCATGCTGCCGCCGGCCGCCCAGGGGGACCTGCTGGCGGTCCTGAGCAGCGGGGCCTACGCCTTCGCCATGGCCTCCAACTACAACTCCCGGCCCCGCCCGGCGGAGATCCTGGTGGAGGGGGCCGGGGCGAGGGCGATCCGGCGCCGGGAGACGCTGGAGGATCTCTGGCGGCACGAGGCGCTCCCGCCCCGCTCCGCCCGGCCTTCCCTTGAGCGGGGGCCGTCCGGGCCCTAGGGTGGCTTCCGGGATGGTGTCCACGCCGGCGACGGTCTATCTGGTGGGGGCGGGCCCGGGGGCTCCGGGCCTGCTGACCCTGAGGGGAAGGGAGGTCCTGGAGCGGGCCCAGGCGGTGGTGCACGACGCCCTGGTCCATCCCGCCCTGCTGCGCCTGGCGCCGGAGGGCGCCGAGCGGATCTACGTCGGCAAGCGCTCGGGGCGCCACCACGTGGCGCAGCCCGACCTCAACCGCCTGCTGGTCGATCGGGCCCGGAGGGGCCAGACCGTGGTGCGGCTCAAGGGGGGGGATCCCTTCGTGTTCGGCCGGGGAGGGGAGGAGGCCCAGGAGCTGGAGAGGGCCGGGATCCCCTTCGAGGTGGTTCCCGGGGTCAGCTCGGTGTCGGCCGCCGCGGCCTGCGCGGGCATCCCCCTCACCCACCGGGACCACTGCTCCAGCTACACGGTGGTCACCGGCCACGAGGATCCCGCCAAGCCCGGCTCGATGATCGACTGGGAGGCGCTGGCACGCATGCCGGGAACCAAGGTGATCCTGATGGGGATGGAGCGCCTGGAGGCGATCGCCGGCCGCCTGCGGCGGGGAGGGATGGATCCCGGCACGCCCGCCGCGGCGATCGAGTGGGGCACCACCGCCCGGCAGCGGGTGGCGGCCGGGACCCTCGCCGACATCCCGCAGCGGGTGGCGCAGGCCGGCCTGGGGGCCCCCTCCCTGGTGGTCCTGGGCACGGTGGCGGCGCTGCGGGAGAGCCTCTGCTGGTTCGAGAGGAGGCCCCTCTTCGGCCGGCGCGTCGTGGTGACCCGGGCCCGCAGGCAGGCGGGCAGGCTGTCGGGGCGGCTGGAGGACCTGGGCGCCGATGTCCTCGAGATCCCGGTGATCCGCACCGGGCCCCCCGACGATCCCGCCATCCTGGAGGAGGCGATCGGCTCGCTGGGGGAGTACGACTGGCTGGTCTTCACCAGCCCCAACGGGGCGGACGCCTTCTTCGAGGCCTTCTCCAGGCAGCACGACGACATCCGGGCCCTGGGCCTGATGCGCATCGCCGCGGTGGGCCCGGCGACCGCCGGGCGGGTCCGGGCCCGGGGCCTGCGCGTCGACGCCATGCCCGAGAGGCACGTGGCCCCCGAGATCGCGCGGGCGGTCGAGAAGCTGGGCTCGGTGGAGAACCTCCGCTTCCTCATGCCCCGGGCCCAGCAGGCCGATCCCGAGCTCCCGGACCGGCTCCACGACCTGGGGGCCATAGTGGACGACGTGCCGGCCTACCGGACCGGGCCCGAGGAGGAGGAGGGGGAGGGGGAGCGGTTCCTCCAAGAGGGAGCCCACTGGGTCGCCTTCACCAGCGCCTCCACGGTGTCCGGCTTCGACCGGCGCTTCACGCTGGACGGGATCCGCCGGCGCTTTCCCGGGATCCGCTGGGCCTCGATCGGCCCCGAGACCAGCCGCCGCCTCCGCGACCTGGGGCAGGAGCCCGACCGGGAGGCCCGCAGGCACGACATCCCGGGCCTGGTCGAGGCGCTGGTGGAGGAATCCGGCCGGATTCCCTCCTGAGGATCGGCCCGCTCCGGACGTTGTGCCTGCGGGCTTGCCTCGGGGGGGGCTTCCGATAGATTCCCCGCTCCCCCGGAAAGGGGCGCAGTAGCACACCTCGAACCGATGCAGACAGGGCACAGGAGGCAGACGGGCGGCCGCATCGCGGCGAGGAAGTCGATGATCCAGGTCAACTTCATGCTGGAGGCCCCCGAGGCCAGCCAGGTGTCGGTGATCGGGGACTTCAACGGATGGGACCCGGAGGCCAACCGCATGCAGCGCCACATCGACGGCCACTGGAAGTCGAGCCTGATGGTTTCGACCGGGCACCACCACTACCAGTTCCTGGTGGACGGGGAGCCCCGGCTGGATCCCCGGGCCAGCGGGGTCGTCCGGCTCGAGGGCGAGGTCCGGGCCTCGCTACTCTCGGTGAGCTGAGCGCCGCTGCCGGAAGAAGTCCTTGAGGATCGAGGAGCACTCCGGGCCCAGCACTCCCCTCCGGGTCAGGCACCGGTGGTTGAAGGCGGGGAAGCGCAGCAGGTCCAGGGCGCTTCCGGCGGCCCCGCTGCGGGGATCGGCGGCTCCGTAGACCACCCGATCCACCCGGGACTGCACCATGGCGCCGGCGCACATGGCGCAGGGCTCCTTGGTCACGTAGAGGGTGCACCCGCCCAGCCGCCAGTCCCCCAGGGCCGAGGCCGCCTGGGTCAGGGCCAGCATCTCCGCGTGGGCGGTGGCGTCGGAGAGCGTCTCCACCTGGTTGTGGGCCCGCCCGACGATGCGGCTTCCGTGCACCACCACCGCGCCCACCGGCACCTCCCCGGCACGGAGGGCCTTGCGCGCCTCGCGCAGGGCCTCCCCCATGAGGCGCTCGTCGCTGTGGAAGCCGGCCAGGCTCACGCCCGGGGGGATTCCGAGGCCTGCTCCACGGTCCAGCGGTCCCGGTCCCGGCCGTGCCGGCAGCGGGCCATGAAGAATCCCCGGCGGTGCTTCCAGAACAGGGGCCAGAGCATCTCCCGGTCGGTGCGGGGCAGGGGCAGGTCCATGATCCCCCGGGGGGGGACGAAGGAGAACTCCCCCTCGTCGATGGGCGGGGGCAGCCTCTCCACCCGGGGCAGGAGCTCGAAGAGGAACATCAGGTAGCGGGCCTCGCCCTGGCCGCTGACCGTCCCCGCCCAGCGCAGGTCCTCCACCCGGGCCGCCAAGCCCAGCTCCTCGCCCACCTCGCGGGCGGCGCACTGGTGGGGGGACTCGCCGGAGGCGGTCTTCAGCTTGCCCCCGCAGGGGCTCATCAGCCCCTGGTTGGGGGGGCGGCTGCGGCGCAGCAGGAGGGCCTCTCCCGAGGGGCTGAAGCAGTAGACCAGGGAGACGATGGGGTAGGCTTCGGTCATCCGATCCGGGCGCAGCCCGGAAAACGGCAGGCTGCAGCGGGCCCGAAGGCGTGTTATGTTCCACCGTGGAGGAGCTGGTCGAGGATTATGTCGCCTTTCTCCGGCTGGAGAAGGGCTGCTCGGAGCGGACCCAGCGCACCTACGCGGCCCAGCTTTCGGCTTTCGTGGGCTGGGCCCGCGGCCAGGGCCTGACCGACTGGGCCCAGGTGAGGCGGGAGCACCTCGACGGCTTCCTGGGAAGCGAGCGCTCGCGCGGCCTCAGGACCGATCCCCGCCGCCGGCTCAGATCCTCGAGCCTCTACCTGGAAGCGGCGGCGCTGCGCTCCTTCTTCAGCTACGGGGCCGGCGAGGGCTTCCTTCCGGAGAACCGGGCCGACACCCTCTCCCTGCCCCGCCGGGAGAGGCGGCTGCCCAAGAGCCTCAGCCACTCCGAGATCCGCCGGCTCCTGGAGCCGGAGAGATCCGGAACGCCCCAGGCCCTCTGCAACCAGGCTCTGCTGGAGCTGGCCTACTCCTCGGGGCTGCGCCTCTCGGAGCTTTGCGATCTGCGCCTGGAGCAGCTGCATCTCGAGGAGGGCTTCGCCAGCGTGGTGGGCAAGGGGGACAAGGAGAGGGTGGTGCCGGTGGGCAGGCGGGCCTGCGGGACCCTCGGCCGCTATCTCCAGTCGGGACGGCCGGCCCTGGTGCGGCGCGGCTCGCCGGCCAACGTGTTCCTCAACATGCTGGGCAGGCCCTTCGCCCGGGTCACCCTCTGGCACCGCATCCGGCAGAGGATCCTGCGCGCCGGGATCGCCCGGCGGGTCACCCCCCACATGCTCAGGCACAGCTTCGCCACCCATCTGCTGGAGAACGGGGCCGACCTGCGCTCGATCCAGGAGATGCTGGGGCATGCCAGCATCTCCACCACCGAGGCCTACACCCATGTGGACGGGGCCCGACTGCGGGAGGTGCACCAGCGCTTCCATCCCCGTTCCTAGGCGGCTTCAGGAGCGCAGGCTTCGGCGACGGAAGGCGGCGCACGCCCGCCGGTCCCGCGAAGGCCGGCAGGAGTTCCGCTTCCGGGAAGCCCTCCCTCCCGGACCGGGGCCCGGACCCCGCCTCCCCGCTTTGCGCATCGTTACGCACAGTCCGGGAGCGGAGGCTGGGCGGCGCTTCCGGCCATGGAGCCTTTCGCCCGGGAGGAGTCCTCGAGCGGATGCGAAGGAGGATCGGCGAGGACGCAGGACGCCAGGCTTCCTGCCTTCCTGGAGCGGGCTCCGGCCTCGGCCGGGATCCGCCGGGACCGCCGGCGGCCTTTCTCGCCGGAACCGGCGGCCCCTCCGTCTTCCTGCAGATCCGCCGAGGCGGTCTCCGTCTCCAGCCGGGGAACGGCGGCCGCTGGCTGTTCCGTTCGGGATGGACCGGCATCTCTCCTCTCCAGCAGTTCCGGCCGGCCGGAGGCGAGGGGGCGTGGAATGAGGCCCAGCCGCTATCCAGAAGGTTTGCGACGATCGGGCCTGCCGGGCGGGGGCTTCCCGGCGGGAACGAAGGATTCTCCAGTGAGGATCTCGAGGATCTCGATGTACTTGTCGCGGGTGCGGGCGACGATGTCCGCGGGCAGCATGGGAGCGGGAGGCTTCTTGTCCCAGGCCAGGCCTTCCAGGTAGTCGCGCACGAACTGCTTGTCGTAGCTGTCCTGGGGGCGCCCGGGCTCCCAGCCGTCCGCCGGCCAGTACCGGGAGGAGTCCGGGGTGAGGGCCTCGTCGATGAGCATCAGCCTGCCCTGGCGCAGGCCGAACTCGAACTTGGTGTCGGCCAGCAGCATGCCCGATCGGCGCGCCTCCCGGGCGGCCCGCCGGTAGAGAGCCAGGCTCGCCTCCCGCGCCCGGTGTGCGGTTTCCTCTCCCACCCGCCGCACCGCCTCCTCGAAGGAGATGTTCTGGTCGTGGCCGGTGGAGGCCTTGGTGGCCGGAGTGAAGAGCGGATCGGGCAGCCGGGAGGAGAGCTGCAGCCCGGGGGGAAGGGCGTGTCCGCAGACGCTTCCTTCCCGGCAGTAGTCCTTCCAGCCCGAGCCGGCCAGGTATCCCCGGACCACGCACTCGATGGGCAGGGGGCTGGTCTTGTGCACCACCACCGCCCGGCCTCCCAGGAGCTCGGGATCCACATCCTCGGGCCAGTGCCCGGGGCCGATGTCCTGGCGGTGGTTGGGGATGATGTCCCCGGTCCTGCCGAACCAGAAGTCGGAGATGCGGGTGAGGATCTCCCCCTTGTGGGGTATGCCGTTGGGCAGGACCACGTCGAACGCGGAAATGCGGTCGGTGGCCACCATCAGGAGGCGGTCGCCCAGATCGAACATCTCCCTGACCTTGCCTCGCCGCAGGCGGCGACGGGAGGGGAGATCAACCTGCAGTAGGACTTCCGGATGCTGCATCGCGAAGGTTTATCCTGCGCTTGCTCCGGGCCTTCCAGGCAAGGCGCCTCCGATGCTCCGTCATGCCCGCAGCCGTGGCCTGCTCCCTGGCGAAGCCGATCCGGACCTTGGAGATGCGGGGCGCCGGCGAGGCCGGGAGCTTCCATGTCCTGGAGGGGATCGGGAGGTCCGCCGCCTGCTGGATGGCATGCCGCTCCCTGCGTTGGCTTTCGCCGATCTGCCTGTTCGCCATTCTGGGAGGCAGGCGACGGGCCGACCTGCCTGCGGAGGTCCTGGCGAAGAGAGGGACACGCGGCAGCGCCGTGCCGGCGGAGGGGCGTCCCTTCCTAGAAGCCTCCTTGGCTTCATCGGCCGGCACCGGGGGCGTCTTCGCCGAGGAATCGGTGGAAGCCCGAACGAGGGTCATGCCGAACGGGGCGAATCGCTGCAGGCGAGCCTGCCGGCGCGCCGGTAGATTCCGGATGTCCAGGTCCGGAAGGCTGGCGGTTCCTCCCGGGAAGCGCCGCAAGGCCTCCTCCGGCAGGCGGGCATGTTCCTTCCATGGCTGGGCCGGGACCGCCTGGAACTGGCAGCCGCACTGCACGGCAGCTGTCCGGGGGCGGGCGAAGCAGACGCGCTCGCCTCCCCTGGAACCGGATCGGAAAGGCCCCTCTCCCGGAGGGAGGCGGCCGAGCCGGCTTCGGAGAGAGACCGTTTGCGCTTCTGGCGGATGGAGTCCACGCGCATCCAGGAGAACGAAGGGAACTGGAGCGCCTGTTCGAATGCAAGGACCATCCAGTGACCGATTGCCTCCTATCCCGGAACGATCCCGGATGCGGATCCGGGTTGGCTTCCGCTGCTGCGAGCCGGTTCGGCCTGGAGCAGTCCCCCAGCCTCCTGGAGGGTCTCGCCTCGGCCCTGCAGCGGAAGCGCCGCCTGGAAGGCGGGGCTTCCTTCCAAGCATGTCGAGGCCCTGGCGAACTTGCGCCGGACGTCCGCTCTGCTCCCGTTCCGGTTCGATCTCCAGCCGGCCCGAAGCGATTCGGCTAGCCGTCGGGACTGCTCGCTGTCCGCCTTCCGGTTCCGGAGCACGCTGGGGCCAAGGGCGTCTCTGCCCTCCTCGCCGATCTCGGAGATCGCAAGCATGGCGGAGACCGCCTTCCTGGCAGCGCCGGGGAGCCGTTCAGCGGCGGCTTTCCTGCAGATGGAATCGGCACGGCGCCCGGGCCGGAAGGCGTTCTGCCTGGGACGGCGCTTCGGAGATGAAACGGCGGTGAACGTTCGGGAATCGCGGATCGCCAGGCGCCACCCCTCCGCCGGAGGGAGAGCGGTCCGGGAACACGCGCCGGAGCCGGTTGGATGGGATGGGCGCATCCCTTCGGGATTGCCAGTCCAGGCGCCCTGTGATACGCCAGGGGGCTCCCGGGCGCGGAAGGAACCGCGATTCCACCTCCCTCTGGCAATGAGCAAACGCATCGTCTCCATCCTATGCCTTCTGTGCCCGCTGGGGCTGCTTGAAGCCGATCAGGTCGGCGGCTGGCTCCACTGGCGGGGGCCGCACCAGAACGGCACATCGGACGAGACGGGCCTGCCCGGCCAGATCGAGCTGGGGGGGGAGAACCACCTGTGGTCCTACCCCCTGATGGGTCGGGGGCAGGCGGTGATCGCCGGGGATCGGGTCTACGCCTTCGGCTACGCCGGCAAGGGGCCCGATCTGCGAGAGTACCTGGTGGCCCTGGACGCCGACAGCGGCCGGGAGATCTGGAAGCTGGGCTTCAACGACTTCCTCAGCGACATCGTCTACGAGCGCTACGCCATCGGGGCGCCCAGCGTGGACAGCGAGACCGGGAACATCTACCTGATGACCACGGCCGGGGAGATGGTGTGCGTCGATCCCTCGGGGAGGATCCTGTGGCGCCACTCCATGATGGAGCGCTTCGGCCTGCTCACCTTCCCCAACGGGCGCCGGGGGGCGGCGGTGATCGAGGGGGGGCTGGTCATCCACCACGCCATCACCTCCTACTGGGGAGCGCAGGGGCCGGCCCGGGACAGGTTCTACGCCTTCGACAAGCTGACCGGCGACCTGGTCTGGAGCGCCACTCCGGGCACCCCCCCCAAGGACAGCTCCTTCTCCTCGCCGGTCGTGGCCGACAGCGGGGGCAGGCGGGTCCTCTACTGCGGGACCGGCTGCGGGAACCTGGTGGCCATCGACGCGCGGACCGGCGACAACCTCTGGCGCTACCACTTCTCCTACGGCGGGGTCAACGCCTCGGTCCTGCTGCACGGAGGCGACAAGCTCATCGCCATCCACGGCAAGGAGAACCTCGACTCCTCCGAGGTGGGCCGCATGGCCGCCATCCGCATCGGGGCCCGTCCCGGGGAGGGGGGGGAGCCCCTGGTGCTGGACCGTTCCTACGAGCTCTGGCGCCAGCCTCTGGTGATGTTCACCAGCTCCCCGGCGCTGGCCGGAGACCGCGTCTACCAGGTGACCCACACCGGCGAGCTGGAGTGCCTGGATGCCGGCACCGGGCGGATCCTCTGGAGCCACAAGCTGGAGAACGGCCAGCTGCACGCCTCGCCCCTCCATGCCGACGGCAAGCTCTACGTCCCCATGGCCAACGGCAACTTCTACATCCTGAAGGTTGAGGACGACGGGGTGGAGGTGCTGGACAAGGTGGAGATGGACGCGGGGCTGCTGGGAGCGCCCACGGCATGGAACGGCCGCATCTACCTGCACAGCCAGAAGGCCCTGCACTGCTTCGGCCGGGCCGGAGGCCGCATGGAGGGCCGGCCCTGGCAGCGCCACATGACCCCCCCGGACAGCGGCGAGGATCCCGTGCGCCTTCAGCCGGTTCCCAACGACGTCCTGCTGCGCCCGGGCCAGAGCCAGAGGCTCCGGGTCCGCTCGCTGGACGACAGGGGGCGTGTGGTGAGCGGCAGCGTCAGGTCGGCCCGCTTCGAGAAGTACGTTCCGCCCACTGCCCGGGTGCGGGCCGAGATCGACGCGCGGTTCAGGGGCAGGAGCCTCCGGGCGGCCCGCGACGCCGAGCCCTCGGCGGGGGCCTTCCGGGCCACCAGGGCGGAGCTGAGCGGCGTGGGGCGGGGGAGGGTGCTCTTCGGAGAGCGATTCTCCGAGGACTTCGAGGGCTTCTCGGTCACCGAGTCCTATCCCGAGGGGCACGTCCACCACGGGACCGCCTTCGCCTATCCCCCGCTGCCCTGGATCGGGGCCCGCTTCAAGTGGGACATAAGGGAGATGGAGGGCAACAAGGTGCTGGCCAAGACCCTGGACCGGGTCCTGTTCCAGCGGGCCACCACCTTCTTCGGCTCTCCCGACATGTCCGACTACACCATGGAGGCCGACGTGATGACCGACGGCAACCGGCGGATGAAGTCCAACGTGGGGCTGATCCACCAGCGCTACGTGATCGAGCTGGTGGGCAACTGGCAGAGGCTGGAGGTGAGCTCCAACCACGAGCGGATCAAGCAGTCGGTGCCCTTCCGCTGGGACACCGGCGCCTGGTACCGGCTCAAGACCCGGGTGGACGTGGCCGGGGACGGCTCGGGCGTGGTCCGGGCCAAGGCCTGGAAGCGGGGGGAGGAGGAGCCGGCCGCCTGGACCATCGAGGTGCCCCACCGGGTGGCGCACGACCGCGGAGCCCCCGGCATCCGCGGCTTCTCCCCCCAGAGCCGCTACAGCGTGTACGTCGACAACATCTCCGTCTATCCCAACTGACCTGCGGCCTTCCGCAACGAAACGCCTTTCCCAGATGAACAACTGCCGACTCATCCTTCCTCTCGCGGCGCTCGGCCTGTGCGCCCAGGCCGGCGACTGGCCGCAGTGGGGCCGCGACCAGCACAAGAACATGTACTCGCCGGAGAAGGGCCTCCCGGCCCGGTTCGTTCCCGGCGAATTCAAGCTGGGCACCGAGGAAGTGGACATGGCCACCACCGAGAACGTGAAGTGGGTGGCCAAGCTGGGCTCCCAGGCCTACGGAAACGCCACGGTGGCCGATGGCCGGGTCTATGTCGGGACCAACAACGAGTCGCCGAGGGATCCCCGCCACCAGGGCGACCGGGGCATCGTCTACTGCCTGGACGAGGAGACGGGGGAGTTCCTCTGGCAGCTGGTGGTCCCCAAGCTGGACGCGGGCAAGGTGAGCGACTGGGAGTACCTGGGCATATGCTCCTCCCCGGCGGTGGAGGAGGGGCGGGTCTACGTGGTCTCCAACCGCTGCGAGGTGCTCTGCCTCGACGCCGACGGAATGGCCGACGGCAACGACGGCCCCTTCCAGGGGGAGGGGCAGTACATGGCGGGACCGGGCAAGCCTCCCATGGATGTTGGGCCCGCCGACGCCGACATCATCTGGGTCTTCGACATGAGGGAGGAGCTGGGAGTCTTCCCCCACAACATCGCCAGCAGCTCGGTGGTGATCGTGGAGGACACCGTCTTCGCCACCACCTCCAACGGCCAGGACTGGTCCCACCTGAACATCCCCGCTCCCCAGGCGCCCTGCCTGGTGGCGCTCGACAAGGCCACCGGGGAGCTGAAGGGCGAGGAGGCCTCGGGCATCAGCTTCAACCTGATGCACTGCAACTGGTCCTCTCCCGCCTACGCCGAGGTCGAGGGCCAGGGGATGGTCTTCTTCGGGGCCGGCGACGGCTTCACCTACGCCTTCGATCCCGAGCCGGTGGAGGGCGACGACGGCCTGATGGTGCTCAAGGAGCTCTGGAAGCACGACGGGGTGCCCCAGAAGTACAAGATCCGGGACGGGGAGCCGATCGAGTATCCGGCCGCCGAGGGCCCCAGCGAGATCATCAGCACGCCGGTCTTCTGGAAGAACCGGGTCTACGTGGCCATCGGCCAGGATCCGGAGCACGGCGAGGGGGTGGGGAGCCTCTCCTGCATCGACGCCGCCACCGGGAAGGCGTTCTGGTCCTACGACAAGATCAACCGGACCATCTCCACCGCCTCGATCGATCCCGGCGCCGGGCTGCTCTTCCTGTGCGACTACTCCGGATTCCTCTACTGCCTGGACGCCGACACCGGGCGGGAGCGCTGGATCTACGACATGAAGGCGCACATGTGGAGCTCCACCCTGGTGGCCGACGGCAAGGTCTACCTGGGCGACGAGGACGGGGACTTCGTGGTGCTGGAGGCGGCCCCCGAGATGAAGGTGCTCCTGGAGGTCAACTTCGGCGCTCCCATCTACTCCTCCCCGGTGGCGGCCAACGGCGTGCTCTACGTCGGGACCCAGACCCATCTCTACGCCATCGCCGAGTAGGGGGCCCCGAGCGATGTCACGCCAGATCTGGGTGGCCCTGGCCCTGGTGCCCCTGCTGGTCCTGCACCAGGACTTTTGGTTCTGGGACGACCACCGCCTGGTCCTGGGCTTCCTGCCCGTGGGCCTTGCCTGGCATGCCGGCTACACCCTCTTCCTCTCGCTCTTCTGGTGGATGGTGGTCCGCTACGCCTGGCCCAGGGACGCGGAGCCCTCCGACGGGGAGTCCTGAACCATGATCCCCCTGCTGGTCGCCGCCGGATACCTGCTCCTGCTCCTGGCCCTGGGGCTGGCCAGCAGCCGCTTCTTCCGGGGAACGAGCCGCGACTTCTTCGTGGCGAGCCACTCCATCGGCCCCTTCGTGCTGCTGATGAGCCTCTTCGGGACCACCATGACCTCCTTCGCCCTGGTGGGATCCACCGGGAAGGCCTTCGAGCGGGGCATCGGGGTGTTCGGGCTGATGGCCTCGATCAGCGCCCTGGTCCACGTGGCGGTCTTCTACTTCCTGGGGCTCAGGCTGTGGGGCATCGGGCGTCGCCACGGTTACGTCACCCAGATCCAGTACTTCCGGGCCCGCTTCGGCTCTCCGGCCCTGGGCTACGCGCTCTTCCCCTGCCTGGTGCTGCTGATGGTCCCCTACCTGCTGATCGGGATCAAGGGAGCCGGCAGCACCCTTCTCCCCCTGACCGCCGGGGCCTTTCCCGACCTGTTCCCCCCTCCCGAGAACCGCCCCGAATGGGCCGGCGGCATCCCCCCCTGGCTCACCGGGCTGGCCGTATGCCTGGTGGTCATGACCTACGTGTTCCTGGGCGGCTCCCGGGGAGCGGCCTGGGCCAACACCTTCCAGACCCTGGTGTTCATCGCCACCGGACTGGTCGCCTTCGCCTTCATCGCCCAGGCGCTGGGGGGCATGCGCCAGGCCGCCGAGATCACTCCCCAGCTGCGCAGGGGGACTGGAGAACTGAAACTGGAGAAGTCCCACCGCTACGATCCCGGCCGGCAGGAGCTGGCGATCCTGGAAGATTCATCAAGGGAGGAGGGCCGCCCCGGCGTCGCCTCCCCCTCGGCCTCCAGCGATCCAGACGACAGCGTTCCTTCCGATCCGCCGGGAAGCGGATCCGCCGCCAGCCCTGGCGACGATTCCCTGGAGGAGGACCCGCTGCTCCAGGAGATGCTCGAGGTAGTCGAGGACGACCGCCAGAACACCGGCCAGAACATCCAAGAATTCCGGTTGCAGGATAGCAGATTCGGCCAGTGGGCTGACCGTCTCGATGGCCACAGGCCCTATCTGGCCCGCACCTCGATCAGGCCAGGCCAGACCATTCCCGGGATGGACAGCGTGATCGTTCCATGGAGCAGGGTCAGTATTAGGGGGGACTCGGGCTTCGTCGGGGAGCTGGGCTTCGGCAAGTGGCTCTTCTTCACCTACCTCTTCGTGCCCCTGAGCGCGGGGATGTTCCCGCACCTGTTCCAGAACTGGCTGACCGCGCGCCGGGCCTCCGCCTTCCGCCTGACCTTCGTCGCCTATCCCATCTGCATGCTGCTGGTCTGGCTGCCCTGCGTTCTGATCGGCACTTGGGCGACGGGCGTCCTCGATTCCTCCATCCCCTCCTCGATGGTGCTGGGCGAGATGCTGCGGCTGCTGCTGGACAGCCCCCTCCTTACGGGACTTCTCGCCGCGGGGATCCTGGCCGCGATCATGTCCTCGCTCGACTCCCAGTTCCTCAGCCTGAGCTCCATCTTCACCAACGACGTGGTGCTGCATGCCGCCAAGGGCAGGGAGATCTTCTCCGAACGCGAGACCATCTGGATCGCCCGCGTCTTCGTGGTGATGGTGGTCGTGGTGGCCTGGGCCCTCTCCCTGGTGGTCACCTCCGGCGTCTTCGACCTGGCCGTCTGGTGCTTCACCGGCTTCTCCGCCCTGGTCCCTCCCCTGGTCGCCAGCCTCTACTGGCGCAGGACCACCCTGGCGGGCGTCTACGCATCGCTGGCGGCGGGCATGGGATGCTGGCTGTTTCTCCTCGCCCTATCCACCCTATCCACCCTGTCCTCGCTGTCCGCCCGATCCCGCGTCCCCGGGCCGTGGGATTTCTCCCTGGACCCTGTCGTCCATCCCTCGGCGTGGTGCTTCCTGGCCTCCTCCCTGGCCCTGGCCGGAGTCTCCCTGGCGACCCGCCCTCCCGAGGAGGCGATCCTGAAGAAGTTCTTTCCCGGCGCCCGCAGGGGGGCGGAGGGGGAGGCCCCGTGACGCGCCGCCGCCGAGAGGATCGTTGAAGGGGAAGGCAGGAGGGCGGTATGGTCCGGGGCCGATGAACCAGTCCGTGTCCGAGGATGAGGTCCGCAGCGCCGCGGAGCAGCTGGACTCCCAGGTGCGGGAGATCGTGCAGTGGCACTTCTCCCCCGAGTCGGGATGCCCCTTCTGGCTGGACTGGGCCCGCAAGGAGGGCTGGGACCCCAGGGAGGAGATCCGCACCATGGACCAGCTGATCGGGCGCTTCCCCCACTTCCAGGACGAATGGCTCAGGGACCTGCAGCCCGAGGTCTGGGTGCCCCGGGCCTTCGCCGGGAAGCCCTTCAACGTGTTCGAGACCGGAGGGACCACCGGCATGCCCAAGCAGCGCGTCAACTGGAACGACTTCCGGGTGGACTACAGCGAGTTCTCCGAGAAGATCTCCGACCAGCACTTCCCCCGGGACCACTACTGGCTGATGATGGGGCCCACCGGCCCCCGGCGCCTGCGGCTGGCGATCGAGCACCTGGCCAACGTGCGGGGCTGCTCCTGCTACTTCGTCGACATGGATCCCCGCTTCGTCAAGCGGGCCCTGCGGCAGGGCAAGCCCGAGGTGGCCCGCAGCTACATGGACCATGTGCTGGAGCAGGCGATCGTGCTCTTCAAGCACCGCCGGATCAGCGGGCTGTTCACCACTCCCAAGCTGCTGGAGGCGCTCTCCGAGCGCCTGGACCTGTGGGGAGCCGGGGTGCGCGGGGTCTTCTGCGGGGGCACCACCATGGAGCCCCAGTTCGTCCGCTTCCTGGTCGAGGAGGTCCTGGAGAACCGCATCGGCTTCTATCCCACCTACGGCAACACCCTGATGGGGCTGGCGGCCAGCGTGCCCCTGGAGCCCGAGGACCAGTACTCGATCACCTACTACGCCCCGCAGCCCCGGGCCGTGCTGCGGGTGGTCGATCCGGAGGACACCTCCAGCCTGCGCGGGTACGGCCAGTGGGGCAGGGTGGAGCTGACCACCCTGACCCGGGAGTTCTTCATGCCCCGCTTCCTGGAGCGCGACGAGGCGCTGCGGCGCCCTCCCCGAGCTCCCTACGCCTGGGACGGGGTGGGCGATGTGCGCCCCTTCGGAGCGATGGAGAAGAAGGTGGTGGAAGGAGTCTACTAGCCATGGAGCCGCCCCACATCCCCTGCCTGCGCTTCGGCGAGCCCTACCAGAGCCTCGACCGGAGCCCGATCCTCGACTGCCGCACCGGAGAGGAACTGGCGAGCGTCTCCCAGGTCAACGCGGGCCTGGTGCGGCGCGATCTCATGCGCCGCTCCCGCGCCGCCCGGAAGTCCCTGCGCCGGTTCACGGCGGAGGAGCTGATCGGGATCTCCGACCGGGCCGGAAAGCTGTTCCTCGAAGGCTCCCTCCCCCTGGGCGAGGGAGAGCAGAACCCCGATGACTACGTCCGGTCGCTCTCCGCCTCCAGCGGCCTTCCCCATGCGATGGTGCGGCGCAACATGGAGAAGATCCGCCACGCCCTCTCCAGCATGCGGACGGTCCTCTCCGGGCTGACCCGGGGCCTGGACCTGAAGATCCTGGACCGGGGCCTGGGGCGGCAGTTCGGGACCCGGATCGGCTACTTCCCGGTGGCCGACGTCCTGGGGCTGGTGATGCCCAGCAACTCGCCCGCGGTCAACTCGCTTTGGCTGCCGGCCGTGGCCCTGCGCATCCCGGTGGCTCTCAAGCCCGGAAGGGAGGAGCCCTGGACCCCGTGGCGCCTGTTCCAGGCCTTCCTGGCCGCGGGAGCCCCCGCCGAGGCCTTCGGCTTCTACCCCACCGATCACGAAGGGGCCAGCGCGCTGCCCCAGCTGTGCGGCCGCACCCTGGTCTTCGGAGACGAGAAGACGACCGCCCGCTACGCCGGAAACCCGGCGGTCCAGGTGCACGGCCCCGGCTACAGCAAGATCCTCCTGGGCGAGGACCAGGCCGACCGGTGGGAGAGCCACCTGGAGGTGATGGCGCGCAGCGTGGTGGAGAACGGGGGGCGCAGCTGCGTCAACGCCTCGGCCATCCTGACGCCCCGACACGGCAGGGAGATCGCCGAGGCCCTGGCCCGGAGGCTGGGCCCTCTGGAGCCCCTTCCCGCCGACCATCCCGAGGCGGCCCTCTCGGCCTTCGCCAACCCCGCCATGGCCGAGTACATCGACGGGGCGATCGAGGCCGGCCTGGAAGAGCCCGGAGCAGAGGAGACGACCACCCCCCACCGCGGCGGCCCCCGGCTGGTCCGCTTCGAGAACGCCACCTACCTGCGCCCGACCATCGTCCGCTGCGATAGCACGCGGCATCCGCTCTTCAACCGCGAGTTCCTCTGCCCCTACGCCGCGGTGGCGGAGGTGCCCCAGGAGAAGATGCTGGAGGAGATGGGGCCCACCCTGGTGGCCAGCGCCATCACCGAGGATCCCGGATTCGTCGCCGACCTGATCGACAGCCCCCTGATCCAGCGGCTCAACCTGGGGCCGGTTCCCACCATGCAGGTGTCCTGGGACCAGCCCCACGAGGGCAACATGTTCGAGTTCCTCTACCACCGGCGCTCCATCGAGGTATCGGAGGAGCTCGCCTCGGCGCTGGTCGCCTGAGAGGGCCCTCGCCGATGCCGAGCCAAGCGGAGCGGGAGTCCCGCCTTCCCTCCTTCACCCTGGCGCCCCCGCCGCGGCTGGTCTTCGGCGAGGGGGCCTCGGGGCAGGCCGGGGAATGGGCGGCCCGGCTGGGGGCCAGGCGCGTGCTGGTGGTCACCGATCCGGGGATCGTCGCGGCCGGACACGCCCGGACGGTGTGCCGCTCTCTGGACCAGGCCGGGCTGGCCTGCTCGGTCCACGGCCAGGTCCGGGAGAACCCCACCACGGTGGACGTCGCCCGCTGCGTCGAGGCGGCCCGGGAGTCCGGGGCGGAGGCTCTGGTCGGCCTGGGAGGGGGCAGCAGCATGGACACCGCCAAGGGATGCAACTTCCTGCTCACCAACGGGGGCGAGATGAGGGACTACCAGGGGATCGGGAAGGCCCAGCGAACCATGCTGCCCCTGATCGCCGTTCCCACCACCGCCGGCACGGGCAGCGAGTGCCAGTCCTTCGCCCTGATCGCCGACGAGGAAACCCACCAGAAGATGGCCTGCGGCGATCCCAAGGCCGCGGCCCGGGTGGCGCTGCTCGACCCCCTGCTCACCCTCTCGCAGCCCGACGGGGTGACCGCCCACACCGGGGTGGACGCCCTCTCGCACGCCCTGGAGTCGGCGGTGACCAGAGCCCGCACCCCGGTCTCGTCGATCTGGTCCCGGGAGGCCTTCGTCCGGATCGCCCGGGCGCTGCCCCGGGTGCTGGAGCGGGGCGGGGATCTCGGGGCGCGGGCCGACATGCAGCTGGGCGCGGCCTTCTCGGGGATGGCCATCGAGAACAGCATGCTGGGCGCGGCCCATTCCGCGGCCAACCCCCTGACCGCCCGCTACGGCATCATCCACGGCGAGGCGGTGGGGATCATGCTTCCGGCGGTGCTGGACTGGAACTCCCGGCTCGAGGACGCCCGCCGGATCTACGCCGAGCTGGCGCGCCTGGGGGGGATTCCCTCCTCGGGAGAGGACGGCCTGGAGGGCCTCCGGCAGTGGCTGCGGCGGCTGCTGGAGCAGGCCTCCATACCCCTCTCCCTCTCGGCCCACGGAGTGCCGCGCGGGGACCTTCCCTTGCTGGCCCGGGAGGCCTCCCGCCAGTGGACCGCGCAGTTCAATCCCCGGCCGCTTTCGGAAGGGGATTTCGAGGAGCTCTACCGGAGGGCGGCCTGATTTCCCGTTGCAATCCGGAGGCGACTGTGGTCCATTCGCTTCCAGGGCCAGCTTAGCTCAGCGGCAGAGCAGCGGTTTTGTAAACCGCCGGTCGTCGGTTCGATCCCGACAGCTGGCTCCATCCCGCCTCCCTCCGCATGAAATTCTCCATCTGCAACGAGATCTTCAGGGACTGGGAGATGGAGCGGACGCTCCGCTTCGTCCGAGAGGCGGGATACGACGCCATCGAGATCGCCCCCTTCACCCTCGCTGCCCATGTGACCGAGATCCCGGCGCAGGCCCGGCGCAGGCTCCGCTCCCAGGCCGAGGGGATCGGGCTGGAGATCTCCGCCATCCACTGGGTGCTGGCGGGGACCGAGGGAATGCACATGACCCATCCGTTCCCGGAGGTGCGGGAGCGGACCGCCGCCTACTTCTGCGATCTGGTCGACTTCTGCAGCGACCTGGGAGCCAGCGCCGTCGTGGTGGGCTCCCCCAAGCAGCGCAGCCTGAAGCCCGGGGTGGCCATGGAGCAGGCCCTGGACTATGCCCGCGAGGTGTTCGCCCCCTCGATCCGGCGGGCCGAGGAGAAGGGGGTCGTAGTCTGCCTGGAGCCCCTGGCCCCCTCGGAGACCGACTTCGTGAACTCGGCGCAGGAGGCCATCGCCTTCGTCCGCCAGTTCGGCTCGCCCGCCTTCAGCACCATCCTCGACGTCAAGGCCATGTGCAGCATGGGCCGGCCCATGCACGACATCATCCGGGACTCGGCCGGGGAGTTCGCCTACTTCCACGCCAACGACTTCAACCTCAAGGGCCCGGGCTTCGGCGACATCGACTTCGTCCCCATCGCCGAGGCCCTGCGCCAGGCCGGCTACGACGGCTACGTCTCGGTGGAGGTCTTCGACTTCGAAGAGGGCCCCGAGGCCATCGCCACCCGGAGCCTGGAGTACCTGCGCCGGTCCTTCGGCATCTCCTGAGGCCGACACGGGGGGGCTCCTCGTCTCCGTTCCGCAAGCTCCCATCCGGTGCAGGCGGGGGGCGATCCTTCTCAGGGATAGAGATCCCTGCTCCTCCATCGCTCCAGCCGATCCTGCAGATCTTCAACCAGGGGCTGGATGGCGCTTTCCTTCCGCTCCGTCTCGAGCCGGGCAACCTCCCGGGCGATGCCATGCGTTGTGGTATCGAAGAATTCGGCCAGCTCGTTCAGCTTGGACTTGGCTATCTCGGCGGTCTTGTCGGATGCCGAGTTATAGACCGAATCCAGCTTACCCATCTCCGTGGCGAGCGCGCTCAATGACGCGAAGCTCAGCTGACGAGCTTCCGGCGATCGATCTTCGGAATAGCTCCTGAGCACATCCCAGATCCAGGCCTCCGGCCCGTCGGACCCTGGAAGGAACAAAAGCTGGACTTTGCCGTTTTCCAGATCCCTCAGTTTCGTCTCGGCTCCGCTACCGATCTTGTCGCCATCGAGGATGAAGATGAAGTTGTCCAGCTGGCCGAACTTCAGGAACGCCTTCGCATGGGTGGGAAACTCGTCGGCTCCTGTATTTCGGCCGATGCGGACCGAATCCCTCCTGGCGTTGGATCGCGGCAGGAGGACATCGAACACGCCGTCCAGGACGTCCTCCGCCGTCTCGTCCTCGCAGAGCAGATTGAGTGCTTCCCGAGATCTGCCGTAGAACGCGTTCTGGATGATGTCGCGGTAGGGGGGACTGATGGCGACCTGGCCCGAATCGTCTCGTTCAAGGAAAATGCGCCCATTGGGCGGAACGGAATCCAGGACGACGGGACTGTGGGTGGTCACGATGATCTGGAAATTGTTGCGCAGGGCAAGCTGCTGCAAGTGAAGCATGAGCAGCTGCTGGACCCAGGGATGCAGTCCCGCTTCCACTTCGTCGATCAGGATCAGGGCTCCCTCGGTCTGGGCTATTTCCTTCGAAAGCCTGAAGATGGCGCGTTCTCCAGCGGACATGTGCAGTTCGGAGTAGGTCGTGTCATGCGCGCCTTCACGGGTTGCGAACAGCAGGTTCCTTCTTCCTCTGGACAGATCCACGACTTCGGAATACCTGAAAGGAAGGATCCTTTGAGCGAATTCTATCTCCGAGATAGTCAGCCTTTTCTCGTCCGGCAGAGTCTTTGAACGCGTCATCCCGAGAATTCCGTGCATCTCGGAGGGATTGCCGAGATTGCTCAGAGTCCGGAGGTAGACATGGCGAACTGGCTGGCCGGCCTTTCCACGCCTCATGGATTGCCGCTTCCACTCGTTGGCCCGCCGCCATCTCATCGTGGACCTCCCTTCCGGAGTCCGGTATTCGAAATCCATCACGGCTTCGCCCCTCGGGTCCATGCGCCCTCCATGAGCGGGCCTGTAGCTTGAAAACAGGGTGGACGGAGCGAAATCCCTCGGCCCCGCGCCTGGAACTCGGTAGGCGCATGCCGCCGCGGAGAGCAGCGTCGACTTGCCGCAGGCGTTGGCTCCAGCGATCACGCTGACTGGATAGTCGAAGACCGCCCTGAGGTTTCTTATGCCCCGGATTCCATCGAGCCGGATCTCGGTCAGGAATTGAGGAAGGCGGAACTTCTTTTCCTGAAGGCGCACCCAAAGTTCCTCGAAGCGTCTTTCGATCATGTCCGTTCTCCCGTCCTGCCGCGTGATCGGGATGGCGCAAGGCGGAAGGCGGAAGGAAGGCTCCGGCGGCCTGGGGATGCGTTGGCGAGCGCCGGTGGCGTGGAGCCGGCGCCATCCGCCGCTTTCGCGGCCTGTCGGTCCGAGGGGGGGCGTGGGCCTGGACCGCTCTCCTTTCTCCGCTTCAGTCGCTGGGTTCGGCCGGGAGCAGAGCGCGGGCCTAGGCAGGCTCTAGTCGCGTGATTCCGGTCCGATCCAGTTGTCTCTGAAGGGGACATAGCCTTCGTGCCGGCCCTCGAGCTGGGTGCGGATGGAACGGGCGCGCTGGCCGATCCAGGAGATCGTGGTCCGGTAGGAACCGTCGGCGTCGAAGTCCGGATCCGCCGAGGCGATCGTGGCCAGGGCCCGCTTGGCCAGGGGCCCGAGCCTTTCCTCGTTGAAAAGCGATTCCAGGTATCCGGCGAGCATGTCCTCGTACCGGCTGCGGTATTCGGTAATCGCCAGGATCCTGTCGAGCAGCCGGTTGCGATCCCCCGCGGGCCGGCGCACCGAGAGGTCGAGCCGGTCGCTGCGGCTGCCCTCCAGCATGAAGGCCCCCAGCGAGAGATCGAAATCCCAGGGGAGAAAGTGGAACTGGCCGGAGCCTTCGTCGAGGTAGACGTAGTAGTTCTGGACCGCGGAGAGGAAACTGTCCAGGTGGCTGAGCAGGACATGGCCGCAGAGGAAGCGCAGGAAGGGCTCCATGGCGATGTAGTCCTCCACCTGCTCCGAGAACTCCTCGTCCGAGCCCCGGTTCACCAGGCGGGCGAAGTCCATCACCCTCCGCTTCTGGGGGCCGGTAGGCTCGGTCTTGGGGACGTAGGCGATCCCGTAGGGCTCCCATTCCTCGCCCAGATAGCGGAAGACGCCGACCGTGCTCGGCTTGAGCAGCAGGCCCTTCGAGGAGCCGAAGCGGTTCCTGAGGAAGCGCTTGTCGATCTGCTCGACCACGGTGTAGAGGCGGGTCCACTTCGCCTCTCCCGCCACTTCGAGCTCGACCCGGGCGAACCCGAGCCGGGAGCAGGGGACTCCGGCCAGGCGGAACACCTCCAGCGAGAGGGGTTCGCGCAGCAAGGTGGGATCCAGGACGTTCGAATGGAGGTTGAGCTTGGTCATTCCCTGGTGCTCCAGGCCGCTTTCGTACTCCCGGAAGTCGATCTTGAAGGAGTACACCCCCCGCTTGAGCCCCTCCAGGAAGGTGCCGTTTCCCTTGTAGCGGATCCCCGCTCCCTCGAGGACGTCCTCCCCGATGGCGACCGTTCCCCGGCCGTAGGGATGCTCGATGCCCAGGTATCCCGCCAGGCCGGGGCGGGCCTCGGGATGGCTGCGGAAGTTCCCCCTCTCCCTGAAGTGCCTCATCACCCGCCCCATGCCGATGGCGACGAGCAGGGGGTTGGACTTCACCCTCTCCTCCTCGGAGACCACCCTCTCCCATTCCCCGGCGTCCATGCGGATGGCCACGTCGGTGAGGCGGTCCAGTCCGAACAGGCCTTCGGCTCCGGCCGCCGGGAGGAAGAAAAGGAGGAGGATCGCCCAAAGGCGCCGCGCCCGCAACATGCATGCACGCTACCAGCGCGCCCCTGGATGGTCAAACAGCGGAGCCGCCCGTCGGGCTCAGGCCCGCGCCCGACGGGCGACATTGGGATTGCCGAAGGGGCGAGGGGAGGACGACAATCGGCTGCAGGACCATGAAGCCCTCTGCCCTGCTGCTCCTTCCCCTCCTCTTCCCGTCGCTCCCCTCCGCGGAGGGCCATGGGCCGCCCACCGGCTTCCGTCCCCTCTTCAACGGCGAGAACCTCGAAGGCTGGCACGGCATGGGGCACTTCGATCCCCGCAAGCTCCAGGACATGAGCGAGGAGGAGCGGGCCGACAGGCGCCAGGAGGACATGGAGAGCGTGCGCCGGCACTGGCGGGTCGAGGACGGGGAGATCGTCAACGACGGCAAGGGGGTCTACCTGACCACCGACGAGGAGTTCGGGGACATCGAGCTGCTGGTCGACTACCGCACCGTGGCCGGGGCCGACAGCGGCATCTACCTGCGGGCCAACCCGCAGATCCAGATCTGGGACTACACCGAGGAGGGCGGCAAGTGGAGCATCGGGGCCGACAAGGGTTCGGGCGGCCTCTGGAACAACTCCCCGGGAGCGCCGGGCAAGGATCCCCTCCGCCTGGCCGACCGCCCCTTCGGCCAGTGGAACAGCTTCCGGATCCTCCAGGTGGGGGACCGGACCACCGTCTTCCTCAACGACCGCCTGGTGGTGGATCACGCGGCGATGGAGAACTTCTGGGACCGCTCCTCTCCGCTCTGGCCCCGGGGCCCGATCCAGCTGCAGACCCATGGCGGGGAGATCCGCTGGAGGAACGTCATGGTGCGAGAGATCCCGCCGGCCGAGGCCAACCTGATGCTCTCCGAACCGGGCTTCCGGCCCATCTTCAACGGAAGCGACCTGTCCGGCTGGGAGGGAGCCCTGGACGGCTGGGAGGCGGCCGGCGGGGTCCTGCGCTGCAAGGCGGGATCGGGGGGCACCCTCTACTTCCACCAGAACCTCTCCGACTTCGTGGCGCGCTTCGAGTTCCAGCTGCCCCCGGGAGGCAACAACGGCCTGGCCATCCGCTATCCGGGGCAGGGGGACACCGCCTATGTGGGCATGTGCGAGCTGCAGGTGCTGGACGACTCGGATCCCAGGTACGCCCGGCTCGATCCCCGCCAGTTCCACGGCTCGGCCTACGGGATGGCGGCGGCGCGGCGGGGCTTCCAGCGGCCGGTGGGGGAGTGGAACCACCAGGAGGTGCGGGTGGAGGGCTCGACCATCGTGGTGGAGCTCAACGGGACCACCATCCTGGACGCCGACCTCTCCAAGGTGGACCAGTACATGGGCGGCCGCCCCCATCCGGGCAAGGACCGCGAAAGCGGGCACTTCGGCTTCGCCGGCCACGGGGATCCGGTCGCCTTCCGCAACATCCGCATCAAGGCCCTGCGCTAGCGGGGATGAGCATCGCGACCCGGAAGGGGGACGGAGGGACCACCTCCCTGCTGTTCGGCCGCCGGGTCTCCAAGACCCATCCCCGCGTCGAGGCCTGCGGCTGCATCGACGAGCTGAACGCCGCACTGGGCCTGGCCGTCGCGGCCTCCGGCGAGCCCCAGCTCAGGGAATGGATCGCCGAGATCCAGAGGCAGCTCGTCCAGGCGATGGCGCTGGTGGCCACCGGGATGGAGGATCGGGAGCGCCTCTTCGCCCGGCGTTCCGATCCGGTGGGCCCGGAGATGGTGGGATGGCTGGACCGCCGGGTGGACGACCTGGAGGGGCGGGGCCTGTCCTTCGAGGGCTGGGCCTTCCCCGGAGGCGCCCCGGCGGCGGCGGCTCTGGATGTGGCCCGGACCATCTGCCGCCGCGCCGAGCGCCGGGTCTGCGGCCTCTTCGAGGAGCACGGGGAGGACCATCCCCGGCTGCTCGGCTACCTCAACCGCCTGAGCGACGTCCTCTGGCTGCTGGCCAGGTGGGACGAGGCCGGCCGGCCTCCCAAGGCGGGGTAGCGCCGCCTCTTTTCGGGCCCGTGACGGCCTATCCTGTGGTAGGGTGGGGAGGGCCCCTCGGGACTCCGGGAGCCCCCCGCCCCATGAGAGCGACAGCCGCGCACCTCCTCGTTCTCCCGCTGCTCGCAGCGGGCCTGGCATCGGCGGCCGAGGGCCGGGGCAGGGCCTTCGTGGGCTTCGGCCAGTTCGGCCAGTGGAGGCTCGAGGAGCGGCAGGCGGAGGCCACCCTCCATTCCCCGGAGATCCTCTCGGCCGTCCCCTTCGACGAGCTGGTGGTCTCCTGGAACGCGGATCCGTCCGTCCTGATGGCGGTCGAGGCGGAGGCGGGCCGGGAGGGGAAGTGGCGGGGCCCCTATCCCCTGGGGCGCTGGACCGGAGGGAGCAGGCCGGCCGAGCGGACCAGCCTGAAGAGCCAGGGGGACGGCTTCGGCCGGGTGAGCACCGACACCCTGGTCCTCCGGGAGAAGGCCCGGAAGGTGCGCCTGCGGATCCGGTTTCCCATGGGCTCTGCGGACGCCGGGGCCCTCCGCTTCGTCGGCCTGTCCTTCGCCGACAGCGATGTCGCCGGTTCGCCGGCCTCCCCGGACCGGGAGGCCTGGGGCCGGGAGCTGGCGGTGCCGCGCCGCTGCCAGATGCACTACCAGGGGGGCAGGGCCTGGTGCAGCCCCACCACGGTGGCCATGTGCCTGGAGTACTGGGCCGGACTCCTGTCCCGCCCGGACCTGGCCCGCACGGTGCCCGAGGCGGCCGCCCAGGTCTTCGATCCCGGATGGGACGGGACCGGGAACTGGAGCTTCAACGCCGCCTGGGCGGGCTCCTTCCGGGGGATGCGGGCCGTGGTGGCCCGGCTGGGGGGCGTCGCCGACCTGGAGTCCCTGATCCGGAGCGGGATCCCGGTGCCGGTCTCGGTCTCCTACAACCTGCTCAAGGGCGGCGTTCGCAAGCCCGGGGACGGGCACCTGGTGGTGTGCACCGGCTTCGACGCCGGGGGGGACGTGGTGGTCAACGACCCGGCCGTCGATCCCCAGGTCCGCAAGGTCTACCCCCGCGAAGACTTCGCCAGGGGGTGGAACAGCTCGGTGAACACCGCCTACCTTATCTGGCCCGAGGACAGGGCCCTGCCCGCCGATCTCTCCCTTTCCTGGGACCTGCGCTGAGGATCCCCGCCCGGGAGGGATCCCGCCGCGGTCATCCTTTGCCCAGGGTCTTCCCGAGGGCCTGGGCGATGGAGACGAAGGGGGCGGCCGACGGGGAGCCGGGGTCGCCGGCGGACACCGGCACTCCCAGATCCCCGCCCTCCCGGATCTCGGGAAAGATCGGGATCTGCCCCAGCAGCTCGGTCTTCTGGCGCTCGGCCTCCCTGCGCCCGCCTCCGTGTCCGAATATCTCGATCCTCTCCCCCTGGGGAGTGGTGAAGTAGCTCATGTTCTCCACGATGCCCAGGATGGGCACGTTGACCTTGCGGAACATGGCGATTCCCTTGCGCACCACGCCCAGGGAGGCTTCCTGGGGGGTGGTGACCACCACGCCCCCGTCCAGGGGGACGGTCTGGCAGAGGGTCAGCTGGGCGTCGCCGGTGCCGGGAGGGAGGTCGACCAGCAGGATGTCCAGCTCCCCCCACTCCACGCTGGAGATGAACTGCTGGATGGTCTTGACGATCATGGGGCCCCTCCAGATCACCGGCTGGTCGTCCTCCAGCATGAAGCCCATGCTCATCAGCCGCACTCCGTGGCGCTCGGGAGGCAGCAGCTTCTCCTGATCGCTGACCGAGGGGCGGTCCCTCGTCCCCATCATCAGGGGGATGCTGGGACCGTAGATGTCGCAGTCCAGGAGTCCGGTCCTCCAGCCCAGGCGGGACATGGAGCAGGCCAGGTTGGCCGAGAGGGTGGACTTGCCCACCCCCCCCTTGCCGCTGGCCACGGCCACGATCCGGGCGATGCCCGGGGCCTGGCCGGAGGGGGCGGCGGGCTGGGGCCCCGCCGGGGAGGCCCCCGCCGGACGGGCGCCGCCGATTCCCACGTAGACCCGTTCCAGGCCGGGGAGGGCGCGCAGCCGCTCCTCGGCGGCGGCCTTGATCGCCTGGGCCACCTCGGGCTTGCCCCCGTTGAGCTCGAGCATCACCGCGACCGAGCCCTGGTCCACCGAGATCTCCTTGACCAGCCCGAAGGAAACGATGTCCCGCGAGTATCCGGGGTACTTGACCTGCCTGAGCGCTTCCCTGACGGCTTCCTGCATCGCGTCTCCCCCTGCAAAGGGAGAGGGGCCAGTATGGAAGCGCGCGGCGGCGGCGATCAAGGATCGAGCGGCCGGCCGAAGCCGGGAAGGCGGCGGGCCAGGGGGTCGGGGGGGCACAGCGCGAGCCACTCTCGCACCGTTCGGGAGGTTCCGGGCAGCTCCTCCCCGGGAGCGATCTCGGCCAGCGGGGCCAGCACGAAGCGGCGCAGGTGGGCCCGGGGGTGGGGTAGGGTCAGCTCCGGGGTCCGCAGGACCAGGCCGTCGAAGGAGATCAGGTCGATGTCCATGGGGCGGGGCTGGTTGGGGAGGCGGCTGGGCCTCCTTCCCATCAGGCGCTCGATCTCCTGGAAGCGCTCGAGGAGCTCGAGGGGATCGGCGGGGCGGGGGAGCCGGAGCAGCAGGGCGGCGTTGGCGAAGGGCGGGGAGCCCTCGGGGCAGTCCACCGGGGTGGTGGTCCAAAGGGAGGAGCACACCGGGGGACGGGGGGAGAGGGCGCCGAGCAGCCGCACGGCCCGGCGCATGGCGGCCCGGACATCCCCCTGGTTGGCGCCCAGGGACAGGATCGCCCGGTGGTCCTCCACGGGATCCTCAGGGATCCAGCCCCAGGACGTCCTGCATCGAGTAGACGGGGCCGGGGGCCTTGCCCCGGATCCACTTCGCGGCGCGCAGGGCTCCCTGGGCGAAGGTGTCGCGGCTGGCGGCACGGTGGGCCAGCTCCAGCCTCTCCCCCTCTCCCGCGCAGATCACGGCGTGATCCCCCACCACGTCCCCGCCGCGCAGGGAATGCATCCCTATCTCCCGGGAGGATCGGGCCCCCGGGATGCCCTGCCGCCCGTGGCGCAGATCGGCCTGCGGATCCAGGTTCCGGACCTGGGCCAGGATCTCGGCCAGCGTGGCCGCGGTGCCGCTGGGGGCGTCCCGCTTGTGGCGGTGGTGCATCTCGATCACCTCCAGGTCGAATCCGGGGCCCAGGATCTCGGCGGCCTTGCGGGCCAGCCAGAACAGGGCGTTGACCCCGGTCGAGTAGTTGGAGGCCCATACCATGGGGATCCGCTCCGAGAGGGCCCCGACGGCCTTCCGGTCCCCGGGAGAGTGGCCGGTGGTGCCGATGACCATCGCCTTGCCGCTGCGGGCCGCCAGGCGGGCGAAGCCCAGGGTGGCTTCGTGGAAGCTGAAGTCGACCACCACGTCGCAGGCCTCCACCGCCGGGCCGGGCTCGTCGCCGAGATCCACCTGGCCCACCACCTCCAGCTCCCGATCCCCTTCGGCGCAGCGGGCCAGGGCCCGCCCCATCCTTCCCCGGGCTCCGGCGATGGTGATCCGAGTCGCTTCCAAGGGCCGGGATCATGGGCGGCGGCGGGGAGGCAGGCAAGCGCGCTTCGGGCCGCGTCGGGCCTTCCAGGCTTGCGGCGTGCCGTCCCCGGAGGCGATCCTCGCCGGGTCTTGAGCAGCGCCAACCGCATCGAGCGACGGTTCGCCCGGCTCCGGGCGGAGGGGCGCAAGGGGCTGGTGGTCTACATCGGCGCGGGGGATCCCGACCTGGAGGCCACCTTCCAGCTGGCGCTGGCCCTGGAGCAGGCGGGAGCGGACATCCTGGAGCTGGGCGTCCCCTTCAGCGATCCCCTCGCCGACGGCCTGGTCAACCAGCTGGCGGCGCAGCGGGGCCTGGAGTCGGGAACCACGCCTCGGGGCGTCCTCGACACGGTGGCCCGCATCCGGCGCAGGAGCGGGATACCCGTCGTGCTCTACCTGTACTACAACCTCGTCCACCGCCGCGGCCTGGAGGCCTTCGCCGGGGAGGCGGCCCGGGCCGGGGTGGACGGCCTGCTCCTGCTGGATCTGCCTCCCGAGGAGGACGCCGGCAGCCACAAGGCCATGACGGACGCCGGGCTCCTTCCCATCTACCTGGTGTCGCCCACCACCCCGGGGGAGCGCATCGACCGGATCGCCTCCCGGGCCGCCGGATTCATCTACTGCATCTCGCGCGAGGGGGTCACCGGCATGCAGGAGAGCGTCTCGGAGGCGATCGGCCCCATGGCCCGCCGCATCCGCCAGGCCACCGGCCTGCCCATCGCCATCGGCTTCGGCATCTCGGGACCCCGCCAGGCCCTTCAGGTGGCGGCCCATGGCGACGCCTGCGTGGTGGGAAGCGCGGTGGTGGATCGCATCGCCCGCCACGGCCGTTCCCCCGATCTGGTCCCCCGGGTGGCCTCCTTCGTCCGGGAGCTGGCCCAGGCCCTGCGGCAGCAAGGACATGGATAGCAGCTCCGAGCGCTTCGTGGTGATCATGGCCGGGGGAAGGGGCGAGCGCTTCTGGCCCCTGTCCCGAGAGGAGAGGCCCAAGCAGCACCTCGATCTCCTGGGGGACGGCTCCCTCCTGCAGCAGTGCCTGGCCCGGGTGGAGGGCCTGGTCCCGCTGGAGAACGTCCTGGTGATCACCAACGCCCGGCAGCGGCCCCAGGTTCTCGAGCAGCTTCCCCTGCTGCCTCCCGGCAACGTCGTCGCCGAGCCCTGCGGAAGGGACACCTGCGCCGCGGTGGTCCTGGGAGCGGCCCTGGTCGGCGCCCGCTGCGGGAAGGGAGCCATGGCGGTCCTTCCGGCCGATCACCGGATCGGCGATCCCGAGGCCTTCCGCCGCACCCTCCGCGACTGCTTCCTTGTGGCCCAGCGGGAGGAGTCGCTAGTCGCCATCGGCATCGAGCCCGCCGGGCCGGCCACCGGATACGGATACATCCTCAAGGGAGACCTCCTCGAAGGGGAGCATCCCGGAGGGACGGCCTTCCGCCGTTCCCTGCGCTTCGTGGAGAAGCCCGACCGGGAGACGGCCGTCGGCTACCTCGCATCGGGCCGGTACGTTTGGAACGCCGGGATGTTCCTGTGGTCGGTCGGCGCCCTGCGCCGGGCCCTGGACCGGCATCTTCCCGCGATGGCGCCGGTCATGGAGCGATGGCGCCGGGCGGCGCGGTCGCCTGGCGAGCTGGCCGCGGTCCTGGAGCGTGACTATCCCTCCCTGGAGCCGATCTCGGTGGACTACGCCCTCATGGAGAAGGCCGGCAACGTGGCGATCGCCGACGCCGCCTTTCCCTGGGACGACCTGGGGACCTGGGACGCACTGGCCCGGCACCTGGAGGCCGATCCCCGGGGCAACCGGCTGGTGGGGGACGTGGTCTCCCTCGACTCCCGCAACAACCTGGTCTACGACGCCCGCAGCCGTCCCGGAACCGTGGCCCTTTCGGGAGTCGAGAATTCCATCGTGGTGCTCGCCGACGACGCGGTCCTGGTGGCCTCCCGGGGCGGAGCGGAGCGGATCAAGGACCTGGTGCGCCTGCTGGCCGCGGACCCGGACCGGAAGGCCCTCCTGTAGGACCCGCAGGCTCGCCCCCGTCCTGGCCAGGCGCCTGCCCGAGCCGCAGCCGGGACCGGTCCGGTTCCGCCGCCCGCGCTCCGGCCCGGCCGGGATCCCCGGCTGGAAGGCCCCGGGGGAGAGGGGGCTTTCCTGCGGTCAGGCCGACTGCCGGATCTCCAGCAGCTCCTTCATCACCTGGTGCAGAGGGATCGAGGTCCCGGCGACCCCGAAGGCGTCGTGGAGCTGCCGGTAGAGCGGGTAGAGCCGCCGGTAGGCGCGGCAGGCCCGATCCCCGGGAAGGTAGGCCTCCTCCCGGGCGCCGGTCATACTTTCCTGAGCGGTGGGAAAGTCGGGATGGGCCCCTCCGGCCACCGCCCCGCAGATGGCGGCTCCCAGGGCGCAGGTCTGCGAGGAGCGGGAGATCCTCATGGCGCGCTCGGTGATGTCGGCGTAGATCTGCATCAGGAGGGGATTGCGCTCGGCCAGGCCTCCGCAGGCGACGATCGTCCCGGTCCTCACCCCGTGCTCCTCCATCCGCTCCAGAATGGCGCGGGCCCCGAACGCGGTGGCCTCGATCAGGGCCCGGAAGATCTCCTCGGGGCGGGTGTGGAGGGTCTGCCCCACCAGCAGCCCGGCCAGCCTGGGGTCGGCCAGGACGCTGCGGTTGCCGTTGTTCCAGTCCAGGGCCAGAAGGCCGCTCTCTCCGGCGGCCAGCCTCCCGGCCCGGCGGGTCAGCTCCTCGAAGCCGGCTCCCCCGCCCGGGGCGATCCCCTCGACCCACCAGTGGAAGATGTCCCCGACCGCCGGCTGGCCCGCCTCGAGCCCGTAGTGTCCGGGAAGCACGCTGTGGGGCGCGATGCCGCTCATTCCCGGGATCGGGGGCAGGGGACGGGAGAGGGGGGAGACCACGATGTCGCAGGTGGAGGTTCCGAGGATCTTCACCAGGGTCCCCTCCCGGATCCCGCAGCCCACCGCCCCGGCGTGGGCGTCGAGGATCCCCGCCGAGACCGGGGTGCCGGCCCGGAGCCCGGTCCGTCCGGCCCATTCCCCGGAGAGACGTCCCGCAGGCTCTCCCGCACACTGCGCCCGGTCGGGCAGGGAGCGCCGCACGGGAAGCAGGCGCGGGTCCACCTGCTCCAGGAAGCCGGGGGGCGGGTATCCGCCCCAGGAATGGTGGAACCAGCCCTTGTGGCCCGCCTGGCAGAGCCCCCGGACCGGATCGCTCTCGGTGCCGGTGAGAACGGCCGGGATCCAGTCCGCCGCCTCGATCCACCCGGCGGTACGCTCCAGGACCTCGGGAGCGGTGCGGGCCAGGCGCAGGAGCTTGGCCCAGAACCATTCCGGGGAGTAGCTGCCTCCGGTGGCTTCCAGGAAGCGGGGCTGGCGCTCCCGGGCCGCCTCGGCCAGTTCGGCCGCTTCGGCGGCCGCGGTGTGGTCCTTCCACAGCCAGGCCAGGGCCGCGGGATGGTCCTCCAGGCCGGGCGTTCCGGCCAGGGCCTGCCCGTCCCGGCCGGTGGGAAGGGGCGTGCTGCCGGTGGCGTCGACGCCGATCCCGGCGATGTCCCCGGCGTCCACCGAGGCGGCCCGGGCCTCCTCCAGGGCCCGGCCCACCGCCTCCTCCATGGAGTCCAGCCAGTCGCCCGGATGCTGGCGCGCCAGGTGGGGATCGGCCGGATCGGACACCACTCCCCCCTCTCCGCGGGCGTAGGGAACCTCGGCCTGGGCCACTTCCCGCCCGTCCCGGGTGGCGCACACCAGGGCGCGGACCGAGCCGGTGCCGAAGTCTAGTCCCAGGGAGCACTGCATCGCTCTTTCCCCGATCCTGCCAGGCGGGGAGCGGCCCGTCACGAGAGATTGACAGGGGAGCGCCCGGCGCTAGGCTCGGGACAGACAGATATGGCAAGCGATCCCCCCCCCGGCAGTCCGCCCGGCGGGACCTCGAAGGTCCAGCCCAAGAAGGAGACGGTGCGAATCAACCTGCCTCCCAAGCCCGCCATGGCGGCCACGGTGAAGATTCCCTCCCCGGTGGCCCCGGCCGGCGCGAAGCCGGCGCAGGCTCCGGCTCCTCCGCCTCCCCCCCCGCCGCCGGTCCCCGGGTCGGGAGCCGCGGCCGCCGCCACCCAGAAGCTTCCCTCCCGCACCCCTGCGGCCGCCTCTTCCGGGCCCGCCGCCCCCCCGGCGCCTCCGGCCCCCAGGGCCGCTCCCGGAGCCCGGCCGCCCGCCGTCCGTTCCCGGATGCCGGCCAGGCCCGGCCGCCCGGTCCCCTCTCCGGTGGGAGCCTTCGAGACCACCCTGGGGATCCTGGCCATCCTGGTGCTGGTCCTGGTCAACGGCTATCTGTACTGGATCTCGATGTAACTCCTTCTGGAAGCGAAGCAGCCATGGGCGAAGACAACCTGTTGATACTGGATTCCGGAAACTTCGAGGCGGAGGTGATCCGCTCGGAGATTCCGGTGCTGGTGGACTTCTGGGCCGAGTGGTGCGGCCCCTGCAAGATGCTGGCTCCGGTGCTGGAGGACCTGGCCGGGGAGTACAAGGGGAAGGTGAAGCTGGCCAAGGTCAACATCGACGATCAGGGGGAGCTGGCGATCAAGTACTCGATCCAGTCGATCCCCACCCTGCTCCTGTTCAAGGACGGGGAGATCCGGGCGCAGCACGTGGGAGCCAAGTCGAAGTCGGTGCTCAAGCAGTCCCTGGACTCGGTGGCGGCCTGAAGGCCAGGGCATGATGGCCACGCCCGGCCGGCTGCAGCTCAGGGCGGATCTGTACGGCCAGCTGGGCTCCATGACCCAGGCCGGCTTAGCCCTGCCCTCGGCTCTGCGCACGCTGGCCGGCAGCGGCGCCTTCCGCCGGATCCGGGCTCCCCTGGACCGGGTGATCGACCGCCTCGAGGGGGGAGAGACCTTGTCCGAGGCGGCAGGCGCCGCCCCCTGCTCCATGGATCCCTTCGACCGCGTCCTGATCCGGGCGGGCGAGGAGAGCGGACGCATCGACCACTGCTTCGGACACCTCTCCCGCTACTACCGGAAGAGGGCCGAGGGGCTGCGCCGGAGCCTGGCCTACATGGTCTATCCCTTGCTGGTGGTCCATGCCGCAGCCTTCATCCTGCCCCTTCCTTCGCTCCTCGCCGGATCCCGGACTCTGGCGGAGTACTTCGGACAGGCGGCGCTGGTCCTGGTCCCCTGCTACCTGGCCGCCCTGCTGGTCCTGCGCCTGGCCTCGGGACGCGGGGACTCGGCGGCGGGGCGGGCCCTGGAGGCGGCCTACGGCTGCGTTCCGGCGCTCGGTCCGGGGCTCCGCTCCCTCGCTCTCTCCCGCTTCGCCCTGGCGCTTCGCTCGCTTCTCGAAGCCGGGGTCGGCATGGGCCCCGCCTGGAGGATGGCCGGCCAGGCCTCCGGGGCCTCCAGGCTCCGGTCGGCGGCCGAGCGGGTCTCGGAGCGGATCGGCGCCGGAGCCACTCCGGGGGAGGCCATGGAGGAGCATCGGGCCTTTCCCGAGCTGTTCTCCTCGCTGTACCGGACCGGGGAGGCGAGCGGCCGCGTCGACGAGAACCTGGAGATCCTGCAGGAGCGCTACCAGGACTCCGGCTACCGGTCGCTCGAGCTCTTCGCCACCTGGCTCCCGCGCCTGATCTACTACCTCATCGTGATCCTGGTGGCCTGGCATGTCATCGGTTTCTGGGTCGGCCACTACGACCGGATCCTCTCCGACTGAGGGGGCGCCGATGACCGCTCCGCCCTCCCTTCCGGCCCTCCTCTCCGACCGGACCCTCCGGGATCGGGAGTACCCGGCCTGCCGGAGCGGCGTCTTCCTGGCCCACGCCGGGGTGAGCCCGCTTCCGGCCCGCGTGGCGCGCGCCATGTCGGAGCTCGTGGAACGCTCCATGGAGACCGATCAGGAGCGGGCGGCCGAGGGGGCGGCCGAAGGAGCCCGTCGCTCGGCCGCCGCCCTGCTGGGGGCCGGACCCGGCGAGGTGGCCCTGGTGGGTCCCACCAGCCAGGCGCTCTCGCTGCTGGCCTCGGGATTCCCGCTGGAGGAAGGGGACAACGTGGTGGCCTATCCCGACGCCTACCCCTCCAACTTCTATCCCTGGCGGGCCATGGCCCGGCGGGGCGCCGAGGTGCGCCGGATCCGGACGCGCGAGCTGGGAGCGATCGAGCCGGAGGACGTCCTGGAGCAGGTGGACTCCCGGACCCGGCTGGTGTCCCTGGACTCCTGCCACTTCCTCACCGGCCATGTCCCCGACCTGGGAGCCATCGGCAGGGAGCTGAGGGAGCGGGGGATCGCCTTCTGCGTGGACGCGATCCAGTCGCTGGGGGCCCTGGAGCTGGATCTGGAGCATGTCGACTTCCTGGCGGCCGGGGCCCACAAGTGGCTGATGGGCCCCTGCTCCGCCGGGGTGCTCTACGTGAGCCGCTCCTGGCACGGCCGCCTGCAGCCGATGGCCTGGGGCTGGAGGAACCTGAGGAGCGAGAACTTCGCCGCCCTGGACCGGGTGGAGTACCGTCCCGGCGCCGGGCGCTTCGAGGTGGCCACCGAGAACCTCTGCGGGCTGGCGGGCCTGGGGGCCGCGCTGGAGCTGGTCCGGGGCCTGGGGATCGGGGCCGTCGCCCGGGAGGTGCGGGCCCGGCGCGCCCGGCTCTGCGTCCTGCTGGAGCAGGCCGGGGCCGAGATCCTGGGCGGCTGCGGAGAGCCCGGACGGCGGGGCGGGATGGTCTCGGCGCGCTGGCCGGGCCGGGAGAGCCGGGAGCTGGCGGAGCGCCTGGAGGAGCGGGGGATACGGACCTCCCTGCGCCCGGTGCGCGCCGGGCAGGAGTACGTCCGCTTCTCCCCCCACTACTACATCGCGGAAGAGGAGATCGAGGAGGCGGCGGCATGCTGCGCCGCCTGGGCGCAGGGGCTCCCGACGAGGGCGGCAGGGTGAGAAGAGAGATGGATATCGGACTCCTGGAACGGGCCAAGGTCCTGGGCTTCTCCGACCGGCAGCTGGCGGTGCTGGCCGGGCGCAGGGAGAGCGAGATACGGGAGCTTCGGGCCGCCCACGGGCTGGCTCCCGCCTATCGCCTGGTGGACACCTGCGCCGCCGAGTTCGAGGCCCGCACCCCCTACTACTACTCCTCCTGGGATCGGGGGGAGGACGAGGTGATCGAGTCCGGGGATCCCAAGATCATGATCCTGGGAGGCGGGCCCAACCGGATCGGGCAGGGGATCGAGTTCGACTACTGCTGCGTCCACGCCTCCTACGCCCTGAGGGAGGACGGGTACCAGACCCTGATGATCAACTCCAATCCCGAGACCGTCTCCACCGACTACGACACCAGCGACCGGCTCTACTTCGAGCCCCTCACCCTGGAGGACGTGCTCCATGTGTACCAGCGGGAGGGCTGCCAGGGGGCGATCGTGCAGTTCGGGGGGCAGACCCCCCTCAACCTGGCCAGGGGGCTGGAGGAGAACGGGGTCCGCATCATCGGCACCTCGCCCCGCAGCATCGAGATGGCGGAGGACCGGGAGCTCTTCGCCGGCATGCTGCGGGAGCTGGGCATCCCGCAGCCCCCCAACCGGATCGCCACCGACGTGGAGGGGGCCCTGGCGGCGGCCAGGGAGCTGGAGTACCCGGTGCTGGTGCGCCCCTCCTTCGTCCTGGGAGGGCGGGCGATGCAGATCGTCTACTCCGACGCCAAGCTGGAATGGTACATGCAGCATGCGGTGGAGGCCTCGCCCGAGCGCCCGGTCCTGATCGACCGCTTCCTGGAGAACGCGGTGGAGGTGGACGTCGACTGCATCTCCGACGCGGGGCAGGAGGGCCGGGACGGGGAGGGGACCGTGGTGGTGGGAGGGATGCTGGAGCACATCGAGTTCGCGGGAGTGCACTCGGGCGACGCGGCCATGGTGCTGCCGCCTCCCAACCTGTCAGGACGGGTGATCGGCACCATCCGGGAGTACACCCACGCCATGGCCCGCCGGCTGGGGATCGTCGGCCTGATGAACGTCCAGTACGCGGTCAAGGACGACAAGGTGCATGTGCTGGAGGTCAATCCCCGGGCCTCGCGCACGGTCCCCTTCGTCAGCAAGGCGATCGGGACGCCCCTGGCCAAGCTGGCGGCCCGGGTGATGGCCGGCCGGACCCTGGCCGAGCTGGGACTGGTCCAGGAGCGCCGCCCCCGCTACTGGGCGGTCAAGGAGTCGGTCTTCCCCTTCAACCGCTTTCCCGGCCAGGACATCCTGCTGTCGCCCGAGATGAAGTCCACCGGGGAGGTGATGGGCATCGACGCCGACCTGGGCTGCGCCTTCGGCAAGTCGCAGCTGGCGGCCGGCTGCCGCCTTCCCCTGGAGGGGAACCTGTTCCTGAGCGTCAACGACGAGGACAAGTCCGGGGTGGCGGAGCTGGCCCGGGAGTTCGACCGCCTGGGCTTCCGGCTGATCTCGACCCCGGGGACCGCCGCGGTGCTCCAGGAGGCCGGCCTGGAGGCCCGGGAGATCTACAAGGTCTCGGAGGGCCGGCCCAACGCCCTGGACCTGCTGCTCAACGAGGAGATCGATCTGGTGATCAACACCCCCTCGGGGCAGACCCCCCGGGACGACGAGGTCCGCATCCGCAGCACGCTGGCCAGCACCGGCATTCCGGTGATCACCACCATGAGCAGCGCCCAGGCCACTGCCTCCGCCATCTCCTTCTTCCAGAAGCACGGCTACTCGGTGCGCACCCTGCAGGAGTTCCACCGCTCCCTCGCCCAGGAGGCTCCGGACGGCCCGGCGTCTGCCGGCGGGTGACCGCGACGTGCGGAAGGCCTGGTCCGGGGGCTTCCCGGAAGCCTGTCCGTCCGCCGCGTCCGCACAAGGACCGGGGAGCGCGGCGCCACGGGGAGAGCGGACTCCGGCCCGGGCCCTTCGCGTCTTGCGCCGGCTCGGGAACAGCTCGCTTCTGCTCCTGTGCCCGATCCGCGGAAAGGGCGGACGACCCCATGGCGGAGAAAACCGGGGCTCTGCGGAGCGGCGAGGCCTCCAGGACCTGGATCGGCAGAGCGGGCCCGGACCGGATCCCGAGGCGAAGCCTCCCTTCTCCGGCCCACCGCCCTGCTGCCCGCGAAACTGCAGGAAGGGATGCTCCGTTCTCCTTCGGCTTGCCCGAAATCCGGTAGGCTCCTAGGGCACCGCCCGGACGAACCTGGCTCCGGCTCCGGCGGGCAGGGAGAAGGAGGGAGGGACCGCCCCGGCGATCGGCGTCCAGGGGCCGGTAACCGCGTCGGCCTGCTCCAGGGCCCGTCCGGACCATTCGATCGCCAGGCTGCCCCGGGAAAGCGACACGGCGGCGATCCCCGCCGGTTCCGCGGCGGCCCTGCCTCCGGTCACCAGGGCGTTGTCGAAGAGGCCGATGGTCTGGTTGCCCACGATGTCGCCTTCGGCGTCGCTGGGGCCGATGTCGTCGGCGTAGGCCCCGATGCCGAAGGCGAGGTCCTCGGCGTGGGGGAAGGGCAGCCAGGGTCCCGGGACTCCGTCGAGGTAGAGGCGGGCGGTGGCGCCGTCGAGGACCATCGAGACCAGGTGGCTGCCCCGGTCGTCGAAGGGTTCGCCGTCGAAGGCGCGGATGTTGATCCCGTCTCCCGAGATCTCGTTTTCGTCGGCTCCCCCGCTCCGGTTGTACCGCCATCCGAAGTCGCGCCCGTCGTGGGTGGTGTGGTCGGAGAAGAAGATGTACTGGTCCCCGCTGCGGGCCCAGATCCCGGTCCGGCTCTCGGAGCTGGCCCCGGCGGCCAGGACGAAGTCCACCAGGCTGCGCTCGACGGAGAAGGTGAGGGGCTCTGAATCGGAGGCGGAGAAGGTCTCTCTGGTGAACGCCGCCAGGCCCGGCCACAGGGGGGCCTCCACCTCGACGTGGATGCGCAGGCGGCCGTCGGCCAGGCTCACCGAGGAGTCGGGCCCGGGCTTGGCCCTTCCGCTCTGGTTGAAGGAGGCGGACTCGATCTGCCAGAGGCCGGCGTCGAGCTGCGTTCCGTCGAAGCCGTCGGAGAGGAGAACCTCGGGACGGGGGTGCACGCGAAGATCGGCGGGAGGCCCGAGGCATGTCCCGTCCAGGCCGCCGGAGAGGGAGAAGACGGCGCTTCCGATCCCCCGGGGCTCGATCGCCACCGTCCGGGACCGGGGCGAACCGGCCGGGAAGACCAGATCCAGGGAGCTGCCGGAGGCTCCCGCAGGGACCGCCACGGAGGGATCGCTGGAAGCCAGGGCCACCCTGACCTCCCGGTCTGCGGCCAGCAGGGGAACGCTCACCGTCATCTCCCCGCTCTGACCCAGGGTGATCGAGGGGGAGGGGGACTCCAGCCGTATGCAGGGCAGGGCGTAGGAGACCGATGCATTGGCGAACCGGGCGAGCACGTAGTCGCCACTGCGCTCGGTCTCGGACTGACCGTAGGTCCCGATACCGAAGCGGATTCCGCTGGATACGGGGAACGGGAACCGGCCCCCTGGAACGCCGTCAAGAGACACCTCGACCATGCTGCCGTCGGCGACCAGTCCGAGCCGGTAGGTGCCATTGCAGTCCATCCCCGAGAAGGCCGGGATCACCGTGCCGGTCCCGCTGGGCGAGCCGGGGTTGACGTTGACATGCCAGGTGGCCGCTTCCGAATTGATCCCGTCCTTGTACTGCTGCGAGAAGAACAGGTAGCGGGACCGATCGGAGTTGGAGAGGAAGATCCCCGAGCGGGAGGCGCTGTTGGCCTCCACCGAAACGCGGTCTACCTTAGCCACCAGGTTGATGTCGGGAGTCGCCAGAAACGAGTCCTGGGTCCATGCCCAGTCTCCGGACCAGTAATTGGTGGAAAGCGATCCATGCCCGATCCTCAGTGTCTTCGGCATCGGATTGTGCGGAAATCCGCGCTCCCAGATCGGAGACGAGTTGGATCTAAACTCCCTGTTCCTATCCTCCCAGTCTCGCAGGTTTTCACTACTTCTTCTCCAGTCGCCTGTATTGAACGAGAGGACCTCGCCGAACCCGCCGAACCGTTCCATGACGGTGACCCTGACGGTCCCAGCGGCGACCAGAAGATCGGAGCTCGACAGGGAGAGCTGGGTGGAACCGGCCGAGAGGCCATCGATGGGCACCTTCATCGACTCGGGCCCTCCGGCGGGAAACACGATCGAAAGGCGCCTATCCTGGGATCCGGAGGCTGTAGCGATTCGAGAGTCGCCGCTGGCCAGATGCACGGTCACCGGGTTTTCGGCGTTGGCCCCCTGCGATAGAGCGACTGTGATCTCGCCGGGAGGCCCTCCAGCCATCAGGACCAGTTCGGTCTCGGTGAAGGCGGCTCTCCCTGATCGCTCGATCTTCGGGTGCTCGATCCTCAGGTTGTCCCAGACGGTATCGGCGGTGCCGCCGTTGGCCCGGGCGTAGGAGCCGAAGCGGAAGATCACCGGCGAGAAGGGGAACTCCACCTCGGTGCCCAGCTCGCCGTCCAGGTAGAGCTTCACCGTCCAGCCGTCCGCCACCATGCTCATGGTGTGGAGCAGCCCGTCGTTCTTCCCATCGAAGGCTCCGATTCTGATACCTGGCCAGGTGGGTGCGTTCCTGGGCTCCCGGATGTTGCGGTTGTAGTACCAGCCTCTTCTCCAGATGTCTGCGAAAAGGATGTAGCGGGACTCGGTCTCGTCGAAGACCCACAGGGCGCTGCGGGAGCCGGCTCCCTGCAATGCCGCCTTGACCCGGTCGATGTGCAGTGCGACTGGCGAGCCCGTGGTGGCCTCGAAGCTCTCCTTGATGCGCAGGGTGCTGCCCGGCCACTGAGTAGTGGTTTCTGCGAAGCGCATCACGCCGTCGCCTGGCTCGGCGTGGATGCCGCCCTTGTCTCCCTCGAAGAAGGATTCGGCCGGCTTGTACCAGTCGGGATTGATGGTGTTGGAAGAGAAGTCGTCCTCGAAGAGCACCTTCGCCGACTGCGGAAGGGCCTGTCCGGCGAGGGAAAGGAAAGCTAGCAGCGACAGCAGCCGGAGGAGGAAGTCAGTTTTCCGGGGAAAGGCGGATCCTGGAAGGAGAGCACGGGTATTCATCGCAATCTGCAAATCGTCAGATTGTGGGGAGGCTCCTAGGGCACCGCCCGGACGAACCTGGCTCCGTCTCCGGCGGGCAGGGAGAAGGAGGGAGGGACCGCCCCGGCGATCGGCGTCCAGGGGCCGGTAACCGCGTCGGCCTGCTCCAGGGCCCGTCCGGACCATTCGATCACCAGGCTGCCCCGGGAGAGCGACACGGCGGCGATCCCCGCCGGTTCCGCGGCGGCCCTGCCTCCGGTCACCATGGCGTTGTCGAAGAGGCCGATGGTCTGGTTGCCCACGATGTCGCCTTCGGCGTCGCTGGGGCCGATGTCGTCGGCGTAGGCCCCGATGCCGAAGGCGATGTCCTCGGCGTGGGGGAAGGGCAGCCAGGGTCCCGGGACTCCGTCGAGGTAGAGGCGGGCGGTGGCGCCGTCGAGGACCATCGAGACCAGGTGGCTGCCCCGGTCGTCGAAGGCTTCGCCGTCGAAGGCGGGGATGTTGATCCCGTCTCCCGAGATCTCGTTTTCGTCGGCTCCCCCGCTCCGGTTGTACCTCCATCCGAAGTCGCGGCCGTCGTGGGTGGTGTGGTCGGAGAAGAAGATGTACTGGTCCCCGCTGCGGGCCCAGATTCCGGTCCGGCTCTCGGAGCTGGCCCCGGCGGCCAGGACGAAGTCCACCAGGCTGCGCTCGACGGAGAAGGTGAGGGGCTCGGAATCGGAGGCGGAGAAGGTCTCTCTGGTGAACGCCGCCAGGCCCGGCCACAGGGGGGCCTCCACCTCGACGTGGATGCGCAGGCGGCCGTCGGCCAGGCTCACCGAGGAGTCGGGCCCGGGCTTGCCCCTTCCGCTCTGGTTGAAGGAGGCGGACTCGACCTGCCAGAGGCCGGCGTCGAGCTGCGTTCCGTCGAAGCCGTCGGAGAGGAGAATCTCGGGACGGGGGTGCACGCGGAGATCGGCGGGAGGCCCGAGGCATGTCCCGTCCTGGCCGCCGGAGAGGGAGAAGACGGCGCTTCCGATCCCCCGGGGCTCGATCGCCACCGTCCGGGACCGGGGCGAACCGGCCGGGAAGACCAGATCCAGGGAGCCGCCGGGGGCTCCCGCAGGGACCGCCACGGAGGGGTCGCTGGAGGCCAGGGCCACCCTGACCTCCCGGTCGGCGGCCAGCCGGGGAACGCTCACCGTCATCTCCCCGCTCTGACCCAGGGTGATCGAGGGGGTGGGGGACTCCAGCCGTATGCAGGGCAGGGCGTAGGAGACCGATGCGTTGGCGAACCGGGCGAGCACGTAGTCGCCCTCGGACTGCCCGTAGGCCCCGACGGCGAAGCGGATGCCGCTGGACACGGGGAACGGGAACCGCCCCCCCGGAACGCCGTCAAGAAACACCTCGACCATGCTGCCGTCGGCGATCAGCCCGAGCCGGTAGCTGCCATTGCTGTCCATCCCCGAGAAGGCGGGGATCACCGTGCCGGTCCCGAAGGACGAGCCGGGTTTGACGTTGACATGCCAGGTGGCCGCTCCCGAATCGATTCCGTCCTTGTACTGCTGCGAAAAGAACAGGTAGTGGGACCGGTTGGCGCTGGTCAGGAAGATTCCCGAGCGGGAGGTGCCGTCGGCCTCTACCGAAACGCGGTCAACCTCGGCCACCAGGTTGCTGTCGGGAGTCGCCAGGAACGAGTTCCGGTTCAATGCCGAGGCTCCGGTCCAGAAATTGGTGGTGTTCCAGGTCTCGATCCTCAGCTTCGTCGGTGCCTGGGCCTCGTGCCATTTTCCGATCTCCCAGTCCAGCCGGTGGGATAACCAGTGGGAGGGCCCAAGCTCCCAGTCGCCCAGGGTGTCTCTACTTCCTCTCCAGTCATCAGGATTGGACGAGAGGACCTCGTCAAACCGTTCCAGGACGGTGATCCTGACGGTCCCGGCGGCGTCCAGATCGAAGCTCGACAGGGAGAGCTGGGTGGAACCGGCCGAGAGGCCATCGATGGGCACTTTCATCGACTCGGCCCCCCCGGCAGGAAACACGATCCAATGGTGCCTCCCCAGTGATCCGGAGGCCGTAGCGATGCGAGGGTCGCCGCTGACCAGATGCACGGTCACCGGGGATTCGGCGTTGGCACCCTGCGGCAGAGCGACGGTGATCTCGCCGGGAGGCCCTCCAGCAATCAGGACCAGCTCGTTCTCGGTGAAGGAGGCTTTCTCTAACCGCTCGATCCTCAGGTTGTCCCAGACGGTCTCGGCGGTGCCGCTGTTGGCCCAGGCGTGGGAACCGAATTGGAAGCTCACCGGCGAGAAGGGGAACTCCACCTCGGCTCCCTGCTTGCCGTCCAGGTAGAGCTTCACCGTCGAGCCGTCCGCCACCATGCTCATGGTGTGGAGCAGCCCGTCGTCCTTCCCGTCGAAGGCTTCGATTCTAAGACCTGCCCCGGCGGGTACGTCCCCGGGCTCCAGGATCTTGCGGTTGTAGCGCCAGCCTCTTCTCCAGACGTCGGCGAAGAGGATGTAGCGGGACTCGGTCTCGTCGAAGATCCACAGGGCGCTGCGGGAACCGGCTCCCTGCCCTGCCTCCATTACCCGGTCGATGTGCAGTGCGACTGGCGAGGCCCCGGTGGCCTCGAAGCTCTCCTTGATGCGCAGGGTGCTGCCCGGCCACTGAGTAGTGTCGCCTGCGAAGCGCATCATGCCGTCGCCTGGCTCGACGTGGATGCCGCCCTTGTCTCCCTCGAAGAAGGATTCGGCCGGCTTGTACCAGTCGGGATTGATGGTGTTGGAAGAGAAGTCGTCCTCGAAGAGCACCTCCACCGACTGCGGAAGGGCCTGCCCGGCGAGGGAAAGGAAAGCGAGGAGCGACAGCAGCCGGAGGAGGAAGCCTGTCTTACGGGGAAAGGCGGAGCCTTGGAGGAGAGCACGGGTATTCATTGCAATCTGCAAATCGTCGGATCGTGGGGAGGCTGGGTATTGCGCAGGAGGCGAAGATCGGTGATGGAAAAGGACCCTCGGATCGGCGATTGATCGCAGGCGAGCTCGGGGCGGGTGGCGCATTGTTGTCGTCACGGACGTCGCGGAAGGTTTGGGAGCTGCGCTCTTTGCATAATTCCAACAGGTTACTAGTGTCCTGTATGTAATAAGTATAGATCAATGGCGGTTTTTATGGTACAGTCCAGTTCGGCGCATACCAGCGCATTGATTATGGGACGACCGATCACGATTCTGGAGCTTTCAGCAGACCAGGAAGCGGAGCTCAACCGGCGTGTGCGTGCTCTCACCACACCGGCACGAGATCTCCTGCGTGCACGCATCGTGCTGCTGCGAGCAGGAGGGAAGAGTCAGAGAGATGTGGCCAAAGAGGTGAGAACCTCGCAGCAGACTGTGTGCAAGTGGACGCAGCGCTTCGCCAAGGAGGGGCTCGATGGCCTGGTGGATCGCGAGGGCCGTGGCGTCAAGCCGAGCATTCCCCAGGAAGTGGTCGAGAAGGTGATCGAGCTGGCGGGCCAGCGTGCGCCAGGCATCAAGCGGCGCAGCACCCGGACCACGGCGGCCGAAGTCGGCATCTCGGCCTCCAGCGTCAGCAGCATCTGGCGGGCACACGGCCTCAAGCCCCATCTCAAGCGCAACTTCAAGCTCTCCAACGATCCCGAGTTCGAGGAGAAGTTCCGGGATGTCGTGGGCCTGTACCTGGATCCGCCGGAGAAAGCCGTGGTGTACTGCTCCGACGAGCAGTCGCAGATCCAGGCGCTGCAACGCACGCAGCCGGGCCTGCCGCTGGGCATGGGGCACATCCGCACCCAGACGCACGACTACTACCGGCACGGCACGATCACGCTCTTTGCGGCGATGAACTACCTGGACGGCAAGCTGATCCAGCGTCTGGAAAGCAGGCACACGCACGTGGAGTGGCTGCGCTTCCTCAAGCAGATCGAACGCGAAACCCCCGACGGGCTGGCCATCCACATCATCGCCGACAACTACGCTACGCACAAGCACGCCAAGGTCAGGGCCTGGCTGGCCAAGCATCCGAGGATCACGATGCACTTCACTCCGACATCGAGCTCCTGGCTCAACATGGTCGAGCGGTTCTTTGCCGAGCTGACCACTGTGGTCCGAGACCAGAGCTACACCAGCGTCTCTCAACTCAAGAGCGCGATCCAGCGGCACCTGGCAGAGCACAACGCCGATCCCAAGCCCTTCAGGTGGGTTGCCAAGGGCGAGGATATCCTGGCGAAGATCAAGCGTGCCAGGGCACGGCTCGCAGAGTGCCAGGCCACAAGCGTTTGATCTAGCTTTATAGAGCACAGTACACTAGGGTATCACCCGGACGAATCTGGCTTCGGCCCCGGCGGGCAGGGAGAAGGAGGGAGGGACCGCTCCGGCGATCGGCGTCCAGGGGCCGGTAACCGCGTCGGCCTGCTCCAGGGCCCGTCCGGACCATTCGATCACCAGGCTGCCCCGGGAGAGCGACACGGCGGCGATCCCCGCCGGTTCCGCGGCGGCCCTGCCTCCGGTCACCAGGGCGTTGTCGAAGAGGCCGATGGTCTGGTTGCCCACGATGTTGCCCTCGGCGTCGCTGGGGCCAATGTCGTCGGCGTAGGCCCCGATGCCGAAGGCGATGTCCTCGGCGTGGGGGAAGGGCAGCTGCGGGCCCGGGACTCCGTCGAGGTAGAGCCGTGCGGTGGCGCCGTCGAGGACCATCGAGACCAGGTGGCTGCCCCGGTCGTCGAAGGGTTCGCCGTCGAAGGCGGGGATGTTGATCCCGTCTCCCGAGATCTCGTTTTCGTCGGCTCCCCCGCTCCGGTTGTACCGCCATCCGAAGTCGCGGCCGTTGTGGGTGGTGTGGTCGGAGAAGAAGATGTACTGGTCCCCGCTGCGGGCCCAGATCCCGGTCCGGCTCTCGGAGCTGGCCCCGGCGGCCAGGACGAAGTCCACCAGGCTGCGCTCGACGGAGAAGGTGAGGGGCTCTGAATCGGAGGCGGAGAAGGTCTCTCTGGTGAACGCCGCCAGGCCCGGCCACAGGGGGGCCTCCACCTCGACGTGGATGCGCAGGCGGCCGTCGGCCAGGCTCACCGAGGAGTCGGGCCCGGGCTTGGCCCTTCCGCTCTGGTTGAAGGAGGCGGACTCGACCTGCCAGAGGCCGGCGTCGAGCTGCGTTCCGTCGAAGCCGTCGGAGAGGAGAACCTCGGGACGGTGGTGCACGCGGAGATCGGCGGGAGGTCCGAGGCAAATCCCGCCCTGGCCACCGGAGAGGGAGAAGACGGCGCTTCCGAGCCTGCGGGGCTCGATCGCCACCGTCCGGGACCGGGGCGAACCGGCCGGGAAGACCAGATCCAGGGAGCCGCCGGAGGCTCCCGCAGGAACCGCCACGGAGGGGTCGCTGGAGGCCAGGGCCACCCTGACCTCCCGGTCGGCGGCCAGCCGGGGAACGCTCACCGTCATCTCCCCGCTCTGATCCAGGGTGATCGAGGGGGTGGGGGACTCCAGCCGGATGCAGGGCAGGGCGTAGGAGACCGATGCGTTGGCGAACCGGGCGAGCACGTAGTCGCCCTTGGACTGTCCGTAGGCCCCGACGGCGAAGCGGATGCCGCTGGAAACGGGGAACGGAAACCGGCCTCCCGGAACGCCGTCAAGAAACACCTCGACCATGCTGCCGTCGGCGACCAGCCCGAGCCGGTAGGTGCCATTGCTGTCCATCCCCGAGAAGGCGGGGATCACCGTGCCGGTCCCGCTGGGCAAGCCGGGGCTGACGTTGACATGCCAGGTGGCCGCTCCCGAATCGATTCCGTCCTTGTACTGCTGCGAGAAGAACAGGTAGCGGGACCGGTCGGCGCTGGTCAGGATGATCCCCGAGCGGGAGGTGCCGTTGGCCTCCACCGAAACGCGGTCTACCTCGGCCACCAGGTTGATGTCGGGAGTTGCCGGGAACGAGTCCTCCCGGGTCGATGCCAAGGCTCCGCCCCAGGAATTGGTGGTGTTCCAGGTCTCGATCCTCAGCCTCTTCAGCGCTTGGGGCCCAGGTCTTCTTCCGATCTCCCAGTCGAGCCGGTGGGTCCAGTAGAAGGGCCCAAGCTTCCAGTCGCCCAGGGTGTCTCTATTACCTCTCCAGGCACCGGAATTGAACGAGAGGACCTCGCCGAACCTTTCCAGGACGGTGACCCTGACGGTCCCAGCGGCGACCAGAAGATCGGAGCTCGACAGGGAGAGCTGGGTGGAACCGGCCGAGAGGCCATCGATGGGCACTTTCATCGACTCGGGCCCTCCGGCAGGAAACACGATCGAAAGGCGCCTCCCCTGGGATCCGGAGGCTGTAGCGATGCGAGGGTCGCCGCTGGCCAGATGCACGGTCACCGGGGTTTCGGCGTTGGCCCCCTGCGGCAGGGCGACCGTGATCTCGCCGGGAGGCGCCCCAGCCATAAGGACCAGCTCGGTCTCGGTGAAGGAAGCTCTCCCTAATCGCTCGATCCTCAGGTTGTCCCAGACGGTCTCGGCGGTGTCGGTGTTGGCCCGGGCGTGGGAGCCGAAGTGGAAGAGCACCGGAGAGAAGGGGAACTCCACCTCGGCGCCCAGCTCGCCGTCCAGGTAGAGCTTCACCGTCGAGCCGTCCGCCACCATGCCCATGGTATGGAGCAGCCCGTCGTCCTTCCCGTCGAAGGCTCCGATTCTGAGACCTGCCCCGGTGAGTACGTTCCTGGGCTCCCGGATGTCGCGGATGTAGTGCCAGCCTCTTCTCCAGACGTCGGCGAAGAGGATGTAGCGGGACTCGGTCTCGTCGAAGATCCACAGGGCGCTGCGGGCGCCGGCTCCCTGCCCTGCCTCCTTTACCCGGTCGATGCGCAGTGCAACTGGCGAGGCCTCGGTGGCCTCGAAGCTCTCCTTGATGAGCAGGGCGCTGCCCGGCCACTGAGTAGTGGCGCTTGCGAAGCGCATCACGCCGTCGCCTGGCTCGATGTGGATGGCGCCCTCGCCTCCCTCGAAGAAGGACTCGACCGGCCAGTAACGGTCGGGATCGATGGCATTGGAGGAGAAGTCGTCCTCGAAGAGCACCTTCGCCGACTGAGGAAGGGCCTGTCCGGCGAGGGAAAGGAAAGCGAGGAGCGACAGCAGCCGGAGGAGGAAGTCTGTCTTCCGGGGAAAGGCGGAGCCTGGAAGGAGAGCACGGGTATTCATTGCAATCTGGAAATCGTCGGATTGTGGGGAGGCTCCTAGGGCACCACCCGGACGAACCTGGCTCCGGATACGGCGGGCAGGGAGAAGGAGGGAGGGACCGCCCCGGCGATCGGCGTCCAGGGGCCGGTAACCGCGTCGGCCTGCTCCAGGGCCCGCCCCGACCATTCGATCACCAGGCTGCCCCGGGAGAGCGACACGGCGGCGATCCCCGCCGGTCCCTCGGCGGCCCTGCCTCCGGTCACCAGGGCGTTGTCGAAGAGGCCGATGGTCTGGTTGCCTACGATGTCGCCTTCGGCGTCGCTGGGGCCGATGTCGTCGGCGTAGGCCCCGATGCCGAAGGCGATGTCCTCGGCGTGGGGGAAGGGCAGTCGGGGTCCCGGGACTCCGTCGAGGTAGAGGCGGACGGTGGTTCCGTCGAGGACCATCGAGACCAGGTGGCTGCCCTGGTCGTCGAAGGCTTCGCCGTCGAAGGCGGGGATGTTGATTCCGTCTCCCGAGATCTCGTTTTCGTCGGCTCCCCCGCTCCGGTTGTACCGCCATCCGAAGTCGCGGCCGTTGTGGGTGGTGTGGTCGGAGAAGAAGATGTACTGGTCCCCGCTGCGGGCCCAGATCCCGGTTCGGCTCTCGGAGCTGGCCCCGGAGGCCAGGACGAAGTCCACCAGGCTGCGCTCGACGGAGAAGGTGAGGGGCTCGGAAACGGAGGCGGAGAAGGTCTCTCTGGTGAACGCCGCCAGGCCCGGCCACAGGGGGGCCTCCACCTCGACGTGGATGCGCAGGCGGCCGTCGGCCAGGCTCACCGAGGAGTCGGGCCCGGGCTTGGCCCTTCCGCTCTGGTTGAAGGAGGCGGACTCGACCTGCCAGAGGCCGGCGTCGAGCTGCGTTCCGTCGAAGGCGTCGGAGAGGAGAACCTCGGGACGGGGGTGCACGCGGAGATCGGCGGGAGGCCCGAGGCATGTCCCGTCCAGGCCGCCGGAGAGGGAGAAGACGGCGCTGCCGATCCCGCGGGGCTCGATCGCCACCGTACGAGACCGGGGCGAACCGGCCGGGAAGACCAGATCCAGGGAGCCGCCGGAGGCTCCCGCAGGGACCGCCACGGAGGGATCGCTGGAGGCCAGGGCCACCCTGATCTCCCGGTCGGCGGCCAGCCGGGGAACGCTCACCGTCATCTCCCCGCTCTGACCCAGGGTGATCGAGGGGGTGGGGGACTCCAGCCGGATGCAGGGCAGGGCGTAGGAGACCGATGCGTTGGCGAACCGGGCGAGCAAGTAGTCGCCCTCGGACTGCCCGTAGGCCCCGACGGCGAAGTGGATGCCGCTGGATACGGCAAACGGGAAGCGGCCTCCCGGAACGCCGTCGAGAAACACCTCGACCATGCTGCCGTCGGCGACCATCCCGAGCCGGTAGGTGCCATTGCCGTCCATCCCCGAGAAGGCCGGGATCACCGTGCCGGTCCCGCTGGGCGAGCCGGGGCTGACGTTGACATGCCAGGTGGCCGCTCCCGAATCGCTTCCGTCCCTGTACTCCTGCGAGAGGAACAGGTAGCGGGACCGGTCGGCGCTGGTCAGGAAGATCCCCGAGCGGGAGGCGCCGTCGGCCTCCACCGAAACGCGGTCTACCTCGGCCACCAGGTTGATGTCGGGAGTCGCCAGGAACGAGTTCCGGTTCAATGCCGAGGCTCCGGCCCAGGAATTGGCGTCGTTCCAGACCTCGATCCTCAGCCTCTCCGGTACCGGGGGGCCGTGCCATCTTCCCCTCTCCCATCCCAGCTCCCCGGTGTGGTGAAGCGGTCCAAATATCCCGTCGTCCAGCCTGTCTTTACTTCCGCTCCAGGCACGATCACTGAACGAGAGGACCTCGCCGAACCGTTCCAGGACGGTAACCCCGACGGTCCCGGCGGTGTCCAGATCGGTGCTCGACAGGGAGAGCTGGGTGGAACCGGCCGAGAGGCCGTCGATGGGCACCTTCATCGACTCGGGCCCTCCGGCGGGAAACACGATCGAAAGGCGCCTCCCCAGGGATCCGGAGGCCGTCGCGATGCCGGGGTCGGCGCTAACCAGATCCACGGTCACCGGGGTTTCGGCGTTGGCCCCCTGCGGCAGGGCGACCGTGATCTCGCCGGGAGGCGCCCCAGCCATCAGGACCAGCTCGGTCTCGGTGAAGGAGGCTCTCCCTAATCGCTCGATCCTCAGGTTGTCCCAGATGGTCTCGGCGGTGCCGCTATTGGGTCGGGCGTGGGAGCCGAAGTGGAAGGTCACTGGAGAGAAGGGGAATTCCACCTCGGCGCCCAGCTCGCCGTCCAGGTAGAGCTTCACCGTCGAGCCGTCCGCCACCATGCTCATGGTGTGGAGAAGCCCGTTGTCCTTCCCGTCGAAGGCTCCGATTCTGATACCTGCCCCGGCGGGTACGTTCCCGGGCTCCAGGATCTTTCGGTTGTAGCGCCAGCCCCTTCTCCAGACGTCTGCGAAGAGGATGTAGCGGGACTCGGTCTCGTCGAAGATCCACAGGGCGCTGCGAGAGCCGGTTCCCTGCCCTGCCTCCTTTACCCGGTCGATGTGCAGTGCGACTGGCGAGGCCTCGGTGGCCTCGAAGCTCTCCTTGATGCGCAGGGTGCTGCCCGGCCACTGAGTAGTGGCTCCTGCGAAGCGCATCAAGCCGTCGCCTGGCTCGGCGTGGATGCCGCCCTTGACTCCCTCGAAGAAGGGCTCGGCCGGCTCGTACCAGTCGGGATCGATGGTTTCGGAGGAGAAGTCGTCCTCGAAGAGCACCTTCGCCGACTGAGGAAGGGCCTGTCCGGCGAGGGAAAGGAAAGCGAGGAGCGACAGCAGCCGGAGGAGGAAGTCTGTCTTCCTGGGAAAGGCGGAGCCTGGAAGGAGAGCACGGGTATTCATTGTAATCTGGAAATCGTCGGATTGTGGGGAGGCTCCTAGGGCACCACCCGGACGAACCTGGCTCCGGATACGGCGGGCAGGGAGAAGGAGGGAGGGACCGCTCCTGCGATCGGCGTCCAGGGGCCGGTCACCGCGTCGGCCTGCTCCAGGGCCCGCCCGGACCATTCGATCACCAGGCTGCCCCGGGAGAGCGACACGGCGGCGATCCCCGCCGGTCCCTCGGCGGCGGAGCCTCCGGTCACCAGGGCGTTGTCGAAGAGGCCGATGGTCTGGTTGCCCACGATGTCGCCCTCGGCGTCGCTGGGGCCGATGTCGTCGGCGTAGGCCCCGATGCCGAAGGCGATGTCCTCGGCGTGGGGGAAGGGCAGCCAGGGTCCCGGGACTCCGTCGAGGTAGAGGCGGGCGGTGGCTCCGTCGAGGACCATCGAGACCAGGTGGCTGCCCCGGTCGTCGAAGGGTTCGCCGTCGAAGGCGGGGATGTTGATCCCGTCTCCCGAGATCTCGTTTTCGTCGGCTCCCCCGCTCCGGTTGTACCTCCATCCGAAGTCGCGGCCGTCGTGGGTGGTGTGGTCGGAGAAGAAGATGTACTGGTCCCCGCTGCGGGCCCAGATCCCGGTCCGGCTCTCGGAGCTGGCCCCGGCGGCCAGGACGAAGTCCACCAGGCTGCGCTCGACGGAGAAGGTGAGGGGTTCGGAATCGGAGGCGGAGAAGGTCTCTCTGGTGAACGCCGCCAGGCCCGGCCACAGGGGAGCCTCCACCTCGACGTGGATGCGCAGGCGGCCCTCGGCCAGGCTCACCGAGGAGTCGGGCCCGGGCTTGGCCCTTCCGCTCTGGTTGAAGGAGGCGGACTCGACCTGCCAGAGGCCGGCGTCGAGCTGCGTTCCGTCGAAGGCGTCGGAGAGGAGAACCTCGGGACGGGGGTGCACGCGGAGATCGGCGGGAGGCCCGAGGCAAATCCCGCCCTGGCCACCGGAGAGGGAGAAGACGGCGCTTCCGAGCCTGCGGGGCTCGATCGCCACCGTACGGGACCGGGGCGAACCGGCCGGGAAGACCAGATCCAGGGAGCCGCCGGAGGCTCCCGCAGGGACCGCCACGGAGGGATCGCTGGAGGCCAGGGCCACCCTGATCTCCCGGTCGGCGGCCAGCCGGGGAACGCTCACCGTCATCTCCCCGCTCTGACCCAGGGTGATCGAGGGGGTGGGGGACTCCAGCCGGATGCAGGGCAGGGCGTAGGAGACCGATGCGTTGGCGAACCGGGCGAGCACGTAGTCGCCCTCGGACTGCCCGTAGGCCCCGACGGCGAAGCGGATGCCGCTGGACACGGGGAACGGGAACCGCCCCCCCGGAACGCCGTCAAGAAACACCTCGACCATGCTGCCGTCGGCGACCAGCCCGAGCCGGTAGGTGCCATTGCTGTCCATCCCCGAGAAGGCGGGGATCACCGTGCCGGTCCCGCTGGGCGAGCCGGGTTTGACGTTGACATGCCAGGTGGCCGCTCCCGAATCGATTCCGTCCTTGTACTGCTGCGAGAAGAACAGGTAGTGGGACCGGTTGGCGCTGGTCAGGAAGATCCCCGAGCGGGAGGTGCCGTCAGCCTCTACCGAAACGCGGTCTACCTCGGCCACCAGGTTGCTGTCGGGAGTCGCCAGGAACGAGTTACAGTTCAATACCGAGGCTCCGGTCCAGAAATTGGTGGTGTTCCAGGTCTCGATCCTCAGCTTCGTCGGTGCCTGGGACCCGTGCCATCTTCCGATCTCCCAGTCCAGCTGGTGGGATAACCAGTGGGAGGGACCAAGCTTCCGGTCGCCCAGGGTGTCCCTACTTCCGCTCCAGGCACGATCACTGAACGAGATGACCTCGTCTGACTGTTCCAGGACGGTGACCCTGACGGTCCCAGCGGCGACGAGAAGATCGGCGACGAGAAGATCGGAGCTCGACAGGGAGAGCTCGGTTGATCCGGCCGAGAGGCCCTTGATGGGCACCTTCATCGACTCGGCCCCTCCGGCGGGAAACACGACCGGGAGCCGCCCCTCCTGGGAACCGGAAGCCGCCGCGGTGCCGGGATCGGCGCTGACCAAATGCACGGTCACCGGGGATTCGGCGTTGGCCCCCTTCGGCAGAGCGACGGTGATCTCGCCGGGAGGCGCCCCAGCCATCAGGACCAGCTCGGTCTCGGTGAAGGAGGCTTTCCCTAACCGCTCGATCCTCAGGTTGTCCCAGACGGTCTCGGCGGTGCCGCTGTTGGCCCAGGCGTGGGAGCCGAATTGGAAGATCACCGGAGAGAAGGGGAACTCCACCTCGGCGCCCAGTTCGCTGTCCAGGTAGAGCTTCACCGTCGAGCCGTCCGCCACCATGCTCATGGTGTGGAGCAGCCCATCGTCCTTCCCGTCGAAGGCTCCGATTCTGAGACCTGCCCCGGCGGGTACGTCCCCGGGCTCCAGGATCTTGCGGTTGTAGCGCCAGCCTCTTCCCCAGACGTCGGCGAAGAGGATGTAGCGGGACTCGGTCTCGTCGAAGATCCACAGGGCGCTGCGGGAACCGGCTCCCTGCCCTGCCTCCTTTACCCGGTCGATGCGCAGTGCGACTGGCGAGGCCTCGGAGGCCTCGAAGCTCTCCTTGATGCGCAGGGCGCTGCCCGGCCACTGAGTAGTGTCGCCTGCGAAGCGCATCATGCCTTCGCCTGGCTCGACGTGGATGCCGTCCTTGTCTCCCTCGAAGAAGGATTCGGCCGGCTCGTACCAGTCGGGATTGATGGTGTTGGAAGAGAAGTCGTCCTCGAAGAGCACCTTCACCGACTGCGGAAGGGCCTGTCCGGCGAGGGAAAGGAAAGCAAGGAGCGACAGCAGCCGGAGGAGGAAGTCTGTCTTCCTGGGAAAGGCGGAGCCTGGCAGGAGAGCACGGGTATTCATTGCAATCTGCAAATCGTCGGATCGTGGGGAGGCTAGGAGCCTGCCGGATATTGTGCTGGAGGCGAAGAGCAGTGTCGTCACGGAAGGTTTGGTAGCTGCGCTCTTTGCATAATCCAACAGGCTCCTAGGGTACTACCCGGACGAACCTGGCTCCGGCTCCGGCGGGCAGGGAGAAGGAGGGAGGGACCGCTCCGGCGATCGGCGTCCAGGGGCCGGTAACCGCGTCGGCCTGCTCCAGGGCCCGTCCGGACCATTCGATCACCAGGCTGCCCCGGGAGAGCGACACGGCGGCGATCCCCGCCGGTCCCTCGGCGGCGGAGCCTCCGGTCACCAGGGCGTTGTCGAAGAGGCCGATGGTCTGGTTGCCCACGATGTCGCCCTCGGCATCGCTGGGGCCGATGTCGTCGGCGTAGGCCCCGATGCCGAAGGCGATGTTTTCGGCGTGGGGGAAGGAAATCCGGGGTCCCGGGACTCCGTCGAGGTAGAGGCGGGCGGTGGCTCCGTCGAGGACCATCGAGACCAGGTGGCTGCCCCGGTCGTCGAAGGGTTCGCCGTCGAAGGCGGGAATGTTGATCCCGTCTCCCGAGATCTCGTTTTCGTCGGCTCCCCCGCTCCGGTTGTACCGCCATCCGAAGTCGCGGCCGTCGTGGGTGGTGTGGTCGGAGAAGAAGATGTACTGGTCTCCGCTGCGGGCCCAGATTCCGGTCCGGCTCTCGGAGCTGGCCCCGGCGGCCAGGACGAAGTCCACCAGGCTGCGCTCGACGGAGAAGGTGAGGGGCTCTGAAACGGAGGCGGAGAAGGTCTCTCTGGTGAACGCCGCCAGGCCCGGCCACAGGGGGGCCTCAACCTCGACATGGATGCGCAGGCGGCCGTCGGCCAGGCTCACCGAGGAGTCGGGCCCGGGCTTGGCCCTTCCGCTCTGGTTGAAGGAGGCGGACTCGACCTGCCAGAGGCCGGCGTCGAGCTGCGTTCCGTCGAAGCCGTCGGAGAGGAGAACCTCGGGACGGTGGTGCACGCGGAGATCGGCGGGAGGCCCGAGGCATGTCCCGTCCTGGCCGCCGGAGAGGGAGAAGACGGCGCTTCCGATCCCCCGGGGCTCGATCGCCACCGTTCGGGACCGGGGCGAACCGGCCGGGAAGACCAGATCCAGGGAGCCGCTGGAGGCTCCCGCAGGGACCGCCACGGAGGGGTCGCTGGTGGCCAGGGCCACCCTTACCTCCCGGTCGGCGACCAGCCGGGGAACGCTCACCGTCATCTCCCCGCTCTGACCCAGGGTGATCGAGGGGGTGGGGGACTCCAGCCGTATGCAGGGCAGGGCGTAGGAGACCGATGCGTTGGCGAACCGGGCGAGCACGTAGTCGCCTTCGGACTTCCCGTAGGCCCCGACGGCGAAGCGGATGCCGCTGGACACGGGGAACGGGAACCGGCCTCCCGGAACGCCGTCAAGAAACACCTCGACCATGCTGCCGTCGGCGATCAGCCCGAGCCGGTAGCTGCCATTGCTGTCCATCCCCGAGAAGGCGGGGATCACCGTGCCGGTCCCGCTGGGCGAGTCGGGGCTGACGTTGACATGCCAGGTGGCCGCTCCTGAATCGCTTCCGTCCCTGTACTCCTGCGAGAGGAACAGGTAGTGGGACCGGTCGGCGTTGGAGAGGAAGATCCCCGAGCGGGAGGTGCCGTCGGTCTCCACCGAAACGCGGTCTACCTCGGCCATCAGGTTGATGTCGGGAGCCGCCGGGAACGAGTCCCACCGGTGCCATGCCGAGGCTCCGCCCCAGGAATTGGTGGTGTTCCAGGTCTCGATCCTCAGCCTCGTCGGCACCTGGCGGGGGACGTGCCCTCTTACGAACTCCCATTCCAGCCAGTGGGGCCAGTCGGAGGGCCCAAGCTTCCAGTCGTCCAGGGTGTCGCTAGTTCCGCTCCACCAGGCACGATCACTGAACGAGAGGACCTCGCCGAACCGTTCCAGGACGGTGACCCTGACGGTCCCAGCGGCGTCCAGATCGGAGCTCGACAGGGAGAGCTGGGTGGAACCGGCCGAGAGGCCATTGATGGGCACCTTCATCGACTCGGGCCCCCCTGCAGGAAACACGATCGAAAGGCGCCTCCCCAGGGATCCGGAAGCCGTCGCGATGCGAGGATCGCCGCTGGCCAGATGCACGGTCACCGGGGTTTCGGCGTTGGCCCCCTGCGGCAGAGCGACGGTGATCTCGCCGGGAGGCGCCCCAGCCATCAGGACCAGCTCGGTCTCGGTGATGAAGGCCCTCTCTAATCGCTCGATCCTCAGGTTGTCCCAGACGGTCTCGGTGGTGTCGGTGTTGGGCCGGGCGTAGGAGCCGAAGTGGAAGATCACCGGAGAGAAGGGGAACTCCACCTCGGCGCCCAGCTCGCTGTCCAGGTAGAGCTTCACCGTCGAGCCGTCCGCCACCATGCTCATGGTGTGGAGCAGCCCGTCGTCCTTCCCGTCGAAGGCTCCGATTCTGAGACCTGGCCAGGTGGGTGCGTCCCTGGGCTCCTGGATCTTGCGGTTGTAGCGCCATCCTCTTCCCCGGATGTCGGCGAAGAGGATGTAGCGTGACTCGGTCTCGTCGAAGATCCACAGGACGCTGCGGGAGCCATTCAACTGCCTGGCACCCTGGACCCGGTCGATGTGCAGTGCGGCTGGCGAGCCCACGGCGGCCTCGAAGCTCTTCTTGATGCGCAGGGTGCTGCCCGACCACTGAGTAGTGTCGCCTGCGAAGCGTATCACACCATCGCCTGGCTCGGCGTGGATGGCTCCCTTGACGACTCCCTCGAAGAAGGGCTCGGCCGGCTCGTACCAGTCGGGATCGATGGTTTCGGAGGAGAAGTCGTCCTCGAAGAGCACCTTCGCCGACTGAGGAAGGGCCTGTCCGGCGAGGGAAAGGAAAGCAAGGAGCGACAGCAGCCGGAGGAGGAAGTCTGTCTTCCGGGGAAAGGCGGAGCCTGGAAGGAGAGCACGGGTATTCATTGCAATCTGGTAATTGTCGGTATTCGTGGGGAGACTAGGGACTGTTTATGCAGCGAGCGGCCGTATGCGGCATGACAATCGCCAAAAAGCAGTCCGCCAGCGCTTCACATGTCATCCACAACGATCTATTGGGTGTTTTATTCCGAGATACTCCGGTCTGATATCCGATCTGGCGAGGAGAGGACTTCCTGGAAGGAAAAAGCTGCCTGATCCCGTTTGCGTGAATGGCAGCCGGGGGAGCCGGCTCTGCTTCCAGAGGACGTCGTTCCAGGCGTTGCCCACGACAGGACTCGGGCGCCTGACGGCCGGATTGTCCTGCATGCAGCCGTGAAAGGCGGCCCGCTATAGGACAAGGGCGTCTTTCGCGATCCTGGCGCAGATGGATATCGCAGAGCTGGGGCTTGGAAGAGTTCATGGCGAAAGATCTTCCGGGCCGGCCAGCTCGTGCCTGGGTCGACTCCTTCGGAAAGGCCGTGTCTGGTGGGACTGTTGGGCAGGAGGAAGGCGACATGATCCAGTCCGGCGCCTGTCCGCCGCTCCAGGAGCCCTTCGGTTGAGAGCGAGTTGACCAATCCGTCGACGGCGGCGAAGTTGGAACCGGTCGTCCCGTGCATGTCCGCGCTCAGCGCGAAGCTGTTCATCCATCTGTCTGCCCGTTGCCGGCAGGTGAGGGCGGTTTCGGGAGGAATGCTGACCGAGATGTTCATTCTGCTGGAGTTGGTCGGATTGCGGTCGCCGGTGAGGATCTGCTGGGGCTGGCTCTCGTCCGCGGCGGAATTGGTCAGGTAGCTCACGTTCTGGTTGCGGTTGAAGCGATCCCTGCCGTTCACGGTGTTCTCCTTGTCGAACGTGAAGGTGTCGGCTGCCCTCTGGCTGTCGCTGGGACAGACGAGGATCTTCGGCTGCTCCCTAGCCCGGAACGTAGCGCGCCGAAGTGGAACCAGACGGAAGTCACGGTCATTCTGTTGTAGCAAGCCGAGTTCCAGTCGCTGGGGAGAGCCTCTCGGAGTCGCCGTCCTTGAGGCAGGGGACGTGCATGGGGAGCTGGCCGTCGTTGATCCCCCGGCCCACGTCTGGAAGGCGAGGACGACCTGCTTGAGGTTGCTGCACTCGCTCTTCTGGGCCTTCTGCCGGACCTTCTTCAGAGCGGGAAGGAGCATTCCGGCGGGAATGGCGATGACGGCGATCGCCACCAGGCGTCCGATCAGGGCGAACGCGTTGTCGTCTGGTTTCCGCCCGGGTCTGTCCATGGCTTCTTTCCTGTCTGGTTCGGCCTGCCTCCTCGATCTGGCAGCCGGCAGGGGAAGCCCTGTCCGTCTTCCGTTTGAATGCAGCAGGATTCGTGCCAGAACCTGGCTGTCTGGAGAAAAAAAGGGTCAGGCGGAGTGGAACGCGGCGAGCGAGAGCCGTGCTCCTATTACCCCCCGCGGGACGGGGAAGGGATCTGCTCGGCGCATGGAGCCAGCGGGCCTTCCAGGAACCCTTCGGCCGAGAGAGCAGTCCGCAGCAGCCAGCTATTTTGGTGGCGGATCCGCCCCCCGGTCTGCGGGGCGATCGACTCCTGTCAACGTCACTGAAGCACCTGATCCGCAATTGACTGAGCCTTGCTAAGCATCGGCAGGGTTGTCACTGCGCTGGTTGCCGCCTCCGCTCCCCGACGGGAGCGGAGATCCCTGGGCTTCCACTGCAGGAGGCGCAGCGCCCTGCGCTCCCTGACTGCCTGGAAGGAAAAGAGCTTCCGAGCCTCCGGCGTGCTCTGTCTGCGGTTCGTCAGCCGGGGCGCCATGTCCGGGCTCGTCAAGACCCTGTCCAGCCGGGAAAACCGGCTGGGGAGGAGTCTTGCTGCAAGCTGCGGTCGGGTTGATCCAGACCGCCCCGGCCACCTCGCAGGATGGCGTCGAGCACACGAAGGTTGTTCCAGCGGGGCGAACTTCCTTCTCTGCATCGCCAGTTTTCTTCGTCTGAAAACTCCCTTGGCAGACTGTCCAATTCTTCCCGGCCACTACCGGCGGCTCCTCTCCCTTCGGAACGGCTCCCGGGCTGTGATCGGCTTGCTGCCATCCTGGAGCAAGGGGGGCTGGACGAATTGAATTGACCCCGGATCCCTGCGCTTCCTAGCATCCGGCGCCTTCCCCATGAAGCACCTCTTGCGCGCCTTTCTGTTCCTGTTCCTCGGAGCAGGGCTCCTTCCTTCCTCGTTCGCCCAGTCACTGAGAGACGGACTGGTGGCGGAGTGGAATTTCGACGAGACCGAGGGCCTGATCGCCGGGGATTCGGCTGGGGACAACGACGGCGAGCTCTTCAACTTTCCCGACGAAGGCTCCCACTGGGTGGATGGCCGGCACGGGGGGGCCATCGCCTTCGACGGGAGCAACTACGTGGAGGTGCCCCATCACGCCTCGATCGGAGGCGACGTGACCGGAGGGCTCACGGTGACGGCCTGGTTCCGGGCCAACGTCCCCCTGCCCGGCGACGGGGCCGGCCAGCGGATGCTGGAGAAGGGGAACAACTACTTCTTCCTGCAGGGAGTGCGCCCCGGGGGGATGAACTTCCTGGTCAAGAACGGGGGCAGCAACTTCACCGCAGGCATCGGGGAGTCGCTGGAGGCCGACACCTGGTACCATATCGCCGGAGTCTTCGACGGCTCCTCGGCCAAGGCTTACATCAACGGCGAGCTTAAGGGCACGGTGGAGGTTCCAGGACCGATCGACGACAGCGGGTTGCCGATGCGCATCGGCTCGGACGACGGAGGCAGCTTCTTCAACGGGACCATGGACGATGTGCTGATCTGGAGCCGTCCCCTCAGCGCAGAGGAGGTCCGGCGGGCGATGGATCGGGACTTCGAGGGGCCCGTCGAGGGAAGCCTGGAGATCGTGGAGGAGCCGGAGTCCTCGACCGTCTACGAGGGGGCCACCGCCAGCATGGGAGTGAGGGTGGATGCGGTGGGAGAGATCCGCTATCTATGGTTCCGCGGCGAAGAGCCCCTGCGCTCCTACACCGGGCCCGATCTGGTCATTCCTCACGTATCCACCGGGGACGCGGGGGACTACCGGGTGCGCGTCCAGAACGGTGACAAGGAGATCCACAGCCAGACGGCCACCCTGACGGTGGTCCCGGTGGAGGGCCTCGATACCGGGCGGGTGGCCTGGTGGCGCTTCGACGAGGGGTCGGGCAGCGCCGCGGCCGACAGCTCCGGCAACGGGCTGGATGGAGACCTGGAGGGAGCCGCCTGGGAGGACGGCCAGGTGGGAGGCGCCCTGTCGTTCGACGGGGCCGCCCAGGTGGTGGTCGAGGCCGGCACGGCCCTGGACGGCCTGACCGGAGAGGCCACCTTCGCCTTCTGGATCAATCTCGCCTCCTACGGGGAGCTGGAGAGCGCCGGCAGCTTCGATCGCAGCACCAGCTACGTGATGCGCAAGGGGGACCACTTCGGCATCCGTATCATCGACGATCCCGGCACCATCACCCGCACCCTCAACGTGCGCGCCGGTGCCGGAGCCGATCCGGGTTCGGTCAACAACAAGGGGTGGGAGGCCAATCCCCCCCAGGGATCGGTGGAGCTGGAGGAGTGGCAGCACTTCGCCATCGTCTACCGCAACGGGAGGATCCACTTCCACAAGAACGGATTTCCGGTCGGGGAGCCGGCCGACGGATCCCTGGGGAGCCCGGACGAGAGCCTCCTGACCCTGGGCAACTACGACGAAGTCGAGACGGTGGCCCGCTATCTCGACGGACTCCTCGACGAGGTAGCCATCTGGGAGCGCCCCCTGGGCGAGGCCGAGATCCTCGAGATCGCCGGCAAGGATGTGGCCGGAGCCCCACGGGTGGAGGTGCAGCCCTTGTCCCAGACCAAGTTGGAGGGGACCAGCACGACCTTCCAGATCGTGGCCACCGGCATGCGTCCGGTGAGCTACCAGTGGTACCTAAACGGCGATCCGATCCCCGGGGCCGATGCCAGCCGGCTCTTCCTCCCGAGGATCCTTCCCGGCGACGCCGGGGCCTACACGGTCAGGGTTTCCAACGCCCAGGGAGAGACCACCAGCGAGGCCGCCGTGCTTTCGGTGGAGGAGCTGGGAGCCATCACCAGCGGGCTGGCGCTCCACTACACCTTCGACTCGGTCGAGGAAGGCTCCCTTCCGGACCAGGGGCGTCACGGAATCGGGGGCATGCTCCGCAACTTCGACGGGGATTCCCTGCAGAGCGGCATGATCGGGCAGGCCCTGGCCTTCGACGGGGAGGACGACTACGTCGAGGTCCCCCACCACGATCTCCTCTCCCTGGGAGCCGAGGCCACCGTCTCGGTGTGGCTCAACCCGGTGCTCTTCTCGGGAGGAACGGACTTCGACCGGGTCTTCCGCAAGGACGTCAACTACGACTTCGTGCTGATCAGCGGGGGCGTGGCCCGGGTGCACGGCATCAACAAGACACCCTACAGCTCGCCCGGGGACACGGTGGCCGCCGAGGTGTGGCAGCACTACGCCTACGTGGTCAAGAACGGCGCCATCCAGTGGTACCGCAACGGAGAGGCGGTGGGCAGCCCTCTCAATGGGCGGCTGGGCGAGGCCAACGCCTTCCCGCTGGTGCTGGGCAACTACCATGTGGAGCCCGAGACGGGCAACTGGATCAACCGTCCCTACCAGGGGCTGATGGACGATCTGGGGATCTGGCAGCGGGCCCTCTCGTCCAACGACCTGCTCTCCATCTACCAGAACGGGCTCAACGGCAACACCCTGGCCGAGGAGCTGGAGCCGGTCAGCATCCGCTCCTACTCGCTTGAGGGAGGGCGGATCCACCTGGAGTTCTTCTCCCCGTTCAGCTCGAGGGACCACCGGGTGCAGGCCAAGTCCGAGCTTCCGGGCGACGAGTGGAGCCTGCTGGACGAGATTCCCGAGGAGGAGGGGGAGGGGATCTACCGCGTCAGCTTCGCGGCCCCGGCGGGCGAGAACGGCTTCTACCGGATCCTGAGCGTGCCGCCTCCGCCCCTGTTCTTCGACGACTTCGAGTCCGGCGCTCCGGGATGGACCCATGGCGGCGCCAAGGACGAGTGGGAGCTGGGCGCTCCCCAGACGGGTCCTGGCGGCGCCTTCAGCGGATCCAGCGTCTACGGCACCGACCTGGACGGGAACTTCGAGCCGTACACCTCGGCCTGGCTGCGCTCTCCGGTGATCGACCTGAGCGGCGTGTCCATCGCCAACCTCACCTTCGCCGAGTTCCACAGCGTGGACGCCGATGTCAACTACCACAGCGTGGTGGTGAACATCATCGAAGCCGACTCCGGCGCGGTGATTCAGGAGGTGTTCCGGGAGGCGGGCACGACCGGAGGCTGGGTGCAGCGCTCCATCCGCCTGGCGGGGGAAGCGGCCGGAGGCCCCGTCCGCATCGAGTTCTTCCTGGAGACCGACGACTTCTCTCCCCTGCCGGGCTTCTACATCGACGATGTCAGGGTGCAGGAGAACTGATCCCTTTCGCAAACGCTGTGCCTCTGGAAGCACACCGCAGATCCGGCATTGCCGGTTGACAAGGGGGCTCTTCAGGAGGATAGAGTCGGCCTTTCAGCAGGAGGAGAACGTGTTTCAGCCATGATGAAGGAAATTGACGCCGGGGCTTCCCGGAAGGCCCGGGAAGGCTTCACCCTGATCGAGCTTCTGGTGGTGATCGCGATCATCGCCATCCTGGCGGGGATGCTCCTGCCGGCCCTCTCCAAGGCCAAGGAGAAGGCGAAGGGAGTGCTGTGCATGAACAACACCAAGCAGCTGATGCTCGCCTGCACCATGTACACCGGCGACAACGACGACAGCTTTCCCAGGGCACGCCACGGGGGGGGGGTTGCCACCGGCAACCAGAGAAGCTGGGTCACCGGCTGGCTCAATTGGGGCAACAGCGAGCACAACACCAACGTCAACTATCTTATCGATCCCGAGTACTCCGTGCTGGCGACCTATTTCTCCAACACCAAGAACATCTTCAAGTGCCCATCCGACATCTACCTCTCCCCCCAGCAGCGCGCTCTGGGATGGGAGGAGCGCGTCCGCAGCGTCTCCGGCAACATCCGCCTAGGGGACGACACCAACGCGTGGGCGGCAAACCACTACCCCAACTATACCGCCAAGCTGAGCGGGCTCACCAATCCAGGGCCCTCCATGACCTGGGTCTACATGGACGAGCACCCGGACAGCATCAACGATGCCGGCAACTTCACCACCGAGCTCCACAGGGGCCAGCCCTGGATCGATATCCCCGCTACCTACCACAACGGAGCCTGCGGCATCGCCTTCGCCGACAACCATTCGGAGATCCACAAGTGGTCGGCCTCGCTGGGCAGCGCGCCCCCCGTGAGCAGCGGCTATGCGGGACGGGTCCACATCATCAACAATTACCTCGAGAGGGATGCCGATGCCCTCTGGTGGTCTCTGCGCACGCAGTACAAGAGCGGCGTAACCGAGGCCCATATAAGGGCCGCCTTCTGACGGCTGGGCGGGGGCAGGCCTCGGCAATGCCCAGGCGCTGACAGCCCTTGTGTCCTGGACCGGGATCCGGTTCTTCGGGCTCTGGCTCGAGGCCCGGATCCCCAGGGTTCCGGCCAGACTGCTCACAGGCAGTACCCGGAAAACGGCTCCCGGTTCTCGCTCTTCGCGCCCGCATCGGATTCGCAGCGTTCGTGCGGCGGGCCCCCTGCGGCTTCGGTGGGATCGTTCAGGTTCCGGACGTCCTGGCTGGCTATTGGCCGGATTGATGGGAATGGGGCGTGTTCCAACGGCAGGACCTGTCGGGATTCGAGCGGGAACGAAGGCGACTCCTGGCCTGTACGGGAGGATGGGATCCGCCCTGACGGGGCTGCTTTTGGCGAACGTTCTCAGCGCCGCCCTGGGAGGACGCTCCTGCCGGCTTTATCCCGGGACAGCTTGAAGGCGGAGGGGGCGCCGATCCGGTGCCCTCCATGACCTGGGGGTGCATGGACGAGCGTTACGGCAGCATCAGCGATCCAGTCAACTCCGCTCCGAGGGATCGGGGAGGAATTGATGTCCCCGCCACCAGCCGCAGCGGCGGGGCCGGCACCGCCTTCGCCGACGGCCACTCACGATAGCAGGAAGCGGAACGCCTCCCTGGCCAACATGTCGCGGTCCGCCTTCGAGGAGCCTGGGCATGCCAGGGGCTCCGCCAAGCGGGATGCCGGCTCCCGCTGGCGGGTTCTGCGCAGGCAGCGACAGAGCGGAGCGCCCGAGGAGACGATCCGCAACGCCATGTAGAGCCTGCGGAAGCCTTCGCGAGATCGCGCCTGGTCAGGGAGCCTTCCCTTCCCGGCCTTTTCTTGCCGGGTCTCTCTCCATGGTCCCGCACAGAGCCGCCACGCACACCACCGTGGCCACGCCGGCGAAGCCCAGCGCCAGGCCGTGGACTGGAGTCAGGAAGCGGAGAGTCAGCAGGACCGCCGCCGCGGCCCAAATCCCGGGCCAAAGCTGGCGGGAGCCGATGCGGGGCAGGAACACCCCCACGGCCACGATGCCGGCCAGGGCGCTGCCCAGCAGGCCCATCATCGAGAGGAAGAAGTCCCACAGGAAGGCGATCTCCAAGGAGGCCATCGCCAGGGCGGAGAGGGTTCCGAAGCCTCCCGCCAGCCAGACGACGCGCCGGGCGAAGCCCATGGACCTGTCGGGGCCGCCTCTCCGGCGCCAGTCGGTGGAGACGGTGGTGGCTATGGAGTGCATGCTCGAGTCGAGGCTGGACATCGAGGCGGCGAACACCCCGGCGACGACCAGCCCCGAGAGTCCGGCCGGCAGCTCGTGCACGATGAACCAGGCGAAGATCTGGTCCGGCGCCTCCAGGGGGCCCAGCAGCTCCGGCTGGGCCTGGTAGAAGGCGTAGAGAGCGGTCCCCAGGGCCAGGAAGAGCAGGGTGGCCGGCAGGGTCAGCCCTGCGGCCAGCCACAGGGCGCGGCGGGCCGAGGGCAGATCGGGAGTGGAGAGGTAGCGCTGCACCACCGCCTGGTCCGAGGTGTAGGGGACCAGGGCGTTGGTGAAGAAGCCTCCCAGGAGCACCACCAGTATGGTCTCGGCGCCCAGGTCCAGGCTGAAGTCGGCCACACGGAGCTTCCCCTGGGCCCTGAGGCCGTCCCAGCCCTCCCAGAGGGCCTCCCCCATGAGCGCGAGGGAGGCCAGCGCCCCTCCCAGCAGGATCGCCGTCTGCAGCACGTCGGTCCACACCACGGCCCGGATCCCCCCTATGGCGGTGTAAAGGGTCGAGAGGACGCCCATGGCCAGCAGGCAGGCGTAGAGCGGCAGCGGGGCGACCGCCGAGAGGGCCAGGGCCGGCAGGAGCAGGACGATCCCCATGCGGCCCAGCTGGAAGAGGATGAAGACGGCGCTGGAGAACCGCCGCACCGGCTGGCCGAACCGCTGTCCCAGGTACTGGTAGAGGGTGGTCAGCCTGCCCCTGCGCAGCACCGGCAGGTAGGCGAAGGCCACCAGAGGGGCCGCCGCCAGGACCGTCAGGTTGACCAGCGCCAGCTTCCAGTCGGCGGCGAAGGCCTTGGCCGGGACGGCCAGGAAGGTGATGGCGCTGAGCGCCGTGCCGAAGATGCTCAGGCCGGCGGCCCACCAGGGGATGCGGCGGCGTCCCAGGAAGAAGCCCTCGCTCCCCCGATCCCGTCCGCCGCACAGCGCACCCATCGCGGCCACAGCCGCCAGATAGAGGACCAGAACCGTCCAGTTGAGCCATCCGAAGGCGGGGGACGGGGTCCGGAACTCCAGCAGCCGCGCCTCCCCCCGGCCTTCCAGGATGGCGAAGCCCCCCTCCCAGGTCGCCGCCGACGGGCGGGGACCGGGCGGAGGCGGATCCCCCTCGAGCAGGGCCGGCGCCCACCGGTCGGTCACCAGGTTGTAGCGCCAGGCCTCCTCCCGACCGGAGGGCAGGAAGAGCACGTCGGAATGGCCCAGGGGGATTGCCAGGGAGGCTCCCAGGGAGGCCGGCGGGGCCGCCAGGGGAGTCCAGCCCTCCTGGTCCAGGGCCCAGGCCCGATCCCCGCCTATCCCCATGGCGCGCCCGTTCTGGACGGCGAGCAGATCCGGTCCGGGACCGGGCCAGTCGGGCAGCTCCCTCCACCCTTCCTGGGGGCTGTCCAGGGGGAGCCGGTAGCACTTGCCGTCCTGGGCGGCCAGGAGGGCGTCCCCCAGCAGCACGCAGCGGGGCGCCCCCAGGGGACGGGGGAGCGGCGGCAGCGGGATCTGGTCCGTCTCCGGACCCCGGCGGACCAGCCGGAAGGCTTCGGAGCTGGGGCCCTGCGGTCCGGTTCCACCGGCGCAGACCAGCGAGTCCCTCCACGCGATCGATCCTCCGAACGCCAGGGGCCGGGACAGGCTCCCGGCCCGGCGCCACCCTTCCCGCTCCCATGCCCAGATCGCGTCCAGGAACCGGGGCGGCTCCCCTCCGGCGCGTCCTCCTGCGGCCAGGAGGGCTCCCCGGGAGGTCCCGGCGAAGACCCCCTCGATCCCCTCCGGGTAGGGCAGGGGAGCCAGGGGAGCCTCCTCCACGCGGATGGGGGAGCCCAGGGCGAGGCCGGGAGCGATCAGGATCAGGAGCGCGGGTCTCATGGGCCTGCCCCGCGACGCTACCGGCAGGCGCGCTCCGCTTTCGAGCCCAATGCGGAACAAAGGAAGCGCATCGACTCCGGGGCGGGTCCTGGGCTAGGCTCGCTTCCTTCCATGACCTCAGCCTTTCCCCTCGCTCTGGTGGCTGCCGCCGCGCTGGCGGGCGCAGCGCGGGCCGACGGCCTGCCGGAGGGGGTGGTGGACACCCAGGATCCGGCCGACATCCCTCTGACGCCCCTGGAGTCCCTGGAACGCATCCAGGTGCCCGAGGGCTTCCGGACGACCCTCTTCGCCGGCGAGCCCGACGTCCGCCGCCCCATCGCCTTCGACTTCGACGATCGGGGACGGCTGTGGGTGGTGGAGAACTACTCCCATCCGGTGTGGAAGGAGGGCGAGGGGAAGGACCGCATCCTGATCCTCGAGGACATCGACCACGACGGAAGGTTCGACCGCCGGAAGGTGTTCTGGGACCGGGGCCGGTACCTCACCGGAATCGCCTGGGGGGACGGAGGGGTCTGGATCGCCAACACCCCCTCCCTGGAGTTCCTCCCCGACCGCAACCAGGACGACGTGCCCGACTCCCCGCCCCAGGCCCGCCTCGACGGCTTCCGGATCTCCTCCAACAACGTGGTCAACAACCTGCACTGGGGGCCCGACGGCTGGCTCTACGGGGCCATCGGCATCGCCTCCCCCTCCCTGGTGGGGGTGCCGGGAAGCCCCGAGCAGGAGCGCCGCCGCATCACCCGGGGCATCTGGAGGTACCATCCCCGGGACAGGACGTTCGAGGTGGTGGCCCGGGGCATGGTCAATCCCTGGGGCGCCGACTTCAACCAGTGGGGGGATCTCTTCACCGCCAACACCACCACCGCCCACCTCTTCCACATCCTCCCCGGCATGTACTGCCAGCGGCGGGAGCGGGAGCCGGTCGATCCCCATGTGTACCAGACGGTGCAGTCGATCGCCGACCACCTGCACTGGGGCGGGGGGGCCTGGCACGATTCCCGGGGAGGATCGGGGATCCATTCGGTGGCCGGGGGCGGGCACGCCCACTGCGGCGCCATGGTCTACCTGGGGGACAACTGGCCCGAGCGCTACCGGGGGGCCTTCTTCACCGCCAACCTCCACGGCAACCGGATCAACATGGAGCGGCTTCTGCCCCGGGCCTCCGGCTACGTGGCCGAGCACGGCGACGACTTCCTGATGTGCAACGATCCCTGGTTCCGGGCCCTTTCCCTCAAGTACGGTCCCGACGGCGGGGTGTTCGTCTCCGACTGGCACGACCTGGGAGAGTGCCACGACAACGACGGCAGCCACCGCAGCAGCGGCCGCATCTTCAAGGTGGTCCACCAGGATCCCGGAGGGGAGACCTTCGACCTGGCGGAGGCTTCCTCCCTGGAGCTGGCCCGGCTCCAGCTCCATCCCAACGAGTGGCATTCGAGGCATGCCCGGAGGCTCCTCGGGGAGCGGGCCCGGGCCGGGGAGGAGGCGGGAGAGGCCCTGGACTTCCTGCGGGAGCAGCTCCGCGGCGGGGCCGCCACCGAGCTGCGCCTGCGCTCCCTCTGGACCCTCTACGCGATGGAGGCCCTGGACGAGGACCGCCTGGCGGCGGGGCTCGCCGACCCCGACCTCCACATCCGCCGCTGGTCGGTCCGCCTTCTGGTCGACCGCGGCCCCTGCAGCCCGGCCCGGGAGGCCGAGCTTGCGGCCCTGGCCGCCTCCGAGCCGGAGGCCAAGGTGCGCCTGGCCCTGGCGGTAGCCCTCCAGCGGATGCGCACCGGAAGCCGGTGGGCCCTGGCCGAGGGGCTCGCCGGGCATGGCGGCGACGCCGCCGATCCGGTCCTGCCCCGCATGCTGTGGTACGGGCTGCGCTCCTTCGTGCACCAGGACCCCATCCGGGCCCTGGCCCTGGCCCGGCGGAGCGCCCTTCCCCAGATCCGCGAGTGGACGGCCAGGATGATGCTCGAGCTCTCTGCGGACCATCTGCCCCGGATCCTGGAGATGCTCCCTCCGGAGGCTCCGGTCCTGGCGGGCGTCCTGGGCGCCCTCGAGCCGCTGGGGAGCCATCCGGCCCCTCCCGGATGGGCCGCCCTGGAGCCGTCCCTGGACCGGCATCCCGATCCCCGCGTCCGCTCCCTCTCCCTGCGCCTGGCGATGCTCTTCGGGGACGAAGGGCGCATCGCCGAGCAGCGGCGGAGGGTGGCCGGGGACTCCCTCCCCTCGGAGGCGCGCAAGGAGGCCCTGGAGACCCTGTCCCGGATCGACGGAGGACTCGCTCCGGCCCTCCTCCACCAGCTGGTGGAGCGGCCCTCCCCCCTGAGGGAGAGCGCCCTGCAGGCTCTGCTGCGCGTGCAGGATCCCGGCACCGGCTCCCTGATTCTCTCCCGCTACGCGTCGATGGAGACCCGGGAGCGGCAGGCCGCCCTGGCGGTGCTGGCCAGCCGGGTCGACTTCGCCCGGCAGATGCTCGAGGCGGTCCGGGCGGGGGACATCCCCCGCCCGGAGATTCCGGCAGCCATCGTGCGGCAGCTGCGCTCGATCGGCGATCCTTCCCTGTCCGAGGCGATGGAGCGGATCGGCTTCGGGGAGGGGGCGGCCCAGGCCGGGGCCCTGGACCGCTGGCGCCTCGCGATCACCCCGGAGAGCCTGGCGCGGGGGAATCCGGGGCGGGGGCGCGTTCTCTTCGACCAGCTTTGCGCCGGCTGCCACCGGCTCCACGGGGAGGGCTCCACCCTGGGACCGGACCTGACCGGCTCGGGACGCCGGGATCTGGACTACCTCCTGGCCAACCTGGCCGATCCCAGCGCCCTGGTGGATCCCTCCTACCGCATGACCACCGCCAGCCTCGAGGACGGGAGGGTCTTCCACGGATTCGTCGAGAGCCTCGGCGACCGCCACCTCGTACTGGCCACCCAGCAGGGCTCCTTCCGCTTCTCCATGCAGGAGGTGAGATCGATCGAGACCTCGGAGCTCTCGATGATGCCCGAGGGGATCCTGGACGCGCTCCCCGTCGGGCACGCCCGGGATCTGCTACGCTACCTTACCCTGCCCGGCCAGGTTCCCTATCCCGCGGATCCCGGAGGCGCAGGAAGCGGAAGCCCTCCGGATCCTCCGCCGTCTCCCGCGCCCGGTGGCTAGCGAGGACTCCCAGGCCGATCCCCACCTGAGGTACGAGCCCGACGAGAGCCCGCCCGCGCGCCTGGCCCTGGGGCTGGCCCTGCAGCAGGCGGTGCTCTGCCTGGCCGGGATCGTGATCACCCCCACCCTGGTGATCCGGGCGGCCGACTTCGGCGGTTCCTCCGCCGATCGGGACGCCTACATGGCCTGGGCGGTCTTCGCCGCGGTGCTGGTAAGCGGCATCTGCACCGCCATCCAGGCGGCCCGGGTGGGACGGCTTGGGGCCGGCTACGTCCTCGCCATGGGCAGCTCGGGGGCCTTCATCGGAGTCTGCATCGCCGCCATCAGCCAGGGCGGGCCCGGACTGATGGCCACCCTGGTGATCCTTTCCTCGCTGCTGCAGTTCGGCCTCGCCTTCCGGCTGGACCTGTTCCGCAAGGTGTTCACCCCCACGGTGTGCGGGACGGTGATCATGCTCATCCCGGTGACCGTGATGCACATCGTGTTCGAGGAGCTGGACAACGTGCCCGAAGGGGCCTCCCCCTGGGCCTCCCCGGCGGCGGCCCTGGCCACCCTGGCGGCGATCGTTGCGATGGTGACGGCGGGCCGGGGGATGCTGCGGCTGTGGGCCCCGGTGATCGGGATCGCCGCCGGCGCGCTGGTCTCGATCCTCTTCGGGATCCTCGACCTTTCTTCGGTGGCCCGGGCGGGATGGATCGGGATCCCCGAGGTAGCCGTTCCGCGGATCGACCTCGGATTCGGCGCCGATTTCTGGACCCTGCTGCCGGCCTTCGTCCTGATCACCATGGTGGGGGCGGTCGAGACCATCGGGGACGCGGTGGCCATCCAGAAGGTCTCCTGGCGCAGGCCCCGGGCGGTGGACTACCGGGCGGTGCAGGGAGCGGTGTGCGCCGACGGGCTGGGGAACCTGCTCTCGGGGATCGCGGGAACGGTGCCCAACACCACCTACAGCACCTGCGTGCCGGTCGCCGAGCTGACCGGGGTGGCCTCCCGGCGGGTGGGGATCCTCTGCGGAGCCTGCTTCTGCCTCTTCGCCTTCCTGCCCAAGGCGCTGGCCCTGGTGCTGGCCATCCCCGGACCGGTGGTCGCCGTCTACCTGCTGGTCCTGCTCGCGGTCCTCTTCGTCCTGGGGCTCAGGATCATGGCGCGCTCGGGGCTCGACCACCGCAACACCCTGGTCTGCGGGGTCTCCTTCTGGGTGGGCTTCGGATTCCAGAACCAGATGATCTACCCGGAATGGGCGTCCGGCTTCGCCGGAGGCATCCTCCAGAACGGGATGATCTCGGGGGGGCTCGCCGCGATGATCCTCTCGATGGCGGCGGGGGCGGCTGGATCCCGGCGAAGTCGGCTGGACGCGAAGCTGGACGCCGGGGCCGTCGGAAGCATCCAGAGGTTCCTGGGGGATCTTTCCCGGCGCCGCGGCTGGGACGAGGCGATGCGGCTCCGCCTGGAGGCGGTGGCCGAGGAGTCGGTGCTCGCCCTGATCGAGGCGGAGCAGGCCCCCTCCGCGGGCCGGCGCCGCCTCCGGCTGGAGGTGTTCCGTCGGCAGGACGAGGTGGAGCTGGAGTTCGTCGCCGCCTCGGGGCGGGAGAACCTGGAGGACCGCATGGCCCTGCTGGGGGATCCCCATCCCGGCCGCTCCCTGGACCGGGAAGTCTCGGCGAGGGTGCTGCGCAGCCTGGCCGCCTCGGTGCGCCACCAGCAGTACCAGGACACCGACGTCATGAGCGTCCAGGTCAGGTTCCCGCCCCGGGGCCGGGGCGGAAGGATCGCTTGACGGAGGGGGGATATCGCCCAGAATCCGGCCAGAGGCCTATGAAGATCTGGAAGTGGACCGTCTGCACCCTGGCCCTGGCGCTGCTGGGAGGCTGCGGCGGGGAGGGAGCCGGCCCTTCCCCGGCGCAGGGCAAGGGGCTGGCCTTCGTTAGCAACGGCGTGGCCGACTTCTGGACCCTGGCCCAGAGAGGGGTGGAGCAGGCCGGCAGGGATCTTGAGATCCGCACCGAGATGGTCATGCCCTCCGATGCGGTCGACCAGAAGAACAAGCTGGACGACCTGGTCACCCGGGGCGTGGAAGGCATCGCTGTCAGCCCCATCGATCCGGCCAACCAGACGCCGCACCTCGACGAAGTGGCCGGCAGGACCTTGCTGGTGACCGTCGATTCCGACGCTCCCGAGTCGGAGAGGCTGCTCTACATCGGCATGGACAACTACAAGGCGGGCCGGATGTGCGGCGAGCTGGTCAAGGAGATCCTTCCCGACGGAGGCAGGATCATGATCTTCGTCGGCCGCATGGAGCAGGACAACGCGAGGCGGCGGCGGCAGGGCCTCATCGACGAGCTGCTGGGGCGGGAGCACGATCCCACGAACTTCGACGAGCCCGGCTCGCTGATCGAGGGCGGAGGCTTCGCCATCCTGGGGACCCTCACCGACCAGTTCGACCGTCCCCGGGCCAAGGCCAACGTCGAGGACACCCTGGCGCGCCATCCCGACATCGACGGGATGGTGGGGCTCTTCGCCTACAATCCCCCCCTGATCCTGGAGGCTCTCGAGCAGGCAGGCCGGCTGGGGCAGGTCAAGGTGGTCGGCTTCGACGAGAACGACGAGACCCTGCAGGGGATCATCGACGGCAGCATCCACGGCACCGTGGTGCAGGATCCCTACAGCTACGGATACCGCTCGATGGAGGTGCTCGCGGCCCTGGCCCGGGGGGACAGGTCGGCGCTCTCCGGCTCCGGCTTCGTCGACATCCCGGCCCGCCAGATCCGCAGCGACAACGTGGAGTCCTTCTGGAGCGATCTGAAGTCCAAGCTGGAAGGCCCGGCCCCGGAGTAGGGGGCGCCATGTCGCGGGGCCAGCCGCTCCTGGCGGTAGCGGGAATCACCCGGCGCTTCCCCGGCGTGCTGGCCCTGGACGGGGTGAGCATGCAGGTGGCCCGGGGGGAGGTGGTGGCGGTGGTCGGCGAGAACGGCGCCGGCAAGAGCACCCTGATGAAGATCCTGGCCGGCGTGCTTCCGGCCGACTCGGGATCCATCGAGCTGCAGGGCCGCCCGGCCGAGCTGGGCTCGGTGGAGCGGGCTTTGAAGCTGGGCATCTCCCTGATCCACCAGGAGCTCAACCTCGCCGACAACCTCGACGCCGGAGCCAACGTGTTCCTGGGGAGGGAGCCGCGCCGCTGGGGCTGCTTACTGGACCGAGGCGCCATCGCCCGAGAGGCGGCGGGGCTCCTGGAGCGCTCGGGCCTGGAGCTCGAGCCCTCCACCCTGGTCAGCTCCCTGAGCCCGGGCCGCCAGCAGATGGTGGAGATCGCCAAGGCTCTCTCGGTGGACGCCCGCCTGCTGATCATGGACGAGCCCACATCCAGCCTCAGCTCCCGCGAAAGCGAGCGCCTCTTCGGGGTGATCCGGGACCTCTCGAAGAGGGGCGTGAGCGTGCTGTACATCTCCCACCGCCTGGGCGAGGTGAGGGAGCTGGCCCAGCGGGTGGTGGTCCTGCGGGACGGCCGCCATGTCGGCGAGCTGGAGGGGGAGGAGATCACCCACGACGCCATGGTCCGCCTGATGGTGGGGCGCAAGGTCTCCCGGTTCTACTCGCGCAAGCCCCACGAGCCCGGAGCGCCGGCGCTCGAGGCCGACGGACTGCGCACCACGGCCTTCCCGGAGCACCACGTCAGCTTCTCCCTCAGGCGGGGGGAGATCGTGGGCATCGCCGGGCTGGTGGGAGCGGGACGCACCGAGCTGCTGCAGACCCTCTTCGGGATCCGGCCCCCGCTGGAGGGAACCCTCCGGATCGAGGGCCGGGAGGTGCGGATCGGCAGCCCCCTCGACGCCATCGCCGCGGGGATGGCCCTGGTGCCCGAGGACCGCAAGCAGCAGGGGATCATCCTCTCCATGGCCCTCTCCCACAACCTGAGCCTGGCCTCCCTGCGCCGGGACCAGCGGCGGGGATTTCTCGATTCCCGCAAGGAGCGTTCACTGGCTGGAGAGATGATGCAGCGCCTGCGCATACGGGCCTCGGGGCCGCAGCAGCCGGCCGGCCTGCTCTCAGGAGGCAACCAGCAGAAGGCCGCCCTGGGCAAGTGGCTGGCGATGGAGCCCAGCGTCCTGCTCCTGGACGAGCCCACACGGGGCATCGACGTGGGGGCCAAGGCCGAGATCTACGCCCTGATGGACCGGATGGCGGCCCAGGGCATGTGCATCCTGTTCGTCTCCAGCGAGATGGAGGAGATCCTGGGAATGGCCGACCGGGCCCTGGTGATGTGCGAGGGGCGCGTGGCGGGAGAGCTGTCCGGTCCGGAGCTCGACGAGGAGCGTGTGATGCAGCTGGCCACGGGGAAGGAGATGGAGGAATCCCGATCCGGAGGGGCATGAAGCAGAACCTGGGAATCATCGGCCTGCTGGCCTTCGTCGTCCTCCTGACCTCCTTCTGGACCGACGGCCTGTTCCTCCAGTCCAACAACCTGGAGAACGTGATCCGGCGCACCTCCCTCTTCGGGATCATCTCCATCGGGGTGGCCTTCGTGATCATCACCGGAGGCATCGACCTGTCCATCGGCTCGGTGATCTGCCTGGTGGGCTGCGGCCTGCCCTGGATGCTCTCCCATGGGGTGCCTCTGCCCGCCGCCTTCCTGGCGGCGCTGGCGGCCTGCTTGGCCATCGGCCTGTGGCACGGCTTCCTGATCGCCAAGCTGAAGCTGCAGCCCTTCGTGGTGACCCTGTGCGGGCTGCTGATCTACCGGGGGATCACCCGGGGCTTCGCCCACGACGAGACCCAGGGATTCGGCAGCGAGTACGGAGGGGTCCGCAAGCTGGCCAACGGCGAGATCCTGGAGGTGCCCTTGCCCTTCAACGAGAACGCCCTCCAGATCCCGATCCCCTTCCTGATCCTGCTCGCGGTAGCGGCGCTGGCTGCGGTCTTCCTCAACCAGACCATCTGGGGCAGGCACCTGCTGGCGCTGGGCCGGAACGAGGAGGCGGCCCGCTACAGCGGCATCCGCACCGATCGGATGGTGATCCTCTCCTACGTGATCTGCTCCCTGGCCGCGGGGCTGGGGGGCGTCCTATTCGTGATGGACGTCAACATGGCCCAGCCCAGCGACTTCGGAAACTTCTACGAGCTCTACGCCATCGCCGCGGCGGTGCTGGGAGGGTGCAGCCTGAGGGGCGGCTACGGCAGCATCCTGGGGGTGGTGGTCGGGGCGGCCCTGATGCAGGTGCTGCGCAACATGATCAACCTTGTGGACGTTATCCCGACCAACATCGAGTTCGCGGTGATCGGAGCGGTGATCCTGGGCGGGGTGGTCGTGGACGAGTCGGTCAAGCAGCTGGCACGCAAGCGGTGGCGGGCGGTCCAGAAGGACACCGCCCCCTCCCAGGAATGATCGTCCACCTGGACGGCCGGCTCCTGCCCCTGGAGGAGGCCCGCATCTCTCCCATGGACCGCGGCTTCCTGTTCGGGGACGGGGTCTACGAGGTGGTTCGGGCCTACCGGGGGAGGTGGTTCGGCATGGAGCTCCACGAGCAGCGCCTGGCACGGAGCATGGAGGCCCTGGGCCTGGAGGGCTTCGAGGCCTCCAGGATGGCGGAGGTGGCCGCCCGGCTGGTGCGGGCCAACCAGTGCCCGGACGCCGACGCCCTGCTCTACCTGCAGGTGACCCGGGGGCCCGACCGGATCCGCTCCCACCTCCATTCCCCGGGCAGGCCCCCCACCGTCTACGCCATGGTGCGGCCCCTCTCCGGAGCCTCCGGGCCGGAGGCCCCGGCCCGGGTGGCCACCCTGGAGGATCGCCGCTGGCTGCGCTGCGACATCAAGAGCGTGGCCCTGCTGGGCAACGTGATGGCGGCCAACCAGGCCCGGGACCGGGAAGCCGACGAGGCGATCCTGCACCGCCGGGGCACGGTCACCGAAGGGGCGGCGGTTAACGTGGCGGCGGTGATCGGCGGGGTGGTGCGCACCCACCCCGAATCCCCGCTGATCCTCGGCGGCATCTCGCGCCTGGCGATGCTCGAGATCTGCCGGGAGCAGGGGATCCCCTTCCGGGAGGAGGCCTTCGGGCTGGAGGAGCTCCGATCCGCCAGCGAGGTGTTCCTGACCGGCACCACCCGGGAGATCTGGCCGGTGGGGGCAATCGACGGCCGGCCGCTGCCTGCCCCCGGGAAGGAGGGGATCACTCCGATCCTGCGCCGGGAGTTCGCCCTTCGGGTCCGTTCCCGTTCTTGACGAAGTAGCTCAGGTTCTCCAGCTCGATGGCCAGGTTGACGTTCCGGACCACCACCGAGTCGGGGGAGCGGATCAGGACCGGGGAGAAGTTGAGGATCCCGGTGATCCCGTGGCCCACGAGGATATCGGCGGTCTCCTGGGCCGAGACCGCGGGGACGCAAAGGATGGACATCCTCACCGGATTCTCCTTCAGGAAGCCGCCCAGCCGGTCCATGGGCAGAAGGGGCTGCTCGATCTCCTTGTCCCTCCTGCGATCGGGCTCGGTGTCGAAGGCGGCCACGATGTCGAAGCCCTCCTTGAGGAAGCCCCGGTAGGATAGCAGGGCCATGCCCAGGTTGCCGGCCCCCACCAGGATCACCGGCCGGAAGGCCTCGTTTCCCAGGACCCCGCCGAGGATCTCCGAGAGCTGCTTCACGTCGTAGCCCAGCCCCCGGGTGCCGAACTGGCCGAAGTACGCCAGATCCTTGCGCAGCTGGGTGGGCTTGACCCCGGCTCCCACGGCCAGGTCCTCGCTGGAGACGGTGCGGACGCCCTCGCTGTCCATCTGCGCCAGGCAGCGGGAGTAGACCGAGAGCCGGTAGATGACCGGGCGGGGTATGAAGGATCTGTCCGGAATCTCCTTCACCAGGGCGCGGGGCGGGGCCCCGTTCCGGGCCGCCGGTCCCTCCGGGAACGGCCGAGGGCCCCGCTGCGTTCCTGCGGACTGGGCATGCCCGGCGCTAACTCCCGGCCTTCCGCAGGCCGGGAATCATTCCTTCTCCTCCTCTTCCTTGTCCTGCTCCTTCTTCTTCTCCTGCTCCCTCTGGGCGGCCCGCTTCATGGGGTTGGAGCCCGGGCCCCCTCCGGGAGGGCGGGGGCGGAAGCGCTCCTTCTCGATCCGGCGGGGGAAGTAGTTGTTCTCCCGATCGGTGTCGGCGGTCTGCAGGTGGGGATCGAGCTCCACCATCGCGACCTCCCGGTCGAGGATCAGGAGCTTCGAGACCCTCTCGCTGTTCTTGCTCCAGATCTCGGCGGGATACTCGCGGGTCTCGTGGCTTCCGTCCGCGTAGTGGATCCTCGCGATCACCGGCATCACCACTCCTCCCCGGTTCTCCACCTCGAGGATGTAGAAGAAGGACTCCGACTTGAGGATGTCCTGGTGGCCGGGATCGAGCCGGTCGACCAGCTTGCGGTAGGCGTCCCGATCCGCCTGGGTGACCTCCAGGTCGTCGTAGCGGTTGTAGAAGTCCTCCAGCTCCGGGTGGCTCTCCAGCCGGCGCATCAGGTCCTGGTTGCGGATCTCGGTGACGGTCCGGGGGGCCTCCTCCCGCTCCCTGCGGGTGCGGGCCCGGTCCACCACCGGGTCCAGGGTGTCCATCTGGAAGCGGCGCAGATCGGCCACCGCCAGATCCACCGCGCCGGTGCCGTAGAACCATCCCCGCCAGAACCAGTCCAGGTCGACTCCCGAGGCGTCCTCCATGGTGCGGAAGAAGTCGGCGGGCTGGGGCCGCTTGAACATCCAGCGTCTCGAGTAGTCACGGAAGGCGAAGTCGAAGAGCTCCCGGCCCAGGATCGTCTCCCGCAGCACGTTGAGGGCCGTCGCCGGCTTGCCGTAGGCGTTGTTGCCGAACTGCAGGATCGACTCGGAGTTGCTCATTATGGGGACCTGGGCCTTGCTGGCCATGTAGCCGGCGATGGCGCTGGGCTCGCCCCGGCGGCTCGGGTACTTCTCCTCCCACTCCCTCTCGGCGATGAACTGCATGTAGGTGTTGAGCCCCTCGTCCATCCAGGTCCACTGGCGCTCGTCCGAGTTGACGATCATCGGGAAGTAGTTGTGCCCGATCTCGTGGATGATCACCGTGATCAGGGCGTACTTTGTATTCTTGGAGTAGGTTCCGTCCTCCTGGGGACGGGGCCCGTTGAAGCAGATCATGGGATACTCCATGCCGTAGACCGGGCCGTTGACCGATATGGAGACCGGATAGGGGTAGTCGAAGGTGAACCGGGAGTAGACATCCAGGGTGTGGAGGATGGCGTGGGTGGAGTACTGGCTCCACAGGGGCTCCCCCTCGTTGGGATAGAAGGACATGGCCAGCCCCTGGTTCCCGCCTATGTCGTATCCCTGGGCGTCCCAGATGAACTTGCGGGAGGAGGCGAAGGCGAAGTCGCGCACGTTCTCGGCGAGGAACTCCCAGGTCTTCTTCCCCTCCGGCCTGCCGGACTGGTTCTCCTCGGCCTCCCCGGGAGTGACCACGAAGACCGGGCTGGAGGCCTGCCGCGCCTCCTCCAGCCGCTTCCTCTGCTTCCGGCTCAGGACCTCCCCGGGGTTCTGCAGCACCCCCGTGGCCGCGACGATGTGGTCGTCGGGAACGGTGATCCGGACCCGGTAGTCGCCGAACTCCAGAGTGAACTCCCCATGTCCGATGAAGGGCTTGTTCTGCCACCCCATGTCGTCGGTGTAGGCGGCCATGCGGGGGAACCACTGGGCGATCTCGTAGATGTAGTTCCCGTCCTCGGGGAAGAGCTCGTAGCCGGAGCGGGCCGAGACCAGGGTGGCGTCGACGAGGGTGTAGTTCCAGTCGATCCCCAGAACGAAGGACTTGCTCGGCATGAGTGGAGAGGGCAGGTCCACCCTCATCATGGTCCCCACTATGGTGTGCTCCAGGGGCCTCCCCTCCCGGTCGGCCACCCGGGTAACGGTCAGGGCGGTGTCGTAGGACTCCCGGTGGAGAACCCTCTCCAGGGCGTCGAGCGAGATGCCGTTCAGGTCCGGGGCGGGGCGTATCCTGCTGCCGTGCGAGTGGTGGGAGTGGTGGTTGGCGTCCAGCTGCACCCACAGGTATCCGAGAGGGACCGGAGCGTTGTTCCGGTAGGTGATGGTCTCCGATCCGACGATGCGCTGTTCGAGATCGTCGAGCTCCACCTCGATGTCGTAGTCGGCCTGCTGCTGCCAGTACTCGGGCCCGGGAGCTCCCGAGGCGGTGCGCCAGACGTTGGGAGTGGGCCAAAGCTCGTCGAGCTGGCGGAAGGCCTTTTCGCCGGACTGCGCGTGGGAGGCGACGGTCGCGGCGGCCAGGCCGCATGCGGCGAGCCAGTTCCTCATAGGCAGGGGGATCACGGAAGTTCCAGGGGGGCCATTGAAGACCAGGCGCCCCCGGTTGGCAATCCCCTACCGGGAGGGATCCCCGCCTTCCGGAGCCGGATCGGAAACCTCCTCCCGCTCGATCCCCAGAAGCTCGAGGGCGACCGGCTGGGCCTCCTTGCGGTCCTTGACGATGCGCTCCTCGGGAATCTCCCGGAGCACGTCCAGGGCTTCCAGGGTTCGCGCCACATCGCCGCCGAGCCCCATCACGATGCAGTGCGTGCGGGAGGCCTTGGCCAGATCGATCAGCTGCCCGATCACCATGGCGGCGCTGTCGTCGATGTGCCGGGTGTGGGTGAAGTCGAGGATCACCACCTCGTGCTGGCGGATGTCGGGGCCGATGCCGTTGACCAGCTTGTTGGAGGAAGCGACGGTGAAGTTCCCCTTGAGGGACACCATGCCGACCCGGGCCGAGTAGGGGGTGAAGTCCTCGACCTTCCGCAGGCCCGCGAAGAAGGTCCGGTCCAGCAGCGGCACCGAGGCCACGCTGTCGAGCTCCAGCCTTTCCAGCTGCCGCGCGTGGCTCAGGCCGCTGGCGATCAGGCCGATGCCCACCGCGACGATCAGGTCGACGAACACGGTGAGGAACAGGGTCAGCAGCATGACCGCCAGGTGCTCCTTGCGGATGCGGTGGATCCTCGCCAGGAGCCTCCAGTCGACGATGTTCATGCCGACCTTGGCCAGCACGCCGGCCAGCGCCGCCAGCGGGATGTGCTCGACATACTGTCCCAGGCTGAGCAGGACCACCAGCATCGCCAGGGCGAAGGCCACACCGGAGATCCTCGTGCTTCCCCCGGTGCGGATGTTGGTGACGGTCAGGGGAGTGGATCCGGATCCGGGAATGCCCCCCACCAGTCCCGAGGTCAGGTTGCCCAGGCCCTGCCCCACCAGCTCCCGGTTGGGCCTGTGCTGGCTGCCCATCATGGAGTCGGCGATCAGGGCGGTGAGCAGGGTGTCAATGGTGCAGAGCATCGCCAGCATCAGGGCCGGGCCCAGGGCCTTGATGCCCGGCCAGGCGGGCATGGTCAGTTCCGGCAGTCCCGAAGGCACCTTTCCGATGTTCCCTATGGTCTTCACGCCGCCAAACCACACGAGGCACAGCAGGGTGCCGACCGCCAGCGCCGCCAAGGGGCCGGGCACCCACCTGGAAAGCCTTCTGGGCCAGATCGCGCCCACCAGGAAGGTGGTCGAGGCGATGATCAAGGCGTTGAGGCCGTTGTTGCTTTCGAATTGCTCCAGAGCCTCCGGCAGCATCCGGGCCACCTTCATCACATCGCCGCTCAGCTGGCCCATGCCCAGGAAGACCGGAATCGGCATGACGATCATGATGATGCCGATGCCCGACATGAATCCGGAGATCACCACATGGGGCGTGTACACCGCGAAGCGCCCGAGCCCGGAAAGGCCCAGGCCGATCAGGAAAAGGCCCGAGAGCATGACCACCGTCAGGGCCTCCTCTGTGGACGCGGTGTGCTGGGAGACGATCACCGCCATGGCCACGGCCATGGGAGCGGTGGGACCCGAGATCTGCCCCTTGACCCCCCCGACGGCCGCGGCCCACAGTCCCACGGCGATGGCGCTGTAGATGCCGGCCGCGGCTCCCAGGCCCGTGGCGATGCCCAGGCTCAGCGAAAGAGGCAGCGCCACGATCATCGCGGTGACACCTCCGAACAGGTCGCCTGGCAGGGACTCGAGTCTGCTTCGGAGCTTCACAATGGCGGGTTCAGGGCCCAGTCAGAGCCGGTTGCGGGCAGGAGCCCCTGGTTTTTCCGGCGGCCGCAATCCAGGGGGGCATGGTCCAGATCGGCAGCCAGGATGAAAATACTCCCGGGGGCCTTGCATCCAGCGCGTATGGGCGGTTTGCTTGGGCAGAGGTGTTGCCATGAAGCGGACGGAGCGGCAAGGGAAAAGTCCAAGGGGCGACGGAGGCAACAACGAGGGCGTGGCCACCGGACGGGCTAGGCGCTGCATTCCCTTTCCTGATCGCTTTTTCGCGAGTTTTCCCCGAACCGCTCCAGGCGGCTTTCGGACCCGGGCGGGCGCCTGGGGAATTGCGGGGAGCGGACCGCCGGAACTGGCCTCTCCGCTTCCAGCGCGGCTCGGACCTGTGGACTGGCATGCCGGGAGTTCCGAAGGCATTGCCGGGTTCCAGGCTCCCCGCTCCGGCTCCGGTCCGTGGCCGAGGATGCAGGACCGGAAGTCGGGGAGCCTTCGCATGATCCGCAGCGGGCGGGATCGCCAGGCGCCATGAGTCGCAGTCGGAGGTGCAAGGGGGATTTCCTGGCTTGAGCACGGAATCCGGAACAGAGTCCCGGTTGCCTACGGCGGGACCGGTCCTGGTCTGGTTACGGCGGGATCTCCGCCTCCAGGACAACCCCGCGCTCCGCTGGGCGTCGGAAACGGGACGGCAGGTGATTCCGTTCTGGATTCCCGATCGTGCCGGGGGGGCCTCCCGATGGTGGCTCTACGGCAGCCTGCAATCGCTGCAGGCCGATCTGGAGGCGCTGGGTAGCAGGCTGACGCTTCGCAGCGGTTCCGCCGTCGAGGCCGTTGCAGCATTGATCGCGGAGACCGGAGCCGCTGCGGTCGCCTGCAACCAGGACAGCGATCCTGTCCAGGCCCCGGTCGAGCTGGCTGTGCGGAAGCTCTGCCTCCAGGAGGGAGCGCTTTTCATGGCGCTGCCCCCGGCCTCCCTTCTCTTCCCTCCCGGTTCGGTCCTGACCTCCACAGGCACGCCCTTCAAGGTGTTCACCCCCTTCTGGCGGAAGTGCCTGGCCCAGGGGATCCAGCGCCGGAGCCTTCCCGTGCCCCGGTGGAGATCCCCCCGGCGCTGGCCGGCCGGGCTCGCCCTGGACCAGCTTGGACTCCGCGCAGGAAGCCATCTTTGGGATGGCGGCCTCCACGAAGCATGGAAGCCTGGAGAGAAGGAGGCCGAGGCCCGGCTGGATCGGTTCCTGGATGGCCGGCGCTCCAGCTACGCGAAGGATCGCGATTATCCCGCAGTCCCCGGGACCGGGCGCCTTTCCCCCCATCTGCATTTCGGAGAGATCGGCCCGGTCCAGATCGTGGAGCGGGCAGGGGAGTCGGGCATCCCCGCCCAGGCCGATCCGTTCGTCCGGCAGATCGGGTGGAGAGAGTTCAGCCGGCATCTGCTCCACCACTTCCCCAGCCTGACGGAAGCTCCGCTGCGTCCCGAATTCGAGCGCATGCCCTGGCGCAGGGATCGGAAGGGGCTGGTCCGGTGGCAGCAGGGCAGGACGGGCTATCCCCTGGTGGATGCCGGGATGCGCGAGCTTTGGACCACCGGATGGATGCACAACCGGGTGCGGATGGTGGTGGCCTCCTTCCTGGCCAAGCACCTGCTGATCGACTGGCGCCATGGAGCCCGGTGGTTCATGGACACGCTTGTGGATGCCGACAGGGCGAACAACTACGCCGGATGGCAGTGGGCGGCTGGCACCGGGACCGATGCGGCACCATGGTTCCGCATCTTCAATCCCACCGCCCAGTCTCGCCGGTACGATCCCCAGGGCCGCTACCTGCGCCGGTGGATTCCCGAGCTGCGCGATCTCGGAGACCGCCACATCCACGATCCCTCCCGGGCCCCCTCGCATGCCCTCGGGAAGGCCGGGGTGGTTCTGGGCCGGGACTATCCCCGTCCCCTGGTGGAGCACGGCTTCGCCCGCCAGCGGGCGCTGGTGGCCTACAGGAACCAGGTGCAGCGCCATCGGGGGCGCCATCGCTCTGGAGAGTCCGGATCCCCTTGAACGGGAAACCGGCGGGCCGGGAAACGGGGCCTAAGAGCTGTCGTTCTTGCGCCGCTTCCTGGCTGCCGGCTTTTGGCCCTGGACCGTCGCGAACGGCTTCGGACGGGACGCCTCTGCTGCGAAGGACATGGCCGGGACCATCGGATCCTGGCGGAGGCGATCCAGGGAGACCGGTCGACAGGACCTGGCCTTGCGGGTCCGCTGAGCGGCCGGACCTTCTGCGGCTCCGCCCATGCTGCAGGAAGCGGGCCGGGAGAAGTGCGATCCGCTCCCCGGCTGGCTCTTCGAGAGGACAGGCCCGGGCTGGAGGACTTGGCAGAGCCCGTCTCCTTGCTCCGGGAATCCATCGAGGCTAGCCTCGCTCCGGAGCTGCTGGCTATGGCGCGTACCATCGGCACGATCGTCGTCGGAAGGGTGCGAGCGCCTGCCATGGCCCCGCGGCGGCCGCTGCGCGTGCCCCTCCCGCTTCTTCTGCATCCTCTCTCCATCAAGGAGGGGCGGACTTCCGCTCGTCCCTTCCTTGAGCAGGAGGCTCCGGCTCCCAGCCATGGCGGCCAGCCTGGGAGCGGGCGAGGTCCCTGCCTGTCTCCCGGCCGGGGCTGCTGGCAGCCCCTTGCGGATTCAATCCCGGCATTGCCGGCGGGAAAGGAACTCCCGGATCGCCGATGCCGTCTTGAAGACGGCAGGGCGCAGGCAGCGGAGGGGGCGCGCCCGGACCGCGGATCATGGCCTGGTTGGCGTCGGGCCGCAGTTCCTGCCTGTCGGGGATCCGGAGTCCGGTCCGGGCAGGATCGCCGGCAGGGCCAGGCCCAGGGGGATCGAGGCGATGGCCAGGCGCGACGGAGCCGGGGGGGAGATCTTGCGATGATCGGAGGGAAGGGGGAGCCGGACCGGTTTCCTGCGAGGCTGCCCCTATCCAGGGCCCTTGCGGCCGACGGCCCCGGTGCTCGCAGGAACCGGCCATGACCGGGGAGATCCAGGAGAACGCCCGGCATCCGACGGTGGCCCGCTACGCGGTCGGCGGAAAGGACGTTCCGGCGATAGGCGACACGGTCGGCCTGGCCGATCTGATCCACCGGTCGCTGCTCTCGAAGTACCGGGGAGAAAGGGCCGATCCGGTGTTCTCCGGACGCGATTCCAGTGGCGCGCCCCTGAAGCGTCCCCACATGCACTGCCATGTCCTCTGCGAGGCGAACAACGCCGGCGACCACGTGATCACCCATGCGACCCTCTACGCCAGGATGGGCTTCTGCCCGAGAGCCTGCCGGATCATCGGCTCGCTCGAGAGGGTCTGGAACGGCTCCAGGGGGAGCGTCCACCTGTCGCTCCAGGGCATCGGGAGGGAGGACGGCTTTCCGGAGAGCAGCCTCATGGGAAGGCCCTGCCTGCACTGGCATTCCCTGACCCCTTTCGTTTCCGGCAGGCATCCCAAGACGCACAGGGACGGGCGCCCGAAGGTAGACCGGAGCAACCGGTGGATAGGCTCCCCGGAGCACGAGCTGGCGCGGCTGCTGTCGCTGTGGGGATATCCGGAGCCGGCCCGCGTCGCCCGCCGCCCCCCGGCCGGGCGGGGAAGGGAGCTCCCCGATGCCGGAATGTTCAGGATCCGCCGGAAGAGATCCGAGGAAGCGCTCAGCCTCCAGCCGCCGATCCTGTTCCAGATCTCGTTCCCCGAACCGGTGTCGGGCCCCATCGCCCTGGGCCATGCCTCCCATTTCGGACTGGGCCTGTTCCACAGGTGTCCGGAAGGAGAGGACGGAGGCTCCGCAGCACCGGATCCCGGCCGGCCCGCCCCGCCTGCGGGCCGCTCCTAGTAGGCGAGCAGGGCCAGGAGGATCACCAGCAGGGCGAAGAGCGCCCTGAGCGCGCAGAGGGCGCGCAGGCGGGCGGGGCGTGCGGCCAGCCACTGGAACCAGTCCCTCATGCGCCAGGGGGAGACGGTGTACCACGCCCCCATCAGCACCCAGGCGTAGGCCCAGAAAACGATCAGCAGCCTCCAGGAGCTCTCGTTCCAGCGGGCGTTGTCGACCATGCACTTGGCGAGGAGGAGCATAAGGACGGCCAGCCCCCGGGCGGCCAGGAAGTCGTCGAGGAGCAGGCAGGTCCCGATGCCCAGAGCGGCGAATCCCAGGAGCATCGCGGTGGTGTAGTCGGCGAAGTCGCTGATCTCCCTCTGGGACTGGACGACCGAAAGCAGGAACCACAGGGTGGCGAGGATCACCAGCGGGTATCCCCACGGCCGGGATCGGGGGAAGGCGCGCAGCCACCGGGAGTATTCCTGGGGACGTACCAGGCCGGCGATCTGGGGGATGAGGTAGCCGATGCCAAGCAGCAGCGCCAGGGGCGTCAGGGAGGGGAAGGCGGGCATCTATGGTCTGTCCCGGAGCTTGCCGTAGAGGGTGAAGGAGCCGGCCCGGTGGATATCCGCCTCGATCAGGGTGCCGATCAGGCTCTCGCTGCCCTCGAAGACGACGATCTTGTTGCAGCCGGTGCGCCCCTGGAGCCGGTCGGGATTGCGGCGGCTGGGGCCCTCGACCAGGATCCGCTCCCGCCGGCCCACGAACTCCCGGTAGCGGCGCTCGCCGATCCGGGAGACCCGATCGAGCAGGGCGGCGTGGCGCCGCCGGTTGACCTCGGGGGGGATCTGGGGCAGGCCGGCCGCCGGAGTGCCCTCCCGCGGGGAGTACTTGAAGACGAAGGCGTTGTCGAAGCCCGCTTCCTCCACCAGGGAGAGGGTCTGGCCGAACTCCTCCTCGGTCTCGCCGGGAAATGCGACGATGATGTCGGTGGTGATGCCGATGCCGGGGCGCGACCTGCGCAGCTTGCGCACCAGCTCGAGATAGCGCTCTCGGGTGTAGCCCCGGCGCATGGCCCGGAGGACCCGGTTGCTGCCGCTCTGCACCGGGAGATGGGCGCTGGGGCAGAGGCGGGGCAGGGAGGCGTAGGCCTCGATCAGGTCGTCCCCGTAGCCGCGGGGGTGGGGGGAGGTGAAGCGGATCCGCTCCAGCCCCGGGACCTCGTGGAGCGCCTCCAGCAGCTGCACGAAGGCCGACTTGCCGTCCCTGCGGCCGATCTCCCGCCGGCCGTAGCTGGTGACGATCTGTCCCAGGAGCACCACTTCCCGGGCGCCCCTCCCGGCCAGCTCCTCGCACTCCGAGACGATGGAGGCGATGGACCGGCTGCGCTCCGCCCCCCGGGTGTCGGGGACGATGCAGAAGGCGCAGCGCTGGTTGCAGCCCTGCATGATGCTCACGAAGGCCGACACCGGTCGGCGTCCCGGATGGTGGAGGTGCTCCCGGATGGCCGACTCGCTTCCCTCCTCTTCGTCGGTGTCGCAGATCTGCCGGTACTCGCCGGAGCGCAGGCGGTCGAGGTGCTCTCCGGCGCGGTGGAGCTTCTGGGTGCCGAGGACCAGGCCCACGTCGGGAAGCCGCTCCAGAAGCTCCTCCTTCCGCTTCTGGGCCATGCAGCCCATGAAGCCGTAGATCCGGTCCCGCCGGCCGCGGCCTGTCCCGATCACGTGGGCCATCTTGCCCAGGGCCTTCTGCTCGGCCAGGTCCCTGACGCTGCAGGTGTTGATCAGGACCACGTCGGCCCCCTCCTCCCGCGGGGACAGGGAGTATCCCCGGGAGACCAGCTGGGCGGCCACGGCCTCGGAATCCCGCTCGTTCATCTGGCAGCCGTAGGTCTTGATGTACACGCTGGGCATGGCCGTTCGTCGCGAGGGGCGGCGAGTCTAGACGCGGGGGCGCCGGGAGGGAAGCCGCAAGGCCTACTCCTTCCCCTCCTCCGGCAGGGGCAGGGGAGAGGCGAGGATCTTGTCGATGCGGTGCCGATCCATGTCGACGATCTCGAACTTCCAGCCCTCGTGGACGAAGGTGTCCCCCTCGACGGGGATCTGCCCGATCATGGAGAGGACGAAGCCTCCCACGCTCAGGTAGTCGTCGTCCTCCTCGGAGGGCAGCTCCCCCAGGCCCAGGAGCTTCTTGAACTCGTCCACCTCCATCATCGCGTCGATCAGCCAGCTGCCGTCCTCTCGCTTGACGAAGGAAGGCTGCTGGTCCTCCCCCTCCGAGGGGATGTCCCCCACGATCGCCTCCAGCAGATCGATGATCGACACCAGCCCGATCACGCTGCCGAACTCGTCGCACACCAGGGCGATCCGCCGGCCCGACTGCTTGAAGGTCTCCAGGAGCTTTACCGCGACCATGGTCTCGGGAACCACCAGCGGCTTGACCGCGAGATTCCGGATGTCCGTCTTGATCTCGGCCGCCAGGTTGGCCCACAGGGCCTTGACCGAGACCATGCCGATCACGTTGTCCCGGTTCCCGGAGTAGAGGGGGAAGTGGGAGTGGTTGCTGGACACGATCTTGGCCCAGTTGGCCTTGTCCGGCTCGTCGGCGTTGAGCCACACGATCTTGGGACGGGGCGTCATCAGGTCCCCCACCTGCTCCTCGTCCAGGGCCATCACTCCCTCCACCATCTCCACCTCGGCCTGGTGGAAGACCCCGGCGTGGGTTCCCTCCTCCACCAGGACCTGGACCTCCTCCTCGGTCACCACCGGCTCGCTGACCCGGATGTTCATCATGCCCAGGATGCGCTCGGTGAGCCAGGTGGTCAGCTGCACGAAGGGAAGGGCCAGGCGCCCCAGCCTTCCCACCGGACCGGCGATCATCATCGCCGCCCGCTCGGGATTGATCATGGCCAGGCGCTTGGGGACGATCTCCCCCAGGACCAGGGAGGCGAGGGTGATGCAGGCGACCACCGCCCCCAGCGAGATCACGTTGGCCCAGTCCCCGATCCACTTGACTCCCTCCAGGTAGGTCGCCAGCTCCAGGGCGATCCGGGCCCCTCCGAAGGCTCCGGCGAGGATGCCGATCAGGGTGATGCCGAACTGCACCGTGGAGAGGAAGCGGGTGGGGGCGGCCATCAGGTCGAGCACCCGGCGGGCCTTGCGGCTGCCTCCCCGGGCCAGGGACTCCAGCCGGGGCTTCCGGGACTTGACCACCGCGATCTCGGCCCCGGCGAAGAAGCCGTTGCCGAGGATCAGGACCAGGATGATGAGTGCTTCAGCCCAGATGTCCGGCATCCTTCGGTCGCGTTTGCATGCCGGGCCCGGCCAGGCTCACGGCGGCCTCCCTGGCCCGCTCCACGAACAGGCGCATCAGCCCGGCGTCCTTGACGCCGGGAGCCCTCTCGACCCCCGAGGAGACGTCCACCGCGTAGGGGCGGGTCCGGCAGACGCACCGGGCCACGTTCTCCGGGCCGAGCCCCCCGGCGACGAACACCGGGCGGAGACTGGGGAGGGATCCGGTCCAGCTCCAGTCGAAGGACCGTCCCGACCCTCCCCGCACGCCCTCGGCGTGGCTGTCGAAGAGCCAGGCGCTGGTGGCCCACCTCCGGGCCTGGCCGACATCCCCGGGACCGCGGATCCTGAAGGCCTTGACCGTCCTGCCCGGCACGCGGGCGCAGAACTCCGGGCTCTCGTCCCCGTGGAGCTGCACCACGCCGATCCCGCTCTCCCGGCGCGCCGACTCGATCGCGTCGGCGCTCGCATCGACGAAGACCCCCACCGTAGCGGTCAGCGGAGGCAGGCAGGCCACGATCCCGCCCGCACGGCCGGGCGGGATGTACCGGGGGCTGGCGGGGTGGAAGACGAAGCCTAGGGCGTCGGCGCCGGCCTCCACCGCGGCCAGGGCGTCCTCCTTCCTGGTGATCCCGCAGATCTTGATCCGCACGGTCATCGGCGGCGTCCCGGGTTCCGGGTGTCAGATGACGATGCCTGCAGCGACCGTGGCATGGGTCTGCTCGTCGACCAGGATCAGGCTCCCGGTCTCGCGGTTGCGGGTGTAGGGATCGACGAAGAAGCGGGAGGAGGCCCGCAGCGACACCCGGGCGATGTCGTTGAGCCCCACCTCCCGGTCCCCCTCGATCTTGTGGAGGGTGTTGACGTCGATCTTGTACTTGACCTCCCGGACCAGGCAGAGCGCCTCCCGGGTGGTGGAGAGGATCCGGTACTTGCGCCCCACCTCCAGCCTGCGGACCTCGCTGAACCAGCAGATGGTGCACTCGATGTCCTGCAGGAGCTGCGGGGGGTTGTTCTGCTTGACGATCATGTCCCCCCGGCTGATGTCGATCTCGTCCTCCAGGGACAGGGCCACCGACATGGGGGCGAAGGCCTCGGAGACGGGCCCCTCCATGGCGTGGATGGCGCCTATGGTGGAGGTGAAGCCGGAGGGAAGGACGGTCACCCCGTCCCCCTGCTTGAACACCCCGCTGGCCACCCTGCCGGCGAAGCCCCGGAAGTCGTGGTGCTCCCGGCTCTGGGGGCGGATCACCCACTGCACCGGGAAGCGGGCGTCGATGTGGTTGAACTCCCTGCCGATGTAGACGTTCTCCAGGGTGTAGAGCAGGGAGCTCCCGCGGTACCAGTCCATGCGGGAGGAGGGCTCCACCACGTTGTCCCCGTGCAGGGCGCTGATGGGGATGAACTCGATGTGGGGGACCGACAGCCGGGAGGCGAACTCCTTGTAGGTCCTGACGATGTCCTGGAACACCTGCTCCCGGTAGTCCACCAGGTCCATCTTGTTGACCGCCACCACGATGTGCTGGATCTGCAGCAGCGAGGCGATGAAGGAGTGGCGGCAGCTCTGCTCCACCACCCCCTTGCGGGCGTCGATCAGGATCACGGCCAGGTTGGCGGTCGAGGCCCCGGTCACCATGTTGCGGGTGTACTGGATGTGCCCCGGGGTGTCGGCGATGATGAACTTGCGACGGGGGGTGGCGAAGTAGCGGTAGGCGACATCGATGGTGATCCCCTGCTCGCGCTCGGCGCGGAGCCCGTCGGTGAGCAGCGCCAGGTTGACGATCTGGTCCCCCCGCCGCCGGCTCGAGGCCTCTATGGCCTCCAGCTGGTCCTCGAAGATTGACTTCGAGTCGTGCAGCAGGCGTCCGATCAGGGTGCTCTTCCCGTCGTCCACGCTGCCTGCGGTGGTGAACCGCAGGAGATCCATCTCAGGGTAGCCCTCCCTGCCTGTCATCTGCCGCCCCGGTGGGGCGCCGCTCCGGCTGCATCGTGCATGGCGCTGGCCAGGCGCCCGGTCCGGGGCTCCGGGAGGGCCCGGTCCATCGCCTCGGACAGGGGGCGGGCGGGCCGGATCCGGTCCGCCCCGGGCGGCATCGGACGCCTCTCTTCTGGGGATTCCGCGGCGATCAGAGGGCCGGCCCCCTGGATGTCGTCCCGCCCGCGGGCATCCCGGAGAGGAGGCTACCGGGCCCGGCCGGCGCAGGGAGGGTGCGGGGAGCGGGCGCCTCCCCGCCGGGAGAGGGGGCTTCCGGCCGGGAGGGGCTGGTTCTGGTGGCTGCCACGCTGGTCGGTCGATTCAACGGACTGGGGATCGGGAAAAAAAGCGCGAAAGGGTCCTAGAAGTAGCCGTCCTTCTTGCGATCCTCCATGGAGGTCTCGGAGCGGCGGTCGTCGGCCCGGGAGCCCCGCTCGGCCTGGCGGGCCGCGGCGGTCTCGGCGATGATCGCGTCGACCGTGGCGGCTTCCGAGAGCACCGCTCCGGTGCAGGTGACGTCGCCCACGGTGCGGAACCGGACCCGCTCCCTGCGGACCTCCTGGCCGGCTCCTGGGGGGGTGTGCTCCGAGACCGCGATCAGGGAGCCGCCCACCTCGATCAGGTCCCGCTGGTGGGCGAAGTAGATGGACGGCAGGTCCAGCTCCTTGAGCCTGATGTACTGCCAGACGTCCATCTCGGTCCAGTTGCTCATCGGGAAGACCCGGAAGTGCTCCCCGATCCCCATGCGGCTGTTGAACAGGTTCCACAGCTCGGGGCGCTGGTTCTTGGGGTCCCACTGTCCGAACTCGTTGCGGTGGGAGAAGAAGCGCTCCTTGGCCCTGGCCTTCTCCTCGTCGCGCCGCGCCCCTCCCAGCGCCGCGGTGAACTGGAATTCCTCGATCGCGTCCAGCAGGGTGACGGTCTGGAGGGCGTTGCGCGAGGGCCTGGCTCCCCGCTCCTCGGACACCCGGCCCCTGTCGATGGAGTCCTGGACGGTGCGGACGATCAGTTCCGCCCGGCACTGGGCCACCAGCCGGTCCCGGAACTCGAGGGTCTCGGGGAAGTTGTGCCCGGTGTCGATGTGGAGCAGGGGGAAGGGGAGGCGGGCCGGATGGAAGGCCTTGCGGGCCAGGTGCAGCAGGGTGATCGAGTCCTTGCCCCCGGAGAACAGCAGCGCCGGCCTGGCGAAGCGGGCGGCGACCTCCCGGATCACGTAGATCGCCTCCGACTCGAGGACCTCCAGGTGGGAGAGGGTGTAGCTCTTCATGTCCGACCGTTGCCATGCGCCCGGGGGGAGGAGGGCCCGATCCGGGGCAGGACGGCCTCCAGCAGCCGGTCCAGGGACGCTTCCGGGGCGTCGGTGTCGGTGTCCACGCCGAGAGCTCCCTCCTCGGGCGGCTCGAAGGCGGAGTCCCTGCCGGTGAAGCGGGGCAGCTCGCCGCGGTCCGCCTTGGCGTAGAGCCCCTTGACGTCCCTGCGGCGGCAGGTCTCGAGGCTGCAGCGGACATGGACCTCCAGGAAGTCGTCCTCCCCGACGATGCGCCGGGCCATCCGGCGCATCTCGCGCCTGGGGGTGATGCACGAGACGATGGCCACGATGCCCGCCCGGGCGTGGAGCCGGGCCACCTCGGCCGTCCGGCGGATGTTCTCCTGGCGGTCGGCGTCGCCGAAGCCCAGATCGGAGTTGAGCCCCGAGCGCAGGTCGTCCCCGTCGAGCAGCTGGGTGAGCACCCCCCGCCGGTGCAGCCGGGACTCCAGCCCCAGGGCCAGGGTGCTCTTGCCCGAGCCCGACAGGCCGTAGAGCCAGACCACCTGCCCCCGCTGGTCCAGCAGCAGCTCCCGGGCCCGGCGGGGCAGGGCCCGGGAGCCCAGGGGATGGATGTCGGAGGAGGGAGCGGCCGGCACTTCTGGTTCCCTCAGATGCTGAAGTCGGAGTTGATCCCCTCGTGGATCCCGCATTCCCGCTTGAGGCCGAAGAAACGGGCCTCGTCGAGGGAGACCTCGCCGTTGACCGCCCGCGTGGTGTGCACGTCCCCGATGGACAGGTAGTTCTTGTGCCAGAGGGGATGGTAGGGGAGATCGTGCTCGGCGAGGTACTGGTGCACCTGCCGGTCGCCCCACTCCAGGATGGGGTGGATCTTCAGGCAGCTCCCGTCCCTGGCCAGCAGGGAGGCGTGCTCCCGCGACCGGCTCTGGCTGCGGCGGATTCCGCTGATCCAGCCGCGCGCGTCCAGCTCGGCCAGGGCCCGTCGCATCGGCTCCACCTTGGCGTAGCGGTTGTAGCGCTCCAGCCCCTCGGCGCCCCGCTCCCACAGCCGCCCCCACCGGGCCTCCTGCCAGGCGGGGGAGAGGGGGGCGCGGTAGACCTTGAGGTTGAGCTCCAGGCGCTCGGAGAGCTCGTCCACGAACCGGTAGGTCTCGGGGAACAGGTAGCCGGTGTCGATCAGGACCACCGGGATGTCCGGCCTGATCCGGGTCGCCATGTGCAGCAGGACCGCCGCCTGGGCCCCGAAGCTGGAGGAGAGGACCAGCCGGTCGCCGAAGCGCTCCGCGGCCCAGCCGATCCGGTCCTGGGGGCGGAGCGCCTCCAGCCTCCGGATCTCCGGACCCAGGTCCTCCCTCCCCTCCGGGGGGGCGCCCGCCTCGCTCGCAGGGATCATGCCGCAGAAGGATAAAACCTGACTAAACCGTGCGGGTTAGTCATGTATCGATGCTGCCCCCGGGAGCCGGGCCCCGTCAACGGTCAACCCGATCCTTTTCCGCTTTCCTGGAGGGCGCCCTCTTCCGCCTGGCCTGGGGCGGATGGATCCATTGCTCCAGGAGGGCCTTCTCCTCGTCGGTCAGGTGCATCCCGTTGCTCTTGGCCTGCTCCAGGAGGTTGTCGAGGAACCGCTTGCTCAGGTTGCGGCCCAGGAACCGCTTCCTGCGGGCCAGCTCGCCGGGATCCAGGCGCAGGGACTTGAGGATCCAGGTGATGTGCATGCGGGAGACCGGGTACTCGCCCTGGGCCATCTGATCGCGCAGGGAGCGGCTGGCGGTGTTCACTCCGTACTCGCCCTTGCCCAGCTCCCGGGCCAGCTCGGCGAAGAGATGGGCGTAGGCGCCGGGATCCAGGGGGGGCATGTCGAGGATGGTCCTGAAGCGGGAGGAGAGGGAATGGAGGGCGGGGTCCTCCTCGGGCCGGATCAGGTGGGAGGGGACGGTCCCCGGCTCGACGGGCGGCATGCCGTGCCGCCTGGGATCCCGGATCCAGTTCCTGGACCTGTGGACCACGTACTCCAGGCCCAGGGCGGGGAGCCGGGCGTCGAGGAAGCCCTTGAAGGTGGAGTGGCCGAACCAGCCCTGGTTGCCGAAGCGGGTGCGGATCTTCTGGGCCAGGTCGCTGCCGGACACCGGGCTGCCGGACTCCTCCAGGCACTCGCGGATCGCCTGGTCCACCCTGGACGGATCCGCCTCCCCGTCCCCGCCTGCCGCCGCGGCCTGCCCGCTCTCCGATCCGCCCCTCCCCTGGAGGGCCTCCTCCACCAGCCGGTCGTTGTCCACCACCAGGTTGGCCACCGACTTGTAGGCGGGGGAGGTCATGCTGGGGGCCACGATGATGATGCGCCTTCCGTGCTGCCTGAGCCGGAAGAGCACCGGAGTGAAGTCGGCGTCGCCCGAGACGATGATGAACTCTTCGAGGAGAGGATCGGCCTGGGCCAGGGCGTCGACCATGCCCAGCGCCATGTAGATGTCGGAGGAGCTCTTCCCCTGCTGGGTGAGCGAGGGGCAGTCGACCACCTCGCACCCGGCCCGGGTGAAGTCGACCCGGTAGCGCCAGTACACCACCGGGTTGAGGTAGCACTTGCGCACGATGATCTGCCGGCAGGCCCCTTCGGGAGCGTCGGGGATCTGGTAGTCCTCCAGCCAGCGGATCAGGGCCCGGGGGCTGGTGGCGAAGCTCTCGGCCACCGGCAATCCGTGATCGCTGCGGATGCGCACGAAGATGTTGTCGAAGTCGATGAAGAGGGCGGAGCGGATGACCGGTTGCATTCGGCGGGGATCCCCATTGCCGGGGAGGAACGGAAAAGACGGCTGATTCCCAAATGAGCGCTTGCCCTGGCCCGGGGGAGCGGATAGCTTCCTCCGCTCGCCTCGCGGTGGCCGAGGGGCAGCCCGGCCATCCTGGGGGCAATCCCTGTTTATGTCAGTAAGAATCCGCCTCAAGCGCGTGGGGGCGCGCAACCATCCGGTCTTCCGCATCGTGGTCGCCGACAGCCGCAGCCCCCGCGACGGCCGGTTCATCGAGGAGGTGGGCACCTACCATCCGGCCGCGCGCGTCGCGGGGGAGGGCGCCCGGGAGAAGGTCTCGATGAAGCTGGACCGTATCGAGCACTGGATGTCGCGCGGGGCCCAGCCCTCCGGCAAGGTGCTGAGCTTCATCCGGGCCCGCCGCAGGAGCGACCAGGCCGAGGCGGCCGAGACGGCCGACAGCTAGCCCCGGGCGCATGCGGGACTTCCTGGAGTACGTGGTCAAGGGGCTGGCCGACCATCCCGACGATGTGCGGATCGAGTCGTCCCTGAAGGAGGGGACCACCGTCTACCAGCTGCGGATCCATCCCGAGGACATGGGGCGGATCATCGGAAGGGGGGGCCAGACGGTCAACGCCATCCGGGCCCTGATGCAGGCCGGCAGCGCCAGGCGGAACATGCGCAGCCTGCTCAAGGTCGAGGAGATCGCGTCCGGGGGCCCCGCGGAGGACGGAGGCGCCGCCGCCCCGTGAAGGTCGACATCCTCACCCTCTTCCCCTCGATGTTCGAGGGCCCCCTGGACCACAGCATGGTGATGCGGGCCCGCCGCAGGGGGGTGCTGGAGCTGAACGTCCGCGACCTGCGCGACTACACCCGCGACGTGCACCGCACCGTGGACGACCGGCCCTTCGGGGGCGGACCCGGGATGGTGCTCAAGCCCGAGCCGGTCTTCGAGGCGGTGGAGTCGCTGCAGGGCCCCGGCTCAAGGGTGATCCTGCTCTCGCCCGCGGGCCGGCCCTACCGCCAGTCCCTGGCCCGGGAGCTTTCCCGGGCCGACCACCTGATCCTCCTGTGCGGCAGCTACGAGGGCTTCGACGAGCGGATCGTCGAGGGGCTGGCCGGCCTGTCCCTCTCCATCGGGGACTACGTGCTGACCAACGGCGCGCTGCCGGCCATGGTGGTTGTCGACTCGGTGTGCCGCCTGCTGCCCGGGGCGCTGGGCGACGAGGCGAGCGCCCAGGAGGAGTCCTTCGGGGAGGAGGGGCTCCTGGAGCATCCGCACTACACCCGCCCGGCGGACTTCCGGGGCATGAAGGTGCCGGACATCCTCCTCTCGGGGGATCACGGAGCCATCGCCCGGTGGAGGAGGCGGATGTCCATGGAGCGGACCCGGAGGGTCAGGCCGGAACTGGCCCCCGGGGATCCGGAACTGTCGGCGGCGGGCCGCGAGGGAAGATGAACCAGGAACTGTTGAGGAAGATCGAGGCTGCCGACCAGCGCAGCGAGCCGCTGGAATTCTCGGTGGGGGACACCGTGCGGGTCCACACCCGGGTGGTGGAGGGCGACAAGGAGCGGATCCAGGTCTTCTCCGGGATCGTGATCGGGCGCCGGGGCCGCGGGACCAGCGAGCGCTTCACCGTCCGGCGCATCAGCTACGGGGAGGGGATCGAGCGGGTCTTCCCGGTCAACTCCCCCCGGATCGCCAAGCTGGACGTCGAGCGCCGCGGCTCGGTCCGGCGGGCCAAGCTCACCTACCTGCGCAAGCGGATCGGCAAGGCGGCGATGCTGGTCAAGGAGAAGGACATGCGCGGAAGGAAGAAGGCGGCCAGGTAGGCCCATGGACCGGAGGAGGGGGAAGGGGCTCTGGGAGCGGCTCCTCCGGCTGAGGCGCCGCCTGCGCCGCCGGCACGTCCTCGGGGCCCTCCTCCTGGCCGTCCTGCTGCCGGTCCTTCTCCGCCTGATCCTCTTCCAGGGACCCCACCTGCCGGTGGAGGAGTCCCGGGCTCCGCAAGTGGTGGACATGCACGTCCACGCCGCGGGCGTCGGCGCCGGGGACAGCGGCTGCTACGTCTCCCCCGCCTTCCTTGCCAGCTACAAGTTCGGGATCTACCTGCGCAGCTACGGGATCGGCCGCCAGGAGCTGGAGCGAGAGGGCGACGCGCTGGTGATCCGGCGCATCGCCCGGTGGGTGAGGGAGAGCGCCGAGGTGGACGCGGCCGTCGTGCTGGCCCTGGACGGGGTGATCGACGAGCAGGGGCGGCTGGACCGGGAGGCCACCCAGGTCTACGTCCCCAACCAGTTCGTCCTGAGGGAGACGGCCCGCCACCCCGAGCTCTTCTTCGGCGCCAGCATCAACCCGATGCGCACCAACGCGGTCGAGCTGCTCCGCTGGGCCAGGCAGAGGGGAGCCAGGCTGGTCAAGTGGCTGCCCTCGATACAGCGCTTCGATCCGGCCAGCCCCGCGCTGATCCCCTTCTACCAGAAGCTGGTCGAGCTGGATCTCCCCCTCCTGGTCCACACCGGCGCCGAGCGGGCCTTCCTCGGCTCCCAGGAGGAGATGGGGGACCCCTACCGGTACCGGCTGGCCCTGGACCACGGGGTGATGGTGATCGCCGCCCACGCGGCCACCACCGGCCATCAGGAGGGGGAGCGGAACATCGACCGGCTCCTCTCGCTCATGGAGCGGTACCCCAACCTGTACGGCGACATCTCCTCCCTGACCCAGATCAACAAGAGCGGCTTCCTGGGCGAGGCGCTCTCCGATCCCCGGCTGGAGGGCCGCCTGCTCTACGGATCGGACTTCCCCCTGATCAACTCCCCCCTGGTCTCCCCCTGGTACTTCCCCCTCAACCTGGAGGCCGGGCAGATGCGGGCCCTGTCGCGGATCGAGAACCCCTGGGACCGCGACGTGGCCCTCAAGCGGGCCCTGGGGGTCCGGTCCGCCATCTTCGCCCGGACCGCCACCCTGCTGATGCACCCGGGGGATCTGGCGGACCCGGACCCTTGATCCGGACCTACGACATCGCCCGCACCTGGAGGGAGAACCTCGAGGCCGGACCCCGGCTTCCCGGGGAGATGCCGTCGGTGCCGCCCACCCGGGCCCGGCCTATGCTGGGGCTCCGGCTCGACTCCCGCCTGGGCGTCGCGGCGGGCCTGCTGCTCGACAGCCGCTGGATCCGGGCCTACGCCCGCCTGGGCTTCGACCTGCTCACCTACAAGACGGTCCGCTCCTCCCCGCGCCCCTCCCACCCCATGCCCAACTGGGTCTTCGTGGACGACGGAGGGCGCGCCTCGGGGCCGGTGCGCCGTCTCGGCGCCCCTCCCGCCGATCCCGCCCAGATCAGCTCCTCGGTCTGCTTCGGGATGCCCTCCATGCCCCCCGGGTACTGGCGCAGGGACATCGGAGCGGCCAGGGAGGCCCTCGGGCCCGGGCAGGCGCTGGCGGTCTCGGTGGCGGGCACTCCGGACGGGACCGCCTCCCTGGAGTCCCTGGCCGGGGACTACGCACTCTGCGCCCGCTGGGCGGCCGAGGCCGGCGCCGACCTGGTCGAGGCCAACCTCTCCTGCCCCAGCGTCTGCACTTCCGAGGGATCCGTCTACCAGGATCCCCGGGCCTCCCGGGCCGTCGCCCAGGCGATCCGGGCCGCCATCGGAGCCAGGCCCCTGCTGCTCAAGGCGGGGGTCTGGCGGAGCCCCGCCCGGATGGAGTCCTTCCTGGAGGCGGTGGCGGGGATCGCCGACGGAGTGGTGATGGTCAACGGCGTCTCGCGCCCGGTGGTCGAGGCCGACGGGAGCCCGGTGTTCGGTCCCGGCGCGCCACGGGCCGGGGTGCTGGGCCGCTCCATCCACCGCCAGAGCGTCGAGGCGGTGCGCCAGGCGCGGCGGATCCTGGGGCGCCGCCCGCCGGGCCGCCTGCACCTGCTCGCGGTGGGCGGGGCCTCCACCGTGCGGGACATCGACGACTTCTTCGAGGCCGGGGCCGACGCGGTGCTGGCCGGCTCCTCCCCCATGTACCGCCCCTTCCTGGCCTGCGAGTACAAGGCCGCCCGGAGCGGCCGCCGGGAGGCGCACTTCCTTCCCCCGCAGGAGGCTACTCCTCCCGATCCTCCTCCCGGACCGCGAACTCCAGGCCCGCCTTCTCCTTGAGCTCCTCCAGGTAGGGCGGCAGGCGCTTCTGGACGTAGTCCAGCTCGAGCTGGTTGCGGATGAAGGCGCTGACCGTCTCCAGATCGCGCACCTTCCCGGGATGGCGCTCGAGCATGCGGACCAGGTGCATGCCGGTGGGGGTGTGGATGATCTTGCTGGTGTCTCCCGGCTGCAGCCTGAAGACGGGGATCTCCAGCTCCAGCGCCGACTGGCCCTTGATCATCACGATCTCCCCGCCATTGGCGCGGGTGGCCGGATCCTCGGAATGCTCCCGGGCCAGCTCGGGAAAGTCCTCGCCCGCAGCCAGCCGCTCCTCCAGGGACTCCATCAGCTCCTCCTTCCGCCTGGCCGCCTCCTCGGGCAGGCGCTCCCCGGTCCGGGGGTCCGCCAGCGCCAGGTAGATGTGCCGGATGCGGGCCCTCTCGGGGACGGCGAAGCCCTCCTGGTTCTCCTGGTAGTAGCTCTCGATCTCGGCCTGGCCCACCTCGTGGCCGCCCACCACCTCGCGGCGGATCACCTCCCGGGTGATCCCCTCCTCCAGCAGCTGCTCCTTGAAGTACTCGACGCTCACTCCCGAGGCGACGATGTGCTGCCGGGCCGCCTCGGCGGAGCCCATCTGCTCCTCCAGGATTTCCATCTGCTCCTCCAGGAAGCGCCGTCCCTGCTCCAGGTCCTCCTCGGTGGCCTCCATCCGGATCAGCCTGGCGTGGACCAGCTTCTCCAGCAGGCGGGCCTCCAGCAGCATCTGCTGCTGGGCGTCGATGCGCAGGCCCAGCGAGGCCTTGTTGGCCTTGAGGGCGATGAAGGCCTCGTCCAGCTCGGCCCGGGTGATCTTGAACCCCTTCCCCCAGGCGAGCACCTCCTCGTCGAAGAGCTCCTCCTGGGGCAGGGCGCGGGAGGGCGCCGCCAGGAGGAGGCATCCCAGGGCCAGGCGGAGGGGAGCGCGGAGGGAGGCGGGCATGGCGGTCCTAGAGGGAGGCGATTCGAACGCTGCTGATGTTCCTGTGGGCGCGGATCTCCTCCAGCGCCGCCTCGGGCGGGACGCTGTCCAGGTGGAGGATGGTGAGCGCCTGCCCTCCGGCGCTGTCCCGGTTGAGGCTCATGTTGGCGATGTTGATCCCGTGGCTGCTGAGGATGGTCCCCAGGGAGCCGATGATGCCGGGGCGGTCCGAGTTCTTCACCAGGCAGAGGACCCCCTGGGGATCGATCTCCACCGGCATGCTGTTGAGCCGGACGATGCGCGGTTCCTTGTTCCTGCCGAAGAAGGTGCCTCCCGCCGAGACCTTCTGGTCCTGCTGGAAGGCGGCCACATGGAGCCATTCGACGAAGTCGGTCTCCTCGGTGGACTTGACCTGCTCCACCAGCAGGCCCAGCGAGCTGGCCAGGGCGTGGGCGTTGACCGGGTTGACGTCGGAGCCGCCGGCCTTGGAGAGGAAGCCCATGAGCACGCAGCGGGTGATCGGATCCCCGGGGATCTCCGCGGCCTTGCCCCCGAAGGTGATCGCCAGGCGGTCGTTGCGGCGGGGGGCCAGCTGGGCGACCAGCCGCCCCAGCTTCTCGCCCAGGACCAGGTAGGGGGACACCAGGGCCGCGGTCTGGGAGTCCAGGCTGGGCATGTTGACCGCGTTGCGGATCGATCCGGTTCCGAGGTAGGCGGCGATGGACCCGGCGATCTCGATGCCCACGTTGTCCTGGGCCTCCGCCGTGCTGGCTCCCAGGTGGGGGGTCATCACGATCTGGTCCAGCTCCCGGAAGGGGTGCCCCTCGGGCAGCGGCTCCTGCTGGTAGACGTCGAGGGCGGCCCCCGCCACGGTGCCGTTGCGCACCGCCTCGGCCAGGTCCTCCTCCACCACCAGCCCTCCCCGGGCGCAGTTGACCAGCCGCACCCCCGGCTTCATCCGGGCGAAGGCCTCCCTGCCGATCATCCCCCGGGTCTCCTCGCTCATGGGCATGTGCAGGGTGATGAAGTCGGACTGGGCGTAGATCTCGTCCAGGTCCCGGATCTCCACCTGCAGGGCCCGGGCGCGGGAGAGGGAGAGGTAGGGATCGTGGGCGATCACCCGCATGCCGAAGGCAATGGCCCGCTGCGAGACCTCGGCCCCGATCCGGCCCAGCCCCAGGATGCCCAGGGTCTTGCGGTACAGCTCCACTCCCTTGTAGGCCTTGCGGTTCCACTCCCGGTTGCGGATCGACATGTGGGCCTGGGGAATCTTCCGGGCGGTGGCCATCAGCATCGAGAAGGCCAGCTCGGCGGTGGAGACGGTGTTGCCTCCCGGAGCGTTCATCACCACGATGCCCCGCTGGGTGGCCGCCTCCACGTCGATGTTGTCCACCCCCACTCCGGCCCGGCCGATGGCCCTCAGGCGCGGGGCCGCCTCCATGAGGCTGAGCGGGACGGAGGTCTCGGAGCGGACCACCAGCGCCGAAGCGCTGCGGACCAGGGGGATCAGCTCCTTCTCGGGAAGCGGCCTGGGCAGCAGCTCCACGTCCAGGTGGGGCTCCTCCTTCAGCTTCTGGATTCCCCTGCTCGATATGGGGTCGCAGACGAGTACCTTCACCTGGCAGGAGGGCGGATGCTAGGCGGGGCGGGAGCGGCGGTCAATTTCGTAGCGCGTTCCGTCCGATCGGGAGCGGCGTGCTCCGGCGGGACGGCCGCTCGGCCCGTCCTACTGCGCCGTTCCTCCCGCCCGCTCCGCCCGGAGGCGGGCCTGGAGGGCCAGGGCCACCGGCCCGGCGTAGCCCTGCCGCCAGCTGGGATAGCGGAAGCGGTGGCCGGTCAGCTCGCACGCCTTCCGGGAGGAGACGCGCTTGTCGGTGGGGGCCCGCTTCCCCGCGGGCTCCTCCCCGGAGGAAGGGGGCAGGGGCCCCCCCAGCTCCCGGGCCAGCCACTCCAGGAACTCCCTCTGCGTGACCGGGGCGCCGTCGCTCAGGTTGTAGGCCTCGCCCGGCGCCCCCTTGTCGAGGAGCCCCTCGAGCAGGTCGACCAGGTCCTCGACATGGATCATGTTCAGGTGGCGCGCTCCCCCGCGGTGGAGGACCGCCCGGCCTTCCAGGTAGCGGGCGAGCAGGTGCCCCCGGCCCGGCCCGTAGATCCCCGAGACCCGGGCCAGCACCGCGGGGAATCCCTCCCTGCGCCAGGCCTCGAGCAGCAGGTCCTCGGTCTCCACCAGGATCCTCGATCCCTCGGTCCGGGGCGAGCGCTCCGAGTCCTCGTCGACCCAGCTGCCGTCGCTCTGCCCGTAGACGCTGGTGCTGCCGACGTGGAGGTAGCGCTCGATCCCGCCCAGGCGGCCGATCAGGGCGCGGGTCCCCTCCAGGTAGACCTCCCGGTAGACTCCGGGCCCGCCCCGGGAGGAGGAGACCGCGTTGACCACCCTGCGGATTCCGGAGGGAACGCGTTCGAGGGTGCTGGGACGGGTAACATCCAGCTCCAGGGGGATCACCCCGGCCTCCTCGAAGGCCGCGGGATCGGGGATGCCGCGGCGCGCACCGTAGACGCGGCCGCCCCGGCCGGCCAGCTGGCCGGCCAGGCGCAGGCCCACGTAGCCGCACCCTACGACCAGCGTCGCCAAGGAGGGGATCCTAGACGTCGCACAGCCGCACCGCCTCGTAGAGAGAGCCGAGCGGATGGCGCTTGGGAATGAATTCCTGGGCGATGTAGCCCCGGAACCCGGTCTCGACGATGGCCCGGCAGATGGCCGGGTAGTTGAGCTCCTGGGAGCTGTCGATCTCGTTGCGCCCCGGATTGCCTCCGGTGTGGTAGTGGGCCAGGTAGCGGTGGTGCTTGCGGATGGTGCGGATCACGTCCCCCTCCATGATCTGCATGTGGTAGATGTCGTAGAGCAGCTTGAAGCGCTCGGAGCCGACCGCCTCGCACAGGGCCACGCCCCACTCGGTGCGGTCGCACTGGTAGTCGGGATGGTCGACCCGGCTGTTGAGCAGCTCCATGCACACGGTGACCCGGCGCCGCTCGGCCAGGGGCATGATCTTCCTGAGCCCCTCGGCGCAAGCCTCCAGGCCTTCCTGGTCGTCGAGCCCCTGGCGGTTTCCCGAGAAGCAGATGATGTTGGGGAAGCCGGCCAGGGCCACCTTGGGGATCATCTCCTCGAAGCCCTCGACCAGCCAGCCGTGGTTCTCGCGGCGGTTGAAGCCTTTGGAGATGCCTCCGGGGCCGTTGGACATGGCGCACACCAGGCCGTGCCGCTGGGCCACCCCGAAGTCCTCGGGATCCAGCAGCTCCACCGAGTGCATGCCGAACTGGGCCGCCGCCTCGCACAGCTCCTCCACCGTCAGCTGGCGGTAGCACCACCGGCACACCGAGTGGCTGACCCGGCCGCCCAGCTTCAGGGGCTCTATCTCGGCCGCTTCCAGCAGGCCGGCCCCCCCGGCCGCCAGCGCCGCGCCCAGGCCCGCTCCGCCGGCCAGGACCTCTCTGCGGGAGTACTTCGCGTGCATGGTCCCCCCACCCTGGAAGCATCCGCCTCCCGGGTCAACCGGGAACCGCCCCTCGGCCGCTTCCCGGGCGGACGAATTGGGGTTTGTCCCCGGCCCGGATCCTGCCGCACCATGGAGGCATGCCCCGCCTCCTGCCCCTCCTCCTGTGCGCTCTCCTGCCCCTGCAGGGCAGGCCCTCCGCGCCGGAGGCGCCCAACATCGTCCTGATCATGTGCGACGACATGGGCTTCTCCGACATCGGCTGCTACGGAGGCGAGGTGGAGACGCCGCACCTGGACCGGCTGGCCGCGGAGGGAATGCGCTTCACCCAGTTCTACAACAACGCCAAGTGCACCACCACCCGGGCCAGCCTGCTCACCGGCCTCTATCCCCGCTGGGGCGCCGGAGGGCACCTGCGACGGGACATGATCACCCTGGGGGAGGGCTTGGAGATGTGCGGCTACCGCACCTCGCTGTCGGGCAAGTGGCACCTGCTGCGAGCCCCCGGGGCCCGCAAGCTTGAGCCGGGAAGCTGGATACGGGACTACGAGGCCGGCACCCATCCCCACTTCCGGGGCTTCGGCCGCTTCTACGGCCTGCTCGACGGCTGCAGCAACTTCTTCGACCCCATGATCCCCGATCCCCCCTACAAGGGAGGCCGGATCCGCAGCTTCGGGAGGGACGGCCAGGCGGTCACGACCTTCCCCGCCGGGTACTACGCCACCGACGCCTTCACCGACCACGCGATCGAGTCGATCCGGATCTTCTCGCGGCAGGAGGCGCCCTTCTTCCTGCACATCTGCTACACCGCGCCCCACTACCCCCTGCATGCCAAGCCCGAGGACATAGCCCGCTACCGGGGACGCTACTCCGGGGGATGGGACGCCCTGCGCCGGAGCCGCTGGCAGCGCCAGCGGGAGATGGGCCTGGCGGCCTCCCACTGGAAGCTGACCGGGACCGACTCGCGCAGCTACCCCTGGTCCGAGGCGGACGCCGGCTTCGAGGACCACCGGATGGCGGTCTACGCCGCGATGATCGACTCCATGGACCAGAACATCGGACGGCTGATGCAGGCGCTGGAGGAGGCCGGCGAGGCGGAGAACACCCTGGTGCTCTTCCTCTCCGACAACGGCGGCTGCTCGGAGGAGCCGGGGGGACGCGATCCCTCGCAGCGCGATCCGGGGCCGGCCAATGACTACGTGGCGGTGGGTCCCGCCTGGGGCTGGGCCCAGAACGCCCCCTTCCGCCGCTACAAGTCCTGGCTGCACGAGGGGGGCATCGCCACCCCCCTGGTCGCCTGGTGGCCGGGAAGGATCCCCGCCGGATCGATCAACCGGTCGGTGGCGCACATCGTCGATCTGCTGCCCACCTTCCTGGAGCTGGCAGGCGGGGAGTATCCCGAGCGGTACCAGGGACGGAAGCTGCTGCCGCTGGAGGGGCGCAGCATCGCTCCCCTGCTGGAGGGCGGGATCCGGGAGCGGGACGAGCCCCTCGTGTGGCACTGGGCCGGCAACCGCGCGGTGCGTCAGGGCGACTGGAAGCTGGTCTGGGACAAGGGGGTGCGCAAGTGGGAGCTCTACCACCTGGGCCGGGACCGCTGCGAGACCGAGGATCTGGCCGCCGCGGAGCCGGAAAGGGTCGAGGCCCTCGCCTCCCTCTACTCCCGGTGGGAGCGCCTGGTGGGGCTGGAGTAGCGTCCCCATGGACTCCCTCCTAGTCCTGCCTGCGGGCATGGCGGTGGTGGCCGGAGGCATCCTCTTCCTCCGCCTCCACCCCTTCCTGGCGCTGATCGCCGGGGCCCTGGCCGTCGGCTGGCTCTCCGATCCGGCCGAGCTCATGGCCTGGGGGGAGAAGGAGGGAATGGATCCCGGGGAGCTCAGAGAGCTGGCCGAGGCCCCGGTGATCTCCCGGGTGGCCGAGGGCTTCGGGCACTACTGCGGCCGGTTCGGCATCCTCATCGCCATGGCGGCCATCATCGGCGTCTGCCTCCTGGAGAGCGGCGGGGCCGAGCGCATCGTCCGCTCCCTGTCGGGACTGCTGGGAGAGCGCCGCGCCCCGTCGGCCTTCGCCGGCAGCGGCTTCCTTCTGGGGATACCGGTGTTCTTCGACACCGTCTTCTACCTGATGGTGCCCCTGGCCCGGGCCATGGCGGTGCGCGATCCCTCCCGGAACCTGCTCTTCGTCCTCGCCGTCTCGGCCGGGGCCACCATGTCCCACTCCCTGATCCCGCCCACTCCCGGCCCCCTGGCCGTGGCCGGACTTCTGGACCTCCCGCTGGCGGCGCTGATGGCGGGGGGGCTGGCGGTGGGCCTGGCCGCCTCCTTCGCCGGACTGTGCTTCGCCCACTGGGCCAACCGCCGCTGGCCGCTGCCGCTGCGCGCCCTGGAGCCGGAGGCCCTGGAGCGCCTGCGGGCCCACGCCGCCCGGCCGGTCTCCGGGCTGCCCCCGCTGGGCCTCTCCCTCCTTCCCATCGTCCTTCCGGTGGGACTGATCGCCGCCGCCGCCCTCCTCGAGGCCTTCGCCGGAGAGGGCGGCGGCGCCTGGAGGAGCGCGCTCGGATGGGCCGGGGAGAAGAACATGGCGCTGATCCTGGGAGCCCTGGCCGCCCTCTCCCTCCTGGCCCTCTCCCGGCGCGAGGGCGGCCCGGAGCTCGCCCCCCGGATCTCCTCCGCCCTGGCCAGCGCCGGCGTCATCGTGTTCATCACCGCGGCGGGCGGGGCCTTCGGAAAGCTTCTGGAGCAGAGCGGCATCAGCCTGCGCCTCTCGGAGCTGGCCGAGGGGGCCGCCCTGTGGATCCTGCCGCTGGCCTTCGCGGCCACCGCTCTGGTGCGCACCGCCCAGGGCTCGGCCACGGTGGCCATGGTCACCGCCGCCGGGATCTTCTCGGGGCTGGCCACGGAGGGAGGGCTGGACTTCCACCCGGTCTACCTGGGTCTGGCGATCGGATGCGGATCCAAGCCCTTCTCCTGGATGAACGACAGCGGCTTCTGGGTGGTCTCCCGGATGACCGGCATGACCGAGCGGGAGATGCTGCGCAGCCACTCCCTGATGCTGGCGGTCATGGGGCTGGCCGGCCTGGCGGTGGTCATGGCCGCCGCCTGGATCCTGCCCATGTCCCCCGGGGCGGAATGAGCTGGCGGGGCTCCCTTCCGGCATGCCGCGTTTCCGGATGCGCGGCAGCCCGGCCCGCCCCGCCGCCCGGGATCCCGGCGGCCGGGCCGATCCGGAGCCTGCCGGCGGCAGCGGGAGCGCGTTGGACCGGCAGAGGCTGTTCAACGGGCGCAAGTCCTCCGCAGCGAATGACGAGCCGATATGCGCGGCTTCACGAGCCGTGCGCCGCTCTTCGGATCCCGGCGCCCTCCTCGCCTCCGGCCCGGGCCCATGCCCGGTCCGCCGTCCGTCCGGTGCACGAGGGATCCCTCCGGAGAGCCTTTCCGATCCGGCGGGATCCCGTGCAGCTCCCGGCTTCGCTCTGCCTCGAGGCGGCCTGCTTCCCGTTCGATCCCGGCGAGGATCGGGTATAGGCTCCAGAGGCGATGGCGGGCGACTGCGCCAGGGAGACCGCTCTCACCCAGCTCCTGGATCGGGCCAGGGGAGGGAGCGACGGAGATCGGGAGCGGCTGGTGGAGTCGGTCTACCAGCGGCTCAACCGCCTCTGCCGCAGCCTGCTCTCCCGCTATCCCGGCGTGGCCTGCCACGAGCAGACCGGCGATGTGATGGGACAGGTCTGGCCGCGGCTGCTGGGGGAGCTCTCGGCCCGCCAGTTCGAGAACTCGGCCCACTTCTTCTCCTTCTCGGCGACCCTGATCCGCAACACCCTGGTCGATCTGCTGCGCAAGCACCGCGGCCGCAACGGGGACCGTCCGATCCGCTACGAGGCCCCTTCCGGGGCCCCGGAGCCCTGCCTCGAGGTCGAGGAGCCGGGGGAGTCCCCCGATCAGGATCTTCTCAGGGGGGAGATCCATGTGCTCATCGGCGAGCTCGAGCCGGCCCACCGGGAGATGTTCGGCCTGCGCTTCTACCATGGCCTCAAGGAGGAGGAGTGCGCCCGGCTGCTGGGCCTGGACGAGCGCACCGTGCGGCGCCGCTGGCGCAGCGCCCGCATGGCCCTGGCGGACCTGCTGGAGGAATGACCGGCCCCGCTGAGGATCGCCCCGCCGGCCGGGAGGCCCGGATCGACCTTCTCCTGGAGGCCTGGGAGGAGGCTCGAGGCCAGGGCCGGGAGGTAGCGGTGGAGGATCTCTGCCGGGAGCGGCCGGAGCTGGAGGCGGAGGTGCGCGCCCGCATCCGGCGGCTGGAGCGGATCGGGGGCCTGATGGAGCGGGAGACGGGACCCGACCCCAGCCAGGAGCTCGAGCCGCTGCCCTGCACCGAAGTCGAACTGAGCTCCTCCCTGGAGGATCTGACCTTCCTGGAGCAGGGCGGCATGGGGGTCCTGGGGCTGGCCCGGGATCCCCGCCTGGAGCGCAATGTGGTGGTCAAGTTCCTCCGCTCCTCCAGCGACAGCCCCGCGGGGCGGGAGCGGTTCCTCAACGAGGCCAGGGTGACCGGCGGCCTCGACCATCCCGGAGTGCTGCCGGTCTACGGCTTCGGCCGGGCGGAGGGACAGCGTCCCTTCTACGCCATGCGCCATGTGAGCGGGCGCACTCTGGAGAAGGAGATCGACGAGTACCATCGCCAGGGCCGCTACCGCAGGAGAGGGGAGCAGAACCAGGCCCTGGCCCACCTGCTGGGGCGCTTCGTGTCGGTGGCCTACACCATCGCCTACGCCCACGAGCAGGGGATCGTGCACTGCGACCTCAAGCCCCAGAACATCCTCCTGGGCTCCTTCGGGGAGACCTACGTGATCGACTGGGGCCTCTCGGTCTCCTGCCTCGCCCAGGACCGGAAGACCGCCACCTGGGGCTCCGGCACCCAGGGATACAGCCATCCCCGGCAGCTCTCTGGCGACGCTCCGCCCAGCCCGGCCTGGGACATCTACAGCCTGGGCGCCATTCTCTGCCGGCTCCTGACCGGCCAGTCCCCGGGCAAGGGGTGCTTCCGCCCGAAGCGGGGCGTTCCCCCCGCCCTGGCCAGCATCGCCCGCCACGCCCTGGGCGAGGACCTCGACGACGCCTACCGGGGGGCCCGCGAAGTGGCCGAGGAGGTGGAGCGCTACCTGGCGGGGGAGCCGGTGCGGGTCCACTCCGAGACCCTGGGCGAGAGGGCGCTGCGCTGGCAGCGCAGCCACCAGGCGGCGGCCAAGGCCGCTGGAGGACTCCTGCTGCTGCTCGTCGCGGTGCTCGCCGCCGGCCTGTTCTCCCTGTGGCTCTTCGCCGGGGCGATGGAGCGGCAGAGGCGCGAGTCGCTGGAGACCGCGGCGGGCTTCGCGGCCCAGACCGTGGCCCTGGAGATGAACAACCGCTGGCAGGCGCTCAGGCTGGCCTCCCGGGACTCCCGCCTGCTGGAGGCCCTGGAGGGCCTGGAGGCCGGCGGAAGCCTCGACGGCTTCCAGGAGGGCCTGCAGAACCGGATCCGCTTCCACCGCAACGCCAACCCGGAGCTCCGGTCGGCCTCGTGGTTCCTCTGCGACGCGGAGGGGAGGCAGGTGGCCCGCTCTCCCCTCAGCCGCTCCCTGGGCAAGAACTACGCCCATCGGGACTACTTCCACGGCAACGGCAGGGACTACGCCGAGTCGGTCCCGGGGGATCCCCCATGGATCGACCGTCCCCATCATTCCGTGGTCTACCGCAGCACTTCCGACGACTCGCTCAAGGTGGCCTATTCGGTGCCGGTCTACCTCAATCCCGGCACCGACTCGGAGCGATTCCTGGGAGTGATCGGCATGTCGGTCCGGCTGGGCGAATTCAGCTTCGTGCGCCGGAGGAACCTGCAGGGGCACCACCTGATCCTGGCGGATCTGCGCGAGGACTGGCTGGAGGACCGGGCCCGCCGGGGGCTTGTCCTCCACCATCCCGGACTGGGAGAGCGGATCCAGGAATCCGGCGAGGAGCGGAACCGCCCTCGGCTGGAGGACGCCCTGGTGCAGCGCCTGCGCAGCCTGGGGGAGGAGGAGGCCGGCTTCCACCTGGAGGACTTCGTCGATCCGCTCTTCCCCAGCCAGCCGGGCACCTGGGCCGCGTTCGTGCGCGTGCGCACCGAGTCCGGCGGGGAGAGATCCCGGGATTCGGGATGGGCGGTGATCGTCCAGGAGGAGGGCCGATCCCCTTGAACGCTGCAGGGCGGCGCCTGGGGCGGCGGGCATGAAGGAGAGGCTGGACCGGTTCTTTTCCGTCGGCCGGAGGGGCAGCAGCCTGTCCACCGAGATCCTGGCCGGCCTGGCCACCTTCCTCTCCATGGCGTACATCGTGGTGGCCAATCCCCAGATTCTGGAGAAGGCGGGGATGGAGAGGAGCGACGTGTTCGTGGCCACCTGCCTGTCGGCCGCCCTGGCCTCCCTGCTGATGGGCTTGTGGGCCAACCTCCCGATCGCCCTGGCTCCGGGCATGGGCATCAACGCCTACTTCGCCTTCGAGCTGGCCCCCAGGGACGACTGGAGGACGGCCCTGGGAGTGGTGTTCGTCTCGGGCGTGATCTTCCTGGCGCTGAGCCTTCTGCCAGTGCGGCGGTGGATCCTGGACGGGATACCGCTGAGCCTCAAGCGGGCCATCGCGGCCGGCGTGGGCCTCTTCCTGTTCCTCCTGGGGCTCAAGCAGGCGGGGATCGTGGTGGACCACGAGGACACCCTGGTGGCCCTGGGAGACCTGTCCAGCTGGCCGGCGGCCATCTGCCTGGCGACCCTGTGCCTGATGGTGGTCCTCTCCGGCCGGAAGGTGCCCGGAGCGGTGATCCTGGCCATCGCGGCGGGCTCCTTCATGGGGCTGGCCCTGGGCGCCTCGGAATGGAAGGGATGGGCGGAAATGCCCTCCCTGCCCGGGACCTTCCTGGAGCTGGACTGGCGGGGGGCCCTGGAACCGAGCCTGCTGCCGGCCATCCTCGCCCTGCTGATCGTCGACCTGTTCGACTCCTCGGGCACCCTGGTGGGTGTCTCCCACCAGGCGGGCCTGCTGGACAAGGACGGCCGCCTGCCCCGGATCAAGCGGGCCTTCCTGGCCGACTCGACCGGCACGGTGGCCGGAGCGCTGGTGGGAACCTCGACGGTGACCAGCTACATCGAGAGCGCGGCCGGAACCGCCGCCGGAGGGCGCACCGGAATGGTTCCCGTCACCGTCGCCGCGCTGTTCCTGGGATGCCTGTTCCTGGGCCCCCTGGCCGCTTCCGTGCCTGAATTCGCAGTGGCGCCCGCCCTCCTCTTCGTCGGATGCCTGATGATGCGCTCGCTCTCCCAGATCGACTGGGATGACATCTTCGAGCTGGTCCCGGTGGCGATGCTGGCCCTGGCGATACCGCTGTCCTTCTCCATTACCGACGGAATCGGCATCGGCTTCCTCTGCTGGGTGGGCATCCGTCTCCTGGCCCTGCGCTTCAGGGAGATTCACCCCGCGGCCGCGGCCATCGCCCTTCTGTTCCTGGCCAAGTTCGCCTGGCTGGACTAGGCCCGCCTCCCCTGTGGCGCCCCTGGATTTCCGGTCCAGGGGAGCAGTCCCCGGGAGAAGCCGGCCTGCCTTCCTGGACAGGATCCGGACGATTCTGCCATGGCGACCCGGATCCCGTGCCGCGGACAGGCCTCGCCGCGCATCCGGACGCCCTTGCCCTTTTCAGAAGCCGGGCAGCGACGAGGGCAGCCCTCCTGCAGGGCGCTGCGGCGGCGTCCCTCCCTGGATATGCCCGGCCGATGCACGGATCCCTTGCCCGGCGCCGTCGGCAGGTTCCGGGCGGATGCGGACGGGAAGGGAGCCCGCTGCGCAGCCCGGTCCTACGGGACGCCGGATCCTCCGCCGGCCCTTCTTCTTCATCCAGTTGCCATCCGGGATCGTTGTGGGTAGAGTGGAACGGTCCAGGAGTTGTCCGAGCAGGCAGGGCGCCGGGGTCGTTCTCCCCCCCGGCGGCGCAAGCCGTGCGCCCGGAGGCAGCTCCCGTCTCCTGGCCGGATCGAACCTATTCCTGGCTCTATGACCTTTCGCCGCCCGATGCTCGCGGTCCTGTCCCTCCTTGCATGGGGGGCGCACATGGCCGCCGAGGAGGAGCCCCAGCCACGTCCCGAGATACTCTCCATCCGCCTGGACGGAGCCGAACTGGTGGTCGAGGTGAGGGTGCCGGCGGAGATCAGGCAGGTGACCCTGGAGTCCCGGGGACGCCTGCTGGAGGGAAGCTGGATCCCCCGCCGGGTGGTGCGGACCAGCGGGGAGGAGGAGACGGTCTCGCTGAGGATCGAGCGGGACAGGGACATGGAGATGCTCCGGGTCAGGGGAGAGGTCCAGCCCGGCCTGCCCGGCATCTTCTTCCAGGGCCCCACGTCCTTCTCCGGGCCGGTCCAGTCCTGGCAGAACCGCATGTTCCCGGGTTTCGCCGAGGATGGAGCGGTTCCCGTCAGCGAGGATACCAGCTCCGGCCGGGAGGTGGTGGAGTCGGACATCTACCGCATCTCGGGGGATCGCCTCTACTTCTTCAACCAGTACCTGGGACTGCAGCTGCTGGACATCTCCGATCCCGACCTTCCGGTCCTGCTGCAGAATCTCCGCCTGCCCGCCTCGGGGGAGCAGATGTACCTGCTCGACAGCGGCCATGCGGCTCTTCTGGTGCGCGACACCTGCCACTACTACGGCGGCGGCGCCGAGAGCCGTGTGGTTCTGGTCGACACCCGCGGGGACGCCCTGTCCACCGTGGCCACGGTTCCGGTCCAGGGCCGGATCCTGGAGAGCCGCATGGTCGGCAGCGCCCTCTACCTGGCCGCCCAGACCTACCGGCCCGTGGAGGATTTCGACGAGGAAGGCAACCTGGTGGTCGAGCGCTGGGACTGGGGCACCCTGGTCAGCTCCCACGACCTGTCCGATCCCTCCAGCCCGGCCAGGCGGGACGAGATCTGGGTTCCCGGATCGGGGCATGTGATCCATGCCACCTCCGAGCGCCTCTTCGTCTCCACCCTGGGATCCTTCTCCCGCTGGAGGCGGTCGCGGATCGAGGTGTTCGACATCTCCGATCCCGACGGCAGCATCCGGAAGCTTTCCAGCATCGCCCCGGCGGGCCGGGTGGCCGACAAGTTCAAGATGAACCTGGACGGCGATGTCTTCACCGTGATCAGCGAGGTGAACGCGGATGTCCGGACGACCCTTCTCGAGAACTGGGACCTGTCCGTTCCCGGGAGATCCCGGCTCATGGGAAGCGTGGAGGTGGGACGCAACGAGAGCCTCTTCGCCACCCGCTTCGACGGGGACAAGGCCTACATCGTGACCTACCTGCGCATCGATCCCCTGTGGGTGGTGGATCTGACCGATCCCTACGAGCCCACCATCTCTGGGGAGCTGGAGGTGCCGGGATGGTCCACCTACATCCAGCCCCTGGGCGACCGCCTGCTCTCCATCGGGATCGACGACACCGAGGGCTTCCGGGTGGCGGTCTCCCTTTTCGACGTGGCCGATCCCTCGCAGCCGGGACTGCTCAGCCGTGTGTCCCTGGGCGAGAGCCATTCCTGGAGCGAGGCCAACCACGACGAGAAGGCGCTGGGATTCCTGCCGGACGCCGGGCTGATCCTGGTCCCCTTCAGCTCCTGGGAAGGGGGGCAGAACGCCACCGGTGTCCAGCTGGTGGAGATGGCGGGCGACGACCTCCACCTGCGCGGCCTGATCGAGGATCAGGTGACTCCCCGCCGCACGGCCCAGCACCGGGATCGCATCCTCTCGCTCTCGGGCAAGAACCTGATCACCGTCGACGCCACCGACCTCGACGCTCCCGAAGTGACCGGCAGCTTCGCCCTCTCCTGGTCGGTGGACCGGATCTTCGAGCTCTCGGACCATCTGGTCGAGATCGCCCAGGGCAGCTCCTGGACCAGCGAGACCCCCTCGGTGCGAGTCGTTTCCGCCAGCGATCCCGACACGGTCCTCGCCCGGCTGGACCTGGGGAGCCTCCCGGTCATCGGGGCCTCCCTGGAGGAGGATCGGCTGCTTCTGGTGCAGGCCGACGACAGCGGAGGCTGGTTCTGGCCGGAGGGCGGAGACGATGCCAGTGAAGATGAGGCCTCCATCCGCCTCACGGTGCTCGACCTGTCGGATCCGCCCTCGATCTCTGTGGAGCTGGCCAGCGACCATCTTCTCGAAGGATCCTCGGGCTTCTCCTCGGCCGGACTGCACCTTGTCGGCGAAGGAGCGCTCGCCGTCTCCCTGGACGGCTACGCCTCCCACTTCCGGGGCGGCCCCTGGATCGACGTCTTCTGGCCCTGGGGCGGAGGGCATCGGCGCCTGCTCGCCTTCGAGCTGGAGGAGGGGAGCCTGCTTTCCGACCTGAGCCTTGGCGAGGAGGGCAATTCCTGGGATGCGAGCCCGATCTTCCAGGAGGGAACCCTTCTCTACATGAGCTACCGGGAGCAGCATGTCCTGCCCCCGCCCGAACCCCTGTCCCCCGAGCCCCATCCGGAGCAGTGGATGGAGCAGTACTTCCTCCATGTGGTGGACTACGCCGATCCGGAGAATCCGGTGCGGAGGGACAAGGTCAACATCCCCGGCAGCCTGGCGGGGATCGGCCGCCAGGGGGCCCTGCTCTACACCCTGGCCCCCCACTGGGATCCCGACACCGGGGAGACAGACTGGGCGCCCTGGCTCGACGCCAGCGCCTACGACGGCGTCTCGGCCCACCTGGTGGACTCCCTGAAGCTGGCCAACCAGTGGCGGCCGGCGGTGCATGCGAGGGACGATCTGGTCTATGTCGGGCAGGCGGCCGGAAGGGACGGGACCGGGTCCAGCACCGACGCGCTGTCCCTCTACCGGATCACCGACCAGGCCGTCTGGCAGCGGCTGGACTCCTTCCCGCTGCCCAGCGCGCCCGCCTCTCTGGCCGTGAGGGACTCGCTGCTGGTGGCGGTCTCCTCGAACGAGTACTGGTTCTTCGACCGATCCTCGATGGACAGCCTGTCCTTCCTGGGAGTTGCAGAGCCGCTGGTCTGCTACGGGGCCAGACTGGAGTTCGCCGACGGATCGGCCCGCACCGGGCTCTGGCTGCCGATCGGCGACTATGGCCTCTCCCACCTGATCCCGGCGAGGGACGGCAGCAGGGTGTCGAGCGTGCAGTGGGGGGAGGATCTGGGGGACGGATGCGGGAAGGGCTGCTACCTCCGGATGGAGATCGGTTCCAGCGGAGTGGAGCTGGTGGACGAGGATCCGAGCAGGAACGCCTATCTGAACCTGGACCCCGAGATCTGGCGGGAGCTGGTGGATCTGCTCGATACCGAGCTCCTGTCCCGGATGGAGGACTCGCTGGAATGTCCCGGCTGCGAGTCCGGACCACGGGAATGGCTGCGAGTGATCACCCATGCCGGAGTGGCGCAGCTCGCATGGCCAGGAGCCGAGCAGGGCCCGAGCCTCCCCCAGGGGGGAGACGGCCTCGAGCGCCTGGTGGAGATCCTGGACGGCCTCCTGGGCAAGTTCCGCTACCCCGAACATGAACCGGTTCCCTAGAACAAGTTCGATTGCATCTGGGGGCTACAGGCATTCGGAAAGCTGATGGCTTCAACAATGAAAGCTTTGGTTTGCATGTGGGCGAAGATCGCCAAAGCGCCCTGTGTTCCGACAAAGACGTGCCAGACTCCAGAATCTCGCGTTGGCATAGTCGGTGCCGCCTGCAAGAAATCAGCAGGTCCTCTTCTAGATCTGATTAGGCATTTTCCCATCCTCAATATGTATTCTGGCAATCCCTTCCACATGCCAATACCGTCAATGATGAAATTATTGATGGTAACAGCAGTAGTGCTGCCGCTCACGAAGCCTAGCTATAACGCATATTGCGAGGAAGGCGATGCAGATCTGCCAGAAACCTTACTGAAGGCATGCGAGGAAGGTAATGCCATTTCGATGAAGGACGATCCGTCTCTCGTGCAGTTGTGGGACTATACAATGGCATTGCTGTCAACGCATGACGTTGCACGCTTTCTAGAATCTAGCGCACCCTCGGAACGCGACGGATATGCTATCTATGATCTGGAATATACAGCATCCCCGGTAGCCAATCATTCAGTGCAAATCAATTTGCCAATTGATATGGTGAAGGACCTTGATGCAGGAATAAAAGGCAGAGACAGTCTTCGTGATTCTGCAGCTGCAGCCGTTGAGTTGGCTGAAGAAATTAGCCTTCCCAGAAATCGCGACTTATTTCATTTGATTGACATTAAGGTAGGCGCTCTGAACTTGTCCTCTCCCAAGAGAGCAATTTTTGGAGATCTTGCAACGATACACTTTGCCTTGACCAAGGAAGCGATCGATATTCTAGGAAAAAAGTATGATGGAGAATTCATCATCGAGCTAAGGGAAGCAAAAAGATCGGTTTCGGGATGGAGTGTTAGCGGCCAATGGTTGCGCTGGAATCGCATTCCGGAAGCTCTATTCGCGGACAATGAATTGTTTTTTTACGAATATTGTTCCAGGCATTCTGTTGTGCTCCCAGGCATTGCGGCTCCAGATTTTGATTTCTTTGGGATTGACCATGCTGAACATTCTAGCGCTGGATTGAGGGGAAAGGTTGTTCTTCTATTGTTTTGGCACGGGGGCTCGCTGGTTTCAGGTCCTGGCAAAATGAACAGTCTAAGGTCAATGGCGAAGTTTCAGACGTATTTCATGAATCACCCGGACTGGGATGACAAGGTTGTGCTTGTTGGACTGAGCACTGCCGGTACCGTTTCCAATGCCAAATATCAGGTCGGACGTACTAGCAGGTACCTTCTTAGCAATCGCTTGGGATCCAGCACGCAGTTCTGGTATAGGTCATTCGGACATGAAAAAAGCAATTTATATGAACGCTTTGATTTGAGATTCAGGACGGTTCCCTTGATGTGCGTAATTGACGCTAGTCAAAAAATTGCGGGATTCGGGCATCCGTTGACATTGAATGCTGCAGAACTTGTCGACAATCTGCTGAATCCATGAGCAGCATGCCCTGCATGCTGCTTTGGCAGCTATTCTGTAGTTTGCATCATGCACGCAACTGTCCATTGCATAGTTTTTAATTGTCGACTTTTCCGCTGACTTTTTTCGACGCGATAGTCGTCATTCCAGTTTTATCGTTTGCCATGACTACGGGGCTTTGGCATTCGACTGCGGGATGCAGATTTATTTAGCTTGATATTTGTAAGCGCTGCTATGCCCTGATGGTTCTCGCCACGCAGGGACAGTGATTCAAGTTCGAGTTGGTTACGTTTCCCAAGACGGGGTTGAGCTAGTCGGGATAATCCTGAAGGTTCGATCCCGATCTGCCGACACTGATTGCTCAGGAAATCACTGGCTGTATTGCCGCAATGGCCGAGCTCAACTTCTTTCAATCTGCATCCACGTCTTCGTCTTTCTCCATTTTCAATGCGGTTTTTTTGCAAGATCGGAACGGCGGGGAAACTATTGTGGCTAAATGAGGATTTGTATGGGTGAAGGGATCATTGATTCCGTGGAGTCCATTCATGCCTCGCCATGGAAGCATCTGTAGTGCTGCCTTCGTCAGTGACGTTTTTATCGATATTCCAGATCGTATTCGCATGTATTTAGAATTGCAATTGCACTCACGCCCGCACAGCTAGTGAGGCTTTCCCTTGGACTCAAGTACATGCTTTGCTTGGGGATTGTGCGCCACACTTGCTATGTGGGGAGCTCTGTCGAGGTCGAAGAGTCAATTGTTGAGAAGTACGCAGCGGTCGAATAGATTATCGACGAGCGCGGGCGTCGTATCTGGACAGCCAGCAAACCGATTGCTATCGGGCATGGAGAAGACTCGCGAGTATCGGATGCTTCCGGATTGTCGTGTCCGACCATCCGGGCCGACGGCTGGGAGATTGAATTGGGAGACTTCGATCGAGTCGGGGTGCGTCGCCCGGGAGCAGGGCTACCGGACATCGAGAATTCCAGCCGGGCATCAAGGAGGCTCTGGAGAAGCTAGCGCACCCGCTGACGCTCGGTGATCCCCAGTCTCCAATGAGGAGGACATGCAAAGGCCGAGCGAAGCTCGCCGCAGCGCTTGAGCAGGCTGGGTTGAAGGTAAGCGCGGCGACTGCAGGTAGTTTGCTTCATGAACTTGGCTACAGTCTTCAATTGGCGCGCAAGAGCCCGGAATTGGTCGTGCACACGGACCGCAGCGACTATTACGGGAACATCGACGCTATGGCCGGCGAGTTTCTGCAACGCTTTCTGTCAGTGCGCTCGTCAGACAAGAAGAACGAGCTAATGGGCGACTACAGAAAGAGTGGGCGCCCTGGGCAATAGCTGGCGCATGGTTTTCCGTAGAATGCGAGGATCAGGACGATTCCCTGCGACATCTGCGGCATGAGGAGGAACGGACGTTGGTGAATAGCGGGCGCGATCATGACATGCCTGCTTTTGCTGTAGCATCGCTGCGGCTCTAGTGGAGATCCTGAACGGCCACCTGGGCAACTACCACTGCTCCGAGCAGGAACCGGCTACACGGTAGTGGTAGCGGCCGAGCCATCGATCAGGAACGGGCCGTAGCGCATGGCCTGTCCGGCGCCGACCCACCCCGGGCACCGGATCCTGCGTCTCCCTCCCTCCGGCCCCAAGGAGCGATCGGGCGGTCATGGGAAGCTCCATTTGTTTCACGCCCGATACTCTGATCCGGATTCAGTTCGAGGGCTGGAGCCGCGAAGGGCCGGTCGGACAAGGACCTGTCCGTCGCGGATCCGGCTGGAGCGGACCTGCTTGGAAGCTTCCGGGGCTCCATCGTCGTCGGCAGCAGGCTTTTCCTGGCGAGGCGGCCCGAGGAACCCGGATCGCCGACGGTCGCCACCCGTCCGCTCTTCGCTGGAGGGAGGCATCTCCAGGCGGCTGGGTGGCGGGCCGTCCAGGAAGCGGCCGGCAACAGGCAGGCTCTGCTACTCAAGAGCATCCGAAACGGTTCTGCGCCACGTCTGCCGCTTCCAGTCCGGCGGCGATGCCCTGCTCCGGGGCCGCGTCCGCCTGGCCCTTTCACGGAATGGCGGAGAGATGCCTTGAGGCGGAGCATTTCTGTGGGGATCCGCCTTGCGGGCGGTCCTGGAGCTTCCCAGCGGGTTCCGGGATGCTAGAAGAGCATGCCTGCGGCCTGCCTGGCGGCTTCGAAGAGGGGGCCGGGAAGCGCCAGGGGCAGGCACATCCCGAAGATGCAGAGGGAGAGCAGGATCCGCATGGAGCGGCTGGCGGGGACGGGGGAGCCGTCGGGGATCTCCCGGGGCCAGAACATGATCCGGACCAGGTTGAAGTAGTAGGCCAGGGAGATGGCGACCCCCGAGACGGCGGCCAGGAGCAGCAGGAGGATCCAGGGCGAGGAGAGGGCCTGCTCCGCCACCGCCAGGATCAGCGAGAACTTGCCGAAGAAGCCGGCCAGGGGGGGAATGCCCGCCAGCGAGGCCAGGGCCAGGGTCAGGGCCAGGGCCAGGAAGGGCGCCCGGGTTCCCAGCCCGGCCAGGACGGAGAGATCGCTCCCCTTGGACTGGAGCAGCGCCAGGATCGCGAAGTAGGGCAGGGCCGAGAAAAGGTACACGTAGAGGTAGAGGCCGATGGCCTCCCCTCCCTCCGGCGTGGCCGCCGCGATCCCCATCAGCAGGTAGCCGGCGTGGGCGATCCCGGAGTAGCCGGCCAGGCGCTTGAGGTCGCGCTGGGCCAGGGCGCAGAGGTTGCCGTAGAGGATGGTGGCCATGGAGATCAGGGCCAGCAGGGGCTGCCAGTCGAGCGCCGTGCCGGGCGCCGCCACTCCCAGGACCCGCAGCAGGACCGCGAATCCGGCGGCCTTGGAGCCGATGGCCAGGAAGGCGGCGACGGGGGTGGGGGCCCCCTGGTAGACGTCGGGAACCCAGATCTGCCAGGGGAAGGCGGCGATCTTGAAGCCGATGCCGCCCAGCACGAAGAGGAGCCCCAGCTGCAGGAGAGGCGAATTGCCGGCCGAGGCGATGGCCTCGAAGGACATGCTGCCGGTGGCGCCGTAGACCAGGGCGATGCCGTAGACCAGGAATCCGGTGGAGATGGCCCCCAGGACCAGGTACTTGGCGCCCGCCTCCAGGGAGGAGAGCTGGTCGCGGCGGAATCCGGTCAGGATGTAGAAGGTGACCGAGATCAGCTCCAGGGAGACGAAGGCCAGAACGAAGTTGCCGGAGGAGGAGGCGAACATCATTCCCGAGAGCACGAAGAGGCAGAGCGAGTGCATCTCCAGGGTGCCCCTGGGCTGGGTCTCGGAGGCCATCAGGAGCACTCCCATGGCGCAGAGCAGGAAGATCTGCTTGAAGAGGACCGAGAGCGGATCCTGGACGAAGAGTCCGGAGAAGGCGGTTTCGGAGCCCTCGGGCCAGGCGAGGATCAGGTACGCGAACACCAGCCCCAGGACCAGGACGGCGGCGTGGCAGACGGCGCGCCGCCGGGCGGGCGCCAGCCACAGGTCGATCAGCAGCAGGGCGACTCCGCAGAGCACGACCGCGATCTCGGGAAGGGCGAGAAGGAGGTTCATGGTTCTTGCTCCGCCAGGGCCGGCGCGATCAGCGGCTGGGCGCTCCTCTGGACGGGACCGGTCAGGAGCCCCGGGAGGATCCCGAAGAGCATGAGCAGGACGATGAGCAGGACGGGGGAGAAGCGGTGGCCCAGCCCCTGGAGATCGCCCGGGGGGGCGGCTCCTTCCTCGGGGGCCTTCCCGTGGAGGATGGCGCGTATGGCCCTCAGGCAGTAGATCGCGCTGATCAGCAGGGCCCCCCAGGCTCCCGCCACCGCCGGCCAGGGCAGATCCTCCCAGGCGCCGAAGAGCACCTGGATCTCTCCGACGATGTTGGCGAATCCCGGAACCCCGCAGGCCGCCAGCAGGGCGAGCATCAGGCAGGAGCCCAGGAAGGGCGCGTGGGAGAGCAGGCCTCCCATGCGGCTGATGTCGGTGGTGTCGCACCTCTCCCGGAGCCGGCCGGCCAGGCCGAAGGCCAGCGCCGTGAGGAGGCCGTGGGCCACCATCAGGACCACCGTGCCGGTGATACCCACCAGGGTCAGGCTGGCGATCCCCAGGAAGGCCAGCCCCATGTGGGCGACGCTGGAGTTGCCGATCAGGAGGTGCAGGTCGCGCTGGCGCATGGCCACCCAGCCGCAGAAGAGGATGTTCCCCAGCGCCAGGAGGCAGAGGATCTCCATCCAGGCGCGCATCCCCTCGGGGACCAGGGGCACGGCCAGGCGGATCAGCCCGTAGAGCCCGAACTTCTTGAGCACGCCGGCATGCAGCATGGCGGCGGCGGTGGGGGCCGAGGCGTAGCCCAGCGGGGCCCAGGTGTGGAAGGGCCACAGCGAGACCAGGATGCCGAATCCGAACAGCAGCAGGGGGAAGATCAGGCTCTGGTCCGTGGCGGAGAGGGGGCTTTCGGCGGCCTGGCTCGCCAGATCGGGCATGGAGAAGGTGCCGGCCAGTAGGTAGAGGGCCGCGATGCCGGCCAGGGCCAGGAGGGCCCCGACTGTCAGGTAGATGGTGATCTGGAAGGCGGCCCGGCTGCGATCCTTCCCCCGGCCCCAGATCCCGATCATCAGGAAGGTGGGGATCAGCGCCAGCTCGTGCAGGAAGTAGAACAGGAACATGTCCAGCGAGGCGAAGGCTCCGGTGATCCCTCCCGACATGACCAGGAGGAGGGTGCAGAATTCCCTGGAGCGCTTCCTGGCTGGGGGCAGATGGAAGGACGCGGCCAGGGCCACCGCCGAGCTCATCAGGACGAGCCCGGCGTTGATGCCGTCGATCCCGAAGTGGAGCTCGATGCCCAGGGGCACGATCCAGGGGTGGCGCGACACGAACCTGAACTCCTCGGGCCCGGGCGGATCCGCCAGGAAGAGGACGAAGAGGAGCGAGCAGAGGACGAAGGCCAGGCCCAGGGCTCCCTGGACGAAGGGGCGCACCCATTCCTGGCGGTCCCGGGGGATCGCCCAGACCCCGCCGGCGGCGGCGAAGGGAATGGCGAGGATCAGGGTGAGCAGGGTCATGGGGCTGCGGGGAGCGGGAGCCGGCCGGCTGCCAGGTAGAGGAGGACGGCCATTCCCAGGAGCAGCAGGAAGGCGTAGGTCTGCAGGTGGCCGGTCTGCACCAGGCGCAGGGCCCGGGCCGAGAGATCGGCGAAGCCGGCCAGGCCCCGGACCGCCAGACCGTCGATCAGCCTCCGGTCCAGCAGTCCGGCGACTCGGGAGAGGCTCTCGTGGGTGAGGATGACCGCGATCCGGTAGGCGAAGTCGAGGCAGAAGCCGGCGCGGAGGATTCCCGAGAGGACGGGTAGGCGGGCCGCGAGGGGGTCGGACTCCGCCTTCCGGTACAGGGCCAGGGCCAGGCTCGTCCCGAAGCCCAGGGCCAGAATGCTGAACGCCAGGGCGAGGAGCCCGTACTCGTGGGGGGGGAGCGCCTGCCCGGCCAGCCAGGACTCGACCGGGAGCCAGCCGGCTCCCGCCGAGGCGGCGGCAAGCAGGATCAGCGGCAGGCGGATGGCCGAGGAGGACTCCCGGGCCTGGGCCGCTCCCTCGCTGCGCGGGCTGCCCAGGAAGGCGACCAGGAAGAGGCGCAGCATGTAGAGGACGGTCAGAGCGGCCACCGCTATGCCGGCTCCGAAGAGCAGGGAGGAGCCGGCCAGGGAGGACTCCAGGACGGAGGCCAGCGCCGACTCCTTGCTGAAGAAGCCCGACAGGGGAGGCAGGCCGCACAGGGCCAGCATCCCGATCAGGAAGGTCCATCCGGTGACCGGCATCCGCTTGAGGAGGCCGCCCATCCTCCAGATGTTCTGCTCGTGGCGGGCGGCCAGGATCGCCGATCCGGCGCCCAGGAAGAGCAGAGCCTTGAAGCAGGCGTGGGTGAAGAGGTGGAACATGGCCGCGTTGGGGGCGCCCGCTCCCACCGCCATCACCATGTAGCCCAGCTGGGAGAGCGTGGAGCAGGCGAGGATCCGCTTGATGTCGTTCTGCTGCAGGGCCATCAGGGCCGCCATCGCCGAGGTGGCGCATCCGATCCAGGCGATCGCCCAGAGGGCCTCGGGGGTGAGGAGCCCGAAGATCCTGCAGATCAGGTAGACCCCGGCGGCCACCATGGTGGCCGCGTGGATCAGGGCGCTGACCGGGGTGGGGCCCTCCATCGCGTCGGGCAGCCACACATGCAGGGGGAACTGGGCCGACTTGCCCACCGCCCCGCAGAAGAGGAGCAGGCCCGCCGCGGTGGAGGCCTGGCCCTGCGAGGCCAGCTCCGAGAGGCTCAGGGTGCCGAAGGCGTGCTGGACCATGACGATGCCGATCAGGAAGCCGAAGTCCCCGAGCCGGTTGACCAGGAAGGCCTTCTTGGAGGCGTCGGCCGCCGCCGGGCGCTGGTACCAGAAGCCGATCAGCAGGTAGCTGGAGAGCCCCACCAGCTCCCAGAACAGGAACATCTGCACCAGGTTGTCGGCCAGGACCACGCCCAGCATCGAGAAGGTGAACAGGCTCAGGCACCCGAAGTAGCGGGCCCTGCCGGGATCGTCCCTCATGTAGCCGGTCGAGTACCAGTGGATCAGGGTGCCCACCCCGGTCACCACCAGGACCATGAGCAGGCTCAGACGGTCGATCCGGAATCCCATGTCGATCTCCAGGCCGCCGGCCCGGATCCAGGGCAGCGAGGCCGAGGCGGGGAGCTCCCCGCCGGCCCAGAGGACCAGGGCCAGGAGGAAGGCGGCTCCGACGGCTCCGGTGGAGAGCAGGGCGGCGGTCCCGGGACGGCGGCGGCAGCCCAGGAGGACGGCTGCCGCCGAGGCCAGCGGCAGCAGCAGGACGATCCAGGGGAGGGACTGCATGGATCAGAGCTTGAGGGTGGCGATGTCGTCGGCCCGGACGCTGCGGCGGCGGCGGAACAGCGCGACCACCAGGGCCAGGCCGACGGCCACCTCGCTGGCCGCCACGGTGATCACGAAGAAGACCAGGATCTGGCCCGAGGGATCGCCGTGGTGGCGGGAGAAGGCCACCAGGGAGAGGTTGGCGGCGTTGAGCATCAGCTCCAGCGACAGGAGCATCATGATCAGGCTGCCGCGGATCACCACGCCCACCAGCCCGATGCAGAAGAGGAGGGCGCTGACGACCAGGTAGTGCTCGAGTCCCACTTGCATCTACCGGGAGTCCTTCTGGCAGAGGAGGATCACTCCCACCATGGCCGAGAGCAGCAGGACCCCCATGATCTCGAAGGGCAGCACGTAGCTCTCGAAAAGCTCGGTTCCCAGGGCCCTGGCGCTTCCCTGGAACGGGGCCGCCGCCCCGGCGGCCGGAGCCGAGGTCCACAGGATCCGGATCAGGATCGGGGCGGCGAACAGCAGGCCCAGAACCCCGGCCAGCAGGGAGAAGAGCCGGAAGCGCCGGCGTTCCTCCTCCTCCAGGTCCAGGAGCATGATCACGAAGAGGAAGAGGACGATCACCGCCCCGGCGTAGACCAGGACCTGGACCGCGGCCAGGAAGTAGGCCTCCAGGAGGACGAACAGCCCGGCGATGCAGAGGATGGCCATGACCAGCGACATGGCGCTGGTGACCGGGCTGCGGCTCAGCGGATTGGCCACCGCCAGGACGCCGAACACGAGGAGCAGGGCCGAGAGCAGGTAGAAGAGCAGGTCGGTCATGGCGTGGGAATGCCCTGGGCGATCGCCTCCTCCTTCTTCCTGGCCCACTTGCGGATGCCGTCCTGGTGGACCCCGCCCAGCTCCAGCAGCCTCTCCTTGCCGTAGACCATCTCCCGGCGGCTGGAGCCGGTCAGCGAGTAGTCCTGCTGGAGGAAGATGGCCTCCTCGGGGCACACCTCCTGGCAGAATCCGCAGAAGATGCAGCGCAGCATGTCGATGTCGAAGTCCAGGGGCTCCTTCTCCACGTTGCCGGCCGCGGGATTGACCGCCGGGCCCGGCGGGGCGATGCGGATGGCCCGGGGCGGGCAGACGAACTCGCAGAGCTGGCAGGAGACGCACTTGGTGCGGCCGTCCTGGTCGCTGACCAGGTAGGGCGCTCCCCGGTAGCCCGGGGGCACCGCCCAGCGCTCCTCGGGGTACTGCATGGTCACCTTGCGCCTGAAGAAGTGCCGCAGGGTCACCCGGAATCCGTTGATCAGGGCGGGAAGGTAGAGCCTCTCCCACCAGGTGAGGGGGGTCCGCTTGACGATCATGGCCGGAGGGATCTGCTCTTCATCGGGGCGCTAGCTGAAGGCCCACATCAGGAAGGCGGTCAGGACGATGTTGCCGAGGGCCAGGGGGACGAAGTAGAGCCAGCCCAGGGTCATCAGCTGGTCGTAGCGGAAGCGGGGGAGCATCCAGCGCACCCAGATGAAGAGCAGCATCAGCAGGGCCGTCTTGCCCAGGAACACGCCAATGTGGAGGATCCCCCCCGCCAGGGTGGTGGCCGGCTCGCCCAGCCCCCACAGGGGAAGGGTCCAGCCGCCCAGGAACAGGACCACGATCAGGGCGGAGACCGCGATCATCGCCGCGTACTCCCCCAGGAAGAACATGGCGAACTTCATCGAGCCGTACTCGGTGTGGTAGCCCGAGACCAGCTCGGTCTCCGACTCGGGCAGATCGAAGGGCAGGCGGTTGGTCTCGGCGAAGGCCGCCACCAGGAAGATGGCGAAGGCCAGCGGCTGCTGGAAGGCCATCCAGGCCCCGTCCTTCTGGTGGGCGATCACCTCGCCCAGGTTGAGATCCCCGACCAAGAGGAAGACCGGGACCACCGACATGCCCATGGCGATCTCGTAGGAGATCATCTGGGCGCTGGCCCGGATCCCGCCCAGGAAGGGGTACTTGGAGTTGGAGGCGTAGCCGGCCAGCACGATGCCGTAGACGCCCAGCGAGACGATGCCGAAGGTGAACAGGACGCCGATGTCCAGGTCGGCGATCACCATCGCCTCCCCGCCCAGCTCGGAGCCGAAGGGGATCACCGCGAAGGCGGCGAAGGGCAGGGCCATGGCCAGCGCGGGCGCCAGCCAGAACCAGAAGCGGCGCACATGGGCGGGGGTGAAGTCCTCCTTGAGGATGAACTTGATCCCGTCGGCCATGGGCTGGAGCAGCCCCCAGGGGCCCACCCGGTTGGGGCCGATCCGGTCCTGGATGAAGGCGGCGATCCGGCGCTCGGCCATCACCGCCAGGGCCACCCCGGGAAGCAGGATCGCCAGCACCCCCAGGATCTTGAAGGCCGACAGCCAGAAGGAGTCGGGCAGGGAGAGGAGTCCGGGCATGGTCCGGCGGGTCAGAATTCCACATCGACGCCCTGCGGGCCGATGCCGGACCAGGTGATGCCGGCCAGCGCCTTCTCCCGGCCGGCCATCAGGTTGAAGAGCCCCTCGTGGCTCCTGGGGAGGGGATCCTCGCCGAGCCCTTCCAGGATGGCGGCGAGGAACTCGGCCTCGGGGCGCGCCTTTCCGGGGGGCTCCACCGCCTTGAAGAAGCGCTGCAGGCGCCCCTTGGCGTTGACGAAGGTGCCCCGCTTCTCGGCGTGGGCGCAGCCGGGCAGGAGGTACCCCGCCCGGAGGGTGGTGGCGCTGGGGAGGATGTCGGAGACCAGCAGGAAGCCGAGCTTCTGCAGCAGGACCAGGTCGATCCCGTGGCGGGTGACATCCTCGCCCAGGACGATCAGGTGGCGGATCCGGCCGTCGCGGATCCCGGCGGCGATCCCGGGCAGGCGGTGGCCCATCTCCGAGTAGCAGAAGCCCAGTAGCCGGGCCCCGTTGGCGTTGGGGTTCTTGTCGGCGTGGACCAGCAGGGAGTCGGCCTCGCCCCGCCTCTCGAAGCTGTCGGTGAGCGCCTCCAGTCGCCCGGCCAGGAGCTTGAGCAGGAAGAGCTCCTCGGTGGTCTGCCGGGCCGAGGCCAGGATGGCGGTGGTTCCCGGCTCCGCGCGTCCCAGCCGCTCCACGATCTCCTCCAGGATCGCGTCCCACTCCGCCGGGCCCCTCTCCCCGGCGCGAGGCTCGGCCAGGCGGTCGCTGCGCCCGATCCACTGGTAGTTGAGCCGGCCGGCGTCGCACATCCAGCTGGAGTTGACCGCGTCGTTCTCCCGGGGCTCGTAGCGGTAGACGGCCTGCTCCCGGGAGCCGATGGTGATGTTGCAGCCGGTGGCGCAGCTGGTGCACACGCTCTGGGTCTCCTTCAGGAACCACACCCGCATGCGGAAGCGGAAGTCCTTGGAGGTGAGCGCGCCCACCGGGCAGATGTCGACGGTGTTGAGGGTGTAGTTGTTGTCGAAGGGGCGGCCGGGATAGGCGGTGAGGGTGGTGTGGGAGCCGCGCCCGGCGAAGCCCAGGGCGTCGTCGCCCGCGATGTCGCGGGTGAAGCGGATGCAGCGCGAGCAGAGCACGCACCGCTCGGCGTCGAGCATGATGCGGGGCCCCAGGTCCACCTGCTTGGGCTTGTGCACCTTGGTCTCGGCGAAGCGGCTCTGCGCTCCTCCGTAGTCCATGGAGTACTCCTGCAGCTTGCACTCCCCGGCCTGATCGCAGATGGGGCAGTCCAGGGGATGGTTGACCAGCAGGGACTCGAGCACCGCCTCGCGCATCTGCCGGGTGGCCTCGCTGGAGGGGTAGATCTCCATGCCCTCGCTGATCGGGGTGGCGCAGGCGATGGCCCCGCGGGCGGTGCCGGGCTCGTAGGGAAGGGACATGCGCCGGATCGAGGCGGAGCCGTCCCTGCCCTTGACCGGCACGCCGTACTCCACCAGGCACATGCGGCAGTTGCCGGCCACCGGCAGCTTGGGGTGGTAGCAGTAGTGGGGCACGTCCACGCCGGCGATGCCGCAGGCCTGGATCATGGTGGTGGGGATCGGCTTCCCGGTGAGGGGATCGGGGTGGGTGCTGGGCGCCTCGATCTCGCGCCCGTCCACCTTGAGGCGGACGACGTCCGGCCTCTCCGTCGTCCCGGTCTTCTTCTCGGCTGCTTCGGGCATCTCCCTCAGGGGTCGCCGGCGCGGGCCGTCCTTCCGGCCTCGTGCAGGGCTCCGCGCTCCTCGAACTCCTCCCGGAACTTGTCCACGAAGCTCATCACCGGCCAGGCGCAGGCCTCTCCGAAGGCGCAGATGGTCCGGCCCTGGATGTTCTGGGCGATGTGCCTGAGGTAGCCGGCGTCGGCCTTGCGCCCCTCCCCGCTGGCGAGCCGGCGCAGGGCCTTGCTCATCCACAGGGAGCCTTCGCGGCAGGGGGTGCACTGGCCGCAGCTCTCGTGGGCGTAGAAGTCGGCGATGTTGGAGAGGGCCTCCACGATGTCGGTGGAGTCGTCCAGGACGATCACCGCCCCCGATCCCGACATGCTTCCCGCCTGCGCCAGGCTGTCGAAGTCGTAGGGCAGGTCGAGCAGATCCGTCTTACCCTCCCTCCCCTTCAGGGCGAAGCTCTCGCCGGCCCGGAAAACCTTGGCCGAGGATCCCCCCGGGATCACCGCCTTGAGGGAGCGTCCCTCGGGCAGGCCTCCCCCGAAGGCGGGATGGTGGATCAGCTCCCCCAGGGTCGCCTTGCCCACCTCCACCTCGTAGTAGCCGGGCCGGCGGACGTGGCCGCTGAGGCACACGATGCGGGTGCCGGTGTTGTTGGGGGTGCCCAGCCGGGCGTAGGCCTCGCCCCCCATCTCCACCACGTGCCGCACCGCGCAGAGGGTCTCGACGTTGTTCACGATGGTGGGGCACTGGTAGAGGCCCAGAGCCGCGGGGAAGTAGGGGGGCTTGATCCGGGGATAGGCCCGCTTGCCCTCCAGCGACTCGATCAGCCCGGTCTCCTCGCCGCAGATGTAGGCTCCGGCCCCCCGGTGCACATGGATCTCCAGGCCGTAGCCGCTGCCCAGGATGTCGCTGCCCAGAAATCCCTCCCGGCGGGCCTCCTCCAGGGCCCGCTCCAGGATCCTGGCCCCCTCGGCGAACTCGCCGCGGATGTAGATGTAGGCCAGGTGGACGCCGTTGGCCCAGGAGGACAGGATCATGCCCTCCAGCAGCTGGTGGGGATCCTTGTAGATGATCTGGCGGTCCTTGAAGGTGCCGGGCTCCGACTCGTCGGCGTTGCAGATCAGGTAGACCGGCTTGCCGCTCCTGCGGTCCACGAAGGACCACTTGAGGCCGCAGGGGAAGCCGGCCCCGCCCCGCCCCCTCAGGCCGCTCTTGCCGACCTCCTCGCGCACCTGCTCCTGGGGGGAGAGGCCGTCAGAGGCCTCCAGGGCCAGCGCCTTCCTGAGCGTTCCGTAGCCGCCGACCGAGAGGTAGGAGTCCAGATCCCTGCCGTAGCCCGGCCGGTCGGCGTGCTTCAGGATCAGGCGGCGCTCCTCAGGCATGGCTCAGGGGCGGGAAGGATGCTTGACAAGGCCGGGGGGGCGATCCACAGTCCGCCCCCTTGCCGGATGGTGTAACGGTAGCACAGCAGTCTCTGGATCTGCTTGTCATGGTTCGAATCCATGTCCGGCAGCCACCCGCCCGTCCTCCAGGATCCGGTCCAGGCTTCCGGGATCCACCTTCTCGAATAGCTCCTCGTCGCGAAGCAGCGCCGGAGCGGTTCCGCAGGCGGCCAGGCACTCCACGCTCTCGACCGAGAACCTGCCGTCCCCGGTGGTCTGCAGGTGGTGGACGCCGGGATCCAGGCCGAGGCGCTCGCAGAGCCTTCGCCGCACCTCGCCCCCGCCCGCCAGGGCGCAGCTGAGGGTGCGGCAGACCTTGATCACCCGGTCCCCGGCGGGGGACTCCCGGAACATGGGGTAGAAGGTGACCAGCTCGTGGACGTGGATCGGCTCCAGGTCCAGCTTCCGGGCGGTCCACTCCACCGCCTCCTTGGGCAGCCAGCCCAGGTGGTCCTGCAGCAGGTGCAGGACCATCAGCGAGGCGCTGCGCTTCTGGGGGTACTTCCCGATCAGGCGGTCGATCCGCCCCTCGAGGGCTTCGGGCAGCTCCAGGCTCATCGGTCGCACTCCCCCATGACGAAGTCGATCGAGCCCAGGATCGCCACCGTGTCGCTGATCATGGTCCCCTCCAGCAGCCGGGGCAGGACGCTCAGGTTCACGAAGGAGGGGGCGCGGATCTTGAGCCGGTGGGGGACGCCGCCCCCCCGGCTGTCGATGTAGAAGCCCAGCTCCCCCTTGGGATTCTCGGCCCCGAAGTAGATCTGCCCCGGGGGGGCGTCCACCCCCTGGGTGACCAGCATGAACTGGTGGATCAGCTCCTCCATCCCGGTGAGCACCTTCTCCTTGGGGGGCAGGACCGTCTTGCCGTCGGGGATCGACACCGGTCCGCCGGGCAGCCGGTCCAGGCACTGCCGCAGGATCCGGACGCTCTGGCGCATCTCCTCGATGCGCACCAGGTAGCGGTCGTAGCAGTCGCCCACCGATCCCCGGGGAATCTCGAACTCCAGCTGATCGTAGACCAGGTAGGGCCGCTCCCGGCGCAGGTCGTAGCCGCTGCCCGATCCCCTCAGGTTGGGGCCGGTGACCCCGTAGTCCACGGCCAGGTCCAGGGGCAGGATCCCGACGTCCCGGGTCCGGTCCACGAAGATGCGGTTGCGGGTCAGCAGGCTCTCGGTCTCGTCGAAGCTGCGGCCCACCTGGTCGACGAAGCGGCGGCAGTCCCGGGTCCAGTCCGGCGGGAGGTCGCGGAAGAGGCCGCCGATGCGGGTGTAGGTGGTGGTGAAGCGGGCCCCGGTGAGCGACTCGATCAGGTTGTAGATCTTCTCGCGCTCGGTGAAGGTGTGCAGGAAGACGGTCATCGCCCCCACGTCCATGGCGAAGGCTCCCAGCCCCAGCAGGTGGGCCGAGATGCGGGCCAGCTCGCAGCAGATGGTCCGGATGTACTGGCAGCGGGGGGGCAGCTGCCCGTCGATCCCCAGCAGGCGCTCCACCGCCAGGGCGTAGGCCACGTTGTTGGCCAGGGGGGCCAGGTAGTCGAGGCGGTCGGTGTAGGGGATGAACTGGGAGTAGGTCATCGCCTCGGCGATCTTCTCGTCGCCCCGGTGCAGGTAGCCCACCTCCGGGGTGGCCTTCAGGATCACCTCGCCGTCCAGCTCCAGGACCAGGCGCAGCACCCCGTGGGTGGAGGGGTGGGAGGGGCCCATGTTGAGGGTCATCCTCTCCCCGGCGAAGTCCTCCGCCTCCCGGGCACGGGAGGCGGCGTCGGCGACCTCTATGCTCCGGGCGCTGCTCACGGCCGGGCCCGGGGCTCCCTGCGCTCCCGGGTGGCGCCGCCGGGGGCGGAGGCGAAGGGCCCTCCCTCGAGGGGGGCCTCCCGGGAGAAGGCGACGTCGGGCAGGTCGGTGGGGCGCCCCGCCAGGGGGAAGTCCTTGCGCAGGGGATGCCAGGGATAGCCTTCCCACATAAGGATGCGGCGCAGGTCCGGGTGGCCGGCGAAGCGGATCCCCAGCATGTCCCAGATCTCCCGCTCGTGCCAGTCGGCTCCCCGCCACACCGGAACCACCGAGGGCAGCTCGGGGCTCTCCTCGGAGACCCGGGCCACCAGCCGCAGGCTCTCCCGGTTCCGGATCGAGGCCAGCTCGTAGACCAGCGCGAAGCGGGGATCCTCCCCCAGGTTGTCCACCCCGGTGATGTCCACCAGGTAGTCGAACTGGAGGGCCTGGCGCGCCTCGCGGCAGACCCGCTCGATCCACTGGGCGTCGAGGATCTCCAGGGTGGACTCCCCCCGGAAGACCTCGGGCCCGGACGCCACGGCCGAGAAGGCCTCGCGGAGGAGCAGGGCGGACCGGCTGGGTTGGTCGCTCATCGGCTCCAGGGGACGGTCAGGAGGCCCGGGCGAAGATCGGCTCCCGGGCAACCTTCCCCTGCAGCTTGATCAGGGCGTCGAGCAGGGCCTCGGGGCGGGGCGGGCACCCGGCCACGTAGACATCGACCGGAAGGATGCTGTCCACCCCCTGCATCACCGCGTAGCTGCGGTACATGCCGCCGGTGGAGGCGCAGGCCCCCATGGCGATCACCCACTTGGGATCGGCCATCTGGTCGTAGATCCGCCGCACCGCCAGGCCCATCTTGTAGGTGACCGTGCCGGCCACGATCATCAGGTCGGACTGTCGGGGGGAGAAGCGCATCACCTCCGAGCCGAAGCGGGCGATGTCGAAGCGGCTGGCCCCGGCCGCCATCAGCTCGATGGCGCAGCAGGCCAGCCCCATGGGCATGGGCCAGAGCGAGTTCTTGCGGAACCAGGCGAGCACCGCGTCGGCCCGGGTGACGATCGTGCCTCCCTCGATCTTGGTGTTGTAGCCGATCTCGGCGCTGGTCTCGGACATGGCGGCCCCCTCCCGATCCCCACCTGGAATCCTGAGGCTGGAGGCAGGCTAGAAGCGGCGGATCGGGGGGTCAAGGCGATTTTGTGATTTTTTTCACAAGCGTTGTTGACCGGGGGGGATCTTTCGGGATAATGGGCCCTGTTCGGAGCGGCGATCCCTCCTTCCGGCAGGCGCCGGGAAGGGGCCGGGAGCCGGGCCGAGGGCGGGGTAGCCAAGTGGGAAGGCACGGCTCTGCAAAAGCTGTATCCGTCGGTTCGATTCCGACCCTCGCCTCCACCCTGCCGGACGCTGCGGCTGTTCCGCGAACTAGAGAATGTCGGACATCTTTCCGAAGTGGACCAACCGGCTGCCGGGCCGCCTCCTGGCGGCCGCGCTGCTGGTTGGCGCCACCGCGGTGGCCGGGGTGACCTACTACTTCACCCCCAAGTACACCCGGGTGGGATACCAGCCGGTGCAGCCGGTCGGCTTCTCGCACTCGCTGCATTCCGGGCAGCTGGGGCTGGACTGCCGCTACTGCCATTCGGCGGTGGAGAAGTCCTGGTACTCGAACGTGCCCTCGGCCTCCAAGTGCATGAGCTGCCACAACCAGGTGCTCAAGGACGATCCCCGCCTGGCCCAGGTGCGGGAGAGCTACGAGTCGGACCGGCCGATCGAGTGGGTGCAGGTGCACAAGCTGCCGGACTACGTCTACTTCAACCACTCGGTCCACGTGAACCGGGGGATCAGCTGCGTGGAGTGCCACGGCGAGGTGCACCGGATGGACGAGGTCTACCACGCCAAGCCCCTGGGCATGGCCTTCTGCCTCGAGTGCCACCGGGATCCGGCCAAGAAGCTCAGGCCCCTGGACCGGATCACCGACCTGGACTGGAAGCGCAGCGAGAATCCGCGGGAGAACCGGCAGCTGCAGCGGGAGGAAGGGGACAGGCTGGTCCACGACTGGAAGGTGGAGTCCCTGGTGAACTGTTCGGCATGCCATCGATGAGCGGGGAGGATCCCAGGGAGGCGCCGGCGCGGCGGGGCTGGTGGCGCCACCTCGGGGAGCTCCGGGGGGAGGCTCCCGAAGACGGAGGGGGCGAGTTCCCCGAGGGAGCCTCGCAGCTGCCTGAGGGGCTGTCGCGCCGCGGCTTCGTCCGGCTCATGTCGGCGTCGATGCTGCTGGCGGGGGTCGGGCTCTCGGGCTGCCGGCGCCCCGAGGAGACCATCGTCCCCTTCACCCGCATGCCCGAAGGCTACGTCCACGGGGTGGCCCGCTACTTCGCCACCGCGATGCCCGACCGCGACAGCGCCGTCCCCCTCCTGGCCAAGTCGCACGAGGGACGCCCGGTCAAGCTGGAGGGGAATCCCGAGCATCCCCTGGGAGGGTCGGGGACCGAGATCCACGCCCAGGCGTCCCTCCTCGATCTCTACGACCCGGACCGTTCCAGGGGCCCGCTGAGGAACGGAGAGCCCGTGGCCCGGGAGCAGGCCCTGGAGCATCTCGCCTCGCTGGCCGCCCGCTACGCCTCCCGGCAGGGGCGCGGCCTGGCGGTCCTTGCCTCGCGTTCCAGCTCCCCCACCCGCCAGCGGCTGAGGGAGCTGTGGGCCGAGAGGCTGCCCCATGCCGGCTGGCACGAGTACGAGGCGGTGGACTTCGGGCTCGGGGCCCAGGCCGCCCGGCTGGCCTACGGAGAGGCCCTCAGGCCCCGCTTCCGCTTCGAGAGGGCCGCGCGCATCCTCTCCCTGGACTGCGACTTCCTGGGCGACGAGCAGGACGCCCGGGTCTCCACCCGGGGCTTCGCCCGGGGAAGGGCGCTGGAGGACGAGACCGGCGAAATGAGCCGCCTCTACGTGGCGGAGGCCCTGATGACCCTTACCGGCTCCAGCGCCGATCACCGCCTGCGCATCAAGGCGGGGCGGATCCCGGCCGTGGCCGGGGCGCTGCTGCTCCGGCTCGTCGAGCAGGAGGGGGACGTTCCCGGCATCTCCGAGCCGCTCCGCGCGGCGCTCGCGCGCCTTTCGGACGGACTGGAGGATCAGGACGGGTGGATCGGCCGTGCCATGGCCGACCTGCGGGCCCACAAGGGGCGGTCCCTGGTGGTGGCCGGCTACCGCCAGCCCCTCGAGGTCCACCTGATCGCCCTGCTCCTCAACCGCGTGCTGGGCGGAGAGGGGGAGACGGTGGAGTACCTGCCCGACGCCCGTTCCGAGGCCGGAACCATCGCCGAGCTCCGGGAGAGGCTGGAAGCCGGCCAGGTGGAGACGCTGGTGGTGCTGGGAGGCAATCCCGCCTACGACGCGCCCGCCGGGCTGGACTGGAGCGCCGCGCAGCGCAAGGCCGGGGAGGTGGTCCGCCTGGGCTGCCACCAGGACGAGACCTCCGAAGGAGCCGGATGGCACCTGCCTCAGGCCCACTTCCTCGAGACATGGGGCGACGCCCGCACCCTGGACGGAACCCGGGTGGCGGTGCAGCCGCTCATAGCCCCCCTCTTCGGCGGACTCTCCGACATCGAGGTGGCGGCCCGGCTGCTGGGCGAGCCCGATCCCCGGGGCCACTCCCTGGTGCGCGCCACCTTCGACCGGGACCATCCCTCCGGGGGGGACCAGGGCTGGAAGCGCTTCCTGCACGACGGCTTCCTCCCCCCGCCCGGGACCGGCGCCGCTCCGTCCCTCTCCGTCCGCTGGCCCGAGGTCCGCCGGAGGCTGGAGAACGCCCCGCTTCCTCCGTCCGGCTCCCTGGAGGTGGTCTTCCACCGCGACGCCTGCATGGACGACGGGCGCTACAGCAACAACGGGTGGCTCCAGGAGCTGCCCGATCCGGTCACCAAGCTGACCTGGGACAACGTGGTCCTGGTCAGCCGCAGGACCGCGCAGGACGCCGGGGTGGCCAACGGGGACGTGGTCCGGATCGAGGCAGGAGGGGCCTCGGTGGAGGGGCCGGTCTTCGTGCAGCCGGGCCTGGCCGACCAGACCCTGGGCCTGGCCCTGGGCTACGGCCGCCGCATGACCGGTCGCATCGGCCGCTTCGACGGCCAGGCCGTGGGCTTCGACGCCTACCCCCTGCGGAGGGAGGAGGGAGCCTACCTGGCTTCGGGGGCGTCGATGGCTCCGGCAGGCAGCCGCCACCTCCTGGCCCACACCCAGGACCACTGGTCGATGGAGGGCCGGGCCATCGTCCGGGAGGCCAACCTCTCCCGGTTCCGGGAGAAGAATCCCGGCTTCGCCTCGGACATGGGAGTGGAGTCCCATCTGGCGCACATCAAGGTGGGTGACCAGGAAGTCCCCGAGCTCTACCAGCATCCCTACGAGGAGAGGCCCTCCCTGAAGAGCGGGACCCACCAGTGGGGGATGGCCATCGACCTCAACCGCTGCACCGGCTGCTCCGCCTGCGTGATCGCCTGCCAGAGCGAGAACAACATCCCGATCGTGGGCAAGGAGCAGGTGGCCAACAGCCGCGAGATGCACTGGATGCGCATCGACCGCTACTACGCCGGGGGAGCCGAGGCGCGCGCCGGAGCCAGCTCCCTGGCCTCCGACTCCGACTACCAGAACCACTCCTGGATCGACGATCCCCAGGTGGTCAGCCAGCCGATGCTCTGCCAGCACTGCGAGAGCGCCCCCTGCGAGAGCGTCTGCCCGGTCAACGCCACGGTCCACGACCACGAGGGGCTCAACGTGATGGTCTACAACCGCTGCGTGGGCACGCGGTACTGCTCCAACAACTGCGCCTGGAAGGTGCGCCGCTTCAACTTCTTCGACTACAACAAGCGCCCGCTGGAGGACCTCTACCAGGGACCCCTGGCGAAGCGCCCGCAGGACGAGCTGGACCTGGCCTCGATGGCCAGGAACCCCGACGTCTCGGTGCGCATGCGGGGGGTGATGGAGAAGTGCACCTTCTGCGTCCAGCGCATCGAGGAGGCCAAGATCGCCCGCAAGGTCGCGGCCCGGGACTCGGGCGACACCGAGGTGCCCGACGGGACCATCAGGACCGCCTGCGAGCAGGCCTGCCCGGCCGAGGCGATCGTCTTCGGCAACCTGGCCGGCAGCGAGAAGAGCCGGGTGAGCCGGTGGAAGGAGAACCCCCGCAACTACGCGGTGCTGGGCTATCTCGACACCCGCCCCCGCACCACCTACCTGGCCCGGGTGCGCAACCCGAACCCGGAGATGCCGGACTACCGCGAGGATCCTCTCAGCCTGGAGGAGTACTCCGAGAAGATGGGCAATCCCTTCGACAAGGACAACGGCGGCGCCGGGCACGGAGGCGGCCACTGAGCATGGCAGGGGAACCGCAGGGGAGCGGGGCGGTGGCGCCGCCGCCGATCGAGCTGGAGCGCGAACCGCTGGTGCTCAACCGGCGCTCGCCGGGGTGGATATCCGACCGGATCGCCGGGATCATCGAGGGACCGACGCCGCTGTGGTGGTGGATCGCCCTGGGGATCAGCCTTCCGGTGGCGGCGCTGGCCTTCCTGATGATCGCCTACCTGATCGCGGCGGGCGTCGGGGTCTGGGGCCTGAACCATCCGGTGGCCTGGGGATGGGCCATCGTCAACTTCGTCTGGTGGATCGGCATCGGCCACGCCGGAACCCTGATCTCGGCGATCCTGTTCCTGCTGCGGCAGAAGTGGCGCACCTCGATCAACCGGGCGGCCGAGGCGATGACCATCTTCGCGGTGATGTGCGCGGGGATCTTCCCCGCCATCCACGTGGGGCGGATCTGGTACGCCTGGTGGCTCTTCCCGCTGCCCAACTCGATGGGGCCGCTCTGGCCCCAGTTCCGCTCCCCGCTGCTGTGGGACGTCTTCGCGGTCTCCACCTACTTCACCGTCTCGCTGCTCTTCTGGTACATGGGGCTCATCCCCGACCTGGCCACCATGCGGGACCGGGCCAAGCGGTGGATCGCCAAGTTCGGCTACGGGCTATTCGCCCTGGGATGGACCGGCTCCAACCGGCACTGGAGCAACTACGAGAAGGCGTACCTGATCCTGGCGGGCCTCTCCACCCCCCTGGTGCTCTCGGTCCACAGCATCGTCTCCTTCGACTTCGCGGTTTCGATCCTGCCGGGCTGGCACACCACCATCTTCCCTCCCTACTTCGTGGCCGGCGCCATCTTCTCCGGATTCGGGATGGTGCTCACCCTGATCATCCCGCTGCGCACCCTCTTCCGCCTGGAGGAGGTGGTCACGGTGCGGCACATCGACCTGATGTGCAAGGTGACCCTGGCCACCGGATCGATCGTGGGGTACGCCTACGCCATGGAGCTGTTCATCGCCTGGTACGGGGGCAACCCCTACGAGGGCTACGCCTTCGGCAACCGGGCCCTGGGCCCCTACTGGTGGTCCTACTGGATCATGATCTCCTGCAACGTGATCTGCCCCCAGCTGTTCTGGTTCCGGAAGGTGCGGCGGAGCATGGCCTGGGTCTTCGCCCTCTCCATCCTGGTCAACGTGGGGATGTGGTTCGAGCGCTTCGTGATCGTGGTCACCTCGCTGCACCGCGACTTCCTGCCCTCGTCGTGGGGAACCTACTCGCCCACCTGGGTGGACGTGCTGACCTACGTGGGCACCCTGGGCTTCTTCATGACCCTGTTCCTGCTCTTCATCCGCTTCCTGCCCCTGATCGCCATCTCCGAGGTCAAGGGGGTCACCCCGGCGGCCGATCCGCACCATCCCGAGGGGGGCGCCCCCCGGGGAGGACACTGACATGAAGGGAGAGGCCTACGGAATCCTGGCCGAGTTCGACACCCCGGCCGCGGCCATGTCCGCGGCCCGCAGGGTGCGCCAGGCGGGGTACACCCGCTGGGACGTGCACTCGCCCTTCCCGGTCCACGGAATGGACGAGGCGATGGGCATCCCCAACTCCCGGGTGGGCTGGTTCGCCTTCCTGGGCGGGGCGTGCGGCTTCTTCGGCGGCAACCTGATGATCTGGTTCATGAACTCCTTCGACTACGGGATCGCGGTGGGGGGCAAGCCGCTCTACAGCCCCTTTCCGGCCTTTCCGGTCAGCTACGAGATGACCATCCTGCTGGCCGCCTTCGGGGCCCTGCTGGGGATGCTCTTCCTCAACCGCCTGCCCCGGCTGCACCATCCGCTGCTCAGGAACCGGCGCTTCGCCGGGGCCACCCACGACCGCTTCTACCTGGTGATCGAGAGCGGCGATCCCCTGTTCGAGGACGGCAAGGCCCGGGCCCTCCTGGAGGAGGCGGGCAGCGGGCACGTGGAGATCGTGGAGGAATAGGGGGATGCGCTACTTCCTTGCGGTCTACGTCCTGGCGCTGGTGGCGGTGGCCAGCCTGGCCGGATTCCGTGGCGGCCGCTCGCCCGACCCGCCCCTGGAGATCTTCCCCGACATGGACCGCCAGCTCAAGCTGCGGCCCCAGGCGGGCAGCGGCTTCTTCGGCAACGGGCGCAGCTCCCAGCCCCAGGTGGAGGGCACCGTGGCCCGCGGCGCCCCCTGGGAGGACATCCCGCTGCACACCGGGATGGAGCCCGGGACCACCAACTTCGTCGAGGCCATCCCGGTGCCGGTGGACCTTCCCCTGCTGGAGCGGGGCCGGGAGCGATACGCCATCCACTGCGCTCCCTGCCACGGGGCCCTGGGGGACGGCAGGGGGGTGGCGACCCGCTACGGCATGGTGGCGGTGGCCAGCTTCCACGATCCGCGGCTGGTGGGAATGCCGCCGGGGGAGATCTTCCACACCATCACCCACGGCAAGAACCTGATGGGGCCCTACGGCCCCGACATCGGGATCCGGGACCGCTGGGCCATCGCCGCCTACCTGCGGGCCCTGCAGCGCGCGGCCCTGGCGCTGGAGGAGGAGGTCCCCGAGGAAGCCCGGGACTCGTTCCTCCGGGCCCTGGAGGAGCAGGAGGACGCCGCGGATCCGGCCGGAGAGCAGCCATGAGCGAGGAACCGAAGGAGGGCGCGCGTCCGGATCTGGCGCGCTGGGCGCCCTGGCCCGATCGCCTGTGGCAGGGCGGGGCCGCGGTGGTGGCGCTGGGGCTGGCCGCCTGCCTGTTCTCCGAGGGGGCCCGCCAGGCCTTCGCCTCCACCTACCTGACCAGCTTCATGTTCTTCGCCAGCCTGGTCCTGGGCTCGCTCTTCCTGGTGATCCTCCACCACCTCTTCGACGCCTGCTGGATGGTGCCCCTGCGCCGCTTCCTGGAGCACATCTCCTGCCAGATCCCCGCCCTGGCGATCCTGTTCGTCCCGGTGGCGCTGCTGGCCTGCTTCGGCGGGATCTACTCCTGGTCCCACACCCAGGACCACTCCTGGCACCTCAAGTGGTTCCTCTACAACCCGATCTCCTACCTGGCGGTCTCGGCCCTGCTGCTGCTGCTCTGGCGGTGGCTGGCCGGCTCCCTGCGCCGGGAGTCGCTGCTTCAGGACCGGGACGGCGCGGCCCGCTGCACGCACCGCATGCGCCGCTACGCGGCGGGAGGGATCTTCCTGTTCGCGCTGAGCCTGACCGGGGCCGCCTTCTTCTTCATGAAGTCTCTGGAGCACCAGTGGTTCTCCACCATGTACGGCGTCTACTACTTCGCCGGGAGCGTTTGGACCACCCTGGCCACGGCCTACCTGATCGCCCTGGCGCTGGAGCGCGCCGGGCACCTGAAGGGGGTGATCCGGCCCTCCACCTACAAGGACCTGGGGACCCTCTTCTTCGCCTTCACCGTCTTCTACGCCTACATCGCCTTCTCCCAGTACTTCCTGATCTGGAACGCCGACATCCCCGAGGAGACCTACTGGTTCGTGAAGCGGGACCAGGGAGCCTGGCACAACGTGGGGCTCCTGATCATCTTCGGCCACTTCTTCCTTCCCTTCCTGGCCCTGCTGCGCATCGACGCCAAGTCCTGCCTTCCGGTGATGATCCCCCTGTGCCTGTGGGCCTGGGCGATGCACTACGCCGACATGGCCTTCAACGTGATGCCGGCCGTCGGGCTGCCCTCCGGGGCCGGCCTGCAGCTGCTGGCGCTGCTCTTCGCCCTGGGGTCGATCTGCTTCATGGGCGGCCTGCTGGCCCGCTTCTTCCTGAGGGACCTGGCCGCCCACAGCCCCTATCCCCGGCGGGATCCCCGCATGGCCGAGGCCCTGGGGGTGTACGTCGAGCCCCTATCGGAGGCCGCCCGGCGCCGCGAGGAGGAGAAGGGAGGCGCCCTCCGATGAGGATCGTCCGGGCAGGGAGCGGGGAGGCGGGGAGCGCCGCCCTGCGGTTCCTGATCTCCATGGCGGCCCTCCTGCCCATGGTCCTGGTGGTGTGGTGGGCCCGTCCGGCGGCCACGCCCGAGCCTCTGGGGGCGGAGCGGGCCAGGCAGCGCCATGCCATCCTGGAGGAGGTGCGGCAGTCGGAGTCGGCCCTGGCCGGCTACGCCCGGATCCACGAGGAGGCCGGCATCTGGCGCATCCCCATCGGCGAGGCGATGCAAAGGGTGGCCGAGGAATGGGAGGATCCGCTCGCCGCGCGCCGGGAGATGGTCCGGAGGGCCGGGACGATGGCCCCTCCGCCGCCTCCGCCCGCCCCGGAACCGGCCCCCAGCCCCTTCGAGTGAGACGACTGCCCGCATGAACGACGCCGACAAAGCCGTGGCGCCGGAGGCCTCGGGCCGGATCCCGGTCCTGTTCCTCCTGTGGAAGGCGGCCGGATGGCTGGCGCTGGGCCTCCTGCTCTGCCTGCTCAACTCCTTCCGCTACCACTCGCCCGACTTCCTGTCCGGCTGGTCCTGGCTGACCTTCGGGCGGATCGAGGCGCTGGCCAACCTCTCCCTGGCCTACGGCTTCGCCCTTCCCGCCGCCTGGGCCGCGGCCCTGCTGCTCCTGTCCCGCAGCGGCGGCGCCCCGGTGGCCCGGCCCGCCTGGGTGTTCCTGGGAGCGGTCCTGTGGCAGGTGGGGCTGGTGGCCGCCGCGGCCGGGATCCTGGCCGGCGACGTCCTGCCCTACCGCTGGTTCGAGCTTCCCTCCTACGCGGCGTGGATCCTGCTGGCCGCCTACCTGCCGGTGGGGGCCTCGGCCCTGGCCACCCTGTGGCAGCGGCGCCAGTCCGCCCTCGAGCCGGCCCACTGGTTCCTGATGGCGGCGCTGCTGTGGTTCCCCTGGATCCTCTCGGCGGCGGCCATGGTCCTGCACGGCGGCGGAGCCAGGGGGACGGCCCAGATCCCGGTGGCCCAGTGGTACTCCTCGGGCCTGCTCAACGTGGCGCTGGGCGGCATCGTGCTGGGGGCCGCGGTCCACCTGCTCCCGCAGCGCCTGGGGGCGCCGCTTCCCAGCCGGCAGGCCTGCCGCTTCGCCTTCTGGCTGTGGGTGGCCTTCGCCGGGAGCGCCCGGGTGCTGCCCGGCGCCCCGGTCCCCGCCTGGATCTCCGCCCTGGGCGCGGCCTCCTCCTTCTTCGTGGCCCTGGCCCTGCTGGCGCTGGCCTGGAACTTCGGCCAGGCGCTGGCCGCGGCCGGCCGGGAAAGGGCGCTGGAGGCCCTCTGGCGCGACCGGGCCCACCGCTTCGTGGCCGTTGGCGCCCTGGCCTTCCTGCTCCACGCCGCCCTGCAGACGCTCAATCCGCTGCTGGCCCGACACATCCAGTTCACCCTGGTGCAGCCGGGGATGGAGGCCCTGTGGCTGTCGGGCAGCGTGGCGATGGTACTCTTCGGGGCCACCTACCTCCTGGCGCCTCGTGCGCTGGGGGGGGAGCCTCTCCCGGCCCGGGCCATGGGGCTCCACTTCTGGCTGGCCTTCCTGGGAACGCTCCTGCTGGTTCTGACCCGCTTCCGGGGCGGCGAGATCCAGGGCGGCCTGATGGGGGATCCGGCGGTGCCGCACGGCTCCGCCTACCAGATCACGCTCTTCTACCTCAGGCAGGAGATCCTGGGCCTGCTGCTCCTGCTGGCCTCCGGCCTGCTCTACATGAGGAACCTGGGCGGCCTGGCCTGCCGCACCCTCTGCTGCGGCCCCGGCGGGTGGGTTACCCGGGCGGCCGCGGTGGTCATGGACCGGAACGGGCGATGAGAGGCTTCACCGTCTACCTGGGAGCGCTGCTGGCGATGCTCTGCTCCTGGCTCGCCTTCGTGCAGCTGCCCCAGATCCATTCGCGGGGCGAGGTTCCCGATACCGACGAGGCCACCGGAAGAACCTTCCCGGCGGCCCGCAGCGGCCAGGCGCAGCGGGGGCTGGAGATCTACCGGCAGCTGGCCTGCCACAGCTGCCACACCCAGCAGGTGGCCCAGGAGGGCTACGACTTCTCGGTGGTGGCCGACGACTGGGGGACCAACACCGCCCGGGCGGTGGCCCTGCTGGGGGATCCGCTTCCCGGGACTCCCCACACCCTGGAGGAGGGCCTCGACCTGCGCCAGGCCGGGCGGAGCGTCTCCCGGTGGCAGGAGATGGGCGTCGAGGCCCGGCGCGTCGTCCATCCCCGCGGGGGGGACATCGGGCGCTGGGGGCCGCGCCGCACGGTGGGCCGGGACTTCCTCTTCGACGCCACGGTGATGCCCGGCCTGGTGCGGATCGGGCCCGATCTGTCCAACGTGGGCTCCCGCGTCCCCGACCCCGAGCGGCTGCTCCTGCACCTCTACCAGCCGCGGCTGTTCGACCCCGGCTCGATCATGCCCTCCTACCCCTTCCTGTTCGAGAAGGAGGACCCGGAGCGGGCGCCGCTCCGCAAGGAGGGAGTCCTGCGCCATCCCGGCCTCTCCCACGGGGTGATCCCCACCCGGGCGGCCCGGGATCTGGCGGCCTACCTAAGCAGCCTGCGGGTCGACCAGCCCCTCTTCGAGGCCCCGGGACTGGAGCCCGGGACGCAGACCCAGGAAGAAGGACAATGACCGGAAGCCATTCCCCTGAGCCGGGCCCCGAGCCCGACCGGCCCCTTCCCATCCTGTTCTGGGTCGGCTTCTTCCTGCTCGGCTTCGTCGCCCTGCTCTTCCTCGATCTCCAGGCGGGCGGCTTCCATCCCCGGGTCTACCCGCCCTTCGCCTCCTACCGGGAGGTCGGCGCCCTCCAGCCCCTCTCCAGCCTCGATCCCCGCTTCGAGCGGGGGCGCCAGGCCTACAGCACCTACTGCTCGGTCTGCCACCAGGCCGACGGCAGGGGGACGCCGGGCCAGTTCCCGCCCCTGGCCGGATCCGACTGGGTCGACACCGAGAGCCCCGCCCGCCTGATCCGGGTGATCCTCAACGGACTGGCCGGGCCCATCACCGTGAGCGGCGAGGAGTGGAACATCCCCACCCAGATGCTGGCCTGGAAGGACGTGATCACCGACGACGAGGAGCTGGCGGCGCTGGCCACCTATGTCCGCGGCCAGAGCGAATGGGGCAACAGCGCCCCGCCGGTGACCGCCGAGCAGGTCCAGGCCATCCGGGCCGAAGTCGCGGGCCGCGCCGCTCCCTGGACCCAGGAGGAGCTCCTCTCCCTCCCGGAGCCGGCGTCCCCGTGACGCGGGTCGGGATCGGCTACGACGTCCATGCCCTGGGAGAGGGCGCCGGCCTGGTCCTGGGAGGGGTGTCCATACCCTGGAGCCGGAAGCTGGTGGGGCACTCCGACGCCGACGTGCTGATCCACGCCCTCTGCGACGCCCTGCTGGGCGCCCTGGGCGAGCGGGACATCGGACAGCTCTTCCCCGACCGGGATCCCCGCTGGAAGGGGGCCCCCAGCCGCATCTTCCTCGAGGAGGCCGCACGCCGCATGGAGCGCCATGGGGCCGTCCTGGCCAATCTCGACGCCACCATCGTCGCCCAGGAGCCCCCCCTCAACCCGCACATCCCCCGGATGAGGGAGAACCTGGCCGGCCTGCTCGGCGCCTCCCCCTCCCGCATCGGCATCAAGGCCACCACCCACGAGCGCATCGGCTCCCTGGGCCGGGGCGAGGGCATCGCCGCCCTGGCGGTGGCCGCTCTGGAGATCAGCTCCCCGCCAGCGCCCTGAAGCGCTCCCTGGCCTCCTCCCAGCCGGGCCCGCCCCGCGGGACGAAGCGCCTGCGGTCCCTTCCGGACAGCGCCCGGATGGCCGCCAGATCGGGCAGCTCCCCGGCGGCCACCGCCTGGATCCCCAGGTTGCCCAGGGCGGCGGCCTCGACCGGCCCGGCCTCCACCGTCCTGCCGCTGGCCTCGGCGGCCAGCTGGTTGAGCAGGTCGTTGCGGGAGCCCCCGCCCACCACGTTCAGGACGCCGATGTCCTCCCCGCCCAGCTCCTCCAGCTCGTCCAGGGTCCGCGCGTAGAGCAGGGCCAGGCTCTCGAGGATGCAGCGGGCCACGGCCCCGTCGCTTCCGGGCTCCGCCTGGCCGGAGGCCCGGCAGAGCCCGGCGATGGCCCGGGGCATGTCCTCCGGGGCGCTCAGGGAGGGATGGCCGAGGTCCACCACCGAGGCCAGCGGGGGAGCCTCGGCGGCCAGCTCCGCCAGCGTGCCGTAGGAGCGCTCCCGTCCCCGGGCGGCCCACTGCCGCCGGCATTCCTGCAGGGGCCAAAGGCCGGCCAGGTTCTTGAGCAGGCGGATGGAGCCCCCGGCCCCGATCTCGTTGGTGAAGTTGAGGTCCCGGCACCGCTGGTCCAGGATCGGCTCCCGCCGCTCGACGCCCAGAAGCGACCAGGTGCCCGAGCTGAGGTAGGCGCTGCCCCTTCCGGCCAGGGGAGCGGCCGCCACCGCGGCCGCGGTGTCGTGGCTGCAGCCGGCCACCACCGCGATGGGGCCCAGCCCGGTGCGCTCCCTCACCTCCGGGGCCAGGGTGCCGATCCGGGTTCCCGCCTCCACCACCTCGGGGAGCAGTCCCGGAGGGATTCCGGCCGCGGCGCAGACCGCGGGCGACCACTTCCGGGTCCTCGGATCGAGCAGCTGGAAGGTGCTGGCCAGGGAGAGCTCCGAGACCGGCCTCCCTCCCAGCATGTGGTTGAAGGCGTCTCCGACGCCCAGCAGGCGCCGCGCTCCGGCCAGCCGCCCGGGAGGCTCGGCCCCCAGCTGGTAGAGGGTGTTGATGGGCATCTGCTGGATGCCCGTCTCGGCGAAGATCTCGGGCCAGGAGATGCGCTCCAGCACCCGCTCCATCCCCCGGGCGCAGCGGCCGTCGCGGTAGTGGCGAACCGGCTCCAGGATCCGGCCCTCCCCGTCCCACAGGACGTAGTCCACCCCCCACGAGTCGCAGCTGATGCTCCGGATGTCCTCTCCCAGCCCGGCCGCCTTGCCCAGCCCCTCCATCAGGCCCTCCCAGAGCGCCTCCACATCCCAGCAGAGCGAGTCCCCGCGGCGGACGGGGCGGTTTTCGAAGCGGTGGATCTCCTCCATCTCCACCGTCTCCGGGGCCATGCGGCCGATGACCAGGCGCCCGCTCTCGGCCCCCAGATCGCAGGCCAGGCACTGCTCAGGCATGGGCCCCTCCTCCCGTCGCGCTCATGACGCCCCGAGGGTGGTGCCGGGGGCGCACCCTGTCAACGCGGGCATGGCCTGAGGGAGCCTGCCTTGGTTCGGGCCGTCGGCGCCCAGGCGATGGAGCGCCGGGCCGGCCAGCCGCCCCCCGCTCCTGCGGAATCCCGGCCCGCCAGGGCATCGCTTGAATCCCCGCCCCGCCCGGCTATTCTCGAGCGGCCCATGGACATGGAGAATCCGCCCCTGGCCGCCCCGGCTCGGCTGGTCCTGCCGGACAGAGGCGGAACACGGCCTTCCGGGAGCCTTTCGGGACCAAGGCCGCCAAGGACTGCGCCGAATCCGGCGCTGCTCCGCCCGCGCTCCGCTGGCGGCTTCGGCTCCCGCCGCGGCCGGTTCTGGGACGCGACGCCCGTCGGACCGGGCGATCTGCCGGAAAGTCGGGCCGGGCATAGCCAGGGGGCGATCCGCTCCGCCGGCTCGGCGCGGGAGCGCGGCGCCGTGGTTCCGACGGGCTTCGTGGCGGACCGCCTCCGTTCCGGCGCAGCCCCGCGGAGGCTCCTGGCGGCATGCTTCCCCGATGGCCGCCGGCTGGCCGATGCAGCCGGGAAGGGCTTTCCCGCCGGCTGGGATGCCTCGCCGCCGTGGAGCGGAAAAGGCTCCGGGGAGGCCCAGGTCCCGTGAGCAAGGGGGAGATCGGATGGAAGGGGCGCTTCGAGGACGGACGGAGGCGCCAGGTTCGGGCCCGGAGCGTGGGCCGGGAGTGGCGGTTCCACGAGAGGGAGAGGCGGTTCGATCCGTGGAGATCCCTGGAGCGCCCCTCCCTGGCGGACTGGCAGTCTCTTCTGGAGGCGGTGGAGCGGCGCCAGCAGCGGCGCCTTCTCCCGCTGGGGGAGGCCGACAGGGTGCGCAAGAGGATGAGGGAGCTGTTCGGAGCGGAGGCGGCGGAGCGATGAGTTCCAGGGAGCGCTACATCAACCGGGAGCTGAGCTGGCTGGAGTTCAACCGCCGCGTGCTCCAGGAGGCCCGGGATCCCTCCAATCCGCTGCTGGAGCGGCTGAAGTTCCTGGGAATCACCGCATCCAACCTCGACGAGTTCTTCGAGGTGCGGGTCGCGGGGCTCAAGCAGCAGATCGAGGCGGGCATCCGCAAGCCCTCGCCCGACGGGCTCGCTCCCGGCGAGGCCCTGGCCCGGGTGGAGGAGGTCATCGGGGGGCTGGTCGGGGAGCAGTACCGGGCCTGGAGCGAGGAGATCGAGCCCGCCCTGGTCCGGGAGGGGATCGTCTTCCGTCCCCTGGCCCGGCTGGATCCGGAGGAACGGCGGTGGGCGGACCGCTACTACTCCGAGCAGGTCTCCCCGGTCCTCACCCCGCTTGGCATCGACCAGGCGCATCCCTTCCCCGAGCTGCTCAACAAGAGCCTCAACATCGTGGTGGAGCTGGAGATGAACCGCCGGGGCGAGCCCGAGCCCGCGCTGGCCATCGTCCAGGTCCCGCGGATCCTGCCCCGCCTGGCGCCCCTCCCCGAGCAGGACCGTCAGCTCCGGTACATCCTGCTCGAGGAGGTGATCCGCGGGCACCTCTCCGACCTCTTTCCCGGGAACCGCATCCTGGGCAGCTGGTGCCTGCGCATCACCCGGAACAGCGAGCTCTACATCGACGAGGAGTCCTCGGCCAACCTGCTCAAGACGGTGGAGCGGGAGCTCTACAACCGGCGCAAGGGAGCGGCCCTGCGGCTAGAGATCGAGACCGGCTGCCCCGAGCGGCTGGTGGAGCGGCTGACCGGATTCCTGGGGCTGAGCGCCGAGGACGTCTACCCTGTGGACGGGCCTCTGGATTTCACCCTGCTCGCCGGCGTGGACCCCGGAGGAAGGTTCCCCGGCCTCCGCTACCCCTCCTTCTCGGCCCCCTGTCCGGAGCCCGAGGGCGACTACTTCGGCTGGATCGCCCGCAGCGATCGCCTCTTCCACCATCCCTACGAGAGCTTCTCGGCGGTGGTCGGGTTCATCGACCGGGCCGCCGACGATCCCCGGGTGCTGGCGATCAAGCAGACCCTCTACCGCTCGGGCTCCGACGACCGGATCTTCCGGGCCCTCTCCCGGGCCGCCCGCAAGGGGAAGCAGGTCACCGTGGTCGTCGAGCTGAAGGCCCGCTTCGACGAGGACAACAACATCCGGGCCGCCCGCAAGCTGGAGGAGGAGGGCATCCATGTGCTCTACGGCATGGTGGGCTACAAGATCCACTGCAAGATGTGCCTGGTCATCCGCCGCGAGGGCAGCCGCATCCGCCGCTACGTCCACCTGAGCACCGGCAACTACAACCCCACCACCGCCCGGATCTACACCGACATCGGCCTCCTGAGCGCCCGGGAGGATCTGGGGGAGGACGTGGGCGGCCTCTTCAACCTGCTCACCGGTATCTCCCGCTTCCAGCCCTCCCGCAAGCTGCTGGTGGCTCCCTTCGACCTCCACCGCCGGATGATCGGGCTGGTCGACGGCGAGGCGGAGAACGCCCGCAGGGGCCTTCCGTCCCGCATTGTCGCCAAGATGAACGCCCTGGTGGACGAGGAGGCGATCCAGGCCCTCTACCGCGCCTCGCAGGCGGGGGTGGAGATCGACCTGGTGGTCCGGGGGATCTGCTGCCTGCGCCCCGGCGTTCCCGGCCTCAGCGAGAACATCACGGTGCGGAGCATCGTCGGCAGGTTCCTGGAGCACAGCCGCGTCTTCTACTTCGAGAACGCCGGCCGGCCCCGGATCTACGTGGGCAGCGCCGACTGGATGCCCCGCAACTTCTTCAGCCGCATCGAGGTCCTCTTCCCCCTGGAGGACGGCGTCCTGCGGGAGCGGGTGACGGCGGAGATCCTCGAGGAGTGCCTGAACGACAGCGCCAAGTGCCGCATCCTCGGCCCCGACGGAAGCTACAGGAGCCTCGGTTCTCCCGAGGGGGCGCCCCCCCGCAGCAGCCAGGAGGCCTTCCTCGCCCTGGCCGCCCGTTCCCTCGAGAGGTCCCGCCCCGGCAAGGGCGAAGCTCCGCACGGGATGCAGGTGCGCAAGGAGCCTCCCCGGGAGGTCTGAAGGCCGCGCCTCGGGCTTCCACGCTTTACCCGCTCCGGCGCAAGGAAAGCCTGGAACCCCAGCGGGGCGCGAAGGAAGGCGCCTTCGGCCTGGCCGGGCAGGGGAGCTCGCCCGGACTCGCCGGGATGCCGTTCCCGAACTGCCGGAAGCCCAAGGCGGGGCGGGCCTCAGGGGACCCTCTCCGAGAGGGAGGGCAGTTCGAGCACGATGCGGCGGAATCGCCGCTGCGAGGTTTCGCTCAGGTCCTTGCAGTCCTCGTTGCCGGCCGCCCGGTTGCCGTCGTCGCTGAGCAGGTGGACCTCGGAGAGGCCGGTGTCCTCGAAGAGCACCACGGCCTCGGGGTTGAAGGAGGGGGGGAGTCCGGCTGGGACGCGCCTTGGAGGGCTCGTGGCGGACCACAGCCATAGGGCGGGAAGCCCTCTGGAATCCTCGCCGGCCAGTAGGTAGTCGCCCTGGTGCCCCTCGATGCCCCGGATTCCGCGGCTGTCCAGGGGGATCCTGAAGGCCTCCCCGAACCGGGGAGCGGCGCCGGCGACCACCTGGCGTGGGTTCCGCAGGGGTACCAGGAGGGCCTGCCCCTTCTCGAGCGGGGAGCGGAAGCCGATCAGCAGCTCCCCCTCCGGCGTGGCGGCCAGCCCCTCGATGTTGATCAGGCCCTGCTTGCGGGCCTCCTTTCCCAAGCCGAGATCCCCGAGGCGGGGACTCTCCTCCAGGTCTTCGAGCAGATCGGTGTAGGGGCGTCCCAGGGGGAGGAGGCGGGGGGGCCTCCATTCCAGGGCGAAGAGCTGGTGGCGCTCCTTCTGCTTGTCGCGGTCCTTGTCCCGGGAATGGGAGCACACGGCGTAGACCACCATGCCGATCCGGGTCAGGCCCTCGATGTCCGGCTCCTGGCTCTTCTTGAGGTCCAGAAACTTCCGGACATCGAAGGTCCCGGCCGGGGAGGGATCTCCCCGGCGCCGGTACATGGATAGGAAGCAGTCCTCGTCGTTGGCCACCAGGAAGAGGTCGCGGTCCAGGGCCACGCCCCCCGATCCGTCGCAGCTGCCCGGATGGGCAATGCGCACCGCGTCAGGGAAGGATGGAGAGGGGGGCTTGGAGCAGCCGCAGGCCAGCGACAGGAGCAGGGCCAAGGCCGGGATGGCGCACTTTCCGGGGCGGCTTGCCAGACGCCGGTCCGGCCGGTAGCCTCCGGCCCTGGCACTCCCACGATCCGACCGGCGAAGATGAAAGCTGCCTCCCTGCGTCCAAACCACCGGGCCTTCACCCTGATCGAGCTGCTGGTGGTTATCGCGATCATCGCCATCCTGGCCGGCATGCTGCTTCCGGCGCTCAGCAAGGCCAAGGACAAGGCCCATTCCATCTCCTGCCTGAGCAACACCAAGCAGCTGCAGCTGTGCTGGATCCTCTACACCGTGGACTACGAAGGCAAGCTGGTGACCAACTTCCTGGGCAGTCCTCATTCCTGGATCGACGGAACCCGCACCATCAGAGGAAACAGCGTCACCGCAAGCATGACCGACGAGAACCTGATCCGCAACGGGCTGCTCTTCCAGTACAACAGCTCCCTGGGCATCTACCAGTGCCCCACCGACCGCCGCTGGCCCCTCGACGCCTCCCCCTTCGTCCGCCGCAACCGCAGCTACTCGATCCAGGGTCGGCACAACAGCAACGTCGACTGGGTGCAGGGGCGCGACTATCCCGACTACCGGAAGATCTCGGATATCCGCTGGCCGGGACCCTCCGAGAACATGGTCTTCGTCGACGAGAACCCCTACACCATCGACGACGGCTACTTCGCCATCCGGGTCGGCAACCGGACCACTCCGGGCCATTGGCAGAATGCCCCGGCCGCAAGGCACGGCGACTCCGGGGTGTTCAGCTTTGCCGACGGGCATTCCGAGACTCTGAAGTTCGTCGAGCCGACCACTCCGGATATCGACCGTCTGGACTACTACTCCCCCCGGGGCGACGACGACGTCGACCTGCAGCGCATGTCGGACTGGATCCTGCTCAAGGAGGAGTACGACCGGGCGGCGGGGCGCTAGCCCTTGTAGGGCCCGATCAGCTCCACGAAGTTGCCGTCGGGATCCCGGCAGACCAGGATCGAGTCGCCGCTGCCCAGCTCGAGAGGGGTCTTGCCCTCGAGCTTGACCCGGGCCTTGCGCAGCGCCGCCACCGAGGCGTCCAGGTCGGCGACCCGGAAGGTGAGGTAGCTGAAGCCCAGGGAGGAGTGGATGAAGGTCTGGTCGGTGGTGGCGCCGGTCCTCTGGGGGAAGGACATCAGCTTGAGCCGGGTCCTCCGGCCTTCCCCGCCGGGGGAGAGCACCCGGACCTCCAGCCCCAGCCGGTCGGTGAGGCCCAGGTCGGCGGCGAAGGCGGGAGCGACATCGAATCCATCGAGCTCCTTGCAGCCCAGCACGTCCCGGTAGAAGGCCACCGAGCGGTCCAGGTCCCGGACCACGATCCCCAGATCGACCACTGGCGAGGAGAAGGACGGCTTAGGGTGCGAGTCGGCCCGGATCATCGAGATGGTCAGCGGCAGGAGCAGTGCGAGCAGGGTTCTGGCGGTTCTCATGCGAAGGAGCAGGCTGGCAGGAAGAGCGGCCGGTTCCAATCCTTTTGGCCGGGATTGCGCTTGGGGAGGGATCGGCCCACAATGCGGCCAGGAAGCGGGAATGCAGGAAGGCGAGCCATCGGGGATCGAGTCGAGGCAGCGGGTGCTGGAAGTGGCTGGGGGACTGCCCTCGGAGGAGATCCCTGGCGGGGAGATGGTTCTAGAGCAGGGGGCCCTCTCCGGCAGGCTGGTCTTTCTTCTGGAGGGCTCCCTCGAGGTGATCCGGGACGGCAATGTGGTGGGCAGGGAGTCCGCTCCAGGGTCCGTATTCGGAGCCGTCTCCGCCCTGATGGGGGATCCCCAGATCGAGGGCGTCCGGACTCTCGGCCCCTGCCGGGTGGTCCGGATCGGCTCCCCCCTTCCTTTCCTGGAGCAGCATCCGGGCATCGCCCTGCACCTCGCCTGGCTGCTGGCGGGGAGGCTGGCCTCGGCGGTCCGCTTCCTGGTGGACGCCCAGCGCCAGTACTCGGGACAGGGCGGCCAGGCGGCCATGACGGACCGGATCCTGAACCTCCTGGTCCACCGCTACCCCCGGCTGGGAGTGCCCGACCGCAAGGATATCCGGCCCGATCACTGAAGCCGCGCCGTCTCCCTGCCGCCGCTGTGGTCGAAGACGGCGCTCATCGCATCCAGGTCCAGCTGGATGGTGGTGGGGACGGGGCCCGGCTGCCTACCGGGATTGCAGACCCAGGTGGCTCCGATGCGGTCCAGCCATCCCCCTGCTTCGTAGAAGGGGGCTGTGTGAACGTGTCCCGAGACCACCAGGGTGGGGGAGAAGCGCTCGATCAGAGAGTTGAGGAAGGCGTCCCCGCTGTGGCGCCTGCCGGTCCAGGACACCCGGCATCCGTCGGGCGGGGCGTGGTGGATCCAGATCCACCGGTCCTGCACCTGCCTTGCGTGCTCCTCCAGCATCGCCACCATTCTCTCCCTTGACAGCTCGCCGTCCCACCAGGGGCAGATGGTGAAGAGGCCGCTCTGGCTCCGGTACATGTCCCCGTCCACCAGGATCCTTCCGGAACCGAGGGATCGCAGCCAGCGCGACTCGAACTCCCCCGAGGCGTCCCGCGCCTCTCCGTCGTGGTTTCCGCTGCAGACCATCACCAGGGCGGATTCGGACAGCTTGCGGATGTACTCCGAGATCACCGTGATCTGGAGATCGAGGTCCAGGTACCCGGCGATGTTGAGCAGGTCTCCTCCCAGCACCAGCGCGTCGTAGCGGGGCGCCACCCTCTCCAGCCAGTCGAACTGCGGCAGGTTGTAGTGGAGATCCGATGTGACCAGCAGTTTCAAACGCGCTCCGGAGAGGAAGGGGGATGGGGAAAGGCTTGCCCCGGCACGGGAATCCGTCCGATCCTTGCGGCCTCCGGGCAGGGCCGCAGGCCAGACGCCTCCGGAATGCTATCGACATGTGGCCAAGCCGTTCAACCCTGATCCTGTCGATGATCCTTCCATGCCTGGGACAGGAGGAGCCGCGATCGATGGAGGAGAGCTTCGGGAGGACCGACCAGGGCCAGTTGGTGAGGCGGTTCACTCTCCGCAACCAGGATGGCATGGTGGTCCGGGCGATGGAGCTGGGAGCCATCCTGACCGAGATCTCCATGCTCGATCCCCAGGGAAGGCGCGTTCCCCTGATCCTGGGCAGCGGTTCCTTCGAGGAGTACAGCCAGGGCTACCGAGCTTCGGCCGCGGTCATCGGCAGGGTGGCCAACCGCATCGCCGGTGCTCGCTTCGTCCTGGACGGCAAGGAGTACCGGCTGGCGGCCAACAACGGGCCCAACCACATCCACGGGGGACGCCGGAACTTCGCCCGGAGGGTGTGGAAGGGCGAGGCCCTGCCTCCCGGAAACGACTCCTCCTCGGTCCGCCTCAGGCTCTCCAGCGCCGACGGAGAGGAGGGCTATCCGGGAAACCTCGAGGCGGAGGTGACCTACACCCTGGACGACCGGAACCGCCTGCGGATCGACTACCGGGCCACCACCGACCGGGCCACCATCGTCAACCTGACCAACCACGCCTACTTCAACCTCGCCGGTTCAGGGAAGATCCTCGATCACCAGCTGCATATCCTGGCCCGGCGCTACACTCCGGCCGACGCCCAGCTGATCCCCACCGGCGAGCTGGCTCCGGTGGATGGCACGCCGCTGGACTTCACCCGGCCCACGCCGATTGGAGCGAGGATCGGGGAACTGGATCCCCACTTGGGCGGCTACGATCACAACTACGTCCTCGACGGGGCCGGGGCGGAGCCCTTCCTGGCGGCGCGGCTCCTCCATCCTGCCAGCGGACGCTCCATGGAGGTCTACACCACCGAGCCCGGGATGCAGCTCTACACCGGCAACCACCTGGACCACCGGGCCGTCTGCCTCGAGACGCAGCACTTTCCCGACTCGATCAACCATCCCGAGTTTCCCTCGGTGGTGCTCCGTCCCGGAACCGCCTTCGAGAGCTCCACGATCTACGCTTTCTCGGCCAGCGCTCCCTGAGGGCCCGGGACGCTCCCCTGTATCGGACCTGATGTCGCATTCCTGGAGGGCAGGGGGCCTCAGCTCCTGGCTGGGACCTGCGGCGCCGCCCAGCACAGCGACAACCCTGCCGATGCGTGGAAATGCTAGATCAATTGACGGATCAAGTGTCTCAATGTCATTGGCAGGTTCCGGAACGGCGACGCAGGAAGTACGGATTCTGAGGTGCGAATGACTCTCGGTGAACTGTCACAAATGCTGTGCAGCGGCGAGGATTCTACGCTCGAGTTCAAGCGGGACGATGTCCAGAACCATGATCTGGCAAAAGAACTCGTAGCGTTCCTCAATGTGGAAGGCGGTACCGTTCTGCTTGGTGTCGAGGACGATGGGAGCGTTTCCGGGACGGTTCGCGAGCACCTCGAGGAATGGGTCAGCACACTGTGCCGTGAGATGATCGAGCCTCCGATCATTCCGATCTTGTCGTGGGCTAGAGATGTCGAGCCGGATCGGGACGTCCTCGCCGTTCGAGTCATGGGCGGTCCGGACAAGCCGTACGCTCGCGTCCACAAGCGCCACAGAACGTACTACGTACGTGTCGGAAGCACTTCGCGCGAGGCGAGCCGGGAGGAAATGGAGCGCATGTTCCAGGCGGCAGGCCAATTGCACTACGGGCGGAAGCCAGTGCCGGGAGCGCGTTTGGAGGACTTTGATCGTCGCCGTTTGCGCGACTACCTGACCCGCGTCCTTGGTGGAACGGCCCCGGACGACTGCGACTGCGGTGATTGGGAAACGCTGTTGCAAAACATCGACCTGATGACTTCGTCCGCAAACCAGAACGTAGCCACGATCGACGGCTTGTTGCTCTTCGGCGGAGTCCCGAATCGGCACGTGTCGCAGTCGGGCATTCGCGCGATCTGCTTTCCCGGCTCGGAACCGGACTATGCAACCCGCGCCGACGAAGATCTACGGGGTCCGCTGGTACCGTTGCAGGCTGTGGACGGAACCATCGTCGAAAGCGGCCTCGTCGAGCAGGCGTGGGACTTCATCCGTCGCAACACGACTCCAACGGCCCGCCTCGAGGGTGCTCGGCGGATTGACCGCTGGGAATACCCGGAGTCCGTCATTCGCGAGGTCGTCGTGAACGCGCTCGTTCACCGTGACTACAGCATCGCCGGAGCCGATATCCTTTTGAGCATCTTCTCCGATCGGATCGAAGTGCAGAGTCCGGGCAGATTGCCCAACACCGTGACTCCCGAAGGCATGAGACTGGGCATGCGATATGCTCGCAACCAGACCCTGGTCAATGTCATGCGCGATTACGGATACGTTGAGGCCCGCGGAATGGGCGTAAGGAACAAGATCATTCCTGGCATGAAGGCGCACAATAGCACTGAGCCCGACCTGATTGCGGAAGATCACCGCTTCACGGTTCGCTTGTGGAAGAACCCGGCCAGCCGCGGAGCGGACTTGTGAGCCGGGTTGGTTTTGATATCTACAGAGATTGTTCGGGCGTTTGTTTCAAACTGCTCCGGGCTGATATTCGATTGAGCGGGGGCGCCATTGGACTTGCAGGAGCTGATCGGTTTCTGCTGCCTGAGGAGAGGACTTCCTGGATGGAATAGCTGCCTGAGCCCGTTTGCATGGGCGTGAGCCGGGGGAGTCGCCTCTGCTTTCCGAGGATGCCGTTCCAGTCCTTGGCCTTCACAGGCATCGGTCGTTGGACGGCCTGATTGTCCTGGATGAAGCGGAAAGCGCAGCGCTTCCTCCCTGGTCGCTATCCAAAAGGCGCAGAGGATCCGGTTCAGGTTCCAGCATTCGATCCACTTGGGGATGCCTGAGGTGGGGGGGGGCACGGTGGAGAAGAAGACGGTTCCAGTGGTTCTGGGTTGAGGGAGGTTTCGGGGTCATACCATGGCCTGGATATAGGGCCGCATCACGTTCTGCACGCGATCGATGGCGGCGAAATGCCAAATGGCATCGACCGTGGCGCGGCGGCTTCTGAGACAGTCTCTGAGCGCCTCGATGGCGACATCGAGGCCGACCTGGCTGCGGTATTTGAAGCAGTCGGCTACCGTCTTGGCGGGAATGGTGATAGGTACTTCCACCTGCTCGATTATGTGCTGGTCCACTCCGGAGGTCAGGGCGTCGCCGGTGGCCCGGATGATGCGCAGGGACACCGGAGGGTTGTTAGGCGCCCACTTCTTGTGGCCGATCAGCATCCACACCTGATGTGGCAGTTGCGTCGTGAGTTCGTGGAATCTGAGAGCGGAGAGCAGGCAGATAACACCGTGGGTCACGGCCCGAGCGGCCTCGGCTAGGCTGTGGGACTCGGACCATTCCGCATCGGCAAGCTGATAGAGGCCGCGCCCCATGCGGAAAATGAGGCCTTCATCTTGAAGCTTCCGCAGGTAGGCGCGCGGAATGCCCGCCGCCTCGAAGTCGCGTGCACGTGCGATGCCGCGCTTCCTGGCTACGGTGACCGCACGATCCTTCAGCGTTCCTTGAGCCGTTCCTGCCATATTTCGCATGCTCGGCAATTACACATAAATGCCGAGACTTTGTGTCACGCCTCCCGATCCCCTGCAACCGGAACCAGACAGCTCGACCACGAGTATGGCGCTCATACTGCCAGTCCCGCCGCATGTTCCAGACGATCTGAGCCCGGTCACCCTCTTCGGAAAAGAACAGGCCGGCGACGAAAGGCTCGGGTAGGCTTGGTTCGTCGAGACGGACGCGAAGTTGGTGATTCGGGTGATCACCCGTCCTCCGGGCATCCCAGGCGTCGCCGATGCGGGCGATGCCGACAAGGACGCGGAATACCGGAGCTTTGTCATGGGCACGTTCGTCGTTGGGGACGAGCCGGACCTTGGCGTCGATCGTGGCGAGCGGATGCTGCGGCTGGGGCTGGTTCTTCATGCGATCACCTGGGACTGTCCACACGCACTCTTCCTGGTCGAGCTTCACCCGCTTCGCTTCGCGAACCATGCTCGTTCGCTCCAGGGCGAGAATCGTCAGTCGAATTTCGAGCTGGGCTGCTGCGCCGCCTCGGCAGGTCTCGAGTGATCGCAGGAACGTTGGCAGCTCCTCCGAGGCGAGAGCGGACTGCCGATCCTCCTTGCTGGATTCAGGCGATTGTGGATCTCGTCGGCAGGATCGATCTTGCTGTAGCCGGGCGCGACCGTGAGGGAGGAAACAGCCCGCAAGCGCTGAAGAATGCGCGTGGCGATCTCGCAGGAGCCTCAATCCTTGATGCCCTCGAACAGGGCTATGACCGCTCGAGGCTGGATCTTGCCGATTGGGCGGGGGGCCAAGGTTCGGCAGGATGCCGATCTCCAACGGGCGCCAGATCTGGGAGGCTCTGTTCTTTGCTCATCCGGACATCCGGCGCGTCTGCCGCTCCTTGGCGGGGCGGCAGGGCGTTGCCGATTAGGATGTCTGCTTCTCCGCCTGATTGGCCGGGGAGGGGGCATGGAGCTTGCGTGCGGCAAGCCATCTCTTGCGGGCCTCGGCCAGGCCGGTCTTGGGATGCGGTCCGAAACCGAGGCTTGCTCCTTCCTATCGAAGCGGTGTCTGCCGTTTCAGTTCTCGCCGTCGGCTGGGCTGACCGGCAGGTACAGGCCGTCGCGGGCGTGGAGCTTCCGAGGCTGCTCGCTGGTCTTTCGAGCGCTTGGTTTCCTGGATCGTGGGCGTCTGTGGGCGGTTCCACCCCCAAACGCATATCCGCAAGGGATGCAAAGTCCGGCCATAGCGCGATGCGGCGAGATGCCCGGCCGCCAAGCGAATCGCTGGCTCCAGATTCGAAGGAACCGCCGCTGATCGCTCTTTGCCGTGAGCTTCCAGGGGCTTGGAAACTCGAAGATGGTGGAGGCGGCGGGAATCGAACCCGCGTCCCGTGCAGACCAGCCTAGGAACCTCTACATGCTTGTCCGGGGTGGATTTTTCCGCCATGCGCTGCCGCCCCGGCGCGGCCTGCCCACAGCGTAGTCTGCATGAAAGGATTTCAGCGTGTCGTGCGCAGTCCCCACGAGTCGGCCAAACCTGCTGCCACATCGCTCCCGCCTAGCAGGTGTCGGCAGGACGATGCTCGGGCGCTTAGGCCGCGAGAGCTAATTCCTCGTTAGCGTTTGTCTTTCGGTCCGGTGATTTACGAGGCCAACGAACCATCCTCGGCATGCAGCCCCTGGCGCATCCATCCGGTCGAAGCCAGTGCGCCCCCTCAGTTACCCGAAACCTAGCAGCGTCTTCCGGGGCCTGTCAAACCCGAAAGCTCGGGAGCGACGGGAAGGGAAGGGGGCTCGGGAAGGCGGAAGACGTTGATCCGGGCGGGCGGGAGGTTGAGGAAGACCACCGAGGATCCGACCTGCTCGAAGCTCGGGAAGGGGGATGGGCGCAGGCCGGCGATGTCGTAGGTGAACTGGACCAGCCTTCCCGAGCTCTTCTCCAGGACCTTGGAGAGCTGCTCCCGGATGGCCCGGCCCACTTCGGCGGGCAGGGTGAGGAAGGGAAGGCTCGAGACGATGTAGCGCACCTGGGGGCACCCACGATCCCGGAGAAGGGACTGGAGCTGGGAAGCGTCCTCCTGGAGCACATGGATCGCGGGGAACTGCTCCCGGAGGTGCTTGGCCAGGCGCGGGGACTGCTCCACCGAATAGATCTGGGCTGGCGGGATCCCCCTGTCCAGCAGCCCCCGGGTGATGGATCCGGTCCCGGCCCCGAGCTCGACCACTGGTCCCGGATGGCCGGCGGGGATGTGGGAGGCCATCCGGCGGCCCAGCCAGCGGCTGCTGGCGCAGAGGGCGCCGGTCTTCCGGAAGTTGGCCAGCGTCTCCCGTCCGAAGACGGAGAAGGATCTGAGCGCTCTCATGGGCCGGGATCGGGGGAGTGGGGATCGGGGACGATGTTCCGGATCTCATCCAGGATCTGTTCCTGGGGGGCTCTTCCAAGATCGATCCAGATGGCGGGGGACTGCTTGCGGAACCATGAGAGCTGGCGGCGGGCGTACTGCCAGGTGGCGATTCTGATCTCTTCCAGGCATCGGGCAAGCGAGATCTCTCCCTCCAGATGCCGAATCGCCTGACGGTAGCCCAGGGCCAGGGAGGCGGCGGGGTTGCTCCTGAGTCCCCGGGAGAGGAGGGAGCGGGTCTCCTCCACCAGCCCCTCTTCCATCATGGACCGGGTTCGGGCGTCGATCCGCTTGCGGAGCTCCCCGGGGCTGCGGTGAAGGACCAGGAGGGGCGTCTCCTGGGGGGAGGGCTTGGACCAGGTCCTTCGGAGCTGCGAGGGAGGGACGCCGGTGGCGCGGAGGATCTCCACGGCCCGGATCACCCGCCGGGGGTTCTTCCGGTCGATCCTGGAATGGAGCAGCGGGTCTTGGCTCCTCAGCTCTTCCAGGAGCTCCTCCAGCGGGACACGTTCCAGCTGCCGGCTTCGCTCGGGATCGCGGGGAGGCAGGGGATCGAGGCCGGAGAGCAGGGCCCGGAACCAGAAGCCGGTTCCGCCGCAGAGGACGGGAAGCCGTCCGGCACGGCGGATAGAACCGATGGCTTCCCGGGCGTGGAGGACAAACCGGTGGGCGTCGAAGGACTGTGAAAGATCGGCGATGTCGATCAGGTGGTGGCGGATGCGCCGGCGCTGGGCCGGGGAGGGCTTGGAGGTTCCGATGTCCAGGCCCCTCCAGATCTGCATCGAATCGACCGAGACGATCTCGCCCCCGGCTTCCTGGGCCAGGGCCATGGCCAGGGCCGACTTGCCGGCCGCGGTGGGACCTGCCAGGCAGACCAGCGGCTGCTCCATCTCCCGTCCTCAGGCCTTGTCCCTGGGAGAGGCCTCCCAGTTGATCAGGATGAAAAGGCACACTCCCGAAAAGATGGCGCTGTCGGCGATGTTGAAGGCCGGGAAGCCGACCTCGCCCCCGTCTCGCTGGTAGGCGTAGAAGTAGATGAAGTCGACCACATGGCCGGTGCGGAGGCGATCCGCCAGGTTGCCCAGGATCCCTCCCAGCATCAGGCCCAGCGCCGCCTGTCCCGCCTTGCGGTGGGACTGGAACCAGGTGTGGTTGAACAAGAGGACGAAGAAGGCGACGGACGCCAGCGCAGCCAGGAAGGTGTTGCTGTCGGGGAACAGGTTCATCGCGGCCCCTGTGTTGCCCCAGTGGACCAGGCGGAAGAAGCCGTCCAGCAGGATGTACTGATCGTCCAGCTTGAGGAACTGCTGCACCAGATGCTTGGTGCACTGGTCGAGGATCAGGACCGCCAGCAGGATCAGTGCGATGCGGAGCAGGGGCCTCTGGGGAGCGTCATCGGGCATGGGCGTCTTGGGAGGGAGCTTGCTGGAAGTCATGGCCGCTGCCGGTCAGCGGGCGATGGCCGAAGGAGTGCTGCGAATGGCCCGCAGCAGCCGCTTGCGGATCCGGTCCAGAGCCCCCTTCTCCCGGATCTTCTCCCCGTTCCTGTCCCTCACGTAGAAGCTGTCGATGGCCGCGCCCCGCTCGGTGCTGATCCGGGCGAACGAGATGTCCAGCTCCATCTCGTTGAAGGCCGCGGTCAGGAAGTAGAGAAGACCGGGCCGGTCCTCGGCCTCGATGTCCACGATGGTGCGTTGTTCGGAGGTGCGGTTGTCGAACTCGACCCGGGGCGGGATCTGCTCCCCCTCCAGGCAATGGTAGAGGGGAGGGGTGCGCGGGGCGTGCGCGATGAGGTCCTTGGGCTCCGACTCGCCGGAGAGGATGCGGGTGGCGGTCTCCTGGAACAGCTCGCGGCGGCTGGGGGTGATGAGAGCGCCCGAGACCGCGTCCACCAGGGTGAAGGTGTCCAGCACGATGCTGTCGGCCCGGGTGAAGATCTGGGCGCCCAGGATCTGGATCCCCGAGGCGGTCAGGGCCCCGGCCAGCCGGGAGAAGATACGGGCGTAGTCCCAGGAGACGATCTTCAGCACGGTATAGCCCCGGTTGGGACTGCTCTTCCAGGAGAGGATCGGCTCCAGCAGCCGGGTGTCGAGCCGCGCCTGCCGGTGCAGGAACTTGTGCACCCGGCCCAGGTCCTCGGCGATCTCGCCGGCGGTGTGGATCCGGAAGTAGCGGTCGGGCAGGTTCCGGAAGTGGGCGGCCACCTCGTCCGGGTTCATCCGGGCCGGGATCCCCTTCTCCACCTCCTCCCTGATCCGGCTCCTCAGCTTCTGGGCCGCGATCCGCTGGGTGGTGTCCCCGGTCAGGTACAGGTGGGCCTGGTGGTGAAGGGTGCGCAGCAGGGTGTCCTTGAAGCCGTTCCACATCTCCTTGCTTGTGGCCAGGGAGTCGCTGAGCGTGAGCAGGGTGAGCATGTCCAGCCTCTCGCTCTCGCCCACCCTTTCGGCGAAGGAGGCGATGATGGCCGGATCCTCGATGTCCCGGCGCTGGGAGATCTGGGCCATGGCCAGATGCTCTTCCACCAGGAAGGCGAGGGTGCCGGCGTCTCCCTTGGGCAGTCCCAGCCTGCTTGCAGCGGCCTGCGCCGTCTCTCCTCCGGCCTGGGTGTGCCTGCGCTTGCCCGGGGAGGCCTTTCCGGCGTCGTGCAGGATCAGGGCCAGGTAGAGCAGCCAGGGGCGGTCCAGATGCTCCAGGATGCGCGAGTAGTACTTGGTCGACTCGTCGCGGGACTGCCATAGCGAGTCCAGCTGCTCGAGGCAGACGATGGTGTGCTCGTCGGCGGTGTACATGTGGTAGAACTCGTGCTGCACCCGTCCTGTCAGCTTGCCGAACTCGGGGAGGTACTTTCCCAGAAGCCCGGTCTCGTGCATGGTGCGCAGGCATCCGCCCACGTCGCCCTTCTGGTTCAGGATCTCGATGAAGGTCTCCCGCACGTTCCCGTCCCTCAGGAAGGACTTGTCGACCAGGGAGAGATTTGCGCGGATCGCGTAGGCCAGATCGGGATGGAGGCGCAGGCCCCTCTGCTGGGCGTGGCGGAAGACCCGCATCAGGCGCCGGGGCTGCTCCCGGAAGGCCCGGGGGTTGTCGAGGCGGATCCGGCCCTCCTCGAACTGGAAGCCGTCCTGCCGCACCGGCTTGCGGAACTGGATCAGGCGCAGCAGGCGCCCGGGAGGGAACAGGGCCATCCGCTCCTCCAGGATCCGGCTCAGCAGGTAGACGTTTCGGAGGTGGGCGTACACCCGGTGCATGAATTCCTCGAGGCGGCGGGAGGGGGACCGGTCGGTGAAGCCCAGGAAGTGCGCCACCCGGGGCTGCAGCGACCGCCGCAGCACCTCCTCGGGGCGTCCGGTCAGGTAGTGCACCTCGGTGCGCACCCTCATCAGGTAGTCGTAGGCCCGGGTGAGCTGGCCGTACTCTCCCTGGCTGACCAGCTCCTGCTCGAGCAGATCCTCCATGGTGCGGCAGCGCTTCTTGAAGAAGGCGATCCAGAGCAGGTTCTGGTAGTCGCGCAGGCCGCCGCATCCGTTCTTGATGTTGGGCTCCTGCATGTAGGGGGTGTTGCCGTGCTTCCTGCGCCGCTCCTGCTGGTCCTCCAGCCGGGCCTGGATATAGCTGCGTTCCTGACGCACAACGCACTTGCTCAGGATGGCTCGGCAGAACTCCTCGTAGAGGGGCCGGTCTCCGGTCACCAGCCGGGTCTCGATCAGCGCCGTCTTGGACTGCATGTCGTTCCTGGCCAGCGCCAGGCAGTCGGGGATGGAGCGGGTGACCGGCAGGATCTTGAGGCGCAGATCGGTGAGGGCCAGGAACAGTCGCTCGCCCACTTCCAGGGCCCAGGGACGCGGAGTGATCTTCTCGATCCGGGGCCGGTCGTGGAGCAGCATCAGATCCAGATCGCTGCAGGGATTGAGGGTGCCCCGGCCGTAGCCCCCGTAGGCCACCAGTGCCAGCCGGGTCGGATCCCCTTCGGGGCGGGGCAGGACCCGGCCGGCCTCCTTGTAGAGCTGTTCCACAGCCAGGTCCAGGATCCCCGCCCGGGTCCGGGCCACCACCAGGCCCCTTTCCCCGCCGCGGTGGGCGATGCGCAGCCGGTGGGACTCCAGCTTGAGGAAGCGGTGGTACTTCTTGAGTCCGATGGATGCGGGACGATCCGGTATCTCGAGGAGCTTCCTGGCGCGGTCGCGCGCTTTGTCCATCAGGCTTCCCATCGACAGGTCCGGCGAGGCTAACCGGACGCGGCTTTCAGGGGGAACCACATAATGGGCGCTGTCCCTGCCAGCCGCTGGAGTCCGCCCTCCGGGGTGGACGGATCCCCTCTCCACTGCCTGGCCAGGGGAGGGAGGATCTCGTTGGCAGCCGCCGGATCTCCGTTTCCGGGGAGACCTCCGGATCGAACAGGACGCAGCGATGGGCGGCGATCCAGGCGGAGGCCTTCAATCGAGTCCGGCGCTTCCCGGCAGGAGATTCCCACCGCGATCTTCCGGCTGATCCCCGCTTGTCCGACGGCTCCCTTCGCAACCGCTGCTTCCTCTCCTGTGCCTCAGCAGGCTGGACCATGGGCATCGGGGCGAAGCGCAGCGGTTCCGCTGGATTGCTGTCTGCCTGCATCGCCACCCTCGGCGCCCTGTTCCGAAGGATCTGCGGCTTCCACAACACGGCCCGGTCTCGTATGGCTCCGCCGGTTGTTCGGCAGCGGCTTCGAATGAGAGGCGGCGGCTCAGTGCCTGCACAGTTTCAGGATGGATCCTGCTGGAGGCTTCCGGGTTTCGGGCGGCCCCTCCTCCGGCCATGCTCCCCTTCTTGCAGCCAGTACGCCCCACGAACTCTTTTCCTTGCCGCTCCAGCCTCGCCATGGAACGAGGCCAGGCTAGGCGCGGGCCGTCCAGACGCGCTGGCTGCAAGGCTCCCTGGGTGTCCGGTCCGGATAGCCGCTCCATGCCGTCCAGGCAGACGCTCCATGCAGTTGCCGCTCCAGCCGGTACAATCCGGAAGGAGAGCACGGCAGGAACATGCGATCGGTTCTCCCGCCTCCGGCATGAAATCCATGGCGGCCGCCTTTTCTTCTGTACTACCCTTTCCGGCATGAAGACCGGTCCAGCGTTCCGCCTCGATGTCCTTCTGGCCGCCCTGGCGTGCCTGACCCTGGGCTGCGGCCCTACAGGAGGCCCTTCGGGCGAAGAGGAGGACGTCTCTTCAAGCAATGAGGACTCTGCCCCTTCGATTGTCATTGGATCGAATCCTCCGGGAGCTTCCGTGTCCCTTGACGGAGCCCGCTTGGGAACGACCCACCTCAGCCTCGCCCTGGAGTCGATCGGTCTCGACCTGGAATCGATGTCGGGCAGCTCGACAATCTCGCTGGTACAGGATGGATACCATCCCGAGGATGCGCGGATCGTCCTCCGCCGCTCGAGTCTGGAGGTTTCGGGATCCGGACTGGAAAGCGTAACGACCGGCCGGGGGAATGTTGGAGGTGGCTCCGGCATGCAGCGAGGCTTGACGGTCCACAGGATAGCCGGCTCGGACTTCGACGCGCTGGTTGATCGCACCGCCACGGAGAGCCCTATGACGACCTATGGGTTTATGTTCGAATTGACTCCACTCAGCGAGAATCGTCCAGAAGGTGCTCTGACCATTAGAGGCAGCCTGGATTTGGACGATCCCTGGGTCGAGAGGGGTAGAACGGTACCCATGCACGAATTCGAAAAAATGTTCCCTTCGAGTCCATGACCACCTGGGCGGCATCCACTTTCCCGAACTGCGACTGTTCCGCCTCGAGCTCGGGGATCCTGGCCTGATCAGGGGCGGGCATGGCCGCGCCCGGCGCCTGGTTTCTTCGAGGCCGGGTCCTGCATTGCGCCTTGCTTCCGGGCCTTGGTAAATGCCGCGTGATGCGGGGAATGCAGTCCCTCCCGGCGTAGCGTCTTGCCGATCTCTCCTGGCTGATCTCGCCTGCCTGCCTCTTCGGGGATCTGCAGCCTGCAGGCTGCGCTGAAGCAGTGCGGCCAGGCTTGCCCGCCAGCTCTGGATCCTGAGCCGGGCTCCCGTTGCCGGTACCGAACCTGGGGGGCGGGGAGCGAAGCGCCGATCCCTCCAGGATCGGCGGGTCAGCCTTCCTGCTCGCGGCCGCGTCGCTGTCGTCCCGAATCCTTGATCTCGTTCATCGGTTTCAGGACACAGGATGGGCAGGTGTATCGCCATCGTTGGCGGAGACGGCTTCGTCCGGCTGCTTTTGGAACGGGCATGATCGCCGCCGGAGGATCGGCCTTTGGCATGTCCGGCAGATCCGCCGTTCCGGGCGCAGCCCGTGGATGCGCCCGGGGGGCTGAAGGGCATGGATTACCGGGAGCCTTGGAGACTGCCGCCCAATGGTTCCGGGCTGCTCGGGCGCTGGGGCAACGAGTGCTTGGAATAACCGGAGAGGCTCCTAGACTCCCGCGATACCGCTGGTCGCAGGCCTCTGGGCCGGAGTCCCGCCTCCGGAACGGCGGGCCGGCCGAAGGCCCCTTCGATGGAGGAAGAGAGGGACAAGGATGCCGAGCTGATGCTCAGGACGCAGCAGGGCGACAATGCGGCCTTCGAGCTCCTGGTGGACAGCTACAAGCAGCCGGTGGCCAACCTGATCACCCGGATCCTTGGGGACAGCGCCGAAGCGGCGGATCTGGCCCAGAAGGTCTTCATCCAGGCCTACCGGGCCGCCGGACGCTACCGGCCCACCGCCCGCTTCTCCACCTGGCTCTTCACCATCGCCCGCAACCTGAGCCTGAACGAGATCCGGCGGCGAAAGCGGCGCCCCGTCACGAGCCTGGAGGAATCCTCGGAATCCTCGCCGGGCGAAGGCAGCTTCCTGCGCGACCGCAAGGGGGACGATCCCCGGGACTCCCTGCTCAAGGGGGAGCTGGGAGAGAGGATCGCCCAGGCGCTCGGGGAGCTGCCCTCCAGCCAGCGCACCGCCATGGCCCTGCTTCTGGAGAACGGCCTCTCCTACGAGGAGATCTCCCGGGTTCTGGGGTGCTCCCTTTCGGCGGTCAAGTCCCTGATCCACCGGGCCCGGGAGACCCTGCGCAGCCGGATCCGCCCCTACCTGGAGGACGGGAGCTGGGAGGAGGAGTGAAACGGGAGCGAAACTTTTCCCCTCCGCCGGTGATCTAGGTAGTGCCGAGTCATGAACCGGAAGGACGTACACCAGAGGCTGCTTTCGGAACGGTGGTTCCGCCCCCTGAGCGCGGAGGAGGAGGCGGAGAAGGAGCGGCTGCTGGCGTCCTCCGGACGATTCCGCCGGGAATGGGAGCTGGATTCGGCGATCCGGAAAGGCCTGTCCGAGCTGCCCGACACGCCGCTTCCTGCCGGCTTCGCCCGGCGGGTCATGGGCCGGATCGCTGCCGAACGGGCCGCCGGCGCCTCCTCCTCTCCCTGGAGCGTGCTGCGAGCCTTCCTGTCCCGTCCCGCTTGGGCCTTCTCCCTTCCGGCCCTGGCTCTGGCCTGCGGCCTCTTCCTGCTGCAGCCCCGGAACCCGGAGCAGAAGCTGGCGGAGAACCTGTCGGAGGCGGTCAAGGTGCGGCTGGCTCCCTCCCTGGAGGAGCTTCGCCATTTCGACGAGATCAGGCGGCTGGGCCAGGTTGCCTCCGGCGTGGACTGGGACCTGATCTCGGTAGCGGACTTCCCTTCCAGCCCATGAGAGCCTGGCCTGCGCTCCTGGTCCTGGCGCTCTGCTTCTGCTCCCTGGCCGGAGGCCAGACCGGGTCCGGCTGGAAGCTCCGCTCGGTGCCGCCTCCCCTCCCGGGGCAGTCCGCCCAGCCCCCGCTGCCGCCGGTGGGCTCCTCTCCGGTCCGCTTCCTCGGCAGTCTCCTGGATTCCGGCCCGGAAGAGCGGATCCGCATGCTGGAGAACCACACCGACCGGAGCCGGGCCTACTGGCAGGGGAAGATCGCCCAGTACGAGGAGTATCCCCGGGAGGAGCGCGACCGGCGTCTGAGAATCTCCAGCCTCCACTGGAATCTGGCCCTGCTGATCCGGGTGCCTCTCAGGGACCGGCTGCTGAGGCTCAGCCAGATCCCGGAGCGCGAGCGCCGGCAGCTGGAGCGGCAGCTGGAGCGGTGGGACGCCCTCGAGGAGCCGCTTCGCAAGGACATCCTCGAGAACATCAAGGTGCTGCAGTACTTCGCCCAGCTGCAGGGCGGCGAGGCCATGGAGCGCGCGAATCCGCTCGAGGGGGCCGAGGATCCCGAGCATCCCCTCCACCAGCAGGCCAGGACCTGGCGCCAGCTTCCGGACCAGCGCCGCAGGGAGATGTACCACGCCTACCTGGACTTCTACCGGCTGCCGCGCGATCAGCAGCAGTCGACCCTCAGCAGGGTGCCATTCCCCCCGGTGCGCGAGGAGCTGCGCCAGCAGGTGGAGCTGCTCTCCAGCCTCCCCCCCGAGGAGCGGGAGAGCTGCCTGCAGGCACTGCGCCAGTTCGCCGCCATGTCCCACGAGGACCAGGTCCGCTTCCTGGAGAACGCCCAGAAGTGGCGGTCGATGAAGGAGGAGGAGCGCAGCTTCTGGGTCCACTACGTCAAGCAGCTCCCGCCGCTGCCTCCCCCCCTGGCGTCCCAGGAGGGGGCCCGGAGCCGCAGTGCCGACGGGGAAAACCGTTGAGCGCCCGGCGGCGATCCGGTTGACTGCCTCCGGCGCTTCCCGCCTGCGGATCCGGGCCTAGGCGGCCCGAGGTCCCGCCCTTCGCTCCTCCCGGCCCCCCGAGGTCCGGCGGCCGGAGCTCGGGCCGCCGGGTCGCGATCGGCGATGCGATACAAGTGGCTATGGGGGGCGTCGGCCCTGGCGGTCCTGGTCGTTCTGGCGCTCCTCCTGAGGCCCGGCGGGGAGCGCCGCTCGGAGCAGGCCCAGGCCCGCCTGAGGGTCCAGGAGCAGTTCATCGGGCTGATGAACTCGGGGCGCAACTACCTGGACCAGGGCCAGGCGGCTTCGGCCTTGGAGGCCTTCGCCGCCGCCTCCCGTCTCCATCCCGGGGATCGCGACGTTTGGCTCAACCTGGCCAACGCCCGGCTGCTGGGGGCGGAGGCCCGGGAGGCGATCGCGGCGGCCGAGTCCGCCCTGGCCATCGACCGGCACTCGGCCGCCGGCCACTACCTCAAGGGCTGCGGCCATCTGCGCCTGGGCGAGTTCGAGGAGGCGGCTCGGTCGCTGCAGTCGGCCAAGGATCTGGACCGGACGGTCAACGCGGCGAGCTTCCAGCTGGGGCGGGCCCAGCTGGGCCTGGGGCAGAACGAGGCCGCCGCCGGGCAGTTCCGCGAGGTGGTGCAGTTCGATCCGCAGCACCGGGCCGGCTGGTACAGCCTGAGCCAGGCGCAGATCCGGCTGGGGGACGAGGAAGGCGCCGCCGCCTCGCTGGAGCGGGTCCAGGCCCTGGCCCAGGAGCAGGGGGAGCAGGTCTCGGGTCCCGAGGTCTTCGAGCGGTGCGTCTACACCCGAGCGGTGGTCCCCTTCCGCCTGGAGCAGCCCGCCCACGAGGGAATCGCGGTGCGCTTCGAGGAGGCGACCTCCGAGATGCTGGGCCCCGAGGCTTCCTCCTACCGGTGGCCCGCCGGGGTGATCGATGCGGGGCACGACGGGACCCTGGACCTCCTGGTCCAGCAGGAGGGGCGGGGGACGGCGCTGCTGCGGGGAGGCCCTGGGGGGCTGGTCCCTGAGGGGAGCCCGGCCCCCCTGGGCGGGGGCGCCCTGCCGGAGTCCTGCCTGGTCGGCGACCTGCAGATCGAGACCCTGATCGGGGAGCGGCGGCATGAGGACGCCCTCCTGGCGGGCGGCTCCGCCCTCCGGCTCCTGCAGGTGACCTACGACGGCCTGATCCTGGACCGGACCCTGCAGAGCGGGGTGGGGGATCGGGGGCTGGCCGAGGCCGTCCTCTCCGATCTGGACTTCACCGGCAAGCTGGACCTGGTGGGCCTCGATCCGCAGGACGGCTCCCTCTCGGTGCTGGGCAACCGGGGAGGCTTCCTCTTCGTCGACGCACGGGAGGAGTACTCCCTTCCCGAGGGAGCTCCGCCGCTGCGCCAGTTCCGGCTCGAGGACTGGGACGGAGACGACCTGCCGGACCTGCTCTTCCTGACCCGTGAGGGAGCCCCGGGCCTGTGGCTGCGGGAGCGCGGGCTGGCGTTCCGGGCCGATCCCGGGCTCGACGGACTGCCCCGGGCGAGGGCCATGGCGGTCGGCGACCTGGACAACGATCTGAGGCCGGACCTGCTGCTGGCCCTGGAGGAGGGGATCCACGTGCACCTGCAGGGCGCCGCCGTGCCCCCTGCCCGGATCGGGACCCCGGAGCCGGTCCTGGGCATGCGCCTTCTCGACTACGACAACGACGGGTGGCTGGACCTGCTGGCCTGGGGGCCGGCCGGCCTGAGGGCCTGGCGCAACCGGGGGCTGGAGGGCTTCCAGGAAACCACCGCGGAGCTGGGGCTCGGCGCCCTGGCCGGCCTTTCCGTCAGGGCTCTCAAGGGAGCCGATCTGGACGGGGACTGCGACACCGACCTGCTGCTGGGCCTGGAGGACGGCTCCCTGCGCTTCCTGCGCAACCAGGGGGGCGACGCCCACCGGCAGCTCAAGGTGAGGCTGGCGGGCAGCCGCACCAACCCCTCGGCCCTGGGGGTCAAGCTGGAGGTGGCCGCCGGGGGGCTGCGCCTGATCCGGACGGTGCGGGAGCTGCCGGTGGAGATCGGCCTGGGAGACCGCTCCCGGCTGGAGGTGCTCAAGCCCCACTGGAGCGATCTGGTGACCACCGCCGACGTCGAGGTGGGGGAGTGCCAGACGGTGGAGGTGGTGGAGCTGGAGCTGCCCACCGGCTCCTGCCCCTACCTCTACGTGTGGGACGGCTCGGGATTCCGCTTCGTCTCCGACTTCCTGGGGGCCTCCCCCCTGGGGCTTCCCGCGGCCCGGGGCAGGCTGATCGCCGCCGATACCGACGAGTACATCCGCCTGGGGAGCTCCTCGGAGGTCGGGCTCCAGGAGGGGGACTGGGTGGTGCAGGTGACCGAGGAGCTGCGCGAGGTCCTCTACCTGGACCTGGCCCAGCTGCACGTGGTGGACGTCCCCGCCGGGGTCGAGGTGCACGCTTCCAACCGGCTGGTTCCCTCGCCGCCCTTCCCCGAGGCGGGCCTGCAGGCGGTCCACCGCTCCCGCCCCCTGCTCTCGGCCCGGCGCAGCGACGGCGCCGACGCCACCTCCCTGCTGATCGAGGCCGACGGCCGGAGGGCCTCCCCGGTCCGGCTGCGGGCCCCGCAGCTGCGCGGCCTGGCCGAGCCCTGGCACGTCGACCTCGACTTCGGGCCCATCGACGAGGAGCGCGACTGGGTCCTGGTGCTGGAGGGGTGGCTGCGCTTCGGGGGCGGCATGTCCAACATGTCGGGATCCCACTTCGGGGACTTCCCCTTCCCGTTCCCCGTGCTCTCGGCCCGGAGGGAGGACGGAAGCTGGGAGGCCCTGGACGTGGCGGTGGGGGCTCCGGCGGGGAAGACCAAGTCGATGGCGGTGCGCCTGGGCGGGGTCCTGCGCCCCGGCATGCGCCTCCTGCGCCTCTCCACCGCCTTCGAGATCCACTGGGACCGGATCGCCCTGATGGAGGCCTGGGACGGGGAGATGGTGCGGAGGACGCTCCGGCCCAGGGTGGCCGACCTGCACTGGCGGGGCTTCAGCCGCTACCTGGATCTTCCCTGGGACGAGCCCCTGACCCCCGACTACCGCCGGACCGTCTCCCGGGCCCCCTGGACGGTGATGCCGTCGGGCTGGTGCACCCGCTACGGTCCGGTGGGGGAGCTGCTCGAGGAGATCGACGACCGGCTGGTTCTGCTCAGCGGCGGGGACGAGCTGACCCTGCGCTTCGACGCCGGAGAGGCCCCCGGCCCCGGGCCGGGGATGGCGAGGGAGCTCTTCCTGCTCGTCGACGGATGGGACAAGGACGCCGATCTGCATGTGGTGGAGGGCTGGAACGTGGAGCCGCTTCCCTGGCACGGCATGGACGACCAGCTCTACGGCCGCCAGGAGCGGCCCGCCTCCCTGCCCTCCGGGTGGATCGGCCGGTACAACACCCGGTGGACCCCGCCCTTCCTCCTGCACCGGAAGTAGGGATGGCCGGGCCGGACGAGCAGCATGTCCGCTCCCTGGAGCGGCGGGCCGGGGAGGGGGATCTGGAGGCCCAGTACGAGATGAGCTGGCGGCTGGCCACCGGGATGGGCCTCCCCCCCGACGACGGCGCCTCGATCGGCTGGCTGGAGCGGGCGGCCCGGGGAGGGCACCGCCTGGCCCAGAACAACCTCGGGGCCCGATTCGCCACCGGGGACGGCGTGGGGAGGGATCCCCTGGAGGCCTGGGTCTGGTTCAGCCGGGCCGAGCGGCAGGGGGACCGCAAGGCCGGCAAGAACCGCCAGAGCATGGAGCGGGAGCTGGACTCCGGCCGGCTGGCGGAGGCGCGCCGGAGGCTGGAGGGGGAGGATCCTAGCCGAGGCGGAAGCTGATCCTCTGGATCTTCTCCTGTCCGTAGCTGGCCTGCATGCGGTCCAGGATCTCCTTGCGGCGGTAGCGGACGATCTCGGCGAGCGCGGGCGAGCTGTCCACCTTGACATGGAGGGTGCCCTTGGCCAGGCCGCAGGGCTGGGCGCTGCGGACGATGTCCGGATCGAGCGCCTCCCTCCAGACCGCGAGGATCTCGGTCTCCTGCCGGCGCTGCTCCAGGCGCAGGCGCTTCCCGAGCATGCGGGCCAGATCCCGGATCTCCCTGGGGCGGTAGTCCCGCTCCTCCTGAAGGGAGAGGAAGTGGCCGCCCCACCACTGTTCCAGCACCCGGGACTGGCTGGAGCCCTTCCGGGCGCCGAGCAGGCGCCTCCGGTACTCAGCCGGGCCGCTCATCGAGCACCAGCACTCCGTGGGGCGGCAGGTCGTAGGCCCCCTGGAAGGTGTTGCCGGTCAGGAAGTCGTGGACCGGCTTGTAGAAGTGCAGCCGGACCGACGAGTTCTGGTGGTTGAGCAGGAAGTAGAGCCTGAGGCCCTCCTTCTGGCGCAGGCTCACCTCGACGCCCTCGGGCACCCGCAGCAGCCCGGTCAGCTGGGCCTGCTGCATCAGCCACCGGACCAGGTCCCGGTAGAAGGGCGGATGGCTCATGGAGCCCAGGTAGATCGCCCGGCCCTCCCCGAAGGCGTTGCGGGTGAAGGCCGGCCGGCCGGCGTAGAAGTCCTTCGAGAAGGTGGCCAGCACCTCGCACCCCTCGGCGGCCTCGATCACGTCGCACCAGAGGCGGGCCGGATGGAGCTGGGAGGTGGGGAAGCCGCCCTTGAAGACGAAGCCGTTGTCCTCGCCGGGAGGGATGGGATCGAACTCCACCACCTCCAGCCCGAACAGGTCGGCGAGGTTGAGCGGGATCCCGGTGGAGGGAGCGATGTGGTGCTCGTCGACCAGGCCGGTGTTGAAGGTGCCGACCAGCGTGCCGCCGTTCTGGACGTAGAGCTTGAGGCGGTCGGTCTCGCCCAGGGCCAGCTGGTGCAGCGAGGGGGCCACCACCAGCTTGTAGCGGGAGAGGTCCTCGGTGGGCCGGGCGAAGTCCACCGGGACGTTCTGGTCGTGGAAGGCGCTGTAGAAGCAGAGCAGGTGGTCCCACAGCTTGAAGTGGCGGTTGGGCTGCATCCTCTGCCTGAGGGTCCAGGCGTTGTCGTGGGTGTAGAGGATGCAGGCCTCGGCCTCGACCCGGGTGTCCTTGATCACCGGGGCCAGCAGCTTGAGCTCCTCGCCGATCTGGCTGATCTCCCGGTAGGTCCGGTTGTCGCCGTCGCCGCGGTGGTTGAGCACCCCGCCGTAGAACTTCTCGGAGCCGATCCGGGGCTGGCGCCAGAAGAAGTAGAGCACCCCGTCGCTGCCCCGCGAGATCAGCTGGTAGGTGAACAGCCTGACCACCCCGGGGCGGACCAGGGAGTTGACCTCCTGCCAGTTGACGTTCCCGGCCTTCTGCTCCATCACCCAGAAGCCGGCCCGCCTGCCGTCGGGGGTGCGGATCCCGTCCTTCTTGAGGGAGCGGAGGATGTCGATGTCCATGGCGTTGACCGCGGCCTTGGACTTGATCGTGGCGTAGCTGTCGAGCGACACGAAGTCGAGCTTCTCGGCCACGTCGAAGTGGTCGTAGTGGCGGGAGAGGCCCCGCATCATGGTGGTGACCGGGATCTCCGGGGTGGCCTCCCTGAGCAGCCTGGCCTGCATGCCGATGTAGTGGACGATGGTGTCGCTGGAGAAGCGCATCCAGTCCAGCACCAGCGCCGGGTTGTGCACCGTGGGGGCCACCCGGGGCATGGGGACCTCCTCCCAGGATCCGACCACCTGGCCCCAGAAGCGGGTGCCCATGCTGTCGTTGAGGCTGGCGACGGTCCCGTACTTGGCCTCCAGCCAGCCGTGCCAGTCCTTCTCGGTCTCCTTGTTGAAGGAGAACTCGGTGGTGTGCCCCCCGATGCCGGAGTCGATCTGCCAGGCGATCAGGGCGGGATGGCCTCCCAGGCTTCCGGCCAGGGCCCGGACGATCTTCTCGCTGAAGTTCCAGAACAGGTCGCTGTTGTAGCAGACCGCGTGCCGGGTGCCCTCCCGCAGGGGAAGTCCCCGCTCGTCCTCGGGCAGGATCTCGGGGTGCTTGCGGGCCAGCCAGATGGGCGGGGCGGCGGTGGGGGTGGTCAGGACCACCTCGATGCCCGCCTCGGCCATGACGTCCATGGCCCGCTTCAGCCAGTCGAACTCGAAGCGGCCCTCCTCGGGCTCGCACAGCCCCCAGACGTACTCCCCCATGCGGACCACGTTGACCGAGGCGGCGGCCATCAGCTCGGCGTCCTTCCTCCAGCGGGCCTCGGGCTCCTCGGGGGTGCCGTCGTAGGGATGGACCCAGTGCTCCGGATGGTAGTCGACTCCGAAATACATGGCGGAAGCCCGGGGCGGCGTCCGCTCGGCCCGGAATCCCCCGACTCTGGCGCCGGGGGCCGCCGGGGGTCAAGAGCCAAGGGGGAATGGCCTTGCCCGGGCTCCGGGCAGGCGGGTAGCTTCGGCCCCCGATCGCCATGAAGAGACTGACCGACCTGAAGGTTTTGGAGTCGGGGGTGGCCGCCCGGGCCGAGGCGCTCCTGGAGGAGAGCGGAGGGCTGCTGCGGCTGGCCCCCTGCTGGGTGCCCCGCTCCTTCCTCCAGCCGGGCAGGCGGCTCAAGCTGCATCCCGACGACCTCTACGCCTACGGGCTGGACCGGGGGGGGATCGACGAGCGCTGGTTCGCCTCCACCACCCCGGCGGCCAACGAGAACCGCGAGCCCGACGAGGGGCTCAGCTACGTGGTGGCCGGCCGGGAGCGCTTCACCCTGCAGGCGGCGGTCGAGGAGCTGGGCCCGGCCCTGATCGGCCCGCGCCTTTGGGAGGCCTACCGCAGGTGGCCGGTCTACTCCAAGTTCTTCGACAACATGGGCCCCATTCCCCACCACATGCACCAGTCGGAGGAGTGGGCCCGGCTGGTGGGGCAGGAGGGCAAGCCCGAGTCCTACTACTTCCCGCCCCAGCACAACAACGTGGGCAACAACTTCCCCTACACCTTCATGGGCCTGGAGCCGGGCACGACCCGGCAGGAGGTCCGCCGCTGCCTGGAGCGCTGGAACCGGGGCGACAACGGGATCCTGGACCTGTCGAGGGCCTACCGGCTCAGGCCGGGCACCGGGTGGCTGATCGGCCCGGGGATCCTCCACGCCCCCGGCTCGCTCTGCACCTACGAGCCGCAGTGGGGCTCCGACGTCTTCGGCATGTTCCAGTCCCTGGTGGAGGGCCGGGAGGTTCCCTGGTCGCTCCTGGTCAAGGACATGCCCCCCGAGCGCCACCGGGATCTGGACTTCATCGTCGGCCAGCTGGACTGGGAGGCCAACGTCGATCCGCGCTTCAAGGACAACCACTACCTGGAGCCGGTTCCGGTGGAGGGCATGGACAGCGGGGCGTGCGCCGACCGCTGGGTGGTCTACGGGACGATCAACGGCCGGCAGTACTTCACCGCCAAGGAGCTGACCGTGGAGCCGGGAGCCCGCTGCACCGTCCGGGACCAGGGGGCCTACGGCCTGATCGTCACGCAGGGGCGGGGCCGGATGAACGGCCTGGAGCTGGACTGCCCCAAGCTGATCCGCTTCGGGCAGCTCACCCAGGACGAGGTGTTCTGCACCGAGAGCGCGGCCCGCCAGGGGGTGGCCTTCGAGAACGCCTCGGACCACGAGCCGCTGGTGGCCCTCCGCTACTTCGGCCCCGACGCCCACCCCGACGCCCCGGCCGCCGGAGCCTGGAGGAAGGAGGACTGATCCGGGGCCTCCCTTTTGGGTTGCCCGCCCCGGGGGAGTCCCGTTCAATGCCGCCCGCGGCGGCGCCCCCGCCAGCCAGCATGCAAGCCCTGGATTTCGAGGAATCGGTAAGACGGATCGTCGGCAGGGGATCCCGCTTCGCCCCGGAGGCCTTCCACTTCGTGCGCGCGGCCCTGGAGCACGCCGGCCGGCAGCGCCTGCGCCGGCACAGCCCCTCGTTCACCGGCCAGGACCTGCTGTGCGAGATCCGGGAGTACGTGATCCAGGAGTTCGGCCCCATGGGCTTCTTCGTCCTCTCCGAGTGGGGGATCCGGCGCTGCGAGGACGTCGGCGAGATCGTCCAGGCCCTGAGCGAGTCGGGCTGCATCCCGGGCAGCCACCAGGACATCGGCGGCGACTTCGCCTCGATCTACGACTTCCGGGAGGCCTTCGTCCGGCCCTTCCTGCCTCCCAGCCGCCTGGCGCCCAAGGCGAGGAAAGGACGCAGGCCAGGCAAGGGATGCAGGTAGAGGAACCGGGAGGCGAGTCCCGGACCGCCCCCCCGCCCGGCCCGTCCCTCTCGGTGGACGAGGACGGCTGGCTGGCCACCCTTCCCAACGGCCTGGCCGTGATCCTGCGCCCCGAGCGCAGCGCCCCGGTGGTCTCGGCCCAGGCCTGGTGCCGCAGCGGGAGCATCGACGAGGGGGAGTGGCTGGGGGGAGGCCTCTCCCACGCCCTGGAGCACATGCTCTTCAAGGGGACCGGGACCCGGCCTCCGGGGACCATCGACCGCGAGGTGCAGGCCCTGGGAGGCTACATCAACGCCTACACCTCCTACGACCGCACCGTCTACTACATCAACGCCCCCTGCGAGGGGGCCGCCAAGGTGGTGGACATCCTCTCCGACATCGTGAGCGACGCCAGCCTGCCCGAGGAGGAGCTGGAGAAGGAGCGCGGGGTGATCTTCCGGGAGATGGACATGGGGGAGGACGATCCCTCGAGCGTCTCGGCGCGCCGGCTCTTCGAGCTGGCCTACCAGGTGGCCCCCTGCCGCTATCCCATCATCGGCTATCCCGAGGTCTTCAGGCGGATCGGACGCGAGGACCTCCTGGCCTACTACCGCAGGAGGTACTCGCCCGGGAACCTCTTCTTCGTGGTGGTGGGGGACTTCGATCCCGAGCGGATCCTGGAGGGCTTCCTGGAGATCTGGAGGGACGTCCCCAGCGCCCCCCTGCCTCCCGAGTTCCTGGCTCCGGAGCCCCGCCAGACCGGGCCGCGCAGGGGAGTGGAGGAGCGGTCGTTCGAGCTGGGCCACTTCCACCTGGCCTGGCACATCCCCGAGGTCCTGCATCCGGACCTGCCCGCCCTGGACGTCCTGAGCACCGTCCTCGGGGACGGGCGGAGCTCCCGGCTCCACCGGCGCGTACGGGAGAGGCTCAGCCTGGCCCACTCCATCGACGCCTGGACCTTCTGTCCCGGTTCCACCGGCCTGTTCGGGATCTCGGGAGTGGCCGACGGCGGCCGCTGCGCTCCGGCCTGGGAGGAGGCGCTCGGGGAGGTGGAGCGGATCCGCAGCGGCGGGATCTCCCCGGAGGAGCTGGGCAAGGCCCTCAAGATCTTCCGGGCCTCGGCCCACTCCTCCCGCAAGACCATGCAGGGACAGGCCCAGGACCTGGGGAGCAGCTGGATGGTGGCGCGCAGCCTCGGCTACTCCCGTGCCTACCTCGAGGCGGCCGGGCGGCTGACTCCGGACGATATCCAGGGCGCCGCCCGCCGCTACCTCGGCGAGTCCGCCCTGTCCCTGGCGGCGGTCCTGCCGCGCGGTACCCCCTCGAAGGCGCCGCAGGCTCCGGCCGCCTGCGCCCGGAATCCGGTCCGGCTCCACGTGCTGGAAAACTCCCTGAGGACGCTGGTCCTGGAGGACAGCCGCCTGCCGTTCGTGGAGCTGCGGGCGGTGTTCCGGGGAGGAGCCCTGATCGAGGAGGAGGGCCGGGCCGGGATCACCCGGCTGATGGCGCGCCTTCTGGCCAAGGGGGCGGGGGAGCGCGGCGCCGACGAGCTGTCCGGGGCGATCGAGTCGGCGGGAGGCTCGCTGGAAACCTACGGATCGAGGCACAGCTTCGGGATCAGCATCGAGGTGATGCGGGAGGATCTCGGCCTGGGGCTGGAGATCCTCTCCGACATCGTCCTGCGTCCGGCGATGGACTCCGGGCACCTGGAGCGGGAGCGCCAGGCGCAGCTGGCCTCGATCCGGGCCGGCAGGGACCATATCCTCCGCTACGGCTTCCAGACGGCCCGCCGGGCCCTCTTCGGATCCTCGGGCTACGGCCTCGACATCCAGGGGAGCGCCAAGAGCGTCGAGGGCCTCTCCCTGGAGGAGGTCCGGGAATTCTCCCGGAAACTGCTCCGGCCCGCCAACTGCGTGGTGGCGGCCTTCGGAAACCTCGACGGCTCCCGTCTTCTGGAGGAGATCGGCAGCCGCCTGGGGTCCGGGGCCTGGCCCGGGGAGGGAGGGCCGGTCGGCTTCCGGCACCAACCGGCGCCCCCTGCCGAGCAAAGGGTGCGCCGGACCATGGACCGCAAGCAGGAGGCGGTGATCCTCGCCTTCCAGGGAGCCCCCCACGGTTCTCCGCAGGCCTACGCCCTGGATCTGCTCCACGAGGCCTGCAGCGATCTGGGATCCCGGCTCTTCGCCCGCATCCGCGAGGATCTGGGCCTGGCCTACTCGGTGGGATCCCGCCATGCGCCGGGAGTGGCCGCCGGCCTGTTCGCCTTCTACGCCCTGACCTCCCCGGAGAGCGCCGATCGGGTCGAGGAGGAGATGCGCAGGGAGATCGAGGCGCTGGGAGAGGGAGGCCTCGCGCCCGAGGAGCTGGACCGGGCCAGGTCCAAGGTGATCGGACAGAGGAAGATCGCCCGTCAGGACCTGGGGGCCGTGGCCACCGACGCGGCTCTCGACGAGCTCCAGGGCTACGGATACCGGAACTGGGAGGGGGAGGAGGAACGCTACCGCAGGGTCGGCTGCCGGGAGGTGGCCGAGGCGGCCAGGGAGCATTTCCGTCCCGAGCGCAGGGCGATCGTCCGGGTCGGCCCCTGAGGGCGGCACGGGGGCAGTCCCCCCGCCCGCACCCGAGGACCGCAGGACCGACCGTCAGCGATCCGCCCGGCCGATAGGGGATCGCCGCATGGCGCGCCGGCTCCGCTGTGTCCGGAGGGGAACGGAGGCTGCCCGGATCCGCTGCTCCGCCCCGGAACGCTGTCACATGGTCACGGCCCCGGCTTCGGACCGCTCCCTGGCCCCATGCCGGGCTCGGGGCCCATGATGTCCGACGCCTTCGCCGAAAGGGCCTTCCGGGCCGGGCTGGCCGGGGGGCCGGACAGGGGGGGATCCGCTCCTCCACGAGGAAGAACACCGGCCTGGCGCCGCACAAGCTTCCGCTGCCCGAACGCAGAACCGTGCTCCTCCCGGAAGCCGTCCGATCGACAGCACGGGAAGAGCCCGGCGAGATCCCGCATCCGGTTGACTTTCCCCGGAAGATCGATTGACTCCGGGAACGGATCCAGGCGCACTTTTCCGGCGCTCTCTCCTGGACATGACGGTTCTGGTCCTCCAGCTGCTCGTATTGCTGCCGCTGCTGTTGGCAAACTGGTGGCTTGTCCGGGGAAACGCGCGCACCATCCTCAAGCGCGAACTGAGGAGCCGGTGCAGGCGGCTGGGCACCTGGATCTGGAGGATGGGAGTCGTCCTTCCTGCCTACCTGATCACCCTGAAGAGCCTGCTTTCCAGTGGCGAGGGAGGCAGCGAGACGCTCGCCACCATCGTCACCTGGCTGCTTCCCATCTTCTGCTTCGGCGCCGGAATCTCGGTCGCCGACATCATCGGCTCCGAGCGGCGGCAGGGAACCCTCGGCCTTCTGTTCCTTACCCCCCTGCGCCCCGCCGAGATACTTCTGGGCAAGGCCGCCTGCCAAGCCGTCCAGTACCTGCTCTGCCTTCTGGCAACGGTACCAATCTTCGCCCTTCCGGTGCTCGTCGGAGGGGTCTCCTGGCAGGAGGTGATCGCGCAGTGCGCCAACCTGCTGGTGGCGACCCTGCTGGGCATCTCGGCCGGACTGCTTTCCACCATCCTCTTCCGGCATGCCTGGGGCTCCCTCGGATGCTGCATGCTCCTGCTGCTGGTCTGCCACCTGGGACCGTTCATCCACCAGGAATCGGCCCGGCTGGGCATCCCTGGCCCGAACAGGAGCCTGAGAGCCAATCTCTTGGAGCTGCCCAGCCTTGCCAGCGCCTCCCCGTTTGCTATCGGCGCCAACAGGCCCGTGCCTCCCGGGCTCGCTGGAACGGGAATGCCGGCCGTGCCGCCTCCTCCTCCCGGGTGGCCCGCGCCTCCCGGGTTCGCTGGAACGGGAATGCCGGCCGCACCGCCGCCTTTCAATCCCCTGGCCAGCCAGTTCTGGTGGGGGGCGGTTCTCCGGATACTGGGAACCGCGGCGGCGCTCTTCTTCCTGGCCCTTTGGATCTTCCTCTGGCAGCGGGCGCGGGAAAGGAATCCGGTCCGGCTGCACGCGTCGAAGGCCCGGCCTCCCCAGAAGGAGCCCGATCCTGTCGATAGCTGGATCTACCCCACCATCCGGCGAAGGCGGCTGCGCCTGCCCGACGGCTGCAACCCCTGCCTGGCGCTCAACCGGGCCTTCGGCCAGAACCCCCTGCTCAACCGCATGGTCCTCATGCTGCTCGCCGGGATATTCCTGCTCTTCATCCTTGCCTCGATCAACGATCCGAGACTCGACTCTACATGCTTTTTTCTCGTGTTCCTGCTGGAAGGAGCCGTCTGCTGGAGCCTCTCGACCGAGATACCCCGGCAGTACAGCCACGAACGCAACGGAGGCACTCTCGAACTGGTCCTGGGCAGCGCTCAGGGAAGCCGGGAAGTGTCCAGGGGACTGGACCGGGCCACCATCCGCACCCACCTCTGGAAGCCTGCCATGCTCGCCGTGTCGCACCTTCTCATGCTGTTCCTGGCATCGTACAGGGCGTACAGGGAGCATGATTTCTCCCTGCTGGCGCTGCACAGCTCCTATGTCCCCCTGGTATTTGTGAAGGCGAGGGCGCTGCACATGGTGGGGGCGTCGCTCACCCTGCGGGGCCGCAAGCCGGCGGCGGTCGCCGCCCTGCTCCTCGGGATATTCTTCCTGCTGCCCCTGGCCGCACACTTCTTCCTTTCCGATCTCGTTTATCGGAAACTCCCCGACTCCCTTGCCATCCTGATCTTCCTCGTCCTCCTGCCCCTGTTCATGGCGCTTGCCGGCCTGTGCTTCACTCTGGACCACATCAAGCTCCACCGCTTCTTCCGGGAGCCCGATTTCGCTCGACGGAGCTTCCTCCGCCGGTGGCTGTCCCGAGGCTGACGGAAACGGGCCTTTCCAGGGCATCGGCGAGGACGAGAGCGGCGGCCTGGCCTGGTATGGCCCTGCATGTGTCCCAGTCGCTTCGTTGAAGGCCCTGCTGCCCATCTTCCAGCGGGAACTGCGCAACCAGAGCCGCAGGCCTGGCGCCTACGCCTTGCGTCTGGCGGTGGCGCTGCCCCTGATCCTCGTCCCCCTGGCCGGCCTTTTCCATGGCGATCTCTCCGGCCAGCAGGCCCTTCCGACAGCTGTCGGGATCCTCGCCATCGTGCTCTGCACCGGCGCCTGCATGTCCGTCTGCGACACGATCGGCTCCGACCGCCGCCAGGGCGTCCTGGAGCTGCTCCGGACCTCCCCCCTTGGCCCCACCGAGGTCCTGCTGGGCAAGGCTCTCTGCCATGCCTTCAAGCTGCTCCTCTGCCTGCTCGCCACCCTGCCTCTCTTCTTTCTGATGCTCCTCGACGAAGGCGTCGCCTGGCAGGTAGTGGCATTGCATTGGCTCTTCCTCTTCCTGGCCGCGTTCCTGGGGCTGTCGACAGGACTCCACATCGCCGCGGATTTCCGGACGAAGGGCCTTCCCGAGGCGAATAGCCTTGTCGGCGTCTTTCCGGACCTCTTCATGCTGTTCTTATTGGCACTGCCGTTCGCGCAGAATTATGATCCTCTCTTTCTGAAATCGGACCTGTTCTTTCTCACGCCCTTCCTTCTGATCTGCCTGTCTATGGCCCTGGTGCGTCTCTTCCAGGCTCGTTCCAGGATGCTGCGGGCCTGGAAGGAGGCCGGGGAGCCGGAGACTAGGCCCCGGTGGAAGCCGGCCAGGGCTCCCCGGCCCGCCCGAGGCCTTTCCAGGCTGGATCTCTCCTCGAGGTCCAATCCCTGCCGCCAGCTGGTCCGAGCGCTCGACATCGAACTCCAGCTGATCATCGCCAGCCTGGTCCTGGTTCCCTTCAACGCTTGGCTAGTCTACTTGATGCTCGTGCCAACCGAACGGATCGGAGCTGCCTCCCAGTTTGGGGCCGCCTCCCTTTTCGTGGTGTTCGTGGAGTCGGGCCTGCGCCTGGTCCTTGCCATCCATATTCCCTCCATGCTCGGCAAGGGGCATTTCGGCGAATCCTTCGCTCCCGTTCTCTCCACTCCGCTGACCGACCGGGAGATCGCCTCGGGGCTTCGCCGTGCGTCCCAGGGGATGGTCGGCGCCTGGACGCCCCTGCTCCTTCTGGCCCACCTGGCCTGCCTGCTCCAGGAAGCGGGAACTCGTCCGCATTCCCTCGTCCTGCACCTGGGATCCATGCTGCTGCTGCTTCCCGAGCTGCGGGGCATGCAGGCGACGGGAGCCTCGCTGGTTCTGCAGGGCGTCCGGACCTGGAGGGCGGGCTGGATCCTCCTGATCTGCTTCTGCGTCCTGCCCCTGGGCGCGGTCATGGCGGCGCTCCAGTTCCTCGATCCCGTGCTGGCCCTGGCTGTGGCCACGGGAACGCGATTGCTGGTCGTCCTTCTGAGCCTCCGCTTCCGGAGCGACCTGCTGCGCCTGCGCCGGGCGTTCTCCGAACCCGGCTCGACCATGGGGATCCTGCGCAGGCGGCTGTTCCTTCCGCGCTTCCGGAACCTCTGAAGCCTCGCGCGGTCCCCGTCTCCCGGAGCCGGAGGAGCGTCTTCTCTGCATGCTTGACTCTGCTGTTCCGGCTGGAAGGAGCAGTCTTCTGGAGCCTCTCGAACGAGATGCCTCGGCAGTGCAGCCACGAACGCTGCGGAGGCGCCCTCGAATCAGCCTCGGTCAGCGCGCAGGGAAGAGTCCAGGATCTGGACCAGGACACCGTCCGGACCCGCCTCTGGAAGCCTGTCATACCCGCCGTGCCCCACCTCCTCTTGCGGCTCCTGGCATTGTACAAGGAGCAGTGATTCGCCATTCTGGCGGCGTTCGTTTCCATCGTCCTGCTGGTGTTCATGAAGGCGAGGGCGCTTCACATCCGAGTCGAACGGTACGGGCCGTCCCAGGGCATCCGAGAGGATGAGAGCGGAAGGAGGGCCCCGCATGCGAACCAGGCGTTCCTTTGAAGGCCCTGCTGCCCATCTTCCAGCGGGAACTGCGCATCCAGAGCCGCAGGCCAGGCGCCTACGCCTTGAGGGTTGCGGTGGTTCTGCCCCTGATCCTCTTCCCCCTGGCCGACATGTTCCATGGCAATCTTTCCGGCCAGCGAACCCTGGCGGCAGCTGTGGGGATCCTCGCCATCGTGCTCTGCGCCGGCGCCTGCATGTCCGTCTGCGACACGATCGGCTCCGACCGCCGCCAGGGCGTCCTGGAGCTGCTCCGGACCTCCCCCCTCAGCCCCACCGAGATCCTGCTGGGAAAGGCCCTCAGCCATGCCTCCAAGCTGCTCCTCTGCCTGCTCGTCACCCTGCCTCTCATCTTTCTGCCTCTGCTCGACGAAGGCGTCGCCTGGAAGGTGGTGGCATGCCACTGGATGCTGCTCCCCGTCGCCGCGTTCCTGGGGCTGTCGATAGGACTCTGCATCGCGGCGGATTTCCGGACTGCAGGCCTTCCCGAGGCAAAATGTCTGGAATGCCTCTTTCCGTTCCTAGTTCTGTTGTTCATTTGGATACCGGATGCCACGTGGCGTGTGTATCCTTTCCAACTGGGAACGGACCTGTTCGTTCCCACGATCATCACGCTAATATACCTGTTGATGGCCCTGGGCTATTTCTTCCTGGCGCGTTCCAGGATGCTGCGGGCCTGGAAGGTGGCTGGGGAGCCGGGAACACAGTCCCAGCGGAAGCCGGCCAGGGATCCACGGCCCGTCCGAGGCCTCCCCAGGCTGGATCTCTCTTCCAGGTCCAATCCCTGCCGCCAGCTGGTCCGAGCTCTCGACTTGGAGCTCCCGCTGATCATCGCCAGCCTGGTCCTGGTTCCCTTCAACGCTTGGCTAGTCTACTTGATGCTCGTGCCAACCGAACGGATCGGAGCTGCCTCCCAGTTTGGGGCCGCCTCCCTTTTCGTGGTGTTCGCGGAGGCGGGCCTGCGCCTGGTCCTGGCCATCCATATCCCCTCCATGCTCGGAAAGGGGCATTTCGGCGAGTCCTTCGCTTCCGTTCTCTCCACCCCGCTGACCGACCGGGAGATCGCCTCGGGGCTTTCCCGCGCGTCCCAGGGGATGGTCGGCGCATGGACGCCCCTGCTCCTTCTGGCCCATCTGGCCTGCCTGCTACAGGACGGGGGAACGCGTCCGCATTCCCTCGTCCTGCACCTGGGATCCATGCTGCTGCTGCTTCCCGAGCTGCGGGGCATGCAGGCTACGGGAGCCTCGCTGGTTCTGCAGGGCGTCCGGACCTGGAAGGCGGGCTGGATCCTCCTGGTCTGCTTCTGCGTCCTGCCCCTGGCCGCGGCCCTGGCGGCTCTCCAGTTCCTCGATCCCGTGCTGGCCCTGGCGGCGGCTACGGGAACGCGCTTGCTGGTCGTCCTTCTGAGCCTCCGCTTCCGGAGCGATCTGCTGCGCCTGCGCCAGGCGTTCTCCGAACCGGGCTCGACCATGGGGACGCTGCGCAGGCGGCTGTTCCTTCCGCGCTTCCGGAACCTCTGAAGCCTCGCGCGGTCCCCGGCTCCCGGCGCCGGAGGAGCGCCGGTCCCGAGGGAGATCCGCACCCCCGGCCCGGGGATCCTCCGCCGACGCCGGCCCTCCATGCCCCCAAAAACGGGCGGGAGGGCTTTTTTAGCGCCATTGGGCGATCCACCTGGCTATCAAGCGGGAGGACATGAGCCTCTGGATCGACCTGGCGAAGCTGGCAGCGGGCTTCTTCCTGATCATCAAGGGAGGGGATCTGTTCGTCGCCTCCAGCGTGCGGATCGCCGAGCTGCTGAGGGTCTCCCGGGTGGTGATCGGGACCACCCTGGTCAGCCTGGCCACGACCTCCCCCGAGCTGGTCTTCTCGGTGACCACCGGCGTCGAGGAGGATCCGGCGATGGGCATCGGGAACGCCCTGGGCTCGTGCATGTGCAACATGTGCCTGATCCTGGGGCTGATGTCGGTCATTCGCAGCATCGGGGTGCGTCCCAGCGATCTGCGGATCCCGTTCTACTCCATGGTCTTCTTCGGGCTCCTGCTCCTGGCGCTCTCGTGGAACCTGGCCTTCCACCGCTGGATGGGGTGGATGCTGGCGGCCCTGGGGGCGGCCTACTTCGTGTGCGACTTCCTGCACCACCGCAAGGGCTCCCGGCCCGAGGATCTGGTCGAGGCCCGGAGCATCGAGGATCAGGCCCTGGGCGGGCGCCCTTGGCTGGACACTCCAGCGAAGGTGGCGGCGGTCTTTCTCGCCGGAGTGGCGATGGTGGTGGCCGGCAGCAAGCTTCTGGTCGATTCCCTGGGCAGCCTGGGAGAGGGCCTGGGCGTGCCCTCCCTGGTCATGGGGCTGACCGTTGCCGCGGTGGGCACCTCGCTTCCCGAGCTGGTCACCGCGGTCAAGTCGGCGCGCCAGAACGTCTCCGATCTGGGGGTGGGCAACATCCTCGGGGCCAACGTGGCCAACCTGACCCTGATCGTGGGCGGCGCCACCTCCTTCCAGGACGTCCAGCTCGACCGCCTCTCGCAGGTTCGGGACTTCACGGCCCTGCTCCTGGGCATGGGCATGGTCTGGTGGATGCTCCAGTCGTCCCGGAGGATGCACCGCCTGGAGGGGGCGATCCTGATCGGGTACTACTTCCTCTACATCGCCCTGGCGCTGGCCAGCCCGCACCGCCCCGCATGAGCGATCCGGGCGTCTCCATCCGCCGTTCCACCCTGGACGACCTTCCCGCGCTGAGGGGGCTCTGGAGCACGGCCCTCTACTCCCCGCCCGAGCTGGAGCGCTTCCTGACCTCCTTCTTCCTGGTGGAGGGCGGAGCGGGAAGGCTGATGGGGGCCTTCGCCTTCGAGGCGCGGGGCTCCGAGGCCTGCGTCCACCATCTGGCCTGGACCCATCCCGGCGCCGCCCGCGCCGCGGCCCCCCATCTGGCGGAGCGGATCGGCCGGCTGGCCCGGGGACAGGGCCTGCACCGCGTCTGGTTCCCCGACCAGCGCCCCTTCTGGGAGGAGTGCGGCCTGGATCTCCGTACCCGGGGCGCCCCCGAGTCGGCCTACGAGCTGCTGCGCGGCGCCGCCTGCCAGTGGAGCGTCTGGTTCCTGATCCCTCCCGAGGAGGAGAGGCGGATCGAGAGGGAGGTGCGGCGCTTCGAGGAGAGCCGGGACCGGGAGCGGGACCGGCTCCGACAGGGGACCCGCTCGGCGGTCCGCTTCCTCTGGCTGCTGGTCCTGCTGCTCAGCGCGCTCCTGTTCTGGTCGATCCTCGGTTGGCTGGGGATCCTGTGAGGCGGGAGCCTCTCCTGCGCCGCAGGCGGCGCAGGAGATCGGGATCGGCCTGGTCGGCGTGGTAGGAGCTGCGCACCAGGGGGCCGCTGGCCACATGGAGGAAGCCCATCCGCCGGGCCGCGCGGGCCAGCTCCTCGAATTCGCCGGGAGGGACGTAGCGGGCCAGCCGGTGGTGTCGGCCGCTGGGAGGCAGGTACTGACCCAGGGAGAGGATCTCGCAGCCGGCCTCCCGCAGGTCCTCCATCGCCTGCGCCACCTCCTCCTCCCTCTCTCCCAGCCCCAGCATCAGCCCCGACTTGGGGATCGCGGTCCGGGGCGGGCGGCGGGCCGCCCGCCCGATCAGCTCCAGGGAGCCCCGGTAGGTGGCCCGGGAGCGGACCCGGGGGGTCAGGCGCTCGACCGTCTCCAGGTTGTGGTTGAGGATGTCCGGGCCGGCCTCCAGCACCCGGCCGAGATCCAGGTCGCTGCCCCGGAAGTCGGGAATCAAGGCCTCGATCACCATGGAGGGGCAGAGGCGGCGGACGCTGCGGATGGCTTGGGCGAAGTGGGCGCTGCCGCCGTCGGGCAGGTCGTCCCGGGCCACCGCGGTGACCACCAGGTGCCTCAGGCCCAGATCCCGGGCCGCCAGCGCCACCCGGAGGGGCTCCCCCGGATCGAGGGGCTGGGGCCGGCCGGTGCGCACGGCGCAGAAGCCGCAGGCCCGGGTGCACTGGTCGCCGGCGATCATCACCGCCGCGGTGCCGGCGCTCCAGCATTCCCAGCGGTTGGGGCAGCGGGCGCTCTCGCAGACGGTGTTCAGATCCCGCCCGGCCAGCAGGCTCCGTGTGCGGGCGAACTGCGGATGGACCGGCAGCGGGCGCCGCAGCCAGGGGGGAAGGCCGGGCCGGGGCGGGCCGCTCCCGACGGAGGGAGATGGATTCGGGGATGCGGGCAAAGCGCTCCGGGCGCGGGATTGGGAATTGTCCCGCCACGCCGCAAGGTCCATGATTCCCCATCATGGAGCGGAACACAAGCCGATGGCCGAGGTAGCCGCGGACGGGGACTTGCTGGATCCCGGCCTCCTGCGCCGCCTGGAGAGCCTCCGGATGGTCTCCCGCCGTCTCTCGAGGAGCTCCCTGCGGGGAGAGCGGCGCAGCCGGGCCAGGGGCTACTCGATCGAGTTCGCCGACTACCGCAACTATGTCGAGGGGGACGACCTCCGCTACCTGGACTGGAACCTCTACGGGCGGCTCGACCGCCTCTTCCTGCGCCTGTTCGAGGAGGACCGGGAGCTGCCGGTCAGCATCTTCCTGGACTGCAGCGAGTCGATGAACTTCGGAACCCCCCTCAAGTTCGACTTCGCCAGGCGGGTGGCCGCGGCCATCGCCCACGTGGCCCTGCACGGCGGGGACCGGGTCGGCGTCCACCCCTTTCCCCGGCGCCCCGAGAACGAGGCCCTCAGGCTGCCGCTGAGCCGGGTCCGGGGAGGCCGATCCTCCCTGCGTCTGGCCGGGGACCTGGCCCGGCTGAGCTGCGGCGGCGGGTCCGAGCTCAACGCCGAGCTGCGGCGGGGGGCCCTGGAGGTCCGGACGGCCGGACTGGCGGTGGTGGTGAGCGATCTGCTCTGCCACGGGGGCTACCAGCAGGGAATCCAGGCCCTGCTTTCGCGCCGCTTCCAGGTGGCTCTGGTCCAGGTGCTCTCCCCCGAGGAGCTCTCCCCCGGCCGCTTCGGGGATCTGAAGTTCGTCGACGCCGAGACCGGAGCGGTCCAGGAAGCGACCTTCGGGCGCTACCGCCTGGCCCGCTACCAGGCCACGGTCGCCGCCTACCAGGAGCGGCTGGCCGAGCACTGCCGGAAGCGCGGGGTGGGGTTCTGGCCGGCCTCCTCCGACTCCTCCCTGGAGGACCTGCTGCTCCGGCAGATGCGGCAGGGGGAGTTCTGGCGCTAGCACCGTGAGCTTCCTGACCCTTCCGGCTCTCTGGTTCGCCCTGGCCATCCCGGCGGTGGTCCTGCTCTACCTGCTCAAGAAGAAGCGCCTCCTCCACCTGGTGCCCAGCACCATCCTCTGGGAGCGCTTCCTGGCCGAGTCCCAGGCCAACTCCCCCTTCCAGAAGCTGCGCCGCAGCATGCTGCTCCTGCTGCAGATCCTGGCGATCCTCCTGGCGGTCCTGGCCCTGGCCCGGCCCTACCTGGCCGACGCCCGCCTGGGGGGGGCCCTGCAGGTGCTGCTCCTGGACACCTCCGCCTCCATGCAGAGCGCCGACGTGGAGCCCTCCCGGTTCGAGATGGCCCGCTCCCTGGCCCTGGATCTGGTGGACGGTCTGCGCGACACCGACCAGATGGTGGTGGTGCAGGCCGGGGCCCGCACCACCGTGGTGCAGTCCCCCACCTCGGACAAGGCCACCCTGCGCCGGGCCATCGGATCGGTCGAGGTCAACGACGGGCCCACCCGGCTTCTGGAGGCCCTCCAGCTGGCCGAGACCCTGGTCAGGGATCGCGCCGACTCGGAGATCCGCCTGATCAGCGACGGAGCGGTCTCGGAGCTCACCGAGCTGGAGAACCTCCCCTCCAACCTGTTCTTCCACCAGGTGGGGGTCTCGGGCGACAACGTCGGCCTGGTGGGCATGGACGTGCGGCCCCACCCCGAGGATCCCTCGCTGAGAGCGGTCTTCTGCAGCGTCGCCAACTACTCCACCAACCGGCACCGCCTGCCGGTGGAGCTGTGGTTCGAGGACCGGATGCTCGAGACGCGCACGCTGGACCTCCTGGGAGGGCAGAGCCGCTCGGTGATCTTCCTGGCTCCCCAGGAGCGGGACGGGGTCTTCCGGGCCGAGCTCAAGGGGGACGACGACCTGGCGGTCGACGACCAGGCCAGCATGGTGAGTTTGCTGCCCCAGCCGGCCCGGATCCTCCTCTACACCCCGGGCAACTCCTTCCTGGAGAAGGCGCTGCGCAGCTCCGGTCCGGTGGAACTGACCCTCAGCGACGATCCGGCCGCCTCCTCCGGGGACGCCGACATCGTGGTGCTGGACCGCCTGGCCCCGGATCCCTGGCCCGAGGGCGCGGTGATGGCCATCGACCTGGTGCACACCAACTGGTTCTCGGGCTGGGAGCGGGCCGAGGCCCCGGCGATCATGGACTGGAGGAGCTCCCATCCCCTGCTGCGCTTCGTCAGCTTCGACGAGGTGTACCTCGCCCAGGCCTGGTCGGTGGCCGATCCCTGGTGGGGCGAGCCGGTGGTGGACTCCAGCCTCTTCCCCCTGATCGTGGCCGGCGAGCACCAGGGCGGGCGCCGGCTCTGGATCGGCTTCGACGTCCTGGAGTCCACCTGGCCCTTCCGGATCTCCTTTCCGGTGTTCATGGCCAACGCGGTGGAGTGGCTCCATCCCGCCGCCTCCAGCGGCCGGGGCCTCTCGGTGCGGACCGGCCAGACGGTGCGGCTGCCCCAGGAGCCCGGCGCCGGGGAAGCGGTGGTGCGCCATCCCGGGGGAGGGGAGGAACGGGTCCCGCTCTCGCCGGACGCCAGGAGCTTCCTGTACGGCAGCACCCTCGAGCAGGGGATCTACGAGGCCGGAAGCGGGGACAAGCGGGTGCGCTTCGCGGCCAGCCTGCTCGACGCCGAGGAGAGCGACACCACGCCCCGTTCCTCGATCCCCCTGGGAGCGGGGCTGGAGGTGGAGGCCAGCGAGAACCTGCGCGCCGACCTGGAAGTCTGGCGCTGGATCGCGGCGCTGGCCCTCCTGGTCCTGATGTTCGAGTGGTGGTACTATCACAGGCGCACCGCATGAGCCGGATCCTCCCCTGCCTCCTCCCCCTCCTGCTCCTGGCCGGCTGCGGTCCCGGGGAGGACGCCCTGGTGGTCTACACCTCGCAGGACCGGGTCTACGCCGAGAGGATCCTGGAGCGGTTCACCGGCGAGACCGGGATCCGGGTCAGCGCGGTGTACGACTCGGAGCTGGTCAAGACCCGGGGCCTGGCCAGCCGGCTCGTGGCCGAGCGGAGCCGCCCCCGCTGCTCCCTCTTCTGGAGCAACGAGGAGATGATGGTGCGCGACCTGGAGAGGCAGGGGGTGGTGGAGCAGGTGGCCACCTTCGGCTACCGCACCCGGCGGCTGGTGGTCAACACCGGCCTGGTGGACGAGGAGTCCCTCTCCCTGGAGGACCTGGCCGATCCCCGCTGGAAGGGCCGCGTGGCGCTGGCCTACCCCCTCTACGGGACCACCGCCACCCACTTCATGGCCCTGCGCGCCGCCTGGGGAGCGGAGCGGTTCGAGCGCTGGTGCCGGGATCTGGTGGACAACCAGGCGCGCGTGGTGGGCGGCAACTCCATGGTGGTGCGGCTGGTGGGGATGGGAGAGGCGGCGGTGGGGCTCACCGACATCGACGACGTGGAAGCGGGGCGCCGCAACGGCCTGCCCATACGGGCCCTGCCTCCCAGCGGGGAGCTCTCCCTGATCGCCAACTCGGCCGCCCTGGTGGCGGGCGGGCCCCGCCGGGAGCAGGCTCTCGTCCTGCAGGAGTACCTGGGGCGGGAGGAGACCCTGGCGGTCCTGGTGGAGGGCGGGGCCCTGGAGGGGACCGATCCCCGCGGGGTGCCCTCTCTGGCCATCGACTGGGAGGCCGCGCTCCCGGAGCTGGAGCAGGCCGGCCAATGGCTGGCCCGGACCTTCATGAAGCCCTGACCCGATGAGCCAGGGGCACCTTTGGAACAGCCTCTGCCTGGGGCTGGGGACGTCGGGGATGGCCGTGGCCATCGGCCTCCTGGCGCTCGCCTCCTCGGCCCTGCTCCCCCGGCGGCTCTCGGCCCTGCTTCCCCTGCTGGCGGGCGCCAACCTGCTCCTACCCCATTTCCTCGTGCTCTTCGCCTGGCTGGAGCTGGCCGGACGGGGGGACGGCGCCGCGGGCTGGCTCTACTCCCTTCCCGGGGCGGTTCTCCTGCTCTCCCTTCTGCTGTGGCCGATCCCCTTCCTGCTGCTCTGGCAGCGCCGCGGCTCGATCCTGGCCGCGATCGAGGGACGCGAGCCCCTCTCGGACGGGTGGCTGCGCCCCCTGGCGGCGGCCTGGCCGGAGCTGGCCAGGCCGCTCGCCTGGAGCGCGGTCCTGGTCCTGTCCCTGGCGGTCAGCAGCCTGACCATCCCCTCCCTCCTGCAGGTGGAGTGCGTCGCCCAGCAGGTGTACATGCATGCCTTCAGCCAGGAGCACATGGCCGCCCTGCGGGCCGGCTGGCCCCTCCTGGCGCTGGCCTTCCTGCCCTGCCTCTTCCTGGGAGGCCCCGAGCGCAGGGGCGGGGAGCGGCCGGGCCGGGGCTCCCCCCGGCTGGCGCGCCTGCGCCTGGGCCGGCCCCTGTGCACCGCCATCCTGGGAGGAACCCTCCTGGCGCTGCTGCTGGGCCTCTTCCTGCCCCTCCTCTTCCTGATCTCGATGACCGGCAGCTGGGATCGCCTGCCGGAAGCCTTCGGCGCCAACTGGCACGGCACCCTGAAGAACAGCCTCCTGGTGGCGGGCCTGGCCGCCACCGGCGCCCTCCTGGCGGGCTACGGCATCCGCAGCACCCCTCTGGTCCGCTGGAGCTGGGCCCTGTTCCTGGTCCCGGGCTCCCTGCTCGGCTTCCTGCTCGCCTGGATCGGCAGCCAGGCATGGGGATGGAACACCCTGGGCTTCCTGATCGCGGCCCTGGTCCTGAGGCATCTGTGCGTGGGGGCCTCGGGATGCGCCCTGGCGGCGAGCAGCGTCGACGCCCGCCTGCTGGAGCAGTCCCGCCTGGAGGGCCTGGGCTGGCGGCTGCGGCTGCGGCTGGTGGTCCTGCCCCGGGCCGGCCGCTCCCTGGCGGCGGTCTGGTGGCTGCTGTGGCTGCTGCTCCTGTGGGAGGTGGAGCTGGTCCAGTTCCTGAGTCCTCCGGGGGAGGACACCATGGCCAAGCAGGTCTTCGAACACCTCCACTACCAGCACGACCAGGAGGTGGGGGCCCTCTGCCTGCTGCTGCTCCTGGCCGGGCTGCTTCCCCTGGCGCTGTGGACCCTGGGCGGCCCGCTCCTGTCCCTGGCGCGGCGGCGCCTGCGGCCGGGCCCGGGGGCGGCGGCCTGCGCCCTCCTCCCGCTGCTCCTGGCCTCGGGCTGCGCTCCCGAGCCCGGACCCGGCCTGGGCCGCTTCTTCTCGAGCGCCGAGGCGGTCGGGAGCCGCGGCTCCAACGCCGGGCAGTTCCTGAAGCCCCGCTCCCTCGCGGTGGCCGAGGGGGACCGGGTCTACGTCTCGGACATGACCGGGCGCATCCAGCGGTTCGGTCCCGGGGGAGACTACCAGGGGTACTGGCAGATGCCCGAGCTGGAGCGGGGGCGTCCCAAGGGGATGGAGACCGACCACCAGGGCAACATCGTGGTGGTCGAGCCCCACTACGCCCGCATCAACCACTTCACCCCGGAAGGGGACCTGCTCCTCCAGTGGGGCCGTTCCGGCAGCGGGCCCGGCCGGCTGGTGTTCCCCCGCTCGGTGGCCCGCCACTCCTCGGGGGACCTCTTCGTCAGCGAGTTCCAGCAGTCCGAGCGGGTGCAGCGCTTCGGGCCGGAGGGGCGCCCGTGGCGCCTGGCCTTCGGCCGGCCCGGGGACGGCGACGGCGAGTTCCGCCGCCCCGAGGGCATGGGCTTCGGGCCCGGGGGCCGCCTCTTCGTGGCCGACTCCTGCAACCACCGCATCCAGGTCTTCGACGGCGAGGGCAGGCATCTGCGCAGCTACGGCCGGCCGGGACGCGGGCTGGGGGAGCTGAGCTATCCCTACGACGTGGCGGTCGATCCCGAGGGCTTCCAGTTCGTCTGCGAGTTCGGCAACAGCCGCATCCAGATCTTCGATCCGCAGTTCCGCCCGGTGGCCCTGGTGGGAGGGCCGGGCAGCGCCCCCGGGCGGTTCAGCAATCCCTGGTCGGTGGATCTCGACAGCCAGGGCAACCTCTGGGTCGCCGACTCCGGCAACCACCGCATCCAGAAGCTGGTCCGCATCCAGAAGCTGGTCCGCATCCAGAAGCTGGTCCGCAGCCGGAGCGAGGGATGAGCCTTCACTTCACCAATCCCGGATGGCTCTGGCTCTGGCCCCTGGCGGCCTTCTGGGTGGCGTGGCTCTCCTTCCGCTCCCACGCCTCGATCGGCCCCTGGCGGCGCCGCGTCGCGGGCCTGCTCCGCCTGGGCATCGCCACCCTGCTGGTCCTGGCGCTGGCGGGGATCCAGAGGCTGGAGCCGGGCCAGGGGATGAACGCCATGTTCCTCCTGGACCGCTCCCGGAGCGTTCCCGAGAGCCTGCAGCGTTCGGCCGTGGAATGGGTAAACCGGGCCTCGGAGGAAAGGCTGGAGCAGGATCGGGCCGGGGTGCTGGTCTTCGGGCGCGACGCCGGCATCGAGCACATGGTCCAGAGGCAGGAGCTCGAGTTCGAGCAGATCCAGGCGCTGGTGGACCAGGGGGGCACCGACATCTCGGCGGCGGTGCGGCTGGCGGTGGCGGCCCTGCCCGAGCACGGGCAGAAGCGCCTGGTGCTCCTCTCCGACGGCAACGAGACCCTGGGAGACGCCCTGGCGGCGGTGGTCGCCTCCCGTCCCCTGGGGGTCTCGGTGGACGTGGTGCCGCTGGGATCGCAGCGGCGCAGCGACGTGGCCCTGGAGCGGCTGGCCCTGCCCTCCACGGTCAAGGAGGGCGCCCCGTTCCGGGCCCGGATCTTCGTCGAGGCCGACCAGGCCGGCCCGGCCACCGTCAGCCTCTACCGGAACCAGCTGCTGCTGGGCCAGCTCGAGGTGGAGCTCTCCGAGGGGAAGAACCAGCTGGAGTTCCCCCAGCTGCTCGAGGAGCCCGGATTCTACGCCTACCGGGTCGAGATCAGCTCCCTCTCGGACCGGGTGGCCGAGAACAACCGGGGGATGGGCTTCGTCAACGTGCGCGGGGACCCGCGGATCCTGATCGTCTCCGACCAGCCGCAGCTGGAGGGCAGCCTGGTGCGGGCCCTCTCCGAGTCCCGGTTCGACGTCGTCGCCGGGGGGCTCGAGGCCTTCCCCGGCACCCTGGCCGAGATGCAGAGCTACGACGCCATCTTCCTGTGCAACATCGCGGCCGGCGATCTGGGCGGCGAGGCCATGTGGCAGCTGGAGAGCGCGGTCCGGGACTTCGGGACCGGGCTGGTGTGCGTGGGCGGGGACCAGGCCTACGCCGCCGGGGCCTACCGGGGGACCCCCCTGGAGCGGATCCTTCCGGTGGACATGGAGCTCTCCAGCAAGAAGGTGATGCCCAAGGGCGCCCTGGTCCTGATCATGCACGGCATGGAGTTCGCCAACGGCAACCAGGTGGCCCGGAAGGTGGCGGTGGGGGTGCTCGAGGCCATGGGGCCGCGCGACGAGCTGGGAGTGCTGCTCTGGGACGGAACCGAGAAGTGGCTCTTCCCCCTGGCCGAGGTGGGCGACCGCAGCAGCATGCGCCAGAAAATCCTGGGCATGAGCCAGGGCGATCTTCCCTCGTTCCAGGGCCTGGTGGAGAAGGCCCACCAGGGACTGGACCAGGTCCAGGCCAACCTCAAGCACATCATCGTCTTCAGCGACGGCGATCCGGGCCGCCCCACCCAGGCCCAGATGGACGCCCTGGTCGACGACCGCATCACCATGAGCACGGTTCTCATCGCCGGCCACGCCGGTCCCGATACCATGCAGTGGATGGCCAGCAACGGCGGCGGCCGCTTCTTCCACGTGACCGATCCATCGGCTCTGCCCCGCATATTCATCAAGGAAGCGGCGGTGATCCTCAAGTCGGCCATCTCCGAGGAGCCCTTCGTCCCCCTCGAGGCCCTCTCCACCGAGGTGGTGCAGGGGCTCTCGGGATACCCCCGGCTGCTGGGCCATGTGGCCACCTCGCCCAAGGCGCGGGCCGAGATCCCGCTGGTCACCCCCCAGGACGAGCCGGTGCTGGCCCACTGGAACTACGGGGTGGGGCGGGCGGTGGCCTTCACCTCCGACGCCCGGGCCCGCTGGGCCCAGGAGTGGATCTCCTGGCCCCAGTTCCGCCAGTTCTGGTCCCAGGTGGCCCAGTGGTCGCTGCGGCGGGTGGAGAACACCGACTTCACCGTGGAGAGCAGCATCGAGAAGGGGGTGGGGCGGCTGGTGGTGGAGGCCATCGACTCCGAGGGCGGCTTCCGCAACTTCCTCGACCTGGAGGCGCGCACCCTGGGCCCCACCGGCGCCGAGGAGACCCGTCCCATGAGGCAGGTGGCCCCGGGCCGCTACGAGGTGGAGTTCAAGGCCGAGGAGGTCGGGGCCTACACCACCCGCCTGGCCCTCCTGGAGGAGGGGAGGGTGGCGGGCTACCAGATGGTGGGCTCGGGGATGAGCCACTCGCCCGAGTTCTCCTCCGACCGGACCAACCTCCCCCTGCTCTCCCGCCTGGCCGAGGCCTCGGGAGGGCGCTTCCATCCCTCGCTGGAGGAGGCCGGCGCCCCCTTCGGCCACGACCGCCGCCCGACCTACCGGCCCCACGATCTCTGGGAGAGCCTCCTGGCCCTGGCGATCCTGCTCCTCCCCCTGGACGTGGCCCTCAGGCGGGTGCAGCTGGACCGGGAGGACCTGGCCCGCGCCGGGCGGCGGCTCCTGTCCCTCCTGCTGCTGGGCCGGGGGCGGCGCCCGCCCCCCCCGCAGGAGTCGCTCTCGGCGCTGCTGCGCACCCGGGACCGGGTGCGGTCGCGCCAGCAGCGGCAGGCTCCCGAGACCCGCTTCTCGGAGGAGGAGCTGGAGCGGGCCCAGGCCTCCCGGGCTTCGCGGGACCCCGCCGCCGGGGAGGGGAGGCGGGAAGGGCCCGAGGCCCCGGAGGAGCCGCCGGAGCAGGCTCCGGAGCAGGAGGCGACCTCCACCGGGCGCCTCCTGGCGGCCCGGGACCGGGCCCGCAGGAAGCGCGGGGAATAAGGGTTGCGATCCGGGGGGAGGCTCGGCTTGAATGGGGGGGCGCCGCCGGGCGGCTGCCCGATGGCCGGCTCCCTTCCAGCAACCGCGCACGCCATCGAGCTCCACGGATCCTTGCGGGTTACCGTCTACTATACCGGCCGGGTCCAGGGCGTGGGATTCCGCTACACGGTGAGGCGCCTGGCCTGCGGCTACGATGTCGCCGGGACGGTGCGCAACATGCCGGACGGGGAGGTGCGGCTGGAGGCCGAGGGGGAGCGCGGGGAGCTGGAGTCCTTCCTCCAGTCCGTCCGGGACTCGGGCCTGGGGCCCCACATCCGCGACGAGAGGATCTCCCGCTCGGAGTGCGCCGCCCGGCTCCGGGGATTCGAGATCCTGCCGTAGGCGGGTGCCGAGGGAAGATGAAGTACGCGATCATCGCAGACATCCACGGCAACCTGGAGGCCTTCCAGACGGTGCTGCAGGACGCCGAGGGCCAGAGCTGCACCCACTACGCCTGCCTGGGCGACGTGGTGGGCTACAACGCCAACCCCAAGGAGTGCCTCGACATGGTCCGCTCCATGGAGCTGCCCTGCGTCAAGGGCAACCACGACGAGTACTGCTCGGGGGAGGAGGATCTGGACGGCTTCAATCCCCACGCCTCCGAGGCCATCCTCTGGACCCGCCGGCAGCTCGGCGAGGAGGATCGGGCCTGGCTGCGCGACCTGCGCTACCGCCGTCTGGTGGCCAACTTCACCATCGTGCACGCCACCCTGGACGAGCCCGGGCGCTGGGGCTACGTCTTCAACAAGATCGAGGCCGCGGCCAGCTTCACCTACCAGAACACCAGCGTCTGCTTCTTCGGGCACACCCATGTCCCGGTGGCCTTCGTCAGGGACAGCTCGGTCCGGGGCGGCAGCTACTCCCGCTTCCATGTCGAGCCGGGCAAGAAGTACTTCGTCAACGTGGGCAGCGTGGGCCAGTCGCGAGACGGGGTGGCCAAGGCCACCTACGTGGTGTACGACCTGAAGGAGCGGACCATCGAGCTGCGCCGGCTGGACTACGACATGGAGACCACCATGAGGAAGATTCGGGAGGCGGGCCTGCCCGAGCGCCTGGCCGACCGCCTTCCGCTGGGCAGGTAGCGCCAGCCCTACGCATCCCTCCCCCGCCATGAACCTGCAGAAGAGCCTGGGGGTGGGAGCCCCCCCTCCGGTCCGCCCCGACGAGGTCTCGCTGGAGTACATCAACCTCAAGCTGGCCAGCCTGGGCCATGCGCTGGTCGATCGGGACGGGACCGACCGCCTGGCCCGGGTGGCCGAGGATCTCCTGGCCCGCTTCCGGCAGGGGCAGCGCCTGCTCTCGGAGCACCTCTGCCCGGCCGACGCCCGCATCCAGGACTGGCTGGACAGCTACCTCTCCGGCACGGACGCGGGGGCGCGCCTGCCTTCGCAGACCTTCGTCCTGGACCGCCACGGCACCGCCCGGGCCCTCTCCCTGCCGCTGGACCGGGACGAGTACCACTCCCCTGTCGGCAGCTCCTACCGCATCCGCCAGGGGGTGCTGCACAACCCGGCCAAGGACCGCCGCACCACCCAGGGGGTCTTCCACATCGCCCGGGGGGGGCTGCCCGTGCCCCGGGACAAGATCGAGGTGCCCAGGGAGACCTTCGGGCGGATGCTGGCGGCGGCCCTCTCCCCGCCCGGCGACCTGCTCCGGCTGCCCTTCACCGACGGCCGGGACGATCCGGCCGAATGCTTCGTCTCCCTGCTGCTGCGCCCCCTGGTGCTGCCCGAGATTCCGGGACGCCTCCCCGGGAAGCGCACCGAGATCCGCTTCTTCGCTCCCGGCAGCCTGGTCTCCAACCTGGACTTCGTGGAGAGCATCTTCGGAAACGCCGGGGATCCCTTCCTCCCCGAGAACGACGCGGCCCTGGACCCGGAGCGCTGGACCGGCCACACCGGGTGCGTGATCCTGGCGCCCCACCTGGTCTCGATCACCAAGAAGGAGGCGGGCCTGCCCCACGCGTCGGAGGCCGATCCCGTGCTGCGCGAGAGCGGCTTCTGCTGGGAGGACCCCTCCGAGCCCTACAACCAGGGCCGGGCCTTCAAGCTGTGCGCCCGGGACCACCGCGGGGTGATGGTGACCCTCATCTCCGACAACTACTTCGGCTACTGCAAGAAGGAGGTCAAGACCCAGATCAGCTTCTCGGCCAACCTCCACGGGATGGCGGAGGAGGAGCATGCCGGAGGGACCCTCGCCTTCCCCTCCTACGATCTGGGGGAGGACTTCAGCGGCCACCTCCATGTCCGCCGCACCGGCCACTCCTTCGCCGAGGTCAGGGAGAAGCACGCCCCGCTGATGCGGCTGGATCCCCGGGGCTTCGGGATCGACCGGCGGTTCCCCGACATCTACTACGTCCCCGAGGACGTGGCCTTCGACCTGAACCGCCAGCGGGTCAGCTGGAGCGGAGGCCGGCACGAGATCCCGCTGCAGCCCTCGATCACCTACATCCGCCCCTCCGGCTACAAGGTGGAGATGATCAAGCCGGGAGGCAACCGCGCCTGGCGCCTGGTGGGAACCGTCTCGGAGGGGATCGTCTGCCACAAGCCGTGCACCGTCTCGGGAGGGGGCAAGTCGGAGATCTCCAAGCCCATCACCGACGCCCTGATCTACGGTCCGGTCTTCGTGGCCGACATCCGCCGGGACCTCGAGAGGGTCTCCGAGCTGATCGGCCGGGACTACTCGGGGCGCTTCCGGGATCCCGGGCGCAGCGACTCCCGCCCGGTGCTCAGCTTCGACCGCTCCCTGGGCTCGGTGATCAAGCTGCTGACCCCCTCCCGGACCCTCTACACCGACGAGTACAACCGCTGGCTGGAGTCCCTGCCCCAGTACCTCAAGGAGCTGGTCTTCGTGGTCAAGCGCTTCTACCGGAGCGAGTGGGGGGAGGACTGGCGCTCCCGCTTCAGCGTGGACATCGTCAACGGCACGCCCGGAAACGAGCTCAAGCGGGACAACGCCAGGCTGGTGACCGCCCGTCTGAGGGTGGGCTTCGACGCCGAGGGCCTGTGGCGCACCTTCGGGCTGCGCAAGGACTTCCAGCCGGCCCGCAAGTGCTCCCTGGAGGACGACATCACCGCCAGCGTGGTGGTCCCCTCCAGCTGGCTCGACCACGCGGCCCCCGGGCAGGAGGGGATCTCGGTGAAGGTGATCCAGAACTGCGAGAGCCGCTTCTTCCAGCGTCCCGACGACGCGATCCACCGGGGCTACGACAAGCAGGCCGAGGCCGACCTGGGCTCGGAGGGAAGCTTCCTCTCCAACTTCGAGCCCCTCGGCCGGAAGGAGGCCGCCCGGCTGATGGAGGACGCCATCGGCTTCGCCCGCTTCACCGCCCCGATGCAGGATCTGATCCGCGGCGCCGCCCGGGAGGAGAGCCCCTCCTGGTTCGTCTCCAGCGCCCATCCCCGGGTGGTCGACGGCAGGCCCTCGAAGAACCCTCGCTACCTGCAGCTGCGTCCCGACCTGAAGGACCCGCGCAGCTACCACATCGCCCGAGTGGGGCAGCGGCTGCAGCGTCGGCTCCCGCACGACGCCCCGATCCCCTCGGTGGTGGGATGCGTGGTGCCCGGCCGGCGCAACAATCCCCCCGACCGGGTCTCGGGCATCCGGCCCCTGTCGCTCTACAGCCCGATCCACTACATGGAGCTGCCGGAATACCTGATCGAGGTCATCTGCAGCATGACCGGCAAGTCCCCCTCCACCACCGGGGCCGGCTCGGAGGGAGCCCTCACCAAGGGGCCCTTCAACGCCCTGCCTCCGGTGATCGACCTCAACACCATGGTGATCTCCTCGGTCCTGACCCGCTCCCACGCCTTCCTGACGGCCGCCGGGGTGGTGGGCCCCAGGGCGCGGGTGGACCACGACGTGAGCCTGCTCGTCCCCGAGCTGTGGTGCCGCATGTCGCCCCGGGAGCGCGATCCCCGGTACCTGATCGACATGGACTTCCTGGCCCCCTGCCGGGACATGGAGCACCAGGGGCGGACGCTTCCCTTCTCCCTCTTCGGCTACCGCATCACCCGCCGCTTCGCGGTGGCCTTCTGCGGCCGCGTCTTCAGCCATCCCGACGCGGTGTTCACCCCCGAGATGCTCGAGCCCGAGATCCAGGACATGGACGTCTTCGCCGAGAGCATCGACAACGCGGTGGCCACCCAGCGGCGGGTGGCCGGGCTCTACTTCGAGGACGGGAGCGTGGAGCTTGCCTGCCCCCCCCTGCGGGCGATCCTCCACATCATGAAGGAGGGGAGCTACCAGGGGAAGGGCATCGGGGATCCGGAGGTCCGCTCGCTCTTCTCCCCCGAGGAGGTCCTCCGCAGCTCCTGGTACCATCGCCGCCTGGAGTCGCAGCAGCGGCACGACGTCGCGCTGTGGAAGGACCGCATCGCCTACCTTGAGAAGTTCCTCGGCGACCGCAGCCAGGCCGACGAGGCCCGGCGGCTGGACATTTCCGGGCGGCTGGAGCGGGCCCGGAGCAGGCTCGACCAGGTCTCCGGCCCCGATCACCTCAAGTGGCTGGAGGGCACCCTGGGCCGCGAGGAGATCGACCGCTGGGCCTCGTTCCGGAACGCCCGGAGCTAGCGTTCCGAGGGCATGCGGGGCCCGGAACCGGGGATCCCGCCTGCGCCTGCCCCTGCCAGGGCGAAGGACCCCTTCGGGCCTCCCCTCCGATCCGGTCTGCGGGCCGGCCGGAAGATCCGGACCTTCCTGGCTGGCGCAGGAAGTCGGAGCACGGAACCGGACCGGCGCACCCGGATTCCGGAGGACAGCCAGGGAGCGATGCGCATTCCCGGTTCGCGGCACAGGCCATGATTGCCCGCATGCCGTCTTCGGCCTGATCGGGATTCCGTAGGCGATCCCCGCCGTCGCGTCACCATCCTTCCGGGCATGCCGCGGCATGCTCCGATCGGGTCCGGATCCGCTGCCAGGAGCGAAGCGTCCGCCAGCAGCGAACGGCAGGCGCGGCCTGGGACATTTGTGCTGTCGAACGCATGGCGGCCTGCCGCCTTCGGGACTGTCCGTCAGGAGCAGCCCGACATGGACCCGGCCATTCGGTGATTGGGGGCGGTTCCGAGGTCTGGCATGATTGCCTCTTCGGCAAGCGCATGGAAATGGAGGCCAGCGGCTTTCAGAGCCCGGAGAGCTCCGGCAGGGGGCGAACCATATGAAGGCGTCGGAAGACGGAACCCCAAGGCGACCGGAAGGCGGCAGTGGAGCCGGCCGAGTTCTGTCCGGAATTTGATCCTGGAAGGCCAGTTTATGGAAAACGCCTGCCGCATGATCGAGTTACATGGCATGGCTGCGCCTGGATGATCGAGGAGCCGGCAGCCCGGCATCGGGAACGTTTTCCTGGAGGCGTCGCAAGGTGCTCGATCCAGGCATCGCAGGCGGAGCAGCCTTCGAGGAGGATCGCCGCTTCGGCTCGCCAGGCATGGAGGTTCGTTCCCGTCTCCGGATCCAGCAGCCTGGAAGGTTCAGGCTGCCCGTCGATTCCGGGAGCAGCCGGCCGCTTCGAAGCGCCGCTTCCTGAAGCATCGATCGCTCCTTCGGGCCGAAGAGTCCCCGGGGACCCATCGCCGCATTGCTTGCAGAAGGGCTTTTCGCTCCATGGCCGCTGGAGCGCGTGCGTTCTCCTGGGGCGGGCTGGAGGCAAAGGAACCCCGGCGAATTCCCCGGTGGCGCAGGATCCGTTCCGCTCCCCCCGTCGCGCTACGGGAACGTCCCCCTGCAACAGGCTGCGGAAGCGGATCCGGCCGTTCTTTCCGGACTGCACCGGCAGCCGCGTCCCCGGCCCCGATCCTGCGGATCCGTTCCAATCTCCGCCGCACTGCGCGCCCGGCTGGTCCGATGGCATGGCGCCCGGCTGCTTGCGGCATACGGGATCGGGCAGAGGCGCTTCCAGGCTGAAGCGACGGGCGAAGGCAGCGGCCGGGAAGCCGCGATCGGCCTCGTGAGCCCGATGCAGCCGGCGATGCCACCGATCGCATTCCGCATAGCGCCTGGCCGATGGGACGCAGCCATGGCCTGGCATCCTGTCCATCCTCCAGCGGGATCCCTGGCAGCTCAGCCGGGAGCGGTCCATTCCGAGCGGCCCGATCGAAGAGCAGTCTCGGTGTTGCAACCGGATCGGCGCCTTTCGGTTCATGCCGGAGGGCAGGAGGCCGGTCCATCGGGCCTGCATCGTCGAAGCGCCGATCCGGCGGATCCGTCCAGGAGCTAGGGGAGGGGAGGGCGGGGCCAGGCGATGGAGCGGAATTCCCAGCAGCCTCCGCAGGGAAGGATGGAGAAGCGCCTCACCCGGTTCCGGCGCTGGATGCTGGGGTACCGGGAGCGCATCCGCTTCAGCCAGGAGGCCCTGCACCTGGGCCTGGCCGGGTGCGTGGGCATGATCGGAGCCGGGATCAATGTGGGGATGATCGCCCTGATCGGCTGGCTGGAAAGCCGGTCGTACGCATTCGGCGCCGAGGGATCGGAGGCCAGGATCCTGGTTCCGATCACCATCGGGGGCGTTCTGGCGGGCCTGATCCTCTGGTGCGGGCGGCGGTACCTGGGCCGGGGAAGCCCCAGCTTCCTGGAGGCGGTAGCCCTGGGAGACGGCCGTCTGCCCTTCCGGGCGGCCCTGATCCAGGGGGCTTCCTCGATCTGCAGCATCGGCACCGGCGCCCCGGTGGGGCGCGAGGGGACCATCACCCAGCTGTCGGCCACCTTCGCCTCCAAGTGGGGAGCGGTCCTCTCCTGGCCGCCCTACCGCATGCGGCTGCTGGTGGCCTGCGGGGCCGCTTCGGGGATGGCCGCGGCCTACAACGCCCCCATCGCCGGAGCGGTGTTCGCCGCCCAGATCGTGCTCGGCAACTTCGCCATGAACCTGTTCGCCCCCCTGGTCTTCGCCTCGGTGATCGCCGCCCTGTTCTCCCGCAGCATCGCCGGCAACGATCCGCTCTACGACATGCCCGATCTGGAGTTCGCGGTGGACACCTTCCCCTACTTCCTCCTGCCGGGAGTGCTGTGCGGGATCCTGGCCGCCTTGTTCCAGAAGAGCCTTCGGAGCAGCGAGCGGCTCTTCGCCCGGACCGGCCTGCCCCTGCCGCTGCGCCTGGCCCTGGGGGGACTCCTCGTCGGCTGTCTGGCCGCATGGCAGCCGGGGGTGTTCGGCAACGGATTCCAGGAGGCCAACGACGCCCTGCAGGGCGACACGGAGATGGGGCAGCTGCTGGAGCTGACCCTGGCCCGCTTCCTGGCCACCGCATGCATCGTGGGGGCGGGAGCCCTGGGGGGGCTCTTCACGCCCACCCTCTTCCTGGGAGCCGGAGTGGGGGGGCTCTACTACTACGCCATGGACTGGATGCTGGGAGAGCCGTCCGTGCCCATGGGAGCCTTCGTGATGGTGGGCATGGGGGCGCTGCTGGCCGGCACCACCCACGCCCCGCTGCTGGCGATGATCATGATCCTGGAGCTGACCCTCAACTACAGCCTGGTGCCTCCGCTGATGGTCGCCTGCGTCATCTCCACCCTGGTGGCCAGGGCCTTCCACCGCCACAACATCTATTCCGAGGGGCTGGAGCTGAAGGGGCTGGACTCGGGCTGGGAGACCGAAAGGGTGGGAGTCGCCTCCCGCCGCCGCATCGGAGATCTGATGCTTGCTCCGGTGCCCCCCCTTCACGAGTCCGACTCCTTCGAGCACATAGCCGACCGCTTCCTTCGCAGCACCCACCACTTCCTGCCGGTGGTGGACGCCGCCGGCCGCCTGGTCGGGGCGGTGGCTCTCCAGGATCTGAAGGCCTACCTCACCATGCGGGACCACCTGACCAGCGTGATTGCCATGGATGTGATGCGTCCTCCGCCCCGGACCCTGACTCCCAGCCAGCGCCTGGAGGAAGCCATTTCCCTCCTGCTCTCCAGCGAGGAGAGGAACATCCATGTGGTCAACAACCGCAGCGAGAGGCGGCTGATCGGCACGGTGGTGCGCAGCGAAGTGCTGGGAATCCTCGCCGAAGCCATAGCCTCGCGCCGGGACTCCCCCCGGTAGGATCCGGCCCGCCTGCGCCGAATCCGGCTGAACCGAGCGTTCCGGGATCGTGCCGAGCCGATCCCGGCCTCGAACAGGGAGTCCGTCCATCGGGGCAGGCCGGTTGGCGACGCCCTGCGCGGCATATTCCTGACAGCTCGGCGTGGATGCGGGGCCCGGGGCATCCTCCTGCGGACCTTCCGGGGCGGAGGCTTGCGCTTGCGGCTGGAGAACCGGCCGCCTGGAACGGGGGAGAGCCGGCATGGCCTGCCGACGCTTCTCACGAGGGCCTTCTCTCCGCCGCCCTGGCCGGGTGGCGGACACGGAGGCGAAGGTCCGTTTCCCGCTTGCGGGATCCGCCGGGCTGCAGGCGTCCGGATCCCGGGGGCTAGTTGCGGCTCAGGGAGGCGTTGCCCGCAGGGTCGGAGGGCTGGACATGGTAGCCGTTGCTGCCCAGCAACTCCTGGATCTCCTTCTCCAGGCTCCGGGAGGGCTTGACCGAGTACTTCCTGTGGGCCTCGAGGAGCACCAGGTTCCCCAGCCAAAGGGAGAGGGGGCACTCCCCCTTGTGGCGCTTGGCCACCTCCAGCAGCCGCCGGGCCGCCGGCAGGTCCATGCCGCGCGGCTGGAGGCAGAAGAAGACCCTCTCGGTGAGCTGCTCGGGAACCTTCTCCAGGGGAAGGATCCGGTTGGGGAACAGCTTGGGCGTCTCTTCCTCGTTGTTGACCTCGCCCTCGATCATCAGCATCCGGTCGACCTCGAAGAAGCTGGTGTTCCGCTCGTAGTTCTCGTTGATGCACAGCACCTGGAAGGCGCCCTCGTCGCGATCCTCGACGGTGAGGATGGCGTAGGGGCTGTTGCGCTTGCGGGAGATGCCCTTCCTGACCGCGGTGACGATCCCCCCCACCCGGGCCGGAGTGCGGTTGTCCAGGGCGCACAGGCCCCGGGCCCCGTTCTTCAGCCCGTAGAGGCTCAGGGTGGAGCTGTAGGGATCCAGGGGATGGCCGCTGCGGTAGAATCCCAGGGCCTCCTTCTCTTCGCGCAGCCGGTCCATCAGGGGCCATTCCTCGGACTCCTCGGCGACCCCCCGGGCCGGGCCGGCGGGCGTCTCGATGTCCAGGTCGAATAGGGCGGGTCCCGAGCCGCGCACCCTGGCCACGCTGCTGGCCCAGTCCTGGGCCTCCTCGATCTGGCCGCACTGGGTGGCGCGGTTGCCGGGAAGTCCGTCGCAGGTTCCCGACTTGACCAGCCACTCGATCATCTTCCGGGAGAGGGCCCCCGGCTCCACCCGGGCGCACAGGTCGTGGATCGAGGCGAAGGGCCCCCCTTCCTCCCGGGCCGCCAGGATCGACTCCACCGCCATCTCGCTCACGTTGCGGATGGCCGCCAGCCCGTAGCGGATGACCTTGCCCTGGGGAGCGGGGGCGAAGTGGATCCTGCTCTCGTTGATGTCGGGGGGGAGCACCTCCACCCCCATGGCCCTGGCCTCCCGGATCAGCTGGGCCAGCTTGGCCTTGTCGCCCATGTCGTTGGTCAGGAGGGCGCTGATGAATTCGGCGGGGTAGCGGGCCTTCAGCCAGGCGGTCTGGTAGGCCACGATGGCGTAGGCGGCGGCGTGGGACTTGTTGAAGCCGTATCCGGCGAACTTCTCCAGCAGATCGAAAATGCGCTCGGCCTGCCTGGCCCCGATCCCGTTGGCCCGCTTGCATCCTTCGACGAAGACCTTCCTCTGCTCGCGCATCTCGGACTTCTTCTTCTTGCCCATGGCCCGGCGCAGCAGGTCGGCGGCGCCCAGGGTGTATCCGGCCAGGATCTGGGCCGCCTGCATCACCTGCTCCTGGTATATGAGGATGCCGTAGGTCTCCCGGGCGATGGGCTCGAGCAGCTCGTGCTCGTAGGTGATCTCCACTTCCCCGTTGCGGCGCTGGATGTAGTCGGGGATCAGCTCCATGGGGCCGGGCCGGTAGAGGGATATCAGCGCGGTGATGTGCTCGATCGATCCGATTCGGAAGCGCCGGCACAGATCCCGCATGCCGCCGCTCTCCAGCTGGAACACCCCCACGGTGCGTCCCTGGTTGAGCAGCTCGTAGGCGGCCTTGTCGTCCAGGGGGATGCTCTCGATATCGATCTCCTCGCCCCGGGTCTTGCGGATCAGGTCGCAGGCGTTGCGGATCACGGTGAGGGTCTTCAGTCCCAGGAAGTCCATCTTCAGCAGTCCCAGCTCGCCCACCGGATCCATGGAGTACTGGGTGACCAGTCCCTGCTCGTCGTCGAGCTTCAGGGGCAGGACCTGGTCTAGGGGCTGGCTGCCGATCACGATCCCGGCGGCATGCACCGAGGGGTTGCGGGTCAGGTCCTCGAGGACCCGGGCGGTGTCGATCAGGCGCCGGGTCTCGGGCTCGTTCTGGTAGCTTGCCTTGAGCTCTGGGGAGTCCCTGAGCGCGCGCTCCAGGGTCACCTTCAGTTCGTCGGGCACCATCTTGGCCAGGCGATCGCAGCTCCCGTAGTCCATTCCCATCACCCGGCCCACGTCGCGGATCACCGACTTGGCTCCCATGGTGCCGAAGGTTATGATCTGCGCTACGCAGTCCCGTCCGTACTTCTCCCGCACGTACTCGATCACCTCCGATCTCCGGTCGTCGGCGAAATCGATGTCGATGTCGGGGGGATTGACCCGCTCGGGGTTGAGGAAGCGCTCGAAGAGCAGCCCGTAGCGGAGGGGATCGACGTTGGAGATCTCCAGCAGCCAGGTCACGATGGAGCCGGCCGCGCTGCCTCGCGCCAGGCAGGAGATCCCCTGCTTGCGCCCGTGCTGCACGAAGTCGCCCACGATCAGGAAGTAGCTGACGAAACCGGTCTTCTCGATCACCTCCATCTCCTGGCCGATCCTTTCCACGATCCGGGCCGCGGCCGCTGCGGAGGCCCCGTCCTCGATCTTCCTCACCGATCTGTCCCCCGGATGCTCCTTGACCGAAGGATCGTAGGTGGGGAGCGTCTCGGGGCGGGGCACCTCCTCGATGGTGATCGACCTGTTCCGGCTGCTGGCCTTCATCCCGTAGCGCCGTTCCAGCCCCTGGGCCAGCAGCCGGGTCATGTAGGCCTCCCGGGACGTCTTCCCCGGCGGGTCGAACACCGGGTAGTGGAGCTTTCCGAAGCCGATCTCCAGATCGCACATCTCGGCCACCTCCAGGGTGTTGCGCACCGCCTGGGGAACCTCGGAGAAGCGCCTGGCCATCTCCTCGGCCGGCCGCAGGTAGAACTGCTCGGGCTGGTACTTCATGCGCCCCCGATCCCCGATCTGGGACTGGGTGCCGATGCAGATGAGCGCGTCGTGGGCGCTGGAGTCCTCCTGGTTGATGTAGTGGACGTCGTTGGTGGCCACCAGCTTCAGCCCGAACTCGCCGGACCAGTCGATCAGGTGGCGGTTGACCACGGCCTGCTCCTCGATCCCGTGGTCCTGCAGCTCGAGAAAGAAGCGCTCGGGACCGAACACCTGCCGGAACCAGTCGATGGTGTCCCTGGCCCTGTCGAGCCTGCCGTTCTTGATCAGGGTAGGGATCTCGCTGGCCAGGCATCCGGAGAGCACGATCAGTCCCTCGCTGTGCTTTGCCAGGGTCTCCTTGTCGGTGCGGGGCTTGTAGTAGAATCCCTCGATGTGGGCGTCGGTGACTATCTGGATCAGGTTGCGGTATCCGGTCTCGCTGCTGGCCAGCAGCAGCAGGTGGTGGTAGACCGCCTTGCCGCCCCCTCCCTGGGATTTCTCCTTGCGGCTCTTGTGTCCGTGGGCGATGTAGACCTCGCATCCGATGATGGGCTTGATGCCATGCCTGCGTGCGGCCTGGTAGAACTCGATGGCGCCGTACATCACGCCGTGGTCGGTGAGGGCCAGGGATCCGAAGCCCAGCTTGTCGGCCCGCTCCATCAGCCTGTCGATCCGGCAGGCTCCATCCAGTATGGAGTAGTCGGTATGGAGATGGAGGTGGACGAACTCGGCCTTGGCCATGGCCAGATTCTCGACTACCGGGACCGGCGCAGGAAGTTGAATCCTCTGGGGGGTTGCGGCTGTCTCCCGGGCGGGGCCTGCGGTAGGATGGCCCGGAGCATCCGGTGAGGATCGACTGCCACCAGCACTTCTGGGACTACCGCCCTTCCGAGTACCCCTGGATGCAGGGCGAGGGCATGGAGGCGCTGCGCCGCAACCACGGTCCCGGGGACCTGGAAGCCTTGCTGCGGGAGAGCCGCATGGAGGGCTCGGTGGCGGTGCAGGCCCGGCAGAGCCTGGAGGAGACGGAGTGGCTGCTTCGCCTCTCCGATCGGCATGCACGGATCCGGGGGGTGGTCGGCTGGGTGGATCTTCAGGATCCCGAGGTGGAGGAGACCCTGGAGCGCTGCAGCCGCCATCCCAGGATGGTGGGAGTGCGCCATGTGGTCCAGGACGAGCCGGATCCCGGGTTCCTGCTGAGGCCCGCCTTCCTCAGGGGCCTGTCCAAGCTGCACGGTTACGGCCTGGCCTACGACCTTCTGCTCTATCCCCGGCAGCTGCCCGCCGCCATCGAGCTGGCGGAGCGGCTGCCCGATCAGCGCTTCGTGCTCGACCACATGGCCAAGCCGCTGATCGGCCAGGGGATACTGGCTCCCTGGTACCGGGATCTGGCCCGCCTGGCCGGTTTTCCCCATGTCTCCTGCAAGCTGAGCGGCATGGTCACCGAGGCCTCCTGGGGGCAGTGGAAGCCCCGGGACTTCCGTCCCTACCTGGATGTCGCCTGGGACGCCTTCGGGGAAGACCGGCTGATGTTCGGCTCCGACTGGCCGGTATGCCTGCTCTCGGCCTCCTACCGGGAGGTCGTCCGGCTGGTGGAGGACTTCCTGGAGAAGTTCGATCCGCCGGTCCGTGCCAAGGTGATGGGCGGGAACGCCGCCGCCTTCTACGGCCTGGAGCCTTTCGCGGACAAGCCTGGTGCCTGATTCCGCAGGCATCCTTCACAGGCGGAATACGGGGCCATGATCCTCCTGGATCTGCTCCTGGACCTGATTTTCTTCTGGCGCAGCCAGCGCGACTCCGGCATGGCCGGGGACCTGTCGGACGGGAGCCAGGCTTCCCCCGTCCAGCGACGGCCCGGCAACCACTTCCTGCGCAAGAAGGGCCTGGCCCGGCCCCGGTGGATTCCCTATGGCACGCCGGTCCGGGTGCACGGAGTCGAGCTCAACGGCCTGGTGTACCTGGGCAGCGGAGCCCGTCTGGGCATAAGGTGGCGAGGGGATCCCTCCTTCGTCGACACGGATCTCCCGGTCGACGCCTCCGGGGGCAGCCAGGGAGTCCACGGGATCGAGACGCACACGGCCTATGGAGACCTGCATCCCCAGGCCCGGGCCAGATACCTGGAGTGGCTGGCCGGCGGTTGCAGCGACGAGAAGGCCTCCAGCGGTTTTGCCCTGCTCTGCCTTCACGGCCTGGAACGCCGCTTCCTCTTCGACGAGGCCGACGAGGACGACCGCTTCCACATCCGGATCCGGGCCCGGAGGCTGTGGAATATCCATGGCCGGGATTTCCGGGTGCGGCCGTTCCTGAGCGGCTTCCTTGAGGTCGCCAGCCTGTACTTCCCCCAGGATCCCTTCTTCTTCGGAGAGGGGGTGGACCGGAAAATGCTTCCCATCCCCCTCAGGGTGGAGATCGGCAAGCGGATCCGGAGCCGAAGTGCGGTGCCCGGCTCGCTGATGTACGCCTGGCTGGCCTTCCATCCCGACCGGCTGGTACCCGCCTCTCTCCTTGGGAATCCCTTCTTCCGCTCCCGGTTCGAGGGCCTCTTCGCCCAGCGGTTCCCCGACGGGATCCGATTCGATCTGCCTCCCCAGCAGCCCCCTGTCCGCTACATGGCCCTGTCGGGGAACATCAGGCTGGAGTTCCGGGACGAGGAGGGGGTGGTTCCCGACATCTCCGGAATCGACGGCCCCGTGAAGCAGGTTCTGCCCTTGGTCGAGGAGGCGCGCTCCTCCCTGGAGGATCCCTAGCTTCCGGCTTCTGGAAGAAAGGTCATGGAGGACCAGATCTGTTCCAGCAGCAGCGGGGGAATGCCCGAGCGGGGCAGCCGCCCCCCGTAGGCCACATGGCTGTAGAGCCGTCCCAGGGAGCTAGCGAAGGGGCCCAGCCCCGGGTGGTGGCTTGCCAGGAAGTCCATGCGCTCGATCGGCGTCTGGTCTGGCCCGCTGGGATACCCGGTCTCTCCCGCCCAAGTGTCCAGCGCTTCGTAGGTGTAGGCCACCAGCATTTCTCCGGACCAGCCTGCGGCACTTCCTTCACGGAAGGGGTTGGGGAACTCCTGGAAGGAGCGGGGCCGTCCCCTCCCGCCGCTCCCTGCCTGGGGCGGGGAGCTTCTTCCGCTTCCCAGGCCCCGAAGCTCATTCAACAGCGAGATCAGGCCCCGCCGGAAGAAGGTCAGCCCAAGCAGGATCACCACCAGCAGCACCGACCAGCCCACCCAGGCCTCGCCAAGAAGGGAGTCGTCGGCCACCGGGGCCACTCCCGTATCCTCGAACATAGCCTGGCTCTCGGGGCGGGGCAGCAGGAAGGCCGCTGTGAGGGCGCCGGCCACGATGGCGGTTCCGGCCGACAGCCAGGCCAGGGCCACTTGCCCGGGCATGCGCACCGAGCGATCCCGCAGGTAGCGGCGCATTCCCAGGAAGCTGGTGGTGAGCAGCAGAAAGGCCGCCGACACCAGGTAGCCGGCCAGCCAGGAGAGGCCCGACGAGGTGAACCATTCTCCCAGTCCGAACACCGGCACCGCCGCCACAGAGAAGTACAGGACCGAACGTCCGGCACGGGCGCTGCCGGTCTGAGCCTCGAAGCTGGTGCAGTCCATGACCAGCCGGTGGGCACTCCACCATACCACCCCGAGGAAGAGAAGGCCCCACAGAACGCTGAATCCCGTGGTCATCAGGTAGAACCAGGTGGCCACGGCCAGCAACGCGCCGTAGCTGATGGAATAGACCGATCCCTGCTCCAGCCCGATCCGGGACACCAGCACAATGGCCAGGGTGAACCAGAAGAAGATCCATCTGACTCCCGCCTCCATCAATACCTCTCCCTGGTAGAAGGCGTCTACCAGGAAGAAGAGCAGGCTGGCGACCAGCGCCATGATGAGCAGGGGGTTGAGGGCCGAAACCAGCAAGTCGAGCAGCGTGTTCTGGATCCTCTTCTCCTGCCGGAGAGCGAGCACCCTCTGCTGGATCGGGCTTCGGTAGGGAGCAATCACCGCCTGATAACTTCAGGGAAGCTACCATCACGGTCGACAGGGGGCAAACCAGGTCGAACGGCCATGATCTGGCTGACGATATCTGGAATTATTCTGCCGGAGCTAGAGGATAAGAGGGGGAAGTGTTATTTGCGGCGATTATCCTGACAGTTTTTCCCAGATTGCTCCGGGCTGACATCCAATCGAGGGGGGGCCATTGGCCTTGCAGGAGGCGATAGGCGCTTGCTGCCTGAGGAGAAGACTTCCTGGAAGGGAGAAGCTGCCTGATCCCGCTGGTTTGAGCGGCAGCCGATGGAGCAGCTCTACTTTCCGGGTACGTCATTCCAGTCATAGGCCCGACACAGGCCTCGGGCGTCGGACGGCCGGATTGTCCCTGCATGAGGCGGAAGACGTAGCAGTTTTCGCACTGGTCGCGATCGAAGACGCAGAGGATCCGCTTCAGGTTCCAGCTCCAAACCGTTCTGGGATGCGGAAGGAGGTTCCCGAGGTGGAGACGAAGATGGTGTCGCTTGCTGGGGGACAGCCGAAAAAAGATCTCCCGATTCACCGGAATATCTACGCAAATAACAGAAGCTGGTCAAAAGCGACAATCCGAATTGTGAGGAGCGGCATCCTGAATGCGACTCGAGTCTCTGCCCACAATGGAAAAAAACTGCCATCCTGCATTCTGCAATCGGCAAAGGAAACCGCCGATGAGAAAAGTCAATATTCCACCTGAGAACCGTCTCAGGAATAGTCACACGTCCGGTTCGACGATCAGGGGGTGGAAACAGAGCAATGGCAGGGCACCTCAGTCACCTGGGTGAGCGTAAGGAGTCGGTTCTGACGAACGATTCCCGGTAGGCGGACTGGATGCGTTCCACTTCTTCGTCGGAGAGTGCGGAGAACCGGCCTTTCCGCTTGCGATCGGACAGGATGCCTCCGTTCTGGTGGAGCAGCTGAAACAGCAGATTTGAATGGGGCTCGGGCATCTTCACGATACGTTTCAATCGATCGCTGAAGGCATCGTGCTGCTGGAGGTGTTCCGCCTCTCTGGGCAGATCCAGATCGACGGCCCGCCGCACGCAGTCGTAGAGGAACTCGGCCTGGGGAGTGGCGTCGAAGAACCGGTAGTAGTCGGCGGTGTCGTTAAGAACCCGGACGTTTCCGGATTCCGTTGGCTCCCAGTCCACCAACGGGAGCAGGCGCCGAGAATAGTCTTCGAGTGCTGTGCTGTATTCTCCGATCCGGTCCAGAAGCACTGCCGAGACGGGGAAGGGTATCCCCTCGGGAGTGAAACTCCGCCTAGCCAGGGAATGGTGCATCAGGTAGCGGTGCAGTCGGCCATTCCCGTCGAGGAACGGATGGATGTAGACGAAGCCGAAGGCAAGGATCGACGCAGCCACCACCGGGTCGAGCAGAGGGGCGGCTTCCCGATCAAATGCTGTAAGTCCTTCGATGAGGCGTTTCAAGTCGTCCGGCCTGGCGCCTACGTGATCCGGAATGGGCTCGCGCGTGCTCAGATCCCTATTGCCGACAAAGACGCCTTCTGTGCGTAGGCCCACAAGGTCGAAGCGGGGATCGATAATGACCATGCGTTGCAGGCGTACCAGCTGGTCGAGATCTATCGGTCGCCGCCCGGCTTGGTAGATTGCGCGTCCCCATGCCTGAATGTGTCTCGGAGCCGGATGCTCGCCTTCGATGGCGTAGCTGGACTTCGAATCCTTGAACTGAAGAAACGCTGCAGCCCGAGCAAGCAGCTCTGGTGGAATGGTGGCCACGGATTTTCTTGCCCTTGCCTGGAGATCCATGGCGACGAACCGTTCCAGGGCTTCGGTGCGGAACACCAGCGGACAGAAGCCGGGCGTGCCCGGCAGATTGTTCCTGACGCGGTGCCGGGGCGAGGTCTGTCCCGGGAGGGCGAACTGCCGATCTGGATCTACCACGGGCACATAGGCGCCTCGATCGGCATTCGGCAGGTCGACCCTGGTTCCGGTCAGCCATTCGTAGAGGAACCACGTCCTCCGTGCATAGGCTCCGGTCGGCCTGGCCTTGACCAGATCGCCGATGGGCCCGGGGCCTGTCGCGGCGAACAGCTGCTTGAGGACGGCCAGGTCGAGGCCTTCGTGCTTCAGTGCGAAGGTGAGATGGCCTTCCAGGCTCTCTGCCGGGGAGTAGCGCGGCGAACGGACGCGCCAGCCATCCTTCTCGACGAACGCGTGCCTTTCTCCGATAGCGCTGAGGGACCGGGGCAGTGGCGCCTTCAGATCGAAAGCCCCGATCAGCGCGGCATAGCCCACAGGCCGTGCGGGAACGGGGGGAGGAAGCGCCCCATGTGCGGCCACGGTTCCCAAAATACTATCCTGGGGAAGGAGGTCCACGACTCGATATTATCGCTGCACAGACCGGAATGATCTGTCCATTAGGACATGAAAAACGGGTTTTCTGCATGAAAAACAAGAAAAAACGAGGGTTTTTTTTGAAAAAAACAGGCCTCCGGGCACTGGTTTGAACCGGAACGATTCCAGCCGGTCCGCTCTTGCGTCGGCCTCCTGAGGAGACTGTCGTACCCGATGGTCGCCGATCTGCCCCTGCCCATTCCATAGTTTCGGGGATGGGCGCGACCCTGCCTTTCCCCGGAGGATCGGAATCGTCAAGCGGGCTGGCTACGGGAAGCCGGGACGGATCTTCGATCGAGCCTCCGAGCCTGCGCTTTCCCTCGTGGGCAGGGCCGTTCTTCCGGCGAGGCGGCCTCGATGCGGGAGCGGATGTTGCCGGACAGGCCGCAGGCAATGCTCGCAGGGAGGAACGGAAGCTCCTCTCCCTGCCTTTCGGGAATCGTCCGTAGGCTTTCTGGCAGCCTGCTGGATCATCGGACCTGTGGTGCGCCAGCAAGGCAAAGCTTCCCGCCGGCCATCCCCATAACCTGGGCGCTTCGAGACAAGAAAGCGGCGTCAGGCGCGCTACCCGTCGGGCGTAAACTCCTGCTGTTCCTGGGCTGGACCGGAGAACCGGATGGCGAGTATCGTCTGGATTCCAGGGAGAACGGAGCCATCCGGAGTGTCGAGGGAAGTTCCCCTCCCTCGCTTCCTGGATGGCGCCATGGCCGGCAGTGGAGGCCGCCTGCTCGGAGGAGGGGAGCCGGGTTGCGGGCGCTCAGGCGTAGAGCCCTGTAGTTGACCTCTCGGTCCCGACGATCCCGGAATCACGGGGACGGCGCTTGCAGGGCCGTTCTGTCATCCAGCCATCCCGACCCGCCCATCCGGCGAACCGCTTGGAGCGTAGCTGCCGGTTCCTGTGCATGCGTTCATCCATATGCATCCGCCAGTCCGGACACGATGGAAGAACGGCAGCGCGCCTGACACCGGGATCAGCAGGAGCCTCTGGAGAGACGGCTTCAACCGGGGGCATGCGGGGTCAAGCGGCCCTTGGAAAGGGGGATCAAGGCGGCAGCAGCCTTGCTCGCCATGCCTGGCATGGCCGGGGATCAGCGCGGGACAGGGCTGTGGAGGGGCTCCATGGGGATAGAGAAGGCGAAGACGCTTCCGCTGTCGGCCTCCTCCAGCCACACCTGCCCGCCGTGCGCCTGGACGATGTGCTTGACGATGGCCAGGCCCAGGCCGGTGCCTCCCTGCTCCCGGCTGCGGGCCTTGTCCACCCGGAAGAAGCGCTCGAAGATGCGCTCCTGGGCCTCGGGAGGGATCGGCTGCCCCTCGTTGGCCACCTGCACACGGCAGCGCCCCTGGCCCGAGGAGGCGCTCACCGTGATCGTGCCCTGGGTCTCGCCGTACTTGATGCCGTTGTCGACTAGGTTCTGCAGCACCTGGAAGAGGCGGTCGTAGTCCCCCCAGATCTCCAGCCCGGGATCCAGATCGGCCTCGAGCCTGATGCGGCGGGAGGCGGCCCGGTCCTGCAGGTTCTCGAAGACCCTCTGCACCAGGTCCGGGAGACTGATGCGGGAGTGGTTGATGGCGACGCGCCCCGACTCCAGCTGGGAGAGGGCCAGCAAATCCTCGGTGAGGAAGGTGAGCCGGTCGGTATGCTTCTGGATCTTGCGCAGGAAGCTTTCCTGCTGCGAGGGATCCTCGGTGATTCCATCCAGGATGGTCTCCACATAGCCCTTGATCAGCGAGATCGGCGTGCGCAGCTCGTGGCTGACGTTGGCCACGAACTCCTTGCGCCGGCTCTCCAGCTCCCGGAAGCGGGTCAGGTCGTGGAAGAGCAGGATCACTCCGGACACATGCTCGGCCTCGCTGGTCCGGGTGGCGTTCACCAGGTAGTAGCGGGTGCGCATCATGCCGTCGGTGAACTCCAGCTCCCGGCCGCTCTCCCGCCCTTCCTGCACCGCCTTCTGGAAGATCTCCTGAAGCTCGTGGGACCGTATCGTCTCCAGCAGCGACCTGCCCCGGCACTCCCCGACGATCCCCAGCTCCTGGCGGACGGCGGAGTTGGCCTGCTCCACCCGGCCCTCCTGGTCCAGGAGGATCACTCCCGAGGGGATGCGGTCCAGGAGGGTTTCCTGCTGCAGGCTCCGGTCCTCCGACCTCCTAAGGAGCTCCTCCTCCCGGCGCTGCCAGTCCTCCTCGATCCGGGCGAGCCTGCGGCGCAGCAGAAGCAGGCGCCGACCCAGGAGGATGCAGGCGGATCCCAGGAGGACCGAGAGGGCGATCCAGGCTCCTTCCATCCGCCCGGCTCCTAGTCGTCGAGCAGGCGGTAGCCCATCCCCCGGACCGTGTCCAGGAAGCGGGCGGCCTCTCCGAGCTTCTCCCTGAGCCGGCGGACGTGGGTGTCCACCGTGCGGGAGTCCACCAGGGAGCTGTACCCCCACACGTCCTGGAGCAGCTGCTCGCGGGACTGGACCCGCCCCTTCCTGCGGGCCAGCAGGCAGAGAAGGCGGAACTCGATCGGGGTCAGGGCCACCTTGCGGCTTCCGACGCTCACCCGGTGCCGGGGTATGTCGATGGAGAGCTCGTCGAACTCGAAGCGCTCCTGGCTCTCGGAGCCGGAGGGCCTGCGGGCGAGGAGGTTGCGGATGCGCAGAGCCAGCTCCCGGGGGCTGAAGGGCTTGGTGACGTAGTCGTCGGCGCCCAGCTCCAGGCCCAGGACGCGGTCCACCTCCCCGGCCCGGGCGGTGAGCATGATGATCGGGATCCCGGCAGTGTCGCGGTTCCTGCGGAGGATCTTGCACACCTCCATGCCGTCCACCTCGGGAATCATCACGTCGAGCACGATCAGGTCGGGGCATAGCTTGCGGGCCTTGTCGAGCGCCTCCTGGCCGTCCTCGGCGCACAGCACGGCGAAGCCGGCCGACCTGAGGTTGACGCTCAGCAATTCCAGGGCGTCCGGCTCGTCGTCCACGATCAGCACCCGCTTCCGGCTGGGGCTGCTGTCGGTCATTTTCTCTGCCGTGGGACGCTGGGAGGCGGGCCGGCTCCGCATCGGCCCGGTCAGCCGAGCAGCCGCCGCAGGAGGCGGTAGAGCAGGTACAGGGGGTAGACGGCCAGGGCCAGGATCAGCAGCAAGGCCAGGAAGCCGAGGATGCTGCCCAGCAGCGAGAAGGACCAGCTGAGCACGACCAGGATCAGGAAGGCCCCGACCAGGCCCCACAGGAAATCCCGGGAGGAGCGGGCCGACCTCTTCTTTCCTCCCCATTCCTCCTTCACGAACTCCTCGTAGTCGAATCCGTCGTCATCGCAGTCCACTCCCATAGACTCGTAGCGGGCCCGCCGGGACCAGCCGGTCCGGGAGCAGGAGCCGCATTCGGGGCAGGCGCTCCACTTCTCCTCCAGCCGGGCCCCGCAGTTGGGACAGAAGGGTTCCACGGGGGGCTCCTATCCGACCCCGGCGTACTCCTCGTCGGTGATCAGCTCCATTCCCATCAGCACGTAGTCGTGGCCGATGGCCTGCATGTCCCGAACGTAGCCTTCCAGCCGGAGCAGCTCGCTGAAGCCCAGCAGGGCGAAGATCTCGATCCCGCGGCTCTGCTCGGCGAAGAACTCGGCCTCCAGCTTCTCCAGGCCGATCCGGCGGGCGACCTCGATCACCTCGGCCACCAGGGCCCGGGCCAGCCCGCGTCCCCGGAACCGGGGATGGACCAGCACGCTCAGGCGCCCGATGTGGCGCTTCCACCCTCCCAGCTGCTGGTGCAGGGTGCACACCCCGGCCACCTCGTCGCCGATCAGGGCCAGGAGCGGCAGCTTGCATCCCAGGTCGATGTCGCTGCACCAGGAGTCGATCACCTCCCGGCGCTGGACGTGGTGCTTGATGAACATCAGCTCCCGGGGCGGGATCGCCTGGAAGAACTTCCAGAAGGGATCCCGGTCCTCCCGCCGCAGCGGCCGGAGCAGGAATTCGGCCTGGCCGCCGGGAAGGGCCAGCTTCCTGGGATAGTCTTCCAGTACCGTTTCGAGCATGGAAAGTTCCTCTCCTGCGACTCCGCCACGCTAGGGAGGCCCTCCGGGAATTGTCAACCCGATACCCGGCCCTGGATCCCTACGGGGCGATCTGCTCCAGCGCTTCGCGGGCCTCCCGGCGCACGCTGCTGTAGCGGTCGCGGCGGGAAAGCTCCTCCAGCCGCTGGCGGGCCGGGGCGGCCTCGTCCCCCAGATCTCCCAGACGCCGGCAGGAGAAGGCCCGCACCGCGGGGCTGGAGTCCTCCAGCCCCTCCCGGTAGACCGCCAGCTGGCTTGAGTGGGGAGGAATGCTGCGAAGCGCCGTCATGTAGCGGGAGGCGTCGATCCCGGTGGACAGCTGACGGAGCAGGGGACCGGTGGCCTCCACCGCCAGCTCCTCCAGCCTCCCCAGGTTGTCCGCGGCGGCCAGCCGGACCGGGGCCGAGGGATCGGAGAGGCCCGCGAGGCTGGCTTCCAGGATCTCGGCGGGATCGGCTCCGGAGCGGCCCAGGCCCGCGATGCCCGCCTGGCGCAGCCCCTCGTGCCCGCTCCCCAGCGCCAGCCGGAACAGATCCCGGATCTCCTCGCCCTCCTCCCCGAGCCGCTCCAGGCACTTCAGGGCGGCATGGCGGACCGGCTGGGCGGCCTCGCGGCAGAGCTGGTAGATCCTCCCGATCGACTCCCCGGGCGCCTCGCCCAGGGCCCCCAGGCAGTCCAGCGCCGCCACCAGCAGAGCGTCCTCCTCCGAGTCCAGGTGGGCTGAGACGGGGCCGGCCAGGCCCCGGGCGGGGCTTCCGATCCGGCCCAGGGCCTCCAGCGCGGCCAGCCGGGTGCCGGGGGGCGCCAGCAGGGGCTCCAGCCGGTCCAGGATCGCCTGGTCGACCGAGGAGAGGAGGGCCGAGGCTCGGGCCGCAGCCGCCCGCACCTCGGCCGACTCGTCCTCCAGCAAGCGAGCCACCGCCGTCCGGTAGCCGTCGGGATCGGTGCTCAGCGCCACCGCCGTGGAGAGGGCCGCGGCCCGGATTCCGGGTTCCTCCGACTCCAGGCCCGCCTCGATGGCCTTCAGGGCCGGGCGTCCGTCCCTGCCCATGGTTCCCACCGCGTGGAGCGCTGCCATGCGCAGCTCGGGACCGCCCTCCAGGAGAGCCCGGCGGAGCCGTTCCAGGCCCGGAATCCCGAAGCGTCCCAGGGCGGATGCGGTCCAGTGCCCGGACTGCAGGGCCCGGGGATCCCCCGCGGCATGCTCGAGGATCGGGTCCATGGCCGCCGGTCCCATGGCGACCAGGGCGTCCAGCAGCGGGGCCGAGCTTGCCTCGTCCTCCTCGATCATCCTGACGAGCAGGGGGACGGCGGAGGCCGCTGGAGGACCGATGCGTCCCAGGAGATCCGCCGCCCGGCGGCGCAGGACATGATCGGGATTTCCGAGCAGCTCGGACAGCTTCGGGACGGTCCGCTCGGGAGGGAGCTCCAGGGCCGCGTCGATCAGGGCCCGGCGCACCGCTTCGGACGGGTGCCTCATCAGGGGCCAGATCAGGGGGCCGATGGCCTCGCTGCCGGTGGCGTCGAGGGCCCTGAGGGCCAGGGCGGCGTCCTCCCCGGAGGCCTCCCTGTCGGCCAGGCCGGCCATGCCGGCCGCAGCGGCCAGGCGCGCAAGGCGGGGAGCCAGGGGGGCGGCCGCCTCTCCCATGGCCTCGATGGCGATCAGGACCGGGGCCGGCGGACGGGGTTCCTCCAGGCCCGCTTCCAGGGCCGGCAGGGCGGCCTCGCCCAGGCCTCCCACCGCCAGGGCCGCCTGGCGGGCGACGAACTCCTCGGAATCCTCCATCAGCCGCAGCAGTCCGGGCAGGGCCGTCAGGGCCGTCTCCTCCATCCAGCCCAGGGCCTGGGCCGCTCCCGCCCTGACTCCCGGATTCTCGTGGGCGAGCGCCTGGCGCAGCGGCTCGAGGGCGGCCTCCCCCATTCTGGAGAGGGCGTGGGCCGAGCGGTACCAGCGGGGGCTGGCCCTTCCAGGCCGGTAGCTTTCGAGGTCCTCCAGCAGGGCGGGCAGGGCGGGCAGGGCGGCCGGGCCGATCCTCGCCAGGGCGGAGACCGAATGGAACCAGACCTGGGTGTCGTCGTCGCCGAGGGATCCGGCCAGGGCCTCCGCCGCCGGGGCGGCTCCGGAGCCCAGCCGCTCCAGCTCCCTGGCGGCGTCGCGCCGCACCTGGGTGGTTGGGGACTGCAGCTGGCCGATCAGCTCGGCCAGGGGCGGGGCCTCTTCCTGGGCCAGGAGGGAGGGGAGGCCGAGCAGCGCCCAGGCGGCCGCACAGATGCCGGACCTCATGCCCGGAGCCGGTCCTGCCCGTCTAGCCCACCAGGCCCGGAAGGCGGCCGGTGCTGTCGCCGAAGCGCTCCGGGTGCACGCCCATCTGGTCGAGCATGGTGAGGAAGAGGTTGGACATCGGGGTCTCGTAGTGGAAGCGGAGGTGCCGCCCCGGAGCGATGGCCCCTCCGGCCCGCCCTGCCAGGATCACCGGCAGGTTCTCGTTGTTGTGGCGGTTGCCGTCGCTGATGCCGGCCCCGTAGAGGATCATGCAGTTGTCCAGCAGGCTCCCCTCTCCCTCGGGAATCGACTTGAGCCGCTGCAGGACGTAGGAGACCTGGCGGGCGTGGAACTCGTTGATGTCGCTGATCTTGGCCAGCTTGACCGGATCGTTCTGGTGGTGGGAGAGGGAGTGGTGGCCCTCGTTGACCCCGATCTCGGAGTAGCTGCGGTTGCTGCCCTCGTTGGCCAGCATGAAGGTGGCGATGCGGGTGGAGTCGGTCTGGAAGGCCAGCACCATCATGTCCCCCAGCAGGCGCAGGTGGTCCTCGTACTGGCCGGGGACGCCCTCGGGCCGGGACTGCCCGGACAGGATCCGGCGGCGCTGGAGGCCGTCCTGCTCGGCGCGCTCCATCCGCTGCTCGATCTCCCGGACCGCGGCGAGGTACTCGTCCAGCTTGAGGCGGTCGCCCCGATCCACCCGCTTCGCCAGGAGGCCCGCGTCCTCCAGGACGAAGTCCAGGATGCTGCGCCGCTCCCGCTGCCTGCGCAGCCGGCGCTCCCGGTCCTCGGCCGGATCGCCGCTTCCGAAGAGACGCTCGAAGACCAGCCGGGGGTTGGTCTCCTTGGCCACCGGAGTGGCCCCGTCGCGCCAGGAGATGTTGTTGGAGTAGGAGCAGGCGTAGCCCGAGTCGCACTTCCCCGACTGCCGGCCCTTCTCGGCCCCCAGCTCGAGCGAGGCGAACCGGGTCCGGCCTCCCACGTGCCGGGCCGCCAGCTGGTCGACCGAGACCCCGGCCCGGATCTCGGCTCCCTGGCTCTTGAGCGGCTGCACCCCGGTCAGGAAGACCCCCGCCGAGCGGGCGTGGTCCCCGGGGCCGTCTCCGTTGCCCCGGCCCTTGTCGTGGGTCAGGCCGGTGAGCACGGTGATGTCCCGGCGCACCGGCTCCATGGACCGGAGGATCTTGGGCAGCTGGAAGTGGCGCCCGGCATCGCTGGGCGTCCAGTCGGGCATGTGCATGCCGTTGGGGACGAACAGGAAGGCCATCCGCACCGGGGGGGCTTCGGGCGCGGCGGCGGCCAGCCCCCGGACCGGGCCGGCCGACTCCAGCACCGGCAGGGCCATGGACACGCCCAGGCCCCTGAGGAAGGAGCGGCGGGAGTGGAACGCTTTTCCAGATCTCATTGTTGTCGGGGGTTCAGGCCCGTCTTCCGGAACGGATCGCTGCGGACGACCGCCAGGACCAGCGCCGAGAAACGGTGTCCGTCCTCGCGCAGGGCCGAGACGATGTCGTCCACGGCGCACTGGTCATAGTATTCCAATCCACGGCCCAGCGCAAAGGTCAACATCCTTTCGCTCGCCGTGCGCAGAAAGGTCTCCTCCTGCTTGAGGATGGCGATCAGCTCCCGGGGCCCCTCGAAGCTCCTTCCGTCGGGGAGCTCCCCCGATGGATCGATGGGGAAGGCGCCGTCCAGCTCCCGCCAGGCGCCGATGGCGTCGAAGTTCTCCAGGGCGAAGCCGATGGGATCCATCTTGGCGTGGCAGGTGGCGCACTCCGCCTTGGCCCGGTGGCGCTCGAGCCGTTCCCGCAGCGAGGCGCCCTCCGCCGACTCTCCGTCCTCCTCCAGCTCCTCGACGTCGGGAGGGGGCGGCGGGGGAGGGGTGCCGAGGATCTGCTCCAGCACCCACTTGCCCCGGATCACCGGCGAGGTCCGGGTGGGATTGGAGGTCAGGGCCAGGGTGGACGCCTGGGTGAGGATGCCGCCTCTGACGCTGCCGCCGTCCAGCGGGATCCGGCGGAACTCCGGACCGAAGTCCCCCTCCATGCCGTAGTGGTCGGCCAGGCGGCGGTTGACGAAGGTGAAGTCGGCGTCGAGCAGGTCCAGCAGGCTGCGGTCCTCCCGCATCACCGCCCCGAAGAAGAGCTCGCTCTCGCGGCGCATGGCCTGGCGCAGCGCCTCGTCGAAGTCGGGGAAGGACTCCGGATCCGGGGCCACCGTCTCCAGGTTGCGGAACTGGAGCCACTGTCCGGCGAAATGGACGACCAGCGCGTCGGCCTTGGGGCTGGCGATCATCCGGCGCACCTGCCGCTCCAGGACCTCCTCCTCCAGCAGGGCGCCGCTTCCGGCCAGATCCCGCAGCTCGTCGTCGGGCATGCTGCTCCACAGGAAGTAGGAGAGCCTCGAAGCCAGCTCCCAGGGATCCAGGGCGCGCGCTCCCGAGCCGCTCTCCCCGACGCCCTCGCCCGCCATCTCCCAGCGGAAGAGGAAGCGGGGCGAGGCCAGCACCGCCTTGACCGCCACCAGGACCGATTCCTCGAAGCCGGCCCGGCTGTCCAGGGATGCCTGGACCAGGTCCAGCAGCCGGTCCAGCTGCGAGGGAGAGGGGGGGCGCCTCCAGGCGCGGGCGGCGAACGGGGCGAGGATGCGGCGCGCCGACTCCCGCTCCCCGCCCGGCTCGGGCATCTCGGTGAACAGGCGGGAGTAGGGTTCGGACGGGGGAGGGGCGGGCAGGCCCAGAGGCCCCTCCAGAACCACATGGTCGACGAAGAGGTTGCGATCGCCGTTGAGCTCCTCGACCGGATTGTCCTGCTGGTTGTAGTTGTTGACGTAGCCCAGCTCCAGGCGGTGGGCGCCCTCGGAGAGCCGCATCTCCACCGGATAGGCGCCGGGGGAGGATCGCCGGGCCCCGACATCCAGGATCCGGGCTTCCTGCCGATCCACCCTCACCGAAAGCCGGGCCGGATCGGGGCCCGCCTGATCGCCCCAGGCACGGATCCTGAGCATGTACTCTCCCTCCCGGTCCACCGTCAGGAGCCGGGAGGCGGTCCCCTCCCGGTAGAATCCCATCGCCTGGTCCTCCGCCCGGACGTGATCCGGAACGTGGGAGCGGAAGGTCTCGGCCTCGATCCGGAGCGCCGGGGGCCAGGCGGCTTCCTCCCGGCGGTAGGCCCGCTCCACGATCTCCTCGGCGGCGTCGAGGTACTTCTCCATCAGGAGGGGGGACAGGGAGAGGACGTCCCCGATGTTGTCGAAGCCGTAGCCGACCTCGTCCAGGGGGAAGTCCTCGGCCGGCTGGAAGTCTATGCCCACCAGGTCCCGGACGGTGTTGTTGTACTCGGCCCGGTTCATCCGGCGCGCCGTCACCCGGCCGGGGAGATCCAGGTCGTCGCAGTCGAAGCGGGCCAGCTCCTCATTGACGAACTGGACGAAGCGGATCCTCTCCTCCTCGGTGGGCTGGGCCTTGCCGGAGGGAGGCATCTCACGTTCGGACAGCATGTGCCGGACCGATTCCCACACCTTCCGGCGCTGGTACATCAGGGTTCCCGGCCCGAAGCTCTCCAGATCCAGGCTCGCCTTGGGGCGCGGTCCGCCGTGGCATCCGTTGCAGTACTGCTGCAGGAAGGGCGAGGCCTGCCTGGCGAAGGCGTCCTCCTCTCCCTGGAGAGGCTCCGGCAGGAGGGCGCACAGGAGCGCGGCTGCCGGGAAGAGGATCCGCTTCCTGTCCGGCGTTCTGCGGCTCGGTCTCATCTCATGAAGCCAAGGCTGCTCGGAAGGGTAGCGACGCGGGAGGCGAGAGCAAGAATAGCCTTCGGCGCCTTCGCGGGCCGGGCAGGCGGATCGCCCGGAGGAACGCGTCCTTGCGCCCGCCGCCGGCCGCAGAAGCCATGCATGAACGGCGGGCAGGCGAAGGATGGGGAGCGGCTCCTGGCCGGAACGGCGCTTGGGCTTCCACATTTCCTCCGGCGCCTCTAGCATCCGGCCCGGCAGCCCCCCCGTCCGGGGCCGGCGGCCGTCCTATGGCCAGCGACGAGAAGGTGCTCTGCCTTGAACGGCGCCGCTTCGACAGCCTGGGCTCCTTCCAGGGGATCAGCCTGGACGTGGAGCGCTACCGGTCCCTCTGGGACTGCCCCCCGGAGCTTCTGGACTACCGGCCCAGGAGCCGGGTCGAGACCGACGAGAGCTACAAGCAGCTCATCCCCTACGTGATGGTGCTGCACCAGGATCGCCTCCTGCGCTACCAGCGGGGAACGGGCAGCGGCGAGAAGCGGCTCCTGGGCCTCTACTCGGTTGGGGTGGGGGGCCACATCGCCGCCGAGGACGGGGATCTGTTCGACGCCACCGGCTACAGGGAGGGGACGCTCAGGGAGATGCGGGAGGAGGTCCGGCTGGAGGCGATGGAGAGCGGATGGACCGGCCCGGTGGCCCTGATCAACGACGACTCCACCGAGGTGGGAAGGGTGCATCTGGGCGTGGTGCACCTGATGAGATCGGCCGACGATCGCTGCGTGGGGCGCCGCTCGGGCATCCTGCGGCCCGGCTTCCATCCCTGGCGGGATCTGGCCAGGGAGAGCCGGGAGCGGCCGGGCCGCTACGAGTTCTGGTCGGCCCTCTGCCTGGAGCACTTCGAGAGTCTCAGGGACAGGGCGGGATAGGAACCGGCAGCGTCCGGGAATCCCGGATTTCCCGGGCTGCTCCTCGGGCATCCCGGATCCTGCCGGCCCAGGCGCAGCATGGCTTGGCGACGCCTCCCGGAAGTCCGCCTGCTGCTGCGCCATGCGCCTTTCCTTCCCCTCCGCAGCGGCGGAGCAGAGCCTCTCGAGAAGTCGTCCTGCCACCCTTTCCTGCGATGCGGCCGGCTGCGCCGGTCTGCTTCCCGGCTGCTCCGCCTTTACTCCGCAAGGGCTTGCCGGCCAGTCGAACGCAGCCCTCCCTGATCTCGGCCAGCCTCCCTTCCAGGCCCTGGGAAATGGTCCGTGCCGGAGGGCCTGTCTCGCTCCGGCGTCCGGGGCCGCCCAGCCTGGGCTGGATTTCCGGCCTTTGCTCAAGCAGGATGGCCGTCGTCCGGTCCGGCCCCTCCATGCAGCATGGCGGCTGGAGCCGGCCGCCGAGGGCGCATCGCCGTCCCGCCAGCCGACGAACCCATCGATGCCCCCAGCGACCCTTTCAGGCCCCTGCCGGGCCGCGGCAGCAGAGCGCAGCGCGCCGGGCCGGGCCGGGGCGCGTTCCGTGCCGTCCTTCCGGGAGCCGGGCTGGGCGATCCCGGGCTAGGGCTTCCCGCACGTGGAGCAGCTCCGGCTCATCGCCCGCTTCCTCTGGCCCTGGGTGCGCCGCTACCGGCTCCGGCTGGCGGGAGCCGTCCTGGCCGGAGCCCTCTTCGGGGCCTCCAACGCCGGCGTCCTCTGGCTGACCCGAACCGTCCTGGAGCGCCTGGAGGACGATCCGGCTCCGGCGGCCGAGAGCGTGGAGGCGGCGCCGGGGGAGGGGCTGGCTGCGGAGGCGGGAGCGGTGGACCGCTTTCTCGACCGCTGGCTGCCCCGCAGGGGGGAGCCGGCCGGCATGCTGCAGTACCTGAGCCTCATCCTCGGCCTTCCGCTCCTGATATCCATCCGCAGCAGCTGGGAGTACCTGAGCGCCTACTGGATGTCCTGGGTGGGCGAGAGGGTGGTCAACGACCTGAGGGTGAAGGTGCTCGGCAAGCTGAGCGGGCTGCCCCTCGGCTACTTCGACAAGGCGAAGATGGGCGACATGATCACCCGGATCAACGGGGACACCCTGATGCTGCAGAACTGCATCACCCACGGGATCAAGAACAGCGTGAGCCACCCGGTGACCGTCCTCGTGGTGTTCCTCTACCTGGTGCGCATGGACTGGCAGCTGATGCTGGGGATCGCGGCGCTGCTGCCCGGCACCCTGGTCCCGCTGCTGATCTTCGGCAGGAAGGCCCGGGCCGCCTCGGCCGGCCGGGTCAGGGCCAACGTGGTCCAGTCCAGCCTGCTGGTGGAGATGCTCTCGGCCATCCGGGTGGTCAAGGCCTACTGCCTGGAGTCCCGGGAGGTGGAGCGCTTCCGGAACCTCTCCCGCCAGATCTTCTCCCACACCATGCGGGGGGTGCGGGCCCAGGAGATCGTCGGCCCGATCATCGAGACCCTCTCGATGCTGGCGGTCGGCACGCTCATCGTGTTCGTGATCCTGACCGACCGGAGCATCGCCGATCTGGTGACCTTCTTCGCGGGCCTGTTCATGTTCTACGAGTCGATCAAGAAGCTGGCCAAGCTGCACGTCCTCTTCTCCCAGACCAGCGTCGGGGTGCAGCGCCTGGAGAGCATCCTGGCCGAGCAGCCCGAGGTGGCCGATCCGGGCCGGGGGCTCCCCGTCGACCGCTTCGAGAGGGGCATCCGCTTCCAGGGGGTGTCCTTCGCCTACCGGGAGGAGCAGGTGCTCGAGGACATCGACCTGGCGATTCCCCGGGGAACCCGGCTGGGGATCGCCGGCGAGAGCGGCTCGGGCAAGACCACCCTGATCCATCTTCTGCTGCGCTTCTTCGAGCCGGACCGGGGGCGGATCCTGCTCGACGGGGCCGATCTCGCGGATCTGAGGGTGAGGGACTGCCGGCAGCTGATGGCCCTGGTCAGCCAGGACGTGGTGGTCTTCGACCAGTCGGTGGCGGACAACATCGGCTGCGGACGCGCCGGCGCCACCCGGGAGGAGATCGAGAGGGCGGCGGAGCAGGCCCACGCCACCGGATTCATCCGCGAGCTGGAGCACGGCTTCGACACCTGGCTGGGGGAGCGGGGGGTGACCCTGTCGGGAGGGCAGCGCCAGCGCATCGCCATCGCCCGGGCCTTCGTCCGGGACGCCCCCATCCTGATCCTGGACGAGGCCACCGCCTCGCTGGACGCCAGGTCTGAGGCCGAGGTCCAGCTGGCCATCGACGATCTGGCCCGAAGCCGGACCGTGATCTGCATCGCCCACCGGCTCTCCACCCTGCGCTCCATGGACCGCATCGTGGTGCTGGAGAAGGGCCGGATCCGCGAGGAGGGCTCCTACGAGTCCCTGCTCTCCGCCGGAGGGGCCTTCGCGGCCATGGCCCGCCGCCAGGGCATCGCGGATCCCGATTAGTGTTTGACCCTTCAGGGAGGGGCTACCTAGATTGCCTCCCCGTCAGTGGCCAGCCAGGGATGAGCCAGAAGCAGCCAGCGGGATCCAGGGGGGGGATGGAGGGGATGGTCGCCGCGCAGACCCGCCTGAGCGACGTCCAGGGCCTGAAGGGGGCGCTGGTCTACCAGGGGTACGACATCGACGATCTGGCCGGCAAGGTCGGCTTCGAGGAGGTGGTGCACCTCCTGCACCGCGGCCGCCTTCCCACCCGGGCCGAGCTGGAGGAGATGCGCGGGATCCTGGCCGGGAACCGGGAGCTTCCCTCCGGGGTGGTCGACCTGATCCGCTCCCTGCCCCGGGAGACCCCCCCGATGAACGCCATCCGGACCGCGGTCTCGGCCCTGGGCTGCTTCGATCCCGACAGCGAGGAGACCGGCGCCGAGGCCCAGCACGGCAAGGCGATGCGCCTGATCGCCCAGGTCCCGGTGATCACCGCCTACTTCCACCGCGCCCGCCAGGGCAAGTCCCTGGTCGAGCCCGATCCCGGCCTCGGCGAGGCCGCCAACTTCCTCCACATGCTCTACGGGGAGGCTCCCTCCGAGGAGAAGGCCCGCACCGTCGACCTGTGCTACGTGCTGCACGCCGATCACGGGATGAACGCCTCGACCTTCTCCAGCCGGGTGACCATCGCCACCCTGAGCGACATCTACTCGGCGGTCTGCTCGGCCATCGGGACGCTGAAGGGGCCGCTGCACGGCGGGGCCAACGAGGGGGTGATCCGGATGCTCCGGGAGATCGGCTCGGAGGAGGGGGTGGAGGCCTACGTCGACCGGGCCATCGCCGAGAAGCGCAAGATCATGGGATTCGGGCACCGGGTCTACAAGGTGCTCGATCCCCGGGCGCCCCACCTGCGCCGGATGGCCTACCGCCTGGCCGAGGACCTGGGGGAGTCCCGGTGGATCCGGATGAGCGACCGGATGGCCGAGCTGATGCTGGAGCGCAAGGGGATCCACGCCAACGTGGACTTCTACTCGGCGAGCGTCTACTACTCGCTGGGCCTGCCCACCGACCTCTTCACCCCGGTCTTCGCCATCTCGCGCACCGCGGGCTGGACCGCCCATGTCCTGGAGCAGCTGGCCAACAACCGCCTGATCCGCCCCCTGAGCGAGTACGTGGGCCCCGCCGGGCTGAAGGTGGTTCCGCTGGACGAGCGCAGCTAGGCCGGCCGCCCCTTCCGTCCCCGCCCGCCCTCCATGAACCTTCACGAGTACCAGGCCAAGCAGCTGCTGGCCCGCCGCGGGGTCCGGGTGCCGCGGGAGATCGCCTGCAGGAGCCTCGAGGAGGTGGCCCGGGGGGCCGAGACGCTGTGGTCCGAAGGCGCCCCGGCCGTGGTGGTCAAGGCGCAGATCCACGCCGGAGGACGGGGCAAGGGGGTGTTCCGGTCGGGACTCGAGGGAGGGGTCCACCTGTGCCGCGGGCGGGAGGAGGTCCTGGAGAAGGCCGGGGCCATGCTGGGCCAGGTGCTGGTCACCCGCCAGACGGGGGAGGAAGGCAGGCGGGTGGGGGCCCTGCTGCTGGCCCGGGCCGAGAGCATCCTCGAGGAGTACTACCTCTCGGTGCTGCTGGACCGGGCCTCGGGGCGGCCGGTGCTGATGGCCTGCCGCGAGGGGGGGATGGACATCGAGGAGGTGGCCCGGACCGATCCCGGGGCCATCCACCGGGAGGAGGTGGACCCGGCCTGGGGGCTGATGCCCTTCCAGGCCCGCCGCGCCGCCCGGCACCTGGGCGTGCCCCCGGACCTGCTGGGCCGGGCCTCGGCCCTGATCCTCCGGGTCTGGGAGACCTGGTGGGAGTGCGACGCCTCGCTGGTGGAGATCAACCCCCTGTGCCTGGTGGAGGACGGCCGGGGAGGGCGGGAGGTGGCCGCCCTGGACGCGAAGATCTCGATCGAGGACAACGCCCTCTACCGCCAGAAGGAGATCGCCTCGATGCGCGACCTGTCCGAGGAGGCGCCCCTTGAGGTCGAGGCGGGCAGGCACCATCTCAGCTACATCAAGCTCGAGGGCGACATCGCCTGCCTGGTCAACGGAGCGGGCCTGGCCATGGCCGCGATGGACATCATCAAGCACTACGGGGGCAGCCCCGCCAACTTCCTCGACGTGGGCGGGGGGGCGAGCCGGGAGCAGGTCGCCGCCGCCTTCCGGATCATCATGGGCGATCCGGACGTGCGGGGCATCATGGTCAACATCTTCGGGGGGATCATGCGCTGCGACGTGATCGCCGAGGGCATCGTGGAGGCGGTCAGGGAGACCGGGCTGGGCCTGCCCCTGGTGGTGCGCCTGGAGGGCAACAACGTGAGGAAGGGCAAGGAGATACTGTCGGGCTCGGGCCTGGAGATCATCCGCGCCGACACCATGGCCGAGGCCGCCCGGACCATTGTCGAGGCGGCCCGGGCCGCCTGATCCCCCTCCCACCGGGCTGGCATGGCGATCCTGGCACGCAAGGACACCCGGGTGCTGATCCAGGGCATCACCGGCGCCTTCGGGGCGCGGCACGCCCGGGCCAGCCTCGAGTACGGCACCAGGCTGGTGGCGGGGGTCACCCCGGGCCGGGGCGGGGAGCTCTTCGAGGGAAGGGTCCCGGTCTTCGACACCGTCTCCGAGGCGGTGGCCCGGACCGGCGCCACCGCCTCGGCCATCTTCGTCCCCCCGCCCTTCGCCGCCGACGCCATCCTGGAGGGGGCCGACGCCGGGCTGGATCTGATCGTCTGCATCACCGAGGGCATCCCGGTCCGGGACATGATCCGGGTCAGGGCCGCCATGGCCGGATCCTCCTCCCGGCTGATCGGCCCCAACTGCCCCGGGATCGTGGTCCCGGGCGGCGGGGAGGACTCGGCGGGCGGGTGCCGCATCGGAATCGCTCCGGGCTACATCCACCGGGAGGGGAGCATCGGCATCGTCTCGCGCAGCGGCACCCTGACCTACGAGGCGGTATGGCAGCTCACCTGCCTTGGGGCCGGCCAGTCGGCCTGCGTGGGAATCGGGGGGGATCCGGTCTCGGGCACCTCGCACCTGGACGCGGTCAAGCTCTTCGACGCCGATCCCGACACCCGCGGGATCGTGATGATCGGGGAGATCGGCGGAAGCGCCGAGGAGGAGGCGGCGGCCTGGATCCGGGACCACTGCAGCAAGCCGGTGGCCGGCTTCATCGCGGGCGCCACCGCCCCTCCGGGACGCCGCATGGGACATGCCGGGGCCATCGTCAGCGGGGGCAAGGGCACCGCCGAGAGCAAGATCCGGGCCCTGGAGGAGGCCGGGGTGCGGGTGGCGCCCACGCCTTCGGTGATTGCCGAGACCATGCTCGGCATGCTCTAGTGCCCTGCGCTCCGGGGCCGGCGGGAGCGGCCACCGTCCTCCGCTCCCCGACGGGATCCCGCGGACGGGGACCGGCTCCGCTCCGGACATGGAAATCGCCGACATCCTGCTCAACCTCCTGGGGCTGGGGCTCTGGGCCTCGGCCGCGATAGCCCCCCGGAGCCAGGACCAGGATCCGGCCGCCGACTCGGCCGCGCGCCGGATCCTCCTGGGCTGCCTCCTCCTGCTGCTGGCGCTGCGGGCGCTGCTCTTCTGGATCCTGTGGCCCGACCGGGATCTGGAGATCGATCTGGGCGCGGTGGACTACTACACTACCGGCAAGGGATTCACGAGCCATCTGGTCCACTCCCTGTGCAGCTTCCTGGCCTTCCTCTTCCTCTTCCATCTCTGGGTCCTGGGCCTGCGCCTGGCGCTCGGCCGAGTTCCCGGCGTCGCCCGGGCGACGGGACGGGTCCTGGGGCCGGCGGGACGCTGGCCCCCCCTGGCGGGACTCGCCCTCTCCCTGCTGGGCGGCATGGCCCTGTGGATCGCCTGCTGGGGGATCGGCCGCGCCGCGGGCCTGGAGCTCCAGTACGAGAGCCTGGCCCGGCACTGCCTCAGGGCCCCGCTCGTCGCCCTCTCCCTCTGGACCACCTTCGCCGCGCTGATCCAGATCCTCCTCCTGCTCCACCTGATCCTCAGCTACGTCCATCTGGGGGACCATCCCTTCCTGGCCATGGTCGATCGCGGCGCCGAGGCGTTCCTCCGGCCGCTGCGCCTTCTTCCCCTCAGGATCGCCCGGATCGACACGGCCCCCCTGCTGGGAGTGGTCCTCTACGGCATGGCGGGGCTTTTCGCCCAGAAGCTGATCCTGCAATGGATGTAGCCGCGATCCTACCGGCCGCCGCCATGGCTCCGGCGGCGTGCGCAGGCCGATCGGGGGGCCGCGCCGGATGAAGGGGCTGGAGGGAAGGACCGCGGCGATCACCGGCGGGGCCCGGGGTATCGGCCTGGCCATCGCCCGCCGCCTCAGCGGGCAGGGAGCGCGGTGCGCCCTCTGGGACCGGCCGGGGCGGGAGCTCGAGCGGGCGGCGGCCGCCCTGCCGGGCCCGGCCCTGGCGGTGGCCGGGGACCTGGCCCGGCCCGAGGGCCCCGGGGAGGCCCTGGAGCGGACCGCCGGCGAGCTGGGCCCGGTGGATATCCTGGTCAACAACGCCGGGGTGGCCGGCGACTCGCTCCCCCTCTGGGAGATCCCCTATCCGGAGTGGCGGCGGGTCCTCGGGATCAACCTGGACGCGGTGTTCGCCTGCTGCAGGGCCGTGGTTCCCGGAATGATCTCGCGCGGCTACGGCCGCATCGTCAACATCGCCTCCATCGCCGGCAAGGAGGGCAATCCCCGGGCCTCCCACTACTCGGCCTCCAAGGCCGGGGTGATCGCCCTGACCAAGTCGCTGGGCAAGGAGCTGGCGCAGAAGGGCGTCCTGGTCAACGCGGTGGCTCCGGCGGTGATCCGGACCCCGATCCTGGAGCAGTGCTCCCCCGAGCATGTGGAGTACATGGTCTCCCGCATACCCATGGGGCGCACCGGGGAGGCGGAGGAGGTGGCGGCCCTGGCGGCCTGGCTGTGCAGCGGGGAGTGCAGCTTCAGCACCGGCGCGGTGTACGACATCTCCGGGGGGCGCGCTACCTATTGACCCGGGGAGGCCGAGGTGGGAGGATGAGCGCCGCCAGAGGCTCATGGAAACTCAGGAAGCCGACATTGCTGCCTGGCTGCTGCTCAGCCTGCTCACAGGGACGCTTCTCTTCTCCCTCTTCATGCTGCTGGTGATCCGCTCGATCCGGCAGCGCATGTCCCTGCTCTGCGGATCCCGTCCCCCGCGCCGCCCCCGCCCTGCCCTCGGCGGGGCGGGTGGGGGTTCCACCCACTTCCTGGATCGGCTCCAGGGATGGGTGGCGGTGCGCAGCTCCAGTCCCGAGGCGGTGCGCGACGCCCTGGGGCTGGAGAGCTCCGCCTACTGCAGCTGGGCGGAGGAGTCGGGGGGGCCCTCTCCGGAGTGCCGCCTGTTCATCACCCCGCCGGCCGGGGAGTGGATCCTGGTCTTCGGCCCCAGGCTGCCCACCCCGGACGAGGACATCGACCGCTGCTTCCGCTTCCTCTCCCACCTGAGCCTGGGCCTGGGCGAGGCCCAGTACTTCTACAGCGACACCGCCACCTTCCAGCACGCCTGGGCCCGGATGGTCGACGGCCGGGTGGTGCGGGCCTACGCCTGGTACGGCAAGACGCTCTGGAACCAGGGCCGTCGCACCGACGCCGAGTGCAAGACCCGGGTGAGGACCTACGCCTACGAGGAGGCGCCGCCGGCCACCGCCCTGGGGATGCAGGACGTCTACCGCCGCAACGCCGAGCAGGTGTTCGCCCTGGCCGGCCGGTGGAGCATCAATCCGCGGCAGATCAGCCTTTCGCTGAGCCTCTCCCCGGGGCTCTCGGGCGACCTCTCCTTCCTGCGCCCCTACTGAGGGCCGAGGCCATGCGGGCGGTGCTTGCGACGCTCCTGGGGAGCCTGTGGATCCCCGCACTTCCCGCGGGCGAGGCCATGCTCTCCTGGCACCTGGAGGGCCGCAGGGCCGAGGGAGTCTGGAAGCTGCCCGAGAGCCGGGAGCTGGGCCGGCTGGCGGTCCGCAAGCTGGCGGAGGCCTCCGGCCGGATCGGCGTCCAGGCCCCCCCGATGCGGCGGTCCGTGGCCCGGGTCCTGCTCTCCTCCCTCCTGGCCAACGAGCACTGGGGGGAGATCCGCGAGGATCCCCGCGGCGAACTCTACCTGGCGGTGGCGGTCCGGCTTCCCCCCGAGGGCCGGGACTTCCTGGGGACGGCCCTCGAGGACTACCTGGACTCGCAGGGATGGGAGGGCCCCCGTCCCCTCTGGGGGAGCGAGGGATGGACCGCGGCCCCGCGGCCCGGCTCGGACCGCCTCTTCCGTCTGGCGTCCGAGGGGGACTGGCTGCTGGCGGGAACCGGCCCCGACGCCCTCTCCCCGCTGCCCGCCTGGCAGGCCTCCCTGGCCGGGGGCCGCCCTCCCTCCGTCCTCCCCGAGGGCGCCTTCCTGCGCCTGGAGGGAAGCGCGGACCGGATCCTGGAGCGCCTGGCCGGTTCCGGCCTTCCATGGGTGGGCCGGTTCCGCCTGGTCCTGGCCAACGACGGCGAGGGGAGGGTGCGCACCGAGGGCGGCTTCCGCCTCGGCCGGCCCCTGGAGCTTCCGCTGCCCGGCTGGAGCATTCCCGTCGAGGCGATCCACGATCCGATCGTGGGCTTCAGCGGCACAAGAGGGCTGGCCGGCTTCCTGGGCGAGCTTCCCCTCCCCGGAGCCCTGCGGGAGCGGGGTCTTCCCGCCCAGTGGTTCACCTGGTCGCGGGTCTTCTCCCGCTCGTCCAACGCCCTTCCCTTCTTCCCTCACTACGCCGCCTGGCCGGTCGGTCCCGGGGAGGCCGGCATCCTGGACCTGGCCCACGACCTGCCCGCGATCCTGGGCGAGGATCTCATGGCCAGCGGGCGGATCCGCCTGGCGGCCCAGCCGCAGCGCAACGAGACGGTGGTCCATCTCAGTCCTCCCCTGGTCCAGCCCTCGGTCCGCGGGCTGTCCCGGAAGGAGGGGAGCGTGCGCCTGGTCGGGCTCTTCCCCCACATGGACGTCTCCCGGCCTGCGCCCCCGGAGCTCTTCCAGCAGCTGGAGTCGCGGCCCGGCCTGGTCCACTACCAGTGGGAGATCACCCAGAACCGGATCGACATGGGGGGATCCCTGCTGCAGATGCTCTGCTTCCTGTTCTCCAAGCCGCAGATGGAGTCCGGCTCGGCGGGGATGCGGTGGCTGGAGGCGATCGCTCCCCGCCTGGGAAGCAACTCGGTCACCCTGGTGACCGCCGAGGCCCCCGACCGGCTGAAGCTGGTCCGGAAGTCGGGCTCGGGCCTCGCCGCCCTGGAGCTGGTGCTGCTGGCCCGGTGGCTGGAGAGCGGTTCCTTCCCCTTCATCGATCCCCGGTGGCTGTCCCGCTGGGAGCTGAATCCCGCGGCCCCTCCCCTCCATGATCCGGCTGGGAGTCAACCTTGACCATGTGGCCACCGTCCGCCAGGCGCGCTACCGTAGCGGGGGGGAGCCCGATCCGGTCGCAGCGGCCCTGAGCTGCGAGGCGGCCGGCTGCCACGGCATCACCGCCCACCTGCGGGAGGACCGGCGGCACATCCAGGACCGGGACGTCCTCGGGATCCGGGAGGCCGTAGGACTGCCCCTCAACCTGGAGATGGCCAACGTGCCCGAGATGGTGGAGTTCGCCTCCCGGCTGCGCCCCCGCTACGTCTGCATGGTCCCCGAGCGGCGGGAGGAGCTCACCACCGAGGGGGGGCTCGACGCCCGGGGTCTGGCCGGCCCTCTGCGCCCCTCGGTGCGGCGGCTCCAGGAGGAGGGCGTCGAGGTGAGCCTGTTCATCGACCCGATCGCCGGGCAGGTGGAGGCGGCCGCGGAGATCGGGGCGGCGGCCGTGGAGCTGCACACCGGCGCCTACGCCGAGGCCTGCGGCCGCGGGGAGGAGCGGCAGGCCGAAGAGCGCCTGGAGCAGCTGTCGCTGGCGGCCAGCCAGGCGCACCGCCTGGGACTGAAGGTCAACGCCGGCCACGGCCTGAACTACCGCAATGCGTCCCGTATGCGGCAGGTGCCCCACCTGCAGGAGCTCAACATCGGCCACAGCATCGTCAGCCGGGCCCTGGACTGCGGCATGGAGCGGGCGGTGAGGGAGATGCTGGCGCTGATCGGCTGAGGATCCCGCCTCCCGCCCGGCCGCCTGCGCCGTCGGCCGGGCTTGCGCGCTCTCCAGCGGGAACAGGCCGGCCGGCGGAATGTCCGGGCCTCTGCCGCGAGGGAGGCCTCCCTCGGGGATCCGCATTCTACGGACGGCCCTCCTCAGGCGGGTCCGGGGCCGGGCTCCCGTCCTCGGGCCGGGGGGGAGCCAGGCTCCATGCCGGAGGATGCCAGTCCGATCAGCCAGGACCGCAGGCTCGGAATCGGGAAGACCAGCATCCCTCTTCCCGAGGGCTGGAGCACGCCCTTGCGGATCAGGTGTTCCAGATACAGCCTCGCATCCATCCCTTGCGGAAGGCGCCAGCGTTCCGGTCCGTCGGGGACATTGTTCTTCCTGATGAGATCTGCCACCGAGTCCCTGTCCATGGCGCCGGACTCTGGAATCTCCTTGAGCGCCGAGGCCATCAGGGCCTTCGAGCCTGCCATTTCGGGGCTCAGCCGCTGTTCGTAGCTGTCCTCGCGATAGCTCCCGGCCTTCCTTTCCACCTCCCCGAAGTCCACTCTGGAGAGGTCGCAGCCAGCACGGGAGAGTCCCCAGAAGAGAGCCGAGGTCCCGGTATGGACATGCTGGGGCCAGCCCTCCGAGCTTCTGGCGATGTCGCCGGCGATGCGGTCCAGCTGGTCCGGAGAGCAGCCGATGCGGCACCTGTCGAGCATCCCCTCCACATAGGAGCGCACCTCGGAATCGGACAGCCGCTCCAGGTTCCGGATGCTGCTTTCCCGCATCCGGCTCAGGCCGGCTCTCTCCAATACGGTCTCGGAGTTGGCCAAGCCCGCGAAGATCGGGACGATGGGCAGCATGTGATCTCCGCTGTGCAGCTCGCCGAGGCAGACTCGCTGATCCGGAGTCACGTTCTGGATCTCGTCGATAAGCACGCATAGGGGCCGATCCCACTTTTCCGGAGGCTTGATCTCCTTCAGACGGCTGAAATCGGGTTCCGCAGACCTGGTCTCCCTGGAAGCGGAGGCTTCCCCCTGCGCGATCGCTGGAATCCCTCCCGACGCAGCACCGGCCGCGATGGCGCTTTGCCGGAACCGCCCGGCTTGTTCCGGATCGATCCTCTCGGCGATCTTCTGGGCGGTCCTGCCTGGGTCGTAGAGAGCTCCTTCGTTGAGCCTCATTGCCTGCGGAGCTCCCTTCTTCCCTTCCCAGAGCTTCCCGAGGTGGCTCAGCAGCGCCGACTTTCCAGCGCCTGGCGCCCCCTGGAAGAGGATGGTGTAACCCTCGCACTGCCGACCCTCCTTGCCGAGCTCGATGGCCTCCCGGCAGATCCTCTCGACGAGATCCAGTTCCGCCTCGCGCCCCACGAACACCTCCGGATAGCGGCGTTCCCTCGGCTCCGCATACGCCTCCACCCGCTTCAGGTCGGGAGCGTCCGGCTTCCTTCTTCTCCTGAACCAGGCCATGCGATGCCCTCCCCGGAGAGGGCTGTCCCAGGATACGGGAGATGGTTTCCGACGCTGAAGCCGAAACCGGATCGTCCGGCTGCTGGAATCCGGGCGGTTCCTGTGGATCGTTCCGGGAGAGCCGGCCGGCGTTCCGCCTGTCGGGACTGGCCATCCTTCCGGACAGGACGGGTGGGAAAGCGCTGTCCCGGATCCCGATCGGCGGCTGCCCGCTGGATCGCCGTTTTGAGCACGATCCAGCAAGGTACGCCAGGGCAGGGAGCGGACCTCCTCCGGCGCTCCGGAGCGCCGGCACGAGTTTCCGCAGGCCTGCGGAGGGCCGGTGCGGCTCCTGAACCGAACGGAGCCGCCGCGGCCTGGCCGGAGACGGCGTATCTCCTTGGGATCGTGACGGGATTCGGATTGGCTTGAGGCGGGATGATTGCGCGGGTGACCCTGGAGATCGCTCTGGGCAAGGAGCTGGACTACGCGGTGCCGGCCCATCTCGAGGCCGATGTCCATGTCGGCTCCCGGGTGCGGATCCCGCTGGGAAAGCGGCAGGTGATGGGAGTGGTGACCGCGCTGGCCGCCAGTTCCCGGGTCGAGTCGCCTCGGGAGATCGAGGGGGTGGTGGGAAAGCGCAATCTGGTCACTGCGCCGATCCTCTCGCTGGCCAGGTGGATGTCGGGATACTACTGCTGCCCGATCGAGACGGTGCTCAAGTGCGTGCTTCCGGGCTCGGTCAGGACCCAGAGGGAGAAGTTCCGCCGCCTGCTCTGGGTGAGGGCGATCGAGGGTCCCGCCGCAACGCCCCGGCTGACGCCCCGCCAGAGGGAGATCTGGGAGCAGGTGCGCAAGCGCGGGCGGGTTCCCATGGCGCAGGCGCTGCGCTCCCTGGGCACCACCCCGGCGACCCTGCGCAGGCTGGAGGCGCTGGGTCTGGTCGAGATCGGGAAGGAGGTCGCCGGGAGGGATCCCTTCGCCGACGAGTCCATCCTTCCCAGCCGCAAGCTGGATCTGAATCCCGCCCAGAAGCAGGCCCTGGAGAGCATCCTCGAGCCCTGCGGGCAGGGGCGCTCCGGGGTGTTCCTGCTGCACGGAGTGACCGGCAGCGGCAAGACCGAGGTCTACCTCCAGGCCATGGAGGCCTGCCTGGAGCGGGGCAGGGGGGCCATCATGCTGGTTCCCGAGATCTCGCTGACCCCCCAGACGGTGGAGCGCTTCAAGGCGCGCTTCGAGGGCGGCTCCTCGCCGGCCCGGGTGGCGGTGCTGCACAGCCACCTCTCGGACGGGGAGCGGCACGACGAGTGGCACCGGATCCGGGACGGGAGCGCCCGGATCGCGATCGGGGCCCGCTCGGCGATCTTCGCGCCGGTGGAGAGGCTGGGGCTGATCGTCGTGGACGAGGAGCACGAGACCTCCTACAAGCAGGGCGACGGTCCCCGCTACCAGGCCAGGGACCTGGCCGTGCTGCGGGCCAGGAACGAGGACGCGGTGGCGGTGCTGGGCTCGGCCACCCCGTCCCTGGAGAGCTACCACAACGCCCTCGAGGGCAAGTACCGCCTGCTATCCCTTCCCGACCGGGCCGACTCGAGGACCCTTCCCCGGGTGATCGTGGTCGACATGCGGCTGGAGGCGCGCCGGGAGAAGGGCGTCCCCATCTTCTCGCGCCGGCTCAGGGAGGGCATCGCTCGCCGGCTCGAGAAGAAGGAGCAGGTCATCCTGTTCCTCAACCGGCGCGGCTACGCCTCCTCGCTCCAGTGCCTGGAATGCGGCTACGTGGCCGGCTGCCCGCGCTGCAGCCTAAGCCTCACCTTCCACCGCAGCTCCGGCCTGCTGCGCTGCCACCTCTGCGGCCACCGCCAGGCCGTCCCGAAGCGCTGCCCCGAGCCTTCCTGCGGCGGCGCCGATCTCCGCCTGGCCGGCATCGGCACCCAGCGGGTGGAGGAGGCGCTGGGCAAGCTGTTTCCCAGGGCGAGGGTGCGGCGGATGGACGCCGACACCCTGCGCCGCAAGAACGACTACCGCCGGTTCCTGCAGGACTTCCGCTCCGGCCGGACCGACATCCTGCTGGGAACCCAGATGATCGCCAAGGGCCTGCACTTCCCCAACGTGACCCTGGTGGGGATCGTACTGGCCGACATGGGCCTCCACATTCCCGACTTCAGGGCCGGAGAGCGGACCTTCCAGCTGCTCACCCAGGTGGCGGGACGGGCCGGACGGGGCGATGTCGAGGGGCAGGTGATCGTCCAGGCCTACACCCCCTTCCACCCGGCCATCCAGCATGCCCGGCACCACGACTTCACCGGCTTCTACCAGCAGGAGATCGAGCATCGCCGGGAGCACTCCTACCCGCCGGTCAACCGGCTCTGCTCGCTCACCCTGCGGGGCAGGGACGAGGAGGCGACCGGCCGGGCGGCCGAGGAGCTCTGCGCCCGGCTGGAAGCCGGCCTGGCGGAGATCTTCGACCTGATCGTCTCGGGTCCCGCTCCCGCCCTGGTGGCTCGGGCCGAGGACCACTTCCGCTTCCAGATCCTGCTGCGCACGCGGCACATGCCGGCCCTGGCCCGCAGGCTCGGCCCGCTGGTCCGCGGCCTGGATCCGCCCGGGGACGTCCGGATCCAGGTGGACGTCGATCCGATCGATCCCTGATCCCGGGCCGGCCTACGGCTCGGAGATGCAGTACAGGGCGCTGTTGGTGCGCACGAAGATGTCCCCGTGGGCGGCGATCAGCGAGGAGCGGATGTAGTTGTCGTTGCTCTCGCCCATGGGGATGGTGGAGCGAATCTCCCCGTCGGCGGCGCCAACCACCACCACCTCGCCGGCGAAGTTCATCAGGTAGATCCGCCCGTCGGCGGCCAGGGGGGAGGCCTCGAACTTGTAGAAGCCGGGCAGCTCCGTGGTCCAGCGCACCTTCCCGGTGGCGGGCTCCACCCGGGAGAGGGACTTGCGCACGTCGGAGAGGATGAAGAAGTCGCCGTCGTATAACGCCGGGGTGGGGACGTCGGAGGAGACCGCCCGATCGTCCTCGCTCACCCAGCTGACCGCGTCGGCGCCCAGCTCCCCCGAGCCCCCGGCCCGGATGGCGTAGACCGGTTCCCGCTTGGGAGCGCAGACCAGGACGATCTCCCCGGAGGAGACCGGGGAGGGGACATGCCGCCAGTGCCCGATGCGGGTGGGGTTCCAGGTGCCCCAGCGCCACAGCTCGTTGCCGCTGGCCGGATCGTGGGCGGTGAGCGCGTCGCCGCCCGCGATCAGGATGCTCTTCCTGCCCTCGCGCTCGAAGGGGATGGGCGTGGTGAAGGCCTCGCGGGACTCGGCCCGGGCCTCGCTGGGGCGCACATGGCGCCAGAGGGTCTTCCCGGTCATGGGATCCATCGCCAGGAGGTAGGACTCGATGCCGCTCTGGCTGTCGGCCCGATCCCGCCCCCTGCCCACCGGGACGTCGCGCTGCAGCACCTGCAGATAGAGCTGCCCGTCGAGCAGAAGCGGGCTGGAGCTGAAGGTCCACAGGAAGGCGAAGTCGCCCTCGTCCTCCTGGATGTTGCGCTGCCACAGCTTGGCTCCCTCCATGTCGAAGCCGGCCAGGTCGCCGTTGCCGTAGAAGAATACCGCCACCTTGCCGTCGGTGGCCGGGGAGGGGGAGGAGTAGTTGCTGCGGTCGTCCTGGCGGGTGGTTCCCTGGCTCACGGTGTGGGACCAGCGCACCTCGCCGGTGAGGCGATCCAGGCACATGGCCTTGAGCGAGGAGTCCGAGGAGCCGGTGGTGGAGACGAACACGCGGTCCTTCCAGACCACCGGAGTGGAGGCGCTGGGCCCGGGCATGGGGGCCATCCACCTCACCTTCTCGGTCTTGGACCAGGTCGCGGGCAGGCCGGTCTCGGAGGTCGAGCCGTCGAAGCCGGGCCCCCGCCACTGGGGCCAGTCGGCGGCCTGGAGCGCGGCGGTCAGGGCCAGGGCCGGAAGGATCAGGTGGGGCAGTTTCATGGGCGGCGCTCGGCGGCGGTGCAGTGGATGGCCGGGACTGTAGCCCCCGGCCGGGCGTCCCGCAAGCCGCCGCACGGGGCGGCGGGCCTATTCCTCCATGCGGGCAAGGACCTGGTCCAGCCTCCGGAGCGCCTCGTCCCTCCCCAGGATCGAGATCAGCTCCCAGAGTCCGGGACCGGCGGTGGAGCCGGTGCAGGCCAGGCGCACCGGGTGGACCAGCGCCTTGACCTTGGTTCCCATCTCCCGGGCCGTGGCCCGGAAGCACTGCTGGACCGAGTCCGGATCGAAGGAGCCGAGCGCCGCCAGGGCCTGGCGCATCCGCAGGGCGCCCTCCCGGTTCTCCGGCTTCAGGTGCCGTCCGGCGGCCTCGGGATCGGGCCGGATCCGGGAGGCGGGCTGGAAGTAGAAGCCGGCGTACTCCTCCAGCTCGCCCAGGGTGCGGGTCTTGCCCCTGGTGGTGTCGAGCGCCCTGGCGACATAGCCGGGAGGCCGGTCCGAGAGGGCGAGCCCCCTGGCCTCGAGAGCCCTGGCGGCCAGCTCGCGGTAGCGTTCCGGATCCAGCCGGGCCAGGTGCTCGCCGTGGAGCCAGCGCAGCTTCTCGGGATCGAAGCGGGCGTTGGCGCGCTGGATCCGGGACAGGTCGAACATGCCGGCCAGCTCCTCCATGGAGAGGATCTCCCGGTCTCCGCCGGGCGACCATCCCAGGAGGCAGAGGTAGTTGGCCAGGGCCTCGGGCAGGTAGCTCTCCCGGCGGTAGGCCTCCAGCGAGGAGCCCTCGTCGCGCTTGCTCATCTTGGAGCCCCCGGGGTTGAGGATCAGGGGGATGTGGGCGTAGCGGGGCGGGGGATGGCCCAGGGCCTGGAACAGGGCCAGGTGCCTGGCGGTGTTGCTGAGGTGGTCCTCGCCCCGGATCACGTGGGTGATCCCTCCCTCCAGGTCGTCCACCACGTTGACCAGGTGGAAGACCGGCTGCCCGTCGGAGCGCACGATCACGAAGTCGGGATCCTCCCTCTCCCGGTCGGTGAGATCTCGGACCACCTCGCCGGCCACCAGGTCGGGTATCCGGATCGGATCCCGGGGCATGCGGAAGCGCACGGCCCCCTCCCTGCGGTAGGCATGCCCGCTGCCCAGCAGCTGCTCCACCCGGCTCCGGTAGAGATCGCCGCGCCGGGACTGGTACGCCGGCTCCCCCTCCCACCGGATCCCCAGCCACTCCAGGCCCTCGAGGATGGCCCGCACCGCCTCCGGGGTGTTGCGCGCCCGGTCGGTGTCCTCGATGCGGAGGACGAAGCGGCCCCCGTGGCGGCGGGCGAAGAGCCAGTTGAAGAGGGCGGTCCGGGCCCCTCCGATGTGCAGGCTGCCGGTGGGGCTGGGAGCGAACCTGGTGGTCGGCGGCGTCATCCTCTGGCCCGGAGGCGGCGAGGAGGAGGGGGCGAGGCGCAGCGTGGGGCCTGCGCTGCGCCTCCCGGAGCGTCCTGAGCGAGTCCTCCCGGGCTAGAGGATGCTGTCCTTGAAGGTCTTGGCCACCCGGAACCTCACGCTCCGCTTGGCCGGGATCTGGATCCTCTCGCCGGTCTTGGGGTTGCGGCCCTCGCGCGCCTTGGTGTCGACCATCTGCATCTTGCCCACGCAGGGGAGGATGAAGGACTCGTTCTTGCGGGTCTCCTCGACCATGACCTGGGACAGGACGTTCAGGAACAGGCCGACGTTCTTCTTGCTGAAGCCGTCGACCGCACCTCCCGATTCGTCCTCCATCCTGTCGATCAGCGCCTGGATCAGCTGGTTCTTGGTCAGGGGCTTGCTTTTCTTGGCCATATGGGTTGCGTGCTGAGTGGTGGATGCCGGCCGGGAACGGCCTCCTGGCAAAGGGCGGATTCAATCCCCGGAATTCGGCTTCTGGCAAGGATTAATATGGGCCCTGCGCCTTCCTGCCATCCCGCGCTTGACCCCGGAGAGGGCCCTCGGGGAGGATCCCCGGAGGGTGGATTCAAGTCGCAGCGTGCTCGTCGGGCTGGTCCAGCATGCCTGCGGCCCGGAGCGGGAGGAGAACGTGCGGCGCACCCTGGAGGGCATCCGCAGGGCGGCGCTCCAGGGCGCCCGGATAGTCTGCACCCAGGAGCTCTTCGCCCACCGCTACTTCTGCCAGGAGGAGGCCGAGAGCCGCCTCTCCCTGGCGGAGCCGGTCCCCGGCCCCACCACCCGGCTGCTGCAGGATCTGGCCGCGGAGCTGGAGGTGGTGGTGGTGGCGTCGCTCTTCGAGGAGAGGATGCCGGGGCTGGCCCACAACACCGCGGTGGCGATCGACGCGGGGGGCGAGCTCCTGGGGCTCTACCGCAAGATGCACATCCCGCAGGATCCGGGCTTCGGCGAGAAGTACTACTTCGCGCCCGGAGATCTCGGATTCCCGGTGTGGCGCACCCGGCACGCCTGCATCGGGGTTCTGGTCTGCTGGGACCAGTGGTTCCCCGAGGCGGCTCGCCTGATGGCCCTGCAGGGGGCCGAGCTGATCCTCTATCCCACCGCCATCGGCTGGCTTCCCGAGGAGAAGGACCGGCTGGGCCGGATCCAGAGGGAGGCCTGGGAGACGGTCCAGCGCTCCCACGCCATCGCCAACGGATGCTACGTGGCCGCGGCCAACCGGACCGGCGCCGAAGGGCCCAGGGGGATCGAGTTCTGGGGATCCAGCTTCGTGGCCGATCCCTCCGGGCAGGTGGTCGCCCGGGCGGAGACCGGCGCCGAGCAGGTACTGCTCGCTCCGGTGGACCGGGAGAGGATCCGGGAGGCCCGCTCGGGCTGGCCCTTCCTGAGGGATCGCCGTCCCGAAGCCTACCAGGGCCTGCTCCAGCGGTGCCTGGACTGAGCCACAGCTACCGCGGGAGGCTGGCGCCGACTCCCTCCGGGCGCCTCCACGCGGGCCATGCGGCCACCTTCCTGCAGGCGGCCAGGCGGGCCCGGGAGGGGACGCTGCTGCTGCGCATCGAGGACCTGGACCGGGAGCGCTGCCGCCAGGAGCACCTGGAGGCGGCCCTGGTGGATCTCCGCTGGCTGGGGCTGGACTGGTCGCGGGAGGGGCCGGGGCCCCAGGGAGCCTTTCTCCAGAGCGGGCGCATGGACCTCTACCGGGAGGCCTTCGGGGCCCTGCGGTCCGCCGGAAGGATCTTTCCCTGCCACTGCTCCCGCAGGGACATCCGGATGGCCGCCCTGGCTCCGCACGAGGGCGACGAGGCCCGCCTCTATCCCGGCACCTGCCGCGGCTCCCGGAGGACCGGGGGGAGCCCCAGCTGGCGCTTCCTGGTTCCCGACGGCGAGGACGTCTCCTTCGAGGATCCGAACCTGGGGACCGTGGTCCGGCGGGCCGGAAGGGACTTCGGAGACTTCCCCGTGTGGCGAAGGGACGGGATACCCTCCTACCAGCTGGCGGTGGTGGTGGACGACTTCCGGATGGGGATCACCGAGGTGGTCCGGGGAGAGGACCTGCTGGTCTCCACCTGCCGCCAGATTCTCCTGTACCGGGCCCTCGGATGGGAGCCGCCCCGCTTCGTCCACTGCCCGCTGGTGCGGGACTCCTCGGGGCGGCGCCTGGCCAAGCGGGATGGATCCGACACCCTGCTCGGCCTGCGCCAGGCCGGCCTCTCGGTCCAGGAGGCGCTCCTGCGCTACGGCCTGGACTCCATCCAGGAGCCTGCCGGAAGAAGCTAGGCAGGCGGGAGACAGGGCCGGAGCACCGGCCCGGTCCGGCGGGCTCGGCGAGAGGCGCTCCGCTGCGCCGCTGCCAAGGCCTGGGACATGCGCTGGACGCAGGGTCCGGCATGCCCGTGTAGACGGCGCATCTTCGGCTGCCGGGTACGGCGCCTACCGCAGCCGGGCGAGGCACTCCTCCAGCACGGCGTCCACCTCCAGCGAGGCCAGGCCCCGGGGGTGGCGCAGGATGGAGAAGCGGGGGCTGCACGGGCGCCAGACGGCCTCCTGGGTGCCGGCCCATAGGGCGATCCCCCCGAGGCCCACTGCTGCGGCCAGGTGGGTGATTCCCGAGTCGTGCCCCAGGAAGCTCCGGCACCGGGCCAGCTCCCCGGCCAGCCCGGCCAGCGGCGCGCCCACCAGGCTCCGGAGCCGCGTACCGCCGAAGCGCTTCTCCCATCCCTCGATCGCCGCTCGCTCCGCCTCTCCGCCGGCGAGAAGGAGGGAGAAGCCGGTCTCCGAAAGCAGCCGCTCGATCAGGAGGCTCCAGCGCGCCTGGGGCCAGTTCTTGGAAGGGCTGCCGCTTCCCGGATGGAGGGCCAGGACGGGATCGCCGCCGGAGGGGGCCCCGGCGTCGATCCTCGGAGCCGGGGGAGGACCGTGGATGGCCAGCTGCTGCAGCGGCTCGAAGAGGATCTCGGTGGCGTGCCTCTCGTCGCCGGGCGGGGGGCGGTGGGGACCCTGGACGAAATGGGCTCGCCGGCCCTGCTCCCGCTGGCAGCGGCCCAGGTTCTCCCGGAAGATCCCGTCCGGGTCGTAGAGGTAGGAGAGGATGATCCCGAAGCGGCCGAAGTAGCCGCTCCATCCGGGATCCAGGGAGCCTCCCCGGGCGAAGAATCCGGCCAGGGATCCTGCTTCCAGGTGGCGGACTCCGTCGGCCAGTCCCGCCAGCTGCGCCAGACCGGCGGCATGGGGATATCCCAGGACGTCGATGCCGGCCCCGGGGAAGGCGGAGCGGAGGGCCTGGAGCACGGGCAGGGTGAGGACGAAGTCCCCGATGGCCCCGCCCCGGATGACCAGAATCCGCCCTTCCATCCGCTGTCCGATCCTCGATGTTCCCCCGGCGATTCCTCCCGGGCCGGCGCGCGGTGTCCGGGATGCGATGGTCCGGGGAGAGTCCGGATCCATCGGGAGAATGCAAGGAGCATTCCCGGGGAGAGCCTCGTCCGGCGGCGGTCCCGGGCGATAATGGGGTTGTAAAGACTCCCTCCAGCCTTGAGAGTAGGCTTCCAGCCTTTTGGGTTCTGGAGCCATGATCCACCGTCTGCGCGCAGCACTGGGAGCCGGTCTTCTGTCGGCCTGGACCGCTGGCGGAGGACTCCTCTCCGAGGAGGCCTTCCCCGCCGAGGATCTGGCCTTCTTCGAGCGTTCGATCCGGCCGGTCCTGGCCCAGCAGTGCTACTCGTGCCACAGCCATCGGGCCGAGTCCCTCAAGGCCTCGCTCCGCCTGGACTCCCGCTCCGGATTCCTGGCGGGAGGGGAGGGGGGGCCGGTGGTGGAGCCGGGCCGCCCCGATCTGAGCCGGCTGATCGAGGCCATCGGCTACGAGAACGTCGATCTCCAGATGCCGCCCCGCTCCCGGCTCGACTCCGCGGTGATCGCCGACTTCCGTCTCTGGGTGGAGAAGGGGCTGCCCTGGCCGGAGGAGCCGGAGCCCTCCGGCCCGGCGAAGGAGGAAGAGTTCGATATCGAGGAGCGCCGCAAGGAGCACTGGGCCTGGCAGCCGGTGGTCCGTCCCCCGCTCCCTCCGGTCCATGGCTCTCCGTGGGTTTCCAACCCGATCGACGCCTTCATACTGCAGGGCCTGGAGGACCAGGGGCTCTCCCCGGCGCCTCCCGCCTCCCGCAGCACCCTGCTGCGCCGCCTCTCCTTCGCCGTGCTGGGCCTGCCTCCCAGTCCCGGCGAGGTGGAGGAATTCGTGGAGGACGGCCATCCCCTGGCCTGGGAGCGGCGGGTGGACGCCATGCTGGCCTCGCCCCGGATGGGGGAGCGGTGGGCCCGCCACTGGCTGGATCTGGTCCGCTACGCCGAGACCCTGGGGCACGAGTTCGACTACGCCCTTCCCAACGCCTGGCGCTACCGGGACTACGTGATCCGGGCCTTCAACCAGGACGTCCCCTACTTGCAGTGGGCGACCGAGCACATCGCCGGGGATCTGGTGGACGATCCCCGCCGCGATCCCGCCAGCGGGCTCAACGAGTCCTGGGCCGGGACCGGGTTCTACTGGCTGGGGCAGCAGGTGCACTCCCCGGTGGACATCGGAATGAACCAGCTGGAACTGATCGACAACCAGATCGACGTCCTGACCAAGACCTTCCTGGGGATGACCGTGTCCTGCGCCCGCTGCCACGACCACAAGTTCGACGCCATCTCGACCCGGGACTTCTACTCCCTGTTCGGGATCCTGAGCAGTTCCCGCTACCACGAGGCGGACCTGGAGCCCTCCGGGGAGCGCGACCGGCTGCGGGACCGGCTGCGGCAGGAGAAGCAGGCTGTCCGGGAGGCGGCCGGGGCCGACTGGCAGCGGGAGGCGCAGCGGCTGGATCGCACCATGCAGGCCGCCCTGGACCTGCTCTCGGAACCCGTGGAGGGGGATCCGGGCGGGACGCTCCTGGCCGGGTTCGAGGAAGGCGAGTCCCCCGGGTGGGGAGGGGACGAGCTGCCGGGAACCGGCAAGGGGACGGGCAGCACCGCCGCCGACGGAAGCGGCGAGGCGAAGGCGCTCAAGGGGGAGTGGAGGAGCCGGACGTTCGTGGTGGAGCATCCCTACATCCACTTCCTGGTGGAGGGCGGATCCGACGCCAAGCGGACCGCGTTCGAGCTCCGGGTGGACGGCAAGGCCGTACGCAGCGCGGCCGGGCGCGACCGGGCGGGCTTCGCCGCCCACCGCTGGGAGGTGGGCGAGTTCGTGGGCCGAGAAGCGCGCCTGGCGCTCCGGGACAACGCCGAGGGGACCTGGGGGTACATCGCCGTCGACCATGTCCTGGCGGGCTCCATGGAGCAGGCCTTCGGCCACCGCAACCGGCCGATGCCCTCGCCCGAACGGACCCTGGAGGCGGCCCGGGCGAAGGATCTGGACGGCGCCCTCCTGTCGCGCTGGACGAGGGAGCTGGACCGGGCTCTCTCGGAGGGAGCCCGCCACCCGCTCTACGCGCTGGCCGGAGGCGAGCTGGCCCGGTCCCCGGAGACTCCGGCGCCCGCCGTGTCCCAGCCCTTCGACGACTGGTTCGCCACCGGAGCCGCCCTCGCAGACGCCCGGACCGAGCCGGGCGAGCCGGTCCTGCTGGACCGGGAGGGAGGACTGGCCCTGGCCGTCCGGCCTTCGGCCCATTCGGGGCGGTGGTCCCGGCGCTTCCAGGGAAGCCTCCGCTCGCCGACCTTCCGCATCGAGGAGCGCTTCGTCCATGCGCTGGCCTCGGGAAGGAATGTCCGGGCCAACCTGGTGCTCAACAACTTCAACCTGATCCGGGCCCCCATATACGGGGGGCTCAAGCGCAGGCTGGACCACGACGAACCCCGGTGGATCACCTTCGATCTGGGCAGCTGGATCGGCCAGACGGCCTACTTCGAGATCAAGGACACCGAGCCGGGCGACCTGGCCGGGGGCCGGGGCAGCTACGGGGCCGACGGCTGGTTCAGCCTCCACGGCCTGGTCCGCTCCTCCCAGGGGGCTCCTCCGTCCCCCAGGCCCCTCTCCGGCGCCTACCTGGCGGGACTCTCCCCGCAGGAGGGGGACCGGATGGCGCATTGGGCGGGCCACACCCGCGAGGCAGTGGGCAGATGGAGCCGGGGAGAGGAGATGGAAGACGGGGATCTGCGCTGGCTTGCCTGGCTGGCCGGGAAGGAGCTTCTATCGGCGGAGGGGGGAGCCCTGCCCGAGGCGCGTTCCCGCTACCGGCAGCTGGCCCGGTCCGTCGATCCCCCACGGCTGGCCCCTGCGATGGTCGAGGGTTCGGGGGTGGACGCCCCGGTGCTGGTCCGGGGCGATCCCCGCACTCCCGGGGAGGCCGCGCCCCGGGGGAACCTCGAGGCACTGGGCACCCGGATTCCGTTCGAGGGCTCCGGGCGCATGGCCCTGGCCCGCCACATCGCCGATCCGGCCAACCCCCTGACCGCCCGGGTCTACGTCAACCGCGTCTGGCACCACATGTTCGGGCGGGGGATCGTGGAGAGCACCGACAACTTCGGCGTGCTGGGCAGCCGGCCCACCCATCCGGAGCTGCTCGACTGGCTGGCCCACTGGTTCGTCAACGAGGGGGAGGGCTCCACCAAGCGGCTGCTCCGGCTGATCCTCGCCTCCTCCGCCTGGAGGATGTCTTCCTCCTCGCCCGAGTTCGAGGAACGGGATCCCACCAACCGCTGGTTCCACCGGATGAACGTCCGGCGCCTGGAGGGGGAGGCCATACGCGACGCCATCCTGCAGGTCTCGGGGCGGCTGGACCTGCGCCAGTTCGGGCCCCCGCCTCCCATCCACCTCACCGCCTTCATGACCGGAAGGGGGCGTCCCGGGCGCAGCGGTCCGGTGGACGGGGAGGGGCGCCGCAGCGTCTACCAGGAGGTGCGCCGCAACTTCCTCTCGCCCTCGATGCTGGCCTTCGACACGCCGCTGCCCTTCACCACCTTCGGACGGCGCTCGGTCTCCAACGTGCCGGCCCAGGCCCTGATCCTGCTCAACGATCCCCTGGTGTCGGAGATGGCGGAGCACTGGGCCCGCATCCTCCCCGAGGCCCCGGCCGGGGAGAGGGTGGAGAGCATGTACCTCTCGGCCCTGGGGCGGCCGCCCCTGCTCCGGGAGCGGCAGGAGGCCCTAGCCTACGTGGGCGAGGGAGGCGAGGAGGCCTGGGCCGACCTCTGCCACGTCCTGTTCAACGTCAAGGAGTTCATCTACCTGGACTAGCGCCATGACTTCGGGATTCCACAGGCTGCAGAGCCGCCGGGAGATGCTCGCCCGGTGCGCCAACGGATTCGGGGGCGTCGCCTTCATGGCCTCCCTGCTGCGCATGGAGGGAGCGGCGCGGGGGCCCCACTTCCCGCCTCGCGCCCGCAGGGCGATCATGCTCTACATGGACGGCGGCCCGGCCCACATGGACACCTTCGATCCCAAGCCGAGGCTCAAGGCCGAGAACGGCAAGCCGTTCGGCATGAAGATGGAGCGCACCCAGTTCGAGAACAACGGCAGCACCTTCGGAGGGCACTGGGACTTCCGCCGCTACGGGCAGAGCGGGATCGAGATCAGCGACCTGTTCCCCCACACCGCCCGGCACGCCGACAAGCTGTGCGTGATCCGCTCCATGGTCTCCAACTTCTCCGAGCATACCAACGGCAACTACTTCCTGCACACCGGGCTGGGGCTGGCGGGACGGCCCAGCGCCGGCGCCTGGGTGGCCTACGGGCTGGGGACCGAGAACCGGAACCTGCCCGGCTTCGTGGTGCTCAACGGGGGGCTCACCCCTCCCGGGGGCCTGGACAACTTCTCCAACGGCTTCCTGCCGGCCACCTGCCAGGGCTCGGTGTTCCGCCCCTCCGATCCTCCGGTGGCCAACCTGCGGCCGGCCCGGGGCGGCTTCGGATCGAGCCCGGGGAAGCGCTCCCTGCTGGAGGCCCTGGACCGGAGCTCCCTCCAGCGTATGGGACGGCCCGACGCGGTGGAGTCGGCCATCGCCAACCAGGAGCTGGCCTTCCGCATGCAGGCGGCGGTGCCCGAGCTGATGGAGCTGGAGGGAGAGAGCGAGCTGACCCGGAGAATGTACGGGCTGGAGTCGGAATACGGCCCCACCCGCACCTACGGCGCCCAGTGCCTGCTGGCCCGCCGCCTGGTGGAGCGGGGGGTGCGCTTCGTGGAGCTCACATGCCCCAGCGTGGGATCCGACCGGTGGGACCAGCACGGAGGACTTCTCAAGGGGCACACCGACAACGCCCGGGCCGTCGACCAGCCCATCGCCGCCCTGCTCTCCGACCTGCAGGGCCGGGGCCTGCTGGACGACACCCTGGTGATCTGGTGCGGGGAGTTTGGCAGGACCCCCTTCTCCCAGGGGAAGGACGGGCGCGACCACAACCCCTTCGGCTTCTCGATCTGGCTGGCCGGGGGAGGGGTGCGCGGCGGCACGACCTACGGGGCCACCGACGAGTACGGCTACAAGGCGGTGGAGAACCGGGTCGAGATCCACGACCTGCACGCCACCATGCTGCATCTCCTGGGCCTGGACCACGAGAGGCTCACCGTGCGCTTCAGCGGCCGCGACATGCGGCTGACCGACGTGCACGGCCATGTGCTGCATCCTCTGCTGGCCTGATCCTCCCGTTTGTCCCTGACAGCCCCGCCGCCATCCTGTAACCAAGCCGCCCGAGGCGGCGTCTGTTCCGCCGCGGAAACCGATGGACAGCTTCCTGCAGTTCTTCTCCCTCTTCAACCCGATCCCCGAGATCGCGATCTGGCCCTTCCTCCGGAACCTGCTGCTCACCGCGCTGCTCTCGCTCGTCCTCAGCCGGGTCTACGTCCGCTTCGGGGACTCCCTCTCCAACCGGGAGCTCTTCGCCAGGAACTTCCTGCTCCTGTCGATGACCACCATGATGATCTTCACCTTCGTCAAGTCCTCGGCGGCCCTGGCCCTGGGCCTGGTGGGGGCCCTCTCCATCATCCGCTTCCGAGCCGCCATCAAGGAGCCGGAGGAGCTATGCTACCTCTTCCTGACCATCGGCCTGGGGCTGGGAATGGGCGCCGAGCAGTCGCTGGTCACCACCATCGCCTTCCTGGTGATCGTCGGGCTGGTGATCCTTCGGAAGCTCTCCCGGTTCCGCGAGCCGGAGCCCAGCCTCTACCTGACCATCTCCCGGGAGCGCAAGGGGGAGCCGGACCTCGGCCAGCTGCTCCGCCTGGTCGACAGCCACGCCCGCAGCGCGCGGCTGCGTCGCATGGACGAAAGCGGCGACTGCCTGGAGGTGTCCTTCCAGACGCAGTTCCCCACCACCGTGCGGCTCAGGGAGTGCGTCGGGAGCCTGCGCAAGCTGGATCCGGGCATGACCATCAGCCTCGTAGATGACCGGGGCATCGGCGCCTGAGCCCGCCTCCCGCGCCGGAGTCCCGCCCGGATACCGCTTCGAGAGGAAGTACCGCATAGAGGGGGCCCCCCTGGCCGAGATCGAGGCCTGGGTGCGCCGCTGCCCGGCCCGCTTCCGCACCCCCTACCCTCCCCGAAGGGTCAACAACATCTATCTGGACACCCACCGGCTCAGCCACTACTTCGAGAACCTGGCGGGGGTGGCCGGCCGGACCAAGATCCGGGTGCGCTGGTACGGGGATCTCCAGGGGACGCAGCAGCGGCCCAGGCTGGAGTTCAAGATCAGGCGGGGGATGCTGGGGACCAAGCGGATCTGCTCCCTGGCCCCCCTCGAGGTCCGGCCCGGCCTGGGACGGGAGGATCTCCGCCGGCTCTTCCAGCGAAGCTGCCTGGAGGATGCCGTGCGCAGGGAGCTGGCGCCGGTGGAGCCCACCCTGGTCAACTGCTACCACCGGCAGTACCGGATCTCGGCCTGCGGCCTCTACCGCATCACCCTGGACAGCCGCCTGGACTTCCTGAGGTTCGATCCCCTGGGCTGCAGCCTGGCGGGGCGGCGCTCCCTGGAGGGCAGCATGGTGATGGAGCTGAAGTACGACGGAACCATCGCCGACCTGGACCGCTCGCTCCTCAACTACTTCCCCTTCCGGGTCACCCGCATGTCCAAGTACGTCACCGGGATCGAGTTGACCCATCTGTGGTGAGGTCCCGTGGAGGGGCGCCCCTTCCGAGCCGCACCGGGCAGCGGACCGGCATAGACCGGAACCCGTCGGGTCCTACCGCCCTTCATTTTCCCTCCCGCCTTCACGCGGCGGACTCATCCCGGCCTGCCGCTGCCTCCCGGGGCGCTCCGCTCCGGATCAGCCAGGTCCGCAGGCTCGGAATCGGGCAGGTCAGCAAGCTGCCCTTAGCGGGCTGCAGGACTCCCTTCCGGATCAGATGGCAGCGAAACTGCTTCTCGTCCATCCCCGCCGGAAGACGCCAGTTGCTGGGGCCGCCGGGGACATGCCTCTTCGCGATGATGTCGTCCACCGTGCCCATGTCCATTCCGCCATCTTCCGGCACCTCCTTCATCACAGCAGCCACCAGGCATTTGGAAAGCTTCATTTCAGTGCTCTGGCGGGCCTTGTAGCTGCTGTCGCGGTATCTCCGAGCACGTTCCTCCACCGCCTCCCATTCCACCCTGGAGAGGTCGCAGCCGGCCCGGTGTAGCCCCCAGAACATGGCTGCGGTCTCCGTATGGACATGCAGGGGCCAGCCCTCGGAGCGATCCGCGATCCTGCCCGCGATTCCGTCCATCCGGCCGGTGGCACTGGGGATGCGGCAGTTGCGGAGCATGCCTTCGACATAGGCTTCCACCTCCGGATCCGACAGCCTCTCCAGTGTCCACACCTTTTCGGGATCGATGCGGCTCAATCCCAGGTCGTCCAGAACGAAGCCGGAATTGGCCAGTCCCGCGTAGACTGGAACGATGGGAAGCCCGTGATGGGCCAGGTGGAGTTCCAGAATGCAGTCCCGATGCGCTGCGTCCGCCTCCTGGATCTCGTCTACGAAGATGCAGAGGGGCCTCTTCCATTTACTGGGGGGCAGCCGCCTGGCAAGCTGCCCGAAGGTGGCCTTGGGGGGAGCCTTCCGGCCGAACCACTTCTTCACCCATCTGTTAGGAATCAAGCTGAGCAAGGAGACATCGCCCTTCGATTCCGCAACAGAGGCCGGGGACTGTCCCAGCAGCTGAACTTCAGAGGGAACCACACACTCCATTACAGCTTCGGCCAGTTTCTCCAGATTCCTCAGGACATCGATGGGAATTCTCACGGCCAAGGGAGCGTCCTTCCGTCCCTCCCATCGATCCTCCATGTGTTCCAGCAACGAGGTCTTCCCCGCGCCCGGGGCCCCCTGGACCAGGGTGGTGAGGCCTGGCGCCCGTCCAGTGGACTCCCTGTCGTCCGAAACTGCCTCCATCGCTTCTCGGCAAGTCGCCTCGATGTCCTTGACGACCTCCTCCCGCCCCACGAATACAGGAGGCATCCATCTTGGGCGGGGCTTGCTGTACTTTTCAACCAGGGCCAGATCGGGGCCTGAGGGAATAGTTCGGGACATTGTCGATATGCTCTGATCTGGGGCGATGGATGAATGGCCAAGGAGATCTGGAAGCATAAAGCCCGGCAGGCTATTCGGAGAAAGAAAGGCTCCGCGGATCCTGATGCCTCCTTGTACCAGTTCCAGCCCAAGTTTCCCTGACGGAACCTGGACTGCAAACCCCAATCCCTGTTCGGAAAGTGCCGGGCATCCAGCCCCGTGGCACGGGATCTGGAGAAAGCCGGAGGGCTTTTCCCCTGTCGCTGCTTCCGGGCGCGAGCCGGCGGAGCCGTCGGGTCCAGACCTGCTGCCGGGGGGACTGGGCGGAGTCCGGGGAGGCTCCTCTGCGTGCCCCCTTTCCGTTCCTGCCGTCGTTCCCCGGGCACCTTGACTTTTCCCGTCGATGGCACCAGGGTTTCAGGGCGCGCCAGTCCATGCCATTCCAGACGAGAACCCGAAGAGCGTCGCCATGGCTCCCCGCTTCGCTGCTCTCCATCGTCTTCCCTCTCATGCTCCCGTCGGGCGAGGCCGCCCAGGCCAACTACGATGAGGGGAGGGTGCCCGAATACACCCTCCCCGGCCTGCTGGATCTGCCTGGCGGGGGGAAGGTCGAGTCGATCTCGCAGTGGGAGAACCTCCAGCGTCCCCGGATCCTCTACGGCTTCGAGAGCGAGGTCTACGGGCAGGCGCCCCAGGATCCGCCCTCGATCGACTACCAGGTGGACCGGGTGGTTCCGGGCGAGCTGGACGGAGGGGCGGTGATCAAGGAGGCCACCGTCTTCTTCTCGGGGAGGTCCGGGGGACCGTCCCTGCACCTCCTTCTCTTCCTCCCCGGGGGCCCAGGGCCGCATCCCGCCTTCCTCGGACTCAACTTCAAGGGGAACCACACCGTCCATCCATCCCCGAAGATCCGGGTGGCCACCTCCTGGGTGGGCAACGACGAGCGCTTGGGCATCCGAGACAACCGGGCCAACGCCACGAACCGGGGGCATTCGGCCGGCCGCTGGCCGGTGGACCGGATCCTGGAGCGGGGCTACGCCTTGGCGACCGCCTACTACGGGGACATCGATCCCGACTTCGACGACCAGTTCCGCAACGGCATCCACGCCCTCTACCACGAAGGCCGGTCCCCCGAGCCCCACCAGTGGGGCTCGATCTCCGCCTGGGCCTGGGGACTGTCCCGCGCCCTGGACTACCTGGAGGAGGAGCCCGGCGTCGACGCCGGGCGGGTCTCCCTGATCGGGCATTCCCGCCTCGGAAAGACCGCTCTATGGGCGGGGGCCCGGGATCCCCGGTTCGCCCTGGTGATCTCCAACAATTCCGGCTGCGGGGGGGCGGCCCTCAGCCGGCGCCAGTTCGGGGAGACGGTGCTCCACATCAACCAGCGGTTCCCCCACTGGTTCTGCGACAACTTCAACCGCTACAACCACCGGGTGGAACAGCTGCCGGTGGACCAGCACATGCTGATCGCCCTGATGGCTCCCCGTCCGGTCTACGTGGCCAGCGCCACCGAGGACAGGTGGGCCGATCCCCGGGGGGAGTACCTGGCCGCACGGGAGGCCGCTCCAGCCTACCGGCTCTACGGCCTGGAGGGCCTGGAGGGGCAGGATCCCCCTCCTGCCGACACCTCGGCGGGGGGGCACGTCGGCTACCATTCGCGCACCGGCGGCCACGATATCAAGGCCTGGGACTGGGAGCGGTACATGGACTTCGCCGATCGCCACCTCAAGGAGGAGGAATGAGAGCGCCGGCGGGAACGATCCTGGCGCTGGCCTGCGCGGGAACGCTCTTCGGGGCGGACTACCCCGGGGAGATCCAGCCCCTCCTCCAGCGGCACTGCTACGACTGCCACGCCGGCCCGCGGGCCCGCTCGGGCCTTCGCCTGGACACCGGGGCCGCCCTGGTGCGGGGCGGGGACCGCGGGGCGGTGGTGGTCCCCGGCAGGCCCGAGGAGAGCGCCCTCCTGCAGATCCTCCGGGGCGAGCATCCCGAAGTGCCTCGGATGCCCTACAACAGCCCCGCGCTCGGTCCGGAGGAGGTTGAGAGCATCGCGCAATGGATAGCCCAGGGGGCGAAGGTCCCCGACGGGGAGACGGCTCGCGAGCACATCCACTGGTCGTTCCAGGCGCCCCGGCGCCCGCCCGTCCCCCCGCCCGCGAACCCCCTGTGGGTGGCGGAGAACCCGGTGGACCGGTTCGTACAGGCCCGCCTGGCCCGGGAGGGCCTGGATCCGGCTCCTCCAGCCGATCCCGAGACCCTGATCCGCCGCATCTCCCTGGACGTGACCGGCCTGCCCCCCCGGCCCGGCGCCCTGCGGCGATTCCTCGGCTCCGATCCGTCCAGCGCCCTGCGCCGGCTGATCGAGGAGCAGCTGGCCTCGCCCCACTACGGAGAGCGCTGGGGACGGCACTGGCTGGACCTGGCCCGCTACGCCGACTCCAACGGCTACAGCATCGACGGGCCCCGGAGCATCTGGCCCTACCGCGACTGGGTGATCGAAGCCCTCAACGCCGACATGCCCTTCGACCGCTTCGCCCGGGAGCAGCTGGCCGGGGATCTGCTGCCTGGGGACTCGGCCCTGGTGGCCACTGGCTTCCACCGCAACACCCAGATCAACCAGGAGGGGGGGATCGATCCCGAGCAGTTCCGCATAGAGGCGGTCGTGGACCGGGTGGCCACCACCAGCACCGCCTTCCTGGGCCTGACCCTGGCCTGCGCCCAGTGCCACGACCACAAGTTCGATCCCTTCACCCAGGAGGAGTACTACCGCCTCTTCGCCTTCTTCAACAACCAGGACGAGCCGGTGGCGGAGTTCCCCCGCCCCCGCGAGATCCAAGCCCGGAAGGAGCACGACTCCCGGATAAAGGCTCTGCGGGACAGCCTCCGGGAGCTGGAGCTGAAGCTGGCCCAGGGTCCTGAGGGGGACGATCTGGATCCCGAGTGCCGAGCCCTCCTGGCCCTGGAGCCCCGGGAGCGGAGCCGGGACCAGAGGCAGCGTCTGGAGAAGCTGATGGAGGGCGGTCACGGACGGTGGCACGAGCTGTCGGAGCGGATCGCCGAGCTGGCCAAGCGCCGTCCCCGGGCCACCACCAGCCTGGTGCTGCGGGAGCGGACCGATCCCAGGACCACCCATGTCCACATCAAGGGGGACTTCACCCGCAAGGGGGATCCGGTCCAGCCCGGGGTGCCGGAGGTCCTCCATCCCATCGCCCAGGCCCGCGACCGGCTGGATCTGGCCCGGTGGCTGGCCAGCCGGGACAATCCCCTGACCGCCCGGGTCCTGGTCAACCGGATCTGGCAGCAGTACTTCGGGCGGGGCCTGGTGGCCACCGAGAACGACTTCGGCACCCAGGGAGTCCCGCCGACCCATCCGCTGCTCCTGGACTGGCTGGCGGTGGAGCTGATGGAGAGCCGCTGGAGCCTCAAGCACATCCACCGGATCATCCTCTCCTCCTACACCTACCGGCAGTCCTCCGATCTGGAGCCCTACAAGCGGGAGGCCGATCCCGCCAACCTGTGGCTCTCCCGCCAGACGCGCTTGCGCCTGGACTCGGAGATCGTCCGCGACTCGGCCCTGTCGGCCTCGGGGCTGCTGGCCACCCGGATCGGGGGGCCCAGCGTCCATCCGCCCCAGCCTGCCGGAGTGATGAACCTGGGGCAGGTGAGGCGCCAGTGGACGGCCGACGAGGGGGGGGACCGCTACCGGCGAGGGCTCTACACCTTCTACTGGAGGGCCACCCCCCATCCGGCCCTGTCGGTCTTCGACAGCCCCGACGCCTTCAGCGCCTGCAGCCGCCGGATCCGCTCCAACACCCCCCTGCAGGCGCTCACCCTGCTCAACGATCCCGCCTTCCACGAGATCGCCCAGGCCTTCGCCGGGCGCATCGCCTCGCTGGAGGCCCGGGACGACAGCGACCGGATCCGCCAGGCCTTCGCGCTGGCGGTGGGCCGAGGGCCACTGCCCGAGGAGGCGGCGGTCCTGGAGGAGTCGCTCCAGGGGCGGGGGCAGGAGCGCTGGATGTTCCTGGCCCGAGTGCTGCTCAACCTCGACGAGACCATCACCCGTGAATGATCCAGCCGGACTGAACCGGCGGCGCTTCCTCTCCCGGTGCGGCCTGGGGATCGGGACCATGGCCCTGGGCTCCCTGATGCGCCGGGAGGGGCTGGCCCGGAACTTCGTCCGCACCCTGGCCCCTCAGGCGGAGAACGTCATCTACCTGTTCATGGCCGGGGGGCCCTCCCAGCTGGAGCTCTTCGACCACAAGCCGGAGCTGGCCGCCCGCAACGGCCAGGCCATACCCGACTCCTACCTGGAGGGGCGGCGGTTCGCCTTCATGGACAGCTCCTTCCGGGATCGCTCCACCCTGCTGGGGAGCCGCCGGGCCTTCGCCCGCCACGGCGGATCGGGGATGTGGGTCTCCGAGCTGCTGCCCCGCATGGCGGGAATCGTCGACGAGATCACCCTGGTGCGCTCCTGCGCCACCGAGCTCTTCAACCACGCTCCGGCCAAGCTATTCATGAACACCGGCTCGGGGCAGTTCGGGCGCCCCAGCATGGGCTCGTGGGTGACCTACGGCCTGGGCAGCGTGTGCGACAACCTCCCCGGATTCGTGGTGCTCCAGAGCGGTCCCAGGGGGCCCCGGGGAGGGGCGGTCAACTGGGGCAGCGGCTTCCTGCCCTCCACCTACCAGGGGGTGCCCTTCCGGGGGGTCGGCGATCCGATTCTCAACCTGACGCCCCAGGGGGAGGCGGCGGCGAGGTCCCAGCGGGAGGTGATCGGGACGGTCAACCGGCTCAACCGCCGCCGGCTCGACGCCACCGGCGATCCGGAGATCGCCACCCGCATCGCCGCCTACGAGATGGCCTTCCGGATGCAGGCCAGCGCCCCGGACCTGATCGATCTCTCGGGGGAGAGCGCGGCCACGCTGGAGCGCTACGGAGTGGACAGGGACCAGCCCTCCTACTCGCGCAACTGCCTGCTGGCCCGCCGGCTGGTGGAGCGCGGCGTGCGCTTCGTCCAGCTCTACCACACCAACTGGGACAGCCATGGAGGGCCGGGGGAGAACCTGCAGGGGGACCTGGAGAAGGTTTGCCGCCAGGTGGATCGGGGGACGGCCGCCCTGGTGAAGGATCTCAAGGAGAGGGGGATGCTGGAGCGCACCCTGGTGATCTGGGGAGGCGAGTTCGGGAGGACCCCGATGGGGGAGAACCGCAGCACCACCGGACGCAACCACCACATCGACGCCTTCACCATGTGGTTTGCCGGAGGGGGAGTGCGCAAGGGGCGCCTCTTCGGCGAGACCGACGAGCTGGGCTTCCTGCCCACCCGGGAGCGGGCCCATGTCCACGACCTGCACGCCACCATCCTCCACCTTCTGGGCATCGACCACACCGAGCTCACCTACCGCTTCCAGGGCCGCGACTTCCGCCTCACCGACGTGCACGGGCACGTCCTCGAGGGAATGCTCGAACGGGCATGAGGCGGATCCCCGTCCTGGCCCTGGCGCTGCTCCTCCCCGCCGCCGGCGCCGGCCTGGGGGAGGCTCCCAGGCTGGCCTTCCTGATCGCCGAGGACGAGTACCAGGCGGCGCGCACCCTGCCCGCCTTCGCTCGCGAGCACCTAGCCTCCGAGTACCGGGTCAGCTTCCTGGAGCCGCCCCGTGGGGCGCGGGACGACATCGGCGGGATGGAGGCTCTGGCTGAGGCCGACCTGATCCTCCTCTACGTCCGGCGCCGGTCGCTTCCCGAGGCCAAGATGCGCCTCTTCCGGGAGGCTCTGGAGGCGGGGACGCCCCTGCTGGCCCTGCGCACCTCCAGCCACGCCTGGGACACCCGGGGGCGGCCCGGGAGGGGCGTCGAATGGAAGGAGTTCGACGCCCAGGTCCTGGGAGGCAACTACCAGGGTCACCACGGCAAGGGGCCCCTCACGCTCGTCGAGGTGGTGGCGGGCATGGGAGCCCATCCGGTTCTCGAGGGGGTGGGGGAGCTGGAGGGGCGGGGCTCCCTGTACCGCGCCTCGCCGCTCTCCCCCTCGGCCCAGGTGCTGCTCTCCGGAAGCATCGCGGGAGCGCCGCCCGAACCGGTTCTGTGGTTCCACCGCTACGGCGAGGCGCCGGTGATCTACACCTCGCTGGGCGATCCCCGGGACTTCGAGCAGCCCGGCTTCAGCCGCCTCCTGCGAAACGCCGTCTCCTGGCTCCTGGAGCAGGCGCGGGACTAGGGAACCGCCCGCGATCCCGATCCGGCCGCCGCCATCCTGGCGTGCGGCGGCGTCCGCTCCCTGCCCGGCAGCGGCCTGGAAGGGGCCTCCGGAGACGGCCGGCGGCCGTCGCTTTCCTCCTGCCGTCCGGCGATCAGGCGGGCTTCCGGGGCTCCCGCTCCAGGACCAGGAAGAGCTCGTCGCCCCTGCGGACGCACTGGCGGCGGCGCCAGCGCCGGGCCTCCGAGAGGGAGGCCGGCGAGCTCCCCATGGACAGGGTGGGGGCTTCCCGGCCTCCGACCAGCAGGGGACAGATGGTGAGGTGGATCTCGTCGATCAGGTCCTCGTCGAGGAGGGACCGGTTGAGCGTCCCCCCTCCCTCGACCACCAGGCTTTCGATGCCCCACCGCTCCAGCAGCCACCTCAGCGCGGCCTCCCAGCGGATGCCCGTTCCCCCGCTGACGTGCGTCTCCTTGCATCGGGAGCGGTAGGCCTCGAGCCTTTCTTCGGGGACCGCTTCGGACAGGAGCAGGAGGACCGGAGGCTCGCTCCGGTCGAAGAGGCGGGCGTCGGGGCGCAGGGATCCGGTTCCGCTCGCCCCGATGCGGTAGAAGGGCCGGCCGGAGTCCCGCTCCGGTCCGGGCAGGAGGGCGGCCTGGTCGTGGTTGAGGGTGGTTGCGCCGCAGATCACCCCGTCGGCGCGGTTGCGCAGGCGGTAGAGGCTGGCCTCGTCCTCGGGAGAGCCCAGGCGCGAGAAGCCGGACCGGGGGGCGGCGATCTTGCCGTCGGCGCTCTGCGCCATGTTGAGCAGCAGGCGGGGACGCGCCCGGCTATCGCAGGAACATGGCATCGCCGTAGCTGTAGAACCGGTAGCGCCTGCGCATGGCCTCCTGGTAGGCCCGGCGAAGGAGGGGGATGCCGTCCAGATCGCCGGGGCTGGCGAAGGCGCTGGCCAGGAGGAGCAGGCTGGAGCGGGGCAGGTGGAAGTTGGTCAGGAGGGAGTCGGTCCCCCGGAACGTCCAGGGAGGATGGACAAACAGCCTGGTGCGGCCCTCCCCGGGGAGGAACGATCTGCCGTCCTCCGAGACCCGGGACTCCAGCGCCCTCAGGGTGGTGGTTCCCACCGCGACGATGCGGCGGCCCTGCTCCCTCGCCTCGTTGAGGACCTGGGCGGTGGCCTCGGGAAGCAGGAACCGCTCCTGGTGCATCCGGTGGTCGGCGACGCGCTTGCTCCGTATGGGCGCGAAGGTCCCGGCTCCGATGTGCAGGGTGAGGGGGACCACCTCGTGCCCCCGGCTGCGGAGCCTTTCCAGGAATTCCTCGCTGAAGTGCAGTCCCGCGGTCGGGGCGGCCACCGATCCCGGATGCCGGGCGTAGACCGTCTGGTAGCGGTCGGCGTCCTCCGGCAGAGGCCCGGAAGGACGATCGATGTAGGGGGGGAGCGGCACCTGGCCGTAGCTCTCCCATCCGTCCATGGGGCCCTCGAACTGCAGCAGGAAGAGCCCCCCGTCCTCCCGTCCCACGGTTCGGAATCCGAGCTCGGTTCCGTCCCCGCTGCGGGAATCCACCACGGAGGCCCTGGTGCCGGGAGCCATCTTGCGGCCCGGCCGCAGCATGGCCTGCCACCGGCCTGGAGCCCTTTCCTCCAGAAGCAGCGCCTCGATGGGGGCCTGATCCCCCTCCCGCCGTGCGAGGAGGCGGGCCGGGAGGACCCGGGTGTCGTTGATCACCAGGACATCCCCCTCGCCAAGCAGCCTGCCGAGATCCCGGAACCGGTGGTGCTCCAGGGCGCCGCTCCGGCGATCCACCAGCATCAGCCGAGAGCCGTGCCTCGTCCTCAGGGGACTCCGGGCGATGAGCTCCTCGGGCAGCTGATAGTCGAATTCCCCCAGTTCCAGCTGTTCTTCCATCGCCGACCGGAATCTGCGCCGAAGGCTAGCGCAGCCCGGAAGCCCGGGGGAAGGGAATCCGGCCCCGCAGGGCCTCGCCATCCTGGAGCCGGCCCTGCTTGCGCGGCTGTTCCGGCGGATCGGCCATTCTTCTGCGGGCCGGTCCCGGCTGTTCCGGTTTCCGCCTGGGGGTCGCCGGCCCTTCTGTCCAGCCGTGGAAAACCGGATGGCCGGCGCCGCCAAGGCTGCGGCAGCGGCCTTCCAGATGCCCGGTTTGCGGCCGGAGATCGTCCCGGGCCGCCGCTTCTCCACGGTTCCCCCCGGCTGGAGGGCGTGGGCGGGGGGGATCCGGGGGTGGCGGTTGAAGCGGACCTGGAAATGGGGTACTAGTCACAGGTCGGTGGGGGAAAGTGTATTGAAGTGGAGGAAAGTGTTGCGATGTAGGGGATTGTATGGTGGGATCGCCCACGGACCAGCCGCCGCATCAGATGCCCGAAGGGATCCAGAGCCAGAACCAGCCCCTGTTCTTCGGCTCGACCTATGAGTTCGGCATCGACGGCAAGCGGCGGGTGCAGTTCCCCTCCAAGTGGCGGAGGATGCTCGACGCGGAGAAGCCCTCGGTGGTCCTGGTGGCGTGGCGCTGCGGGCTGGGCCGGCCTCCGTGCCTGCAGGGACTCCTGCCCCGGCAGCTGATGGAGATGCAGAGGCACCTTAGCCAGCTGCCCTTCAACGATCCGGCCACCCAGTCGGTGCTCCGCAACCTGGGCGCCGACATGGAGCTGCTGGAGCTGGACAAGGGCAACCGGATCTGCCTGCCCGAGGGACTGGCCAGGAAGGCGTCTCTGGACGACAAGGCCCTTCTGGTGGGCACCGTCAACACCTTCCAGATCTGGAACCCGGACTCCTACCGGGAGATCCACCGGGACGACCAGAGGGTCTTCGAGATGGGGATGGAGCAGGTGAAGATCTACGTCTCATGAAGGGCTTCCGGGAGAAGGATCGGTTCACGGACTGGGAGGAGTTCGGGGATCTGCCTGTCTCCCGGAGCGAGTTCATCGTCGAGCCCGAGGAGGAGGCAAGGGATGGCGGCCCGGGATCCCCGCCGGCCGATCACATCGAGATGTTCCTCCGCAAGGGGAGGAGCGGCGGTTTCGAGGTTCCCGAGGACTTCAAGGTGGCGTGCAACGACCTGTACGACCTCCATCCGCAGCCGAAGAAGAACTGGACCGGCATGGCGATGGAGGGCCGCTACCGGCACCACGCCGGCGGCGGCTGGATGCGCCGGATCCTCGCCGCGGCGGGCGCGGCGATGCGCTGGGCGACAGGAGTCCTGGCAGGCAGAAGACGGTAGGGGAGCTGCTGGCGTGTGCCCTCTTTCCACCATGTCCCGGTTCTCCTCGAGCCGGCGCTGCGGCACCTCAGGCCCGCCCCGGGGGATCGGTTCCTGGATGCCACCCTGGGAGGGGGGGGCCACGCCGAGGCGCTGCTCCGGATCCTCGGGAAGGGCGGCTGCCTGCTGGGATGCGACAGGGATCCCGAGGCGGTCGAGGCGGCCCGGGAGCGGCTTGGGCGCCTCGGAGCCAGGATCGAGATCCGCCAGGCCGACTTCGCCCGGGCGGGGGAATGGATTCCCAAGGCGAGCCTGGACGGCATCCTCCTGGATCTGGGCGTCAGCTCCCACCAGCTCGACCAGGCGGAGCGGGGATTCAGCTTCAGCCGGGACGGCCCCCTGGACATGCGCATGGATCCGGGCCTGGAGCGCACCGCTGCCGACCTGGTCAACGATCTTCCGGCCGAGGAGCTGGCGGGGATCCTCTACCGATACGGAGGGGAGCGACGGTCCCGGAGGCTGGCCCGGGCCGTCGCGGAGCATCGGAGCAGGCAGCGGATCGAGCGCACGGTGGAACTTGCGGAACTGATCCAGAGGGCGCTGCCCGGCCGGGGCAGGATCCATCCGGCCACCCGGGCCTTCCAGGCGCTGCGCATGGCGGTCAACCGGGAGATCGAGAGCCTGGAGGAGGGGCTGGCGGTCCTGGGCGGGCTGCTGCGTCCCGGAGGGCGGATGGCGGTGATCTCCTTCCACTCGGAGGAGTGCCGCAGGGTCAAGCGCTACGGAGACGGAGAGAAGGGCAGGGGGATGGAATGGGTGGCGCGCAAGGCCGTCAGGGCCGCTCCAGAGGAGATCCGGGCCAATTCCCGGTCCCGGAGCGCCCGGCTGCGGGTGCTGGAGCGGAGCCGGTGAGGGAGGAGCGGATGGAGAACGGCAGGAAAGGCGAGCGGATGGTGCGGGTGGTCCTGGTCCTGGCCATCGCGCTCAGCGGCTTCGTGGGGCTCAGCAGCGTGGTCTACCTCTGGCAGAAGAACCAGAACTACTCCCTGGGCAAGAGGATCCGCAGCCTGGAGCTGGAGCATGCCCGCCTGGAGCGCCGGAACGAGCGACTCCGGCAGGACTACGCCTTCCACTCCTCGCCCCCGGAGCTGGCCCAGCGGATCGCGGATCTGGGCCTGGACATGGGCGAGCCCGAGCCCGGCCAGATCCTCCGCATCGGCGGAAGCGGCTGGAGGGAGTCCCTCGGGGAGGAGGGCGGCTCCGGGCCCGGAGCCGCGGACCGAAGCCGCCGCCGGGCCTCCGGAGGAGAGGAGGAGCGTTGAACGCCCGCTGCCAGGTGCGCCGGCTCTGCCTCCTGGGCCTGCTGCTGCTCTCCTGCTTCGGCCTGCTCGCCTACCGGCTGGTCGACATCCAGTGGTTCCGCCACGAGGATCTCGAGCACCGCGCCGCGCGGATGACCGAGCGGGTCGACGTCAAGGCCGCTCCCCGGGGGAGCATCTACGACCGCAACGGCAAGATCCTGGCCGGCACCGAGCCGATCCGGATCCTTTGCGCCGATCCCTCCCGGATCGGGAAGTACTACCGGCCCCTGGGCAAGGCGCTGGCGGCCTACCTGGGCCGGGACGAGGAGGAGATGGTGGAGCGGCTCAGGCCCGAGGTGAAGCCCGGCCCGGACGGCAGGCCGCGGATCGATCCCCACCACCGCCTGGGCGTCTCCCTCACCGACGGCGAGTGGGCCGAGCTCAGGGACCGCCTGGCCGGCCTGAGCGTGGCGGGAGAGGACTCCCTGCCCGAGGAGGAGCGCCGCTTCATCGAAAGGATGCGCCGCAAGGCCATCTTCACCGAGCCGGTGGACAGCATCCGCCGCACCTACAGCAACGGGGATCTGGCCGCCCACGTGCTGGGGCACGTCCAGCCCCGGGAGAAGATCGTGAAGGGGGACCTGATCTACTACCTCGAGGGCCAGACCGGGGTGGAGGCCAGGTTCGACGACAAGCTCCAGGGGATCCCGGGATGGCGGCGGACCGAGCGGGACGGGCGCTACCGGGAGGTGGTCCACTTCCGCAGCATGGACGTGGAGCCCAGGAAGGGTCTGGACCTCCACCTGACCCTGGACATCCAGGTCCAGGGGATCGTCGAGGAGGAGCTGGCCAAGGGAGTGCGGCGCTCCCGGCCGGAGGCGGCCACGGTGATCGTGATGGTCCCGGGCACCGGCGAGATCCTGGCCCTGGCCAACCATCCCACCTTCCATCCGGGACGCTACAGCGAATCCCCCCTGGACCACCTGCGCAACCGGGCGGTCAGCGACCAGTACGAGCCGGGCTCCACCTTCAAGACCCTCTCCATCGCCGCGGCCATCTCCGAGGACATCGTGGATCTGGACACCCAGGTCTACTGCGAGGAGGGATCGGTCGAGTTCATGGGGGTGGAGCTGACCGACGATCATCCCATGGGGCTGATCACCGTCCAGGAGGTGATCCAGAAGTCCTCCAACATCGGCGCCTTCAAGATCGCCCGCGTACTCGGGCAGGACAGGCTCTACCGGTCGCTCAGGCAGTTCGGGATCGGGGAGCCCACCGGGATCCCGCTTCCCGCCGAGGCCTCGGGACGCCTGCGCACCCTCGGTCAGTGGTCGGGCACCTCGATCTCCCGGGTGCCGATCGGCTACGAGGTGGCGGTCACCCCCCTGCAGATCACCATGGCCATGGCCGCGCTGGCCAACGACGGCTGGCTGATGCGCCCCCTGATCGTCCATTCCCTGGTGGACGAGTCGGGAGCCGAGATCGAGCCCTTCGTTCCGGAGCGGATCCGGCAGGTGGTCTCCTCGGAGGTGGCCCGGACGATGATCCGGGCGATGGCCACGGTGGTGGAGCCGGGAGGCACCGCCCTCCTGGCCCGGATGGACTTCCACCGGGTGGCGGGCAAGACCGGGACCGCCAGGAAGTACGTCCCCAACGAGGGCTACAGCAAGAGCCGCTACTACGCCTCGTTCATCGGCTTCTTCCCCGCCGAGGATCCCCAGGTCCTGATATCGGTGATCTTCGACGATCCCAAGGACAGCATCTACGGCGGCATGGTGGCCGGGCCGGTCTTCTCCCGGATCGCCGGCAAGCTGACCAACTACCTCGACATCCCCCCCTCGCCCCGCCCGGTCTACACGCAGAGGATTCCGGCCCGGGATCCCCAGTGGGAATGAATCGATGAAGCGACCGCTGTCCAGCCTGCTCGACGAGATTTCGGGGTACCGCCTGCAGGGCAGGGTGTCGGTCCCGGTGACCGGGATCACCGCCGATTCCAGGAGGGTGGAGCCGGGGATGATCTTCGTGGCCGTTCCGGGATACCAGCAGGACGGGATTCTCTATGCCGAGGAGGCGATCTTCCGGGGAGCCAGGGTGATCGTGAGCTCTCCCGGGGCGATGGAGCCGGATCCCCGCATCACCCTGATGGAGGTGGAGGACGCCCGGATGGCCCTCTCGGCGCTGGCCGCGGCCTGGCACGGCCATCCCTCGCGCTCCCTGGACGTCGCCGGGATCACCGGGACCAACGGCAAGACCAGCGTCTCCTTCATCGTGCGGCACCTGCTCAAGTGGCACGGGATCGGCTGCGGACTGATCGGAACGGTCCGCTACGAGATCGGGGGCAGGAGCATGCCCTCCCGGCGCACCACCCCGGACGCGGCGGAGCTGCAGGGCATGCTCCGGGAGATCCGCCGGGCGGGGGGGACCAAGGTGGTGATGGAGACGAGCTCCCACGCCCTGATGCAGGGAAGGGTGGCCGACGTCCGCTTCCGGGTCGGGACCTTCACCAACCTGAGCCGGGACCACCTCGACTACCACCAGGACATGGACTCCTACTACCGGGCCAAGCGGAACCTGTTCCAGTACCTGGCCCGCGGTGGAAGGGACCCGGTGGCGGTGATCAACACCGACGACGCCTGGGGAAGGAGGCTGCGCGAGGAGATCGACGGGGCGCGGATCTTGGGATTCGGCAGGGATCCCCGGCACCGGCCCCAGTTCCTGTGCCAGGAGGCCAGCGTCGGCCGGCACGGGATCCGGTTCCGGCTCCTGGCCCGGGGCGGGCGGCATGCCCTGGAGATCCCGCTGGTGGGGGAGTACAACCTGGAGAACAGCCTGGCGGGCATCGCCACGGCCGTCTCCCTGGGCGTTCCCCTCGACTCGATGGCCGAGGCGCTCGCCTGCCTGCCGCCGGCGCCCGGGCGCCTGGAGGCGGTGGACGCGGGCCAGCCCTTCTCGGTGTTCATCGACTACGCCCACACCCCCGACGCGCTGGAGCGGGTGCTGGGATCGCTGCGGGAGCTGGGCTTCGGGCGCATCCACCTGCTCTTCGGCTGCGGGGGCAACCGGGACGAGGGCAAGCGCCCCCTGATGGGGGAGGTGGCCTCCAGGATGGCCGACCGGGTCTGGATCACCAGCGACAACTCCCGGTACGAGGACCCGGAGCGGATCGCCGAGCAGATCGCCGGGGGCATGGAGTCCCCTCCGGATCGTGTGGAGCTGGACCGGCAGGCGGCGATCGAGGGGATCCTGGCCGAGGCCGGGGACGAGGACGTGGTCCTTATCGCCGGAAAGGGCCACGAGACCAGCCAGGAGATTGAAGGGGCCATCTTTCCCTTCGAGGACCGGTTCTACGCCCGGAGGGCGCTGGAGCGGCTCGGGCACGGAGCGATGGCGGCCTGCAAGGCGGGATGAGCGATCCCATGGAGCTGGGCTTCGTGGCCCGGGCCACCGGGGGGCGGCTCCGCCATGCCGGTCCCGGGGACCGGGTCCGCCGGATCTGCACCGACTCCCGCAAGGTGGAGGAAGGCGACCTGTTCGTGGCGCTCAGGGGGGAGCGCTTCGACGCCCACGACTTCCTGGACGCCTCCATCGGGCGCCGAGCCGCCGCCTCGCTGGTGGACCGTCCTCCCGGGGACGGCTCCCTTCCCCACGTGCTGGTGGACGACACCCGCAGGGCCCTGGGAAGGCTGGCCCGCGCCTGGCGCCGCCGCTTCGGCCTGCCGGTGGTGGCCATCACCGGATCCAACGGCAAGACCACCACCCGGGAGTTCCTCCGCACCCTCCTCTCGCCGCTGGGGAAGGTGGCCGCCAGCCCCGCCAGCTTCAACAACGACGTCGGCGTGCCCCTCTCCCTGCTGCAGCTGGACCGGGAGAGCCGGGCCGGGGTCTTCGAGGTGGGAACCAACCACCCCGGCGAGATCCGGAGCCTGACGCGCCTGGTGGAGCCGGACTTCGGCATCCTCACCTTCGTGGGGCGCAGCCATCTGGAGCACTTCGGAACGGTGGAGGCGGTAGCCGAGGAGAAGGCGGCCCTGGGCGAGGAGCTGCGGCCGGAGGGGACCCTCCTGGTCAACGGGGACATCCCCCTCCTGGATCGGGTGGTCTCCCGGGTCTCGGCCCGGGTGGTGACGGTGGGAACCGGAGAGTCCTGCGACTGGCGCATCCGGACCTGGAGGCACCGCAGGGGGGGGATGGACTTCGAGCTGGACTCCGGGGAGTGGGGAGGAGAGCGCTCCTTCGCCCTGAACGTGCTGGGGGAGCACCACCTGATCAACGCGGCGCTGGCCCTGGCCGCCGCATGGCGCCTGGGCGTGGAGCCCGGAGACCTGGCCCGGCTCCTGGAGCAGTGCCGGGGGGAGCCGATGCGGCTGGAGTGGAAGGAACGGGCGGGAGTGGCGATCCTCGACGACAGCTACAACGCCAACGCCGACTCCTCCATCGCGGCCCTGCGCACCCTGTCGGGAGTCCCGGCCCGGGGCTCGCGCTACTGCGTGATGGGGGAGATGGCGGAGCTGGGCGAGCACAGCGAGGTCCTGCACCGGGAGGTGGGCCGGGCCGCCGGAGACCTGGGCATCGACGGACTCTTCTCGGTGGGGCCCTGGGCCGGGGCCGTCCGGGAGGCGGCCGCCGCCGGAGGGGTGGCGGTGGCGGAGGCGCACGAGCGGTGGCCGGAGGCGGCCGCCTCGCTCCTGGACCGGCTCGAGGAAGGGGACGTGGTCCTGGTCAAGGGTTCGAGGAGCGCCCGCCTGGACCGGCTGGTGGATCACCTGGGCCGGTCGCTGGAGGGCCAGGAAGAGGGCGGTCCGCCGGGGTCCCCCGTCCGGACGGCGGACCTTATCCTTTGACGGGTCCGGGGAGGCGAGCGTGCTGGTCTACTTCCTGAACGCCATCGAGGGCACCTCGTGGGAGCCGGCCTTCGAGGTGTTCGGATCGGTGACGGTACGCTGCATCGGGGCCGCCTTCACCGCCCTGGTGCTCTCCTGGCTGCTGGGCCCGATGGTGATCGACTGGCTCAAGTCGGTCCGCTTCCGCCAGAACTACACCGACAAGGCCGAGGCGGGCCGGGGGGTGGTCCGGGTGGTGGACAAGAAGGGGACCCCCACCATGGGAGGGGTCCTGATCGTGCTCTCCCTGGACCTCTCGGCGCTGATCTGGGCGGAGTGGAACACCCTGGTGCTGCTCACCGTGCTCTCCCTGATGGTCCTCTCCCTCCTGGGCTTCTACGACGACTACCTGAAGGTGACCCAGCAGACCAGCGCCGGGGCCAAGTCCAAGATCAAGCTGGTGGTCCAGCTGGCCCTGGCCCTGACGGTGGCCCTCTACCTGCTGGGGCATCCCGAGTACAGCTTCCTGATCACCGACATCTCCTTCCCCTTCCTCGAGCACCCCTTCTGGACCGGAGTGGCCTGGCTGGGGGCGCCGGTGGCGGTGCTGGCCATCGTCGGCAGCTCCAACTCGGTGAACCTGACCGACGGCCTCGACGGCCTGGCCATCGGGTGCACCATCATCGTCACCACCGTCTTCCTGGTGCTCACCTACGTGACCGGCCGCCCCTCCCTGGCTCACGATCTGGGCATACCCCATGTGCAGGGGGCCGACGAGCTGACCGTGTTCTGCGCCGCGATGCTCGGGGCCTCGGCCGGGTTCCTGTGGTACAACTGCCATCCGGCGCAGGTGTTCATGGGGGACACCGGATCCCTGGCCCTGGGGGGGGCCATGGGGATCATGGCCGTGCTGATCCACCAGCCCTTCCTGCTGCTCGTGGCGGGGGGGATCTTCGTGGCCGAGGCGGTCTCGGTGATCCTGCAGGTGGGATGGTACCAGTACCACATGAGGCGCTTCGGAGTGGACCGGAGGCTCTTCGCCCGGGCCCCGCTGCACCACCATTTCGAGAAGATGGGGTGGCCGGAGTCCAAGGTGGTGATGCGCTTCTACATCCTGTGCGGGATCTTCGCCGGCCTGGCGCTGCTGACCCTCAAGATCCGCTAGATCCGGATGGAGAGTTCTCAGGCATACCGGGAGGGGCTCGAGGGGAGGAAGGCGCTGGTCGCCGGAGCCGGGGCCAGCGGCGTGGCCGCCGCCAGCCTGCTCGCCCTCCACGGGGCCCGGGTCACCCTGGTGGACGAGAGGCGGCCCGGAGTGCCCAGCGGGCTGGAGGGCGTGCGCCCCGGGGCGGCCGGGGACGTCGGCGGCAGCGAGGGCTGGGACTTCGCGGTGATCAGCCCCGGCTTCGGGCCGGACTCGGCCCTGCTGCAGGCTCTGCGGGGCCGGGGGATCCCCCTGATGGGGGAGATGGAGTTCGGATACCGCTGCAGCCCCTGGCCCCTGGTGGCGGTCACCGGGACCAACGGCAAGACCACCACCTCCAGGCTGGTGGAGCGGATGCTGCGGGGGGCCGGGATCCGCACCGAGGCGGTGGGGAACATCGGCCGGCCCCTCTCCTGCCTGGTCCACCAGGGCCCGAGGCTGGAGTGCGCGGTCCTGGAGGCCAGCTCCTTCCAGCTGGAGCACACCGGCCGGTTCCGCCCCCGCGTCGCGGTGCTCCTCAACCTGACGCAGGACCACCTCGACCGGCACGGCGGCTTCGCCGGGTACTGCCGGGCCAAGGCGCGCATCTTCCGCAACCTGGGGGAGGGGGACCGGGCGGTGGTCCAGAAGGAGGCCCTGGAATGCCTGGCCTCCCAGGGGATCGGCCTCCCGGACCGCCCTCTGACCTTCAGCTCCCGCAGCGCCGAGGCGGACCTGCACTGCCTGGGGGGGAGGATCGGGGGCCGCCTTCCCGGCTGGGAGGGGACGCCGCTGGACCGGCTGCCCCGCAGCCTCCGGGGGGCCCACAACGCGGAGAACCTGATGGCCGCCCTCCTGGTCGGGAGCATCATGGGGATCGATCCCGGAGCGGCGCTCGCCTCGATCTCCCGCTACCGGGGGGAGCCCCACCGCATGGAGGTGCTGCCTCCCGTGGACGGAGTGGTGGCCATCAACGACTCCAAGTCCACCAACCCCGACTCCCTGAGGGCGGCTCTGGAGGCATCGGCGCGGATGGTGGCTCCCCGGGGCCGCCTGTGGCTGATCGCCGGCGGCGTGGGCAAGGGCCTCTCCTTCGGATTCCTGGCTCCGGCGGTGGCCGCGAAGGTGGCCGGGCTCTACCTGTACGGGAGGGACGCGGGGGCGCTGGGCCGGGCCCTGGAGGCGCGGGAGAAGACGGCCACCATGCCCGATCTGGATTGCGCCGTCAACGCAGCTTTCCGAAGCGCGGGGCCCGGAGATGTGGTATTGTTTTCACCCGGATGCTCGAGCTTCGATCAGTTCAGGGACTATGCCGATCGGGGCGAGCGCTTCCGTTCCCTGGCCCTGCGCCGCCGGGCGCGGGCCGGGGGCCATGGAGGAAGGCGGAGCGGCTCCCCGGGGAGCCGCTGCCAGTCGTGACAACCGCCGGAAAGACGAACCAGGACCGACTTATCCGATGAACCAGCCGATGCCGTTGATGCCGCAGGGGCCATCGCACGATGGCCGCAACAAGACCAAGATCCTGATCACCGTCTGCGTGATCGTGGCTCTCCACGTGGTGCCCATCAGCGGTCTTCTGCTGGTCCAGGGATGCAGCCAGTCCGAGATCCACACCGTGGACGCCCGGACCAGCGACAGCCTGCCCGCCGCCGAGCCCGCCGTCCCGTCCGAGACCATCCTGCCGCCTCCCGGGGAGGAGCCCCAGGAGCCGCAGGCGGGCGAGATCCAGCTGGGCGGCGCCGGCGCTCCCGAGCCGGTCCAGCCCGAGCCCCCTGCCGAGCCTCCCATCGACGTCATCCCCGGCGAGGAGACGCTCTCCGCCGAGAGCTACCTGGCCCAGGAGGAGGACTTCACCATTCCCCACGTGGTCCGCCCGGGAGACCGCTTCTACGACCTGGCCAAGACCTTCGGGGTGCAGGTCGCCGACATCCTCGAGGCCAATCCCGACGTCGACTCCCGGCGCCTGCAGGTCGGCCAGGAGATCCTGATTCCCAAGAAGAACTACCGGGCCCGCCTGAGCGAGGAGGGACCGACCCTGGAGGGCGAGGTGGCCCTCAGGACCGGCACTCCGGCCCGCCACCGGACCTACGTGATCCAGCGGGGCGACACCCTGAGCGGGATCGCCTTCGCCCACGGGGTGACCGTGCGGATGCTGCGGGAGGCCAACGGGCTGAGCAGCGACGCGATCCAGGCCGGAAAGTCGCTGAGGATCCCCGAGCCGATAACCGCCGAGGTGGTGGCCCTGCCCGGAAACTAGCGGGAAGGTCTGCCGGGAAGGAGCCATGCAGACCGCTCCCCTCTTTCTTCTCCAGTCCGCGGTCATGCTGATCACCGTCGGGGTGGTCATGATCTACAGCGTGGAGATCAACGAGGAGAGCCGGAGGCTCCTGTGGCGGCAGCTGGCCTGGATCGCGGCGGGCCTGCCCGTCGCCTACGCCTTCTACCGGCTCGACTACCGCCGCCTCGCGGCGTGGAATCCGCTGGCGCTCGGGGCCTGCGTGCTCCTGCTGATCCTGGTCCTGGTTCCCGGGATCGGCACCCAGGTCCACGGAGCGCGCCGGTGGATCGACCTGGGCCCGGTCGGCTTCCAGCCCTCCGAGTTCGCCAAGCTGGGGCTGATCCTGTTCCTGGCCTGGTACGGCGAGCGCTACCGGCGCCACATGCACACCCTCTGGCGGGGCCTGTGCGTGCCGGCCCTGGTCTGCGGACCGGCTCTCTTCCTGATCTTCGTCGAGCCGGACCGGGGAACCACCATGCTGATGTGCGCGGTGCTGGCGGCGATGCTGCTGGTGGCCGGGGTGCGCCTGTCGATGCTGGCGGTTCCGGTCCTGGCGGGGGCGGCCGGCCTGGTCCTGGCCCTGGCCGCCGATCCCCTGCGCATGGGGCGCATCCGCGCCTGGCTGGACCCCGAGTCGATGAAGGACGGGGTGGCCTACCAGGTGGTCCAGTCGCTCACCGCCCTGGGGGCGGGGGGCCTGGCGGGCGAGGGCCTGGGAGAGGGGCGCTTCAAGAACGGCTACCTTCCGCTCCACCAGACCGACTTCATCTTCTCGACCCTGGGGGAGGAGCTGGGCCTCGTGGGCACCCTGGGCGTCCTGGCGCTCTACTGCATGCTGATCGTCGCGGGGATCGTGGTGGCGATCCGGGCCCGCGACACCTTCGGCTTCCTCCTGGCCGCCGGCATCACCTTCCTGATCGGCCTGCAGGCCTTCATCAACATCGGGGTGGTCACCAACACCCTTCCCAACAAGGGGCTCACCCTGCCCCTGATCAGCTACGGAGGCTCCAGCCTGGTGGTGATGATGGCGGCGGTGGGGATCCTGATGAGCGTCGCCCGCCTGGGACGCATGCCGGCCGCCCAGGGAGGATCGATCCTCTCCAATCCCTTCGCCCAGGGGGATCATCGGCAGGATCCGGCGCCCAGGCCCCTTCCCGGGGAGGAGTCCGGGATGCGGGTGGCCATCGCCTGCGGGGGGACCGGAGGACACTTCTTCCCCGGCGTGGCGGTGGCCGAGTCGGTCCTGGAGCGGGGAGGCAGCGTCCGGCTCCTGGCCTCCCGCAAGGACGTCGACCGGCAGGCGGCCGCCTCCCTGAGCGGGATGCCGGTGGAGTTCCTTCCCTCGGCGGGGTGGAGCAGGGGCTCGCGCCTGGCCTTCCTCAAGGGGGCGGCGGCCTCGGCCTTCGCTTCCTTCCGGCTGTTCCGCGCCTGGCGCCCCAGGGCGCTGCTGGTGATGGGGGGCTTTTCCGGGGTGGGGCCGGCGGTGGCCGCCCGCCTGCTGCGGGTTCCGGTCTGGCTCCACGAGTCCAACTCCATCCCGGGGCGGGCCAACCGCCTGCTCTCGCGCATCGCCACCGGCGTCATGGTGGGCTTCCCCCAGGCCGCCCGGGCCTTTCCCGGAAGGCGGGTGGTGGCCAGCGGCACGCCGGTGCGCAGCTCCCTGTCCGCCCCGCCGGCTCCCGGCGCCCGCGGCAGCTGGGGCCTCTCGGCAGAGGGTCCGCTGCTGCTGGTGATGGGGGGCAGCCAGGGGGCCCGGGCGATCAACCGGATCATGCTCGGGGTGGCCCCGCTGCTGGCTCAGCGGCATCCCGACCTGCAGATCATCCACCTGACCGGCAGCCAGGACAACGGGGAGCTGGCCGGCTGCTACCGCTCCCTGGGGCTGGGGCACTGCCTGATGGCCTTCTCCACCGAGGCCCCGCTGATGGTGCGGGAGGCGACCGCGGCGCTCTCCCGCTCGGGGGCCTCCAGCCTGGCCGAGTACGCCGCGGCCCGGGTGCCGGCCCTGCTGGTCCCCTATCCCGGGGCGGTGGAGGATCACCAGAGGCTCAACGCGGAGATGTTCGGCGAGGACGGCGCCGCCGAATGGATCGAGGAGCGGGACCTGGAGCCCGGCGCGGTGGCCCGCTGCCTCTCCCGGCTCCTGGGCGACCCGGAGGCCCGCGAAGCGATGAAGCGGGCGCTGGGGCGGTGGGACGCGGCCGGCGCCGCCTCCCGGATCGCCTCCCGCCTGATGGACGGCCGGGCCCGGATGGAGGCGGAGGCCTCCCGGGCGCCGGGGACGGAACGGACCCTTGGCCTGGCGAGCGCGCGATGATCCATCAGGAAGCGATCCGAAAGTGGTTCCTGGAATCGCCTCCGGGGACGCCGGTCCACCTGGTCGGGATCGCCGGCAGCGGGGTCTCCTGCCTGGGGCACATGCTCCTGGACCGGGGCTTCCGGGTCTCCGGATCGGACATCGCCTCCAACGAGAACACCCGCAAGCTGGCGGAGCGGGGGGCGGATGTCCTCCAGGGGCACTTCGCCGGGAGCGTCCTGGAGAGGGCTCCGCAGCTGGTGGTCTACTCCTCGGCCATCCCCCGCGACAATCCCGAGCTGCTGGAAGCGCGCCGGGCGGGCGTCCCCGTGGTCCGGCGGGCGTCCTTCCTGGCCGTCCTGCTCTCCACCCAGCGCCCGGTGTGCGTGGCGGGCATGCACGGCAAGACCACCACCGCCGGCCTCTTCTCCTACGTGCTCGGGGAGCTGGAGGGGAACCTGAGCTACGCGGTGGGGGGCAGCGCCCCCCAGCTGGAGGTCCCCGCCTTCTACCAGACCCGCTCCGAGGAGGCCCCCTGGTTCGTGGCCGAGGTGGACGAGAGCGACGGCGGCCTGGAGGAATTCTCGCCCGAGGACCTGATCCTGCTCAACATCGACAACGAGCACCTGGACTACTTCGTGAGCGTGGAGTCGATCCAGGACGAGTTCCGGCGGCTGATCGGGCGCACCCGGGGGGAGCGGCTCTACTGCGCCGACTCGCCGTCGCTGGAGCAGCTCTTCGCCGGCGTCCCCCGGGCGGTCTCCTTCGGCTACCATCCCGGGGCGGAGTACCGCATCGGCCTCAGGCCCTCCGACTACCGGCAGCCGGGCATCGAGCGCTTCGATCTCTGGCGCCGGGGGGACTATGTCGGGGAGTTCTCCCTGCAGCTGCCGGGGAGGGCCAACGTGTCCAACGCGGCGGCGGTGATCGCCTGGCTGCTGCGCCGGGGGTACGGGGCGGGGCAGGTGGCCGGCGTCCTCTCCCGCTTCCAGGGGGTCCGCCGGCGCCAGGACATGCTCTTCGAGGACGCCCGCTACCACGTGATCGACGACTACGCCCACCATCCCACCGAGATCCAGGAGACCATCCGGGCCGTCCGCCGGCGGGCTCCGCGGCGCCTGGTGGCCGTCTTCCAGCCCCACCGCTACACCCGCACCGAACGGCTGATGAAGCAGTTCGCCGAGTCCTTCGACGAGGCCGACAAGGTGTGGCTGACCGAGATCTACGCGGCGCACGAGAAGCCGATACCGGGGGTGTCGGGGCAGGCCCTGGCCGAGGAGATGGCCGGGAGCGGACGGAGCCCGGAGTACGAGCCCTCGCTCGACAGGCTCTGGCAGCGCGTCAGCAAGGATCTCAGGACCGGCGACATCGTCCTCTTCCTGGGGGCCGGGGAGATCACCCGGGCGGGGCACCAGCTGGCGGCATCCCTCCAATCCAACCAAGTGAGAGTATCCGAAGACTTCGTCGATCTGCTGCGCAGGGAGCTGGGACCGGACTCCAGGGTGCTGGTGGACGAGCCCCTGGCCAGGCGGACCACCCTCAAGGTGGGGGGGCCTGCCGATCTGCTGGTGGAGCCCTCCGATCCCAAAGAGCTTTCCTGGGTGCTCCGTCAGGCGGCCGAGCGGGAGATCCCGGTCTTCGTCCTGGGCCGGGGCTCCAACCTGCTGATCCGGGACTCTGGCATCCGGGGCGTGGTCCTCTCCCTCGCCCGCCCCAGCTTCGCCCGCCTCGAGATCGAGGGCGACCGGCTGGTGGCCGGGGCCGGCTGCCGGCTGCGCAGCATCTCGGCGGCGGCCCGCAAGGCGGGCCTCGCGGGCCTGGAGTTCCTGGAGGGCATCCCCGGATCGCTGGGCGGCGCGCTCAGGATGAACGCCGGGGCCATGGGCGCCTGGATGTTCGACGTGGTCCGCAAGGTCCGCTTCCTGGACTACAAGGGGGAGTTCCACGAGCGGGCCACCAGGGATCTCTACGTCGAGTACCGGGGCTGCCCCCTGTTCAAGGACCACCTGGCCCTCGAGGCCACGCTCCAGGGAGCGCCCTCCAGCTCCGAGGAGATCGCCGAGCGGATGCGGCGCTACAGCTGCAAGCGGTGGGAGTCCCAGCCGGCCGCGGCCAGCGCCGGCTGCATATTCAAGAACCCCGGCGCCGTTCCGGCCGGACGGCTGATCGAGGAGCTGGGAATGAAGGGCGCGCGGGTGGGGGGGGCCTCGGTCTCGGAGGTCCACGGCAACTTCATCGTCAACGACGGCAGCGCCACCGCCGAGGACGTGCTGGGCCTGATCGAGATCCTCAGGGAGCGGGCCCTCAGGGAGCGGGGGATCGAGCTGAAGACCGAGATACAGGTGATCGGAGGGTGAGCGGCTTCTGGAACATCGTCCTGATGGGCGGGGGGCCTTCCGCCGAGCGGGAGGTCTCCCTGGAGTCGTCCCGGATGGTGGGGTCCTCCCTGCGCTCCCTGGGGCACCGGGTCACCGAGCTGGATCCCATCCCGGGGTGCTGGAGCCTCCCTCCGGACACCGATCTGGTGTTCCTGGCCCTGCACGGGACCTACGGGGAGGACGGCACGGTGCAGAGGGAGCTCGACGCCCTGGGGATCCCCTACACCGGCTGCGGCGCCGAGGCCAGCCTGTGCGCCTTCGACAAGGTCCGCTCCAAGTACGCCTTCGGCCTGGGAGGGGTGCCCACCAGCGAGTTCGTGATCCTCGGCCCGGACCGCCGGGCCTCCCTTCCCTCCTTCGGGATCCCGCTGGCGCTCAAGCCGGCCTGCCAGGGCTCCAGCGTCGGAGTGGAGATCCTGCGCCGGCGGGAGGACTGGGACGGGGCGCTGGCCCGGGCCGCCTCCTTCGGGGACACGGTGCTGGCCGAGCCCCTTCTGGAGGGGCGCGAGATCACCGTGGCCATCCTGGGGGACGAGGTCCTGCCCACGGTGGAGATCCGGCCCAAGGCGGGCTGCTACGACTACCACAGCAAGTACACCCGCGGGGCGACCGAGTACTTCTGTCCGGCCTTCTTCGAGCCGGAGGTGCAGGCCCGCATCGACCAGAGCGCCCTGGGCGCTCTCGACGCCGTCGGCGGAGGGCCCTTCGCCCGGGTGGACATGATCGTCTGCGGGGAGCGGCCCTGGGTGCTCGAGGTCAACACCCTGCCCGGGATGACCGCCAACAGCCTCCTGCCCCGGGCCGCCGCCGCGCAGGGGCTCGCCCACAGGGACCTGTGCGCCCGCATGGTCTCGCTGGCCATGCGGAGCCGGGAGCTGGAGCCGGCCTGAGGACGATATCCGGTGAAGGCTCTGCGGCATCTGCTCGTCTCGCTGGGGATCCCCGCCGGGGGACGGCCCCCGGCGTTCGGCGGGGAGGCCCGCCCGGCCCCGTCCGGGGGGGGCTCCCGCCGGGTGTTCGCCCTGCAGGCGCTCTGCTTCGTCGCCTGCCTGGGCGGCATGGCCGCCCTGGGCTGGATGGGGGTCCGCCACCTGGTCCTCGGCCACCAGATGTTCTCCTTCCGCAGCTTCGTCTTCGAGACCGACGGCCACATCGGCAAGGCCCAGGCCCTGCGCTGGTCGGGCGTCCGGCAGCACGCCAACATCCTCACCTTCGATCTGGCCCGGATCCAGAGGAGCCTGGAGCGGGTCCCCCTGATCGAGGAGGTCAAGGTGGAGCGGGTCATTCCCGACCGGCTGGTGCTGCAGCTGAAGGAGAGGAAGCCCGTCTTCCGCCTGGAGTACCTGGCGCCCGAGCCGCCGGACCGGATCGGGCTGCGCCCCTACCTGGTGGACGGCTCCGGATTCGTCTACTCCCCCTTCCTCTCCCGCCGGGAGCTGGAGGGGCGGGGCTTCTGGAAGGAGCTGCCGGAGCTGGTCGGCTTCTCCTCCCTTCCCGTCTATCCCGGGGAGGCCTCCTCCTCCAGGCGGCTCCTGGGAGCCATCGATCTCTGGAAGTCCTTCCAGGAGAGCCCCCTCTCGGAGCGGTTCCGGATCCGGTCCATCGACCTCTCCCGGAAGCGGAGCCTGATCGTCAGGACCTCCGACGGCCAGGAGGTGGTACTGGGGCTCGGCTCCCATTCCGAGGGCTTCCGGCGGTGGGAGCGGATCCGGCAGCGCCTCCTCCAGGAGGGCATGGACCTGGTCCGGCTGGACCTCTCGACCGGGAACAACAACCCGGTGATCTGGCGGCCCCGGGCCGTCCCCGAACCGCCAATGCAGCTCGCATCCCCCGTCTTCCAGGACAGCCGGTCATGATGTTCAGCGACAAGGAGAGCGTGGTTGGCCTGGATATCGGCACCTCGAAGGTCACCGCCATCGTGGCCGCTCCCGATCCCGAGGCGGGAGTCCGGGTCACCGGGATCGGCCAGTCGATCTCCCGGGGGGTCAGGAAGGGGGAGATCATGGACGCGGACCTGACCGCCGAGGACATCCACGCGGCCCTCACCGAGGCCGAGGAGAGATCGGACGAGGAGATCCGCAGCGTCTACCTGGGGGTGACCGGCGCCCATCTCAGGAGCCTGATCAACCGGGGTACCCATCCCGTGGTCTCGCCCGAGCGGGACATCACCGACGAAGACGTCCGGGACGTGGTCCGCAACGCCAAGGCGGTCAACATCCCCCACGACCACCACATCCTGCATGTGGTCAGGCAGCAGTTCCTGATCGACGGGGAGTCGCGGGTGCAGAATCCGGTGGGACTGACGGGGACCCGGCTGGAGGTGGACATCCATGTGGTCCACGGCCACTACAACCGGCTGCAGAACCCGATCAACCTGGTGCGCAAGCACCGCATCGAGGTGGAGGAGGTGGTCTTCGCCGGCCTGGCCACCATGGTCTCGGTCCTCTCCCCCCGGCAGAAGCAGCTGGGCACCCTGGTCCTCGACTTCGGCGGGGGGACCATCGACTACTCGCTCTGCTACGAGGGGATCCTCCGCCACTCGGGGGCCCTGCCGGTGGCCGGAGACCACATCTCGCACGATCTCTCGCACGGGCTCAAGGTGTCCCTGGGACGGGCGGAGTCGCTGAAGATCGAGCACGGCAGCGCCCTCTGCGGGGCCCGGGATCCGGACCGCATAGTCCAGGTCAGGGATCGGGGCAGCCGCCGGGAGACCTCCATCCCTCTCGACACTCTGGAGCGGATCATGTCCCAGCGGATCCAGGAGGCCCTGGAGCTGGTCGACCGGGATCTGGAGCGTGCCGGCTGCCGGGAGATGGTGCAGAACGAGGTGGTGATCGCCGGGGGGGGAGCCCGGATACGGGACATCCTGGCGATGGCCGAGCAGATCTTCGGAGTGCCCGCGATCCAGGGCCAGGCCCGCGATGTGGCCGGTCCCCCCGAGGTGCTCCGCCAGCCGGAGTTCGCCATGGCCATCGGCCTGGCCAAGTACGGGATCAACGAACGGCGCAGCCGGCAGCGGTCCGGATCGCAGGGAAGGATCCTGCGGGCGGTGCACCGGCTGGTCCGATGGTGGTAGCTCCTCTCCCGGTGCGGCGCTGAACACACATGGACAATAGCAAGGAGGCGGCTAAGGCGCCGGCAGGGCGCAGGATCAAGCTCTTCGGCGTGGGCAAGGCCGGCTGCCGGATCGTCGATCTCGTGGCCGCGGGCGCCTCCGCGTCCATCGAGTGCCACGCCCTGGACTGCGATCAGCAGTCCCTGCAGGGGCTGTCGAAGGCCCAGCCCCTCCAGCTGGGCAGCGAGATGGTCAGGGGAATGGGCACCGGAGGGGATCCGGAGCTGGGCCGGGCGGCGGCCGACTCCGACCGCTCCGCCTGGGAGGCCGCGATGCAGGAAGCCTCCCTGGTGGTCCTGGTGGGGGGGCTGGGAGGCGGCACCGCCAGCGGAGCGCTTCCCCTGATGGCGAGGCAGGGGCGCAAGGGCGGCGCGCTGGTCCTCGCCCTGGCTACCCTTCCCATGGACTTCCAGGGCAATCAGGCCCGGAGCCGGGCCCAGACCGCCCTCAACCAGCTCACGGCCGCCTCACATGCCGTCCTTCCGGTCTCCCTCCAGTCCTTCGCCGGGAAGGAGGGGACCGGCATCGGCGAGCTGTTCGAGCGGATCGACGAGCAGCTGGTCCAGGCGGTCCGGGGCATCCTCAACATGATGGACCTCGACGGGCTTCTTCCGGTGGACTTCCAGGAGATCCGATCGGTGGTCGGGGGAAAGAGGTCCAGCAACCTGCTGGCCACGTCCCGGGCCGAGGGGGAGGATCGGGCCGGCGAGGCGGTCCGGAACCTGCTCGCCAGCCCCCTTCTGAAGGATTGCAGCCCCCTGTCCGAGACCGATGTCCTGCTGTTCCATGTGCGGGGCGGAAGGAACCTGACCACCGGGGAGGTCGAGAGGATCGGCGCAAGGCTGCAGGAACTGTCCCCGCAGGCCCGGCTGGTGGCCGGCGCCTCGACCGACGCCTCGCTGAAGGATCGGGTGGAGCTGTCGCTGATCGCCCGCTGGCCCCGCACGGGCCAGCCCGCCGTCCTCGAGATCCAGGCTCCCCAGGGGGAGGTCGTCGAGTTCGCTCTGGCCATCAAGGGCCTGGAGGACCAGCAGGTCCTGCCCCTCGACGGGCTCGCCGAGACCTCCAGCCGCCATGTGGCTCCGCTTCCCATGGCCAAGGCCCGGGAGGTTCCCCGCCAGATTCCCGGCTCCGACATCCCGAAACGGCTTCCCGAGCAGAGGCGGATGGTCCAGGGGACCCTCGACATGCCCGTGCCGCCGGGGCGCTTCGACAGGTGCGTTCCCAGCGTCTACGACGGGCAGGACCTGGACGTGCCCACCTTCGTCCGCAAGGGCCTCTCCCTCAACTAGGGCCCCTCTGGACTCCCCCGGGGCCGTCGATCCCCTCGTGCGCGCCCCCTTCGGGCGGATCCCGTCCGGATCCCGGAGGGCGGAAGGCGGACTTCTCGGCCCGGCCTGGCGCAGGGCAGGTCCGGATAGCGGCGCTTCATCTACCGGGCGGCTGCGGCCTGAAACCTTCCAGGCGATCCAGGCCCTGGCGTGATCCAGGGCCGCGGTTCCGCAGCGGCTTCCCGAATGTCCGCCGCCGCGCCAGGCTGGGATCGGGACGAGCGCTCGCCTGCAGCCCGGTCCTGGACGGCATCTCCCGCAGCAGCGGCCGGCAAGGAGGAAGAGCCCCGTGTCGGCAGCCGCCGTTCCGGTGGCGGCCGGAAGCATCCCGCTTCCAGGAGCCTTCCGGGTCCTGCACTGGTCATGTATTGATCAAAGGTGCGCGCCATGGTACGGTCCGGCCCGACGCACTGATATGGGACGACCGATCACGATTCTGGAGCTCTCGGCAGACCAGGAAGCGGAGCTCAGCCGCCGTGTGCGTGCCGCCACCACAACGGCACGAGATCTCCGGCGTGCGCGCATCGTGCTGCTGCGAGCCAAGGGGATGAGCCAGTTCGACGTGGCCAAAGAGGTGGGAACCTCGCAGCAGACTGTGTGCAAGTGGTCGCGGCGCTTCGCCAAGGAGGGGCTCGATGGCCTGAAGGAGCGCGAGGGCCGGGGCGTCAAGCCGAGCATTCCCCAGGAAGTGGTCGACAAGGTGATCGAGCTGGCGGGCCGACGTGCGCCAGGCACCAAGCGCCGCAGCACCCGGACGACGGCGGCCGAAGTCGGCATCTCGGCGACCAGCGTCAACAGCATCTGGCGGGCACACGGCCTCAAGCCCCACCTCAGGCGCAACTTCAAGCCGTAGAACGATCCCGAGCTCGAGCAGAGGTTCCGGGATGCCGTGGTCATGGGCCTGGATCCGCCGGGTGATGCTGTCGAGCGCTGCTCCGACCAGCAGACGCGGATCCAGTCGCTGCTGCGCACGCAGCCGATCTGCCGCTGGGGATCTCTGCATCCGCAACCAGAGACGCACGGCCGCTATCTTCGCCGCACGCTGCGGTGAACAGCCTGGGCGGCAAGCGGATCCAGCGTCTGGAGTGCAGGCTCTTTCGAGCGGACGGTTTTCCTCAAGCGGATCGATCGCCAAGCTCCATAGGGATTGGCAGTCCACATCATCGTCGGCAGGCATGCCGAGCGCCGGAATTCGAAGGCCGGAACATGGTCGGAGAGGCATCCGAGGATCGCGATGCATTTCGCTCCGAATTGATTGCCTGGCCCAACATGGCCGAGCGGTTCCTTGCCTGGCGCGCCGCTGTCGCTCAAGTCCAGGGCCTCCATCGGCGTTTCTCGCCCGAACAGCGTGCTCATGCGACACCTGGAAGAGCGCGACGCTGCTCCGGAGCCCTTCGATCGGGCTGCCAAGGGCCAAGCCGTCCTGGCGATGATCGAGCTTGCTCGGGCGCGATTCGCAGAGTGACAGGCCGCATTCCTGCCAGCGATCTATGGATCAAAGGCCGCTGGGGCTCCATCCGCTCCGGGGACCGACATTGGCTCTGGATCATTGCCGAACCGTAACCTGGAAGGCATCCTGGGCGTCAAAGAACCCGAATGAGAATCACCAGCCTGCTCGCGGGGGCCTTGCTGCTCTCTTCCCTGATGGCCACGGCCCAGTTCGGAGGGGGAAGAGGCGGCTTCGATCGGGGTCCCCAGGGACCCCGGGTCGAGCCCGAAGACCTGGCCTTCGAGGACGGAGTCGCCGGCATACCCGATCGGGAGACCTTCGAGAGGCTCTCCTACATTGGAGAGGACGTAGGCATGGACCCCTACCTTGCGAACCTGGAGTACGTCAAGTTCCTGATCGAGAAGCCGGGAACGGAGGAAGTGAAGATGTACTTCATGAACACCAACCGGCACCGGGGGCATCCCCCGTTCATGAACCGCTTCGGCATCTCCCGGGAGGGTGTCGTGCGCGGCGCGATCACCTATCTTCCCAAGATGGAGGCTCCCAACGGGGAGGCCGGCCTCTACATCTTCGACTTCCAGCCTCGGGACAGCTACCCCTTCGAGTCCATCCTGACCTTCCAGAAGGACCTGATCCGGTTCATGCCGATGCTCGAGGGGCGCCTCGCCTTCCATCCCCTCCCGGGCAACCTGGAACGCTACGAGAGGGAGAGGGAGAAGTACGAAGGCTCCGAAGTTACTGTCCATCTCGACGAGGATCTTCTGAAGAACATCGCCTACCTGCCCCTCAATCCGACCGAGTCGGTCGGCTATCTCCGTATATTCCAGGAGGACCAGAGGCCCTCCTCCAGGGACATCGTGATCTTCCCGAGCCTTCCCAACCAGCTGTCCCGGGTGGCCGGGGTCATCACCGAGGAGAGGCAGACGCCCCTTTCCCATGTCAATCTCCGGGCAGTGCAGGACCGGATCCCCAACGCCTACATAAAGAACGCCGCCGAGGATCCCCGCATCGCTCCGCTGCTCGGCAAGATCGTCCGCTTCAGGGTATCGAGCCACGGCTTCGATCTCCAGGAGGCCACCCTGGCGGACATGGAGCGCCATTTCGAGGACCTGCGGCCCAAGGAGGAGCAGACGCCTGACCGGGACCTGTCGATCACCCGGATACGGCCCCTGGACGGGATCGGCTTCGAGGAGGCTTCCGCCTTCGGGAGCAAGGCCGCCAACCTCGGGGCCATGCACAAGTTCGGCATGGAGGAAGGAGTGCTTCCCGAGGGCTACGGCATTCCTTTCCACTTCTATGCCGAATTCATGGAGCACAACGGCCTCCAGGAGAAGGTCGAGGAGCTGCTCGGGGAGACAGGCATCCTCGAGGATCGGGATCGCTTGCGGGACAGCCTCAAGGAGCTGCGCACGGCGATCCGCGCGGGCAGCATGCCCGAGGCGCTCCATAGGGAGATCGGCCAGCTGCAGGACTCCTTCGCCCAGGATGTCAACCTGCGCTGCCGTTCCAGCACCAACAACGAGGATCTGCCCCGGTTCAGCGGCGCGGGGCTCTACGGCTCCTACACCCACCGGCCCGAGGAGGGACACCTTTCCCGGACCGTGATCCAGGTCTTCTCCAGCCTATGGAACCTGCGGGCCTTCGAGGAGCGCCAGTTCCACCGCATCGACCACCGCCTGGCGGCCATGGGAGTGCTGGTGCACCCCAGCTACCGTGGCGAGAAGGCCAACGGCGTGGCGGTCACCGACGACATCCTCTACGAGACCGCGGGCAACTACTACCTCAACACCCAGATCGGAGAGGATCTGGTGACCAATCCCGAGGAGAGATCCACTCCCGAGGAGATCCTGCTGAACTGGGAGGAAGCGAAGGGCCATACCGTCGTCCAGCGCTCCAACCGGGCGCCCGAGGGAACCAACCTGCTGGACGAACGCCACATCGGGGAAATGAGGGATCATCTGGCTCTGGTCCACTACAGGTTCGCCAGCCTGCACGGCGTGGACTACGAGTCCGAGGGATTCGCCATGGAGATCGAGTACAAGATCACCAGCGACGACCGCCTGGTCATCAAGCAGGCCCGTCCCTGGGTATACTGACATCCAACCGCCGTGGACGGGATGCTCCGGGCCCGGGCTGCCTCCGGAAGTCCCGCCTTTTTCCCGAACATGGCGAATGCGCCCCTCTATCTTTCCTGGGAGAGCGATTCTCTTGTTCCTGACAGCGGCGGCTGACCGCAAGATCCCCTCATGCCTCGACGCTCCCAGTCACCGACCGAAAGTACGTCCAGAATACATTGATCAGCTGGATCCGGGGTGCATTGCGCTGTCCCGGCCATGCGCTCGTCTTGCTCCGAAAACCCTATCCGAAGGCTGCGTCCGCTCCGGCATTCCGGAATGCGAGACGGCTTCGTCCTGATCGCCGTCTCGGGATCGCCGATCGCTCTTCGCGGGGGAGCCGGAGAAGACGGCAGCGGTACAACCGCGAGCCTCCTTCACGCGCTGTTCTTGTTGAATGCTCTGGAGATGGGTGCTATGTCTCCTGCAGGCATGGAAGCGCCGTCCATCTGTGGCCTGCTGCCGTTTTCTGAAGCGCGAGAGACGGCTGTCAAGCGCCCAAGCTCTTGGAGCCGCGCCGGAACCGCTCGGACAGCCCATGCGTCTCCGTGGCTCTTTCCTGATTCGACGCGGAGAGGGATCTCCGGTTTGCATGGTGCGGGGGCGCTTCGGGATCTGATCAGGCGTGCATTCCCGGCCTGGCCTGAGCTGCTCCTGCGGCCGCCAAGGGCCGATCCCGATCCCGGAATCCAGAAGAGGCGGTTTGCAGCGCCGGCCGCTTTGCCGAGCACGATCTTCCAGCTCGGTAGAATGGGGATCGTGCAGGACGGAGCCCCTGGGCAGACAGCGGTCAGGAATGGAGCGGCGCAAGCACACGGACGGCGCCCCCTATCGCTGGCCGAGGGCTGCGTTATCTGTGCCTATCGGAGCATGGATGCTTCCACAGGATGCTGCGGCAGCGCCTTTTTTCGGAACGGCTCGGCCGATGCGCAAGACCGCATGGAGCAACGGACTTGTGCAAGCGGATCGATGTCGTTCCCATGTTCCAGCCAGCAACTGGACATGAACTAGAAGCAGGCCAATGACAATTAATAAAGGCGCTGCCGATCCGGCATGCCTCAAGATCAAGGCAGGCGGCAATGGCGGATTCACTTTGATGGAGCTCCTGGTGGTGATCGCCATTATCGCTATTCTTGCGGCTCTCCTGCTGCCTGCCATCGGCTTTGCCAAGAACAAGGCCAAGTCGATCCGCTGCATCTCGAACTTCAAGCAGTTCGGACTGGCTTTCGAGATGTATTCCTCGGATAATTCGGACAGGGTTCTGCCCAATCAGGACGGAAAGGAAATGCCCGACGGAAGCCGGATCCCCCTGGGGCACACCTGGGTGCAAGGCTGGCTGGGACACCCCGGTCATCCCGATGTGACCAACACCGCGTTCCTCAAGGAGAGCCTGGTGGCTCCCTACATCGACAGCATCGAGATGTGGCGCTGCCCTCTGCAGCGTTGGGCCAGCATCGAGTTGGGAGATCGGACCATCCGTGAGGAGCGTGTCCGCACCATCTCTCTCAACTGCTTCATGGGCAACGACGGTCTGGGGACCGATGCGGCAAGGTGCTACCTCTACATTACTTCAATTCTGGAACCGTCGCAGCGGTTCACTTTCGTTGACGAACGCGCGGAGACCATCAACGACGCATCTTTCGGAATGACTTGGGAATTCGATCCCGAACTGCCCTCGCTCTGGAGTATGCGGGACAAGCCGGCGATCGTCCATGGCAGCGGTGCGCACTTCGTCTTTGCCGACGGACATGTGGAAAAGAGGAAATGGGAGGATCGGCGCACGCTGGACCCGCCCCGGAACGATTCGCCCATGCCCGGCAATCCCGACATCCGCTGGATGCAGGAGCATGCAACATCCCGGTAGGATGGATTCTTCAATCCGGTGAAGCTCTGCTTCGTGTCGACAAGGCAGGGCACGTCAGGAACGCTTGCAGGCATTTCGCTGGCTGCGAGGAGACTCGCCGAAGCTGCGAGCGCATCGCTCCAGTTCTTGTCAAGCGATCCTTTCACGAATCGAAATACCGTTCTTGAAGCTGCTTCTTGCTGCGCTTTTCTCCCATATCCAGAAATGTCCGGGCCAGCGCCTTGGCCAGCGCCGCCGCCGGACATGGGCCGCCCGTATTCCAGGAACGCTTGCTGGTTCCGAGCAGTCCAGTCCAGAACGATGCGATAGCTGGATTGCATTATGGAGAAAGCCGCATCGGAAGGCAGCAATTCCATCTATCGAGGCGATGAACTAGCATATCCGCGCAATTGTCCAGCTATTTGCTGGCGCACAAGGAATCATCCGTATCCATCGGGCAATGGGAAATATCATTATGCACAATACAGCAAAGATAGTTGTTTTATCATTTATATTCGGATTGGCGTGCGTCTGCCTGCATCTGACTACGTTTCTGCCATTTGCATTCTTTCCTGTCGACAAGGCTGAATGGCCGGTTGTTGCTGTTTCGGCATCGGCAGCGGTCTGCAATCTTTCTCTGGGGATCGCGTATTTGATCATGTCTTCCAAAGTAGATTCCAGTTCGGTGGAAAACATCGATCGCCATCTGGAAACGGAAGACATCGACAAGGACAGCAAGATCGTTGCTTTCTCGATCCTGTTCGGCTTGATGGGCATTTGTCTTCATCTGTCTTCGTTTCTGCCATTTGCCTTCTATCCGGAGGATAAGGCTGCATGGCTGGTTGTTGCTGTTTCGGTATCGGCGACGGCTTGCAACCTTTCTCTGGGAATTGCATACTGGATGGCAATTGGGAAATGCAATTCCATTTCAAGGGATCAGCCGGAATAGCGGCGCGCCAATCTGTCTGGAGCCGGTTCTGCAGTCTCGATCTCCATAGGATCGTTCAGATCTGATTTCGGCACTTCTGTTGCAGCGCTAGCCGTTCCTCCCTTCTGGGGGACGGCTGCTCCATGACCGTGCGAGATGCAGATCGCATTCGGGCTGGTTCAGGTCAGCGGGGCACGAATTGCAGAGCTGGGAGCCGGGCATGGTCCCGTCCAGCGGCTTCCAAACGCCTTCCGGGCCAGCGACGCTCCCGGGGCCGGTGGATCAAGCGGGCGATCCTGCTGCCTGCGATCGGCGCTGCAAGCGAGGCCTGCTCTCCCAGCGTCCTTCGCACTTCGGCTCGGACCGGGGACGAAGGGCTGGCCGTTCCCTTTGGATTGCGGCCTTCGGCCCACCTGCACCCCATTGCGCCGGGAGGCATCGCCAAAGCGGAAGCCCGCTCCGGAAGCACAGCGGCCGGAGCGGGGCCATGTGAAGAAGCCGAGCCTGGTCCGGATTGTTCCGGTCCTATCCCTCGATCAGGCGACCTCCCAGCCCGGGCGGTAGGAGCGGGTGAGCCAGGCGGGGTGCCCCGAGCCCTTGGCGAAGCTCGTTTCCCTGGGATTCCAGAGCAGCGCCTGGCGGTTGTAGTAGGCCTGGTTCATGAGATGGCAGGCGATGGCGGTGCGGGCTCCGACGCCTTCGTGGGCGATGGGCTTCTTGCGGCTTCTCGTGCAGGAGAGGAAGTCCTGCACATGGTTGGAGCTGCGGTAGAGCCGCACCTTGGCGTCCTTGAGGAACATCTCCTCGGCCTTGTCCAGCTCCTGGTCGAGCTTGGGACGGGGATCCAGGCCGGAGGGATTTCCCGCCACCATGGCTCCCTTGAGATGGAGGGCGAAGGTCCCGCGGGCGACCTCCACCTCTCCCTCGGTTCCGAAGAAGTGGGCCCCGATCCCCTGTCCGTGCACGGTGCCGATTCCCCCCTCGTAGACCAGCTGCGCTCCCTTCGTCGATCCGGTCTCGGAGGGAGGAACCGCGGCGACTGGACCGCTGTTGTCCTTGTCGAGCCCCCAGTGGACGATGTCGATGTGATGGGCTCCCCAGTCGCACACCATTCCGCCGCCGTACTCCTTGTACTTGCGCCAGTTGGGGAAGTGGTTGTGCACTCCCCGGGGGCTGAGGACCGAGTTGTATGAGCGCAGGGGGCCCGGCCCGATCCAGAGGTCCCAGTCCAGTCCCGGCTCCATATCCTCCCCGGGCAGATCGCAGGGCACGCCCGGAGGGCCGAAGTTGACCGCGGCCCGGACCACCTTTCCTATGACGCCGTTGCGGACCAGCTCGCAGGCCACCCGGAAGACGCGGGAGGAGCGCTGCTGGGATCCGGTCTGCAGGACGCGCTGGTTGCGCTCGACCGCCTTCATCACCGCAATCGACTCGTGGATGTTGTGGGTGAGCGGCTTCTCGCAGTAGACGTCCTTGCCCGAGTCAAGGGCCAAAACGCACTGGTAGGCGTGCCAGTGGTCGGGAGTGGCGATGCATACCGCGTCAAGGTCCTCGCGAGCGGTCAGCTCCCGGAAGTCGTTGTAGGCCTTGCAGTCGCCGTTCCCGTACTTCCGGTCCACCTGCTCCTTGGCGGCCTGGCGGCGGGTGCGGTCCACCTCGGCTACGGCCAGGGCCCGCACCGAGCCGTCCCCCATGAATCCGTCGAGCAGGCCGCGGTTCTGCTTGCCCATCCCGATGAAGCCCATCTGGACGCGGCTGTTGGCCTTCGCCTGGAGCAGTCCCGAGGGGAGGATCAGGGGAGCGCCGACCGCCAGGCCCGTGGTCTTGATGAATGCGCGGCGGGAGGTGGAGGAAGGAGGCGGATCGGGCATGGGGGGCATGGGCTCCAGGGTATCGGGCCCTCGGCCGGGATGCCAAGCAGCAACATAAGCCTCGGCCCTCCTCCGGGGCGGGGCCGCCTCAGGGAAGGGGGACCTGGGCGTCGGTGCGCAGGTAGGCGATCAGGTCGAGCACCTGCTCGTCGCTCAGCTGCTCGAGGAGCCTTTCAGGCATGAGCGAGACCCTGGCGACCTCCTGGGAGAGGATCTCGGAGCGGTCCAGGACGATGTCCTGTCCGATGGTGCGCAGGGTGATCTGGCGATCGCTCTGGTTGACGATGTTGCCGGCCAGCGAACGCCCGTCCTGGGTGGCGACCATGACCATCCGGTAGTCGTCCTGGATGTCGGCGCTGGGATCGACGATGTTGCCCAGCAGGTAGTCGAGGTTCTGGCGGTCCGCCCCGGTGATGTCCGGACCCACCTCGCGGCCCGACTGGTACATCACGTGGCAGACTCCGCAGGCGGCCTCGAAGAGGGCCCGGCCCCGGGAGGGATCGGCCGCCTCGAGCGCTTCCTCGGTGAGCAGGTTCCTGAAGCGGGCCATGGCAGCCCGCTTCTCGGCCGAGAGCTGCTCCACCGAGCCCCACACCTCGACAAAGCCGTTGCCGACCACGCGGCGCAGCTGGCGGGCGATCCAGGCGGGGATGTCCTGGCGGGGGATGTCGCCCCGGGCGATGGCCGAGGTGAGCTCCCGGCCCGAGCCGGGCCGGGTGGAGAGCGTCTGCAGGGCGGCCAGCCTCTCGTCGGGATCGAACTGTCCGTAGCGCTCCAGCAGCAAGGAGGCCAGGGAGCCGCTGTCGAAGGCTCCCATGGCCCGGATCGCCTCGAGACGAAGATCGGGGGAGTCGAGCATTCCGGGGAGCAGCCGGGGCAGTTCCCGCCACTTCCGGATGGCGAGCCCGCGCAGGGCCTGCAGCCTGGCCTCGGCTCCCTCCTCGGGATTCTCCAGCGTCCGCATCATGGCCCGGGAGGCGGCCACGTCCCCGAAGTGCTGGGCGATGTCGGTGGCCAGCCGCGCCACAGGCTCGCTGGGGCTGTTCCTGAGCCGGGCGTAGAGAGCCTCCCAGGCCTGGGGAGGGCGGGCGTCGGGGACGGCCTCGATCCCCTTCAGGAAGCCCTCCAGAAAGGCGGGCTCCAGGGGGGCGTCCAGGCCGGCCAGCCCTTCGGCCAGTGCCTCCCAGTCCCCCTCGTCGGCCAGGCGGCGGGCGATGCATTGCTGCACCCAGGGCAGGCGGCAGAGGGCCGCCAGCCTCCAGATGCGATTGGGATGCGCGGCGACCAGGGGCTCGGTGGCGAACCAGATCATCTTCGGCAGGTTGTGATCGCCGCTGTCCCCGGCGTGTCCCACCAGGGCCTCCAGCACCGGCCAGCGGTGCCCGTGGGGCATCCGCTGCAGGGCGCTGGCCAGGTAGAGGCGCACCACGGGCGAGGGATCGTCGGCGGCCATGCGGGCGAAGGCGGCCCGCGCCCTGGACGAGGGGGCCATGTCCTCGCAGAGCAGCTGGACGGACCAGGCCCTGAGGTGGGCGTCGGGATCCTCCAGCAGGCCGAGGAGATCCTCCTCGGGGAGCCCTCCGGTCAGGTGCAGGCCCCAGAGGGCGCGCAGGCGGTGATCTCCGTCGCTTCCGTTCTCGAGCAGGTCCCTGAGCTGCCGGCGGGAGCCCTCCTCCAGGGAGCCCTGATGGGCGCGGTGCTGCAGCTGGAGGCGCGCCTGGCGGGCGTGCCATGCGCTCGGGCGGGTCTGCATCCCGACCAGCCGGCTGTCGGAAAGCCGGGAGAGGTCGGCGTAGCGCCCCGGCCAGTCCTCGGCGAGGGAGCGCTCGGGGACGATGCGGAAGATGCGGCCGGTCTCCTTGTTGAGGACGTCCTTGCCGCAGATGTCGGCGTCGTGCCAGTCGAGCACATAGATCCCGCCCTCGGGTCCGATCTCCATGCTGAAGCCGATCCACTGGGCGTTGTTGGCCAGGAGGAAGTCCTCGTAGTGGGTCCCCCGGAATCCCGATCCGTTCGGCTCCAGGGAGTCGACCAGGACGGCGTGCTCGTGGATGTTGGCCATGAAGATGCGGTCCCGGTAGCGGGGCGGAAAGGCGTCGGAGAGGTAGATCCGGGCTCCCCCGTGGGCCGACCGGTGCCGGTGGTCGGCGATGGTGCCGATGTCGGAGTAGACATGGGGATTGAAGTGGCGCCCTCCCTGGCGGTGGTAGATGCCCCCGGGGATCACGTGCCACAGGTGGGGGATGACGCATGCGGTGATGAACAGCTGCCCCTTGGCGTCGTAGTCGATCCCCCAGGGGTTGCTGAATCCATGGGCCACCACCTCGAAGCGGTCCTTGTAGGGGTGGTAGCGCCACACCCCGCCGTTGATCTCGGTTCCCGGCCCTTCCAGGGCCTCCAGGCCGGGAAAGGGATCGCCCGCCTCGGGCAGCCGGGCGCCCGCCCTGGGACGGCCCACGGTGGAGGGGGTGGCGAAGCCCTGGCAGCCGTAGAGCCAGCCGTCGGGCCCCCAGTGGAGGCTGTTGAGGGTCTCGTGGCGGTCCCTGATGCCCCATCCGGTCAGCCGGATCTCGATGTCCTCCTCGTCGGCCCGGTCGTCCCCGTCGCGATCGGGGAGGAAGAGCAGGTTGGGCGGGGCTCCCAGCCACAGGCCTCCCAGCCCCACCGCGATGGCCGCGGGAAATGGGATGCCCTCGCAGAACACCTTCCGGACGTCGGCCTTCCCGTCCCCGTCGGTGTCCTCCAGAATCAGCACCCGGCTGTCGCCGGAGTTGGCGAAGCCCCGGCCCCGGCTCTCGTAGTCCCGGTTCTCGGCGACCCACATCCGTCCCCGGTGGTCCCAGCAGAAGGCCATGGGCTGGGTGATCTGGGGCTCGGCGGCGTAGACGCCGGCCCGGAAGCCCTCCGGCAGAGTCATGATTCCGGCCGACTGCTCCGGATCGAGGAACTCGGCCTGGAGGCCGTCCCGCTGGGCGATTCCCCACAGGGCCCATGTGCCCCCCAGGCCGCTGAAGCGGCTCCATTCCTCGGTGATCGAGGCGTTGGTCCATGCGCCTCGCTGGATCCGGATCCGGTGGCGGACCAGGGTGGCGTCCCCCCGGTCCAGGCTCCATGCGCCCCCCAGGGCGCGCACCGGCCCCAGCCGCCGGCCGGCCGCCTGCCACCGCTGGGGGAAGCCGGGATTGCCAGGGTGGTCGAACAGGGCCAGGTGCAGGGGCTCCTCCCCGGGAGCCGACCTGGCCAGGCTGGCCCACATGGCGGGCTGGCCGTCTGCTCTGCCGTTCCTCTGCCGGGCGGCGTTGGCGATCTCAAGGGGGGCCCCGGAGAGGTCCCGCACCATCAGGCCGCCCCGGTCGTCGTCCCCGATGCGGACGTCCTGCCGGGCCTGGCCGCTCCATTCCACATCCAGGGCCAGCCCGCCCTCGAGGGACTCCAGCTGAAAGGAGAGGGTCTGGAGCATCAGGACCTCTCCGTCGGCGCCGAGCAGCCGGTAGGCGGTCTCCCACGATACCCGGGGACCCGCCGCCGCCACCACCTCGGACGACTGGCGCTCCCAGTGGTCCCCGCCCCGTCCGGCCAGGAAGTCGCGCCCCGACAGCCGGGTGTGGGCGTGGAGGATCTCGAAGTCCCCGGCCCGGATCCAGGGAAGCCCTCCGGCGGGAGCGTGCTGCACCAGAACCGGATCCGGCGAGGCCTCGCCGAGGACCAGAAGGCTCTCCCCCCCGGGCCCTTCCTCTATCCTCAGCTTCCCTGGAGCGGCCCGGAGGGGGATGCAGATCCAGAGCGCGAGCAGGACGGGGAGGGCGGCGGTGGGTCTCATGCGGGCGGTTCGGACTGGGAGGCGAGGGACAGGGAGGCCATCATCGCCTGGAGATGCCGCCGCAGCGGGGCGTATCCGTAGAACTTGGTGGCCAGGCGGTAGTTCTCGTCCACCATCCGGCTGCGGTGTTCGGGCCGGTCGAGGATCCGGCGGATCTGGCCGATCACCGAGGAGGTGACCAGCCCGTCGGTGAGGATCAGGCGGAAGCCCTTGGGCTCGATGTCGCGGATGAAGATGCTGTACCGGTTGATCACCACCGGCACCCGGAAGTAGAAGGACTCCAGCAGGGCGTTGCCGAAGCCCTCGTAGGTGCTCAGGTAGGTGACCAGGCTGGCGTGGGCGTAGGCGTCCCACAGGGTGTAGGTCTTGCGCCCCTCGTGGTCGATCTGGCGCACGTCGGTGATCCGGTCGGCGATGATGCGCAGATCCACCTTCTCCTCCCGGGCCAGCTCCTCCAGCAGGTGCTGGTACTCCATCCCCTCGTCGCCCGCCTCGTGGGTGATCACCAGCTTGCAGCGGGGATCCCCCAGGCGCCCCACCAGCCGGATCGCGTTCTCGATGCCCTTGCGGGGGACGATCCGGGTGGGCTGGAGGATCACGATGTCGTCCTCCTCCAGGCCCACGTCCCGCTTGAAACCGCGGCAGTACGGATCGGGCGGCGAGGGCTCGCGCTCGAACTCGAACACGTTGGGCACCAGGGTGGAGGAGACCCCCTTGCGCAGCGAGAGCTGCTCCTGGGCCTGCTGGTTGATCACCGCGTGGCAGATGTTGTGCCCCCGGTGGGGGAAGGCCATGTCCAGGTAGTCGATCACCGCGTTGACCGCGAAGCGGTCCCGCTCCCAGTAGAAGTCGTGGTGGTGGGCGATGGCCGGCATCTGGGTCTCGGCCAGGAACTCGGCCAGCGCCACCCCCAGGGGGAGGTGCATGGGGATGGTGAGCACGTTCTGGGGGATGAGCAGGTCCAGGCCGAAGCGCTCGACGAAGCGGTAGAGGGTCGACTTGAGGTAGCAGGCCAGCGCGTGGATGCGCTGGGTGTCCAGGCGGCTGCGCGAGGTGACCCCCCAGATCCGGTCGTTGATCCAGCGGTTCTCGGGATGGGCGAAGTGCGCCTCGGGGACGCACATGCTGATGGAGGGATCCCGGTCCAGCAGGCCCGCGTACCAGAAGGAGGTGTGGCGGTCCTCCCAGAGCACCTGCGCCCACTTGGAGCTCTCCAGCGAGACTCCGTCGTGGCCGCTGAACCGGGTCGAGACGAATCCGGCGCGCAGGTGGGAGACGGGCGTGGGGACGTGCGAGGCCATGGGCTCTCGGGCGGACCCTAGACCACCCGGGGCCGGGTGTCATCCCCATTGCTCAAGGTTGAACGGGCCGGCCCCCCGCGCTAGATTCGCCCTCCCTCCGGATGGATTCCGCAGCGCAAGAGACTCCCATGGCCGACGCGCTCGGTCCGCTGCTCTCCCGACTCCCCGCCTTCCGGGACGCCGCCGAGGACCTCAAGGACATGCTGCTGGCCAACCTGGTGATGGCGGGGGAGATCGCGGCCCAGACCGGGAGCGAGGAGCGGCGCAGCCGCTTCGTGGCCGACCGCTTCCGGGAGTGCGGCCTCGACGTGCTGCCCCCGGACGAGGCGGGCAACGTGATGGCGGTGATGGCGGGACGCAGGCGGAGCCCCAGCATCCTCGGCTGCGCCCACCTGGACACCCACTCGGGCCAGGAGAAGGACCACACCGTCCAGGTGGGGCAGGAGGCCGTCGAAGGGGCCGGGATCGCGGACAACAGCCTGGGGGTGGCGGTGCTCTGCACCCTGCCCACGCTGCTGGAGAAGCTGGAGATCGGGCTGGACTCGGACCTGATCCTGCTGGGAGCCGTGCAGGGCCTGGGGCGGGGGGACCTGCGGGGCATGGAGTGCTTCCTGGACAGCCACAAGGGGGACATCCGGGCCGGCATCTGCGTGGAGGGGGTCGAGCTGGGGCGGCTCAGCTACCAGTCGATCGGCATGCTGCGGGGGGAGATCCACTGCCGGGAGGATCCGGAGCGGGCCCCGGAGCGGCCGGTGGTCGGGATCCTCTCCGAGGTGGTCCGCCAGATCGAGGAGATCCCGGTGCCGGGACATCCCCGCACCAGCATCAACCTGGGCGCCATCCAGGCCGGCGCCTCCTTCCACCGGCCGGTGCGCGAGGGCTTCCTGCGGCTGGAGATGCGCAGCGCCAAGCCGGGCATGATCCCCCAGCTGCAGGAGCGCCTGGAGGAGATCGTGGCCAAGTCGGCCCTGGAGAGCGGGGTGGACCTGGATCTGGAGATCATCGCCAGGCGCAGCAACGGGGGGATCGCCTTCGAGCATCCCCTCACCGTGGCCACCCGGCGGGTGATGGAGGCGCTGGGGATCGTTCCCCAGGTCAGGCCCAGCGTGGGAGAGCTCTCCTCCCTGATCGCCCGGGGAATCCCGGGAGTCACCCTGGGGATCACCCGCAGGGCCCGCAGCGGGGGGGACCGGGAGGCGGCGAGGATCGGGCCCATGTCCCTGGGAATGGCCCAGCTGGTGGCCCTCCTGGCGGCGATCGACAGCGGAGCGTGCGATGAAGCCGAATAGCAGCCGCTGGCTCGAGGAGAACACCTACCACCACTCGGACTTCTGGGATCTCCTGAAGCTGATCGAGATCAAGGAGAGGAAGAACCTGAGCATCTCCCTCTGCATCCCGGCCCTCAACGAGGCCGCCACCATCGGCAAGGAGGTGGTGATCTTCCGCTCCGAGCTGATGAGCCGCTATCCCCTGATCGACGAGATCGCGGTGATCGACTCGGGCTCGACCGACCGCACCCGGGAGATCGCCGCCTCGTTCGGGGCCGACGTGTACCTGGACGAGGAGATCCTGCCCGAGGAGGGCAACATGAAGGGGAAGGGTGAGAACCTCTGGAAGGCGATCTACCAGCTCAAGGGGGACATCATCGTCTATGTCGACGCCGACATCACCAACATCCATCCCCGCTTCGTCTACGGCCTGGTCGGGCCGCTGCTCTACAGCGACACCGTCTCCTACGTGAAGGCCTTCTACGACCGCCCCCTGAAGCTCTCCCAGGGAATCCGGGCCTCGGGCGGGGGGCGGGTCACCGAGATCCTGGTGCGCCCCCTCTTCTCGCTGTTCTTTCCCGAGCTCTCGGCCGTGATCCAGCCCCTCTCGGGGGAGTACGCGGTGCGCCGCCACGTGCTCGAGCAGATCGCCTTCCCCGTCGGATACGGGGTGGAGACGGCCCACCTGCTCGACGTGTACCGCCTGTTGGGCATGGGCGCCTTCGCCCAGACGGATCTCGACCGCCGGGTCCACCGCAACCAGTCCACGGTCGCCCTGGGCCGGATGTCCTTCGGCATCCTCCAGACCTTCCTGACCCGCATGCGGAGGATGGGGGTTCTGGGGCAGATGGCGGACTTCCACCAGGTCTACCGGCACTTCGAGGCCCAGGAGCGCAGCCATCTGCTGCGCGAGATGCGGATCGAGGAGCGGGAGCGCCCCCCGATGATCGGACTGGAGGCCTATCGCCGGAAGTTCGGCAGGAGCTGAGCCCGCCGGTGCGCCTGGCCATCGTCCACTACCACCTCAGGCGGGGCGGGGTGACCCGGGTGGTCGGCAACGCCCTGGAGAGCCTCGGCGAGGCGGGGATCCGTCCGGCCCTGCTCGCCTCGGACGCTCCGGGCCTGGATCCCGCCTGGGACCGGCTGGTGGAGCGGATCCCGGGACTGGGGTACGAGAGCGGAGAATCGCCCCGGTCCCTGGAGGAGGCTCTCCGGCAGGGGGCCCGCCGGAGGCTCGGAGGCCCTCCCGACCTGTGGCACGTCCACAACCCGCACCTGGGGAAGAACGCGGCCCTGACTGCCGCGGTAGCGAGCCTGGCCCGGAGCGGGGAGCGCCTCCTGCTCCACATCCACGACTTCCCCGAGGACGGGCGGCCGGGCAGCTACCAGGGCCTGCTCCGCGGCCTGGGGGGCAGGGAGGGGCTCGCCCGGCTCCTCTATCCCGTGGGGGAGACGATCCGCTACGCGGTGCTCAACCGCCGCGACCGCGACATCCTGGCCGGGGCCGGCCTTCCCCGGCAGTGGGTCCGGGTGGTGCCCAATCCGGTGAGCCCGGTCCGGGCCGAAGGGGAGGGGAGGCCGGACCTGCCGGGGGACTCCCTGATCCTCTATCCCACCCGGGCCATCCGGCGCAAGAACCTGGGGGAGTTCCTGCTCTGGGCGTCGCTCGCCTCCCCGGGAGAGCTCTACGGCTGCTCCCTGGCTCCGGAGAACCCCCGGGCCCTGGCGGTGTACCGGCGGTGGGTGGAGCGGGCGCAGCGGTGGTCCCTTCCGGTCCGCTTCGACCTGGGAAGCGCCCATCCCTTCGGCCAGCTGGCGGCGGCGGCCGACCGCTGGGCGACCACCAGCGTCGCCGAGGGCTTCGGCCTGGCCTTCCTCGAGCCGTGGCTGGCGGGGAAGTGCGTGGTTGGCCGCGATCTTCCCGGGATCACCTCGGACTTCTCGCAGGAGGGCCTGGATCTCTCCCACCTCTACCGCAGGCTCGACGTCCCCCTCTCCTGGCTGGACCGGGACCGGCTGCGGGCGGCCCTCGAACAGTCCCTGGGCCGGGTCCACCGGGCCTACTCCATGCCCCTGGATCCCGGGGCGGCCGGGATCGCGTGGGAGTCCATGGCGCGCCAGGGACGGATCGACTTCGGCCGGCTGGGGGAGCCCTTCCAGGAGGAGATCGTCGACGGGCTGTGCGGAGGAAGGCTGGGAGGCTCCGGGATCCGCCCTTCCCGGCTGGCCTCCCCCCTCCCCGAGGCCCGGATCGGGGAGAACCGGAGGGCGGTGCAGCGGAGCTTCTCCGCGAAGTCCCATGCGCGGGAGCTGGGGGAGATCTACCGCCAGCTCCTCGAGGCCGAGCCCGGCCCGGTCCATTGGCTGGATCCGGACCGGGTGCTGGCCCGGTTCCTGGATCCCGCCCGCCACTCCTTCCTCAGGGACGATTGACTTTTTTCTTGCGCCCCGCGGGCGTGCGGACCAGCCTCGCTGCGGCTCGTTCCTGGACCTTTCCCGATCCTCCACCCCCCTTGGCGGAACCGCGATGACGAGAACCGGCGACTCGAGGCTGCCCGGCCCGCCCGCGGGGAGGCGCCCCGTCCTCTTCCTTCTGCTCCTGGCCGTCTTCCTCTGCCCGGCTCTGCAGGCGCAGGCGGCCACGGAGAGCGAGTTCGTGCTCAACAGCTTCGCCTTCCTGATCTGGGGCGTGCTGGTGATGTGGATGTGCGCGGGCTTCACCATGCTGGAGGCCGGCTCGGTGCGCACCAAGAACGCCTCGGTGATCTGCCTGAAGAACATCGGCCTCTACGCCATCGCCGGCCTGACCTTCTACCTGGTCGGCTACAACCTGCTCTACGGGGCTTCCGAGCCGGGAGGCTTCATGGGCTCCTTCTCCTTCCTCTACGGCGCTTCGCCCGAAGAGAGGGCCCTGCTGGACGCCGTGGGAGCCCTGGACAGCCTGGATCCGGAGTCCGCTTCGGCCGCCATGCTCGCCGAGGCCCGGCAGCAGGTCGAGACCGCCAGGCAGCAGGTCCTGGACAAGGGATACACGGCGCTCTCCGACTGGTTCTTCCAGATGGTCTTCGTGGCCACCACCGCCTCCATCGTCTCGGGAGCCCTGGCCGAGCGGGTCAGGCTGTGGAGCTTCTTCGCCTTCATCGCCATCCTCACCGCCTTCATCTATCCCATCGTCGGGGCCTGGACCTGGGGCGAGGGCTGGCTCCACGCCATGGGCTTCTCCGACTTCGCCGGATCGACCGTCGTCCATTCCACCGGAGGCTGGGCCGCGCTGGCTGGGGCTCTGGTGATCGGGGCCCGGAAGGGCAAGTTCCGCAAGGACGGCACGGTCAAGCCGACCCCGCCGTCCAACGTGCCGGCCGTCACCCTGGGGGTGTTCATCCTGTGGATGGGCTGGTTCGGCTTCAACGGGGGCTCCCAGCTGGCCATGGGCAAGGCCACCGACCTGCTGGCCATCAGCGCCGTCCTGGTCAACACCAACCTGGCGGCGGCGGCGGGGGTGCTGTCCGCGCTGATCCTCTCCCGGCTGGCGTTCCAGCGGATCGATCTGCTGGCCTCCCTCAACGGCGCCATCGCCGGGCTGGTTGCCATCACCGCGGCCCCCGACATTGCGGACCACCGATGGGCCGTGCTCATCGGGGCGGTGGGAGGCGTGATCTGCGTCCTGGGCATGAAGCTGCTCGAGACTTGGAAGCTGGACGACGTGGTGGGAGCGGTGCCCGCCCACCTCTTCGCGGGCATCTGGGGCACCATGGCCGTCTGCATCGCCGGTGGCGGCGACATCCTGGCGCAGGCGGCGGGAGTGGCCGCGGTGGGGGCCTTCGTGTTCCTCGCCTCGCTTCTGGCCTGGTGGATCCTATCGGCGACCATCGGCGCGAGGGTCTCCTCCGAGGTGGAGGACATGGGGCAGGACGTCGCCGAGCTGGGCATCGAGACCTATCCCGAGTTCGTCCTGATGCCCGAGGACGAATGACCGGCCGATCCGGCCGCGACTGGAGAGCGAGACTATGGCAAGCATCAACTGCAAGGTGGCCAGGGAGGACGGCGTCCTGACCCTGGGGCTCGAGGGGCGGGCGGACGCCTCCAACTCGATGGAGCTGGACAGGATCGTCAAGTCCACGATCGAGGAGGGCGACGGGGCCGTGCTGATGGACATGGAGGAGCTCAGCTACATCAGCAGCGCCGGGATCCGGGTGCTCATCGTCCTGGCCAAGAACTTCTCCCGCCTGGAGGGCAGGCTGGGGATCTGCTCCCCCAGGGACTCGATCCGGGACCTCCTCGGGGTCAGCGGGCTCGACACCCTCTACCAGGTGTTCTCCACCCGCGAGGCTGCGCTCGAGGCGCTGAAGAAGGACTAGGGCGGCGGAGCGTCCTCCGCCTTCCTGGCGATGGGAAGGCGCCTTCCCCAGCCGAAGGCGGTGCCGGTCACCCGCAGGCCCGGGGCCGCCTGGCGCCTCTTGTGCTCGGCGCGCTCCACCAGCCGGATCGTCTGGCGGACGGTTCCGGCCTCCAGGCCCGCCGCCTCCATCTCCCCTGCGGAGAGCCCCCGCTCCACGAAGGACTCCAGGACCGCGTCGAGAGCCTCGTAGGGAGGCAGCGAGTCCTGGTCCCGCTGTCCGGGACTCAGCTCGGCCGAGGGCGGCTTCTCGATGCTGCGCCGGGGGATCGCCTCCCCGTCCCGGTTGATGTGCCGGGCCAGCTTCCATACCCGGGTCTTGGTCACGTCGGAGAGCGGCGCCAGGCCGCCGCACATGTCCCCGTAGAGGGTGCAGTAGCCGACCGCCAGCTCGCTCTTGTTTCCGGTGGAGAGCAGCAGCGCGCCGCACTTGTTGGACAGGGCCATGAGCAGGAGCCCCCGCAGCCGGGCCTGCAGGTTCTCCTCGGCGGCGCCGCCGGGCGGGCCTCCGAACAGCGGGGAGAGGGTCCCCAGCACGGCCTCGAAGGCGGGCTCGATGGAGAGTACGTCCAGCCGGATGCCCAGGTTGCGGGCCAGCTCCCGTGCGTCCTCCAGGCTCTCGGGCGAGGAGTGGCGGGAGGGCATGGCGATCCCCCTGACCCGATCCCTGCCCAGGGCCTGGGCGGCCAGGGCGGCGGTCAGGGCCGAGTCGATGCCCCCCGAGAGCCCCACCAGGGCCGAGCCGAATCCGCACTTGCGGGAGAAGTCGGCGATGCCCAGAACCAGGGCCCTGCGCAGGCATTCCTCGGGGGGATGCCCGGGACCGGACGGGTCGGCCGGATCCCGGCCGGGCAGGTGCACTTCGGTGGCGAAGGAGGCGCAGCGGTGGCGGGGCTCCCCCCCCGCCGCCAGATCCAGGCTGCTGCCGTCGAAGACCAGCTCGTCGTTGCCCCCCACCATGTTGCAGTAGACCAGGGGGACGCGGTGGGGCCGCATCCGCTCCTGCAGCATCCCCAGCCGCCTCTGGTGCTTGCCCGCCTCCCAGGGGGAGGCCGAGATGTTGATCAGCAGGTCGCAGCCCGCCTCCAGCTGGGCCGAGACCGGATCGCCCGGGTAGGCCCGGCGTCCGGGCAGCTCCCGGGGATCCCAGATGTCCTCGCAGATGGAGATCCCCAGCCGGAGCCCCAGGAAGTCGACGGGCGGATTGCCGCCGGCCGGCTCGAAGTAGCGGCTCTCGTCGAAGACGTCGTAGCTGGGCAGGAGGGTCTTGTGGCGGACGGCCTCGATCCGGCCCTGCCGGAGCAGGACGGCCGAGTTGTGCAGGGGCCGGCCGGTCGGGCCCTCCCTGGGAGTGGGGCATCCGACCAGCAGCGCGGCGGGTCCCGACTCGGCGGCCAGGCGCTCCAGCGCCGCCCGGATCCGGTCCAGGAACGAGCGCCGCAGCAGCAGGTCCCTGGGAGGGTAGCCCGACAGCGCCAGCTCGGGATAGACCACCAGATCGGCCCCGCGGGCCTGGCGGGCCGCCTCGAGGATCCGCTCCAGGTTCCCTTCGACGTCCCCGATGGTCGGGTTGATCTGCGCGATGGCGATCCCCGGGATCATCGCCCGAAGAAGGCCTCCTCCAGGGAGCCCCGTTCGGTGGCGACCACCGTGCCCACTCCCACGCCGTGGCGCCCGAACCAGCCCCGATTCACCTCCAGCACATAGCGGACTTCCTGGCTGGAGGCCTCGATCTCGGTCTCGTCCATCGGCTCCATGTCGTGGATCTCCAGGATGGTCCCGTCGCTGTGGATGTAGGCGCAGGAAAGGGGGATCCGGGTGTTGCGCATGTAGAAGCTGGCGCGGTAGGGCCGGGCGAACACGAACAGCATGGCCTCCTGCTCGCCCATCTCGGTCCGGTGCATCATCCCGGTGGCGATCTGCTGGCGGGTGCTGGCCACCTCGGCCGACAGCTCGGCGGCCCCCAGCCAGAGCCGGATCTCCGGAAGCCCCCACTGGGCCTGGTCCAGGCGGCTCCCGTCTTCTTCCCGGGCCGGAGGGGAGGCGGGCTCCCGCCCCGGAGCGCAGGCGGTCCAGAGCAGGAGTGCAGCCAGGGAAAGGGCTCTGGGAATCACCGGCGCCGGTTGAAGAGGCCCCTGCGCTCCCCCTCCTTGCTGGCTTCCTCGCGCTGCTCCCGCTCCGCCTCGAAGCTCTTCTCCATCTCCCGGATCCCGGCCGTGTTCTCCCGCTCCATGCGCGCCACCATGGCCGCCTCTTCGGGAGTCTCCAGCACCGTGGCCCGCAGCAGGATGATCAGCTCGCTGCGCTGGCTGCGGTCGTTGCGGCTGCGGAACAGGCTCCCCAGCAGCGGGATGTCCTTGAGGATCGGGACGCCCGCTCGGGACTTGTTCTTGGACTGCCTGATGAAGCCTCCCAGCATGATGGTGTCGCCGTCGCGCACCGAGAGGGTGGCACTTGCGATCCGAGTGTTCGCGACAGGGGTGGGATTGTTGTTGATGATCACGTCCTCGCCCCGGCTGTTGGCGTTCTGAACGATGTCCATCACGATGTACCCTTCGGGGGTGATGTAGGGCGTCACTGAGATGGTGATCCCGATTTCCAAAAATTCCACGTATTGCTGGGAATACGCGGATAGCCCGCCGGAGAAGCCGCCCGCGGAATAGGGGATGCTCTCGCCCAGCTGGAAGTATCCCTGCACCGCGTGGGAGGTCTGGATCCGGGGGCGGGAGATGATGCGGGTCGAGGTGTCCGAGGCTATGGCGCTGACCGCGGCCTGCAGCGTGTCGTTGTACCGGGCGAAGTAGCTGAAGCCCCCGGCCGCCGAGAGCGCCTCGGCGGGGGCCTCGGTCCCGCCGAGGAAGTCTCCGCTGGCGCGCAGCGGATCCGAAAGGGAGTTGAGGACTGGATTGGAGATAGTTCCCCCGTAGTTCCAATTCCCCCCGGCATCCGGACCCTGCTGCATGCTCACCCCGAAGTTGAGCTCGTCCCCGATGTTGATCTCCAGCACGATCGCCTCGATCAGGACCTGGGCCAGCAGCTGGTCCACCTTGCTTACCATGTTGGTGATCATGCTGATGTCCTGGCGGTCGGCGAAGATCAGAAGCGAGTTGGAGCGCTGGTCGGGGACGATCTTGGCCTTGCTGAGCAGTTCCACCTCCTCCTCGTCGCTGGCGGCCCGGCTGATCACCCGGCGCAGGTTGTCCTGGAAGGTGGTGCTGTTGGAGCCGCCCGAGGTCTGCGTGCGAGCGGCCTGGTAGGGGCGGTAGCCCCCCACGGAGCGGCCTCCGTAGGAGCCTCCGTATCCCCCGCTCCCGTATCCTCCGTAGCCGCTTCCGACCCCCCTCTGGTTGAAGCCCCCGTAGGCCCCCCCGAAGGTGTTCTGCCCCCCCCTACCCAACTGTCCCGTCGCGCTCGGACTGGATCCATCGGTCGGGAGTTCCGGCTCCCCGGTGATCAGGCTGTTCATGGTGTTGTAGAGGTCGTGGACCTTGCTGTACTTGATCGGGATCACTTCCAGCGAGTACTCGAACTCGGGCACCACGTCGGTCTGCTTGAGCAGTGCCAGCATCTGCTTCATGGAGGAGGCATCGCTGTGGATCAGGAGGGTGCGGCTCGAGTCGACCGGAATCAGGCCATCGGGGTTGCTGGTCAGCGGCCTGAGGATCTCCACCGCCTCGGAGGGGAGGATCTGCTCCAGCTGCACGGTCCGGGTGAGGAACTCTCCCGACTCGGGTAGCAGATCGGGGTCCACCGAGTTGAGGCGGGTGGCGTGCTGGATCGCCTCCTCGCGCTTGACCGCCTTCACGAACTTCTCCCCCATGGGCATCATCACGATCCCCGCCAGCGAAAGGCTGGAGGTGATCGCCTCGATCGCCTCGGAGCGGTCGAGCTCCACCGATCCGCTCATCAGGTTGATGTTCCCGGTCAGGTCCGGGGAGTAGAGCACCATCTTCCCGGTCAGCTCGGTGAACACCTCGAAGACCGGCTCCAGGGGGGCGTTCAGGAAGTTGTAGGTGTAGGGCATCAGGCCGGCCACCTCGTCCTCCCCCTCGGAGGTCACGATCCGCATTCCGGGATCGGCCGGGGGCTCCTGGACCTCCACCTCAGCCTCCTGTCCCGGAAGCCCCAGGGGGGCAAGCCCCAGGAAGAGAACGATCCATCGGGGGGACGGTCTGCAGTCGGTGTCCATGGGGTGGATATTAGGCTGGTGCTTCACTGTTCGGCGCCCGCCTCCGCGGACGGCTGCACCTGGTAGTAGACGGTCAGGTTCATGTTGCATTGGAGGATGTCGCTGCGTTTGGCCTTTTTGAGGTCGATAAAGTCGACGCAGATCACCCAGTCGTCCGAGGAGAGGGAGATGAGGAAGTTGAGCAGGGAGACGGCGTCGGCCTCCTCGACGATTCTGAAGGTCCGCTTCCGGTAGGCCAGTTCCTCCGCGTCGTCGCCCCCTTGCAGGGGCTGCTTGAGCCCGGAGTTGGGGAAGCCCGAGGCCCGGGAAATCTCCCTCACCTTCTCCTGCATGAATCCGAAGATGTTGTAGTCGGCGGTTATGCGGTTGGCGTACGACTCCTCCAGGCTTTCCAGCTTCCGCCTCAGGGCCTGCTCCTGGTCCAGCTTTCCCTGGCGCAGTTCCAGGGTGTTCTCGCGCTCCCGGATCTTGTCCTGGTACTCCGACCAAAGCCCCAGCTGGTCATGTATCAGGCTCACATGCACGATCGCCAGCAGCGCCAGGCCGAAGAAGACCGCGAAGCGCCGCTCGTAGGTGGTCAGCTTGTAGCGGTCGAAGAGGGACTTCACCGGAGGCGCCTAGTTGAGCGTGCAGTCCAGTTTCCAGGTGGAGTGCAGGGGGGTCTTCGGCGTGGGGATGGGATCGGAGATCTGGCTGAAGAGCTTCCTGCCTCCCACCGCCGCCTCGTTGAGATCCTCGTAGAAGCGTGTGAGAGCCGAATCGTTGCTGGAGAGAACCGTGCCGCTCAGTGTCACCTTGTTCTGCCGCCCCGGGGCGAATTGGAAGCCTGTCAGGTCGACTTCCGGGGGGAGGATGGAGGCGATCGCCTGGAGGCAGTCGAGGGCGGCGGTCCGTCGGGCGGCCTGCTCCTCCAGTGTCCGGATGTTGCCCTCCATCCGGACCACGTTGGTGTACTGGGGGGCGGAGACGCGATAGCGGGCCTCCACCTTCTGGTGCTCGATCCGGGCCCACTCCACCATGATGAAGTAGGCGAGCACGCCGAAGATGTAGCAGAGCACCATCGCTCCCACCCCCTTCATCCAGATGCCGTCGACGAAATGCTGGCGGTAGCGGATGCGGCGCTCCTGCGGCAGGAGATCCGCCTGGGCTTCGTTCCGGGCGACCCGCCCGGCCGTCAGGGAGGCCTGCTCCTCGGGCCCGGGCAGGGCGGAGGGCTGGAGCGGATGCGGGGACCATTCCCGCAGGGCCGCCTCCCAGGAGGGATCCAGGCCCGGGGCCTGCCGCAGGTCGATCGGCGGCATCTCCGGTCCTGCCCACCCCTCCATCTCCCCGGTCCAGTGGGCATGCTCCAGGTGCGAGCAGAGGGCCCGGCATCCCTCCTGCGTGGCGGGAAGGCTCAGGACCATGGCCTGCTGCAGCGTCCCCCCGAGGATCCAGGCGGTCATCGCCGCCACCCCTTCCTCCTGGGGGGAGAGCCGGATCCAGATCCGGTCCTCCTCCAGGTCCAGGTCCAGGAGCTCGTGGCAGCCGAGCGGCTCCAGCCGGTCGGCGGAGTAGCCCGCCTCCTCCAGCCTCTCCAGGCGGGCCTCCACCCGGTGGCTTTCGGCGATCATCACCAGGGCGGTGGCCTGCCCCTCCAGGCCGCAGGGTAGCGTCTCGAAGCTCCAGCAGATCTGGTTGACCGGGAAGGGGGAGAGGCGCTCGAGCTGGAACTCCAGCATCGACTCCATCTCCTGGCGGTCGCACTCGGGAAGCCGCACCACCCGCAGGAACACGTCGCTCTCGGGAAGCAGCGCCAGATCGAGCCTTCCCCGGATCAGGTGCTTCCAGGACTTGGCCGCCACCTTCTCGGGCAGCCGGCCCTCCTGGGGCGCCCGCTTGCGGGATCGGAGGTGGGCCTTGCCGCCGGCCAGGGAGAAGCTCCAGAGGCCGAGGATCTCCCCTTCGGGAAGCGCCACGTTGCATTCGTGCCAGCTTTGCCTGCGGCTCATGGCCTCAGGAATCCTCCATCAGCGCGCCCAGGTGCTCCTCGGACTGGGTGACCCGGAGCACCTCCTCGATGGTGGTGATGCCGTCCCTGACCTTCTGCCAGCCGTCGACGCGCAGGGTCCGCATGCCCAGCTCGATCGCCTTCTGGGAGATGGTGGAGGCGGGGGCCCGCCCCAGGATCAGGGGGCGGATGGCCTCGTCCATGATCAGCAGCTCGTAGATGGCGAGCCGTCCCTGGTAGCCCAGCTGGCGGCACTTGTCGCAGCCGGCCCCGCGGAAGATCCGGCCCTTCTCCCAGTCGGGGTAGCCGATCTTCCTCAGGTAGTCCGGATCCGGCTTCTGCTCGGTCCTGCAGCCCGGGCAGATCTTGCGCACCAGCCGCTGGGCCAGGACCGCCTCGACCGAGGAGGCGACCAGGAAGGGCTCGATCCCCATGTCGATGAGCCGGGTGAAGGCGCTGGGGGCGTCGTTGGTGTGCAGGGTGCTGAACACCAGGTGGCCGGTCAGCGAGGCCCGGATCGCGATCTCGGCCGTCTCCATGTCGCGGATCTCCCCCACCATCACCACGTTGGGATCCTGCCGGAGGATGTGCCGCAGGCCCATGGCGAAGGTCAGGCCGATGTCGGAGCGGACCGCGATCTGGTTGATCCCCTTCAGCTCGTACTCCACCGGCTCCTCGATGGTGATGATCCGCTTCTGGACCGAGTTGATCGAGCTGAGGAAGGCGTAGAGGGAGGTGGACTTGCCCGATCCGGTGGGGCCGGTCACCAGCAGGATCCCGTGGGGCTTGGCGATGATCTCCCGCAGCTGCTCCTCGTCGCGGGGCTGGAAGCCCAGCTTCTCCAGGCTCAGGAAGATCTTCCCGCGGGTGAGCAGGCGCAGCGAGACGCTCTCGCCGTAGACCGTGGGGACGGTGGAGACCCGGATGTCCAGCTCCTCGCCCTTGATGCGGACGTTGATGCGCCCGTCCTGGGGCAGCCGCTTCTCGGCGATGTCCATCCCCGACATCACCTTGATGCGGGAGATGATCGCCGACTGGAACCGCTTGAGCTGGGGAGGCATGGGGGCCTGGTGCAGGATCCCGTCGACCCGGTAGCGGATGCGGAGGTCCTGCTCCTCGGGCTCGAAGTGGATGTCGGTGGCCCGGTCCTGGAAGGCCTCCCAGACCACCTGGTTGACGAACTTGATCACGCTCGCCTCCTGGTCGCCGTCGGTGATCTCCTTCTGGCTGTCCACCAGCAGCTCGATCGGCTCGTCCTCCCCGCCCAGCTCGTCCAGGGTCTCGGCGCCCACCCCGTAGTACCTCTTGAGCGCCTTCTCGATCTCCTCCCGGGGGGAGAGGGCGAACTCCACGGGGCAGCCCGCGTTGAACCGGATCGAGCTTATCAGCCCGGTGTCGAAGGGATCGCACACCGCCACCTGGAGCCTTCCTCCCTCCTCGCCCACCGGCATGGCGGTGTGCTGGAAGGCCACCTTGGTGGAGATTCGGCGGCGCACCTCGGGAGGAATGTCGAGGGAGGGGAGATCCACGAAGGGCCAGTCCAGCCTCTGCGCCAGGGTGCGCAGGAACTTCTCCTCGGAGATCCCCCCCTCGCGGCCGAAGAAGGCCAGCTGGGTCTCCTCGCTTCCCTCCTGCGACGCCGTCTCCCACTGCCGGCTCCACTCGTCGAACCTCGCGGCGGGTACCAGCCCGGAGTCGGCCAGCAGGCTCTTGATGGAGATCATCTTGCAGGATGGGCGGGCGCCGCCTCTGGGAGTACAACATCCGCAGGGAGGAAAAGTTTCGCCGGACGGCTTCCGGAAGCCCGCTGCCCAGAGCATGGCCGCCGGGGGGTGCGGAGCCGATGAAGCGTGGCCGCTCTCCGGATCCACCCGGCCCGCGTTCCTTATGCCTTGAAGCGCTGTCCGCCCGCCCCATTATCGGCCTGCGAGGATGCATCAGGCTCTCCGGATCATCGTCCCCATCGCGCTGGTCTCCCTGGCCGTCCTGGTCTGGTCCTGGATGGTGGGCAATCCCCCGGCGGCGGAGCGGGCGCCCTCCGGCGCCCCGACCACCCAGGTGGAGGTGATGGAGCTGGTGCCCAGGGACTACCGCATCTGGATCCCCTCCCAGGGCGTGGTCGGTCCCCGGACGCGCACCGTGCTGCTGCCCCAGGTGGCCGGCCAGGTGGTGGAGATCGCCCCCGCCCTCAGGGACGGAGCCTACTTCGTCCAGGACGAGGTGCTGCTGCGGATCGATGCCCGCGACTACCGGAGCGCGCTGACCGTGGCCGAGGCCCTCCTGGTCCAGCGGCAGGCCGAGCTCCAGCTGGAGGAGGCGCAGCACCGGCAGGCCCGCAGGAACTGGGAGCTCCTGGGGGAGGGGGGAAGTCCCGATCCCCTGCTGGTCCGGGAGCCCCAGCTGAAGATGGCGCAGGCCAACGTGGAGTCGGCCCGGGCCCGGGTCGGGGAGGCTCGGCGGCAGCTGGAGCGCACCGAGGTGCGCGCTCCGTACGCGGGGCGGGTCCTCAGGAAGCATGTGGATGTGGGGCAGACCGTCCTGCTCTCCACCCAGCTGGCCGAGATCTTCGCCACGGACTACGTGGAGATCCGCCTGCCGGTGCTCAACGAGCATCTGGAGCATCTGGATCTCTCCGAGTCCCCCTCGGGGGGGGAGCAGGGTCCCAGGGCCGTAGTCCGGGCGAAGCACGGCAGCCGCACCCTGCGCTGGGAGGGGCGCGTGGTCCGTACCGAGGGAGCCTTCGACGCCGCCACCCGCCAGCTCTTCCTCATCGCCCAGGTGGACGATCCCTACTCCCTGGAGGATCCGGGATCGCCTCCCCTGAGGATCAACCAGTACGTGGAGGCCGACATCGAGGGGAGCCTGCTCGAGCAGGTCTTCGTGATCCCCCGTTCGGCCCTGCGCGAGGGACGCGAGGTCCTGCTTGTCGACGAGGAGAACCGCATTCTCCGCAAGGAGGTCCGGATCCTCTGGAGGGATGCCGGAAGGATCGTGGTGGGCCAGGAGGATCTGCAGCCGGGACAGCGGCTCTCCCTGACCCCCCTGCCGATCGCGGTGGACGGGATCCCGGTCCGTCCCGTGCGGGCCTCCGGCGGGAGCCAGGAAGCGGAAGCGTCCGGCCGGAGCTCGTAGCGAGATGCAGGCCATGGCGGATCGTGGCCGCACGGCTCCTTCCGGGAGGGCCGGCCCGGGTCCGGCCGGTTCCACTTGAAATCCATCCCCGCCTCCGGGGCCATCGGCCGCCTGGGCGCCGGGGATCCAGGGCGCTTGACCCGCTGCCGCTGGAAGTGGAAGGTGGTCTCAGGCGTCCCTCGAGATGAACCGGAGGGAAGGCTCCATTCCATCCACGGCCCGGCATGCTGATCCTTCTCACCTTCCTCTTCTTCACCGGCCTGGTGGGCTTCCTCACCTGGCGGTTCACCCGGGGCCGGGACGCTTCGACCCCTTCGGGCTACTTTCTGGCCGGGCGGGCCCTCGCCGGGGGCGTCGTGGCCGGCTCGCTGCTGCTCACCAACCTCTCCACGGAGCAGCTGGTGGGCCTGAACGGAGCGGCCTTCGCCGGCGGGCTGGAGGTGATGGCCTGGGAGGTGATCGCGGCCCTCTCCCTGGTGGTCCTGGCCCTGGTCTTCCTGCCCCGCTACCTGGCGCGGGGCGTCGCCACCGTGCCCCAGTTCCTGGAGAGCCGCTTCGACGCGCGGACCGGCACCCTGATCGGGATCATCTTCATCCTGGCCTACGCGCTGATCCTCCTGCCCATCATCCTCTACACCGGGGCCGTGGGGCTCTCCAGCATGCTGGACCTGAAGGGACTGACCGGGTGGCAGAGCGACGCCGCCGTCCTCTGGGCGTCGGTCTGGTCGATCGGGATCCTGGGGTCGCTCTACGCGGTGTGCGGCGGCCTGCGGGCCATCGCCGTCTCGGACACCCTCAACGGGATCGGGCTGCTGGCGGGGGGGACCCTGATCACCGTCTACGCCCTGCTCGAGGTCAACCCCGAGGGCGTCCTCCCGGCCCTCTCCGAACTGGCCGGAAGCCACCCGGAGAAATTCAACTCCCTGGGAGGACGGGAGTCCTCGGTTCCCTTCTCAACCCTGTTCACCGGGGTCCTGCTCATCAACCTGTTCTACTGGACCACCAACCAGCAGATCCTGCAGCGGGCCTTCGGGGCCCGCAGCCTCAAGGAGGGGCAGAAGGGGGTGCTGATCGCCGGAGGCTTCAAGATCCTGGCTCCCGCCATTCTGGTCCTGCCGGGGATCGCCGCCTTCCACCTGGCCCGTGAGGGCGGGCTGGAGGTGGATAGCCAGGACAAGGCCTACGGGGCTCTGGTGCGGGAGGTCCTGCCGGGCCCCCTGACCGGCTTCTTCGCCGCGGTGGTGGTGGGAGCGGTGATCAGCAGCTTCAACTCGGTGCTCAACAGCACCGCCACCCTGGTCAGCCTGGACGGGACCCTGGGACGGTGGACAAGAAGCCGGGACGGGGGCATCCGGTCGGGACGCGTCTGCAGCATCGCGGTGGCCTTCCTGGCCATGTCCCTGGCCCCGCTGCTCGACAGCGTTCCCGGCATCTTCGACCACCTGCAGCAGATGAACGCCCTGTACTTCATTCCCATCTTCGCGGTCCTGCTGATGGGCATGTTCACCCGGAGAGTTCCGGCCTTCGCGGCCAACACGGCCCTGGTGGCGGGCGTGGCGGTCATCGTGGCCGAGTACTTCCTCTGGCCCTTCTGGCCCTGGAACAACTACCACTTCCTGGGGGCGGTCTTCCTGGCGCTGGTCGCCTTCATGGGACTGTGCGGCTTCCTCTTTCCGGCCACCGCCCGGGAGGAGGCTTCCCGGGGCAAGGTGGATCTGGCGCCGTGGCGCTGGGCCTGGCCGGTCGGCATGGGGCTTGCCGCCGCCGTGCTTCTCATCTACCTTCTCCTGGCCGACCCCTCGGTCCTTTCTTCCGGCTAGCGCACCGCCATGTCCATCCGCCTCCCCTCCTTCCTCCGCTTGTCCGGGACTGCCGCCTCCCTCTGGGCGCTTGCCGCCGCGTGTCCGGCCCAGGCCCAGGAAGAGGGAGAGGCCCGGGTGCATCCCGAGGGCTTCTCCCTGGAGCGGATCCACCAGGTGGAGGCTTCCAGCCAGGGCTCCTGGGTGTCCATGGCGGTCGACGGCCAGGGGCGCCTGTACTGCTCCGACCAGGGCGGCAAGGGGATCTTCCGCCTCACGCTCCAGGGGGGGCGGCCTGCCGCGGTGGAGCGCGTTCCGGCCGAGATCTCCTCGGCCCATGGCATGCTGTGGGCCTTCGACAGCCTCTACGTGGTGGTCAACGGCGGCGGGATCGGAGGCCATGGATCGGGGCTCTACCGCCTGACCGACTCCGACGGGGACGGCCAGCTGGACTCGGTCCGGCGCCTCAGATCCCTGCAGGGCGGGGGGGAGCACGGCCCCCACGCGGTGGAGCTGTCGCCCGACGGGCGGTCGCTCTACGTCCTGGGAGGCAACCACACCCGGATCCCCGATCCCGAGACCTGGGCGGTGCCTCCGGCCTACGCCGAGGACCAGCTGCTGCCGCGCATGCCCGACGCACGGGGCCACGCCCGCAGCATCCGGGCCCCGGGCGGCTGGATCGCCCGCACCGATCCCGAGGGCGCCTCCTGGCATCTCTACTCGGCCGGATTCCGCAACCAGTACGACATCGCCTTCAACGCCGACGGAGAGATGTTCACCTACGACTCCGACATGGAGTGGGACAGCGGCACGCCCTGGTACCGGCCCACCCGCATCTACCACTGCACCAGCGGCAGCGAGTTCGGGTGGCGGACCGGGACCGGGAAGTTCCCTTCCTGGTATCCCGACACGCTCCCCCCGGCTCTGGACGTCGGTCCCGGATCGCCTACCGGGATGGTCTCGGGCCTGAAGGCCTCCTTTCCCGAAAGGTACCGACGAGCCCTCTACGCCTTCGACTGGACCTACGGCACCATCTACGCCATCCACCTCTCCCCCAGGGGATCGAGCTACTCGGCCGCCAAGGAGGAGTTCGTGACTGGCGTCCCCCTGCATGTCACCGACGGGGTGATCGGCATGGACGGGAGCCTGTACTTCGCGGTGGGGGGGAGGGGGACCCCCTCGGCCCTCTACCGGGTCTCCTACGAGGGGGAGGCGCCGCAGTCCGGGGAGGAGGCCGGGGAGCATGCCGAGGAGCATGCCGAGGAGGCCGGTCTGCGGCGGCTCCGCAAGCGGCTGGAGTCCTTCCATGGGCGGGCCGATCCCGAGGCCCTGCCGGCCCTGTGGCCCCATCTGGGGCACGCCGACCGGTTCGTCCGCTACGCGGCCCGGGTGGCGCTGGAGCACCAGCCCGTGCTGGAGTGGCAGGAGCGCGCCCTGCGGGAGACCGGCCTGCGAACCGCCCTCTCCGCCCTTCTGGCCCTGGCGCGCCAGGGAGACGCCTCCCTGCAGCCGCTCCTGGTGCAGGCCTTGCAGCGCTTCCCCTTCTCCGAGATGGACGAGGAGGAGCGGCTGGAGTCGCTGCGCGTCCTTTCCCTGGCCTTCGTCCGCATGGGGAAGCCCGATCCGGAGGCGGCCCGGAGGCTGGCGGGGATCTACACCGCCTACTATCCGGCCGCCAGCGACGCCCTCAACCGGGAGCTGGCCTCCCTCCTGGTCTACCTGGAGGATCCCGGGGTGGTGGCCAAGACCGTCCCCCTGATGAGCCAGGAGGCCGTCGGCCCCGAGGAGATGGAGTTCGACGACTCGCTCCTGGGGCGCTCCGGCCGCTACGGGAGATCCTTCCTCGACCAGAAGGCCAGCAATCCCCAGCGCCAGCAGATCCACTACGCCTACGCCCTCAAGAACGCGGACCGGGGATGGACCCCGGCGCTGAGGCGGGACTTCTTCGCCTGGTTCGCCAAGGCGCGCAACTTCAAGGGCGGGGCCAGCTTCGGCGGCTTCCTGGACAACTTCCGCACCGAGGCCCTGGCCCGCATCGCCGATCCCGGGGAGAAGGCGGAGATGATCCTGCTGAGCCGCTCCCCGGCCCCCCTGGTGCCCGAGGAGTACCGCCAGGCCCGCTCCCTGGAGATCGGCATGAAGCCCGGAATGCTCTTCGACCGCAGCGTCCTGGAGGCGAAGGCCGGAGAGAGGGTGGCCCTGCGGGTGGTCAACAACGACCCGACCGGCCTGATGCACAACTTCGTCCTGTGCGCTCCGGGAGGCGTCGAGACGGTGGTCCGCCAGTCGCTGCTGCTGGGCGAGAGGGGCATCGAGCTCAACTACGTGCCCGAGATCCCCGAGGTTCTGGCCGCCACTCCCCAGATCGCCCCGCAGCGCCAGTTCGTGCTCTACTTCCAGGCGCCGCAGTCGCCCGGCTCCTACCCCTTCGTCTGCACCTACCCCGGGCACGGGGTGCTGATGCGGGGGGTTCTGGAGGTGGTGGACTAGGGCCGCCCTTCGACGATGCGGAGGATCCGGTCCGCCTCCAGTCCGGCGCGCACCTCCACCGCGCCCCCCGGCCAGCGGATCTCCAGCTCGTCGATCTTTCCGTGGCCTCCCAGGCCGAAGTGCAGCCGCAGATCGTCGGCCCCCTGGTAGCCCCGTCCGGCCCGCACCTCGTCCACCAGGACCAGCTCCCCGGCCTTCAGCCGCACCCGGGCCCCGACGGCCGAGGGGCTCCCCCGGGAGCCCACCAGCTTCAGGACGGTCCAGTGATGGGGGCTTTCGGTGCGGTTCTCCAGGAGGGTGGGGCGGGCCCGGGCGTTTAGCACCACCAGATCCACGTCCCCGTCGTTGTCCACGTCCCCGAAGACGGCTCCCCGGCTGCTCTCGGCGATCCGCAGGGCCGGGCCGGCCTGGTCCGAGATCTCGCGGAAGCGTCCCGAGCGCCACTGGTACAGCTGGTTCCTCTGCCGGTAGGTGCTGGCCCCGTTGTACTCCTCGATGGTGTCCTGCAGGTGTCCCGCCGCCACGAACACCTCCCTGCGGCCGTCGGCGTCGAAGTCGGCCATCCCGCATCCCCAGGTGACCAGGGGGAGCGATCCGCTTCCGATGCCGGTCGCCAGGGTCACGTCCTGGAAGCGGCCCCCTCCGAGGCCCCGGTAGAGGGTGTTGGACTGGTTCTGGTAGGTGGTGACCAGCAGGTCGGGGACGCCGTCGTTGTCGTAGTCGCCGGCGTTGACCCCCATGCTTCCCTGGGGATCGCCGAACTCGTCGTAGGCCACCCCCGCCAGCAGGGCCCGCTCCCGGAAGGTGCCGTCCCGCTGGTTGCTCCAGAGGAAGTTGCCCTGCACGTCGTTCCCCACGAAGATGTCGGTCCATCCGTCGCCGTCGAAGTCCCCGCACACGGTGCCCATTCCGTAGCTGGCCTTGCCCGAGACGCCGCTCGTGAGGCTGGCGTCCTCGAAGGTCCCGTCCCCCCGGTTGCGGTAGAGCAGGTCCCGCTGCGGACGGTAGGTGCGGGGATCGCAGTAGACCGGAACTCCGGCGATGCGGCAGGGCCGGTGGTCGGCGGGATCGAACTCCAGGTAGTTGCTCAGGTAGATGTCCAGCCACCCGTCCCGGTCGTAGTCCAGAAAGGAGCAGCCGGCCCCGAAGCCGGGATGGTCCACCCCCGCCACGGCGGCCACGTCCTCGAAGCCTCCCTTCCCGTCGTTGCGCAGGAGCCGGTTGGGCCCGTAGCTGGTCAGGTAGATGTCCTCGTCCCCGTCGTTGTCGTAGTCGGCCACGGCGCAGCCCATGGAGTAGCCGGTGTCGGCCGCGTCGCCGCTGGAGGCGGTGGCGTCGGAGAAGCGTCCCTTCCCGTCGTTCCTCCACAGGGCGTTCGGCCTTCCGGCCCCCCCGGCCGGGGCTCCGTTGAGCAGGTAGAGGTCCAGGTCGCCGTCGGAGTCGAAGTCGATGAAGCCCAGGCCCGAGGCGATGTTCTCCATGATGTAGCGGCTGCCCCGGCTCCCGTCGTCGTGGAGGAAGTCGATGCCGCTCTCGGCGGTGGCGTCGTGGAACCGGATGGCCTGGGCCAGGGCCGTGCCCGGAAGGAGGGCCGCGGCGCAGATCGGAGCAAGGAGCCTCACTGCCGGTTCCGCTCCTCGATCATCCGCAGCCGCCTCCGGTAGACCGGCTGCCCGGGCTCCAGCCGGACCGCCTCCCGGGCCGCCTCGGCCGCCTCCTCCCGCCGCCCGTTGGCGTAGAGGGCCCAGGCAAGCAGATCGTGGTTCCTGGCCAGGGGCTGCTCCCCGGCCAGCCTCCGGGCCAGCTCCAGCGCCTTCTGCAGCCGCGTTCCGGAGCCCAGGTGGAACCGGGCCAGGTTCTGCAGCGCCTGGGGCTGGACGGGATCCAGCTCCAGGGCCCTCTCCAGGCTGGCCACTCCCTCCACGGCCTCTCCCGACAGCAGCATCAGCGTTCCCAGGTCGGCCCGGTACCCGGCGTGCCGGGGCAGCAGGCGCACCAGGCTCTCCAGCGGCCCCCGGGCCCTGGAGGGCTCCCCGCGCTTCTGGTAGAAGGACGCCAGCGCCCTCCAGGGATCGGGACTGTGCGGAGCGATCTCCGCGGCCTGGAGCAGGTGCCTTTCCGCCTCGCCGGGATCGGCGGCACGGAGGGCCTCCTCCCGGTGCAGCGAGGCGGCCAGCTCCCGCATGCTCCTCCTGTCGTCCCTCTCGAGGTTCTGCTGGTCGGCGCGCCGGGCCTCCTCCTCCCGCTCAGCCTCGAAGGCGGCGAGGGCCGCCCGGGCCTCCTCCTCACGCTCCAGCAGGCTCAGGGCCCGCCAGAGCAGGTAGTGGATGTTGGCGTTGCGGGGCTGCATCTCCCGGGCCCGCTCCAGGTGGACCAGGGCCTCGTGCGCCTCCCCCTGCTCCAGATGGGAGCGGCCCAGGAACAAGCGGGGCCGGGCGTGGGTGTCGGAGAGGCGGATCGACTCCCGGTACTCCTTGCGGGCCGCGTCCCTCTCGCCCATCTGGTCGAGCGCCATGCCCAGCTCGATCCTCGCCTTCGGATCCCGCGGGGCGAGGCGCACCGCTTCCTCCAGAACGGGCTTCGCCTCCTCCAGCCTGTCCTCCCGGACCAGCAGATCGGCCAGCAGGAGACGCAGCGGGATCGATCCGGGATGGGCCTCGAGGCCTTCCCGGGCCAGCTTCCGGGCCCCGTCCTTGAGTCCCAGGCTGTTCCGGACCCGGGCCAGGAACAGCCACTCCCCCTCGTGGAGGGGCTGCCGCCCCTCCGCCATCCTCAGGATGTACTCCCGGGCCGTCTGATCGCTGTACCCGGGGAAGGGCCTCGCCTCCTGCCCCAGGAGGAGTCCCGAAGCGCCCGCCCAGAGGGGAAGAGCCCCCAGCCATCCCGGAAGGCTGGCCAGGACCCCTCTGGGGCAGGGCGTGACCGGATTCGCGGGGAGCATGGCGGCAGGGGAGAAAAAAGGGGGGACCCGGAATCCGGATCCCCCCGTGAAGAAGCAGAGAGGCGGTGCCGTTCGGCCTGTCCTAGCGGGCGTAGTAGAACATCGGGCCCGCGTCTCCAGGAGGCGAGTAGGGGGAAGCCGCTCCCGCCACCGCCTCGAACGGCCCGGCCACGTCGCCGCTGGAATACAGCGTGCCGGTGTACTCGATCATCACCCTGCCCTGGGAGTCGAAGGCAATCCCGATGGTGGCATCGTCCAGCTGAGGCTCGATGGGAACGAAGTCGCGTATCTCGTCGGGCCGCTTGCCCTCGGCAAGGCTCACGATGTCTGCCTCGCTCAGCGCCGTGCCGAAGATCGCGAAGTCGTCAAGCCATCCCCCATGGCTGTTGCCGCCGTTGTCCGCCGAACCGATGCTCAGGCGGGTGATGTCGCCGGGAAGGACGCTGGTGTTTTCGCCTTCGTGGAAGATCTCCCCGTTGATCCATATCTCCTTCAAGCTGCCGGACTTGGTGAAGGCGAAGTGGTTCCACTCCTGGTAGTCAACCTCCTCGCTGAGCACGTCGTAGTTGCCGGAGTTGATCCGCTGCGTTGCTCCATTGCAGCATCCCACGGTGTCGAAGTAGATGGCGCCTGCGGCGTTCCAGGGAGTATGCGCCTGAAGACCGCGCCCGCCGCCGCCGGAGGAAGGCGAGAATGCCCAGAATGCGGACTGGGCGGCGGGAACCTGGCTCCATTTCTGCCAGAAGGCGATGGTGATCTGGTCGAGGGTGTGGGGAACCAGGTTGAAGAAGTCGGCCGGCTCCACCCTAAGGTAGGCGCCGTTGGCCCGGGCGCCGAAGTCCATGGCGCGATCCCCCGCCGATCCGCTGCGTCCCTCCCCGTCGGCGGAGAAGGCGGCGCTCCCCATCATCTGGGCGGGGATGGCACGGGCCTGGCCGTAGACCGTTCCCGATCTCTCCTCGTCGAAGTCCCAGTAGGCGAGGACGTCGTGAAGGTTGCCGACGGTGGTGGTGGCGATGGCGTTGCCGTAGGCGTCCTCCACGTTGGAGACTACGACGGAGGCGTTGGAATCCAGGTCCCCGCCCAGGGTCAGCCAGGCGATGTTCTCCTCGGCGCCGACAAGCTGGACCGAGCTGACTCCCGTGCCGGTCACCGTGTAGTTCGAGGCGGTCTCCACCGAGCCGCGGTCCATCCGCTCGTCGAAGGCGATGAAGACGGAGTCCCCGGCGGCGCTTGTCAGATGAGGCAGCACCATCGGGGGGACGGTGTCCTGTGTGACGTTGACCGCGGCGGAAGCGCTGTGCACCGAGTAGAGGTTCAACGCCGTCGCTCCCACATTGACCCGGTAGCGGGTTCCGGTGTCTCCCAGATTCAGGATTCCGGTGGTGTAGCTGGAACCCGTCGCTCCATCTATCTCGGTCCAGTCGTCGGAGTCGGCAGCGGCGGTCTCCCACTGGTAGGCCACGTCGGTCCCGTAGGCCGAGGTGGCTTCCGCCACCACCGAGAACGTGGCCGGCCTGCCCTGCACCACCGAAGTGTCCTGGGGCTGGGAGGCGAAGGTGACCGAGGTGCCGTTGGGATTGAGGAAGACTCCGATCACGTCGCCGGTCAGCGCGGGGGCGTCCCCGTTGGCGGGTGGGGCGTCGAGCTCGACGGCCTCGTCTACGGTGATGAAGGTGACGGCGTGGTTGTCGCCTCCCCCTGCTTCACGAGACAGGGATTCAAGGTAGTAGCGCTCGCCCGCCTCGAGGGTGATGCCCCAGTCGGTGGTGAAATCCTCCCAGATATCCTCGGCGTATTCCTGCTCGACGTCGTAGACGTCGGTGAACCAGTCGGAGCGCTTGTGCCTCTTCTGGTTGTCGTCGCCCGCCTGCCATTGCCGTGCTCCGGCCCAGTTGATCTGCTGGGCGATGAGAAGCTTGTTGGCGGGATCGTTGTCGGGGCTCAGGTAGAGGGCCGAGGGATCGTCGCTGTTGGTGAAGAAGACGTAGTCGTCGGTGGCCGGAGGCATGAACCAGCCCGAGATCTGGTTGCAGTACTGGTCCCACATGTTGCCTCCTCCATTGGGAGGAAATTCCCATCGCGGCTGCAGGGTTGTGCCGTCGGGCGAGTTGGGGAACTCGGCCAGCGTCCTCAGTGCGGCGAATGTTTGGCTAGGTACGCCATGTCCGCCGGGCATGCTGGGGACGCGGGTGTTGATGTTTTGCCAGTACCTGTGGAGGACGACGCCGGACACCCAGATATGGGTGGTGAAGGTGTGCTGCGTGCCGCTGGCGACGGGGTTGCCTCCGGCCGCGTCCTTCACGTTCGCCACGCTCAGGGTGAGCGACGTGCCGATGGGCTGCTCGCTGGTCTCCAGGACGACGGTATGGTCGGAGGCGGAACCGGGCTCTCCGCCCAGGGCGGCCGATCTGACCTGGACTCCCTCGGAAAGGGTGTAGTTCGAGGCGGTCGCTGCGCTGGCGGGATCCAGCGGCTCGGAGAAGGTGATCCTGATTGTTTCGAAGAGCTCGTGGCCCTCGGCGCTCACAATGGTCGGAGGCTCGGTGTCGGGCGTGACGGTCAGGGTCGCCGCGCCGCTGGTGACAGAGCCTGCCGAGTTGGAGACCCGGACGGCGATTGCGGCTCCGTTGTCGGCGATCGAGGCCCGGTCCATGCTAAGGACCGACCCGGTGGCGCCGGCGATGTCCTGTCCGTTCCTGGTCCACTGGTACTCGGGAGGCGGGCTGGCGTCGCCCGAGACTTCCACCGAGAACTCGACCGGAGCTCCCGCGAGGACGGAAGCGTTGACAGGATCAGCGGTCACCGTGGGGGCCTTGGGACTGAGCAGGCGGAAGTTCCTGAAGACCGCGGTGGCCACCACGTCGGGATTGTCGTCGTGAGAGGTGACTGCCAGCCCCAGGTGCACCGTGGTGTCGGAGGCTCCGTAGTCCTCGCCGGTCCATCCGCTGCCCTTGCCGTGGACCGGGGCGTCCGGATCCGAGGTGTCGGCCCGGTACATCAGCTGCCAGCTTTCGCCGTCCTCGCTGAAGAAGCTGCTGATCACGCTGCCGGACTTGGTCAGGCGGAAGTGGACGTCTGGGTAGGGCACAGGGCTGACCACGTTTCCACCGTTCCAGCCGGAGCCGCCGTCCCGGACCTCGCGCCACTGGGGCGAGATCTGGTTCTGCCCGCCCGTCCGGGTGGCCATCAGGGAGATGTGGGGATCTCCGGGTTCGGCGAATTCCGAGCCCCCTCCGTTGCGGGCCATCAGCTCTGCCTTGGCCCAGTGGTGGGTGCCTTCCAGGCTGATCACCTGGACCACGGCGTCGAAGTCCTCGCTGCCCTGGAAGGTGGCGTAGTAGAACTGGAACATGTCGGCGGTGCCCCAGATATCGTTCCCGCCGCCCACCACGGTGATGGTGTCTCCATCGACGGTGGTGGAGCCCTCGGTGGCTGGATTGTTGATGTCCTCGTTGTCGAACTCCGCCCCCAGGGCGGCCGGACAGGCCAGCAGGGCCGCTGTCCACCAGTGCTTCAGAACTTTCATGACGTTACCCGATGAGCCGATACTCCGAACCGATGCCTCCCCGTGCAACCCCCGTGTAGAGATCTGCGGCTACCGCCGCATCACTGCCCGTCGACCCTCGCACTTGGGGTTCCGAGCCGTTGCAGGGCTCCAAGCGGAAAGGATCGAGGGCGAAGCTAGGGATCTGCCGATGGAGGGCAAGAAAAAAATCCCGGCGGGGGATCTTCCAGGCATCTTTTCCCGGGAAAGGAGCCGGCGGGGAGCTGATTCCGCCGGTTTCCCGTTTCCCGTCGCCGCCGCCGAGTCCGGGGTCAGGCGATCAGGTCGTGGACCACGTGGCCGTGGACGTCGGTCAGGCGGAAGTCGCGGCCCTGGTAGCGGTAGGTGAGCCGGGTGTGGTCGATGCCCAGCAGATGGAGGATGGTGGCGTTGAGGTCGTGGATGTGCATGGTTCCCGGCGTCCAGGGCTCCATGGCCGGCTGGGGATCCATCGGTGCGCCGTCGGGATGGGCGATGTTGTAGCCGTACTCGTCGGTCCGCCCGTAGGTGATGCCGGGCCGGATCCCGCCCCCGGCCATCCACACGGTGAAGCACCGGGGGTGGTGGTCCCTCCCGTAGTTCTCCCGGGTCAGGGAGCCCTGGCAGTAGGCGGTGCGGCCGAACTCCCCGCCCCAGACCACCAGGGTCTCCCCGAGCATGCCGCGCTGCTTCAGATCCTTGATCAGGGCCGCGCACCCCTGGTCGATGTCGCGGCACTGCGACTCGTGCTCCCGGGGCAGGTTCCCGTGGGCGTCCCATCCCCGGTGGAAGATCTGGATGTTCCTGACCCCCCGCTCGGCCAGCCTGCGGGCGTTGAGGCAGCAGGCCGCGAAGCTGCCGGGCTCCCTCGCCTCCTCGCCGTAGAGCTCGAAGGTGGCCTCCGGCTCTCCCGAGAGGTCCATCAGCTCGGGCACCGAGCTCTGCATCCGGTAGGCCATCTCGTGCTGCTGGATGCGGGAAAGGATCCCGGGGTCGGCGAACTGCCGGTAGTGGTCCTGGTTGAGGGCCGCCAGGGCGTCCAGCTGCGCCCTGCGGTCTGCTCTGCCGACTCCCTGCGGATTGCTCAGGTAGAGGACCGGATCTCCCTGGCTGCGAAGCAGGATGCCCTGGTGGTCGGAGGGCAGGAATCCGGTGCCCCACAGCCGATTGAACAGGCTCTGCTCGGGAAAGCGGCTCCGGGCGTGCATCACCACGTAGCCGGGCAGGTTGCGGTTGAGGCTCCCCAGCCCGTAGCTGATCCAGGCTCCCAGGCTGGGGCGTCCCGGGATCTGGCTGCCGGTCTGGATGTAGGTGATGGCCGGATCGTGGTTGATGGCCTCGGTGAAGGCGGAGTGGACCACGCAGAGATCCTCCGCCACGGTGGCGGTGTGGGGGAGCAGCTCGCTGATCCAGACTCCCTGGTGGTTGTTGGGATGGAGGGCGAACCGGTACTTGCTGGGGGCCAGCGGCAGACCGCTCTTCTGGTTGGCGGTCATACCGGTGATCCGCTGGCCGCCCCGCACGTGGTCGGGCAGCTGCTCCCCGAACTTCTCCGCCAGCGCCGGCTTGTAGTCCCACAGGTCGTGGTGGCTGGGGCCGCCGCTCATGAACAGGTAGATCACCTGCCTGGCCCGGGCCCGGTGGTGGAGGGTCGGCAGCGCCCCCCCTCCCGCCTCCAGCAGCTGCGCCAGGGCGGCGGTACCCAGCCCCAGGGCGCTCCGTCCGAAGAAGCGCCGGCGGGTCATCATCAGCGCATGCTCGCGCCGTGGATCGCTGGAATCGGGCATGCGCTTCTCTCTCAGTAGATCAGGATGGCCGCGTCGCTGGCCAGCGCCACCATGGCCACCTGGGTCCATGCGGCCACCAGGACGGGATCCAGGGGTCGGGGGAGCTCCCCGGCAAGGCGCCGGGCGTCGCCGGGATCGCGGCGGTAGCTCTCCTTCATCCGACCGAGCAGCTCGAGGCAGGCCTCCTGCTGGGAGCCGCTCGGGGCCTGGCTGGAGACCAGGCGCATGAGCAGATCCAGCCGCCCGGCTTCGGTCTCCCTCTCCCGGAGCAGGCGCAGGGCCAGGGCCCGTCCCATCTCGAGCCGCTGGTCCTCGTTGAGAAGGCCCAGCGACTGCAGCGGGGTGCTGGTCCGGGAGCGGGCCACGCAGCTCGACTCCCGGCTGGGGGCGTCGAACAGGGTCATCATGGGATGGGGGCTGGTGCGCTTCCAGTAGGTGTAGAGGCTGCGGCGGTAGAGACGGGAGCCCTGGTCCGGCACGTAGCGCTTGGTGTTGCTGGCCGGGTGGGAGAGAGCCTGCCACATCCCCTCGGGCTGGGGAGGCCTGGTTCCGGCCCCTCCCATGCGGGAGTCGAGCAGGCCGCTGGCGTGGAGCCCCAGGTCGCGGAGCGTCTCGGCGTCGAGACGGAAGTGCGGTCCCCGGGCCAGGAGCCGGTTCTCGGGATCGTCGACCTCGGGGCGCCAGCGGGAGCTCTGGCGGAAGGTCCGGCTGCGGACCATCAGCCGGAGCATGTGGCGCAGGTCCCACCCGCTGTCGTGGAGCTCGGCCGCCAGCCAGTCCAGCAGTTCGGGATGGGTTGGCTGCCGGCCCTGCAGGCCGAAGTCCTCGGGGGTGCGCACCAGTCCCTGTCCGAAGGTGCGCTGCCAGATCCGGTTGACCAGGACCCGGGCCGCCAGGGGATGCTCCCGGGCGGTGAGCCAGCGGGCCAGCCCCAGCCGGTCGGCGGGAGCGCCCGGGGGCAGGGGGCCGAGGACGGAGGGCACCCCGGGCTCGAGGGGCTCCCCCTTGGGCAGGTCGTACTCGCCCCGCTCCAGCACCCGGGTGGAGCGGGGCTCGGGCAGCTGGCGGGCCACCAGGCTGGTGGTCAGCAGGGGGCTGGTCCAGGCCTCCTCCATGACCAGCTCCCGCGCCCGGCCCGAACCGGGCAGTCGGGCGAAGGGTCCGGCGGGGTCGGCGAGCAGGCGCAGCCTCAGGGAAGGGTCGCTCCCCAGGCCCTTGGCCCGGGCCACCTCGTCCCAGGGGGAGGAGATCCCCGCCTCCGCGTCCGGGCCCGAGAGCTGGAGCAGCACCCGGCTCGAGCCGGCCGGCAGCTCCAGGGGCAGGACCGCGGGGAAGGGGCCCCCCAGGGGGGAGAGGGCGAGCTCCTCCCCGTCCACCCGGACGCGCGCCGGGGCCTCCGAGACGAGGGAGAGCCAGAGGGCCTGCTCCCGGGGCGTCTCCACATCGAAGCCGATCCATATCCGCTCCCCCGGGCCGGGCAGGCTCCCGGCCTCCACCCGTCCGGGCAGCTCGGGGGCCGGCTGCCAGGTGGAGGGCGGATCCCCGCCCGGCGGAACCGGACGGCTGCGCTTCCAGCCGTCCGCCTTCCAGCCGGATCGGGCGGCGGCATGGCCCAGGAGCTCCTCTTCGCCGGCGGCCTGGTCCATGCCGGACCGCTCCAGGAGGAGGGAGCGCTCCTCCCGGAATTCCTCCCACCGCGACCACAGCGAGGGGCGCTCCGGGACCTGGACCACCGGGCCGTAGGAGTAGGCGTTGCCGTCGAGCGCTCCCTCGGCGGTGCTGTTGAAGAAGGCGGCGAGCCGGTAGTACTCCTGGTGGGTGATCGGATCGTACTTGTGGGTGTGGCAGCGGGCGCAGGCCAGGGTCATGCCCAGGAAGACGGTGCCGAAGTTCTCGGTCCGGTCGAAGGTGTTCTTGGCCTGGAACTCCATCGGGATGGCCCCTCCCTCGGAGGTGGTGGGGTTCATCCGCACGTAGCCGGTGGCCAGCTGCTGCCGCAGGGAGGGATCGGGCAGCAGGTCCCCGGCCAGCTGCCAGGCGACGAAGTCGTCCAGGGGCAGGTTGCGGTTGAAGGCCTCCACCACCCAGTCGCGGTAGGGGTAGATCCCCCGCCGGTTGTCGAGGTGCAGCCCGTGGGTGTCCCCGTAGCGGACCGCGTCGAGCCAGTAGCGGGCCTGGTGCTCCCCGAAGCTGGGCGAGGCCAGGAGGAACTCGATCCAGCGCTCCCAGGCCTGCGGCGAGCCGTCCCGCAGGAAGGCCTCGAGACGGACGGGATCGGGCGGCAGGCCGGTGAGGACCAGCGAGGACCGGCGGGCCAGGATCTCGCGGGAGGCCTCGGGAGCGAAGCCGGCGCCGGCCCGGGCCAGGGCCCGGCCGACGAAGGCGTCGACGGGACTGTCGCCCAAGTCCACGGAGGGGAGGGGGGGGCGCTGCGGAGGGACGAAGGCCCAGTGCCGCTCGTACTCCCCTCCCTGGCGCACCCACCGGGCCAGGATCTCGCGCTCCCGCGGGGCCAGCTGCTTCTCCGCGTCCCGGGGCGGCATCGGATCCTCGGGATGGAAGAGCCGGGCCAGGATCTCGCTCCGTTCGGGCCGGCCGGGATCGATGGCCCGGTAGCCGCCCCTGTCGGCGGTGGCCGCCTCACGGGAGTCCAGCCGCAGGAAGCCCTCCTTGCGGGTGTCGGGCCCGTGGCAGACGAAGCACTTGTCGGAGAGGATGGGGAGGATGTCCCGGGAGAAGCTCGGGGGCGGCCCGCTCTCCTGGGCCGCGGCCCACAGGGCAGGCAGGGCCAGGGCGAGGGCCGCCGTCCTTTTGGTCGCTGATCCCATGGGCGAGGCCGCGATTCTGCCCATCCGCGGGCCGGGGCGGGAAGGAAAAACCGGCCTCTGGCTGTCCGGCATGGATTCGAACCATGACCAAGGCCTCCAAAGGGCCTTGTGCTACCGTTACACCACCGGACAGGGCGGTCCCCAGACTAGGCGGTCTCCCCTTCGCGGCAATCCAATTCCGGCGCGGGCGGTATCGATCGGGCGATCTCCAGGGCCAGGTCCAGGGCCCTGCCGGCCGACTCGCCTCCCACCACCGGGGCCCCGCTCCGCCGCACGCAGGACAGGAAGCTCTCCAGCTCGAGCCTCAGCGGCTCCTCCCTGCGGATGGGGACCGGCTCCCGGACGATGCGCCGGCCGGCGAAGGAGCCCGCCGAGCGGGCCGTCCGTCCCAGCAGGCCCGAGAGCCTCTCCCGCAGGGACGCCTTCCCGGGCCCCTCCTGCGCCAGCCGGCAGATGTGGCCCTCCTGCCTGAGGTAGTCGAGGGAGACGTAGGCGGGGGCGGGCGCCGAGCTGAAGACCCGGATCTTCCTCATCCTCTCCAGGCTCACCCTGCTGGCGGTCAGGTTGGCGATGCATCCGTTGGCGAAGCGGATGCGGGCGTTGGCGATGTCCTCGCTCCGGCTGAGCACCGCGATCCCGGTGCCCTCCACCGAGACCGGACGGGAGTCGACGAAGGCCAGCACGATGTCGATGTCGTGGATCATCAGATCCAGGATCACCCCGATGTCGGTGCTTCTCCGGGGAAAGGGGGAGAGCCGGTGGACCTCGATGAAGCGGGGCCGTCCCGCCACCCGCCTCAGGGTGCGGAAGACCGGGTTGAACCTCTCCACATGGCCGACCTGGAGCACCCGGCCCCTCTCCCGGGCCAGCCGGGTGAGCTCTCCGGCCTCGCGCGGGGTGCGCGCGATGGGCTTCTCCACCAGCAGGTGCTGCCCCGCGGCCAGGAGCCTCGAGGCCAGCTCGAAGTGGGTAGCGGTGGGAGTGGCGACGCTCAGGGCGTCGGTGCGGGCCGCCAGCTCCTCCAGGGAGTCCAGGGCCGGAACCCCCAGGGGGGCGGCCACCCGGCGGCAGGCCTCCAGGTCGATGTCGTGGAGGCCGGCCAGCTCGAGGCCCGGATCGGCGGCCGCCAGCCGGGAGTAGATCCGGGCGTGCTGGCGGCCCAGGGCCCCCGTTCCCACGACCCCCACCCGGAGCGGACTGGCCATGGAGGGCCCTGGGAGCTAGCGCATCAGGAGCATCTGCCGCGCCTGCTTGACGGCCCGGGTCAGCTGCCGCTGGTAGCGGGCCGGCAGATGGGTGTACTTGCGGGGCAGCAGCCGTCCCTGATCGGTGACGAAGCGCTGCAGGAGGTCGACGTTGCGGTAGTCGAGCTGGTCGATGGTGAAGTCTATCTTGGCCCTGGCCCTCGGCAGGCGCGAGGGGTAGCGGCCCGGCTCGCTGCGGCGCTTCTTGTCCTTGCCTCTCTTCCTGAGCATCTCCCTCCAGCTACTTGATCTCCCGGTGAAGGGTGTGCCTTCTCAGGAAGGGGTTGTACTTCTTCTTCTCGACCTTCTCGGTCTGGAGCTTCTTGTTGCGCGAGGTCATGTAGCGGGAGGGAGGCGCTCCCTCCGCCCTGGCCTCGGTGCACTCGATGGTGACGATCTCGCGTGGCATGGCCCCGTGCCCCCCCTACCGGGTGGTCTGCTTCTTCTCCGACTCGGGCTCGCTGAGCATCTCGGAGGCGGCCTCCCGGTTGGCGCTCTTGATCGAGCCCAGGGTCCCCAGCCGCCGCTGCCGCAGGACGCCCTCCCTCTCCATCTGCTCCTGGGCGTCCTTGGTGAAGCGGGTCCAGGGGATGGCCTCGAGGCGGGTCTTGGGAATCGGCTTGCCGGTCAGCTCGCACACCCCGTAGGTCCCGTTCTCGATCCGCTTGAGCGCCTCGTTGATCTCGTTGAGGGCGTCCTGATCGCTGGAGAGCAGGCTCAGGGCGAAGTCCCGGTCGAAGTTGTCGGTGCCGGAGTCGGCCAGGTGGAGGCTGTAGCTGGGCATGTGCTCGGCCGACTCCCTCGCCAGCCCGTTCATCTGGGCGACCAGCCGGTCGTGGAGCTTGACCAGGGTCAGGTAGAACTTCTCCCACTCGGCCTTCACCCCCACCGCCTGGTAGGCCGACGGCTTCTCCTTCCGGCTCCCGGGCTCCCCCTGCCCGCCGCCGGCCGGATCGGAGGGCTCGAGGCCCAGGATGGCGGCGGTGGTGGCCGCCGGGGCCAGTCCCTCCTCCCGGGCCGCCGACTTCCTGGCCCGGGGCCTGCCGCCCGGCTTCCTGGTGTTCGCCTTCCTGGTCGTCACTTCAGTCCTGGGATCCGCATGGCTCCTCCGCTCCGGGGAGCCGGAGGCGGCGCATTGTAGGCAAGGGCGGGTCCGTTGCCACAAAAAAAGCGGAGCGGAAGATCACGGGGAACTGACCAGGGCGTAGACGTCGTGGTTGTGGATGCTCTCCTGGTTCTCCGCCTCGACGCGGTACCAGCCGATGCGCGGATCGTCCCTGAGGCGCCCGGCCACGTTGCGGACCAGATCCTCGGCGAAGGCCGGCGACCGGTAGGCCTTCTCGGTGACGTGCTTCTCGTCGCTGCGCTTGAGCAGGGCGTAGAGGGGGGTGCTGGCCGAGGACTCCACCATCTCCACCAGGGATCCGATCCCCACCGGCTCGAGGCAGCGCACCTGGACCGCGACCCGGCTCCGCTGGTTGTGGGCCCCGTCGCTGCTGATGGCCTTGGAGCAGGGGCAGAGGGTCTGGACCGGGACCCTGACCTGCAGGGTGGTCCTCGAGCCGCCGCCCTCGCGCTCGGCCCGGAAGCGGACCTCGTAGTTCATCAGGCTGGCAAGGCCCGATACCGGCGCCTTCCTGGAGAGGAAGAAGGGGCACTGGACGTCCAGGTAGACCCTCTCGGCCTTGAGCCGGAGCTGCAGGTCCTCGACCAGGGGATCGAGGACGCCGGGGCCCACCTCCAGGGGCTTCCGCTGGAGCGACTCGACGAAGCGGCTCATGTGGGTGCCTCGGGCCCCGGCCGGCAGGCTCACGTAGACGGCCACCCGGGCCACGGTGTCCTGGGGGGCCTCCTCGGGATCCAGGAGCCGGACGGGCATCTCCAGGTTCCGGATGCCCACCTTCTCGATGGGGATCCCCCGGTCGTCCCCCTGCTCCTGAACGTCGGGCAGGCAGGAGGGGAGGGGCGCCGTCCGCGTCCGTTCCTCTGAGAGCTGCAACATGGACCTCCAGCCTAATGGCGGAGCGGGCCGGATCAAACCGATTCAGTCCGTTCCGGAGCGGACGGCCGCCGGGCGAGGGCCGCGCTCCCTCCTCCGCCTCTGGCCGGGGTGCAGGTCCGGGAGCGTCCGGCGGGTGGGGGAGCGGGTCTGGTCCAGAAGGGACGCCGCCATCTCCTGCAGCCGGCTCCAGCGGGGCCAGTCCAGCGGGGGGGAGCCGGCGATGCGGCGGATGCGGCTGCGCCATTCGATCAGGACGCGGTCGATGTCCCCGGCCCCCAGCGTGCGGGTGGTCCACCGGCGCCCCTGGCGGGGCCTGCGGCAGATGTCCCGGACCACCTCGGCGGCGCCGTGGCCGTAGTCCGGCGGCAGTCCGTTCTCCAGGTACCCCGGGATGTTGCGGCAGCCGTAGAGCTGGCGGCAGGCCCATGCCATCGTCCCGCTCCACCGGTCGGCCTCGTCGCTGAAGCGGTGCCCGGCGTCCAGGTTGGCCAGATCGAACACCAGATCCTCCAGCGGGTAGCCGGCCGTCTCCAGCGAGGCCGCCAGCGCCAGCCCGCTGCCGTGCCCCAGGAAGCTGGCCACCCGGCCCCGGAGGGTGGGATGCCCGCCGGGTCCGGTCAGCCCCAGCTCGATCCACAGGTCGGCCGCCCCGGGGGGCGGGGCGGGGGCGGAGCAGGCCGGACGGTGGGGGCAGCCGCGGCAGGAGGCGGGCGCCGCCCTCCGGCTGCGAGAGCCTACCAGCGCCACCCCGTGCCGGTCGCGGCGGGCCTCGATCTCGAGCGCGCCGGGCCGGACCAGGGCGTACTCCCTCCGGCCCTCCCCGAGGAAGCGGAGCAGCGGAGCGCCCCTTCCGGCCAGCCGCTCCTCGATCCGCGGCAGGATCGCCTTCTCCCACTGCCGTTCCGTCACCCGGCTGCTCTTCCATTCCAGCAGGGCCCGGGCCCAGCGGGAGAGCCTCAGGCTCCCGTCCCCGATCCGGTCGGCGAGGTGGTGGCGCCTGGCGCACTCCTCCTGGCCGTCCAGCCGCACCCAGCGGCCCGGCAGGTAGCGGCCCAGGAGCTCGGGCCGGGAGATCAGCGGGACCGCCGACCACCCCTGGCCCCTCCTTCCCTCCGGCGGGGGCTCCAGGCACCGCGCCTCGCCAAGGGGGCAGGGCGTCCGCTCCGGCTCCGGCTCCCACCGCCCCCGGCTGTTGCGGAACTCGCGTATCCGCTGCCGCACCCGCCGGGCCCGCCCGGCGTCGGTGGACAGCCCGCAGGGAGCGCCGGGACGGGCCAGGGCCCCTTCCACGCCCAGGGAGACGGGACGGGTGGCGAAGAGCCGCTTCTGCAGGTCGACCGCCGCCTGGTAGGGGGGCTGGCCGGCCCGGGCCGCACGGTCCATCGTCTGGAGCAGGGTACCCCAGTCGATGAAGCGGCTCCGCTGCAGCTCCAGGGGGAAGCCGTCCCGGAGCCGGATGCCGTTGGCCGAGACCAGGAAGTAGCCCCGGGCGTCGATCCCCCTGCGCCCGGCCCGTCCCGACATCTGCAGGAGCTCGTCGGGGGCCAGCAGATGATCGCGGTAGTCCCTCCTGTAGCTCTCCGAGGCGATGGCCACGCTGCGCAGAGAGAAGTTGATCCCCGCCGCCAGCCCCATGGTGGCCACCACCACGCGCAGCTGCCCCGCCTTGGCCAGGGGCTCGACGATCCCGGCCCGGGCCGCGTAGGAGAGCCCGCTGTGGTGGTAGGCGATTCCGGCTTCCAGCATTCTGGCCAGCCGGCCGTCCAGCAGCGCCTTCTGCTCGGGCGTCAGTACCAGCGGGCGGGGGCAGGGGAGCTGCTCCAGAAGCTCCGCAGCCAGCCGTTCGGCGGAGGAGCGCTGCGGCGAGAAGAGCAGCACGGGGCCCAGATCCGCGTCCAGGGCCCGGGCCATCGTCCGGGCCCAGTAGCCTCGGGCCTCCGTCCGCGACCGCCGGGGCAGGCTGGAGAGCGAGATCTCCTCCAGGGGGACCGGGCGCTCCCGGTGGACCACGCAGGCGGCCTTGCGGCCCAGCCGCTCCAGCCACTCGGCCACCGATTGCGGATTGCTCACGCTTCCGCTCAGCAGCAGCAGCCGGGTGGAGGGCGGGGCCTGCGCGATGGCCAGCTCGTAGTGCAGGCCCCGGTCGGGGGAGCCCAGCATCTGGTACTCGTCCACCACCAGCAGGGCGGGGGCCTCCTCCCGCTGCAGCCGGCCGGAGAGCGCCTCCAGGGTGCCCACCACCACCGGAGCCTCCAGGTTCTCGGAGAGATCCCCGGTGGCGATCCCCACGTCCCACTCCTTCCGGCGCCATTCGGCCAGCTTGTCGTTGGCCAGGGCGCGGGTGGGCACCGAGTAGAGGGCCTGCCCCTTCCTCCGGCCGGAGCGGAGCCACAGCTCGAAGATCAGGGTCTTGCCGGCCCCGGTGGGGGCCTGGACCACCACGTCGCTTCCGGATCGGAGCAGGACCGCGGCCTGGCGCTGCCAGGGATCGGGCGCCTGGATCCGGTTGAGGGCCGGGATCTGGTCCAACTGTTGCAGGAGCGCTGGCATGGCCTGGGAGGCCCGGCGAAGCCCCCGGCATCCTCGGCCGCCCCGGCCTCCGGATCAATCCGGGAATCCCGTCCGCTCCCGGGAATTGCGCGCGTCCCCGCCTCCGTCTAGCCTTCTCCCCGTGCGTTGGATGCGATGGCCCGGCAGGGCGAGGAACCGGGACGAGCACCGCTACTACCTGCTGCCCGGGATGGGCCGCTCCAACAAGCGCAGGCGGGCCTACTTCTTCCGGGTGGCGTTCGTGGTGGGCCTTCTGGTCTCGCTGCTGATCGCCCTCTGGCTCTACGCGATGGACAACATGGGGCGCTGAGAGGGGGACCGGCCATGCGCAAGGAGAACCGGATGCTCCTGCTCTTCGCCCTGGGCATGATGGCCCTCCTGACCGTCCTGCGCGTCCTCTATCCCAACATCGGCCTCAGGGACGAGAGCTTCCAGCTTCCCGCGCAGGAGCTGAGAGTGGCCTGCGAGGAGCCGCTGCTCGGGGCGGTGCGGGAGTTCGTCCGCAGCTACGAGGCGGGCTACTCGGTCCAGGTGGATCTGAGCCCCCTCGGGGACGCCGCGGGAGGGGACTGCGACGTGAGCGTCGCCCGGGAGGAATGGCCGGGCCCGCCGGCCCTCGAGGAGTTCGACCTCCCCTGGAGCCGCTCCCGGGGCCCCGCGGCCAAGGCACGGGTGCATTCCCGGAGCCGGGATGCCGCCCGCTTCGCCCGCCTTCTCTCGCAGTTCAGCCCAGGAACGAACTGATCAGCTCCCGGGCCTCCCCCTCCAGGGCCTCCAGATGCTCCGGGCCGCGGAAGCTCTCGGCGTAGATCTTGTAGATGTCCTCGGTGCCCGAGGGGCGGGCGGCGATCCAGCCGCCCCGGGTCTCGATCTTGAGCCCTCCGATGGGGGCCCCGTTGCCCTTGGCGCGGGTTCCCGCCGCCACCACCGGGTCTCCGGCCAGCTCCCGGGCCGGCACGCTTTCCTCTCCCAGGGAGGCCAGCCGCCTGCGCGCCTCGGCCCGGGCGGGCACGTCGGTGCGCCGGTAGTGGAACCGTCCGAAGGACTCCTCCAGGCGCCGGTAGCGGGCCGCGGGATCGCTTCCGGTCACCGCGGCGATCTCCGCCGCCAGCAGATCCATCGCCAGGCCGTCCTTGTCGGTGGTCCAGACCTCCCCCCGCCGGTCGAGGAAGGTGGCTCCGGCGCTCTCCTCGCCTCCGAACGCGCAGCCCGAGTCGAGCAGCCGGGGGACGAACCACTTGAAGCCCACCGGAACCTCGTAGAGCGATCGTCCCAGGGCCTCGGCGACGCGGTCGATCATGGCGCTGGACACCAGGGTCTTGCCCACCCCGGAGGAGGGGCTCCAGCGGCTCCGCCGGGAGAAGAGGTGGTCGACCGCCACCGCCAGGTAGTGGTTGGGCTCCATCAGCCCCTCCGGGGTCACGATGCCGTGGCGGTCGAAGTCGGGATCGTTGCCGAAGGCGAGGTCGAACCGCCCGCGCAGATCGAGCAGGCCCTTCATGGCGAAGGGGGAGGAGCAGTCCATCCTCACCCTGCCGTCTCGGTCCAGGTGCATGAAGGAGAAGGCGGGATCGACGCGGTCGTTGACCACCGACAGATCCAGCCGGTAGCGCTCCCGTATGGGCTCCCAGTAGGCGATTCCCGATCCTCCCATGGGATCGGCCCCCAGGCGGATCCCCGAGGAGCGGATCGCCTCCATGTCCACGAGCCCCCCCAGCTCCTCCACATAGGGGCCCAGGAAGTCGCGCTCCACCGTGGTCCCCGCCTTCCGGGCCCGGGGCCAGGGCACGCGCCGGATCCCACTGCCTCCTTCCCGGAGCAGCTGGTTGGCCCGATCCTGGATCCGCGAGGTGGTTCCGGTGCCGGCCGGGCCTCCCGTGGGCGGGTTGTACTTGAGGCCCCCGTCCTCGGGAGGATTGTGGGAGGGGGTGAGGACGATGCCGTCGGCCGGGGCCCCTGGATGCCTGCGGTTGTGGCGTAGGATGGTGCGCGAGACCACCGGGGTGGGGGTCCAGCCGTCGCCGGACTGGATCCACACCTCGATCCCGTTGCCGGCGCAGACCTCGACCACGGTCCGGTGGGCCGCCTCGGAGAGCGCGTGGGTGTCCTTGCCCAGGATCAGGGGGCCCTTGTGGCCCTCCCCGGCGCGGTGCTCCGCCACCGCCTGGGCGATGGCCGCCACATGGGACTCGGTGAAGGAGCCGTCCAGCGACGTGCCCCTGTGCCCCGAGGTCCCGAAGACCACCCGGAGTCCGGGATCCGAGGGATCGGGCTCCAGGGTGTAGTAGTCGCTGATCAGGCGCGGGAGGTCCGCCAGCTGGCGGTGCGGGACCTGCTCCCCGGGCCTGCCTGGAGTCTGCATGGGAGAGCCAAGCTCACGGTTCCCCGATCGCTGCGCAAGCCCAAAGCGGGATGCCGGGGACCGGCATCCCGCCGATGGACCGGCTCCCGCTGGACGTCCGTCCTCCGTCCGGAGGCTGCGGCGGGGGACTCGGCCAGCCGCCGGCAGCAAAGCCGGTTCCGGACCCAGTCTTCGCTCCACAAGCCCCGCAGGGCCGATCCTTGAATCCTCTGGATTGGCCCGGGGGTTGCCCATAGCATCGCCTCCCGTATGAGCCCGCCTTCCGTCCGCCTGGTTTCGTGCCGGCTTGTCCATGCAGGGATCCTCCTGCTTCTGGGATCGGCGCTGGCAGTCCACGACGCCCTGGGGCGGGCGGAGCGGCCGCATGTGGTGCTGGTGATGGCCGACGACCTGGGCATCGGGGACATCTCTCCCACCAATCCCGACTGCCGGATCCCCACGCCCCATCTTCAGCGGCTGGCCGACGAGGGGATGACCTTCCTCGACGCCCATTCCACCAGCGCGGTCTGCACCCCCACCCGCTACGGCCTGCTCACCGGCCGCTACAACTTCCGCTCCCGCCTGGCCCGGGGCGTGCTCAACGGGCGCAGCGCCCACCTGATTCCGGCCGATCGCCCGACCCTCGGCCACCTGATGCGCTCGGCCGGATACTACACCGCCATGGTGGGCAAGTGGCACCTTGGCTGGGACTTCGCCCGCAAGGACGGAGAGATCGACTTCTCGGGACCGGTGGCCAACGGCCCCGACATCAACGGCTTCGACCGCTACTACGGCCACAACGGCTCCCTGGACATGCCCCCCTACGTCTGGGTGGACACCGGGCGGGTCACCGCCCTGCCGGACCGCGAGGAAGGGGTCTCCAGGCAGCAGCACCGCTACGGCTGGTACCGGAAGGGGCCGATCGGAGCCGACTTCCACATCGACCGGGTGCTGCCGCACCTGTTCGAGGTGGCCATCGGGATCGTCCGCCAGCAGGCCGCCGCCGAGGCGCCCCTCTTCCTCTACCTGCCCCTTCCGGCTCCCCACACCCCCATCGTGCCGGTCTCCCCCTTCCGGGGCGCCAGCGGGATGAACGACTACGCCGACTTCGTGATGCAGATGGACCACCACATGGGGCAGCTGGTGGCCGCCCTGGAGGAGGCGGGCGTCCTGGACGACACCCTGATCCTCTTCACCAGCGACAACGGCTGCTCGCCCGAGGCCAACTTCGAGCTGCTGGCCGGGCACGGCCACCATCCCTCGGCGCAGTTCCGGGGGCACAAGGCCGACATCTACGAGGGAGGCCACCGGGTTCCCCTCATCGCCCGCTGGCCCGGGAGCATCCCCGCCGGAGCCGTCACCCGGGCCCTGGCCTGCCATACCGACATCTACGCCACCCTGGAGGAGATCACCGGCCAGGAGCGGAAGGAGCGGGGGGGCGAGGACGGCTACAGCCTGGCGCCGGTCCTGAGGGGCGGGGGCGAGTCTCCCCGCCAGTCGCTGATCAGCCATTCGGTCAGCGGCCACTTCGCCATCCGCCAGGGCGCCTGGAAGCTGTGCCTGAGCTCCGGCAGCGGGGGATGGAGCGCTCCCCGGGAGAACGCGGCTCGCGACCAGGGGCTGCCCCCCCTGCAGCTCTTCGATCTGGACGCCGATCCGGGGGAGACGCGCAACCTGGCCGGGGAGCATCCCGGGAAGGTTTCGCAGCTGCTCTCCCTGCTGGAGCGCCAGGTGGAGCGGGGAAGGATCACCCCCGGGCCCCCACTGTCCAACGACCGCCAGGTCGAGTTCCTCCCCGAGGGGGTGGCGCTTCCCTGAAGCGGCTCCGGCGCCCTCTCCGCCCATGAACCGGGTTCTCCCGATCCTCGCCGTTCTGGCCCTGATCGGCTTCCCGGGATGCGCCCGCTCCCCCAGGAGCCAGGTTCCCGCCCTGCCTGTCGAGGTGCCCGGGCAGTACCGGTCCGCCGCCCTGGTGGAGTGGGTGGAGGGAGCCGGCTGGCTGGAGGAGCTGGCCAGTCCGGAGGTCGAGGCGCTCCTGGTCGAGGCCCTGGAGGCCAACCAGGACATGAAGGGCGCCCTGGCGCGCCTGGACATGGCCCAGTCCAGCCTGAGGATCGCCCGGGGCGCCCGCCTGCCCTCGGCCGACCTGGGCTACAGCCAGTCCCGTCAGAAGAACAACTTCGTCAGCTTCTCCCAGGCCCTCGACGAGGACAATCCCCTGCGGAACCTGATCACCTCCCGCATCGTGGAGAACCACGTCCTCGATCTCTCGGTCCTCTGGGAGATCGACCTGTGGGGCAAGATCCGGAACGGCGCCCGGGCCGCTCTGGCCGACCGGGAGGCGGCCGAGGCGGATCTGCACTCCTTCCGCTTCTCCCTGGCGGCCCGCGTGCTGCAGGCATGGTACGAGGCGGTCAACGCCAGGGAGCGCCTGGACCTGTTCCAGGAGAACCTCGATATCGCGAGCGCCCAGGCCCGGGTGATCCGCAACCGGTTCCTCCAGGGAGTCCCCGACACCTCCCTGGACCTGCGCCTGGCCCGGGCCAACGAGGAAGGCTTCCGGACCCTCCTGGCAATCCAGCGGCGGGAGCTGGATCTGGCGGTCGCCGGCCTGGAGATCCTGCTGGGTCGGTATCCGTCCGGCAGCATCGAGGTGCCCGCCGAGGCGCCCCGGATCCACGGGGGGATCCCCGACTACGGCGTGCCCGCCCAGCTGCTGGAGCGCCGTCCCGACCTGATCGCCGCCGAGCGGCGGCTGGCGGCCTCGGTGGAGCGGGTGCGCGTGGCCCGCAAGAGCCTCCTGCCCACCATCGGCCTCGGGGCCGGGACGGGCTACACCGGCACCCAGGCGGGAAACATCTTCAGCCAGGACTTCCTGGTCTGGAACATCGGCAGCAACCTGGCCCAGCCGATCTTCCACGGAGGCAGGCTGGTCGCAGGGGTCAGCCTGGCCAGGGCCGCCCATCGCCAGGCCCTGGCCGCCTACGCCCAGTCGGCCCTGGCCGCCTTCCTGGAGGTGGAGACCCTGATGGCCTCGGAGCGCCACCTGCGCGACGGGACGGCCTCGGCGCTGGCCGCCCTCGAGGAGTCCGAGGGGGCCTACCAGCTGGCCTGGGAGCAGTACCAGCGCGGGCTCATCGACATCAGCCTGCTGCTGGAGACCCAGTCCCGCAAGGTGGGCCACCATACCAGCTACCTGGACGCCAAGTTCGCCCACCTGGTGAACCGGATCCGGCTCTACCTGGCCCTGGGGGGCGACATGGGAACGGGAACGATGGCGGAGGAGGAGCAGGAGCGGAGCTCCTGAGCGTGAGCGGCGGAAAGGGCCAAGCGCGGCGATGAGCATGGGAGGATGGACGATCTGGGCCGGGCTCTGCCTGGGGGCCCCCGCCGGTCCGGGGCCGGAGGTCGAGGCGGCCGACGGCTTCGCAATCGAGGCCTACGCCTCCCATCCCCTGGTCTCCCGGCCCATCGCCATGGGCTTCGGTCCCGGGGGAAGGCTGTGGGTGGCCACCGGCGAGGGCTACGATCCGGCCTACCGGGACAGGCCGGGAGAGGACCGGATCCTGGTGCTCGAGGACCGGGACGGAGACGGCAGGGCTGACCGGACCTCGATCTTCGCCGAGGGGCTCTCCCTGCCCGGAGGGCTGCTTCCGGCGGAGGGCGGGGCCTACGTCGCCTCCGGATCGCAGCTGCTCTTCCTGCGGGACGGGGACGGGGACCTCCGGGCCGACCAGCGCCAGGCGCTCCTCTCGGGCTTTGGGACCGAGTCGGGCCACCACTCCCTGCACACCCTGCGCCGGGGGCCCGACGGATGCATCTACATGCTGCAGGGAGAGTCGATCCGCAGCGAGGTGGACACCCCCCACGGCCGGGTCGCGATGAACGGGGGAGGGGTGTGGCGCTACCACCCCGGGACGGGCCGCCTGGAGGCGCACAGCGCCGGGCCGGCCAACCCCTGGGGCCTGGCCTTCGACCGCTGGGGGGAGATGTTCCTGAGCGACAACGCCCCCGGAGGGGGGATCCACTTCGGCTTCCCTCTGGCCTCCCACGCCCGGCCCCGGGAGGAGAGGCGGACTCTTCCCGGGCTCCTGCCCGGGAGCCCTCCGCTTGCCGGCCTGGAGTTCCTCCGCGGTCCGGGCCTGCCGGCCGGCTGGGAGGGACTGGCCCTGGCCCACGACTTCATGAACAGCCGCTCGGTCGCCTACTCCCTCTGGCCCGAGGAGGGCGGCTACGCTGCCCGGGAGGAGCGCTGGCTGGCCCGTTCCGGCGACAAGCGCTTCTGCCCCGTGGACGCGGCCCGGGGTCCGGACGGCGCCCTCTACCTGGCCGACTGGGATCATCTGGACCATCCCGAGGGATCCCTCCGTCCCGGGGGACGGATCTGGCGCATCGGGACGGACCGGCCCGTCCCGGAAGGCGGGGAGGCCGGAACGCCGGAGCCTCTCGAGCGGCTGTGGCAGGCCGTCTCCCGGGACCGGATCCGGGAGCCGCTCCTGGAGCGGCTGCTATCCGACGGCGATCCGCGCGTCCGGGCCATGGCGGCGAGGGTCGCCGCCCTGTGGCGCGATCGCCTGGAGCAAGGGGACGCCTGGCTGGCCGAGGCCCTTACCGACGAGCACCCCCGGGTCCAGGTGGAGGCCCTTTCCGCTTGGGCCGGGGCGGGGACCCTGGAAGCGGTGGAGCGGATCGTGGAGACCCTGGAGAGGCCGGCGCACAGGGTGGTGGACTTCGCCCGGTGGAACGCCCTGCGCCGGCTGGCGCCGGTCTGGCTGCCCGCCCTGCAGGAGGGTGCCTACGGCTTCGGGGGCGACGTCCGCGCCCTGTCCCTGGCCCTGCGCTCCCTCGAGTCGCCCGGGCAGCTGGAGCCCCTGGTCGGGAGGGCCGCCAGCGACCCCGTCCTGCTGGAGGCCCTCTGCCGCGCCGGCGACGGGCGGCAGCTGGAGGCCCTGTGGAGGACGCTGGAGGAAGGGGATCCGGATCCCGCCCTGCTCGCCCGCTGCCTGGACGGAATGCTCCGGTCCCGCCGGGAGCGGGGAGCGGGACCGGCCCCGGAAGCGGGCCGGCTGCGCTCGTGGATCCAGGGGAGCGATCCGCTGCTGCGCTCGCTGGCTGTCGAGCTGGCCGGGGAGTTCGGCCTCGGGGAGCTGGAGCCCGATCTGAAGCGGATCGAGCGGGATTCCCGGGGGGATCCCCAGCTGCACCGGAAGATCCTCCGCAGCCTGTCGCAGCTGGGGGGATGGTCGGCCGAAGGGCTGATCCTGGCGCGCCTTTCAGCCCGGGAGGACATCTCCGGGAAGGCCGAGACCGCCTCCCATCTGGTCGCCCTCAATCCCGGGCTGGCGGCCTACCACCTGGTGCGACTGGCCCGGAGGGCGCCCCGGTCCCCCGAGTCCTGGATGGAGCTGGCCGACGCCTTCCTCTCGGTGGAGGGATCGCTGCCCTTCCTGGAGGAGACCCTGGAGGCCCACCCCGTTCCCCGCGACTCGGCCCGGGCCCTGCTGCGGCGGATCGAGTCCTCGGGCCGCCGCCCCGAGAAACTGTGCGGGCTCCTCGGGGAGCAGGCCCAGTTCCCCCACCAGTGGTCCGGCCTCGACGGGGATCGGATCGAGGAGATGGGCTCCCTGGCCCTGGAGCAGGGCCGGGTGGGGCGGGGCAGGCAGGTCTACCTGGCCGCCGGCTGCAACCGCTGCCACTCGCTCGACGGGAGTCCGGGGCTGGCCGGCCCGGATCTCGGGGATCTGGCACGGAGGGCCTCGCCCGCCGAGATCCTCGCCTCGATCGTCGAGCCTTCGGCCCGGATGCGCCCCGGCTACCGGACCTTGCTGGCGGAAAGCGGAGGCCGGAGGGCCGACAGCGGCATTCTCCTGTGGGAATCGGCTGCCACCCTGGCCCTGCGGAACTCCCGCACGCCCCGCCTCGATCTCCCCGCCGCGCAGGTCCGGGAGCGTGCCCCGGGCCGGTCCCTGATGCCGGATTCCCTGTCCCGGAGCCTCTCCCGACGGGATCTCCTCGACCTGGTGCGCTACCTGTCCGGCCAGCGCGGCCCTACCGGGAGCGGGGATCGCCCGAAAAGCGGAAGGGGATCCCTCCCAGAACCTGATCCGAGGTGATGGTGGGGCATACGAAGGTCTCGATGTAGGCGACGATCAGGCCGGTTCCCCGGTAGTGGTCGACATGCGGCCAGCGGGCCGGGTTGTACATCGAGTCGGTCAGATCCCGGACCAGCGCCACGTTCTTCCCGAGCCGGGCCATCTGCCTGAGGCCGAAGGGGCGGCCCAGGACGCACATGTTGGTGTGCACCCCCACCAGGAGCACGTTGGCGGCGCCGCGGCTCTCCAGGAGGCTCCAGATCTCGCTGCCCTGGTCGCTGATGGCGTCGGAGGGATGGATGTCGATGGCGTCGATCTGCCTCTGCCACGGGGCGCGGGGATCGCGTCCCATGCGGACGAGATGCTCGGCCCAGGCGGCGTGGTCCACCGGATCGTCGTCCTCCCCTCCGTCCGACTGGTCCACGGGGTAGTCGCCGCCCTCCTCGGCGGGGATCCGGTGGATCCACTCGTCGATGCCGTCCGGAAGCGGGACGGCCCGGGGGACCTCCTGGGCCCGCTTGCGGGCGGGATGGCCTTCGTAGAAGTCCACGCAGCCGCTGGGGGCGTGGATGATCAGGGCGCCGGCCCGGCGGCACTCCTTGAGGAACCGGTTCATCCGGGGGGCCATCTCCCGGGCCCGCCGGACGGCGTTGAGGCAGTGGTGGAGATCCCACATGTCGCAGACGATGACCGCGGTCTCTGCGGCCTTCCATGCCTGGATCTCGGTCCGGGGAGCGGAGTCCCCGCTCCGGCTCTGGAGCGAGAGCTCCAGCACCTGCCCGCCGTTCAGGGCGGGGGCGAGAACGAGGCAGCAGAGCAGTAGGGACGGTCGCATGGTCCCGCGAGCCTAGGGCGCCCGCTCTCCCTGGGCAATCCGCCCTCTCCGTCCTGCGGAAAGGAGCCCGGAGCCTCCGGCGGGCCGAGGATGCGGCAGGAAGTCACGCTGCGAGCCCGGGACTGGATCCGGGGCCACCGAACGACGGCCGGGAGGGGAGCCTGGCGCCGCCTTCCGGAGGCAGCGGCGCCGGTGCGCCTCCTTGTTTCCAGGTTTGCCTGTCCGGAACCCTCTCCCTAGAATCCCGGCTCTCCTCGGAGAGTAGCGCAAGGATGCCAGATTCGCAGATGCAGGCTGTCGGGGTCTTTCCGGCTCGAAGGGAGGTGGGGATCCTCAGCCATGCCCGGCCCAGGATCGTCCATGACGATTCGGTCCGGGTGCGCTGCCTGGAGGTCGGGGTGTGCGGCACCGACCGGGAGATCTGCACCTTCGTCTACGGGGAGCCGCCCCCCCGCTCCGACTACCTGATCCTGGGGCACGAGTCCCTGGGGGAGGTGCTCGAGGTGGGATCGTCGGTCCGGCACCTGTCCCGGGGGGATCTGGTGGTTCCCTCGGTGCGCCGTCCCTGCCCGGCTCGGCACTGCGATCCCTGCCGCAACGGCTACCAGGACTTCTGCTCCACTGGGGAGTTCGTGGAGAGGGGGATCAAGGCCGAGCACGGCTACATGGCCGAGGAGTACGTCGAGCGGGAGCGGTTCCTGTATCCGGTCGCCTCCCGGCTTCGCCAGGTGGCGGTCCTGGTGGAGCCCCTGACCATCGCCGAGAAGGCCATGGCCGAGGTCCATGAGGTCAGGCGGCGCTTCCCCTGGGTGCAGGACGCGGATCCGGAACGTCCGGGTCGGGGCCTGCGGGCGGTGGTGCTGGGCACCGGCCCCATCGGGATCCTGGGGATCATGAAGCTGCTCTTCCTGGGCTACCACGTGATGGTCTACTCCCGGTCCCGCAAGCCCAATCCCAAGTCCGATCTGGTGGAGTCCCTGGGGGTCGAGTACTTCTCCGCCCTGGAGTGCCCGCTGGAGGAGTTCGCCGAGCGGGCCGGAAGGATCGACCTGGTCTACGAGGCCGCAGGCGTGCCCTCGCTGGCCTTCGGCTTCCTCTCCCGCCTGGGCGACAACGGCGTCTTCGTCTTCGCCGGAATTCCCCAGCCCGAGCCTCCGATCCCGGTGGAGGCCTCGGCGATCATGCGCAACCTCGTGCTCAGGAACCAGCTGGTCTTCGGCACGGTCAACGCCGACGACCGCTCGTTCCGGCAGGCCATGGAGGATCTGGACCGGTTCCAGAAGCGGTGGCCCGAGGCCCTGGAGGCGGTGATCTCGGGGCGCTATCCCCTGGGGGATTGCCACAGGCTGCTGCAGGGCCCCGCCCAGGGCATCAAGAACGTTATCCGCTTCGCCTGAGCGGCTTCCCCAGCCGGAGAGCGGCCTACAGGGGCAGGGCTCGGAAGAAGGCCGAGGCCTTGTCCGGCGTCCCCAGTTCCTGGACCGCCCGGCCCTCCTCCGAGAGGATCAGCTCCTCGGCCACGGCGGTCCATTCCCCCCCCGCGACCGTCTCCGAGGTCTCCAGCCGGTAGCGTGCGCCCGGCTCTCCGGCTAGGACGACTCGCAGGCCCGTCTCCACCATCTCGAGGGCCAGGGAGGCCTCTCCGGACACGACCCCCTGGGATACCGATACCTGGGCGGCGCGGCTGTGCAGGGTGTATCCGTCGGCGTGGGCCACTACGGAGTAGAGGCCCGAATCGGCGAGCGAGGCCGAGGGGATCCCCCAGGAGGAGCCGGTGGCACCGGGGATGTCGCTCCCGTCCTTCCGCCACTGGTAGTCCACCGGGGAGGCCCCGCTCACGCCGGCCGACAGGCGGAGCTCCTCCCCTTCCTCGAGGAACTGGTCCTCGGGCTGGGCGGTGAAGCGCAGGGGGTTGCTCTCGCCCTCCACGGGGTAGTCGGTCTCCCAGAGCAGGGCCTGGGGGGACTGGACCATGTAGGCGGTCGCCGGGCTCCAGACCGGATCCTCGGGATTCCAGGCGCCGCCCTCGAAGCTCGCCACCACCGAGAAGGTTCCTTCGGAGGGATCCACCCCCCAGAGCGCTAGCCCTTCCTGGCCGGGGAATCCCAGATCGGACGAGAGCCTGCCCACGAGGGGGAGTATGCTCGAGCGCAGCGATCTTCCCTCGGGAACCACGTTGAGCAGGCTGCCCACCGACGGGCGGCCCACCGCGTACCAGGTGAAGGCGGAGGGAGAAATGGCGAGGGCCCCCTCGCCCGGAGTCAGGGTCCATCCGGGAAGGGACCAGGCCTCCAGGGACCCGTCGTACCGGTTGGTCTGCCAGGCTCCCCCGATCAGCTTGGCCAGCTCGAAGCCGTCGGGCGCATCGCCGAACAGGTCCTCGATCCGGTTGGCGCCGGAGCTGAAGGGATTGGAGAGGAGGGAGTAGCCCTGGGGGATCGCCACCGGCTCGAAGCCGATGCCGGCTCCCTGGGCGCAGAGGCGGTCCTGGATGCCGGAGCATCCCAGCAGAACCGCGGCGCAGGCAGTGACTCTCGAAACAGTTCCCATGATAGTATGGCCCCCAGTACTGGCCCCAAGCGGGCCGCTTGCTCGATTGTGCCCCTCCCCGGTGGACTCCTGTCAAGTCATTCCCCCACCCGCAGGCATCGATGACGAGCCGCCTGGCCCGACCGGACCGTGCGGGATGGCGTGCTCCTGAATGCGGGATCCGGACTGGATGCAGGCCACCGCCGTCCCTGCAGAAGGGGCTGGGAAACCGCGCTCGTCGAGCATGCGGGAGGCGGGGATGCGTCGTCCTTTCCCGCAGGCGCTCGCCGCCAGGAGCCGGGAGGCCGCGTTCCGTGGATCCGCCGCTCCCCGATCGATGGCGCAGCAACCGATCGGCCCCTGGCTGGGCTTGCATTCGGTCCGGAGGACAGACTGGACCTGCGTTGCAGCCTTCGCCAATGCCAAGGGGAGCCAAATCCGCTATAGGCGGGACATTTCCAATTTGGGTTTGGAAACGGCCCCTGATCCAGCAGCCTCGGCCACTTCCGGTGCGCCTTGTGCCTGCAGTCCAGGCATCCAGGCTGCCGGACCGGGCCGGCCGACCGCTGTCCTGCTACAGTAGCGGGCGATATTCCAGCCCTGCAACGCGGCAGGCTGGAACGGGTTTGGGCGCCGCCGCAGGATGGGCTGGCTTCGGGGCGCTGGCCCGCCTTGGACCGGAGCCGGAAGCGCCTTCTAGAAGACCAGGGGCCCTGGCAGGTAGTCGTCGATCAGTTTCCGGTAGTAGTCCTTGAGCCGGCGCCAGTCGGGCGGGTCCGGGGACTTGCTGTAGAGATCGTACCGGTTGAAGGCCTGCACCCAGGGAAGCATCCTCCGGTCGGTGTCCGAGCAGAGGTGGCCGTAGCGTCCCTCGCGGTGCCAGGAGTAGAAGGAGTGGTAGCGGATCATGTGGAGGGCGGGCTGGGGAAGGCGGCCCTTGAGGACGTGGTAGAGGTACTCGTCGTGGCCCCAGGTCATATGGACCTGATCGAGCCCGCAGCCCTCCCGGTAGATCCCCGCCGGGGTGGAGTAGAGGGGATGGGAGTGGTCGGGGTTGTCCCGAAGGAACTCGGCGAAGACGATGCGGTCGCTGAACCGGCAGCCCACCGGGTGGGTGTCGCCCACCACCGCCCATTGCGGCTCGCCGAACAGGCAGAGGACCTTCCCCAGATCGTGGAGCAGCCCGGCCAGCACGAACCAGTCCTCCCGCCCGTCCCTGCGGATCGCCTCGGAGGTCTGCAGGAGGTGCTGCAGCTGGTCCAGCTCGATGTCCGGGTCCGAGTCGTCCACCAGGGTGTTGAGGAATCCGAGGGCCTCCATCGCCGTCATGCTCCGGCGCCGGGGCGGCAGCCACTGCTCCTTCTTCCCGAGGACGAAGCCGAGGGTCTGGCGCCGGTGGTGGATCCGGTAGAACTCGACCACGCAGCTGCGGGGGTTCCGGCGGTAGCCGCGGTAGGAGTCCTCGGCCCTCCCTCCCGGGCGGGGGTACACCTCGCCGGCGATGAAGTCGTCCCAGCTGCCGGGACCGGGCAGGGGGTTGTCGGAGAGCGGCGCGTCCTTGGTGGACATGGCGGCCCATTGTGGATCCCGCCATCGCGGGAGAAAAGGCCGCATGCCCGCTTATCCAATGGAAGCGGCTCCGCTTCTGCTGCCATATTGAGGCTGATCGATGGCTGAGAGCACCGAGGCGGGCAGGCCGGTTCTGGCGCTGACCATGGGCGACCCTGCGGGGATCGGCCCCGAGGTCTGCCTGCGGGCCATGGCCGATCCCCATGTGAGGGAGGCGTGCATCCCGGTCCTCTACGGCGAACCCTCGCTGGCGGAGGAGTGCGCCCGGAAGCTCGGCCTGGAGGATCTGCTCCCCCGCCGCATCCGCGCTCCCATGCCCGGCCTCCGGGAGGCGGCCATGGTAGCGGTTCCCGCGACCGGCCTGGAGAGCTTCGCGCCGGGCCGCCCCGACGCCGCCACCGGCCGGATCGCCTTCGCCTGCATCGACCGGGCCATCGAGGACGCGCTGGCCCGCCGGGTGGCGGGGGTGGTGACCGCCCCCGCCAGCAAGAAGGCGCTCCACGAGGCCGGAGTCCGCTTTCCGGGGCACACCGAGATCTTCGCCACCCGCACCAAGGCGGAGAGCTGGTGCATGATGCAGTACTCCCGGGAGCTGGCCTGCAGCTTCGCCACGGTCCATGTGGGGTACGCCGAGGTGCCCAGCCGGCTGAGCTCCGAGCGGGTGCTGGAGGTGATCCGGCTCACCGACCGGGCCCTGGCGCGGATCCACGGGCGGGAGGGGATGCGGCTGGCGCTCTGCGGGCTCAATCCCCATGCCGGCGAGCACGGGCTGTTCGGCCGGGGCGAGGAGGAGCGGATCCTGGTCCCGGCGGTGGAGCAGGCCGCCAGGGAGGGCTTCCAGGTGGAGGGCCCGCTCGCTCCCGACTCCGCCTTCACGCCTGCGCGCAGGGAGCGGACCGACGGCTACATCTGCCTCTACCACGATCAGGGGCACATCCCGATCAAGGCCCTGGCCTTCGACCGGGCGGTCAACCTGACCCTGGGGCTGCCGATCGTCCGGACCAGCGCCGATCACGGGACGGCGCTGGACATCGCCTGGAAGGGGGAGGCCTCCCCCTCCAGCCTCTGCCAGGCGCTGCGGCTGGCGGCCCGGCTGGCAACAAGCCGGTGATCCTGGTCGTCGCCGACGACATCAGCGGCGCGGCCGAGCTGGCCGGCGCGGCCCACGGCCGGGGACTCAGCGCCCATGTGCGGGTGGGGACCGGGGTGGGGGAGGAGTCCGCCGACGTGGTGGCCCTGGATCTGCAGACCCGCTCCCTCTCCCGCGCCGAGGCGCGCCGGAGAGCCCGGCGGCTGGTCCGGTCCCTGGAGCGGCGCCCTCCGGCCCGCATCTACCACAAGACCGATTCGGTCCTCCGGGGCAACGTGCCTGCAGAGGCGGAGGCCCTGGCCGAGGGTCTGGGCCGCAGGCGCATCCTGCTGGTTCCCGCCAATCCCGCCCGGGGACGGCGCATCGTGGACGGGGAGTACCTCGTCGGCGGGACTCCCCTCCACCGGACCCTCTTCGCCCGGGATCCGGAGCACCCGCGCACCGCTTCCCGGGCGCTGGAGTGCCTTTCCGGAGCGGCCGGCTGGGATCGGCTCTGGGTGGGCCGGGGGGATCCTTCGCCCTTGCGGGGCCTGGTGGTCCCCGATGTGCACACGGAGGAGGATCTGGAGGCCCGGGCCGGGGAGGCCGACGAGGGCACGCTGCCCTGCGGAGCGGTGGAGTTCTTCCAGGCGCTGCTCTCCCGCTGGGCGGGAGTCCGGACCCCCCGTCCCAGCGCCTCGGAGTCCGGGGGAGGCGCCAGGCTGATGGTGAGCGGCAGCCTGGCGGCCTGGGAGCGGGGGATCGCGGAGAGGGCCGCCCGCCACGGCGCGGTGGTGGCGCTGCCCCGCATGCGGCGCGGCTGGCGGGAGAGGGCGCTTCGGAAGCTGCGGGCGGGCGGGACCGTGCTGCTGGCCCTGGGAGGGGAGCCGCTGCCCCCGGGCCGCCGGGGAACCGTGATGCTGGCCCGTGCCGCGGAGGAGCTTGCCGGGCGGGCGCCGGTGGAGAGGCTCCTGGTCGAGGGCGGAGCCACGGCCTCGGCCCTCTTCCGCCGGATGGGGTGGAGCCGCTTCGAGTCGCTGCCCTCCGGCGGGGCGCCCGCGCTGCGCCCGCTGCCTCCCCACCAGCCTATTCGGATCCAGGTAAAGCCGGGAAGCTATCCCTGGCCGGAGGGGGTCTGGAGGGACTGCTGACTACTCCCCGGTCCGGGATTCCCAGGACTGCAGGACGCGGTCCCCGGCGCTGCGGAACTTCGGCTCGGCCAGCGCCAGGGCCCATTCCCTGGCGGCCTCGGGATCGGTCCTGGCGATGGACTCGAACACGGTCGAGACCAGGCCGAGGTGGTTGAAGTCCTGGGGATCGTTGTTGGCGTCGAACCAGCGGGCCGCCTCGCCGGGGCTCTCCCTGGCCCATTGGGAGAGGGAGCGCTCCAGCATCTGGGAGCGCTCGATGAAGGTGGGATAGCCGGCGGCCCAGTCGGAGGCGTTCTCGGGCTCGGTGGCGGCCCAGTAGTCGACGATGGCGATCATTGCCGCGTCCCGCAGATCGCTGCGGGGGATGTTGGTCATGGACCAGGAGGAGACGGTCTCGAAGTCCTCCTCGGCCCAGCGGGTGATGCCGTCCTCCAGCACCGGAAGCTGCATCGGATCCTGGCCGGCCGAGATGACCCACTGGACCGACTGCGTCGGATCGCTGCGGGCGGCGGCCGAGGCCATCTCCACCAGCAGGGCGTCCTTGACTTCATCGGCGGCTTCCTCGGTGGCGTAGAGCCAGGCTCCCTCGGGATCCTCCACCGCCCATTGGCCGAGGACCCCCTGCAGGGCGTGGCGCCGCCGGTCGCCTTCCAGGGACGAGGCCCAGGCCAGGGCCTGCTGCAGATCCGCCTCGGCCCAGGCTCTTCCCGTCCCATGGAAGGCCGGCTGCCTCAGCTCCTCCTCCTCGAGGGATCCGATCCAGGCCAGGCATGCCTCGCGATCCTCCCGGGCGCGGGCCAGCGAGGCTCCCTGGACGAAGTGGATCCGGTCCTCGATCTGTTCGAGCTGGGCCAGCCAGCCTTCGGCCTTCCCGGGGTCCTGGGAGGCGGCCAGCCTGCCGGAAAGGCGCAGCAGCCACTGCCTCTCCCGGGGCTTCCAGCGGGAGTCCGGCTCTTCACGGATCCGCTCGATCAGGGACAGCTGCGCCTCCGGGCTCCTCTCCAGCCGCAGGAGCAGGGTCTCGATCTCCCGGAAGCTCATGGCCGAGGGGTCGGATCCCGCGGCCAGCTGCATGAGATCCTGCATGGTCCGCTCCGAAGGCCCGGAATCCTCCTGGGACATCAGCCGCTGATAGCGCGAGCCGGCGGGCGGGGACTGGCTCATGGCGGGAGGCCTGGGGGCCTCCACCATGTGGACCGGGCCGCTCGGGCCAGGGCTGGCCGAGGGGGGAGTCGGGGCTTCGCCTCCGTCGAACCGGGTGAGGATCACCAGGGCCGCGACCAGAACCAGGGCGGCCAGGCCCAGCAGGTACTTTAGCATGACAGTCTTCCCATCGTGGATACTATAGCAGGAAACACCGTGATTGGAAATAGTTGCGCCGCATCCGCAGCCGGGGCTCGCCGGGCCGGGCTCGAGGCGCTCGCGCTGGTCCTGGTCCTGCTCTGGCCCGCTGCGGGCCGGGCCGGGGAATGGCCCGGCTTCCTGGGGCCCCTGCGCAACGGAACCCTTCCCGGGGAGTCTCTGCCCGACTCCTGGCCGCCGGAGGGTCCGGCCAGGCTGTGGGAGCGGCCGGTGGGAAGCGGCTTCAGCGGCCCCGTCGCCCTGGTCGACCGGGTGGTCCTCCACCACCGGATCGGCGGCGAGGAGATCGTCTGGAGCCTGGATCCCGCCACCGGCAGGACCCAGTGGAGCTACTCCATGCCCACCGACTACCGGGACGACTTCGGATTCGACGACGGGCCACGGGCCACCCCCGCCGCCTACCGGGGCCGTCTCTACGCCCACGGGGCCCAGGGACTGCTGGTCTGCCTGGACCTCCAGTCGGGCCGGCCCGTCTGGCAGGTGGACACCCGCCGGCAGCTGGGGGCGTCCAAGGGCTTCTTCGGCCCGGCCTGCTCCCCGCTGGTCGAGGGGGACCTGGTGATCCTCGGCCCCGGCAGCGCGGTGCACGGGGGCATCGTCGCCCTGGACCGAGCCACCGGGGCTCTGCGCTGGAAGGCCTCCCGGGACGAGGCCAGCTACTCCTCCCCGGTGGCGGCCACCATCGGTGGATCCCGCCTGGCCGTGTTCTTCGACCGAGAGGGGATGAAGGCGGTGGACCTGCGCGGCGGCGCCCTGCGCTTCCAGTGGCCGTGGCGCCCCCGGGCCCGCGCCTCGGTCAACGCGGCCACCCCGCTGGTGCGGGGGGACCAGGTGTTCCTCACCACCAGCTACGGCAGGGGGGCGATCCTGCTGGATCTTTCGGGTCCCGCTCCACGCCAGGTGTGGAGCGGCGACTCCTCCCTCTCCGCCCACTACGCCACTCCGGTGCGCCACGGCGAGCATCTCTACGGCTTCCACGGACGCCAGGAGAGGGGAGCTGCGCTGCGCTGCGTCTCCTGGCAGGACGGCACGGTTCGCTGGAGCCGCGAGACCGTCCGCAACGGCAGCGTGCTGGGGGCGGGGGATCGCCTGCTGATCCTGCAGGAGAACGGGGAGCTGATCCTGATCGAGGCCGACCCGGCGGCCTACCGGGAGCTGGACCGGGCCCAGATCCTCCCCTTCGGGGTGCGCGCCTTCCCCGCTCTGGCCGAAGGGGTGCTCTACGCCCGGGGGCCCAAGACGCTGGCGGCCTGGCGCATGCGCTAGTCCTCCTGCTTCATGTTGCGTGCCAGGAGGGACTGCAGGGCCTGGCGGGCGGGCTTGCCGCAGTGGACCATGTCGTGCACCTCGGAGATGATGGGCGTCTCCACTCCGAGCCGGAGGGCCATCCTCCGGGCGGAGCGGGAGGTGGGTATCCCCTCCACGGCCGAGCGGCTCGAGCGGAGGATCTCCTCGGCCGGACGCCCCTGTCCCAGCGCTTCGCCGAAGGTCCGGTTGCGGCTCAGCGGGGAGAAGCAGGTCACGGTGAGGTCCCCGAGGCCCGAGAGTCCCGAGAAGGTCTCCGCCTCGGCCCCGGCGGCCACCCCCAGCCTGCGGATCTCGGCCACCCCCCGGGTGACCAGGGCGGCCTTGGTGTTGTCTCCCAGTCCCAGTCCGTCCCCCACTCCGGCGGCGATGGCGATGATGTTCTTGAGGGCCCCGCCCAGCTCGACCCCCAGCACGTCGCCGGAGGTGTAGATCCGGAAGGACGGGCGATGGAACAGGCTGCGCACGCAGCGGGCCACCTCCCCGTGCCGGCTGGCGACCACCGCGGCCGCGGGCATCCCCTTGGCCACCTCCTGGGCGATGGTGGGGCCGGAGAGGGTGGCGGGGAGCGCGCCCTCCAGCTGCGAGTCCAGGATTCCGGCCATGGTCAGCCCGGTGTCGTACTCGATGCCCTTGGTCACCGAGACGGCCGGGCCTTCGAAGGAGCCCAGCCGGCCGACGACCGAGCGGAATCCCCTCGAGGGGACGGCCAGGACCAGGATCTCCGCCCCCCGGCAGGCACGCTGGAGATCGGGCTCGGTCGCCAGTTCCCGGGGCAGGGCCACTCCGGCCAGGTAGCGGGAGTTCTCTCCCGAAGCGGCGATGTCCTGCAGGCGCCCGGCGCTGCGGCCCCAGAGGGTGGCCTGGTGCCCGTTCTCTATCGCCAGCGCCGCCAGGACCGTCCCCCAGGAACCAGCGCCCAGCACCGCCACCCTCATGATCCCCCGCTGCGGCCCAGGACCGCCTCGGTCCCCTTCCGCAGGCGCCGCAGGTTGTCCCGGTGCTGGTAGACGGCCAGAAGGCCGATCAGCAGGGCGGCCTCGAGCAGAAGGCCCTGCCCCTCGGCGATCCACGTCCCGAGGGGCAGGGCCAGCGCTGCGCCCATAGATCCCACCGAGACGATGCGGGTGAGGGCCACCAGGAGCACGAAGGCGGCCAGCGGAATCGGCAGGCACAGCGGCGACAGCCACAGGAAGGCCCCGGCCGAGGTGGCGATGCCCTTTCCGCCGCGGAAGCCCAGCCAGCAGGTGTAGTCGTGTCCCAGCACCGAGGCGATTCCCGCCAGGATCGCCAGGCGGCGCGCCTCCTCCTCGCCGGGCAGGATCCAGGACGCCAGCCAGCAGGCGGCGAAGCCCTTGAGGAGGTCCAGCAGCAGCACCGCGGCACCGATCTTCCTGCCCAGGACGCGCGCCGCGTTGGCCGTGCCGATGTTCCCGCTTCCCTGCCTGCGGAGATCGGTCCCGCTCAATCGTCCCGCCAGGTAGCCGAAGGGCAGCGATCCGAGGAAGTAGCCCAGAAGGATGGCCAGGAGGGGAGGCGACGGCTGATCGAAGAGTGTGGCGGACTTCCAGAGCAGGAAGGCGAGCGCTAGCGCCGGAGCCAGGACTTTCAAGCCGGAGCACACTACCGGGGCGGGGCCGCGGCCAGCAAGCGATAAGCAGGGCCGCGTGCGCCCCGGCCAGAAGGGCGCCTGAGCGGGAAGGAGCCGTAACGCGTCCCCGGGTCTGTTGCGCGCAGGATCGCCGGGCGGGCGGCGCCGCAGGCGCAGCGGAAGCCGGCATCTTCCCTGATGGCAGGCGTTGGCGCGCCGCTCCCGGCTGCTGCTCCCGCCGAAGTTGCGGGAGATTGTCGGGATTGCAGGGGAGGGGGCTCCGGGCAGGGAAAGGCCCAGCGGGCTTGCCGGAGCCAGGCTTGCGCCGATGGCCGGGGAGCCGGCCTTGGCCGCCAGGCGGGCCGGGGAGAATTGCTTTGAGAATCCCCGGGCGCCGGTCTATCTAGTCCCGGCATGAAGCACCTCGAGCGCCTGGCCGTGGCGTTGCTGGCCCCGATGGCGGCGGCCGGGGACTGGCCCCAGTTCCGGGGCCCCACCGGCCAGGGGGTCTCCAGCGCCCAGGAGCTGCCCCTGCGCTGGAGCGAGGAGGACGGGGTGCTCTGGAAGCAGGCCGTGCACGGCAGGGGGTGGTCCTCCCCGGTGGTGGCGGGCGGGGAGATCTGGCTGACCACCGCCACCGAGGACGGCAGGGTGCTCTCGGTGCTGGCGGTGGACGCCGGGGACGGGCGCATCCTCCACGATCAGGCGCTCTTCCGGGTGGAGGAGCCCCAGTTCGCCCACAAGTTCAACTCCTACGCCTCGCCCACCCCGGTGGCCGACGCGGAGCACGTCTACGTCACCTTCGGGGCCGAGGGGACCGCCTGCATCCGCCTCTCCGACCGCAGGGTCCTGTGGACCCGCACCGACATCCGCTGCAACCACTTCCGGGGGGCGGGATCCTCGCCCATCCTCTTCGGCGGGCTGCTGATCATGAACTACGACGGCAGCGACCACCAGTTCGTCACCGCCCTGGACAAGCGCACCGGGGAGACGGTGTGGCGCACCCGCCGCTCGATCGACTTCCAGGACCTGGGCGAGGACGGGCTGCCGATCATGGACGGGGATCTGCGCAAGGCCTTCTCCACCCCCCATCTGGCCCGCTTCGGGGGGACGCCCGCCCTGCTGAGCATCGGCTCCAAGTGCCTCTACGCCTACGATCCGCTCAGCGGCCGGGAGCTCTGGAGGGTGGAGTCGAGGGTCTCCCACTCGGCCAGCACCCGGCCCACGGTGGGATCCGGAAGGATCTACTACTGCACCGGATTCCCCCGGGGCGAGGTGTGGTGCGTCGAGCCCGGCGAGAGCCCCCGGGTCCTCTGGACCCTGCAGCGCAGCGTCTCCAACAAGCCCTCGATGATCCTCCACGGCGGGATGCTCTTCCTGATCCACGACGGCGGGGTCGCCTCCTGCGTGTCGGCCCGCGACGGATCCGTGCTGTGGCAGGAGAGGGTGGGGGGCAACTACTCGGCCTCCCCCCTGCTGCACCAGGACCGGATCTACTTCTTCAGCGAGGAGGGCAAGACCACGGTGGTGGCCGCCGAGGGGGAGTACCGGGAGCTGGCCTCCAGCCGGCTGGACGGAGGCTTCATGGCCTCCCCGGCGGTGATCGGCGACTCGCTGGTGCTGCGCACCAAGACCCACCTCTACCGGATCACCGGGGACTGAGCTGGAGGCTCCCGAAGGCCTCCAGCGGGAGATCCACCTCGCCGAAGTTGGGGCTGGTTCCCTGCAGCCGGCCCTCCCCGATGCTCCTGAGCTCCAGCCGCATCAGGCCGAGTCCCGAGACCGACCGGGCCAGCGCCGCAGGCTCCCCGTCCGGCCCGGGGGAGGGGGAGCCGGGGACGCCCGCCAGCTCGATCTTGGCGACGTCCTCCAGCGGCAGGGACGCCGGGCTTCCGTCGGCGGCCTCCAGCCGCAGCGTCCCCTCGGCCAGGGAGAGGATCCTGCCGGCATGGCTCTCCCCGGTGTGCAGGGTCGCCAGATCGCCGGCTCCGGCTGGCCTCAGCCGGGGCGCGGTCTCGAACTTGCCGTCCCACTCGCTCACCCGCAGCCTCCCCACCGCCACCGACGATCCATGGCCCTGGTGCACCAGGCGGATCCCTGTCCCCATGTTCCCGGAGCCGGCCGGATCGGTCCAGGTCTTGATCAGCTCCCCGTCCATGATCAGGGCGATGCTGGAGGCGGAGAGGTCGATGCGCAGATCGACGCGGGCGCTCCGCTCGGAGAGGAACGACGGGATCTGGATCTGCCCCAGGCCCAGCCGCTGCAGCGGCACCGCCTGGTCCACCGGGAGGATGTTGGCGTAGTTGTAGAGGAACTGCACGCTGTAGAACTTGGAGAAGGCGGGCTGGCCCGCCAGGTCCCCCAGGCTGATCGGCCCCAGGGAGTCGGTGTAGAGCGCCAGGGCCAGGTTGGGGATCCCCTGCCAGTGGTACTCGAACTCCACCCGGGCCCGGTCCGGCATCCGGATGTCCCGGGCGATCGAGGCGGTGTCGCTGGCGTAGAAGTACCCGTTGGCGTACTCCCAGTGGCCGCTGGGGCTGTCCTCGAGTTCCACCTCGCTCCGGGTCCACCCCTCCAGGCCCCGGGGCCCGGAGAAGACCGTGCGGCCCGGCGGGCGGTCGAACACGGCCCACTGCCAGCCCCCGCGCCCGAAGCGCAGGCGGCTCCCCTCCGGAGTCTCCAGCACCCCGTGGCCGGGGCCCAGCTCCACGAGGCGCCCCTCGGCCACGTCCCCGTTGGCGAAGCGGAAGCGGCCCTGCGCCGCGGGAGAGGCGGCGGGACGGGCCCCCAGCCGGATCTCGGAGACCGCCCCGTAGCGGAAGACGATGGGGGGCGATCCCTCGCCGTGCCGCCAGAGGATCCCCGTCCCGGGGGAGCCGCCCTCCAGGCGGCCCGAGAGCCGGTCGCCGTCGTGGAAGAGGATCCGGTCGGGATTCTCCTCGGCCTCCCCCGGCCGGGCCGGCAGGGCCAGGAGGGCGGCGAGCAGGAGGAGGGATGGTCCCGGCGCCCTCACCTCGTCTCCAGGAACGGGAAGGGGGGAGGGGAGCCCTCCCCGGCCCTCAGGGGGTGGTCCAGGTTCAGCTCCATCAGCCGGATGTGCCCGGTCTCGATGGCCACCGGCCCGAAGGTCCGGTTGTGGCCCCGGACCCGGCGCCGGTCCAGCTCCTCCAGGCTCAGGGTGAGGCGCCCGCCTCCCGAGATTCCGATCCGGACGCTGCCGGGCTCGGGGGAGGGCGGGGGATCCCGGGGCGGGTTGAGCTGGATCCGGCGGATCCGCTCCATCGGGATGGCCACCTCCTTGCGCCCCCGGAGATGGAAGCGGAGGCGGCCCTCCTCCATGTCCAGCACCTGGCCCGAGGGCCGGTCCTGGTTGACCAGCAGCAGCCCCTTGTCCGGGCCGGAGGCCTCCTCCTCGGGGAGGGCCTCCGGGGCGCCGTCCCATTCGGTGACCAGGATCCGGCTCAGGGAGACCTTGGACCGGCTGTTGGAGCCCCACAGCGAGAAGACCACCCCGTCCCCGGTGGCCACGAAGCCGCGGGGATCCTTCCAGGAGGCGGCCGGGCGGCCGTCGGCCAGCAGGGCGAAGGTGGCGCTCTGGCGGTGGGTGCGCATCTCGAAGCGCGCCTTCCTGGTCCGGGACATCACGTCCAGGCTCTCGCTTCCCAGCTGCACCGTGCCCGAGCCCGGCTGGATGCGCTGCAGGGAGACCGAGCCGGGACGCAGCGAGAAAAGGTAGGCGCCCGACTGGTAGTCGTGGCGGTCCACCGAGGAGGTGTGCAGGATCACCGTCAGGTAGAAGCTGTCCTGCCACTCCAGGTCGAAGGAGAGGCTGGCCGAGTCCTCCAGCCCCATGTGGCGGCCGATGATTCCCCGGTTCTCGGCGCACAGCGCCCCGTCCCAGTAGGTCCAGTCGTTGGGGCTCTGGCCCCGGGTCCACTCCTCCAGGCTGTTGGGGCCCTCGTAGAGCACCCGGTAGCCGTTGAGCAGGAAGGTGAGGCTCTCCACCTGGGAGCGGTCGGCCCGGAACGGGCCGCCGAAGTGGCACTCCAGCTCCAGCCGGTGGCGGTCCATGGAGAGGAGCCTGCCGTAGATCTCGTCGCCGTTGACGAACCGGAATCGGCACTGGGCCGCCTCCCCGCCCCGCCAGTCCTGGCGGGGCGGGAAGCGGATCGAGTCCAGGCGGTCCAGCGGCAGGCCGAAGGGCTCCAGGGCGTGGGGATGCTCCCACACGAGCCCCTCCTCCAGGGAGAGGGATCGCAGCTCCCCGTGGAGAAGGGAGCCGTCCAGGAGCAGCGCCCGCTCCTGGGCGGGAAGGGCGAGCAGGGAGGCCAGCAGGGCCGCCCCCAGGGCGGGCCTGCCGCTACCGCTCATAGATGGGCAGGAAGCGGTAGTTGAGCGCCAGCGAGAGCAGGCAGGCCGAGGTGCAGAAGGTGCTCCCGAACTGGCCGCTCCAGCTTCCGTCCGGGTTCTGGGATCTTTCCAGCTCGGCGACGTTGCTCCGGTTCCAGGCCTCCCAGGCCGCCGGATCGGCGTGGAAGAAGGCCTGGGAGGCGTAGTACAGGTGGTACTGGTAGTAGGAGCTGGAGCGGGGCGCCTTCCTCAGGTAGGCGAAGGCCCTGCGGAAGGCCTCCGAGTCCTTCTCCCTGGCCAGGGCCAGGACCAGGGTTCCGATCGCGGTGCGCGGCCCGTTGGGCCCCGAGGCCGAGGTGTAGCCGTAGCCGCCCTCGGAGGTCTGGCAGGACTCGAAGAAGCCCAGCCCCTTCTGTATGGCCTCCTCGGGGACCCCGATCCCGGCGTTGCGGGCGGCGAATAGCGCCACCATCTGGGCGCCGCTCACGGTGGTGTCGGCGTCCCTGCTCTCGGGGGAGTAGCGCCAGGCGTTCCTGGGGTTGTTCCGCTGCGAGTCGAGGATCAGGGCCACCGCCTGGGCCAGGGCCTTGCCCAGGCGGGGATCGTCGACCGCGCCGTAGGCCTCGGCCAGGGCCAGGGTGGCGAAGCCGTGGTTGTACATCGAGGTCCCGATGTAGCCGGTCGAGGGGTCCTGCTTGCCGAGGATCAGCTCCAGCCCCCGTCCGATGCCCGGGCTCCAGGGGCCGGTGTTGGGATCGTCGCCGCGGGCCAGCATGCTGGTCACCGCCAGGCCCACCACTCCGGGCTGGCTCCCGTAGGGGGAGTCGGGCCAGCCGCCGTCCTCCCGCTGCGTCTCCATCAGGAACCTGAGCCCGCCGACGTAGATCCGGTCGATGTCGGAGGCCCGGGGATCGGGATCCCCCTCGAAGAGCTCCTGGGCCCGGGGGGACGGCGCCCCCAGCGCCAGCAGGCAGAGCAGGGGGGCGATCCTCATGGCCCCTCGGCGGGAGCCAGGACCGGCTCCATCCGGTCCAGCTCCCGGTAGTAGTGCTCCATGGCCTGACGGAACTCGGTGGGCAGGCTGTCGGGGCGCCCGCTGCTGCGCCGCAGGGAGCGGCCCGCGTCCGGGCCCCCCGAGGGATCCCCCTCCATGTCCCCGGGAGGGCGGTCGGTGGAGCCTCCCGAGGGGTTGCCGCCGGCCGACGGGGAGGGGGAGACGGGGCCTTGCTGGCCGGTGGAGGCCATCTCCATCATCATCGCCAGCTGCTGGGCCAGGCTCGACTGGCCGGGCGCGCCCTGGCGGGCCTGCTCCACGATCAGGTTGATCGCGTCGGTCAGCGCGTCGATGGCCAGGTTTTCCTCGGCCACCACCGGGTCCCCCACCTGGGGGACATCCAGCATGGCGCTGGCCTGGTCCATGTGGTCCCGGGTCTCCAGCAGCGCCGTCTCGATGTCCTGGTAGGCCAGCTTGGCGGCCACCTCGTCCACGCGGGCGCGGATCTCCCGCTGATCGTCGCGCAGCCCGGACGCCTGCACGTCCAGCTCCTCCCGCGCCAGCTCCTGCTGCCTGCGGTCGAGCAGCTCGGTGCGGATGCGCAGGCTCAGCTCCCGCTCCCGCAGCCGGAGCAGGGCCATGAGCTCCCGGGTCAGATCCTCTCCCTCTCCCTCCCCGCCGCCGCCTCCTCCCCCGTCCTCCTCGGGGGGGGAGAGGAGATCGGCCCAGCGGCCGAAGCGGGCGGCCCAGTCGAAGAGCGAGTCGGTGGCCTGCATGGCGATGTTGCGGCGGATCAGCTCCCCGATCTCCTGCAGGCTGTCGACGGTCTCCGCCTCCTTCATCTCCCGCTCCACCTCCCCGTAGGGCTCCTCCCCGGTGCGCTCGAAGAACCGCCCGATCTCCTGCTGCAGGGCGCCGGCCGACTCCCCGCTGGCCGCCTGCTCCTCGGCCAGCCGCCGGTTGGCCGCCTGGTGGCGGGGGGCCAGCTCCTCGGGGAAGCGTCCCAGGACGTCCTCTCCCGCCTGGTCCATCAGGGCCTCCTCGATCCGGGCCTGGTCCCGGCCGATGGTCCGGAGCCGGTCGGCCAGGGTCATGGCCTCCATGGTGTCGAGGTCGCGGTTGATCCGGCTCTGCATCTGCTCGAGGGCTTGCAGGATCTCCTCCTGGGTGCGCACCGAGGACTCCAGATGGCGCTGCCGCTGCCGGGGCCGGGCCGCCGCCTGGGAGAGGCTCCCGGCGGCCCGGGGCATGGACTGCGAGGCCAGCTCCCGCATCTGGCCGAGGGTCTGGCTCCACTCCTCCATGATGGCGTCGGAGAAGCGGCTGTTGCGCATGGCCTCCCTGAGGATCTCCAGGCCCTGGCTGGCGAGCTCCTCCAGCTGCGCCGCGTTCCGGTTCTGGTCCCCGATCTGGTCCTGGAGCCGCTCTCCGGCCCGGCCGTCCTCGATCCCGGGATCGGACAGGAGCCCTTCGGCCGAGGCCCGCAGCGATTCCTGGAGCCAGCCGATCTCCTCGAGGTTGGAGAGCAGGCTCTCCAGGCGCTGGCGCACCCATTCGGCGTGCTGGGCCGAGCTGACCACGTGGACCCGGTAGGCCGGGGTGCGGACCGGCTCCCGTCCGGGCAGGAAGTCGGTGACGAAGCCCTGGAAGGCGATGACGTCCCCGGCCGCCATCCCGTGGAGCGAGGGGCTGAAGTAGAAGTTGACTTCGAGCTCGGTCTGGGAGCGGCTGAGCGAGCTGTCGTGGAACTCGTCGGGAGCCAGGCCGGGGACCGCGGCCCCCTCGGGCGCCTCCCAGTCGAGCCCGAACAGGTTGACTCCGTAGTCGTCCCGGGCCTGGACCGGAAGGGCCAGGACCTCCGAGTCGAGCACCGCGATGTCCTGGCCCAGGCCCTCGATCCCGATGGCCGGGGCCCGGTCGGGGATCTGGCGCAGGGACAGGTCCCAGGGCCTGGAGGGCGCCAGTCCCAGGACGTCCCGCCAGTCCAGGGTGGCGAAGTGGACTTCCTCCACGGGCAGGTCCGGTCCCCGGAACAGGCCTCCCTCCACCTCCAACTCCTCCTTGGCCCCTCCCCAGAACAGGGTGGCCCGGGAGAGGCTCCGGCTGGCCTCGCCCTCGAGCGAGACACGGCTGCCCTCGGGCACCTCCAGCACTCCCGTCCCGATGTCCGAGCGCCGGTCCGGCTGCCCCAGGTATCCGGGAAGCCGGGCCGTGGCCGATACCTCCATCAGCTTGGGACGGAACACCGGAACGAGGGGCAGGCGGGCTGAGGCGTCGCCCAGGCGGACCTCCAGCTCCCGCCGCTGGTGCTGTCCGGGGACCTCGATCTCGAGGATCCCCTCCTCGATCCGGGCCTCCAGCGGCCGCTCCCGGCCGAAGCGGGCCTCGACCTCCGACGGCTTCCAGAAGGACCGGTAGCCGACCCGGCCCCGCACCACGAAGGGTTCGCTGTGGACCACCACCCCCTCGGCCTCCAGGCCGGCGATGCGGACCAGGGTGTAGCGAGGGACGTCCTGGCCGAGGGCCGCCCACCGCCAGAAGGCGCTGGCGGCGGCTCCCGGAACCACCGCCGCGGCGCAAGCGGCCATCCCCAGCAGGACCGCGGCCGCCCAGGCCAGCCGCACGGCCCTGCGGCTGGAGACCGACTGGGCGAAGTCGTAGCCCGCGGCCGCCTCGGTTACCTGATCGATGGCCGCCTGGTATAGCTCGGGGGAGAAGCCGGGAGGGCGCCGGCGGGGGTCGGCCAGCTCCACCATGCCCAGGAGCCGGTCCCCCAGCGTGCGGAAGCGGCACTGCACCCGGCGGGCCAGGCTCTCGATCCCGGGAGGGCGGATCTTCCAGCGGACGGTCCAGGCCGCCAGGCAGAGCAGGGCCCCTCCCGTTCCGGCCAGGAGCAGCCCGTGTCGCAGCGGGGCGGGAGTGTCCCAGAACCGGTCCAGAAGGAACACGGCCCACCAGGACAGCTCGAGGAGGAGGAGCGCCGCCAGGGCCGCCGCCAGGGTCTCCACCTTCCGGAGCCGGCGCCGCAGCCGCCCGAAGCGGGCCCCGATCTCGTCGGGGATCCTCATCCGGGCCCGGGCCGGCCGAAAGTCAGGGAGCAGGACACAAGCTGGCAGATTCGAACCGTGGGAGGGGGCGCTGTCAAGAAGGACCGGAGGCCGCCGTCTTCCGGCTCCCGGCCAACGCGGCCGGCACGGTCCCGCCGCCGCCCCGATCCGGTCCCGGCAGGAGGGCAGGGAGCCCTCCTGCCGGGAATCTGCTTGACTTCGATCACGAACCCGCCGGGAGAATCCTCCGATGTCCTGGTGGCTGGCTATGGCGGTGGCGATGGGTGCGGAAGCGGGTCCGGCGGAGGGGGAGGAGCCGGGCGGGGGCTTCCGGTGGCAGACCGAGCGCTTCGCCGACGTGCGGATCCTCCGCTACCAGGTGCCCGGGTTCGAGGAGCTCCCCCTGCAGCACAAGCGCCTGCTCTACTACCTGGCCCAGGCGGGGCTCTCGGGCCGCGACATCATCTACGACCAGAACTACCACCACAACCTGCGGATCCGGCGCACCCTGGAGGCGGCCTACCGCAGCTACCGGGGGGAGCGCTCGGGCGGGCAGTGGGACGCCTTCGTGGTCTACCTGAAGCGGGTGTGGTTCTCCAACGGGATCCACCACCACTACTCCACCCGGAAGTTCGCTCCCGGATTCCCCCCGGCCTACCTCGAGGAGCTGGTGCTCGGCTCCGATCCCGGGCTGCTGCCCCTCGGCGAGGGGGAGACGCCCAGGGACCTGTTCCTCCGCCTCCGTCCCATCCTGTTCGATCCCGAGGTGGACTCCCGCCGGGTCAACAAGGACGCAGGGGCCGATCCGGTGGCCGACTCGGCCAACAACTACTACGAGGGGCTCAGCCGGCTCGACGTGGAGCTCTTCTACCAGGCGATGATCCCCGAAGGGGACGAGCAGCCGATCTCCTACGGGCTCAACTCCAAGCTGATCCGGGAGGGCGGAAGGATCTACGAGAGGACCTGGAAGCTGGGGGGCATGTACGGGGAGGCCATCGCTCCCATGGTGGGGTGGCTGGAGAAGGCGGCCGAGGTGGCCGAGAACGCCCGCCAGCGGCGGGCCCTGGAGCTGCTCGTCTCCTACTACCGGACCGGCCAGCTGCGCACCTTCGACCACTACAGCGTCGCCTGGGTGGAGGACCGGGACTCCCTGGTGGACGTGATCCACGGCTTCATCGAGGTCTACGGGGACCCGATGGGCTACCGGGGATCCTACGAGGCCATGGTCTCGCTGCGCGATCCCGAGGCCTCCCGCCGCATCGACGCCATCGGCAGCCAGGCCCAGTGGTTCGAGGACAACTCGCCGATCATGCCGGCCCACAGGAAGGAGGACGTCCGGGGCATCTCGGCCCGGGTGATCAACGTGGTGATGAACGCCGGGGACGTATCGCCGTCGTCCCCCATCGGGGTCAACCTTCCCAACGCCAACTGGATCCGGGTCCGGCACGGATCCAAGTCGGTGACCCTGGCCAACATCGTCCAGGCCCACGAGGAGGCGTCCAGGGACGACGGCCTCCTGGAGGAGTTCGCCGCCAGCGCGGAGGAGGCCGCCCTCTCCCGCAGGTGGGGAGCCCTCAACCACAGCCTGCACGTCGATATGCACGAGGTGATCGGCCACGCCTCGGGCCGGATCAACCCCGGGGTGGGGACTCCCAAGGAGACCCTCAGGTCCTACGCCTCCACCATCGAGGAGGCCCGTGCCGACCTGGTGGCCCTCTACTTCGCCACCAGCCCCAAGCTGGTGGAGCTGGGGGTGCTGCCCTCGGTGGAGGCGGGCCGGGAGTCCCTCCAGAGCTACCTGCGCAACGGCCTCCTGGTCCAGCTGCGGCGCATCGAGCCGGGCGAGAACCTCGAGCAGGACCACATGCGCATGCGGCAGCTGATCTGCCGGTGTGCGCTCGAGAAGGGCGGCGCCGAAGTGGTCGAGCTGGTGCGGCGCGGCGGGAAGTCCTACGCGGAGATCCGGGACTATCCCGCGCTGACCCGGCTCTTCGGGGAGATGCTCCGGGAGATCCAGCGGATCAAGTCGGAAGGGGACTTCGCCGCCGGCCAGGCCCTGGTGGAGCGCTACGGGGTCCGGGTGGATCCGGATCTGCACCGGGAGGTCCTCCAGCGGGTGGAGGCCCTCGGGCTGGCCCCCTACTCGGGATTCATCAATCCCCGGCTCGAGCCGGTGAGGGACGCCTCGGGCCGGATCGCCGACGTGCTGATCAGCTACCCCGACGACTTCGCCGAGCAGCAGCTGGGCTACTCCCGGGACTACTCCTTCCTGCCCGAGGACAACTGAATCCCTCCGGATGAGCCGCCTTCGGGAATTCACGCTTCTGGCCCTGTCCACCGGGATCCTGGTGGCGGTGGTCATGACCGCGGCCAACGTCTACCTGGGGCTCTACGCGGGCATGACCATCAGCGCGTCGATCCCGGCCGCGGTCATCGCCATGGCGGTGTTCCGCGGAGTGCTCCGGCGCAGGAGCCTGCTGGAGAGCAACCTGGTGCAGACCGTCGCCAGCGCCGGCGAGTCCCTCGCGGCGGGCATCATCTTCACCATACCGGCCCTGGTGATCACCGCTACCTGGACCGGCTTCGAGTTCTGGCCGACCACCCTCATCGCCATGGCGGGAGGCCTCCTCGGAGTGGTGTTCATGGTCCCCCTCCGGCGGGCCCTGATCGTGGAGCGAAAGGATCTGATCTACCCCGAGGGAGTGGCCTGCGCCTCCGTTCTGAAGACGGGATCTGAGGAGTCCGCGGAGAAGTCCGGAGGGATCGTCCACCTGCTGTGGGGAAGCCTGATCGGCGGGGCGGTCAAGTTCCTGGAGAGCGGGCTCAGCCTGGTCCATGGAAAGATCCTCTGGGCGGGGATGTCGAACAGGGGCTACTGGGGATTCGGCCTGGGACTCTCCCCCGCCCTGCTGGCAGTGGGCTACATCGTCCACCTGCGCATCGCGGCCCTGGTCTTCCTGGGAGGCTTCATCGGCTGGATGGTGGCCATGCCCATGGTGGACCCTCCGGAAGCCCCGGACATCGCCGAGGGAGCCTACGAGGTCTGGAGCGGGCAGATAAGGTATCTGGGGGTGGGAGCCATGATCGTGGGGGGGATCGCCTCCATATTCTCGGTCCGCAAGGGCATCGCGTCGGGACTGGGCCACATCATGGCGGCCTGGAAGGGGCCCCGGAGGGAGGGGAGGGACCGGACCGAGCAGGAGCTCTCCTTCGGGGGGCTCCTGCTGCTCTTCGCCGTCGCCTCCGTGCTCACCTTCGGAGTCTACTACTTCTTCCTCGACGGCGTGGGCATCACCCTCCTCTCCACCCTGGTGATGATCCTGCTCTCCTTCCTCTTCGTTGCGGTCTCCAGCTACATCGTGGGCCTGGTGGGATGCTCCAACAACCCCGTCTCGGGCATGACCATCTCGGCGCTCCTCTTCACCGCGCTCCTCTTCCTGGCCCTCGGCTACCAGGGCTCCCAGGCGATCGCCATTGTCCTGGGGGTGGCGGCCGTGGTCTGCTGCGCCGCCTGCATCTCGGGCGACTGCTCCCAGGACCTCAAGACCGGCCTGATGGTGGGAGCGACCCCCCGCTGGCAGCAGTGGGGCCAGGTGGTCGGGGTGGTGGCGTGCGCCGGAGTCCTGGCTCCGGTCCTCTCGCTGCTCAACGAGGCCTACGGAATCGGGGCGGAGGGAGATCTGAAGGCCCCCCAGGCCTCCTTGTTCGCCAGCCTGGCCGAGGGCCTGTTCGGCGACGGGATCCTGCCCTACCGCATGATCGCCTACGGGATGGTCCTGGGGCTGGCCGTGCTGGCCCTGGACGCCGTCCTCCGCCTGCAGGGCAGCACCTTCCGCCTCCACCTCATGCCGGTGGCGGTGGGCATATACCTCCCCATCGAGCTGTCCACCCCGATCCTGATAGGAGGGCTGGTGCGCTGGGGGGTGGAGAGCTTCAGGGGCAAGTCCGGCAGCGGGACGGATTCAGGGGTGCTGATCTCCTCGGGCCTGATCGCCGGCGAAGCGCTAATGGGCGTGCTGGTCGCCCTTCTCATCGTCACACAGGTGGTCCCTGGCGACGACGAGCCCGTCTACGGCAGGTACGTTTCGCTGATCCCCTTCGTCCTGGTGGCCGCCTACCTGTTCCTCGCCTCCCAGAGGGACAGCCGGTAGGCGGGGGAGCCGAAGGAGCCTTCCGGATGGTCGCGACCAGAACGCCGGCGGCGATCGGAGCCCTGCCCGGGGCCCGCAGGGCCGCGCCCCCGCCGGCCCCGGTCCCGTAGGGAGGGGCATTCCGCCGTGTTTCCCACCGACAACGACGCTGTGGTGCTGGGGATCCTCTGCACGATCCTGGCGCTGGTCTTCTACACCGCGAACCATCCGCACCGGCTCCTGCGGCGCTTCTACGGCGTCGTCCCCCCCCTGCTGCTCTGCTACTTCCTCCCCTCCCTGGTCACCCGCGCGGGCGTCTGGAATCCCGAAGAGAGCCAGATCTACTTCTTCGCCTCCCGCTACCTGCTGCCGGCCAGCCTGGTCCTGCTCACCCTGAGCCTGAACCTGCCGGCCATCCTCCGGCTGGGCCCCAAGGCGGTGGGGGTCTTCCTGGCCGGAACCCTGGGAGTGGTGGCCGGGGGCGTGGCCAGCCTGCTGTTCATGAAGCACGGGATCTGGGATTCCGGGGACCCTTCCCAGCAGGATGCCTGGAAGGGGATGGCGACGGTGGCCGGCTCCTGGATCGGCGGCGGCGCCAACCAGACCGCCATGAAGGAGATGTTCGACGTGGGGGACCAGATGTTCAGCGCCATGATCGCGGTGGACGTGCTGGTGGCCAACGTCTGGATGGCCTGCCTGCTCTTCTGCATCCCCCGAGCCCGCAGGATCGACCGGCTGGTCGGGGCCGACCCCCAATGGTTCGAGGAGCTCAAGGCCAGGGTGGCCGAGGGAGCGGGCCGGGCCAGGGCGCCTGCGGCGGCCGACTGGTTTGCCCTGCTGGCGGCGGGCTTCGGGGTGACCGCGCTGGCCCATCTCGGGGCCGGCTTCCTGTCGTCCTGGATCCAGGAAAACGCCCCCTATCTGGCCCAGTTCAGCCTGACCAGCAGCTTCTTCTGGCTGGTGGTGATCGCCACCGGCTGCGGGATCCTGCTCTCCTTCACCCCGGCCGCCCGGCTGGAAGAAGCCGGGGCCTCCCGCATGGGAACCGTCTTCCTCTACCTGCTGGTGGCCTCCATCGGCATGAAGATGGATATCGGCTCCGTCTACAACAACGCGAACTACTTCCTCATGGGGGGCGTCTGGATCCTGGTGCACGCGGCGTTCGTCGTGGGGGCCGGATTCCTGCTGCGAGCGCCATTCTTCCTGATCGCGGTGGGAAGCCAGGCCAACATCGGCGGGGCGGTCTCCGCTCCGGTGGTGGCCGGCTCCTTCCATCCCAAGCTGGCCCCTGTCGGCGTCCTCCTGGCCGTCCTGGGCTACGGGGTGGGCACATACGCCGCCTATGCCTGCGCCCAGCTCATGCGCATCCTCAGCCAGTAGGGGGGACGCCTCCATGCCCCATCCCTTCCTGCTGTCCGCTCTGCTGCTCTTCGCCACGGGAGTGGCGGGGGGGCTCTTCTTCCGCACCGGCCTGCACGTCCTCGTCCCTCTGGCCGGTAGCGGCGCCGGGCCGGCTCTCTGGGCCCTCTCGGTGGCGCTGGGGGGCCTGGCACTGGGGGCGTTCCTCCTTGAGGGGCGGGCATCCCGGACCCTGGCCGCCACCGGCTGGCTGGGAGCGGGCCTGGGCCTCTGCGCCGCCCTCTTCTCCCCGCTGGCCTCGCTGGCCGGGGGGATCCTGCCTTCCTGGCTGGTCCCCCTCGTCCTCCTCCCTCCCGCCTTCCTCGCCGGGGGGCTGCCCGCGGCCTATCCGCAGCGCCGGTGCGCCCTGCCCCCGCTGGCCCTGGGAGCCGCGGCCGGGATCGTGTGGGCCGATTTCGGATCCTTCCAGCGGCAGGAAGCGCTCCTGGTCTCGGCCCTCGTCCACCTGCTGCTGGCCGCAGGGGCCCTCCTGGCAGGCCGCATCCTCGACGAGCGGCCCCGGAGCGCGCCGCCGAAGGACGGCGGCTCCGGCGGGCCGGTCTGGCCCGCAATGGCGATGGCCATGGGCTCCACCCTCGTCCTCCTGGGCGCGTGGCGGTGGTTCCATCTCTCCACGGGGGGCGGATCCCTCAGCCAGGCCCTGTTCCTGGCGGTTCTGGCCGCGGGACTGGGTACCGGATGCCTGGTCCCGGTCCGGTCCCGGCTCGCGGATCCGGGACTGTGCCTTCTGCTGGGCGGGGCCGCCGCCACTCTCTCGATGTGCCTGTGGAGCCCCATGGCCTACCTGCACGTCCGGTGGCTGGGCCAGCTCGATCCCGAGGGGGAAGCCGGGCTCCTGCTCCACGGGATCCGCTTCCTCGCCTGCGCTCCGGTGGTCTTCCTGCCGGCCTTCTTCGCGGGAGCGCTGCTTTTCCGGAGCGATCGGGCGGCGGATGCGCCCGCGGCGGCCGCCGCGGCGCTCCCCGGACTGTGCTGGGCCGCCTGGATCTCCACGCCGCACTGGGGCGTCCCGGCAGCAGTGGCGGCGGGGGCCTCGGCGCTCTGGGTTTCCGGCGCCTGGCTGATGGCTCCGAGGCAGGGCCGCGGCCTGGCGGCGGCGGCCCTGCCCCTGGGAGCCGTCCTGTACATCTCCATCGCGACCAGCGTGCTGGCGGGGGTGTGGCAGGACCAGATCGCCAAGATCGCCTGGATGCGCCGGCCCCTACCCCGCAGCCTCGGGGAGATCCACCGGATCTGGGAGCATGCCCGCCCGCTTCTCCAGCTGGAGGGGCCCGGCGCCTCGGTCGCCGTGCTCTCCCACGATCCCCAGGAGGCCAGGAACCTCTCGCTGCGCGTCAACGGCCGGATCCTCTCCACCACCCTGCAGGACCGGCTGCCCCAGAGCCTGGCGGGCCATCTGCCGCTCCTCCTCCACGGAGAGGCCCGGGAGGTGGCGCTGGTGGGCATGGACTGCGGCATCACCGCCGCCTCCATCCTGAAGCACGACTCGGTGCGCAGGGTGGATCTGGTGGAGCCCCTCTCCGAGGTGGTCCGCGCCTCGGCGTTCCTCCGCCCCTGGAACGAGGGAGCGCTGGAGGACGATCGGCTCAGGATCCTGAACCGGGATCCGGCGCTCTTCCTCCGCGATCGGGCCCAGCCCTGCGACGTGATCGTGCACGGGGCGCCGAGACTGCTGGAAGGGAGCTGGTGGTTCACCCGGGAGCACTACCTGGCCTGCCGGGAGGCGCTGCGGCCCGGGGGCCTCCTGGCCCAGCGCCTGCCGCTCGACGAGCTGGACGGGCCCGCCCTCGAGACGATCCTGGCCACCCTGTCGTCGGTTTTTCCCCAGGTGGGCCTGTGGCAGGCCAAGCTGGGGGAGGGGATCCTGGTGGCCTCGGAAGCGCCCTGGAGCGGGGATCCCCTCGAGGCCTTCCGCAAGCCGGCGCTGCGCCAGTCCCTGGAGGATCTGGGGATCACCCGTCCGGCCACGCTGCTGATGCTGGAGCGGATCTCCCCGTCCAACGGAGGCGTCGTTCCCAGCGATCTCGCTCTCCTCCACACCCAGTCCCAGCCTCTGCTGGACCAGCGGATCCAGAGGAGCTTCCCGGGCCGCGGGGGCTCCCTGGACATCCCCGACGAGAGGCTTTCGGCCCGGCCCCGGCTGCTCCTGGGCCGCCATCTCCAGTCCAGCCCGCTCCAGGCCGGGGACTACGCGGAGATCGGCTCCTTCCACCAGGCGCACCGGATCCCCTCCCCGCGCCTGATGCGCTCCCTCCTCTCCGAATGGAGCGCCCGCTTCCCTTCCGATGCGGGCGCCGCCGAGGCCTCGTCCCGCCTGGCCCTGTCCCGCTCCCCCCTGGAGGCCGAGCTGTCCTTCCTGGAGGGGCACCGGAAGACCATGCTGGAGCAGGCGGGATCCTCCCCGGCCTTGCTGAACCGCACCCTGATCTACGCCATGGAGAGCTACCGGCTCGCCCGCAGCGTCTTCCACCTTCCCCCCCGGGAGGTGCTCGCGGAGCGGATCGGGGAGGCGATGGAGGCCGAACCCTCCCTGCAGCGCCTGGGGCGCCTGTGGCTGGCCGAACTGGCCTGGGACGGCGGACAGAGGGAGCGGTTCCTCGAGCTGGCCCAGCTGGGCCTGATGCCGGGCGCCGAGGGCGGACCGGTCCGTTTCGATCTCGACCCCCGTCAGCCCCACCGCATCCTCGCCCTGATCCTCGAGACCTGCTGGAGGGAAGGCAACCTCGCCGAGGCCGCCGTCTGGATCGACAGGGCGTTCGAGGGGAGGTACCTGGGCGGGACCCTGCGCCATCCACCCCTGGAGCGGGTCCACCGCAAGCTCGTGGCCGCCGGCCGGGTCCTGGAGGAGATCCGCCAGCGGCAGGCAGGCCCGTAGCTGGGCTTCCGTACGTCCGAGGGATTCCAGACGGCCCGTTCTTCGGCCGGCCGCTGCGGCTTCGCCCTCGCCCTCCCGTCCGATGGCTGCGCAGACGCCCAGCCGCGGCATCCAGGGCGGCCTGCTGCACCGCCTGGAGCTCCCCGCGCTCCCGGCTGGAAAGGCGAACCGGTGCAAGGCAGCTGAGGAACGCCTCCTCCAGCGGGAAGGCGCCTGCCGTTCCCGGTTCGTTCCGGCAGGCCTGGGCAGTTGCGCGCTCGTCCCTGCCGGATCGGCTCCCTCTGGAACCGCCATCGATCCCGAGCGGCGGCTCGGTCCTTTCCGGGCCGACGGCTCCTCGTCCCTCAGGCAGCAGCCTGGTCGGAGCGCGCCGGCGTTCCGGCAGCGGGCTGCGCCCGGCACTGCCGATTCCGGCCGATCCCCAGCCCGAGAGCCCTGGAACCGGAAAGGGACGTGCCGCCCCTTCTTTCGAACGGCCCCCTACCTGCGGGCCAGGGAGCCGCCGGCCTCCGCTCGGCTCCCGCGAGTCCGGCGCTCAGGCGCGGGCGCCTTCCTGGTCCGGAGGGCCATGGCCGCTGCCCGAGATCTCCCGCAGCACCGCCCTGCCGTAGAACCAGGTCCCGGCCGCGGCCGCCCAGTTGACCAGGAAGATGCCCCACCAGATCCCCGCCAGCTGGTAGTCGAGCCTGAAGGCCAGCAGGTAGAAGACGATGCAGGGGGCGGCCAGCTGGCGGATCAGCCCCAGCCACAGGGCGAACATGGGCCGCTTGAGCCCCTGGAGCATGAACACGGTCTGGAAGAGGACGACGTAGGCGCACAGGGTGATGGCCGCGACGCGGAGGTAGCCGCTGCCGATGTCCACGACCTCGGGGTCCTCGGTGAAGAAATCCATGAGCGGCCTGCCCAGCAGGAGCAGGAGAATGCCACCCGCCGCCATCATCGCGATCCCCCAGGCCATGCTGGTGTTGATCGCCTGCCGGATGCGGTCGTAGCGCCTCGCCCCGTTGTTCTGGCCGGTGAGGGCCAGGACCGCGATGTTCAGGCCGATGGTGGGCAGGAGGACGATCTGCTCGATCCGGACGGCGATGCCGTAGGCCGCTACCCCCTCGGAGCTGAAGCGGCTGACGAACCAGGTGATGAGGAAGATGCCCAGGGCCACCGAGGTCATGTTCAGCCCGGCCGGAAGGCCCTGGAAGGCGATGGAGGCGTAGTCCCGGCGGCAGGGCAGGAGATCCCTCCAGCGGATCGGCTTCCAGAGGGGGGTGCGGGAGAGGGACGCCAGCAGCCAGACGCAGCCGAAGAGCTGGATCACCACCGTGGCCAGGGCCAGCCCCCGGATCCCCATGGCGGGAAGGCCCAGGCCGCCGTACATGAACCAGGGATCGAGGACGATGTTGAGCAGGAATCCGGCGATGAGCACATGGCAGAAGGGCCGGGTCTTCCCCTGGGCCTTGAGCGAGGCGTTGAGGATGTACTGCAGCACCACGAACACCGTGCCCAGCAGGATGGTGTCCATGTAGTCCCGGCAGAGCCGGAGGTAGCCGTCCTGGGCTCCGAGAACCATGAAGAGCCAGGGAGTGGCCAGCCATCCGGCCAGGCTCAGAAGGACCGACAGCAGCAGGCCGAAGGAGATCGACTGGACGAACCACCGGAAGGCCCTGCCGGGGCTGCCCTCGCCCAGCGCGTTGGAGACCAGGGCCGTGGCTCCCTGATCCACCCCCAGGCCCAGGGCGACGATCAGGAAGAAGATGGGGAAGGAGAGCGAGAGTGCGGCAAGGGCCTCGGTGGAGTACAGCCCGGCGTACCAGGTGTCCACCACGTTGTACATGGTGCTGAAGAAGAATCCCACGCTGGCCGGCAGGGCCATCTGCCGCAGGAGTCTGGGTATGGGATCCCTGACCAGGTCCACCGCCCCGAGGCGAAAGGCCTCCCGATCCTGAGCCGATCGGGAGGCGCCATGTCGTTGCCGGAGGAGGGCCTCAGCCCGTCGCGTACTGCCCGGGGACGGGGTGGGGGTAGAGTCCGTCGGGGCCGGGATTGGAAGGCGTGGGGGCGTCCCAGGCGAAGAATTCGGGAAGGATCGACTTCTCCCGTGCCAGGGCCGCGTCCCATTCCACCACCTTGCCGGAGTAGGTGGCCTCGCGTCCCAGGATCGAGGTCATCGAGCTCTTGGCCCCGTACTCGGCCTCGTTGAAGGGCTCGTTGTTGCGGATGGCATGGAACAGGTCGTCGTGCTCCTGCTGGTAGGGGTTCTTCGCGCCTCCTCCGAACCTCCAGGCCTGGCCATCCGCGGGATGGATCGTCTGCCGGTTGATCTCCGAGCGTCCCTTGCTGCCGTGGGCATGCTCCGAGACCGAGTTCCAGCACCCGACCTGGTGGCGGCACTGGCTGAACATCCTGGAGCCGTCGGCGTAGGTGTACTCCACGCAGTGGTGGTCGAATATCTCGCCGAAGTCGATTCCCACCCGCACCTCGGCGCCGCCCATGCCGTTGGCGCTGACCGGATAGCCGTCCTTGAGCCAGTTGATAACGTCCAGGTTGTGGATGTGCTGCTCGGTGATGTGGTCCCCGCAGATCCAGTTGAAGTAGTACCAGTTGCGCATCTGGTACTCCATCTCGGTGAGCTTGCGGCCGTACTGCCGCTCCAGGTCGGCGCGGCGTCTCACCCAGGGGGTGTTCCCGTTCCAGTAGGCCCGCATGGCGATCAGATCCCCGATGGCGCCGTCCTGGAGCCGCTTGATGGTCTCGATGTAGCCGGCGTGGTGCCGGCGCTGCAGCCCGACCCCCACCTTGAGGTTCTTCTCCTTGGCGATCCGGGCCGCCTCCAGGACCTTGCGGACCCCGTGGGCGTCGGTGGCCACCGGCTTCTCCATGAACACATGCTTGCCCTGCATCACCGCTTCCTCGAAGTGGATGGGGCGGAAGCCGGGAGGAGTGGTGAGGATGACCACGTCGGCCATGGCGATGGCCTGCTTGTAGGCGTCGAAGCCGGCGAACATGCTCTCCTCGGTCACCGAGATCCGGTCGGGATGGTTCCTCTGGATGTTCTCCAGGCTCCGCCGGATCCGGTCCTCGAAGGCGTCGGCCATGGCCACCAGCTTGACCGGTCCCTGCTGGTAGGTGGACAGGGCCTGGGCGGCGGCTCCGGTGCCCCGGCCGCCGCAGCCGATGAGGGCGATCTTGAGCTCGTCGTCGCTGGCGGCGAAGACTCCTGCGGAAGGAAGCGAGGCCAGCACTCCGCCTGCGGCCAGGGCCTTGGAGCCGGTCTTGATGAAGCGCCTGCGCGAGAGCGGGCTCTCCTGTCCGGGAGCGTCGTTGCTATCTGTCATGGTGCGTGGTTCCAAAGGTCCGGCCCTGGAGGCCGGGAGGTTTGCTGGCGGAATCGGCCTTCGAGGCTAGTCCAGTTCGACTCCGTTTGTCCAGTAGCGAGCCAGAGTCTCGGGAGGGTCGATGGCCAGCGGCCTCACTACCCGGAAGCCCAGGAACTGGGCGTCGGTGTGGTACCAGACGCTCTTGGGCAGCTGGGGATCCTGCATCTTCCAGTCCGGATGGGACTGGAAGCGGACGGCGCTGCGGAGCAGTTCGGGGGCGTCCATCCAGGAGCCTCCCCTCACGCTGTGGGGGTAGGGGGCGCTCGAGGGGATCCAGGGATTCGAGAGCTCCCCGGACTGGCTGTGGACCGAGTAGGTTCCGGGATCGTACTGGTCGAGGGTCCACTCGGAGACGTTTCCGTGCATGTCGTGCAGGCCCCAGGGATTGGGCTTCTTCCGCCCCACCTTCTGGTACTTGAAGTCGCTGGTGTCCTGGTACCAGGCGTACTGGCCCAGCTGGTCGGCCGAATCGCCGAAGGACCAGGCAGTGGCCGTGCCCGCCCTGCAGGCGTACTCCCATTCCGCCTCGGTGGGCAGCCGGTAGTAGTGGCCGGTGGCCGCGCTGAGCCACTCGCAGTACTTGTTGGCCGCATGCTGGGTCATGCTGATGGCCGGATAGCCGTCCTTCCCCATGCCGAAGCTCATCTCCACGTAGGGCTTGCTGGGCTTGGTGACCGCGTCGGCGACGGGATTGTCCACCTGGGCGCCTGCCAGGAGCTGCATTCGCTTCATCTCCTCCGGGTACATGAAGAGCTCGTACTCGTTCCAGGTCACCTCGCAGCGCCCCATCCAGAAGGGAGCGATCGCGACCCGCGCCTGCGGTCCCTCGTCCTCGGCCCGGCCCGCCTCGCCGGGCGGACTCCCCATCAGGAAGCTTCCCGAGGGTATGGGCACCATGTCGAACTCCACCCGCGTTCCGGGAATCTTCTCGGTGTAGGGCCGCATCTCCGATTCCTCGCTGACCGTCGAGCCGGCCACGATGGACTGGTGGATCTGCCGGACCAGGTCCATGTCCACGGACGCAGCAATGGCGTCCTTTGCCCGAGGGGTAAGGATCAGGCCCTCGGGCCAGAGGGCTCCCTGGTCGATCCACTGCCGCAGGAGCCGGGTGAGCCTGCGGTCCAGAGGGCCTCCGTCCCTCACGGGAGGCATGAGGTCGTCGTGATCCTCCGGCAGGATGGTCGCCGTGTAGATCATGCTGGCGCTGGACTTTCCGGGCACGATGCCACGTCCCGATTCTCCTCCCGCCATCGCTCCTGGCTGGTGGTCCAGCCGCAGCCCGCCATCGTCGTGCCCTTCCCGGTGGCAGGCCACGCAGTGCGTCTCCAAAAGGGGCTGGATGTCGCGCACGAAATCCACCTTCTGGACCGCTTCGAGCTCCACCCCCCCCGGCCAGAGGGCACCCTGCTCGATCCAGCGCCGAAGGGTCTCCGTCTCTTCGAAGGCGAGGGGATCTCCCTTGGGAGGCATGATGTCGATATCGTCGGGGGGGAGGATGGTCAGGGTGTAGAGCAGGCTGTCCTCCGGTTTGCCCGGGATCACCGAGGCTCCGCTGTCCCCCCCTGCCAGGGTGGCTTCCCGGGTGTGGATGCTCAGCCCCCCCTTGGGCTTGTCCCTGCCGTGGCAACTCAGGCAGGCAGTCTCCAGGATCGGCTTGACCTCCTCCTTGAAGTCCACTTGCTGCGCCAGGGTGGCTCCCATGGACGCTAGGATCAGAAGGGCCGGGAGAGGGAGGCGGTGGTTCATCGACTGGCCCCCACTATTTCCGCCATCGGAATCGATGTCAACGCCCGCCGCCTGCCCCGCCATGGACTCGCGTCCGGTCCGGCCTCTCCGGCGCACAGGCATGCCGGACGGAGCCAGGATCAATGCCTCAGCGATGCGAGGGCGATTGACCAACACGGAAGCGCTCCCTAGCCTTGCCCCCGGCCTGTCCGAACGGGCCCGCCCATCTCACCGCATGACAGCTGAACGCATCGATCCTCCGGCTTCGACACCCTTTGCGGAGCGCAAGTCGGTTGAGCAAGTCGAAGAGGGACTCGTCCTGGCTCCCAGGTTCGACGCCGACGGGCTCATCCCCTGCATCACGACCGACGCCAGCACGGGTGAAGTGCTGATGATGGCCTACATGAATGGCGACGCGTTCCAGCAAACGATCGCGACTGGCGAGGCTCACTACTGGAGCCGAAGCCGGCAGTGCCTTTGGCGCAAGGGAGCGACCAGCGGCCTAGTCCAGGAAGTCGTGGAGCTGCGCATCGACGACGATCAGGACGCCGTCTGGCTACGCGTCAAGGTCGCTGGTTCGGGCGCCAGCTGCCATGTGGGATACCGTTCCTGCTTCTATCGATCGGTCGAGATCGGCGGTCCTTCCGGTGGACCCGCTCGACTCGTGTTCACGGAGTCACGGAAGTCCTTCGATCCAAAGGACGTCTACGGAGACGCGCCCAATCCGACGCAGCTTTGAGCTGGGGCGGACGCATGCGTCCGCTTGCTCGTAGGAAGAACGAGGCGGCCAGATGCGCTGCAGGGCCGCCGCCTCGTTGTCGAGCTCCCGGGGAACTACATCCCTGAACGAGCCAGACGAGGACTTCGCTGCGGAACCTGTCAATGGCATTGAGACACTTGATCCGTCAATTGATTGAGCATGTCTACGCATCGACAGAGTTGTCACTGTGCTGGTAGACGCCGCAGCTGTTATTTGCGTAGATATTCCGGTGAATCGGGAGATCTTTTTTCGGCTGTCCCCCAGCAAGCGACACCATCTTCGTCTCCACCTCGGGAACCTCCTTCCGCATCCCCTAACGGTTTGGAGCTGGAACCTGAATCGGATCCTCTGCGTCTTCGATGGCGACCAGTGCGAAAACTGCTACGTCTTCCGCCTCATGCAGGGACAATCCGGCCGTCCGTCGCCCGAGGCCTGTGTCGGGCCTATGACTGGAATGACGTACCCGGAAAGTAGAGCTGCTCCATCGGCTGCCGCTCAAACCAGCGGGATCAGGCAGCTTCTCCCTTCCAGGAAGTCTTCTCCTCAGGCAGCAAGCGCCTATCGCCTCCTGCAAGGCCAATGGCCCCCCCTCGATTGGATGTCAGCCCGGAGCAATCTGGGAAAAACTGTCAGGATAATCGCCGCAAATAACATCTACGAGCACGGGGCCACGATGTCGTGCCATTGCGGGTTACAACTCCACGGGCGGCTCGACGTCGTGCGCTACGAACAGGTCCGCCAGATCGTCCAGGGTCATATCGAGCAGACCCGCTGCGCGCCTCACCGAGATGTGTCCCTCATCCACAGCCGACGCGATAATCCTCACAAACGGTCTGGAGTAGAGGATAGGCTTCGCGTCCGTCGCTACCTCACGACTGTTGTTGCGCAAGGCCGCCTCGGGCAGGGAGCGCGCCACCGCCGGTTTCAGGTGGCCGAGCGCAACCAGCCGCCAGCGCAGGGCCGAGGACGTCACCCGAAGCTCTACCGCCACCGCGTTCAGACGTGCGATGAGTTTTTCCTTGTGCAAAGACTTCCAGTCTCCGTGCAGCTCCAACGCTGCAGCAGGCATCAGCACCGCCGCTGCAAAGTTGTTGGCGAGCTGCTCCACCCGATTGCCGCCGGTCTCACTCGCCTCTTCCGAATGTTCCGGAGGCATCGCGTCCCATGTCAGGATGTGAAAGAGCTCGTGTGCTAGGTCGAAGTGGCGGCGGCCTTCGACTTCCCGGCGCGCGATCAGCACCGTATCCAGTTCGGGCAGGCGGCAAGCCGCCCCGGAAATGCCCTCGAAGGCATCCACCATGAGCACAAGGATGCCCAGTTCCCGCTCCATGACCTCGGCCAGGCCCCTTGCCGGCACGTCGCCGAGATCGAATTCAGCCACGAACCGCTCGCCGTCCCGCATCGCGTCCTTGAAACGCGAATGGCGGGTCAGGCCCAGCGCCCGGCGCATGAGGGGTGTCTCGTGACCGACCTGCGGCGCAAGAGCACGAAATGCAGCGATCCACCGCCCAGCCTCCCGTTCATACTCACTGAGCTGTTCAGGCCGGGCGTCGGTCTGGCGCCACGAGAAACGGCCTTCTCCGACGAGGCGAAACGGATCGGTGAAGTATTCGAGCGGCACGTCCAGCTTCTCCAACGCCAGCACGAGCTCGTCCGCCGAGATACGGCGCGTACCTGTCTCAATGGCCGAGACGGTCTGCCGGTCCTTGAAGCCGAACTTGCGTGCAAGATCGGCCTGGGAGAGCTTGCGCTCCTCGCGCAAAGCTTTGATTCGCGTACCGATCAGTAGTGTGGACATGGCGGACTCCGACACACGATAATAACTTGCAAGATACGACATGCAAGAAGTTAGTTACATGCGCTGATCGCTGACGCGCTGTCTCTACTACATCCCGAGGTCCATCCCTGACCCGCGGCCACGTTGTAGCACGGAAATCTCGTGAAATGCCTTCTGCGACGCTTTCCCGTGTTCCTTCCCCGCTTCCGAACCGTGCTGCAGGCTCCGTGTGGAGGTTCGCTCCGCGGCTTCGATGCCGACTTCGCCGGGCTTCCAGGTGTTTTTTTACAGCGATTTTCCGGGCAGTTTTTTTCAGATTGCTCCGGGTTGACATCCGATCGAGGGGTGTGTGCCATTGGACTTGCAGGAGACGGGCAGCTCCTGCTGCCCGGGGAGAGGACTTCCTGGAAGGAAAAAGCTGCCTGATCCCGCTTGCGTGGTCGGCAGCCGGGGGATTCAGCTCCGCTTTCGGAGGACATCGTTCCAGTCCTTGGCCCCAACAGGCCTCAGGTGCCGGACGGCTGGGTTGTCCTGCGTGAGGTGGGAGGCGTAGCGGTCTCCGCTCTGATCGTCATCAATGGTGCGGAGGATCCGCTTCAGGTTCCATCATCCAAGCCGTTGGGAGATGCAGTGGGTAGTTCCCGAGGTGGAGTTGAAGATGGTGTCGCATGCTGGGGAACAGCCGAGAATAATCTCCCGATTCCCCGAAATATCTACGTGAACAACATCTGCTGGACCCTGCTCAACGTGTCGATGAATTATCTCTGCATCGACACGTTGGTGTGGTGTGTCGATGAGATCGACATGTACGGAACACGTGTCGACGGGAGAAGGACACATCGACATGGCGTTTAACCCCAACCGCCCCTTCAATGACCTGCCGGATCTGCCGTCGGCTTCGGAAACCGAGACAAGGGCCGTTCTTCGGAGTTGCATTGTAGCGCGTGCGGCGCTGGCGAAGCTTCGCGTCTCCGGGGATGTTACTTACAGCGATTATCCGGGCGGATTTTACCGGATTGCTCCGGACTGACATCCAATTGAGGGGGGCCATTGGCCTTGCAGGAGGCGATAGGCGTTTGCTGCCTGAGGTGAAGAATTCCTGGAAGGGAGAAGCTTCCTGATCCCGCTGGTTTGAACGGCAGCCGATGGAGCAGCTCTACTTTCCGGGTACGTCGTTCCAGTCATAGGCCCGACACAGGCCTCGGGCGTCGGACGGCCGGAATGACCCTGCATGAGGCGGAAGACGTAGCAGTTTTCGCACTGGTCGCCATTGAAGGCGCAGAGGATCCGCTTCAGGTTCCAGCTCCAAACCGTTCTGGGATGCGGAAGGAGGTTCCCGAGGTGGAGACGAAGAAGGCGTCGCTTGCTGGGGGACAGCCGAAAAAAGATCTTCCGTTTCACCGGAATAACTACGCAAATAACACCATTTAGCGATCGGCTCAGATAGCGTGCGAGAAATCGCGGCAGGAGGAGCATTCCGCGATCTCCAGTCCATCGTTATCCCGCCCGGTCGCGCCGCCAAGCAAGACATTGCCCGGCTTTATGAAAGTGGGTCAGGATTACTCGAAACCGTGATTCTTGAAACGCAGGACCTGGCAGTTTTCGCCGATCACGCGGCGGTCGCCAGCCGCAAGGCCTTCGGGCATCTCCGCATCGATTTCCACCGTCACCGTGACCTTGCCACCTCGCTGTGTCGTCAGATGCTGCAAGATTGCTTCGGCGATCTTGCCCATGTCGCGCCCGGCACGGTCGGGATTGAGCTCGACCGTACCATGGAAACGCACGGGTTCAGGCCCCTTCGACGGTTCAGGGGTGGGCTGTGTGCCGCCCGGCCTCGGCTTGGGCACTGGCCCCGGCGGCTGAGGTGTCCCGGCCGGCTTATCACGCTCATCAAGCTGCGCCCGCGCCGCATCGGGTTTGATCAGCACGCTGGCTGCATCGACATGGATGGCCGCCGATGCGCCCAGCACTAAACCCTCATAGCGTCCATCTTCGGAGACGCTTGTTGCATAGCCGAAATAATCGCCGCACGTGACGCCTTTCCGAACAGCTTCAGCTAACACATTCCGGTCGCGGAGGCGCGGAAGATAGCAATATGAGGTGAGAGCGTCCCACACCTGCTTCACCGATACGTGGTCCCGGTCCGTCCAGAACCAGCGATCGAGCTCCATCTTGAGCAAGGCAGGCGACCAGCGGGCGATCAGCTGTTCGTTGGCTACAAACCGGCGCATCGCTCCGGTCACTGTGGAGCCGCCGTTTCCGGTCGTCCGCGCAATCTCCCATTCCAGTTCGCCGACCTCGCCTTCGGTCACGGTCTGGGTCGGGGCCAGCAGCCAGCACCAGGCCTCATTGAAGTGGATTCCGACATCCCGGTCGCTCGTCCGTTCACCGTCCGCCGCTTCGCGGCGCTGATGGGCATCGAGGTTGAGTGCCTCTTTGTCATGGACCACGGATTGCCAGGCAAGGAATCGTCGGACCGCTTGCCGCACCCCGTCCATCGCCTCCCGGTCTGCTGCGAGCATGACAAGCATGTTGCGGTGCCGACGCAACGCCGAACCGCGTTCGGTGAGAATGGCGTTGGCGGCGGCCAGCGCCGCGCTCTTTCCGTCGCCACCCTTGTGGGTGTCCGAAGATCTCAAAATGACCAGCCGAGCCTCCTGGTCGTCCGTCACATCGCCCGGCGTTTTCGGACAGACATGCACGCCCGCGACCTCGCCTGGCCGATCGCGGGCGGCAGCGCTCACCCGTTTCTCGATCTCGGCCTCGACCCGATCCTCCGCCAGTTGCTGGGCGCGGTCCTCGACGGTGCGGCGCAGATTGGGCCGCGTGTCGTACCAGTAACGGCGGTCCTGGCGGTAGAGATAGGTGAGCCGGTCGGAGAGTTGCGACAACGCATCGTTGAAGACTGCTACCTGCTCGCCCGGTTGAACGGTAGCGAGGCGCACGCGCACGTCCTCGACGCCCCGCACCTGCTGCTGCACGACATGCGGCGCGCTGCCGAGGAAGACGGCGCGCGCCACCCGCCTCGCCGCCATGTATTGACCGAAGCGCGAATTGTCCCGGTCCACCTGCCGGGGTCCCGAATTCTGCCCATCGACATCGTTTTCGAGCACCGGGGTCCAGCCTTCGGGCAGATAGCGGACCAGTTCCTCGCGCACGCTCGCATCATCGAGTCCGAGCGTGCCCGGCGTTATCAGCAGGCTCGCATCGTTGCGCACCCACAAGTCGTGAATGACAGCCGCCATCAGCCGCAGGACCCCGCGCGTGCGCTGGAAGCGCTCCAGTGTGGACCAGTCGGCGTAGAGACGGTCGAACACCTCGGGATGAATGGGGTAGCAAGCCGTCAGCTGCTCCAGATAGCGGGCCTCCCGACACTCGCTCGGGAAGTCGCCGCCATTGTCCCGATAAAGCGAGCTGAAGGCCCGGCAGACATCGTCGCGCGCAGGCTCGTCGTCGAGTGGGAGGAACAGCCTGCGGCGCACCACCTCGAAGCCTTCCTGGGAACCGACCGGCTTCCAGATTGCCTCCATGCGCCCGAAGGTGTGCTCGATGCGTGCGAGCGTCTCCTGTCCCGCTTCGCCGCCAATCTCGATGTCGGATTCTGGGATCGTAGCCACTAGCACGGAGTTCTTGCTGGCGCGCACCGCCTCGGTCAGTTCCTGAATGAAGCTCTGCACCGCATCGAAACTGCCCGCCGGCAATCCGGCAATGCCATGGATCTTGCGGGCATAGGCGACCAGTTCGTCGATCAGGATGAGGCACGGGCCGCAGGAGTCGAACAGCTCCCGGAGGGCTTCCGAGCCGGGCGGCACGCCCTTGCGGTCGGCTTCGCGCACATGGTTGTAGAGCTTGCGGTTTCCGGTCTGCTCGGCTAGCTGGGCGCCGATCTCGCCCCAGAGCGTACGGATCGCAATGCCCAGATTCGGCGGGCGCCGCTCCTTTGCCGGGTTGAGCGCGGTGCCGACAACAACGGCGACACGGGTCCGGGGAAAGCGCTCGAGCCCCGCCTCACGCAGCAGCGCGCCGAGCACCGGAACGCGTTCGAGCGGCGCGCGTCCACGTAGCATGTGGTACAAGGCCAGCAGTGAATGCGTCTTGCCGCCACCGAAAGCAGTCTTGAGCTGGATGACCGGCTCGCCGCCTGCGCCGCCAACGTGACGCAGCGTCTGCAGCAGCAGCCCGCGAATGCCCTCGGTCATATAGGTGCGGGCGAAAAACTCGACCGGATCCTGATACTCGACCTCCGCCGTGCCGCGCACGACCTGGCAGAGATCAGCCGCGAACTCGGCCTGTCGATAGCGGCCGGCGGCGACATCCGGGTGCGGCCGCACGACCTCGCGCCATGGTCGCAAGCCCTGGCGAGGCGCGGCGGTCAGGACGCCTTCCCCGTTGTTCATTTCCGATGACGGAGCGGTTGCAGCCCTGTTATGTGAATCCTCGACGCCGGAGGCCGATGTCGAGGGTCCCTCGGTGCCGTAACGCACCCTACGGGCAAGCCCGCGCAGCGTTTCGGCCGCTTCCGCGTCCATCGGCTCAATCAGCCGGGTTATCGTGTCGAGCGCCCTCCAGGCATCGTCGTCGGACATGTCGAGCAGACCCTTGTGGGCCCATTTGTTGCGCGTGTCGCTGAGTTCCTTGATCCAGGTCCGGTGCTCGCGGCCGAGTTTGCGCCGGAACAGCTCGTTCCACTGCACATCCATCAGGGTCAGGCAGCGCGCGGCATCTAGCGTCGGGATCAGCTTGTCGTCCTCGCCGCCTAGCGGCAGGCCGCGCTTGCTGTGCTCATGGAGAATGCCGAGCACGCCCTGATCCCACCATTCGTCCCCAAAGCGGGTGCGCAGTTCTTGCACGACATAGGGGGCGAGCACCTTGGTCAGGATCTCGAAACCTTCGGTCACGCGTTGGTGATTGGTGGTTACGGAGCTACTCATATAATAGACCGAGCTCGGGTTCCGGCGAGCCGCCGTCAGCGGCGAGTCTGGCCAGAGCCGTCTGGATCTGCGGCCAGGAAGCGACCAGCGCGTTGCAGGCGAGCGCCTCGCCGCTCCAGCCTTTGCGTTCGGCGACGGTGTAGAGGCGGTAGGCGAGCGCGCGAGCGGTCTCGGCGCGGGTCGGCCCCATGGCGAAGGCGAAGCGCGCGGCCTCGGCGACGCCACCGCCCTTTTCGTCGCTCATGGCGCGCACCATATACTGCACGCACTCCCAATCCACCAATCGGTCATCCGCCGCTGGGGCCCATCCTGCACCGTACTCGTCGCGGCGCTTGAGCCGCACCTTGCCGGAGGCGCCGACCAGGACGCCGGCCCGGTCCAGACCGGCGAAGGAGGTGTTCTTGGCGGTGAACAGAACTTCAGCCTCGCCAAAGGGGCGCTCGTCGAAACCGAATTGTTCGAACCAGGCGGTGCAGAACCTTGTGTCGGCATCAAGATCGCCCTCGGTTTCGGCCAAGGTCTCGTCGAGCACGCGGTTGATCTCGATCAGCGCCTGGCGCACCGGCATAGGTGTCCCGTCAGCTTCCAGCACGCCGCCATAACGCGAGAACACCGCCATGCCCGGCCCGATAGCGGCCTGTGCGAGATCGACCGGGGCGATGTTCTCCTGCTGCAACTGCCGGATTGCCCCGGGCAGTTCGCGTTTCAGCGCCATCGTGAAGTCCCGCCGGGTCGCCATGGGTGCATCCTCGGACCGCGGTCGGCAGGCGAGGACGATGGAGGAGGCGAGGGCTGCTTCGCGCTTCTTGAGGTTACCTACCAGTTCGGTTCGAACGGGCCAGGTTCCATCGACTGTGAAGCCGGCTTCGATGACGCCGGATAGCATGGTCTCCCATCCGGTCGAGACGGTCGATCCGTCGCCATTGCCGTCGCTCTTCGTCTCGGATTGTTTGAAAGCGTAGTATAGCGTCAGCGGAAGAGTCGGTTCCTGCCGGGCTCGAAGACCTTTCATGACCCGGAGAAACCCGGATTCGAAAAAATCCCGCGCACTGTCCCGATTGCCGTCGAAACGGTGCGGTGTCGCGACAAGCTCCGGTGCCTTCGGAGTAAGCAGCGTTTTGAACAGGCCCGGATGGATGTCGGCGAGCGCATGCCGGAGCCAGACATAGAAGAAATCCGACAGATCGGCATAGCCGATATTGTCGTAATAGGGCGGGTCCATCGAAATGACTTGCGACCCGGAGTCCGCGTCGCTGCGCGTGGCATCGACCTGCGTTACGAGACCGTTCCGGACATTCCAGGGCGAGACTTCGATGACCTTCGAGAGATAGTCGACCTGGCCGACGAAATTACCGCTCGAATTGCTGAACGGATTTGCCTCGCAAAAGTACCAAACCATCGGGAGGGCTTGACGGGCGAACACTTGTTCTACTTTGGCACCACCGGTATGCCAGAAGCTCAGATTGGAGCAGCGGTTCGCCAGTCGGCTGACGCACAACCCAAGATACGTTGCTACCGCGTCAGCGTAGGCTTGGGCACCGGTTCCAGCTTCCGAGAGGCGGGGAGCAGTGGCGTCCATGTTGGCTGCCAGCGCGTCTTGAAGCACCTTTTCGCGCGCTTCGCCCACTAGATCGGAAAACGTTCCCAATGCCACCAACTGCCGGTCGGTGAACAGATCGGCAAAAGTGGTGAGTCCATAGAGCGGACACCAGATCGCCCGGGGATCGTTCGGGAGCGATTCGGTCGGCCGCCACGTCGGCTCAGCCGCCCGAGCAACTTCTTCCATCTCTTCGGTCGGGTCGAGATAGATGCGCCCGCGTACTCCCTCCGCCACTACCGCCATTAGACGTGCGCCCATGCGGCCTGCAATTCCCTCCGCTTTGATGTGATTGCCAGCAAGCGGCGCACCTGAGAGTAAACAGGTGAAGTTAGCCCCGCGTCCTGCCTTGGTCCCCAATTTGGCTTGCCTGACCTCATCCGGCGTGACGCCAATCGACTTCACGGTGAATCGATAGCCGCCGTTCTCGACCACCGGAACGACGATTGCCTCCTTGCCCTTCTTCGACGACAGAACGAAGGAATTGACCAGCGGCACGGTGGCGCCGCGTGCAGCGGGGTTGGGGCTTGCCACCGAGCGCGCCCACAGCCAGGAAATGACCGTCAAGTCCTTGCCCGCATAGGGCGCAAGATCGGGGCGCGCGGCCGCCATGGCCTCGGTAACCCTGGCCTTCGGATAGAGGTGCCCTATCCGCCGCTTGGCCTCGTCCCTCATCCACTTCCCGTATCGGCGCACATCCTCGGCAAGGCCGACCGCGCCCCTTCCCCCGACACCGCCGAATTCAACCCGAGCCTCCGGGTGGACAGCCGATCGTCCGGCGAAGCGCGGCGGAAACTCGACCAGCGCCTTGGTTATCAACACCGCGACCGGGTTCAGGTCCGAGCCATAGGCGCGCAGGCCGAGGCGCTGAGCCTCAAGTGGGATCGAGCCGCCACCGCAGAAGGGATCGATCACCGGCGGGGCCTTCTCGGCAAGAAAGGTGTTCACAGCCTCCTCGCCCTCGGGCGGCTCTTCCCCGAAGCTGCGCGCGACCGAACGCGCGATCTCGCATCGTGCGGCGTCAACGACCCGGGCATTGTTGGAATTCTCCCACTTCACCAGATTTTCGAGAATGCGGAACAGCCGTTCGCGTTCTGCCTTCTGCTCCGCCTCTGTGGGAAACTCCTCCGGGACCGAAGAAGGATCGTCCACCATCTGGGCGAACAGAACAGCCCGGCAGGCCGCCAGCGGCCGTCTGGCCCACCAGAGATGCAGCGTCGAGGGATGGCCGTGCCGGATGGACTTCTCCCGCACCGACGCCTCGTTGATCTCCCGCAGCGGCAGCGCGACTTCGATGAGCTTCTTGCGGAGCTTGGTCATGCCGACGCCGCCAGTGGCACCAGCATCGAGCGGGCGATGCTGCGGTCACGGGTGAGCAGGGGAACATCGTGCACAACACTGGTAGCCGCGATGATTTCGTCCTCCGGATCGCCCCGGAAGTCGAGGTTGGTGGATGTCCTCGCCACATCGAGATCGATGGGCCAGACATGCATTTGTGTCAGCACCCTCTTCACGCGGCGGTCGTCGAGATCCATGTCGATCCGCCCGAGCTGGATGAGTTTAACGAGTCCCCAGAAAACAATCGCCGAGACCGACCAGTGCCTGCCCGCCAGCTGCGCGCGTTCCGTCGGCCGCAAGCTGCCATCGACGGCAAAGACCAGAATGTGAGTATCAAGATTCAGCACCGGCGTTCCATGTCTCACCGGTCGAGAGAATGTAGCCCCGGATTATCACCTTGTCATGCAAGCTGCCGATCAGCGTGGCATGCTTCCGCTCGAACGGCACCAGCCGCGCAACCGGCTTGCCGTGCTTGGTGATGACCAGGCCGTCGGGATCGAGCTCGACTAGCAGGTTCAGGCACTGCTCCTTGAATATGGCGGCTCCGATGGCTTTCATCGCCTAGCTTCCGCCTTGCATGGCTGTTATGTATGACTGGTCCGGAAACATGTCCAGTCAGTGTAGCCAAGGTTTGGAAGACCTCGCTCACGCAGGGGCGGTCGCCCGCTCCAGAAGTTCCGACAGTTTGTAAGTCACGCTGGTCGCGCCAAAATCGGGCTCGCGCGTGAACGGGCTGGACAAATAGCGTGGTTCGGCGGCATAGCCGCCGCCTACCTCGACGATGGCGAGAATGAACGTCTCCGGCCTGTTCAGCGCAATCACAATCTCATTGCACGTGACCGTTACCGTGTCAGCTCCCTCCACCCGGCCCTTGACCTCGATAAAGCGCAGCCGGCCGCTACCACTCTCACGGGACTCGATATCGTAGCCGAGGCGTTCGGCGCTCACATCGCGTGGCTCGTGGCCGAGCTTCTTCTCGGCGGCAATGACGGCGTCCATCGCCAGACGCTCCACCTCAGCCCGCCCTTCGGATGTGGTTTCGTGCAGGCCAGAATCCGCATCCAGTGAGGGCGTGCGCAAGAGCGCGGCCGGCACGATCAGCGCGCCACCTCGGATCTGCGGCGGCAGTGCGGAAATTTCCCGTTCGCGCGCCAGTGCCTCTCGGCGCCGCTGTAGGCGGTCGGCCAGATCGTTGGCCCGCGCCGCTGCCTGGTCGGCGGAAAGGCTGGTTTTCTTGCCTGCTCGCTCCGCTGCCTTCAGGTCCTCTGCGCGGTGGTCCCAATAGTTGATCTCCTTCTTGAGGCGCACCGTCACCTCACGCTCCACCTTGTCGATCTCGGGCAGGCGCCGGGCGCGCACCTCCTCCACATGCCGGGGCACGATGGCCGCAACGGCGTGGCCGAGGATGCGCTCTTCGAGCCCGCTTGCGAGCCAGTCTGCGCGCAGAGCCTCGTCCACGGAATCGCGTTCGTCGTCGGCAAGAGGCCGATAGTCGAGATAGGGGGCAGAGCCGGCATCGGCGATCCCTCCTTCGGCATCGACCTCTATGAACTGGAGGCGCTGGGAGATGACCTGCTGGCGGCCGTCGCGTCCGGTCCGGCCGTCCTGCACTGCATGTTCCAGATAGAACAGCACGCGCAATACTCTCCCTTCGTCGGTATCGTCCACAAGGACCGCTCCCTGTTTCAACAGCGAACGGTGCCGTTCCAGCAACAGGTCCAGCGTGGCCTCGAGCAGCGGATGGCCGGGGCAGAGCCACGCCGCCACAGGCGGTTGGTTGATATGGTCTTTCTCGAAGCAGACGCGCTCGTAACGCTCCTGCACCGGCGCGCCCAAGCCGATCAGCCGGTCGCGCTCGCGAACCGGGCCCGGAACCCTGGCGATCTCCCACCGGCCGGCTTCGCGCCGATGCACGCGACCGCCAAGGTGCCGAAACGCCTCCAGAAAGAAGGCCTGGATTTGGAAGGGCTGCAGGCGCCTGGCAGCGGCTCGCTCCATATCTTTGCGTATGCGCTCGATATCGATTGTGCTCATGGCCTCGCGCACCAGCGCACGCTCGTCGAACAATTGGGCGAGATGCTGTCGGTCGGCTACATCGTCCACTGCTTGGAACAGCCGGTCGCGCACTTCCGGTTGCTCGCCATAACGGATGGCTTCCATAAGCAGGTCGCTGAGCGCACGGCTGTCGAACAGGCGGCCGAGAACATCGTAGACCTTGCCGCCGAGCGCTTCGCGCGCCGCTTCGATCTTGTCCAGCAGGCGCAGATAGACCTCGCCCTCGCGGGTCTCGGCCGCGACCAGATTCCAGCAATGACAGACTTCGGTCTGACCGATGCGGTGGATGCGCCCGAAACGCTGCTCCAGCCGATTGGGGTTCCACGGCAGGTCGTAGTTTACCATCAGATGGGCGCGCTGCAGGTTGATGCCTTCCCCTGCGGCGTCGTTGGCAACCAGCACCAGAACGTCCTTGTCATGGGTGAAGGCCTCAACCGCCTTGCGGCGATCCTCACGGCCGACACCGCCATGGATGACCACGACGGCTTCGGGCCGGCCGAGGAGCGTGCGAATCCGGTCGGCGAGATAGTTGAGCGTGTCGCGCGGCTCCGTGAAGACTATGAGCTTGCGCCGGTTGCCCTCGCCGTCGGTCATCAAGGGGTGGTCGAGAATGCCGTTGAGCTCGGTCCATTTGGTGTCCGCTCCAGTGCTCCTGAGCGTCGCGGCCTGCGTCTCCAGCTGTCGGAGCGTCGCAATCTCCGTTTCCAGCTCGGAGATCGTGCGAGCGGCCGTTGCCTGGTCAAGGATCGCTTCTTCTGTGACTTCCGCCTCCGCGCCCGGGACTTCATCGAACGCACTCTCGTCATCCTCCGTCCAGGCCGGAAGGCCCGGCTCCGGGGAAAGCCCCGCCTCGCGGCCGCGCTTCACCAGCCGTTCCTCGGCCAGGCGCCTTTCCAGCCGCTCGCGTCGTCGTCGAAGCGATTCATGGATCGCAGCCGGCGAGGACGCCAGCCGACGCTGCAGGATGGCAAGTGCGAAGCCGACATTCTGGCGCCTCCGGTCGTCGCCCTCGGCGGCGAAGCGCTCGGCCCGGTTCATCTCCTCCTTCACATAGGTCGTGACCTCGGCATAGAGAGCCGCCTCGGCCCCGGAAAGCGCATAGCTCACGGTTTCCGCACGGCGTTCGGGAAAGAGCGGCGTGCCGTCGAATCGGAACAGTTCCTCCTTGGTGTGTCGGCGCATCAGGTCCGAGACATCCGCCTGGTGCACGCCGTCGCGGAAGCGGCCCTCGAAACGGTCGGCGTCGAGGAGTGCCATGAAGAGCTGGAAATCCTGCTCCTTGCCGTTATGCGGCGTCGCCGTCATCAGCAAGAGATGCCGGGAGCAGACGCCGAGTTTCTGGCCGAGCTGATAGCGCTTGGTGTATTTGACCTCACCGCCGAAGAAGCTCGCAGACATGCGGTGCGCCTCGTCGACGACGATCAGATCCCACTCCTTGCCCGCTTCCAGCTTCGATTGAAGGTCCGGGTTGCGGGCGAGCACATCGAGGCGCGCGATCACCAGGTTGCGCTCGGCGAACGGGTTGCCCGTCCGCGCCGTCTCTATTTGTTCGCGGGTCAGGATGTCGAAGGCGAGGCCGAACTTCTCGTATAGTTCGTCCTGCCATTGCTCCACCAGAACGCCCGGTGCGACTATGAGGCAGCGTTCGATGTCCCCGCGAATTGCCAACTCCCGAATCAAGAGTCCGGCCATGATGGTCTTGCCCGCTCCGGGATCATCGGCAAGGAGGAAGCGCAGCGGCTGCCGCTGGAGCATCTCACGATAGACCGCCGTGATCTGATGCGGCAGCGGCTCGATGCGCGCTGCATGAATGGCAAGATAGGGGTCGAAGAGATGAGCGAGTCGAATGCGCCAGGCTTCGGACACGAGCCGCAACAGCCTTCCGTCCCCGTCGAACGAACATGGGCGGCCTGCCTCGGCTATGTCGAGCTTGGTCTCTTCGTCGCGATAGACGAGGCGATTGCTGACAGCGCCGGCCGCGTCTTCATAGGTCACCTTGACCGCCTGGTCGCCGAACCACTCCAGATGAACGACCCGCGCCGCCCCGCCGGGCGCCAGCCCGTGGACGAACGCCCCCGCCTTCAGCTCCTCAAGCGCCGCCAATGCCCGCTCCCTTTCTGGAAGTCACAGTTCCGACACACACGCACAGCCTCGCAGGCCAGCCCACGCCATCCGCAGCGATCCAGTGAGTAACACCGCTCCGAGACGATGTACTGCTCGACACCATCATAGTACCGGATGCAATCCATATGGCCTGCGCACGCTCACGAGATCGCCTGGTGGTGACCGGGGGCGTCCCCGCTTCGGAGCTCCTGGACGACCTTCAGTCCTAAGCCTGACGCCCGGATCCCTTCCGCGGCGCCCGCCCAACCGGGCGAGCAGCTTCCACACGTGCGCAAATAATGGATTTCAATTGATTCCCATTAGATTCCCAGTGCCCTTCAGGGCCCGATCTCGGGCAAAAGAAAACCCCTAGAAAACGCTTTGTTTTCAAGGGGTTCGGTTGGTTGCGGGGGCAGGATTTGAACCTGCGACCTTCAGGTTATGAGCCTGACGAGCTACCGGGCTGCTCCACCCCGCGGCCCCCAACCTAGGCCCCGGCCCTCCCCGGGTCAAGCGGTTCCAGGAAAAAAGTCGCGGAACGGGCCGCCGGGAGGAGCTTGCCGCGCTGTCCAGACAGGAGTAGAATCCCCTAAAGCGGATGCGCCAGGAACCCCTCCAGCCCCTCTCTCTCCAGCGGTGGAGGGGGCGCTGGCGGCCGTTTCTCCTGATCGCCTTCCTAGCGCCTGGAATCCCGGACGCGTCCGAGGGGGAGTCCGCTCTCCAGGAAATGGTCCTGGCGCCCGGCTTCGCCTCCAGGGTCTACGCCGAGGAGCCCCGGTTCGCCAACCCCGTCGGCTTCACCTTCGACGACCAGGGCCGCTGCTATGTGGTCGAGACCTACCGGAGAAGGACATCCGCCTTCGACATCCGCTTCTTCCCCGACTGGCTGGAGGAGGATCTCGCCCTTCGTTCGGTCGAGGACCGCCGCCGCCTGCTGGAGGCCAGGGTGGTCGATGGCAGTCCGTCCATCGCCTCTCGTTTCCGGGTGGATCGCAACCGGGACGGAGTCTTCGACTACCGCGATCTGGCGGTCGAGTCGGAGAGGATCCGCCTTCTGGCCGATGAGGACGGGGACGGGCTCGCCGACAGCGCCGCCACCTTCGCGGAGGGATTCGACTCGACGGTCTCTGGCCTGGCCGGCGGAGCGCTGGCCTGGGGGGACTCGCTCTGGTTCGCCTGCATTCCCGATCTCTGGAGGCTGAGGGATCGGGACCAGGATGGACGGGCGGAGGAGAGGGAGCCGCTCCATTCCGGCTTCGGAGTGCATCTGGGCCTGGGAGGCCACGATCTCAACGGCCCGGTCCTGGGGCCGGACCGGCGGCTCTACTTCGCCGTCGGGGATCGGGGCGCGCGCGTCGAGCGCGAGGGGGAGGTCCTGGCGGATCTGCCCGACACCGGAGCGGTGTTCCGCTGCAAGCTGGACGGCAGCGATCTAGAGGTGGTGGCCACGGGCCTGCGCAATCCCCACGATCTGGCCTTCGACCATCTCGGAAACCTGTGGACGGTGGACAACAACGCCGGCAGCGGGGATCGGTGCCGCCTGATCCACGTGGTCGAAGGGGCCGACTACGGGTGGCGGATCGGATGGCAGTGGTTCTCGGGCAAGGGGCTTTGGGAAAGGGAGGGGATCTGGAAGCTCCCGGAGGAGAACACCGGAGCCTGGGTACTGCCGCCTGTGGCCCATGTCGGACATGGCCCGTCGGGACTTGCCTGCTACCCGGGCACCGGACTTTCGGATCGCTTCGCCGGGCATTTCTTCCTGGCCGACTTTCCCGGGGGGATCCGCTACTTCCGTCCCGAGCCCGAGGGAGCCGGGTTCGCCTTGCCCCATCCTCCCGAACAGCTGCAGGGCGGATCCGCCGGGAGCATGGAGCACAGGATCCTCTGGGGACTCTACCCGGTGGACGTGGGGTTCGGTCCGGGGGGCGGGATCTACGTGGCCGACTGGGTGGAGGGCTGGGAGAAGACCGGCAAGGGTCGGATCTTCCATCTGGTGGAGGAGGGGATTACCGCCTTCGGGGAGTCCACCGCGACCGATCGGATCCTGGCGGAGGGGATGGAGGGGCGCTCCTCGAAGGAGGTGGCCGGCTTCCTGGGGCATCCGGACGCACGTGTCCGGATGCGGGCCCAGTTCGAGCTGGTGGATCGGCACGACCGATCCGGCAACTCCCTGGAGGAGGCCATCGCAGGCGCGCTGGGCTTGAGCCCCTTCGCCCTGCTGCAGGAGGCGCTCGAGGCCGGGCCCACTCTGGAGGCTCGCCTTCACGGGCTGTGGGGACTGGGGGAGATCCTGGCGGACACCGCCTCGGGCAGCCGTTTCCTGGCTCCCTTCCTCGAGGATCCCGATCCCGAGGTCCGTGCCCAGACCGCCCGCACCCTTGCCGACAGGGGGCTGGTGGGCTTCCACTCCAACTACCTCGCCCTGCTGCAGGATCCCGATCCCCGGGTCAGGTTCCACGGCATGCTCTGGGCGGGCAAGACGGTGCGCCGCGGCTTCCACGAAGTCCAGGCCCGCGACGGGCTTCCCGAACTGGTCAGCCTTCGGGACAGCTCACTCTTCCTGGATCAGCTGCGGCAGAACGACGACAGGGATGCCTGGCTCCGGCATGCAGCGGTGATGGCCCTTGCCTGGATCGGGGACGTTCCCGCACTGGTCCAGGCCGCTTCCCTGGAGTCGCGTTCGGCGCGCCTGGGCGCGGTCCTGGCCCTGCGCCGCCTGGGCCGGCCGGAGATCGGGGCGTACCTGGAGGATGCGGATCCCGGGATCGTCCAGGAGGCGGCCAGGGCCATCCACGATCTGGATTTCGCCCAGGCCATGCCGGATCTGGCGGCGCTCCATGCCCGGCTGGATCTCCCCATGCCGGTGCTGGAGCGGTCCCTCAACGCCCTCTTCCGCCTGGGCAGGGACCAGGACGCCGCCATCCTGGTGGACTTCGCCATGAAGGCCGAAGTTCCCGAGCCGCTTCGGCTGGCGGCGCTCCGCGCCCTGGGCCATTGGGCCGATCCGCCCTCCGTGGATCCCTTGCTGGGGCTGTGGCGCCCGGCGGCGGAGCGGGACGCCCGCGCGGCGGTGGTCCCTCTGGACCAGGCCCTGGCTGCTCTGCTGGAGGATCCGTCCGAGTCCGTCAGGGTGGCCGCCATCGAGGCCATGGCCAAGCTGGGCATGGCCAGGGAGGAGGGGAGGCTCGAGGCCCTGGTCCGGGATCCGGATGCGGGAGAGGGGCCCCGCCTGGCCGCCTTCGACGCCCTGGCCGGGGCCGGAGGCCCGGGTCTGCCCGATCTGGTCCAGGAGCTGCGGACCAGCCAGCTGGAGAGCCTTCGGGTCCGGGCGGCCCAGGCCCAGGGGGCTCTGCCTCCGGAGCAGGCCCTGGAGCTCTACCGCCAGGATCTGAGGTCGGACAGCCCCCGCCTGCAGCGGGCTGCGCTCGAGGGAGTGGCCAGGATACAGGATCCGGAGGCGACGAGGCTGCTTTCGCGCTGGATGGATCGTCTCGCCGGCGGGGAGGTGCCCGACGGGCTGATCCTCGATCTCCTGGAGGCGGTGCAGGTCCACGGGGATGCCGCCCTGCTCGATCGGCTCGAGAGCTATCGGGAGAAGCAGGCCGGCGGGAAGGATCCCCTGGCGGCCTGGAGGGAGACGCTGCACGGCGGAGATGCCCTGGCGGGCCGGGAGCTGTTCGAGACCCGGCTCGATCTGCAGTGCAGCCAGTGCCACCTTTCCGGGCCTTCTCCCGGGGTGGGGCCGGATCTCGCCGCCGTGGGCCGGCGCCTTTCGCGCGAGAGGATCCTGGAGTCCCTGCTGTTTCCCAACCACGAGATCACTCCCGGCTACGAATCGGTCTCGGTGGCCCTCTCCCGCGGAGGCGTCCTCCAGGGGGTTGTCCGGGAGGAATCCGGGGAGGAGCTGGTCATCGCCTCCCTGGAGGACGGGGTCACCAGGATCCCCCTCGGCGACATCCTCGCTCGCAGAACCCTCCTGTCGCCCATGCCCGAGGGGCTGGCCGATCGCGTCACCCGCAGGGAGCTGCGCGATCTGGTCGAGTACCTTTCGACCCTGCGGTAGGACTCTCCGGAACCGTGAGGGAGGCGGATCGGCTCCGGTTCGAGAGGGACCTGGCCTCGCAGGGCTGCCGCCGGATCGCGGGGATCGACGAGGCGGGCAGGGGACCCCTGGCCGGCCCCGTGGTGGTGGCCGCGGTGGTCCTTCCCCTCCGCTGGATCCGGCAGGGCATGCCCCGGCGCCTGGCCGGCATCGACGATTCCAAGCGGCTGGCGCCCAGGCTCCGCGAGGCCCTGTGCCAGGCGCTGCTGGCCGAGCCCGGAGTGTCCTGGCGCGTCCGCTCGGTGTCCTCCCGGCAGATCGACCGGCTCAACATCCTCCAGGCCACCCGCCTGGGGATGGAGCGGTGCCTCCGCTCCCTGCAGGGAGGAGCGGATCACGTGCTGGTGGACGGGCTGCGGGTCCCCTCCCTGGGCGAAGCGCAGACGGCGCTGGTCCGGGGCGACTCCCGCAGCTACTCGATCGCGGCGGCCAGCATCCTGGCCAAGACTCTCCGGGACCGCATCCTGGCCGTCTACGACCGGCGCTATCCCGGTTACGGCTTCGCCCGCCACAAGGGCTACCCCACCGCCCAGCACCTGCTGGCGCTCCGCCGTCTGGGGCCGGCTCCGGTCCACCGGCTCAGCTTCGCCCCGGTGCGTCGGCATCTGGACCTCTTCGCCGGCCGGAGGTAGCGGTGCCGGAGCTTCCCGAGGTCGAGGTCCTGGCCCGCCACCTGGACCGCAGGCTGCCTGGACGGCGCATCCGGACCGTCCAGGTGGCGCGTCCCCGTTCGGTGCGCCCCCATCCTCCCAGGGAGTTCGCCAGCCGTCTGGCAGGGGGGCGCTTCGTCTCGGTGGGACGCCGGGGCAAGTACCTGCTCTTCGGCCTCGGATTCCCCCGGGGATCCGCCTGTCTGGTCGGCCACCTGGGGATGACCGGACGCATCTTCTGCCAGAGGAAGGGCCGGGAGCTTCCCCGGCACGCTGCGGTGATCCTGCACCTGGACCGGGGGGACTGCCTCTTCTCGGACAGCCGCGGGTTCGGCCGCCTGACGCTGGAGTCCTCGCCGCTGGAGCGGCTGGGGCCCGAGCCCCTTTCGGACCAGTTCACCATCGACTATCTCCGGAGCCGCCTGGCCCTCTCGGGCCGTCCGGTCAAGGCGCGCCTGATGGATCAGGACCTGGTGGCGGGCCTGGGGAACATCCGTGCTGCGGAGGCGCTCTACCTGGCGGGCGTCCATCCCGCCACCCCCTGCCGCCGCCTTTCCCGCTCCAGCGCGGCCCGCCTCCACCGGGCCATCCGCACGGCCCTGGGCACGGCCATCGAGCGCGGGCTCTCCCTTCCCCTGGACCTCGACGGGCCCGGGAGGAGGGGCGAGAGGCTCTTCTACTTCGGCAGGCGGCCCGGCGGCGGTGGCGGCGGTGAGCGGCTCTGGGTCTATGGAAGGGAAGGGGAGGCCTGCCTCCGCTGCCGCTCTCCCATCGTCAGGATCGTCCAGGCGGGACGTTCCAGCTTCCTCTGTCCCCGCTGCCAGGGAGGCTGACTTCCCCGGCCAACGGACACCTTGGCCCGTCACGGCCCCTTCCGGTCGGATGCAGGGAGCGCTCGTGCCGGTGCGGGGACGCCTCGCGGGACGGGGCCGGGCCGGCCTCCGGCGGCCGCAGCAAGGACCGGCGCAGCCGGGAAGATGCCTGCCCGGACCCGGAACGGGGATCAGCCGGGAAGGAGTCCGGGGAGGGCGGGGGCAATGCGATGCGAGCAGCCCGCAGGGGTAGGGGAGAGCGGGCCAAGGGGCGATCCCGGATCTTGACTTCTGGCCTCCCAGGGGGCAGGGTCCCTTGTCCCGTCCCTCGGGATCTGGAGTAGCTCAATGGTAGAGCAGCTGGCTGTTAACCAGCGGGTTGTAGGTTCGAGTCCTACCTCCAGAGCCATCCTCACCCCAGCTTCCGGCCGGTCCTCTCCCCGTCCACCAGCCTCTGGATCCCCAGGGGATTGCCGTTCTTGAGCTCGGGCGGAAGGATCTCGTCGGGGGCGTTCTGGTAGCAGAACGGCCGCACGAAGCGCCGGATCGAGAGGGTGCCCACCGAGGTGGAGCGCCCTCCGTCGCTGGTCGAGGGCCAGGGGCCGCCGTGGACCATCGAATGGCAGACCTCCACCCCGGTGGGGAATCCGCCGAAGAGCAGGCGCCCGACCTTCTGCTGCAGGATCCCGACGAGGGGATCGGCCTCCAGCAGGTCCAGGGAGGTGGAGTGGATGGTGGCGGTGAGCTGCCCCTCGAGGCTGCGGGCCGCTTGCAGCAGCTCCTCGGTGTCCTTCCAGGCGACCAGCAGCGAGGCGGGGCCGAAGGCCTCCTGCTGCAGCATCCTGTCCTTCAGGAAGTCCTCGGCGCTCACCTCGAAGAGGGCCGGCCCCATCTGGCACTGGCCTTCCATGCCCCTGGAGCGGTGGTGGACCGTGACTCCCTGTCCGCCCCTGAGGGCCAGGCGGTTGGTCGCGGCGTGGTAGGAGGCGGCGATGCCGGCGTTGAGGGCGTGGCCCTGGGGCGCCTGGGCCAGGCGTTCCGCCAGGTCCCGGACGAAGGCCTGGGAGCGGGCCCCCCGGGGAAGGAACACCAGGCCCGGATTGGTGCAGAACTGGCCCAGCCCCAGGGTGATGGAGCCCGCCAGGCCTTCGGCGATCCGGGCGCCGTCCTGCCTGAGCGCGTGCTCGAACAGGAACACCGGATTGATGCTGCTCATCTCGGCGAACACGGGGATGGGGGTCTCCCGCTGTGAAGCCGCCTTCATCAGGGCGGCGCCCCCCCTGCGCGAGCCGGTGAAGCCCACCGCCTGCACCTGGGGCTGCAGCGCCAGGGCCGTGCCGATGCCCTGCCCCGAGCCGTAGACCAGGGAGAAGGTCCCGGGGGGAAGCTGGCAGTCGGAGGCCGCCTTCTGGATGGCCCGTCCCGCGATCTCCGCCACTCCCGGATGCGAGCGGTGGGCCTTGACGATCACCGGGTTGCCCGCCGCCAGGGCCGCCGCGGTGTCGCCTCCGGCGACCGAGAAGGCCAGGGGGAAGTTGCTTGCGCAGAAGACCACCACCGGCCCGATGGGGGAGAGCATGGAGCGGATGTCGGGCCGTGGCAGGGGCCTGCGCTGCGGCTGGGCCGTCTCGATGCGGGCGTCCACCCAGGAGCCTTCCTCCAGCAGCGCCGCGAACATGCGCAGCTGGCCCATGGTGCGGGCCAGCTCTCCCCGCACCCTGGCCTCGGGAAGCGCGGTCTCCTGGGGCATCCGCTCGACCAGATCGCCGGTGGCTTCCTCCAGGCGATCGGCGGCCAGGTGCAGGAAGGAGGCCCGGTCGTAGGCGGAACGCTTGCGGTACTCAATGAAGGCGCTCCAGGCCTGCTGGGCGATGGCTCCGGCCGAGGCTGGATCCACGCAGCTGTACTCGGGGGCCAGCTCCTGTCCGGTGGCGGGATCGACCGCCGAAAGCCTCTCCGGGACCGTTTCCAGCTCGACCCCTTCCACCAGCGAACGCCCCTCCAGCCTGATCTTCATCCGATTCGGTGCGGCCACTTTAGACCTGGATTCCCGCGGAAGGAAACCGCGAATTGCCCTGGGCGGAGCGACGCCCGGAACCATGCTTGCCCGCTGCCCTGAGGCGGCCGGATCGTTGCCTTGCGGAGCCGTCTCCAGCCGCCTAGCTTCGCGCCCGATGCGCCTCCTTCCGATGCTCTTCCTGGCGGCCCTCCCGCCCCTGTCCGCTTCCGACTGGCCCTGCTTCCGAGGCCCCAGGGGAGAGGGCAAGGCGCCCGGATCCGATCCGCCCGTCGAATGGTCCCGCACGGAGAACGTCGTCTGGAGCCGGGCGCTGAGCGGGCACGGCTGGTCCTCGCCGGTGGTGAGCCAGGATCGGATCTTCCTCACCTCCGCCCTGGTGGACGAGGAGGGCCTGCCCATAACTCTCCAGGTCGCCTGCCTCGACGCTCCGAGCGGAGAGACGCTCTGGATCCGGGACGTCCTGGAGCCGGGGGAAGGCACCTCCAAGCACGGGAAGAACAGCCACGCCAGTCCCACCCCGGTGGTGGAGGAAGGCAGGGTCTACGCCCATTTCGGCCACTACGGCACCGTCTGCCTCGACGTCGGGGGCCGGCTCCTCTGGAGGCAGACGTCTCTGGGCTACCAGCCGGTGCACGGCAACGGAAGCTCTCCGCTGCTGGTCGGCTCCCGGCTGATCTTCAGCGCCGACGGGCGCAGGGAGCCCTCGCTGATCGCCCTCGACGCCGGCACCGGACGGCTGCTCTGGAAGAAGGAGCGGAGCACGGACGCCGAGCGGAAGTTCTCCTTCTCGACCCCCACCGCGGTCGATGTCGGGGGAAGCCTTGAGGTGGTCAGCCCGGCGAGCGGCGCGGTCTTCGGCTACCATCCCGAGTCGGGAAGGGAGCTGTGGCGGGTCGGCTACGGCCAGGGATACTCGGTGGTCCCACGCCCGGTGGCCGCCCACGGCCACGTCTACGTGGCCACCGGCTTCGACCGTCCCCGTCTGCTGGCCATCCGCACCGGGGGCCGCGGCGACCTCACCGGCACCCACATCTCCTGGAGCACGGCCCGCAGCGTGCCCAAGACCCCCTCGGTCCTGGCCCATCGCAACGAGATATACTTCGTTTCGGACGGAGGGATAGCCAGCTGCGTCGACGCTCTCTCCGGAGAGATTCACTGGCAGGAGCGCATCAACGGCAACGTCTCGGCCTCTCCGGTGCTGGCCGGGGACCGGATCTACATCGCCACGGAGGAGGGGGACGTGGCTGTGGTCCGGGCCGCCACCCGCTTCGAGATCCTGGCCCGCAACGAGATGGGAGAGCGCATCTTCGCCACCCCCGCGATCACCGGGGACGCGCTGATCGTCCGCACCGAGGGCCGGCTCTACCGCATCGAGAGGCCGTCGTGAGGGCCTGGCTGATCCTCGCCTGCCTCCCGCTGGCCCTCGCCATGGCCCGGGAGGCCTCCCAGCGCCCCAACCTGGTCCTTCTGCTCACCGACGACCAGACCACCTGGAGCATGGGGTGCTACGGCGCTCCCGAAGCGAGGACCCCGCAGATGGACCGTCTGGGCGCCGAGGGCCTGGTGTTCGACCGCCACTACGTCTCCACCGCCATATGCATGGCCAGCCGGGCCAGCATCATGACCGGAATGTACGAGTACCGCACCGGATGCAACTTCGAGCACGGCCCCCTGCTGCAGCGCCATTGGCGCAGATCCTATCCGGTGCTGCTGCGGCAGGCCGGATTCCGGACCGCCTTCGCCGGCAAGTTCGGCTTCGAGGTGGCCAGGGCCCCGGGAACGCGGGGGATCCTGCCCAGCGGGGATTTCGACCGGTGGGGGGGCGGCCCCGGGCAGACCTGGTACGAGACGGCGAGGAACGAGTCCATGAAGGACTACGCCGAGGAATATCCCCACTCCACACGGGCCTACGGGGCTTTCGGAAGAGACTTCATCGCCGAGAGCGCACGGCTGGGCACGCCCTTCTGCCTGTCGATCAGCTTCAAGGCGCCGCACCGGCCGGTGGCTCCCGATCCCGAGTACGACCACGTCTTCGAGGGGACGTCCTTCACCCGCCCTCCCAACTTCGGTAGGGAGAACGGCAGGCACTTCTCCCGTCAGAGCAGGCAGGGGAGGCAGTACGTGCGCCATGCCGAATGGGGCTACCAGGACGACTACGACCGGGTGATGGCCCTCTACCACCAGCAGGTCCACGCGGTGGACGTGGCGCTGGGCATGATCCGCCGGGCCCTGGAGGAGGCCGGAGTGGCCGAAAGGACGGTGATCGTGTTCACCTCGGACAACGGCTTCCTGTGCGGCTCCCACGGCTACGGCTCGAAGGTGCTGCCCTACGAGGAGTCCTCCCGGGTGCCTCTCGTCGTGCACGATCCCCGCCGCCCGGGTGGACGCCGAATCGGCGAGCTGACCGGCAACGTGGATCTGGCACCCACCCTGCTGGAACTGGCCGGGGCGGAGATTCCGGAGGGCATGGACGGGCGCAGCCTGGTCCCGCTGCTGGAGGATCCGGGAGTCCCGGTCCGGGACCATCTCCCCCTGATCAACGTGTGGGGACCCGCGCCGGTCCACAGCCTCTCGGTGGTCACCCGGGATTGGAAGTACGTATACTGGCCCTACGGGGCCGGCGACTTCCAGCCCGCCGAGGAGCTCTACTCCCTGGCCCTCGATCCCTGGGAGCTGGCCAACCTGGCCGCCGATCCCGCCCATCGGGACTCCCTGGACATTCTGCGCCAGATCTACGATCGCCAGGTGGAGGACTGGAAGGCCCGGGCCGTCCCCTACCACCGCTACGCCCCGTTCGGGCGGATCTTCGACCGGAGCCTTCCCTGGAGCGCCAAGTAGCCGTTCCTCCCTGCGTTCCGCTTTCCTTCCGGGCCTCCCGGCAACCGGCAAGCGGAGGTGTCGAGGCGCCGGCGTTGCCAGCAGCTGCCTAGCCGCGCTGGCGAAGCCTGGATTGGCCAGCCCCATCCGTGTCCAGCCGAAGACGCCCGTCCCATTGGCCGGGTTCCGTTCCTCCCCGATGGTCCGCTGAATGTCAGCGAAAGGGATTCCTTATGCGCTTCGGTGAAGGAGAAGCCGCCTTTGCCGCCTTGGAAGGCTGCAACGGGGAGCTCGACGAACGGTCCTCGTGAGGCTATCTGCACGGGGACTGGCCGGACATTGGCGCTGGTGCCACGCCGATCGGACAACCCGTCGAAAACCATGGACCGGAAGGCCCTTGAAGCCCGCTGGCCTCACGCATGGGCCAGACCTGCATCGCAGAGCGGCGATGTCTAGGCGTTGCCGCTGGAGCAGCCTGTGTGGCGCTCAATCATCGGCTGGGTCCGGCGCAGCCTTGCATGCAACACGCCGAGGCAGCGCCAGGCGAAGAATGCGGAAGCGTTCGGATATCCCAATTGAAGCAATCGATCCAGGCCGCTCCAGGAGTTTGCCGGGTAATCAGGCAGCCGAGCAACGGGTCCGAAATAGCCGCTTGGGACAGGAAAAACCGGCAATATGCGGCTTCGGACGCTGCGAAGGCTCGGGTCAACCCGCTCCTTGAAGTAGCCAACGCACTTCTTCTTGTGGCCTGGCAACTGCATGTCGTGCCCTTGCACGCTTGAAAATCGCCAGGATGTCTTCGCCCTTGGCAACCCGCCTGAAGGGCTTGGGATCGGCGTTGTGCTCCGCCAGGTCCCGCATGATCGCTCCCTTCAGTTATCCATGCATGTTGGAAGCGGGCTCCTAGGGCACCGCCCGGACGAACCTGGCTCCGTCTCCGGCGGGCAGGGAGAAGGAGGGAGGGACCGCTCCGGCGATCGGCGTCCAGGGGCCGGTCACCGCGTCGGCCTGCTCCAGGGCCCGTCCGGACCATTCGATCACCAGGCTGCCCCGGGAGAGCGAAACGGCGGCGATCCCCGCCGGTCCTGCGGCGGCGGAGCCTCCGGTCACCAGGGCGTTGTCGAAGAGCCCGATGGTCTGGTTGCCCACGATGTCGCCTTCGGCGTCGCTGGGGCCGATGTCGTCGGCGTAGGCACCGATGCCGAAGGCGATGTCCTCGGCGTGGGGGAAGGGCAGCCGGGGTCCCGGGACTCCGTCGAGGTAGAGACGGGCGGTGGCGCCGTCGAGGACCATCGAGACCAGGTGGCTGCCCCGGTCGTCGAAGGCTTCGCCGTCGAAGGCGGGGATGTTGATCCCGTCTCCCGAGATCTCGTTTTCGTCGGCTCCCCCGCTCCAGTTGTACCGCCAACCGAAGTCGCGGCCGTCGTGGGTGGTGTGGTCGGAGAAGAAGATGTACTGGTCTCCGCTGCGGGCCCAGATTCCGGTCCGGCTCTCGGAGCTGGCCCCGGCGGCCAGGACGAAGTCCACCAGGCTGCGCTCGACGGAGAAGGTGAGGGGCTCGGAATCGGAGGCGGAGAAGGTCTCTCTGGTGAACGCCGCCAGGCCCGGCCACAGGGGAGCCTCCACCTCGACGTGGATGCGCAGGCGCCCGTCGGCCAGGCTCACCGAGGAGTCGGGCCCGGGCTTGGCCCTTCCGCTCTGGTTGAAGGAGGCGGACTCGACCTGCCAGAGGCCGGCGTCGAGCTGCGTTCCGTCGAAGCCGTCGGAGAGGAGAACCTCGGGACGGGGGTGCACGCGGAGATCGGCGGGAGGCCCGAGGCATGTCCCGTCCAGGCCGCCGGAGAGGGAGAAGACGGCGCTTCCGATCCCCCTGGGCTCGATCGCCACCGTCCGGGACCGGGGCGAACCGGCCGGGAAGACCAGATTCAGGGAGCCGCCGGTGGCTCCCGCAGGGACCGCCACGGAGGGGTCGCTGGAGGCCAGGGCCACCCTGACCTCCCGGTTGGCGGCCAGCCGGGGAACGCTCACCGTCATCTCCCCGCTCTGACCCAGGGTGATCGAGGGAGTGGGGGACTCCAGCCGGATGCAGGGCAGGGCGTAGGAGACCGATGCGTTGGCGAACCGGGCGAGCACGTAGTCGCCCTTGGACTGCCCGTAGGCCCCGACGGCGAAGTGGATGCCGCTGGAAACGGGGAACGGAAACCGGCCTCCCGGAACGCCGTCAAGAAACACCTCGACCATGCTGCCGTCGGCGACCAGCCCGAGCCGGTAGGTGCCATTGCTGTCCATCCCCGAGAAGGCGGGGATCACCGTGCCGGTCCTGCTGAGCCAGCCGGGGCTGACGTTGACCTGCCAGGTGGCCGCTCCCGCATGCCAGGTGGCCGCTCCCGAATCGATACCGTCCTTGTACTGCTGCGAGAGGAACACGTAGTGGGATCGGTCGGCGTTGGAGAGGAAGATCCCCGAGCGGGAGGTGCCGTCGGCCTCCACCGAAACGCGGTCTACCTCGGCCACCAGGTTGATGTCGGGAGTCGCCAGGAACGAGTCCCGCAGGGGCGATACCGAGACTCCGCCCCAGGAGTTGGTGGTGTTCCACTCGATCCTCAGCCTCCTCAGCTCTTGGTGCCCAGGTCTTCTTCCGATCTCCCAGTCCAGCCAGTAGGGCCAGTAGGGCCAGTAGGGCCAGTGGGAGGTCTCAAGCATCCAGTCGCCCAGGGTGTCTCTACTTTCTCTCCAGGCGCCGGTATTGAACGAGAGGACCTCGCCGAACCGTTCCAGGACGGTGACCCTGACGGTCCCAGCGGCGTCCAGATCGGAGCTCGACAGGGAGAGCTGGGTGGAGCCGGCCGAGAGGCCGTCGATGGGCACCTTCATCGACTCGGGCCCCCCTGCAGGAAACACGATCGAAAGGCGCCTTTCCAGGGATCCGGAGGCCGTAGCGATGCGAGGGTCGCCGCTGTCCAGATGCACGGTCACCGGGGTTTCGGCGTTGGCCCCCTTCGGCAGGGCGACGGTGACCTCGCCGGGAGGCGCCCCGGCCATCAGGACCAGCTCGGTCTCGGTGAAGGAGGCTCTTTCTAATCGCTCGATCCTCAGGTTGTCCCAGACGGTCTCGGCAGTGTCGGTGTTGGTCCGGGCGTGTGAGCCGAAGTGGAAGAGCACCGGCGAGAAGGGGAACTCCACCTCGGTGCCCAGCTCGCCGTCCAGGTAGAGCTTCACCGTCAAGCCGTCCGCCACCATGCTCATGGTATGGAGCAGCCCGTCGTCCTTCCCGTCGAAGGCTCCGATTCTGAGGCCTGCCCCGGTGAGTATGTTCCTGGGCTCCCGGATGTTGCTGTTGTAGCGCCAGCCTCTTCTCCAGACGTCTGCGAAGAGGATGTAGCTGGACTCGGTCTCGTCGAAGATCCACAGGGCGCTGCGGGCGCCGGCTCCCTGCCCTGCCTCCTTTACCCGGTCGATGTGCAGTGCGACTGGCGAGCCCTCGGTGGCCTCGAAGCTCTCCTTGATGCGCAGGGCGCTGCCCGGCCACTGAGTAGTGGCGCTCGCGAAGCGCATCACGCCGTCGCCCGGCTCGATGTGGATGGCGCCCTCGCCTCCCTCGAAGAAGGACTCGACCGGCGCGTAACGGTCGGAATCGATGGCGTTGGAGGAGAAGTCGTCCTCGAAGAGCACCTTCGCCGACTGAGGAAGGGCCTGTCCGGCGAGGGAAAGGAAAGCTAGTAGCGACAGCAGCTGGAGGAGGAAGTCGGTCTTCCGGGGAATGGCGGATCCTGGAAGGAGAGCACGGGTGTTCATCGCAATCTGCTGATTGTAGGATTGTGGGGGAGGCTGGTGTCCTCCGAGCGATTTGGATTGGTTGAACTCTTGCGGCCTGGGATTCTGCGAGACGTGCCCTTGCACGCTTGAAAATCGCCAGAATGTCTTCGCCCTTAGGGGCCCCCTAAGAGCTAGGGATCGGCGTTGTGCTCTGCCAGGCGCCGCATGATTGCGCTCTTAAGTTGTCAACGCATGTTAGAAGCAGGACGCTAGAGACCGACAGAGGTATGGAAGAGGCGGTGCTTGTAGTTGCGAGCCACCCATTGAAAGTCGGGATTGTCCAGGTTTCCTCCCTGCCAGTAAAAGCTGCCCTGCCCGTTGGCCGATCGGCGGGCCGCCTCGATGGTCCTCTCGTCGGACCAGACCTTTTGAACTGCATGGCCGTCGGCAAAGGAGAAGCTGCTGATGTTGCCATGGAAGATGGCGAAGGGATCGACCCAGCCCCAGGATCCTCCCCCGGAGCTCTGCACATTGATCACCCAGGTCCCCCGGTTGAACTGCCGTGGGTCGGCCTCCTCGACGAACACCATGGCTGCGGAAGGACCGTAGACTTCGCTGTCCCTCACGTAGGGAGGCTGGGCCCCTCCCTGCCATCCGCCTCCGTTCATGCCGTTCGCCTTGGAGTAGCTAACGTAGGCCCAGCCCTGCCCGGGTTTGCGCAGCTTGGTCCTCAGGTCTCCGGCGCAGTGGTAGGAGTTGAGCGCCTTGGCATAGGGATATATCGCTGAGAGCTTCAGGCCGTTTTCCACGTTGCGCTGCGCAACTTCCTTGCTCATTCCAGCCGTGGGCTCCTGGAAGTTTCCGTTGTCGTTGTGGGGACCCCTCCAGAAGCCTCCCGCCGGATTGCCGGCGGTGGCGAGCATCTTGTGATCGTTGTCTCCGTTGTACATCACGAAGGCCAGGATCAGCTGCTTCTGGTTGTTGAGGCAGTTGGCGCCGATGGCCTTCAGCTTGGCCTTGCTGAGGGCGGGCAGGAGCATGCCTGCCAGGATGGCGATGATGGCGATGACCACCAGCAGCTCGATGAGGGTGAAACCGGAGCCGCGTCTCTCTGTATGGATCTTCATTTCTGAGCGATGCCTTGGACTCCCTGTATTATGAACGCAGCGCCCGTTGCCGTGTCAAAAGAAACCGGGCCTGTGCCTTCAAAAGTGTCAGTGTTCCCGGGGGCCCCGGCTGCGCTGCCGCTGTAGCTCGCCCTGCAGCCTCTCGGCGATTTCGGGATACCGGTAGTAGAGGTTGGTGGTCTCTCCAGGATCCCTCTCCAGGTGGTATAGCTGTCCAGGGGCCCCGGGGGCGGTCTCCTCCAGGGCCAGGGCACGCAGGGAGTCCCGATCGTAGTTGTTGCCCCCCGATCCCCGGTGGTCGAGGTACTTCCAGGCCCCATGCCTGATGCCCAGCTCCAGGCTGATGGTCTGGTGCAGCATCCAGTTGCGCACCTCGGACCGGGGATCGGAGAACAGGGGCAGGAAGCTCACGCTGTCCTCGGCCGAGCCTTCGGGCAGGCCGACGGAGGCGACGGCCGCGAAGGTGGCCATCAGGTCGGTGAGGGAGACGGTGGCGCCGGTGGTCTTCCCTTCGGGAATCCGTCCAGGCCAGCGGGCGATGAGGGGGACTCGGTGCCCTCCTTCCCAGTTGTCCCGCTTGAGCCCCCGCCATGGTCGGGCCCCATCGTGGCCGTGGTCCCGTCTCATGTGGAGCGCGGTGGTCACCTCCGGACCGTTGTCGCTGGTGAAGAGGACCAGGGTGTCCTCCGCCAGGCCCAGCCGTTCCAGGGCGTCGAGCAGCACGCCGACGATGTGGTCCAGCTGGTGGATGAAGTCCCCGTGGGGCCCGGCTCCGCTCCTCCCCTTGAACTGTTCGGCGGGAAAGGAGGGCAGGTGGACCGCCTGGGCGGAATGGAACAGGAAGAAGGGCTGCCCGGGCCGTTCCCGAGCGTGCTCCTCCAGGAACGCTACGCTCCTCTCCAGAAAGACCTGGTCCACTTCCTCCAGATCGAATCCGGGAGCGATCAGGCCGCGGCGGTTGTCCCTCGAGTAGGGATGCTTGGGCAGGGGGCCGCGGTCCAGCAGCTCGGTGGGAGGGACGGGGACGCGATCCTGCTCGATGTAGGCGTAGATCCAGTCGGTGGTGGGGCAGCAGGCAGTTCCGAAGAAGCGGTCGAAGCCCCGGTCGATGGGGCCGTCGGGGATGGACCGGGACCAGTCGATGCGCCGGACCGCCTCCAGGCCGTTCTGGTGGATGGGATCACCTTCCGAGTCGAAGAAGGTCAGTCCCACATGCCACTTGCCGATCAGGGCGGTGGTGTATCCGGCCTGCTGGAGCAGGCCCGGAAGGGTGGGCCGGTCCTCCTCGATCAGGCAGGGGCCGCCGGCCCCGGTGAAGACGCCCCGCATGCCGTTGCGGAAGGCCATCCGCCCGGTGAGGATGCTGTAGCGGGTGGGCGTGCAGACGGTGGAGGGGCTGTGGGCGTCGGTGAAGCGGAGCCCCTGGCTGGCCAGCCAGTCCAGGCGGGGGGTCGGCACCTTGCTTTCTGGATTGTAGCAGCCCACATCCCCGTAGCCGAGGTCGTCGGCCAGCACGAGCAGGATGCTGGGCTTGCCCTGTTCTTCGCCGCACAGGCCGGAGAGAGGGGCGCAGGGGAGGAAGAGGGCGGCCAGGAGGAAGTGGCCGGGGAATGCGGCTTTCATCGGCGTGCGCCATCCTTTCCGCTCGTGCCGGAACGCGCAAGCCTGAGCTCCGGAATCGTCCTGTCCCTGGACTGGAGCCATGCCACGAGGAAGGCATGCATCCTGGCGGTCGGGAAGGATTGCGGACGGTGTCCCGGTGGCAGGCGGGGATCGGGCCCTGCCCGAGAGCCCAGCTGCTGCATCGGCAATTGGCCGTCCGGTTCCGGCATTCTGAAATCGGGACTCCATCAGGTGTGTTGCAAGTCCGAGGATCGGGAGGATCGACACATGGATCCGGATGGCGAAAGCAGCCCTGGCCCAGCAAGCGATCCTTCGGGCGAGCAGCGGCGAGACGTTTGCGGGATGGGATTCCGGGCATGGGAACGTCGTCCGATGCCGCAGGGCAGGGATCCGGCGCGTCCGTCGACAGCGAGCAGGATCAGGTGGAACGCAGGGACGGGGCGCTGCTTCTTCATTGCTTCCACATGCTGGAGCTGGCCGTTCCCATCGCGGGCACGAAACCGGATCCAGGACGGCATGGCATCTCTTGACGGGCCAGGGATCCGGGTGCCTGATTGTTCAATGGACGCGGAGATCGTCCAGGATCGGACTGCATGGAGGGGAGGGATCGCCCCCGTTCCGGCAGCAGATGGGCCGGTCGTCGAGGGCTCAGCGTCCGGGATGCAGCGGGGTGCAGGCTGAGGCAGGGGGGCGGCGGATCCATGCTTCTGGCAGGTATCGGGAATCGGCAGTGGCAGGGAGCTGGCGCTTCTGCGCGCTTTATGCTCGCGCCAGATCCGAATCCTGCTTCCGAAGCGCCCCGCCAGGATGCGACTGCGGGTGACGCCGATCAGGGAAGGTGGGGGGAGCCTCGCGGGGACTGGAAGGCTGCTTCGGAGTTCCGGCTCCTGGACGAGGACGCCTGCCGGGCTGCCCTGGCCGGTGGGAACGGTTGGCTGGTCGACGGGACCGGAGGAAGCGCCGCCGGGCTATTGGGGAGTGCGAGCGCCCAGAGAATCGAGGCTTCGCATGGACTACCGGTTGCTGGATGCGAGCGGCTTGGAGACCTTCTTCCAGGGGCCCCACTGGTCGACGAATCAACGTACCGCTGCCGCCAGGGGACTGGAAGAGGCTGGCGCCGACGGGATCTGGACGAGCGCTGGAGGTCGGGCGTCCGGATCCCATGGGAACATTCGGGCTTGCCTTGGCGGCAAGGGATGCCACAGTATCCATTGCCGGAGAAAGGTTTAGTGAGCCATGAGTGACCTTGAACGGATCGAAAGGGTGCTCGGCAAGGTCGCGTCGCATAGGCGGCGGGCCCGCGGCTGGGACGGACTGCTGCTGGGGCTATTCGTGGCCTCCCTGGTGTGGCTTGCGGCGGCTCTTGCCTTCAAGCTGCTTCCGATCCCCTTCTGGATCCACGGAGCGGCGGCCCTGGCGGCCCTGGCGCTTGTCGCAGGGGGCTTCCTCCGGGGATGCTGGCGGAGGGAGACGAGCCTGGAGACGGCTCAGTGGCTGGACCGGAGGCAGGGCTTCAAGGAGCGCCTGAGCGCCGCGGTGGAGTACGGGGCCAAGGGCCCCTGGAGCCCGCTGCTCCAGCGGGAGGGGATCCGCTGCGTGGAGAGCCTGGGAGGGAAAGGGCCGGATAGCTACCGGCTTCCTGCCGTGGCCCGCTGGACGGTGGTGGCGCTGCTGGCCGGCGCCTCCCTGGGATTCGTCCCGGAGTACCGCAGCGAGAGCTGGCTCCAGTCCCAGCGCCAGCACCAGGTGAACCAGGAGGTGGGGCACTACCTCCAGGAGATGGCCCAGCAGACCCTGGAGCACCGCAAGCCTCATCTGCGGCCCACCGAGGAGGCCCTGCAGGGAATCGAGGAGCTGGGAAGCAGGCTGCAGCAGACGCGCCTTTCCCGTTCCGACGCCCTGGAGCGGATCTCCCATGTTCGGGACCGGGTGGAGAACCAGGCCAGGGACCTCGCCGATTCCCCGGCGCTCAAGCGGATGCAGCAGGCGGCGAAGAGCTCGTCGCCGGGCAGTCCCCAGAACCTGCAGGAAGCCATCGCCGATCTGCAGCAGCGGATGGGCAGCCAGTCGGGGGATCCATCCGCCCTGGAGAAGATCGGGGAGCAGCTTCAAAGCATCCAGAGATCGGCCGGGGATCTGAACAAGACCTCGCCGGACTCCGCCAGCGGGGATCTGGCCTCGGGCCTGGCCGATCAGATGCAGGATCTCTCGGACATGCTGTCCGAGGCAGGAGTCTCCCTGCCCGAACTTGAGCAGGCCATCGAGAGCTTCCGCCAGGGGAAGATGGACAGGTTCCTGGAGGAACTGGATCTGGCGCAGAACGATCTGGAGAAGCTGCTGGAGATGTCCAGGGCGCTGGAGCGGCTCAGGAACCAGCAGCAGCAGCTGGGCAAGACCCTGGCCGAGCAGCTGGAGAAGGGCCAGACCCTGGCCGCGCACCGAACCCTCAAGGAGATGATCCAGCAGCTGCAGAACCAGCAGGCGATGGAACCGGAGCAGCTGGAGCGCATGATCAAGGAGATACAGGAAGCATTGGAGCCGGCCGGACAGTACGGACAGTGCCAGGCCTTCCTCTCGCAGGCCCTGAAGGAAGCGGGCGAATCGCGCAATGCCGCGGCGGCGTCGTCCCTCGGCCAGGCCGCAGACGAGCTGCTCAGGCTGATGCAGCAGTACCAGGACATGGAGTGCCTGATGGCCAGCCTGGAGCAGCTCAAGCAGGCGCAGATGTGCGTGGGCAGCTGCCAGGGGTGGGGGCAGTGCGCGGGAGGAGGCATCTCCAAGGCGGGCAATCGCGGCAAGGCGGGAGTCGGTGACAGCAAGCCGGGAGACGCTAATGGTGGCGGCAAGCCGGGAGCCGGAGTGGGGACCTGGGCCCCCGAGGATTCGGGAGACTGGCAGCTGGTGCCCCAGAGCGCGGGCTGGGACAACACGGGCCTCGAGCGCCCGGACATGGAGGGGAAGGGCCATACCGAGCGTGCCGACGACGGCGACAGGGGGGATCTGGTGTCGACCCGGGTCCGGGGGCGCTTCTCGGGCGAGTCCCCCATGCCCTCCATCACCCTCAAGGGAGTCAGCATCAAGGGGAAGAGCCGGGTGGAGATCCAGGAGATCATCGCCGAGGCCCAGGGGGACGCCCAGAGCGCGCTGAGCCAGCAGAAGATATCCCGCGGCCATCGGGCCGCGGTGCGCAGCTACTTCGACGATCTCAAGTAGCGGCCGGGGGCCGCCCTAGCTTCGCATGGAGGAGAGGATCCAGTCCTTCCGGAGTTCCTGGCGGGAGCTCCGCGAGGAGATCGGAAGGGTGATCGTCGGGCAGGAGGAGATCGTCGAGGCGACCCTGCAGTCCGTCTGCGCCGGGGGGCATGTCCTCCTGGAGGGCGTGCCTGGGCTGGGCAAGACGCTTCTGGTCCGCACCCTGGGGCAGGCGCTGGATCTGTCCTTCAACCGGATCCAGTTCACTCCCGACCTCATGCCCGCCGACATCCTGGGCACCAACCTGGTGGTCGAGAATCCCGACGGGCGCAGGGAGTTCCAGTTCCAGAAGGGGCCGATATTCAGCCACATCGTCCTGGCCGACGAGATCAACCGGGCCACTCCCAAGACCCAGTCGGCCATGCTGGAGGCGATGCAGGAGAGGAACGTCACCGCCGGAGGCCAGGTCCGCTCCCTGGAGGCGCCCTTCTTCGTGCTGGCCACCCAGAACCCCATCGACCAGGAGGGAACCTACCCCCTGCCCGAGGCTCAGCTGGACCGCTTCTTCTTCAAGCTGCTGGTGACCTACCCGACCGGGGAGGAGCTTTCCGAGGTGCTGGACCGCACCACCGCCGGGGCCGGCGCCGAGGTGCGGCAGGTGATCGACCGGAAGGTCCTGCTCTCCATGCAGGAGCTGGTGAAGGAGGTTCCGGTGCCGGGACACGTGCAGGACTACGCGGTGAGGCTAGTCCTGGCCACCCACCCCGGCACCGCCACCTCGGTGGACGTGGTCAACCAGTACCTCCGCTTCGGCAGCAGCCCCCGGGGCGCCCAGACGCTGATCCTGGCCGCCAAGACCCGGGCCCTGGCCCAGGGGCGCTTCAACGTGAGTTTCGAGGATATCCGGACCGTGGCCCTTCCCGCTCTGCGCCACCGCCTGATCCTCAACTTCGAGGCCCAGGCCGAGGCCATCACCACCGACCATGTCCTCTTGCGGGTCCTGGAGGAGGTCCCCCAGGCTCCCAAGGATTCCGGCTCCCTGGCCAAGGGCTGAACCGGCGGGGGAAGCGCCCTCCCCGTGCCCGTCCCCCGGGGAGCGGGAAGCCGGCTCCCCGCCATCTTGACAGCCGTCCGGGGCCCGAAGTAGGCTGTCCGCCTCTGGAACCCCTTCGATGGCCTCTTCCCGCTCGGGCCCCTTCCTCGCCGCGACTGGACGCCGACCTATGAAGCCGACTCGCTGGACCCTTCTGCTCGGGTGGATCCTTTCCTTCGCCGCCTCCCTCGGCCAGGAGAGCCAGCCCCGGGGAAAGATCGCCATCTCGGTGCTCACCACCACCAACCCCTACTTCAACGTGATCATCGAGAGCCTGAGGGAGGAGGCCGGGAAGCACGGCTACGAGGTCCTGGCCTACAGCGGAGAGTTCGATGTGGCGCTGCAGCGCATCCAGGTCCAGGACTTCATCTCCCAGGAGGTGTCGGCCATCGTCCTGTGCCCCTGCGACTCCAAGTCGATCGGAACGGCCATCCGCCAGGCCAACGAGGCGGGGATCCCGGTCTTCACCGCCGACATCGCCTCCCAGGCGCCCGACGCCGAGGTGGTCTCCCACATAGCCACCGACAACCTGAGCGGGGGGCGCGAGGCGGGCAAGGCGATGATCGAGGCGCTGGACGGGGCGGGAGGCGAGGTGCTCGTCCTCGACTTCAAGTCGGCCGAGTCCTGCCTGCTCCGGGTCCAGGGCTTCAAGGAGGTGATCGCTCAGCACAACCTCGATCACCCCGAGGCCCCCGTGCGGATCGTTTCGGAGCTTCCGGGGGAGGGGACCAACGCCCAGGGATTCAAGTCGACCGAGGACGCGCTGCAGGCCCATCCCAACCTGGCGGGCATCTTCGCGATCAACGATCCCTCGGCCCTGGGGGCCCGGGCGGCCCTGGAGAAGGCGGGGCTGGAGGATCGGGTGAAGATCATCGGCTTCGACGGGCAGCCCGAGGGCAAGAGGGCGATCCGGGACGGGAAGATCTACGCCGATCCCATCCAGTTCCCCGACCGGATCGGCCGCAAGACGATGGAGCTGATCCTGGCCTACCTGAACGGCGAGGAAGTGCCCTCCGAGCACCTCATTCCCACCAAGCTCTACCGCCAGGCCGATGCGCTCGCGGATCCGGAACTCGATGACTGAAAGGGCTCCGGGGCCGCTCTCTCCCGTCCGGCTGGTCTCCTGCCTGGCCGTCCTGCCCCTGGTCCTGCAGGCCCAGCCCGGCGGGATCCGGTTCGACCGGGACATCCGCCCCATACTCTCCGACAACTGCTACAGCTGCCACGGTCCCGACGCCGGCAGCCGCAAGGCGGGCCTGAGGCTGGATCTCGAGGAGGAGGCCCTGAGCGACCGCGGCGGCTCTCGGGCCATCGATCGGGAGAATCCCTCCCGGAGCCTGCTCCTTAGCCGGATTTCCCATCCGGAGGCTTCGGAGCGCATGCCGCCCGCCGAGTCGGGCAAGGCCCTGGGTCCCGAGGAGATCGGCCTCCTGGCCCGCTGGATCGAGTCGGGGGCCGTCTGGGAGGGGCACTGGGCCTGGACGCCTCCCCGGCGCCCGGACCTCCCCGAGGTGCGGACGCCCCAGTGGGGGCGCCATCCGGTGGACCGCTTCCTGGCGGCCCGCATGGAGCGGGAGGGCCTCGAGCCCTCCCCCCCGGCCGATCCCGCCACCCTGGTGCGCCGCCTGAGCCTGGATCTGAGGGGGCTTCCTCCCTCCCAGGAGGAGGTGGACGCCTTCCTCGGGGACCGCGGCAACTTCGCCTTCGAGCGGCTGGTGGACCGCTTCCTGGCCTCCCCCGCCTTCGGGGAGCGGATGGCGGTCCACTGGCTGGACCTGGTGCGCTACGCCGACACGGTCGGCTACCATGGCGACCAGCCCTACAGCGTCTGGCCCTACCGGGACTACGTGATCGACGCGTTCAACCGGAACCTCCCCTTCGACCGCTTCACCCGGGAGCAGCTGGCCGGGGATCTCCTGCCGGAGGCCACCCGGGAGCAGAGGATCGCCTCGGGATACAACCGCCTGCTCCGGATAACCTCCGAGGGGGGAGCCCAGGACCGTGAGTACCTGGCCAAGTACGCTGCCGACCGGGTGCGCACCACCGCGAGCGTCTGGCTGGGATCCACCCTGGGCTGCGCCGAGTGCCACGATCACAAGTTCGATCCCTTCACCGCCAGGGACTTCTACAGCTTCGCTGCCTTCTTCGCCGATCTGGACGAGAAGGGCTACTACTCGGGCAGCCGGTGGGAGCCGCGGCTTCCGCTGCCCACACCCCGCCAGGAGAGGGAGCTGGCCCGCCTGGAGAACCGGGTCGGGGAGCTGGAGTCGGCCCTGGAAACGCCCACCGAGGAGCTGGCCAGCGCCCAGCTGGCCTGGGAGGAGTCGGTCAGGAGCCTGGACGATTCGGGGCGGCTTCTCTGGACCCCCCTGGTCCCCCTCTCGGTCGAGTCCCTCGAGGGCACAGTCCCCCGGATCCTGGCCGACGGCTCGGTGCTGGCCACCGGTCCCAATCCCGACGTGGAGGTGTTCCAGGTCGAGCTTCCCTCCGGAGACTCGCCGGTGGCCGCCCTCCGCCTGGAGGCCCTGCTCCATCCCTCGCTCGACCAGGGAGGGCTCTCCCGCGGGGGAGGCGACTTCGTGCTCACCGGCTTCGAGGCGGAGGCGGGGACGGGAGAGGAGTACCGGAAGCTCGTCCTGAAGGGGGCCCAGGCCGACCACTCCCGCAAGGGATTCGAGGTGGCCCGGGCGATCGACGGCCGATCCGGCACCGGCTGGGCGGTGGATGGCCAGGCCCGCAAGCAGCCCGGAACCGCGGTCTTCGCCCTGGACCGGCCGGTGGAGCCCGGGCCCGGCCGGCGCCTGCGCGTCACCCTCCGCTTCGAGTCCGAACACGCACGGCACGTGATCGGGCGCTTCCGCCTCTCGGCGATCCCACTGGAGCGGGCGGGGCTGGAGGAGACCGGGCTCCCCGGAGAGGTCTACCGCTCGATCCGCACTCGCTGGGGAAGGAGATCCTCCAGCCAGCAGGTCCTTCTGACCCGCTACTGGAGGGAGCGCTCCCCGCTGATCGAGGCGGCGGAAGCCCGGCTGGCCGGCGCCCGCCGGGACCGGGACCGCCTGCGCGGCGAGATCCCCACCATGCTGGTCAGCCGCAGCGTCGCTCCCCGGGAGACGAGGGTGCTGCCCCGGGGCGACTGGATGGACGGCAGCGGGGAGGTGGTGGGCCCGGCCCTGCCGGTGTTCCTGGCCCCGGGCCCGCCCCCCGGCGACCCCCTGACCCGGCTGGATCTGGCCGACTGGCTCGTCTCCAGGGACAACCCGCTCGTCGCCAGGACCTTCGTCAACCGCCTCTGGCAGATATGCTTCGGACGGGGGCTGGCCGCCGTTCCCGACGACCTGGGCTCCCAGGGCCGGCGGCCCTCCCACCCGGAGCTGCTCGACTGGCTGGCGGTCGAGTTCATGGAGAGCGGATGGGACGTCAAGCGCATGATGCGCCTGCTGGTGACCTCCCGGGCCTGGCGGCAGACCTCGGCGGCCTCGCGGTGGCTCAGGGAGCGGGATCCCGAGAACCGGCTCGTGGCCCGCCAGACCGCCTACCGGCTCGACGCCGAGTTCGTCCGGGACATGGCGCTCAGCCTGAGCGGGCTGAAGGCGGATCGCCTGGGAGGCCCCAGCGTCAGGCCCCACCAGCCGGCCGGGTACTACGCCCAGCTCAACTTTCCCCGAAGGACCTACCAGCCCGGCGCCGGAGCCGATCAGCACCGCCGGGGGCTCTACACCCACTGGCAGCGCACCTTCCTGCATCCGGCCCTGAAGGCCTTCGACGCTCCCAGCCGCGAGGAGTGCACCGCCGCCCGTCCCCGATCCAACACGCCCCTGCAGTCCCTGGCGCTGCTCAACGACCCCAGCCAGGTGGAGGCGGCCCAGGCCTTCGCCCGGCGCATCCTCCGGGAGGGCGGCGGGAACCCTGCCGCCCGGGCTCGCTGGGCCTTCCGCCAGGTCCTGGGCCGCATCCCCAGCGCCTCCGAGGCCGGGACGCTCCTCGAGCTCCATGGGCAGAGCCTGGAGCGCTACGCCGGCGATCCGGAGGCCGCCGCCGAGCTGGCGTCCCTGGAACCGCCTCTGGCGGACGGGGACGCCGTGGACGATCTGGCGGCCTGGACCATGGTGGCCCGGGCCCTGTTCAGCCTCCACGAGACCTTCACCCGCCACTAGGAACATGACGGCCTCGCCCCGGATCCTCCAGAGCCGCCGCGCCTTCCTCAACCGGAGCGCGGTGGGGATCGGATCCCTGGCGCTCTCCTCCGCCCTCTCGCCCTGGCTCTCTGCGGCCGGTGCGGCGCCCCCTCCGGCCCCCCGGGCCCGCCGGGCCATCTTCCTCTGCATGGCGGGAGGGCCCTCCCACCTGGAGACCCTGGACTACAAGCCCGGGCTGGCGGCGATGGACGGGCAGCCCATGCCCGAGTCCTACACCCGGGGCCAGCCCATCGCCCAGCTGCAGGGCAGGGAGCTGCGCTGCCTCGGCCCCCAGCATCCCTTCGCCCGCTTCGGACAGTCGGGGCAGCACATCTGCTCGCTCTTCCCGCGCACCGGAGCCGTCGCCGACGATCTCTGCATCGTGCGCTCCCTGCACACCGAGCAGATCAACCACGATCCGGCCCACACCTTCCTCAACACCGGCACCTCCATCGCCGGGCGTCCCAGCATGGGATCCTGGCTGTGGTACGGCCTGGGCTCGGAGAGCGAGGACCTGCCGGGATTCGTGGTGCTCACCTCGCTGGGGAAGGGAGGGCAGGGACAGCCGATCTCCTCCCGCCAGTGGCACTCCGGCTTCCTGCCGGGCAGCTTCCAGGGGGTCCAGTTCCACTCCTCGGGGGATCCGGTCCACTACCTGCGCCGGCCCCCGGGCGTCGCCGAGGCGGATCAGAGGCGCCTGCTCGACGCGGTCAACCAGCTCAACCGCCAGCGCGACCGGGTGGTGGACGATCCCGAGATCCGCGCCCGCATCCGCCAGAACGAGCTGGCCTTCCGCATGCAGGCCAGCGTGCCCGAGCTGATGGATCTGTCCGGGGAGCCGCGGCACGTGCTGGATCTGTACGGAACCGAAGGGGCCGACGGCACCTTCGCCTCGAACTGCCTGCTGGCCCGCCGGCTGGCCGAGCGGGGCGTCCGCTTCATCCACCTCTACCACCGGTCCTGGGACCACCACGGGGGCATCAGGGACAACATGGAGATCTCGGCCCGGGAGGTGGACCAGGCCTCGGCCGCCCTGGTGGCCGACCTCAAGCAGCGGGGCATGCTGGAGGACACCCTGGTGATCTGGGGAGGCGAGTTCGGGCGGACCCCCATGGCCCAGGGCTCGGGCCGCGACCACCACATCCGCGGCTTCTCCCTGTGGATGGCCGGGGGAGGCGTCCGGGGCGGCATGCATCACGGAGCCACCGACGAGCTGGGCTACCGGGCGGTGCAGGATCCCTTCCATGTCCACGACCTGCACGCCACCCTGCTCCACCTCTTCGGCCTGGACCACCGCCGGCTGACCTACCGCTACCAGGGGCGCGACTTCCGCCTGACCGACGTGCACGGCCGGGTGGAGGAGCGGATCCTGGCGTGAGGATCCCGGCCTTCCTGCTTGGCCTGTCCTCCCTGCTGCCCGCCCTGGGGGAGGCCGTGCAGGATCCCCCCAGCATCCTCCTCGTGCTGGCGGACGACATGGGCTACTCCGACCCCGGCTGCTACGGAGGCGAGATCGCCACGCCCAGCCTCGACCGGCTGGCCGCCGGCGGAATCCGCCTCTCCCAGTTCTACAACACCGGCCGCTGCTGGCCCACCAGGGGCTCGCTGCTCACCGGATACTACGCCCAGCAGATCCGGAGGGACCGGGTTCCCGGGATCTCCCCCAGCGGCGGCCAGGGAAAGAGGCCCGCCTGGGCCCCCCTGCTGCCCCGCCGCCTGGAGAAGGCAGGCTACCGGTCCTACCATTCGGGCAAGTGGCACATCGACGGCATGCCGCTGGAGAACGGCTTCGACCGCTCCTACTACCTCCGGGACCAGGGCCGCTTCTTCCACCCCCGGGACCACTGGGAGGACGATGTCCGGCTTCCCCCGGTGGAGCCCGGCGGCGGCTACTACGCCACGGTGGCCATCGCCGACCACGCCATCCGGATCCTCCAGGAGCATGCGAGGGACCATCCGGACCGCCCCTTCTTCCACTACCTGGCCTTCACCGCTCCCCACTTCCCCCTGCACGCCCTTCCCCGGGACTCGGCCCTCTACCGAGAGAGCTACCTGGCGGGCTGGGAGGCGGTCCGGAAGGCGCGGCGCGCCCGCCAGCTGCAGGCGGGGCTCGTCCCGGGGCCCCTCTCCCCGGTGGAGCGGGACCTGGGCCCTCCCTACCGCTTCGCCGATCAACTGCGGATCCTGGGCGGGAGCGAGGTGGCCCTCCCCCTGCCCTGGGAGGATCTCACCGGCGCCCAGCAGGCGTTCCAGGCGGCCAAGATGGCGCTGCACGCGGCCATGGTCCACCGCATCGACGCCGAGCTGGGGCGGATCCTGGAGCAGCTGCGGATCCTGGGCCTGAGGGAGAACACCCTGGTCCTCTTCCTCTCCGACAACGGGGCCAGCGCCGAGATCATGGTGCGCAGCGACGGCCACGATCCCGGTGCCGTTCCCGGCTCGGCCGGCTCCTACCTCTGCCTGGGCCCGGGATGGTCGACCGTCAGCAACACCCCCTTCCGCCGCCACAAGACCTGGGTGCACGAGGGAGGCATCGCCACACCCCTGATCGTCTCCTGGCCCCGGGGGATCACGTCCCGGGGCGCTCTGGAGGACCAGCCCGGCCACGTGATCGACCTGGTTCCCACCCTGATGGAGTGGATCGGTCTGGAGCCTCCCTCGGAGGGCCCTCCCATGCCCGGACGGAGCCTGGCCGGCGTGCTGCAGAAGGGGGAGGCCCTTCCTCCGAGGACCCTCTTCTGGGCCCACGACGGGCACCGCGCCCTCCGCCAGGGAGACTGGAAGCTGGTGGCGGCCCGGGACCGGCCCTGGGAGCTCTACCGGATGGACCGGGACCGGGCCGAGAGCGAGGATCTCTCCGCCCGGCGACCCCGGAGGGCTGCCGCCATGGCGGCCCTCTGGGAGGAGACCATGGCGGAGTTCGCCCGCCAGGCGGCTGGATCCGGCTCCCAGTAGCGGACGGGAGGCCCGGCCCGGGAAGCGGAACCCGCCGGCGGCATCGAGGCGCTCGATCCTTCCGACTGGCTGCTCCGCGCATCGGCAGGGCTGCTCATGGGAGGGGTGGGCGCCGCCGAAGCCGCCGGAATAGGAACATCTTCGCGCTGCATTGACGGCTGCGCAGCCAGGGGGCGCAGATCGGACCGTTGGGCGGCCCGTCCCCGCCAGCTCTCCGTGGCCGCCTTCTCCATCTCTCGCAATCCGTGCCGGGACCGGCTATGGATGCGTCCGCGGACGGCCGCCCGGACGGGGAGGCTTCCAGGAGCCGGTTCTCCCCCGGATCGTCCGATGTGCTCATGAGGCTGGTTCTGATCGGCGCTCTCTGGGGACTGGCTCTCGCCGGTCCGGCCCGTGTCGAGGCCGTGAACGGGAAGTTCGCCGAACGGGACTTCCCCTTTCTGGAGAGCTCCCTGGACGCCCGTTCGGCCCGGGGCCTTCCCCTGGAGGACAATCTCGTGGTCCGGGGGCTGATCGTGTCCTGCGGCGAGGACACCTACGCCTGCTACGACACCGACCTGGTCCGCCTGGCCCTGGTCTGGAAGGGCGGGTTCCTGGACTTCCGCAGCATGGCGGCCCACAGCTACGCCCACCCGGGGCAGAAGATCCCGGGCGGCCAGGACTGGCTGAACCGTCCCCTGGGGGAGGCCCTCTCGGGCTGCGGCCTCTACCCGGGAGGCTCGGGAAGCGGCTTCTCGGCCACCGATCCCCGTCCCCCCGGACCCGATCCCCGGGAGACGGGCAAGGGGCCCCTGCCCGAGGCCCTGGGGAGGTGGCACGGGACCAGGATCCGGGGGGAGGGGGCCCAGGTGGAGTACTTCCTGCGGGGAGCGCTCGTCCGGGAGTCGATCCAGCCGGTTCCGGGGCGCCGCGCCTACGTCCGGAACATCCACGGGGAGGCCTCCGCCGAGGAGCTGCAGATCGTGCTGGGGAGCGTGCCGCATCCGGTGCGCCGGATACCCGCGCCCGAGGGCTCCCTGCACCTGGAGGGAGCCGGATCGGACCGCCATTTCAGGATCCTCTCCGGCGAGGCGAGCCTCGTCCACGACGAGTCTGATGCGGTCCGACTGGCCCTGGCTCCGGCGGACCGCTCCCGAGAAGTCCGGGTGCTCGTCTCCCTCGAACCTCCTTCGTTCCCGCCTCCGCCCAGGAGGCCTCCCTCCGCCGCACGGCGGCTCTGGCCCCAGACGGTTGTGGTGTCCGGCAGCCCGGTGGAGGGAGAGGGCCTGGTGGTCGACACCCTTCCCCTTCCCGAGCCCAATCCCTGGAGGCGCAAGGTGCGCGCATCGGCCATCGCCTTCCTGCCCGACGGGCGGGCCGCCCTCTCCACCTTCGACGGGGACGTCTGGCTGCTCGGGGGGATCGACGGCTCGCTCGCCTCGCTGCGATGGAGCCGCTTCGCCTCGGGGCTCAACGAGCCCCAGAGCCTCCACTGGATCGCAGGGCGCCTCCATCTCTACACCCGCAACGGAGTGGTCCGGCTCCACGACCTGGACCGCGACGGGGAGGCCGACTGGTACGAGACCCTCTCCAACCGGTTCACGCAGACGGCCGAGACGCGCGAGTTCGCCATCGATTCCAAGATGGACCGCCAGGGCCGGTTCCTGCTGGCCAAGCCCGGCCAGCAGTCCCGTCACCAGGGCGGCGACAACGGCGCCATCCTCCGGATCTCGGCCGACGGGCGCAGCTCCGAGAGGCTGGCCACCGGCTTCCGCCAGCCGTTCCTGGGATACAGCCCCGATGCCGATCTCCTCCTGGCCAGCGATCAGCAGGGGCACTGGGTGCCCGCCACCCCCATCCACTGGGTGCGGCCGGGGCGGTTCTACGGTCACCGCCCTTCCTCCGAGGTGGCGCCTCCGCAACTGCCGGTGACCGAGCCCCTCTGCTGGATTCCGCATCGGGTGGTTCAGAGCGCCTCGGGCCTGGCATGGGTGGCCAGCGACCGGCTGGGCCCCCTCTCCCGGCGGTTCCTCTGCCTCGACTACTACGCCTCGAAGGTCATGCTGGTGCACCTGGATCCTCCCCGGGCTCCGGTCCAGGCCGGAGTTAGCCGTATCCCCCTGGACATCGATCTTCCCCTGCTCAAGGCGGAGGTCCGGCCCCAGGACGGGTGGCTCTACCTCGCCGGATTCCGCATCTGGGGATCGGAGGCGGGACCCTGGAGCGGCCTGCGCCGCATCCGCCACCTGCCGGGCGGGACCGGCTTTCCGGTGGGACTGCGCGTCCTCGGGGACGGGATCCTCCTGCAGTTCGACAGGCCCCTCGACGCAGGAACGGCCACCGATCCGGCCAGCTACCACCTGGGCCGCTGGAACTACCGGCGCACCGGCGGCTACGGATCGGGCCACTACCGCCTGGACGGGCAGCCGGGCAGCGAGGGCGTCGCCCTGGGAGGGGCGGCGCTCTCGGAGGATCGCCGCACGGTCTGGATCCATGTTCCCGACCAGAGGCCGGCGATGCAGCTGGAATGCATCTACCGCCTCGAGGATCGGGAAGGGAGGCCGCTGGAGGGCCGGGTCCACGCCACCCTCCACGAGCTGCGGGACTGGGACCCCTCAGAGCACGGCTTCGATCCCCGGGAGATCCAGGCGGCCAGGGAGGCGGGGATCCTCTCGCGGGCCGCTCCGCTTCCGGGGGAGGAGGAGATCTCGCTGGAGCGGGGCCGGCTCCTGTACCGCACCATGGGCTGCATGGCCTGCCATTCCCTGGACGGGACTACCGCCGGCCGTTCCGGCCCCACCCTCGAGGGGGTCTTCGGCTCCATGCGCAGGATGGCCCGGGGCCAGCCGGTGCTGGCCGACGAGGACTACCTCAGGGAATCCCTGCTGGAGCCCCAGCGCCGCACCCTGGAGGACTACTCCGGCGCCGACATCGGCATGCCCTCCTACCAGGGAGTCCTGAGCGGCGCCGACATCGATTCCCTGATCCTCCTGCTGCGCTCCCTCTCTCCCCCCCGATCTCCGGGATCCCCGGCAGGGCCCTAGCGGGGCGGGCTGGCCCGCTTCCAGGCTTCGTGGAGGGCCTCCAGCTCCTCGACCCGGCGCGGGTGCCTGGCGGCCAGGTTGGTGGTCTCGGAGGGATCCTCGCCCAGGTCCACCAGGAAGCGGCGGTCGCCCTCGCCAAGGGGGGCCCTGCCGCTGGTGTCCCTCGGGTTGCCGATGAGCTTCCAGGGGCCCTTGCGCACCGCCCACTGGTCCCGGCCGGTGGCCCAGTGGAAGACCGGGTGGCGATCCGGCGCCTGGTCCGAATCGAGGATGGGGACCAGCGACCGTCCGTCGATGGCATGCTCCAGCGGGATCCCGCACAGCTCGGCGATGGTGGGGAGCCAGTCGATGGCGGTGGCGAGCTGGTGGCGGACCTCGTTCCGGGGGAGCCTCCCGGGCCAGCTGGCGATGGCCGGGACCCGGATGCCTCCCTCGAAGAGGCTGAACTTGGCCCCCCGGTAGATCCCGGCGCTGCCCCCTCCGCCGAAGGAGCGCTCTTCGGTGGAATGGCCGTGATCGGACTGGAAGACGACCAGGGTGTCCTCCCCGATCCCTTCCTCCTCCAGGATGGCGAGCAGCTCCCCGATGCTCTGGTCCATGGTGGAGGCGAAGGCGGCGTACTCCCGGCGAGGGGAGGGGAGATGGGCGTAGCGCTCGCGCCACCGGCCGGTTCCCTGCAGGGGGTAGTGGGGCAGGTTGATGGCCCAGTAGAGGAAGAAGGGCCTTCCGCGGCTCGAGCGGATGAACTCCCGGGCCTCGGCCACCATCAGGTCGGGAAAGAACCTTCCGTCGGCCCAGATCTCCTGGCCGTTGCGCCACAGGTCGTGCCGGTTGGGCCCGCTCCAGTAGAAGAAGTGGGACCAGTTGTCGATGCAACCTCCCATGTGGCCGAAGGAGTGGTCGAAGCCCTGGGCGTTGGGCATGGTGTCGGGGGTGTAGCCCAGATGCCACTTGCCGATGTGGGCGGTGGCGTATCCGGCCGCCTTCATGACCTCGGCGAGGGTCCGCTGCGAGGCGGGCATGCCCGGACGGCCCGGCTGGGAGCTGACGTTTCCAGGCACCCCGGCCCGCTGGGGGTATCGTCCGGTGAGGAGGGCGGCCCGGGAGGGGGAGCAGACCGGCGCCGCCGAGTAGAACTGGGTGAAGCGGACCCCGCGGCGCGCCAGGGCGTCCAGATGGGGCGTCTCCAGATCCGGGCTCCCGTAGCAGCCCAGATCCGCCGTTCCCTGGTCGTCGGTGAAGATCAGGACCACGTTGGGAGGGGTATCGGCGCAAAGGCCGGGCAGGGAGCCGCCCGCAAGCGCCAGAGAGGCGGCCAGCGGGGCGAGCGTTCCAGGAAGGCGCATGGGCCGATTCTGGAAGGGCGCGGGATCGGGGAGCCAGCCATTTCCGGCCTGGAGCTTCCTCCGCCAGATTCCAGGCGGCATCGACGGCCTGGTTCCTGGACCGGGATGCGGATGTCCGGGGATGTCTCCGGAACCTGAGGCTTAAGGGAAGCTCCAGGAGCTGGCTGCTCCGGATGTCCGGCCATGCTTCGCAAGACGGTGGCGGCCGATCGCCGCGGCTTGACGGCAGGGCATTCGGCAGATGCAGGGGAACGGGCCTTGGCGGCAAGGCGGCGCATTCGCCTCTCTTCCTCCCTGTCGCGGGCGGCCGCTCTCGGCGGGATCGCGATGCCCGATCGGCCCCATCGACCGCTTCCCGATCGGCAGGGCCCCGGCTCCGTCGTGGATGCGGCGGCGTCCCGATCGCCTTCGGCTGCTTGGTCCTGGTTGCGGCGCTTCCAGGCCCTCGGAAGGTTTGACACGGCAGGGGAGGGCTGGTAGGCCACAGGTCCTTTTTTCCGCCTGGAATCCATGGGGTTTCGAAACACGCTCAATCTTCCCAGGACCGAGTTTCCGATGCGGGCCTCCCTGGTGCAGCGGGAGCCCGAGAGGCTGGCCCGGTGGGAGGAGTCGGATCTCTACGGGCGCATCCGCAGGGCGCGGCGGGGCCGGACCCGCTTCGTGCTGCACGACGGTCCCCCCTTCGCCAACGGCGACGTGCATGTGGGCACGGCCCTCAACAAGATCCTAAAGGACATCGTGATCCGCTACCGCACCCTGATCGGGGAGGACGCCCCCTACGTGCCCGGGTGGGACTGCCACGGCCTCCCGATCGAGTTCAAGGTGACCCAGGAACTGCGCCGGCAGGACCGGGAGGAGCTGGAGCCGGCCCGGATCCGGCGGGCCTGCCAGGAGTACGCGCAGCGCTACATCGGCATCCAGCGCGACCAGTTCCGCCGCCTGGGAGTCCTGGGAGACTGGAAGGATCCCTACCTGACCATGGACCGGTCCTACGAGGCCGAGGAGCTGCGCCAGTTCGCCGACCTGGTGGAAGCGGGATACGTCTACCGCGGCAAGAAGCCGGTCTACTGGAGCATTCCCTGCCGCACCGCCCTGGCCGAGGCCGAGGTGGAGTACAGGGACCACGTCTGCCAGAGCATCTACGTGAAGCTGCCCGTCGTGGACGCTCCGGGCACGTTCCTGCTGATCTGGACCACCACTCCCTGGACCCTTCCGGCCAACCTGGCGGTCGCCTACCATCCCCGTCTCGACTACGCGCAGGTCCGGGCCGGCTCGGAGACCTACCTGGTCTGCGTCAGCCTCCTGGACGGGCTGGCGGAGAAGCTCGGATGGGAGGACTTCGAGATCCTGCGCACGCTGGAGGGCTCCCAGCTGGACCAGATCGTCTACCGCCATCCCTTCTGCCGGCGCACCGGCCGTCTTCACGAGGCCGGCTTCGTGGAGGATTCGGTGGGGACCGGCTTCGTCCACATCGCTCCGGGGCACGGCCTGGAGGACTACCTGCTGGGGAGGGAGAAGGGGCTTCCGATCTACTCCCCGGTGGACGACCAGGGCCGCCTGGCCCCCACGGGGGATCTCCCCACCGAAGAGCAGTTCGGGGAGCCGCTGGCGGGCGCCTCGGTGCTGGAGAGGGGAGGAAGCAGCGAGGCCAGCCGCTCGGTGGTCGATGTCCTCGAGGCCGGGGGGCACCTGCTCCACGCCGAGGAGTACCGGCACAGCTATCCGCACTGCTGGCGCAGCAAGACGCCGGTGGTCTTCCGGGCCATGGACCAGTGGTTCTTCCGGCTGGAGCACCGGGACTTCCGCAGCCGGGCCCTGGAGGAGATCGGCAGGGTGCGGTGGATCCCCGGATGGGGGCGCAACCGGATCGAGGGGGCGGTGCGCACGCGTCCCGACTGGTGCATCTCGAGGCAGCGGACCTGGGGGGTGCCCATCCCGGCGTTCCACGGCCCCGGCGGCGAGCCCATCCTCGATCCCGGAGTGATCCGCAGGACCGCCGACCTGGTGGAGAAGCACGGCTCCAGCGTCTGGTTCGAGACCGGGGACCAGGACCTGTGGAAGCAGGTCCGCCCTCCGGACTGGCAGGGGCCGGAGGCGGCCCGCAAGTCCATGGACACCCTGGACGTGTGGATTGACTCGGGATCCTCCTCCCGGGCGGTGATAGCCAGGGACGGCAGGATCCGGGGACGGGAAGGGGAGCCGAGGGAGGCTTTCCAGGCCCATCTCTACCTGGAGGGCAGCGACCAGCACCGCGGCTGGTTCCAGTCCTCGCTCCTGCTCTCGCTCGCGGGCAACGGGGCGGCCCCCTTCGAATCGGTGCTCACCCACGGCTTCATGGTGGACGAGGATCGGGAGAAGATCTCCAAGAGCGGTCAGAAGCGCAAGCCGCAGACCTCGGCCTCCTACGTGGAGGAGTACGGAGCCGACATCCTCCGCCTGTGGGTGGCTTCGCAGGACTTCCGCAACGATATCGTGGTGAGCTCCGAGCGGATCCGGAAGGTGGGCGAGGCCTACCGGGGGATCCGCAACGCCCTGCGCTACCAGCTCTCCAACCTCTACGACTTCGATCCCGGGCGGGACCTTGTCCCCCAGGAGGATCTGGAGCGCATCGACCGATGGATCCTGTGGCGGACCGGCGCCGTCGCCGCCGAGGCGATGGAGGCCTACGGGCGCTACGAATTCCACGCCGTCTACCAGAAGCTGTCGCAGTTCGCCACGGTGGAGCTTTCCTCGATCTACCACGACGCGGTCAAGGACCGGCTCTACACCCTGGCCGCCGGCCATCCCCGGCGTCGGTCCACCCAGACCGCGCTCTGGCAGATGGTCCGCTGCCTGGGACAGCTTCTCTCGCCCGTGCTGGTCTTCACCGCCGACGAGGCCTGGGAGCATGTGCCCGGATCCCGGGAGTCCTCCTCGATCCACGAGACCGAGTACCAGCCCCTTTCCCTGGAGCTGTCTCCCGCCGAGCGGGGCGAGTGGGAGCTCCTCTTCCCCTTGCGGGACCGGGTGCTGCGGGAGCTGGAGTCGAGCCGGAAGGCGGGACGGATCGGCAAGGCGCTGGAGGCGGTGGTGGCGGTCCGGACCCGGAGCGCGGAGGAGATGGCGCTGGAGTCCTGGGGCGAGGATCTGCGCGAACTGCTCAATGTCTCGCACCTGCAGCTCGTGTCTCCGGAGGAGAGGGGGGAGGTCCTCGTGGACGGGCGCCCCCTGGAGCTTTCCCGCGAGGTGGCCGTGCAGCCGGCCCGGGATCTGGGCCGGGTGAAGTGCGGCCGCTGCTGGCGCTGGGTGCCCGAGGTGGCCTCCAGCGGAGGACACGACGGGCTGTGCGGCCGCTGCCGGGACGCCGTCGGCTCCGCCTAGGAGCCGGCTTCCTGCGCCGGAGGGAGGGGGATCAGGATGGCGAAGCGGGTGCCGGTTCCCGGCTTCGAGGAGACCCCCAGCCCGGCCTTCAGCTCCCGGGCCATCTCGTAGACCATGAAGAGCCCCAGCCCCGTCCCCCGACGCGACGAGAGCGACTGTCCGGAGTAGAAGGGCTCGAAGATGCGGGGGAGGACCCCGGGTTCGATGCCGCGTCCGTCGTCGACGACCTGGATCCGGATCCAGCGCTCCGCCGGGCCCGGCTTGAGGACCAGATCGTCCGGCAGCCGGGAGGCCAGATCCGCCTCCAGCCGGATGGTCCCCCCCTCCTCCAGCGCCTGCCCGGCGTTGGAGACCAGGTTGAGCAGCATCTGCTGCAGCAGGTCGGAGGAAAGCCTCGCCGGGGGGAGGCCGGGCGCGCATCGGCGCCGGACCGGAAGGGGATCCGCCAGCTGGCAGACGGTCTGCATGATGCTCCCGACGGACACCATGCGGGCCGGATGGCGTCCGCTGCTGGCCAGTCCCAGCAGGGAGCGGATCACCCCGGAGCCCTGGGCCACCACCTGCCGGATTCGCTCCAGCCGGGTGAGCACCTTCCCGCGGTCATCCAGGTTGGCCTCGATGATCTGGGTGGAGCCTCCGATGATCGAGAGGATGCCGTTGAAGTCGTGGGCGATGCCGGCGGTGAGGGTGCCCAGAGCCCGCATCTTCTGGGTCTGGAGCAGTTCCTGGTTGGCCCGGGCCAGCTCCTCGGTGCGGCGCTCTATCTCCCGCTCGACCTCGGCGTGGCTGCGCGCCAGGCGCAGGTGGCGGTTGACCGCCAGGAAGGAGAGGAAGGCCACCAGGGCCAGCGCCAGGCAGGAGATGATCAGCAGCCGCGGATCCCGGTGCCAGGGCAGGGTGACCGAGAACGGCTCCTCGGCCGGAATGGGCTCGACGTTCCAGTTGCGGTCCATGGCCCTCACCTGCAGCCGGTGGGGGCCGGAGGGGAGGTCCTCGAGATCCAGGCGGGCCTGCGGGCCGTAGGGGCTCCAGGGACCCTCGTCGAGCCGCCAGGAGAAGAGAAGCCGCTCCTGCGGGGTCGCCTCCCACCGGTCCCGGGCCTCGAAGTAGGCTGTCCTATCCTGGATCCGCACCCGGGTGCGGGGAGGATCGATGTCGGCCTGGGGGACATGGAGCCGGACGCCCCGCGGCGTGGCGATCCAGATCCTTCCTCCCCTGTCCTCTAGCACCGAGTGTACCGTGCCGGCCCCCAGGCCGTCCCCCGGACCGAGGAGCGTCCAGGATCCCTCCAGGAAGCGGTGCAGGCCCTGCTCGCTTCCCGCCCAGAGGCTCTGGTCGGAGGCCTGCAGCATTCCGGTGATCCGTTCCCGCGCCTGGTGGATCCGGGTCCAGCGCTTTCCGTCGAATTCGCATACCGCCGTGCCCAGCGCGGCCCATAGCCTTCCGTCGCCCCGCTCGACAAGGGCGGTGGCCGGGCCGGGAGGAAGCCCTTCCTCGGGGCCGAACCTCCGGAACCGGCCCTTCTCGATCCGCCCGATCCCCGAAGCGTCGCCCAGGACCAGGCCGGACCGCATGGTCGGGACCAGGAAACGGATCTGGCCGGCGGAGGGGAGGCCGGCGGCCTGCAGAGGAGCCAGGGAGCGCCCCTCCATGGCCGACACCCCGCCCTCGAGGGTGAGCAGGAGGGGCCTGCCCCGGCCGTCCCTCCCCAGGATCCTCGTTGCGCCGGGCACCGGGGCGAAGTCCCCGGTCCGGGGCTCGAAGGCGAGGATCGAGTCCTGGCGCCCGATCAGCAGCGAGCCGTCCCCGAGCAGGGCCAGCCGCCCCCGGGGGCCTGGCAGGGGGCCCGGATCGCCGGGCCAGGGGTGGCGGCGCCATCCGTCCGGCGCCTTCTCCAGAAGCGCCTCGTCGCCCAGGAACCAGAGGTGGCCCCGGCCGTCCTCCAGGATGTCGTGGACCGGCGAGTCGGGGGCATCCCCGGGCCGCTGCCAGCAGGACGGCGAATGGCGCAGGAGGCCGTCGAGGCCGGCCACCAGGAACTGGTCGGGGGAGCGGACCGCGACGTCCAGATGGAGCCCGATCGGGCCCAGGTCCTGGGGGACGGCCCGGCCCTCGCTGATCCGGTAGAGGGCGTGGTAGGCGAGTCCCCAGTAGCCGCCGACGGAGTCCTTCCACCCGTGGCGGATCCGGGCTCCCTCGGGATCCGCCAGGCTCCATCCCTGCCGGGTAGCGGTGGCGATCAGGCGCCTTCCCTTCTGGTCGGAGGCCACCATGGAGATCGACCCGTCGGGGTTCTCCACGGGTTTCTGGAAGGGCTGCAGTCCCGGCGGCGCCTCCAGCTCCCGCCAGGCGGTCCCGGATCCGATGCTGCGGACCGCTCCCTCGAGGAAGGCGACGCCCCGATCCCCGACCACGCACAGCGAGCCGTCGGAGAGCTCCAGCATGTGGCCGAACCTCCCCAGGCCGGTGGCATCGACATGCCGGATCACCTGGGTGGCCCGGGCCGAGGCGTCGAAGCGGAACAGCCGGTCCGAGACCAGCACCAGCGCCTGGTCCATGCGCAGGGGCACCAGGGAGACCGGCCGGGTCCTCCGGCTCAGGTCGTTCCTGTACTCCTGGAGGATCAGCGGCAGGGCGAACAGCCGCCACCGGCCGTGCATGCGCACGCGGAGGCCCTCGGAGTCCACCGCCCAGAGCTGGCCCGACTTCCCCTCACGGATGGGGCTGAAGGGATCGCCGGGGAAGTCCAGGGTGCGGAACTGGTAGCCGTCGAAGCGGGTGATGGAGCCGATCTCGTCGTGGTTGAGCCAGACGGCTCCCTCCTGGCCCAGGGAGACGGTGCGGATGGCCGGATGGGGCAGGCCGTCGCTGGTGGTGTAGCGCTGCCACAGGAAGGGCTCCTGGGCGGCGGGAGAGGGGGGGAGGAGAAGCAGGGCGATGGCCGTCCATCGGGGCATGTCCCCTCCTCAGGGCCCCTGCCGGGAGAAGTCCAGCCTCCAGGTCAGCTGCTTGAGCTCTCCCAGGGTGATCGATCCGTCCTGGACCCGGTGGAAGGCGGCCTGTCGCATCGGGATCCATCCGTTCGCCCCGGCCGCCTGGCGCAGGGTTCCGACGCTGGCCCCATCGTGGATGGCCTCGGCGAACGGCTCGTCGACGGCCGCCATCTCGTAGATGGCGATGCGCCCCCGGCTGCCGGTCCCCTGGCACTCCAGGCAGCCCTCGCCCTTCAGCGTCCTGAGCCCGCCGTGGGGGAGCCGGAGGACCTCCGACATCTCCTCGATCCAGGAGGCCTCGGGAGAGGGATCCTCGGCGGCGCAGGCACGGCAGATCCGTCGGGCCAGGCGCTGGGCGATGGAGCAGTTGAGGGTGGAGGCCAGGGACGAGGCGTCGACCCCCATGTCGATCAGGCGGGGGATGGCGCTGATGCTGTCGTTGGCGTGGATGGTGGAGAAGACCAGGTGGCCGGTCTGGGAGGCGCGCACCGCGATCTCGGCCGTCTCCCGGTCCCGGATCTCCCCCACCAGCACCACGTCGGGATCGTGGCGCAGGATCGAGCGCAGTCCCTGGGAGAAGGTCAGGCCGATGCTTTCGTGGGTCTGGATCTGGAGAACGCCCGCCAGCAGGTACTCGACCGGATCCTCGATGGTGAGGATCTTGCGGCGTCCGTCGTTGGCCTGGTTCAGCGCGGTGTACAGGGTGGTGGTCTTGCCGCTTCCGGTGGGCCCGCTGATCAGGACGAAGCCCTGGGGCAGAAGCGGGACCTGCGAGAAGAGCCGTTCCTGGAAGGGGAGCATTCCCAGCTGCCCGTAGCCCAGCTGCAGGCTCTGCCGCCCCAGGATGCGCAGGCAGATCCCCTCCCCGTGCTTGGTGGGGACTACCGAAAGGCGCAGATCGTAGGTCTCCTCCTTCCGCTTCATCGAGATCCGTCCGTCCTGGGGAAGGCGCCGCTCGCTGATGTCCAGGGAGGCCATCACCTTCAGGCGGGTGACGATGGCGGAGTAGAGGGAGTGCATGCCGCCCGGGACCGGAATCGGCTGCAGGATCCCGTCGATCCGGTAGCGCAGCCCGATCCGGCCCGCTCCCGGCTCGAAGTGGATGTCGGTGGCCCGCAGCCGCAGGGCCTCGGCCAGCAGCTGGTCCACCAGCGCCGGGATGGTCCCTTCGTCGTCGGGATCGGCGAGCGCCAGCTCCATCTCGTCGAGGGGATCCTCCGAGGGGCCTCCGCCCGACTTTCGGAGCTGCTCCACCGTCTCGGCGCCCAGTCCGAAGCGGGTCTTGATCAGGCTGTCGATGGCGCTGGGGGGGGTGAGCACGTAGCGGATCTCCTGCTTGAGGAAGAGCCGCAGGTTGGCCAGCTCCAGGGAGCTGGGGATGTCCCCGCAGGCGATGGTCAGGGTCTCGCCGTCCGATTCCAGGGGGAGGAACCGGTAGTGGAAGACGAGCTTGATGGGGACCTGGGCGAGCAGATCCTCGCTGAGCGACTCCTCCTCCACCTCGCGGTATTCCGCCGAGTGCAGCCGGCAGAGGGCCTGGATGGTGTCCCTCTCGGAGGCCAGGCTCAGATCCAGGATCAGGCGGTGGACCGGAACGTCCTGGCGCTTCTGCTGCTCCCGGACCAGCTTCAGCGCGTCCTCGTCGAGGATCCCCTGGGCGGACAGGAGATCGGCCACGTCGGAAGGCGGTCTCTCGGCCATGCTACTTCGGGATCTCGAAGGTGCCGGTCTTGGCGTAGACGATGGTCCGGGCCTCCTCCGGGGAGGGGCCCACCACCACCGCGTTGGCGAGGATCTCCAGAAGCTTCAGCTCGCCGATCAGGACATCCCCCGCCCTGAAGGACTCCGACCGCCTGCCGTCGACCTCCAGGATGGCTATCTGCTTGCCGATGAGACCCTTGACGGCGATGGCCACCTCGCGGGTGGTGGGAGGAGCCGGCTCGAGCTCGGGAGCCAAGGGACTGAACTGGATGGTGTAGAAGGGGGAGTCGATCTGCCTCTCGTCGAGGAGCGCGCCGGGGATTCCGGAGACCAGGTTCGTCTCCAGCGGGGGCGGCGTTCCGCTCGCACCGTTCCCGGCCGCGGGGGGAGGCGGAGCGAACAGGCGCCTCCCGCCTCCGCCCAGGATCACCAGCAGGCAGAGCCCGAGGTGGAAGCCGAGGGCGGCGAGGGTGGTCAGCTGATGGGAGGCCATGGCCGGTCAGGAATCGGCATGGGGCCGGAGGTAGAAGCCGACCGTCCGGATCCAGGCCCTCACCTGGTCGGGGTTCGCGTCGGAGTTCTTCCGGATCAGGATCCTCTCGACGAAGATGGCCGGCTTGTGGTCGGGGAAGTCCTCCCGCTCCAGACTCTTGCGGATCTCGTCCGAGGTCATGGGCAGCATGTAGAGAAGGCGCCAGAGCTGCCCGCTCCGGCATACCATCTCCATCTCCATGCGGCAGGAAGCCAGCTCCGCATCCTCCTCCCCGGTCCCGGCCGGCGCCACCTCCAGCCGCTCGACGCTCTGGATGCCGGCCTCGATCGCGGTCTGCACCAGATGGTAGCTCAGGGACAGGCGGGCCCACTGGGACTGGGGATGGGGCTCGTCGACCTGGTGGGGGGGCAGTCCCCCGGAGGCTTCCGCAGCCAGGTCGAGCTTCAGCTTCCGGGCCCGCTCCGCCAGGTGCTCGATCTTGTTCTCCCGGAAGCTCTGGTAGCCGGCCAGCGAGAATTCCTCCTCCATCCTCTCCTCGAAGCCGGGATCGATCCGGATCCGGCGGCGCAGGACCGATTCCCGGGGAGATTCGCCAAGGGTGTCCAGAAGCTGGTGGATCCGCAGGGTCCGCTGCCGTTCGGGGGAGTTCTGCAAGGCCGCCAGCTCGGCGATCTTCTCCTGCTTCTCGCGTATGGCCGCGTCCCTTTCCCGGCTCCAGGACTCGATGCTCCGGTAGACCAGGAGGTACAGGAGGGAGAAGAGAAGGATCAGGGACCAGCATCCCCTTGCCGACTGGCTCCACTGGAGGACAGAGCGCACGGAGCGTCAGGATCGGGACGGAGCGGAATCCCGGACGGCCGCCTCTCCTCCGGGCGCAGGGGGCGGAGAGGGGCGGGGCGCGGTGGAGGGATCCCCCGGAGCGGAGAAGGGGTTGGGGGCCAGCTGCAGGGAGATGGTCCGCTGCCGGCCCGGCAGGATCAGGTTGGTGGAGACCAGCTGCCGCTGGTACACCTCGGGCAGCAAGTCGGCCTGGAAGAGGGAGGGATCCTGGTTGAGCTGCTCGGTCAGCCTGACCGTGGAGTTGGCCACCACCGTGCTCTCCTTCCCGGAGAAGCCCAGTTCCAGGACGAAGCCGGGACCGGGATAGCGTTCCAGGTAGTCGGCCGGTGCGTCCTGTGGCTCCGGAGAGCCGGGATCGACCCAGGTGAAGTAGGTCTGGTAGTCGGCAAGGAGCGACACCCAGGCTTCGTGGCCCGCGGTCTGCGACCGGATCGACTCGATGGTCTGCAGAAGCTTCCGGGTGTGGCGATGGTGGTGGAGCAGCGGGCGGATCCGCCGGTAGTGGCTCTCGAGGCTCTGCACCTTCTTCTCCTCTTCCTGGCGCTGCGCCAGATCCCGTTCCAGGCCGGCCAGAAGATCGTGGTTCCTCTGGTTCAGGGCGGTCTGGTACCAGGTGCCGCCCAGCAGCACCAGGAGCGACAGGAGGCAGGCCAGGCTGGTCATGCCCCGGAGCCGGGCCCAAAGCCGGGACTGCCTCTGCTGGGCCCTGCAGGATCCGGGAGCCAGCGAGATGCAGCGCTCGGGCCAGGCCAGCACGGCATGGGCCACCTGCGTGACGGTGGCGAACTCCGGGTGGGCATCGTCTCCCGAGGGGGGCTCGAACTTCCGGATCCTCCATCCGGGGCGCTCCGAGAGCCGTTCGATCCGCTTCTCCTCTCCGGCCAGCAGCAGGCAGCCTTCCTGTCCCGAGGGACGGGGAGCGGCCTGCTTGAGGAAGCGCTCCCACCAGAGATCCACCGGCTGGTCCAGGGGAGGGGTCTCCAGCTGCGGGGGAGTGGGAAAGGTGGAGGTGGACCGGGGCTCCCCCCCGACGACATGCAGGACCGTGGTCTGGTGGGGATCGATGTCGGCGACATGGAGGCTTTCCGGACAGTCCTGCGTGGCGTGGAAGAGTCCCATGAGCCCGTCGACCATGCTGTTGACGTCGTCCACCCCCTCAAGGCCCAGAGACTCCAGGTGCTGCTCGACCGAGGTCTTCGAGCACCAGGTCAGCCACCAGCCGGAGCCGTCCTGCCCCTCCAGCGGGCGGTAGTCGAAGAGGGGCGCGGTCCCCTCGATCTTCTCGAAGCGCTCCGACTCGCTGGCGACGAAGCCTTCGATGGTCCCGTGGCCCAGGACGATCCGCTGGGACACCGACTCGGACTGGGGCAGGAGCACGTGCAGGCGGAGGGGATCGTACTCCGAGCGCAGCTTCCGGATGGTCTCCCGGACGATCTCGCCCGAGAAGTCGAGCTCCCTGGGTATGGTGATCCTCTCCCGGATCCGGAACTGGTCGACCAGCCTTTCGGCCACCAGGATGCGGACGGCCCCCTGCCGGGGATCCAGCGCCATCACCCGCTCGACCGTGCAGAGGGCGGTCCAGGAGAGGCGGCCCCTCGGATGGGGGGAGGCGGGGATCACGGGCCGAGGGGAGGCAGGACGCCATCCGGGGAGTTGCGATCCACCTGGATGAACTCCCCCGAGCTGGACAGGAGCGTGGCCGTGACGAAGACGAAGAGGTAGCGGGGCCTGTCCAGCTCGGTCCGGCGCCGGAATGCTGGCCCGATAAGCGGCAGCTTGCCCAGGATGGGCACCGAATCGACGAAGCGCGACTGCTCCCGCTCGAGGACGCCTCCCATCACCACGGTCTGTCCCGAGGAGACCACCGCACGGGTGCTCAGGGACTGGGTCCTCCACTCCGGCAGGCGGATCTCGAACTTGTCGCCCGACGAGCCCACGACGGTGACGAAGGGCACCAGCTGGACATCCTGGTTGACTTCGGGATGGAGCGCCAGGTAGATGGTCTCCCCGTCCCCGCCGATGCTGGCCATCACCTCGAGGGTGACCCCGGAGGTGATCTCCTTGGGGCTGCCCGATGGGGCCAGGGACTCGACGAAGGTCTCCCGGGATTGGGAGGCGAAGGTGGTGTACTCCTCGTAGTAGTACTGCACCTTGCCGTCGGAGATCCGGGCCGGCAGGTTGTTGACCACGGTGATGCGGGGAGCGCTCAGGATCTGGCTCTCCCCCTGCTGGTCGAGCGCCTCCAGGGTGATGCTCAGGCTCTCCCGATCCAGGATGTTGTGGAAGGTCTCCTGCAGGCCCCGGCCCACGTCGTCGCGCCCGAATCCCAGCTGGTCGGCGGGGACCTGCCCCTCCCTGATCTCGGGCCTTCCGGTCTCCCAGAGGGCTCCCAGCTTCAGGTAGGCGGCCTCCGAGACGGTGATGAATCTCGCCTCGATAAGCACCTGCTTGAGCGGCACGTCGTATTCCTCGATGATCCTCTCCAGGACCTCCAGCTGCTCCCGCGTGCCCTGGGCCAGGATCAGGTTCCTCTCCTTCTGGATCATGTACTTCCCACCGACGACGACGAAGAACTTCTCTATCGCGTCCTCCATCGAGGTCTTCTCGGGAGTGCCGTCGTTGACGAATATGTCGTACTCGCCGCTTGTGACCACCGTCGTTGTTTGCTTGTTCTTGTCGAAGGTTTCGGAGTAGACTTGCTTCTCCTGGCCGAAGCGGGCCGGGAGAATGAATCCGTGCCTGAGGGGGTAGGTCCTGAATTCGACGAACTTGTTCTCCTCGGCCGATCCGTCGACGATCCAGATCAGATCCTCCCCGATCTGGAACTGCAGGTTGTAGTTCCGGGAGATGTACTCGAGGAACTCGCCCAGCTTGACCCGGCTGAAGTCGAGGCTGATCTTCTTCTGCAGGGCCTCCAGGGTGCGGTCGGCCACGAAGTTGAGTTCGTTTCCGGGCGTGCCGATGTTGAAGAGGATTTCCTCGATGGTTGTGTCGTCGAACTTCACGTTCTCGATGTACCCGTTGAGGACGGTGTTCATCTTTCCCGATCGGGCGGTGAATTCGAACAGGCTCGAGGAAGGGGGGGCCACGTAGTTGGTGCGGTTGTAGGAGTCGGGCACATAGGGAGCGGACTCGATGCTCTGGACCGCGTCCCGCAGGTCCTTGCGGGGAGGCAGCCCCCGGTTGGCGTCCTCGGTGAAGTACTCCACGGGACTGGGATTGAAGGCCGAGTCGCGCGAGTCGATCTGGCGGATCCTGTCCTCCACCGCCTGGCTGCGGGTCTGGACCATCCTCTGGGCCACCCATTCCTTGATGCGGATCACATGGGGATCGGAGTTCGCCTCCGGGCCCAGGGCGGCGATGCGGCGATGGGCCTCCTCCCATTGGCCCCGGTCGGCCAGGCCCATGACTTCCTTCAGGTCCGGATCGTACTTCTCGCTGAACCTGACGCTCGGCTTCTCCGGCTCGGCGGGAGGCTTGGCCGGCAGGGCCGTGGAGGAGGCGGTGCGGCAGCCGGCCAGCAGGAGCAGGAAGAGGCCCAGGACCAGCGCCGCCAGGCAGGCACGGAGATTCCGGAGGCTGGCCCCGCCGCAGGCGCCGTTCATTTCCGCATGCATTTCTTGATGCCGAAGGCGAGCAGGCCCAGCACCACCAGCAGCATGGGGATGGGCAGCAGGATGGTCATGATGGAGACCGATGCGGCTCCTCCGGCCTCGGCGGTGGAGAGCAGCGGGTTGCCCGCTCCCCCGGTGGAGAGGGTCGATCCCCCTCGCAGGAATGCGGTGGCGGTGGAGAGCACGCCGGCGGCCCCTCCCCCGGCGACGATGGAGAGGATCCACTGCAGCATGGGATCGAGCTTGCCCGCGAGCACCGAGGCGGACAGGAGGGTTCCGGCGATCATCGCCGCGGGGATCGCCGCCGAGTCGACGACGTTGTCCAGCCAGGGGATGCAGTAGGCGCCGATCTCGATGCAGGCCGCCGCGCCCAGGGCGATCAGGGCCGGGGGCTCGCCCAGCCAGGCGAAGCCCTCTCCGAGCTCGAGATAGCCGGCCCGGGCGGCCAGTCCGGCGATCAGGGGAGGGATGAACACCCGGAAGCCGCAGGCCGCGCTCAGTCCCAGGCCGGCGATCAGCGCAACCAGCAGTTGGGAGGGGGATTGGGGATCCATGTGTCAGCGTATGGCGCCCGTCTCGGCGGGAGCGGCGGAACCGGCGGACAGACGCCCCCTGCGGCGCCGCCTGCCTCCTGGGGGATGCAGGCAGCCTGCGGGATCATGGGGAGGCGAGAGCGGGGGGACAAGCCCCTATTCTCGGGGAAAGGCCTTCCTGAAGGCGAGCGAGATCCCGTGGGCCCGGTAGCGGTCCCCGGGCGCTCCCCGGTAGCGGAAGAGACCGTACTGGATCTGGAGAACGCCGCCGCCTGCAAGGGAGCGCGAGAGCCCGGAGACCACCCCGTGGCGGTCGTGCACCCAGGGGGCCGCCAGCCATGCGGGATCCGGGATCCGGTCGGCGTCCGACCTGGCGGCCAGACCCCTCAGGTCCCAGCTCCAGCCTTTTGAGAGCTGCACTGCGAGGCTGCCCGATACCGAGAGCGACTCTCCCTGGTACGGAGGGATCGGGACGGTCCGGTCCAGGACGCTTTTGGCCCGGAAGCCGCTCCAGAGCAGAATACCCGAGATCCGCACCCGGCTTCCGGGATGGGCCGCCAGGAAGAGGGAGAGGGCGTCCCTGCTGTGCTCCCCGGCGGGGCGGGAGAGGGGGGAGCCGTCCTGGGCCACCGCCAGGAAGTATTCCGTCCGGATCCGGCTCCAGGAGAGGGTGGACTGGAGCCAGGAAGCCGGACGGGCCACCAGCTGCAGGCGCAGGTCGTCGCTGCGGGTGTTCCGGGATCGGACGAATCCCGGATAGCCCAGGCCCGGGCGGGGGCCTGAGTCGGTATCGGCGGGGTGGTGGTAGCCGGCATGGGTCCGGCTGCTGCGGATCCGGGTTCGGAGCGAGAGCCGCCTGCCCAGGATCCAGTTCCAGCCGGCCAGGACGCGTTCCTCCCGCAGGGTGGCGTCGGTGTGCCGCAGGAAGTCGTTGTCCGCCTCGAATCCGTCATGGATCCTCTGATCCTCCCTCTGCCCGATCAGGGCGTGCTCGTGCCTGGCGTCGGCATAGAGGACATGGTTCCTGAGGCGGTTGAACCTGAGCCCCGCGCGCATCTGGCGGGAGAAGCGGTCCAGGGTGGAGCCCAGACCCGCCGGCCAGGTGTCGAAAATCCACAGGTCTCCCTGCCCGCTCTGCCGGGTCCAGTCGCCCTCGGCGCCCGTCCAGAGGCTCCAGCCCGGCGCGAGACGGAATCCCGATCCGAGGTTGAGGATGTGGGAGTTCCGGGAGAGCAGGATCTGGCGGGCATGGTCTCCCGGAACGGGATCGGCGCTCCAGTCCCGGGGAAGGAGCGTCTCCAGGTCGAAGCCCGCCTCGGCGTTCATGTGGGTCGCCAGGTAGCCGGCCGAGAGGAGCCACCAGGGACGGATCTGGCGTTCCGCCTTGAGGCTGTTGCTCAGGGAGATCTGGTCGAGCTCCTCGCGGCTCCGGGCCGAGACCACCTCCGGAGCGTCTCCGGCGGTGGCGCTTTCCGCCCGGGTGGCTCGGGTGGCGAGCCGGGTCGTCTCGGCGCGCAGGGCGTCGGACAGCGCCCAGCCGCGCCATTCCAGGCCTATCTCCATGTCCACCGCGTGGGTGTCCTCGCCGATCTGCCGGAACGCCGGGTAGAGGGCCAGGGCCGGCTCCCCGGCCAGGAACACCGGCCCCCGCTGCAGGGTGGACTTCTCCCCGTGCCGGTAGCGGCGCTCGTAGCCGAGGATCAGGTAGGGCGAATCGGCGGGCGCCAGTCCCAGCTCCAGCCGGATGCGGGAGGCGTCGAGGGCGAGCTCCCTGTCCAGGGCCAGGGAAGGGAGCCGGGGGTGGAAGCCTCCGGAGTTGTCGTAGTGGTGGCGGCTTCCCCGGTACTCCAGGGAGATGTATCCCAGATCGGGCCTCAGGATCTCCAGGTCCACGGCCTGGTCCAGGGCGGGATGCAGGGAGCGGGCGCGCAGCTGGATCCGGGTGCCGTCGGGATCGGCGCTGCGGTACCACAGGTCGCCGATGCCGCCTGAGGCTCCGTCCATCGCCTGCCAGTGCTCCCGGAACCTCTGCGCGTCGCCTTCCACATGGATGTAGCTTGCCGTGGGCTGGTAGCTCAGGATCTCGATGGGAGCGGATCCGGTCTCCTCCCAGGGAACGCCCTGGTCGATCCAGGCCCGCAGCAGTCCGATCTCCCCGGGAGAGAGCCTCTCCCCCCTTCCAGGGGGCGGCATCTCCAGATCCTCCTCCAGCCCGGCCACCGATCGGATCAGCAGGCTCCGGGCGCTGTCCCCAGGCTGGACGGCCGCGCCGCTGCTTCCCCCCTGAAGCAGGGAGTCCCTTTCTCTCAGGTCCAGTCCGCCGCGGATGCGTTCCCCGCCGTGGCATGCAATGCAGCTTCTCTCCAGGATCGGCCGGATGTCCCGATCGAAGGCGATGGAGCGATCGGCTGGAGGAGGCAGGGGGGGCTCGGCCTCAAGGAAGCCTCCCGCGGCCAGCAGGAGGCCCGCCATTCCCGAACGAAGGAGGCGGAGGGGGAGCAGGCCCTCCGGTCCCCCTGGCGGCTTTCTCGTCGGCGCCATGGATCCAGAAGGCTAGTGGAGCAGCTTGGGGCTGACCATGGAACCATGGACCGCGGTGTGGCATCCCGCGGTCCAGCAGTGGCCCTGCCGCAGGAAGTGGCGGTGGTCGGTCTTTCCCATCAGGACGGAGTCCGAGCCGGACTGGACCTGGGCATGGCATCGCAGGCAGAGATGGGAGTCGGGCGGAAGCAGCATCTTCTCGTGGATCGATCCATGGGGCTGGTGGCAGAGGACGCATCCCTCCTGCATGGCCTCGTGGACGAAGAGGAAGTCGCGGGACTGCTCCCGATGGCACTGGGCGCACTGGTTCTGTCCGAAGCCGAAGGCCCCCGAGGGCTTGAAGATCTCGGCCTCGTGGGGATCGTGGCAATGGACGCAGTTAATCTGGCCTTCCAGCACCGCATGGTGGTGGGGGAGCTGGAAGCTGGCCTGGACCTCCTGGTGGCAGTCCAGGCAGGCGCCGGGATCCTTCCCCGGGTTGACGATCAGCAGGTCCTTGTCGAAAGGGGCCTCGGCATGGCGGCTTCCGGCTCCGTGGCAGGACTCGCAACCGCCCGCACGGGAGGGGCCGGGATCCTCCCGGAAGTGGCGGGCATGGACGCTTCCGGGGAACTTGCGGGTGATCTCGGGATGGCAGGCGGCGCAGGCCTGGTTGCCCACGAAGGTGGCTCCAGGGACCATCGGGGGGCTGGAGGCCTCCGGTCCCTGGCGCGGAGAGCAGGCGATCAGCGAGAGTCCCATGAGCGCGGGACACAGGTGGAGCGTCGATGGCAGGAGCTTCCCGAGCATGCTCTTGGCCTGGGGAGGGCTGTGCGGTTCAGGCTGGCTGCCGCGTGGCGAAAGTCAAGCCCCCCTCCGGAAGAGCGGCGCCCGGCCATCGAGAGGCCTGGGAGCGAAGGGGGTAGGCTCCCCTGGAGGAGCGCCCGGCGGCTCCGGAACCTTGTCCTTTTTGGCTTGCGGCCGGGGCGGGAGGAGGGGGCCGAGGATCGGCAGTCCGGCAGGCGCCGCTGTTCCTTGTCCCTGTTGCAGCAAGTCTCCCGTCCGGACTGACAGGAGCGATCTCGGCGGGGAGGAGGCTTCCGGGGGATCCCCCCCATGGGGGGGCCGCCGCTCCGGATTCCGGGAGGGGAGGGCGTCCCCCTTTTTTTGGAGTTGTCCCCTGGAGCCGGGATGGTAGGCTTTCCTCACCGCCCATGGGAACCAGTTTCCCGCCGCACGACCCGCATGAACACCCGCACCCGCAGCGAGGAGAAGGTGAAGAACCTTTCGCTCTACCAGGAATTCCAGGCGCAGCGGGAGGAGATCCTGCGCCACAAGTGGATCGAGAGCGAGAAGGCGGGCCACGACATCGGCTTCGAGAAGGCGCTGGTGGACTGGATGGTCAACCACCGGGCCGGGTGGAAGAGCAGCCGCCAGGCAAGGCGGGCCTGAAGCCTTCCTGACCCGCGTCTTGACGGAGTCCGGCGAGAGCCGCCTGCTGGCCGGCAGCGCAGCGGTGGCGGCCGCCCTGGAGCGCATCGCCAGGGAGGTGCTCGACGATCTTCCCCCCGGAGAGGAAGTCCTGGTGGTGGGGGTCCACGGCAAGGGAGTGATCGTGTCCGACGGCCTTTCCCGGAGCCTGGAGTCCCAGGGCGGGCGGAGGTTTCCCCGGGGCACCCTGGACGTGGGCATGCACCGCGACGACCTGGACCGGAATCCCGCGCCCCGGCTCCAGCCCATGTCCCTGCCCTCCAGCATCGAGGATCGGACCGTCCTTCTGGTGGACGACGTGATCCACTCGGGGCGGACCGTCCGGGCCGCGCTCGACGCTCTCCACGACTACGGCCGGCCCCGCAGGGTGCTCCTGGCGGTGCTGATGGACCGCGGGGGGCGCCGGCTGCCGATCCGTCCCGACTACACCGGAGAGACGGTGGCGGTGGAGGAGGGGCAGCGGATCCGGATCCAGAACCTGGAGGAGGGGGAGGGGCTGGAGGCCTACCTCGACGGCCCATGACCTGGAACCGGCGGCACCTGCTGGACATCGAGAGCCTGGGGGCCGACGAGCTGCTGGCGGTGCTCGACACCGCCGAGTCCTTCAAGGGAGTGGGGCAGAGGGACATCAAGAAGGTTCCGGCCCTGCGCGGCAAGACCGTCGTCAACCTCTTCATCGAGCCGTCCACCCGGACCCGCATCAGCTTCGAGCTGGCCGCCCAGAGGCTCTCGGCGGACGTGATCAACTTCTCCACCGAGGCCTCCTCCTTCCGCAAGGGGGAGACCCTCAAGGACACCGCCCAGAACCTGGAGGCGCTCAACGCCGACTTCCTGATCGTCCGCCACCGTTCGGCCGGCGCTCCGCACTTCCTGTCCCGGATCCTCCAGGCCTCGGTGATCAACGCCGGGGACGGGGCCCACGAGCATCCCACCCAGGCCCTCCTGGACCTGTTCACCATCCGGGACAAGCTGGGGCGCCTCGAGGGGGTGGAGGTGACCATACTGGGGGACATCCTGTTCAGCCGCGTGGCCCGATCCCTGATCTGGGCCCTGACCAAGACCGGGGCCCGGGTCACCCTCTGCGGCCCTCCCACCCTGGTGCCCCGCCGCCTGGAGGCGCTGGGAGCGCGGGTCACCTACGACCTGGAGGAGGCCATCTCCTCGGCCGACATCGTCAACCTGCTCCGCATCCAGCACGAGCGACAGCAGAAGACCATGTTCCCCAGCCTGGACGAGTACTCCCGGCTCTTCGGACTGACCTGCGAGCGCCTCCGGCTGATGAAGCCCTCGGCGCTGGTCATGCACCCGGGGCCGATGAACCGCGGCGTGGAGATCGACTCCGAGGTGGCCGGTAGCGGCCACTCGGTCATCCTGGATCAGGTGACCAACGGACTGGCGGTCCGCATGGCCGTCCTCTACCTGGCCAACGGCGGCGGTCCCGTTCCCGGCTCCTGATCGCCGGCGGCCCGGATCCTCTCCCTGAGCAGGCGGATCCTGCGGGGCGCCTCCGCCTGGGAGAAGTCAGCGGCGCGGATCCTCCTTCCGGGCGCCCGCTCCCAGTGTTCCAGGGCCCGCAGCAGGGTCTCCCTCTCCGACCTGGGGATGGAGAAGGCCGCCTGCTCCTCCTGGTCGAGCCTGCGCCTCCGGCGCGCCAGCTCCAGCAGCAGGGCGCAGGGCTCCCGGCAGACCAGCTCCACCTTTTCGGGGCGGGCCGGACGCTCCTCCTCCGACGAGGCCTTCCACAGCCGCTTCTTCAGGCAGTGGCTGGAGTGGCAGCATGCCTTGGCGGTCTCCAGGGCGGCAGAGTCGTCAAGCCGCGCCGCTATCCTGTACATACCGGTCTGGCGCCGGGCGAATTCCCGGTAGGGGACCGGGCTTCCGCCTGCCTGCCAGTCGCCCAGGCACCCCGGATAGAGGACCTCCAGGGCCCGCCCCAGCTGCCGGGAGGAGCGGGCGTGGAAGATCCAGCCCCTGCGCAGATCGGGAGAGGAGCGCAGGGGGCGGAACCGCCCCGAGCTGTCGCGCAGGGCCGTTTCGCGTAGCTGCCGCAGGGAGAGCGGCGAGAGGCCGTCCGCCGGGCCGGGAGCGTCTTCCTGGTGGGCGAGAACGAAGCCTTCGTCCTCCTTCGCGATCCGCACCTGGCCGACGACCGCCTCGGGATCCAGCTCTCCGATCAGCGCCTGGAGCGCGGGGTGGAGCCCCTCCTCCGGGGAGCCCTGCGGGGAGGGCGGGGCCATCAGTTCCCGCCGGCCACCGCCGGCTCCCCGGCAGGCGGGCCGGGATCGCCTTCCTCCTCGGGGTGGAACCGGACGCTGACCAGCCGGCTCACGCCGCGTTCCTCCATGGTGACCCCGTAGAGGATGTCCGCGGTCTCGATGGTCCTCTTGTTGTGGGTGATGATCACGAACTGGGAGTACTCCAGGAAGCGCTTGAGCACCTGGATGAAGCGGTTGATGTTCGACTCGTCCAGGGGGGCGTCCAGCTCGTCGAGCACGCAGAAGGGGCTGGGCCGGACCTGGTAGATGGAGAAGAGGAGGGCCACCGCGGTCATGGTCTGCTCGCCGCCCGAGAGCAGGCTGATGTTCTGCAGGCGCTTGCCCGGAGGACGGGCCACGATCTCGATCCCGCTCTCCAGCACCTGGGACTCGTCGGTCAGGCGCAGCTCGGCGTAGCCACCGCCGAAGATCTCCTGGAAGAGCGCCCGGAAGTTCTCGCGGATCTGGTTGAAGGTCTGGTGGAACATCTCCCGGGTCTGGGTGTTGATCCGGCCGAGCACCTCGTGCAGCTCGTTCTTGGCCCGGACCAGCTCGTCGTGCTGGCCCGAGAGGAACTCGAAGCGCTGCTCGCTCTCCTCGTACTCCTCGATGGCCACCATGTTCACCGGCCCCATCGAGTCCACCTTCCGCTGGAGCTCGCCCACCCGCGAGGCGACTTCTTCCCAGTCCGGCTCCCCCTCCGCCGCCTCGGGGCCTTCCCCGGGGTCCGGCCGCCGATCGGCGGCCACCTCCCCCAGGTTCTTCTGGTACTTCTCGGAGATCCTCTGGGCGATGTTCTCCGCCTTCAGCTTGAATTCGGTGAGCCGCATCTCCAGGCCGTGCCTCTCCTGGCGGGCCTCCTCGGTCCCGCTGCGCAGCGAAGCGATCTCCCTCTCACGGGCGTCGATGCCCTCCTGCCGCTCCCGCTTCCGATCCTCCAGCCTGGCGGCCGCCTCGCCGTGGCCGGCCCGCTGGCTCTCCAGGGCCTCCCCTTGGCTGGCGTTGGCGGCGATCTCCGCCTCGCTCTCCTTCCTGCGCTGCTCCAGTGAGAGGATGTCGGCCCGCCTCTGCTCCACCAGCTCTTCCAGCTCCCCGATCCTGCGCTCCAGCGGGACCTTCTGCCTCTCGAGGGCGGCCAGGGACTCTGCGGAGGCGGCGTGGGCCACCCGGATCTCGGTGAGGGCGCCGTGGGCCCGGTCGCGCTCGCCTCTCAGCTCCTCCAGCCCCGACTCGATCTCCCCGAGGCCCGACTCGGCCTGCTCCGCCCTCTCCCTGAGCGCTTCGGCCTCGGCCTCGATCGTCCCCCTCTGGAGCCGCTTCTCCCGTGCCTGCTCGGCCAGCGACTGGATCTCGTAGCGCACCGTCTCGATCTTCTTCTCCAGCACCTCCTGCGAATGGAGGAGCACCTCGTGCTCTCGCTCGTCGGTGGCGATCGACACCTCGGCCTCGCGGAGCTCTTCCCGGGAACGGGCCAGGACCAGCCGCTGCCGGCCCGCCTCCTCCTCCAGGAGCGCCTTGCTCTCCTCCTCGGCCTGGATCCGCTCCTTGAGCCGGCGGGTGGACTCCCCGAGCCGGCGGATCTGGCTCTTCCTCCCCAGGATGGAGCTGGCCCGCGAGCCTCCTTCCGCCTTCTCCCCGGCGAAGCAGATGCCGTGGCGGGTGAGCAGATCGCCTTCCGGGGTGGCCAGGTCGTACTGCCAGGGGCGCTCCTTCCATATCCGCCATCCGGCCTCGAGATCGGGCACCAGGAGGGTCCTGCGCAGCAGGGACCGTACCAGGGGCGCCACCTCCTCCTCGGCCTCGACCGCCTCCAGGGCCCCGATCGCCCCTTCGGGAAGCTCTGCCGCCTCGGGGGGGGCAGGGGAGGACACGGCGGCCAGGGCCTCCAGCGCCGCCAGGCCGGCCCGGCCCTTGCCCAGCGAGCGGATCCTCTCCAGGATCCTCGCCGCCGCCTCCGGATCGGCCGCCAGGACCGCCTGGAGGCTGTGCCCCAGCGCAGCCTCGATCGCTTGCAGATGCGGATCGGCGACCCGGATCCGGTCGGCCAGGGAGCCCTTCTCCGGACCGGCCAGGGAGAGGGCCTCGGCGGCGGCCTCTCCGAAGCCCTCCCGGTCGGCGTCCAGCTGCTCGAGCACCGCCAGCCGGGAGCGCTCCTCGGCGTACTCGCGCAGCTGCTCCTCCAGCCGGCCCGAGACCTGCCCCAGGGATGCCTCCTGCTCGCTCAGCCGCGACTCCCGCTCCTCGACCGCCTGCTTCTGGCCGGCAGCCTCCCGGCGGCGGGCCTCCACCCTCGAGGAGAACTGCGAAAGCCGCTGGACCAGCTGCTGCCTCTCCTCCTCCAGACGGGCCTTCTCGGTGGATAGCTGCTCCTGCCGCTGGCGGTGGCTCTCCTCGAAGATGTCCAGGGCGCTGATCTCGCCGAGCTTGCCCGACAGCCTCTGCGAGAGGGCCGCGGCCTGGTCGCGGCCGTCCTGCTGCCGCTCCGCGGCCTGCCGCAGGGCCGCGTCGACGCCTTCCAGCCGGTCCTGGCGCTCGCGGATCTGCGCCTCCCTCTCCGCCCCGATCCCGCGGGCCTCCTCCAGCCTCCGCTCCAGCTCCCCGAGCTCCTGCCTGGACTGCTCCCTCCGCTGCTCTCCGGTCCGGATCTCCTCGAGCGCCCGCTCCCCCTGGGCCTCGAGATCCCCGATGCGCTGGCGGTGGAGCTCGGCCTGGCCGGCGTGCCGGTCGATCCGGTTCTTCAGATCCAGCCCCTCCTGCTGCGAGCGGTGGATCCGCTCCTCCAGCCGGCTCTGCTCCTGGCGCAGCCCCCTCAGCTCCTCCTCCCGCCGGGAAAGCAGGGCCGACTTCTCCTCCAGCAGCGAGAGGAGCCTCTGGCTCTGGGAGCGGGCCTCCCCGATCCGGGCCTGCAGGCCGTCGTGCTCGTGGCGGGCCAGCTGGGTGTCGAGCCGCTCCAGCTCGGACTGGAGCTTCTGGTAGCGGCGCGCCTTGGCCGCCTGCCGCTGCAGCGATCCGATCTGGCGCTTGACCTCCTGGACCAGGTCCTGGACCCGCAGGAGGTTCTGCTCGGTGTGGTCGATCTTGCGCAGGGCCTCCCGCTTCTGGGCCTTGAAGCGGGTGATGCCCGCCGCCTCCTCGAAGATCATGCGGCGATCCTCGGGCTTGCTGGAGAGCACCTGGGTGATGTTCCCCTGGGCCATGATGCTGTAGCTGGCGCGGCCCACCCCGGTCCCCATGAAGAGCTGCTGGATGTCCTTGAGGCGGGTGGGGGTCTTGTTGATGAAGTAGTCGCTGCCGCCGTCCCGGAACACCCGGCGGGTGATGGTGACCTCCTCGAAGTCGATCGGCACTCCCGCGGCCCGCAGCTGCTCCTCGCCGATCTCTCCGATGGTGAGGGAGACCTCGGCCATGCCGATGGCCTTGCGCCTGTCGGTCCCGTTGAAGATCACGTCCGCCATCTCGCCCCCCCTGAGCGCCTTGGCCGACTGCTCTCCCAGGACCCAGCGAATGGCGTCGGCCACGTTGGACTTGCCGCATCCGTTGGGACCGACTATGGCGGTGATGCCCGGCTCGAAATTGAAGGAAGTCCGGTCTGCAAACGATTTGAACCCGAGGACCGTGAGGTTCTTCAGATACATCCGGGGAGGCAGGCTGCCACCGCGCGCCGGGAGGGTAAAGCCAATAGAGCCGGGCCGGCTCCTGCCTTTGGGTTGAACGGAGAGGGAGGCCGTGGCAGGATGCCCCTCCCTTGCGGATCGACCGGCGATTCCAGGCCCATGAAACCCGCACCATCCGGCCGGCCGCTCCCCCTGGCCTTCGCGTGCTCGGTGGCGGCGCATCTTCTGGCGGCGCTGGCCGCCGACCTCTTCCTCGAGGGCCGCTCCGGGGATTCCTCCCGGCAGGAGGGCCCCGCCGAGACGTCGGTGATCCTGGAACTGGAGCCGCTTCCCGAGATCTTCGTCGACGCCTCCTCCGCCCTGGACGACGAGCCCCCCGAATCGACTCCCTACTACTCCTCGGTCAACGCCCGGGCCGCCGACGCCAGCCCGGAGGACGGCCAGGAGCGGCCCAGGATGGACGGCTCCGAGGAGATCATGTGGAAGACCCTCGACACCCCCCCGGACGCTGCGGTCCAGGCCTCTCCCGCCGTCGGCGGGCCCGGCCTCCCGGAGCCGGAGACTCCTCCCGGCTCCTCCCCCTCGCCGGCACGGGAGGGGGACGGGGCGTTCCAGGGGAGGCTCGTCTCGGCGGGCCTGCTGGAGGACGACCAGGGCCTTCGGGACGGGCTCCCGTCCTCCCCGGCGCCCTCCGGAGCCCAGCCCCGGGAGCCGCGGGAGCGCCCCCGGACCCTGGCGGAGGCCCACCGGCAGCAGAACGCCCTGGTGGGCAGGAAGCGCAGGCAGGAGGGCGGCGTGTCCCCCTTCCGCCTGGAGGCCTCCCCCGACCTGCTGGCGACCCCCTTCGGGGAGTACGACACCGCGATCATCCGGGCGGTCCAGAGCCGGTGGTACGCCATCCTGGAGAACAACCCCGCGGTGCGCAACGCGAGGGGGAAGGTGATCCTGGCCTTCGTGATGAAGGAGGACGGCGGGATCGAGGGACTGAAGGTGGTGGAGGACTCGGTGGGCTTCATCCAGTCCCTGGCCTGCCAGCAGGCGGTCAGCGACCCCGCTCCCTACAAGCCCTGGCCCGAGGAGATGCGCCGCCTCTTCCCCGCCCTGGAGCGCGAGGTGCGCTTCAGCTTCTTCTACAACTAGGGGCTCCCTCCCGATGATCGAGTTCGTCCAGGAAGGAGGGGCGGTGATGTACCTCCTGCTCCTCGCCTCGGTGGTATCCCTGGCCATCGCCATCGAGCGGGGGATCTCGCTGCGCTGGACGAAGGTGATCCCCAGCTCCCTGGAGGGGGAGCTGGACGCCTACCCCGGCCCGTCCCGCGGCAGGGGGCTGCGGGAGAGCTGCCTGGTCCATTCGGACGCCCCGGCCGGAAGGCTCCTGCTGCACATACTCGACCGGGAGGGCTGGCCCCGGGCCGAGGCGGTGGACTCAGCCCAGATGCTGGCCCGGAAGGAGACCAGCCGCCTGGAGCGGGGCCTGGCGATCCTGGAGGTGATCGTCAGCGTGGCCCCCCTCCTGGGGCTGGTGGGAACCGTCTTCGGGCTGATCGTGCTCTTCGACAACATCGGGGAGACCATGCAGGGGGACAGCGGCGAGCTGGCCAGGGGGATCGCCATCGCGCTCAACACCACCCTCCTCGGCCTCCTGGTGGCGATATTCACCATGGTGGCGCTGAGCTGGCTCAGGGGGAGGGTGGAGAGCCTGATCATCGAGCTGGAGACGCTCTGCGACTCCCTGATCCAGAAGATCCACGGCCGGCCGCTCCCCGGCCGGGAGCCATGAGGTTCCGCCACCGCCGGCCGGGGAGGCCTCCCGCCGTGATCGTGATCTCCCTGATCGACATCCTGATGGTGCTCCTCATCTTCCTGATGGCGACCACCACCTTCCGCCGCACCCCCGTGCTCAGCCTGGAGCTTCCGGGATCCCGGACCGCCCGGACCGAGTCCGTCCCCGCCGGCGAGCTCGTCCTCACCATCGCCAGGGAGCCTCCCCACCTGTACCTGGACGAGGAGCCCGTGGCCCCGGAGGAGCTCGCGGAGCGCCTCCGGGCGCTGGCCGGGGAGGACGCCACCCTCACCATCCGTCCCGACGCCGACGTCCCCCGGGGTTTCGAGTGGCTGGTCCGGGCGCTCGACAGCGCCCGCCAGGCCGGAATCTCCCGGACCCGGCTGGCCACCCGCCTGGTCGAGGAGGAGGAGTAGGAGCCCTCCCGGGCCGCCCGCTCTGCGGGAGCAAAAGGATCCTTTCCGCAACGCTCCGCAGGCAATAGCTTGCGGAGCGCACCGATGGAGGCGCTGCTGGCATTGGAGGACGGTACGGTCTACCGGGGGAAGGGCTTCGGCCATGCGGCCACCGCCTGCGGCGAGGTCTGCTTCAACACCTCGATGACCGGGTACCAGGAGATCCTGACCGATCCCTCCTACCGGGCCCAGATCGTCGCCATGACCTATCCCCAGATCGGGAACTACGGGATCAACGACGAGGATGTGGAGTCGTGGCGGATCCACCTCTCGGGCCTGGTGGTCCGGGAGCTCTCCCCTGTCACCAGCAGCTGGCGCTCGAAGCGCTCCCTCGCCGACTACCTCCGCAGGAGCAGGGTGCCCGGAATCGAGGGGATCGACACCCGGGCCCTGACCCGGAGGCTGCGGTTGCGGGGAGCGATGAAGGGGGCCCTGATCGCCGGCGCCCGCACCGGGGACGAGGAGGCGGTGGCCGTCGCCCGGGCCTGGCCGGGCCTGGCCGGGGTGGACTACGTCCGGGAGGTGACCCACAAGGAGCCTCCCGGGAAGGACGGCGCGCTGCCGGGCCTTCCCGCCCCGGCCAAGCTGCCCCCGGCCGAGATCCCGATCGTGGCTCTCGATCTGGGGATAAAGTACAACATCCTGAGGCAGCTCAGGCAGCACGGCTTCGAAACCGACGTTGTCCCGGCCGGCGCCACCGCCCGGGAGATCCTGGATCGCAGGCCCAGCGGCGTCTTCCTCTCCAACGGCCCGGGCGATCCCGAGGCGGTGGGCTACGCCATCGCCACGGCGAGGGAGCTTATCGGCCACGGCATCCCCATGTTCGGGATCTGCCTGGGACACCAGATGCTCGGGCTGGCCATGGGAGGCAAAACCTTCAAGCTGAAGTTCGGGCATCGCGGGGCCAACCATCCGGTCAGGCACCAGGAGACCGGGCGGATCGAGATCACCTCCCAGAACCACGGCTACGCCCTGGAGAAGGACTCCCTGCCCAGCGAGGTCCAGGTCGACCGGATCAACCTCAACGACGGGACGGTGGAGGGGCTGCGCCACCGGAAGCGGCCGGTCTTCGGGGTGCAGTACCATCCCGAGGCCGCCCCGGGCCCGCACGACTCCACCCCCCTCTTCCAGGAATTCCGGGAGCTGGTCGGGAAGGCTCCCTGAGCGAGGGGGGGATGTGCCCCGGAAAGAACAGATTTGGTTTGACTGAAGGCTCCACGCGCAGGACTATGATCCCACCAACCATTCGCTCATGGCCAAACTCGTCGCGCTAAGCAAGGGATTCTCGGGGAAGAGCTGCGAGATCGGGGAGAAGAAGATCACCATCGGCCGCCGCGACGACAACGCGTTCCCCATAGCCGAGGGCTCGGTTTCGGGCCGCCACTGCGAGGTCTACCGCAAGGCGGGAAAGATCTTCGTCAGGGATCTGGGCTCCACCAACGGAACCTTCGTCGGGGAGAAGCCGGTGGACGGCGAGGCGCACATTCCGGCGGGCATGGTGCTCCGTGTGGGGCAGGTGGACATACGCCTGGAGACCGGAGCCGGCGCCCCGGACACCGGCCCCCTGGACAAGACCGTGGTCCTCAAGCAGGGAGGAGTCAGGCTCGACGACCTGGAGCAGCCCACCCAGTCGGTCGCCATCGGCAGGGACAAGCTGTTCTCCAAGAAGTCGAACCAGATCAACCGGCTGTTCCTGTTCCTGGGCATCGGCGGCGTGGTGGCGATCCTGGCCCTGCTGGCCTTCGCGGTGTACCAGCTGACCCAGTAGGAAGCCCCGCCCCTCCTTCCAGGAGGATCCCCGGCCGCTCCCGTGCCGGCCTTCCGCATCTCCGGGGAGAAGTCCATGTCCGTCGGGCCTGTGCCTTCCCTCTGCTGTTCCGTCGCCGCATAGGGGGCCCCCCTCCCGTACCGCCCAGACAGGACCGCCCGAGGAAGCGGCGGCGGCTGCTCCGGGAGAAGACGAAGCGCCTGCTCTGCTCCTCGATCAACGACCAGCCGCTTGCCGACGGCAGGATCCGGGGCCTGCCGCCTCGTGCTCCTGCCCCGTCCAGGGGGAAGCGGGCGTCCCGCCGGCTCGATTCCGTGCAGTGTCCGATCTGCCCCTGCCCGCCTCCGAGGGCGCAGTCCGGAAGGGACCGCCCGGCTGCCCTCGCCGCCGGTCTTCCGCACGGATCCGGCAGGCGGGCCGGCTCGCGCAAGGATGGAGATCAGCCGGCCGGGGGCCGCTGGGCCTGGGAGCCGCCGGGGGGGGCCTGGGAGCGGGCCAGGACCTTGAGCCTCAGGGCGTTGAGCCGGATGAAGCCGGTGGCGTCGTCCTGGTCGTACGCTTCCGGGGAGCCGCCCTCCATGGTGGCGATCTCCGGGCGGTAGAGGCTGGCCGGGGATCTGCGCCCGGCGGCGATGACGTTCCCCTTGTAGAGGCGCAGCCGGACGGCGCCCGTGACGTTGCGCTGCGACTCGCTGACCAGGGCCTGGAGGGCGAGCCGCTCGGGGGCGAACCAGAAGCCGTTGTAGACCAGCTCCGCGTAGCGGGGCATCAGGGAGTCCCTCAGGTGCATCACCTCCCGATCCATGGTCAGGCTCTCGATCTGCCGGTGGGCGAAGTGGAGGATGGCTCCTCCCGGGGTCTCGTAGACGCCTCGGGACTTCATCCCCACGAAGCGGTTCTCCACCAGATCCACCCGCCCGATCCCGTGGCGGCCTCCCAGCCGGTTGAGCCGCCTCATCACGCCGAGGGGGGAGAGGGGCTCCCCGTCGATGGCGACGCAGTCGCCCCGCTCGAACTCCAGGGTCACCAGCTGCGCCTCGTCGGGGGCCTCCTGGGGCGAGACGCTCAGCTTGTACATCTCCCGCAGCGAGGGATCGGAGGCGTCGAGCCAGGGGTCCTCGAGGATGCCGGCCTCGAAGGAGATGTGCAGCAGGTTGCGGTCCATGGACCAGGGCTTGGAGGAGGTGGCCTCGACCGGGATGTTCCTCTCCCGGCAGTACCGGATCATCTCGGCCCGGCCCGGGAAGGCCCTCCGGAACTCCGGATCCCTCCAGGGGGCGATGATCTCGATCGACGGCTCGAGGGCGGAGGCCGCCAGCTCGAAGCGGACCTGGTCGTTGCCCTTGCCGGTGGCTCCGTGGGCGATGGCCCGGGCCTGCTCCTGGCGGGCGATCTCCACCATCCGCTTGGCGATCAGCGGACGGGCGATGCTGGTGCCCAGGAAGTACTGGCCCTCGTAGAGGGCCCCGGCCTGGAACATGGGGAAGATGTAGTCCCGGGCGAACTCCTCCTGCAGATCGTCTATGCGGATCCCGCTGGCTCCGGTCCTCGCCGCCTTCTCCTCCAGGCCCTCCAGCTCCTCCTCCTGGCCGATGTTGGCGCAGAAGGCGACGATCTGGGCCTTGCGGGTCTCCTTCAGCCAGGAGAGCAGAACCGAGGTGTCCAGTCCGCCCGAGTAGGCGAGAACGATCTTCATCGGGGGGGATCTAGGGAATTGCCGGAGAAAATCCAGCTTGTCTCCACGGAGCCGGAAGCTAGGCTGGCGGCCATGTTAGGAAGGTTCCTGGCCGCCATCGGCGCCTACGTCCTGATCGCGGCGGTCTTCTGCCTGTGCATCCTGTGGATGATGCGGGACGATCCCGACATGGGGCTCCTCTCGCGGCTCTGGCCCCTCGCCCTGGCCTCGATCGTCTACGTTGTGGCCTTCGTGAAGATCGGCTGCAAGGAGGAGCAGGGGCACTGACCCTCAGGCCAGTATCTCCTCGACCACCCTGCCGGCCACGTCGGTGAGCCGGAAGTCCCGCCCCTGGAAGCGGTAGGTGAGCCGCTGGTGGTCTATGCCCAGCAGGTGGAGGATGGTGGCGTGCAGGTCGTTGACGTGGACCCCTCCGCTCTCGATGTTGTAGGCGAAGTCGTCCGTCCTTCCGTGGACCATGCCTCCCCGGATCCCGCCCCCCGCCATCCAGATGCTGAAGCAGCGGGGGTGGTGGTCCCTGCCGAAGCTGGTCTTGGTGATCTTCCCCTGGCTGTAGGCGGTGCGGCCGAACTCCCCGCCCCAGATCACCAGGGTGTCCTCCAGCAGCCCCCTCTGCTTCAGATCGTCGATCAGGGCCCCCGAGGCCTGGTCGGTGCTCTTCGCCTGCTTGCGCACTCCGTCGGGCAGCCCCCCGTGGTGGTCCCAGTCCCGGTGGATCAGCTGGATGAAGCGGACCCCCTTCTCCACCAGCCTGCGCGCCAGCAGGCAGTTGCCGGCGAAGGAGGCCTTTCCCGGCTCGGCCCCGTACTTCTCCAGCACCGGCTTCGGCTCGCTCGACAGGTCGGTCAGCTCGGGCACGCTGGCCTGCATGCGCCAAGCCATCTCGTACTGCTCGATCCTGGCCATTATCTCGGGATCGGCCAGCCGGCCGTGCTGCCTGCGGTTGAGGCTCTGCACCCGGTCGAGCATGCGGCGGCGGGTCGGCCGGTCCATCCCGGGCGGATCGGTGACGAAGAGCACCGGGTCTCCCTGGGAGCGGAACTGCACCCCCTGGTGGCGGCTGGGTAGGAATCCGTTGCCCCAGTAGCGGGACTGCAGCGACTGCCCCCCCGAGCCCGAGATCATCACGATGAAGGCGGGCAGGTCGCGGTTCTCCGATCCCAGCCCGTAGGAGGTCCAGGCCCCCAGGGTGGGCCGGCCCGGCTGCTGGTGGCCGGTGTAGAGGTAGGTGACGGCCGGATCGTGGTTGATGGGCTCGGTGTGGATCGCCCTGAGCAGGCAGATCTCGTCGGCCACCTCCCCGATGCGGGGGAGCGCTTCCGAGATCTCCATGCCGCAACCGCCCCGGGGGACGAAGGGGAAGGGGCTGCCGACGCACAGGTGGTGCTTCTGCCCGCTGGTCATCCCGGTGATCCTCTGTCCCCGGCGGATCGAGTCGGGCAGGGGCTCCCCGGTCATCTCGATCAGCCTGGGCTTGGGATCGAAGAGGTCGATGTGGGAGGGGGCTCCCGACTGGAACAGGTAGATAACCCGCCGTGCCCGGGGCGGGTGGTGGAGCGTCCCGAGGGAGGCTCCCGCCGCCTCCTCCCGCAGGAGGGTCGAGAGGGCGATGGTCCCCAGGGCCGCTCCCGAGCGCTTGAAGAAGGCCCGGCGGGCGATGGGCAGGCTCGGAACAGTGCCGGCGTCCATGGTGTTCACCCCTTGGTGATGGTCTCGTCGAGGTTGAGGAGGATGCTTCCGATCACGGTCCAGGCCGCGAGGCTGGAGATGTCCACCTCCACCGGGGGCTCGGAAGCGCCCACGTGGATCAGCAGGTTGGCCTGCTCGCGTCGCTCCCGGTAGTGCTCGAACTCCTCCCGCCAGGCCTGCTCCATCTCCTGGGCCTCTTCCGGATCGGGCGGACGCCCCAGCGCCAGCCGGAAGCCGTAGCGGATCCGGTCCTCCAGGCTCTGGCCGCCCTCCCGGAGGATCCTCAGGCCCAGGGCCCGGGCCGCCTCCACATAGACCGGATCGTTCATCAGGACCAGCGCCTGCAGGGGGGTGTTGGTCCGGGCCCGCCGGACGGTGCAGGTCTCGCGGCTGGGGGCGTCGAAGGCCACGAAGGAGGGGTAGGGGACCGAGCGGCGCCAGTACACGTAGAGGCCCCGCCGGTAGTTCCCGCTGCCCTGGCTCTGGATCCACTTGCGGGTTCCCTGGAATGCGAGCTGCTCCCACAGCCCGGGCGGCTGCCAGGGGTAGACGCTCTCCCCCCCGATGGATGGATCCAGCAGTCCGCTGGCGGCCATGGCCATGTCCCTGATGGCCTCGGCCTCCAGGCGCAGGCGGGGGAAGCGGGCCAGCCAGAGGTTGCGGGGATCGGCCTCCAGGTGGCGGGGCGAGAGGCGGGAGTCCTGGCGGTAGGTGGCCGAGTTGAGGATCAGCCGGTGCATGCCCTTGACGTCCCACCCGCTCTCCACGAACTCCCGGGCCAGCCAGTCCAGCAGATCGGGATGGGTGGGCCAGGATCCCTGGGAGCCGAAGTCCTCGGAGGTCTCGACCAGGCCCCGGCCGAAGAACTGCTGCCAGTAGTGGTTGACCGCCACCCGGCTGGTCAGGGGATGGTCGGGGTGCACCAGCCAGCGGGCCAGCTGCAGCCGGTCCCGGACCGGCTCGGAGTGATCCGGGAACAGGGCCGGGGGGACCCCGGGCTCCACCTTCTCCCCGGGATTGTCGTACTCCCCCCGGATCAGGATGCGGGTCTCCCGGGGCTGGCCGGCCTCCGACATCACCATCGCCCGGGGGATGGAGCGGGAGAGCTCGCCGCTTTCCTTCCGCTTGGCGTCGGCCAGGGCCTTCAGATCCCGGATCTCCTCCACGAGGTTCTCGCGGTAGTAGCTGCGCGCCGACGGGGGCGTCTCCCCGTTCTCGCGCGCCAGAAGATCGTTGGCCACATTCCGGGGCAGGCCCATCCAGAGGCCCACGCTCTCCGAGCCGGTCGCCGAGAGGCGGAAGCGTCCCAGGGAGCCCCGGGGCAGGGGGGAGCGGAAGGAGAGCCGCACCTGGACCACCGTCCCTCCCTCGAAGCCCACCGGATTCTCGGGCTGGAACCATGCGCGCTCGGCCCGGCCGCCCGCCTCCCTCCATCCCGACCATCCACTCTCGTCGTTGTCCTCCAGCGCTCCCCCGACGCCGTGCCCCGATCTCTCGTAGGTGGCCGTGGCGGCCTTGAACACGACCGGCTGGGGCTCCTCCCCCTCCCATCGCGGCGAGAAGGCCCCTTCCCCCCCTGGCCAGTCCACCTTGAGCCGCAGCTGGACCTCTCCCTGCTCCAGCTTCAGGGCCAGCTCCCCCTCGGGTACCGTGGCGAAGGGCTGATCGCCCAGCCGGGCCAGCGCGGGGAGCCCGTCGCCCAGGCGGAGGGCTCCCTCGAAGTCTCTGGCGCAGGTGATTCGCGCTGCCAGATAGTAGACTCCCGGCTCGCCCGGAAGGGCCGGTTCCGGTCCCGGGGCCGACCACTGCAGCCTCTCCTCGCCGAAGAAGGCTCCAGGCCCGGGATCGGCTTCGGGAGCGAACACGGTCTGGAGCCTCTCCTCCTTTTCCAGCGCGCCGCCGAAGGGCCCGATCCAGCTCCATGACGCGATCTGGGGGAGGACCGGCCGGACCGACGCCTCCAGGCGGGTGAGGACGTAGTCGCCCTTTTCGCCTCTTCCGGCCTGCCCGCTCTCAGGATCGGGAAGGGCCTCCAGCTGCAGGCCGGTGATGGAGGCCAGATCGGTGGCCAGTTCCAGGGTGTAGGTCTCCCGCTCGGGGAGGGGGCCTGTGGCGGCCACCGTCGAATCCGCCTCCCAGGCCAGCTCGGCGCCGGCCTCCGAGCTCGCCTCGATCGGCCGCAGCGGGCTCCAGGCGCGGACGAACCCGGCCTCCAGGCCGTCGACCCACCGGCGCTCCTGCTCCTCGTACTCCGGATTGGCGCTCTCGATCATGTTCCTGCGGGCCTTCTCCAGGGCCGCCAGCTCCCGTTCCAGCTGCTTCCTCCGCTCGGCGTCCTCGTCGCTCTCCAGCAGGAGGCTGGGACGCGGGTTGATCCCCCGGTCGAGGCCGTCTTCCGGCACGTTGTTGAACAGGGCGAAGAAGCGGTAGTACTCCTCCTGGGAGATCGGGTCGTACTTGTGGTCGTGGCACTCGGCGCAGGCCAGGGAGCTGCCCAGCCAGACCCGGGCCGTGGTGTCCACCCGGCCCACCACGTACTTCACCAGGTACTCCTCGGGGAGGGCGCCCCCCTCCGAGGTGGTCATCTCGTTGCGGTGGAATCCGGTGGCGATCAGCTGGTCGCGGGTGGGCTCGGGCAGCAGGTCCCCTCCCAGCTGCTCCAGGGTGAACTGGTCGAAGGGCTTGTTCTCGTTGTAGGCCCGGATCACCCAGTCCCTCCAGCGCCACATGTCGCGGTGCCGGTCGTGGTGGTAGCCCTGGGTCTCGCCGTAGCGGGCCAGATCCATCCAGAACATCGCCTGGCGCTCCCCGTAGTGCTCCGAGTCGAGCAGCCGGTCCACCATGGCGGGGTAGGCCTCCTCGGAGCCGTCCTCCAGGAAGGCCTCGATCTCCTCGATGGTCGGGGGCAGTCCGGTCAGGTCCAGCGAGGCGCGACGGATCAGCTTCTCCCGGGAGGCCTCCGGGGAGGGCTCCAGCCCCTCCTTCTCCATCCGGGCCAGCACGAAGCGGTCGATGGGGTTGCGGGCCCAGCCCGAGCCGTCCTCCGGGGGCGCCTCCGGGCGCTCGGGCTTCAGGTAGGCCCAGTGGCCTTCCCAGCGGGCGCCCTCCTCCACCCACTTGGCAAGCGCCGCGATCTCGTCTTGGTCGAGCGGCTTGCCGTGGGAGAGCGGCGGCATCCGCTCCTGGGGATCCCCGTGGGTGATCCTGGCGACCAGGGCGCTCTTCCCGGGATCGCCCGGAACCACGGCCCGGGAGCCCGAATCCAGGGCTTCCAGGGCGTGCTCCTCGATATCCAGCCGCAGGCCCGCCTTGCGCTGCGCCTCGTCGGGGCCGTGGCAGGCGTAGCAGTGGTCGGAGAGGATGGGACGGATATCCCGGTTGTAGGAGACGGCATCGGCCAGGGGCGCAGCCGCCGCCAGCGGGGCAAGCAGCCATCCTGCCATCCCTGGGCTCGGAAGCACTCTCATGAAGACGGGCGCCGATCCTGCCAGAAAGCGAGGCCGCTGGCAAATCCGATCCCTCCCCGGATTCACTGAAACGGAGTTGCCAGGGAGGGCTTCGGACTCCCTGCGATCGCAATATGTCTCGCCGGCCGGAGTTGCTGGGTCCATCGTGGGGCCTGGTGAGGGCGGAGCCGGCCACCGATGTCCGCTGCGTGATCCTGGCCGGCGGGCGCAGCCGGAGGATGGAGCGCCGCAAGGCGGACATGGACCTGGAGGGCCGCAGCCTGGTTGAATGGGCCAGGGATGCTGCCCGGGAGGCGGGGCTTGCGGTCAGCGTCCTGCGCCAGGATCGCATGCCCGGCCTGGGGCCGCTTGGAGGCGTGCTCACCGCTTTCTCGAGGTTCCGGGCCCAGTGGCTGCTGTTCCTGGCCTGCGACATGCCCTTCCTGGCGAGCAGCACCCTCCGCCAGCTGATCCGGGCGGGGATCCGCCATGACACGGGCGTGTTCTTCGCCAGCCGGGGAAGGATCGGCTTCCCGTTCCTTCTTCCACGCCGCAGCGCGGCTGCCGTCGAGGAGCAGGCCTCCTCCGGGAAGCTCTCCCTGCAGGATCTGGGAGCGCGCCTCGGTGCGCAGGCCATCCCCGTGGCCCCCCGCCAACGGCTCCGCTTCCTCAACCTGAACACGCCCCAGGACTGGGAGAGGGCCCGCCGTCTGGTTCCCCGCCTGGGCCGGACAGCGAATGGCGCCGCTGATGGAGCTGTCGGCAAGGCTTGCAGTTGAGCCTTGAAGCCTGGATACCATTCTCGGATGCTTTCCCTCCATCTGAACTGGTCCTGCGTTCCCTGAATTCCTGTTTCTATATGAGAGAGTCAATGCGGTGGCTGCTCGCGCTGGCCGCCTTGCTGGTAGCGGCGGGGTGCCAGGATGGACCCGAATCCACCGATGTATCCGGCCAAGAGCTTGGCGAAGTCGAGCCTGAAGCTTCTGCTCCAGCACCTGGCTACCAGGGTGCTGGCGCATCTGGCCAGGAGCCCGGTGAAAACGCAAGTTCCTCGCTAGATCCCGTGAACCTGGTCTCCCGGGAGGCCCTGGCGATGGTGACCGTTCCAGATTTTCGTGAGCTCACGGAGGCTCTGATGGACGAGCCAATCATGCGGCTATTCCGGGATCCCGCCCTGGAGGGCTTTGCCGACTGGGAGGCGCTCCAGGGGACTGGGCAGATGGCCATGAGATTCGTTTCCGAGGTGATCGGCATGAGCGTGGGGGAGGTCCTGTCCCTTTTCCAGGGGCAGGCGACTCTGTCGGTCTTCCTGGAGGAGGATGTCAGAGGTTTTTTCGGAGGGAGTGTTCACCTCTTGATCGACGCAGGGGACCAGGCTGAAGGCCTATCGAAACTTCTGGGGATCGTCCTGGAGGCAATGGAGGAGGCCGGAGAAGTGGGGGAAGCGGAGATCATGGGGCGCAAGTTCCATACCCTGGCCGTTTCCGGATTGGGACAGGAACAGAGGGCCTACTTCGGACAGGTGGGGCAGATGCTGATCCTCTCCATGAGGGAGGAGGCGGTGGAGGCGACCCTAGCCGGGCTGGACGGAGACAGTTCCCGGTCTCTCGCTTCCCACCCGTCCTTCTCCCGGATCCACTCCGAAAGGCTCTCCAAGAGCCAGCTCTACGGCTGGCTGGATTTCTCCAAGGCCTACCGCATGATCCAGAAGGGGATCGATGCAGCGGGAGGACCGCCCATGCTGATGGGAGTTTTAGAGAATCTGGGGCTGGGAGGAGTCGGCGACATCGTCATGCACCTGACCATGGAAGGCGAGCAGGGCACCATCATGGAGTTCACGGCCTCAGTGCCCGAAGCCGATCGGGTGGGGATGTTCGAATGGCTTGCCTGGTCTGGCGAGGACGCTCTTCCTCCAGAGTTCGTCCCCAGCAGCGTGCAGAACTTTGGCCGGATGCGCCTGGATCTGAGCCAGACATTCCGCAACATCAAGGCCTGGATCGCCCAAATGGAACCTGTCGCTACCGCCATGGGGCTTAACCTGTCCATGCGAGATCCCTTCGGCGACAATCGGCTCAACACTTTGCTCGACCTATTGGGAGACGACATCATGAGTGTCACTCTGCCTCCCCGTGGTACCGGCTTCGAAGTCTTGGAAGAATCTCCGGTTCTCCTGCTGGTGAAATGCAGCCAACCGGGCGTAGCGCTAGGCACGCTCCATAGCCTGATTGCCCCCTATGCACAGACGGTGGGAATCGATATCAATAGAAGCACTGTCGAGGGCCGTGTGGTCTATTCCTTCGAGACGCAGGGGCTTGATGCGGTGCAGGGGCTTGCTGCGGATATGGATTTGAACCTGTCGGCCGACGACGACTACCTCCTGGTGGCCTTGGAGAAACGGATCATGTCCGAGTACCTGAGCGGGAGTTTAGGATCCTCCGACGGGGCGCTCAGGGATCTTCCCGAACTCGGACTTGCCGTCGAGAAGTTGGGAAGCGAGTCCATGGTGGCCTTTGGATACGCAGACGCGGACGGAATAACGGGTATTTTGTGGGAGGAAGTCAGGCAGAACCCCGATTTTCTGCGCGACGCCCTAGGCATCATACCAGACTTGGATCCCATGGCCCAGGTGATGGTGGAGTCTTTCATATCGATGATCGACTTTTCCAAGCTGCCGCCCTTCGAGGTGGTAGCCAAGTACTTCCCCTTCAGCGTGACCTCGGCCAGCAGAGACGCCGACTTCCTGGACTTCAGCGTCTACACTCCGTTTCCGCCGGAACTGGCCCAGTAGCCGGCGCTCCCGCTCAGGCAGGGGGTCTCAGGTAGTCCCCCTCGCGGTTTCCTGCTGGGCCGGTCAGTGGAGAGGCCCGCATATGCCAGGCGGATTCGGTGGGGTTCAGCGCGGCCACATTCCGGTTTGGGAACGTCCTTGCCAGGATGCGCTGCCTCCGGGCGTCCCTGGGATCTCCGAAGGCGGGCAGAATCGTGATCGGGGAAATGCGGACAGTTTACCAGGGTAGTTTTCAGACGAAGGAGACTGGCGATGGAAGGACGGTAATACGTGATGGAGTTCAAGCGGCGGGTTTTACTTAAGTTCCTGTGACGCCTCATCGGCGACGCAAGCTGTGGCCTGCCGCCAGTACGCCAACCAGACCATTTCGAGAGTTTCTGAACATGTCGCTGAACACCATACAGCGGGAATTTGAGCGGGCGGTTTCCGGCAAGGTGCGATTCGCCTGTATGCCAACCGGGCGAAATCCTTGGACGGCCTGTAACGCGCCGGGCGCAACAGTTGTCTGCGGAGGAACTCACGGCCTAGAAGAACACCGTTTTTCGGGATCCGCATTTCCTCAGCGATCTGTTTTCCACCGGGTCGCCCAGTCCATCCTCCAGGCGAACTTGCAGAAAGCGACGGGATGGCATGTTGCAAGGAAGTCGAAGCCGTTCCTGGAGTAAACGTTCCAGGAACGCGATAACGAAATGGAGGGAGTAGCTAAACACGTCGATTTTTTGTTTACCAAACACTTCAAACGCTCGACGATGAGCTCGGCCGTTCCGTCGAAAACTAGGACAAGGGGAACACCGAAGCCGAAAATTGGCTCCCCGAGGCAACGCCGAGTCACTCAGAAGTGCTTTGGCGCGACTCGGTTGAATATGGAAGGAAAAGTGCCGAAAGTAGGCTATATCGCTTCGAGGGCTTGAGCGTTTGTCCAGTGCCCTGATCCTACTCCGACCCGAAAGCGATATCTCGAAGTCGGAAAGCTGCTTGCCTACCATGAGATCGATACAACCGAGCCCGAGTGGTGGTTGAGGTGCTGACGGGGCGACGACAAGCATGAGCAGAACTTGTGCTGTGAAATCACAAGCCTCAACCTGGCATCGGGGAGCCGTGATTGATCGCAGTCGAGGAACAGGCTGCAGTGATCAGAATCGATCTACTTTCTCCAAATGAACGTCTGGTCGCTTATGAACGCCGCTGCTGTAATTGTCTCCATGTCGCAACCGGCTGCGCAACGAAGCCGGTTGCGAGCGAACCCAACCCGGCCCCAGATCGATTGCTACGACACGAAGTGGCCAATGTCCTAGACTACAGGCTCAATGTCAACAGTGCCATTTCAGAGTTCCTTTTATTGCCTTTACTCGATCGGTCATTACGAAATGAATCTGGCATCTCAGAGAGCCCTATGTTATACATGTATGGGTTATGGCGGTAAGGTACACTGATCCAGAGATCGCCACCTTTTTGCAGGAGCGCAAGATTCTCCCTACGGATTGGCAAGCTCGTGCAAGAATGGCCTCCAAGCTATGCCACAAGGAACAGCAACTAGACGTAGATGGTGCCGACGGAAGCAAGTTCCGCCTCATTCTCAGGCAGAGCACAGTCAACCTGTTGGACTACTCGGCAATTCTTGCAGTGCTTTTTCCGCGAACGTACCACGTATTTCGACTGCGCCGCCACAATGGTAGGAGTCACCAGCACACGAATCGTCTCGAAGGTAGATCCTTCTACGACTTCCACATCCATATGGCAACGGAAAGGTATCAGGAAAACGGATTGCGTGAGGACGCTTACGCAGAACCTACGGACCGATACACCACATTCGAGGAGGCCCTGAGCTGTCTCCTCTCCGACGCCCATTTCGACGTGACACCAGGACTCCAACCCTACCTTTTCGAGGGAATCTAATCATGTCGCTGAACACCATACAGCGGGAATTCGAGCGGACGGTTTCCGGCAAGGTGCGTATTTCGAAGGAGGGCATCGACCGTTTCCGGGTGTTCACGCCATTTCTGTTCGAAGACGGCGATCATCTCGTCATTCTTCTCAAGAAAGACGGAGCGCGTTGGGTGCTTTCTGACGAGGCCCATACCTACATGCATCTCACTTACGATATCGACAGCAAGGATCTGCACCGAGGAACTCGCCAGAAGATCATTTCCAACGCTTTGGCCGCGTTCGGTATCGAGGACAAGGAAGGAGAACTGGTTATCGAGGTTCAGGACCAAGGGTACGGCGACGCGCTGTACTCCTTCGTGCAGGGTCTGCTCAAGATTTCAGACGTTTCATTTCTGTCTCGGGAGAGGATCAGGTCCACGTTCATGGAGGATTTCCAGGACCTGCTGAGCGCGGCGACGCCAGAAGAGCGGCGAACGTTCAACTGGAGCCATTCCGAGCACGATCCCACAAGAATGCACACTGTCGATTGCCGAATCAACGGGATGTCCAGGCCGCTCTTCGTGCATGCCCTCGGCAGTGACAGCAAGACGCGGGATGCCACTATCGCACTGCATCAGTTCGAAAAATGGAATCTGGAATTCCAATCTCTCGCCATTTTCGAAGATCAGGAGGCTATCAATCGGAAAGTGCTAGCGCGGTTCAGCGATGTTTGCGAGAAGCAGTTCTCCTGCTTGACCGCGAACCGCGATAGGATCGTACGGTTCTTGGAGGCAAGCATTTCGAGATGACGCCAGTGACAACTCGCTATGGCTTGAGGCGGCATGGTGGCCGTCTCATGCCGACGTTGACGGCCTCACGGCCTGACGGCCCTTGTGTGGGAGAGCGACAGGCGGAACCCCGGCTTCCTCAGCGACGCCCTGGACATCGTCCCCGGCATGGATCCCATGGTCCAGGGGCTGTTGGAGTCCTTCATGTCGATGATCGGTTTCGCCGAGCTGCCTTCCATCGAGGCGGTGGCCAAGCACTTCCCTTTCACCGCGGCCTCGGACAGCAGCGACGCCGACTTCCTCAGCGTCCGCGTCTACTCTCCGTTTCCGCCGGAACTGGCCCAGTAGCTGGCGCTCCCGCTCAGGCGGGGGGCAGGTAGTCCCCCTCGGGCTCCTGCTGGGTCAGGCAGTGGAAGGAACCGTAGCCCCAGATGAATTCGGTGGCGTCGAGGGCGACCACCTTCCGGCCTGGGAACAGCCGGGCCAGGACGCTCTGCGCCCGGGAGTCCTCCGGATCCCCGAATGCGGGCACGACGACCCTCTTGTTGGCGATGTAGAAGTTGGCGTAGCTGGCGGGCAGGCGCTCTCCTTCCTGGACCACCGGCCCCGGCATGGGCAGCGGGACGATCTCCAGTCCGTGCCTTCGGGCGTGGCGGCGCAGCTGCCGCATGTTCTCTGCAAGGATTGAGTGGTTGGGATCGGCCGGATCGGCTTCCTCGGGAGCGACCACGGCGCCGGCCGACACGAAGCGGGCAATGTTGTCGACGTGCCCGTCGGTGTCGTCTCCGCACAGTCCGCCCCCCTCCAGCCACAGGACGCTCCTCACGCCCAGATGGCGCCGGAGGTGCCTCTCGATCTCCCGGAGCGGCATGCCGGGATTGCGGACCGGAAGGCAGCTGCGGGTGGTCAGCAGCAGTCCCTGGCCGTTTACGTCGATGGAGCCGCCCTCCAGCACCATGCCGGGACGCAGGCGCCGGCATCCGCGCAGCCGGGCGACGAGGCCCGGGATGGCGTCGTCCCGGTCGAAGGGACGGTACTTTCCTCCCCAGGCGTCGTAGTCCCAGTCGGTCACCGCCACCCGGCCCCCGGAATCCCGGACGAAGATCGGGCCGTGGTCCCGGCACCAGGGCTCGTCGGTGGGATGGTGGTGGTAGTCGACCCTTCCGGCTCCCTCCAGGGCCTTCCGGGCTTCCCTCTCCATCTCCGGACCGGCCACGTTCAGGAAGATCCTCTCCCCTTCGGCCAGGACGTGAACCAGCCGGCGGTAGTGCGAATGGATGGCGGGGAATCGCCCGGGAAAGCTGATGCAGCCGGGCCTCGGCCAGGACAGCCAGGTGCCGCGGTGCGGCTCCCATTCGGCCGGCATGCGGAATGCCTCCTGCTGTGTGGCCATGGAGCGTTGTGCCAAGGGGGCGCCATGCTGGCCCAGGAACGGGGAGCGGGAAAGAGCGAAAGGGCGGGCGGATCCCGCCGGCTTGAATCCCTGCCAGTGGAGTCCTATAGATCCCCTGCCATGAGAGGTGGAGCTGTCGGCCTGGCTTGGGCGTCCGTCCTTCTGGCGGGGCTGCATGCGGAGAGCCCGCGCCGGGATGCGGTGGTAGAGGTGGTGGAGCGGGTCCTGCCCTCGGTGGTGGCCATCAAGACCGAGGTGCTGGTCGAGAGCCGGGACTTCTTCTCCGAGATCTTCCGGGATTTCTACGGGCCCCACTTCCGGCAGGTGCGCCCGGACTACAGCCTGGGATCCGGGGTGTTCGTCGACCGCGAGGGCTTCGTCCTGACCAACGCCCACGTGGTCCGCCGGGCCAACCGCATCCTGGTGGTCCTTCACGACGGCAGGCAGTACGAGGCCGACGTATTCGATCAGAACCTGGGCTCGGACGTGGCCCTGCTCCGGGTGAGGTCCCAGGGCGGCGAGACTTTCCCCGCCATACAGCTGGCCACCCCCCGGGATCTGCTGCTGGGCGAGACGGTGGTGGCGCTGGGCAACCCCTTCGGCCTGGGCAGCTCCATCAGCAAGGGGATCCTCAGCTCCCTGGCCCGGCGTCCCGAGGTGGAGGGGGAGATGCTCGACATGGCCGACTGGCTGCAGACCGACGCCGCCATCAATCCGGGCAACAGCGGGGGGCCCCTGGTGAACCTGGAGGGGGAGATGATCGGGCTCAACGTGGCGGTGTACCGCGAGGGGCAGGGCATCGGATTCGCCATTCCGGTGCAGCGGATCATCGAGTCCCTCTCGGGCATCTTCGAGTCCGGCAGCGGGATCTGGTACGGGGCGGTGGTGGAGCCCGACGGGACCTCGCTGGTGGTGGCCCGTGTCCGCAGCGGCTCTCCCGCCGACAAGGGGGGGCTGGAGGAGGGGGATCGCATCCTGTCCATCGAGGGACGGGACTCGGACACCCTGATCGACTACCTGCAGATCCTCTCGGGCCTGAGGGGCAGCCGGGCCTCCATGAAGGTGCAGCGGGGCGGGAGCGAGCTGGATCTGGAGGTCGAGATCCTTCCCGAGGAGGAGTTCTTCAACGCCGATCTGATCTGGGAGCGCACCGGCATGTACCTGGGGGTTCCGGATCCCAGTCTGCGCCGCTTCTTCCGCATGCGGAGCCCGGGAGGCCTGATCCTGGAGGATGTCCGGCCCGGCAGCCCCGCCGATCGGGCGGGGCTCGTGGACGGCGGAATCCTCGTCTCGATCAACGGACGGAGGACGGATTCCCTGGTCCAGGTGGCCAAGCAGGTGGACGGGACGGACGAGGGGGAGGTCCTGGAGCTGAGGCTGCTGTACCGCGACAGGCTGGGAAGGGTGGGCTCGGTCTTCAAGAAGCTCCTTCCCGGGCCAGGGGGCTGAACTCCAGATGGTGGAAGGCGGCGATCACCAGGGCGTGGGAGATGGCGCCCTGGGCGATGGCCGATCGCACCTGCCGCAGGTCCATCAGGCGGGTGGCGATGTCCTCCCCCTGGTCGGGCGAGGGCCTGCGGGCGAGGGCGCAATCCTCCACCAGCACCGTGTAGCAGTTGTTGTCAAGGAACGCGGGATTGGGGCGGACCGAGCCGATCACCCGTCCCCTGGAGCCCTCGTATCCGGTCTCCTCCCGCAGCTCCCGGATCCCGGCGGCCACCGGATCGGGATCGGCCGGGTCGATGGCTCCGCCGGGGATCTCCAGCTCCACCGCGCCGCTTCCGTGCCGGAACTGCCGGATCATCACCAGGGCGCCCCTGCGGGTGCGGGCGACGACGTTCACCCAGTCGCGGCTCTCGAGCACGTAGAAGTCCAGATCCCGGCCGGTGCGGGGCGAGGTCCGGGTGTCCACCCGCAGGCTGAAGATGGGGAAGGTCCCCAGGCGCCGGGAGCGGCGGGTGGGCCAGGGGGCGATGCCGGGCTCTTCCTCCGGGGCGGCCATCCGGCTCTCTTCAGGCCAGGGCCGTCTCCACGATGCGGATGGAGCGGATCCCCATGCGCTCCACCGGAGAGCTCCTCTCCCCTCCGGCCGCCTCCCGGGTGGCGGTGGCGCCGATGGCCTCCAGCGCCTCGTCGCCGGACACCAGCTCCCCGAAGGCGGTGTACTTCCCGTCCAGGAACCCGGAGGCGGCCAGGCAGATGAAGAACTGGCTTCCGGCCGAGTCGGGATCCTGGGAGCGGGCCATGGAGATCACGCCGCGCACATGGGGACGTCGGCTGAACTCGGCGGGGATGGTGTAGCCCGGTCCGCCGGTTCCGATCCGGGAGTTGCCGGGATCCCGGCTGAGGGGATCGCCGCCCTGGATCATGAAGTCCTTGACCACCCGGTGGAAGGCGGTCCCGTCGTAGAAGCCCTGGCGGGACAGCTTCTTGAAGTTCTCCACGGTCCGGGGAGCCACGTCGGGCCAGAAGCGTACGGTCATGCTCCCGTGCACGGTGTCGATGACGGCCATCTCCTCGGATCCCTCCATGGGGAGGGATGGAACGAGGAATCTGCGGGCATGGCAAGAGATTCGTGCTAGTGTCCTGTGTGTAATAAGTATAGATCAATGGCGGTTTTCATGGTACAGTCCAGTTCGGCGCATACCAGCGCATTGATTATGGGACGACCGATCACGATTCTGGAGCTCTCGGCAGACCAGGAAGCGGAGCTCAACCGGCGTGTGCGTGCTTTCACCACACCGGCACGAGATCTCCTGCGTGCACGCATCGTGCTGCTGCGAGCAGGAGGAAAGAGTCAGAGAGATGTGGCCAAAGAGGTGGGAACCTCGCAGCAGACTGTGTGCAAGTGGACGCAGCGCTTCGCCAAGGAGGGGCTCGATGGCCTGGTGGATCGCGAGGGCCGGGGCGTCAAGCCGAGCATTCCCCGGGAAGTGGTCGAGAAGGTGATCGAGCTGGCGGGCCAGCGTGCGCCAGGCATCAAGCGGCGCAGCACCCGGACCACGGCGGCCGAAGTCGGCATCTCGGCCTCCAGCGTCAGCAGCATCTGGCGGGCACACGGCCTCAAGCCCCATCTCAAGCGCAACTTCAAGCTCTCCAACGATCCCGAGTTCGAGGAGAAGTTCCGGGATGTCGTGGGCCTGTACCTGGATCCGCCGGAGAAAGCCGTGGTGTACTGCTCCGACGAGCAGTCGCAGATCCAGGCGCTGCAACGCACGCAGCCGGGCCTGCCGCTGGGCATGGGGCACATCCGCACCCAGACGCACGACTACTACCGGCACGGCACGATCACGCTCTTTGCGGCGATGAACTACCTGGACGGCAAGCTGATCCAGCGTCTGGAAAGCAGGCACACGCACGTGGAGTGGCTGCGCTTCCTCAAGCAGATCGACCGAGAAACCCCCGACGGGCTGGCCATCCACATCATCGCCGACAACTACGCTACGCACAAGCACGCCAAGGTCAGGGCCTGGCTGGCCAAGCATCCGAGGATCACGATGCACTTCACTCCGACATCGAGCTCCTGGCTCAACATGGTCGAGCGGTTCTTTGCCAGCAGTTCCCACTAGAGCACAAAAGCCCTTTGTTTTCGCGACATTCTCGAAAGCCCATTCGCGGACTCGGGATACGCTCGGGAGGCCAATGCGCCCGTAGGAGGACTCCCTGCTCCGGTTTGCCGGAACAGGGCAGCCCCCCAACGTGTTTCTCGCCCATTCCAGCCACTATCCGGTCCCATCGCCTGGAGGAATGGTCGTCGAACGCTGGGTGTGGGGTGGGAAACGGACCATTTCATCGCCAGTTGCCTCCATGTTCTGGCAGCAGGAAGAGGGTGTGGCAAAATGACGCATGCGGGATCATGTGGCATGATGTTCGACGCATCGTGGCTTCGAGATCGTAAAAACTTGATTCCAGCCGAGAGTGTGGCAGGGTAGACGAGTCGTAGACCATTCGAGAAGTTGTACCGTAGGACCTGGCTGCAAGGCCAGGTGGCGTATCCAAGCACGCAACTGAGGGCCGGATGTTCAAGCCCTGGCCTTTCCACGGTCGAATTTCAGGACTGAAATGGCAGCTTTTCGAAAGACGCTCGGCAAGCCAGGGTTGATTTCCTTGATACGGGAATGCTTTGACCGGATCAAAAGCCCTGTCAAAGGGCGGAAATACTCTCTATCCGACTATCTCATGTCGGCATTTGCGATGTTTTCGCTGAAATACCCCTCGCTGCTGCAGTTCGACCAGGCGGCTCACAACGAGAAGACCATCAAGCAAAACCTGATCAACCTGTTCAAGGTCGTGAAGGTTCCTTGCGACACGGCGATTCGCAAAGTCATCGATCTAGTGGATCCGGAAATGCTGGCCGCACCATTCCACTCGATCCTGGCCCAGCTACAACGCGGCAAGGTTCTCGACGAGTACAAGTACATTGGAGGCTACCTGTTGATCGGCATCGACGGAACAGGATGGTTCCATTCGGACAAGATCCGCTGCGAAGACTGCTGCGAGAAGCATCGCAGGGACGGAACGATCTCCTACTACCACCAGCTGTTGGGAGCCGTGATCCTGCATCCGGACCACAAGGCTGTGCTTCCCTTTCCTCCAGTACCGGTCAAGAGGAACGCTGGGCAGGCGAAGAACGACTGCGAACTGAACGCTGCCCGCAGGATGGTGGAGGACATCCGCAGAAAACATCCTCACATGAAGATCATTCTGGTGCTCGATGGCCTCTATTCCAATGCCCCATTCATCAAGTATCTCGAAGAGCACGGGATGAAGTATGTGATCACCGCCAGAAGCGGCGATCACAAATGGCTATATGAACAGCTTGAAACGAATCCCGATGTGGAGTGTTTCGAGACGGAGCATGGAGAACAAGGCACGCGCAAGTACAGATATCTCGAAAACGCTTCGCTGAATGCCTCGAACCCGGAAATCAAGGTGAACGTTCTGGAATTCTGGGAGACGGACGACAAGGGAAAGACAACGCATTTCTGCTGGGTCACGGACCTGCCAGTCAACAAGGATACTCTGGTGAAGATCATGCGTGCTGGGCGTGCACGCTGGAGGATCGAGAACGAGACCTTCAACACTCTCAAGAACCACGGATACAATTTCGATCACAGCTATGGCCATGGCAAGAAGCATCTGTCCACAAATCTTGGGATCCTGATGATGCTTGCATTTCTGGTAGATCAAGTGGAGCTGAGATGCTGCCAGCTGTTCGACCAGGCGCTGAAGAAAACGGAAAGAATGATTAAATTGCGATCGAAAGTGCGCGGACTATTCGACTGGTTCGTCCATGACGACTGGGAAACTCTGTACAATTGCATTATCCGTGGTCTCGATGTGGTGGCGGCAAAGCACTTGCTAAAGCCGTGCAATTCAAGCTGATCATGGAAGCAATGGACTGAATGTCTTCGACATCGGCCCGTGTCTTGGGAATTCCGGACATTTCATTCAATATGAAAGGCCCGGAACGGGATAGGTGTGCCCATCGTTTATTTGGATCGAGAAAAGGGGCTCCCAGGGACGCCGATCTCGCCGCTGAAGCCCGTTTTTCACCGGAGGAACCACCTCGATCCCTCTCATTTCCGCTGATTGGATGGAACCGACGAGCACAGGCCCGTCATGGAATCCCTAGTGGGAGCACCTGGTTCTTTGCCGAGCTGACCACTGTGGTCCGAGACCAGAGCTACACCAGCGTCTCTCAACTCAAGAGCGCGATCCAGCGGCACCTGGCAGAGCACAACGCCGATCCCAAGCCCTTCAGGTGGGTTGCCAAGGGCGAAGATATCCTGGCTAAGATCAAGCGTGCCAGGGCACGGCTCGCAGAGTGCCAGGCCACAAGCGTTTGACCTAGCTTTATAGAGCACAGGACACTAGGATCGCCCCGCAATGCTCTGGATCCTCCCCCTGATGGTGGTGGCCGTGCTGGGCTTCGCCCTCGGCTTCCGGATCCTCTCCAACAGCGAGAGGAAGTGGGACCTGGCGCTGCGCTGGGTCCTGACCGCCATTCTGGCGGCCATCGTACTCGTCCTGATCTCCGGATTCTGGAGAGACGCCGGCCGGCCCAGCCCCCTTGCCCAGATGGCGAGGGTGGGTGGGGTCGCCCTCTCGGCGCTGGTCCTGACCGCCCTCTGGGGCTCCTCGGTGATCGAACGGATCTTCAGTCCCCTCACCAGCATCTTCTCGGGCGGGAGCATGGAGGAGGAGAGGCGCCCGATCTACTCCCCGGTCCGGACCCTGATCCACCGGGGCAGGTACGCCGAGGCGCTGGAGGAGGCGGAGCGGCAGCTGGAGGCCTTTCCCGGGGACCTGGAGGGGATCCTCCTGTGCATGGACATCCACGCCCGCCGGCTGGAGGACCTGGAGGGCGCCTCCCGGATCGCCGACCGCTGGCTCGAGGAATGCTCCCCTCCGCCCGGCGAGATCTTCCAGGCGCTCTCCCATCTGGGCGAGCTCCATCTCAAGGTGGGCCGGGACCGGGACCGGGCGGCCGCCTGCCTGGAGCGGATCCGCGTCCTCTGCCCCGACACCTGCCATGAGACGTTGGCGGCCCAGAAGCTGGCCCACCTGGGCTCCCGGAAGTTCGTCCGGGAGCGCAACCTGCCGGTCCGCATCGAGGTGGGGGAGTACGACCGGCGGCTGGGGCTCAGGGAGAGGTCCGCCGGGCGGCGCCCCCCGGAGCCGCCCTCCTCAGGGGACGAGCTGGGGGAATGCCTCCGGAAGCTCGAGGCTCACCCGCAGGACTGGGAGGCCAGGGAGAGGCTGGCGCAGCTCTACGCCGGGGAGGGCCAGGCCCCCGACCTGGCGCTGGAGCAGCTGGAGACGCTTCTGCGGCAGCCCCGCCAGCCCCTGCGCAAGAGGGTGCGGTGGCACCACCAGATGGCCGACGTCCACATCGGGAACGGCGACCGGGAGTCGGCCCGCCGCTGCCTGGAGCGGGCGATATCCGAGGCTCCCGGCTCCTACCACCAGGCCCAGGCCGAGCATCGCATCCAGCGCCTGGGTATCGAGCTCAAGGGCAGGAAGGGGAGCTCCTAGTTGACCACCAGGTGCAGCAGGATCTGCTTGTCGATCTCGCGGCAGAGATCCAGGTCGCCCCGCCCCCTGCCCCGGCGGCACTGGATGATGATGCGGGTGTCGTTGGCGCCCAGCGCCTCCACCTTGGCGTAGACGGTGGAGGTGTCGACCTTGGCCACCAGGCTCAGGTTGACCGGATCCCGGTCGTTGATGGTCCCCATCCGCCCTAGGACCGCCTCGGCGGCCTGGAAGAGGTCGCCGGTGGACTTCTCGTAGCGGCTCTCGATCGAGTCCTTCCGGGGTATCCCCGTCTTCTTGTAGCCGTTGGCGGTGGTGTAGCACCCCGAGAGGAGTACGGCGAGGGCGAGGGCGAGGCAGGCGAGAGGGCTGATGTTCATCGGGAGAGGGGTCGGCGCTGGGGACGGTTTCGGGCTCGGCGGAGGTTTCAGGGCGCGGGATTCTGGCTCAGGATCCGGAAGTAGCGGACTGCGGGGGAGCCCGGCTCCAGGGACGCGGTGGCCGTGAGCCATCCGGTCCGGTCCTCGTGGTTGCCGTAGTCGAGCCGGTTCCCGGGAGCCGGCGCCGAAGGCCAGGCCGACCATTGGGCCAGATCGGGGGACCACTGCACCTGGTAGTCCCGCTCCCACGACTCGGGCAGCTCGGTCCCGTCGGGAAGGCTCCACTGGAAGGCCACCCGGTCCGGGCCGAGCTCGAAGTTCCGGAACTCGAAGGCGGGCAGGAGCGATCCGGCCAGGTCGTCGTCCCGGATCAGGCCGCTGGCGGTGGCCAGCGGCTCTCCGGTCCGGGGGTCCGCCACCACCACCCGGAAGGACTCGTCGGGCTCCGGAACGTCGTCGATGCGCGGATCCAGCGAGACCAGGATCTCGGACTGGCCTTCCTCGAAGGCGATCCCGGCATGCCCGTAGTGCTCGTAGACCGCGGTGTGGTAGGGGCCGGTGCGCACCGCGACCACTCCCGAGGCGGAGGGATGGGCGTGCCCCTGGCCCAGGGACAGGTCCCCCCAGAAGTCCAGGCGTCCGTCCTGGTAGAGGACGGCCGAATGGTTGGATCCGGCGGCGACCGCCAGGGGGCGGCCCGCCATGGGCGGCACGTCGCACTGTCCCAGGGAGTTGGAGCCCCAGGCCAGGAGGGCGCCGTCGTCGCGGACGGCCAGGCAGTGGCGGTTTCCGGCCGAGACCGAGGCCAGATCGGGGACCACGATCCCGTGGGCGTAGGGCTGGGCTCCCTGCGGGGGGCTGGCGATGGCCGGGTGGGAGCTGCTCCCGTAGACGTAGGCCTTGCGGGTCTGCTCCACCAGGATCATCCCGTGGGAGGGGCCGGCCGAGAGCTGGGCCGAGAACTGGCCGTAGGGCGCTTCCTGGCTGGGCAGCGGGCTGCGGGGCGGGGTCCAGGAGGAGAGATGGTAGGGCAGGGCGAGCGCCTCGTAGCTGCCGTCTCCTCCCTCGATGTAGAGCAGGTGCGACTCCGAGGCCGAGAAGGGGGAGCTGGCGCCGTTGAACGGGTAGAGCCTGCTGACATTGCCCTCGTTTCCGGTGAAGGGATCGCCGCCCGGAGTGATCTCGGGGGGAAGGCTGCCATGGAGCGAGGCGATCATGTCGTAGGGGTAGGTTTCGTCGTGGTGGCCGAAGGGATCCTCGTAGCGGACGTTGACCAGAAGGGAGTCGCCATCGGCCAGATGGTAGGCCTCCGGCCATTTCCCGCGGGGCGAGGGGGACTGCCCGAAGGTGCGGATCGAGCCGTCCTCCAGCAGGATCGCGGTGGACCGGGTGCCGAGGGCCAGGTCCCGGATGCGTCCCAGGCCGGCCGGGATATCGCACTGCCCCTCCCCGTTCTGTCCCCAGGCCCGGACCCGGGCGTGCACCTCCAGTCCCTGGAAGTCGTCCAGGGTGTCGATGTAGCGCCTGGCGGGCATCGAGTCGGGGAATTCGCGGGCCGGCAGGCTGCCCATGACCCGGACCTGCAGGGAAAGGGCGGGAAGATCGCTTCCCGAGCGCCTGAGGGAGAAGGTCAGGGGACCCTGGTCCTCCCTGCCTTCGGCCTCCACCGGAGCCAGTTCGAACTGGGCGGCTCCAAGGGAAACGGAAAGAAGGGCGGCTGCCGCGCACGCAAACAGGCGTCTTTTTCGCACACGCTAATATGAATCGGATCGGTATGCGTGTAAAGGCGGCCGGCGCGGTTTATGGGGAAGAGCCCTCCGGGCAGGCCGAAGGCGGAGGGACGCTCCCGCCCGGTCTTCCCGTCCCAAGCCGCTCCGCCACCGCCGGCGGGACGCCTGCCCCCCTGGCGTCCTTAGCCCGGCGCACCGCTGCTCCGGACGATGGACGGCTCGGGAGCTGTTCCGGATCCGCTGCTGCGGGCGGACGGCGGGGTGGGGGCCATGCCTGCCGCGCTCCCTGGCCTCCTTGGAGCCCGGCGCCGCTGCCGCCGAGGAGGCGCCGACGGGCCAGCCAGCCGTGGCGGGGAGCCAGGAGGGCGGCCAGGAGGAACAGGGCCAGGGCCGATACCGCCATCATGCCCGAGGTCTCGGTGTCGGTGAGGGTGGCCAGGGCGTGACCCGCCGGGGCGCACAGGGCGGCGGCCAGGAGGCTGGCGGCGATCATCCCTCCCAGCCGGTCGGAGAGCAGGTGGGCGGTGGCCGGGGGGATGATCAGCATGGCGATCACCAGGATGCTGCCCACCGCCTCGAAGGCGGCCACCGCGGTCAGCGCTACCAGAATCATCAGCAGGTACTGGAGCGCGGCGGAGCGGAATCCCAGGGTGTCGGCCAGTTCCGGGTCGAAGGTGCTGATCCTCAGCTCCTTGAGCAGGAGCAGGACGAATCCGAGGTCCAGCAGGAAGACGCATCCCAGGGTCAGGGCTCCGCGGGGAACGGCCAGGACATGCCGCCCCAGGTCCCATTCCCAGGCCACGTTCTGGGAGACCCAGAGGAGATCCCCGAAGAGAACGCAGTCGGCGTCGAGATCGACGTTGCTGCTGCGGGCCTGCTCCAGGAGCAGGAGCCCGAGGGCGAACAGGGTGGTGAAGACGATGCCCATGGAGGCCCCCCGGTCGATCCGCCCCAGCCGGTGGATCCAGAAGGTGAGCAGGACGGTGAGGGCCCCGGCGGCCATGGCCCCTGCGAACATCGGCAGGAGGGATCGGGTCCCGGTCGCCAGGAAGGCGATCACCAGGCCGGGGAGGACCGCATGGGAGATGGCGTCCCCCATCAGGCTCATGCGGCGCAGCACCAGGAAGTTGCCCAGCAGGGCGCAGGCCATGGCGCAGAGCGTCCCGATGGCCACGATCCAGAGGTCAACCGCTCCCCATTCCATGGCGTTCCTCCTGGAGGGGATGGGGGCTCCTGGGCATGTCCGCCTGCTCGGCGAGCATCGTCTCCAGCTCCCGGGCCAGCTTTTCGCCCAGGACGTGCTCCACCGCGTCGGCGTCCCGGTCCACATGGGTGGCGGCGATGTCGGCGTGCCGGATGAGGTAGAGCTCCCAGAGCCGGTGGTTGCGGGTGGCGCGCACGGCCGCGGCCCATCCGGCCTCGGTGAGCCGGAGGGAGTCCGCCACGGGCGCCATGGCCAGGCCCTCCCGGCAGGCGGAGCGGATCCGCCGCCTCAGGGCGCGCTCCGACCAGGAACGGCTGTCCCTGAGGCCGGCGATGGGGACGGGGGCTCCGGGCTTGCCGGCCAGGCCCCGGGCCTCCAGCCACTCGAAGGCGGCCCTCAGCAGGTGCTGCCGCCCGATTCTCCGCTTGAGGCGGAGCTGGACAGCCAGCCGGCGGACCACTCCCCTGCGGGTCCCCAGCAGCATGCTGATCAGGAAGAGGAACGAGGCCGAGAGCACGATGACCGCCCCGGCGGGCAGGTGGGCGAAGAGGCTGCTGGCCACCGAGCCGAGCCAGCCGCTCGCCCCTCCGATGAGGGCCCCCAGGAGGAGCATGGCCCAGAGCCTGTCGGTCCAGAACCGGGCGGCCGCCGCCGGGGTGACCAGGAAGGCGATGACCAGGATCAGCCCCACCGCCTGCAGTCCGGCCACGGTGGCCAGGGTGACCAGGGCCAGCATCGCGATGTCCAGGGCCGCAACCGGCCATCCCTGCGAGGCGGCGAAGCCGGAGTCGAAGCACAGCAGCCGGAATTCCTTGAAGAGGAGGGTGCAGAGCAGCAGGACGGCGGCGGCGGACGCGGCGATCACCAGGAAGTCGTCCCGGACCATGGAGGCGGCCTTGCCGTAGATGTAGCTGTCCAGTCCGGCGGCCGTGCCCGACGGCATGCTCTGGATCCTGCTCAGGAGGACCACTCCGAGCCCGAAGGAGCCGCTGAGCACGATTCCCATGGCGGCATCGTCCTTGATCCGGGTCAGGTTCCGGATCAGCAGCACCGACAGGCAGCCTGCCAGTCCTGCCAGAGCCGCCCCCGACAGCAGCCAGGGCAGGGGCTTGCCCTGCGCTCCCAGGGCCGATGCGGCCATGTAGGCCAGGCAGATTCCGGGCAGCATGGCGTGGGAGAGGGCGCTTCCCATCAGGGAGCGGCGGCGCAGCAGCAGGAAGCATCCGGCCAGGCCGCAGGCCATGCCCAGGAGGGTGGTTCCCAGGACCACCAGGCGGGTGTTGTAGGTGCGCAGCAGGAGGATGTCTCCCAGCTGTTCCATCACGGGACGGGCAGGCTTCAGTCCGTCTCCTGCACCGCGAAGACGGCGTCGGAGAGGATGGTCAGGTTGCCTCCGTAGGTCCTGCGGAGGTTCTCCCGGTGGAACACCTCGGCGGTGGGGCCGGCGTCGACCACCCTCATGTTCAGGAAGACCACCCAGTCGAAGTACTCCGCCACGGTGGAGAGATCGTGGTGGACCACCACGCATGTGCGCCCCTGGCCGCGCATCTGGCGGAGCAGATCCACGATGGCCAGCTCGGTGGCTGCGTCGACCGCCGCGAAGGGCTCGTCCATCAGGTAGAGGCGGGCGTCCTGCAGGAGGGCCCGGGCCAGGAAGGTCCGCTGCTGCTGCCCGCCCGACAGCTGGCCGATCTGCCGGTGGGCCAGATCGGCCAGCCCCACCCGGTCCAGCGCCTCCATCGCCTCGTCGCGCAGTCGGCGGTTCACCGGACGGAGCCATCCGAGGCGGCGGTACCCTCCCATGGCCACCACGTCCAGGGCGCTGGCGGGGAACTCCCAGTCGACGCTCTCGCGCTGCGGCACATAGCCCACCAGGTGCCGCTGCCTGCGGTAGGGCTTCCCATGGATCCGGATCTCCCCCGAAGCCCGGGGGACCAGATCCAGGCAGGCCCGCAGCAGGGTGCTCTTTCCCGATCCGTTGGGTCCGACCAGTCCGACCAGCTTTCCTGGAGGAATCTCCAGATCCACGTCCCAGATGGCCGGCTTGCGGTGGTAGGCCACGGTCAGGTCGTGGATCGAGAGCGGCGAGTCGGCGGTGTGCTCGGACCGGGCCTCTTCCCGCCTCTCCGGCCAGGTCGCCCGGTCCAGGTGGTGCAGGCTCACGGGGAAGGGTCGGGCAGGAGGCCCTGCATGCCCCCTGGGGGGACGGTTCCCCCCAGGGCCCTGGCGATGGTGGTCAGGTTGTGGTCCATCATGCCGATGTAGGTTCCCTGGTAGCTTCCCTCCTCTCCCATCGCATCGGAGTAGAGCACCCCGCCGATCTCCAGGCGATGGCCCTGGAAGCGCGCTCCCTCCAGCAGGGCCTTGACGTTCTGGCCGGAGATCGAGCTCTCGACGAAGACCGCAGGGATCCTCCGGTCCACCAGGAGCCGCACCAGCTCCTCGATGTCCCGGATCCCGGCCTCCGATTCGGTGCTCAGTCCCTGGATGCCGCGCACCTCCAGCCCGTAGGCGCGCCCCAGGTAGCCGAAGGCGTCGTGGGCGGTGATCAGGAGGCGCTGGGACACGGGGATGGAGGCGATGGCGCTGCGTGCGTACTCGTCCAGCCTTTCCAGTTCCTGCAGGTAGCGCCGGGATGCTTCCTGGTAGTCCTCGGCGTGCCCGGGATCGAAGCGGGAGAGGGCCTCGGCCACCACCCGGGTGGCCTCCATCCAGCCCTTGACATCGGTCCAGAGATGGGGGTCGTGCTGCTGTCCCGCATGGATGACCGGATAGCGTCCGCTCTCCAGGATCCGGTCGGCCACCGGCCAGACCGGCCCTCCCTTGGCGGCCCGGCTCTGCAGCACGCTCGCCATCTTCCCCTCCAGCATGAGCCCGTTGAAGAAGAGGATGTCCGCCCGCTCCACCTCCAGGACGGCGCTGCGGGTGGGGCTGTAGAGGTGGGGATCGATCCCCGAGGGGATGATCTGCACCACCTTCATCCGGTCCCCCGCCACGTTCTCCACCACATCGGCGAGCATGCCCACCGTGGCCACGGCCCGGGGAGCCGGAGCGGAGGCCCCCTCCAAGGCCGGCTCCATCCCCTTGGGGCTGCATCCCGGGAGTCCCAGGCAGAGGATCGGAAGGAGGAAGATCCCGCCTGCGATCGGGACGGAAGCGGGGGATTCCATTTCCGCTCTACTGCTCATTCCGCCAGAGGGGATCCACTAATAGGAAGCGGAACGTGGAGGAGGCAATGAATAATTGAACGATGAATTTTCTTTTTACTTGCAGTAAAAAGTTGGATTGATAGAAGTTCCGGACGTGATCCGGAGGAAGCGGCGCAGGACCAGCGTGACGGTGGAGGACTACCTGGAGAGGATCCACGAGCTCTTTTCGCGCAAGGGCTACGCCCGGTCGGTGGATGTGGCCCAGGAGCTGGGGGTGAGCCAGTCCTCGGTCTGCGCCATGGTCCAGAAGCTGGCGGGGGCCGGGCTGCTCAACTACGAGAAGTACCGCGGCATGACCCTGACCGAGGAAGGCACTCGGGTGGCCCAGTCGATCCACCAGCGGCACATGATCCTCAAGCGCTTCCTGTCTCTGCTCGGCATCTCCCAGAAGGCGCAGGAGCAGGACATCGAGGGGCTGGAGCACCACATCAGCGAGGAGACGGTTCAGGCTCTGGCCCGCCTGTCGGACGGGCTGGACCGCTTCAGGGGAAGGGATCGCTTCTGGAAGGAGGATCCCTCTTGAGAGGGGAACCGCCCCCGGTCCCGGATCCTCTGGGCATCATCGCCGGAAGCCGCTCCCTGCCCCTGGAGATCGCCAGGCTTGCGCGGGCGGCCGGTGTCCGCCGGCTGGTGGCGGTGGCCTTCGAGGGGGAGACCGATCCCTCCCTGGCCTCCCTGGTGGACGAGGTGGTCTACCTGAAGGTGGGCCAGCTTTCCCGGCTGATCAAGGCGTTCGGGCAGCGCGGGGTCCGCCAATGCGTGATGGGGGGCCAGATCGCGCCGCAGAACCTTTTCCGCATCCGGCCCGATCTGCGCGCCGCGGCCCTGCTCTGGAGGCTCAAGGAGCGCAACGCCCGCACCATCTTCGGAGGGATCGCCGAGGAGCTGGCCAAGGAGGGCATCCAGCTGATCGAGGCGACTCCCTGGCTTGCCCCTCTGATGCCCGGGGCGGGCGAAGTGCTGGGGCGCCCCCTGCCGGCCGGAGTCCGGGAGGACCTGGCCTTCGGCATGCGGATCGCCAAGGAGGTGTCCCGCATGGAGATCGGCCAGAGCGTGGTGGTCAAGGAAGGGACGGTCCTGGCGGTGGAGGGCTTCGAGGGCACCGACCCGTGCCTGGAGAGGGGGGGGGCGCTGGCGGGGCGACGGGGCGGGGCCCGGGCCGTCAAGGTGGCCCGGGACGGCCACGACATGCGCTACGACATCCCCTGCGTGGGCCTATCCACCGTGGAGACCTGCCTGGAGGCCGGAATCGAGGCGCTGGGGCTCGAGGCGGGAAAGGTGATCCTGCTGGAGCGGGAGATGGTCGAGAAGCGGCTGGCCCGGGCCCGCTTCTCCCTCTGCTTCCTCACTCCGCGATAGGGATCTTGTAGAAGCAGAGCCAGGCGCCCAGGCGGCCTCCCAGGTCGATGGTGCCCCGGGGATCGGACATGTCGAAGCCGTTCCATTCCACATGGCCGTCCTCGAAAAGGAAGTTGCCGCCCCGGGGCGTGCCGCCCTTTCCCTGGTGGTTGGCCCAGGGAATACCGTCGCCGCTGATCCAGTCGACATTCCCGGAATTGCTGGCCACGTTCCAGGCGCCCTGTCCCTGCAGACGGTCGATCAGGATGGGGGCGTTGCGGTACCTGCCCCCCAGCTTCTTGCGGGTGACCCACTCCTGGGTCCCGTTGACGTTGTAATCGGCGCTCCCGGTGGTCCGCCCCGGCAGGTAGAAGTAGCCGGTGAGGATTGCCTCCGGATCTTTATCGGGATTGTTCTCGTACCACTCCTGGTCGGCTTCTCGGTGCCACTTGTCGGTGGGGCAGAACACGACGTGGAACTTGCCCTTCTTGTCCTGGGTCCGCTTCGACTCGATCAGGTAGTCCTTCCAGAACGCCTGCATGGTCTTGCCCACCCAGCTCCAGTGGAACCCGTCGGAGTTGTCGGGGAAGTGGTTGTCGAAGTCGGAGGCGTACAGGTGGAGGGCGATGCTCCACTGCTTCTGGTTGCTTATGCAGAGCGTCTGGTCCGCCTTGGCCTTGGCCCTGCCGAGCGCGGGGAGGAGCATGCCCGCCAGGATGGCGATGATCGCGATCACCACCAGAAGCTCGATCAGGGTGAAGCCGAGGCCCTGGCGCCGCACCCGGAGCATGGAGGTTTTCATGGTAGGTTCGGGTATGCGGCAAGGACTGTCGCGGAGGTCCGCCGGCGCTGTCGAGCGCTAAACCAGCACGCACCCCTCGTGGGCCTGCGAGACTCTCGAGGCGTAGCGCCGGAGAAAGGGATCCGGATGCAAGGGCCCCCCGGAGGGAAGGCGCTCCCGCCTCCGGGCCAGCTCCCGGTCCTCCACATGGAGGCGTATGGTTCCCTCCAGGAGGTGGAAGCTGACCAGGTCCCCGTCCCGCACCGCGCCGATGGGGCCTCCCGCCGCCGCCTCGGGAGAGCAGTGCACCCCGATGGCGCCGTGGGACACGCCCGATACCCGGCCGTCGCAGATCAGCGCCACCCTGCCTTCCAGGGCTGGCGTCGAAAGGGCCGAGGTGGCCACCAGCAGTTCGGGCATGCCCGGTGAGCCCACCGGACCCTGGCCGCGCAGGACGACCACCTGGCCCGGTCCGATCCGGCCCGTGGAGGAGGCCTCGACCACCGCCTCCGGAGTGTCGAAGCAGCGGGCCTCTCCGTGGAACTCCGGACCAGCCAGGCTGGAGACCTTGAACACGATCCCCTCGGGAGCCAGGTTGCCGTAGCAGACCTGCATGTCGGCGTGGGCCTTGAAGGGATGCATTGGATCGGCCACCAGCTCCTGTCCCGGGGGCAGATCCGGAGCCTGGAGGCAGTTCTCCGCCAGGGTTGCTCCGGTCACCGTCGGGCAGTCGCCATCGAGGATCCCGTGGCGGATCAGGTGCCGGAAGAGCACGGGAGTGCCTCCCATCCGGTGCAGATCGACCAGGTTGAAGGGCCCCCGGGGGGCGAAGTCGCACAGCACCGGGGTGTCGCGGGCGATACGCTGGATGTCCCGCAGGGTGAACGGGGTTTGCGCTTCGCGGGCGATGGCCAGGAGGTGGAGTACCGCGTTGGTGGAGCCGCCGATGGCCGCCACGGTCCTCATGGCGTTCTCCAGCGACTTCCTGCCGATGATCCCGCGGGGGCGGATGTCTCGCTCCAGGAGGGTCCGCAGCAGGGGGCCGGCCCGGAGGAAGTCCCCCTCCTTGGCCGGATCCTCGGCGGGGATGGATGCGCTGGCCGGAGGGACAATTCCCATGGCCTCTCCGGCCACCGCCAGGGTGTTGAAGGTGGCCATCAGGCCGCATCCGCCCCGGCCGGGACAGGCGGTGCGGACGATGCTCTCGGCCTCCTCCCGGGACAGGAGCCCCTGCTGGGCCGCCGCCTGGGCGTCGTAGGCCGACAGAATGGTGGTGGGGCGGCCCCGGTGGCTTCCGGGGAGGATGCTGCCTCCGCTCAGGATCAGTCCCGGGAAGTCGTTGCGCGCCAGGGCCATCGCCAGTCCCGGAAGGTTCTTGTCGCAGAAGTGGATGCCCGCCATGGCGTCGAAGCAGTGGGCGCTGGCCATGGCCGCGAATCCGTCGGCGATCATCTCGCGGGAGGGCAGGGAGTAGCTGCCTCCCGCGATCCCCTGGGTGAGGTTGTCGCTGATCCCGGGAAGCCCGCACTGGAACGCGGCCAGCCCCGAGCGCCGGCAGCCCTCGGCGACCGCATCGGCCGCCTGGCGGCTTCCCAGGTTGCAGAGGTTGATGTCCAGCTGGGGGGCTCCTACCGCGACCAGGGGCTGGCCCAGGACTCTCCGGCTCTCCGGCAGTCCGTGGAGGAAGGCGGCGATGGCGGCGTTCCCCGATCGGGTCAGGCGGCGGCTGTTCCAGTCGAGCGCTCCCTTCATGGCCTCCGCCCACTATGGACCGGCTGGAAGGGCAGGGGAAGGGCGGTCCTGGGACTGGACTCCCGTGCCGCGGCCGCCTCCGGGCGGGGAAGGGGACCGGATGCGGGGACCGGCCGCAGTCTCCGTGGCGTGCGGGCTCCATGAAGCGGCGGCGCGCCAAGGCCGAGGAGCCATCGGCTTCCGGCGCCCGGCTGGGGCCGTGGGACAGGCCTTGGAGGGAGGCGGAGGTGGCGGGGGGATCCGATCGGGCCCGGTGCATGCAGCTCCGGCCGATCTCCCGCGGCACGGACGCCGCTCCCTGCGAACCGGCAGGAAGGGCCGAGAGAGGATCCGGCCTTCCATTCTCCAAGGCAGCGGTTTCCTGCGCATGGGGGATGGGGTAGTATGCGGCAGGGAGCAATGGAGGATCGTATCTTGGAGACGACGGTGGTGGGCAGCTATCCGCTGCCATCCTGGCTGGAGCATTCCTGCTCCCACTGGGAGGACTTCGGGCGGGCCGATCGGGAGGAGCTGATCGAGGACGCGGTGACCGTCGCCTTGAGCGACCAGCTGGCGGCGGGACTCGATGTGGTCACGGACGGGGAGCAGACCCGGCTCGACTTCAACCTCTCCTTCTACGGATTCCTCGAGAACATCGAGCCCGAGGAAGAGTCTCCCCGGCGCTTCGGCCCCCCGGCCCACGATCAGCGGGGGAAGTACCGGATCCTGGGGGAGCTGGGCGCTCCCCGGGGACTGGGGGCGGTGGCCGACTTCCAGCGTCTGCAGCGGATCAGCGCACGCTGGTCCCGGTCGCCAAGGCTCAAGGCCAGCGTGCCGGGGCCCTACACCCTCGCGGGCCGGCTTGCGCCCTGCCCGCGCTATCCCGACCGCTACGCCGTCGCCGAGGCACTCCTGCCTGTGGTCCGGAAGGAGCTGGAGGACCTGGTGGCGGCGGGCTGCCGCGAGCTGACCGTGGACGAGCCTTCCATGAGCTGCTACGCCCACCGGGAGGATCCGGCCCGGCTGGTCGACATCTTCAACCGGACGGTGGAGCCGGTGTCGGGACTCTGCCGGCTCTCCACCCATCTCTGCTTCGGCAACTACAAGGGCCATGCCGTGGGGCTGCGATCCTACCGGCCCATGTTCCCGGCCTTCATGGATCTCGATGTCCGGGAGATCCACCTGGAGATGGCCGGAAGGGAGTTCTCGGAACTGGAGCTGATCGGATCCCTGTCCCGGAAGTTCCATGTGGCGGTGGGGATCGTGGACGTGAAGAGCTACTACATCGAGACGGTGGAGGACATCGCCGAGCGCACCCGGCGCTGCCTGGAGCATGCTCCCCCCGGGAGGCTCTCCCTGGCCCCCGACTGCGGACTGAGCCAGACGGCCCGCTGGGCGGCGCGCCGCAAGCTCTCCCATCTCGTGGAGGGAGTCCGGAAGGTCCGCGGCGAGCTGGGATCGTGATCGAGCCGGCGCTCCAGGGAGAGGAGTTCCTGGCCGATGTGGAGAGGGCCCGCCGCGAGGAGGGGAGGCTGCACTGCTGGTGGCTGGGGCAGAGCGGCTTCCTCCTGCTCTGGCAGGGACGGCACATCCTGCTCGATCCCTACCTCTCCGATTCGCTCACCGAGAAGTACCGGGGCACCGGCAAGCCCCACGTGCGCATGACCCGGAGGGTGATCCCCCCCGAGCGCCTCGGATTCGTCTCGCTGGCCACCTCCAGCCACAACCACACCGACCACCTGGACGCCGCCACCCTCGGCCCCCTTCTGGAAGCCAATCCGGCCATGGAGGTGGTGGTTCCCGAGGCGAACCTGGATTTCGCGGCACGGAGGCTGCAGGTGGAGCCCGCACGCCTGCGGGGGCTCGACGCCGACCGGACTCTCGAGCTGGAAGGCATGGCGCTGCATGGGGTGCCCGCGGCCCACGAGGAACTGGAGCGGGACGCCCTGGGGCGGCACAAGCACCTTGGCTACGTGATCGAACTGGGGCCGTGGACCGTGTACCACAGCGGCGACACCGTGCCCTACAACGGCCTGGTGGACCGGCTGCGGAGGCGGCCCCCCGACCTGGCCCTCCTGCCCATCAACGGAAGGCGGCCCGAACGGGGGGTGGCCGGCAACCTGTGGGGGCGTGAGGCGGCCCGGATAGCCCGCGATTCGGGAGCGGCACGGGCGATCCCCTGCCACTACGAGATGTTCGAGTTCAACACCGAGAGCCCGGAGGAGTTCGTCGGGGAATGCAGGCGCATCGGCCAGCCCTGCTCCGTGCTGAGAGCCGGGGAGCGCTGGTCCAGCGACACGGCGGAATAGCGGGAGCCATGCTGGCGGATGCTGCTTGCCGAGGCCGTCTGGACCGGAGGCTGTCCGGGGCGTGCCGGTTCCGTTTTCCTGGCCGGGCGGATGCGCCCTGCCTGTCCCGCATTGGGGCTTTGCCAATGTCCGGAGAGCCGCTTGCCCGGCCTGAACCGGAGAACATGTAGAACATGATCAGGATCATTCTAGCGACAGCCCTGGCCGGGCTGCAGTCCGCCGCCGGCGAGGAGCCCGGGGCCCGGATCACGGGGGAGCTCAGGCAGTGGCACAAGATCACCCTCACCATCGAGGGCCCCGAGGCTTCGGAGACGGATTCGCCCGGGGGGATCAATCCCTTCACGGACTACGCGATGACCGTCCGCTTCGCTCACGAGTCGGGGGCCCCTGTCCGCGAGGTCCCCGGCTACTTCGCCGCCGACGGAATGGCCGCCGAGACCAGCGCGACCGAGGGCAGCAAGTGGCGCGCCCACCTCTCCCCGGACAAGACGGGATCCTGGAGCTACCGGGTGTCGTTCGCCAGGGGCGCAGGGGCGGCGGTCGGGGGCGTGGGCGATCCCCTCCCGCCCTTCGACGGCATCGGCGGGCGCTTCGAGGTGGGCCCGAGCGACAAGGCCGAGCCCGACTTCCGTGCACGGGGCCGGCTGCAGTATGTCGGGGAGCGCTACCTGCGCTTCGCCGGGGACGGAACCTACTTTCTCAAGGCCGGGCCCGACGCTCCCGAGACCTTCCTGGCGTACGAGGATTTCGATGGCGCTTCGACCCGGAAGTCGCCCCTGAAGTCCTGGACGCCCCACCTGGGCGACTGGCGCGAGGGCGATCCCTCGTGGCAGGGAGGCAAGGGGAAGGGGATCGTCGGCGCGCTCAACTACCTGGCCTCCGAAGGCCTCAACGCCTTCTCGTTCCTTCCCTACAACGCGCAGGGCGACGGCGACAACGTCTGGCCGCACTCGGAACGGCTCGGCAAGCTGCGCTACGACGTCTCCAAGCTCGATCAGTGGCAGATCGTCTTCGACCACGCCCAGAGCCGGGGCCTCTACCTGCACTTCAAGCTGCAGGAGACCGAGATGGACGATCATCGCAGGGGCCGGGAAAGGAGGGCCGCCGCCATCGAGGCCGCCCTCGACGGAGGGAGGCTGGGAGTGGAGCGCAAGCTCTACATCCGGGAGCTTGTCGCACGTTTCGGCCATTCGCTGGCCCTGAACTGGAACCTGGGCGAGGAGAACACCCAGACCACGGAGGAGCAGCTCGCCATGGCCGGCTACATCCGCCAGGTGGATCCCTACGATCACCACATCGTGGTGCACACCTACCCGCAGGATCAGGACCGGGTCTACGCCCCGCTGCTGGGCAGGGAGGAGCTGACGGGGATCTCGCTGCAGAACGGCTGGGAGAGCGTCCACCGGAGGACGCTCCGGTGGGTGGAGGCCTCGGAGGCGGCGGGGCGTCCCTGGGTGGTGGCCAACGACGAGCAGAACCCCGCCTCGCAGGGCGTCCCTCCCGACCCGGGATACGAGGGCTTCGACGGCAGGGACCGCCAGGGAAGTCCGGTCCACACCCTGGACGACATCCGCAAGTGCGTCCTGTGGGGCAACCTGATGGCCGGCGGGGCCGGCGTGGAGTACTACTTCGGCTACCAGCTGCCCCAGAACGACCTGGTGCTCGAGGACTTCCGCAGCCGCGACCTCTCCTGGGACTACTGCAGGCACGCCCTCTCGTTCTTCCGGGATAACGCCGTCCCGTTCTGGGAGATGGAGAACGCCGACGGCCTGGTCGGAAACCGGGATCGCGGCAACAGCCGCTACGCCTTCGCCAGTCCCGGCGAGATCTATGTGGTGTACCTGCCCGACGGAGGCGAGGCCTCTCTGGATCTCGGCGCCGCTGCCGGGGCCTTCCAGGTGAGGTGGTTCGATCCGCGGAAGGGCGGAGGACTGCAGGCGGGCTCGGTCCGCGGCCTCGTGGGCGGCGGAGTCCGCAGCCTCGGCAGGCCCCCGTCGGATTTCGAGGAGGACTGGGTCGCGCTGGTGCGGAGATAGTCGTGAACGGCCCAGCCGGATGCCAAGCCGTGGCGGCGGTCCGGGCCTGGAGCCTGCGAGGCCCGGAAAAGGGGCTAGGCCTCCTCCGGGCTCCCCTCGACCCGGTCCAGCCGCTCCCTGGCCTTGGCCGCGGCCTGGGTGTCCCCGTACTCGCCGGCCAGCCTGCGGAGCAGCTTCATGGCCTCCTCCGGCTTGTCTAGCGGGCCGGAGTACAGGTTGGCCAGGTGGATGGCGGCCCAGCCCCACCGCTCCCGGGGAAGCTTCCTGGTCAGGATCTCCTCGTACTCCAGGGCCGCGGCCAGGGGATTGCCGAGATCCTTCTCGTAGATCTCCGCGATGCGCAGGGCGGCGTGCTGCTGGCGGGGATTCTTCTTCAGGTACTCCCTGAGGATCCCGATGGCCTCCAGGTAGTTGCCCTTGCCCCATTCGGTCTCGGCCTCCTCGTAGATGTCCTCTCCGGGAGCCGCGCCCTCGCCGCTGGTCATCAGCGAATGGGAGAGCGTTCCCATGAAATGGGAGAAGTCCCGGGCCGCCAGGATGCCGAGCAGCGCCAGGCTGAGGAGGAAGCCTCCGCCGCTGAAGCCCAGGCGGGGCGGATCGGAAGCTTCCTCCTCCCCGGCCTCTTCTCCGTCCGCCTCTCCGGATCCGGGATCCTCCTCTCCGGTCAGCTCCCGGGCGGCTTCCTCCCGGGCCCTCTCCCGGGCCTCCTGCACCTCGCCGTAGTCCTGGACGAAGCGGTTGCCGAAGTACAGGCAGGAGAGGATCAGTACGATGTAGAGGAGAAGCCGGACCACGGTGCTCATCGGACCCGCAGCGGATGCTAGGCAGGCCCGGGGAGGGGAGGAAGCCAAAACCGGGAGCGATCCTTGCCCGGCCGGAAGCGGGCGGTAGGATGGACCGGATGAGACGGCTCCCAGCTGCGGCGGCCTTCCTGCTCCTGGCGCTGCTTGCCGGCCGGGCGGAGCAGCCGCTGGAGGTGGCGACCTGGAACACCAGGCAGCTGGACGCCGGGGTGGATTTCGCCGCGTTCATGGAGTCGGTCCGGGAGGCTGAGGTCGTCGTCCTCCAGGAGCTTCTCGGCGAGGAGCATCTGGACGGTGCGCTGCGGCGGGCCGGGGCCCGGGGGTGGCACAGGGCCGTTTCCGACTTCACCAAGGACTCCTACCGGACTCCCACCCGGAAGCTGGAGGTGGCCATACTCTCCCGCTACCCGTTCTCGGAGGTGATCGAGGCCGATCCCTATGCCGCCGACGATTCGGAGGAGATGAGGGCGAGGGACATCGATCTGGTGGCTCCCGCCCTGCTGCCCGCCGACCAGCGCAGGAACCTCGGATCCCGCGGATGGCTCTGGGCGAGGATTCCCGAGCTTCGGCTGGTGGTGGCCGCGGTGCATCTGAAGTCCTCCCTGGGCCGCGTCGGGGCCGCCGACGAGGCCAACTCCTTCAAGCGCGAGGGCGTGATCGCCTCGCTGGGAGTCGCCATCCTGGAGGACCTGCGGGAGAAGGACGGATGGTCCTACGTGGTGGCCGGGGACTTCAACGTGGCTCCCGGAGATCCGGCAAGGAGCGGATGGAGGCTCGAAGTGCGCAGCTCCCCTCCCGAGCCGCTGCGGGGGTACGACCAGACCCACGCCCTGCTGGAGCGCCTCATCGCGGGGCTCCGCATGCGGAACCTGACGCGGGAGATACCTTCCAGCTTCGTCGGACAACGCGGCGGCCACGGCGCCATCGACTGCATCTACGCCCTGGGCGAGCTGGTCTCCGCCGCCGATCCTCCGCGGGCCGAGCGGGGAGGGACGTTCGGCTCCGACCACCACATGATCGTCGTCCGGCTGAGGTGACGCCCGATCGGCCTAGTGCCGGAAGTGGCGTCTCGAGGTGAACACCATGGCCGTCCCCTCGCGGTCGGCGGCCTCGATCACCTCCTCGTCCCGGATCGAGCCTCCCGGCTGTATCGCCGCGGTGGCTCCGGCCCGGACCGCGGCCAGTAGCCCGTCGGGGAAGGGGAAGAAGGCGTCGCTGCACACCGCGCTGCCCTGCAGCGAGAGGCCGGCCTCGCCGGCCTTGCGCACCGCCAGCCGTCCCGAGTCCACCCGGCTCATCTGGCCGGCCCCTATGCCCAGGGTGCGGTCCCCGGCGGCATGGACGATGGCGTTGGACTTCACATGCCGGACCACCCGCCATCCGAAGCGCATGGCGTCCCACTCCTCGTTGGAGGGGGCGCGCCGGGTCACCACCTTCCAGTCCTCCTCCCTCAGGGGTCCGCAGTCGCTCTCCTGCACTAGAAGGGCATCCCGTCCCACCGAGCGGATCTGAAGTCCGGCCGGGGCTCCCCGCTTGACTCTCACCAGCCTCAGGTTCTTCTTGCGGGTCAGGATCTCCATGGCCTCCGGAGCGAAGCCGGGAGCGGCGATCACCTCGCTGAAAATGGAGGAGATCCTTTCGGCGCAGGCACCGTCCAGCGGCGCGTTGCAGGCGATGATGCCTCCGAAGGGGGACTGGCGATCGGTGGCCAGCGCCTTCTCCCAGGCCTCGGCCAGCGAGTCCGCCTGGCCGACTCCGCAGGGATTGGAGTGCTTGAGGATGGCCAGGGCGGGAGGACCGCCCTCGAACTCGGAGATCAGTTCGGCGGCCGCGCACAGGTCGACGATGTTGTTGTAGGAGAGCGCCTTGCCGTGGAGCGCCTCGAAGCGATCTTCGAAGCTGCCGTACAGGGCGCCTTGCTGGTGGGGGTTCTCCCCGTACCGCAGGGACAGGCTAAGGGGCAGGCCGAGGCGGATCTCGCGGGGCAGGGCCTCCTGGACGTCCTCGCCGAAGGCCTCGTGCAGGTAGCCGGCGATGGCCCGGTCGTATTCGGCGGTGCGGGCGTAGGCCCGGGCCGCCAGCTCCCGCCTGAGCTCCAGGGTGGTCCCGCCATGCTGCCGGATCTGCTCTCCCACCCGGGCGTAGTCGGCCGGGTCGGTCACCACGGTGACGCTGGCATGGTTCTTGGCGGCGCTGCGCAGCATGGACGGCCCGCCGATGTCGATGTTCTCCACCGCCTGCTCCAGGGTGCAGCCGGGACGGGCCACGGTGGACTCGAAGGGGTAGAGGTTGACCGCCACCAGGTCGATCGGCCCGATCCCGTGCTCCTGGACTGTGCGGCGGTGCTCCGGGCTGTCCCGCAGGTAGAGCAGGCCGCCGTGGACCTTGGGATGGAGGGTCTTCACTCGGCCGTCGAGCATCTCGGGGAATCCGGTGTAGTCGGAGAGATCGGAGACTTCCAGGCCCTCTCTGCCGAGCAGGGCCGCGGTCCCCCCGGTGGAGAGCATCCTCACTCCGGCCTCCTCCAGGACGCGGGCGAACTCCGGCAGGCCGGACTTGTCGGACACCGAGAGGAGAGCGCAGGAGATGCGGGGCATGCAGGAGCCAATCAACAGCAGCGGCCGGGAAGGGTCAATCCCGGAGCCCCTCCCGGCGCTGGCAAGGCGGCCCGTTCCCCGCTAGCCTGGCAGCCAGCCATGTCCATCCCCAGATCCTTCCTGCCGCTACTCGCCTTCCTCCTGCTGGTTCCGCTGCGGGCGGAGGATCGCCCCAACATCCTCCTCGTCTCGATCGACGATCTGAACGACTGGACCGGATGCCTGGGCGGGCATCCGCAGGCCCGGACGCCCAACATCGACCGGCTGGCCCGGGCCGGGACTCTCTTCGCCAACGCCCACTGCCAGTCCCCGGTGTGCAACCCCTCCCGCGCCAGCCTGCTCACCGGACGCTATCCGCACACCACGGGAATCTACTTCCTGAGCCCTCCCATCCACCAGGCTCCGGCGCTGCAGGGAGTGCCCACCATGCCAGAGTTCTTCGCCCGGAACGGCTACCTGACCATGGCGGTGGGCAAGATATTCCATGGCGGGGACTCCAGGTACTTCCAGGAGTACGGGGGAAGCAACGGCGGCATGGGGCCCCGGCCGGAGGAGAAGATCTCCCAGCCCCACGGCCATCCCTTATGGGACTGGGGCGCCTATCCCGAGTCCGACCAGGAGATGCCCGACTGGAAGTCGGCCCGGTGGGCCGCCGGGAAGCTGAAGCAGGAGTACGACCGCCCCTTCTTCCTGGGAGTGGGGTTCTACCGCCCCCATGTGCCGATGTACGCCCCGGCCAGGTGGTTCGCCAGGCATCCCCGGGAATCGGTCCAGCTTCCCCTGGTGCTGGCCGGGGATCGCCTGGACCTGTCCCCCTACGCCATCGATCTGACCAACAAGGAGCATGTCTCCCCCCTGCACAGCTGGGTGGAGTCCTCGGGGGAGTGGGACCATGCGGTGCAGGCCTACCTGGCCGCCAGCGCTTTCGCCGACCACTGCCTGGGAATGGTGCTCGACGCCCTGGAATCCGGACCCCATGCCGGCAACACCATCGTGGCGCTCTTCAGCGACCACGGATTCCACCTGGGGGAGAAGCAGCGGTGGGCCAAGCGGTCCCTCTGGGAGGACGGCACCCGGGTTCCCCTGATCGTCGCCGCTCCGGGCCACCTCCGGGGGGCGCGCTGCGCCCGTCCGGCCGAACTCATCGACATCTTCCCCACCTTGATCGAACTGGCCGGCCTCCCCCGCGATCCCCTGCAGGAGGGGCAGAGCCTGGTTCCCCTGATGCGCGACCCGGCGGCCGAGTGGAGCCACCCCGCCCTGACCAGCTTCGGCCCCGGCAACCACTCGGTCCGCTCCACGCGCTACCGGTTCATCCAGTACCGTGACGGCTCCCGCGAGTTCTACGATCACCGGAACGACCGCCACGAGTGGCGCAACCTGGCGGGAGATCCCCGATGGAAGGAGCTGATCGACGAGCACGCCGTGCATCTTCCCACGGAGGAGCATGCGATCCTGCCCGGCCGATCCACCGGCCACAGCGCCTACCAGGCTGCCGCCCAGGGGCTGGAAGAGCGCCGGAGAGGCGGCCCCTGAACGGCGCAGGAACTGGAGCCTGGAACCCGCTCTCCAAGCCCAGCCGCCGCCGATGGAGCAAATCCGGGGATTTCGAGGCTGCTCTTCTGCCAGGCCGGTCCGGGGCAGTTCCGGCCTTCTGCCGGCTGGCTGGGAAGCGGTCCTGGCAGGTTCCGCTCCGCTGCACGGATGCGCATCCTCCAAGGGGCCGGCAGGTCCGATCTGCCTCTCGGAGCCGTGAAGCCGCTTCGTCGCGGTGGGGTTCGGGACTCTCGCGTCTATCGGCTTGGAGCGGGATCCGGAAGCCAGGGGCTTGCCGGTCCTGGGGGCGGCGAGGCCTGGTTCTTGCCAGGATCCCCGAGCCCGAGGCGGAAGCCGCTCGGCCCGGGAAGCAGCTGGAGGCGGCGCAGGAGAAGCTGTAGCCGCCCGGGCGGGCAACGGGCTCGCTGGGAGAAGTCTCCGGGCTGTTCCTGCCCGCGCGCTGAAGCCGTCCTACCGGCGCCAGCGCAGCCCGATCCAGGAGGGCTGGGGCAGTCGTTCGTCTTGCCGCGCCCGGATGAGAGTCCAGAGCCGAGGGATGCGAGGAATCTCCGGCTATGCGTCCCCCTCGCCAGGGGGGGAGCTACTCCTGGGGCTGGCGGGACTGGCTTCCCTCGCCCAGGCTCTCGTAGTAGCGGCGCACCAGTTCGCTGTACTGGCGGGGAACCGGATCCCGGTCGATAGGGACCACCGCGTCCCGGTCGATGCGGCGGGCGAGCTCTTCCCTGACCTGCTGCAGGATCTCGGCCAGGGGGGCCTCGATCTCCATCTGCACCAGATCCCACTGGGGCTCCTTGCCGTTGCGGCTGTAGTCGATGCGGACGGCTCGGGAGCGGTCGCGCACGGTGGAGACCTCGTTCTGCAGTTCGGGGACGTCGATCATCTCCTCCACCCCTCGCAGGCGGTCGGAGAAGTCCCGGAACTGGTCGCCGGTCAGGGGGCCTCTCCTGGCATTCCCTCCGGATCCTCCGCTGCCGCCGGCGCTGGCGAGGTTCCAGGACCTGCCCTGGCCCGGGGCCTGCCCGTCCTGTCCTGCTGGGGTGCCTCCCGGACCGCCCTGCCGGCCTCCGGGGCTGTCCTGTCCCTGGGGAGCCCCTCTGCCGCCCTGGCCGGAATTCCCCTCCTGCTGGGACTGGCCACCCTGGGCCTGGGAAGTTCCCTGCCGGCCTCCCCCGGACTGGGCCGGGGTGTTCCCCGGCGATCCGGGATTGGAGGGCTGCTCTCCCGTCTGCCCTTGCTGTCCGGAGGAATCCTCGCCTGGCTGGGCTGAGCCGCTCTGCTGTCCGGGCTCCCGCATGTTCTGGGCGATCTCCTGGCGGACATCCTCCAGAAGCTCGTCCAGGGTAAGCTCGGCCTGGCGCAGGGATTCGATCCCGTCCCCGAGGATGCTCTCGGCCGCACGGTCGATCCGGTCGCTCAGCTCGTCGATCGCCTGGTGGGCCTGGTCCTCGTGGAGCTGGGCCTGCTCGATCTGGTTGAAGCGGGCCAGCTGCCTGGCGATCTCCAGCTGCTGATCCACCTGATCCGGATCGGTGGAACGGTAGGCCTCGTGCAGCTGACGGGACAGGATCGGCTCCACATCCTCGGCCTCCTCGCTGATCGAGCGGACCTCGCCTAGGATGCCGTCCAGCTCTTCCTGCTGCAGCTGGGCATTCTCCATCGCCCGCTCGATCTCCGGCGGGATGTCCAGGGTCTTGCGCTCGTCCTCCGCCGCGGTCCGCAGGTCTTCCTGGATCGAGTCCTGCCGCTCCGACAGCTCCTGGGCCCGCTGCCGCAGATCCCGCATCTCCTGCGAGAAGCGCCGGGAGTTCTCCCGCTGGTAGTCGTCCCGCAGCTCCTCCAGTCCCTGTTCGGCACGGGTGCCCGAGGCTAGCGACTGCGAGATCTCCCCCTGATCGAGGGACTCGCCGGCTTCCTGCGCCTGCTCCCGGATCTGGTCCAGCTGCGAGAGGTCCTGGGGGTTGCTGGAGGCGTCCTGGCCGGACATGCGCTGGCGCAGCTCGTCCATGTCCTCCACCATCTGTCGCTGCTCCTCGCGCAGACGCTTGAGCTGGTGCTCGATCTCCTCCCGCTCCTGATCGTTCCGGGCCTCTTCCAGGGCGGTCTGGAGCTCCTGCAGCCGCTGGTTGAGATCCTGCTGCCGGCGGGCCAGCTCCTTGAGCCGGTTGAGGATCTGCATCTGCTCCTCGGCTTCCTCGTCGGGCCGGGTCTCGGCCTGGCTCTGGGTCTCGTAGAGGTCGGAGTCGTCGCTCAGCTCCAGCTGGTCGAGCTGCTGGCTCCGGTTGCTGCGTCCGGACGAACTGGCGGATCCGTCCCGGCTGACCTGGTAGTTGTCGGGCATCAGCTGGAGCAGGCGCTGGTAGGCGTTGCGGGCGTGCGGCAGGGCCTCCCCCAGGATCGGCGGGGACGCCTCGCCGGCCGCGGCTTCCAAGCGTTCGCGGGCCGATTCCATGTCGTCCAGGGCTTGCTGCACGATCTCCTGCGCCTGCTCCCCGGAGATTCTTCCCGCTTCGATCTCCAGCCGGCTGCGGACTGTCGTCTGGGATTCCTCCACCACTCCGACATCCTCCAAGAAGGCGGCCGTGGGCGTCCGGCCCGTCTCCCGCCGCTGGATGTTCCAGGTGGCGTCGATGATCTCCTTCTGGATCCTGGCCAGCTTCATCAGCTCCGGCTCTTCCGACATCCCTCCCCCGCCCTGGCCTTCGGTGTAGATCTCCTCGAAGGGACGGATCTGGGCGAGGAACATGTCGGAGTAGCTGCGGCGGAACTCCCCGTCCGGCCCCAGATCGTCGGCCCACAGGTAGTAGCTGATCAGGGTCTTGGGAGGGGTGTCGTGGTTCTCCAGCTCCAGGAGGTGGTCCACCAGGACCTTCTGTCCGGCTTCGGACCCGCTGCCGGTCCGAAGGAGGACCGGCTCCTCCGATCCGATGGAGTAGGCCAGCCCGTAGTCGACCAGCCCGTAGTCGTCGGAGATCTCCCCCTCGAAGGCCACTTCCTCGATCGGGGAGAAGCGCGAGTCCTCGTAGGGCGAGGTGAGGCGCATCTCGGGCGTGCGGTTCCCGACTACCTTGACGGTCAGTTCGATGGGGGACTTGTTGCGCCTTCCCTCCGAATCGACCAGGTCCAGGCGGTAGGACAGATCCTCCTCCAGGGTGGCGCTGAACTCCAGGGCGCTGGGGGAGGACTCGTCTCGATGCAGCGGCACCTCAGTTCCGTCCTCTCGCGTGAGGGTGCCGCGGATGTCCGCCTTGTTGAGCACGAGCTGGCAGGTCAGCAGGCTCCCTTCGGGAGCGGTGATGCGCCGGGTGTCGGCGATCTCGCGATCGGGCAGTCCGGTGTAGCCGGGAGGTTCCACGACCGCGTTGGCCTGCTCCAGGTCCGGGAAGTCGAAGACGGAGAGCCGGTACTGCTCGCTGCTCTCCTCGCCGAACTCGATCGAGTAGAGGGTGTCGGAGTCCACCGACAGCAGGCTGGTGCCGAAGACCGGATCGGCCAGGTTGCGGCTCAGCGGGATCCGGCGCGGGGCCTGGGCGGAGGGGAGCAGCACCAGGGTGGCCTCGGCGGGCGCCTCCTCCTCCCTGAAGGTGGCGGTGACCACCAGGCTGGAGCCCCTCTCCATCTCCGCATTCCCCGGTTCGACCAGCACCCGGTAGGAGGAACGGGAGGCCCCGTCGGGAGACCAGGGCCTGCTGGAGAGGAGGAGTCCAAGGGCCACCGCCGCGAAGGCCAGCTGGGCGAACAGATGGAAGGACTGGGCGAAGAAGTACCTCTCGTTGTCCCGCTGGTTCCAGGGGCGCCTGCGGTCCTGGTCCAGGGCCTCCCGGATCACCCGCTTCTGCAGGTAGCCCAGCTGGCCCGTACGGCGGTCCGGCTCGACCTCCACCGCGGTGAGCAGCAGCTGGTGGAGCTCTGGGTGGTGGGCTTCCACCCGGCGGGCGATCTGGAGGACTTCGGTGCGGCGCTGCCGCCTGCGCAGAAGAAGGTTTGTACCCAGGGCCAGGCCAGCCAGCAGGATCCACGACCACCACGGCTGCTCCGCCATGTCCGTGTGGTGGAGGACCAGCAGCGCCAGTCCGGCGAGAGCGGCGCCGCACCAGACCCGGGCCTGGAGGCTCCTCAGGCGGCTCCGGTCGTGGGATTCGGCGATGGGCGCCAGCTTTTCGACCAGAAGGGGATCGGCCATTCTGATGGCGCATGGTGGAGCGCCCCCCCTCGGGTGGCAACAACAATTGCCGCCTTGCCCGGCAGGTCCGGGCTTCCCCGTTGGACAGGGCGGGCAGGAGTCCCTATACCAGCAAAGCCGTCAGCCGCCAGGAATGGAGAGCCAGCAAGCAGCAGAGCAGGAGGACCAGGGCAGGTGGCGCTCCCGCTTCCTGTGCCTGTTCGCCACGCAGTTCCAGGGGGCGTTCAGCGACAACTTCTACAAGTTCCTGGTCCTCTTCTTCATCATCGACGATCGGGAGGATCAGAGGCTGGAGTGGATGCTGCTCACCGGCGCGGGCTTCGCCCTGCCGTTCGTCCTCTTCTCCATGTCCTCGGGCATGCTCGCCGATCGGGTCAGCAAGTACCGCATCGCGGTGGGGACCAAGATCGCCGAGGTGGCGATCATGTCCGTCGCCCTGGTGGCCATGATCAACGATCTGCTCGGCCTCATGGTGGCGGTGATGTTCCTGATGTGCCTGCAGAGCGCCTTCTTCGGCCCCGCCAAGTACGGCCTCATCCCCGAGCTGGTTCCCCGTGCGAGGATCACCCTGGCCAACGGCATCCTTTCGCTGGGGACCTTCCTGGCCATCATCCTCGGAGTGGTCGTGGCCGGAGAGCTCTCCGAGGCGTTCGGCCATGGATCCTGGCAGTGCGGCGTCTCGCTGGTGCTCCTGGCTCTGGCCGGCTTCGGGGCGAGCCTGGGGATCGGGAGGGTGAGGGCGGCCGATCCCTCGGTCCAGGTCCGCTGGAACCCGCTGCCGATCCTCCGGCGAATGGCCAGGGAGTACTTCGGGGACCGGCTGCTGGCGCTGGCGATCCTGGGCTCCAGCTACTTCTGGTTCCTGGGGGCGACGATGCAGTTCGTGGTCCTGATATTCGGCAAGGACGTGCTGGAGCTGGATTCCGACCGCGCCGCCCGTCTGCAGGGCGCCATGGCGGTGGGCATCGCGGTGGGCAGCCTGGCGGCCGGCTTCGTGTCCCGCAGGGGGATCGAGTACCGGCTCATCCCCCTGGGGGCCATGGGCCTTGCGGCCTGCCTCCTGCTGCTGGCCCTGCTGGAGCCCGCGTTCGGCCCGACCCTGTTCCTGCTGATGGGGCTGGGCTGCTCCGGCGGGCTCTACGTGGTGCCCCAGATGGCCATCCTGCAGACCCGGCCGGCCCCGGAGCGCAAGGGCTCCATCCTGGGTTTCAACGCCGTGGTCGCCTTCTCCGGAGTCTTCCTGGCCTCGGTGGCCTACTACCTGTGCTGCAGCGCCCTGGGGATGTCGGACACGCAGCTGATGGGCCTTCTGGGCGCCTCGGCCCTTCCCGTGGCGCTGATTTTCTGGCTCCGTATCCCCCGTGCGCGCTAGGTTTCCTCCGCTACCCGCCATGAAGTACAGACTGCTTGCCCTCCTCCTCTGCCTGCCGGCGGCCCTGGCCGATCGGCCCAACGTGGTGCTGATCATCACCGACGACCAGGGATACGGGGATCTCTCCTGCCACGGCAACCCGGTGCTCGAGACCCCCCACCTGGACAGCCTGCACGGCCAGAGCGTGCGCCTTACCGACTACCATGTGTCGCCCACCTGCTCCCCCACCCGGGCCGCCCTGCTGACCGGCCACTGGAGCAACCGCACCGGGGTATGGCACACCATCCTCGGGCGGTCGATGCTCCGGGACGACGAGACCACCGCCGCCACCCTCTTCCAGCAGGCCGGCTACGCCACCGGGATGTTCGGCAAGTGGCACCTGGGGGACAACTTCCCCTACCGTCCCGAGGACCGGGGCTTCGAGGAGACCTACCGCCACGGGGGAGGCGGGGTGGGGCAGACTCCCGACTACTGGGACAACGCCTACTTCGATGGCAGCTACTGGCACAACGGCGAGGTGGTGCCGGCCAGGGGCTTCTGCACCGACGTCTTCTTCGACGCCGCCATCCGCTACATCGAGTCCCTCAAGGACTCCTCCGAGCCCTTCTTCGTCTACATCTCCACCAACGCCCCACACGGCCCCATGCACTCTCCCGAGGAGTACTCCCGCCCCTACCAGGAGCACGGCGGCCATGTGGCCAACTTCCTGGGAATGGTGGCCAACATCGACGCCAACGTGGGACGGCTGCGCCGCTACCTCGAGGCCGGTGGGCTGGACGAGAACACCATCTTCATCTTCACCACCGACAACGGAACCTCCTCGGGCTCCCGGATCTACAACCACGGGATGCGTGGCACCAAGGGCAGCGAGTACGACGGCGGCCACCGGGTTCCCTTCTTCATCCACTGGCCCAGGGGAGGCCTGAGCGGGGGCAGGGATGTGGACCGGCTGGCCGCCCATGTGGACGTGCTTCCCACCCTCCTGGAGCTGTGCGGCATCCCCATGCCCCCCTCGATCGCCTTCGACGGAACGAGCCTCAAGCCCCTGCTCGCCGGTCCTCCCCCGGAGGAATGGCCGGACCGGATCCTGGTGACCGACTCGCAGCGCCTGCGCCATCCGGTCAAGTGGCGCAAGAGCAGCGTGATGACCCAGCAGTACCGGATGATCAACGGGAAGGAGCTCTACGACATCGGGGAGGATCCGGGGCAGCAGCACGACATCGCCGGAGCCCATCCCGAGGTGATGGAGCGCCTGCGCTCCTTCTACGAGGCTTGGTGGGAGGAGCTGGAGCCGACCTTCGAGCGGACCGTGGAGTCCTACCTGGGGCACCCCCGCAGCCCCGAGGTGCGCCTGACCTGCCACGACTGGATCACCGACGGGAGCACGCCCTGGAACCAGAGGGCCATCCGCAGCGCGGCGAGAGCTCCCAACGTGACCGGATTCTGGCCGGTGCGGATCGTCGAGGAAGGCGACTACGAAGTGGAGCTGCGGCGTTGGCCGCGCGAGATCGACCACCCCATCGCAGCTGGACTGCCTCCCGGAGAGGACGTCCCCGGGGAGAGGGCCTTCAGGGCGGTCCCCGGCGTGGCCTTCCCCGCGGTCAAGGCCTCCCTGAAGCTGGGCGGGATGCACCTGGAGATGGATGTGGCGGCCGAGGCCTCCTCGGTGTCATTCCGCCTTCCGCTGCAGGCGGGAAGCGATCGCCTGGTGGGGCGCTTCCACGACGAAGAGGGAAACGCCATGGGCGCCTACTACGCCTATGTGAAGCTGCTGGAGCCGCGCTGAGGCTCAGTTGGTGCGGGAGGGAAGCCGGACGTTGGTCCGCTTCTCGTACCCGTTGTGCCAGTACTGGGTCCACAGCTCGGCCAGATCGACGCGGTCGCAGTGGTTGTCCGAGTAGACGATGTTGATGCCCTGGCTGTGGCGGTCCACGAAGAAGCGGCGCGTGCCGTTGTCGGTGTGCTCCCCCGAGTAGTTGGGCGGAGGCTCGTCCGTCGAGCGGGGCCAGCCGTCCACCCAGTTGCCGTCCCCGTAGAGAGGGGTCTCGGAGTTGGACTTGAAGTACTGGCCGAAGTACTGGGCCCATACCACGTCGCTGGTCGGCTCGTAGTAGCTGCCACGGGGCCACTGCATCCAGGAGTTGATGGTGTAGCTGCCTTCGGCGTAGGAGTCGCCGAAGCCGCCCCAGTGGAAGGACCAGTTCCTGGTGTTGGATCCCCGCTGCGGAGGCTCGGCCCGCTGCTTGACGTACGGGCAGATCAGGGTCTTCATCGAACCCTCGTAGGCTGCCTGGGGGTCGTTGGCGTAGCGTCCGTCTCCCATGTAGGGGGCGATGGCGTGGAACCAGTAGGGGGCGTCGGGTCCCAGCACTGGGAGGACCTTGCTGTCGTAGTCGTCGGAGTACATGATGGTGGCCAGCCCCAGCTGCTTAAGGTTGGAGGTGCACTTGATCGCGATTGCCTTCTGCTTTGCCTTGCTGAGGGCGGGCAGGAGCATTCCGGCCAGGATGGCGATGATGGCGATGACCACCAGGAGCTCGATCAGGGTGAACCCCCCGCGTCTTGGTCTTCCGTTTCTCACAGGATCGGCTTCTAGCCACGGATCGGAAGGGATTCAAGGAATATCGGAGGCGGGATGGCGGCGCAGCGGGTGTTCATCACCGGAACCGGAACCGGCGTGGGGAAGACCGTTCTGACAGTGCTGCTCGCCTGCCATCTGCGGGCCCGGGGGATCGGGGCGCTGGCCCTCAAGCCCTACGTCTCCGGATCGCTCGACGACTCCCGCCTGCTCGCCGAGGCGGGAGGAGGGACGCTTTCACTGGAAGAGGTCTCCCCGGTGCAATGCCATCAGCCCCTCTCGCCGCGCGCCGGCCTGTCCTGCGACGATCAGGAGTCCTGCTTCGACAAGGCGGTCCGGTGTGTGGAGCGGATCTCCCCGCAAGCCGAGGTCCTGCTGATCGAGGGGATAGGCGGGCTCGAGGTCCCGCTGGCTCCCAACCGCAGCGTATCGGACCTGATGGCTTGTCTCGGGGGGGATGTCGTGGTGGCAGGCCGCAACAGGCTGGGGATCCTCAGCGACGCGGCCCTGGTGCAGCTGCGGCTCCAGCAGATGACGGGACGGACGGCCCCGGTGGTCCTGATGGAAGACGCCCGGCCCGACGCTTCGGCCGCGGGCAACCCAGGATTGCTCACCCAGCGCTTCCCCGGCGCCGCCGTGCTTCTCTTGCCCCACCTGGGCGAAGGGACCGGAGGCTATCCCTTCCTGGAGCGGGCGGCGCTGAGGCTCCGGACTCGCCTCGAGGCGATCTGGGAGGCTCTGGAAAAAAAAGCAACACCGGGGGTTGACATAGGGATCGGGGCCAGGCATCGTCCCCCTCCCTCTGGCGGGGTTCCCGCTCCAGGGGCCTTCCCCGGCGAATGGGGTTGACAGTCTCCTCCGGCGGTGGCATGGTGCCTCTCCCGGTGCGGGACGGCCTTCGACTCCTCGGCGAGGAGGCGGATGGGCTGGCAGGAGTCCGGCGGCGTTCAGGCCTTGCCCGGCTCCCGCGAAGGAAGACGGCTTTGGTGCCCTCTGAATGGGGGGCGCGGTGTTCCTTGAAATTTGAATTGTGCGATAAGTTGGAGCCCCTTTCAGGGCGCCCCGGGTTGGCTTGGGGCGTCATGGAAGTTTTAATCAAGCGTCCGGATCTTCGGATCCGGACGGAAGTCAAGCTAACGTAGAACAACGGAGAGTTTGATTCTGGCTCAGAACGAACGCTGGCGGCGTGGATTAGACATGCAAGTCGAACGGCGGCACGGCGGTAGCAATACCAAAGGGCCGCAGTGGCGAAAGGGTGCGTAACACGTGGGTAATCTGCCGTGATGTTCGGAATAACCTGCCGAAAGGTAGGCTAATACCGGATGTGGACTGCCGGAGGCATCTCCGGGAATCCAAAGCTGGGGACCGCAAGGCCTGGCGCATCACGATGAGCCCACGCCCTATCAGTTTGTTGGTGAGGTAACGGCTCACCAAGGCGAAGACGGGTAGCCGGTCTGAGAGGATGGTCGGCCACACTGGAACTGAGACACGGTCCAGACACCTACGGGTGGCAGCAGTCGAGAATCATTCACAATGGGGGAAACCCTGATGATGCGACGCCGCGTGGGGGATGAATGGCTTCGGTCTGTAAACCCCTGTCATTTGTGAACAATGCCTCGTCCCTAACACGGACGAGGTTTGAGGGTAGCAAAAGAGGAAGGGACGGCTAACTCTGTGCCAGCAGCCGCGGTAATACAGAGGTCCCGAGCGTTGTTCGGATTTACTGGGCGTAAAGGGTGCGTAGGTGGCTAGGTAAGTTTGATGTGAAAGCTCCGAGCTCAACTCGGAAAATGCATTGAAAACTGCCCGGCTAGAGGATCGGAGGGGAGACTGGAATTTTCGGTGTAGCAGTGAAATGCGTAGATATCGAAAGGAACACCAGTGGCGAAGGCGAGTCTCTGGACGAATCCTGACACTGAGGTACGAAAGCCAGGGTAGCAAACAGGATTAGATACCCTGGTAGTCCTGGCTGTAAACGGTGCACACTAGCTATGGGCGGATTTGACCCCGTCCGTGGCGTAGCTAACGCGTTAAGTGTGCCGCCTGGGGAGTACGGTCGCAAGATTAAAACTCAAAGAAATTGACGGGGGCCTGCACAAGCGGTGGAGTATGTGGCTTAATTCGATGCAACGCGAAGAACCTTACCTGGCCTTGACATGCAAGTGGTAAAAGCCTGAAAGGGTGATGACCTGGCAACAGGAGCTTGCACAGGTGCTGCATGGCTGTCGTCAGCTCGTGTCGTGAGATGTTGGGTTAAGTCCCGCAACGAGCGCAACCCTTGTGTTCTGTTGCCACCCAGGAGCAATCCTGGAGCACTCGGAACAGACTGCCTCGCCTAAACGAGGAGGAAGGTGGGGATGACGTCAAGTCAGTATGGCCCTTACGGCCAGGGCTGCACACGTACTACAATGCCCGGCACAATGGGAAGCAATACCGCGAGGTGGAGCAAATCCTAAAAACCGGGCCCAGTTCGGATTGTAGTCTGCAACTCGACTACATGAAGCCGGAATCGCTAGTAATGGCGCATCAGCTACGGCGCCGTGAATACGTTCCCAGGCCTTGTACACACCGCCCGTCACATCATGAAAGCCGGTTGTACCCGAAGTCGCTGAGCTGACCGAAAGGAGGCAGGCGCCGAAGGTATGACTGGTGATTGGGATGAAGTCGTAACAAGGTAGCCGTAGGGGAACCTGCGGCTGGATCACCTCCTTTCTAAGGAGTAGATGCGGAGCCGCCTGCGGGCGGTATCCGCTAGGTCGACGCCCGGGCAGAGGGCGCAGGCCGGGCTGTAAGGCTCGCCTGCAACCGATGCACGGGCGAAGGGCCCCGGCTTATCGTACAATTCAGGTTTCAATGGGATGCTGTTGTCCCCCGACGGGGTCGGCGCCCAATGGATCCGGCAAGCTTGCCCGGAGGGGCTGTAGCTCAGTTGGTAGAGCGTCTGCTTTGCAAGCAGGATGTCAGGAGTTCGACTCTCCTCAGCTCCACCAGCCGGTGCCGGACCGCCGGGCCTGTAGCTCAGCGGTTAGAGCACACGCTTGATAAGCGTGGGGTCACTGGTTCGAACCCAGTCAGGCCCACCATTGGGACGGGATTTGGCGGATGCGAGTCCGTTTCGTTCTTTGAAAACTGCATATAGGGTAGGCAAAATTTAGGCGACTACAGTTAGCTGAGTCCTGTCGGCTTCCCTCGGGAGGCTGGCAGAATAATTTGTGATCAAGCTACTAAGTGCAATTGGTGGATGCCTAGGTGCCAAGAGGCGATGAAGGACGTAGCAAGTTGCGATAAGCCGCGGTTAGCCACAAGCAGGCTTTGACCCGCGGATTTCCGAATGGGACAACCCGGCTGCCCCTTAAAGGCAGTCATCTGCAGATGAATGCATAGTCTGCAGAGGCGATACGGGGTGAAGTGAAACATCTCAGTAGCCCCAGGAAGAGAAAATGAAATGATTCCGTGAGTAGTGGCGAGCGAAAGCGGAACAGCCCAAACCGGAGAAACTTGTTTCTCCGGGGTAGCGGGACCCCGCCAGGGGCACTGCGAAGGCGAGCGTAATGTTCTGGAAAGGACAACCATAGACCGTGAGAGTCGGGTGCGCGAAGCTGGAGCGGGCTCCGGGGTATCCCAAGTAATGCGGAACACGTGAAACTCTGCATGAATCTGTCCGGACCACCGGATAAGGCTAAATACTACTTGGCGACCGATAGTGGACAAGTACCGTGAGGGAAAGGTGAAAAGAACCCCTGCTAGGGGAGTGAAATAGTACCTGAAACCAGTTGCATACAAGGTGTCGGAGTCCGGCTTGCCGGATGACGGCGTGCCTTTTGCATAATGAGTCTGCGAGTTATTGTCTGTGGCGAGCCTAAGGTTCTCTGAACCGGAGGCGAAGCGAAAGCGAGTGTGAAATGCGCGACCAAGTGGCAGGCGATAGACCCGAAGCGGAGGTGATCTACCCATGAGCAGGTTGAAGCAGCGGTAACACGCTGTGGAGGACCGAACCGGTGTACGTTGAAAAGTGCTCGGATGACTTGTGGGTAGGAGCGAAAGACTAATCAAACCCCGTGATAGCTGGTTCTCTCCGAAATAGCTTGAGGGCTAGCGTCGGATAAGTACTTCGAGGAGGTAGAGCGCTGGATGGACTAGGGCCCATACCCGGGTACCAAAACCAATCAAACTTCGAATGCCTCGAACCCCGTTATTCCGGCAGTCAGTCGGCGAGGGATAAGCTTCGTCGGCGCGAGGGAAACACCCCAGACCGCCAGCTAAGGTGCCCAAATATGGTTTAGTGGAAAGGATGTGATGTTGCTCAGACAGTGAGGATGTTGGCTTAGAAGCAGCCATCATTTAAACAATGCGTAATAGCTGACTCATCAAGCGATATCGCGCCGAAAATGATTGGCGATCAAACCATATACCGAAGCTGCGGATCTGCACCCGACACGTCAGGTGCAGGTGGTAGGAGAGCGTAACCGAAGTGGTGAAGCCGGACGGTGACGTCAGGTGGAACTTCGGTTAGTGAGAATGCAGACATAAGTAGCGATTAGCCAGATGAGAATTCTGGCCGCCGTATACCCAAGGTTTCCTGGGCAAGGTTCGTCCCCCCAGGGTTAGTCGGGACCTAAGGCGAGGCCGTAGGGCGTAGTCGATGGACAGCAGTTCAATATTCCTGCACCGGCTTGGGGTTGGTTGACGGTGACGCAGTGAGAAAGATGACTATGTCAACGAAAGACGGAGCTTAGACCTCGGTCGAAGCGCATCATCGGACGATCTGCCGAGAAAAGCCTGTCAACATGTGCCCCGGGTCGCCCGTACCGTAAACCGACACAGGTGGGTGAGTCGAATAGACTAAGGCGCGCGAGAGAAACCACTCTAAGGAACTCGGCAAAATAGCCCCGTAACTTCGGGAGAAGGGGTGCCTGCTTCGGCAGGCCACAGTAAATTGGATCTGGCGACTGTTTACCAAAAACACAGCACTCTGCCAAGTCGTGAAGACGACGTATAGGGTGTGACACGTGACCAATGCCGAAAGATTAAGGTGACTTGTTAGCCGCAAGGCGAAGCTCGGAGCCAAAGTCCCGGTGAATGTCGGCCGTAACTATAACGGTCCTAAGGTAGCGAAATTCCTTGTCGGGTAAGTTCCGACCTGCACGAATCGTGTAACGACCGGATCGCTGTCTCGGAGTGGTTCTCGGCGAAATTGTAGTGGCGGTGAAGATGCCGCCTGCCCGCAGTAGGACGGAAAGACCCTATGCACCTTTACTGTAAGCTGGTATTGGGTTCTGGTTTTTGATGCGTAGCATAGGTGGGAGACATCGAAGCGGCAGTTTCGGCTGCTGTGGAGTCGTCAGTGAAATACCACTCTTCAATTATTAGAATTCTAACCCCGATCCTGTCAGCCAGGCGGGGGACAGTGCCTGCGGGTCAGTTTGACTGGGGCGGTTTCCTCCCAAAAGGTAACGGAGGAGCGCGAAGGTACTCTCAGCACGGTTGGCAATCGTGCGTCGAGCGTATGGGTATAAGAGTGCTTAACTGTGAGACCAACAAGTCGAGCAGATGCGAAAGCAGGCCCAAGTGATCCGATGGTTGAATGTGGAATTGCCATCGCTCAACGGACAAAAGGTACGCTAGGGATAACAGGCTTATCGCGCCCAAGAGTTCATATCGACGGCGCGGTTTGGCACCTCGATGTCGGCTCATCGCATCCTGGGGCTGAAGAAGGTCCCAAGGGTCCGGCTGTTCGCCGGTTAAAGCGGTACGCGAGCTGGGTTCAGAACGTCGTGAGACAGTTCGGTCCTTATCCACTGTGGGCGCAGGAAACTTGAGGGGTTCATTCTCTAGTACGAGAGGACCGAGAATGACGCACTTCTGGTGTGGCAGTTGTTCCGTCAGGGGCAGCGCTGCGTAGCCATGTGCGGAAAAGATAAGCGCTGAAAGCATCTAAGCGCCAAGCTTCTCCCAAGATTAGGTTTCCCTGGACGCGAGTCCCCGTAAGACTCCCGGTAGACTACCGGGTCGATAGGTCAGGCGTGCAAGCGTGGCAACATGTTTAGCGGACTGATACTAATAAGTCGGGAGGCTTGATCGCTTTTCCTATAAAAGCGATTTGGCTTGGCTTCCGAGTCCCTTGTTCTGTCTTCCCCTGTATGCAGTTTTCAGAGAACGCGAGGCGTTCTCGCAGGCTTTTGGTGGCCATGAAGCTGTGGTCCGACCCGATCCCATTCCGAACTCGGCCGTCAAACGCAGCGTTGCCGATGGTAGTGCAGGTAGAGCCTGTGTGAGAGTAGGTAGCCGCCAGATTCGTTCCATTGTCCGGGCCCTCTTTTTCGCCCTAGCGGCGGAGGAGAGGGCCCGGCCCGTTTTGAGGGAGCATCCATGCCGGGGGTTGCTCCTTGATCCGCCTGCCGTGGGCGCCTAGAGTGCCGCCTTCCGTCTGTGCCAGCGGCAGCTGGCTCGACATGCGTCGTGCGGTCGGCCTGCATGGCTGCCGTCCAGGACGGCTTCCAGCAGTCGGTAGGGCGGCGGTACGGATGATTGCGGCCCGGGCCGTTCGCCAGAAAGAGAGGATAGTCCATGTCTCAACATTCCAGTCTGAGGGGTTCCAAGGGCCTGCGGGCCAAGAGAAGCGTTCTCAAGCGCTTCGAGCGGGTGGAAGTGCTTCGTCGGCGTGGGCAGTGGAAGCCGGGAGATCGGGTCATTGGCTTGCAGAAGACCAAGCCCGACGCCTGAGATGCATGGGGCAGGTCCCATGTGCTGCTTTCCTGTCATGGGACTTGATGGGACCTCGCCCTGGCGGACGCTGGATCGTGGAGAAACCGGGACGGATAGAGATCCGGGCGTAGTCTTGCTTCCATGGGGAGGGATTCGACCCGGAGCGCGGCGAGAACGGAGGACAGGGGGCATCGGTTGCGGAGCCGACTTGTCGCGGAGTCGGAAACGAAGCTATTGAGCGAGCTCGAGGGAGCCGTCCGGAACTACTCGGATCTCTTCCGTGTACAGGCTCCGGTCCAGGCGCTGGCCAGCATACGGAGTTCCTGGGCTTCGAGGGACTCTCCCGATTCCGTTCGCCCGTCTATGCGCCGCGGTAGTTGTTCACCAAGTCAGGGAGCGCAGGAACAGGAAGGCGGAGAGCGTCTGCACAAGCGCATTGCCCGCTCAGGATTCGTCTCCCGGAGGCATGCCGAGGCTCTCATCGCTAGGGGCGGGGTGTCGGTCAACGGCCGCGTGGTGAGCCGTCCGGGAACCAGGGTTTCCGACGAGGACAGGATCCTGGTGGAGGGGAGGGAGCTGCCGGCCAGAAAGGCGTCCCTCTACCTGGCTCTGAACAAGCCTCGGGGGTACGTGTGTTCACGGGTGGCGACTCAGAAGTTTCCTTCCTTCCTCGACCTGCTGCCGAAGTCTCACAGAGCGGTCCACCATGTAGGCCGGCTGGATGTGGCAAGCGAGGGTCTGCTCCTGGCCAGCGACGACGGCGCATTCACGCACCAGGTCTGCCATCCCAGCTACGAAGTGGCCAAGGAGTACGAGGTGGCGCTCAGGGGGGCCTTTCCCGACCGGTTCCGGGCCCGGGCCAGGAAGGGGATCTTATCCGATGGGCAGCGGCTCCGTTTTTCGGACCTGGAGATTCTCGGCAGAGATCGGGTCAGGGTGGTGCTGATCGGAGGAAAGAACCGGGAGATCCGCCGCATGATGGCTAGCTTCCAGCTGCATGTGATCCGGATCCGCCGTCTGGCGGTGGGTCCGGTCCGTCTGGGCGATCTGGCTGTGGGGGACTGGCGCTCCTTGCGGGAGGAGGAGTTGCGGGATCTACGCTCTCGGGCCTCTTCCTCAGGTACTTGAGGGTGGCGTCGCCGTATTCCCTGGACAGCTTCTCCTCCCAGCGGGAACCGGCCTCGACGGAATCCCGGGTGGCATGCCCGACGACGATCAGGGATCCGGGCCCGGCTACCTGGACCAGATCGGAGCTCTCCAGGAGCTTCTGGGAGAGAGAGCGGCTAGCGCCGCGGGCCGACTTGGGGCCAAAGGGGGGATCGGCGAGGATCAGATCGAAGGACTCCCCGGCTACGGCCAGCTGGCGCAGGGTGGTGAACACGCATGCGCACCGGAGGCGGAAGCGGTCGGCGCTCGCCCGGCAGGCCCGGAAGTTCCTCCGGATGAAGCTGCAGTGGCGCCGGGAGATCTCCACCGAAAGCACGGTAGCGGCGCCACGGCTCAGGGCCTCCAGGGCGATGGCTCCCGTTCCGCTGAACAGATCGAGGATGCGGGCTTGGGGAATCCGGAGGGAGAGGCTGTCGAAGAGGGCCTCCCTGACTCTTGCCGAGGTGGGACGGACTCCTGTTCCCCTGGGAGCGGCGAGCGGGATTCCGGAGTACTGGCCCCCGACGATCCTCACCGATCAGGTCTCTCGCTGGATCAGGGTCCAGAGGTGGTCGAATGGAAGGGCGATGTTCAGCGAGATCCCGTTGCCCATGAAGACTACCGAGCGGTCGGATTTCTCGGAGCCGGTCGCGTAGGCGATCTGCACGGTGTTGAGGATCAGGTCCTCGTCCTCCTGGGCCTGTGCGGGGTTGTGCCTGTGGCCGCGGATCCGGATGAGTGCCATATGGGATCCATTCTCCGACGGTGGAGTTCCCCGGTCAAGGCTGGCGCTTGAACCCTGGTCGGGATAGCTTCGTTCCTCCTTCGCGTCGATGAGCCAGGAATCGGAGAAGAGTCGGTCCCCCCTTCGTCGGCTCTACGATTGGACCCTGGCCTGGGCGGAGCGGCCGGGGGGAATCTGGGCCCTGTTCCTGATCGCTTTCCTGGAATCCTCCGTCTTCCCCATCCCTCCCGACGTGCTGCTTGTCGCTCTCTGCGTGGGATGCGCAGGGCGGGCCTACTGGTTCGCCCTGGTGTGCACCGCTGGCTCGGTGCTTGGAGGCGTGGCAGGGTACGCGATCGGATACTGGGCGTACGAGCTGGTGGGCGAGCCGATCGTGAGATTCTTCGGGAAAGAGGATGCTATGGCCATGATCAAGGAATTGTACCTGGAGCACGGATTCTTGGGCATTCTCTTCGCAGCGATCACCCCTGTGCCCTTCAAGATCTTCACCATCGCATCGGGATACTTCCGTTTTCCGATCGGCTACTTCATCGCGTCCTCGGTGGCGGGGCGGTCCTTCCGCTTCATGGCGGTTGCCACGGTCCTCTTCTTCTTCGGGCCGGGCATCCGCAGCTTCATCGACCGCTACTTCAACCTCTGCGCCCTGCTCTTCATGATCCTGCTGCTGGGCGGTTTTGCCGCCATGAGGCTTTTCTGGTAGCCGGAGCATGGATTCGAGAAAGCGCAGGGCGGGTGCGGCGGAGGCCATAGTGGTCATCCCAACCTTCAACGAGCGGGAGAACATCGTCGGCCTGGTGGAGAAGGTGGTGGCGCTGGATGCCGATGTGGACGTCCTGATCGTGGACGACAACTCCCAGGACGGGACCGCGCAGCTGGCCGACCAGCTGGCCCGCCGCCACCCGGGGGTGGAGGTGCTCCACCGCAGGGAGAAGGACGGACTGGGCAGGGCCTACTGCCAAGGATTCTCCTGGGCGCTGGAAAGGGGCTACCGCTTCCTGCTGGAGATGGACGGGGACCTCTCGCACGATCCCCGGGAGATTCCCAGGTTCCTGGAGGCGGCCCAGGAGGCCGATCTGGTGATCGGTACCCGCTACGCCCGGGGCATCCGGGTGATCAACTGGCCCATCCAGCGGCTTCTTCTCAGCCTCTGCGCCGCCAAGTACGTCCAGGTGATCACCGGAATGCCCTTCTCCGATCCCACTGGAGGCTTCAAGTGCTTTCGCCGGGAGACCCTGGAACGGATCGATCTGGGAAGCGTCTGCTCCAACGGCTACAGCTTCCAGATCGAGATGACCCACAATGTTTGGAAGAGGGGACTGAGGATCGAGGAGATCCCCATCGTCTTCACCGACCGCTATCAGGGGAGCTCGAAGATGTCGGGGGCCATCATACGCGAAGCGCTGGTGGTGGTCTGGATGCTTCTGTTCCGAAACAAGTTCCGGCGCGCTCCGGATCCCGAGGAGAACGAGAAATGATCACCATAGTCGCCGGAACCAACCGGCCCCAGAGCAGGACCCTGTCGATCGCCAGGACGATCGCCGGCATCTACCAGGATATTCCGGTAGAATCGCGGCTTCTCGATCTGGCCCGGCTGCCCGCCGAGATCTTCGATCCCGGCTCCTACCAGAAGAAGCCGGACTCCTTCATGCCCTTCTCGAGGGCAGTTCTCTCCTCCCGGGGGCTGGTGGTGGTGACCCCCGAGTACAACGGGAGCTTTCCCGGGGCGCTCAAGTACTTCATCGACATGCTGCCCTTTCCCGAGAGCTTTCAGGGAAGGCCCGTCTGCTTCGTGGGCCTTGCCGCGGGGGCCTGGGGGGCGCTGCGGCCGGTCGAGCAGCTGTCACAGATCTTCGCCTACCGCAAAGCGGTGGTCTGCCCCGCCCGTGTCCTGATCCCCTCGGTGGCCGAGAGCCTGGACTCCCGGGGACAGCTGTCCAGCCCCGAAATGCTCGAGCGCCTGGAGGCCCAGGCCAGGGAGTTCGACTCCTTCTCCCGAAGGAACTACCAGGAGTAGATCGCCCTCAGGTAGTAGAAGCCCCCGTTGAACCCGAAGGGCGAGTTGAGGGGGTAGGCTGCCCCGCTGATGCGGCTCATGGAGGCGGGCACCTCGTCGGGATAGTCGTCGAGGATGTTGCGCGCCCCGGCCGCCAGGGTGAAGCCGCTGCCGAAGTCGTACTGCGCTTCCAGGTCCGCCAGCAGGTTGGAGCCCACGTCCCAGCGCAGCCCTTCCAGATCGACGTGGTACTCGGTGAACTCCCCATAGTAGCGAAGGCGGGTGGTGAAGGTCCAGGGGCCGAGCATGTTGGCCATGGTGAGCACTCCCCGGTATCCGGGCATGTTGCTCTCCAGCTGGTCGATCCGCTGGGCCGGCAGGGCGTCCACCTGGGGGTAGTCGGGGTTGTTGTGGATCTTGTCCACTTCGGTCTGGCTCCAGCTGAACGCCGCGGTGAGCACGGTCTTGCCCAGGCTGTGGGCGATGGGATAGCTGGCCACCACGTCCAGCCCCTCGGTGGTGGTGTCGAAGGCGTTGGTGAAGTAGCGGATCCGGTTGCTCCGGGTGATGCGCTGCTGATCGTCGGTCGGGATGATGTAGTCGGTCAGGTAGATGCGGTCGTCGATCTTGATGTTGTAGTAGTCGAGGGTGACCTCGAGATCTCCCCAGGTGAGGATGGTGCCCACGCTGTAGTTGATCGAGGTCTCCGGATCCAGGGGAGTGGCTCCCAGCTCCCTGGCCACTGGATCCGAGGGAGGTATGATGGCGGTGGTGACCAGCTGCGGGGGCCAGCCGTCGAAGCCCGACCCCAGGTTCCTGAGCCCCGTCTGGCCTGCCGTGGGAGCCCGGAAGGCGTTGTTGATCGATCCCCGCAAGGCCATCCACGGCTGCAGCTGGTAGCGCCCCGAGAGCTTCCCGTTCACCGTGCTGCCGAAGTCCTCGTAGTCCTCGAAGCGGAGAGCGGCTCCCACCAGCAGGGCCTCGGTCAGGTCGGTCTCCAGATCCAGGTAGGCGGCGTAGCTGCCCCGGGTGGTGGTGGTGGCCTGCTCGGGCAGGAATCCGGGGGAGCCGCTGGCCCCCGAGCTGAAGCCCTGGTCGAGCAGGCCGCCTGGGGAGTCGTCGAACCACCAGCTGTACTCTTCGCCTTCGTGGATCTGGAATTCCTCCACCCGGTACTCCAGTCCGGTGGCGACGTTCAGGGGAGAGGAGAGGGATCCGATCTCGAAGGGGCGAGAGATGTCGGCGTTGATGGTGTAGTCCAGCTCGGAGAACTTTCCGGAATGGTAGCGGGTGGGAGCTGAGGCGGGATCGCTCCGGAAGTCGGGGTGGGCCAGAAGCTGCGGGTTGAAGGTGTTGCGGATGTCGAACGACGAGGTGTGCTGGCCGACGATGGCTCCCACATCGTAGCTCCACTGGTTCTCCAGATCTCCCCTGACTCCCCCCGCCAGGCTGAAGTCGTCAATCTCCACTTCGAGACGGGGAGTGAAGCCGTTGGGGAATATCTCGTTGACGGTGGCGAAGGCCGGGCGGTCCGGATTGTCAGGATCCCGGTTGAGGGGGTGGCTGGTGTGGACGGGAGCGAAATGGGCGGGTATGGGAAAGTCGGGAATCATGTCCCCGTTGGCGTCGATTCCGCCGATCACGGGGTAGGGCTCGTCTCCCAGGCCCTTCAGCGGATTGGGCGTAGTTCTCAGGTCGGCGATCAGATGGACGAAGGGGTAGGGGGCCGGCACGGTCCTCCTGTAGATCCCTTCCTGTCCGTAGGTGGTGGTGGGATTGCGGAAAAGGTAGCTGGCGTCGTAGTCCCTCCGGTTGTAGGAGGCGAACATGTAGGCCTCGGCGTTGTCGCTCAGACGCAATCCCGTGTTGGCGACGAACTTGATGTCGCTCTCGACATCGGGCAGGCCCCACTTCACCTCGGGATTTGCCACGTTGTATCCGGCCAGAGCCATGGCTGCGACATCGGCCCGCTGGACGCTGCGCACGGTGGCGTCCGAGGTGGTGTATTCCAGGGAGAAGTTGGCGAAACCCATCTCCTCGCCCTGGACGGGGATCCCGAACCCGGCGTTGGCGGCCACCGTGTAGGAGGTGCCGTCGCCCTCGTAGTACTGTCCCCACCGTCCCTCCACGGTGCCGCCCTGCGAGTCGTCCTTGAGCACCATGTTCAGGACTCCGGCCACTGCGTCCGAGCCGTACTGGGCCGAATTGCCGTCCCGGAGCACCTCCACCTGCTTAAGGGCGATGAAGGGGAGTGCGTGGATGTCCACTCCCTGGGAGCCGTCGGAGCTCCCTCCGGTGATCAGCGCGATCACCGAGGAGCGGTGCCTACGCTTGCCGTTGACCAGAACCAGGGTGGATTCGGCAGGCAGGTTCCTGAATCCGATGGGGCGCACGAACGACGAGGCTCCCGAGATGGAGGGCTGGAAGGAGTTGAAGGAGGGAATCGTGCTGGAGAGAAGATCCATCGGATCGGTGATACCCTGGCCAGCGAGCTCCTCCGAGTCGATCACGTCCACCGGCACCGGGGAGTCGGTGACCGACCGGGCCTGGGTCCGGCTTCCGACCAGGACCAGCTCCTCTACCTCGGCTACCTGCTCCTCCTCCATGGGCCCGGGCTCCCCCTCCTGGCTCCACGCAGGCATCGCTAGCAGCAGCATGGGCAGGACGATCAGGTTCCAGCGATGTAGCGTTTCCATGTACGAAGCGATTGGAGGTTCCAGTCGGAGTTACCTAGTGGCGAAGAACAGCAGTTCTAAATGGGACAGGGCGGCAAACTGTACGTGGCGCTTGGCAGGACCTTGCAGCTGGCAGCGTCTGGATGGGTGTGCGTCTGGCCCGACTTGCTGCCATGGAGCGCACCGGGCTGCAAGGAAAAAAGTTCATGGTGGCGCCGAAGGGAGGACGGAGAGCATGGCCCGAGGATTGGCTCGGCGTTCCATTCTCCTGGTTCCTGCGGAATCAGGAATCGGGATCAGGATCCCGCTTGCCGGGGAGCGACGCCCTTGAAGCTCCGACTGCCTGGAAGTAGGAAGCATGGTTCGATGCGTTGCGCAAGAGCGGCCGCTCGGCAACACGGCAGAGGCCGGGCACGGGCCCCTCCTCGCCCTGTCGCATCATCAAGCCAGGGCGAAGAAGCCTGGAAGCGGTCCCGTACCCGGAGCCGGCTGTTCAGGCCAGGGGCAGGATGGCCGGCTGGTTCGAACGCTCTGTCCCGTCGACTCGGAAAGCCTGAAGCGCAACCCTCCGCTTGAATGCCGGGGCGGACTCCGGTCTTCCCGCCGCCAGTCTCCTTCGTCCGAAAGCCGCCTTGGCAGGATGCTCGAACAACCGCCCGCCAAACGGCCACTGCCGTCTACTTGAGGCGGTATACGATGCGTGCCTTGTTCAGGTCGTAGGGAGACATCTCGATCTTGACCCGATCGCCAATCGTGAGCCGGATGAAGCGCTTGCGCATCTTGCCGGAGATATGGGCCAGCACCACGTGCCCGTTGTCGAGCTCGATATGGAACATGGTGCCCGGTAGTACCGCCTTGACTTTTCCTTCCAGTTCGATTTGCTCTTCCATCCGCTCCTGTCGCCGCTTGCTTCACGCCTGGGCCTGAACAGGACCGAGACTGGACATATCCGCTCGAATAACAAGAAAGAACCGGCTTTCAGCTTGATGCCGGATAATGCCCGAATCGAGTTCCACCGGTCTCGCCGGGCCCGTAGATACGGGATCGAGGTCCGCAACGGGGATCTGATCCGGGTGACCGTCCCCTTGAGGGGCTCCCTCCAGGAGGCCAGGCGCTTCCTGGAGAGCCATTGGGAGTGGGCTAGGGACACGCTGAGGAAGGAAAGGGAGCATCCCCTGGCCAACCGCTGGCAGGTGGGGGGAGAGGTCTGGTACCGGGGTAGGCGGGAACGGGTGTTGCGGAGCGGGGACGGAGTCCGGATCGCCGATCTGGCAGTGCCCGTCGAGGATCGGGACGGGAATCTTCAGCTGCCCATCTCCCGGGCGCTGGCCCGGCTGGCCCTTCGGGAACTGCCGGATCGGGTGGCGCTAAAGGCCAGGGAGATGGGGGTGAGCCTGCGGCGGGTGACCATCCGGGATCAGCGCACGGTGTGGGGATCGTGCTCCAGGAAGGGGGGCATCTCGCTCAACTGGCGCCTGATCCAGATGCCGCTGGAGGTGAGCGGATACATCGTGTGCCACGAGCTGAGCCACATGGTTCACTTCGACCACTCCCCGCTCTTCTGGCGGATGGTCGCCGCCCATTCCCCCGGCTACCGCGACCACAGGAAGTGGCTGAACGAGCACGGTCACTTGCTGTTGAGGCGCTAGCCGGCTCCCCGAGGAGCAGGAGCGGCCTCCGGCGAACGGGGCGAAGGTGAGACGGCGATGGGGATGGGGGCGGGCTACCTTCCCAGCTGCTCTTCCAGCCAGCTGCCCACATGCCGGGCCATCTGCCCGGTGGCCTCTCCCGAGAACACATGATCCGCCCCGGGGACGGACACCAGACGCGCCTCTTCGGACGCCTCCTTCAGGATGTCCTGAGAGTCGGCGATGGGAACCACGTCGTCCGCCTCTCCATGGACCAGCAGCCAGGGGATCCGGATCCGGCTGCCCAGGGGGAGCAGACTCCCGATCTGCTCCAGATCCTCCATGAAGGCCCGGGAGAGGGGGAAGTCCGGGTCGTCCCACATGAAGCCCTCTCCGGGAACGGCCTGGCCGAATTCGGTCCGGGCGAACCTGGCGGTATGGACCATCCCCGCCAAGCTGACCAGCCAGCGGATGCGCGGCTCCCGGGCGGCCAGGGAGACTCCGACGGCGCCTCCCATGCTGTGTCCCACATAGGCCAGCTTCCGGTGCTGGAGGGCGTCGACCAGGCAGCGGAGATCCTCCACCTCCTTGGAGATGGTGGCCTCGCCGAACCGGCCTTCGGAGCTTCCGTTGCCGCTGAAGGAGAAGCGCAGGGAGGGGATGCTCCGCCTTGCCAGCTCCTCGGCCAGGGCCGCCAGGAACGGCCGATCCTTGTTGCCGGTGACCCCGTGCCCGATGAGCACCAGAGCCTCGCGGCCCTTCCCTTCCCCGGCGACGGTGTAGTCGATCCGCTCCCCGCAGCCGTTGCGGATGGCGCCGAAGACGGGACTACTGGAGGACGTTGACACGGATCTTGGCGGAGACCAGGGGCGGATCGTGGGGGATGTGGAGGTGGTCGCCGAAGATCAGCTGGAGGGTGTGCTCTCCTGGCTGATCCAGCGTGACGACAGTCTCGGTCTGCCCCTTGCCGAAGTGGATGATCTGCTCGGTGGCGGGAAGGGGGATGTCCATGTCTGGCTGCTCGTCGACATCCACCAGGAGGTGGTGGTGTCCGGTGTTCTCGAAGGGGATTCCGGCAGGAGCGATGCCCATGCCCTGCAGGCCGAACTTGACCGAGAACGTCTTCGGAACAGTCTCCCCGTCGGCCGGGGATATGATGTAGACGCTCGAGCCGGGAGCGGACGGAGTCTTGGGCAAGGGAGCCTGGCTGGTGGTGATCAGGACGCCCAGGGCGAGCGCCATTCCTAGGACAGCGAGCTTCTTCATCGGGAGGATCTTCTTGGTGGCGGTGGGGTCCAGGAGGCGCTGGACCGGTAGCGGGTCCCTAAGTTGATCCAGCCATCCTGGTTGGGCAAGCCATTTCTGGCTCCTTGCCCTATCCCCGAGGCTCTTCGGAAATGTCCCCTTCGGAAAGCCGGATCGCGGGAGGCGGCGGCATCGGCTCGAGCGCCTGGGAGAGCTTCCAAGGCTACTCCGTTCCGGCTGGAAGCCGGAATGGACCTCTCGCCGTCTGCGCGCCTTCCCGGGCCTGCGAAACGCTGATCCCTGGCGGGGACGGCCGCGAGGCGGCATGGCAGGACTGCTTGGAGAGAGGAGGAGCCTTGTCGTGCCGTTCGGGGATCGGTTCTCGCATTCGGCAACAGCCTCGGTAGGGAAGCTGTCAAGGCGGCCCTGACAGGCAGGCGGGACGCTGGTCTGCCGGCAGAGGGGCAAGCTGGCTGGCAGCGGTTTCTGGGCTGGGGGCCGAGGCCGGACGCAGTTCCGGATAGTCCGGGAACTCGGCTCGGCGGCGAATCCGCGCTTGGCGGAGCTGGCCCGCGGGCGCATCCGGTTCCCCTCCGATCCCGTCCTGGCGGCCGTTCCGGATCGGGAAGAAAGAGTCCCTGGCCGTGGAATGGACATGGCTGGCGATGAGCGTCGCGTCCGGCGCTTGCTGCCTGTCGCAGTTGCGGATTCCCGGATCCGTCTGTTCCCCGTAGGCTGGGATTGATTCCGCTGGCCGCCCGGGACAGCACGGGCTAGAGTCGGGACCATTCCTGCCATGGAGACGCGAAGCTGGAATCGAAGGGAGTTCCTGCGGACGGCCGGAACCGCGACCCTGGGAGCGCTGGCGGCTGGGCCTCCCGTCGCTCTCTGGCCCGAACCGGGAGCCGCAGCGCCCGAAGCCACGGCCGATACCCTGATCCTGCTCTGGATGGGGGGCGGCATGGCCTCCACCGAAACCTTCGATCCCAAGCGCTACGTCCCCTTCGAGAAGGGGATGGATCCCGCCCGGGTGCTGAGCACCTTCCCCGCCATCGACACCGCAGTCGACCCGATCAAGTTCTCCAGCGGCCTGGAGCGTATGGCAGGGGTGATGGACCGGGGAGCGCTGATCCGGTCCTACACCGCCGGCGACCTGGGATTCATTCTCCATTCCCGGCACCAGTACCACTGGCACACCGGCTACGCTCCGCCCCAGACGGTGGCGGCTCCGCACCTGGGAGCGGTGATCTCCCGCACCCTGGGGCCCCGGGATCCGGCCATGCCCGCCTTCATCGACATCGGGCAGCGCTTCGACGTGGGGGAGGGGGAGGAGCTCAAGGCCTTCCACACGGCCGGCTTCCTGGGCAGCGAGTACGGCCCCTTCATCGTGCCCTATCCCGATCAGGCGGTGGAGGCGGTCCGCCCTCCCAAGGGGATGAGCGCCTCGCGCTTCCAGGATCGCAACCGGCTCTACCGGCGCCTGCTGGAGGCCAGCCCCGTCGGTGAGTTCGGCAGCGACTACCAGAAGGAGTCGCTGGTCCGCTCCCTGGACAACGCCCACCGCCTGCTCAGCTCTCCCTCCGCCCTGGCCTTCGACCTGTCCCTCGAGCCGAAGGAGTCGCTGGCGAGGTACCTGCCCGAGGGAGTGGATCCGGATCGCGTCTCCTCGGCCGACTTCCGACGGGACGGCTCCTACGAGGCCGGGACCCTGGGACGGTTCGGGCTGGGATGCCTGCTGGCCCGGCGCCTGGTGGAGAACGGGGCCCGCTTCATCGAGGTGACCACCGAGTACATCCCCTTCCTCAACTGGGACACCCACGAGCACGGGCATCGCCGGCTGGTGGACATGAAGCGCCAGATCGATCGTCCGGTCTCGCAGCTGATCCTCGATCTTGAGGAGAGGGGCCTGCTGGATCGCACCCTGGTGGTCGTCGCCAGCGAGTTCAGCAGGGACATGATGACCGAGGGCAAGCCCGACCAGAAGGTCAAGGACCAGGTGTTCGTTCCCCAGAGGATCGAGGAGGAGAAGCACTACGGCATGCACCGCCACTTCACCGACGCGGGAAGCGTTCTGCTGTATGGCGGGGGCGTCCGCAGGGGCATGCTGCATGGCGAGACTGCGGACGAGCGCCCCTGCAGCACCGTCCGGGATCGGGTGGTGATCGAGGATCTGCACGCCACTCTCTACCGGGCCATGGGCATTTCCCCACGCCTGGCCTACGAGGTCGAGAAGCGCCCCTTCTACGTCACCAGGGACGGGCTCGGAAAGCCCATCGAGCCGCTCTTCTCGTAGGAGGCTCCAGGGCATCCCGCCCTCCTGTCTTTCGTCCGTCGCGGCCGGAATGGGCGCTCCCTCGCTGGAGATATCCCACGAATGCCTTTGCGAGGCCTGTTGGCCGGCCGCCGTCCCCGGAGGCGCTCCACGGGATCCGGGAGATCGCTGAGCGCGTCGGACAGGCGATGAGCAGCTGCTGCGCCGGTGTCTTCTTGGAAGGATTGCGCGGCGAGCCATGGCCGAGGCCGCATCGCGTCGCCTTTCCGGATCCCTGTCCCGGGAGGGACGGGTCCCGAAGCAGCGGCAGTTCAGCCGGCGGAGCGGGCGTGAGCCGGACGGCGCCGGCTTCCATGCACGTGGACGGGAGGCCGCTGGATTCCCGGACAGGGGGCGTTCAGGGGCTGATGGAACGCATAGCGTATCCAGCAGCGGGATTCCTCCGGTCGGCTTTCGGCCCTGCCGCGGCGCAGGAGAACGACGCTGTAGCGAAGCGGGGATTCGAGCGTCCCGAGCGTCGAGACGGTGCCCGCTGCCATCGGCGAGCGATCCTGCCAGGCGTTCCTGGCAAGCAGGCGCCAGTCCGATAGGCTGCGCATGGATGGTGCGCCGCGAAGCGGGGATCCTGCTGGGCGGCCCCATTGATTGGGGGCCTGACGGGGCGGCAAGGCTCCAGGGGGCGCTCTATCCGGCCTGGGGAGGATTCGCCAGCGCCACCGCCTCACGCCGCAGGAATCCCAGGTGGCGCCGCCAGGCCAGGGTGAACAGGGAGGTGAAGAGCAGGGTGCTGGCCAGGCTGTTCCGGAAGAACTTCCAGGTCTCGTCCCAGCCCTCGGTTCCAGTAGTCAGGGCCTGGATCCACCCGGCCGGGCTCTTGGGATAGTCGGGGCTGCCCAGGAAGGCGGCGGTGTTGGTGATCAGGTAGAAGAGGACCGCTCCGCCCAGCCCGGCGCCCAGCATGCGTGGAAGGGAGGCCCTGGGGCCGGCCATCGCCCCCAGGACCAGGAGCAGGGCGTAGGCGACGTAGCTGGGGATCAGGACGGCCTGGAAGGGAGCGGCCCCGTAGTGGAGGTTCAGGGCGACATCGGTGAAAACCATGGCTCCCATGGGGAGGAACCAGGCCCGCCCCAGGAAGGCGCCGGTGCACACCATCAGGGCCAGCGCGGCGCTGAAGTTGGGGGGCATCAGGCCCGGCCAGCGGGTGGCGGCGAACACCAGCATGAGCACCAGGTAGAGAACCCATGAGCGCTTGTCGATCACCGGAGGGGAGGATAGGGGGCTCCGGCAAGGCCGCAAGCGCCGATGCTCAGGGCTAGAAGAGCCGCATCTGCCGCGGTTCCCTGCGGAAGCTCTCCGCCGAGAGGGGAGCCGGCTCCCGGTTCAGGCCCAGCTTCCGGCAGGACACCCTGAACAGCTGCCCGATCTGCTCGGCGTGGACGCCCTCCCCGGTCATGCGCTGGTGGAAGGCGGAAGAGGAGAGCTTGCCTCCCCGCATGCTGCGCAGCCTGCCCAGCACCTTCTCGGCCCGCAGCGGGTAGCGCTCCTCCAGCCAGCCGACGAAGATGTCCTCCACGGCGTGCGGCAGCCGCAGGAGGACCTTGCCCGCCGTGGTGGCTCCAGCCCCGGCCGCCTGGGCGAGGATCTCGGGGATCTCGTGGTCGTTGAGTCCCGGTATCACCGGGGCCACCAGCACGCCGACAGGGATCCCCAGCGCTGCCAGCCTCTCGATCGCGCGCAGCCGGGCCTGGGGAGGAGAGGTCCTGGGCTCCATGTCGCGGCGCAGCTGGGGGTCGAGGGTGGTGATGGAGATCATCGCCTGGACCGCTCCGGCTCGGGCCAGAGGCAGGAGCAGGTCGGCGTCCCTGAGCACCAGATCGTTCTTGGTGACGATCCCCACCGGATTGAGAAACTCGGCCAGGACCTCGAGGCAGCCGCGGGTGATCCTCAGGCGGCGCTCGATCGGCTGGTAGGGATCGGTGACCCCGCTCATGGCCAGGGGCCTGGGCTTCCACCTGCGGGAGGAGAGCTCCCGGCGCAGGAGCGCGGGGGCCTCCTCCTTGACCAGGATCCGGGTCTCGAAGTCCAGGCCCGGGGAGAAGCCCAGGTACTCGTGGGTGGGCCTAGCGTAGCAGTAGACGCAGCCGTGCTCGCAGCCCCGGTAGGGATTGATCGAGGCCTCGAAGGGGATGTCGGGGCTGCTGTTGGTGGTGATCAGGCTCGCCGAGCGGTCCCTGAGGTAGAGGGTGGCGCCCGGAGCCTCGGGAGGGGCTTCCGGGTCGGGCTCCAGGTGCAGGGCCTCGAAGCGGTTGGGCGGGTTGCGGACCACGCCCCGGCCGGCGGATGAAGCCGGAACTCCGGGACTTGAACCCTGGTGCGGCATGGGATTGATTGGGGGGCCGTGCCTCCTCCCCGCGATCCATGGAAGCGAGCGACGACCAGACCCCGTCCGGAGCGCCTCGGCCGGGGATCCCCTTGATGGCAGGACCCAGGACCGCCCGCAAGGGCAATCGGGGAGGGATAGGCGTGGAGGCGGAAGCGCTGGCCCGCATCTACCCGGGAAGCTCCGTTCCGGCCCTGGAGGGGGTGGATCTGGCCGTTCCGGGCGGATCCTCCCTCTGCGTTGTGGGGGCCTCGGGATCGGGAAAGACCACGCTGCTGCGGCTGATCGCCGGGCTGGAGGATCCGGACCGGGGGGAGGTCCGCATCGACGGCGTTCCGGTGGGGCGGATCCCCCCGGGAAAGCGGGGCATCTCGCTGCTCTTCCAGGAGGCCTCCCTCTACCCCGGCCTGACCGTCTGGGACAACCTGGCCATCTGCCTTGACCTGCGGCGCCGCAGGTCGGGCCCGGCGCGCGAGGCGGCCCTGGCGATGGCCCGGAAGTTCGGTCTCGGGCGGCGCCTCGAGGCCCTGCCCGATCAGCTCTCCCGGGGAGAGCAGCAGAGGGTGGCCCTGGGACGGGCCATGCTGCGCCGTCCGGGGCTGCTGCTCCTGGACGAGCCCCTGGCCAGCCTCGATCCCGAGATGCGCTTCCACCTCAGGCTGGAGATAGCCAGGCTGCAGGAGGAGACTGGCGCCACCATGGTCCATGTCACCCACGATCCCTTCGAGGCCTTCACCCTGGGGGACCGGGTGGCGGTGCTCCACCAGGGACGCCTCCAGCAGCTGGACAGCCCCGAGGGGATCCGCACCCGGCCTGCCAACCGGCATGTGGCCGCCTTCGCCAGCTTCCCTCCCATGAACTTCCTGCAAGGCCGCCGCAAGGGGAGCGCCTGGGAGGGCGGAGGGATCTCTCTCGACCTGCAGCCACCGGTGCCGGACCGGGCCCCGGTGGTGGCGGGAATCCCTCCCCGCTCCCTGCGGGTGGGGACAGGCGGCTCCTCTCCGGGAATCCGGGCCTCCGTGCTGCGGTCCGAGGCCCTCGGGGAGCAGGGGATCGTCTACCTGGAGGCCTCGGGCCGGATGCTGGTTTCGCTGCTCGAACGCCTACCGCTGCCCCGGCGCGGGGACATTCTCCCGCTGAGGATCGAGCCCGATGGGATCCTGTGGTTCGACGCCGAAAGCGGCAGCCTGGCCGGAGGACCGGTTCCCGGCGCGGGCAGTTAGTGGTCGAGCGCTTATTTCTGCCGCGTTGGTCATTACCCGATCCATGTCAACACTATCGCAATACCGCAGCCCGCGCTGCGACACCTCACGCGACCGCCCCGAGGCCGTTCTTCGCCACCAGCGTCAGCAGCTTCAGCGAGGGGCCGCGCGGGCGCTTCTCGCCGCGCTCCCACTGGCTCACCAACCCGGTCGTCACGTTGAGATGGCGGGCGAACACCGCCTGGCTCGCGTTCTCCCGCAGCCGAAGCGCCCGGATGTCCTCCGGCGCCATCTCCTCCACCGGCGTCAGGCACATCTCGTCGAACGACTTCATCGTCCGCTTCGATATTACCCCCGCCTCCGCCATGCCGAGCGCCGTCTCGTGCACCGACGCCAGCACTTCGCTCCCATACTGCTTAGCCATTGCAGTTCACCTCTCTGATCGTTCCGTTCTCCAGCATCGCATCGATATCGGCATCGTCCAGTCGGAGGATCTCGTCGGCCAGATTTCGTACCGCCCTGAGTTCCGTTCGTCGAAGATTCTCCCGGTCGCTCTTGGCGAATCCGTGAAGGAAAAACGCTCGCTCACCCCGCCGTATCACCAGGATCGCCCGGACGCCCCCGGATCTGCCCTGGCCCGGACGCGCGACGCGCTGCTTGAAGACGCCGCCGCCGAGATCGGCATCGATCGATCCCTTCGCTATGCGCTCTACGGCTTCGCACAGCGCACGATCCCCGATGTCTTCGCTACGAGCGAAACGCGCAAAGGCCTTGGTCCTAAAGATGCGCAATCCTGCCCCCGCATGCGTGTTCCATCATGAATGGCGATATAGCACCAGGTGTTGTATCGATCAAGCCGTCTCAAGATTCCTTCATCGCACTAATTTTGACCTTCACCCTGCGCCGCCGAGAGTTGGTGAGGTGGTCGGGGTCGTTTGGACAGATTGGAAACAATGCTATGTTCTGGTTTCTGTTTAAGTTGGTTGAACGCTTGTGCCCTGGCACTCTGCGAGCCGTGCACTGGCACGCTTGATCTTCGCCAGGATGTCTTCGCCCTTGGCAACCCACCTGAAGGGCTTGGGGTCGGCGTTGTGCTCTGCCAGGTGCCGCTGGATCGCTCTCTTCAGTTGAGAGACGCTGGAGTAGCTCTGGTCTCGGACCACAGTGGTCAGCTCGGCAAAGAACCGCTCGACCATGTTGAGCCAGGAGCTTGATGCCGAAGTGAAATGGATCACGATCCTCGGATGCCTGGCCAGCCAGGCCCTGGCCTTGGCGTGCTTGTGCGTACCGTAGCTGTCGGCGATGATGTGGATCGACAGCCCGTCGGTTGTTTCGCGGTCGATCTGCTTGAGGAAGCGCTGCCATTCCACGTGCGTGCGCCTGCTTTCCAGACGCTGGATCAGCTTACCGTCCAGGTAGTTCATTGCCGCAAAGAGCGTGATCGTGCCGTGCCGGTAGTAGTCGTGCGTCTCTGGGTGCGGATGTGCCCCATGCCCAGCAGGCCTGGCTGCGTGCGTTCCAGCGTCTAATCTTCGACTGCTCGTCGGAGCAGTACGCCACGGCTTTCTCCGGAGGATCCAGGTACAGGCCCACGACATCCCGGAACTTCTCCTCGAACTCGGGATCGTTCGAGAGCTTGAAGTTGCGCTTGAGGTGGGGCTTCAGGCCGTGAGCACGCCAGGTTTTTCTGACGCTGGAGGCCGAGATGCCGACTTGGGCCGCCGTGGTCCGGGTGCTGCGCCGCTTGATGCCTGGAGCACGCTGGCCCGATCACCTTCTCGACCACTTCCTGGGGAATGCTCGGCTTGACGCCCCGGCCCTTGCGATCCACCAGGCCATCGAGCCCCTCCTTGGCGAAGCGCTGCGACCACTTGCACACAGTCTGCTGCGAGGTTCCCACCTCTTTGGCCACGTCATCCCGGCTCGTTGCCTCTGGTTGCAGCAGCACGATGCGCGCACGCCGGAGATCTCGTGCCGTTGTAGTGGCGGCACGCACACGGCGGTCGAGCTTAGCTTCCTGGTCTGCCGAGAGCTCCGGAATCGCAATCGGCCGTCCCGTATCGGTACGCCGCCATGGTGCGGCGCACTGGACCGTACCATGGAACACATCTATTATCCTTACATGCCAGGAGCAGGACACTAGAAGCTGGTGCCGCTCCACTTCATCTTCTCCCGGAGGGTCTGGAAGAAGCCGGCCCCGCCCACCTGCAGGTAGTTGAGCTCCCGCCGGCTCCGGCCGATCCGGATCGTCGCACCGGGGGGCAGGAGCTGCGGGTTCTGGCCGTCGCCGCTGAGCACAGTCTCGGGATGCCCTTCCCCGATCCGCACCTCGACCGACGAGTCCAGCGGCACGATCACCGACCGGTTGGACAGGGCGTGGGGGCAGATGGGGGTGATGGCCATCACCCCGGCTTTGGGGCTGATGATGGGGCCGCCGGCCGACAGGGAGTAGGCGGTGGAGCCGGTCGGGGTGCAGACGATGAGCCCGTCGCACTGGTAGTCGGTGAGATGGCGCCCGTCCACGCTCGTCTTCAGCTTCACCATGCGGGAGAGCTCGCGGCGGTGGACCACGAAGTCGTTGAGGGCGGTCAGGGGATCGGCACGCTGGTCCATCCCCGCCACCTCCGCCTCCAGGAAGGGCCGCGTCGCCACCTTGAAGTCCCCCTGCCAGAGATGGTCGAGGACCATAGGCAGCTGGGCCATGGGCGCGGCGGTCAGGAAGCCGAGGTTTCCCGTGTTGATCCCGATGACCGGGGTGGTCTCGCCCCGGATCTCCCGGGCGGCGTGCAGCATGGTGCCGTCCCCGCCGATCACCATGACCAGGTCCGAGGAATCGATGCGTCGGACGATGGCCGAGGTGTCCTTCTGCTCCCAGGGAACGGTGTCCTCCGTGCCGATGCCCACCTGGGGAGCGACGGCCCTGCGGCCGGCTCCCCGGATCCGCTCTGCGGCCTGGAGCAGGTTCTCCCTCCAGTGCGGCTTGTCCTGGTTGGCGATCAGCCCGATCTGCTCAAGTCGTCGCATGGCGCTTGCGGCACAGGCAGAAGAACTCGCGGTTGCCCGAAGGGCCCTCGAGGACCGACGGGCAGTGTCCCATCCACTCCAGGCCCAGCGAGCGGGTGGCCAGCTCCTCGATCTCCCCGATCACCCGACGGTGGATCCCCTCGTCCCGGATCACCCCCCGATGGCGGGAGGCCTCGGCCCGGCCCGCCTCGAACTGGGGCTTGATCAGCGCCAGGACGAGGCCCCGGCCGGCGACCAACTCCCGCGCCGCCGGCAGGATCAGGGACAGGGAGATGAAGGAGCAGTCGATCACCGCCAGATCGGCCCCGGCGAAGCCCTCGGGCAGGCGGCCGGGGGCCAGGTGGCGGGCGTTGGTCCTCTCCATGGGGACCACCCTGGGATCCTTGCGCAGCCTCCAGGCCAGCTGTCCCATGCCCACGTCGACGGCCAGCACCCGGGCCGCGCCCCGCTGCAGCAGGCAGTCGGTGAAGCCTCCGGTGGAGGCTCCCAGGTCGATCGCGATCCATCCCTCCACCTCCAGGCGGAAGTGCTCCAGTGCGCCTTCGAGCTTGTAGCCCCCCCGGCTCGCGAAGCGCTCCCTGGCGGCCAGCTCGACGGCGTCGTCCCGGCCGACGGGGGTGCTGGGCTTGAGGCCGGCGCGCCCGTTGAGCCTCACCTCTCCGGCCATGATCGTCCGCCGGGCCTTCTCCCGGCTGGGGCAGAGCCCCTCCTGTACCAGATGCTGATCCAGACGGAGGGTCATCCCTTCCAGGAGAGCCGGCCGATCCTCCCCCCGGGCCCGGAGCAGTCCGACGGACCGCCCTGGATCCGGTCCCCGTCCGCCATGGAGCTTCCCGGCTTCAGGTCGCCCCAGGGGCGGGCCTCCCCGGGGAGCCCCCGGGCGATCGGGCAGCGCAGCTTCCGGAACGGTTTCCATTCTCCCTTGAAGGCGCACGGGGAGTCCCCGTCCCGGTCGCCGAGAGCCTGCATGGGGCCACTGGAGGGGATGCCGGCGCGGAGCGTTCCGCCGGGACCGTTCTGCAGGAGGCGCGGGCTGGACAGGGCGGATCCGGCCATCGGGGGACGGAAGCCGACGCGGACCCGGACCCCTTCGGGGATGCCCGGGTCCCGGCCCTGGAGCGCCAGCGATCCCGGCAGGATCGGAGGAAGGGCCGATCCGATCTTCGAGGCATCCATGGCTGGCCCGCCATCATGCCCGCGCCCCGCTCCGGAATACAAGGCAAGCCTCGCCCGGCAGGGGGAGCGGAGGCTCGACAGGCTGCAGCTGCGGAGCCACAATGCGCGCAGCCGGACAATGAAGAGCATTCTAGCGATCCTTGCGGGCGTCTCCCTCTCCCTGGCCGGACGAACCGACGGGCATGGCGGCCTGACGCCCGAGCAGCTTGCTCAAATGCGGCATGTGGACGAGGTGGCCGCCTCCCCCGACGGCCGCTACGTGGCCTACAGCCTCCAGATCTTTCCCGACCTGGCCCAGGAGGAGAACGGCCCCGCCCGCAAGGAGCTGCACGTGGTCGATCGGAAGGGCCGCTCCCGGCCCTTCGTCACCGGCGAGGTCTCGGTCGGGGGCCTTTCCTGGACCCCCGACTCCCGCTCCGTCACCTACCTGGCCAGGAGGGGCGACGACGAGAACGCCTCGCTCTACTCGATCCCGGTCGACGGCGGCGAGTCGGAGAAGCTGCTGGAGCACGAGACCCCGATCGCCGCCTATCAGTGGAGCACCGAGCCCGGGCGGCTCCTGTTCCTGGCCAGCCGGAAGGAGGAGGAGGACGGCGGAGCCGCCGACAAGGGCTTCGACGCCGAGATCTACGAGGAGGAGCTCAGTCCGGGGCAGGTCTGGATCGCCGAACGGAAGGACGGGGAATGGGAGAGCCGCCTGCTGGAGGTGGAGGGCTCGGTGGCCGGAGCCCGGTGGTCGCCCGACGGCGGGCGGCTGGCCCTCTCGGTGGCCCCCACGCCCCTGATCGACGACTTCTACATGCACCGGAGGTTCCACATCGTGGACGCCGGCTCGGGCGAGAGGATCGCGCTGGTCGACCATCGGGGCAAGCAGGGCCCCTTCCGCTGGAGCCCCGACGGCAGGCGGCTGGCCTTCATCGGCGGCGCCCACATGAACGATCCGAGCGCGGGAAGGCTCTTCCTGGCCGACGCCGGGGACGGCTCGGTCCGCAGGCTGCTCGAGGACTACCTGCCCGACTTCTCCGGACTGGAATGGCTCGACGACGGTCATCTCCTCTACTTCTCCGACGACGGCTGCCGGACCGACTACGGCCGGATCGCGCTGGAGGGCCCGGAGAGGGAGTCCTACGGCTTCGGCGTTCCGCTGGTGGCCGAGTCGATGAGCCTGGTTCCCGGATCCTCGCGCCTCGCCCTGGCCGGATCCCTGCCCGGGCACGGCACGGAGGTCTACTGGGCCAGCCTCGCCCGCCAGAGGATGCGGCGCCTGACCGACTCCAATCCCTGGATGGAAGGGGTGGAGCTCGCCCGGCAGGAGGCGATCTCCTACACGGCCCGGGACGGGACGGAGGTGGAGGGCGTCCTGCTCTATCCCCTCGGATACCAGGAAGGGCGCCGCTATCCCCTGATCCAGGTGGTGCACGGGGGGCCCGAGGCCCGGGTTCCCAACGGCTGGGTCACCAGCTACTCCCGGCCGGGGCAGATCGCCGCCGGGCGGGGCTACCTGGTCTTCTATCCCAACTACCGGGGCAGCACCGGCCGGGGCATCGGCTTCGCCATGTCCCACCAGTCGGACTACGCCGGCAAGGAGTTCGACGACCTGGTCGACGCCATCGACCACCTGGACCGGGCCGGGCTCGCCGATCCCTCCAAGGTGGGGGTCACCGGGGGATCCTACGGAGGCTACGCCTCGGCCTGGTGCGCCACCCGCTACTCCGAGCGATTCGCCGCCAGCGTGATGTTCGTGGGCGTCAGCGACCTCATCTCCAAGCAGGGGACCACCGACATCCCCTACGAGATGTACCTGGTGCACGCCAGGAAGTGGCCCTGGGAGGACTGGAACTTCTTCCTGGAGCGCAGCCCCATCTTCCATGCCGAGAAGGCGCGCACCCCGCTCCTCATCCTCCACGGCAAGGAGGACACCCGGGTGCACCCCTCGCAGTCGATGGAGCTCTACCGGTACCTCAGGACGCTGGGGCAGGCGCCGGTGCGCCTGGTGTGGTATCCCGGAGAGGGTCACGGCAACAGCAAGGCGGCCGCCCGCTACGACTACTCCCTGCGCCTGATGCGGTGGATGGACCACTACCTCAAGGGGCCCGGCGGCGATCCGCCTCCCCACAGGCTGGACCACCCGTTCCTCGGGGAGGAGAAGTGAGACGCCGCTCCGGATGCCCGGCAAGCCGCCGGGAGTTCCTGCAGCGGGTGGGCCTGGGCCTGGGGATGCTGGGCCTCTCCCAGGTGGAGGGAGCCGCCCACGGTTCCTACACCAGCCCCCTGAGGCAGAAGGCCCCCCATTTCCCGGGCCGGGCCAAGGCGGTGATCCACCTGTTCATGAACGGGGGGCCCTCCCATGTGGACACCTTCGATCCCAAGCCCGAGCTCTCCCGCCTGCACGGCAGGGAGCTGCCCATGGAGAACCTGCGCACCGAGCGCAAGACCGGAGCGGCCTTCGCCTCGCCCTTCGCCTTCTCCCGCCACGGCCGGAGCGGACTGCCGGTCAGCGAGATCTTCCCCCGCCTGGCCGAGTGCGCCGACGATCTGGCGGTTATCCGGTCGATGCACGCCGACGTCCCCAACCACGAGCCCTCGCTGATGCTGATGAACTGCGGCGAGGCGAGGCTGATCCGTCCCTCGATGGGCTCCTGGATCACCTGGGGGCTGGGCTCGGCCAACCAGAACCTCCCCGGCTTCGTGGCCATGTGCCCGGGCGGATACCCGATCCAGGAGTCGCAGAACTGGCAGTCGGGCTTCCTGCCCAGCGTCTACCAGGGCGCCTACGTGGACACCCGGCACCGGGAGATGGACAAGCTGGTGGAGAACATCCGCAATCCCGGCCTCGGCCTGCGCCAGCAGCGCCGCCAGCTCGACCTCCTGGGCCGCCTCAACCAGAGGCACCTGGAGGAACGGGAGGGGGACTCCCGGCTGGAGGCCCGGATCTCGGCCTACGAGCTGGCCTACCGCATGCAGATGGACGCCACCGACGCCTTCGACATCGAGAGGGAGCCCGAGTCGATCCGGAGGATGTACGGGGAGGGGACCCAGGCGCGGCAGATCCTGATCGCCCGCCGGCTGGTGGAGCGGGGCGTGCGCATGGTGCAGGTCTGGCACGGGCAGGGCCAGCCCTGGGACAACCACGACGACATCGAGGTCAACCACCGCCGCCTGGCCCGGCAGTGCGACCAGGCCATCGGGGCCCTGCTCAAGGATCTCAGGCAGCGCGGCATGCTCGAGGAGACCCTGGTGATCTGGGGAGGGGAGTTCGGCCGCACGCCCACCGTGGAGCTGCCCCGGCCGGGGGCCAACGCCGGGAAGATCAACGGCCGCGACCACAACCACTGGGGCTTCTCCATGTGGATGGCCGGGGGCGGGGTGCGGGGCGGGATCGCCCACGGGGCCACCGACGAGTTCGGCTTCCGGGCGGTGGAGGACAGGGTCCACGTCCACGACCTGCACGCCACCATCCTGCACCTGCTCGGCTTCGATCACGAGCGCCTCACCTTCCGCCATGCGGGACGCGACTTCCGCCTCACCGACGTGCACGGGAAGGTGGTCCGGGAGCTGATCGCGTGAGGATCCCCCTGGCATGGGCGGTCCTGGCCGCGGCGGCCGCCGCGGCGGAGGACGGAGAGGCCCTCTTCGAGCGGGAGATCCTTCCCATACTGCAGAGGTCCTGCCTGGAGTGCCACAGCCACCAGGCGGGCCGGGCCCGGGGCGGGCTCTACCTCGACTCCCGCTCCGGCTGGGAGGCCGGGGGCTCGTCCGGGCCCGCCATCGTTCCCGGGGATCCCGGCGCCAGCCTGCTGATCCGGGCGGTCCGCCCCGGCGACGCAGAGCTGCAGATGCCTCCCGAGGGCAAGCGGCTGGATCCCGCCCAGGTGGCGGCCCTGGAGAGGTGGGTGGAGGCCGGGGCGCCCGATCCCCGGGTCCTGCCGTCCGGGGAGGGGGGAGGGGCCCACTGGGCCTTCCAGCCGGTGGTCCGGCCCCGCCCGCCCGAGGTGCGGGACTCCCTCTGGCCGCGGAACGCGGTGGACCGCTTCGTGCTGCGGCGGCTGGAGGAGCAGGGCATGCGGCCCTCACCGAGGGCCGATCGCGACACCCTGATCCGGCGGGCCTGCTACACGCTCCTGGGCCTTCCTCCCTCCCCCCGGGAGATCGAGGCCTTCCGGGAGGACCGCTCCCCCGGCGCCATGGAGCGGCTGGTGGACCGCCTGCTGGCCTCGCCCCGGTACGGGGAGCGATGGGGGCGCCACTGGCTCGACGTCGCCCGCTACGCCGACACCAAGGGCTACGTGTTCGAGGAGGAGCGCCGCTTCCCCTACTCCTACACCTACCGCGACTACGTGGTGGACGCCTTCAACCGGGACCTGCCCTACGACCGCTTCGTGGTGGAGCAGCTGGCCGCCGACCTCCTGGAGGACCGGGAGGACAACCGCGCCCTGGCGGGCCTCGGCTTCCTGACCCTGGGCCGGCGCTTCCTCAACAACCAGCACGACATCATCGACGACCGGATCGACGTGGCCAGCCGGGGCCTGATGGCCCTGACCGTCTCCTGCGCCCGCTGCCACGACCACAAGTACGATCCGATCCCCACCGCCGACTACTACTCCCTCTACGGCGTCTTCGCCAGCTCCCGGGAGCCGGACGAGCGCCCCCTGCTGGCCTACGACGAGGACTCCCCCGACTATCTCGGCTACCGCCAGGAGCTGGAGAGGAAGCGGCAGGAGTGGGAGGACTACCGCGACGCCCAGCAGCAGGGGGCCGTCTCCCTGGCCCGCAGCCAGACCGGAGAGTACCTGAAGGTCCTCCACGACGCCCGGGGCCTCGACCGCTCCCGGACCGAGAACCTGGTCCGGGAGCGGAAGCTGGGGCCGGTCGTGGCCTTCCGCTGGCAGGAGCATCTGGCGGCGATCGGGGAGGATCCCGATCCGGCGCTCTCCCCCTGGATTGCGGCCTCCAGGGCCGATGCCCGCTCCGAGCCGATCGGTGAGGCGCTCCGGCGTTCCCTGGCCGGGGAGGGCTCTCCCGTCAACCCGCTGGTCCGGAAGGCCATCCTGGAGGGAGGCCCCGCCACCATGGAGGAGCTGGCCAGGATCTACGGCGGGCTCTTCGCCCAGGTGGAGGAGGAGGCCCTGGAGCTCGGGGGGGAGCCCCTTCCCGATCCGGACCGCGAGGCCCTGCGCCAGGTCCTCTACCGGCCCGGAGCCCCCCCGGCCATCCCCCTGGACCAGGCCACCCAGCTCCTGGACGTGCCGGTCCAGCAGAAGATCCGCCGCCTCAAGCGGGAGCTCGACGCCCTTCCCGCCACCCATCCGGGAGCCCCGGCCCGGGCCATGTCCCTGGAGGACCGGCCCTCTCCGGTGGAGCCGGTGGTGTTCCTGCGCGGCAAGCCGGGATCGAGGGGCGAGGCGGTTCCCCGGCAGTTCCTCTCCCTGGTGGAGGGCGAGGACCGGCGCCCCTTCACCCAGGGCAGCGGGCGGCTGGAGCTGGCCCGCGCCATCGCCGATCCCGGCAACCCCCTGACCGCGCGGGTGATCGCCAACCGGGTCTGGAGGCACCACTTCGGCAGGGGCCTGGTGGACACCCCCAGCGACTTCGGCACCCGGGCCCCGCCCCCCAGCCACCCGGAGCTGCTGGACTGGCTGGCCGCCACCCTGGTGGAGGACGGATGGTCCCTGAAGCGCCTCCACCGGCGCATCCTCCTCTCCAGCGCATGGCAGCAGGCCAGCGATCCCTCGCCCCTGCGCCAGGAGCGCGATCCCGAAAACCGCTGGATCTGGAGGATGGACCGGCGCCGCCTGGAGCTGGAGCCGCTGCGGGACACCCTCCTCCAGGCGGCCGGAACCCTGGATCTCGCCATGGGGGGGCGCCCGGTCGAGATCGCCGCCCCCCCCTACGCGCCGCGCCGCTCCGTCTACGGGTACATCGAGCGCCAGAACCTCCCCTCCATGTTCCGCACCTTCGACCTGGCCAGCCCCGACAGCACCAGCCCGGGGCGCTTCGAGACCACCGTTCCCCAGCAGGCCCTCTTCCTGCTCAACAGCCCCTTCGTGATCGGCCTGGCCCGCAGCCTGGAGCAGGAGGTCCTCCGGGAGGGCGGGGACCCGGTGGAGTCGCTCTACCTGCGGACGCTGCAGCGCCGTCCCGGCCCTTCCGAGCGCCGCCAGGCCTCCCGCTTCCTGATCGCGGCCGATCCGTGGCTATACGGCACGGGCTCGCCCCAGGGCTTCGAGCCCTTCCCCTCCTTCTCCGAGGGGATCTGGAAGGGGGAGGGGCCGGGCCGGCTCGGCGCGCAGGGAGGCGCCAGCCGCCCCTCGGGCGAGGTGATCCGCCGCTGGCGGGTCCCCGGGACCGGCGCCTACCGCATCGCCTACCGCATCGGCCCCGCCCAGGCTCCGGACGCCGATCTGGCCGCCCGCATCCGCCTGGGGGACGGCCTGCTTCTGGAGCGGCGCATCGGGCCCGGGGAGCAGGCGGGCGAGCTGGAGGAAAGGATCCTGGAGCAGGGGCAGGCGCTGGACTTCGCGGTGGAGAGCGGCGCGGGAGAGGAGGCCGGCTTCTCCTGGACCGTCCGCATCCGGGCCGCTTCGGGGGAGGAGTGGGAATCCAGCAAGGACTTCGGGGGGCCTCCCGGCCTCTCCCCCCTGGCGCAGCTGGGGCAGGCCCTCCTGCTCTCCAACGAGCTGGCATTCGCCGACTGACCTTCGCTCACCTACATGGAACGGGTACGGATCGGGATCATCGGGATGGGCAACATGGGACGCCACCATGCCGCCTACCTCATGGACGGCGAGGTGGATCGCGCCGAGCTGGCGGCCGTATGCAGCCCCTCGCCCGCCAAGCTGGAGTCCTACCGCCCCCTGGCCGTCCACTCCGACGCCGAGGCGCTGCTGGCCTCGGGGGAGATCGACGCGGTGATCGTCGCCACGCCCCACTACCAGCACACCACCCTGGGCATGGCCGCCCTGGAGGCGGGAGTCCACCTGATGGTGGAGAAGCCCATCTCGGCCCACAAGGCGGACGCCCAGCGCCTGATCGACTGCAGCCGGAGGCATCCCCGGGTGGTGTTCGCGGGGATGTTCCAGCTGCGGTGCGAGCCGCGCTACCGGAAGATCCGCCGCCTGATCCTGGACGGGGAGCTGGGCGAGGTGGTGCGGATCAACTGGATCATCACCGACTGGTACCGCACCCAGGCCTACTACTCCAGCGGCGGCTGGCGCGCCACCTGGAAGGGGGAGGGCGGCGGAGTGCTGATCAACCAGTGCCTGCACCAGCTGGACGTGCTGCAGTGGATGTGCGGGATGCCGGCCCGGATCCGCAGCTTTGTGCAGCTGGGGCGCTACCACGACATCGAGGTGGAGGATTCGGTCACCGCCTACTTCGAGTACCCCGGCGGAGCCACCGGCGTGTTCCTCTCCTCTACCGGCGAGGCTCCGGGCTCCAACCGGCTGGAGATCGCAGGCACCCGCGGCCGGGTGGTGCTGGAGAGCGACCGCCTCTCCTTCGTGCGCAACGAGGTCTGCATGCGGGAGCACTGCCGCGACTCCCCCTCGGGCTTCCTCAAGCCCCCGGTCTGGAACGTGGACATCCCCATCGAGCCGGCCCGCTCGCCCCACGCCTCCCTGATGCAGGACTTCGTCGACGCCATCCTGGACGGCACGCCCCCGGCCGTTCCCGGCGCCGAGGGTCTCCATTCGGTGGAGCTGGCCAACGCCATGCTCTACTCGGGGCTGGAGCAGCGGACCGTCGAGCTGCCCCTCGACGGGGAGGCCTACCAGGCCCGGCTGGAGCGCCTGGCCGCCGAGTCCCGCTTCGAGAAGAAGGTGGCCGATCGGGGAGCGGCGGAGGACTTCGCCAGTTCGTTCAGCCGCTAGCCCGGTCCCTTGGCCAGCTCCCGGAAATACCTCCACCAGATCCGGGGATCCTATCCCCGGCGGGATCCCGAGGACCTGATCTGCATGATCAGCCTGCTGGCCTCGGTCTGGGCCGGAACCCGGGGGCGCCCGCCCAGCCAGGGGATCCACCGGGACGCGCCCATGGCCCTCGGGGCGCTCCACCATCCGGCGAGGCCCTCCAGGCTGGCCGGAGAGGTGTCCCACCTGGCCGAGGCCCTGGCCGGCATCTCCCGACGCCGCTCGATCCGGGAGCGCTTCCGCAGGTCGATCTCGGTGGGGCTGCTGGCCACCTGCAGGGATCCCTCCGAGGTTCTCGCCCATCTGGCCCGCTACGGGATAGGAGGCCTCCTCCGGCTCTGAATCCCCGAGGCTTGGGCTTGAAACCGGGCGCCGGTTCTGGTCTGCTCGGAGGGGTCCGGGCCCCGGAGAGACGATGGATCCCAAGGAGTACTTGAGCAAGGAGCGCGGCAGAGCGGCCCGCTCCGAGCTGCGCGACGGCCAGGCCCAGACGATCTCGGGCAGCTACCTGCACACCGTCCTGGCGACCAACATCGCCGGGGAGATGCGCCACCGGCTGAGGAACACCGAGTGCCGGGTCCTCAACTGCGGCATGCGCGTCCATGTCCCCGAGAGCGGACTCTTCGCCTATCCCGACGTCCAGGTGGTGGCCCACGGACCCGAGTTCCTCGACGGCTGCAACGACACCCTGCTCAACCCCCGGGTGATCGTGGAGGTGCTCTCCGACGAGACCGCGGCCTGGGACCAGGGGGTCAAGTTCTGGCACTACCGCCACGTGGAGTCCCTGGTGGAGTACCTGCTGGTCTCCCACAGCACCTGGATGGCGGACCACTACGTGAGGCAGGCGGGGGGCTCCTGGATGCTGCGCACCGTCGAGGGCAAGGACGGGAGCGTCAGCTTCGTCTCGGCCAAGTGCCAGCTCCCCCTCTCCGAGGTCTACGCCCATACCGGGATCGGCCCCGACCAGTCCCCTTCCCGATAGCCCGCCAGCATGATTCTCACCGGCATAGCCGACGAGGCGGGAGCCTCGATCGACGCCCAGATCCGGGCCACCCGGGAGCTGGGCTGGGACTGCATCGAGGCGCGCACCGTGGAGGTGGAGGGCTTCCCCCGGGCCAACCTCCACGACCTTCCCGACGCCGCCTTCGGCCTGGTGGAGGAGAAGCTGGCCCGGGCCGGCATCGGGGTGTACGCCCTGGGATCGACCATCGCCAACTGGAGCAAGCGGATCGAGGATCCCTTCGACACCGCGGACGTGGAGCGGGCCGTCGTCCGGATGAAGCGCCTCGGCACGCGCTACGTCCGCATCATGAGCTACGCGGTAAGCCCCGGGCCCGACCAGCGGGAGGAGGAGCGCTTCCGGCGGGTGAGCGAGATCGCCAGGCGCTTCCTGGACGCCGGGCTGGTCCCGCTTCACGAGAACTGCATGAACTACGGGGGGATGAGCTGGCAGCACGCGCTGCGCCTGCTGGAGAACGTCCCCGGCCTGCGCTGGGTGTTCGACACCGCCAACCCGGTGTTCAACGACGACTGCAGCAAGCCCGAGCCCCGGCCCAAGCAGGATCCCTGGGAGTTCTGGACCCGCGTCCGGGACCATGTCGACCACATCCACGTCAAGGACGCGGTCTGGGTGCCCGAGAGGAACGACGCCCGCTACACCCTGCCCGGGGAGGGGGACGGAGCGGTCCGCCGCATCCTCGCCGACGCCCTGGCCCGGGGGTACGACAAGGGAATCTCCATCGAGCCCCACACCGCGGTGGTCTTCCACGACTCCTCCTCCCGATCCTCCGAGCAGGAGGCCTACGACAGCTACGTCCTCTACGGCCGCAGGCTGGCCGAGCTGATCGGCGAGATCAGGGCGGAGGCTTCCTGAGGCTCTACCGGAAGAAGGCGGCATGCTGGCTCCGTCCGCCCACGGCATGCCGGGGCTGAAGGCATGTCCCCCCTTCATAATGGTGCCCCCGTCCGTCCTTGCGGCATGACGCCATCGACGGCAGGATGCCTATGGCCATGAAGCGCCGAGAACAGTTCGACCGGGAACTGCTGGAAGACTACAGCAAGCCCTTGGTCAGGCAGGCTGCCCCCGTTTTCGTCGGCCGCCAGGACGTCCTCGAGCTGATCCGGGACAACTGCCGCGTTGCGATGCGGGCCATCGGAAGGAACGAGCCCGCCGCCGGGCTCACCATCGTCCTCCAGGGAGCCCCCGGGGCCGGAAAGACCTCCGTCCTATCGCACCTGGAGAAGGAATGGGACGGGAAGAAGGACCGCCCTCATATCCTGCCAGTGGACCAGATCTCCCTCGAGGACCCGGAGACAGCGGCGCTCGAGATCATCAGGAAGATCGCTCCCTCCAAGGCGAAGGACTACCGCCAGAAGATCGTCACGAGCACCGGAGCCAGGATGGGCATTGTAGGTCTCGGCGCGGAAGGATCGACCACCCGTGAAACCGATCCGGAAGCCGCCTCCTTCTCGATCCTGAAGGAAGTCCTTCCCCCGCAGGACTGGAAGCAGCCCCTCTGCATCCTGGTGGACGAGATCCAGGAAGTTGGAAAAAACCACAAGCGCTGCCTGACGGCCCTCCACCTAGGGACCCACCGCCTTCCCATCGTCCCCATCTACGCCGGCCTGGCCAATTCCACCACCGCCCTGGCCGAGGCCGGCCTCAGCCGCCTGCAAATCGGCAACGTCCGCACCCTGGGACCCCTGGCCGACGGGGAGGTGCGCTCCTGCGTGAAGCAGATGCTGGCCAACTGCCGCATCGACCTGGGCACCGGCTACGTGTTGGACTGCCTGTCAGACTGGATCGTGGAGCGCTCCGAGGGGTGGCCCCAGCATGTCCGGACCGAGGCCGCCGCACTCTTCTGGGCTCTCGTCCCGGCCAAAGGCGCAATCCAGGACATCGATATCGACGCCATGATGGAACGCGCACGAGCCTACCGGGAAGAGAGCTATAGACGCCGCCGAAGCGATGAAATGATCGCTTCCAGGGACCTGGTGGCGGCGATCATGGCGGAGCTGCCCGCTAGCGGAGGCCTCCTCTACAGCAGGGTGCTGGACGTCATCGATGAGAAGAGCGAAGCCGGTTCAGGCAGGAGTTGGAAACTTCCGGAAGGAATGACTTCCGACCAGTTCCTTGGGCATCTGATCCACAAGGGCGCCCTGCAGACCAACGACGATGACGATCTGGTCTGCCCCATCCCCAGCCTGCGCACCTGGCTGATCGACCGGACCCGCCCCGCCGCCGAGAGGATCAGCCCTGCTTCAGAGCTCCATCAGACCCTCGTCCAGTGGGAGGCGGCCCTGGCGGCGGAAAGGGCGGCAGAGGGCTCCGCCTAGCCAAAGATTCCTCCCGCTCCCAGGGCGATCAGGGGATGGAGCGTCAGGTCCGGCCGGGCGCTGTCCTGCCACCACTAGGCATCCGGACGTCCGCCCTGAGGCGCCAGTTCCCCAGCTCGGCCGGCATGGGCCGAAGTCGGCGCCCGGCGCCAGGCACGGCCAGTCAAAAAAGATACCAAGCATATGGCGCAGCCTGTCTGTGCCCTTGGAGCCGAGTTGCCATGGCCAGTGCCAGCCACGGCTGTCTGTACAACACAAACCCGCATGTCTTTCAGTAGAAGCGCAAAAGGTGGCATGCTGGCTCTGTCCGCTCACGGCATGCCGGGGCTGAAGGCCTCTTCCCCCTCCTTCCTGGCGCTCCCGTCCGTCCTTGCGGCATGACGCCATAGACGGCAGGATGCCTATGGCCATGAAGCGCCGAGAACAGTTCGACCGGGAACTGCTGGAAGACTACAGCAAGCCCTTGGTCAGGCAGGCTGCCCCCGCCTTCGTCGGCCGCCAGGACGTCCTCGAGCTGATCCGGGACAACTGCCGCGTTGCGATGCGGGCCATCGGAAGGAACGAGCCCGCCGCCGGGCTCACCATCGTCCTCCAGGGAGCCCCCGGGGCTGGAAAGACCGCTGTCCTCACGCACCTGGAGAAGGAATGGGACGGGAAGAAGGACCGCCCGCATATCCTGCCAGTGGACCAGATCTCCCTCGAGGACCCGGAGACGGCGGCGCTCGAGATTATAAGAAAGATCGATCCCTCCAAGGCGAAGGACTATCGCCAGAAGGTCGTCACCAACACCGGAGCCAGAATTTGCCTTGGAGGACTCGGAGCGGAAGGATCGACCACCCGTGCCACCGACCCGGAAGCCGCCTCCTTCTCGATCCTGAAGGAAGTCCTTCCCCCGCAGGACTGGAAGCAGCCCCTCTGCATCCTGGTGGACGAGATCCAGAACGTCGGGAAGATCCACGAGAAAGTCCTGACGGCCCTCCACCTAGGAACTCACCGCCTCCCCATCGTCCCAATCTACGCCGGCCTGGCCAATTCCACCGACGCCCTGGCCGCCGTCGGCCTCAGCCGCCTGCAAATCGGCAACGTCCGCACCCTGGGGGCCCTTGCCGGCGAGGAGGTGCGCTCCTGCGTGAAGCAGATGCTGGTCAACTGCCGCATCGACCTGGGCGCAGGCTACGCGGTGCGCTGCCTGTCCGACTGGATCGTGGAGCGCTCCGAGGGGTGGCCCCAGCATGTCCGGACCGAGGCGGCCGCTCTCTTCTGGGCTCTCGGCCCGGCCAAAGGCGCAATCCAGGACATCGATATCGACGCCATGACGGACCGCGCATTCAAGTACCGGAACGAGAGCTATGAAGCCCGCCAAAGCACCGAGATGGCGAACGCCGACCACCTGGTGGCGGCGGTCATGAAGGAGCTGCCTGCCGACGGTGGCCTGCGCCGCAGCAATGTGCTGGACTTCATCGAAAAGAAGATTGCATCCGCTCCGGATCACAGGAGCTGGAAACTTCCAAAAGGAATGGACACCGACCTGTTCCTTGATCATCTGATCCAGAAGGGCGCCATGCAGCCCTTCGACGCAGACAAGCTGGCCTGCCCCATCCCCAGCCTGCGCGCCTGGCTGATCGACCGGATCCGTCCGGAAGCGGAGAAACCCGACCCCACGAGCGAGTCCGCCCAGGCTCTCGTCCAGTGGGAAGCGGCCCTGGCGGCGGAAAGGGCGGCCAAGGGCTCCGCCTAGCCAAGGATTCCTCCCGCTCCCAGGGCGATCAGGGGATGGAGCGGCAGGTCCGGCCGGGCGCTGCCAGACCGCCTCAAGGCTTGCGGACGTCCGCCCTGAGGCGCCGGTTCCCCAGCTTGGCCGGCGGGGCCGAAGCCGGCGCCTGGCGCTGCCGGTAAAAAAACGGCGCCAGGCATGTGGCGCGCCTGTCTGTGCCTCGGGATCCGAACTGCCATGGACAGTGCCAGCCGCAGCTGCCCGGCAAGCGCAAGTCCATGCGGTTCTCGGTCGAGGCCTTCCGGGAATTCCGCCGCATGGAGCTTCCGGAGCCCCTCCGGCGATGGAGATCGATCGGAGGCCGCTCGCCGGAAGCCAGGCGCATGGCGCGCCGGTTCCGGGCCTCTCCTCCCAGGGAGGGCTGTCCAGAATCCCCGCTCCTGCCGAGGGAGGGCCCGATCGCCCGCCCCGCGCTACCGGCTGCGGCCCGGGGGATGCTGGGACGGGGCGCGTTCCGGCTGCGCCGACGGGGACGGGTTCCTCCGGCGGCCTGCCGGAGAGGGGCTTTCAGGCGAGGATGGCGTCGACGGGTCGGTGCTCCCTGCCCTCGGGGCCGAGGCGGCGGCTGGAGACCCCCAAGGCCGAGAGCATCGAGTTGTAGACGTCGATGCCTTCGGCCGGGACGTCGAGGATCCCTCCGGTGCGGAAGCGGCCGTTGGCCCCGGTGATGGCGTGGAAGACCCCGGAGAGCTCGCGCTTCACGTCGGAGTGGCGGCCGTCGCCGGACTCGGTGGAGATGGTGATCAGCGAGTTCTCCAGGATGGTGCGGCCGTTGGCCTCCAGGGACTCGGGGCCGTCGAGCATCTTCAGGAAGCAGGCCACCTCCCGCATCTTCATGTGGGCGTGGGCCCGCAGCTGGAGGTTGTCCTTCTTCTCGCTGTACCGGTGCCACCATTCGTGGCTGCAGCCCTGGGAGCCTCCGGCGCCGAGCTCGGCCGAGTCGTTGAAGGTGTAGATCCTCCTTCCCTCGTAGACGTAGTCTCCGGTCATGCGCAGGCGCTCTCCGGCGGCCAGGAAGGTGAGAGCGCCAAAGCGGGCACGGTCCGTCTGGATGGCGATGGCGTAGAGCTCGGCCAGCAGCCGCCACTCCTCGACCAGATCCTGCAGCCTCATGTCGATGCCCTCGCCTCCGGGGTCGGCATGCCCCCCGTGGGCCAGGCTGGAGCGGGGGGGCAGCGGGGGAGCCCCCTCGGCATGGTCGGGCATCTCGTAGGCGCGCCGCTCCAGCTCCCGGATCCGGTCCAGGTGCTGGGAGAGGCGGGACTTGGAGGCCTCGCCGAGGGGGGAGTTGGCTCCCATGTAGCGGCGGTACTGCCCGATGACCGTGTCGAGGACGCTGCGCTTGAGCCTTCGGGTCCGGGCCTCGCCGTCGCCCAGATCGATGGTGCCGAAGACCCGGTCGAAGAGGTCGCGGGGCTTCTCCTGCATCGCCGCCGCGATGGTGCCGTCGAGGTTGTAGCTGTGGATGTAGCGGCTGATCCGGCTGCGCCGGAAGAAGGTGCCGGCCACCAGGGAGGGAGCCATGCTGCCGGGCATCCCTCCGGGGTAGTGCTGCATGCGCACCAGCTGGTCGATCGAGGGGCCTCCCGACCTGGCCTCGCCGTTGGGGGGCTCGGCGGTGAAGGCGCCGGAGGCGCCGTCGAAGTGGGCGTTGATCCCCGATTCGTCGCAGCGGATCTGGTCCACGCCGCGCAGGATCGACAGCTTGCCGGCCAGGGGTTCGAGCGGCTCCAGCACGCCCTCGAAGCCCTCGGCCTGCAGGGGAGCGGGTATGCCCAGCCCGAAGAACACGTTGAAGGCCCTCACCGGGACCTTGGCCGAGGAGGAGGGGATGGGGGAGGCGGCCATCTCCTCCAGGAGGGGCAGCCCGATGGCGACGCTGCCGATCCCCTTGAGGAGGGTCCTGCGGCTGAGGGTGGGTTGTCTCATGGCTGGGGCTCGGTCCGGGTCAGCCGGACCAGGTCGCTCTTGACGATCTCGGATACCAGGCTCTGGTAGGTGCCTCCTTCCTCCTGGGCCCGGTCGTGGATGCCGTCCACAACGTCGGTGTCATCGTACACCAGGGGGCGGCCGGCGGCAAACTGGACCAGCTTCCAGGTCAGGGAGCGCCGCGAGCGGTCGCTGCGGGCGAACAGGTCCATCAGCTGGGCCGAGGTCTGGTAGGCCACCGCGCTCCCGCTGCCGGGGAACAGGACCTCCCCGTCCTCCCTGAGGGGGTTGCCGTGCTCGTCCCGGCTGTGCCAGGCGCCCACTCCGTCGAACTTCTCCAGGCCGAAGGCCAGGGGCTCGAACCTGCTGTGGCATCCCCCGCACTGGGCGTTGGCGATGCGATCCTCGGCGATGGCCCGCAGCGTCCTGCCCGGGCTGCTGGGCACGGGGGTGGTGTCCACGCAGGGAGGGGGATCCTTGATCACCCCCCGCAGCACGTTGTGCAGGACGAAGAGGCCGCGGGCGACCATCGAGGCCTCGTCCCCTCCGATGGTCAGCACGCTTCCGTGGGTGAGCAGCCCTCCCCGCCCCTCCGCCTCCGAGAGATCGTGCCGGCTCCATTCCTCGGGGCCCGCGCCGGGCAGTCCGTAGTGGGCGGCCAGCCGGGGGCTGGCCCAGGTGAACTGGGCGTTGAACAGATCGGAGAGGGGGCGGCGCTGGCCCCAGACCACCTCCTCGAAGAAGTCGAGGCTCTCCCGCTTCATGTCCTGCGCCAGGGACGGATCCCAGCGGGGGAAGCGCGCCGGATCGGGCCGGAGGTTGTCCAGGCGGTCCAGGTCGAGCCACTGGCGGAGGAATTCCCGGGAACGCTCGACGGCCCGGGGGTCCTCCAGCATCCTGCCGATCTGGGCGTCGAGGCCCGCTTCGGAGAACAGCTCCCCCGCCTCGGCCGCCTCGATCAGGGCCTGGTCCGGAGGGGCTCCCCAGAGGATGTAGCTCATCCGGGAGGCCAGCTCGTACTCGCCGACCGGCCAGAGGGAGCCGTCGCCCCGCTGGTTCTCCATGCGGTAGAGGAAGCGGGGGGACTGGAGCATGGCGTCGAGGATCATCGCCACGGCCTCGCCGAAGCCGCCTCCGAAGGAGGCCACCGTGGTGGAGACGCCCCGGTAGAGCGCCACCTCCTCTTCCTCCAGGGGGCCTCGCAGGATCCACTGGCCCATGTCGCGGATGAGCCCCCTCATGTGGTCGTCGGTCAGGGTCCGCTTGCGTGTGAAGCGCCGAGCGAAGGCGTCGACGTCCATCCTCTCCACGATCAGCCCCGCCAGCCGGGCGTAGGCGCCGACATGCTCCAGATCCACATGGAGGTTGTAGGCCGTGTTGCTGAAGCCGTCGGCGCGCAGATCGGGCGGGAGCAGCTCCCTCGCCTCCCGGGAGATGTCGATCCCCACCGCGCTCCTCACCGAGGCGACGTACTCCGGGACGGTGAGCCGGCGGATCCAGTTCTCCCCCGCTTCCCCTCCGTGGACGAAGGCGGCCGGATCGAGCGTCTCGATGGGCCAGTCGGCTCCCTGGGCGATCCACCTCTCCAGCAGGGCGATCTCCTGCTCGGCGAGCGGCGGGCGCTTCCGGGGCATCTCTCCGCTGCGGACCGATTCCAGCAGATAGCTCTCCTGGGGCCTTCCCGGGACGATCGCCGCGCCCCCGCTCCCCCCGGCCAGGGCCTCGCTGCGGCGGGAGAGGTCCAGGCCCCCCTTGCGGGAGGCGCTGTCGTGGCACTCCAGGCAGTGGCCGACCAGCAGGGGGGCAATACGGCGGTTGAAGAGATTCTCGTTCGCGGTGAGGACCGTTCCGGCCTCCGGAGGGGGAGTCGGGGCTCCGGGCCCGGCCCCGAAGTGGGCGGCGACCTCGGCGGGCAGCAGGGCGCGGGAGTAGATCGCCACCAGGTGGAAGGTCCCCAGCCAGGGCCGGTCGGAGCCGATCTCGTTGGCGAGGGTGAGCGGGAACCGGCCATGCCAGCTGAAGGTGGATCCGCCGATCTCCTCCGACGAGTCGGGCTTTCCGTCGATGTACAGGACGGCCTTTCCGGAGGCGTGGCGGGTGTAGACCACATGGGAGAGCCGGAGGGCCGCCGAGTCCCGGGACGACGCCAGGGAGGGTATGCCGTTGTTGCTGGTGCCGAGCGTCCGCAGCCGGAAGTCGTAGCGTCCGGCCTCCTGGCCCAGGGTGAAGTTGCGCTCGGAGCTGCCGCGGGAGAGGGTGACGATGCGGGCCGGGCCCTCCTGCTCCAGGCTGGCCGGGGCGATCCAGGCCTCGACGGTCAGCCCGCTGGAGCGCCGGCCCGACTCGTTGAGCCTGAGGGCCGGGGCCTCGGAGCGGATCCGGGTGGGGCGCACCACCTCCAGGGCCCCCTCCCGCCACTCGACCGCGCCGGGATCGGCGATCCTGAGATCCAGGGGGCTTTCCGCGCCCGACCGGTCCCGGACCACGTCCCCGCCGCCGCTGGAGAAGTCGTACAGCGCCTGAAGGCCCTGGCGGGTCCGGCCCTCTCCGCCCTTGACCAGCGCGGGAGCAAGGAGGGCGAGCAGAAGGAGGACTCGGCAGGTCGGCATGGAGAGCGGGCCCCATGCTAGCCGACCGGAGGCCGCGGGTCTAGCCGAAGAGCCGCTTCCAGGCATCGATCGAGGCCGAGGCCGCGGTCCGGGCGTCGGGCAGAGGAAAGCATTCGCATGAGACGAATCCCGAGTAGCCGCCCTTGCGGAGCTCCCGCGCCAGGGCCTGGAGATCCATGTGCCCCATGCCCGCCGCCCTCCGGTTGGAGTCGACGAAGTGCACGTGGCCGATGCGCGGAAGGGCCTCCCGGAGGGCCGCGGCGGGATCGGCCTCCTCGATGTTCATGTGGAAGGTGTCGGCCAGAAGGCGAACCTGGGAGGGAGGGAGGGCTTTGCAGAGCTCCGCTGCCTGCTCCAGGGTGTTGCAGATGTCGGTCTCGTAGCGGTTGAGCGGCTCGAAGAGCAGGGGGACGCCCTCGTTGGAGGCCAGCGCTCCCAGAATCTGCAGCGAGCCATGGATCCAGGACATGGCCTGCTCCCTCTCGGCATTTCCGCCGTGGGAGCCCTGCATCGATCCGATGATCGCCGGGGCCGAGAACCTGGCCCCGTAGCGGATCCTCTCGCCGATGCACATCAGGGCCTGGGCCCGCCGATCGGGATCGGGATCGCAGAGGCTGAGCCGCTTCTGCACCCAGCCGGCTCCGGTTCCCACGGCCGCCAGCTTCAGGCCGTTCTCCTCCAGAGCCCGGGCCAGCTCCCCGGGGGGCGGGGAGGACTCCTCGGAGGCGAACAGCTCGATGGCGCCGAAGCCCAGCTCCGAGGCGAGGGCGCAGCTGGCCCGGATGTCCTGGTGCGACACGAAGGGCCCCCGGCGGGCTTCGGGCACCAGGCAGACGGTCAGGGCGGTCTCGATCATGGCGGGATTCAGTTGTTCTCGGGCAGTCCCTCGACGTGGCCGATGTTGCGCACCGGCCGGAACTCCTCCATCACCCTGGCGAGCAGTCCGTCGTCGATCGGGGCGGCGGCCCACCGGGCCCACTTGCGGATGTTGTCGGGATTGGCGCTGCCGGCGATGGTGGTGGCCAGCTGGGGGTGGGACAGGGAGTACTGCAGGGCCAGCTGGGCGATGTCCACTCCCTCGTCGCGGCAGATCCGGGCGGCCTGTCGGGCGGCCCGCCGCACCTCCTCCGGCTCCTTGAGCCAGGAGGGCAGGGGGGCGTTGGTCAACAGGCGGGCGCTGAAGGGACCGGCGTTCATCGCCCCGACGCCGCGTTCCTGGAGCAGGGGGACGGTCTCCTCCAGGAAGCGCTGGTTCTGCAGGGTGGCCTGATTGTAGCTGAGGACGCAGTCCAGGGGGAACTGATCGAGGACGAAGCGGAAGATCTTCTGGGGATACCCGCTGATCCCCAGGTAGCGGACCTTGCCCGACCTCCGGATCCGGTCCAGCTCGGGCAGGGTCTCGTCGACAATCTGCTGCATGGGGACGAACTCGATGTCGTGGCAGAGCACGATATCCAGGTGGTCGGCGCCCAGGCGGTGCAGGCTGACGTCCACGCTCTCGCGCACCCTGCGGGCCGAGAAGTCGAAGTGGCCGAGGTGGTAGCGGCCCAGCTTGGTGCACAGCAGGTAGTCCTCTCGGGGGACGTCGCGCAGGGCGATCCCCAGCAGCACCTCGCTCATCCCCCGTCCGTAGAAGGGGGAGGTGTCGATCAGGTCCATCCCCAGCTCCAGGGCGGTGCGCACGCTGAGCAGGGCCTCGTCCAGCGACACCTGCCGGAACTCCTGCCCCAGCGAGGAGGCCCCGAAGCCCACCACCGGAAGGGAGAGATCGGTGCTGCCCAGTCGACGATGCTCCATGGTCGGACCGACGGACCATAGCCGATGGCCGCGGGGCTGGCGAACCCTGGGGAGGAATCTTCCGCTTCCCTGTCCCCCTTCCCCGGCTGGGCCCGGGCGCCTGGAAGAAGGCGGGGCGGACATGGAGGGGAGCGCCGCAGCTCCGTCGCCGCCTTGGCCAGGGTGGCGCGCCTGAAGCCGCCGATGCACCGGCGGATCTGGAATGCCGCCGGCCTGGAGCGCTTGCGGGAAACGGGGCGGGGGCTCAAGCAGCGGGGGGAGAGTCGGCGAGCTGCGCCATGGCGCAGCTCGATCGGCCGATCGCCGGAGGGCGGCGGGATCTGCGGAAAGCCCGGAGCGAAGCCTTACTCAGGGGGCGATCTCGAAGGTGGACTCGATCTCCACCGCCATGCCTCCTGGCAGCGAGGCCATGCCCACCGCGCTCCGGGTGCCGACGCCGTTCTCCGGGCCGAACACGTCGCGGAAGAGCCGGCTGCAGCCGTTGATCACCTGGGGATGATCGCGGAACTCCGGATCGGCGTTGACCATCCCCATGAGGTGGATCACCCGTCGCACCCGATCCAGAGATCCCAGCTGGTCCTTCAGGGTGGCCAGGATGGCCAGGCCGGTCTGGCGGGCCGCGGCCTGGCCGGCCTCGGCGTCCAGGTCCTGCCCCACCCTCCCGGCGATCAGGGATCCGTCCTCCTTCAGAGGCCCGTGCCCCGAGACGGTGGCGATGGGGCCGGTGAGCAGGATCGGCCGGTAGATCCCCATGGGCCTGGCGGGGGGCGGCAGCCTCAGGCCCATCTCGGACAGCTTCTCTTCGGGCGTCATGGTCTCCATTCGTCGGCGGGCCGGGGTCTGGTCAGGGAAGAGGCGGCAGGTCTCCGATCCTCTCCCGCAGGAGCCAGCCGCCTCGGGCTTGCGGGTCCTCGATCCTCTGCCACTCGCCCTTCTTCTCCACCAGCCGCACCCGGGCGCCGTCCTCCAGGTTGTAGCTGCTCTCCGATTCCTGGTACGGGCCGAAGCGGACCACCGCCTGGGGGTGGGTCACCACGCCGTAGTCGCTTCCGTGGCGCTCCCGCAGGGCCAGGAGCAGCAGGCAGCAGGCCGCCGCGAAGCACACCCCCGCGGCCTGGGAGGCCCGGCCAAGGCGGCTGCGCCACGGCGCCGGGGCGAACCTGGAGGCGGCATGGAGGAGCAGGCCGCACCAGAAGCAGGCCATGGCGATCAGGGTCCACTGGTCCAGGGCGAGGATCAGGGAGAGGCGGCCGGTCCAGCCCTGCGGGAAGCGGGAGGCGGGGCCGAGCTGCTCCTCCAGCAAGCGCAGGTTGGTCCGGATATCGGCGTCCCGGGGCGCCAGCTGGAGGGCCTTGCGGTACTGGATCAGGGCCTCCCCCTTGCGGGAGTCCCGCTGCAGGGCGTTGGCCAGGTTGAAGCGCGCCGCGGCGCTGTCCTTCCCCTGCGCGCGCAGCTCCTCGATCAGCTGCCGGTAGGATCCGGAGGCCTCCTCGTAGCGGCCCTGCTCGTAGAGGATGTTGGCTTCCTCGAACCGGTCGGCAGGGGAGGCTGCCGGCAGGGCGGGCGCCAGGGCCGGAAGGAGGAGCCAGGGGAGGATCCGGTTCATGAGGACCGGGAGACGGGCAGGCGCTGGAGCCGGTCCAGCGCTTCCCGGGCGCTTTCCAGGAGCCGGTCCAGCTCGCCGGGGGATCCGGCCTGGGCGTAGCGGGACTGGTTGCAGGACTGGAAGAGCTCCTGCAGCTGTTCCAGGCTGCGGGGATCCAGCTGAAGCCTCAGGGCGTCCGCCTCCAGGGCCTCCTCGGTGACCGATCGGGCCGGCTGGCCGAGAGCCAGGCCGATCTGCTCCTGCAGAAGTTCCAGCAGCAGGGCGTGGAACTGCTCGGAATCGCCCTCGCCCGACAGGCGCCCCAGCCGTCCGAGCCCCTGCCGGACCAGGGCGCGCACCCGGCGCTGCCGCAGAGCCGCCGGGTTGCCCGCCAGAGCCTCCTTCCGCGCCGCGGCCAGGCAGGCGGCCAGCCAGGCCAGAACGGGCAGCGCCTGCAGCCAGAGGAACCCGCTGCGGGAGAGGAGGGGGCCTGCATGGGCTTCCGCCGTCCCGATCCGGCTCTTGATGTGGGCCGGACCGGACGGCTCCCGATCCCCGGGACTGGACTCCGGAGAGGCGATCGGGGGAAGGGAGGCCGGGGAGCCCTGGGCCGGCCGGACCTCAAGGGCGATGGGATCCTGCCTGAGGGTACGGTACGCGCCCGCTTCGGGATCGAAGTAGGCGAGCTCCAGGGCCGGCAGGAAGCCCACCTCGGCGTTGAGGGGGACGACCACCTTCTCGAAGCGGCACCGGCCCCGGATCCCGTCGCTGGAGTGCTCCAGCGACGCGGACTCCGGGTAGAGCTGGAAGTCCTTCCATCCGTCCAGGGGGGGCAGCTTCAGGCTCTCCAGCGAGCCCTCCCCCGAGACGGTCGCCTTCAGGGTCACCGGATCCCCCACCCGGACCGAAAGGGGCGAGGCCTCGACCCTCATGGAGAAGCGTCCGACGCCGCCGGTGAAGCTGGCGGGCCGGCCTTCCTCGGGAAGGGGCAGGATCTCGAACTCCAGGGGCTCGGACTCGACGGATATCTCCTTGCGGATGGTCGTGTCGAAGAGGCCTGTCGAGAAGATGTTTCGGGGCCTGTCGGGCCTTCTCTGGAAGTGGAGCGTCACCGGCCACCGGGCCGGACCAATGGCCAGGGGGCCCGTCTTGACCGCACGGGCCTTGTACTTCGAGGTGATCCGGGTGAAGATCTGGCCGTCCGGCCCCCGCTCCCTCCGGGAGACGGGATCTCCCAGGGGGCTGATCAGGAAGCCGTCTGCGGCCAGTTCGGGCAGCTCGTTCACCTCGGCGTTGCTGGCGCAGAGGAGTTCCGCCACCAGCACGAATGACTGCCCCGCCCAGTAGCGGGAGGTCCTGGTCTCGGCGCTCAGGGCGGCCCTGGCGTACCGGGAGTAGTCCGCCGCCTGGGTCACCTCTATGGAAATCGGCCGGGTTCGCATTGTCCGGCCCCCTGCCCGGGCCTCGATGGAGGGCAGGGTGTAGCGGCCTTCCTTCTCGCCCCTCAGGGAGTATTCGAGAATGTAGGTCCTGTCGCTGTTCTGCTGCATTCTCTGCCCGTTGATCACGATGGTCATCCGTGTGCCCTCGTTGCGGGATACGCCGCGGTATTCGATGGCCAGTCCCTCGATCTCGGGCAGGACCGGACTGTCGTCCGGCTGGCAGTTGGTGAAGACTAGCTGGAGGGTCGCCTGCTCCCCGGCGGGAACGCTTTCAGGCGAGACCTGGGCAGTGAACGAGGCCCCGCTCTGCGCCCACGCCTGGGAGCAGGCGAGCAGGAGGGCCGGCAGCGCGGAGCGCAGCAGGGAAACAATCATGGCTCGGCCGCCCTTCACCAGTCCTTCGACACGGGGCGGCCGGGAGTGTCGGGAGGCAGGAAAATCATCGGCCTTCCCGGTTCCCGCAGGGAGTCGAGGAGCTGCAGGGCCTGCTCCCGGGTCATGGTTCCAGGCGGCTCCTCCCCCTCCTCTCCCGGGGAGGATTCCTGGGCGGCCTCCTCTTCCTCCTGGCCGGGATTCTGGTTCTGCTCCTCCTGGGAGGATTCCTGCTCCTGCTGGTCCTGGGAGCTTTCCGGATCCTTCCCTTCCTCTTCCGGGGAGGGTTCCTGGGCGGCCTCCTCCTCCTGGCCGGAATCCTGATCCTGCTGCTCCTCCTCCTGGGAGGATTCCTGCCCATCCTCCTGATCCTGCTCCTGGTTCTGCTCCTGGGAGGGATCCTCCTCCTGCTGCTCCTGCTGCTGGCGGCGGAGCTCCTCCAGCCTGCGGGTGACGAACTCCCGGTTCTCCCTCGCCTGGGAGTCTCCATCCTCCAGAGCCAGGGCGTTGTCGTAGGAGCGGATCGCGCTCTCCCAGCGAAGGGCCCTCTGCCCGGGATCGGAGGCGCTCTCCCCGGCCCGGTACAGGGCGTTTGCCTTGTTGTAGTGCGCCCTCTGCTGGCGGACCGTATCGGGCGTGCGGGCGGCGGCTTCGAAGTAGTCCACCGCCTCCTCCATCGCTCCGGCCCGGTAGGCGCTCACTCCCGCGTTGTAGGCCAGGCGCGTGTCCCCGGGGAATTCCTCCGCCAGGGCCCGGTAGGCCTCCAGGGCCTCCTGGTGGCGGCCGTCCCCGAACAGGGCCGCCGCCTCGCGCTCGGTCTGGGCCAGGAGCGCCCCTCCCACGAGGAGGCACGGCAATGCTGCGGCTCGGAGGATCATTCCCGGATCACGGACGCCGACCGGACCGGGCCCCTGGGACGCCTGACCTTCCTCCGGTCGGAGATCAGCGGCTCGGCGAGAAGGCAGGCCAGGGCCAGGGCCAGGGGCCATTGAAACCTGTCGATGGGCTGCTTGAAAAGCCTGGAGGCGACTTCCTCCCGGGGAAGCGGGGCCAGGCCGCTCTGGTAGAGGGCCCCGATCGAGGTGGAGTCCTGCAGGGAGACGTAGAAGCCTCCGGTCGCCCGGGCCATCTCCTCCAGCAGGGACTGGTTGAGGCGGGACTTGATCACGTTGCCCTGGCGATCCTTGAGGAAGGAGGCGCTTCCGTCCTCGCCGACCGAGGAGAGCAGCTCCCCCTCGGGAGTGCCCACCCCGACGGCGAAGATGCGGCAGTCCTTCCCGGCCGCCTTGCGGGCGGCCTCCATCGCCCCCTCCTCGTGGTCCTCCCCGTCGGTGATCAGGACGATGGCACGGAAGCTGCCTCCCGATTCCTCCAGGGCCTCCAGGGAGGTCTCCACCGCCTGGGCGAGGGCCGTGCCCCCCTGGGGGATGATGCCGGGATCCAGGGCCATGACGTTCTGGCGGAAGGCGTTGGCGTCGAGGGTGAGCGGGCACTGCAGGAAGGCGGTGCCGGCGAAGGCCACCAGCCCCAGCCGGTCGCCGCGCGCCTGGGACATCAGGTCCAGGGCCGCCAGCTTGGCGCGTTCCAGGCGGTTGGGGGCGAGGTCGATGGCCAGCATGCTCTTGGAGGTGTCGATAGCGACGACGATGTCGAGCCCCTGCTGCCGGGCCTCCTCCTCCCGCGTTCCGTACTGGGGGCGGGCCAGGGCGGCGATCAGGAAGGCCGCCGCCAGCAGGCACAGGCCCATGCGCAGGAACTGGCGCCGGGCGGAGACCCCCACCGTCAGGGAGGCCAGGAGGCGGGACTTGACGAAGCGCCGGGTCAGCTCCTGGCGCCTGCGCCAGCTGAAGTGCAGGAACGCCGCCAGGGCCGCCAGGACCAGGGGCAGGCTCCAGAGGATCCAGGAATAGGCGAATGTCAGCCGCTGGTCCATGGGTTCAGGGAAGCCTGCGCCAGAGGGTGTGGGAGAGGAGGATCTCCAGGAGGAGGAGGATCAGGGCGGCCAGCAGGAGCCAGGGGAAGTGCTCCTGGTAGAGCAGGTAGTGGTCGACATCGGCCTCGGTCTTCTCCAGCCGGTCGATCTCCTGGTAGATCGACTGGAGGGTCTCGGAGCTGTCGGCCCGCCAGTACCGGCCGCCGGTCGCTTCGGCGATCCGCTGGAGGCTCTCCTCGTCGATGTCCACCTGCTGCTGGACGTGCCGGATCCGGCCCATGGAATCCCGCACCGGAACCGTGGCCAGCCCCCGGCTCCCCACCCCGATGGCGTAGATCCTGACGTCCAGCGACCGGGCCGCCTCGGCCGCGGTCAGGGGCGGGATCTCGCCCCGGTTGTTCACCCCGTCGGTCATCAGGATCAGGATCCGGCTCTTGGAATCTCGATCCCGCAGCCGGTCCAGGCCGGCCATGATGGCCGAGCCGATCGCGGTGCCGTCCTCGATCGTGTTCAGCTCGAGCCGCTCCAGGATCTGCAGCAGGAAGCCGTGGTCCAGGGTGAGGGGCGCGGGGATGTAGGCCTGTCCGGCGAAGGCCACCAGCCCCACCCGGTCGCTGCGGCGCCCCTCCACGAAGGTCCGGAGCCGGTCGCGGGCCGCCTCCAGCCGGTCGACCTTCCGGCCCTCCAGGACGAAGTCCATCGCCGCCATGCTGCCCGAGAGATCCACCGCCGCCACGATGTCGATGCCGCTGGCCCGGATCGAGGTCAGGCCCTCGCCGGTCCGGGGGCGGGCCAGGGCGGCGATGCAGAGGGCCAGGCACATCCAGCGCAGCGAGGGAGCCGAGAGGATCCGGCGCCGCCGTCCCAGGTCGGTGATCTCCCGCACCAGCTCCACCGAGGAGTAGAGGAAGGCGGCGCCGCGCTGGCGCCTGCTGCGCAGGCGGGCCCACAGGGGGAGCAGCAGGAGCAGCAGCAGGAAGAGGGGGTTCGCCAGCTCGATCATGGCGAGGGGATCCTCTCCTCCGGACCGGGCTCGGTCTCGTCCACCAGCCGGAGGGCCGACTGGTGGAGGCTCGTCAGGTGGTGGGCCTCGCGGGGAAGGCGGGCGAACTTGACCAGGTCGCACTCGGCCAGGAAGCCGCCCAGCAGGCCCTTGTGCTCCTCCTCCAGCTGCGGGCTCCGGCTCAGCTCCTCCAGGAACTCCTCGGTGGTCCGCTCGGGGGCCCGCAGGGCGAAGCGCTCCTCCAGGTAGCCGCGGACCGCGTCGGAGACCAGCACGCAGAAGCGGTCCGGATCGTGCAGGAGCTCCAGGGCCTCCTCCAGGAGCCTGCGGGCCCGCAGGTGGGGAGCCGGGGGAGCGGGGGAGGGGGCCGGCCGGGCCCCCTGCGCGAGGCGCCGCCGCCGGCGCCACAGCCAGAGCGCCGCCAGGGCGAGGATCAGCAGGGGCAGCGCCCACCAGAGCCAGGTCCAGTCGGCCGGGATCTCCAGCATGGGGCGGATGTCGTGGATGTCGGAGAGCGCGCCGGCCTCCTCTCCGGGGGGGACCGCCAGGACCTGGCTGTCGTCGTCCATCAGCGTCTGCGCCGGCCTCCCCTGCGCTCGAAGAAGCGGGCCAGCTCCTGGTCGTAGGGCTGATCGGTGGACAGCCGGATGCTGTCGATGCCCGCCGAACGCAGCATCCTGTCCTGCTGCTCGCGGCTGCGGCGGCGCCGCTCGGAGAAGGACCGGAGGCGGTTCCGGTCCCCGGTGTCGACCTCCACCACCCGCCCCGTCTCGGCGTCCTTGAGCACGATCCTGCCGATCGCGGGCAGGTCCGACTCGAAGGGATCGGAGACCAGCACCGCCACCAGGTCGTGGCGGCGCCCGGCGCGGCGCAGCAGGGACAGCGCCTGCAGGGGATCCCGGGCCGGTCCCGTCCCGGGCAGGGCCCGGGGCTCGGCCTGCCCCAGGAAGTCGGAGATCAGCAGCACGATCGAGCGCTGGCGTATCACCCGGGAGAGGAACTGCAGCGGGGGCTGGAAGTCGGTGCCGGTCTCCTCCGGCTCGTGGAACAGGATCTCCCGGATCACCCGCAGCACATGGAAGCGGCCCTTGCGGGGGGGGATGTACTTCTCCACCTTGCCGGTGAACAGGATCAGCCCCACCTTGTCCTGGTTGCGGATCGCCGAGAAGGCGAGCAGGGAGGCGATCTCGGCGGACAGCTCCCGCTTGGAGCGCTCCCCCGATCCGAACAGCCCCGAGCCGCTCAGGTCGACCAGCAGCATCACCGTCAGCTCGCGCTCCTCGACGTACTTCTTGATGAACGGCTGGTTCATCCGGGCGGTGACGTTCCAGTCGATGCTCCTGACGTCGTCGCCGGGCTGGTACTCGCGCACCTCGTCGAAGCTCATGCCCCGCCCCTTGAACACGCTGTGGTACTGGCCGGCCAGGGTGTCGGAGACCAGCTTCCGGGTGCGGATCTCGATGCGGCGGATCTTCCTGAGGATCTCCCGGGGGATCATGGCACCGGCAGCTCGTCGAAGATCTGGGCGATGACCGACTCGCTGGAGCGCTCCTCGGCCTCGGCCTCGTAGGTCACCCCCACCCGGTGCCTGAGCACGTCCATGCCCACGCTCTTGACGTCCTGGGGGGTGACGTAGCCTCGGCCCCGCAGGAAGGCGTGGGCCCTCGCCGCCAGCGAGAGGGCGATGGTGGCCCGGGGGGAGGCCCCCAGCTGGATCAGCCCGGCCAGGCCGATCCCGTAGTCCTGGGGGCGGCGTGTGCAGCAGACCAGATCCACGATGTAGTCCTTCACCTTCTCGTCCACGTAGATCTCGTCGATGGTGCGGCGCGCCTCGAGGATCGCCTGGGGCTCGATCACCGGCGAGGGCAGGGCGGGGGGCGCGGTGCGGGACATCAGCTCGAGGATCTGGCGCTCCTCCTCCCTGGGAGGGTAGTCGATGCGCAGCTTGAGCATGAACCGGTCCACCTGGGCCTCGGGCAGGGGGTAGGTGCCTTCCTGCTCGATCGGGTTCTGGGTGGCCAGCACCAGGAAGGGCTCCTCCAGGGCGTAGCACTCGCTGCCGATGGTCACCTGGCGCTCCTGCATCGCCTCCAGCAGGGCGCTCTGCACCTTGGCCGGCGCCCGGTTGATCTCGTCGGCCAGGATCAGGTTGGAGAAGACCGGGCCGGTGCGGGTGGTGAACTGCCCCGTCTGCGGGTTGTAGATCTGGGTGCCGACCACGTCGGCGGGGAGCATGTCGGGAGTGAACTGGATCCGGGAGAATCCGGCCCGGATGCAGGCGGCCAGGGCCTTGATCGAGGTGGTCTTGGCCAGGCCCGGCACCCCCTCCAGGAGGACGTGGCCGTTGGCCAGCATGCCGATCAGCAGCCGCTCGAGCAGCAGCCGCTGGCCCACCACCGCCTTCCCGATCTCCGACAGCAGCGGCTCCACGAAGGCGCTGCTCCTGCGGACCTCCTCGTTGATTGCGGCGATACCCGTGTTCATCCCTGTGCTTCCGGCCTGGCGGCGCAGGCTCCTCCTATCTCCTCAGTTCCCGTCGGCTGCATGCTTGAGACAGCCGGCCCCCCCGCCGGGTTCAAATCCCCGCTCCAGCAGGGCCCGGGCCGTGCGGACGTCCTCGCCGATCTGGCGCCGGAGCTCCCCGGCCGAGCCGAACCTCCGCTCGGGGCGGATCCGGTCCAGCAGCGAGAGCGAGATCTCCTCTCCGTAGAGGTCCTCCCGGTGGTCGATCAGGTGCACCTCCACCGAGGGGGCGCCCGAACCGCTCACCGTGGGGCGCGTCCCGATGTTGGCCACCCCGCCGGCCTCCCTTCCGCTCCACCGCGCCCGGGCCGGATAGACGCCCCGGGGAGGCAGCGCCACCTCCCGGCAGTCGAGGTTGGCGGTGGGGAAGCCGAGCTCGCGCCCCAGCCGCTCCCCGGGCACCACCCGGCCGCACAGGCCGTAGGGCCGGCCCAGCAGGGCGCCCGCCTGGCGGAGTTTCCCCTCCGCCACCAGCGAGCGGATGGCGGTGCTGCTCACCGGCCTGCCCTCCCTGAGCAGGGGCCGGATCCGGGGCAGCGAGAAGCCCATCTCCGCGGCGCAGGCCTCCATAAGGGCGTGGTCCCCGCCGCGCCCGCGCCCGAAACGGAAGTCGGGCCCCACGCAGATGGCGCGCAGGGGGGCCAGGCTGCGGTGGAGCCGCTCCAGGAATTCGCGCCCCCCGATCCGGCTGAACTCCCGGTCGAAGGGGATGACCCACAGGAAGTCCAGGCCCGTCTCTTCCAGCAGCCGGCAGCGCTTCCACAGGGGGTAGATCAGGGGAGGGGCGCCCCGCGGACCGACCACCGAGGCGGGATGGCGGTCGAAGGTGGCCGCCAGTCCCAGGCCGCCCTCCTCCCGGGCCTGCCCGACCATCCGGCCGATCACGTGGCGGTGGCCCAGGTGGACCCCGTCGAACATGCCGATGGTGCAGTGCACCGGCCTGCCCTCCGGGTTCGGGAGCCTCTCGAGCTGGTCCAGGATCCGCATCGGGGCCTGCGGGAGCGGGGTTTCAGGAGGGCTGGAGCGCCTTTCCGGGCGGGAGGATCCTGCGGGAGAGCTGCTCGGGGGCCATGCCCACCAGCTGGTCCAGGGGCAGGGCGTCCTCCAGGGAGAAGGAGCCGGACCGCAGCCGGCGCAGGCTCTGCAGGTGGGCTCCGCAGCCGATGCGCTGGCCCAGGTCGTGGGCCAGGCTGCGGACGTAGACGCCCTTGGTGCAGGAGATGGAGAAGCGGGCCACCGGCAGGTCGAGCTCCAGGATGCGGAACTGGTACACGTGGACCAGCCGGGGCTTGCGCTCCACGGTCCGTCCCTTGCGGGCCAGCTTGTAGAGGGGCACTCCCTCCACCTTGACCGCCGAGACCATGGGGGGGGTCTGCATCATGTCCCCGGTCAGGCGTCCGGCCTCCCTGTCGAGCTCCTCCAGGGTCAGGGGAGGCACCTCGCGGACCTCCAGCTCCCTGCCGTCGGCGTCGCGGCTGTCGGTGACCACTCCCAGGCGGATGGCTCCCTGGTAGGCCTTGTCCTCCCCCATGAACCGCTCCGAGAGCCGGGTGGCCCGCCCCAGCACCAGGACCAGCAGGCCGGTGGCGGCGGGATCGAGCGTGCCGCAGTGTCCTACCTTGCGGATGCGGAAGCGGCCCCGGATGCGGGCCACCACGTCGTGGGAGGTCCACTCCGCCGGCTTGTCCACCAGCAGTATGCCGTTGGCCTCCATGGCTCAGGAGGGCCGCCCGTCGCCGGCCAGCACCTCCCGGATCGCCTTGACCACCCGGCGCTGGATGGCCATGGGGCGGCCCGGAATGCGGGCCCCTGCGGCGGCCCGGTGCCCGCCGCCCCCGAACCGGCCGGCGACGGCGCTGACGTCCACCCCGGGATCCTTGCTGCGCAGGCTCACCCGGACCAGCTCCGGCTCCATCTGCTCGAAGAGGCAGGCGACCACCACCGGATCGATGTCCCGGATGTGGTCGATCAGCCCCTCGGTCTCGTCCGGAGAGGCTCCGGTGCGGTGGTAGTCGTCGGGGCGCAGCCAGAAGTAGGCGATCCGGTTCCCGTCCTTGAGCTTGAACCGGTTGTAGACCAGGCGCAGCAGCCGGACCCGGGAGAGGGGATGGGACTGGTAGACGTTCCCGCAGATCCGGGCCAGATCGGCCCCCTTCTCCACCAGCTCCCCGGCGATCCCGTAGGTGGAGGGGCGGGTGGTGGGGTACTGGAAGGATCCGGTGTCGGTGGAGATGGCGGTGAACAGGCAGTCGGCGATACCGGGAGTGATGCTCCAGCGGGCCCCGCGCAGCAGCCGCCAGACCAGCTCCCCCGAGGAGGGCTCGCTGGGCGAGATCCAGTTGATGTCCCCGAAGCGGGTGTTGCTGGCGTGGTGGTCGATGTTGATCAGGATCTTGCGGTCGGCGACCAGGTCCCGGGCGTCCCCCAGGCGGTCCAGGCTGGCCGAGTCGACCGCGATCACGCAGTCGAAGCTCCGGCCGGGGCATGGCTGGGCGAAGCGCCCCTGGGGATCCAGGAAGCGCAGCTTGGGGGGGATGGGATCGTGGTTCCAGCAGAGGACCTCGCGCCCCTGGTCCTCCAGGGCCGCGGCCAGGGCCAGCTGGGATCCCACGCAGTCCCCGTCGGGACGCTGGTGCCCGACCACGCAGAAGCGCCGGTGCCTCTGGATCTCCTCGGCGATGCGGGAGACGATCTTCAGGGGCTTCTTCATTCCGGAGGCCCGTCCGGGCCGTCGTTCTCGATCTCCTCGATGATGGAGAGCACCCGGTTCCCCCGCTCCAGCGAGGTGTCGGAGTAGAAGCGCAGGTGGGGGACGTAGCGGAGCGCCACCCGGGAGGCGATCTCGCGCTGGAAGCGGGAGCGGTCCTGCTGGAGCCTGCGGGAGGCTTCCTTCCCCTCGCTGCCGCAGCTGACGTAGATCCGGGCCGACTTCAGGTCGGGCGACATCTGCACGTCGATCACCGAGATCGGCCCGTAGCGGGCGATGGGGTAGTCCCTGCGGATGATCTCGCCCAGCTCCCGCCGGAGGAGCTCGCGGACCCGCTGGCGCCGGAGAGAGGGCATGGGAAGGCTGGCTCGCCCCGGGCCTCAGAGTTCCTGGGCGACCTCCTCCAGCGAGTAGCTCTCGATGGTGTCCCCTTCCTGGAAGTCGTTGAAGTGGTCCAGGCGGATGCCGCACTCGAAGCCGCTGCGCACCTCGTTGGCCTCGTCCTGGAAGCGCCTCAGCGACTGGGTGCTGCCCTCGTAGATCAGGTCCCCCTGGCGGTAGACCCGGGCGCGCCCCCTCAGGAACCGGCCCTGGACGATCATGCATCCGGCCACCTTGCTGCCCTTGGACATGTGGAAGATCTTCCGGATCTCAGCCACCCCGTTGACCTGGGCCCGGGTGATGGGATCGAGCAGCCCGGCCATCGCCTCCTTCACCTCGTCGATCAGCTCGTAGATGATCGAGTAGAGCTTGATCTGCACGCTCTCCCGCTTGGCGGCCTCGGAGACCCCGGGATCGAGCCGGATCTGGAAGCCGATCACCACCGCGTCGGAGGCCGAGGCGAGCATGACGTCGCTCTCGGAGAGGGATCCGACCCCGCTGTGGACGATCTCCAGCTTGACCTTGCTGGTGTCGATCTTGTGGAGCGAGTCGGCGATCGCCTCCGCCGAGCCCTGGGTGTCGGCCTTGATCACCAGCCTGAGGTGCTTGGCCGTGTCCGAGGAGAGGGTGTCGAAGAGGTTCTCCAGGGTGACCGCGCTGCGCTTCTCCGAGATCCTGTGCCGGGACTCGGCGATCCGCTCCTCGGCCAGCTTCCTGGCCTTCTTCTCGTCGGGGAGGATGTGGAACATCTGCCCCGCTCCCGGCGCTCCGTTGAGGCCCAGCACCCGGACCGCCACCGAGGGGGGAGCCTCCTTGAGGCGCTTGCCGTCCTCGTTGATCAGGGCCTTGACCCGCCCCCAGTAGGTGCCGCAGTTCATGGCGTCGCCCACCCGGAGGGTGCCCCGGCGCACCAGCACGGTGGCGATGGGCCCTCCCTGCTGCATGCCCGACTCCACCACGCTGCCCACCGCCGGGCGGCGGGGGTTGGCCTTCAGCTCCAGTATCTCGGCCTGGAGCAGGATCATCTCCAGCAGGGAGTCGATGCCCTTGAGCGCCAGGGCCGAGATGTCCACGAAGATGGTCTCTCCGCCCCATTCCTCGCACACCAGGCCGTGGTCCTGCATCTGCTGCCTGACGTTCTGGGGGTTGGCCCCGGGGAGGTCGATCTTGTTGACCGCCACGATGATGGGCACGTGGGCCGCCTTGGCGTGGTTGAGCGCCTCCAGGGTCTGGGGCTTGACCCCGTCGTTGGCGGCCACCACCAGGATCACCAGGTCGGTGACGTTGGCGCCCCGGGCCCTCATGGCGCTGAAGGCGGCGTGGCCGGGGGTGTCGAGGAAGGTGATCTGCTGGAGCCTCTCGGGATGCTCGGGATGGGGGAAGTGGATGGTGTAGGCGCCGATGTGCTGGGTGATGCCCCCGGCCTCCCCCGAGACCACGTTGGACTTGCGGATCACGTCCAGCAGGGTGGTCTTGCCGTGGTCCACGTGCCCCATGATGGTCACCACCGGAGGGCGCTGGACCAGGTCGCTCTCCTTGTCGTCGGCGTCCAGGTCGAAGGTGTCCTGCTGGCGGGTGACCCCGGCCCCCTTCTCCCGCCGCTCGATCTCGAAGCGGTAGCCGTACTTGGCGCAGATCTGCTTGGCGTAGAACTCGTCGATGGCCTGGTTGACCGTGGCGAACATGTTCAGCTCCATCAGATCGGCGATGATCTGGAAGGGCTTGCGGTGCAGCACCTCGGCCAGGTTGCGGACGATGATCGGCTGCTTGAGGGAGAGGGGCTTGGCGTCGGGCGAGGCCACGTACTTGGGCTTGGGAAGGCTGCTCTCCCCGCCCCGGCCCTCCTTCCTGGCGGCCCGCGCCTTGGCCTCCTGCTTGCGGCGCGCCTCGATGCGGGAGCGGCCCTTGAGCCCCTTGGTCAGGTGGATGAAGCCCACCTTGGCTCCCAGGCCCGGCTCCTGCTCCTCCGGCTGAGCCTCCCCGGCCCCCTCCTCCGTCCCGCCGGCGGCCGGTTCCGGCTCCTCCTCGATTCCCTCCGCCGCGACCTCCTCCGCCTCCGCTTCGGGGGCGGGAGCCTCGGCGGCCTCCCCTGCCTCCTCCTCCTCCCCGGAGACGTCCTCCTGGGCGCCGGGCTCCGGCTCGGGATCGGGCTCCTCCCTGGGAGCGGTGACGATCTCCACCGCCTCGGCCACCGGGGCGGCGGGAGCTTCGGCCGCCGCCTCGGGCTCGGGCTCGGAGCCGGAGCCCCCGGCGGCCTGGGCGAACTGCTCCTCTAGGTACTCGGCCGTGATCTTGTCGAGGGAGCTGGAAGCGGACCTGGCGTTGGCGATGCCGATGTCCCTGGCCTTGGCCAGGAGCTCCTTGCTGGTGATGCCCAGCTTCTTGGCGATCTCGTAGATGCGGACGGGCATGTAGTCTCTCGGTCGGTTCAGCGGGCGCCCGGAGGATCCAGGCGCCAGGAGCGGCGCCAGGGGCCGCGGGGAGCTGCAGAGGGGGAGGCGATCAGATTTCCTCGAGCTTCAGGAGGCGGCGGGTGGACTCGGCCTTGGCCGACTGGAGGATGTGGGAGGCGCTCTCCCCCAGGTCCGGTATCTCCTGCAGGTCGGACAGCTCGGCCTGCAGCAGGTCCTCCAGGGAGTGGAAGCCGCTGTTGACCAGGGTGCTGGCCTGCTCCCGGGTGATGCCGTCGATGCTGGCGAAGGAGTCGATGGCCCGCGCCTTCTTCTCCTCGAAGCCGAACTCGGCCACCTGGTGGGCCTGGATGTCGATGTGGCAGCCGCAGAGCCGAGAGGTGAGCCGCGCGTTCTGCCCCTTCTTCCCGATGGCCAGCGAGAGCTGCTCCGGATCCACCAGCACCCGGATGCGGCGGGTCATGGGCTCGGGATGGAACTCCAGCAGCTTGACCGGGGAGAGGGCGTTGGCCACGAAGGCGCGCTGGTCCTCGTTCCAGGGGATGATGTCCACCTTCTCGTTGTTGAGCTCCCGGACGATGTTCTTGACCCGCTGCCCCCTGAGTCCCACGCAGGCTCCCACCGGATCCACCTTGGGGTTGTTGGACCACACCGCCAGCTTGGTGCGGTAGCCGGGGTCCCGCGCGATGGACTTGATCTCGATGGTCCCGTCGTTGATCTCCGAGACCTCCAGCTTGAAGAGCTTGATCACGAAGTCGGGGTCGGAGCGGGAGAGGACGATGTCCGGCCCCTGGAAGTTGTCGTCGATGGACTTGACGTAGCAGCGGAGCCTCTCCCCGGGCTGGTACTCCTCGGAGGGGACCCGCTCCCGGTTGGGGAGGATGCCCTCGAAGCGGCCCAGATCCAGGATCACGTCCGACTGCTCGAAGCGCAGCACCTTGCCCACCACGATGTCCCCGATGCGGTCCTGGTACTGGACCTGGATCTGGTCCTTCTCGGCCCGGCGCAGCTGGGCCATCAGCGCCTGCTTGGCGTTCTGGGTGGCGATCCGCCCGAAGTTGCGCCCGAACTTGTGGGGGGGCACCTCCACCTCCACGCGGTCCCCGATCTCGGCCTGGGGCCGGATCCCGCGGGCGGCCTCGAGGCCGATCTGCTGCTTGTCGTTGACGACCTCCTCGCTGACCTCCAGGCTGCTGAGGGCCTTGAACTCGCCGGTGTCGGGGTCGATCGCCACCCGGACCTCGCGGCTGGGGTCGAGCATCTTGCGGGCGGCGGCGGTCAGGGCCTCCTCCACGGCGTCCAGCAGGGTCTGCCTGGCGATGCCCTTCTCCCGCTCGAGGTGATCCAGTACTGCCAGTAGTTCGTTGTTCACAAGGTCCTAGCCGCTCCGCGCACGCCCAGAGCGCCTTGCCGCCGGCGGCGGAGCCGATCCCTCCCGCCGGCTCGAACTCTGGGCCCTCTCTAGGGCTCGCAAGCCATGGAGCGGCGATCATGGGGCATTCCCCCCGGCAGGTCAAGCCGGGAAGCCGGCCCGCTCCCCCGGGCGCCCGCCGCTGGAACGGGGCTCTCCGGGCCGGACCGGACCCCGCAGGCGGCTCCCCGGAGGGGGGGCGGCCCGGAGGCGCCTGGCGCCGATCCGGCCCGGGGGGGAAGAAGCGGCCCGTCCGGCGGTTCCGGCCTCCGCGGGAACCCTTCCGGGGCGGGCTGCGGGCAGGGGAGCCGGGGCTCAGGCCGGAGGAGCGCCGCCCTGGCGGCGGCGCTTGACCCGCAGCTGGGTCAGCGAGTGCATCAGGGAGGCCTTGGCCAGGGCCTCCTCCTCGTCGGAGAGCTTCTCCTTGAGACGGGCCTCGGCCCGCTTCCGGGCCTCCTCGGCGTGCTGCAGGTCGATCTCCTCGGAATCGACGGCCATGTCGGTGAGCACCGAGACCTTGTCAGGGCCGATCTCGGCGAATCCCTCGCCCACCGCCAGGTAGCGGCTCCGGCGGTCCTGGAGCGCCGAGATCTCCCCCGCCGCGATGCGGATCATCAGGGGGGCGTGGCCGGGACGGACGCCCAGTCCCCCCTCCTTCCCGGGCAGCTCCACCAGCTCCACCTCCTCGGAGAAGGTCCGGGCCTCGGGGGTGACGATTTCCAGCCGCAGCCTCGGTTCCATGCGGGCCTCCTACTCGCTCTCCTGGCGGATATCCTCGATCTGGCCCTTCATGTAGAAGCTGGTCTCGGGGACGTCGTCGTGCTTGCCGTCCAGGATCTCCTTGAAGCCCCGGACGGTGTCCTTCACGTCGACCTGCTTGCCGGGGTATCCGGTGAACACCTCGGCCACGGTGAAGGGCTGGCTGAGGAAGCGCTGGATCTTGCGGGCCCGGAACACGGTGAGCTTGTCCTCGGGGGACAGCTCGTCCATGCCCAGGATGGCGATGATGTCCTGCAGGTCCTTGTAGCGCTGCAGCACCCGCTGCACCCCCCGGGCCACGTCGTAGTGCTCCTGGCCCACGATGTCGGCGGTCAGGGCCCGGGAGCTGGAGGCCAGGGGGTCCACCGCGGGATAGATCCCCAGCTCGGCGATGGATCGCTCCAGCACGATGGTGGCGTCGAGGTGGGCGAAGGTGGTGGCCGGGGCCGGGTCGGTCAGGTCGTCGGCGGGGACGTAGACCGCCTGGAAGGAGGTGATCGATCCCTTCTTGGTGGAGGTGATCCTCTCCTGGAGGTCGCCCATCTCGGCGGCCAGGGTGGGCTGGTAGCCCACCGCGCTGGGAGTGCGGCCCAGCAGCGCCGAGACCTCGGAGCCGGCCTGGGAGAAGCGGAAGATGTTGTCGACGAAGAGGAGCACGTCCTGGTTCTTCTGGTCCCGGAAGTACTCGGTGATGGCCAGGCCCGAGAGGGCCACCCGCAGGCGGGCGCCGGGCGGCTCGTTCATCTGCCCGTAGACCAGCGCGATCTTCGAGTTGGCCAGGTTCTCCCGGTCGATCACCCCGGCTTCGGACATCTCCTCGTAGAGGTCGTTGCCCTCGCGGGTGCGCTCGCCCACCCCCGCGAACACCGAGACTCCGCCGTGCAGCTTGGCGATGTTGTTGATCAGCTCCATGATCACCACCGTCTTGCCCACTCCTGCGCCCCCGAAGGCGCCCACCTTGCCCCCCTTGAGGAAGGGGCAGATCAGGTCGATCACCTTGATCCCGGTGGTGAGGATCTGCGGGGAGGTGGCCTGCTCCATCAGGGCCGGGGCGGGCCGGTGGATCGGGTTCCAGGCCTCGGCCTCGACCGGGCCCCTCTCGTCCACGGCCCGTCCGGTGACGTCGAAGACCCGGCCCATCACCCCATCGCCCACCGGCATGGAGATGGGCTTGCCGGTGTCGATCACCGGATTGCCCCGCTTGAGCCCCTCGGTGGAGGACATGGCCACCGCCCGCACCCAGTCGTCGCCCAGGTGCTGCTGCACCTCCAGCACCAGCTCCACGTCCTTCCCCTCCAGCGAGTAGTCCGCCTTGAGGGCGCTGTAGATGGCGGGCAGCTGGCCGGAGAACTCAACGTCCACCACCGGCCCGATGACCTGCACGATTCTTCCTCGGTTCATTCTGAAGGGGATCCCGTCCTGCCCGCCTGGGCGTGCGGAGGGTAGGAACGGGGGCCGGCCCAAGTCAAATCAGATATCCTGGACCCGGCCCCAGTGCACGTCGAGGTTCCGGCTCAGGTAGAGCTGGATCGCCCGCACCATGGTCCGGGTCTCCAGGGGGCGGCCGGCGAGGACCATCTCCCGGAGGCTCATCCCCTGGGCCACCTCGAAGCTCTCCTGGGCGATGATCGGCCCCTCGTCGAGGTGCATGTCCACGAAGTGCGCGGTCACCCCGGCCACCTTGACCCCGTGCTCCCAGGCCTGCCGGTAGGGCTGGGGGCCGGGAAAGCTGGGGAGCAGGGAGGGGTGGATGTTGATGATCCGGTTCTTGAAGTGCCAGACCAGGTGGGGGGTGAGGATCCGCATGAAGCGGGCCAGGACCAGGAAGTCCGCCTGATGGCGCTCCAGGCAGGCCAGCGCCTGGTCCTCGGCCTTGCGGCGGTCGCTCCACTCGATCAGCTCGAAGTCCAGGCCGGCCTCCCCGGCCAGGGGGGCGAGATCCCCGTGGTTGGAGATCACCACCACCGGACGCGCCCGGATGCTCCCCGCCTCGATCTCCTCGAGGATCCCCCGCAGGACATGGTCCTCCCTGGTGACGAACAGGGCGAAGCGCTGGGTCTCCCCCGGAGCCCGGCAGCGGAAGCGGAGGGTCATCTCCAGGCTCCCGGCCAGCTCCTCCAGCTCCCGGCCCACCTGGTCCGGGCTCCAGCGGCCCTCCTCCCAGGAGGCCTCGATCGCCATGTTGAACCGGCCCCGGAGCACGTTCTGCTCGATGCCGTCGATGTTGACCCCGCGGTCGAACAGGAACCGGGTGGCCTGGGCCACCAGGCCCGGCCGGTCCTTGCCCACCAGGGCGATGCTCAGATGGCGGTGCTGACTCACTTGCGCAGGGCGGCGCATGCTGCTCGACCGCCCCCGGGGAGTAAAGGTCCCTCTTTGATCTTGTTCCCGCCACGAGCCATCGGCGAGCATGGCCGTCCGATGAAGTCCGGCCTTGCCCTCCTGATCCTGCCTCTCCCCCTGATCGCCCAGGAGCTGCCGGAGATCGTCCGCCACATCGATTCCGCCGACCTGATGCGCCATGTGCGGATCCTCTCCGACGACTCCTTCGGGGGGCGTGCCCCGGCCTCCGAGGGAGAGGAGATGACCGTGGATTACCTGGTCGGGGAGTGGCGGAGGATGGGCCTGGAGCCGGGCTTCCCCGGAGGGAGCTGGACCCAGGAGGTCCCGCTGGTGGGGGTGAGGAGCTCCAGCCGGGGCGAGCTGGTCGTCGCCGGGAGCCGGGTGCCGCTGCAGGCCCCGCAGGACTACGTGGCCTGGACCGGGAGCCTCGAGGAGAGGACGGACCTGGTGGAGAGCCCCATGGTGTTCGTGGGATACGGGGTCGAGGCCCCGGAGCACGGCTGGGACGACTACAAGGACCTCGACTGCCAGGGCAAGACCCTGCTGATGCTGGTCAACGATCCCCAGGTCCCCGATCCGGACGATCCGGAGCGGCTGGATCCCTCCCTGTTCATGGGCAGGGCGATGACCTACTACGGCCGCTGGACCTACAAGCTGGAGCAGGCGGCCCGCAAGGGGGCCGCCGCGGCGGTGATCGTCCACGAGACCGGACCGGCAGGCTATCCCTACTTCGTGGTGGTCAACAGCTGGAGCGGGGAGAACTTCGCCCTGGAGGGAGGGGAGGAGGCGATCCCGGTGGCGGCCTGGTTCAGCGCCCCCCGGGCCGCCGGGCTGCTCTCCTCCCTGGGGCACGACCTGGAGGATCTGCGCCGGCGGGCCCTGAGCCGGGACTTCCGGCCGGTCCCCCTCGACGCCCGCCTCACCCTGCGCCTGGAGAGCGAGCACCGGCGCATCGCCAGCCGCAACGTGATGGGCCGCATCCCCGGCACCCGGCGGCCCGGAGAGGCGGTGGTGGTCACCGCCCACTGGGACCACCTGGGGATCGACGAGCGGCTGGACGGTGACACCATCTACAACGGGGCCCTCGACAACGCCACCGGGGTGGCGGGGATTCTGGAGCTCTCCCAGGCGTTCGCCTCGCTGGAGAAGGGCCCCGAGCGCACCCTGCTCTTCCTCGCCACCGCCGCCGAGGAGCAGGGGCTCCTGGGGGCCCAGCACTATGTGGAGAATCCCGTGGTTCCCATGAGCCGCACCCTGGCCAACGTCAACCTGGACGGGCTCAACCAGTGGGGGCGCACCCGGGACCTGGTGGTGATCGGGCGGGGGGCCTCCACGCTGGACTCGCTGGCCGAGCGGGCCGCGGCGGCGCAGGGGCGGACGGTCAAGGGGGATCCCGAGTCGGAGAAGGGCTACTACTACCGCTCCGACCACTTCCAGTTCGCCAAGCAGGGCGTTCCGGCCCTCTACCTCGACTCGGGCACGGAGTACCTGGGACGGCCCGCCGGTTTCGGACGGGAGAAGCGCGGCGAGTACACCCGCAACGACTACCACAAGGTCTCCGACGAGATAAAGCCCGACTGGGATCTCTCGGGGGCGGTCGAGGACCTGCAGCTCCTGGCGGGCGTCCTGATGCGCATCGATCGCGAGGAGAGGTGGCCGGCCTGGTCCGAGGGCAACGAGTTCCGGGCCGTGCGGGAGAGGAGCCTCCAAGAGGCCCGATGAGGCAGGAGCCCGCTCCTGCTCCCTCCCTCGCCCTCTCCCTGGTCCCGGTGGCCGCCCTGGCGGCCTTCCTGGCGGGGACCTTCCTGATCTACGGAAAGGAGTTCCCTCCCCATGTGCCGCTGGTGTGCGGCGCGGCGGCCGCCGCCCTGGCCGGCCTCTGGAGCGGCCGCACCTGGGAGGAGATGGAGGAAGGGGCCCTCCAGGGGATCTACGCCGGGCTGAAGGCGATCCTGATCCTCTGCGTGGTGGGGATGATGATCGCCTCCTGGATAGCCTCGGGCATCGTGCCCATGCTGATCGGCTACGGGCTGGAGATCCTGCATCCCGGCTACTTCCTGGCGGCCTCCTGCCTGATCTGCTGCGTGGTCTCGCTCTGCACCGGCAGCTCCTGGGTCACCGCCTCCACCGCGGGCATCGCCCTGATCGGCATCGCCGGCGGGCTCGGCGTGTCCCTCCCGATGGCCGCCGGGGCGATCATCTCCGGGTCCTACTTCGGCGACAAGCTCTCCCCCCTCTCGGAGACCACCAACCTGGCCCCGGCAGTGGCCGGAGCCGATCTGTTCGAGCACATCGGCCACCTGCTCTGGACCACCCTGCCCGCCCTGGCGACCGCGCTGCTTCTCTACTTCGTGCTGGGGCTGGCCGGAATGGGAGCCGAAGGAGCCGGAGGCCTTCCAGCCGGCGCTGGGGACGCTTCGGCGGGAAGCCCCGCCGACGGAGTGGCGGGCCTGATCGGGGCGCTGGAGGGCAGCTTCAAGAACAGCCCCTTCCTGCTTGCGCCTCCGGCCCTGGTGCTCCTCCTGATCGGACTGAGGATGCCGGCCCTCCCGGTTCTTCTGGGAGCCGCCCTGCTGGGGGCTCTCCTGGCCCTGCTGGTCCAGGGGGCGCCGGTACGGGAGGTGATCGACGCCCTCATGCGGGGCCACGCATCCCGGACCGGCAACGACGGCCTCGACAGGCTGCTCAGCCAGGGGGGCATCGACGGCATGATGTACACCGTCTCGCTGATCCTCTGCTCGCTGGTCTTCGGAGGGGTGATGGAGCGCTGCGGCTTCCTGCGCGCCCTGCTGGAGGCCCTGCTCCGGCTGGGGCGCTCGCCGGGCCGCCTGGTGGCCTCCACCGTGGGCACCTGCCTCTGCACCAACGCCGCGGCGGCCGACCAGTACCTCTCGATCGTCCTTCCGGGCCGCATGTACCGCGACGCCTATCCCGCCAGCGGCCTCCATCCCAAGAACCTCTCCCGCACCCTGGAGGACGCCGGAACCCTCACCTCGCCCCTGATCCCCTGGAACTCCTGCGGGGCCTACATGGCGGGCGCCCTGGGGGTGGCCACCCTCGACTACCTGCCCTGGTGCTTCCTCAACCTGCTCGCCCCGTTCCTGGCGGTGACGCTGGCCGCGATGGGGCTGGGGCAGGCCCGATCCTTCCCGGCGCGCCCACCTGGCGGGAACTAGTCCCTTGACAAGGTGAGCGCCCTGGGGGACCTTCCCTGGTAGAGCCTTTCCCGGGATCCCTTCTTCGCCCCGCCCGGGATCGGCTCGCAGGAACCATGATCACCATACCCGGATCGGCATCTCGGTTCTGCGACGGCGTCTCACGCAGGAACTTCCTCAAGATCGGCGGACTGGGCCTGGGAGGGCTCGCGCTTCCCGATCTGCTCCGCTCCGAGGAGCGCGGCGGCAGCTCCCAGAAGGCGGTGATCATGATCTTCCTGCCCGGCGGCCCGCCCCACCAGGACATGTTCGACCTGAAGATGGAGGCCCCCTCGGAGATCCGCGGCGAGTTCCGCCCCATCTCAACCAAGGTCCCCGGGATCCGGATCTGCGAGGAGTTCCCCCGGCTGGCCGGGATGATGGACCGCTTCGCGGTGATCCGCTCCATCGTGGGGGCCGATCCCGATCACGACGCCTACCAGTGCATGACCGGGCGCTCCCTGCGGCGGCCCAAGCCGCCGGCCGGGGGATGGCCCTCCATGGGGGCGGTCCTCTCCAGGCTGCACGATCCGGTCGCCCCGGACATGCCCCAGTTCGTGGGGCTGGCCCCCCGGATGGGGGAGATGCGCTGGGCCAATCCGGGCAAGCCCGGCTTCCTGGGCCCGGCCCACGCCCCCTTCCAGCCCAACGGGGCCGGCCAGGCCGACATGACCCTCAACGGAGTCACCCTCGACCGCCTCGAGGACCGCCAGGGGCTCCTGGCCGGATTCGACCGGATGCGGCGCTCCGCCGAGGCCAGCCGGGCCATGGACGCGGCCGACGCCTTCCAGCAGCAGGCCTTCGGGATCCTGACCTCCTCCCGCCTGGCCGAGGCCCTGGACGTCTCCCGGGAGGATCCCCGCATCCGCGAGGAGTACGGCAAGGGGGATCCCCGCAACCGGGCCGACGGCGGACCCAAGAACCTGGAGCACTTCCTGGTGGCCCGCCGCCTGGTGGAGGCCGGGGCCCGCTGCGTGACGCTGGCCTTCAGCCGCTGGGACTGGCACGGGAACAACTTCAAGCGCGGACGGGAGGACATGCCCCTGCTCGACCAGGGCGTCACCGCCCTGGTCAACGACCTGCACCGGCGCGGGATGGACAAGGACGTCTCGGTGGTGGTGTGGGGCGAGTTCGGGCGGACTCCCAAGATCAACAAGGACGCCGGGCGCGACCACTGGCCCCGGGTCTCCTGCGCCCTCCTGGCCGGCGGCGGGATGAGGACCGGCCAGGCCATCGGATCGACCGACCGGCTGGGCGGGGAGGCCTACGACCGCCCGGTCCGCTTCGGGGAGGTCTTCGCCACCCTCTACCACTGCCTGGGCATCGATATCGACAAGGCGACCGTCCCCGATCTCTCGGGCCGGCCCCAGTTCCTGGTGGAGCCCGGCTGCCGTCCCATGCCCGAGCTGGTCTAGCCGGCGGGGAGGCCCTTCCATGCTCTCCCTTCCCGGCGGCTCGCACCGCTTCTGCGACGGAATCAGCCGCCGCAGCTTCCTGCGCATCGGGGGCCTGGCGATGGGGGGCCTGGCGCTTCCCCAGCTGCTCCAGGCGGAGGAGGGGCGCGCCGGCAGGTCGATCATCATGATCTACCTGCCGGGCGGCCCCCCGCACCAGGACCTGTTCGACGTCAAGACGGAGGCCCCGCGGGAGATCCGGGGGGAGTTCGCCTCGATCCCCACCAGCGTTCCGGGGATCCGGATCGGGGAGCTGCTGCCCCGCATGGCCTCGATCATGGACAAGCTGGTCCCCATCCGCTCGGTGGTCGGGGCCCGCGACCACCACAGCAACCACCAGTGCTTCACCGGACGCATCCTCGGCTCGCCCTCTCCCCCGGGAGGGTGGCCCACCTTCGGGGCGGTGGTCTCCCGGCTCAAGGGACCGGCACGGCCCGGCCTGCCTCCCTTCGTGGGGCTGGAGCCCCGGATGAAGCACCGGCCCTACAACGCCGCCACTCCGGGCTTCCTGGGGGTGGGGCACCGCTCCTTCCGCCCCGAGGGCGACTGCCGGGCCGACATGACCCTGAACGGCGTCACCCTGGAGCGGCTGCGCGACCGGGAGGCCCTGCGGCGGGGCTTCGACCGCTTCCAGAGGGAGGCGGACTCGGCGGGGCTCATGGAGGGGCTGGACGTGTTCCACCAGCAGGCCCTGGGCATCCTCTCCTCGGGGAGGCTGCTGGAGGCGCTGGACTACCAGCGGGAGGATCCCCGCACCATCGAGATGTACGGCAGGGGGGACCCCGCGGTGCGGGGCGACGCCGCTCCCCGGATCCTGGAGCAGTTCCTGGTCGCCCGGCGCCTGGTGGAGGCGGGGGTGCGCTGCGTGACCCTGGCCTTCGGGTTCTGGGACTACCACAGCAAGAACTTCGCCCGCTGCCGCGAGGACCTGCCGATGCTCGACCAGGGAGTCCACTCCCTGGTCACCGACCTGCACCAGCGGGGCCTCGACCGGGAGGTGACGGTGATCGTCTGGGGCGAGTTCGGGCGGACTCCCAAGATCAACAAGGACGCCGGGCGCGACCACTGGCCCCGGGTCTCCTGCGCCCTGATGGCCTGCGGGGGGATGAGGACCGGCCAGGCCATCGGCTCCACCGACCGGCTGGGTGGCGAGGCCGAGGACCGCCCGGTCCACTTCCAGGAGATCCTGGCCACGCTCTACCACAACATGGGACTGGACGTGAACCGGGACACGGTCACGGACCTGTCGGGGCGCCCGCACTACCTGACCGACGGACGCCAGCCCCTTCCCGAGCTGATCGGATAGCGTTCCGCCATGAAGTCACTGCGCTCCATCATCGTTGCGGCGCTTCTGCTCGGCGCCCTGCCTCCGGCGGCGCTGGGAGGCGGGCAGCCGGAGCCGCTCCTCTCCCTCCATGCGGCGGGGGCCGGGCCCGGGACCCCCTGCCTGCTTCAGGGGCGTGGGGATCGCCTCCAGCTGGTGGCCACCCGGCTGGGCGCCCGTCCCGAGGACGCGACCCGCCAGGCGGGCTACCGGGCCGAGCCTCCGGGGATCGTGGAGGTGGACGCTTCGGGGTGGGTCCGGCCCCTAGGAGACGGAAGCGCGACGATCACCGCCTCCCTTCCCGGCGGCGAGGAGGTCTCCCGGACCTTGGTGGTGGAGGGCTTCGGGGAGGAGCAGCCGGTCAGCTTCGTCAACCAGGTGGTTCCCGTGTTCACCAAGGCGGGCTGCAACGGGGGCGGATGCCACGGCAAGAGCGGGGGGCAGAACGGCTTCCGGCTCTCGCTCCTGGGCTTCGAGCCCGAGGAGGACTACCGCTACCTGGTCCACGAGTCCCGGGGACGGCGCGTCTTTCCCGGCTCGCCCGCCTACAGCCTGCTCCTGCGCAAGGCCACCGGGGAGCTGCCCCATGGCGGAGGCCAGCGACTGGAGAGGGGCTCCATGGACTACGACCTGATCCGCCGCTGGATCGGCCAGGGGATGCCCTACGGCTCCGCCGAGGATCCGGTGGTCGAGTCCATCGAGGTGTTTCCCGAGAGCCGGGTGATGAGCCGGGGCGGGGGGCAGCAGCTGTCGGTCACCGCCGTATACAGCGACGGCAGCCGGCGCGACGTGACCCGCAGCGCCCTCTTCGAGGCCAACGTGGAGGATCTGGCCGAGGTGGACGGGAACGGCTGGGTCCAGCTGCGCCAGCAGCCGGGCGAGGTGGCGGTGATGGTGCGCTACCAGTCCCAGGTGGCGGTGTTCCGGGCCACCATCCCCCTGGGATCGCTGGTCGGCTCCCTGCCCGAGCCGGCCAACCTGATCGACCGCCATATCTTCGCCAAGCTGCGGGAAGTGGGGATGCCCCCCTCCGAACTGAGCGGGGACGCCGCCTTCTTGAGGCGCGTCGCGCTGGACATCGCGGGGCGGCTTCCCACTGCCGAGGAGGCCCGTGAATTCCTCCGGAGCGGCAGTCCCGGGCGTCGCGAGCAGTGGATCGACCGGATGCTCGAGGATCCTGGATACAGCGCCCTCTTCGCCAACAAGTGGAGCGCCCTCCTCCGCAACCGTCGAACCAGCGACAACGACCGGAGGCGCACCTACTCCTTCCACGGCTGGATCCGGGAGAGCCTGCGGGCCAACATGCCCTACGATCGCTTCGCCGGAGCGATCGTCGGCGCGGCCGGGGACATGGAGAACCACCCTCCGGTGGCCTGGTACCGCCAGGTGCGCTCCCAGAACGAGCTGGTCGAGGACACCGCGCAGCTGTTCATGGGAGTGCGCCTCCAGTGCGCCCAGTGCCACCACCATCCCTTCGAGAAATGGAGCCAGCAGGACTACTACGGCCTCTCCGCCTACTTCTCCCGGGTGGGGCGGCGGGCCGGGCCGGGCTCCAGCGGCGAGATGGTCTACCACAACCCGGGCCGGGCCGCGGCGACGAACCCCAAGACCGGAAGAAGCGTGCCTCCCACCCCCCTGGGCCAGGATCCTGTCCCCGTCTCCGCGTCGGAGGATCCCCGCGGCCAGCTGGTCGGCTGGATGACGGATGCCGAGAATCCCTTCTTCGCCCGCTCCCTGGTCAACCGGTACTGGAAGCACTTCTTCGGACGGGGACTGGTGGATCCCGAGGACGACATGCGCGTGACCAATCCTCCCACCCATCCGGCCCTGCTCGACGCCCTGGCGGAGCGCTTCGTGGACTCGGGCTACGACCTGAAGGGCCTGGTCCGCCTCATCTGCCGGTCCCGGACCTACCAGCTGAGCTCCCTGCCCAACCAGCACAACGCGGTGGACCGCCAGTTCTTCTCCCGCTACTACCCCCGGCGCCTCCTGGCCGAGTCCCTCTACGATTCGGTCCACCACCTGCTGGGGGCCCGGCCGTCCTTCGCCGGCCTGCCTCCCGATGCGAGGGCCCTGGAGCTGCCCGACAACAGCTTCAACAGCAGCCACTACTTCCTCTCGGTCTTCGGCCGTCCCGACGCCACCAGCAGCTGCGAGTGCGAGCGCTCCACCGACGCCAGCCTCGCCCAGAGCCTGCACCTGCTCAACTCCAAGTCGCTGCAGGAGCGGCTGGCCGCGGATTCGGGCCGTGCGGCCCGGCTGGCAGCCGACGCCGCCCGGAGCCACGAGGAGAAGATCGGCGACCTCTACCTCGCCGCCCTCTCGCGCTACCCCAAGGCCGACGAGCTGGATCTCGCGCTGGAGCACATCCGGAGCCGCAAGCCCGACGGGGACAAGGATCCGGTCCGCATGGCCTACGAGGACATCGTCTGGGCGCTGATAAACACCAAGGAGTTCCTGTTCAACCACTAGCGGCCCAGACGTGCCGGGAGGCCAGGATCCGGCATGCGCCTGGCAGCGGTCCGGAGCATGGCAGATCGTGGATCCGCTTGGCCGACGAAGGGACCTGCTGCGGATCTCCGGAGCTGGTCCCGGACTTTCCAGTTCCGCGATCCGCCAACGCCTGCTGCTAGCGCAGACATGACGGCGGACCTGGGCTCCTTTCTTCGGGCTTGCATCGGCAAGCCCTTTTCCATCCTGGGGGCATCCGGCCGTTTCGCGGATCCGGCAGCGTGGCCCCCGCATGGCGAGCGCCGCCAGCCCATCGCAGCTCCTTCCATTTCGGTCAGCCGACTCCTCGGCGAGCAGCAGAGGCCTGTGTCCGACAGGCTCCCAGGCGCCTGCCTGGGGCCGAGGATCTGCAGGAAAGCATTGGAAGAGCGTTCCCGGAACGGCGCTGCAGGCAGCAGGGCGGAGCGCCGGTGGATCGGAGAGGGGAGCATTCCGGCGCTGATCGCGGAGGAGAGTCTCGCAGGAGGAGCAGGCTCCTGCCGGCGTACGGACGCGGTGGCGGGGCTTCCGCTGCCGTCCCGATCCCTTATTCCCGGACGGGGGAACCGATCGTCCTGCCGGCACGGCGCAGGCCGCAGGGCAGCCTGCGAACGATTTGCAAAGACCTTGACAGCCGGTCAGCACGGACCTACAAGACGGCTGCTAGCAGCGGCCTTGCAGGAGGGCTCGGGCTTCGGAACCGCCTCTTGCCATGCCGTGGGCCCCGTCAGCATGCCGAACCTGCCGAAATGAGATACTGCTCCCTGCTCCTCCCGCTGGCCGTGTTTCTCGCCGGAGCGGAGGATCCTCCCGACCCTCCCGAGGTTCCTGCCGGGCATTCGGCCCACGGCGAGGCCTTCAACGAGGGTCCCCGCCAGCGGGCCTGGCTGATGGGGAGCACCGGCGATGTCCATCTGGAGATCACCACCGATTCGGCCGAGGTGCAGGAGTTCTTCGACCAGGGGATCGGCCAGCTGCACGGCTTCTGGTACCTGGAGGCCGAGCGCAGCTTCCGCCATGCCGCGGCCCTGCAGCCCGGCTGCGCAATGGCCTACTGGGGCATGGCGATGGCCAATGTCAACAACTCGGAGAGGGCCAAGGACTTCATCGCCAAGGCCCAGGAACGCGTCGACGGGGTCTCGGACAGGGAGCGCCTGTGGATCGAGAGCCTCCACCGCTACTACCACGGCTCGGAGAAGGATCGCAAGAAGCGGAGCCGCCAGTTCATCCGCGATCTGGAGTCCCTGGTCTTCGAGGATCCTGAGGATCCCGAGGCCAAGGCCTTTCTCGCCTGGGCCATCTACCACTACCGCAGCCAGCATCCGATCGGATCCCACCTGGCGGTCAGCTCCCTGATGGAGGAGGTGTTCCAGGCCAGCCCCATGCACCCCGCCCACCACTACCGCATCCACCTGTGGGACTACGAGAAGCCCGGGCGGGCGCTGGCCTCGGCCGCCCTCTGCGGGCAGAGCGCTCCGGGGATCGCCCACATGTGGCACATGCCGGGGCACATCTACTCCAGGCTGCACCGGTACGCCGATGCGGCCTGGCAGCAGGAGGCCTCGGCGCGGGTGGATCACGCGCACATGATGCGCACCTGGCTCCTGCCCGATCAGATCTTCAACTACTCCCACAACAACGAATGGCTCATCCGCAACCTCAACCACCTGGGAAGAGCGCGGGATGCCGTGGACCTGGCCCGGAACATGATCGAGCTTCCGCGCCATCCCCGCTACAACACCCTGAAGCGGCGCAACAGCAGTTCGTCCTACGGCCGTCGGCGCCTGATCGAGACACTGGTCCGCTTCGAGCTGTGGGACTCCCTGCTGGAGCATGCCGGCACCGTGTACCTGGAACCGTCCGAGCAGGAGTCCGACATCGTCTCCAGGCAGACGGCTCTGGGACTGGCGGCCTGGCAGCTGGGGGACGGGGAGCGGCTCGTGGCCGAGCGCCGGCCCCTGGAGGATCTGCTCGAGAAGAAGCGCAAGCAGCGCATCGACGCCGGGGACAAGGCCGAGGCCGAGGCTGTCGAGGAGAACAAGTCCGAGGAGGACGTGGCCAAGGCCATGGTGGACGCGATGCGGCCCTTCGGCCGCTCCATCGCCAGCCTGAGGGGGGCCCTGGCCCGGTTCGATCTGTACCAGGCCCTTCACGACGGCCGGCACGAGGACGCCCGTGGGCACCTGGATCGCAGCAAGGGGCTCTCCAGCCTAGAGAAGGCCCGCGTCCGCCTGGTCCTGGGGGACGAGGACGAGGCGGTGGAGCTGATCCGGAGCCAGGCCGAGCGGAGTCCCGGGCAGGTCGCCGTCACTGGAGCGCTGGTGGAGATCCTGATGCAGACGGGCCGGACCGACGAGGCGGCCGACAGCTTCGAGGATCTGCGCGGGATCGCTGCCCACATGGACCAGGACCTGCCCCTCTACCGCCGCCTGAGCGCCCTGTCGTGCGAGCTGGGGCATACAGGCGACTGGAGGAAGCCGGCGGTCGCCGCCTCCGACGTTGGAGTCCGTCCCGATCTCGAAGGCCTGGGCCCCTTCCGCTGGAGCCCCTGGGAGGCTCCCGCCTGGACTCTCCAGGGAGCCGACGCCGGGCCGGTGCGGCTGGCCGACTACCGGGGCAGGCCCCTGCTGATGGTCTTCTACCTGGGCTACGGCTGCGCCCACTGCGTGGAGCAGCTGGCGGCCCTCTCTCCTCGCGCCGGGGACTTCGCCCTGCAGGACATCTCGATCGTCGCCATCAGCACCGAGACCCCCGCCCAGCTGGAGGAGTCCTTCCAGAAGAGCGAGATGCTGGAGAAGATGCCCTTTCCCATCCTGTCCAACCATTCCCTGGACATTTTCCGCCTCTACCGGGCCTTCGACGACTTCGAGGGCGTTCCCATGCACGGCACCTTCCTCGTCGGCCCCGATGGGGCGGTCCGCTGGCAGGACATCAGCTACGAGCCCTTCGAGGACGTCGCCTTCCTGCTGGAGGAATCCCGGCGCCTTCTGGGGCAGGGCGGAGCGAAGGTGGCCCTGGGCCTGGGCAGCGGATCCTAGGAATCTACCAGAAATCGCCTCCTAAAATGCCAAAACCGATCAACATCGACAACGGTCCGTTTGGGTCGTCGAGCAACCAGTTCCCGTCGATCTGACGCATTTGAACAGGGACCATAACCTTTACATTCGTTAAGTCTAAGTTGTCGTAGGCGGGCCGCCACTCTAACTGCTCTAACCCAATTCCCTTGGGTTGGATGCTTACATTGATGATATCGTCGGAGATCTGTGTCGATCCGAGCACATGTATCCCGGTCCAATGTTCCATAGATCCATTAAACTTGGCAGCAAACTGCTCGAGTTTCTGGTCTGACATCTCCCTCATCAACTCGGGCATCTTTTCCAGCATCCTGGGGCTCATAAGCTTGAGTGAATTTGCGACATTTCCCTCAATCAATGTCGAAAAAAAGGATACCAAGGTGTCTTCAGGCGTCTTGGACCCACGGAAGATCCACTCGTCCTTGGGAAACAGCCCAGGAATCTGGCTGTCCTCCACATCCCCCGCTCCAGAGGCCAGCTCCGGACGAGAGCTTTCCGCATCCCTGTTCCTCCTGAGAGACTGGTTCTCCTGCTCCAGACGGCTCAGTTCAGACTTCACCCGATCGATCTCGGTGGCAATGCGTGTCAAGCGGGCGACCTCCCCGCGGAGCCTGTGAACCTCGCTGGCATCCTCTTCCAGATCGGCCGACTTCTTCTGCTCCTTCTCAAGCTCCATCTTGAGCTTGGCATTCTCCTGCTTAACCAGCTCGTGGGTTTTCGTTGCCTCCAACCTCTTGTCCTTGAGATTGCCGGCATTGCTCCATTGCATCCAGGCCAGTGCCGACACCAGCGCCAGCCCCAATACCAAAAACGTCGCAACCTTCCTCATAAGGTCGTGCTATACAGTCGATCCACTGTTGTTCAAGTGCCAAGTTCCGGTCCATATCGCCAGATAATTCACATTTTTTGCGGGATCAGTACTGTTCAGTTTCATCCATTTGGTCCTGAGATGGAGCTAACAGGCCCTACTCCAGGGGCGGGAAGGGGAAGCGGGGCGACGGACGGCGCGCTTCCGCCATCAGGGAGGCTATCCGCTCCGCCACCTCGGGGCGCTCTTCGGCCAGGTCGTTCGACTCCGAGGGGTCGCTGTCCAGGTGGTAGAGCTCCATCTTGAGCGGATCGGGATTGCTCCTCTGGAGCATGTTCCTGCGGATCCCCTTCCAGGGGCCCGTCCACAGCGCCTGCTGCCCCCCGTAGCCGGGAAACTCCCGGTAGAGGTACTCCCGCTCTGGGGGAGCCCCGCCCTGGAGCAGTCCCGCCAGGCTCGCTCCGTCGCTCTCCACCGGCTCGCCCCCGGCCAGCTCCTGCAGGGTGGGAAGCCAGTCCTCGAAGCCGGTGCGGAAGTCGCTGACGCTGCCGGCCCGGATCTTCCCAGGCCAGCGGACAATCAGGGGAACCCGGACTCCGCCCTCGTATAGCGAGCCCTTGAGCCCCCTGAGGGGGCGAACGCTCTCGAAGAAGTCGTAGTCCACCTCCTCCTTGAGATGGGTGGTGCCGTTGTCCGAGGTGAACACCACCAGCGTGCTCTCCTCCAGGCCCAGCTCCTCCAGCAGATCGAGGATGCGTCCCACGTAGGTGTCCAGCCGGGTGATCATGGCGGCGTAGGCCGCCCGGGGAGTGAAGTGCGGGGTGTAGCCTCCCCGCGGCCGGGCGAAGGGGGGATCCTCCCATCCCAGGGCGGCGTACTCCCGGACCGAGTCCTCGGGCACATGGAGGGCCAGGTGGGGGATCACCGTGGGGTAGTAGAGGAAGAAGGGACGGTCCCGGTTCTCCCTCACGAAGTCGAGCGCCGCCTGGTTGATGCGGTCGGGAGCATAGTCGCTTCCCTGGAAGCGTGCGTAGTCCTCGGGCCGGTCGGAGCGCTCTCCGGGAGCGAAGCCGGCATGTCCGGGGACGGGGGGATCGTTGTCGAGCGAGATGCGCCGGTCCCCGTCCCACAGGTAGGAGGGATAGTAGCTGTGGGCATGCCTCTGGCAGTTGTACCCGAAGAACCGGGAGAATCCCCGCTTCACCGGGTCTCCCTCCGATCCGGGGAAGCCCAGACCCCACTTGCCGAAGGCTCCGCATACATACCCCCGCCGGGCCAGCAGCTCGGAGACGAGGGGCTCCTCCCGGGGGATGGGCCGCTGTCCCTCGGGCCGGATCTCCCCGTTGTTCCGGATCGAAGCATGGCCCGGATGGCGCCCGGTCATCAGCACGCAGCGCGAGGGGGCGCAAACCGCGCTGCCGGAGTAGCTACGGGTGAAGCGCATGCCCTGCCGGGCCAGCCGGTCGATCCGGGGCGTCCGGATCAGCGTCTGCCCGTAGCATCCCAGCTCCGAGTAGCCCAGGTCGTCGGCCAGGATGAAGACGATGTTGGGACGGGAGGGATCCCGGGACTCGGCGACCGCGGGCCGGAGGCAGGGGCAGAGGAGGAGCAGGGCCAGGAGGTGTCTCATGGGATGGATCGATGATGGCCGGGGGCCCCTGGCCGATCAAGTCCCCGGGGGCCTCCTACGGCGCGGTCTTGCGGGGATGGTCGAATGAGGCGACGGAGCCCTCGGGAAAGGCGTTCCAGCTGGGGGCGCGGCACTCGGCCAGGCCGCAGGTGGGCACGTTTTGCAGGCTGGAGAGCCCCAGCTGCCGGACCAGCTGGGTGATGGCGGGGTTGTGGCCGGCCATCAGGACCGAATTCCAGCCGGGATCGAGCTGAGCGACGGTCTGCCACCAGGTCTCGGTTCCAGCCTCGTAGAGCGAGGGGGTCCAGTCGATGGACTCGGGCGGGATGGCCAGCTCCCCGGCGAAGATCTCCACCGTCTGCCGGGCCCGCAGGGCCGGGCTGGAGACCACCCGGTCCAGAACCGCATGCCGGGCTGCGAGCCGCCGGGCCATGTCGAGCGCGTTGCGCCGGCCCCGGCCGTTGAGGGGGCGGTCGAAGTCGGCGAGCGATCCGTCCTTCCAGCTGGACTTGGCGTGGCGCAGGATCCAGAGGGTCTTCATGGCCTTCCGGGGAGGATGGCTCCGGCCGCCGGCGAGTCCATCAGCTGGTTCAGGATCTCGACCACGAAGTCCCTGCTGGCCCGTCCCTTGGACACCTCGTACACCCTGTCCTTGATCAGCGGCAGATCCAGCTCCTGGAGCAGCTGGTCCTCGCCGGCCGCGAACAGCACCGAGATGTGCGAGTCCTGCTCGCAGAGCAGCAGGCAGGAAAGGATCGCCCGATGCTTCCCCAGCGAGCGCTCCAGGCTGGCGACCAGGGCCTCCGAATCCTGGAGCGCGTAGTGGATGTCGGAGTCCTCGGTGGAGGAGAGCAGGACCTTGAGGTGCTCCCTTCCGGTGATCAGGCACTCCTGGTTGCGGGCGGTGATCTCGTCGGGGGAGAGCCCTGCCAGCTGAGAGACCGACCGGTTGACCAGGTGCTCCAGGGTGTGGATCAGGTAGGGAAGCAGCTGCTTCTTGCGGGAGACCACGCCCTTGAGCTGGTAGACTCCCGGGCGAGTCCGGGGGTAGTGGATCCGGGAGAGGAATTCCGGCTCGCCGGCCAGCAGGAGCAGCGAGCTCTGCCGGACCACGTCGGTGACCAGCAGCCCCGAGAAGTAGAGGCCCTTGCCGTTCCGGTAGGCCTCCAGGGCCCGCCCGATGCCCTCCTCGCGATCCCAGAAGCTCTTGAAGCCGATCTCCTCGATCTGGGCGATGCTGAAGCGGCGCTCCGAATGCTCGTACTCCTTGCAGTCGGCGGCGATGGCCTCCTCGACCGGACGGGAGGTGAGCACCGACCCCGAGCTGAAGAGCCGCTGGGTGAACTTCTCGGGATCCAGGGAGGTGATGGACGAGAGGCGGCCCAGGATGGCGGCGTCCAGCTGGGTGGTGGTCGGGGAGGTCAGGTTGAGGGTGTCGGAGATGAGGCCCGCCATCAGCAGCCCGGCGACGGGGCGGGCCAGGGGAAGGCCGTAGGTGAAGAACAGGTCGGCGACTATGGTGCAGGTGGAGCCCACCGGCCGGTTGACGAAGAGCATGGGCTCGGCCGAGGTGAAGGGGCCGATGCGGTGATGGTCGATGATCTCGACGATCTCCACCTGATCGGCTCCGGCCACCGCCTGGCTCAGCTCGTTGTGATCCACCAGGATGAGCTTGCGGTCCACCCGCTTGAGCAGGTCGGTCTTGGAGAGCACCCCCACCACCCGCTTGTGGGCGTCGAGCACCGGAAAGGCCAGGAAGCGGGAGGCGACCGCCGTCTCCCGGATGTCGGCGATGCGCTCGTGCTCCTGGAAGCTCAGGTAGTGCTCGTGCTTCATGTGCTCCACCCCGATGGACGACCGGCAGAGCATCACCGTGCTGGCCGAGTCGAGCGGCGAGACCAGCAGGCAGACTCCGCTGCCGCGGGCCGCTTCTACCACGGCCTCGTCGACTTCGAGCCCTCCGGTGACGATCACCGCCCTGACGCCGTGCCCGATGGCCAGTTCCTGGACATCCCTCCGGTCTCCGGTGATCACCACCAGCCTCTGGGCGGGATAGCCGGGGAGCCGCCGCTCCAGCGACTCGCGGCTCATGGCTCCGACCATCAGGATCAGGTCCTCCTCCCGGTCCGCGTGGGTGGCGTACTTCAGATCGGCCTCGAGGTTGCGGCAAAGGGCCCCGATGCTGGCGACGACCTGCCGGGAGCGGAAGCTTCTGCCCGAGGGCATCAGGAAGCGGGCCATCTTGAACACCGAGATAAGGCCGTGGCAGTAGCGGTCCTCGTCCATGATCGGCAGCACCCGGATGTTGCCGGCCTCCATCATGGAGAGCGCTTCGCTGGCGGAGGCGTCCGGGGCGATGCTCGACACCTGGTGCTGCATCACGTCCCTCACCTTGGGGGAGACGTCGGCCACGAAGCGCGGAGGCGCCATCCCGAATTCCCGCAGCACGAAGTCGATGCGGTCGTTGATGTCTCCGCACCTGGCGGCGACCACCTTGGCCTCGCCCTGGAGCCGCTTGAATTCGGCGTAGCCGATGGCCGAACAGATGCTGTCGGTGTCGGGGTTGCGGTGTCCGATGACCAGTATCTCGCTCACGCTTGGCTTGTCCGTGCTGCGCACGGAGCATGCCCCGGCAGGCGCCGGGGCTGCAAGAAGCCCTTGGACCCGCCTGCCGGTGGCGTCTCGGGGACTGGCGATCCGCTCCTCCGAGGCGAAGCGGTCCGGCGGCAGCGGGATTCCGCCTCATGCAGCCCGGGCGGCACGCGGGCCGTTCCCGGTCCTTCCGGAGGTTCGATCGGGATCCGGCGACGGGCCATCTGCTTCTTGCCGGCGTCTCCGGAGCAGCTCTTGCGGCGCTGTCCGCCTGCGCTGGAGGAGAGCTCCCGCTGCAGGCGGGGGAGAGTGAAGGCATGACGGGGAGAGGCGCACGTGCGGCGCGCTGCGCACGGCAGCGCGCCCGGGAAGCGGAGCGCCTGCGGAACCGGACCGGAAGCGTCGCACAGCGGCACGGCCGGCATCGGGACTCGCCCCGGGGAAGGAAAAGGGCGCTCCGGGCCCGCACGGTCCCTGCAGGGGGAGGCGGGAGGCCATGTGAGCGCGTCCTTGGAGATCGGCTGCTCGGGGCCGGGGGCTTCTCCCCTTCGGGACGGACGGTCCCGAGCGGGCGAGGAGGGCGCATTGCCGTTGAGCCACGGGGGGATGTGCGCCACCATCGGGGCATGAGCGTATCGCCCCCCATCGAGCTCTCCCGTGATGTCGAGGCCACCGCCATTCCCTCGGGCAGGCGCGAGACGCTGGGCAAGGGCGTCACCGCGTACATCTCCCAGGAGCTGGGGGGGGCCTTCACCGTCCATGCCCAGGGAGCCCTCTACCGCATCGAGGGCCGGGATGCCGACGCGCTGGGACGGGAGGCGCTGGTCGAGGAGCCGGTCGACGAGGAAGTGGACGTGTGGGGGGCGCTGCGCAACTGCTACGACCCCGAGATACCGGTCAACATCGTGGATCTGGGGCTGGTCTACGACATGGAGAAGCGGGCCCTTCCCAACGGCCGCTACCGGGTGCTGGTCCGCATGACCCTCACCGCTCCGGGCTGCGGCATGGGGGAGGTGATCGCCGGCGACGCGCGGGAGAAGCTCGTCGCGCTTCCCGCAGTGGAGGACGCGACGGTGGAGCTGGTCTGGGATCCGCCCTGGCACCAGTCGATGATCTCGGCCGAGGGGCGCAAGAAGCTGGGACTGGAGTAGGGCGCAGGGATGGAAGAGGAAGAGGCGGTCGATCGGATCAAGGAGGCCTGCGCCGCCATGGCCAGGGAGATGATGCGGATCACACAGGCGGTGCCGCATCTGGGCCACAAGGAGGTCCAGGAGCGGCTCTTCGAGACCATGTACCAGCTGACCACCAACGTGGAGACGGTCAAGAAGCAGGTGGGGAGGATAGGGGGAGGGGACGGCTCGACGCTGCTGTAGGCAGGATCCCGTCCAGGGCCTGGAGGCAGCGCTCGTTCTCCTCCCGCGTGCCCATGGTGATCCGGATCCATTCCGGCAGCCCGTTGCCCCCCATGGGCCGGACGATGATCCCCTGGCGCAGCAGCAGGTCGAAGGCCCGGCTGCCGTCCCCGGTGCGGAGCAGGACGAAGTTGGCCAGGGAAGGGAGGTAGGTCCACCGGCGCCGCCGGCAGAACGCCTCGAAGCGGCCGATCTCCCGGCGGTTGTGGCGCCTGGACCTCTCGACGTGCCCGGCGTCCCCCAGGGCCGCCAGGGCCGCTTCCTGGGCCATGGCGCTGGTGTTGAAGGGCTGGCGGAGCCTCTCCAGGGCCCCGATCAGGGAGCGGGAGCCCAGGCCGTAGCCGATGCGCAGGCCGGCCAGGCCGTGGATCTTGGAGAAGGTGCGCAGGACCAGAAGGTTGGCCTGCGAGCCGTCGCGCACCAGCGCAAGCAGGTCGGGGGGATCCTCCAGGTATTCGCCGTAGGCCTGGTCCACCACCAGGAGGACGTCGCCGGGCGCCTCCCGGATCAGGCGCAGGAGCGCCTCGCTGCCGGCCTGGGTTCCGGTGGGGTTGTTGGGCTCGGCGATGAACAGGACCCTGGCGCCGGAGGAGAGGGACCGGAGCATGGCCTCCGTGTCGCTGGCATGGTCCCGGGCCGGCACGGCGACCACCTCCGAGCCGAAGAGCCGGGCGACCAGGCCGTAGATGGCGAAGCCGTACTGGGAGACCACCGCCTTGCGCTCCGGACCGCCCAGGAAGGCGTGGCCCGCCAGCTCGATCAGCTCGTTGGAGCCGTTGCCCAGGATCACCTGGTCCGGATCGAGATCCAGCGCCTCGGCGATCCCCCCCCGGAGGCGGCGGGCGCTTCCGTCCGGATAGCGGTGCATCGCCCCGGCGCAATGCCTCATCGCCTCGATCGCGGCGGGGGAGGGGCCCAGCGGATTCTCGTTGGAGGCCAGCTTGGCGATGCCCTCCCGGGGGATGCCCAGCCGGCGGGCGACTTCCTCCACGGGGAGGCCCGGACGGTAGACGGGCAGATCCCGGTGCCCGGGCCGGAGGCGCTGGAGCAGGGCGCTCACGTGATGGCCCCGATGATGCGGGAGATGTCCACGTGCTTGCGCACCAGGTCCCGGATCAGGGTGATCTTCTCCAGATCGCCGGGCCGGGTCTTCACGATCGCCTCCTTGATCCGGGTGGAGACCTCGAAGCTGTCCTGCCTGGAGAGGAACACCGGGCAGGGCAGGCTCTCGATGCGCCGGAGCATGGCGGGGGAGGGCCGGGCGCCCTCGGCCAGGATGATCCCGGAGAGCCCCTCGGTGGTCTCCGGATCGACCTCGGCGAAGAGGGCTCTCATCAGGTCGTCCCGGTCTCCCGAGAGGATGAACAGTGCTCCGGGGCGGAGGAACCGGCGGACGCTGGCGGGGTTCATGGTCCCGATGACCAGGCCCTTTACCACGGCGTGGATCCGGGGCGACCGGTTGATCTGCTCCACCTCCAGCTCCTCGCGGATCAGATCGATGGTGGGGCTCGACAGCAGGGGCTTGTGGGGTATCGCGCCCAGCAGCCTGAGCCCCCTGCGCCGGAGGCCCTCCTGCGCCAGCTCGGAGACGTATCCGATCTTGTCCGGGATCACCTTGTTGAGGATCACCCCGATGATCGAGACCCCCTCCTTCTCGAAGAGGGCCTGGTTGAGGGCGATGTCGTCCAGGGCCCGGCCGATCCCGCCCCGGGTGATGATCAGCACCTTGGCTCCCACCAGGTTGGCCACCCGGGCGTTGGAGAGGTCGAAGATCGAGCCCACTCCGGCGTGGCCGGTCCCCTCGCAGACCACCAGATCCTTCTCCCAGGCCACCCGGTCGAAGGCCTGCTGGATGCGGCAGGCCAGCACCTCGTTGTGGGAGCTCCTCAGGTACTGCTTGGTGAAGTCCTGCTCCACCGGGATGGGGTTCATCTCGTCGATGGGGCAGTTCAGGCCGTAGACCTTGTCCATCAGCACGGTGTCCTCGTCGACCATGCGGTGGCTGGCCTCCACCAGCCGCTGCCCGATCGGCTTGATGTAGCCGATGCGGGGGAAGGCGCTGCGCATGGCCGCCAGCAGGCCCACCGAGGTGGTGGTCTTGCCGTCGTTCTGGCGGGTCGCCGCGATGAACAGCCGGGGCGTGGAGGTGTTCTTGAGGATCTTCACGCGCTTCCGGCGGGGGAGCCCGCCGGGCCGGGCTCGGGGGGAAGGAGGTCCCGGGATCCGCGGTAGAGATCGGGATACTTGACCGCCTGCATCCCGAGGATGGCCGCCGCCCCCAGGATGTCGTGGGCGTTGGCCACCCTCGAGACGTCGGCGGCGGGATGGTTGAGCCCCAGGAGGATCTGCCCGTAGGCGTTGGCCCGCGAGACGTAGCGGACCATCTTGCTGGCGATGTTCCCGGAGTTGAGGTCCGGGAAGATCAGGCAGTTGGCCGTCCCCGCCACCTGGCTGCGGGGGAGCTTCACCGCGGCGAAGTCGGGTATCAGCGCGGCGTCCACCTGCAGATCCCCCTCGAAGTCGGCCTTCAGATCCATCTCGGCCGCCTTCCTCCGGGCCAGCTCCACCGCCTGCTGGATGCAGGCCACCTGCCCGACCGAGGGATCCCCGTGGGTGGTGTAGGAGAGCAGGGCGACCTTGGGGTGGATCCCCGTCAGGTGGCGCGCCAGCTGGGCGGTGGAGATGGCGATCTCGGCCAGCTGCTCCCTGGTGGGGGAGGGGATCACCCCGCAGTCCCCCATGAAGAGCACCCCGTCCTCCCCGAAGCGGGAGTCCTCCAGCTCCAGCACCATGCAGCTGGAGGCCGCCTTGCGGCCGGGGGTGGTCTGGATCACCCGGAAGAAGGGGCGCAGCGCCGAGTCCGACGCCTCGCTCACGCCCGAGACGATCCCGTCGGCATGGTTGAGCGCCACCAGCAGGGAGCCGAAGTAGTTGGGAAGGACCACCGTCTCCCGGACCTTCTCCATGGAGACGCTGCGGTCCTTCCTCAGGTTGAAGAAGTGCCGGCAGAACGGCTCCAGATCGGGGCTGGTGGCGGGATTGATGATCCGGATCCCGTGCAGCGCGATCCCCAGGTCGTCGGCCAGGTTCTTGATCCGGGTGCGGTCGCCCAGGAGGATGGGGGAGCCCAGGCGCAGGAGGTAGAACTGCCGGGAGGCCTGCAGCACCCGCGGATCCTCCGCCTCGGGAAAGACGATCCGCTTGGGGGAGCGCTGCAGCCGCTCGTAGATGTTGCTAATGAAGCGCATGGCTTCCTGGTTCCGCCGCACTCGGGCGGGGGCCTCCGGGGCCGCCCGCGAGGCGATGGTAGAGGCCGGCGATCCCCTCGACCATCCTCTCGACGGCGAAATCTTTCCTGACCAGATCCCGCCCGCTGCGGCCCATCCGCCGCCTCGTCCCGGGATCGCCGGCCAGCAGGAGGACCCGCTTGGCCAGGGAGGCCGTGTCCCCCTGCCGGATCAGGAAGCCGGTGCGTCCGTCCAGGCACACCTCCCGGGCCCCGTCCGCGTCCATGGCCACGACCGGCCTGGCCGCGGCCAGCGCCTGGGGGAGGGAGCGGGGTAGCCCCTCCCGTGCCGAGAGATGCACCAGGACGTCCATGATCCCCACCAGTCCGGGCACCCGGTCCGGCGGGACCAGTCCGGCGAGGACGAAGCGGCCGGAGAGGTTCCGCTCCTCGATCATGGCCTGGAGGGCGGGCCGGAGCGGACCGTCCCCGACCAGCAGGAAGCGGGCGCGGGGGCAGGCCTCGAGGATCGGCCCGGCGGCCTCGATCAGGTCCCTGTGGCCCTTGAGCGGCGCCATCCGGGCCACCTTGCCAATCACCAGATCGCCGGGCTCGATGCCCAGCTGCCGGCGGAGGGAGGGATCGTTGCCGGCCCGGAGGAACGGGGCGATGTCGAAGCCGCTGCGTATGGTGGTGTACATGCCCTCCTTCCCGATCCCGTGGTCCAGGTACTGGCGGCACATGGCGTGCGCCACGCCGACGAAGTGGGTGGTGCAGAGGGCGGCCAGTCGCTCGGCGCCGCCGAAGAGGGCGTTGCCCAGAGCCCCCTGGAAGGGGCCGAAGGAGGGGCCGTGGATGGTGTGGACGATGCAGGGGACCCGGGCCGCCCGGGCCGCCAGCCTTCCCAGCACCCCGGCCTTGCCGCTGTGGGTGTGGACGATCCGGGGCCGGCGCCTGGCGAAGTGGCGGAAGAGGGCCAGGAAGGCGCGCAGGTCCCTAGGGGGAGAGACCGGGCGGACCAGGTCGGCGATCACGGTCAGAAGGCCCGGGCGCGACTCGACCCGGGACTGCAGGCTGCCCTCGGCATGGCCTCCCGGGGTAGGGCCGCTGACCAGCTCCACCTCGAAGGAGGGATCCCCGGCCAGTCCCAGGACCGTGTCCACCGTGTTCTCCTGCGCCCCCCCCACGATGAGGCGGGTGATCACATGGCAGACTCTCATTCGGGGTCCCTATTCCCCGGGGCTCGCCAGGGACTGGAGGGACTCCTCGACCATCTGGTATTCCTTGGTGCCGGGAGCGGCCCTGTCCAGGAACCGCTGGTAGTAGCCGATGGCTTCCTCGGCGTTGCCGGCCTCCTCCTCGATCTGGCCCAGGCCGAAGAGGACCAGGGGCAGGCCGGACTGGATCCCGTCCGCCTTCAGGTAGTCCTTCCGGGCCTCCTCGAGCCTCCCCCCCTTCCGGTGTGCGATGGCCTGGTTGAGCAGGGCCTGGAGGTTTCCGGGATCCTCCTCCAGGAGGGAGCCGGTGACCTCCACCGCCTCGTCGAATAGATCCATCTGGATGAGCACCACCGCCTTGCTGAGCAGCAGGGCCGGGTTGCCGGGATCTCCGGCCAGCAGCTCCTCCAGGATGGACATCGCCTCCTGGTTGTTCCCCAGGATCAGGTGGAGATTGTGGAGGTTCATCTTCAGGCGCAGGTTGCCGGGATCCCGCTCCAGGGCCGATTCGAGGACATCCTGGGCCTTCCCGAACGAGGGGGACTCCTGCCTGCCGGCGATGTCGAACAGGGCGCGCGCCTCCCAGATCGCCAGGTCGGTTTCCAGGGCGGGATCCAGATCCAGGCGCCGATCCGGGTCCGGCTGGCGGATCAGGCCGATCTGCTCCAGGACCAGCTCCGGAAGGCCGGCCACCAGGTTCTCCTCGACCGAGCGCTTCAGGCTCTGGATTCCGGAGGCGGGATCGAGCTGGAAGGCGCGGTGGTAGTGCCGGGCGGCCTGGCGGGGCGAGCGCATCGGGTTGTTGCCGGAGAGGGCGTCGGCCAGAAGCGCGTTGATCTGGGCGGTGTCCGCCGGTCCGTGGATCTGCAGGAGCCTGTCGATGCTCCCGAGGTACTGCTTCCTGAACACGGTGCTCTCGCTGCCGGTCATCTCGGAGGGCTTCCCCTCCTCGCCCCGCAGGAGGCGGTTCTGCCTCTGGTTCAGCTCGGCGCTCAGGTTGACGGGATTCCATTCCAGGGCGCCCTCGAAGGCCTCCCCGGCCTCCTCCGTCCTCCCTTCCCTCTGCAGGATCACGCCCCAGTGGTTGAGCTCCCGGGAGATCCACGTGCTCAGGCGGAGGCCGGTCCGGTTCCTCCGGATCTCCGCGGGAGCCTCCGGCCAAAGCCCCGATCCCATCTCCTCCCAGAACTGGAGGTTGGCGCCGATCCGCTCCTGGCCGAGGGAAGGGGGATCGTCCCCCCCCCCGGAGTCATGGCGGACCAGACGGGTCACCAGCCCCCTCTGCTCGCGGTCGAACAGCTCGAAGTAGTAGCCGAAGCTGTAGTTGAGGTAGCAGAGGGGGATCCCCTCCTGGTCGAGCGCCGATAGGACCTCCCGGAGCGTCTGGATGTTGAGCGGATCGGGCATCCGTCCGGCCAGCTCGGGGAAGGAGCCCGTGATCTCCTGCAGCAGATGCTGCCGGTAGCTGGCGTTGCCCATCAGGGCGGTGATCACGAAGGCGTGGGGCTGCTCCTTCCCCAGCTGCGCCATGGAGGAGCGGGCGAACAGCTCCAGATCGGGATGGTCGGAGAGGACCAGCGCCCTCTCCTGCGGCATCTCCTGCAGCAGCATCTTTCCGAAGGACGCGATGGCGGCGCCGTTGCTCCAGCGGATCTGGGGCAGGTTCCGGTAGATCAGCCCCAGGGCGGCCGAGGCCGCTAGGATCGCCATGGCGCAGGCCGCCAGCCGCGGAGGGAGCCGGAGCCTGCGCCGCGACGGGCGCAGGGGCGGCCGGGCCGGGGTCCGTCCGAACACCGCCAGGGCGTAGCCGGAGTAGTGGCCGATGGCCAGGGCGATCAGGTAGTAGAAGGTGATGAAGCTGCCGGGCAGCTGCCGCTCGTGGGAGATGTGCCTGGGGCTGACCAGGGGGTCGAAGGCGACCCAGACGCAGATGCCCAGGAAGAGCAGGTGCATGGCGCGGATCATGAAGGTGACCAGCGACTGCCCCATGTTGCCCATCTCCCCCATGGACTGGGGAAAGCGGATCCCCATGACCAGGACCGGAAGGATGGGGACCAGGGAGAGGATCACCACCGAGCGTGGGTAGGAGAGGAGCAGGTTCTTCTGGTTCCCGATCTGGAGCTTGACTAGCTCCAGGAAGGCGGACCAGTCCGCCTGGCCCTGGATCAGGATGGCCAGGGGCAGCAGGAGGTAGAGAGCCAGGCCGATCGAGCCCCAGCCGGCCATGCGCAGCAGGAAGGCGGGCCGGAAGGCGGGCAGCCCCTTGATCCAGACCAGGGAGGCCAGGAGCAGGGGGAGGAATCCGTAGAAGGCCCAGTCGGTGGGCAGCCCGATCCCGTAGATCAGCGCCATGCGGAAGAGCAGCCGGTTGTCCCTCCGGATCCTGAACTCCAGCAGGCAGCGGATCACCACGGAGAAGAGGAGCAGGGAGAGCATGTCGCCGGTCATCGAGGTGGCGCTCTCCCAGAAGGTCAGCTGCAGTCCGCAGGCCAGGCAGGCCGTCACGGGGGGGATCCAGGCCGTCCCCGCCTCCTTCAGGACGCTCTCGAATCCCCCTTCCCGGCGCCGCCCCTCCCGGGGCGGCTCCTGGGGAATGAGCGCCACCGAGCGGGCCAGCTGGTAGAGGGCCATGGACGCCAGCAGGGCGCTCAGGGCGTTCAGCGCCACCGGTATGGCGCCGACGGGAAGGAGCCGGAACGGAAGCAGCAGGAGGAACAGGAGGGGATTCTCGGTCTGGGGGGACCAGTCCCAGCCGGTGGCCTTGGCCACCACCGGAAGGCTCTCCCAGGTCACCCACCAGTTGAGGGTGGCCAGGTAGAGGACGAGGAACGCCGCCGCCAGGATCCAGGCCAGACGGTGCGGACTTCTCGGATCGGTCTTCTCGTCTGTCATGGCCCCCGGTGGGGCCAGATAAGAAACCATCCGCCCGCCATTGACAAGAATTCTCGCCGTCGCGGGCCGCCGGACGGCGGCCCGCGGGACGGTTGCCCGTCGCCGCCCGGACCGGCTATCCTCGGGGCCATGTCCGGAGCTTCCGTCGTTCGGATTGCGGCCCTGCTGCCCTTCCTCGGGCCTCCCCTGGCGGGCGGGGACTGGCCCCGCCTCCTGGGTCCGGGCGGCGACGGCCGCAGCGAGGAGACGGAGCTGGCGAAGAGCCTCGAGGGCATGGAGGAGCGCCTCCTCTGGAGCCGGCCGGTGGGGACCGGCTACAGCGCGCCCTCGATCCTGGGGGGGATCCTGGTGCTGCACCACCGGGAGGGTTCCCGGGAGGTGGTCGAGGCGATGGAGGCCGGCAGCGGAGCCACCCTCTGGAAGCACGGTTACGCCAGCCGGTTCGTCGATCCCTTCGGCTACAACAACGGCCCGCGCTCGACCCCCTTCCTGGGGGGCGGCCGCTGCTACGCCTTCGGCGCCGAGGGGAGGCTCCTCTGCCTGGAGCTGGAGACCGGACGGCTGGTCTGGACCCGCGACACTGCCTCCGACTACCGGATTCCCCAGGCCTTCTTCGGGGTGGGATCGAGCCCCCTGCTGGTGGGCCACCGGCTGATGGTGATGGTGGGGGGGCAGCCCGGCGCCGGCATGGTCGCCTTCCACGCCGGCACCGGGGAGGCGCTCTGGGAGAGCGTGGGGCGCGACAGCTGGCAGGGGCTGCCCAAGCGCGGCTGGAGGGGGGAGCCCAGGGTGGAGTGGAGGGAGCATGCCAAGCAGGCCAGCTACGCCACCCCGGCGCTGGCCCGCATCGGGGGCCGGGACTCCCTGCTCTGCCTGATGCGCCAGGGACTGGTATCCCTGGCCCCCGAGACCGGGGAGGTCCGCTTCAGCTACTGGTTCCGATCTCCGGTGGACGAGTCGGTCAACGCCATGAACCCGGTGGTGGAGGACGGCCGCATCCTGCTCTCCTCGGCCTACTACGGCTACGGATCGGTGCTGCTGGAGGCGGACGGGGAGGGGGGCGGCGAGGTGAGCGAGGTCTGGCGGAACCGGGCGCTGGAGATGCACTGGGCCACCCCCATCCTCCACCAGGGCCACCTCTACGCCATCAGCGGGCGCCGCGAGTCCGACGCCAGCTTCCGCTGCGTGGAGTGGGACACCGGCAGGCTCCTCTGGGAGAGGGACGAGAGCTGGCGCCGCTTCGGCGGCAGCGACGATCCGGCCTACGGGCGCGGCTCGATGATCCTGGCAGACGACAAGCTGGTGGTCCTGGGGGAGGCGGGGCTGCTGGGCCTGTTCCGTCCCCGGCCGGACCGGCCCCGGGAGCTGTCCCGCTACCAGGTGCCGGGTCTGGAGTACCCTTGCTGGACCGCGCCGGTCCTGTCGGAGCGCAGGCTCTACCTGCGCAGCGAGGACAGGCTGGTCTGCTACGATCTGTCCGCCGGGCCCCCGGGCCGGTCCTCAGGCGACCGAGGGGCGGGCCCGGATGCTCAGTAGGTAGCGTCCCCCGCTCTCCTCCAGGCGGGCCCGTGCGCCGAAGAGCCGGGCCAGGTTCCGGGAGTTCATCACCTGGGCCCGGGGCCCCGAGGCCATCACCTTTCCCTGGCGGAGCATCAGCACATGGGTGAAGGCGCCGACCAGCTCCTCGACATGGTGGGTGACCAGCACCAGGGCCGGGGCCCGGGCGCTGCGTGCCAGCCGGTCCAGGAACCGGAGGAAGGTCTCCCGGGCCGCCGGATCGAGTCCGGCGCAGGGCTCGTCCAGGATCAGCAGGGGAGGCTCGCCCATCAGGGCCCGGCCGATCAGCACCCTCTGCCTCTCCCCCTGCGAGAGACAGCTCCAGATCCGCCTCTCCAGGCGTCCCGACTCCACCTGCCGGAGCAGGTCCCGGGCCCTGGCGAGGTCGCGGGCCGGGGGCCGCGCCCGGTAGTCGATGGTGGCGCCGGCTCCGCTCGCCACGGTGGCCAGGGCCGGCTCGTCTCCGGGAATCATGTCTCCCAGCGAGGAGCTGACCAGGCCGATGCTGCGCCTGACCTCGCGCCAGTCGGCGCGGCCGTAGCGGCTGTCCCACAGGCGGATCCCCCCCTCGGTGGGCGTGAAGTACCCGGCCAGGGCCCGAAGCAGCGAGGTCTTGCCCGATCCGTTGGCTCCCAGGATGGCCCAGTGCTCTCCCTGCCGCACCTCCCAGCTGACGCGGTCCAGGATGCGGACGCCGCCGCGCACGATGGTCAGGCCGCTCGCCTCCAGGAGCGCCGGCCCCGGGCCCTTCCTGCGCGATGCCATCGCCGCCGGATACTGGAGGGGCCTCGCCGGTCCTGCAATCCGAAGCCGCGGCGGCTGGCGGGTTGAAAGGATCCCCGATCTTGCTGCATCGTGCGGTCCATGCGGATCCTCTTCCTGGGCTGCCTCTGCCTGCTCCTCGCCGCCCCGGGCCGGGGCGGCGAGCGCCCGCCCAGCTTCGTCTTCGTCCTGGTGGACGACATGGGCTACATGGACATCGGGGCCAACAATCCCGACACCTTCTACCACACCCCCCACATCGACCGCCTGGCCTCCCAGGGGATGCGCTTCACCAGCGGCTACGCCGCCAATCCGGTCTGCTCCCCCACCCGCTTCAGCATCATGACCGGCCGCTACCCCTCCCGGGTGGACGCCACCAACTGGTTCAGCGGCGCCCGCACCGGGCGCTTCGCCCCGGCGCCCCTGCGCAGCGACATGCCGCTGGAGGAGATCACCGTGGCCGAGGCCCTGCGGGCGGAGGGGTACCGCACCGCCTTCCTCGGCAAGTGGCACCTGGGGCCCTCCGCCGAGTTCTGGCCCGAGAACCAGGGCTTCGAGATCAACGTGGGCGGCCACCACCGGGGATCCCCTCCCGGGGGGTACTTCTCCCCCTACGCCAATCCCCGGATGGAGAGCGGTCCACGGGGGGAGTACCTGCCCGACCGCCTGGTCGACGAGGCCATCGGGATTCTCGAGGGCTTCGGCCGGGATCCCTTCCTGCTCTTCCTCTCCTTCTACACCGTGCACACCCCCCTGCAGGCCCCTCCCGATCTGGTGGCCAGGTACCGCGAGAAGGCCCGGCGGATGGGGCTCGAAGGGCTGCCGGAGTTCGCCGGCGAGGAGCAGGTCTGGCCCGTCGACCGGCCCCGTCGTGTCCGGATCCGCCAGCAGCACGCCACCTACGCGGCCATGGTGGAGGCCCTGGACAGCAACCTGGGGCGCCTGCTCCAGGCCCTGGAGGACCTGGGCCTCGCCGGGGAGACCGCGGTCTTCTTCACCTCGGACAACGGCGGCCTCTCCACCTCCGAGGGATCCCCCACCTCCAACCTCCCCTTCCGCGGAGGCAAGGGCTGGCTCTACGAGGGGGGCATCCGGGAGCCGTTCATCGTCAAGTGGCCCGGGCGCACGCCGCCCGGAAGCCTCTCCCACGTGCCGGTCTCGAGCATCGACTTCCTGCCCACCATCCTGGAGATGGCCGGGGCGGAGGCCCTCCCCGCCGACGGCGAGAGCCTGGTCCCGATCCTCCTCCAGGAGGGAGGCGTCGGGCCGAGGGACCTCTACTGGCACTACCCCCACTACAGCAACCAGGGAGGCTTCCCCGGCGGAGCCGTCCGCCGGGGGGATCACAAGCTGATCGAGCGCTACGAGGACGGCGCCCACCACCTCTACGACCTCCAGTCCGATCCGGGGGAGCGGACCGATCTGGCCGGAACCATGCCCGATCTGGAGCGGTCGATGCGCCGGAGCCTCCATGCCTGGTACCGGGAGGTGGACGCCAAGTTCCTCGGCCCCCTCGGCGACGGCCCGCTCCCCTGGCGTCCCCGGACGCCGCCCCCTGCCGGGCCGGGGCGATAAGGGATCGACACGCCGAGCGGGCCGGTCCTATGTTCGCGTCCATGACGAGACTGCTCCCTGCGCTGCTGGCCTCCTCCCTGGTCCTGGCGGGGGAGGACTGGCCCGGATTCCGGGGACCGGGAGGGCAGGGGCATTCCAGCGAGACGGGCCTGCCCACGGAGTGGTCGGAGGAGGAGGGCGTGCTCTGGAAGACCGCCATCCCCGGCTCGGGCTGGTCCTCGCCGGTGGTGCGGGGCGATCGGGTGGTGGTGACCTCGGCCGCCGACGGGGGGCGTTCCTGCCGGGTGATCTGCCTCGACGCCCGCACCGGGGAGATCCTCTGGAACACCGAGGCGTTCCGGCAGGAGCCCCGCCGAAAGGAGCGGCGCAACTCCCACGCCACCCCGACCGCGGCGCTCGACGAGCGGGGAGTGTACGCGGTCTTCGGCAGCGGGACCATCGCCGGGCTGGACTGGGAAGGGAGCGTCCTGTGGATCAACCGCGAGGTCGACTACTACAGCCGCCACGGGCTGGGGGCCTCGCCGCTGCTGGCCGATGGGCTGCTGATCATGCCCTACGACGGCAGCAACCGGGTCCCCGAGGCGGGCCAGTGGCCCGACAACTCCCGCGAGGAGCGGATCGGCTGGCAGATCCCCTGGGATAAGGCCGTGCTGCTCGCGGTGGACGTCCGCACCGGGAAGACCAGGTGGCGGGCCGGCCGGGGGCTCTCCCGCATCGCCCACGTCACCCCCTGCCTGATCGCCCTCCCGGACGGATCAAGCCAGGTGCTCAGCCCGGCCGGGGACGTCGTCCAGGGCTTCGACCCCCGGGACGGCCGCCTGGTCTGGACGGCCCGCAGCCAGGGCGAGGGAGTGACCCCGGGACCGGCCTTCGGCGACGGTCTGGCGTTCGCCGCCTCGGGATTCGAGCGCACCACCCTGCGCGCCGTGCGGCTGGGGGGGGAGGGGGACGTCACCGGCACCCACATCGCCTGGGAGCAGCGAAGGGGCGTGCCCAGCGAGTCGTCGCTGATCTACGCCAGCCCCCGCCTGTTCGCGGTGACCAGCGGCGGCGTCGTCACCTGCTACCGGGGCGCCGACGGGGAAGTTTTGTGGCAGGAGCGCATCGGCGGCCAGCACTGCGCCTCGCCGGTGCGGGCGGATGGGCGGCTGTTGTTCCTGTCGATGGAGGGGGAGGCGGTCCTGATCCCCGACGACGGCGCCTTCAGGGTGCTGGCCCGGAACCGCCTGGAGGGAGCCTTCCAGGCATCGCCGGCGGTCTCGGGCGGGAGGATCTTCCTGCGCAGCGCCACCCACCTCTACTGCATCGGAGCTCAGGCGGCGCGGTAGTAGTCGGGCTCGTTGCCCGCCCGCCACTTGATGTTGCATCCCACCGAGGGCTTCTGGGGGGAGGGGATCTCCCTGCCCTCCAGCAGGGCGTCGAGGGCCGCCCTCAGGTCCCGTCCGGTGACCGGCTCCCCGTTGCCGGGCCGGGAGCCGTCGAACTGCCCCCGGTAGGCCAGCCTTCGCTGGGAGTCGAACAGGAAGAAGTCGGGGGTGCAGGCGGCCCGGAAGGCCTTGGCCACCTCCTGGCTCCGGTCGAAGAGGTAGGGGAAGGGGTAGCCGAAGCGCTCGGCCTCCTGGCGCATCCCCTCGGGACCGTCCTCGGGGTACTCCCCGGTGTCGTTGCTGCTGATGGCGGCGATGGCCACTCCTCGGGGCATGTAGTCCCTTCCCAGTGCGGCCAGGCCTTCCCCGATGTGCTGAACGAAGGGGCAGTGGTTGCAGATGAACAGCACCAGCAGGGCCTGGGAATCGCCCGCCTGGCCGGGGCCGACGGCTTCGCCCTGGAGGTCGGGGAGCTGGAAGCCGGGCGCCGGGGTTCCCAGGGGGAGCATGGTCGATTCGGTCCGTGCCATGGAGCCAGCCTGCCACAGGAGCCCCTGGGGGGACAGTCAAACCCGGGGCCTAGTCCTTGTGCATCTCCTCGGCATGGCTGTACTCCCTGAGGGTGATGATCAGGCAGCCAGCCAGCAGCAGCGCCGCAGTGATGATCGCCAGGGCGCCCAGGGGGATCAGGTGCCCGGAGTGATCGAAATCCAGGATCCGCTGGAACGCGTCCCGGGAGGAGAGCAATTCCATGAGGTGGCGGCGGATGGAGATGGCGTTGAGGTCGGTGGGGAGCCTGGCGATCCCGAACTCCACCACCAGGCCGTAGATGATCCCCAGGAGCGCGAACTTCCTGGTGATCAGGCCGAAGAGCGCCGCCAGGGCCCCGTAGGCCAGGACTCCTGCCGCCTGGACCCAGATGTAGTGCGCCATCTGGGAACCGGCCTCCTCGATCCCGATCCAGCGGCCCACCACCAGCATCAGCAGTCCGTTGATCAGCAGCAGGCCCTCGATCCAGATGCCCAGGGCGATGAACTTGATCAGGTAGTAGCGGGCCCGGCTCACCGGCCGGGAGATCACGAAGACGAAGGTGTCCTCGCTGAGCTCCTCCCGGATCATGTTCCCGAAGTTGAGCAGGCAGATCAGGGGTAGGAACACCTGGAAATGGAAGTAGAGCAGCGTCCCGTGGAAGTTTCTCTCTCCTCCTCCCGCGACGGACTCCAGGAACCAGGCCAGGAAGGGCGCCAGGAGGAGGATGGCTGCTATGCCTGGAAGCTTGGGGAGGGCCGTCCTGGAGCTCCAGGTGAGCCTCCAGAGGCCTTCGAAGGCGGCTAGGAAGCTGGGCGGTCGATGGGGCACCGGAAGGGGATCAGTGGGTGATCCGGTCGAAGATGTTGCTCAGCGATCGGCTCTGGCTCCTCATCTCTCGAAGCTGGATGCCGCTCTCCAGGACGATGCCGGGGAACAGTCGGTAGAACTCCTCGGGACGGCGCAGACGCAGCGCCAGCTCGTCCTTGTCCTGGTGGTAGTCGAAGCCGAGCAGGTGGTCCTTCCTGAACAGGATCTCCACCAGCTTCATGGGATGGTCCACCCTCACGCTGATCTGCTCGGTCCAGTCGGCCATCTCCGAACGGATAGAGCTCTGCTGTCCCGAGGCCAGGATGCGGCCCCAGTTCATGATCAGCAGATCGCGGCACAGGGACTCAAGCTCGGCCAGGATATGGCTGGAGATGAGCACGCTGACCCCCTGAGCGACCTGCTCCTTGAGGATGGCGGCGATCTCCTGGCGGCCGAGGGGATCCAGGCCGTTCATCGGCTCGTCGAGCACCAGCAGGTCCGGGCCGTGCATCAGCGCCTGTGCCAGCTTGACCCGCTGGCGCATACCCTTGGAGTAGCGCGACAGCTTCTTCCTCCAGTGGACCCGGGGCAGCCTGACCCGCTCCAGCATCTCCTCGCAGCGGGAGGCTATCTCGCCGCGGGGAACGCCGGACATCAGGCCCAGGCCGGAGAGCCATTCCAGTGGATCCAGATCGGTGCGCACCGACTCCCGCTCGGGACAATACCCGATTCTGGCCAGCAGCGGGGGGTTGTTGTAGGGGATCTCCCCCCACAGGGTGAGGGTGCCCGAGCTGGGGCGCAGCTGGCCGGTGATGATCTGGATCAGGGTGCTCTTGCCTGCTCCGTTGGGGCCTACGAACCCGGTGATTCCCTCCGAGAGGGCGAAACTGATGTGGTTGAGCCCCATCACCATGCCGTACCAGCGGCTCACCTCCCTGGCCTCGACGATCGCGCTCATTCCGGCTTGACCCGAAGGTGGAGAACCAGCAGCGAGACAAGGACCATCGCTCCCAGGGCACAGGCGCTCCCCAGGACGATCTGGGAGTCCAGAGCGAGACTGGGGTGCAGCTGGCGCACGAAGTCCTCGATCCAGCCGAGCACGATGACCTCGATCTGGGGGGCCAGCACCCCGGAGCCGGGGGGTCTGATCCAGTCCATCCGGAATCTGTCCAGGCAGTCTTCGGGACGGAAGATCAGCTTGGACAGCTCTTCCATGTTGCCGGTGATGCTCAGGTGGCGAAGCCAGGTGCCGGAGCTTCGCGACGCGACCTGGCTTCCGACGAACCAGATCATGATCCACTGGGCGACCGCGTTCCGGGGCCTGTTGTTGAAGGCCGAGATACCCATGGCGAGGAGGCTCAGGACGACCGCGGCCAGCAGTCCGGAGGACATGGCCCGGAGCAGGACCCCCTTCGAGTGCCACAGGAAGCTCCAGGAAGGGGCCCAGGAGGGGGCCATGAGGATGCCCAGCAACCAGACCAGGAGCATCGGCAGGATCCAGACTATGCAGAACACGCCTAGGACGGTCCCGAACTTGCCCAGGAAGTAGTCGAAGCGGCTGATGGACTTCGAGGAGTATATCACGATGGCCCGGCTGGCGATGTCCTGGGTGACAAGGTGGGGAATGGACAGCAGCACCGCGAACATGGCGAACCAGTGCATGACCTTTTCGGTGTAGTAGTAGAAGTAGAGCCCGTAGGTTGAAGGGAGCAGGTCCCGCTCCCCGAAGCTGTCGGGATTGATCAGCTGCCCCAGGTAGTAGAGGCCGACGGCGGCGAGGACCGAGAGGATCCAGCTGGCGACGACGAAGTTGCGGTTCCACTTCCCGTCCAGGAACATTCGCAGTCCAAGCCAGGAGATGGCCCACCGGCGGTGCCAGATCGATCTGTGCGTCCCCCTCCAGTGCTTGTAGCTGGTGTCGTATAGGCTCACTGGGCGGTCTCGAGGGCCTGGACGAACATCGCCTCCAGAGCGTTGGGGCTGGGAATGATCTCGCGGGGGACGGCTCCGGTCTCGTCCATGGCCTCGATCAGGGGGTTGAGGTCCGTGGATCCGAACTGCACGTTGACATGGCCGTTGGGAAGTATCTCCGACTCCCAGCCCCTGCGGGCGAAGGCCTCCCTGAGGCGACCCGGATCCTGGTCCACCGCCAGCTCGACGGCCCCCATCCGCTCGGCCTTGAGGCTGGCCAGGGTGTCGTGGACCAGGAGCCGCCCCCGGGCCAGGATCAGGATCCGCTCGCAGATGCGGTCCACGTCGTGGAGCAGGTGTGAGGACAGGATCACCGAGATGCCGTGCTTTTTCCAAAGGCCCTCGATCAGGTCGAGGATCTGCGCCTGTCCGCTGGGATCCAGGCCGTTGGTGGGCTCGTCCAGGAACACCAGCTCGGGATCGTGGACGATGGCCTGGGCGAGCTTCAGCCGCTGCTTCATGCCGGTGGAGTAGGAGTCGATCTTCCGGTAGCGCTCCTGCCCCATCCCCACGAAGTCGAGCATCTCGTGGGCCCTCTGCCGGGCGTCCTGGAAGGGCAGGCCGCTCAGCTGGGCGCAGTAGGCGACATACTCGCAGCCGACCATCCCGGGGATGTGGCAGTCCTGCTCGGGATTGTAGCCTACCCGCGTGCGGCTCTCCCTCCCCACCTTGCCCACGTCCTGCCCCAGCAGGGTGGCCCTGCCGCTGGTGGAGGGCATGAGCTGGAGGAGGCACTTCATGAAGGTGCTCTTGCCCGAGCCGTTGGGGCCCAGCAGCCCGATGGTCCCCGGGGGCAGCTGCACGGTGACTCCGTCCAGCGCCTTGATACTCCCGAAGTGCTTGGAGTACTGGTGGGTCTCGACGACGTAGGGGCTCGGGGCCGCAGGAGCGGCCCGAGGATCCTGGGGTTTTGCAGGCGCTGGACCGTCGCTGGGCATGCCGGCTTCGGAAATGGCTAGCGGAGGGAGTCCAGGAGCCCGATGAGCTTCTGGGTCCTCATGTCGAGCAGGGTGACGTGGACCTTGCTGTCCTCCTCCCGGATCCTGACCGCGCCCACCAGATCCTCCAGGGAGTCGGCAAGCAGCCGCTCCAGCCCCTTGGAGGGCCCTCGCGATCCCCAGAACCACTTGCGGAGGAAGCCGTCCTCGACGCCCAGCTCCCCCAGCGCCAGCACGCCCCGCAGCATCCTCGCGATCCGCTTGCCGGTCTTCATCTCCCGGGGCTGGAGCTCCAGCGACGCCACCAGGGACTGCTCGTTCTCGCCAAGGGTCAGCCGGACGGCCCGGGCGAGTGGGAGCAGCCATTCCATGGGGCCCTGGGCCAGATCCTGGTAGCCAGAGAGATGGGCAACCAGGACGGCGTCCCCGGAAAGCTCGCCCCATCCCTCCCAGCCGGGGATCTCCCCGACGGGCACGCCTCCCGAAGCCTGCCGGCTTCTGGACTCGAGGACCAGGTCCAGGCTGGCTCCCGCCAGGCACAGTCCCTCCTCCTCCAGGGCGATGTGGAGCTCGCTGTCGATCCGGTAGATCCCCTCTTCGACCTGTTCCACCTCGAGGGGCGTGGAGGGGCTGGCCGCCTGCTCCCGGAGCATGTCGGCCAGGTTTTCCTGGAAGCCGGGATTGAGGCGGACCATCAGCACGCTGTGCTGCTCGGGCGAGGGCCCGTAGGCGTTGCCGGAGACAGTGGCCGACCGGACATCCTCGAGGTCGAACTGGAGGCCGAAGGCCGCCTGCATTACGGCGGTGAACTGCTCGATCTGCCGGTACGCCCAGTAGCGCTGCAGGTAGGAGGCCATCCGGGTGTCCAGCAGCCTCTCGCCGTCCAGATGGATCATCCAGCGGGTGTCGGGAGCGAAACGCAGCTCGCCCGGGACGCCCGCGGCCAGCGGGCCCATGGGGAGCAGCAATGCTAGAGCTGCCAGCAGTAGGTTGCGGCGGATGGTCATGGGGGCTGCTCGCTTCCGGTCTGGAGGATCCAGGGCGGGATTCCACAGCAAGGGGGCGCCGGGGTCAAACCGCTTTAGCCTTCCGGGAGGACAAATGGCGTCATCCCGCTGCAACAGGCGGCCTGCCGGGAAGGCCCGCTGGCACGGAAGGAAGAACATGGCCGAATCCTCCGCCGGAACGGCTTTGTGGGGCGTGGCGGCGCCGGCCACCGGATCGAAGGTCCCCTCGACGGAGAGGAAGCTTTGCAGGGCGCCTTTTCAGGTGGTGGCGGCCGAGCCGTCGGGGCACGCAGAGAAGTAGATGGCTTGCCATCCTGTTTCGTCCGGGGATTCCTCGGCCATGCTCTGCCGTTCTCCTCGCCGCGGGAAGTTGCAGAGGGGGAGCTCGCCGAGCCAGCCGTCGATAGTAGAAGGACTCGCCCGGGCCGATGATCTGGGGAGCGCTGCCGCCGTCTAAGAGGAGGCCATGGAAGGAGACCCCGCCGTTGCGGCGCCCGATGCAGGCGCCGTCGCTGTGGTTCCTGAGCAGGCTGGCCCCTCGGGCTGCGCCGTATGGCTTGCCGTCGAGGTAGCCGACGCTCCCCCTCCTTCGAAGCTGTCGGCGGCTTCGCCGCCCTCGAAGAGCAGGGCCATGTGGTAGGGGGCGTCCACTGGGACGGCGACTCTCGCCGTCACGGTTTCGCCGTTGGGGCTGATGTTCGATTCCGTGCCGCAGGTAAGGATCCCGCTCCAGGCGTCTCGGGCCGGCTGAGGGTGTCGGACCAGAGATCCGCCTTCTGGGGATGGTTCCCCGACTGGACGCTTCCCATTCAGGCGCCCATCTCCCGGTCGGGCCCTCCCGGCTTGCAGACGGCCATGCTCCTGGAGAGGTTCAGGCGCTCTACCTCGATGGCGCTGCCGTGTAGGCAGCTGCCCTTGAACCAGAACTCGATGGTCTTGGCTTTCCAGCCGGCACTGCCGGTCATGCTGTCGATTCAGCCGTGGCTGGGGATCAAGGACCAGTGCTGCGAGGAGGCTTCCAGGAGCGCCGAGGGCAGGGAGTTCCCCACCGCCAGCCGGAAAGCTCCCAGTCCCGTCGCTTTGAAGCAGAGTCCGGCGAGGATGCCGCCGGACTCGTTCCCTGCGGAGGCGGCTCCGGCGGGATCGGCGAACCTCCGGCAGGCGAAGGGGAGTCCTTGAGGGCCTATGCCTGGCCGCGGGGTTCGAAGATGCGGTGCCTGAAGGTCCGGATTAGGGGCGTGGTCCGGTCTCGGCCCAGGAGAGGACCAGGCTGCGTTCGCCCCGGGCAAGCAGATCCCATCGGGCCTGGTGCCAACGGCGGCGGCCGGCCCGTTCGACTGCTCGGCCTCCGGATCGAGGACGGCCCGTCCATGGAGAGGGTGACCGAGCCGGGATCCCGGAGCTGGCGCTGAAACTGGTTTCCCAGGCCGGGCCGATGGAGAGTCCGGCGAAGACGGAGCGTGAGCCTACGATCCGCTCGCAGGACATGCAGGCCGGCTGGCATGCTGTCGCCTGGGTTTGCTGCGCGGCTTTCTTGGCCTTCGCCTCGATCACGTTGCCGACGCTCAGGCCGGGAAGCGGGGCGTGTACGTGCACCAAGGTCTCTTGCCGCGTGTAGGCGTTGCAGGGCTGGTTGCGGATGCAGCGAGGCGGCCTGCCGTTCCCGGAGCCGTCTTGTCGTAGAGATGGTCCTCGAGTTCCTGGCAAGGGCGGTTTCTGGCGGTGCCGACGCCAGTCACGGTCCAGGTGGCCGCCACCAGGCAGTCCCCGTCCTGCACAACCGGGAGCTTCCAGGTCTCCTGGCCCGAATGGCTGAACGCAGTGGGATCGATCGGCGCCCTCTTGGTTCAGGCGATGCCGGCCAGGGCGGCGGAGTCGAGTAGATCGCCGCCGCCTTCCAGGTCGGATCCCTGGAGCACGGCGGCTTCCTGGATCACGGCGTGAAGGGGCAGGTCGGCGGGATCCACAGCCCGGGGAGTGCAGAGACGCCTGGCTTTGCCTTCCTGGAGTTTCGGGGCCGATGGCCCGGGAAGATCTGGCAGGCGTGTGCAGTCCTGCTCGTTCCAGGAACCCCAATGGACGCCAATGGAATCAAGCGAGCTGAGATTCGGTCACTGAGGCGATCCGTCTGGACCAGCGGCGCCATCCTGCCTGCTCGATCCTGCTTGGGCTCGGAGCCGGGACGGCGCCGAGGGAAAGGCGGTATCCGGGCCCTCGCCCGGCCCCTGCCGATCTGCCTTCCTTCCCGGAGGCTCGGGCAGAGGGCCCATGGCCCCCAGCGACTGTCCCTGCCAATAGAAAAGGGCGGCCTCCCGGACCCGGGAGGCCGCCCTGGTGGAGCCGCCAATGGCGGCTAGTGGGCGATGAAGAACATGGCGGAGCCCGGAGCCGGCGTGGTGGTGTAGGGCGAGGAGGCGCCCGCCACCGGGGAGAAGGTCCCGTCCACGGCACCGCTGCTGTGCAGGGCGCCCTCGTAGGTGATGGTGACCGAGCCGTCGGCGTTGGAGGCGATGTCGATGGATCCGCCTCCGCCGCCGCCAGTCGGCACTTCGGTCATTCCGGCCTGGTAGTGCGCCTGGATGCGCTCCTCGCTCAGCAGGGAGTTGTAGAGGGCGAATTCGTCGATCCAGCCGTCGAAGTAGAAGAAGTTGCCCGAGTTGTAGACCTCCGGGGAGAAGCCGTTGTTGACGATGAAGTCGTGGAAGGAGACCTCGCTCTGGCGGCGCCCGATGGCGATGCCGTCGGTGTGGTTCCAGAGGCTGTTGGCTCCGAGGGCGGTGCCGAAGGACTCGCCGTTTAGGTAGCCGGTGACCCCGCCCTCGAAGCTGTCGGCGGCCCTGTCTCCATGGAAGAGCAGGACCACATGGTAGAGGGTGTCCACCCTGACGGTGGCGCTCACCGCCACCGCCTCGTCGTTGGGAGTGAAGTTCTGATCCTCGTTGTAGGGCAGGACGCCGCCCCAGGCGGTCTCGGCCCGGTTGAGGACGTTGAACCACAGCTCGGCTTCCTGGGGGGCGTCGCCGTCCTCGGTCCCCGCCAGGTACACGTTCATTCCCCGGGTGGCCCCGCCCTGCTCGTAGAGGACCATGCGCTCGGTGAGATCCACGCCCTCGACCGCCTCGTCAGTGCTGGGCAGGCTGCGGGCCTTGAACCAGAACTCGATGGTCTTGGCGTCCCAGGCGCCGTTGCCGGCCATGTTGTTGATGTCGTTGTGGTTGACCACCGAGATCCACTGCGAGGATGCGGCCTCCAGGGAGACCGAGGGGGAGGGATCGCCCACCACCAGGCGGGGAGCCCCCAGTCCGGGGGAGTTCTGGTAGGTGGCGGTGTGGAGGCCGCTCATCTCGTTGTTTGCGGAGGTGCCGCTGGTCTCGGCGAACCTCCAGTAGGCGAAGGGGGAGTCCTTGAGCACCTCGAGCTGCCCCCCTGGAACGAAGAACCGGTGCAGGTAGGTGCGGGTGCGGGGCGGGTCTCCGGTCTCGGTGTAGGACAGGACGAGGGTGGTTTCGCCCCCGGGAAAGTAGCCCCCGTCGGGCCAGGTGTAGCTGATGGTGGTCCTCCCGCCCGACTGGTCGACCGCCGGATCGAGGTCCGTCCCCTCCATGGACAGGGCGATCGAGCCGGAATCCACCGAGACGCTTCCGTCGACCACCACGTACTCGACCCCCTGGGCCAGGGCGGTTCCCTGGGGAGAGACCTCGACCAGGGCGGGCCGGCTTTCCGCTTGCCGCCAGGCCCTGATGGCCTCGGAATGATCGGGATCGTTGACGAGCACCTTGTCCCCGTTCTCGGTGACCGAGAAGAACTCCACGTTGGCGCCTCCCGTGCCCTCGAACCAGAGCAGCCGGACCGGGTAGAGGCCCGCCTCCTCGACGTAGACGTCGAACAGGGTGTCTGCGGCTCCCCGGCCCCCGTTGAAGAAGCCGGCGACCACCGTCTCCAGATCCCCCAGCGCCGGAGCGAAGGACACCTGGAAGCCGTCGTCGCTGTTGACTCCCAGGGTCAGGAAGCCCTTCTCCAGGGCCAGGAAGGTGAGGAACTCGGCGGCGATGCCGTCGTTCAGGTCGTTGAATCCGGGTATCCCGGGGATGGGGTCGTTGGGATTGAAGTTGCCGACGTTGCCCTCCACCTGGTTGAAGTTGATCGTCCCTTCGACGATCCGGTCCTCGACCACCCATCCGGAGGCGTTCTCGGGGCCGGTCTCGTTGAGGTACGGATCCCCGTCGGCGTTGACGTACTCCCCGGCCAGCTGCCGCTCGGCTCCGGCGATGGTGTTCCCGTGCAGATGCCCGGCTCCCGACTGGGTGGTGGAGATCTGGGTGACGCGTGCGGTGAACCCGGGGGCGGAATCGTCATGGCCGCCAGTGGAGAAGGTGGGGGGGATCTTCACGAAGTCCGACGGGACCACCATGTTGTAGGTCTTCTGCTGTGAGCCTCCCGCGGTGTCCCTGAAGGAGATTCCGACCACATGCCGGGATCCAGGATCGGGGATTTCGGGAAACTGCCACGAGATGCTGGTGGTGGAGCCTTCAGTGGAGATGTCCGCCTCCAGGGACTGGCCGTTCAGGGTGGCAGCGACGCTGCTCTCGTCGACCGCGATCGCGTAGTTCTGGATCTGGAGGATGAAGCCCCTTCGGTCCGACCGGAAGGAGTTGACGATGGGGGGCGACTGGATGGCTCCGGGATCGGCCGACTCCTTCCTGATCAGGGCCAGGCGGGAGGATGCCCCGGACGGCTCCTCTTCGTTGGCGGTGGCGGTTCCGGTCTGGCCCTCGCGCTGGGTGCTCAAGGTCAGGGTGTCGCCGTCCTCCAGCCCGTCGAGGAGGTACACCAGCGTGCCCGAGGATTCGTTGTGGCCGTCCGCGCTTCGGATGTAGTGGCTCTTGGTCTGGGCTCCGGGGACCTCTCCGCCGTCGACCTCGACGGTGATCCTGGGATTGGGGCGCGCTGCGGTCGAATAGAGCGAGTCCTGGTAGACCAGCAGGTAGTGCCCGTCCTCCCGGATCCCGATGCTGTTGCCGCCCGGGTTGTAGGTTCCCGAATCGCTCAGGTACTCGTCGTCCCAGGGGATGCGAACCTTGGAGGCCGTGTTGTAGTTGAAGAGCGTGCCGTTGGCGGCATTGCCGGTGAAGGCGGTGGAGAGCACTCCGTCGTCGCTGATCCTCTCCAGGTAGACCGAAGCCTGCTTGTTGGGCTGGATGGTGACCGCGCCCGCCTGCGCCAGCCGGTAGGTCTGGAGGAGGAGCCTCTGGGTGCCCGAGACCTCGATCACCCCGGCCCAGTGGATGGATGCCCTGTTGTGCCCGCTGGCGTTGCGGATGTAGCCCTGCTGGGCGGTGCCTCCCGGGATGGGGAAGGACGAATCTCCCACCAGAACCTCCAGTCCCGCCGAGGCGCGCTGCACCGTGCTCTGCATGGGGACGTTGACCAGGAGCAGGTAGGTCCCGCTGGACAGATCGATCTCCGAGGAGCCGTTGGAATGGGTGTATCCCGAGTCCTTGCGCACCGAGTTCCAGGCCAGTTCGGCGGGATCGTCGTCGCCTTCCAGGAAGTTGGGATTGAGGTTGGTCCCCGAGGCTGGGCCGCCGGAGAGCGCGGCGAAGACGGCTCTGGAACCGTCGACCCGCTCGCAGAAGAGGCTGGCCGACTGTATTCCAGTCGCTAGGGCCGGCTGTGCGGTCTTGTAGGCCTTCACCTCGACGATGTCGCCGGCGCTCAGGCCGGAGAGCAGGGCGTGCACGTGCACCGAGGTCTCCTGCTGCATGTTGGCGTTGCGCGGCTGGTTGCGTATGTAGCCCGAGGTGCCCACCGTGCCCGGAGCCGGCTCCCCGTTGACATAGACCTCGAGGCCCTGGCTGGGACGGTTGTCGGCGGTGTTGATGCTGATGACGGGCATGGTGGCCGCCACCAGGTAGTCCCCGTCCTTCAGCACCGAGAGCTTCCAGGGCTCGTCGCCCGAGAGGCCGAAGGTGGTGGGGTCGATCAGCGCCTTCTCGGTCCAGGCGATGCTCATCGGTGTGGCCGAGTTGAGCAGGGCGTTCCCGCCCTCGAGGGTGGAGCCCTGGAGAACGGCGCCTTCCTTGACGACTGCGTTGAGGGGAAGGGCAGCGGAGGCTCCCAGCCACAGCAATGCTACGACGATGGTCTTGGCTTTCATATACAACAACGCGCTATTGGGACGGCCTTGGATCCGGGCCAGGCTAGGGGATCGGCCTGTCCCTTGGCAACAAGCAACTGCCCCTTCCTGCTGGCTGGCGGCGAGGCTTCAGCATGCGGTCCGTCCGGCAGGGAAGCCGGATCCAGGCAGGTCCGGCAGCCCCGGATCGCCCTCCCGACCGGGGAACGGAACAGCCGACGCAGGCCTGCCGCCGATCGGAATTGCTCCCGCTGGTTTCCAATCGGGATTGCGGGTTGACCCCTGGGGAATGCTTCAAGCAGAGTTCGGCCCCAGCCGCAGGACACCGATTCTCCAGGACACCCCATAGTCGACATGAGCGAAAAGACAAACAGCCGGCTGGGACTCTACATCTTCCTGTCCATCGTGGCCGCTGTCGTTGTGGCCCTCTTCCTGCCCCTAATCTTCCCCTCCTCGGAAATGCCGGACGGGGAAGCCGTCACGAACGGGGAAGGAGCGGCAGTCTCCACGGAAGCGCAGGCCGGGGAAGAGCAGGCGCAGGACGGAGAAGTCCAGGACGGGGAAGCCGTCACGAATGGGGAAGGAGCGACTGGCCCTACGGAAGGCCAGGATGGGGACATGCAGGACGAGAAGGTCGTAATCCACCCGACCCTGAAGGGAATCCTCTCGGTTCTGGAAATGGGGGGCGAGATCTTCCTGAACCTGCTCATGATGATCGTGATCCCCCTGGTGGTGACCAGCGTGATGTGCGGGATCTTCGGCATGGGCGACATCCGCAAGCTTGGCAGGCCGGGGGGATTCGCCGTCCTCTACTATCTTTCCACCACTGTCCTGGCAGTGCTGGTGGGGCTGATCCTGGTGAACCTGATCCAGCCCGGGGGCGGGTTCCAGATTAAGGAAGGCATTGAGGAAAACGACAAGAAGCCAGCCGAGATAAGGAAGACGCTGGTCAAGGAGCTGTCCGAGGGCTCGGATCTTAGCGAGGAAGACATCTCGGAGGTTCTTCCCGAAGTCGAGGAGAAGCCAGATCACTGGACCGACATCCTCAAGAACCTGGTGCTGATGCTCTTCACCAAGAACCTCTTCAGTTCCGCAGCCGACGGGGATCTGCTTCCGCTGATAGCCTTCAGCATAGTTTTCGCCGGGATGCTCACCACCCTGGGCCAGGGAGTAGGCCAGCTCAAGGCCCTGATCCAGCAGGTGAACACCGCCCTTCTCAACTTCGTCCTCGTCCTGATGAGGGTGGCGCCGTTCGGCATCTTCTGCCTCGTGGCAGCCAGGTTCGGAGAGGCGCAGGCGAAGGGCGAGTTCTACAAAGAGCTGGTGGAAATTGCCCAGTACTTCTTCACCGTGGTGGCGGGGCTGGGGATCCACGCCCTGGCGACCCTCCCGCTGATCTACTGGCTGATCACCCGCAAGAACCCCTTCGTCTACATCGCCCACATGGTGCAGGCGATCCTGACCGCCTTCTCCACCGCCAGCTCCTCGGCCACTCTTCCGGTCACCATGGAGTGCGCCCAGAAGAATGCCAAGGTCTCCAAGCGCTCCACCGAGTTCGTCCTGCCCCTGGGGGCCACCATCAACATGGATGGCACCGCCCTCTACGAGGCGGTGGCCTGCCTTTTCATCGCCCAGGCTGTGGGACAGGATCTGGGATTCGCTTCCCAGCTCATCGTCGCTGCAACCGCCACCCTTGCTGCGATTGGCGCCGCCGGGATCCCCGAGGCGGGGCTGGTGACCATGGTGATCGTCCTCAATGCGGTGGGACTCGATGTCAAGTACATCGCCATCATCCTCTCCATCGACTGGCTGCTGGACCGGTTCCGCACTGCGGTGAACGTCCTGGGCGACTCCATTGGAGCCGCGGTGGTCGACCGCACCATTAGCGATGCCGATAAATAGGCTCCTTCTCCTCTCTGCCAGTTGGCTGCTGCCGGTCCTGGGAGCCTGGGGAGGCGATCTGGCGGTCCTGGACAGCGAGGCCGGGATGGAACTGTCCTCCGGCAAGCTCCGGGCGGTGGCCAACGCCGGACCGGACTCGAGGGACTTCCCGTCCCGTGACCTGCATCCGACGGACTTGCCCAACTTGTCGATCGGCCCTAGCCCCCCGGTGGCCGTGCCCGCTGGCGGGAATCTGTCGATGGTCTCCGGCCCGAGCCGTCTGGATCCCGGTATCGGAGACGGTTTCATCCCCGGCACGGAAGCGCCAGCGTTGGACTGGCGCGTGGACCGTTACCGGGTGGTCCTTTTGGAGACCGGTTTGCGGTTTTGCGGCCAGGTCTCCGCTTCCGGAGGAGCCCAGGCCATCGTCCAGGTGGGCGGATTCCTGGCGGAGCCGTCCATCGTGGAGGGGGGTGCTGCCCTGGAGGAGAGCCGCATCCTGGTGCCGGGGCGTTTCTCTTTCTCTTCTGAGTCTGCCAGAGCGGGCTGGCCCTGCTGCGCCACGAGCGCCGGAAGTTCCCGGTGGTCCAGCGGCGCAGGAAGGGGACTGTTCCCAAGGGAGCGGCCTCTGATCCCCGCGGCGGGCGTCCGATGGTCCGGCTCCGCCTCTGCAGGGAGATCACGGCGTTCCGGGTGGGAGGATGGGGCCGAGGACAGGGGAGCCGTGCCGAAGTCCCTGGGACACCTCGCTCCATTGCGTTCCGGTTGGACCAGGGGGGAAGGAGTGGTGGTGCCAGAGGCAGGGCTCGAACCTGCGACCCAGGGCTTATGAGTCCCTTGCTCTACCGCTGAGCTACTCTGGCGACGAGGATGGAACAGGAAGGCCCGTCCAGCGGCGCACTCTACCAGCCGGGGAGGGAGGGGCGCAACACCTTTCCGGGATCTCCGGAGGCCGGAGACTCGCCGGCGCCCATCCCCGAGGTGGAGGTGCTGGGCACCCCGCTGGGGGCGATCGAGCCGCAGCGGCTCATGGCCTACTGCCAGAGCCGATCCCGGCGGCCCGGGCCCTTCGCTCTCGACTTCACCAACACCCACATCGTGGCGATGCGCCGACGCAGCCGTGAATTCCGGCGGCTGACCGGATGCTTCGACGGCTTCCTGCCCGACGGCATGCCGCTGGTCTGGTGCATGAAGCGGGCGGCGCCCGCTCACCGCGTGTACGGTCCCAGCTTCATGGGGATGTGCCTGGAACTGAGCGCGCCCGGGTACCGACACTTCTTCCTCGGCGGCTCCGAAGAGTGCCTCGCCCGGCTCGAAGCTCGGGCGGCCGGCGCCAACCCCGGCTTCCGCCTGGCGGGCAGCCAGCATGGGTACTTCCCCGAGGAGGAGGCCGAGTCCATCGTCGACCGGATCAACGGCCTCTCCCCCGACTTCCTCTGGGTGGGGCTGGGCACCCCCAGGCAGCAGCAGTGGATCGCCCGCTGGAAGTCCCGCATCCTCCGGGGGGTGATCCTGGCGGTGGGCTTCGCCTTCGACGTCAACGCCGGGACCAAGCCCGACGCCCCTCCCTGGATGCAGCGGCGGGGCCTGGGCTGGCTCCACCGCTGGAAGTCGGAGCCCAGGCGGCTGACCGGCCGCTACCTCTGCTACAACAGCCTCTTCCTGGCCTACCTGCTTCTGGACGGCCTGCGGGGCCGGGCAGTAAGAAGAGTGCCATGAGCGACGCCAGCGCAGCAGAGGCCGCCCCTGCCGGCTGGAAGAGGGAGCTCCAGTCCCTACTGGAGGCCCTGCCGCAGAAGCGGATCTTCCTCCTCCTGGCCCTGTCCTGGATCGGCCTCTTCCAGTTCCTGGGCAACGCCACCTTCGGCTACATCGACACGGGATCGCTCTTCTCCTGGATGATCGCCAACTACAACAGTCCGCACTCCGAGGACGGGCACGGCAACTGGATCCCGCTGCTGGTCCTGGGCCTGCTCTGGTGGAAGCGCTCCCGGCTGCTCTCCCTCGAGGCGCGTCCCTGGAACGCGGCGCTGGCCCTCCTGGCCGGGGCCATGCTCCTGCACGTGGCGGGCTTCGCCGTCCAGCAGCCCAGGCTGTCGATCGTCGCCTTCTTCGTGGGGCTGTGGGCCCTGATGGGCCTCTGCTGGGGAAGAGCCTGGATGCGGCACACCCTCTTTCCCTGGTGCCTGTTCGCCTTCTGCGTTCCGGTGGGATCGCAGGTGACCGCGGTGACCCTTCCGCTGCGCCTGGTGGTCACCGAGCTGGCGGTCGGCTTCTCCTCCCTGTTCCTAGGCGTGGAGGTGATCGCCGACGGCACCCTGATCCGGGACATGGGCAACGACTACCAGTACGACGTGGCGCCGGCCTGCAGCGGGATCCGCAGCCTGGTGGCCCTGCTGGTCCTGGCGATCGTGTTCGGCTACCTCAGCTTCCGTTCTCCGTGGCGCCGCCTGGCGATGGTCCTCGCCTCGGTGCCCCTGGCGGTGATCGGCAACGTGCTGCGGATCATCATCGTCATCGTGGTGGGAGACGTCTACGGCGAGGAGGCCGGGCTGGCGGTGGAGCAGAAGCTGGGCTACGCGACCTTCTTCCTGGTGGGGATCGCGGGGCTCTTCCTGCTCTCCAGGGCGCTCGACGAGGGACCGGACGGGCAGCCTGCCGGAAAGGAAGGATCGTGAAGCTGCCTGCGGGATGGAGGCCCGGGCTGGCGGCCCTGCTGATGATGGCCGCCTGCGCCTGCCTGCTGGCCACCTGGAAGGAGCGCCAGAGGGTGGGCCCTCCCGGCATCGAGCTGGCCGAGGGCCCGGAGGGCTCCGAAATCGCCTTCCCGGCGCAGCTTCCGCCCTACCAGTCGAGCCTCGAGCCGGTCGACCCGGGGATCAGGCAGGTCCTGCCCGACGACACCATCATCACCACAAGGCTCTACACCGGACCGGACGGATTCTGGCTGCGGCTCCTCGGCGTGCTCATGCTGAGGGACCGGAGCAGCATCCACCAGCCCGAGCTGTGCCTGGTGGGGCAGGGCTTCTCCATCCGGGAATCGTTCCCCTACGAGATCCAGATCGGGGGGGAGCGCCCCTACAGCCTTCCGGTGATGGTCCTGCGCACCGAGAAGGAGCACGAGGGGCGGATCTATCCGGGCTTCTACATATACTGGTTCGTGGCCGAGGGACGGGTGACCGCCCACCACTGGGAGAGGATGTGGTGGATGGCCAGGGACGTGCTCCTCAAGCGCGAGCTCCAGCGCTGGGCCTATGTGGGATGCATGGCGATCACGGTGCAGGGCGGCGAGAAGGAGTGCCTGGACCGGATGATCCGCTTCCTCTCGCAGGCGGTCCCCCGCTTCCAGCCTCCTCCGGAGAGCTCCGATTGACTGGATCGGGCGTCCCGTCCGGGCTAGGCTCGGACGTCGACCGCCCCAGCCGAGGAAGCTCCGGGCTCCCATTCCATGCTTCAGCGCCAGAGAGAGATACGCAACGGGCTGTTGCGGATCGCCGACGGCATCCTCTTCGCCCTGGCGTTCCTGCTCGCCTACTTCCTGCGCTCCAGCGACCTGCTGCTTGACACCTGGGTGCTCGACTTCCTGTCGATCTTCGGCGGGACCAGGGAGATAGAGAGCTTCGAGGACTTCCTTCCCCTGATGCTCTTCTCCCTTCCCGCCTCGCTGGTGATCCTCCAGATCCAGGGCTTCTACTTCCGTCCGCTGGTGCCCTCCCGCCTGCAGACCGCCTGGCAGCTCTTCAAGGCCTGCCTGCTGGTGGTCCTGGTGGTGATCCTGGTGATGTTCCTCTTCCGGCTGCAGCTCTCCCGTGCGGTGATCATCCTCTTCGGGTTCACCAGCTTCGTGCTGGTGATGGCCAAGGAGGAGGTCCTGAGGAGCTACCTGCGGGCCCGGATGGTGCGCACCGAGTCGCAGCAGCGCTACATTCTGGTGGGGGCCGAGGAGGACCTGGAGCGCTTCCGCAGCGAGGTGGTCCCCGATCTGGACCACGACCTCAACATCGTGGCCAGCCTCGACGTCAACCGGATCTCGATCAAGGAGTTCCTCGGCCAGCTGCACGAGCACTCGGTCAACCGGGTGATCCTCTCGGCCAAGCACACCTTCTTCGGCCAGGTCGAGCGGGTGATCCAGGCATGCGAGCTGGAGGGGGTGGAGGTGTGGATGTGGGCCAAGTTCCTCCATACCGAGATCAGCCACACCCTGCTCGACGAGCTGCGGGGGCACCCGATGATCATCTTCCGCTCGGCGCCCGACGCCAGCTGGGAGTCGCTGGCCAAGAAGGTGGTCGACTTCCTGGGAGCCGCCGCCTCCCTGGCCCTCTTCTCCCCCCTGATGCTCTTCTGCGCCCTCAGCATCCGCCTGACCTCCGAGGGCCCGGTCCTGTTCCGCCAGCAGCGCAGCGGCCTCAACGGCAAGCCCTTCACCATGTACAAGTTCCGCACCATGGTCACCGACGCCGAGCAGAGGAAGCAGGAGCTGCTGGAGATCAACGAGATGGAGGGGCCGGTCTTCAAGGTGTCGGAGGATCCCCGGATCACCTGGATCGGCCGGTTCCTGCGGCGCCGCAGCCTCGACGAGCTGCCGCAGCTCTTCAACGTGCTCCGGGGGGAGATGAGCCTGGTGGGCCCCCGTCCGCTGCCGGTGGACGAGACCCTGCGCTTCGACGATCTGGCCCACCGCCGGCGTCTGTCGGTCAAGCCGGGGCTGACCTGCCTGTGGCAGACCTGCGGGCGCAGCGAGGTGCGGGACTTCAAGGAGTGGGTGCGCCTCGACCTGGAGTACATCGACAACTGGTCGCTCTGGCTGGACTTCAAGATCCTGGTGCGGACGATCCCGGTGGTGTTCAGGGGCACCGGCGCACGCTAGGCGTCCTGCTTGCGGCGAGCGCCAGGCAGCTGTGCGCGCCATGGTCCGGCGCATCTCGGCGCGTTGATCCTGGGAGCCTATCTTGATTCTGGATCTCCCGGAAGACCGGGAAGCGGAGCTCTGCCGCCGCGAGCGTGCTGCCGCCACTCCAGCACGCGATCTCAGGCGAGCGCGCATCGTGCTGCCGAAAGCAGGGGGATGGGACGGAGGTACGTGGCGGAAGGAATGGGAACCTCGCAGGAGGCGGCGGACAAGTGGCCGCGGCTCTTTTCCAAGCCGGCGCTCGACGGCCTGGGGGATCTCGAGGATCGAGGCGTCAAGCCGGGCTTTCCCCAGGAAGTGGCCGGAAGGCTGATAGAGCTGGCGTGCCGCTCCTCGCCAGGCACGAGCCGTCGCAGCGCCCGGACGGCGGGGGCCGAAGCCGGCTCCTCGGCTTCCAGCGCCAGCAGCGCCTGGCGGGCACAAGGCCTGAAGCCTCGCCGCTGGCTCTCCTTCCGTCTGCCGAACGATCCGGCGTCCAAGGCAAGGCTCCGGGCCCGAAGCCGCTGCGGTTGCCCACTTGCGCTGCTCCCGAGGGCTGGCGGAGTCCAGGCGCTGCAGCGAACGCTTCCGGGCCAGCCGCAGGGCGCGGCCTGGATCCGCACGCAGGCTAGCGGCCGCTTCCATCGGCGTGGAGCGAATGCGGCGCTTCGCTTCGATGGACTGCCCGAACGGCAAGCTGAACCAGCCTCTGGATCGCAGGCACGCTCTTTAATCCGTCATCGATGCATCGAAGCTTTTTCGAGACGCTTCAGGAGGGCTCCTGAACCGGGCAGGCGCCAGCGGGCTTGTCGGGTGCAGGCTTCAGATCCTGGACGAGGAGCCTGCTTGCCTGGTGGAGGAAGGCGCGGCTACGGCCTGGCTGCGCCCGCCGTGCGGGCCGATCCGCACTCGTCGGAATGGTTGGCGCGCCCCGACGGCATCGGGCCCGGAGCAGGCCCGGGGGGAATCCCGGCGCACCGGATTCAAAAGGAAAAAAGCGGGATAGGTGAGCCTGGAGGAAAGGCGTCCACAGTTTCCTGTCGTTCCCAGCTGGTGCCGATCGGATCGCTCTGGCCATGCACCCTTCTGAATCCATGGCGCATGCCATCGTGGCCGCGAGGCGTCCTGGGCTGCTGGTCCTCGGAGGGAGGGAGCGGGCCTGGCCTGGGCAGCCTCCCCGATCCCAGGGGCCTCCGGGGCGGTGAAAATGGTTCTAACGGACCGTGCTTTCCGTCCGTTTCCCTGGAAGATGGGCTGCCCTACGTTTGTGGTTGATTCCCGGCGGCGGCCCGGATACCAATCCCTCTTCCCTCGGGGGACGGTCGGTTCAGCAGTCACACCGGCGGGGCTGGGCCTGGAGGCCGGGGAGGAGTTGCTGGCAGGACCATGAGTTCGAAATCGTTTTTGGGGATCGACTTCGGCGCGGGCTCGCTGAACGTGGCCGAGTTCCTGGAGACCGACACCGGGGGGCTCTACCTGACCGCCTTCGGATCCCTGCCGCTGGGGCTCGCCGGGGCCCAGGACGCCTCCCGGGACAACGCCGTCCGCAAGACCCTCCAGTCGCTCCTTTCGGCCGACTTCGACTTCCACTCCCGGGACGCCAGCCTCTCGGCCCCGGGCTTCCAGATCTTCACCAAGTTCGTCAAGCTGCCGGCCGTCGATTCCTCGAAGGTGTCGCAGATCATCCTCTACGAGGCGCAGCAGAACGTGCCCTTCCCGCTGGAGGAGGTGGTGTGGGACTACCAGATCCTCGACAGCAACGACTCGGGGGAGCTGGAGGTGCTCCTGGTGGCGATCAAGAAGGAGCTGGTCAACAGGATCTTCGGGGCCACCGAGGCCTGCGGGCTCACCCTGAACCTGGTGGACGTCGCCCCGGCCGCCCTCTGCAACGCCTTCCGCTACAACTACGGCGACATCGACGGATGCAGCGTGCTCCTGGACATCGGGGCGAAGACCAGCAGCCTCCTCTTCTTCGAGGAGGGCAGGTTCTACTTCCGCAACATCAACATCGGGGCCAACGCCATCACCCAGGAGTTCGCCAACGAGGTGAAGATGCGCTTCTCCGACGCCGAGCGCTTCAAGATCGACGAGGGCTTCGTCAGCCTGGGTGGAGCCTACGAGGATCCCGACAACCCCCGCCAGGCCCAGGTCTCCAAGATCGCCCGCCAGGTGCTCACCCGCCTGCACATCCAGGTCAACCAGACCATCCAGTTCTACCGCAGCCAGCAGGGCGGGGGGGCGCCCAGGCGCCTCTTCCTGGCGGGGGGCGCCTCGATCATGCCCTACACCCGCGAGTTCTTCGCCGAGAAGCTCAAGCTGGAGATCGACTACTTCAATCCCTTCCGCTCCATCGAGATCGACGAGGGGATCGACAAGGAGGCCCTGGCCAAGGTGGCCCACGCCTTCGGCCCGGTGGTGGGCCTGGGGCTGCGCCGGGTGGTCCAGTGCCCCACCGAGCTCAACCTGATGCCCAAGGAGACGATCCGGCGCCAGGAGTTCAACCAGAAGAAGCCCTACTTCCTGGCCACCGCCTTCATCCTGCCGCTGATCCTGGCCACCTTCGGCTGGGCGATCTCGCTGGTGGCCAAGCAGAAGGAGGAGCGGCTGGCGGATCTCCAGGAGCTCATCCTCCCCCTGGAGTCGAGCAACCGCAGGCTGCAGCCGCAGCTGGAGGAGTACCGGAACCTGCACCAGGAGTACCAGCAGCTCAACGGGTACTTCCAGGAGCGCGCCCACTGGTCGCGCATCCTGAACGGGATCCGGGAGGCCATGCTGGAGACCGAGGAGGGGACGGACAGAGCCACCACCGAATTCTGGATCTCGTCCCTCAAGCCCGATATCGAGGGACTGGACGGAGGACGGCTGACCCCCTCGCAGCGCACCTCCTACGCCAAGAGCCTGGAGGATATATGGGACGAGGAGGAATCCGCCTCCTCTCAGGAGATGAGCATGGAGGAAATGATGCGCTACGGCATGATTAATCCCCAATACGCTGAGTACATGGGGATTGAAGGATTTCCCGGCGCCGAAGAGGAGACGTACGACGAGGACGAGGGCAAGCTCGAGTTCCTCAATCTGGACTGCCGCCTGGCCCTCTACGGCGGCAACACCACCGGGAATAACCAGCTAGCGCAGAGGCTGCTGCGCAATCTCCGAAAGCGCTCCGAGGTGTTCGATCCAGAGAAGACCATCTTGCCAGAAGACGACAAGATCGAGGAGGTCGAGGGCTCCGAGAACATCTTCCGGTTCAAGATCCACCTGGCCCTGGCCCAGCCCATCGACCTGAAGCCCCAAGCTCAATGAACTGGGTTAAGAACAATCTGGCGCTGGTACTGGGCCTGGGAGCCTCGATCCTGCTGATGGCCCTGTCCGGCAAGTATGTCGCCGACAACATCGAGCGGGACCGCATCGCCCAGTCGGAGGTGGACGACGGCATCGGCCGGCTGAACAGGCTGCAGAACCAGGATCCCCATCCCGGGGACGAGGAGCGCGGCATCGACAACATCTCGCTGGTGATCGAAGCCCAGAGGCAGCTCAGGGAGGACGTGCTGGAGTCCATGCGGGCCTCGTTCACCACTTTCGAGACCCCTGCCCAGCTCGACCTCGAAGGCTTCCAGAGCCTGCTGGAGGAGAGCATCGCCCGCATGCAGTGGCAGGCCAGGAGCTCGGGAACCCGCCTGCCCAGCGACGAGACCCAGGCGGACCCCGCGATGCGCGATCTGTACGCGATGGGGCCGGTGCCGGGGATGGGGATGCCCCGAACCCCGGCCGCCGACTCGGACTACTCCTTTTCCTTCGAGGAGGAGCGAGTCTTGCTGAACCTGGACGAGAGGCTCCTGCGCCCCCTGGCCTTCCAGCTGGTGCAGGTCGAGGCCCTTTGCGGCGTGCTCTTCGACTCCAAGGCGCACTCGATCGTGACCGTGAGGCGTCCCGAGCTGTCGGTTCCCGAGGAAGACGACTACGACGAGGGCGGAGCCTACGGCATGGGAGGGGCCGACCCCTACTCTCTACGCAACCCCGGCCCCGATCGCTACGGCGGCATGATGGGGCCTGCGGGAGCGGGAGCAGGCGGCGGCGAGAGCAAGGAGCCGGGAGGCGGTAGGATCGGTTCCCTCTACATCGAGGAGGCCGCGGTCACCAACCGGGTCAGCAGCACCATCCTCTACCCCTTCCAGCTGGGCTTCGAGTGCCACGACCGGGAGCTAGGCTTGGTGATGGGAGCCATGGAGACCAGCGCCCACTTCTTCCGCATCCGCTGGCTGGCCGCCGATCGCAGGGGCTTCAGGGATCAGGCGCTCCCGGGGGGCTACGGCTCATACGGCATGCCGTATGCGGCGGGCGGCGTCGACGATCGCACCTTCGGATCGGCTCCCTCCGATCCCTACGGAGGAGTGGGCCAGGATCCCTACCAGATGTCGCAGGGATACGACCCCCGGACGGGCCTGCCCTATGCTCCCCGGAGGGCGATGCAGGTCCGGTTCCCCAGCGAGCTGGAGGAAAAACTGTTGACAGTCCACATTCTAGTGGAAGTAGTCTCCCGCCTCCCCGAGGTGCCGGAGCCCGAGGGCGAGCGCATGGCCGATCCGTCCGGATTCGACATGCTCCGGTTCTGACCTGGATGGATCTGCTCAAGAAGCATTACGAGAAGCTGCTCCTGATCATGGTGCTGCTTTGCCTGGCTTGCCTGGCCGCGATCCTTCCCTTCAGCCTCAAGGCGGTCGACCAGGACATCGACCAGCAGACCAGGAACCCCCGTCCTGTCGCCTTCGAGAGCGAAAGCGCCAGCAGGCCCGTCGTCCCTCGCACTCCCCAGATCGACATCTCGGACCCCTCGCACAACCTGTTCAACCCGGTGGGCTGGATCCGCGACGAGACGACGCCGGGGAGCTTCCACAAGGATCCCGACTACCTCAAACGGGGGGCTATCGCCTTCAAGGTCTCCGAGATCCGGCCCCTCCACTTCGTCATCGCCTACCGGGAGCTGAAGGAGGAATCCGGCGGCAGGTTCACCTACCACTTCGACGTCACCCGGGAGGCCGATCCCGACAGCAGAAACCGCAGGAGGATGCGGCGGCGGGCCAAGCTGGGGGACGACAACGACATCTTCACCCTGGCCAAGGTGCTGGGCCCGCCCTCGTCGCCTTCGGGATTCGTGCTGCAGCTGGTCGAAGGAAAGCGCAGGATCGAGGTGGGCGCGTCCGAGCCCTTCCGGGAGGTGGCGGGCTACGAGGCGGATCTGTTCTATCGCCCGAGCGAGAAGAGCCCGAGCAAGAAGAGCTTCGACGGCAAGCGCGCCGGGGACATGCTCGTCGTGGATCAGCGGAGGGGAGAGCGATTCAAGGTCGTGATGGTCGTCAGCGGAGAAGTGATGATCCGGGACGAACGGAACCAGAAGCAGGCTGTCCTCAAGGCCGACGGATGACCATTCGATGATCCGTCCCTTCTCGCTCCAGTCCTGCCCTCCGCATGTTGGAGGACCGTCCTCGGCACACCGCGCCGAGCCGTCGGTTCCCCGCCCAACACCTACTCTCTAACAGCTGTCTATGGGTCCTGAATTGAAAGAAAGCCGAGCGAAGTGCAGGAGGGTGGGCTCGGTTGTCTGCCTGCTGGCCGGTCTCGGGGCCTCCATGTCGGGCCTGGGCCAGACGCTGCAGACGGTAGTCGAGGACGAGATCGTCCGCCGCGAGGAGGCGATCATCGTGCTGCGGATGAGGCTGGAGCAGGCCGAGGCCTACCGGACCGAAGGGGACATGCCCCAGGCCGCCCTGATGTACGAGGAGGCGGTGCGGCAGATGGAGCTGGTGGGGGACATCCCGGCCATCGCCGAGGACCGCAAGCTTGTCCTCGAGGGCATGGCGGCAGCGCGGCTGTCCATGGCCGAGAGCTACCAGGCCATGGGGGGAAGGGGCTTCTACGAGGCGGAGAAGGAGATCGTTCGCGTCCTGAAGCTGGCGCCCGACCATCCCGACGCGCTCCGGCTCAAGCTGGCCAACGACAAGTTCCTGGAGGAGCTCCGGGGCCGGATCCCCAGCCGCGAGACCATGGACATGCTTCCCGGCGTCCTCGAGACCAGGATCGGCGCCTCGGTCCTGGTCAAGGACGCCCAGGTGCTGCTCGAGGCCAACCAGCTGGAGGAGGCCGAGGCCAAGCTGCTGCGCGCCGCCCAGCAGGATCCCGAGAACCGGGCGGTCTGGTACTACCGTTCGATCCTGGCCGAGAAGAAGCACTCCCGGGAGGCCTCCCGCCGCGAGATCCACTCCAAGGACAAGATGGTCGAGGTCGCCGAGGCCTGGGTGCCCCCCCTGCAGGGAGAGGGCCTGCCCGTTCCCAACCCCGTCGCCACCACCAATCTCTACCACACCAGCCTCGGACGCCAGAAGATCCAGTCCAAGCTCGAGCGGATCCTCATCGACGAGATCCAGTACGACAACCTCCCTCTCAGCGAGGTCATCGAGGATCTGCACGAGCAGTCCAAGGAGTGGGACGACGAGGGAGAGGGAATCAACTTCCTCATCGATCCCCGCGTCCAGAGCTCCGGGATCCAGGCCAACAACCAGTTCGGCCAGGGGGCCGGCCTCGGTCCCGGAGCCCAGCAGTTCGGACAGTTTCCCGGCCAGGATCCCTTCGGCCAGTTCATCCCGTCCTCCATTTCCGAGGCAGAGATTGATCTGCAGAAACTGGAGATCAATCTCAACCCACCCCTTCGCAACGTGACCCTCAAGGAACTGCTCGACGCCATCTCGAGGGTCTCCGACGAGCAGCTCAAGGTGTCGGTGGAGGACTACGCGGTCTATTTCACCCTGATGGCCGAGACGCCGGATCCGCTCTACACACGGCGGTTCAAGGTGGATCCCAACACCTTCATCCAGGGCCTTGAGGGAGTCGTCCCCAACATCTCGGCCGGCTCCTTCATCAGCTCGGTCGGCGGTGGCGGCGTCGGTGGCGGTGGCGGCTTCGGCGGTGGCGGCGGCTTTGGTGGCGGTGGCGGCGGCTTCGGCGGCGGTGGCTTTGGCGGCGGCGGCTTCGGTGGTGGCGGCGGCGGCTTCGGTGGCGGTGGCGGCTCGCTGGCTCTGGGAGTCGATCCTCTGGGCGGCAGCTTCGGTGGGGGCGGCGGCTTCGGCGGGGGCGGCTTCGGGGGCGGTGGCGGCGGCTTCGGTGGCGGGGGCGGTGGCGGCTTCGGCGGTGGAGGCATTGGCGGCGGCGGTGGGGGAGGCGGCATCGCCGGCGGTTTTTCCGGCGTCACCCGGGTCACCCTGATGCAGGACCTCCAGGTGCTGGTCCGCAACTTCTTCGCCGCTGCGGGAGTCAACTTCACCTCCGGACAGCTGGGCGTCGGACAGGGGGGCTTCGGTGGCGGCGGAGCCTTCGGTGGCGGTGGCGGATTCGGGGGCGTCGGCGGCGCCGGGGTGGGCGCCAGCGATGGCAAGGCCGTCTTCTTCAACGACCGCAACGGCTCTCTCTTCGTCCGCGCCACCCTCACCGATCTGGAGCTGATCGAGGAGGCGATCCACACCCTCAACGAGTCCCCACCGCAGCTTTCGATCGAGGCGCGCTTCGCCGAATTCACCCAGGAGGACCGGCGGGCCCTGGGCTTCGACTGGATCCTGGGCAACATTCCCCTCTCCGGAGGCAAGGTGGGGCTCCAGGCGGGGTCGGCCCCTTCCATGAACGGGGAGCAGCCTCCCGCCACGATCTTCCCCGCCACGGGAGGGGTGCCCACCGCGGCTCCCGATCAGGCTGGGGACCAGCTGCTTACCCGGGGGCTGCGCAACTACGGCTCCGACGGCGGCAGCTTCCCGGCCCTGGCGACCTTCACCGGGATCCTCACCGATCCGCAGTTCCGCACCGTGATCCGCGCCCTGGAGCAGAGGGGAGGGGTCGACGTGCTGGCGGCCCCGGTGCTCACCACGCTCAGCGGGCGCCAGGCCACCATCAGGGCCAACGACGTCCAGTTCATCGTGACCAGCAGCAGCGCCCAGCAGCAGGGGGGCGTCGGCATCAACCCCGGGTTCGGGACGCCCGGGTTCGGCGCGGGCGGGGGCGGTCCCATCGGGACCACCATCCAGCCCCAGACGGCTCCGCTGCCGGTGGGCCCCACCCTGGACGTGATCCCCTATGTCTCCTCGGACGGCTTCTCCATCCAGATGACCCTGCTGCCCTCGCTGATCGAGTTCGTGGGCTACGACGATCCGGGGGCCTTCGCCATCATCACCCAGGGGGCGGCGGGCCCCACCGTCGGCACACCGCTGATCGCCACTCTGCCGCTGCCCCGCATCCGGGTGCGCCAGGTGATGACCAGCTGCGTGGTCTGGGACGGGCAGACGGTCCACCTGGGCGGCCTGATGGCCGAGAAGATCCAGAAGACCAAGGACAAGGTGCCCTTCTTCGGAGACATCCCGCTGGTGGGACGCTTCTTCCGGTCCGAGTCCAGCGACACCGAGAAGAAGAACCTGGCCATCTTCATCACTCCCACCATAATCGATCCGGCGGGCAACCGGATCCACACCGAAGACAACCTTCCCTACGATCCGAAGCTGATCCCGGATCAGGATCCCCTGGGTCTGGACGCCCCCGCCGCCAATTAGGTTCGGAGGAGCGAACGTGGCGATGAACATCTCTCGAATCCTGGCGGCTGCTCTGGCGTTCCCGGCCCTGGCTCTTGCCGAGGTAGTGCCTTCGCCCGGCGAGTCGTTGGTCCTGGGGCGCCAGTTCGGGGATCAGACCGCCCCTCGGGCGGCCCTCCACTCCCAGGGCGGATACCTGGTGTGGCAGGACAACGCCATCGACGGCGACGGCCCCGGCATCGCCGCCGTGGCGCTGGACGCCGACCTGGCGGCGGTGCGGGGCGCCTTCCGGGTCAACCAGGTGACCGAGGGGGAGCAGCGCCTGCCGGCTCTGGCGGCCCTGGCCGGGGGAGGCGCGGCCTTCGCCTGGCAGGGCCAGAACGACATCCGGATCCGGGTGGTGGGCCCCGACGGCCTGTTCGCCGGTCCCGAGACGGTGGCCAACGCCTGGACCCGGGGACAGCAGCAGGATCCCGCCCTGGCAGCCCTGCCCGAGGGCGGCGTCATGGCGGTCTGGGGCAGCGTCGGGCAGGACGGCGACATGCAGGGGGTGTACGGGCGCGTCCTCGACGCCCGGGGGCGCCCAGCCGGCGCCGAGTTCCGGATCAGCCAGACAGCCCAATTCAACCAGCGCAGCCCGGCGGTGGCCGCCCTTCCCGGGGGCAGCGTGGTGGTGGCCTGGATCTCGGAGCGCGAGATCTACCAGCCGGTGGAGAACGTTGTGGGAGGGGAGATTGGCTTCGAGGTGTCCCTCAGGGGCAGGCTCTTCGACTCCGGAGGCAGGCCCCTGGGAGAGGAGCTGGTCTGGGGAGATTCCTCCATCCTCGACGCCAACCCCTTCGTCCTTCCCACCCCGGACGGCTTCATGGTCCTCACCAGCGGCCACAGGAACCAGTTCCGGACGATGGCCAGCGGCGAGAGCCTCGACGGCTGGGACATCTACGGGCGGAGCTTCGACGAGCTGGGCGTCCCCCAGGGGAAGCCCTTCCGCGTCAACCAGCACACCTACCACCACCAGATGGCCCCCTCGGCGGCCCTGGTGGGCGGCTCGGTCCTGGCCGTCTGGATGAGCTTCGGGCAGGACGGGGACCGGGAAGGGGTCTACGGGCGCCTGATCGGTTCCGGCGGCCCCGTGGAGGGCTCGGACGAGTTCGCCATCAACCTGGACAGCTTCCACAGCCAGCTGTTCCCCCACGTTTCGGGCTACGGCCAGCAGGCGGCGGTGGTATGGACCGGCTTCAGCGGCGGGGCCGACAGCTTCGATCTGCGGGCCCGGAAGTTCCGCTCGGAATCCTCTCTGCCGGACCTGCTCCCGGCCCCCTTCCTCCACGCACGGGACTACCACACCCTGGTGGCCGGCTGGCCTCCGGTGGACGGAGCGGTGAGCTACCTGGCCTATGTCGACGGCGGGAGCGATCCCCGCCAGGTGCACGGGAACCACATGCGCATCGACGGGCTGGAGCCGGGCTCCAGCCATACCCTCCGTGTGGTCCCTGTCCTGGCCTCGGGCCTGGCCGGCACGCCCCTGGCGACGGCCGAGGCCGCCACCTGGAGTCCCGACGCCAACCAGGACGGACTCCCCGATTCCTGGCAGATCCGCTGGTGGGGATCCGACTCTGCCGGCTGGCCTTCCGCCGAGGGAGACGCCGACGGGGACGGAGCGAGCAACCGGGAGGAGCTGCTGGCGGGCACCGATCCCCTGGACCCCGCCAGTCTTCTGGAGACCCGGATCCTCCGGGCGGGCGCCGCCCACAGGCTGGAGTGGAACGCCCTTCCGGGAGCGCTCTACCAGCTGCAGTTCTCCGCCGACGTGCGGACCTGGACCGACGCCGGGATCCCCCGGATGGCGGTGGGGGCCGCCGATTCGGTCTCTGTTCTGGGGGAGGAGGAGACCGCCTTCTACCGGGTGCTGCGCGTGCAATGAAGAAAACCTCGCTAACCGTCCCGCAGCGCCGGAGCGTCCGTCCGCTGGCCGCTCTGCTCCTGATGGTGGGGGCCGCCACCGCCGGAGCCTTCTCCCTGAGGGGGCCCGTTGCTCCCTGGCAGACGCCCCGGATCAACTATCCACCGGCCTTCGGGCCGATGAACATCAACGAGGAGTACCGCTTGAACGTCCCCGTCCTGTACTACGGGTATACTGCCGAGTTCTACAGCTACTTCGGCGCCCAGGGATCCGAGGCGATCGATGAGGCGGTGGCGATCCTCAACGACATCCCTCCTATCGACGGGATCGCTATCGACGACTATCCGCTGGAGTCGGGGCGCTACAATCTCCGGGCCGAGGCACTGAACCTGTGGGACATCAAGTCGGTGGCTCTCACTTCCATGCTGAATATGCGGGGGCTGGACGATTCCACCCGCTACGTGTTCACCGTCCGCAACCACTGGGAGGCCCCTCCCGGAATCCACAACTACCATGTGATTAAGCGGAACTTCGATCCGATCAGCCTGCGGCCCAGCAACTACATCAACGGCGAGCTATGGACCTACAACGGGATCATCCCTGTCTTCATCAACCGCTTTCGGGTGGATCCGCTGAAGCGTTACTTCTCTAAACGCGACCCGGTCTCCTCGCTCAGCGCGATCCGGCCGGGCTACTTCTGGACCCAGTTGACACGGGACGATATCGGGGGTCTCAAGCACATCTACCGGTCCACCAACTACAATCCCGAGTACTCCATACCGGGGGTCACCGGTGGGCTCCAGCCTCCTTCCACCGATCCCGACCTCCAGAATCCCGGCCAGACGGGAGGATCCTTCCCCGGGGGAGGCGGCCCCTTCGACTTTCCCGGCCTTCCCGGTAACGGCTCGGACGTGTTCGACTACCCCTTTAACACCACCCCGACCACCGCCCCGACCAACAACATCCCGGCAGCAGCCGCGGCGATTCGCGGAGGCATCCAGCAGGTGCGGATGGAGAGGACCGACTGGGACTCGCTGCTTGGGGTGTACTACGAGCCGATCGAGATGAGCTACAGCGAGACCGTCCTGACCAACAATGGCAGGATAGGACAGACGCTGACCCGGACCATCCTGCAGCCGGACGTCATCTTCGACGCTCGCGATCTGCAGGGGCCCGACGACCAGCCTGTATGGATTGATATCTCCGAAGGGACAGGAGAGTGGCTGAGCAGCGATCCGCTGGACGGGATCGAGGGAGACGACTGGGGCCCCGGGGTGATCGTTCCGCCCTTAAGGCTGGTGTTCAACACCGCCGGCCCCGGCTCCTACAACATAGGCGGATTCTTCGACTCCGAGCACACCTCCCTTCAGTTCACCCGCTGGGCCCGCTTCGACGGCAGCACCCGGGAACCGGTAATCTTTCCCGTGGGCACCTCCATTCTCGAGATCGAGGAGCGACTGAGACGATGAGCTTCCTAAGGCACGCTACGATCCGGGGCGCTCTCGTCGGAGCCGCTATCCTTCCCGCCGGGGCGGAGACCGTGGATCTGTTCGAGAACTTCGGAGACAACACGGTGGAGGAAGAGCCTCCGGTGATCGACGCCCGCGCCTTCGCCAACTACGGCAACTTCGAAGTCTACTCCTCACTTCCCTTCGACACCCTCAACACCCTCTACTACACCAACCGAGGGGTGATTTCCGGCCTGGTGGGCTTCGACTTCCTCCACATCTCCTCCAGCGACGGGAGCCGCAGCCCGGCTCTCAACTTCGTCAACGAGACAGGCTCCCTGATCTCGGTGTACTCCCAGAGGTCGCTGCCCTTGCTTCCCACGGAAACAGAATTGTTCATGACCCCCGCCATCGTGCGCATCATGGCCGACGATGTGGTCAACTCGGGCCTGCTCTCGGTGGCTGCGCCCGGTCTGCTCCGGATCGAGGGAGATAGCGTGGATCTATCCTACGGAGGCATCGAGGTGCGGCCCATCGAGGGGCTTGGGAGCGAGAACATCGGGACCAACTTCCTGCCCGATGTGGGCGTATTCGACAACTACTGGGGAGGCGTCACCAACCTGCTCATGGGGCATCCCGGCCTCCTTGTGGGATTTGGAGAAGGACATCTGGTCCAGACGCCGATACATGTGGTGACCAACAGCGGCGGATTCTCGAGCCTGGAGTGGCTGTCGATAGTCCAGCCGCAGAGCTGGGCCATTTCCAACCAGGTGGGAGCGACCAACATCGTGGTCCAGGCGGTCTTCGCCCAGGCCCCTCCTGGAATCGAGCTGGATGTCCGCTTCTCGGAGTTCTGGAACCCGGTGCGCAAGACCGCTCTGGTGAGGCTGAGAGCGATTTCCACCAACGTGGTCTCCGGCGGGCTGGACTACCAGCATCTGTACCTGACCGACGAGCTGGCCTGGAACACCAACTGGCACATGGCGTACAACGACCTGGCAGGCACCTTCCGGCCGGCCATCTACGAGGCGAGCCGGCTCGCTCCCCTGGAATGGAGCTTCTCCAGTCCCGCCGACCACAGCGTGGAGATCGTCCCTGAGCTGTTCTACCAGGACACGTACAGCAACAACGTGACCACCAACGTCTACGCAGCCTACAGCCCGGACGTGCTAGCCCAGCTTTCAAGCCCGGTGGACGAGGACGGGTACCTAGACATAGGCCGCCTGCCCGGACGCATCGAGATCCATGCCGGTCGCCTCGACCTCAGGGGCGCCCGCTTCCGGGGCGAGGGGCTCATATCGATCAACGCAGAGCATGTCGTCGGATCGGATCAGGTGGTCACGGACGGCCTCAACTACAACTTCAACCTGGGCAGCACCAGCGAGGTGCTGGAGATCAAGGGCCTGGCGACCGATACCGCCCATCGCTTCGGGGGCAGCCTGCAGATGTTCAGCACCATCTGGACCAACCAGTCCGCGATCGTGGAGGAGATACCGCCCGATCCCGACGACGATCCCCCCGGAGAGCCCACCACCACCACCAACTTCTTCGAGACCTTCTACCATGTGCTGGTGGTCGACGCCCAGGGCATGCAGACCGAGTACCCTGCCTACACCCACGACTTCGTGGCCAACGGCCGGCGCGTAGTGCTCAAGGACGACGTGGGAGTGGTCCGCGGCTTCGGCTCCGACGCCGAGTCGCTGGTGGTGGAAGGGGAACTGCAGCTCTACTTCCGAGCATCCAGCATCGTGAAGGAGGATCTGCCCAACCTCGCCGAGCTGGAGGTCAAGGGCGTCCTTGACGTTCTGGACAGCCTCGAGCTGGGATCGGATGAGGAGCCCCTGGAGAGGCTGGCTATCGAGGGCAAGGTGATTTCGTTCCAGCAGAACATCCATGCCGAAGAAGTCCGGATCGGAGGCTCGATCCAGTCGAGCAGCTACACCGGAATCTCCGCCCGCAACGCCACCCTGGACGGAGCCTCCATGACCTCGGGCGGGCTGGTGGACTGGAAGGCAGGGGATCTGCGGCTCAGGCAGACGACCATCAGCGCCACCCGGGGACTGCGCCTGCAGGTGGAGGGAGCGCTCACCGATTCGGGCAGCCAGTCCGGCAACCTCTGGGAGCTGGGCGAGGGCTTCGCCCTGCTCGGACGTCCGTCCGGCGGGAGCCTGATGGGGACGGCCGTCTCCAGCGTTCTTCCCCGCTTCTCCCCCGTGAAGCATGTGTGGGCCGCCGAGGATCGGGGCCCTGTCCCCGCGGGCTACGAGGACAACCTGGCGCTGGGACGGCTCTACCTGTCGGTTCCTAGATCCAGCCTGGCGCGCTTTCTCCCCGCGGATTCTCCCTCGGCCCTGTATGTCGAAGTGCTCGAGCTGGACGAGAGCCTGTTTGAGGTCCTGGAGCAGAGGGTGGAGATAGCAGAGGGCATGACCCTCTACTACGCCCACCTGGAGAACCGCCCGGCCGAGTCGCTCGACGGAGCCCTGGGAGGGCGCCTGCGCTGGGTGCGCAACTACGCCGGACCCCACACCACGGTTGAGATCCTGCAGCCCGGCAGCGACAGGCCCCTTCGGGTCAACCGCAGCCTGGCCCAGAGCCTGACCATCGATTCCGATGCCGACGGAACGGCCAACGGGATCGATCCGGTTCCCTTCGGCTACGTCCGCCCCAGCAGTCTGGAGGTGATCGAGGAGCAGGGGGCACGCAGCGTGGCCATCTCCTGGGAGGGGGCGGCGATGGCCTCCTACCTGGTGGAGCGGCGCCAGGATCTGGTCCAGGGGGGCTGGGAGGAATTCAGGACGGTGCGCAACGATTCCGGCCAGCCCGCCCGGCTGTCGGTCTCCGACCCCCTCTCCGAATCGGCCCGGTTCTACCGGGTGAGCTACCTGCCCGAGTAGACCGTTGCTGCCTAGATGAATTTGCTTCGCAGGGTTTCCTTCCGGATGCCGGGGCTGGCGGCGGCGCTGATCCTGGCCCTGCCCGCCGTTGCCGACACCCGGGGGCCAGACGGTCCCAGGAAGCGGGATAGGGCGGTGGTGGCCGGCTCCCTGGTCCATTCCCAGCGCCTGGTGGCGCGGCTGGCCGGCTGGCCCGATCCCCAGGCCGCCCAACGCTTCGGCGCCCTGCTGGAGGAGACCGGCGTCGAAGTGCTCTGGAAGTCCCGGCTGGTGGAAGGCCTGGTGGTCCTCGGGCTGCCGGACAACGGCCATCCCGTGGCCAGCGGGGAGATCTGGGCCGAGACTCCCCTGGGCGGTGGATCGCTCGAGCGCGGGGCGGTGGTGGAGGAGTGGCGCCGAAGGCTTCTGGACACCTCGCTCTTCTCCTACGTCGAGACGGACGGCTGGATCAGGGTCCAGCTGACGCCCGACGACGACGGCTTCGAACAGGATCTGCTGTGGGGGCTCAGGAACCAGCTGGTCGAGGGAGCCGACGTCAATGCCGAGAGCGCCTGGGATCTGACCACCGGATCGCCCGAGGTGGTCGTGGGGATCCTGGACACGGGCATCCTCTACACCCACAACGAGCTTGTAGGGCAGATTTGGGTCAATCCGGCGGAGATCCCCGACGACGGAATCGACAACGACGACAACGGCTACGTCGACGACATCCACGGGGTCAACATACCCCTGAACAACGGCGATCCGCTCGACGACCATGGGCACGGCACCCATGTAGCCGGCATCGTCGGGGCGGCGGCCAACGGGGGAGGCCCGATGGTGGGAGTGGCCTGGCAGGTGCAGATGATGGGCCTGAAGGTGCTCACCAGCCAGGGCTTCGGCAGCAGTTCCGGCATCCTGGCGGGCTACGAGTACGGGGTCGAGAACGGCTGCAGGATCATCAACGCCAGCCTGGGAGGGCCCGTCCGCTCCCAGGCCATGTTCGACGCGATCGCCGCCTCCTTGCGGCGGGGAGTGCTGCTGGTCGCCGCCGCGGGCAACGATGCCACGAACAACGACGTCTATCCTTCCTATCCGAACGGCTACGATCTTCCCAACGTGATCAGCGTTGCGGCTATGAACATCTTCGGGGAGCTTGCCGGATTCAGCAACTACGGGGCCAACACGGTTCACGTGGCGGCACCCGGCGAAGACATCTACTCCCTGGGGATCGAAGGCGACGACGCCTACCAGGTGAACAGCGGCACCAGCATGGCGGCCCCCTTCGTTTCGGGAGTCGCGACCCTGATTGCCTCCGCCTTCCCCGCCTCGACCCCGACCGAGATTCGCGAACGGATCATCTCCACGGCGGTGCGTTCTCCCGCCTTCTCCGGCCTAGCCGTCTCTCGAGGCTGGGTCGACGCCTTCGCTGCCCTTGACCTGGAGGGCGACGGGATCCTGGAGAGCACCGTCGATCCGCCCTCGGGATCGCTGATCCTGGCGGGAAGGGAGCTGGACATCACAGTGCGGGTCTCGGATTTGTTCGGGATTACCGACGCCGATGTGGCCGGTACCTTTCCCGCGCTGGGGACGGTGGCCTTCGCCAACGACGGCGTGGATCCCGACGTGCTGGCCGACGACGCGCTCTACACCCTGAGGATCGGCATCCCGGACCAGGAGGGGCCCTACTCCTTCTCGGTCCGGTCAACCGCCGAGGACAAGGAGGAGTCGATCCTGCGGGTGAGCTACCAGGTGGTCCATCCTCCGGCCAACGACAACTTCGCCCATGCTTCCAAGCTTCCCAGCGGCGGGACCGGATCCTCCTTCCTGGAGACCACCAGCCTCTTCACCACCATCGAGTGCCTGGAACCAGGCGGAGCCATCTGCGACTGCAACGCGGAGGAGCCCGAGCCGCCCGAGGACGAGGACGGCGAGGAGGCGCCCGAGCCGGTTCCCTGCAACAGGATCGAGCCCTACCATGCGGAGCAGCCCCTCTCCGATCACAGCCTCTGGTGGAGCTGGACCGCCTCCGAGGACGCCGAAGTCTTGGTCAGCACCCTGGGCAGCGACTTCGACACGGTTCTGGCGATCTACACCGGCAGCGAGCTGGGGAGCCTGGAGGAGGTCGCCTCGTCCGACAATGTCGGCACCTCCTCGCAGTCCTACCTGACCTTCCCGGCCGATGAGGGAGTCTCCTACCGGATCGCGGTGGCCGGTGTCGAGACAGGCGACTTTGGCACCGTGCGGCTCCAGCTGTATCCCGGGGGGATGCTGGACGAGATCCCGCCCCAGGTCGCCGTGGACGAGCCCGCAAGCGGCCTGGTCCAGCACGAGAACCGGGTGTCGCTGCGGGGGACCTCCCGGGATCCGGGCCCCAACGCCACCGGGGTGGAGTCGGTGCAGCTGCGGATCAACGACGGGGTGATCGCCACGTACGCGGACGGCACCGAGGAGTGGACCGCCAGCATCTTCCTGCTGGCAGGCGAGAACCGGATCTCGGTGCTGGCCCACGACTACGTCGGAAACGTCTCCCCCTCGGAGACGGTGGTGGTGAACTACATCCCCAAGGCTCCCCCCCACGACCACTTCTACAGCGCCAGGCGGCTGGAGGGCGTCGAGGGCGAGCTCCGCGACAACAACAGCACGGCCACCCGCCAGGAGGGCGAGCCTTTTCACAGCGAGACCCGGGGGGGGCATTCCCTGTGGTACGCCTACACTCCGGAGACCGACGGGCTGCTGGATCTGGAGGTGACCTACGCCGACTTCGATCCGGTCCTGGCCCTCTACACCGGCGACCGGGTCGGCGATCTGGAGCTGGTGGCCAACAACGACGACCGGAACGAGGAGTCCCGCCTGAGCGCCCTCTCCGAGCCGGTCCGGGGCGGGGTCGCCTACCACCTGGCCCTGGACGGCTACTCGGGCGCCTCGGGATCGCTGAGGATGTCCTGGAATCTGGAGACGGGAACCGTATACCGGCTGGGGCTGCAGAGCGATCCGGGAGGCCGGGTGAGCCGGGAGCCGGGCCTGGTGCTGGGCGGCAGGGCCATCCTGCTGCGGGCCCTTCCCGAGCCCGGCTACGTGTTCGCGGGATGGGAAGGCACACTGGAGGCACTGGACAATCCTCTTCCGGTCCGGCCGGACTCCGATCTGGCGCTGCGGGCCCGCTTCGTCCCCGATCTGGACGACGACTTCGAGGGGGAACCCGCCTCCGGGCTGGACTACAGCTCCGAAGGCGCTCCCTGGGAGCGGGGTGCGGCTGTAGACGGCCCCGCCCTGCTGGGGGGCGGCTCGGCCCGCTCGGGCGCTGTCTCCGACCTGGAGAGCAGCGTGATGCGGCTGAGGACCCAGACGCCCGGAGGCCCGGGCCGCTTCCACTACCGGGTCAGCTCCGAGGAGGGCTGGGACCATTTCGAGTTCCGGCTCAACGGAGCCCTGCTGCTGCGGGAGTCGGGGGACGTCTCCTGGAGAGACTTCCAGTTCGAGATGCCCGAGGGGGAGAACGTGCTCGAGTGGACCTACGCCAAGGACAACGCCCAGTCCTGGGGGGAGGACGCCGCCTATGTGGACAACCTGTTCCTGCCCCGCGGGGACATGGCGGGTCCGGAGCTGCCCCTGTCCATCTCCGGGGAGCCGAACCGGGTCTACACCATCGAGGCCTCGACGGACCTGCAGGAATGGCAGGCCTGGCAGGTGGAGGAGGCAGGCTCCGACGGCCTGATCCGCTTCCGGGTGCCCGAATACCTCGAGGAGGGCCTCCGCTTCTACCGGGCGGTCCTCTGGTGAGCCGAATCCCTCCCTCCTCCCGGAGGAAGCCGGTGGGGCTGACCGGGGGCGTCGGGATGGGGAAGAGCTTCCTGGCGGCGGAGTTCGCCCGGAGAGGCCATCCGGTGATCGACTCCGACGATATCGCCCGCCGGGTGGTCCGGGAGGACGCCATGGCGCTCGGGGAGATCCGCGACGCCTTCGGTTCCGGGGTGTTCGGCTCCCAGGGGCGGCTGGACCGCCGGGCCCTGGCGGAGCGGGTGTTCTCCAGTAAGGAGGAGATGCGCCGGCTGGAGGCCATCCTGCATCCCCGGATCCGCCGCCGGTGGCGGGAGTGGGTCCGGGAGAAGTCCGGGACCGGGCGTGGACCGGCGCTGGTGGTGATCCCCCTGCTCTACGAGGTGGAGGCGCAGGGGGAGTTCTCGCTGGTTCTGTGCGCGGCCTGCGGCACGGAGGAGCAGCGCGGGCGCCTACTGGCAAGGGGCTGGAGCCGGCGGCACGCCGCCGAGAGGATCGCCGCCCAGATGGACATCGGCGAGAAGATGGCCCGGGCAGACCGGGTCCTGTGGACTGGATGCTCCCGGGAGATGGCCCTCGAGCAGGCGGCGAGGCTCTCCGCGGAGCTGTCCGAAGAGGAGGGACGGCCGTCATGAAGCCCGAGGAGCTGCAGAAGAAGCTCAACGAGATGATGCAGCAGGCGCTCTCCGGCTTCCCGGCCCGATCCGGGCCGGAGAAGGAGGAGTCGGCGCCCGCCGAGGAGAAGCGCCGGGAGGCCTTCTCGTTCCGGTTCCTGCCCCGGGAGATCAAGGAGTATCTCGACCGCTTCGTGATCCGACAGGACGAGGCCAAGAAGGTGCTCAGCGTCGCCCTCTGCGACCACTACCACCACGCCCAGATGGCCCTCCAGGGAAGGAGCCTGCCCAACTACGCCAAGCAGAACATCCTGCTTCTGGGGCCCACCGGGGTGGGCAAGACCTACCTGGTGCGCAGCCTGGCCGAGCTGATCGGGGTTCCCTTCGTCAAGGGGGACGCCACCAAGTTCACCGAGACCGGCTACGTTGGGGGCGATGTCGAGGATCTGGTCCGGGAGCTCTACCGCCTGGCCGACGGGGACATGGAGCGGGCCCGCTTCGGGATCGTGTACATCGACGAGATCGACAAGATCTCCCGCAGCCAGGACCAGATGGGCAGGGACGTCAGCGGGCGCGGGGTGCAGACCAACCTGCTGCGGCTGATGGAGGAGACCGATGTCGCGGTGCGCTCCCAGCAGGACGTGGCGGGCCAGATCCAGGCGATGATCAATCCCGGCGGCTCGGGCGACAGAGCCAACCACATCAACACCCGCCACATCCTGTTCATCGTCAGCGGGGCCTTCGAGGGGCTGGAGGAGATCGTCCGCAAGAGGCTGGACGACGCGGCGATCGGGTTCGCCGCGCTTCCGGGGAGGGCCCCGGAGGACTCCGGCTGGCTGGAGCGGGCCGAGACCGAGGATCTGATCCGCTTCGGCTTCGAGCCCGAGTTCGCCGGACGCCTCCCGGTGCGGGTGGTGTGCCAGTCCCTGGACGAGGACGACCTCCTGGCCATCCTGCAGACCAGCGAGGGCAGCATCCTGCGCCAGTACAAGGCCGACTTCGAGGGCTACGGGATCGAGGCCGTCTTCACCGATGGGGCCCTGCGGGCCATCGCCGAGCGGGCCGCCCGGGAGAAGACCGGGGCCCGGGGGCTGATGACCGTCTGCGAGCGGATCCTCCGCAACTACAAGTTCGAGCTCTCGGGCACCAGCATCGGCCGCCTGGAGGTCACCGAGGAGCTGATCCGGGATCCGGAAGGGCGCCTCCGGGATCTGCTGCGGAAGGCCGAGGATCCCCGGGTGCGGGAGGCCCGGACGGCCCTCGAGGGCTATGTCGAGTCGTTCCGCAGGGAGCACGGCCTGCAGCTGCGCTTCTCGGCCGAGGCCCTGCTGCAGCTGAGGGAGCTGGCCGTCCGGGCGGAGGCCGATCTGGAGCCGTTCTGCCGTGAGCGCTTCGCCGACTACCAGTTCGGCCTGCGGCTGATCTCCCAGAACACCGGCCAGAAGGAGTTCCCCATCGGGGCCTCCGCGGTGGAGGACCCCGAGAAGGTCCTGAGCCAGTGGGTGGTGACCAGCTACCGGGAACCGGAAGAGGAGGGCGGGAAATGAGACCGTGACTCCCATTCGGCTTTGATTCCCCCCAGCATCTGGTTTATCTTGTAGAGGCCGCCGAAAGGCGTCTCTCCGTCCATAGATGAATCCGCTGCTGATGTCTTCCGAGTTCCAGTTGATCTTCGTATGGGACGAGTCCCGTCCGGAGGGGAAGGCGATCATCGCGATCCTGGTCCTCTTCTCCATCTTCGCCTGGTCGGTGATGGCCTCCAAGGGCTTCCAGATGCGGCGCGCCCGCCGCCTCAACCGCCAGTTCCACCAGGAGTACCGCAGCCAGAACCGGCTCCTGGGGCTGTTCGACCGCAACATCCCGGTGGCCGGATGCCCCCTCTACACCATCTACCTGGCCGGCTGCGCCGAGCTGAAGAAGGGGATCCTCAGGGCCCGCACGGTCTCCGACTTCAAGGCGGTCGATCCCGACCCGCCTGCCGATCCGCCGGAGGGAGGGGCGGGCAGCGTCAACCTGCGCAGCATCGAGCATGTCAAGCGGGCCCTGGAGCGCTCGGTGGCCGAGGAATCGCTCAAGCTGGAGTCCAACCTCATCCTTCTGGCCATCGCGGTCAGCGGCGCCCCCTTCCTGGGACTGCTGGGCACCGTCTGGGGGGTGATGAGCACCTTTGCCGGTGTGGCCCAGGAAGGCAGCGCCGATCTGGCCACCATGGCTCCCGGAGTGGCCGGGGCCCTGGTGACCACCGTGGCCGGCCTGCTGGTCGCGATCCCCTCCATGTTCGGGTACAACTGGCTGCTTCACTCCCTGCGGGTGCTCTCGGTCGACATGGACAACTACGCCTACGAGCTGGTATCGCGCATGGAGATCGACTTCCTGAAGGACGACTGATGCGGCGGTTCTCCCAGAAGCACCAGCTGGCCACCCTGAGCGACATCAACGTCACCCCGCTCCTGGATCTCTCCTTCGTCCTCCTGATCATCTTCATGATCACCACTCCGCTGCTGGAGCAGGGTGTCACCCTGGAGCTGCCCGGAGGGGGATCTCCCGACGACGCCCCCATCGACCGGGATCGAATCCACACGGTGGACATCACTCCTGGGGGAGCCTACCTGTACCGCGGCCAGCAGGCGTCGCTGGAGGAGCTGGAGAGCCTCCTGAGCGAGGCCATCCAGGCCGATCCCGATCTGATCGTCTACGCCCGGGTCGACACCAGCGCCCGCTGGGGGAGCATCTTCCCCCTCCAGGACATGTGCGGCCGCATAGGCGTCTCCACCTTCTCCTACCGGTCCAATCCGGATCTGGAGCCATGAGGCCGGAGCCCCTCCCATCCTTCCAGCGGTCCCCGCAGGTCCGGGGCTCCCGAGCCTGTCCATGAGGACGCAAGGAAAGTTCCTGTTCACCTCGCTGCTGGCGCACGCCGGAATCCTGGTGGCCCTGCTCCTCTCCTCGACGCTGCTGGTTCCCGAGGAGAAGCCGGAGCCCCGGCAGATGCGCGTGGTCTCCTCGGCGGCCCTGGATGCCGCTCTCAGCCCACCGGCGCCTCCTCCTGCTCCCGAGCCGGCCCCCCGGCCCCAGCCCCTCCCGGAGCCGAAGCCCGAGCCCCGGCCCGAACCGAAGCCGAAGCCCGAACCCAAGCCCGAGCCCAAGCCTGTCTCCAAGCCGTCGCCAAAACCCAAGCCCGCCCCCAAGCCCGAGCCGACGCCCAAGCCCAAGCCCAAGCCTGTAGCCAAGCCAGCGCCGAAGCCCGAACCCAGGCCCAAGATCGAGATCAGCCTGGACCGGAAGAGTTCGGAACAGGAAAGGGCCGATCCCAAGCAGGAGGAACGCAGGCGCCAGGCCGAGGAGCGGAAGAGGAAGGAGGCCCGGGAGGCGGCCCGCAAGCGCAAGGAGGCGCTGGAGCGCTCCCTCGAAACCCTGGGGGAGGGGATTTCCAGGGAGAGCAGGTTGAGCGCCGCCCCGCTCTCCAGCTCCACCATCAGCCAGTGCCTGGGAAAAATCAGGACCGCATACGACAATGCCTGGATCAAGCCCATGGGATCCACCGCGTCCGGTTCGGTGGTCGCCGTGGAAGTGGTTCTCGGGGAGGACGGGAGCGTGTCGGCGACGATCAAGAAGTCCTCGGGGGACGATTCGCTGGACAAGTCGGTCAGGGACGCTCTCGGACGGGTGAGGAAGATCGACGTCAAGCCTCCCCAGGGGGCCTCCAGGCAGGACAGGACCTTCGTCATCAACTTCAACCTGAGGGACGGACGCATCACCCAATGAGAAAGAAGGGAGCAAAGCCCCTAGCCGCCCTCCTGGCCCTGCTGTTCGGAGCCGTGCACTGGCAGGCTTCCGGGCAGAACCAGATCGATCTGGAGAGGACGGTCCAGTCTCAGACCCGGCCCGTTCCCATCGAGCTGCAGGGGTACTCCGGCGAGATCCTGAGCGCCCTGACCTTCGATCTGGAGGTGATGGGGTGGGAGGTGGTCCCCCCCGGCAAGGGAAGCTTCGCGCTGGTGGGCACGGGCCAGGGCCCGGTGAACGGAACCCTGGTGGACCGGCTGCGCGGGCAGAACCTGTTCCAGTGGAAGGCCAGCGCCGGCCAGGCGCGCCGTGCCGACGCCCACACCCTGGCCAACCACGTGGTGGAGAAGGTCTTCCAGCAGAAGGGGATTGCACGCACCTACATCGTGTTCAAGCACCAGGGTTCCTCCCGCGGCTATCCCGAAATCTACCGGGCCGACTTCGACGGCCACAACGCCAGGGCGGTGACCCAGGATCGATCCAACGTGGCCGCTCCCGCGTGGCTTCCCGGCGAGCCCCAGGTGTTCTACACCACCTACAAGCTGGGCAGCCCCGACATCGTCTCCCACGATCTGAGGAACGGAAAGCGCAAGGTGGTCTCGGGGCATCCGGGGCTCGACACCAGCGTGGCCCTCTCCCCCTCGAACGGGCTGATGGCCATGATCATGAGCAAGGACGGCAGCCCGGATCTCTACGTCTCGAACCGGGACGGGAGCGGGCTGAGGCGGCTCACCCGCTCCAAGGCCGAGGACGCCTGCCCCACCTGGTCTCCCGACGGGCGCCAGATCTGCTTCACATCGGCTTCGGGGGGCGGAGCCCGCCTCTACCTGGTCGGCTCCCGGGGAGAAGGGATGAAGCGGATTCCGGTCAGGGGCGTCTCGGGAACCCTCTCCGAGGCCGACTGGTCTCCCGACGGCAGGTGGATCGCCTTCACCGCGCTGATGGGCCGGAAGTTCCACATCTGCGTAGTCACCTCCCAGGGAGGGGAGGCCCGGGTGCTCACCGAGGGCGAGGATCCTTCCTGGGCTCCCAACTCCCGGAACATCGTCTTCATGAGGAAGCGCAACGGCCGCAAGGCACTCTCCATCCTGGACGTGCCCACCCGGAGAGTGAAGGATCTGGCCACGCTTCCCGGGATCAACTCCCAGCCGGCATGGTCGAGATGAGAACGCATTCCGCTTGTTCGGGCGCCGCTTCTAGCGTACCTTCGGAGCCAGTTCTGATTCCGGCCATGGAGAGTTCGGGTGGTTTGACGGCCAGCCTGGAATCGCAGAAGTGGGAGTACGCTCAGACGGGAACAGAACGATGAATCCTTCAACGGTCCTCAAACTGGCCCTCCTGCCGCTTCTTTGCGTCCTGGCGGCCGGATGCAAGAAGAAGCCGGTGGGTGTGACCCCCATCCCCGACATGCAGAGCCCCTTGCTGGAGCCCGAGCCCACCGGCGGCTTCTTCGGCCAGGGGGATCCGGGACTCCTGCTCGACTCCTCCCTGTCGGGCGATCCCTTCGCAGCGATGGGTGCGGAAGGAGAATTTGCCCTGCCCGACCTGGGCGTGCTGGCCAATGCCGACGAGGATCGGGAGACCCTCAGGAACTACACCGTCTTCTTCGGCTACGACAGCTCCAGCATCGAGGCCAGGGAGGCTGCCAAGGTGGAGGCAGTGGCCGACTACATGATGGGGGATCCCCAGTCGATCGTGAAGATCGAGGGGCATTGCGACGAGCGGGGGACCGACGAGTACAACCGCGCCCTGGGAGAGAGGCGCGCCCTGGCCCTGCGCGAGCTCCTGGTCGGCATGGGAGTTTCCCCGGACCGGGTGACCACCGAGAGCTGGGGAGAGGACCGCCTCCTGGTCGAGGGCACGGACGACAGCGCCCACGCCCAGAACCGCCGGGGGGAGTTCGTCCTGATGCTTCCCCAGGGGCAGGGGCTCTAGCCGCACCAACCGGGGAGCGATCGGCGCTTTACATAGGGAGTCCCCCGGAGCACCATGGGGGGCGGATGATGGAAATAAACATGCTGAAACTAGCCTTTCTGCCCCAGATGGGGTGGCCCGAGATCCTCCTGATCCTTACGGTCGTCCTGATCTTCTTCGGCGCCAAGAAGCTGCCCGAGATGGCCAGGGGGCTGGGGCAGGGCATCAAGGAGTTCAAGAAGGCCACCCGCGACGTGCAGGGCGACATGCACCGCGCCATGGAGGACGTCTCGCCCGGCGAGGCCTACCACCGCCATTCCACGCCTCCCCCGGAGCCACCGGCTTCCAGCCCCTCCTCCGGCGATCCCGAATCCGCTCCCGCTGCCTCTTCCAAGAAACGGGAGTAGTAGGCCTGTCCCTGGTTCGAGACAGGCTTTCCGCTCCTGAATGTCAATTCCCGAGGAGGGATCCCGGCAGGACGAGCGGGAGGAGGGCGGGGGTCCGGTCAAGACCTTCCTGGAGCACCTCGAGGATCTTCGCTGGACCCTTATCAAGTGCGTCGCGGCGTTGCTGCTCTCTATGCTCTCCTGCCTGGCGGCCAGCAACCAGCTGGTCGCCTTCCTCACCTGGCCGCTCAAGAATGCCCAGACTATCCAGGGGCGCAAAGCCGTGGACATCTATCTGGGCAGCCAGCGGATCGGGATTCTTCCCGAGAGCCTGGCCACCAACCAGCTGCCCTGGAAGATCGAGGACCGATCCCGGATCGAGCTCAAGTTCGCCACGGTGGGGACCAATCTGGTTCTCTCCGCGGAGCTGGCGCCACAGATCTCGGATCTCGAACGTGACGGTCCGGTCGTGCTCAAGAACTACAGCCCCATCGGGGCCTTCCTGGTCGCCTTCAGGTTGATGCTCTACGGGGGAATGGTGGTGGCCGCTCCCCTGGTGATATTCTTCGCTGGCCAGTTCGTGCTTCCGGCCTTGCACATCCACGAGAAGCGCTTCCTCTACCAGACCGCGGGCTTCGGGGCCGTCCTCTTCTTCATCGGCGTCGCCTTCTGCTACTTCATCATCATGCAGATCGCCCTGATGGCCACGGTCAGCTTCTCCAAGTGGCTGGGGTTCGGGGCCGACGAGTGGCGGGCCGAGGACTACATCAGCTTCGTGTGCAAGCTGATGCTGGCCGCCGGAGTCAGCTTCCAGCTGCCGGTGGTGCTTCTGACCATGGTCAAGGCCGGCCTGCTCGACCGGGCCCGGCTCATCAAGTTCCGCCCCTACTGGATCATAATCAACCTGACGGGGTGCGCGGTGATCACGCCCACCGGAGATCCCTTCACCCTGCTCCTGATCGCGATTCCGCTGCAGATGCTCTACGAGCTGAGCGTGCTCATCTCCCGCTTCTGGGAGAGCAAGGGCCAGGAGGCCCAGGCAGGGGAGGATCCGTGAAGAGTCGGCCTTGCGTCCCGGACCTGAGCCGTCCAGGATAGGCGCCAGTGGACCTTCTATTCAGCCTGCTCTTCATGCTGTTCTCGATCTTCCTGATTCTTTCGGGCGTCGTTCTCTTCTTCGGAGAGAATATGCTGGCCAGGATAGGAGGGTGGCTGGGGCAATGCGTCAACGAGTTCAAGAAGGCCGCCCGCGGCGATTAGGTCGAGATTCTCCGCAGCATGGGATGCGTTTCGCCTGGCCAGGCCTGCCACCGCTATGCTCCGCCTCCCTCAGGGGCCTCCGGCTGCAAGAATCGGGAGTAGCGGGCCTGTTCCCGGTTCGAGGCTGACTTCCTGACGTTTCCATTCCCGAATAGGGGATCCGCAAGGAGAGGAGGGAGGGGGGATGGAGATCCGGCCAAGGCCATTCCGAGCCCATGGCGCATCGCCGCTTGACTCCCGCCAAGCGGGTCTCGGCGCGTTGCTCTCGACGCTCTTCCGGCTGGCGGCCAGCTGGGCGCCTTCCTCGCCTAGCCGCTGAAGGGCGCTCGGGCGATCCTGGGACGCAAGGACGCGGACATCCGCCTGGGAGGCTGACGGATCGGCTTCCTCCCCGGGAGCCTGGCCGCCAGCAATCGGTGCCTGCATCGATGAGGTTCCGCGGCAGATCGAACTGGCCCTAGAATCCTAACATCGATCCGGATCCCTGGTCGTCTAGCAACCACTTTCCGTCGATCTGGCGCATCCTAATAGGGAAAACCGCTGGTGCAATCGGAAGGGCACCGTCGCCCTCCATCTCTTCCCTGAAGGCCTCCTCAATTCCCTGGAGGTGGACGTTTACCTGGGTGGTGTCTTCGGAGAGCTGTGTCGTTCCGAGCACATGGATCCCGGTGATATATTCCATGGGCCCTGAACTCATCTCGGCAGCAAACTGCTCGATCTCCTGGTCTGACATCTCCTTCATTTCCTCTGGCATCTGTTCCAGCATCCTGGGGCTCATGCATTGCAGAAGGTTTGCGAAGTTGCCGTCCAGTACCGACGAAAAATAGGATACCGCGGTGTCTTCGGGCGTCTCGGTCCCACGGAATTCCAAATCGTCCCTGAGAAACAGCCTGGGGACCTGGGCGTCCTCCCCGCCTTCCGCTCCAGAGGCCAGAGGCGGACGAGCGCCTTCCGTAACCCCGTTCCTCCTGAGCGACCGGTTCGCCTGCTCCAGACGGCTCAGTTCGGCCTTTACCCGATCGATCTCGGCGGCCGTGCGCGTCAAGCGGGCGACCTCCCCGCGGAGCCTGTGGACCTCGCTAGCATCCTCCTCCAAGTCGGCCGTTTTTTTCTGCTCCTTCTCGAGCTCCTTCTTGAGCTTGGCGTTTTCCTGCTCAACCAGGCTGATGTCCCGCTCCCTCTTCAGCGCCTCCTTGTCGAGCTGGCCGGCCTGGATCCAAAATATCAAGGCCAGTGCCGACACCAACGCCAGTCCCAATCCCAAAAACGTTGCAACCTGCCTCATAGAGCTGCCAGCCTCTCCAGTTAATCTCCTGTCTGTCAAGTGTCGACATATTATCGCCAGGAATTTCCAACAGCCGTGACTGATGCCGGTTTTCCAGAGGGCGGGTAGCCGAAGGTGAGGTGGCGGGGTAGTCTGGATGTCCTGAAATGGCGGCTCCACGGTATTGATTGTGGATTCCATCTGTATCCCCGGCAACCGGGCTCACGTGTTCCGTGGCACAAGATGCATGCGCAGGAATGCGCAAGTCGGGAACATTGTAGAACCGGTTCCCGATCGTCCAGCGCTTGCGCGCCGGTTCACCGACGAGTAGCGGACCAAGGCCGGCATCAGCTTCGTGTGCAAGCCGATGCTGGCCGCTTGAGCCAGATTCCCGCATCCGGTGGTGCTTCTGACCATGGTCAAGGCCGGCCTGCTCGACCGGGCCCGGCTCATCAAGTTCCGCCCCTACTGGATCATAATCAACCTGACGGGGTGCGCGGTGATCACGCCCACCGGAGATCCCTTCACCCTGATCCTGATCACGATTCCGCTGCAGATGCTCTACGAGCTGAGCGTGCTCATCTCCCGCTTCTGGGAGAGCGAGGGCCAGGAGGCCCAGGCAGGGGAGGATCCGTGAAGAGTCGGCCTTGCGCCCCGGACCTGAGCCGTCCAGGATAGGTGCCAGTGGACCTTCTTTTCAGCCTGCTCTTCTCGATCTTCCTGATCCTTTCGGTCGTCGTTATCTTCTTCGGAGAGAATATGCTGGCCAGGATAGGAGGGTGGATGGGGCAATGCGTCAACGAGTTCAAGAAGGCCGCCCGCGACGATTAGGGCGAGATGCCCCGCAGCATGGGATGCGTCCCGCCTGGCCAGGCCTGCCACCGCTATTCTCCGCCTCCCCCAGGAGCCTCCCGCTGCAAGAATCGGGAGTAGCGGGCCTGTTCCCGGTTCGAGGCTGACTTCCTGACGTTTGCATTCCCGAAGAGGGGATCCGCAAGGAGAGGTGGGAGGGGGATGGAGATCCGGCCAAGGCCTTTTCGAGCCCATGGCGCATCGCCGCTGGACTCCCGCCAAGTGGATCTCGGCGCGTTGCTCCCGACGCTCTTCCGGCTGGCGGTCAGCAACCAGCTGGGTGCCTTCCTCGCCTGGCCGCTGAAGGGCGCTCGGGCGATCCTGGGACGCAAGGACTCGGACATCCGCCTGGGCGACCGACGGATCGGCTTCCTTCCCGAGAGCCTGGCCGCCAGCTATCGGCGCCTGCATCGATGAGGTTCCGCGGCAGATCGAACTGGCCCTAGAAACCGGGCATCCCTACGTAGTCTAGCAACCACTGTCCGTCGATCTGGCGCATCCTCATAGGGACAACCGTTGGTTCAATCGGAATAATGGCGCGGTCAACAATGAAGGCCTCCTCAATTTCCTTGAGGTGGACGTTTACCTGGATGGTGTCTTCGGAGAGCTGTGTCGTTCCGAGCACATGGATCCCGGTGAAGGTTGAACTCATCTCGGCAGCAAACTGCTCGATCTCCTGGTCTGACAGCTCCTTCAATTCCTCGGGCATCTGTTCCAGCCCCCTGGGGCTCATGCATTTCAGAAGGTTTGCGAAGTTGCCTCCCAGTAGTGACGAAAAATAGGATACCGCGGTGTCTTCGGGCGTCTCGGTCCCACGGAATTCCAAATCGTCCCTGAGAAACAGCCCGGGGACCTGGGCGTCCTCCCCGCCTTCCGTTCCAGAGGCCAGAGGCGGACGAGCGCCTTCCGTAACCCCGTTCCTCCTGAGCGACCGGTTCTCCTGCTCCAGACGGCTCAGTTCGGCCTTTACCCGATCGATCTCGGCGGCCGTTCGCGTCAAGCGGGCGACCTCCCCGCGGAGCCTGTGGACATCGCTAGCATCCTCCTCCAAGTCGGCTGTTTTTTTCTGCTCCTTCTCGAGCTCCTTCTTGAGTTTGGCGTTTTCCTGCTCAACCAGGCTGATGTCCCGTTCCCTCTTCAGCGCCTCCTTTTCGAGCTGGCCGACCTGGATCCAAAATATCAAGGCCAGTGCCGACACCAACGCCAGTCCCAATCCCAAAAACGTTGCAACCTGCCTCATAGAGCTGCCAGTCTCTCCAGTTAATCTCCTGTCTGTCAAGTGTCGGCATATTATCGCCAGGAATATCCAAAAGCCGTGACTGATGCCGGTTTTCCAGAGGGCGGGTAGCCGAAGGTGAGGTGCGGGGTAGTCTGGATGCCCTGAAATGGCGGCTCCACGGTATTGATTGTGGATTCCAGCTGTATCCCAGGCAACCTGGTTCACGTGTTCCGTGGCACAAGATGCATGCGCAGGAATGCGCAAGTCGCGAACATTGTGGAACCGGTTCCCGATCTTCCAGCGCTTGCGCGCCGGTTCGCCGACGAGTAGCGGACCAAGGTCGGCATCAGCTTCGTGTGCAGGCCGATGCTGGCCGCTTGATCCAGATTCCAGCATCCGGCGGCGCTTCCAGCCATGGCCAGGGCTGGCCTGCTCGACCAGAGCCGCCTCGTCAAGTTCCGCCCCTGCTGGATCGGGATCAGCCTCAGGTTGCGCGGTCATCGCACCCGCCGGTGATCCATGCCTTCGTCCTTCGCCCATTGGCGATCCCGCTGCAGATGCCCTGCGAGCCGAGCGTGCTCGACTCCCGCTTCTGGGAGAGGATGGGCAAGGCGGGCCAGGAGGGGGAGGATCCTTGAAGAATCGGCTTTACATCCCGGACCCGAGGCGCCTAGCGTTGGGGCCAGGGTTTTTTCTATGCGAGTACTTGTTCTTGCCATCTGTGGAGCGGCTGCTGTGCTCCTGTCGGGCTGCGTGGGCGGGGAGCGGAAGCTGGGCAGGGGGCTGACCAACCTGACCGAGCCGCTGCGGATGGGCGAGCTGCGCCGGGCCATGGAGCAGGACGCCATCTGGAAGAGTCCGGAGGAGGGGATCTCCACCGGATTGATCCACGGGCTGAGCAACACCGCCAAGCGCACCCTGGTCGGGGTATTCGAGGTGGCCACCTTCCCGCTGCCGTCCTACGAGCCCGTCCTGGAGCCCGAGTTCGGCCAGTACCCCGACAACTACCGGCCCAACCTTCTCTCCGACTCGGCCTTCGCCACCGACGGAGCGCTTGGCTTCAGCGGCGGGGACATCGCTCCCTTCCTGCCGGGCAGCCGCTTCCGGGTCTTCGACTACTAGGGGCTTGCCCTCCGGGTGCCGGGACCGATTCTCCGGCGGCCATGGTGGCCCTCGCGTCCGGCTGCAAGATCAACCTCTTCCTGGAGGTCCTTGGCCGGCGGGAGGACGGCTACCACGACCTGGAGACGGTCATGCAGCCCCTGCCCCTAAGCGACCGGATCCAGGTCGGCTTCTCGGACGGGGAGGGAATCGGCTTCAGCTGCGACGATCCCCGGCTGCCCCGGGGCGGGGACAACCTGGCGGTGCGGGCCGCCCGCCTGTTCCAGGAGCTGAGCGGACGCTCCGAGGGCCTCTCCATCCGGCTGGAGAAGCGCATCCCCCTGGAAGCGGGGCTGGGCGGGGGCAGCGGCAACGCCGCCGCGTCGCTTCTGGCCTGCAACCGGCTCCACGGCTTCCCTCTCTCCCCGGACCAGCTGGCTGAAGGGGCCGTGCGGCTGGGAATGGACGTGCCCTTCTTCCTGGAGCCGGGTCCGGCCCTGGCCACCGGCCGGGGGGAGCGGATCCGGCGGCTGGCTCCCTTCGGCCTCCTGGAGGGGGCGGGGGTGGTCCTGGTCCATCCAGGATTCGGTGTTCCGACGCCCTGGGCCTACTCGCAGCTGGCCCTGCCCCGGAATGCCGCCGCCCCGGGGAGGGCCCGGTCCTTCCTGGACGCCCTGGATGGTGGGGACTGGGAGGGGGCCCTGAAGCGTATGCGCAACGACCTGGAGGTTCCGGTCTTCCGCAAGTACCCCCTGCTGCGGATCATTGGCGAGGAGCTGGTGAGAGCCGGAGCGGACGGGGCCCTGATGTCGGGAAGCGGCTCCACCGTCTTCGGGCTGGTGCGGCGGGGGGCCGACCGCGCCGAGCAGGTCAGGCGGGACTTCCTCGGAAGGTACGGGAAGGGATGCTGGAGCCGGGCGATCGGGCTTTCCCCTGCGGAGGAAGGCGGCGTCAGCGGGGGGAGCGGGAGTCCTCCCCGTCCCGGGTGATCCCCCGCATCTCCCGCTCGAGCCTCCGGCCCCACTCCTGCAGCGAGGAGGCGCCGCAGCGGCGGGGAATCCTGAGCAGGGGGGCGGTGTGTATGGTGCAGGCGGCGAAGGGCCTGGGGATCTGGAACCTGTCCCAGCTCCTCAGGGTCCACCGGGAGCTCAGGCTCCAGCTGATGGGAAGTATGGGCAGGCCCGTCAGCTGGGCCAGCTTGAGGATTCCCTCGTTGCCGATCCGGTAGCGGGGCCCCCGGGGGCCGTCGGGCGTGATGGCGATGGTCCAGCCCTCCCGGGCCAGTCTGACCAGCTCCTTGAGAGCCGGGCCTCCACGCCGGCTGCTCGATCCTCGCACCGCCCGGATCCGGAACCGGCGCAGGATCCGGGAGAGAAAGCTTCCGTCGTGGCTGGCGCTTACCAGCGCCGCCAGGCGCAGGGAGGGGCGCCGGGGCAGCAGGTACCGGGTGTGGAAGGGGACAGCCACCGCCAGCCGGTTGTGCCAAAGGCAGAAGATGAACGGCTCCTCGGGCAGGGGCTCGCCACGCTTCTCCATCCGGTAGCGCAGGGTCAGCGAGAGGAGATGGATGACCAGGGCGAGGAGCTGGGCGTAGAGCCGGCGGAGCCACGCCGCCGGAGAGGAAGCGGCCCGGGATCCTCCCGTCGGCGGCGCCTGGAGAAGTCCCGGATTCCCGGGCCCGGCGGGCGGCGGGCCCTGCCCGGAGGGGCGGCTGGCCATCTCGGTTCGGGCAGATCAGCCGGACAGGCTCGCCTGGATGATCCGGTCGGCCGGGGCGTCGGCTCCCAGCATTGCCCGGGCTCCCTCGACCCGGCGGGCCGCCTCTCCGGCCTTGTAGCCCAGGGTCACCAGGGCCGCGATGGCGTCCTGGACGGCCGTCTCGGCAGGGGGGACGCCCTGGGGGGGCGGGGCCGCGGTCTTGAACTTGTCCCTGAGCTCCACCGCCAGCCGCTCGGCCAGCCTGCGGCCCAGCCCGGGGATCCTCGACAGGCTCTTGATGTCGGCGGCGCCCACCGCCGCCCTGAGATCCTCGACCGACAGGTGCCCCAGGAGGTTCATGGCGATGCGGGGGCCGATCCCCGAGACGGTGATCGCCATGCGGAAGATCTCCCGCTCCTCCTTGGTGCCGAAGCCGAAGAGGGTGTGGGAGTCCTCCCGGATCTGGAGGTGGGTGTGGAGGCGGATCCGGCTGCCGGACTCGGGCGGCGCCCAGGAAAGGGGCACCAGGATCTCGTATCCCACGCCGCCGACGTCCAGCACGATTCTTCCGGGGCGCCGCTCGATCACGGAGCCCGACAGCTGGGTGATCATCGCCTCCTATATCGGCGAGGGGCCCAGTTCGGAGCCGAACCGGGACTCCATGCGCCAGGCCAGGGCCAGGGCCAGGGCGTCTCCCGCGTCCGGCGGGGGAGTGCTCTCCAGGCACAGCAGGAACTCCACCATCCGGGCAACCGACCGCTTGCCGGCGCCCCCGAAGCCCACCATCGCCTTCTTGACCTTGGAGGGGGGGATCTCGAAAACCGGAAGGCCCGCCCGGCTGGCGGCGGCGATGCACACGCCCCGCACCTCTCCCATCACCAGGGCGGTCTTCATGTTCTGGGCGTAGAAGATCCCCTCGATCACGCAGATGCCGGGGCAGGTGCGCTCGATCACCTCGGAGAGCCTCTCGGCGATGCTTCCCAGGCACTGGGAGAGCCTGCCCCGGGGGCAGGCGATGGTGCCCGAATCGATGTGGCTGCAGTCCTTCCCCTCGGCTCCGATCACTCCGTAGCCGGTGGCGCGGAGCGAGGGATCGATGCCCAGGATCCGCACCGGTCCGGAAAGGGGAGCGGCGCAAAGTTCCTGCTGTTCCTTCCTGCCCGGCGGGCGGCCCAGGCGCTGGTTCATGCGCCGAAACGCCTGCAAGGATATGCCCACGCTGCAAACATACTTCCCGGCAGCGGGAAATACAAGCGGGAATGATCTTGATCCGGCCCGCCGGTCCCTCTAGGGTCCGCCTTCCTGCCCTTGGCCGCGGGTGCGTCCAGTCCGAGAGGGGACAGGAATCGTTCCGTCCATCCAGCAGCAGACGCCAGTCCAGCCATTCCCCCCTCCGCCCGCCGTTCCCGGCGGCCCGCTTCCAGAGCCGGGCATCGGCGGCAGGGATTCCTCCATCATGCTTACCATGGAAGAGGCCATGAGGCGAAGCGGCCAGAGCTTCGCCGAAGGCCAGATCGTCCTGGGTTCGGTCGTAGAGGTCCGGCCCAAGGAAGTCCTGATCGATATCGGATACAAGAGCGAGGGCTCCATCCCCAGTTCCGAGTTCCCCGACGCCGGCGAGCTGAAGGCCGGGGACGAGGTGAAGGTCCTGATCGAGCGGCTGGAGAACAAGGAGGGGATGGTGGTCCTCTCCAAGGAGAAGGCCGAATTCAAGGAGAACTGGGAGAAGATCCTGACCATCTGCAACGAGGGCGGGACCATCAAGGGGGTGGTCAAGGACGTGATCAAGGGGGGCCTGCTGGTCAACATCGGGGTGGAGGCATTCCTTCCGGCCTCCCAGATCGATCTGGTCACCCCCAAGAACCTCGCCGGGCTGATCGGCGAGACCTACGAGTTCAAGGTGGTCAAGATCAACCGGGAGAGGCAGAACATCGTGCTCTCCCGGCGCGACCTGATCGAGCAGGAGCGGGCCGAGCGCCGCGCCAACCTGCTCACGGTGATGACCCCGGGGGACATCCGCAAGGGGACGGTCAAGAACATCACCGACTTCGGCGCCTTCATCGACCTCAACGGCCTGGACGGCCTGCTGCACATCACCGACATGAGCTGGGGGCGGATCAGCCATCCCTCGGAGATCCTCTCCGTGGGGCAGGAGCTGGAGGTGGTGGTGCTGGACATCAACAAGGAGAAGGAGCGGGTCAGCCTGGGGCTCAAGCAGAAGATGGCCAATCCCTGGGAGGACATCGACATCAAGTACCCGGTGGGCAGCAAGGTGGCCGGTCGGGTGGTCAATCTGGTGCCCTACGGGGCCTTCGTGGAGCTGGAGCCGGGAGTCGAGGGCCTGGTCCATGTCACCGAGCTCTCCTGGACCAAGCGCATCTCCAAGCCCTCGGACGTGATCAAGGCCGGGGACAGCATCCAGGCGGTGGTCCTGGGGATCAGCAAGGAGGACCAGAAGATCTCCCTGGGGATCCGGCAGCTCCAGGCCAACCCCTGGGATCTGGTCCAGGACAAGTACCCTCCCGGCACCCGGGTCAGGGGCCAGGTCCGCAACCTCACCAGCTACGGCGCCTTCGTGGAGCTCGAGGAGGGCATCGACGGGATGGTCCACGTCTCGGACATCTCCTGGACCCGCAAGGTCAACCACCCCTCCGAGGTGTTCAAGAAGGGGGACGAGATCGAGGTCCAGATCCTGGAGATCGACAAGCCCAACCAGAGGATCTCGGTGGGCTACAAGCAGCTGGTCGAGGATCCCTGGGACAACATCGACAAGTACTACAAGATGGGGGATCTGGTGACCGGGAAGGTGACCAAGCTGGCCAACTTCGGCGCCTTCATCGGCCTGGAGCACGACATCGACGGCCTGGTCCACATCTCGCAGATCAGCGAGGATCGGGTCGACCGCATCCGCAACGTCCTGAAGGTGGGCGAGGAGGTGCACTCCCGGGTGATCAAGATCGACCGGGCCGAGCGCCGCATCGGCCTCTCGATCAAGGCGGCCAACTACTCCACCGAGCAGATCGAGGCCGAGCAGGCCACCCTGGACTCCCTGCAGCCGGGCGAGGACCTGGTGGCCCTGCAGCACGCCTTCGAGGGGGTGGGGGACGAGGAGGAGTCCGATCCTGCCTCCGCCGACGCGGAGGCGCAGCCCGCCGCCGCCGGGGAGGAGGGGGGTTCCGCTCCGGCCGGGGAGGGGAAGGCCGGCTAGCCGCGCCCTACTCCCGGTCCCCGGGGGGCCAGTCCTTCCAGGGACGGCTGCAGAGCCGCGCGTTGTAGTAGCGGGCCTCGTGCGAGACCTCTCGCCCGATCCACTCGGGCAGTTCCACGCTCTGGCCGGGGCTCTCCAGCTCCACCTCGGCCAGGACCAGTCCCTGGTTGCGGCCCTCGAACTCGTCGATCTCCCACCTCCTGCCCCGGTGCACGAGCCGGTGCCGCACCTTCCGGATCCGGGCCTCGCCGCAGAACAGCTCGAGCAGCTCCCGGGCCTCTCCGGCGGGAATGGGGTACTCGAACTCGGGGCGCGAGATGCCGGAGCGGGAGCCCTTGAGGGTGAGGTAGCCCTGCCGGTCCATCAGGCGCACCCGCACGCTCGCCTTCCCTCCCCCGGCGACGTAACCCTGCTCGCAGGGATGGCTGGAGACCACCAGCGGGCGCCATTCCGGGCCGGAGACCAGGAACCTACGCTCGATCTCGGTGCCCATCGGGGAGGAGGGCCGGAGGGACGGACGGCTCCCACCCGGCCGCCATCTGGTAGGCGTGGGCGGCCTGCAGCAGCCTCGCCTCCCCGAAGGCCGGGCCCAGCAGCTGCATCCCCGCCGGGAGCCGGGGACTGGCGGTGAATCCGCAGGGGACGCTGATGGCGCAGATCCCCGCCAGGCTGGCCGAGAGGGTGAAGACGTCCGCCAGGTACATGGTCAGCGGATCCTCCTGCTTCTCCCCCAGGCCGAAGGCGGGGGTGGGGGTGGTGGGAGCGAGCAGGAGGTCGGCCTGCGCGAAGGCCTTCCGGAAGTCCTCGGCGATCAGGGTCCTCGCCTTCTGCGCCCTCAGGTAGTAGGCCTCGTAGTAGCCGGAGCTGAGCGCGTAGGTGCCCAGCAGGACGCGGCGCTTGACCTCCTCCCCGAAGCCCCGTTCCCGGGTCCGGTCGACGAGCTCCCGGAGGCTTTCTCCCTCCTCCCGGCTTCCGTAGCGGATGCCGTCGAAGCGGGCCAGGTTGGCGCTGGCCTCGGCCGTGGCGATCAGGTAGTAGCAGGCCACCGCGTACTCGGTGTGGGGCAGCGAGACCTCCACCATCCTGGCCCCCAGATCCTCCAGGGTCGACTGGGCCGCCTCCAGAAGCGCCTTCAGCTCCGGGTCCAGTCCGCCGATGTAGTACTCCCGGGGCAGTCCGATGCGCATCCCCTCCAGCGGCTCCTCCAGGCCGCCGAGGCAGTCGGGCGCCGGGGAGGGGGCGCAGGTAGCGTCGCTTGGATCGGCTCCGGCGACGGCCTGCAGGAGCAGGGCGCTGTCGGCCACGGTCCCGGTCAGGGGGCCTACCTGGTCGAGGGAGGAGGCGAAGGCCACCAGCCCGTGGCGGGAGACCCGGCCGTAGGAGGGCTTGAGCCCCACGCAGCCGCAGAAGGCGGCGGGCTGCCGGACCGAGCCTCCGGTGTCCGAGCCCATGGCCCCCAGGCACTGCTCGAGGACCACCGCGGCGGCCGCTCCTCCCGAGGATCCCCCCGGAGTCCGTTCCGGGTCCCAGGGGTTTGCCGTGGGTCCGAAGGCGGAGTTCTCGGTGGAGCTGCCCATGGCGAACTCGTCCATGTTGGTCCGTCCCAGCAGCACCGCGCCTGCCTCGCGAAGCCTGCGGGCCACCGTGCCGTCGTAGGGCGATCGGAAGGAGCGCAGCAGCCTCGATCCGCAGGTGAGGGGCTGGCCCCGGGCGGCCAGGTTGTCCTTGAGGGCGATGGGGATCCCCAGCAGGGGGCGGTCCCCGGCCTGGTTTTCGGCCAGCAGGCGATCGGCCCGTCGGGCCTGGTCCAGGACCTCCTCCGCGTCCCAGTGGAGGAAGGCATGGTAGCGGGGGTTGAGGGCCTCGATCCGTCCGAGGCACTGGCGCGCCAGCTCCTCGGAGGTGGCCTCCCCCGCCAGGAGGAGCTTCCTGGCGGCGCGGATGTCGGGCCGGGCCGCCATCGGCCTATTCCACGATCCGGGGCGTCCGGAAGAGTCCCTCCACCGTCTCGGGGGCCAGCTCCAGGGCCTCTCCGGGATCCATGGAGGGACCGGCCACGTCGGAACGGACCGCGTTCCCGAGTTCCAGAGGGTGGTAGGTCGGCTCCACCCGGTCCACCGGGAGCTCCTCGAGCTTCTCCACGTAGCGGAGGATGGAGGAGAGCTGGGGGGCCAGCCGCCGCCTCTCCTCCTCGGAAAGGCCGATCCGGGCGAGGCCGGCGGTGTAGCCGATGTCGAATCCTCCCTCGGTCATCGGGGCCGAAGGTTGGGCAAGGGGAGGGAGGGGAGGCAAGCGGATTCGCCCCCAGGAGCCGCGGAGCGCGGCCCGCCCTCTCCAGATCGGGATTGGTTTCCCTTCCCGGCCCCCCCTATCCTCGCCGTTTCGCCCGGACCATGCATGGCCCAGAGCCCACAGACCCCGCCGGTGGAGCCCCTTCCCCGCCTTCCGGGTCCGCCATCCGCATCTACCTGCTGCCCAACCTGATGACCGCGGGGAACCTGTTCTGCGGGTTCCTGGCCATCACCTGCATCGTCCAGGCCGATCCCCAGGCCGGGGACTACGTCCAGCAGATCCACAAGTCCCTCCTCTTCATCCTCCTGGCCTGCGCCTTCGATGTGCTCGACGGGAGGGTGGCCCGGCTGGGCGGCCTGGAGTCCCCCTTCGGCCGGGAGTTCGACTCGCTGGCCGATATCGTCTCCTTCGGGGTGGCCCCCGCCTTCCTGGTGCACCGGATCGTTCCCACCGACGTCTTCTTCGGCAGTCCCCAGATCGGGGTGTTCGTCGCCGCCATCTACCTCATCTGCGGGGCGATGCGGCTGGCCCGCTACAACTGCCTCCATTCCGATCCCGTCGCCGGGGCGAGCAAGGAGTTCCTGGGATTCCCCATTCCCGCCGCGGCCGGCCTGGTGGCCTCCCTGACCCTGCTCCTGCTCTGGATCGAGGAAGAGGCGTTCCCCATCGCTCCCTGGCGCTACGTCCTGCCGGTGATCCTGCTGTTCCTGTCGGTGATGATGGTCAGCGAGGTCCGCTACCCCTCGTTCCGCAGCCTGAGCTTCCGGACCCGGAGCACCTTCCTGGGCAGCATCGTGGTGTTCCTCGGCTTCGGGCTGATCCTCGTGCTTCAGGACAAGATCCTGCCGCTGGCCCTCTCCCTGGCCTTCACCGCCTACCTGGTCTGGGGCTTCGCCCGGCTCTGGCTGCCGGGCCGCGCCCGCAAGCTGATCGAGCAGGAGGATGGGGAGGCTCCCGACGGCTAGCCGAGCCCCAGGCGCTTCCTCAGGGAGTCCATCCGGTCCTGGACCTCGGGGTCCATCCGGATCAGGGGGGGCCAGGGGCGCCCGAAGCCCTCGCCCTCCAGCTTGCGGGTGGCGTCGATCCCCAGCTTGGAGCCGGTCCCGATCCGGTCGGTGGCGTGATCGAGGACGTCGGAGGGGCCGGTGGTGAAGATCGAGTCCCGCCTGGGATCGGTGTTGGCGCAGAGCCGGAAGAGGACCTGGCTGGTGTCCTGGACGTCCACGTCCTCGTCCACCACCACCAGGTACTTGGTGAACATCATCTGCCCCATGCCCCAGAGCCCGTGCATGATCTTGTAGGCCTGCATGGGGTAGGACTTGCGGATGCTCACGAAGACCAGGTTGTGGAAGACCCCCTCGGCCGGCAGGGCGATGTCCACGATCTCGGGGAAGTTCATCCGGAAGATGGGCAGGAAGAGCCTGACGCTGGCGCTTCCCAGGTAGAAGTCCTCCATGGGGGGGATCCCCACGATGGTGGTGGGGTAGACCGCGTCCTTGCGGTGGGTGATGGCGGTCAGGCGGAAGGTGGGGTAGGGCTCCTGCAGGGTGTAGAACCCGGTGTGGTCCCCGAAGGGCCCCTCGGGCCGCAGCTCCTCCCCGGGATCGACATAGCCCTCCAGGACCAGGTCGGCGTTGGCCGGCACCTCCAGATCGTTGGTCAGGCAGCCCACCAGATCCACCGAGCGCTTCCTCAGGTAGCCGGCCAGCAGCAGCTCGTCCAGGCCGTCGGGCAGGGGGGTGGTGGCGCAGAAGGGGAAGGCCGGATCCCCCCCCAGGAACACGCTGACCGGCATCCGCTCGCCGCTGCTCTGGTGCTCGCGGCCGTGGCGGGCCCCCACCTTCTGGAGCTGCCAGTGCATGCCGGTGGAGCCGGAGCCGTAGACCTGCATCCGGTACATGCCCATGTTGCGCTCGCCGGTGGCCGGATCCCGGGTGATCACGCAGGGCAGGGTGATGAACCGCCCCCCGTCCCCGGGCCAGCACTTGAGGATGGGCAGGTCGAGCAGGGTGGGATCCTTGCGGGGAGGTTCCTCCTCCTCCGCTGCGATCCGGTGGACCACCTCCTGGCAGGCCCCCCGCTTCACCCGCCGGGGCCGTGCGTGCCGCAGCTCGACGGCCGAGCCGAGCAGGCGGGCCGCCTCGCGCAGCCCTGACGGGGGCCTGGCCTGCATCAGGGAGCCCAGCTTCCGGGCCACCTGCTCGACCGAGGGGGCGTCCAGCGCGAGCGCCATCCGCTTCCAGGATCCCAGGGTGTTGATCGCCAGGGGGAAGGGCGAGGGGACGCCCTCGACGGTGGGGGACTCGAACAGCAGGGCCTTGCCCCCGTCCCCGCTCTTCATCTCCCGGTCGGAGAGCGCGGCGATCTCCAGCTCGGTGGCCACCGGCTCGGCGATCCGCACCAGCTCCCCCTCCTGGTCGAGGCGGTCCAGGAAGTCCCTGAACGAGGAATAGGCCAAGGGGCGGACTCAGGATTTCAGAGCCACGGCCGCGGCGAAGCGTCCGGTCAGACCGAGGGAGGCAGGATCGCGAAGCAGGCCGTGTTCACTGCATTTCCGGAGGACATGGAGATCGGTCATGCCGGCGATGTAGTCGCAGATGGAGCGCCGCAATTCCCGACCTCGCTTGCGGGCCAGCTTTCCGCGGTTGGGAGCCTCGGGATGCTCCATGTCCTCGGGATTCTTCATGTAGTGGTCGAAGAGATCCCCGAGCATTCTTGTGCATTTTTTGTTGGGCTCGTGGACTTGAGAATGATGGTAGAGGTTCTTGTAGAGGAAGTCCCTGAGTCTTTTGCACTTCAGCTCCATCTCCGGCGAGTAGCCGGCCAGGGGACGGTCGTGATCGCGGATCTGGGCGGCGCTGGGAGGTTCCAGCTCCTCCAGATTTAATTTGGTGGTGGCGAGCACGTCCTGGCAGAGCCGGTCGATCAGGGTTCGGATGGCGATGCGCACCAGCAGCTTTCCCTCGGCCTCGGGGTGGTCCTTCTGGGCCGAGAGGCGGGCCTCCCTCCACAGGGGGAGCTCCTCCTGGAGCTCCTCCTGGACATGCTTGTCGCTGAGCGGTCCGTAGCAGATTCCATCTTCCAGATCGTGGGCGCGGTAGGCGATCTCGTCGGCGACATCCACGATCTGGGCCTCCAGGGACAGGTTTTTTCCGGCATGCTCGGGCTTGAAGCTGGGAGGGGTCCTGTGCTTCCCCTTCCCCAGCCCCTCCAGCACCTCCCAGCTCAGGTTGAGCCCGGGAAATCCGGGGAACTTGCGCTCCAGCTCCTCCACGATCCGCTGCGCCTGCCGGTTGTGCTCGAAGCCCTTGCCCTCGCTCCATCCCTCCTTGCGCTTGCACTCCTCCTTGTCCTTGCACTTCTCCTTGCACTTGCACTGGATCTTCCAGTCGAGCACCTCGTCCCCGTTGTGGCCGAAGGGGGCGTGTCCCAGGTCGTGGGCCAGGGCGATGGCCTCGGCCAGGTCCTCGTTGAGGCCCAGGAAGCGGCACAGGTTGCGCGAGATGCTGGCCATCTCGATGGTGTGGGTGAGGCGGGTGCGCACGTGGTCACCGGTCCAGTTGAGGAACACCTGGGTCTTGTACTCCAGGCGCCGGAAGGCCCGGGTGTGGATGATCCGGTCCCGGTCCCGCTGGTAGAGGGTGCGCCTGTCTTTCGCCTTCGGCTCGTCGTAGCGCCTTCCGAGGGAGTCCTGGCACTTCTGGGCGTAGGGAGCCAGCTGGCCGGCCTCCCGGGCTTCGAGCTCCTTCCGGCCGAGGATCATCGTCCGGCGTCGATGTGCTCGCGGATCGAGAGGCCCTTGAGCTCGAAGAGGCGGTTGATGCTGTCGTCGATGAGGTTGTTGGGGCAGCTGGCCCCGGCGGTGATCCCCACGGTGCAGTGCCCCTCCGGAAGCCAGTCGTCGGACTCCACGGTGCGCCCCCGGTGCTGGTCGAAGTGGGTGATGCGGCGGGCCGAGGTCATCTCCGAGGCGTTCTTGATGAAGTAGGTGGGCAGGATCGCCTCGCCCATCTCGGCCAGGTGGGAGGTGTTGGAGGAGTTGTAGCCGCCGACCACAATGAGGAGATCCAGGGGCTCCTTGAGCAGCTTCCCGAGGGCGTCCTGGCGGTCCTGGGTGGCCCCGCAGATGGTGTCGAAGAAGCAGAAGTGCTCGCCGATGGCCTCCTCGCCGTAGCGCTGCGCCATGGCTCTCCGGATCCGGCGCTGCACCTCCTCGGTCTCCCCCCGCAGCATGGTGGTCTGGTTGGCCAGTCCCACCGAGACGAGGTGGACGTCCGGGTCGAAGCCCTTGGAGTGGGCCCCCTCGAAGCGGGAGAGGAACTCCTTCTTGTCGCCTCCGTTGACGATGAAGCCGCAGAGGTAGTCCACCTCCTCCAGGGTCAGCACGATCAGGTAGTGCCCCTGGGAGGGCTGGGTCTGGGAGCTGGTGGCCATGGTCTCCTCGTGCCACAGCTTGCCGTGGATGATGCTGGTGATGTTCCGGCTGGAGTACTGCCGCACCCGCTTCCAGACGCTCAGCACGTCGCCGCAGGTGGTGTCCACGATGGCGCACCCGGTGGACTCGATCTTCTTGCGGGTGCCCACCTCGGTGCCGAAGGCGGGGATGATCACCACGTCCTCGTGGGTCAGGCCGGCGATCTGCTCGGGATCCGGGCGGTTGGGGAGGGGCCGGATCCCCATCTCCCGGATCTGGTGGTTGACCTCGGGGTTGTGGATGATCTCCCCCAGCAGGAAGATCCGCTTCTCGTCGTCGAAGTAGCGCCGCGCGGCGTACGCCAGGTCGATGGCCCTCTCCACCCCGTAGCAGAACCCGAACTCGCGGGCCAGGCGGATGGTCAGCTTGCCCTCGACCGTGATCCGGTTGCGGTTCTCGCGCAGGTACTCGATGATCGAGCTCCGGTAGTGGTCGACCTTCTGGGCCTGCACCGCCTTCATGATGTCGGGATGGCGGAGGTTGACCCGGGGCGCTCTCCTGGGGGAACTGGGGGAAGGCTTGGCAGCCATATCTTGGCCCAGGCTAGCGTCGGCTCCGGCGGATGTCTAGCGGCTTGCCGGGCGGCGCGTCTCCGGGAAGGCCTTCCGGTCCGCAAGGGAGGCGGGCCCTTCGCCGATCGGGCCGGATGCCGCCGGGCGGGGCCCTCAGGCCCGCACCACCGGAACCTCCTCGATCCGGGTGGTGTAGCGGGGGGAGAGCCGCTGCTGGCGCATGCGCCAGCGGCGCGCCACCCCCCGGCTGGCGGGGAAGAGGGCTCCCGGGCCGTAGCGCCGGTTGATCCGGTCCACGGCCTCCATCAGGGAGCGCGAGGCCCGGTCCTCCGCCGCGAAGAGGGCGTCCTCCGGCCCGGAACGCGCCTTCAGGTCGTCCAGGAACACGCCGCTCTTGATGTAGAGGCGATCCCGCTTCCAGGCCCTGCGGGCGCAGCGGCGCGCTCCCTCGAGGAGCCGGCGGGTGTCGCTGGTCCGGGGAGAGAGCCGCAGGGACGCGGTGCCGCTGTGCGCCGGGCCCCCGCGATGGACCGAGGTGTGCATGAACACCGTGAGGGCCCCGGCCGCCAGGTCCTGGCTCCGCAGCTTCTCCCCGGCCCGCGCCGCATGCTGCGCCACGCTCTCCATCACCTCCTCGAAGTCCCCGATCGGCCGCCCGAAGCTGCGGGTCACCGCGACGCTCTTCCTGGGCGGGGGCTGGGTCTCCATCTCCAGGCAGGAGACTCCCCGCAGCTCCAGCGCCAGCCGCTCCAGGACCACCGTTCCGGCCGAGCGCGCCTGCCGCAGCGGCATCCCGGCCAGCTGGGCCGCCGTGGCGATCCCCATCGACTCGAGCCTGCGCCCGATCCTCCTTCCCACTCCCCAGACCTTCCCCACCGGGGTCAGGGCCAGCATCCGCTCGCGCAGGGGCGCGTCCCCCAGATCGCAGACCCCCCCGAAGACCGGGTTGCGCTTGGCCACCGCGTTGGCCAGCTTGGCCAGCGCCTTGCTGGGGCCGATTCCCACGCAGACCGGGATGCCGGTCCAGCGCAGGACCCTGTCCCGCACCCTGCGCCCCAGGGCTCTCAGGTCCCGCCAGGCGTGCCCCGAGAGATCGAGGAAGCTCTCGTCGATCGAGTAGGCCTCGATCTCGGGCGCGAAGGTGCGCAGCGTGCCGTTCATCCGGTCCGACATGTCGCCGTAGAGGGCGAAGTTGGCCGAGCAGGTCTCGATCCCGTGCCTCCGGAGCGTCTCGCGCGCCTGGAACATCGGCTGGCCCATGGCGATCCCCAGCTGCCTGGCCTCCTCGCTGCAGGCGATGGCGCATCCGTCGTTGTTGGACATCACCACCACCGGGCGGCGCTCGAGCCCGGGGCGGAACACCCGCTCGCAGGAGACGTAGAAGTTGTTGCCGTCGATCAGGGCGAAGGCGCGGGGGGAGCTCACCGGCAGAGCCTCCGGAAGGATCCGGTCACCACTCCCCATATCCCGGAGGCGGCCTCGTCGTCCACCTCGATGTCGCCGAACTGCCCGCCCTCGGCGCAGAGCGCCCAACGCTTCCCGCGCCGCTGCAGCCGCTTGAGGGTGAACTCGCCGTCCAGCACCGCCACCACCACGTCCCCCTCCGCGGCCCGCCGGCTCCGGTCCACCACCACGTAGTCGCCGTCGAGGATCCCGGCCCGCTCCATCGAGCGGCCCGAGACGCGCAGGTAGAAGGTGGAGGCCGGAGAGGAAACCAGGAAGCGGTTGAGGTCGATGGACCCCTCGTCGAAGTCCTCGGCGGGGGACGGGAACCCGGCCCGCACCGGGGCCCCCGCCAGGGGCAGGGAGAGGGAGCTGGAGACATCCGCTCGGAAGACAGGGAGGGACGCTTCTGGCACGATGGAGCCATTCATTCCATCCATCGCCCCCTCTCTCAAGCCGCAATTCCCGCCAGGCCGAGCGGTGCCTCCGGCACGGCCGGTCCGCGGGAGCATGGCCCCGGGACCCGCCGGGGCTTCCTGGAGCGGGATCGTCCCGGAGGCGATCCCGGATGGTTCCGCTCCGGCCTCCGCAGCGCGGGCGCAGAGCCTGTCCGGCGGCTAGCGCGGCAAGGGCGTGCCGCTGCGCATGTAGTGGAACAGGTACTGCTGCGCGTAGCCGGCCCAGGGGGAGAAGTGCTCCAGGGCGAAGGCGTGGAGGCGGGGGAGCGCACGGCGGCGGCCTCCGAAGTAGAGCCTCTCCAGGGCCCGGCACACCCAGACGTCGATGGGGAAGGCGTCCTGCCGGCCGTAGGCGAAGAGCAGCACGCAGTCGGCGATCTTGGGGCCCACCCCCGCCAGGCCGGTCAGGATCTCCCTCGCCTCCGGGGTGGGCAGCCTTCCCAGCCGGTCCAGATCGAGGCGGCCCCGGTCCGCCGCCCGGGCGGCGGACAGCAGCCAGGGAGCCCGGTATCCCGTCCCCAGGCCGCGCAGCGTCCCCTCGTCCAGGGCGGCGATCCGTCCGGGGGAGGGGAAGGCGCTCCGCGGGGGAGCGCCCGGGGGAGTCTCCACAGGGTCCCCGAACCGGCCGCACAGCTGCTCCACCAGCCCGGAGATGTGGGCCACCCGCTTGGCGGAGGAGAGCAGGAAGGAGGCCAGGGTCTCCCATGGCTCCTGGCGCAGCAGGCGCAGCCCCCGGCAGGCCTTCAGCGCGGCGCGCATGGGCGGCTCCCGGGGGAAGCGGGCGGCGATGGCCGCGATGTCCTCCCGGGGCCGGAAGTACCGGTCGAGATCCTCGGGCCGGAGGCCTCCCCCCAGGACCGCCACCCGGATGCCCCGGGGATCGGGCCGCGCCCGGACCCACCCGCTCCCGACGACTCCCGTCCAGGCGCCCCCGCCCGGCTGCCAGCGGAAGGCCTGCCCGCCCTCGAGGGTGGCTCGCAGGCAGTAGTCCCTGGCCGGGAACAGGCGCTCCTCCATCCCTGCGGTGTCCGGCGCGGCCGGGGGAGGGGGCCCCCGGGGGGGCTACTCCACGATGATCGAGCGGATCTTCTGCCCGGCGAGCCTCTCCCGCCCCTTCAGGGCGGCGAGCTCCACCAGGAAGACCGCCTCGGCGATCCGGGCCTCCATCCTGCCGATCAGATCCACGGCCGCCCGGGCCGTGCCGCCGGTGGCCAGCAGGTCGTCCACCAGCAGCACCCTCTGGCCCGGCTCGAGAGCGTCGGCGTGGATGGCGAGGGTGGCCGAGCCGTACTCCAGCTGGTAGTCCTGCTCGTGGGTGCGGTAGGGGAGCTTGCCCTTCTTGCGGGCCGGCACGAAGCCCGCGCGCAGGCGCAGGGCCAGCGCCGCCCCGAAGACGAACCCCCGGGCGTCGATCCCCACCACCCGGTCGATCTCGCCGGCGTTCCAGGGCCCCGCCATCATGTCGACGGCCATGGCCAGCAGCCGCCCGTCGGCCAGCAGCGGGGTGATGTCCCGGAAGGGGATCCCCTGCCTGGGGAAGTCGTGGACCGTGCGCAGGGCCTGCGCCAGCAAGCGGGGATCGTGCTCGGTCATGGCCTGGGACGGACGGACGGACGGGGGACGGTCAGTCGATCGCCGGACGCACCGCGTCGCACTTCCTCATCCAGCGGCGCAGCTTGGACTGGGTCTGGCACTGGATCTGCCGGACCCTCTCCCGGGTGATGCCCAGGAGCTTGCCCACCTCCACCAGGCTCTGGGCCTCGATTCCGTCGAGGCCGAACCGGTGCTTCAGGACGATGTACTCCCTCTCGGGGAGCTTGGAGATCAGCTCCGAGAGGATCTGGCTGCGGTTGCTGCGGTCCAGCCTCGAGTAGGGATCGCGGGCGTTCCGGTCGGGCAGGCACTCCCCCAGGGTCAGTCCCTCCTCCTGCGGCTGGGCCGGGGCGTCCAGGGAGACGATGGGCGCCGCCATGGACCGGATCTGCCGGACCTTCCCGGCGGGGATCCCCATGGCCCGGGCCAGCTCCTCCTCGGTCGGGGGGCGCTCCAGGCTGCTGGCCAGCCGGGATTCCTCCCGGTGCAGCCTGCCCAGCTTGAGGATCGAGTGCGAGGGGTTGCGGATGGTGCGCGACTGGTTTTCCAGGGCCCTCCGTATGGCCTGCTTGATCCACAGGGTCGCGTAGTAGGAGAACCGGCTCCCCTTCTCCGGCTGGAAGAGGTCCACCGCTCTCATCAGCCCCTTGTTCCCTTCCTGGATGGCGTCCGGAAGCGGGAGATCGTGCGAGCCGAAGCCCTTGGCGATCCAGACCACCAGGCGGAGGTGGGAGCGGATCAGCCGCTCCCTGGCCTCCATGTCCCCCTGCCGGATCCGGGGGATCAGATCCAGGATCTCCCGATGGGAGAGAAGGGGGCTCCTCCCGATCTGCCTGAAGTAGCGGGTCAGGGAGGATTCGCTGTGCGAGTCGCCTGGGTGCATGGCCGTCCGTCCGGCAAGTGGCTGGGAAGCCGCGTCCGCCGGGCGGATCGCTGAGGCTCCCTTCCTGAACGGAGCCCCCGTGGTCGCGCCCGGCCCTGGAAAGGGCCTGCCCAGACTGCCACTCCATTAAACTCGCTTGTCCGGGAAGTGTTCGGATCTTTTTTCGGAAGCGCTTCCGGCGCCGGAGGATCGCCGGGAAGGAGGAAGGCCGCTCCCGGACGTCCGGGAGCGGCCTTCGGAGGCCGGAAGGACCGTGCGCCGGGCCAGAGGGCCGGCCTCCCCGGAGGGGAGGGGGGCGGAGCTCAGGCGGGCTTCTGGACGGTCTCCATCTTCTCGAGCATGCGGCGCAGCTTGGCCAGGGTGTTGTTCTGGATCTGCCGGACCCGCTCCCGGGTGATGCCCAGGCGCCGGCCCACCTGCTCCAGGGTGAGCGACGGGCATCCGCTCAGGCCGAAGCGGTACCTGAGGATGGTGAGCTCCCGCTCGGGCAGATCCTTGATCAGCGTCTCCATGTTCAGCTTCAGATCCCGGTTCTGCATCAGGGAGGAGGGATCGGGGGCGGCCTTGTCGGCCACCGTCTCGGAGCGGGACATCGAGTCGGACTCCTGGGCGACCGGGGCGTCCAGCGAGATCACGTTGACGGCGAAGGCCCGCAGCTGGTTGATCTTCCCGATGGGCAGGCCCATCGCCTCGGAGAGCTCCACGCCCGAGGGCTGGCGCTCCAGCACGGTCTTCAGCTCGTCCTCGGTGCGCTTGAGCCGGCCCAGCTTCTCCACCACGTGGATGGGCTTGCGGATGGTCTTGGAGGTGTTGGCCAGGGCCCGCTTGATCGACTGCTTGATCCAGAGCGAGGCGTAGGTGGAGAACTTGCTGCCCTTCTCCGGATCGAAGCGCTCCACCGCCTTCATCAGCCCGTTGTTGCCCTCCTGGATCACGTCCAGCAGGGGCAGTCCCAGCCCCTCGTAGTCGTGGGCGATCTTCACCACCAGGCGCAGGTTGGCCAGGATCATGGTCTCCCGCGCCCGCTTGTCGCCCTGCTGGACGAGGCGGGTCAGCTCGTGGGTCTGCTTGGTGGAGAGCAGGGGGACCTCGCCGACATCCTTCAGGTAGAGCTTGAAGATGTAGTCGGAGTCGGTGGTGGAGCTCTTCTCCTCCGCCGGGGCAGCGGACGCTGCTCTGCGGGAGGCCAGGGGCGTTCGGGCACCGCTTGGATTCATCTCAGATCTCGTCAGTCGGCAAGTCTCGTTCCCCTGCTCCGTCCCGCGGCCGGAACGTCTCCGCTCCGGGCGTGCCCCGGGCGCCTGGCCGTAGGATCACCTCGATATGCCTGGTAGTCTAAACCCGATCGGGGCCTTCCGCAAATTCCGGGGCGCTTTTTTTCCGGATTTTTTTGAACGGAACGCGGCCGGCCTCCGGCAGGCGGCCGCGGAGAGAGCGCCCGGGACTGGCCCGCGGGAATCCTACGAGGAAGCTCCGGGCGCGGGGCAGAAGTCCTCGAAGGCCCCTCCCAGAAGCCGGTGCGCGTCGCGCCGGATCTCGGCGTCGTCCACCTTCCAGCCGGTCCGTTCCAGGGCGGCGTAGCGGCCGGCGAGCGCGGTGGAGAGGATCTCCCGGAAGTGGGTCCACTTGTAGATCAGCTGGTCGAGCACCCGGGCGTCGGAGTGCTGCGGGGTCAGGTTCAGGCCCACCAGCTCCAGCCGCATGCGGGTCATCTCCTCCACCAGCAGCGGGATGTTGGTGAACCACCAGCATCCGAAGATGTGCAGGTTGGGGAACTTGCGGGCCAGGACGCACAGCTCGTGCTGGTTCTCGAAGGAGAGGACGGTGGAGAGGAAGCGGTTTCCGGGATGGCCGGCGCAGAGGTTCTCCAGGCAGCCCAGATCCGCCCTTCCCATGCCGTCGCCGGCCAGCCCCAGGGAGGGGTTGACCCCGCGCCGCACCCCGATCATCAGGGCCAGGGGCAGGCCGTGGTCCCGGCAGTGGGGCAGAACGGCCTCGTCGAGGATGGCGGCGGAGGGATCGCCGGAGGGGTAGGCGAAGGAGGGAGGCAGGGAGGCCATCAGGTAGCGGGCCCCGATCCGTCCGCTCCACCGCTCCAGGAACTTCCGGATCCCCCGCGCCGTGGCCGGGCCGAGGCCGGGGTCCGCGTGATCCCCCTCCTCCCGCAGGCGGTTGGCCGCGGCCGGCCAGTCCAGGAGCAGCGGATCGATGCGCAGGCCCCCGGCGAACCTCGGGTCGATGGCGGGGCCCTCCTCCCACAGCCGCGCCTCGTCCGGATCGAAGGGGGAGTTGGTCATGCACGCCGTCCTCACGTTGGCCACCGAGAAGACGCGGTCCACCAGGGAGTCCCGGTCCTGCTCGGCGTACCACTTCCGGATCCTCTCCAGGTCGCGCCGTCCCGGATCCAGCCCCAGCAGGTTGAGGGTGGTGAGGACCCCCTGGCAGGACTCGGAGACGGGGGACTGCCGCAGGAAGAGCTGCTCCCAGATCCATTCGGCCTGGCGGCCCTTGGCCAGGGATCCGAAGCCGCGGTAGGAGAGGGTGTTGCTGCGGAAGGCCTCGGCCACCAGGTAGTGGTAGGTGAGCAGCTCGTCGATGCCGTGGAGCAGCAGGGGACCGAAGCTGGGGGCGTACAGGTGGGTGTGGATGTCGAAGGCCGGGGTGTTGGCCACGATGGCCGCGACCCTCTCGGGCAGCTTCCCGGGCCCGGCCTCGTCGGGACGGCTCATGGGCGGAACGATACCCTCCCGGCCTCCGCGCCTCAACCAGTAGGGGGCCCGGGGCGCCTACTCCCGATCCGGGCCGGATCCGGCGTCCGCCCGCGCCCGGGCGCTTTGCGGCTTGCCGCCGCCGGCCGATGCGCTAGGGATCACGAGCCTCCCATGGTCATCGAGATCGAAGACTGCCGGCTGCGCCTGCAGCACATGAAGACCCGCATGCCGTTCCGCTACGGCATAGCCACCATGACCGAGTTCCCCCTCGCCTTCCTCGGCATGCGGGCGCTCCTGGACGGCAGGCCCGCCTGGGGCGTCTCCTCCGATCTCCTGCCTCCCAAGTGGTTCACCAAGATTCCGGACAAGCCGGTCGGGGAGGAGATCGCCCAGATGGAGGAGGTCCTCCGGCATGCCATGGAGCTGGCCCGGGGGCGGAAGGCGGAGAGCGTCTTCGACCTGTGGCAGGGTATCCACCGCGACCAGGCCGGCTACGGGGAGCGCTCGGGCGTTCCGCCCCTGCTGGCCCACTTCGGGACCTCGATGGTGGAGCGGGCCCTGATCGACGCCTTCTGCCGGGGAAGCGGCTCCTCCTTCGCCCGGGCGGCGGCCTCGAACTCGCTGGGCGTCCGCCTGGGGGAGATGCACGCGGGTCTGGAGGGCAGCGCCCCCGGCCGCTGGCTGCCCGGGCGCCCCCTGGAGCGGGTGGTGGCGCGCCATACCCTGGGGCTTTCCGATCCGCTCTACAGCGCCGACATCCCCCGGGAGGAGCGGCTGGAGGACGGGCTGCCGCAGTCGCTGCAGGACTGCATCGCCCGCTACGGGCTCGCCCACTTCAAGATCAAGGTGTCGGGGAGCCTGGATGCGGACCGGGAGAGGCTGGAGCGGTTCTGCGCCCTCCTCCGGGAATGCCGGGTGGAAGGGGCCCGCTTCACGGTGGACGGCAACGAGCAGTTCGCCACGGCGGAGGCCTTCAGGGAGTACTGGGAAGGGCTCTCCCGCAGCGGCTGGTTTCCCCAGCTGGCCCAGGGCCTGCTCTTCGTGGAGCAGCCCCTGCACCGGGACGCGGCCCTGGAGGAGGGCGCGGGAAGGGTTCTGCGGGAATGGAGGGAGCGCCCCCGCCTGATCATCGACGAATCCGACGGGGAGATCGGATCCCTGCCCCGGGCCCTCGATCTCGGATACCACGGCACGAGCCACAAGAACTGCAAGGGGGTGATCCGGGGCATCGCCAGCCGCTGCCTGATCGAGCAGCGGCGGAGGGCCGAGCCCGGTCCCTGGATTCTCAGCGGGGAGGATCTGTGCAACCAGGGGCCGGTGGCCCTGCTGCAGGACCTCTGCGCCATGTCGGTCCTTGGCGTCGGATCGGTCGAGCGCAACGGCCACCACTACTGCGCCGGGCTCTCCCACCTCGATCCCGCGCTGCAGCGGACGATGCTGGAGCATCACCCGGACCTCTACCGCCGGAGTCCCCGGGGATGGCCCACTCTGCGGATCGAGGAGGGCTCGATCGCTCTGGGCTCGGTCCTGGCCGCTCCCTTCGGAGTGGCTCCGCTGCTCCGCTCCCTGGCGGCGGACCGGCCCTGATCCCCCCGGGGACCCTGCCGGATCTGGAAGAAGCGGGCCCCGCCCCCAGGCTCCAGGACCAGGGGCGGGGCGGCCCGGGGGACCGGTTCGAATGGCTCCAGGACGCTCTCCGAGGCGTGCAGGCTTCCTTCGAAGCCCAGGGTCGGCCTGAGGCCGATCAGGCCGATCGAGGCAGCGGGCAGGCCGGTAGAGGACGGGCCGGCTCAGAGGATGCGGCAGTCCCGATCCCCTTCCTCGATCCTCCCGACGAGGAAGCCGGGGGAGCCGGTCCGTTCCAGGAGGTCCAGGACCGCGTCGGCCTTCGGGCCCTCCACCACAGCCACCAGGCCCACCCCCATGTTGAAGACCTGGTACATCTCCTCCTCGTCCACCCCGCCGCTTTCCTGGAGTATGCCGAACAGGGGGGGCGGCCGCCACCGCCTCCGGTCGATCCGGGCCGAGGCGCCGGGGGGAAGGACGCGGGGTATGTTTCCGGCGAAGCCGCCTCCGGTGATGTGGGCCAGGGCCTTGAGGACACGCGGGCCCTCCGCAGCGTTGCATTCCCGGATCATGCTCCCGATCGGCTCCAGGTAGGATCGGTGGATCCGCAGCAGCTCCTCCCCGACCGTCCTTTCCAGAAGGGGGTGGCGGCTGCCGGTCTCCAGGCCCAGCCTCTGGAAGAGGATCTCCCTGGCCAGGGTGTAGCCGTTGGTGTGCAGCCCGTCGGAGGGCAGCCCGAGGATGGCGTCGCCGGGGCGGATGTCCTTCCCGTCCAGGATGGCCTCCCGCTCCACCACCCCCACGATGGTCCCGCTGATGTCGTACTCCCCCTGCTGGTAGAAGCCGGGCATCTGGGCGGTCTCGCCCCCCACCAGGGCGCACCGGTTGCGGCTGCAGCCCCGGGCGAGCCCGGCGAGGATCTGCTCGAACACCGCGGGCTCCAGGCCGCCGCCGGCCAGGTAGTCGAGGAAGAAGAGGGGGCTGGCGCCGCAGACCGCGATGTCGTTGACGCAGTGGTTGACCAGGTCCTCCCCGATGGTGTCGTGGCGGCCGGCCGCGAAGGCGACCTTGAGCTTGGTGCCCACCCCGTCGGCGCTGGAGACCAGGACCGGGTCCCGGTAGCGGTCGGCGGGGAAGCGGAAGAGCCCCCCGAATCCGCCCGCCCCTCCCAGCACCTCCGGTCCGTGGGTCGAGCCGATCAGCTGCGGCAGCCGGGCCTTGAGCCGGTCGCCCTCCCGGATGCTGACCCCCGAACGGGCGTAGGCGCCCTCGTTCCGCCGGCTGCCTTCCACGGGAGGGGGAGGGCTAGCGTGGGTGCGCGTCCCCGGGGACGGCCGTCTCCCCGGCATCCGCTTCGGCCAGATCCTTCGCCTCGGCCGGTTCCCCTTCGCTCGTCCCGCTGGTCTCCGCGGACTCCGCTTCGGCCTTCTCTCCCTGCGGTTCCCCGGAGTCCGCCCGGCCCGTCTCCTGCTCCTCCGCCTGGTCCGCCACCTCGGCCTTCGCCAGATCCGGCTCCCGTTCCCTGGCCTCGGCCGGTTCCCCTCCGCTTGTCCCAATCGTTTCCGCGGACTCCGCTTCGGCCTTCTCTCCCTGCGGCTCCCCGGAGTCCGCCCGGCCGGTCTCCTGCTCCTTCGCCTGGTCCGCCACCTCGGCCTTCGCCAGGTCCGGCTCCCGTTCCCTGGCCTCGGCCGGTTCCCCTTCGCTCGTCCCTATCGTCTCCGCGGATTCCGCTTCGGCCTTCTCTCCCTGCGGCTCCCCGGAATCCGCCCAGCCCGTCTTCTGCTCCTTCGCCTGGTCCGCTTCCTCGGCCTTCGCCAGGTCCGGCTCCCTTTCCCTGGCCTCGGCCGGTTCCCCTTCGATTGTCCCGATCGTCTCCGCGGACTCCGCTTCGGCCTTCTCTCCCTGCGGCTTCCCAGAGTCCGCCCGCCCCGCCTCCCCGGTCTTCCCCAGGTCCGGATCCTGTCCCCTGGCATTGGCCGGCCTGCCCGCCTTCGCCTTCGTCTTGGCCCTGGGGCCCGGAGCGCCGCCGCTCCGCTGGAGGCTGCCTGCGGCCTCGATCGAGCCGTTGGAGAACTCGACCACATGGCCCTCGTGGATCAGCCAGCGCAGGTCGGCGAACAGGATCTTCTGATCCTCGGTAGGAGGCGCCGCCGTTCCCTGCTCCCCCTCGCTGGCGGAAGGGTCCGGGGGGGCCAGCGAGACGATCAGCTGCCTGCGGGTGCAGCCCGGGTTGGCCTCGATGAACTCCAGCAGGCTCCGGATGCGGTCGGAGAGCGGGTTCCGGTCGGGGTCGAGCTTTCTGGGACGGGCCACCGAGACATGGAGCGCCGCCCCCTTGGCCTTGAAGATCTGGAGGCCGTGGCGGGCGAAGAGCTGGCCCAGCTGCGAGGCCAGCTGCAGGGGGAACCGGGTGGCCCTCTCGATGTGGAAGCGGACCAGCTCCTGGACCTTGGGGTCGGGGGACTTCAGGCCCGCCCCGGCGTTGAACGTGAGCGACTCCCCGCTCCTGAGGGCCTGCCCGAGGAGGTGTTCCTGGAAGTGCTCCCGCACCGCCTTCCACGAGCCGAGCGCCTCCCCCTCCTCGCCATTGGGCCGGTACTCCACCTTCCAGCTCTGCTCCTCGACCCACTTCTGGACCATGTCCGGATCTCGGATCACCTTGATCCTGGCGCGGTAGTCCTCGATGCGGAGGTGGGAGAAGCGCTTCTGGTGCAGGCGGCGCACGCTCTCCTGGTAGCCGTGGTGGTTGGGGGGGCCCAGAAGCGCTCCCGAGAGGCCGCACTGGGCCACGAAGCCGAAGTTCCCCTTGGGCGGATCGGCCGCGGTCTTCTCCTCCTGGTAGAACATCCCGAAGTGGCGGGAGAGCACGTGGTCGATCGCCTTCTCCCGGGACAGCCAGAGGGAGTCGTCGAGGGTGCAGAGCCACTGCTCCCCGACCGGGAGGCCCCTGCCCTGGGGATCCAGCGCGGTGGTGATGTCGAACTTCTCGGGGCGCTTGAGGATCAGGGCCGCGATGTCGAAGAGGGGGAAGGCGCGGCTCTGGATCCGGATCTGCTTGGCCAGGGACTGGGCCCGGTCGGCCCTGATCGAGAAGGAGACCTTCAGGCCGGGCAGGGAGGCGAGGATCTCCTCCGGGCTCCTCCGCCTGTGGGCCTGGCGCCGGGGGAGGGGATCCTTCCTGGGGCCCCTTGCCGGGGCTTGCTGCCTGAGGGGCTTCCCGGGCCGGCCGCCCGGCTCTCTGGGATAGCCGCCGCCCCGGCTCTCCGGGCGCCTTGGCGGCCTCCTGTCGCGCCTGTCCCGGGAGCCGGGCTCGCGGGACTGGTAGTCGGAGTAGGAGCGGGAGGGTGCGCCCGGCTGCGCCCAGGAGGGCATCAGGGCGGCTTCCAGATCCAGCTCCTCCTTCTTGCGGGACTCGCTCATGCGGGTTGAACTGGCTCCGGTGCGGGACGCTCCTGCGTGCGCGGCCGGAGAATGGGAGCGGGCTTCTTCGATTGCAAGCCCCGGATCGGCGGGGGAAGGCTCCCGGACCTGCGCCGCGGCCGATTGACAAAAGGGAAGGAGCGGCCAGAATGGCACGGAGTCCAAGCACCGCGATGAATGAGAATCCGAAGAAGGGAGAAGTGAGCCGGCGCGGCTTCCTGGGAGCCTCCGTCCTGGGAGCGGCGGCGGCCACCGGCTGCATCGGCATCAACGTCGAACGACGGGTGGTTCCCAATGCCGCCTCCCGCCCGGAGGATCACGCAAAGGGCGGCGAGCCGGGCGGGGGCCCCCGGGTCAAGCTCGGGATCTCCACCTACTCCTACTGGCACTTCACTCCGGAGAAGTACCCCATCGAGGGGGTGATCGACCAGGCGGCCCGCCTCGGGGTGGAGGGCGTGGACATACTCCACCGCCAGATGGCGGAGGAGTCCCCCGCCTACCTGCAGGGGCTCAAGCGCCACGCCTTCGTCAACGGCGTGGACCTGATCGCCCTCTCCATCCACCAGGACTTCGTGGATCCCGATCCCGAGGCGCGCCGCAGGAACGTGGAGCACACCATCCACTGCATGGAGCTGGCCCACGAGATGGGGATTCCCTGCATCCGCCTCAACTCGGGCCGCTGGAACACCATCGAGTCCTTCGACGACCTGATGGCGGCGGGGGGGGTGGAGCCGGTCCTGGAGGGTCACACCGAGGACGAGGGCTTCCAGTGGTGCATCGACTCCATCGGGGAGTGCCTGCCCGCGGCCGAGAGGCTGGGGGTGGCCCTGGCCCTGGAGAACCACTGGGGGCTCACCCGCACCCCCGAGGGGCTGCTGCGCATCGTCGACGCCGTCTCCTCCCCCTGGCTGGGAGTGCTGATGGACACCGGCAACTTCCTGGAGGAGCCCTATTCCAAGCTGGAGGACATCGCGTCCAGGACCATCTTCGTGCAGGCCAAGACCTACCCCGGAGGAGGCAAGTGGTACACCCTGGACCTGGACTACGAGCGGGTGGCCCGGATTCTCGCCCGGGCGGGCTACTCGGGGTACGTCTCCCTGGAGATGGAGGGGATGGAGGACGCCGCGACCGCGGTCCCCAGGAGCATCGGAATGCTCCGCAGGGCATTCGCCCGGGTCTGAGGCCCTACCAGCCCAGGCGTCGGAAGAGCAGCGGCGCCCCCAGCGAGGCCAGGCCGGTGGCCAGGAGGACCATCAGGCAGCGGACCGGAAGCCCCGCCCATGGGGGGAGGTCCGCGAGCGTCTCCTGCGGGGGCCACAGGTGGTAGGCTAGCGCGCCCATGGACAGCAGTCCCGCCCCCGCCCCCAGGCGGCGCAGCCGCTGGGGCCATCCCGGGGCGCCGGCGGCCCCTCCCAGCCGGGCCAGGATCAGGTAGCCTCCCCCGAAGCCCAGGAGGCCCGCCGCCGAGAAGCAGGCCGAGTCGGGGCTGAAGGGCTCGGCGGCCAGCCACCGCTCGTCGAGAGCCCCGGTCTCCGCGACCAGCCTGAGCGCCAGGCTCGAGCCTGCCATCAGAAGGCTCAGGAGGAGCAGAGCGAGGAGGGCCGCTCCCGTGGAGCTTCGTTCCAGCCAGCGCCGGACGGGAGGCTCCAGCACGGAGAGGCCGAGAAGCAGCAGGGCGCCGGCCCCCAGCCCGGCCAGGGTCTGGAGGACGGTGTGGGCCCCGAGGTAGACCCGGGAGAGGGCGACGGCGAGGATCGCGGCGCCGGGAAGGATCCAGCCGGATCCCAGGAGCCGCCGCCTTCCCATCTCCCCCCAGGCGGCGGTGGCCGACAGCACATGTCCCGAGGGCATGCCGAAACCCTTGCTGGGGGAGAGCTCCCGTATCGCGGGATCGATCCAGCAGGGGCGGGGATGCTGCAGGGAGACCTTCAGGAAGTCGGTGATCCAGCTGGCCGCCAGGAAGGCGATCCACACCCGGACCATTCTCCGGTGGTCCACGCACCAGTAGAGCAGGAGCATCAGGGAGGCCAGCCAGGGAGAGGGCCCCAGATCGCTGAGCGGCTTCAGCAGCCAGTGCCACGCCTGTCCGTGCTCCTGCAGCCAGATGGCGGCCTCCCTCTCCCAGTCTGTCATCGTCCCTTCTGCCTCTCCCTCCGGAGGGAGGGAAAACCGCTTGCGGCCGCCCGCCCGCCCTGGTAGACGATGGGCAAATGATGAGGCGATTTCAAGCGAGGGGGTTCACCCTCATCGAGCTGCTGGTGGTCATCGCCATCATCGCGATCCTGGCGGGCATGCTCCTTCCCGCGCTCTCCAAGGCCAAGAACAAGGCGCACGAGGTCAGCTGCATCAACAACCTCAAGCAGCTGGGCCTGGCCTTCGCCATGTACCTGGACGACTTCGACGAGGTCTTCCCCGGAGTGGCCTCCCGGGGCGCGTACGTCGCCCAGAGGGAGGACTGGATCTTCTGGAACATCACCCGATCGGGCAGCGGGGACTTCACCTCGGACATGATCAACGATCCCCGCAACAGCGCCATCGGCCCCTACATCGGCAGCTTCACCACCAACCTGTTCCGCTGCGCGATGGACAAGGACTGGGAGAAGCGCAGGGATCTGAATTCCAACCCCTACATCTACTCCTACTCGATGATGAGCCACGTGTCTGGAAGCAGGAACCACGGGCCGGGATCGATCTTCGTCGGAAGCCTGAACGCTCCCTTCAAGCACTCCTCGATCAAGCTGCCCAGCCAGAAGCTGGTGCTGCTCGACGAGAACGGAGACCCCCTCAACGGCATACCGTACATCGACGACGGCCGCTGCACCCCCGGGAACTGGCTGGCGGGACGGCACCGGCTCCCCAAGGGAAAGAGGCCTTCCTCCCAGGACGAGTACCTGGATCTGGGACGGGGCACCGTCCTCCTGGCCGACTGGCATGTCGAGAGCTTCGCTCCCCGGCAGCAGAAGGATCCGAAGCACTACGACACCCAGCATACCGGAAACTGATCCTCCGCGCTCCATGATCCTCCGGCCTCCTCGGCTCTCGGCGATCCGCCTCGTCCCCGGCGCCGGAGCGGCCCTCCTGCTCCTGCCCCTCCTCCTTCCGGGGGCTTCCGCCGGGGAGGGAGTGCGGATCCATCCGGAGGAGGGCAGGCTGCGCATCGAGATCGACGGCAGGTTCTTCTCCAACTACATCTACGAGGGCCTCAGCCGCCCCGTCCTCTACCCGGTCATGGGACCGGCGGGGCTCCCGGTGACCCGCAACTGGCCCATGGGCCACCAGGAGGGGGAGGCGAAGGACCATCCCCACCACCGCTCCCTCTGGTACGCCCACGGGGAGATCAACGGCCACGACTTCTGGTCGGAGTCGGACCGGGCCGGAACCACCGAGCACCTCTACTTCAAGGAGATCGTCTCCCGGAGGAAGCTGGGCCGGATCGTGTCGGTCAACCGGCTGGTGGCGCGGGACGGCACGGTGGTGGCCACCGACACCCGGACCATAACCATCCACCACGGCCCCGACACCGAGAGGAGGCTCGACTTCGACATCTCCATCCACGCCTCCCACGGGCCCCTGGTGCTGGGGGACACCAAGGAGGGCTCCATGGCCATCCGCCTGGCCCCGACCATGCGGCTGAGGGGCGAGGTGGGCCGCGGCCGCATCCTCAACAGCGAGGGGGTGGCCGACGGGGAGGCCTGGGGCAAGCGGGCCCGGTGGGTGGACTACTACGGGCCGGTCCGGGGCCGGACCGTGGGCGTGGCCATCTTCGACCATCCCGGAAACCCCCGTCATCCCACCTGGTGGCATGTGAGGGACTACGGCCTCTTCGCCGCCAACCCCTTCGGGATCCACGACTTCGAGCGCAGGCCCAGGGGGGAGGGGGACTACGCGGTGGCCCCGAAGCGCAGCGCCACCTGGCGCTACCGCTTCTACATGCACCTGGGCCCGCCCGTGGCCGCCGACATCGAGAAGGAGTACAAGGCCTATTCGGACGGCAAGTAGGATGAGGAACGCGCTGCTGGCGCTCCTGGCCCCGTGCCTGGGGGCGGCCCCCTCCCTGGCCGAAGGGCTGGCCGGCCGGTTCGTGAGGATCGACCAGGCCCTTCCGGACGTGTTCGTCGACCTGCGCTACCACGGATCGGACAACTTCCTGGGAAGGCCGGTCGAGGGCTACGAGAAGCCCTGGTGCTGGATCACCCGCAAGGCGGCGGAGGCGCTCGGGGGGGCGCAGGAGGATCTGCGCCGATTCGGCCTCTCCCTCAAGGTGTTCGACGCCTACCGCCCGCAGCCGGCGGTGGACGACTTCCTGCGGTGGATCGGGGAGCCCGAGACGGGAGCCACCCGGGAGGCCTACTACCCCTCGCTGACCAAGCAGCAGCTGATCGACGACCAGTACATCGCTCCCCGATCGGGCCACTCCCGGGGCAGCTCCGTCGACCTGACCATCGTCCGGCTCCGGGAGGACGGCTCCATGGGCCCCGAGCTGGACATGGGCACCCCCTTCGACTTCTTCGACCCGGCCTCGCATTCAGAGAACCCCGCCCTGGACGGCCGGCAGCGGGCCAACCGCCTGCTGCTGCGCGTCCTGATGGAGAAGCACGGCTTCGTCCACTATCCCGAGGAGTGGTGGCACTTCACCCTCGCTGACGAGCCCTTCCCCCGCACCTGGTTCTACTTCACCACCGCAGGGCCCCCGGAGGGCCGATGAGCCGGGCCGAGGCCCTGCGGCTGGAGCAGGACGCCGCCCGCACCCACAACTGGAAGCGGTGGGGCCCCTACCTCTCGGAGCGCCAGTGGGGCACGGTGCGGGAGGACTACTCGGCGGGGGGCGACTGCTGGAGCTACTTCCCCCACGACCACGCCCGCTCGAGGGCCTACCGCTGGGGGGAGGACGGCCTGCTGGGCATCTGCGACCGGCAGGCCCGGCTCTGCTTCGCCCTGGCCCTGTGGAACGAGCGGGATCCCATCCTCAAGGAGAGGCTCTTCGGCCTGAACGGCCACGAGGGGAACCACGGGGAGGACGTCAAGGAGCTCTACTACTACCTCGACTCCTCCCCGACCCACAGCTACATGCGCGCCCTCTACAAGTACCCCCAGGGCGCCTTCCCCTACGAGCGCCTGGTCCGCCAGAACCGTAGCCGGGGCCGGCACGAGCCCGAGCTGGAGCTCTCCGACTGCGGAGCCTTCGAGGGGGGGAGCTACTTCGACGTCCAGGCCGAGTACGCCAAGGCCGGCCCCGACGACATCCTGATCCGGATCCGGATCCGCAACCGCGGCCGGCAGAGGCGGCCCCTCCGCTTCCTGCCCACGCTGTGGTTCCGCAACACCTGGTCCTGGAACTGCGGGCACGAGGGGTGCGCCCCCCGTCCCTCCCTCCAGCGCCGGGACGGCTCCTGGCTCAGGGCGCGCCACCCCACCCTCGGCGGCTTCGGCTTCCTCTGGGAGCGGCCGCCCGCGGAGCTGCTGCTCACCCACAACGAGACCAACACCCGGCGGCTCTACGGGATCCCCTCGGGCTCGGTCCTGGTGAAGGACGCCTTCCACGGCCACGTGATCGGGCGGCCCGTCCCGGAGCTGGCGTCCGTGGAGAGCGGCACCAAGGCGGCGCTGCACTACCGCCTGGAGATCGGGCCCGGGGCGGAGGAGGAGTTCCGCTTCCGGCTGCGGGCCCAGGCCGGGGACTCCTCCCCGGAGAGCCCGTTCGGGCCCGCCTCGTTCGGCCGGGTGTTCGAGCGGAGGATCCGGGAGAGCGGCGACTACTACCGCTCGGTGGTCCCGGCCGCCCTGGAGGAGGACGAGGAGCGGATCTCCCGGCAGGCCTACGCCGGGCTGCTGTGGACCAAGCAGTTCTACCACTACGTGGTGGAGGCCTGGCTGGAGGGGGATCCCGGCCACGCGCCCCCGCCCGGGCGCCGGCGGGGGAGGAACCGGCAGTGGACCCACCTCCACGCCCGGGACGTCCTCTCGATGCCCGACAAGTGGGAGTACCCGTGGTTCGCCGCCTGGGACCTGGCCTTCCACTGCATCCCGCTGGCCCGGGTCGATCCGGCCTTCGCCAAGTCGCAGCTGATCCTGATGCTGCGCGAATGGTACCTTCATCCCAACGGCCAGCTGCCCGCCTACGAGTTCGCCTTCGGGGACGTCAACCCCCCGGTGCACGCCTGGGCGGTCTGGCGGGTCTACAAGATCACCGGGGCGCGGGGCGGACGGGACCGGCAGTTCCTGGAGAGCGCCTTCCAGAAGCTGCTGCTCAACTTCACCTGGTGGGTCAACCGCAAGGACCTGGAGGGCAACAACCTGTTCGGGGGAGGCTTCCTGGGGCTCGACAACATCGGCCCCTTCGACCGCTCCCGCCCCTTCCCCGGGGGCGGCGTCCTCACCCAGGCCGACGGCACCGCCTGGATGGCCTTCTACTGCCTGACCATGCTGGCGATGGCCCTGGAGCTGGCCCGGGGGGAGCGGCGGATCCACGGCGCCTACTCGGACATGGCCTCCAAGTTCTTCGAGCACTTCGTCCAGATCTCCGACGCCTTCAACCACCTGGACGGCACCGGCCTGTGGGACCGGGAGGACGGCTTCTACTACGACCGCCTGGCCCAGGGGGAGGAGCACACCGTGATCCGCATCCGCTCCCTGGTCGGCCTGCTGCCACTGATCGCGGTCGAGGTGCTCGACCTGGAGGCGATCCGCTCCCTGCCCGGCTTCCACCGGCGCTTCGAGTGGTTCTGCGAGAACCGCCGCGACCTCTCGCGGCACCTGGAGTTCGACGGCGCCGGCGGCAGGCTGATGCTGATGCTCTCCACCCGGGAGCGGCTGGAGCGGACGCTCCGCTACCTGGCCGACGAGTCGGAGTTCCTCTCCTCCCACGGGATCCGCTCCCTCTCGCGCCACCACCGGGACCATCCCTACCGCTTCCCCCTTCCCCACGGCGAGGGGCACGCCAGCGGGTGCGACGTCCGCTACACCCCGGGGGAGTCGGACACCGGCCTCTTCGGCGGCAACTCCAACTGGCGAGGCCCCGTCTGGTTCCCGGTCAACTACCTGCTGATCGAGGCCCTGGAGCGCTACCACCACTTCTACGGGGACTCGCTGAAGACGCCCCTGGCCTCGGAGCGGGGCCCCATGGTCGACTGCCGCCGCCTGGCCGAGGAGATCCGCCAGCGCCTCGTCTCCATCTTCCGCTTCGGCCCCGGGGGCAGCCGTCCCTGCCACGGAGAGGTCCCCGAGTACCGCCGGGGCGGGCCCTGGGAGGATCTGGTCCTGTTCCACGAGTACTTCGACGGGGACAGCGCCCGGGGCCTCGGAGCCAGCCACCAGACCGGGTGGACCGCCCTGGTGGCCCGGCTGCTGGAGGATCAGGAGGGCTGCGCCGGTTCCTGAGGTTGCCAGCGGGGCCTTCTCCTGCTAGCCTGGCATTCTGCGGGGCGATTGGCGCAGCGGCAAGCGCAGCTGCCTTACACGCAGCGGGTCGGGGGTTCGAATCCCTCATCGCCCACCACCCTCAGGCCGGCAGGACGACGCCCGGGGAGCCGTGCCCGGGCGGCGGCCTGCGCACGGCCCTCACCGCCAGGTAGGGGGGGAGGTAGCGGCTGCGCTCCCCGAAGTCGCCCCTCGGGGCCCGTGGATCGGCGTGGAGGGGCTCCCTCAGGTCGTCGATCAGGAAGCCGGCCCGGCAGAGTCCTCCCAGCAGCTGCTCCAGGGTGTGCAGGTGCTCCAGGGCGCCGCTCTCCCGGTGGGCGGAGGGGGGATCCTGGGGAGGCAGCGGCCCCTTCCGGAAGTAGGGCTCCCGGACGGCGTACCCTCCCTGGGCGCAGGGAGCCGCACCGGCCTGGAGGCTGGCCGGCTGCTTGTGCTGGGAGATGTAGATCCCCCGGGGGCGCAGCACCCGGGCCACCTCGCGGTAGACGGCCCCGGCATCCTCGATGTAGCAGGTGCTGACCGGCTGCAGGACCACGTCGAACTCGGCCTCCCCCAGGGCGTCCAGGCTCTCCATCGACGCCTGGAGGGTGGCCAGCTCCAGGCCCTCCCGCCGGGCCACCTCCCGGTCCAGGTCCAGCATCTCCCGGCTCAGGTCCGCCACCACCACCCGGGCCCCCCGCGAGGCGAAGAGCGGGCCGTGGCGCCCCCCTCCGGCGGCCAGGCACAGCACCCCGAGGCCCTTAAGGCTTCCCGGCAGCCAGCCGAAGGGGTTGATCACCCGGGAGGGATCCCGGAAGTCCTCCCGCGTGGCCGGCCGGGCGAAGCGGCTGCCCTGCCTGGCCAGCTGGTCCCAGGCCCTCCGGTTGTGCTCTGCGGCGTCCATCGGCTTCCGGCTCCGGATCATTAGAGCCGTGCCTCCCGGGGGAGCAATCCCGGAAACGCCTCATTCGCCGGGGACGGGCCCGGGGGACGCCGCGGCGCTTCCGGAACGCCGGCCGCCCGAGGGGGCCAGGTTGCGGATTGCAGGGGGGACGGGGGGGCGTCAAGATGGATCCGGACATGGGAGGATCCTCCAGAGGGCGCGCCAGGCGCAGATGGCCGGCGGCGATCCTGGTCCTGATCCTCCTGGCCGCCATGGCCTTCTGGCTTCTGCCTTCCGGCGATCCGGAGCGCTCAGGAGGCGGCGCTCCGCCAGCGCTGGAGGCGCAGGAAAGGGTCTTCGCCCGCTACGCCGGCAGCGGGAGCTGCCGGGAATGCCACCCCGGCGTCCAGGACGCCTGGGCGCTCTCCAACCACGCCCTGGCCGAGCGCAGGCCCGACCCCGGGATCGACTCGAGCGCGTTCGAGAACCAGGACCCCTTCCTCCACGGAGGGATCAGCACCCGGCCCCTGGCCCGGAACGGGAGGTTCGAGATCGAGACCCACGGCTTCGAGGGACGCAGCGAGGCCTATCCGGTGGATCGGGTGATCGGCCACGAGCCGCTGCGCCAGTTCCTGGTGGCGGGAGCGGGGGGCAGGCTGCAGGCGGTGGACGCCGCCTTCGATCCGGCCCAGGGCGACTGGTTCAGCGTGCACGGGGACGAGGACCGGCGCTCCGGCGAGTGGGGGCACTGGACCGGCCGGGGGATGAACTGGAACAGCATGTGCGCCGCCTGCCACAACACCCGCCTGCGCAAGAACTACGATCCCGACGGGGACGCCTACCGCACCGCCATGGCCGAGATGTCGGTGGGCTGCGAGGCCTGCCACGGCCCCATGAAGGCCCATGCGGAGTGGCACCGGAACCACCCGGGAAGCCCCGGGGAGAGCCCTTCCCGGCTCTCCCCGAAGCAGACGCTGGAGACCTGCGCCAGCTGCCATTCCCGGCGCGCCGAGCTGACCGGCGACTTCTTCCCCTCGGAGGCCTACTCCGACCACTACCTGCTGGCGGTACCAGACGAGTCCGACCTCTACTACCCGGACGGCCAGGTGCGGGGAGAGAACTACGTCTACACCTCCTTCCTGGGCAGCCGGATGCATGCCGCCGGAGTGCGCTGCCTGGACTGCCACGATCCCCACTCCACCCGGACCATCCTGCCCGGAAACGCCCTCTGCATGCGCTGCCACAACGGCTCGCGTCCCGACAGCCCCCGCATCGATCCGGCGTCGCACTCCCGCCATCTCCCCGGGAGCGCCGGCGACCAGTGCGTGGAGTGCCACATGCCCCGGACCACCTACATGGAGCGCCATCCCCGGCGGGATCACGGGTTCACCATCCCCGATCCCCTGCTGACCCGGGAGCTGGGCATCCCCAACGCCTGCAACCGCTGCCACCAGGACCAGTCCACCGACTGGGCGATCGGCGTGGTGGAGTCCTGGTACGGGGAGCGGATGGAGCGCTATTCCCGCCAGAGGGCCCGGTGGGTGGCCGCCGGGCGCCGGGGGAGCCCCTCGGCCCGGCAGCCGCTCGTGGAGATGCTCTCGGGAGCGGAGACGCCCCACTGGAAGGCCGTCGCGGCGCGGCTTCTCTCCGGCTTCCTCGACGACGAGCAGGTCAGGCAGGAGCTGGTCTCGGCCCTCTCCCACACCAACGCCCTGGTCCGCGCCCACTCCATCGTCTCCCTGGCCCCTCTGGCCGGAGACCGGCTCTCCCGGGTGGACGCGGCCCTGGAGGAGCGGCTGGAGGACCCCCGGCGCAGCGTCCGCATCCAGGCCGCCTGGGCCCTGCGGGCCCGGACCGGCCTTCCCCAGCCCGCGGCGGGGGAGCTGGAGCGCTACCTGCGCCACAACAGCGACCAGCCCACCGGACAGATGCAGCTGGGGGCCCTGGCCCTGGCCCGCCAGGACCTGGACGCGGCCCTGGAGCACTACGGGAGGGCGGTCCGCTGGGATCCGGGCTCCCCGCCCATCCGCCACGAGCTGGCCATCGTGCACAGCCAGATGGGCAACCACCGCGAGGCCCTCGATCAGCTCCGGGAGGCCTGCCGCCTGGCGCCCGAGGAGGGCGAGTACCGCTACAAGCTGGCCCTGGCCCACAACGACCTGGGAGATCTGGACGCGGCGATCGGTTCCCTGGAGAAAGCGGTGGAGCTCGACCCCGCCCACTCCCGAGCCTGGTACAACCTGGGACTGGCCCTCCACCAGCGGGGCAATTCCCAGGGGGCTCTCGACGCGCTGATCCGGGGCGAGTCGGCGCGGCCCGAAGACCCCGACATTCCCTACGCCCGGGCCACCATCCTCCATGCCATGGGACTGCGTTCCGAGGCGGTCCAGGCCGCCAGCCGGGTCCTCTCCATCGATCCCCAGCACCCCGGAGCCCGCGCCATCGTGGAGGGCTCCGGCCTGCCCCGGTGAGCTCCCTGCCTGTGGACAACCCGGTCGTCGTCGCCCTGGACGTCTCCTCCCCTAAGCGGGCCCGGCGGCTGGCGGAGGCGCTGCGGGACAAGGCGGGGGCAGTCAAGATCGGCCTGCAGCTCTTCTGCAGCGCCGGGCCCGGCCTGGTGCGGGAGATGCGGGAGAACGGCATTCCGGTCTTCCTGGATCTCAAGCTTCACGACATCCCCAACACCGTGGCCCGGGCCTTGGAGGAGGCGGTGGCGCTGGACGTCCAGATGGCGACCCTCCACACCCTGGGAGGCGTCGAGATGATGAGGACGGCCCGGGAGCGGGCCCAGGAGCGTGCTGGCCGGCTCGGACGGGAGGCTCCCCTGCTTCTGGGGGTGACCGTGCTCACCGGCATGGACGGACTGGATCTGGAGGCGGTCGGCATACCCCGTTCGGTGGGAGAGGAGACCGAGCGGCTGGTCGATCTGGGGCTCGAGGCGGGCCTGGGGGGATTCGTCTGCTCCCCCCTCGAGGTCGAGCGCCTTCGCCGGCGCGTTCCTCCCCATGTGAAGCTGGTGACTCCCGGAATCCGTCCTCCGGGGGCGTCCCGGGACGATCAGAAGCGGGTCATGGGCCCCGCCGAGGCCCTGGAAGCGGGAGCCGACTGGCTGGTGATCGGACGTCCGGTCGTTGCCGCCGAGGATCCCCGGGAGGCGCTCGAATCGATCCATTCCGACATCCGGTCATGGCGGGAAGGGCGGGATTCCGGGTGATGGATCCTCTCTCCCCGCCCAGCGGCCGGAGCCGTTGCCCGGCGACCGGGCAGGAAACGTTCCGGTCCCTGAGGGGCCTGCATGCCGGCGCTCCGCATTCTTCCGGGTTCCTTCCGGAGGCCGGGAGGCCCGTCGGCTCCAAGCGCCGATCCGCCGCTGCCCTTCGCCCGCCCGGCCGCCCGGGACCCGTGCATCCCGATCCGGCTTCGCTGCCCGTTTCTTGCGGAAGGCGGGGATCTCCAATTACCAGGGACGGCTGCGAGCCGGTGGCGGGCATTCCATGGCCCGGAGCCGGGCTGCCTGGGCTCGCCAGGCGGATCACGGACGAAGCGGGCTTTCAGACGAGCGGAGGACGCACGACCGCTTCGCTCCCCTGCGGTTGGGCCGCTGATGCATCGGAAGCTGCGCACGAGCATGGCGTGGCGATGGCCGAGGCGGACGGCGGCGGACGCCTGCCGGGAGAGCGCCTTCGTGCGCATCGCTTTTGCCGCCTGCGGCGATCCCGTTGCCGTGGCAGAACCGGATCGTCGGGAGCCGGGCCCGTCGGCTCCGCCGGCGGTCCGCCGGTGCGGGAGGAGCCCGGAGCGGCAGGCGCGGGAATCGAGGCGTTGCAGCGGAATCCGGAAAGCCGGGAACGCGTGGGAGGAGAACGCGGCCAGAAGGAAGCGGCGGCACGGCGATTGATGGCAGGTTTCCGCGGCGGATCGAGGGAAGGAGGCGTTCCGTCCTCGTGCCGACGGAGGAAATCGGCCTGGAAGAACGGACCTGCCCGGCGCTCGGGAGTGCCTGTCCGGGGCCCGCATGGACCCGGAGTTCCTGGAGCCAGGAGGCGGAGGAGCCGCAGAGGATGAATCGCGAGTGGCTGGAGTGCTGCCGCCGGGCCGCCGATGCGGGCGACGCCGAAGCCCAGCTCTTCCTGGGATGCTCCTACGGCGACGGGGCGGGCGTCCCTAAGGACGGAGCGGAGGCGGCGAAGTGGTTCCTCAAGGCCGCCGAGCAGGGGAATCTCGCCGCCCAGTACAATCTGGCCCTGCTGCATTCCCAAGGGATGGGGATCCCGAAGAACGATGCGGAGGCGGAGAAGTGGTTTCGCCGGGCCGCCGAAGGAGGCGATGCCGGTTCCCAGTACAAGCTGGGAGTCATCATGTCCGCCGGGCGAGGCGTTCCCGTGGATCGCGAGGAGGCGGCCAAGTGGTTCCTCAAGGCCGCCGAAGCGGGAGAAGCCCGGGCTCAGCTGTACCTGGGAGACTCTTTCTTCCATGGGCGGGGCGTTCCTGTGGATCACGCGGAGGCGGCGAGGTGGTTCCGCCGGGCCGCCGAAGAGGGCGAAGCCGAAGCCCAGTTCAATTTGGGACTCATGTACGCCCTCGGGCAAGGCGTCTCCCAGGACGACAGGGAGGCGGCGAAGTGGTGCCGCAGGGCCGCCGAGCAGGACCTTGTGGAGGCCCAGTACAAGCTGGGCGTAATGAGCGCCACAGGGAAAGGAGTACCCAAGGACGACAAGGCTTCGGTGGAGTGGTTCCGCAAGGCCTCCGAGCAGGGGCACGAAGGAGCCCAGTACAACCTGGGCACGATGCACTATCTCGGGCGGGGCGTCTCCCAGGACGACAGGGAGGCGGCGAAGTGGTACCGCAAGGCCGCCGAGCAGGGCTGCGCCTCGGCCCAGAACTCCCTGAGCACGATGTGCCTCGTCGGGCAGGGCGTCCCCAAGGATGCCGAGAAGGCAGTGAAGTGGGGCCTGATGGCTGCCAAGGCGGGCATTGCCGAGGCCCAGTACAACGTCGGAGTCATGTATGCCGACGGCAAAGGCGTTGCCCAGGACGCCAGAGAGGCGGTGAAGTGGTGGCGCAAGGCCGCCGGACAGGGCTACTTGGGCGCCCTGTGCTCCCTGGGCTTCGCGTACTTCGAGGGGGAGGGCGTGCCCGAGGACCACGAGGAGTCGGCGAGATGGTACCGCAAGGCCGCCGAACAGGGCGACGCCCGCGGCCAGGTGAGGCTTGGGTGGGCCTATCGCGAGGGAAAGGGCGTGTCCCGGGACTACGCAGAGGCGCTGAAGTGGTTCCGCAGGGCCGCCGTTCAGGGCGATGCGGAGGCCCAGTTCAACCTCGGCGTCATGTATGACGAAGAACTGGGCGTCCACCGGGACGACGAAACGGCAGATAAACTGTTCCGCAAGGCCGCCGAACAGGGCCATTCCTTGGCACGGCGCAAGCTGGGGCTGTAGAGGGCAGCCGTAGCAGCTCGTGTCTTCGCCGGAAGGACCGGGATGGATGGCTCGGGTTGGCAGGGAGGATCCAGGGGAATCCACGCGGGAATCGGACTGGCGGGGCGGCACGGGCCGCTGGCGGCGTTTCCCGTCCCGTGGCGTGGCCGAAGGCCTGGTCGAATGGAACCGGCTCTTTGGCAAGCGGGAAGGGGGCGGTCCATGGACGGGGCGGCTGGGCCAGGGCGGCGGCGCCGCAGGAGGAAGGAAAGCCGACCGCATTCGCAGGGCCGTATCCGCTCCTGTGGAGCGGGATGGCGTCGGACCATGGCGATGGCGGGGAATGCGGCCGCTTGGTCTTCCGAGCGCCATGCGGGCGACCAGGGCGGGTGGACGAGGGAGTAGAAGGCGGTCGCAGGCATGAACGAGAGGCTTCCGCAGATCGACCTCAGCCGATCGCTGGTTGGCCGGCCGGAAGGGATCCATGCCAACGCGAAGCGCCGCCCGACAGGATCCGCTTGGGACGTGATGTCCTGCCGATCCGGAACGGAGCGTCCGCGCTGGCCCGGCGCACCGTCTAGATTCCCGTGGAGCCGCTCGGGCATCGGCCGCTCTTCCGGGCTGCGACCACGGCATGGACGCGCCTCTTGACGCAGGAGCCGGCTCTCCTGGATACGTTGTCGCTCCCATGGCCTGGACTGCTGCCCGAAGGCGAGGCGGGGAAGCCGGGAAAACACTGCTTCGGTCCTTGCGGCGGCTGGGGCGGCCATCCGCACCGGACCTGCCCGGGCGGGCGCCGATCCGGTGGATTCTCCGGAGATGCCGGGCAGGCCGCACGTCAGGAGACGCTTCATGAAGGAGCAAGTCCAGCGGAGCGGATGAATTGTCCCACGGCGGAATCCCGCAGCGGGAGCGGAGAGGGTGGCCGGATGGTCGGCGGGGTGCGGTGCCGCTGGGTGAACCGCTCGGAGGGGGAAGTGGTGGCTTGCAGGGCAGGGGACCGGCAGCCGGTAAGGCTGTCATGGAAGGAGGGGAGGATCCTCTCCCTGGAGCCCGCCCGGAGGCAGGAATCCCTTCCCTTGCTTCTTCCCTGCCTCTTCGACCTCCAGATCAACGGGTACGCGGGACGGGACTTCCAGGATCCGGCTCTGGGGCGCGAGGAGCTTGAAGGGGCGGTCGCCTCCCTGCTGAGGGACGGCTGCCCGCTCTTCCTGCTCACCCTGATCACCGACGACTGGGAATCGATGATGGACAAGCTCGCCCGCCTGGTCCGGTGGCGGCGCAGCAGCCCCCTGCTTCGGGCCTGCATCCAGGGATGGCATCTGGAGGGTCCCTTCCTCTCGGGGGAGGACGGCTACCGGGGAGCTCATCCCGCCGGCCGGATGAGGGATCCGGAGGTGGAGGATCTGGACCGGATCCTCTCCATCGCCGGACAGGATCCCCTCCTGATCACCCTGGCGCCGGAACGCCCCCAGGCGGTCGACTTCATCCGGGAGGGCCGCCGCCGGGGAGTGCGCTTCAGCCTGGGCCACAGCTCCGCCGGTCCGGCCCAGGTCGAGGCGGCGATCCGGGCCGGGGCAGGCGGGGCGACCCATCTGGGCAACGGGATTCCGGGCCTGATCGACCGGCACCGGAACTGGCTGTGGACCGTGGCAGATGCCGAGGGCCTGCATGTGGGACTGATCCCCGACGGCATCCACCTGCCGCCTCCCGTCTTCCGGGCCCTTCACCGGCTGTTGCAGGAAGCCCACCAGGTCTACTACACCAGCGACGCCATGGCGGCGGCGGGCGCCCCTCCGGGACGCTACCGCCTGGGGGATCTGGAGCTGGAAGCGGGACGCGACCGGGCGGTCAGGCAGCCCGGAAGCGGACTGCTGGCCGGCTCGGCGCTGCCGCCCCTGGCCGGGGTGATCGAGGCTGCCTCGATGCTGGGGAGGCGATCGCCTCCGGGGCCGTCCTGGCTGCAGGCCTGGGAGTCATTCTCCCTCTCCCCCGCCCGTTTCATGGGAGTCGGGCTCGAGCCCCGGGAGGGGCGGCCCGCCCGCTTCGCCCTGGCCTGGGAGGAGGAGGGACTGAGCGAGGTGGCGGTGCACCTTCCCCTCGGAACCGGAACTGAAAAGCTCGTCCATGGAAGCGATAATGCTTGAACGCCCATGGCTCCCGGACCGAGGATCCGCCCCTGGAGGTCCCTGTTTGATCGGCCGTCCTTTCATCCCATCCGGATGCCGTTCGTGGAGAATGCGCTGATCCCTCCTGGCATGCATGGCCGGCCCAGCCGCCTCGGCGCTCCCCGGGCCCTGCCGGCCGTCCTGCCGGACACTTGAACCTATACGTGGAATCAGCAGCCATCCAGCCCCCTACGCCTGCATCCTCTTCCGAGACCGGAACCAAGGACGCGGAGTCCGAGCTGCGGCAGCTGTGGAGCATCTCCCTGCAGGTACAGGGTCTGGCCGATTCCCGTTCCGACATCTTCGCCGACAGCGAAGGAAGGCAGTTCGGCTCGCAGCTGATCCGGAAGTGCTGCGGACTCCTGGAGGCCGAGGATCTGAAGCTGGCCCAGTTCCTCCTGTTCAACTGCGCCAACCTCAAGATCAAGAAGCAGGAACAGAAGCTCTTCCCTCCCCAGATCATCAACCGCTGCTTCTTCAAGACCCGCACTCCATCGCTGCTGCGCCCCAACCAGAGCCATGCTCAGGAAGCGGCCGCCTACTCCTCCTCCGATTCGGAGAGCAAAGACTCGGGGATCCGCAACTTCATCAAGGACTTCGCCACCCACCTCCGCTCGCTGGAGGACAAGGTCCTCGAAGAGCCCTCCAAGGAGGAGGGGATCGCGATACGGGATCTCTCCGGCTTCTGCCTGAACCACTGCTGCGGCGAGTTCAAGGAGGAGGTCCGCAAGGTGGCCAAGGAGTCCAAGCCCTTCGAGGTGGGGGCCCGCTCGGTGTCCCGAGCCATTATCCTGCATCGCGAGCTCTCGGGCCGGAAGGACGGGATCGACTCGATCCTCCAGGCCTACTGCGGCTCGGTGCTGCACCGTCTGGAGGTGCTGGAGCGGATGGGGCCGGCCAAGTCCGCCCGCATCTTCGACAAGTACCTCTCGTCCATGGAGGCCAACGGCAGCGCCATCACCCTGGAGGCGGTCCTGGGGGATCTGGATCCCAAGACCTTCCCCCAGCTCCACCACCTGCCGATGGACGAGTTCGTCACCCTGGCCAAGGAGGAGGGAAGCGACGCCAAGGAGGACTCCAAGGGGATGGCCTACCAGGATCTCTTCGTGCGGATCTCCGAGGAGCTGAACATCGGGTGGAGGGAGCCGGCCCGCCTCGACACTCTCTCCCAGCTCCACACCACCCAGGTCTTCCAGGTCAAGGAGGACGAGGAGGACATGGAGCCGGTAAGCGCCCGGGCCGCCACCCGCCAGATGATGGCCTCCTACCGGCAGGTGCGCTCCCAGCTGGAGGAAGTGAAGATCAAGGTGGCGCACGGCCGCCACGCCTTCGGATGGTACTCCATCCCCCGGGTGATGGAGGCCTTCCTGATCGGGGGCTTCGAGACCCTCGACATCACCGGAGTGCTGCCCCCCGGCGCCGCCTCCGATCCCCGGGATCCGTCGCTCTCAGACCTGCGCATGGAGTACTTCCTGGCCAAGGTGGAGTCCTGGTACCAGGAGCCCCCGATCATCGCCAGCCACTCCAGCGCCTACGTCTACCTTTTCTGGGAGATCGCCGCGCTGGGCGTGGATCCCGGCTCCATCCGCATCGAGTCGTCGGACGAGAAGGCCGGCACCATGGCCCTGTCCTTCGATCTGCCTGGCGGAGGCGGCGAGCCCCGTACCCGGACCATCCGCTACTCCATGGCGGATATCGAAGGAACCAGGAAGGCCGGCCTGGCCTTTCCCAACGAGACCGATCCCATCGTCTTCGAGGCCGAAGGGGACGCGCTTCCCTCCGCCCTGCTCTTCATCGGCGAGAGCGTGATCAAGCAGCTTCCCGACTACCAGCGCATGAGCTTCGGCAACCGGATCTCTCTCTACATACTCGAGAACCGGATGCAGAAGGAGCGCGTCGCCGCTCCCAAGTCCAGGAAGGCGGAAAAGAAGAAGGAGCCGCCCCCTCCCCCTCAGCCCGAGAAGAAGGAGCCGGTCCTGGAGACACCCCTGCAGATCGCCAAGGCCCTGATCGGGCAGGAGCGCTCCATGGGAATCCTGAAGCAGAATTCGCTGGAATGGTCTCTGGAGGCGATCGAGAAGATAGCCACCGGCAAGAAGGTGACCGGGAAGCTGCGGCGCAACTTCAAGCGGCTGCACAACCAGCTTCGGCATCGAGAGGAGCGGGGCTACTCCAACCGGCTTGAAGGCCAGTTCATGGGCCTCCTCTCCAAGCTGTCCAGGCAGTTCGATTCCGAGGAAGAGGGCTGAGCCGCCGATCCCCCTCCGCTATCTGGAGGCGTCCCCGAGGCTCCTCCACGGAGCGCGGGTGGGGGACGCCAGGCTTCCCGCATCTCGCTGTTTCGCTGCGGCCCTGCGGTCGGCTTTCCCGTGTCATCCCAGGGACGCGACGCGGTGGCCCGGAACCGTTCAGCAGACGCCGTGCCTCTGGATGAGGCAGCGCCCGTCCTTGTGCACGGGGCGCACATCGAGAGCTTCCTGCTTCCTCAGCACCTGGCTATGGGACTCCTCGCAGGTGCGCTCGCTCTCGAAGGGTAGTTGCATGCCTGCCATGGCCCGGCGGCCACCACCGCGCTGGCCTCTCTTCCCTCTCGTTGCTGTTGCTGCTCCTATCCTCCCTTGCTCAGGAGGACTCCGATGCTGGAGCCATGTCGGCGGCCCAGGGATCGGCATCGGCGGCGGGGGACGGACCTCCTCTGTGACGCACCGGATGGCCAACGGGCTCGGATGGCATCGACATGGCCGGAGGACGAAAGGAAAAAAACCGATACACCGGTATTTCTTCGTAGAAAGCAAACAGGACTCTCGATTCGGGCCTCTCTCTGCCTCTCGGCATGCATGGCGGTCCCAGATGGATTAGCCCCTGCGCGCCGCAGCTCGGGCCGCGAGATCCCGGAAAGTCGGAAACCGGCAAGCAGTCCACGAAGGCCTCCCAAGCAGGCATAGACTGCAAGACTCCGTCAGAAGCAGGCTAGCAGTGGCATCTGGAAAAGGCCCACAGCAAAAGGGCCAGAAGTAATTCGCCGGCTGCTTCCCTCTCTGTTCTCCCTTGCTACTGGTTCTGGAAGAGGTAGTCCACCAGCTTGATTATGGCTAGCAGGCTGGCTAGGGCAGTGAATCCCCACTTGGCTCCACTGATCAGATTCGACATCTTCTCGCCAAGCACTGCGGTCGTCTTCTGCAACTCGCATATCTCCTTGGACACCCCGGTCCGAAGCTCGTCTATTTCAGTCCGGACGGCGGCGAACCCCTCATTCATCTCGGACCGGACAGCGGCGAACTCCTCCTTCGCCTCGGACCGGACAGCGGCGAACCCCTCATTCATCTCGGACCGGACAGCAGCGAACTCCTCCTTCATCTCGGAGCGAACAGCGGCGAACTCCTCCTTCATCTCGGTTCGGACGGCTTTGATCTCATCGCTCCCCCGTTTGTCCTGTTCTTGCAGCCTTTCGCTGATCATCTGGTACTGGGACGGGATCGCTTCTCGAGCAACAAGCTGCTCGTCTTCGTCCTTTAGCGATCCGGGATTCAGGGGATTATCTTCCGATTCTTCCATTTCTGGCTCCTGCAACCAAGCATCGTTCTCCAGTCGGGCATGTCGATTCAAGCCCGAAACCGGCCGGTAGAAAGATGCATGGCTTCCCGAGTGGACTCGTCTGCACGCATCCCATGCGGTAGGGCCGTTTGTCCCGGATCGCCGGCTGCGCTGGCGCTTCCAACCGTGAGCATTCGGCAATCCAGCTGCCGTCCAACGTTTCTTGGAGCCTCTCCTCCGTCTGCAGTCTGGCCCATCCGGGAGGAGATCGAGGAGCTGCGGCCAAGGCCGGGAGTCCGTCTCGAGGCCGTCGGTTGAAAGGGAACCGTCCGAAGCGCCGGTTTCCTGGCGAAGACGTATCGCGGTGTGGAGCCTCGGGGTGTGGCCTATAAGGAGAGCGCAAGGCCGGAGGGAGGCGACGGACCGGTTCCTGGTGGGCGAATCTGTAGGCTTTCCAGGCGAAGCGCGGCGCCGGATATCCGTCGAGGGCGCATGGAGGTCCGCCGCCCTGGACTTGGAGATTGACAGGGGCCGAGGGGCGGGGGCAGCATCGCCGCCGCTTCTGCCGCAGCGTGGCCTATGCCCAACATCAAGTCCGCCGAGAAACGAGTCCGCAGTTCCGCCCGCAAGGCCCAGTTCAACCGGGCCATGAAGTCCCGGGTATCCACTCTGGAGCGGCGCCTTAGCCGTCTGGTGCAGGAGGGCAGGAAGGAGGAAGCGCTCGTCCTGCTTCCCCAGGTGGTCTCGGCCTACGACAAGGCGGCCAAGAAGGGCGTCTGCCACCGCAACAAGGCCAACCACAAGAAGGCCCGCCATACCCGGGCCTGCAACCTTCTCTCAGGCCCCGGGCCGGATCAGTCCCTGGAGGAGGAGAGAAGCCAGAGAGCCCCGTAGGGCTCCATGGCGATCGGCCCTTCGGGCCGTGACCAGGTGGTGTTGGCCACCAGCTCGTGGGGCTGCTCCGAGGCGATCCAGGGAGCTATGTCCAGCTCCACCTTCTCCCGGGAGAAGTTGAACAGGCAGAACGCTTCGGCAGGAGAGCTGGGGGACCGGCGGATCAGGGACAGCACCCTGGAGTCCAGTTCCAAGATCTCCTGCTCGCCTTCCGGGTGGAACGCCTCGCATTGAACCCGCCGTTGGACTATGCCCACCAGCCGGTGGAAGATCCGGTGGTGGTGGGTGCTTGGATCCTCCAGCAGTTCCTCGAGCTCCCCGTGATCCCACTTCCTGCGGTTGATCCTCCGGGCCATCCCCGATTCCTCCACCCCGTCGTGGTCGTTGGGAGTGGCGAGCAGGCTGTGGATGTATAGGGCGGGGATGCCCTGCAGGGCGAGCTGCACCAGCAGGGAGCAGAGGTAGCGGTCCTCGCCCTCCCTGTCCTGCTCGGGGCACAGGGCCGAATACCAGGCGATATTGATCTCGTAGAGGCTCCGGGATCCGTCGGGCTGGCTGCGCCAGGAGAGCCTGCCGCCCCTCTTCTCCATCTCCCGGCTCAGGAGCTCGATCTCCTCCGGATCGAGGATCCCCTCCAGGGGACGGACGCCGATGCCGTCGTGCGAGGCGGTGAAGTTGAAGTAGGTGGTGCCGGGGGGCAGGGGAGGGAGCGAGGAGGCCCAGCGTCCCAGCGTCCCGGCATCTCCCCTGAGCAGGCCGTGGAGCAGCAGGGGAGGAAGGGCGAACTGGTAGATCATGTGGGCCTCGTCGCCCTCTCCCAGGTAGCTCAGGTTCTCCTGGTGGGGGACGTTGGTCTCGGTCAGGAGCAGGACATGGGGGGCGACAACCTCGAGTATCTCGCGGACCAGCCTGACCACCTCGTGGGTCTCCTCCAGGTGAAGGCACGAGGTGCCGGGCCGCTTCCACAGGAAGGCGACCGCGTCCAGGCGGACGATGCGAGCCTTGCGGGCGATGTAGGTGAGGAGGACGTCGAGCATCTCGAAGAAGACGTCGGGATTGCTCCAGTCCAGGTCGATCTGGTCGGGACCGAAGGTGGTCCACACGTGCTTGCGGCCCGATCGGGTCGAGACCGGAGTGAGGAGCGGGCTGGTGCGCGGGCGGACCACGGCCGAGAGATCGGCGTCGGGAGGCTGGCCGATGAAGTAGTCGCGGTAGGGGAGGATGCAGTTGCGGAAGCTGCGGAACCACGAGCTCTTGCTCGACACGTGGTTTAGCACCCAGTCGAACATCAGGTCGAAGCGCTTGCCCAGCTCCTCCACCTCCTCCCAGCTCCCCAGCTCCTTGTCCACCTCCCGGTAGTCCTTCACCGCGAATCCGTCGTCGCTGGACCAGGGGTAGAAGGGAAGGATGTGGACGATGGAGAAGGATCCCGACAGACGGCGCTCGGCGAACTCCCTCAGGGTGGCCAGGGGGGACTGGACTTCGGAACGGATCGAATCGCCGTAGGTGATGAGCGCCACGTCGCGCTCGCTCCATCTCGGCGATTCGGAAGGGGCGCTGCCTGCCAGGCCATAGCGTCCCAGAATCATCTCCAGGCGCTCCAGGCTCAGGGAGATCTCGTCGGGATAGAGCCGCTCCAGCCGGGGACGGAACCGGTGGGCTATGTTCAGCGAGGATGGCGTGTTCACTGGGGCTTCCGGCGGCCAATATGGACCCCAGCCGTGGGGGCTGCAAGCATCCCCCGGCCGGGCCGAAAAGGATGGGTAGCGGCGGAGGGGCTCGGGTAGAGTGGGGACATGGGCCGGAAACTCTATCTGCTGGACGGAATGGCGCTTCTCTACCGCGCCCACTTCGCGTTCCGCAAGCGCCCGTTCCTGACCACCGGCGGGATGGACGTCTCGGCCCTATTCGGCTTCGTCAACTCGCTGGTCGAGATCCTCGAGAAGCATTCGCCGACCCACATGGCGGTGGCCCTCGACACGCCCGAGCCTACCGACCGGCACCGCGAGTATCCCGCCTACAAGGCTCAGCGCGAGGCCATTCCCGAGGCCCTGAGCGAATGCCTCGCCCATGTGGACGATCTTTGCGGCGCCTTCCGAATCCCCCTGATCAGGGCTCCGGGCTACGAGGCCGACGATATCGTGGGAACCCTGGCGCGGCGGGCCCAGGCGGAGGGATTCGAGGTGTTCATGGTGACCCCGGACAAGGACTTCGCCCAGCTGGTCTCCGACCGGGTCCGCATCCTCAAGCCCGGCAAGGGAGGGGCCGAGGCGGTCCTTCTGGGACTGGAGGAGGTGCTCGAGGAGTGGGGAGTGGAGCATCCCGGGCAGGTGGTGGACGTGCTGGGCCTGTGGGGCGACGTCTCCGACAACATCCCCGGCGTCCCCGGCATCGGCCAGAAGACCGGAGCCAGGCTGATCCGGCGGTTCGGCAGCCTGGAGAACCTTCTCGGCAGCCTGGACCAGCTCAAGGGGAAGCAGAGGGAGAGCCTGGAGAGGCACCGCGGCGACGCGCTGCAATCCAAGCGGCTGGCCAGGATCGTCTGCGACGTCCCCCTGGACATCGGACTTGAGGACCTGGAGGTGAAGGGGATCGACAGGGAGCGGATGAAGGCGTTCTGCGTCCGGTTCGAGTTCAACGCCATCGGACGCCGCCTGCTGGGAGAGGAGTTCCATGCAGGGCGCAGCGCCGCCCTGGGGGAGGGGGCGGTGGTCCGCACCATTGACGACGTCGAAACCCGGTACCGCTGCCTCTCCGATCCCGGGGAGCGGAAGGAGGCGCTGGAGCGGCTGGGCGGCGGGGAGGCGCTCTGCTTCGACGTGGAGACCACCGGGCTGGATCCCGGATCGGACCTGCTGCTGGGATGCGCCCTGTCCGCCCAGGAGCACCGGGCCTTCTACCTCCCCCTGGTCTCCTACGACGGCGAGGGGAGGATGGCCGGTGAGGGCGGGCAGGACGCCCGGGCCCTGGAGGATCTGGCCCGGATCCTGGAGGACCCCGGCATCGCCAAGGTGGGCCACAACCTGAAGTTCGACATGGGCGTCCTGCGCCAGCGGGGCATCCGGGTGGGGGGGGCGCTGCACGACACCATGCTGATGCACTGCCTGATCGAGCCGGAGCTGCGCCACGGCATGGACTTCCTTGCCGAGAGGTACCTGGCCTACCGGCCCATCTCCCTCAAGTCGCTGGCCGGGGAGGACAAGAAGCTGGACATGCGCTCGGTGCCCCTGGAGCAGCTGGCCCGCTACGCCGCCGAGGACGCCGATGTGACCTGGCGCCTCCACCAGGTGCTGGAGGGGGCGCTGGAGGAATCGGGCCAGGCCCGGGTCTACTGGGAGATCGAGGCCCCCCTGGTTCCGGTTCTGGTCGAGATGGAGCACGAGGGGATCCGCATCGATCCCGATGCGCTGCGCCAGATGTCCCGCAGGCTGGAGGCCCTGATGGAGGAGAGCGGCCGGCAGATCGAGGATCTGGTGGGGCATTCGTTCAACCTCAACTCCCCCCAGCAGCTGGGAAGGATCCTGTTCGAGGAGCTGGCTCTCGACGATCGGCCGAGGAAGACCCCCAAGGGGCAGTACGCCACCAGCAGCGACGTGCTCGTCTCGCTCAAGGACAGGCATCCCGTCGTCCCCCTGATCCTGGACTACCGCATGGCGGCCAAGCTGAAGTCGACCTACACCGACACCCTGCCCGGAGCGATCCGCGGGAGGACCGGCCGGGTCCACACCACCTACCACCAGCTGGCCACCGCCACCGGACGGCTCAACTCGCAGAACCCCAACCTGCAGAACATACCGGTGCGGACCGCGATGGGGCAGGAGATACGCAAGGCCTTCGTCCCCCGGGATTCCGGCCATGTCCTGCTTTCGGCCGACTACTCCCAGATCGAGCTGCGCATCATCGCTTCCATGAGCGGAGACGAGGAGCTGATCCGGGCCTTCCGGCAGGGGGAGGATGTCCATTCGGCCGCGGCCTCGAAGATATTCGGGGTGTTCCCGGAGGCGGTCACGCCCGAGCTGCGCAACCAGGCCAAGATGGCCAACTACGGAGTGGCCTACGGGGTCACCGCCCACGGGCTGGCCCAGCGCCTGGGCATCTCCCGCAAGGAGGCCTCCGGGATCATCGACGGGTTCTACTCCCAGTTCCCCAAGGTCAGGGAGTATGTGGATCGCACCGTCGCCTTCGCCCTCGAGCACGGCTATGTGGAGACGCTGGCCGGGAGGCGGCGGCCCATCCGGGACATCGACTCGGCCAACGCCACCCAGCGGGCGGCCGCCGAGCGCAACGCGGTGAACACCACCATCCAGGGAACCGCCGCCGACATGATCAAGCTGGCCATGATCGGGATCGGGCGAGCCCTGGAGGATGGGGGATGGAGGACCCGGATGCTGCTGCAGGTGCACGACGAGCTGCTCTTCGACCTGCGCCGCGAGGAGGAGCAGGAGATCCGCCCGATGGTGGAGCGCGAGATGAAGGAGGCCCTTAGGCTGGACGTGCCCCTGGAGGTGGGCATGGGGACCGGCCCCCACTGGCTCTCGGCCCACTAGTGTCCTGCTTCTGATATGTATTGCTCAATGAAGGGCGTGATAAAGCGGCTGCTGTCAGAGCACAACGCCGAACCCAAGCCCTTCAGGTGGGTTGCCAAGGACGAAGCCATCCTGGCGAAGATCAAGCTTGCAAGGGCACGACTCGCGGAATGCCAGGCCACAAGAGCTGAACCAACTTGAGCAGCAAGCAGGATGCTAGAGTCGGGGAAAGGTGCGTTTTGTGTCGGATAGGCGCACAAGCCTTTCCTGGTTCCGCATGGCTAGACTCGGGAAATGTGCATATTACCCGCTCCGCGCCTTGTACTTTCTCCTGAACCTCTGTCGCAGCCGCCTGATCGTGTGAGCGTCGATGGCCCGGTGTAGGAAGAGCTTGCCTGCCCAAGGCAGAGGTAGTTCGCCCAGCCGGAAAGCTTCCATGTGTTAGTGTTATTCAAGTAGTAATTTCGGTGAACTGGGAGTTCTACGTGAATTACGACGGTCTTTGACCCCGGATTCCCAATCTCTTACCTTGATGTGCGGACAGACTCGACAGGCTGTCGTCCGATCAGGAGGCACTGGCATGGGCACCAACATCACCGTCCGCAACATCGATCCCGGCGACAAGTTCTGGCTCAGGCGAGAAGCGCGCCAGATCGGCGTGTCGATGGAGGAGCTGGTCCGCCGCCTGATCCGCGAGAAGCGCACCAGGACCGAGTGCCGGCTCAAGCCCTCCGAGGCCTTTGCTCGGCATTTCGGGGAGGAGCACGGCGTCGAACTGCCACCACCGGTCCGATACGGCTACAAACCGCCATCCCTTTCCGCTAAGGACGGGGAATGACGGCCCCGCTCGCCTGGCTGATAGACACCAACGTCGTTTCTGAGATGATGTGGGCGCGGCCTGAGCCTCGGGTCGCCGCCTATCTGGATTCTATCGCCGACGACGGCATCGGCCGAATTGCCCCCGGCCGACGCCGCCAAGGCCTCACCGACCGCTTCCACGGACTTCTCGACGAGCTGTTCGAGGATCGCATCGTGGAGTGGACCCTGGCAGACGCCCGTGAGTGCGCACAGATAATGGAATCCAAGCGCCGTCGCGGCGAGGCGCTCGACGACCAAGTGCCCGATGCTTTCCTCCCGGCCGCGGCCGCCACGCGTGGGCTTGCCGTGGTCACCCGTAACACGGGCGAGTTTCGCAACACCGGCGTCGAGACCGTCGATCCCTGGTCGGCACGATGAGCGGAACCTGTCAATGGCATTGAGACACTGGATCCGTCAATTAATTGAGCATTTCCACGCATCGACAGGGTTGTCGGTATGCTGGATGACGCTGCAGCTCCCAGCCAGGAGCGGAGGCCTCCGGCCCTTCACTGCAGGGGGCGCTGCCCCCTGCACCTCAGTTGCCAAGAGCGAAGACATCCTGGCGAAGATCAAGCGTGCCAGGGCACGGCTCGCAGAGTGCCGAGCCACAAGCGTTTTGAACTAGCTTTATAGAGCACAGGACGCTAGGGCCCTGAGGGGAAGCGGCGGTGGCGCAGGCGGATGGCGTTGCCCACCACCACCAGATCGGAGAGGCCCATGGCCAGGGCGCAGAAGAGAGGGGAGAGGAAGCCCAGGAAGGCCAGGGGAATGCCCAGGGCGTTGTAGAAGAAGGCCCAGAACAGGTTCTGCCGGATGGTGGATCTGGTGGCTCGGGCGATGGCGATCGCCTGGGGAAGGGCCTGAATGTCGGAGCGCACCAGCACCATGTCCGCCGAATCCCGGGCCAGGTCCGAGGCTCTTGCCACCGCGATTCCCAGATCGGCCGCTTCCAGGGCCGGAGCGTCGTTGATCCCGTCTCCCACGAAGCACACCCGCTCGCCTGCCTCCCTGCGCTGGGCGATGTAGCGGGCCTTGTCCTGGGGGGAGGCCTCGGCGATCCAGGAGGAGATCCCCAGATCCTCGGCGAGGCTCCGCACCGTTTCCTCCCGATCTCCGCTTAAAAGCGAAACCGAGACTCCCTGGCTCCGGAGCCGCTCCAGGGTGTCCCGGGCCCGGGGCTTGGCCGGGTCCCTCAGGACCAGCAGGCAAGAGACCCTCCCGTCCACCGACAGGGCGATCCTGGGATCGCCGGGCCGGCCCGGGGCGGATTCCGGCTCCCGCTCCTCCTCCGCCCCGGTCCAGGAAAGGGATCCCAGCCGGACCGGGAGCTTCCGTCCCTCCACCTCCACCCTGGCCTCCAGTCCCTTGCCCGCAATCTCCCTCCACTCCGCGGTCTCGAGCGGCGGGCCGGAGGCCCAGCGGGCCACCGCCCTGCTGTAGGGATGCCGGGACAGGGAGGCCAGGGAGCCGCAGATCCTGCCCAGCAGGGACTCCGGATAGTCCCCGTTGGTGGCCCGGAAGCCGGCCACCTCGGGCCGGCCCAGGGTCAGGGTCCCGGTCTTGTCGAACACCATGCGGCCGATCTGCCCCGAGAGCTCCAGGGCCCTTCCGTTGCGCATGAGGATGCCGCGGGAGGCGGCCGCGTGGCTCCCGGCCAGGATGGCGATGGGCGTGGCCAGTCCCATGGCGCAGGGGCAGGCGACGATGAGCACCGATGCGGCGAAGACCACGCCCGCGCCCAGGGGCGAGGCGGGAATGGGCATTTCCCACAGCCACCCGGAGAGGACCTCGTGCCAGCGGCTCATGGATCCGTGCAGCAGGAACCAGGCGGAGAAGGCGGCCAGGGCCGCCAGGATCACCACGGGGACGAAGACCGCGCTGATGCGGTCGGCCAGCCTCTGGAGCCCGTGCCGGATCTGGCGGGCCTCCTCCGCCATGCGGACGATGCGGAAGAGGGCGGTCTCCCGGCCCACCCCGGTCGCCTCCACCGAGATGGCCCCGGTCAGGTTCAGGGTCCCGGCATGCACCTCGTCGCCCGGCTTCCTGGCCACCGGCAGCGACTCTCCGGTGAGCATCGACAGATCGCAGGAGGACTCCCCCTTCCGGACGACCGCATCTACCGGTATCCGCTCTCCGGGGCTGACCAGCACCCGGTCTCCAGGGAGCAGGGAGGCCGTGGGCACCTGGGAGAGCCCCCCTCCGGGCTCCTCGCGCCGGGCCGTGTCGGGACACAGGGAGAGGAGGGTCTCGACCCGCCCTCCCGCCCGGCGCGCCACCCGGCGCTCGATGGCGTGCCCCAGCGAGACCAGCGAGAGGATTCCCACCGACTCGACGAAGTGCAGATGGCGGGGACCGTCCGGCATGGCCAGCAGGGCCGCGCTGTACACGAAGGCCGTGGTGGACCCGAGGCTCACCAGCGCGTCCATGCCCGTCCTTCCCGCCTTCAGGGATCTCCAGGCGTTCCGGTAGAAGGGAAGACCGAGGACGGCCTGCACCGGCAGCGCCAGCAGGAAGGCCAGGGGCCCGTACCACTGGCGCTCCTGCCAGCCCAGCAGCCACTCCGCCGCCAGCAGGAACGAAAGCGAGCCCAGCCCCAGCCACAGCCCGGCGCCGCGGCTCTTGCCTCCCTGGCGCGCCACCCGGTATCCCGCGCTGCGAACCGCCTCCGCGATGCTCTGGCGGATGTTCCGGGGGCAATCCCCGGCCAGCTCCACCCGGGCCGATCCGCCGCCTTCCAGATCGACCCGCGCCATGAGCACCCCGTCGACCGCCTCGATCGCCTGGACGACGCTCTGGGCGCAGTGGGCGCAGGTCATGCCAGCTATCCCCAGCTCGATGCTCCTGATCTCCGTCATCAGAACCCCGATGGAGCTATTCCTAGAGTGCCTCCCTGGAGCGGCTCCTGTCCAGGCAGGGATCCCGTTCTTCCCGTGGAGACGTCCTGGCTGGGCCCGGAGCCGCCCGTCGCCCTGGCGGGACCGGCTGGAGCTCCTTCATCCTGGGCCAGGGGGATCGGGCACGGCCTCAGCGATCCCCGCTGCTCCGTGCCTGGCTTCGTCCTGGAGCCCGATCCTCGGGCCCGCCCGCATCGCCGCAGGCGCTCCCGCGCCGGATCGGGGAGCGGATCCTCGGAAGCGCTCCCTACCGGTCCTACCGGACCTTCATCACGCCGCGCATCAGGACGTGGTGGCCGGGGAAGGTGCAGACGTAGGGGTAGTCTCCCGGTTCCTGCGGCGCGTCGAACTCCAGCGCCTCCTGCTGGGCGTGGTCCACCAGGGAGCTGGCGGCGAGGATCTTGTCGCTCTCGGGAAGCCAGTCGGCGTCGAAGCCCGCCGATCCCAGAGCGATGGCGGCCAGGGCCACCTCGTCGGCGGCTCCGGGAGCGGTGAAGACGATGTTGTGGGGCATGTAGTCGGGATTGGAGAAGGCGACCCGCAGCGGGCTTCCGGCCTCCACCTCGAACTCGGGGACGTCGTAGCGCATCTGCTCCACCACGGTGCCGATCCGGATCTGCACCCGTCCGTCCGCCTCGCCGACCACCCCCGAGGCCTGTTCCACGGGCTCCTCCTCCAGGGAGGCCAGCTCGATCGAGGCCCGGGTGGTGGGCACGTTGTACCAGAAGTGCTGGACGGTCCCGGCCGCGCGGCGGGCGTGCGGCTCGGGGCTCTTGAGCAGGGCGGCGAGCAGCTGGGGGTTGCGCACGTTGTGCTGCTGGTGCAGCCACAGGGCCTCCAGCAGGTGGTGGGCGTCCTTCCTGCTTCCGGGATCGAACTGCACCGTCCACTTCTCCAGCTCCCTGATCACCTCGCCGGTGGGCCGCTCGGAGAGCTCGATGCGGGTGCGGTAGCGCACTCCGTCCACCGGATGCTTCAGGTTGTCGAGCAGCTTCCCGATCGGCTCCCCGTCGATGGCCACCGGCTCCTGCAGCGGGCGCCCCTCGGCCACCATGCGGTAGATGCGCCCGTGGCGGTGGTCCCGGTTGGGGTCGCGGATGTTGTGCTGCATGTGGCCGATGATCACGTTCTGCCAGTCGGCCACGTAGAGGGCTCCGTCCTCGCCGAACTCCATGTCGGTGGGACGGAAGTTGCGGTCGCTGCTCACCATCAGGTCCCCCTTCGGCTCCCCCCACACCACGCCGGTGTGGGGATTGCGGTCCAGCGCGTACTGCTTGATGCCCAGGAAGCCGATGGTGTTGAGGATCAGGAAGTCCCCCTGCATCGACTCGGGAAACTGGGAGCTGGAGACGATCCCGTTGGCCGGCACCGGACGCACCTCCCGGTCGAGCAGGTTGCGCATCCGGAATCCGGTCTCGTGGGGGTAGACCTGCTTGGCCTGCCCCGAGGTGCCGTCGTTGGCGTAGTGGTAGCCCCAGTAGTCGAAGGAGATGCCGTGGGGGTTGGGACTGTTGGCGGCGTGGAAGTCGATGGTGTAGCGCCGGGGATCGAAGCGGTACATGCCGCTGGCCCCGGTGCTCAGGGGAGCGGCCCAGGGGCTCTCGATCGTGTTGACCAGGAAGATGCCGCTCTGCCAGTAGATGCCCCCGTCGGGACCGTAGGTGAAGGCGTTGGCCGCGTGGTGGGTGTCGGCCGAGCCGATCCCGTTGAGCAGGGCGATGCGGACATCGGCCACGTCGTCGCCGTCGGTGTCCTTCAGGAACAGGATGTCGGGCTGGGAGGCCACCAGCACCCCGCCGTTCCAGAACTCGATCGCGCTGGGGTTGTGCACCTTGGCGAAGGTGATGGCCCTGTCGGCGATCCCGTCCCGGTTCTCGTCGGGGAGGATGAGCAGCCTGTCGTCCATCTCCTTGAGCGGCTCCCACTTGGGGTAGGTGGGCCAGGTGGCCACCCAGAGCCGGCCGCGGGTGTCGACCGCCATCTGCACCGGGTTGACCAGCTCGGGGAACATCCGCTCGTCGGCGAAGAGGTTGACCGCGAAGCCGTCGGGCACGGCCAGCCGGTCCACCCCCTCCTCGCCGCTGATGTACTGGAGCGAGCCCTCCTTGTCGGGGTTGGAGCTGCGGCTGCCTCCGCCCACGTTGGAGACGACCGGGACGGGGCCGGGCACGTTGGAGTCGTCCACCTCGATGTCCGTCCCCCGTGCCAGGGCCCAGATCCTCCGGTCCCGGTTGGCGGCCATGATGTCGAGCATGCGCAGCTCGTGCTGCAGCACCTCGAAGTTGGTCTGGCCGTCGACGAACTTGAGCCCCGAGCGTCCGCCCCAGACGTCGTTGCCGTCGGTGGCCCGGTAGCGGTTGAACCAGTGCCAGTTCTTGTCGAGCACCGCCTGCCGCAGGGGCTCGTGCTCCGGCCCGAAGGAGAGCCTGCTTCCGGCCAGGGCCGAGGCGATGGCCTCGGCCACCAGGCGGTTGCCGGTCTCGGTGAGGTGGATCCCGTTGAGGGTCAGCGGCTCCTCGGTCTCCTCGTAGAGCTTCCGGGAGATGGCGAAGAGATCGACGAACTGCGCGCTGCGGGACCGGGCCACCTCCCGGACCGCCTCCCCGTAGCGCTCCAGCATCGGGTTGCGGGCGCTGCCGTCGGGCAGGTTCCGGTCCCCGGTGTCCTCGTGGGCCAGCGGGGAGAAGAGCGCCAGGGCGGGGGCGCTCCGGCCGTTGGGGCGCAGCCTGCGGTAGCTGTCGACCATCCCCTCCAGGCCGGCCTTGAAGCCGGCCAGCCCCTCCTCGCCCTTCCACGCCTCGTTGGCCCCGAAGAAAACCAGGATGGTGTCGGCCCGGCAGTGGGCGAGGTACTCCTCGGGAGCCGTGAAGCCCTTGCTGCGGGGCCGGCTGTCCACCTCGTCGCCGGGAAAACCGAGGTTGCGGAAGACCAGGGAGCGCTCGGGATAGCGGGCCTGCAGCAGGGTCTCCAGCCAGCCGTGGCGCTGCATCCGCTCGGCGGTGGAGTTCCCGATCAGGCAGACGCGATCCCCGTGCCGGAACTCCAGGGCCGAAAGGGAAGCCAGGCCGGCCAGCAGGAACAGGAGGGGATGGAAGGATCGGATCATGGGATGGTTGCGCTGGGAGAGGCCGCATTGCACAGCCTCGGGCCCCCGTTGTCGATCCATTATTGCGCGGGGCGCCAGACCTCCCGGGCCAGGGCGGCTCCCTTCCGGATCAGGCTGCGGGTCCCCCTGGGGCTGGAGGACTCGGCGTAGATGCGCAGGACCGGCTCGGTTCCCGAGCCCCGCAGCATCAGCCAGGCTCCGTTCCTGGCGATGTACTTCACCCCGTCGAAGGAGAGCGTCCGCTCCAGCGGCGAGCCGAGGAGGGTGGCGGGGGGGCGGTCGCGGCAGCGCTCCATCAGCTCCTCCCGCCTCTCCAGGGGGAAGCTCCGGTCCTGCCGGGCGTAGTGGTGCGCCCCGTAGAGCTCCTCCAGCCGGGCCAGCAGGCGCGGCAGAGGGGTCCGGGAGACCGCCAGCGTCTCCAGCAGCGCCAGGCCGGCCAGCAGGCCGTCGCGCTCGGGGACGTGTCCGGCGAAGCCGATGCCGCCGCTCTCCTCGAAGCCCAGCATCACGTCGCCCTCGAGCATCTCCTTGCAGATGTACTTGAATCCCACTCCGGTCTCCACCAGGGGGAGATCCAGCTCCCGGCACATCCGGTCCACCATGGAGGTGGTGGTCAGGGCCTTGACCACCCGGCCCCGGGCCTTGCGGAAGCCGACGAAGTGCTGCAGGAGCAGGCAGATGATCTGGTGGGTGGTCAGGGGGCCGCCCGTACCGTCCATGCCGCCGATGCGGTCGGCGTCCCCGTCGGTCACCAGGCACAGGTCGTGGGGGTGGGCGGCCAGGTACCGGCTGGTGGCGTGGTAGTTGGAGGGGATCGGCTCGGGATTGATGCCGCCGAAGCCGGGATTGCGCTCCGCCCGGAGGGCGGTGACCCGGCAGCTGGTGCCTTCCAGCAGCCGCTCGAAGCATCCGGCCCCGGTTCCGTGCAGGGCGTCGTGGGCCAGGCGGAGCTTCGAGCGTCCGATGGCCTCCATGTCCACCAGCTTCAGCAGGGAGCGGGCGTAGCCGGGAAGGATGTTCCTCCTGCGGATCAGGGGGCTTCCCGGGGCGCGGCGCGCCGGCCCGCGATCGAGCTGCGCCTCGATGCGGCGGCACAGGGAGGGATCGGCCGAGCCCCCGAAGTGGGCCTTGATCTTGAAGCCGTTGAAGCGGGGCGGATTGTGGCTGGCGGTGATCATCACCCCCCCGCAGGCCCGGGACGCCCTGACATGGTAGGAGACCGCGGGAGTGGGCAGGGGGCGGTCCGAGAGGATCACCTGGAATCCGCTGGCGGCCATCACCTCGGCGGTCCTCTCGGCGAACTCGGGAGAGAGGAAGCGGTTGTCGTATCCCACCACCACCTTGCGGGAGGTTCCGGCGATCCTCTGCCGCTTCCACACCCGGGCGGAGGCCTGGGCCACCCGCTCCAGGTTGGCGAAGGTGAAGTCCTCGGCGATGACCGCCCGCCAGCCGTCGGTGCCGAAGCGGATTCCGCTCATCAGTAGCCCCGCTCCATGCCCGTGCTGACCATCCGGGGGGCGCTGCGCCCCAGCTCGGTGCGGCCCTCTCCCAGGATCACCGCGGTCACCTGGTAGCCTCCGGGCGGGGCGAAGTCGGCGGGCCACTGGGCCACCGCCCGCTGGAAGGAGCCGTAGGTGGAGAACGGCTCGATCCTCCCGGCGGCCTCCAGGAGGATCGGCCCCCGCACGTCCGACACCCGGAAGAGCACCTGCCCGACCATGGCGCTGCGCAGGGGGGGCATCGCCAGCGTGGCGGTGACCATGGGGCGGCCGGGCTGCGTCCATTCGGTGTCGCAGCGCATGGGCATCATCGCCGGGGCGCAGGCGGCCCAGTGGCTCCGCTCCACCTTCTCCACCAGCTGGATCCGGGCCAGGTTGGCCGGCTGCTGCACCGAGAGGGGCCCTCCGTAGACGAAGTCCCGGTCCACCCGCCCCTGGCCGTCGCTGTAGCAGAGCTCGGCGTCGAGCCCGATCACCGCTCCGGTCCGGGGCTGGAAGCCGGGGAAGTTGGCCCAGGGGAGGCGGAACTCCACGTCCAGCCCCGCCGGGGTGCGGCGCGCGGCCACCTCGACTCCCGTCTGGGGGATGGCGTCGAGGTAGCCGGGGCGCAGGCAGAAGCGCGGCTCGATGCGGGTGCCCTCCAGGCCGGTCCAGTAGCAGTGGACCGCCCCTGCGGTCCATTCGCGGCTGCGGAAGAGCTCGCCCTGGCGGGTGTCGAAGTACCATTCCACCCCGTCGCCCTCCCAGAGGCGGTCACCGGGGGCGTGGTTGGCCGGGCGGGTGTCGAGGGTGCGCAGGGCCGCGTAGAATGCCGAGCTGTCCCACATGTAGAAGAACTGGGCGGCGCGGTCGTCCAGGTCGTCCTCGAAGTAACCGATCGGGGTGGCGAAGGCTTGGGAGAACTCCTCCAGGTCGCCATCGATCTCCACCTCGCCGGGAGCCCGGGGAGCCACCCCCCGGACCTGGCTCTCCAGGGCCTCCCCGCCGGGCTCCAGGAGGGTGATCCGGATGTCGCGGTAGCGCACCTCTCCGGGCGGACCCGAATGGATCTGCAGGGCGATGCGCCCCCCGAGATCGATCTCCGGATCCGGCTCCAGGTAGTCCACCGTCCGCAGCCCGTTTATGTGCAGGGTGATGCGCCTGCCCTGGCAGCGGATGCGGTAGCGGTTCCAGCCCTCGGGATCGAGGACCTCCTCCACCAGCCGCCGGTCGCAGGTGGCCAGCATCCGCCGCCGGCGGGACTCGTCGTAGAGCCAGCCGGTGATACCCGGCCCCAGGTCGGCCTGGTAGCCGATCATCTCGTGGCTGCCGGGGACGCGGCGGCTCCGGATCTGGATCCCGGCGTTGGTCGCCTCCCCGGTGAGCCGGAACTGGAGGCTCAGCTCGAAGTCGCGGTACTCCCGGGTGGTGGCCAGGAACTCGTTGCGGGGGATGGCCTCGTCGAGGCGCCCCCCCACGACGGCCCCTTCCTCGATGCGGAAGAAGCGCATGCTGCCCTCCCAGCCGCCGAAGGTGGCGCCGTCGAAGAGGCGGATCTCCTCCCCCTGGCAGGGGAGCGGCGCCAGGGCCAGGGCCAGTCCCAGTCCGGCCCATCTGGGGGGTCTCATGCGGTCCATTCTCTTCCAGTCCGGCCGGCGCCTGGCAAGCCAAACCTGGGCCGGGAGCCGCTGGGAGCGGTTGCCTGCGGCGTTTCTCCCGGGTAGGCTCGTGAGCCTCGGTCCGCATGCTGATCCTGGGAAGCCTCGAGCTGCGATCCAACCTCTTCCTCTCGCCCCTGGCGGGATACACCAACCTGCCCTTCCGGCTCACCATCAGGGAGCTGGGGGGGCTGGACCTGGCCACCACCGACCTGGTCAACGCCCGATCCCTGCTGGAGCGCAATCCCCGGGCCCTCAAGCTGGTCGAGACCTGCCCCCGGGACCGGCCCCTCTCGGTCCAGCTCTTCGGCAGCGTGCCCGAAGAGATGCGCGACGCGGCCCTCTTCCTGCAGGAGCGGGGGATCGCCTCGGTGGACATCAACATGGGGTGCCCGGTGCGCAAGGTGTGCCGGACGGGGGGCGGATCGGCGATGATGACCCGGCTGGGGGAGACCTCCCGGCTGGTCCGGACCATGGTGGAGGCGCTCTCCATCCCGGTGACCGCCAAGATGCGGCTGGGATGGGACGCCGGGAGCATCACCGCGCCCGAGCTGGTGCGGGCCCTGGAGGACGCCGGCATCGCCGGGGTGTTCGTCCATGGACGGACCCGGGAGCAGGGCTTCGAGGGGAAGGTGAGCCTGGAGGGGATCCGCCAGGCGGTCGCCGCGGCCCGGCGCATCCCGGTGATCGGCAACGGGGACGTCACCACCCCCCAGGGAGCCCGGAGGATGATCGAGTCCACCGGCTGCGCCGGGGTGGGCATCGGGCGCGGCGCCTTCTACAACCCGTGGATCTTCCTGCACGCCCGCCGCTACCTGGAGGAGGGGATCCTGGAGGAGGAGCCGGACTTTGCGGAGCGGGTGCGGGTGATGCGCAGGCATCTGGGCTGGATGATCGGGGTCTTCGGGGAGGAGCGGGGCTGCCTCATGTTCCGCAAGGTGGCTCCCTGGTACGCCCGGCGCTTCGGTCCGGCCAAGCCCTTCAACCGCCGGGTGGTCCGCCTCTCCAGCCTGGCGGAGTTCGAGGAGATCCTCTCGGACTACATCCGGTGGCGCCGGTCCTTCCTCGACCCGCAGGGACGGCTGCTGCCCCGGTTCCGCCCCGGGGCCCTGCAGCCGGACTTCTCGGAGCAGCCCCCCGCGGTGCGCAAGGGGCGGATCCCGGTGCCCCGGGGTCCGGTGGAGCGGTGGTAGGCTAGCCCTCCCGAAGGAGGAGGGCCCGGTGCCGGGAGAAGGCCTTGCGCAGGCCGCGCGAGGCCTCGTCCTGGAGCTCCTGGAGATCGCGGTAGAGGCCGGCCTTGCCGGGATCGGGCCGGGCCCGGCGGCGGGAGTCCAGCCGGACCATGCTCCGGGCCAGGTCGTCGATGGCGAGATCCTCGCCCTGATGGCGGCGCAGGCACCACATCGCCTGCAGGGCCGCTCCGTAGGCGGCTCCCTCGGCCGTCCTGAGGGCCGCGACCTCGGCCTGGAATACGTCGGCCAGGATCTGCAGCCACAGCCGGGATCGGGCCCCGCCGCCGGTGGCCCGGATCTGGCTGGGCGCCACGCCCATCCTGCGCAGCCGCCTCAGCCCGTAGTTCATCCCCAGGGCGACGCCCTCCATCGCCGCCCGGGCATGGCACCCCGGGGTGGCGGTGGCCTGGCAGACCCCGATCCACACCCCGGTGCCGTCGGGCACGCTGGGCGTGCGCTCCCCCTCCAGGTAGGGGACCAGCAGGAGGCCCCGGCTGCCGGGAGGCGTCCTGCGCGCGGCCCTCTCGAAGGCGTCCTGGCTCAGCCCGAAGAGATCCCTGGCCAGTCCGGTGGCGGTGGTCACGTTCATGGTGCACAGCAGGGGGAGCCACCGGTTGGTCGAGTCGCAGAAGCCGGCGATCTCCCCCGACGGATCGATCCGGGGGCGGGAGGAGCAGGCGTAGAGCGTGCCGCTGGTTCCCAGGCTGGCGGTGAGGATCCCCTCGGCGGTGTTGCCGGTGCCGATGGCTCCCATCATGTTGTCCCCGCCTCCGGCGCTGACCAGGACCTCGGGGGAGAGGCCCAGCGATCGTGCGGCCCCGGGCTGCAGCGTCCCCATGGGCTGGTCGCTGGGGATCAGGGGAGGGAGAAGCCTCTCCAGCCGGGGATCGACGGCCGCGGCCAGCTCCGGGCTCCAGCGGCGCCGGCGCACGTCCATCAGGGCGGTGCCGCTGGCGTCTCCGCACTCCATGGCCTGGCGCCCGGTCAGCCGGTAGTTGATGTAGTCGTGGGGCAGCAGCACGCTTGCGAGGCGCCGGTAGCTGCCCGGCTCGTGCCGCTTGAGCCAGAGGATCTTCGGAGCGGTGAAGCCGGGGAGGATGGCGTTGCCCACCAGCCGGATGGCCTTGCGGACGCCTCCCACTCTCTCGGTGATCAGCCGGCACTCCTCCCCGGTGGTGGTGTCGCACCACAGCTTGGCGGGGCGGATCACCCGGCCCCGGGAGTCCAAGGGGACGAAGCCGTGCTGCTGGCCGCTCACCCCCAGGCAGCGCACCTCGGCGGGCCTGGCCCCGGCCTGCTTCATGGCCTGGCGCACCGCCTTCCGGCAGGCGGCCATCCAGACCTCGGGATCCTGCTCCTTGGCTCCGGGAGGCAGGCCACCGATCATGGAGTGGGCCCCGGAGCCGGCGCCCAGGACGCTTCCCCGGCGGAAGTCCACCACCAGGGCCTTGGTGGACTGGGTTCCGCTGTCGACGCCCAGGGCCAGGGATCTCACGGCACGGGGGCGGGCTTCTGCTTCCGGGCGAGGTGGACCCGGGCCACCTCGCCCATGTACCCGTTTTCCCGGTAGGCCTGGGCGGCCTTGCGCAGGTAGCCCAGGGCGGGCTCCTCCTCCCCGTGGATCTCGTGGTGGAGCCCCAGGTAGAGGTGGGCGTAGAACATCCGGCGCCCCAGGACCCGGACGTCCTCGCGCTCCCGGTTGGCCCTCTCCAGCACCGCCTCCTTCCCCCCCTTCCCCGAGAACAGGGCCAGGATCTCGGCCATCGGCACGCGGGGGTCCTGGCCAACCGGCAGAAGCTCCCGCCCGGCGGCCTCGAGGCCCAGGGCCTTGGCGGTGCAGAGGTAGTGCCAGACGGCGTTCTCCACGTCGGCGGGATTGACCGGCCTGTGGGCCTCGAAGATCTCCTTCCCCTCGAGGTACCGGCCGGCGTAGTAGTAGGAGATGCCGAGCTGCCAGTGGTGGGGGCGGCGCTGCGGCTCCAGCTCCAGAACCTTCTCGAAGTCGGCCACCGAGAGAGCGAACTCGCCCAGCTTGAAGCGCTCCTCCCCCCGGCGCTGCCAGGCGTCGGCCGATGCTGGATCCAGCTCGATGGCCCGGGTGAGGTCGGCGACGGCCTCCCGGTGCTCCCTGCGGTGCTGGCGGATGTAGCCCCGGGCCAGGTGGTAGCTGGCGCGGCCAGGCTCGGCCTCGATGGCCCGGGTGGCCAGCTCCAGGGCCTCGCCGATCTTGCCGGCGTTGAAGGCCGAGATGGTCCTCCGGTGGAGATCCGCGGCATCCTCCTGGGCCAGGAGGGGGGGCAGGACCGCGAGGGAGGCCAGCAAGGGGGCCCATGGGATGGCGGAGCGCAGCGGGATCATTCCGGAAGGAGCCCAGCCTAGCCGTCCGCCAGGGAGCCCGCAAACCAAACTCGGATTTGACAACAGGAAGCCTCTGGCGCAATGGATCCCCCCATGCCTTCCTCGCTTGAGGCCCGGATCGCCGCGGCCCTGGGACTGCTCCTCGCCTGCCTTCCGGGCGATCTCCACGGCTCTCCCCGTGTTCCCGGCGCGGAAAGGCTCTCCGCTTCGCCCGACGCCTCTTCGGAGCTGCTGGGCGAGGTCCTGATCGGGGAGCTGTCCTGCGTCCGGTGCCACCAGTCGGACTCGCCGCGGCTGCGCATGGCCCAGGCTCCGGATCTCTCCCGCATCGGGTCCCGGGCCACCCCCGCCTTCCTGCGCAGCTATCTCGCCTCCCCCCATGCGGCCCGGGAGGGGGCGCTGATGCCCGACCTGCTCCATTCCCGCGCTCCGTCCGACCGCGACCGGGCGGTGGAGGAGCTGGTCCATTTCCTGGTCTCCCTGGACGGCCCCATGCCTCCCCCCGAGTCGGGAGGCACCCAGCGCGAGCTGGAGTGGGGCCAGGAGCTGTTCCATTCGGTGGGATGCGTCGCCTGCCACGGCCCCCAGGAGGGGGAGGCCGTAGGGGAGGAGTACGTCTCCCTTCCCGATCTTGCGGCCAAGACCACCATCGACTCCCTGAGCCGGTTCCTGCTCGATCCCCACAGCGCGCGTCCGGCCGGACGCATGCCCTCCCTGTGGCTGGAGGAGGACGAGGCGCGCGCCATCTCGGTCTACCTGCTGCGGCGGCAGCTCGACGCCCCCGGGGTCAGGGACGGTCCGCCGGTCTCCGTCCCGGGGCTGGAGGTCGAGTACTACGAGCTGGACTCCGTAGGCAGACTGCCGGACTTCTCCGAGCTGGAGCCGGTCCGCAAGGGGGATGTCGAGAGCGTGACCCTGGAGACGCCCTTCGAGCGGCGCTCCAACAACTTCGCCTTGCGGTTCCTCGGGGAGCTTAGGCTGGAGGAGGGGGGCAGCTACGAGTTCGCCACCATCTCCGACGACGGAAGCCTGCTGATCATCGACGGGGAGGAGGTGGTTGACAACGACGGGACCCACGGAATGCAGAGCCGCCAGGGCCGGATCGATCTGGCGTCCGGGAGCCACAGCTTCGAGCTGCAGTACTTCAACGCCGGCGGTCCGCACGGCCTGGTTCTGAGATGGCGGCGCGACGGCCAGGAAGGCCCGCCCCGCCAGGTGCCCGAGTCGGTCTTCTACCGGACCGGAGGGCTGCCCATGGAGCCTGCCGGATACCGCGGCTTCGCGGTCGATCCCCTGAAGGCGGAGGCGGGGCGCCTCGCCTTCCGGGAGGCGGGCTGCGCCTCCTGCCACCAGCTCGAGGGCCACTCCTCGGCTCTCTCGGCCAGGCCTCTCTCCGAGCTCGACGCCTCCGCCGGGTGCCTGGCGAGCCCGGTGCGGGCGGGGCTGCCCGACTACCGGCTGGACGAGCGCCAGCGGGGGTGGATCCGGGCGGCCCTGGATCAGGGGCAGGCGCTCTCGTCGGCCCGCGCCCCCGCCGATGCGGTGCGGCAGCAGATGGCGGCCTACAACTGCTACGCGTGCCACGACCGGGACGGCATCGGAGGAGCGGCCGAGGAGCTGGCCAACGAGTTCTTCGGCACCTTCAGCGAGATCGACCTGGGAGACGAGGGCCGCATACCGCCCAACCTGCAGCATGCCGGATCCAAGCTGAAGCCCGAGGCGCTGGAGAGCATCCTCGTATCCCGGGACCTGCACGTCAGGGACTACATGAAAGTGCGAATGCCCCGCTTCGGCATCGGCGATCCCGCCGCCCTGGCCGACGCCTTCGTCCAGGCCGAGAAGGACCGGATCGCCCCCACCGAGTGGACCTTCCGGGAGGAGGACGTGGCGGTGGGCCGGCAGTTCGTGGGCACCAACAGGGGCTTCGCCTGCATCACCTGCCACAACATCGCCGGGCAGGAGGCCCTGGCCATCCCCGGCGTCGACATAGCCTCCGCCTACGACCGGCTCAACCGCGAGTGGTTCGAGCAGTTCATGCTCGACCCGGGGCGGTTCATCCCCCGCACCCGCATGCCCCAGTTCTGGCCCGGCGGATTCTCCCTCTTCCAGGATGTCCACGGCGGCGACGCCACCAGGCAGATCCAGTCTGTGTGGGCCTATCTCTCCCTGGGCAACGCGCTGCCCCTTCCAGAGGGGATAGTGGTCGAGGGCGGGGCCCGCATGGAGATCGTCCCAATGGCGGAGGTGGTGGTCCACCGCACCTTCATGGAGGGAGCGGGGCCCAGGGCGATCCTGGCCGGCTACCCCGAGCGCGTCAACGCGGCCTTCGACGGCAACGTGGTCCGCCTGGCCAAGATCTGGCGAGGGCGCTTCTTCGACCAGTCCGGAGTGGAGAGCGGGCGCACCGACGCTTTCCTGGGGCCTCTGGGCGAGGACGTTCTGGACATGCCTCCCGGCCCCGCGTTCGCCCAGCTGGACTCTCCCGAGGCTCCCTGGCCGGCCGCCAGTCTGGAATCCCGCGACCTGGGGGGGGATTTCCTGGGCTACTTCCTGGACGACGACGGCAGGCCGGTGTTCCGCTACCGGCTGGGGGGCGTCGAGATCCGGGAGACTCCCGTTCCGGTGCTACGTCCCGGAGGCGGCACCCTGCGCCGCAGCTTCCGGCTGGAGGGCGATGCCCGGGGGAGCCTGCACCTGCTGGCCGCCCAGGGAGATTCGGTCGAGGCCCTGGCCGGGGAGAACGCCTGGCGGGTGGGGGAGGAGTACGACATCCGGATCGAGGGGAGCCCCCCGCCCCGCTCCTTGCGGCGCTCCTCCGGAGGGCAGCAGCAGGTGCTGGTGCCGGTCGCTCTGGATGCCGAAGGGAGGGCCGGGATAGAGATCTGGATCCAATGGTAGGGAGAGGCTGATGAGAACCTTGAGAGCTCTGCTTCCGATTTTCGCCCTGGGCGCGGCCTGGGCGGCCGAGGAGTCCGACTACTACCGCATCGTCACCCTGCCCACCGAGGACCTCCGGATGGAGGTTGGGGCCATGGCCCTCCTGGAGGACGGCCGGATGATGGTGGGGACCCGCACCGGGGAGATCTACATCCTGGAGAACGCCTACGGGGATCCCGAGGAGGTGGTCTACAGGCTCTGGGCCCGGGGCCTGGCCCAGCCCCTGGGGCTGGTGGAGCACGACGGCTGGATCTGGACCGCCCAGCGGGGGGAGCTGACCCGCATCAAGGACAGCGACGGGGACGGCGTGGCCGACGTCTTCGAGACGGTCTGCGACGACTGGGAGATCAGCGGCAACTACCACGAGTACAACTTCGGCCCCCGCCTGGGACCCGGCGGGCACTTCTGGGTCACCACCAACAAGCCCTTCGGGAGGGAGCCCTACGGCAGGGCCCACTGGCGCGGCTGGGCGGTGAGGATCGATCCCGCCACCGGGAGGATGCAGCCGGTGAGCGCCGGGCTGCGCTCTCCGGCCGGGGTGGAGGACAGCCCCTGGGGGGACATGTTCTACACCGACAACCAGGGCGAGTGGTGCAACGCCTCCAAGCTCTCGCACCTGGAGTTCGGGGACTTCCACGGCCACCCCCACGGCCTGATCACCAAGGAGATGGCCGGGCCGCCCTTCAGCAGCATCCCCCAGCCCGAGTCGGGAGCCTTCATGAAGGACATGCACCTCGTGGATCCCTCCTTCAAGATGCCGGCCGTGTGGTTCCCCTACGACAAGATGGGCAAGAGCCCCAGCGGCCTCAAGTGGGACCTGACCGGGGGAAGCTTCGGCCCCTTCGCCGGCCAGCTCTTTGTGGCGGACCAGCACCACGCCAGCGTGATGCGGGTGGCGCTGGAACGGGTCGAGGGCCACTGGCAGGGAGCCTGCATCCGGTTCCGAGAGGGCATGCAGTGCGGGATCATCCGCATCTGCTTCGGCCAGGACGGCTCCCTATTCGTGGGCCAGTCCAACGCCGGATGGGGCGGGCGCGGCAACCGCCCCTGGGGGATCCAGCGGCTGGTGTGGACCGGGGAGGTGCCGGTCGAGATCCACGACGTCCAGGCCATGCCCAACGGCTTCCGCCTCTCCTTCACCCGGGAGATGGATCCCCAGGCCCTGGGAGATCCGGCCAACTACTCGGGGGAGAGCTACACATACCGCCTGCGCAGCAACTACGGCGGGCCCGAGGAGGAGAAGCGCGACCTGAAGGTGGTCCGGGCCCTGGTCGCCCAGGACGCACGCAGCGTGGAGCTTGCGATCGAGCCGTTCCGACCGGGATTCGTCCACGAGCTGCATCTGAAGGGCATGGCCAGCAGCGACGGCGTGGAGCTGCTCCACCCGCAGTTCTACTACACCCTGGTCAAGATACCCCGCACCTTCGCCAACTGATGCTGGCGGGCATCCTCTCCGACATCCACGACAACCTTTCCGCCCTGGGAGCGGCCCTGGAGGCCCTGGGCGGCGCCGATGTGCTGCTCTGCTGCGGGGACCTATGCTCCCCGTTCGTGGTGGACCGGCTGGCCAAAGGCTTTCCCCGGGACATCCATCTGGTCCTGGGCAACAACGACGGGGACGCCTTCCGCATCGCCACCAGATGCGGCGCCCACTCCCGCCTGCATCTCCATGGCGAGATGGCGGAGCTGGAGCTGGACGGGCGCCGCCTTTGCATGGTGCACTACGACAACATAGCGCGGGCCATCGCCCCGGCCCAGCGCCACGACATCGTCTGCTTCGGCCACAACCACGCCTTCGAGATCGCCCGGCAGGGCTCCACGCTCCTGCTCAATCCGGGAGAGGTCTACGGCGGCCTCACCGGAGCCTCCACCTGCCTGTCGATCGACACCCGCACCCTCGAGCCCCAGCGGCACGATCTCCAATGACAGGCCCAGGCTCAGGGCCCTCCTCCCCAGGGCCCTGAGCCGGAGCTCTCCTGCGAGGAGGTAGGTGGCCGTCGGAATGCCGGGAGAATCCGCAGTCCCGGCGATCGGCAGAGTTCACGGGACGCTGCCCTCGGAGGACGGCCGGCGCCGGGAGCTCTGAAGAGCCCCTGCAAGGACGGCTATGGCTGCGGCATGCCGATCGGAGCGTTCGCGTGCTCGATCGGAGCAAGCGCTTACGCCTCGCCCGCAGTCCCGGAGCGAGGTCCGGTGTGCATGCCTCCCCAGCGGAGAACTTCGCCGTCCTCCACCGCCATGAGGCGGCTTTTCTGGAAGATCGGGGCGACTTCTTCGTGATGGAGGAACAAGGGGCGAGCTTCCGGCGCGTTGACGGAGTCCTGCCTGGGCGAAGGCATCCAGCCCGAAATGCTATCCCTGCATTCCGACCGATGCGCGCCCATGCCCAGCAAGCGCACCGCCCAGCTGCTGGCCGGCATCGGCGTCACCCGTTCGCTGAGCCGGCCCCGCGTGAGCGACGACAATCCCTTCTCCGAAGTCCAGTCCAGGCCCTGAAGTACCGCTCCAGCTTTCCCCAGCGCTTTCCCGACCTGAACGCTGCCAGGACGTTCTGCCGGTCCTCCTTCACCTGGTACAACGGAGAACACCGGTACTCGGGCATCGCGATGCTCACCCCGGACACCGTCCATTACGGGAAGGCTCCTGCCTGCCTGGAAGGACGCAGGCCCGACTTGGTTAGCGACTGGCGAGCCCCTCCGGAGCGCTACGTCCACGGAATCCCCAGGCCCAGGGAGCTGTCCGAGGCGGTCTGGTTCAACCCGCTCGCAGCTGGATGCAAGACTCCGCTCCAGCCGGATTGCCCGACTGGACAGGGACCTGACACCTCTACCGACAATCGTTCGGGCTGATGCTGTCCAGACAGCCGAGGCTGGCGCTAGCCATGGCAGCTCGGTTCCAGAGGCAAAGACAGGCTGCGCCATGTGTTTGGGATCATTTCCCTGTCCCAATCGGTCCCGGGGGTGCAGGGGGCAGCGCACCCTGCAGTGAAGGGCCGGGGGCCTCCGCTCCTGGCTGGGAGCTGCGGCGTCAGCCAGCACACCGGCAATCCTGTCGATGCGTGGTAATGCTCAATCAATTGACGGATCTAGTGTCTCAATGCCATTGACAGGTTCCGCTTCCTCGATCGGATGTCAGCCCGGAGCGATCTGGAAAAAAACCGCCCGGACAAACGCTGTAAACAAAAGGCGTCCTGGCCCGGCTCGTTCCGGATGGAACCTTGTTTCCCTGTCCTGCCTTCTGCTATAGGGTCCCGGCTTTTTGCTATGGGAACAGACTCAGTCCAGGCCGAACCTTTGGAAGCTCCCAGGATCGCCCCTGTCGCCCTGCCTTCTCGCCTGGCCGGCAGGCCCGCTGGCCGGCCGCTCTACGCCTCGGTAGTCCGCAGCCGCGATGGCGGCGAGGTTTCGCTGGGCGATCCGCGTGCCACACGGGCCCTGGTGGCCCTGATGGATGTCCATGCGGTCAACGGAGGGGCGGCTTGCCACTGGGGCGGTCCCGCAGCCTTTGCCGAGATCATGTCCTCGATCCACGGCATCCTCTTCCGTCGAGGAGGGGAGCCTTGGCACGAGCGGTACAACTTCGTCAACGACGCCGGGCACACCGAGAACGGCATCTACGCCCTGCGCGCCAACCTGGGGTTCGACGGCATGGCCCTGGAGGATCTGCGCAAGTTCCGCTCCATCGAAAGCAAGCTTACCGGACACGGCGAGTCCCATCTCAATCCCGAGGGAGTCCTCCTGAGCAACGGCCCCCTCGGCTCCGCTGTGGGCCAGGCCCAGGGGCTGGCCATGGGAGACAAGGCCACCGGACGGAAGAGGACGACCATCCTCACCGTCTCCGACGGAGCCTCGATGGAGGGAGAGGCGAAGGAGGCCTTCGCTGCCATCCCCGGCCTTGCCGCCAGGGGGCGGATGAACCCTTTCGTGATGATCGTCTCCGACAACGACACCAAGCTTTCGGGGCGCATCTCCGCGGACGCCTTCGACATGCAGCCCACCTTCGCTACCCTCTCGGGCCTGGGCTGGAGGGTGATTCCGGTCGAGGACGGCCACAACCTTCAGGGGGTCTTCTCGGCATTGGAGGAAGGCCTTGAGCAGGCCGAAGGCGACCCGTCCGTTCCGGTCTGCCTCTGGGTCAGGACCATCAAGGGCTACGGGGTGAAGGCCACGGAGGAATCCGCCTCGGGAGGCCACGGCTTTCCGCTCAAGAACGGGGAGCGGATCGTCGAGTTCGTATCCGAGATCTGGTCGGGAGAGGTGCCGCCGGAACTGGCCGGATGGGCCCAGGAGCTGAGAGGCCGCTGGGAGGAGGACCAGAAGGGCGCCGGGAGCGCGTCCCCCGCTGGAGGAGCCGAGAAGAGCAAGGTGCAGGCGGGGCTGGCCGCAGGAGCCATCCGGGCGGCCCAGGAAGGGCTGCCGGTCTACTCGGTCTCCTCCGATGTCCAGGGATCCACCGGGATGAGCGCCTTCCACAAGTCCTTTCCCGACCGCTTCGTGGAGGTGGGAGTGGCCGAGGCCAACATGGTCAGCGTGGGGGCTGGAATGGCCAAGGCCGGCTTCATTCCCATCGTGGACACCTTCGGGCAGTTCGGGGCGACCAAGGGCAACCTTCCCCTCACCATGGCGGCTCTCTCGCAGGCGCCCGTGATCGCCGTCTTCTCCCATGTCGGCTTCCAGGACGCGGCCGACGGAGCCTCCCATCAGGCCACCACCTACCTGGCGGCCACCTGCGCCATCCCCCACACCACGGTGATCGTGCCCTCCTGCGCCCGGGAGGCCGAGTCGCTGATGCTGCAGGCCATCCAGCGCTACGCCCGGGAGCGAAGCCAGGGCGGCGCAGGGGAGTCGGTCGTCTTCTTCGTGGGCCGAGAGAACTACCCGGTCAGCTGGGTCGAGGGCGCCTCCTACCAGTGGGGGCGGGCCCAGGTGATCCAGCAAGGGGAGGATGTGGTGCTGGTGGGCTGCGGCACGCTCTTCTCCCGCACCCTGGAGGCCGCCCGGCAGCTTGAGAAGGATGGCCTCTCGGCGACGGTGATCAACCACCCCTTCGTCAACCGCGTCGACACCGGAACCATCGGAGCACTGGTGGAGAGCGCGGGGGGCAGGCTGGTGACCATCGAGGATCACCAGATCTGCGGAGGCATGGGGGCGCAGCTCTCCCACGCCCTCTCCCGCCAGGGCGTGCGGCACCGGATCCGCTCCCTGGGCATCGACGGTCAGTTTGGCCAGTCGGCCTACAAGGCCGATCACCTGTACCAGAGGCACGGTCTGACGGCCCGGAGGATGGCGGAGAGCGCACGGGAGCTGGTGGACTCCTAGCCCCCCGTCCGGAGCCGGGCGCGGTCCCTGTCCCAGGCTTGCAATCGGCTGTCGCCGGAACCTAGCATCGACGGCCGATGAGCATGGCCTTCTTCCACCTTCCGGCCTGGCTCCGTCCCGTTCTGGCTCTGGTGGTCCTCCTGTCCGGCGGTGGAGCCGGCGCGGCCACCCTGGACCAGGCCGAGAGCGCCCTGCGCCGGGGGGACTACGAGGAATGCGTCCGCCTGTGCGGCGAGGGGATCGCCGCCGACCAGCTGGGGAACGAGGACTGGCACCTCTTCCGCATCGAGGCCCAGCTGGCCCTCGGGAGGTACGACGCGGCCTGGACGAGCCTGCAGAAGGGTCTGCAAGCCACCCGGGAGCGCAGCGTCAGGCTCTACTGGCTGGGCCGGGAGGTGGCCCAGTTCCAGGACCAGCCCCAGATGGCCCAGGAATATGTCGACCGGATCGACTCGCTCTTCACAGGCCAGACCCGCTTCCATGATCCGGAAGATCTGGCGGCTTTCGGGAGGACCGCGCTCCAGCTGGGCATGGAGCCCAAGGCCGTACTGAGCGTCTTCTACGATCCGGGGCTGGATCTTGAGCCGCCTCTGCGCAACTCCGTCCTGGCGGCTGGCCGGCTGGCGCTCGACAAGGAGGACTTCCGGGTGGCCGGGGAGGTTTTCGCCAAGGGCTTCGAAGCCTACGAGGAGGATCCCGACATCCTCTACGGCTACGCCCGGGCGGTGGCGGGCGCCGACTACGAGGAGTCCCAGGCCCTGATCACCCTGGCCCTGGACGCCAACCCGCGGCACATGCCGTCTCTCCTGCTGGTGGCCGAACGGGCCATCGACGCCGAGGACTACGACGGAGCCCGGGAAGCGCTGGACGCCGTTCTCGGAATCAACAAGGACCATCCCTACGCATGGGCCTACCGCGCGGTCCTGGCCCATCTGGACTCCGATCCCGAAGGCGAGGCCCAGGCCCGGAGCCGGGCCCTGGCCCACTGGTCCGCCAATCCCGGGGTGGACCACCTGATCGGGAGCAAGCTGTCCCGCAGCTACCGCTTCCGGGAGGGGGCGGAGTACCAGCGCAGGGCCCTGGAGCTGGATCCCTCCTACGGACCGGCCAAGCTGCAGCTCGGGCAGGATCTGCTCCGGCTGGGCGCCCACGAGGAAGGGTGGAGCTGGATCCGGAGATCCCACGATCACGACGGCTACAACCAGACCGCCTACAACCTGATCAGGCTCAAGGACACCCTGGACGGCTACGCCACCCTGGAGAACGACTACTTCCTGATCCGCATGCCCGCAGAGGAGGCCCCCGTGTTCGGGCAGCGGCTGATGGACCTGATGGAGGAGGCCCGGGAGGTCCTCTGCGAGCGCTACCAGGTGGACCTTGAAGAGCGGACCGTGCTGGAGCTGTACGATCGCCAGAACCACTTCGCGGTGCGCACCTTCGGGATGCCCCACAACCCGGGCTTCCTGGGAGTCTGCTTCGGCAACGTGATCACCGCCAACAGCCCCTCAACCCAGCGTGGCAGCGAGGTGAACTGGGAGGCCGTGATGTGGCACGAGTACTGCCATGTGGTGACCCTGGCCAAGACCCGAAACCGCATGCCCCGCTGGCTCAGCGAGGGGATCTCGGTCTACGAGGAGACCGTGCGCGATCCTTCCTGGGGGCAGTCCATGACCCCCTCGTACCGGGAGCGGATCGTCTCGGGGCGGATCACGCCGGTATCCCGGCTCAGCTCGGCCTTCCTGCAGGCCGAGAGCGGCGAGGACATGCAGTTCGCCTACTTCCAGTCCAGCCTGGTGGTCCGCTATCTGGTGGAGAAGTGGGGCATGGAGGCCCTCCTGGCGATCCTCAGTGACCTGGGGGAGGGGACGGCCATCAACGACGCGCTGGCCAGGAACACCGTGCCCATCGGGGAGCTGGACGGGGGCTTCGCCCAGTGGGCCCTGGAGGAGGCGCAGAAGCTGGGGCCGGGCCTGGGCTGGGAGGCGCTCAGCGAGGAGGCCACCGCGGACATTCCGCCCGGGGACCTGCTCTCGCTCTACCCGGACAACTACTACCTGCTCCTCGGCCAGGCCGGCATGCTGGCGGAGGAAGGGCGGTGGGAGGAGGCCAGGGTTCATCTCGATCGGATCCTCGAGTCCTGGCCGGTGGAGCCTGGCAACCGGGAGGCTCCCATGCTGCTGGCCCAGTGCCTGAGGGAGCTGGGCCTTGAGGAGGAGGAGCGCGCCCTGATGCGGCAGATCGCCAAGGCCCACAGCGGCGCGCTCCCGGTGTACTGGAGCCTGCTTCGGTGGGCCGAGGAGGAGGAAGGCTGGCCCGAGGTGCGCCAGAACCTTGAGCGCATCTGGGCGGTGGATCCCCTCAGCGCCGATTCCTACCGCCTGCAGGCCCGGCTGGAGGAGGCGGAGGACAGGGAGCTCGACGCCATCGGCGCCTGGCGGCGAGTGCTGCACTTCGAACCGCCCGATCCGGGCAACGTCCACTACCAGATGGCCCGGCTGATGCACCGCAACGGCATCGGCGAGGCCCATGGCCACATCCTCCAGGCCCTGGAGGAGGCCCCCCGATTCCGGGACGCCTACCGCCTGCTGCGGCGGATCAAGGGCCTGCCCCTTGAAGTCCAGCCATGATCCGGGGCTTGCGGGGGCGCTTCCTGCTTGCGGGACTCGCCCTCCTCTACCTTTCGCTGGAGACCGGGGCCCAGCGCTGGAGCCGCTACAACCGGTTCGTTCCCGAGTGGACCGTCGAGCCCCGCTTCCGCAACGACGTCTTCACCTTCGTGCGCATCCGCTACAGCTCGTTCTGGAGGAGTTCCTGGGACATCGACCACCCCGAGAGCGACCACAACTTCTCCTACCGGCTCCAGGAGCTCACCTCCCTCAACGTCGATCCCAACGGGCTGACCCTGGAGCTCACCGATCCCGAGCTCTCCGACCATCCCTTCGTCTACCTGATCGAGCCGGGCACGCTCCACTTCTCCGGGGCGGAGGTGGCGGCGCTGCGCGAGTACCTCCTGGGAGGGGGCTTCATGATGGTGGACGACTTCTGGGGCTACGAGGAGTGGGACAACTTCTACCGGGAGATGAAGCGCGTCTTTCCCGATCGGGAGCCCGAGGAGCTTCCCCTCTCCCATCCCATCTTCCACTGCGTCTTCCCCCTGGAGGAGAAGCCGCAGATCCCCAACGTGGGGCAGGGGATGCGCAGCCGCTACACCGGGGTGACCTGGGAGCCGGTGGCCGGAGGGCGGGTGCCCAGCTACCGGGGGGTGTTCGACGACCGGGGGCGCATGATGATGGTGATCTGCCACAACACCGACCTGGGGGACGGATGGGAATGGGAAGGGGCCAACGAGTATTTCTTCCGTGAGTTCTCCGAGAAGAAGGCCTACCCTCTCGGGATCAACATCGTGGTCTACGCGCTGACCCACTAGGAAGGTCCGGCCGGGGCGCAACGCCGGGGATGTACGCGAATCGGATACAGCATGGAATCGATTGAGGAACGGCCGGAAACGCGGGATCCGGGGCGGCAGGAGCCCAGCGAGCAGGAGGTGGTCGAGCAGATCGCCCGGGGGCGGGAGCGGATCGTCAGGGAGCTGGACAAGGTCATCGTGGGGCAGCGCGAGGCGATCGACCAGATCCTGATCGCCCTGATGTCGGGGGGGCACTGCCTGATCACCGGGGCACCGGGGCTGGCCAAGACCCTTCTGATCAAGTCCATCGCCGGCATCTTCCACCTGAAGTTCCAGCGCATCCAGTTCACTCCCGATCTGATGCCGGCCGACATCACCGGCACCGAGATCCTCCAGGATGGCGAGCAGGGCCGGAAGCTGCAGTTCGTCCCCGGGCCGGTCTTCGCCAACATGATCCTGGCCGACGAGATCAACCGCACCCCTCCCAAGACCCAGGCCGCCCTGCTGGAGGCGATGCAGGAGTTCCAGGTGACCGCCTCGGGCGTGCGCCACCCCCTGCCGCGCCCCTTCTTCGTCCTGGCCACCCAGAACCCGATCGAGATGGAGGGCACCTATCCGCTGCCCGAGGCGCAGCTGGACCGGTTCATGTTCAACGTGGTGATCGACTACCTGCCCGAGGACGACGAGGTGAGGGTGGTCTCCCGGACCACCTCCCTCGAGGAGGAGGAGATCGAGCCGATCTACACCGGCGAGGACGTGCTCCGCTTCCACCGGATGATCCGCAAGGTGCCCGTGGCCGAGGACATGGTGCGCTACGCGGTGCAGCTGGCGGCGCGCTCGCGTCCCGGCCGGGAGGGCTCCCTGGACTTCGCCCAGCAGTACATCAGCTGGGGAGCGGGCCTGCGCGCGGCCCAGTACCTGGTGCTGGGAGCCAAGGCCAGGGCCCTCCTGGAGGGCCGCGCCCATGTGGTACAGGAGGACATCGAGGCCCTGGCCAAGCCCTCCCTGCGCCACCGGATCCTGGTCAACTACCGGGCCGAGGCGGAGGGCATCGGGGTGGACTCCCTCATCGACCGCCTGCTGCAGAAGTAGCCTCCCGGCGCTCCAGCAGGAACTCCCGGTAGCAGCCTATCTCCTCCTCCCCGGCGATGGCGTGCCCCTTGGGGAACTCCCGCCACCGGATCCGCAGGCCGCGTCCCTGCAGGTCCCGCACCATCCTGCGGACCGGTTCCACCGGGATCAGCGGATCCTCCGTTCCATGGGTGGCCAGGAAGCTCCGCTCCAGGGCCGCCGGCGAGGCTGCGGCCCACAGTTCCGCTGGCTGGTGGTGGTAGCCGCTGATGCCGATGCATCCGGCCAGCGTCCGGGGATAGCGGACGCCCGCCTCCCAGGTCATCAGGCAGCCCTGGGAGAATCCCAGCAGGAAGATCTCCCTGCCCTCCTCGGAGATCGAGTCGAGCAGCTGGAAGAGCGCCGCGCGGCTCCGCTCCACGCCCGGGCCGGGATCGCCCTCCAGGTCGTACCAGGAATAGCCTCCGTGGTAGGGATCGGGAGCGTTGACCAGGAGGTAGTCCAGCCAGGGGAGATCCAGGGCGGAAGGGAGCCAGAGGTAGCCCTCCAGGCTGTCGCCCAGGCCGTGGAGCGCCACCATCAGGTGGCGGTTGCCGGGCCTGGATTCGATCCTCTTAGAGCTGAGCATGGGGCCTGCGGCCCTTACTGCCCGAATCCGGCGCGCCGGGCAAGCCCGGGTTGCGGCTCCATTCCGGGATTGACCGCGCGGGGGCCTTTCCCTTTAGTCCTTCCCTGCCGCCGCCCAGCAATCTGCCGATGAGCAACGAGCCCACACCGCCGGAGAGCGACCAGCAAAGCGGAGATCTGGAGTCCATCCAGGAGCTCAGGGATCTCTACAGGGAGATCGGGGAGGAGCTCTCCAAGGTGATAGTGGGGCAGGCCCAGGTGGTGGAGCAGCTGATGGTCTGCATCCTCTCCCAGGGCCACGGACTGCTGGAGGGGGTGCCGGGCCTGGCCAAGACCACCATCATCAACACCCTCTCCCAGGTGATGACCCTGGAGTTCAGCCGCATCCAGTTCACCCCCGACCTGATGCCCGCCGACATCACCGGGACCGACATCCTCCAGGAGACCGACAAGCCCGGGGTGCGGGAATTCAAGTTCGTCAAGGGCCCGATCTTCGGCAACATCGTCCTGGCCGACGAGATCAACCGCACTCCTCCCAAGACCCAGTCCGCCCTGCTGGAGGCCATGCAGGAGCACCGGGTGACCGTTTCCGGAAGGGTCTTCCCCCTGCCATCCCCCTTCTTCGTGCTGGCCACCCAGAACCCGATCGAGCAGGAGGGGACCTACTCGCTTCCCGAGGCGCAGCTGGACCGCTTCATGTTCTTCATACACGTGGACTACCCAGGCCGCGACGAGGAGCTGGAGATCGCCCGCCGCACCACCACCGGGGATCCCCCCGAGCTCAAGCGGGTCCTCGACGGGGCGAAGGTGCTGCGCTTCCAGCAGGTGATGAAGCGGGTGCCGGTGCCCGACCACATCTACGAGACGGCGGTGGACTGGGTGCGCGCCTCGCGTCCCCGCATGGAGGACACCCCGGACTTCGTGAGCGAGTGGGTGACCTGGGGGGCCGGCCCCCGGGCGGTCCAGTACCTGATCCGGGGGGCCAAGGCCCGGGCCGTGCTCCACGGGAGCTACCTGGTGCGCCTGGAGGATCTGGAGGCGGTGGCCGAGCCGGTCCTGTCGCACCGGATCCAGACCAACTTCCACGCCCAGGCCGAGGGCGTGACCAGCCGCACGGTGATCGGGAAGCTGGTCGAGAGAGCCCGGGAACGGGCCTGAGGGCTTGGGAAGCGGCAGCCACAGGGACCTGATCGACACCCGGGTGGTCTCGCGCCTGATGGCGCAGACGCTCCACGCCCGCCGGGACATGGAGGGCAGCGTCTCGGGCCTGCACCGCAGCCCCCACCGGGGCTCCAGCGTGGAGTTCACCGAGTACCGCCAGTACGTCCCTGGAGACGACCTCAGGCGCCTGGACTGGCAGGTCCTGGCCCGCACCGACCGACTGTTCATCAAGGAGTTCGAGGCCGACACCAACCTGCGGGCCTACTTCGTTCTCGATCAGAGCGGCTCGATGAAGTACGGCAGCGGCCGGGGGACCAAGATCGAGTACGCCCGCCGGCTGCTGGCCACCCTGGCCTGGCTGGTGATCCGGCAGGGCGACGCGGCCGGCCTGCTGGGCATGGCCCGGAGCACGGTGATGGACCTGCCTCCCCGGCGCAATCCCGCCCACCTGCAGCTGCTGCTCGACACCCTGGCCGATCTGAAGCCCGGAGGATCCACCGGGCTGCCGGAGGGGCTGCACGAGCTGGCGGAGCGGATCCGGCGCAGGGCCCTGGTGGTGCTCTTCTCCGACTGCTTCTGCGACGTGCAGTCGCTGATGGACGGGATCCGGCACCTGAGCTTCAACCGCCACGACGTGGCCCTCTTCCACATCCTCGATCCCCAGGAGATCCACTTCCGCTTCGACCGTCCCCTCCGCTTCACCGATCTGGAGGGCCACCACAGCCAGATCACCGAGCCCAGCCTGATCCGGGAGGAGTACCTGCGCCGGATCCGGGACTTTCTCCAGGCCCTGCAGAAGGGATGCCGGGAGTTCGGGGTGGAGTACCGCAGGACGCTGCTGACCGACAACTACGAGACGGTGCTGGCCGACTTCCTGCTGGAGCGGGCCCGCCAGGCGGCTCCGGGCCGATGAGCGCGGGAGTCCAGCCGACGGGAGGGGAGTCCCGTTGACCTTCCTGCAGCCCTTCCTGCTCCTGGCCCTCCCGCTGGCCCTGGCGCCGGTGATCATCCACCTGCTCAACCGGCTGCGGCACCGGCCCCAGCCCTGGGGGGCCATGGACTTCCTGCTCGCGGCCACGCGCAGCTCGGTGGACCGGGCCCGGCTCAGGCAGTTCCTGATCCTGCTCTTCCGTGTGCTGGCGGTGCTGGCCCTGGTGCTGTTCCTCTCCCGGCCCTTCGCCGGAGGATGGATCGGCTGGGCGGTCTCGGCCGCCCCCGACGTGATCTTCCTGGTGGTGGACCGCTCGGCCAGCATGGAGCATGTCTCGGGGGGCGGCTCGCTCTCCCGGCGCGAGGAGGCCGTCCGCCTGATGGCGGCCTCGGCCCGCGAGTTCGAGGAGCGCAGCCACCTGGTACTGGTGGACTCGGCCACCCGGCAGCCGCAGACCCTGGCCGGCCTGGACCGCCTGGAGGAGCATCCCCTGGTGCAGGCCACCGACACCGCCGCCGACATTCCCTCCCTGCTCCAGGCGGCCCTCTCCTGGCTGCTCAAGAACCAGTCCGGCAACGCCGAGATCTGGATCGGATCGGATCTGCAGTCCTCCAGCTGGGATCCCGATCCCGAGCGGTGGAGCCGGCTGATGGCCGACTACGCCGCGCTTCCCCAGAGCGTCCGCTTCCGGCTCTTCTCGATGACCGCGCCGGGCCGGCGCCAGGACCTCTCCCTGCGCCTGCTCGGCGATTCCCGGCGCCTGCGCCAGGGGAGCAGGGAGGCCTCCTTCACCCTGGAGACGCTCCGCTCCGGGCTCGACGGCCAGGAGGCGCAGGGGGAGCTGATGCTCAACGGGGTGTCCACCCCCCTGCCGGTGGACTCCTCGGCGGCCAGCCACCGGTGGAACCACCTCGTCCCCATGGGCTCCCGCTCCGATTCCGGGTGGGGCTGCTTCCGCCTCTCCTCCGACGCCAACCTCCGCAACAACACCGCCTACTTCGCCTACGGCCGCGGCGGCGATCCCAGGGCGGCGGTGGCGGGGCAGGACCCGCTGTCCTCCTCGGTCCTGCGCCTGGCCGCCTCCGACCTCTCGGGGGAGGAGCCGGAGGAGGCCCGGGCGCTGGCGCCCGGCCAGACCGGCTGGAGCGACTGCTCGCTCCTGATCTGGCAGCGCCGGCTGCCCGAGGACGGGACGGCGCTGGAGGAATTCGCCCGCCAGGGGGGATCGGTGCTGATCCTCCCGCCCGAGGAAGAGGACGCCTCCTCCCGCGCGCTAGGCGGGATCCGCTGGGGCCCCCTGGAGAGCGCCCCCACGGGCGCCGCCTACCGGGTGGGGCGCTGGGACGGCCTGGACGGCCCCCTGGCCGACACCGACGAGGGGCTCTCCCTGCCCCTGGACAGGCTGGAGGTGGCCCGCCGCCGCTCCCTGGCCGCCAGCGGGGCGCAGGGGGAGCTCGTCCCGGTGGCCTCCTTCCAGGACGGGGCCCCCCTCCTGGCCCGCATGAACCTGGACCGGGGCTCCCTGTGGTTCCTGGCCACGCTGCCCCGCCTCTCGTGGTCCACCCTGGCCGAGGGGGACGTGCTGGTGCCCCTGGTCCAGCGCCTGCTGGAGTCGGGCGGACGCCGGCTGGAGAGCTCCCTCGGCATGGTGGCCGGGCAGTGGCCCCCTGGCGCCGGACCGGAGGGATGGGAGCCGGTCTCCGGCCGGCAGGGCGACGATCCCGCCCTCCATGCGGGGGTGTACCGGAATGGGGACCGCTGGCTTTCGGTCAACCGGCCCCATGAAGAGGACGGCTCCGCCTTTCTGGAGGAAGCCCAGTTCCGCTCCCTCTTCGGCGAGCTGCCCCTCTCGCTCCAGGAGGAGAGCGGCGGGAGCAGGCGGCCCCTGGAGGGGGAGATCTGGCGCCTGTTCCTCTTCGGGATGCTGCTGTTCCTCCTGGGAGAGGCCTTCCTGAGCCTGCCCGCCCGGGCGGGCGTCGACCCCCTGGCGGCCAGGACGCCGGCATGAGCGGCTGGACCCTCGCCGCCTCCTTCTGGGTGTTCCTTCTGGGCCTGGCCGCCTGGCTGGGAGCCCTGATCCTCTCCTGGCAGCACTGGAAGCGGCGCGGGGGGCGCAGGGGGATCGGATGGCTGGAGGGCTGCCGGGCCCTGATCGCGACCTGCCTGCTCCTCACCTGGCTCAAGCCGGAGCGGATCAGCCGCGTCGAGCGCGTGGAGAAGCCGGCGGTGGTGGTCCTCTCCGACGCCTCGGGGAGCATGGACACCGTGGACCTGGCCCGCTCCAACCAGTGGCACAGCCGCAGGGACCGGATCGCCCAGCTGATGGAGGAGCGCTTCCTCCAGCCCCTGGAGGAGGGGGCCCGGGTGGAGATCAGGGAGTTCGCCGCGCCCGGAGGGGAAGGGGAGATCGAGGGAACCGACCTGGCCGCGGCCCTGGAGGAGGCGCTGCAGCAGCACGACCACCTCAAGGGAGTGATCCTGCTCTCGGACGGCGACTGGAACCTCGGGGTCTCCCCCCTGGGGGCCGCCACCCGCTTCCGGGACCGGGGCGTCCCGGTCTTCCCGGTGGCGATGGGGGCCGAGACCGCGCTGCCCGACCTCGCCATTCTCGCCGCCGACGCCCCCTCCTACGGGCTGCTCGGGGAGCAGATCTCGATACCGGTGCGGCTGCGCAACGACTTTCCCGAGGAGGTGCGAGCCACCCTGCGGCTGATGGAGGGCGGAACCGAGCTGGAGGCGCGGGAGGTGGCCATTCCGGCCGGGAGCGAGCTGGGCGACGCGGTGGTCTGGGAGCCCCGGGAGACCGGCGAGCGCAAGCTGAGCCTCCAGCTGGATCCGCGATCCGACGAGTCGCTGAGGGACAACAACCGGCGGGAGTTCCTGATCCGGATCCGCACGGAGGTGCTCAAGGTCCTGGTGGCCGACTCCCGCCCCCGCTGGGAGTACCGCTACCTGCGCAACGCCCTGGAGCGGGATCCGGGAGTCCTGCTGCACTGCATCCTCTTCCATCCTGGGCTGCCCATGGGCAGCGGACGCAGCTACCTCTCCTCCTTCCCCTCCACCCGGGAGGCGATCATGGAGTACGACGTGGTCTTCCTGGGGGACGTGGGAGCGGCCCCCGGCCAGCTCGAGGAAGGGGATCTGGACCTGATCCGGGGCCTGGTGGAGCAGCAGGCGGCCGGCCTGGTGTTCCTCCCCGGCCGGCTGGGGAACCAGGCGAGCCTGCTGGAGGGCCCCCTCTCCGACCTCTACCCGGTGGCGCTGGACCCGGGCCGCAGCCGGGGAGTCTCCCTGCAGAACGAGTCCCGCCTGTCGCTCTCCAGGGAGGGGAGCCGCCACTGGCTGACGCGCTTCGACGCCGATGCCGGCCGCAACCAGGAGCTCTGGCAGCAGCTTCCCGGCTTCTTCTGGTCGGCGGCGGTGGAGCGGAGCCGCCCGGGCTCCCAGGTGCTGGCGGTGCACTCCTCGATCCGCAACTCCCGGGGGCGCATGCCCCTCCTGGTCACCCGGCCGGCGGGCGCGGGGAAGGTGCTCTTCATGGGCACCGACAGCGCCTGGCGCTGGCGGCGGGGGGTGGAGGACCGCTACCACTACCGCTTCTGGAGCCAGGTGGTCCGCTGGATGGCGCACCAGAGGCACCTCTCGCAGGAGGACGGGATCCGGATGACCTGGTCCCCGGAGGCCCCCGAGGCCGGCGAGAAGGTCTACCTGCAGGCCACGGTCGCCGATCCCTCCGGCTTTCCGGCCGAGAAGGGCAGGGTGGTGGCCGACATCGCCGGCCCCTCGGGGGGGACCGAGAGGATCGAGTTCGCCATGGAGCCCGGAGGGTGGGGGGTGTTCGCCGCCGCCTGGCAGCCCCGGGCGAGCGGGGACCACCGCATCGCGCTGCGCTCCGAGGCCAACGGCCGCAGCATGGAGACGACGGTCTCGGTGGAGGATCCGGCGCTGGAGGAGGTGGGGCGCCCGGTGCGGATGCGGGTGCTGCGCGAGATCGCCTCGATCACCGGGGGCCAGGTCTCCGGCGGGGGCGATCCCGCCCCGGCGGTGGCCGCCCTTCGGTCCCTGCCCGAGCCGGAGCCTCTCGAGGCGCGCTTCCGCCTCTGGTCCGATCCCTGGTGGGGGGGATTCCTGCTGGCGCTCCTGGCGGCCTACTGGGTGGGGCGCAAGTTCGCGGGGCTGGTGTGAGGAGGCTCCTGCCCGTCCTCCCCCTGGCCGGAATCCTCCTCTGGGGATGCGGCGGTCCGGAGCCCGCCGCGGTGGATCCTGCCGCCGGGGTGGAGAGCTGGCCGGTCACGGGGCGGGTGGAGGCGGTGGAGTCGGAGGGGACCGTCCTGCGGGTCAGCCATCGGGAGATCGAGGGGTACATGCCGGCCATGACCATGCCCTTTGCAGTGGGCGAGGCGGCCATCCCGGTCCGGGCCCGCGAAGGGGACCTGGTGTCCTTCACCCTCCATGTGGCCGAGTCGTCCAGCTGGATCGACGGCATCGAGGTCGTCGGAAGAGCCGCCGGCGGCGCCGGCTCGGACGGCGGGAGCCCGCTCGCCCTGCTCGTGCCGGGCGACCCGCTTCCCCCCTGCTCCTTCGTCGACCAGTCCGGCCGGGCCGTCTCCCTGGAGGATCACCGGGGCAGCGTGCTGGCTCTCACCTTCATTTACACCCGATGCCCGCTGCCCGACTTCTGCCCCCGCATGTCGGTCCATTTCCAGATGGCCTGCCAGCTGCTCGAGCAGGAGGCGGACCTCCCCTCCTGGCGCCTCTTCTCCCTGAGCTTCGATCCCGAATTCGACACTCCCGAGGTCCTGCGCCGCTACTCGAGCGCCTTCTCCTGCGTTCCCGCCCGCTGGGACTTCCTGACCGGGGAGCGCGAAGAGATCGACGCCCTGGCCCGCCAGGTGGGCCTGAGCCTCTCCCGCACCGAGGGGAGCCTGGTGGACTGGGATCACAGCCTGCGCACCGTGATCGTCGATCCCGGCGGCCGCCTGCACCGCGTCCTGATCGGCAACCAGTGGGAGCCCCGGGATCTGGCGGACGCCATGAAGGCGGCCTGGAAGTCCCCGCTATCCGCGGGAGATGGCGCCCCAGGGGCCGGTGACGGCCAGGGTGATGCCGGGATACATGATGTTTACGAATAGGGTGGGGGAAGGGGAGGGGGAGAAGCACGCTCCGGCCAGCTCGGAGTTCCCGAAGTAGCTGTTGCGGGCCAGGGTGTAGATCCTTCCCTCGGGGGTGATGCCCCGCAGGTACTGGTCGTCCGCCCCGTCCTCGCAGAGGATGACGTCCCCCCAGGGAGCCACGGTGAGGTTGTCTCCGTACTGCAGCAGGTGGGTGTTGTTGGGCTCCAGGTACAGCGCGAGCCGGCCCGGACGATCGGCCTCCTCGGGCGTGCCCTCGTGCGGGCTGGGGCGGTAGTGGAACACCTGCCCCGAGCGGGCGATCCCGCCGCTGGTGCAGGCGAACCAGATGGTTCCCCGGCCGTGCCACATCCCCTCTCCGCGTGCGAAGATGGCCGCTCCGGCCTTGTGGGCGTGCGTTCGCATCTTCCCCTCCAGATCCTCGACGTCCTCGATGCGCATCCACTCCACCTCCACCTCCTGCCCCAGGGGGAAGCGGGGGGCGCCGGTGTCGGGCCAGTTGCGCGTGTCGCAGCCCGCCTGGTCCCTGACCACCAGAGCCTCCAGCCGGCCGCCGCCCTTCAGGTTCCCCCACTCGTCGGGGATGTAGCGGGTGATCAGGCCGTCCTCCTGGTCCTCGGTCTGGTAGACGATGCTGGTGGCGGGATCGACCGCGATCGCCTCGTGGTTGAAGCGGCCCATCGCCTTGAGGGGCACCGGATCGCAGAGCCTCCGGACGCTGGAGGCGGGAACCTCGAAGTTGTATCCGTGGTCCTTGCTGTGGGTGTCGTCGGCCTTGATCAGCGATTCCTCGCAGGAGATCCAGGAATTCCAGGGAGTGGGGCCTCCGGCGCAGTTCCGCTCGGTCCCGGCCAGGCTCAGGAAGTGGGACTCCACCTTCCTCTGGGAGAGGTTCCACACGAAGGTGGAGACGCCGCCCAGCGAGCGCCTCCCGTCCTTGCCCGGGTCGTAGAAGCGGTCCTCGGGAATGCTTCCGGCCATCTCGTTCCTGAGGCCGTAGGCGCCCACGAAGGTGTTGTCGTTGGTCAGCTCGTGGTTGCAGATCAGGGCCAACCGGCCGCCTCCCAGAGGGAAGGCCGCCATGCCGTCGGGCGCGCCCGGGGCCATCAGCCCGTCGCTCATGGGCGATCCGGTGCGGGACATGATCGAGTACTCGAAGTTCTCGGGTAGATCGAGGATGCGGTGCGGGTCGGGCACCAGCGGGCCGTAGGCCTCGATCTCGCTCTGGTACGGCTGGGACCCCGCCAGCCGGCGCAGTCCGGCGAAGCCCGCGGCCACCGCGCCGGCGCCCAGGCAGAATTCCCTACGGGACAGCTTCATTGCTCCGAGGCGAGGATCCCAGCCTGGATGGGCTCCGTCAATCCCCCCGCTCCGATCGTTGCCGGATCGGCACAGAAGCGGCGCTTCCGGCGATCCCCCGCCTGCCGGTCCGGTCCCTGCGCCCCCGGATCGCCCCGCAGGCAGGGAATCCGGCACGGGCATGCCCGTGCCGGAACGCCCAGCCTGCCGCCTTCGGGCCCGGATGTACCCCGCAGCTTCCAGGCAAGCATGCCGGGCCCTTGCCGGATCGACGTTCTTCCCAGGCTGTCCGGGATCCCTGGAGGCCGCGCCTCCGCGTCGGTCCGCAGGATCGGACGGCCCAGCGGATCGGCCCTGCAGGCGCTTCCGGGTCCTGGCGGTCCGCTTCGCTCGCACCTTCCTCCGCGGGGACCGCCGCTCAGAAGCCCGCTCCGGCTTCTCGTGGTGACGGCTCTCCTGGAAAAGACGCAGGGCGCCTGGAGCGGAGACGGCACCTCGCAGCGCTGATCCAGGCGGATCGCCTGCGATCCTGGGCGGCTGCAGCGTCCCCATCGGGGAGCCTGGGAAAGCGCGGCGCACGACGGCCGGACGCCGTGCAGCTTCGGCGGCTCCACGGCAGGCGCGGTTCCGGCGCCTGGGCAGCCACCGGAGGGACGGCGGAGCAGCGGTGCGTAGGCTTGCGCGAAAGGGCGTCTCCAGGATACCGTGGACGCCGGAACTCCCATGACCCGCTATGGATCGTTCGCCGGCCGCGCCGCCGTCCTGCTCCTGCTGGCGGCAGCGGTCTCCCAGGCCCGGGCCGGGCAGGTCGACTTCCGCAGCCGGATCGCTCCCGTCCTGACCGAGAACTGCCTGGGCTGCCACAACCGGGTCCAGCTGGAGGGCGACCTGTCGCTGGCCTCCCTGGCCGACCTCTCCCTGCCCGGCGCCCCGGAGGGGATTCTGCGTCCCGGCGAGCCGGACCGCAGCCTGCTGGTCCGGGTGATCCAGCCTTCGCCCTCCGGCGGGCCTCCGGCCATGCCGGCCAAGGGAGATCCGCTCTCGCCGCAGGAGGTGGCCCTGATCCGGCAGTGGGTGGCCGAAGGAGCGCAATGGCCCGAAGGCCTGGAGCTGGAGCCGCCCCTCGAGGGGGATCCGGGCTGGTGGTCCCTCCAGCCGCTCGGGGAGGCTCAGCCGCCCCCCGTGCCCGCTCCCTGGGCCGGGTGGGCGCGCAACGGCATCGACGCCTTCGTCTTCCGCGCCCTGGAGGAGAAGGGGCTGCGTCCCACGCCCGAGGCCGACCGGCCGACAATGATCCGCCGCCTGACCTTCGGCCTGCACGGCCTGCCGCCCACCCCCGAGGAGATCGGGGCCTTCGTGGACGATTCCCGGCCCGGCGCCTACCAGCGCCTGGTGGACCGCCTGCTGGCCTCCCCCCGCTACGGCGAGCGCTGGGGGCGGCACTGGCTGGACGTGATCCGCTTCGGGGAGAGCAGCGGCTACGAGCGCAACATCATACGGAACAACGCGTGGCCCTTCCGGGACTACGTGATCGACTCCTTCAACCGGGACAAGCCCTACGACCGGCTGGTCCGGGAGCACCTGGCCGGGGACCAGCTCGCCGGGGGCGATCCCGGAGTGGAGGTGGGCACCGGGTTCCTGGTGGGCGGCGCCTACGACGATGTGGGCAACCAGGATCCCATCGCCGCCAAGCTGATCCGGGCCAACACCATCGACGACATGATCAACGCCACCGCCTCCTCCTTCCTGGGGCTGACGGTGAGCTGCGCCCGGTGCCACGATCACAAGTTCGATCCCATCCCCCAGACCGACTACTACCGGATGCAGTCCGCCTTCGCCGGAGTTCAGCAGGGTTCCCGCCCGCTGGCCACCGCCGCGGAGAGGGAGCGGCACCAGGCCAGGCTCGGGCCCCTGGAGGAGGCCATTTCCGAGTCGGAGGAGCGGCACCAGGCAGTCCGCGAGCAGGTTCTGGAGCGGATCCGCCCCCGCCTGGAGGAGGTGCGCCGCACCTTCGTCCGTCCCAAGGTGGATCCCTACCTCACCGAGGAGACCTTCCCTCCGGTGGAGGCCCGCTTCGTCCGGATCCGGATCGACCGGACCACGCGGGGGCCCTACCACGGAGCGGTGATCGACGAGTTCGAGGTCTGGACCCCGGGAGAGGATCCGGTCAACGTGGCCCTCGCCGCGCACGGGAGCGAGGCCACCGCCAGCTCCATGCGCACCTCCGAGGACAATCCCCTGGCCTACTCCGCCTCCAAGGCCATCGACGGGGCCTTCGGCGAGTACTGGATCTCGCAGCGCAACGGAGGCGTCCTGACCGTGAGGCTGGCCGGGCCGCGGCGGGTGGCCCGGGTGGCCTGGTCCAACGACCGGCCCAGGGAGTACCAGAGGCATCTGGTCCGCCCCTTCTCCTCGGAGTACGCGATCGAGGTCTCCCTGGACGGGGAGGCATGGACCCGGGTGGCCGGCTCCGAAGGGAGGGAGCCCTACGATCAGGCCCATCTGGAGGATATCCTCTTCGAGCGCGAGGCCACCCTGGAGGAGCGGAGGATGCTGGGGGAGATGGGAAGGGAGAGGAACCGGATGCGGCAGGAGCTGAGAGCCGTCGCCCCGCTGCCCGACGCCTGGATCGGCAGCTTCCGGCAGCCCGGCGGGACCACCCGCCTGGCCAGGGGAGGGGACCCGGCCCGGGAGGGGCCGGAGGTGGCTCCGGCCTCGCTGCGGGCGCTGGCGCCGCTGGGCCCCGGCTACGCCCTCGAGGCCGGCGCTCCCGAGGCGGAGCGCCGGCTGGAGCTGGCCCGCTGGATCGCCCGCCCTGGAAACGCCCTCTTCGCCCGGGTGATGGCCAACCGCCTGTGGCACTACCACTTCGGAACCGGAATCGTCGCCACCCCCAGCGACTTCGGCGCGGGAGGCGCCCTGCCCAGCCATCCCCGGCTGCTCGACTGGCTGGCCGGGCAGCTGGTGCGACACGGCTTCCGCCTCAAGCCGATCCACCGGATCATCCTCGGCTCCCACGCCTGGCGGCAGGACTCCCGTCCCGACGCCGCGATGCAGGCCCTGGACCAGTCGGCCCGCTTCCTCTGGCGCTATCCGCCCCGGCGGCTGGAGGCCGAGGCGATCCGGGACGCCATCCTGCTCGTCTCGGGCTCCCTCGACACCCGCATGGGGGGGCCCGGCTTCCGCCTCTACCGCTACACCGTGGACAACGTGGCCACCTACATCCCCCTCGACGAGCACGGACCCGAGACCTTCCGCCGCGGGGTCTACCACCAGCATGTGCGGGCGGTAGAGGTGGATTTCCTCAGCGACTTCGACTGCCCCGACCCGGCCCTGCCGGCCCCCCGCCGCAACGCGACCACCTCTCCCCAGCAGGCGATGTCGCTCCAGAACCACAGCTTCGTCCAGGACCAGTCCCGCCGCTGGGCGGAGCGGCTCCTCGCCCATGGCGGCAGGTCCGAGGATCAGGTCCGCCTGGCCTTCCTCTCGGCCTTCGGGCGGGAGCCCTCCGGACCGGAGCTGGAGGAGAGCCTCGCCCTGGTCCGGGACCACGGCCTGGCCCTGCTCTGCCGGGCCCTGCTCAATGCCAACGAGTTCATCCATGTACGGTAGCCGATCGCGCCGGGACTTCCTGGGCGACGCGGGACGGGGGCTGGCAGGCGTGGCCCTGGCCGCCCTCCTGGGGCCGCAGGCGGGCGCCGCCACGGGGGGGCTCCACCATCCGGCCCGGGCCAGGCGGGTGCTGCAGATCTTCTGCCCCGGGGGCGTCTCCCACCTCGACACCTGGGACTGGAAGCCGGAGCTGGAGCGGCGCCACGGCGAGCCCCTGCCCGGGGAGGGCGGCTTCGTCTCCTTCCAGGGACGGAACGGCTCCCTGATGAAGAGCCCCTGGCCCTTCCGGCGCTGCGGGCGCAGCGGCAAGCCCCTGAGCTCCCTGCTGCCGCGCCTCTCGGCCCATGCCGACGGGATGGCCTTCGTCCACTCGATGGTCTCCCGAACCAACACCCACGGGCCGGGCTGCGTGTTCATGAACACCGGCTTCGCCGCCGACGGCTTCCCGTCCAACGGGGCCTGGATCAGCTACGCCCTGGGCTCCTCCAACGAGAACCTGCCCGCCTACGTGGTGATCCCCGACATCCGGGGCGAGCCCCCCTCGGGCAAGGCCAACTGGTCCTCGGGTTTCCTGCCCGCCCAGCACCAGGGGGTGATGCTCAACGCGGCCCGCCCCATCCGCAACCTGGAGCGCCCCGCGGGGATCTCCCGCCGGGCCGAGGGCGACTACCGGGAGTACCTGGGCAGGCTCAACCGGAGGCACGCCGGCACCCTGCCCGGCTACTCCGAGCTGCAGGCCCGCATCGCGGCCTACGAGCTGGCGGGGCGGATGCAGATCTCGGCGCCCGAGGCCACCGACTTCGCCTCGGAGAGCCCGGCGGTCCAGCGGCTCTACGGCGCCGGGGATCCCAACCCCCTCAAGGCGGCCTACGCCCGCAACTGCCTGCTGGCCCGCCGCCTGCTGGAGCGGGGGGTGCGCTTCGTCACCCTCTACTGCGCCTCGAGGGCCTCGGGGGTGGACGGGCTGCTCAACTGGGACGCCCACAAGAAGCTGCGCAGCGACTACGAGCGCCACGCCCCGGTGCTCGACCAGCCCACCGCGGCCCTGATCTCCGACCTGAAGGCCACCGGCCTCCTGGAGGACACCCTGGTGATCTGGACCTCGGAGTTCGGCCGCATGCCCACCCGCCAGGAGGGGACCTCGGGGCGGGACCACAATCCCGACGCCTTCACCCTGTGGATGCTGGGGGCCGGGGTCAGGGGCGGCAGCTCGCACGGGGCCACCGACGAGTTCGGCCGCCGGGCGGTGGACCAGCCGGCCACGGTGCACGACTTCTACGCCACGGTCCTGCACATCCTGGGCATCGACCACACCCGCCTGACCTACTACCACAACGGGATCCAGCGCCGCCTCACCGATGTCCACGGACACCCCATCGCCGGGATCCTGGCCTGAGCCGGCCGCGGAGGTAGGGAGCCAAACGTGAGCGGCGCCATGGAAGAGGGGAGGACGGTCCCGACCTTGGCCTACCATCCCGGGCCCAACCGCATCGACCTGATCGACCAGCGGCTCCTGCCCCACCGGCTGGAGATCCTCCCGCTGCGCACCCATGCCGAGACGGCGCGGGCGATCTCGGAGATGGCGGTCCGCGGCGCCATCGCCCTGGGGGCCACCGCCGCCTTCGGCTACGCCCAGGGACTGAGGGAGTACCAGGGCCAGTCCATGATCGGCTTCGAGCGGCACCAGCAGGCGGTCTTCAGGGCGCTGGCCGAGGCCCGACCCACCGCGGTCGATCCGCTCAACCTGCTGCGGGCCCTGCGGCGGCGCTGCTCCCCGCTGCTATCGGTCGCCGAGCGCCAGCAAGCGGCCCTGGAGGGGGCCCAGGACTACGCACGGGAGGTCTCCGGTCAGTGCCGGGCCATCGGGGAGATCGCCGCCCACCTGGTGGGGGAGGGCTCCCGGGTGATGACCCACTGCAACGCCGGGCGCCTGGCCTGCGTGGACCACGGCACCGCCACCGCCCCGCTCTACCAGGCATGGTCCGAGGGCCGCTCCTTCCATGTCTACTGCTCGGAGACCCGCCCCCGCTCCCAGGGGGCCTCGCTGACCGCCTGGGAGATGGCCCAGGCGGGGATACCGCACCAGGTGGTGGCCGACAGCGCCTGCGGCCACCTGATGCAGAGGGGGCTGGTGGACCTGGTCATCGTCGGCAGCGACCGCACCCTGGCCCGGACCGGCGAGGTGGCCAACAAGATCGGCACCTACGCCAAGGCGGTGCTGGCCCGGCGCCACGGGATCCCCTTCTACGTCGCCATCCCGCTCTCCACCCTGGACTGGGAGCTGGAATCGGGGGAGCAGATACCGATCGAGGACCGGGGCGAGGAGGAGGTGTGCGGAGCCTTCGGAGAGACCGGGGAAGGGGAGCTGGCCTACGTCCGGGTGGCCAACCGCACCAGCGGCGCGCTCAATCCCGGTTTCGACGTGACCCCTCCGGAGCTGATCACCGGCATCGTCACCCCGGCCGGGATCCTGGAGCCCGGCGAGCTGATGTCCCGCCGGGAGGAGCTGCGGCAGGACCGGCTCATTCCAGGCCGCAGGCCCTCCGGGCCCGCCTGAGCACGTCCCGGGCCACCCCGGCGGCCCGCTCCGCCCCGTCCCGGAGCACCTCCTCAACCCGCTCCGGATCGGACTCCAGCTCCCGGCGCCGCTCCCTCATGGGGCGGAAGTGCTCCCAGCAGCGCTCGAAGAGGTCCTTCTTGAGGCTGCCGTAGCCGTAGCCGCCGGCCCGCAGCCTCTCCTCGGCCCGGTCGGCGTCGGCGGGATCGGCCACCAGGCGCATCAGGCGCAGGGCGATGTTGCGGCCGGCGTCGGGCTTGGGCTCGTCGACCCCCCGGCTGTCCATCACCAGGCCCATGATCCGCTTCCTGATCGCCTTCTCCTCGCCGAAGATCTCGATGGTGTTGCCGTAGCTCTTGCTCATCTTCTGGCCGTCGGTTCCGGGCACCGCCGCGCTCTCCTCCCGGATCAGGGACCGGGGGAGGACGAAGCACTCGCCGTAGGCCTGGTTGAACTTGGCGGCGATGTCGCGGGTGACCTCCACGTGCTGCTTCTGGTCGCGGCCCACCGGCACCGCGTCGGCGTCGTAGATCAGGATGTCGGCGGCCATCAGCACCGGGTAGGCGAAGAGCCCGTGGTTGGGGGAGAGGCCCTTCGCCACCTTGTCCTTGTAGCTGTGGCAGCGCTCGAGCAGCCCCATGGGGGTGACCGTGCTGAGCAGCCAGGAGAGCTCCACGTGCTCGGGCACGTCCGACTGGCGGAAGAGCACGCTGCGCCGGGGATCGAGCCCGCAGGCCAGGAAGTCCAGGGCCGCGCTCCGGGTGCAGGCCCGGCGCTCCCCGGGGTCGAACACCGAGGTCATCGAGTGGTAGTCGGCGATGAAGTAGTAGGCCCGGCCCTTCTCCTGGAGCTCGACGGCCGGGCGCATCATCCCGAAGTAGTTGCCCAGATGGAGGGCGCCCGAGGGCTGGATGCCCGATAGGATCCGCATCGCGGGGCAGGCTAGCAGGAGCGGCTCGGGCCTTTCAACGGTCCCGGCCGGTTTGACCCCGCGGGGCCTTTGGGACACACTCGGCGGGCCATGGGCAACTCGTTCGGCACCCTTTTCCGGATCTCGACCTGGGGCGAGTCGCACGGAGGCGGGGTGGGGGTGGTCCTAGACGGATGCCCGCCCCGGATGGAGCTCTCCGAGGCGGACATCCAGCCCGAGCTGGACCGCCGCCGCCCGGGGCAGTCCTCCATCGTCACCCCCAGGAAGGAGCCCGACAAGGTCGAGATCCTCTCGGGGATCTTCGAGGGCCGGACCCTGGGCACTCCCATCGCCATGCTGGTGCGCAACCGCGACGCCCGTCCCGAGGCCTACGCCGAGATGGCCGCCAAGTTCCGCCCCTCCCACGCCGACTACACCTACCATGCCAAGTTCGGCGTCCGCGACTGGAAGGGGGGCGGGCGGAGCAGCGCCCGGGAGACGGTCGGACGGGTGGCGGCCGGCGCGGTGGCCCGCAAGCTGCTGAGGGAGAGGTACGGAGTGGAGATTGCCGCCTGGGTCCAGCGGGTGCAGGACATCGAGGCGCCGCCGGTGCCCGACTCGGTGGGACGCGAGGAGGTGGATGCCAGCATGGTCCGCTGCCCCCACCCGGCCACCGCGCAGCGGATGATCGAGCGCATCGAGACGGTGCGCGGGAAGGGGGACAGCGTGGGGGGCCTGGTGGAGGCGGTGGCCCGGGGCCTGCCCCCGGGCTGGGGCGTCCCGGTCTTCGACCGGCTGGAGGCCGATCTGGCCAAGGCGATGATGAGCCTGCCGGCCAGCAAGGGCTTCTCCATCGGATCCGGCTTCGAGGGGATCGCGCTCACCGGACTGCAGCACAACGATCCGATGCGGTCCTCGGAGTCCGGGGTGCGCTTCCTCTCCAACCGCTCGGGCGGGGTCCAGGGGGGCATCTCCAACGGCGCCCCCCTGCGCTTCAAGGTGGCCTTCAAGCCCACCGCCACGGTGATGCATCCCCAGGAGACGGTCGATGTCGACCTGAGGGACGCCATCCTCAAGGGCCGGGGCAGGCACGATCCCTGCGTCCTGCCCCGGGCGGTGCCCATGGTGGAGGCGATGGCCGCCCTGGTGCTGGCCGACCACGCGCTGCGCCACCGGGCCCAGTGCGGAGGCTAGGCTGACCGCCCCCGGGGACTCTGCCCGGCCGTGGCGGCTACCTTGCAGGCGCCCGGCCTGGCGGGAGCTGCCGTGCGCCGTGGAGAGCGCGCCAGCGGGGGTACTCCGACTCCAGGAGGGAGGCGGCCCAGTAGCCGTGGTAGCTGTAGCCCCTGCGCCGCTCGGGGCCGATCTCCGAGAAGTCGTAGCGGTAGACCGAGTCCCGATCGAGGTACAGCGGACGGCCGGTGCCGAGCTCGTAGAACCGGGCCCAGAGCGGCGGCGCGTCCGGATCCTCGATCAGGATCCGGTCCGCAAGCCCGCCGGGCCCGGAAACCTGGCGGACCCGCACGCCGTCCATCGCCGCGGAGCGCAGCCATTCCACCGCCCCCTCGATCGCCGCCACGATCCCGGGGGAGGGCTCCTCGACCGACATCAGGAAGCGCACTATGCCGACGGTCTCGCCTCCGGAGAGGGATGGCGGCTCGTAGGCGCGCCCCCAAGCCGGTTCGAGGGTCTCTTCGTCGTGCTGGGCGCACCACGCGACCGGCCGGCCCTCCCGCCTGACCTGGCAGCGAAGGACGGCGTCGATCCCCCGAGCCACCGCGGCGGACGCCGATCCGCGCCGCTCCCGGTCCAGGAAGCCGAAGGGCGCCTTTCCCCTGGCGGCTTCGTCGAGGAGCGCCAGCACGTTGGCCATGGCGTCGTCGTTGAAGGTGATCCGCGAGGTGTATCCCTCCTGCAGCGGGAAGATCTGCGGCCAGCCCCCGTTCGGATACTGGGCGGCAAGGAGGTAGTCGAAGCCGCGCTCGAAGGAGCGGCGCAGTTCCTGGCCGCCGGCGCGATCGATCACCAGGGCCAGGAAGCGCATCGGGGAGACGGTGGCGCCGTTGTCGATCGTGGGACGCCCGATCGCTCCCGACGAGGGCGGGGGAGCCAGGAGATCGGCGTTCTTCGGCCATCCGCCCTCCGGCGTCTGGCGCCGGACGACGGCCCGGGCGGCCTCCAGGGCCTGGCCGGAAGCGTACCATTCCTCGGGCTGACGGAGCAGCTCCCGGCTCCACCGGGCCGGAGGATCGGCCGCCGGGAGGCTCCAGGCCGATGCCAGGATCGCCAGCCAGGCTGCGCCTCCGGCCCGAAGCACGGACGGCCGCCGCCATCCGGCAGGGCGCGCCGGGCTAGGCGCGGGCATGGCCTTCAAATCGGCTCTACCGAAAAACGTGTGGGTTAAGCGACATGGGGGTTGAGTTTGGCGAAGTCGAGCTTCCCGGCGATGAGGAAGAAGACGGTGCGGATGGTCTTGAAGCAGCGGTAGCCTCTGGCGCGGCGCTTGGCGGACTGGAACAGCCCGTTGAGTGCCTCGATGAAGCCGTTGGTGCGGCGTGTTCTGGCCCAGGCAGCGATTCCATGGATGTGCTTTCGGATCATCCTGGCGACGGCCTTCATGGGCTCGACCTTGGAGCGGTTCACGTTGGCGCCACTGGTGGAGCATGGCCCTGACTACGTGGATCTGCTTGCGGTTGAGGATCTCCCGCAGCTGCTCCCGGTACATCCAGGCACGGGCTGTGCGCTTGCCGACGACATTGGCCAGGAGCGCATCGAGCTCGGCTCGCTGAGCGGGCCCGAGGTTGCCAGGATTCTTGGGCAGGGTCCATCGCAGGCCCTTGAGATCCGGGTCGCTCCGCTGCTCGATGCGCCGGGTCGCGTCGAGCGCCTTGGAGGCGTGGGCGACTACGTGGAACTTGTCGAAGGTGATATCTGCGTTGGGCAGATGCTCGGCGACGCCGCTGATGAATGCGGGCGACATGTCGATGGAGACCGATTCGACCGCCTTGGGATCGCCGCCGTGCGCCTCCAGCGCGTCGGCGAACTCTCCGACGGTCCTGGCGCTGCGCCCCTCGCCGACGAAGACGACGCGGCGAGCGTTGGCGTCTGCGGCGACAGTGACGTAGTTGTGGCCACGCGCCCGGGAGGTTTCGTCGATGGCGACGGAGCTGGTTTCGGAGAGGTCGGTCTGTGCGACGGCCATGTCGACGTAGCAAGCACAGATCGACTGGGCCCGGTGCGGCGAGAGCCTCGCCAGCCGCGCTGCCGCGGCAAAGGGCATCTGCTGGCACAGGGTGACGACGAGCGCCTCGAAGAGGAGCGTGAAGCCGGAGCGGCGGCCCGCCCAGGGCGGCTCCACCAGCGCCACTCGTCCATCCGGCAGGCGCACACGCGGGACTCGGGCCACCAGTTCGCACTCGTGCTGGAAGAAGCTCAGGTGGCGGAAGCTCTTGATCAGCGTGTCATGCACCGGATGGACGCCCTCGGCATCGCCATGCGCAAAGCGCGCGCCCCGACGGAAGTCTACACGAACGATCAGCTTGCGCTCGGACTGGTCGAACTCCAGAGCTGTGACAACCCAGGGTTCGGACAAGCCGAGGGCGACGGTGAACAGTTCGTTATTCATAGGGCGATTCTGCTATGGTTGAACCATGCCGAAGAAGGCTTTCTGGTCCATTCGGGCCGGCCTCAGTGTGTTCGCCGACACTGGCGCGTCAAGGTCCCGCTATGCCGTTCGAACACCCGTCATCTAAGCTCTGGCCGACTGTCCGGAACCTCGACGGCATCGAAACGCTGGACGACCCGGTCGATGAAGAGAGTTTCATGGATCCAGTAGGTTGCTAACGATTTTTGGAACATTCAATGTCAGTGGGTGTCCTAATCTTGCGATTTTCCAGTCAGCGTTAATTACGCACATTAGAGGAACAAATCGGTACCTTTGATTAAATCGACTGTATAATTTACTGTCCTTGCCGCCAACAAATCTATACCAGAAATGTATATTGGATCCCAGGCGGTTATGAAGAAGATACTCACTCGCAACAATTTTTTGATGTTCAGCGTTAGAAGCGCCACCAGTAGTATTCAGCCCAACAAACGCAACTTTATCATCCCAGTCTGGATAATTCATGAAATACTCCTGGAATTTTGCCATTGAACTCAGAGTGTTTTGAAAACCAGAGTTTGACTGTACACTATCCCCATGCCAAAACAAAAGAACAACTATCTTGCCTTTTAGGCCAATGCTTGAGTATTTAGTGTTATTTCTCAGATCAAAAAAATTGAATTCCGGAGCTGACAAACCCGACAGAACAAATCCATGTTTAGAACATTGCTCTTGAAGATATGCTTCGTTATCTTTATACAGAGTTTCTGGAATGCTGTTCCACCATATCCGGCGACCGCCAAAACTCCATTTCTCAATTGATCTGTATATTCGATCTAACTCGATAATGTATTCTCCATCGTACTTATTGCCTAGCGATTCGATGGCTTTCTTGGTCAGAGAAAAGTGAATGGAGGCAAGTCTACCACGAATCACTTTTTTGGGATTGTCTGTATCTTGATTAGATAACCCTAACACGCCTACTTTAATATCGTTCAAGCGGAACGATAACGAATTTGTAGGAAGATTCAACTTCATAGCTAAATCTAGAGCAGTTTTTGTAGATTCTCGAAGGCTGCTTCGATCTAGTACTCTCGTTCGAGTGCCTTTCACATCAGTTTCTGGTATGCCATATGCAGTTAGAAGTTCACTCTCTGAAGGTGTGCTAGATTCTAAAAAATGCGTGATGCTATGTGTTGTCAACAATACCATGATTTCTTCCCATATCTGTACAAGAGTCGGGTCGTCCTTTACAGAAATTGCAGTACCATCCTCGCACGCATTCAGAAGAGATTCCGGTAGAACTGCTTGAATATTGTCGCTACGTGCGTGAAAACTAGCATTCGTGAACGATAGTATTACCATAGCTATCAGCGTTAAGTGCAGCATTGATAACATTGGCCCGTGAAAGCATCTTTCAGAAAATATCATTCGGTCGGAGTTCAGCCTGACCAGGCTTAGAATCCGTCCGAGTGATCTGTTATAGGCAGTACAGATCTCACTGGCCTGAGATGATAGCTTCAGATACAACTCTGTCAGCAGACAGGGGATCCTGAAGAACAACGACCATGTATTAAGCAGAATGCCCATGCTGGAAACAGCATGATCTCCGTCGCACGGTACATTAGATTCCGATTCGGCAATGACAGCCTTATTATGTTTGTTCCGAGCGTTCATTATTCAGTGTGTTCAGCGAGGTTTTGCAACAACGAACAGAGAGTGGATTTTGTCAATAGTGCCTGTGACAAAAGTCCGATTTTTCAGAGATGTTGACAGCTGATCAGAAATAAGGGGCTCTACAGAAAAACGTGTGGGTTAAGCGACATGGGGGTTGAGCTTGGCGAAGTCGAGCTTCCCGGCGATGAGGAAGAAGACGGTGCGGATGGTCTTGAAGCAGCGGTAGCCTCTGGCGCGGCGCTTGGCGGACTGGAACAGCCTGTTGAGGGCCTCGATGAATCCGTTGGTGCGGCGTGTTCTGGTCCAGGCAGCGATCCCATGGATGTGCTTTCGGATCATCCTGGCGACGGCCTTCATGGGATCGACCTTGGAGCGGTTCACGTTGGCGCCACTGGTGGAGCATGGTCCTGACTACGTGGATCTGCTTGCGGTTGAGGATCTCCCGCAGCTGCTCCCGGTACATCCAGGCATGGGCTGTGCGCTTGCCGACGACGTTGGCCAGGAGCGCATCGAGGTCGGCTCGCAGAGCGGGCCCGAGACTGCCAGGATTCTTGAGCAGCGTCCATCGCAGGCCCTTGAAATCCGGGTCGCTCCTCTGCTCGACCGCCGGGTCGCGTCGATCTCCTTGGAGGCGTGGGCGACTGCATGGAACTTGTTGAAGGAGATATCTGCGTCGGGCAGATGCTCGGCGACTCTGCTGATGAATGCGGGCGACATGTCGATGGAGACCGATTCGACCGCCATGGGATCGCCCCCATGCGCCGTCAGCGCGTCGGCGAACTCTCCGACGGTCCTGGCGCTGCGCCTCTCGCCGACGAAGACGACGCGGCGTGAGTTGGCGTCTGCGGCGACGGTGACGTAGTCGTGGCCACGCGCCCGGGAGGTTTCGTCGATGGCGACGGCGCTGGTTCCGGAGATGTCGGTCTGTGCGATGGACATGTCGACGTAGCAAGCACAGATCGACTGGGCTTGGTGCGGCGAGAGCTGAGCCAGCCGCGCTGCCGCGGCAAAGGGCATCTGTTGGCACAGGGCGACGACGAGCGTTTCGAAGAGGAGCGTGAAGCCGGAGCGGCGGCCCGCCCAGGGCGGCTCCACCAGTGCCACTCGTCCATCCGGCAGGCGCACACGCGGGACGCGGGCCACCAGTTCGCACTCGTGCTGGAAAAAGCTCAGGTGGCGGAAGCTCTTGATCAGTTTACCATGCACCGGATGAACGCCCTCGGCATCGCCATGCGCACAGCGCGCGCCCCGACGGAAGTCGACACGCTCGATTAGCTTGCGCTCGGACTCGTCGAACTCCAGAACTGTGACAACACAGGGTTCGGACAAGCCGAGGGCGATGGTGAACAGTTCGTTGTCCATAGGGCGTTCCTGCTATGGTTGAACCATGCCGAAGAAGGCATTCTGCTCCATTCGGGTCGGCCTCAGTGTGTTCGCCAGCGCTGGGGCGTCAAGGTCCAGCTATGCCGGTCGAACACCCGTCATCGAAGCTCTGGTCGGCTGTCCGGAATCTCGACGGCATCGAAACGCTGGACGACCCGATGGATGAAGCGATCCGCCGCATGACTGTGCTGTCCAGGGGGCAGGCGCTTTGCAGCGATCCGCCGAGGCCGAGGCCACTGGCCCCCCTCTGCTGCAGGGGGACCACTTAGGGTAGGAAATGGAACCAAACACACGGTGCAGGCTGTCTGTGACTATGGAGCCGATTTGCCATGGCTAGTGCCAGCCACGGCTGTCTGGACAGCACAAGCCCACACGGTTTTCAGTAGAGGCTTCAAATCGAAGCATTGTCCGGGCGTCCGTCTAGCCGCCCTGCGAACGGTCCTGCTCCAGCGGCAGGTCCTGCTCGCCGCTCTGCACCAGGCTGCGGACGGGGACGCTCCTGCGCTCCATGATGTGCTTGTCGATGCGCGGATCGAAGGGGACCGGGTAGTCCCCGTCGTAGCAGGCGCTGCAGAAGGAGTCCCGGGGCAGGGAGGTGGCCTCCAGCATGCCCTGGCGGGAGAGGTAGCCGAGCGAGTCGGCCTCGAGGTAGCGGCATATCTCCTCTCGGGAGGACTTGGCGGCCAGCAGCTTGGAGCGGTCGGGGAAGTCGATCCCGTAGGCGCAGGGGTAGGTGTGCGGGGGGCAGCTGATCAGCATGTGGACCTCCCGGGCCCCGGCCTGCTTCAGGTTGTTGATGTGGGTGCGGCTGGTGGTCCCCCGCACGATCGAGTCGTCGACCACGATGATCCGCTTGCCGCGGACCAGATCCGGGATCAGGTTGAGCTTGATGCGCACGTTGAAGTCGCGGATCAGCTGCGTGGGCTGCAGGAAGCTGCGCCCCACGTAGTGGTTGCGCACGAAGGCGGTCTGGAAGGGGATCCCCGACTCCAGGGAGTAGCCCAGGGCCGCCGGGTTGCCGCTGTCGGGCACCGGGACCACCAGGTCGGCGTCGATGGGATGCTCCCGGGCCAGCCTCCGGCCCATCTCCACCCGGGCCTGGTGGACGTTGCGCCCGCTCAGGTTGCTGTCGGGCCGGGCGAAGTAGACGAACTCGAAGACGCAGAGGGCCCGCCGCTGGTGGAGGGGGAAGGCGTCGATCGAGCGCAGCCCCCTCCCGTCGATGATCACGATCTCCCCGGGCCGGACGTCGCGCACGAATTCGGCCTGGATCAGGTCGAAGGCGCAGGTCTCGCTCGAAAGGACCCAGGCGTCGCCGATGCGCCCGAGGGACAGGGGCCGGAAGCCGTGGGGATCCCTCGCCCCGATCAGCTCCCTGGGGGTCATCAGCACCAGGGAGTAGGCCCCTTCGACGCGGCGCAGGGCCTCCACCAGCCCCCCGGAGCTGGTGGGCTGCGAGAGGAGGTGGAGGATCACCTCGCTGTCGACGGTGGTCTGGAAGATGCTGCCCCTGGACTCCATCTCCGCCCTCAGGCGGAGGGCGTTGGTGAGGTTGCCGTTGTGGGCGATGGCGATCTTCCCGCGGTTGCCGTCCAGCACGATGGGCTGGATGTTGCCCGCATGGGAGGATCCGGTGGTGGAGTAGCGGGTGTGCCCCACCGCGATCGGGCCTTCCAGCCTCTCCAGGTGATCCGGGCCGAACACCTGCGAGACCAGCCCCATGCCGCGCCGCTGGTGGAAGTCGCCCGCCTGGCAGGAGACGATGCCCGCGCTCTCCTGCCCCCGGTGCTGCAGGGCGTATAGGCCGTAGTAGGCCAGCTCGGCGGCCCGGGGATGGCCGTGGATCCCGAACACGCCGCAGCAGTCTCTGGGCCGGATCTCCATGGCTGCTATCCCTCCTGCATCCGTTCCTCCAGGGAGCGCCACCAGGCCCGGCGGAGCTCCTCGAGATCCCACTGGAGCTCCGTTCCCAGATGCCGGATCCGGAGCCGGTCCCCGCCCGTCTCGCCCAGGTCCAGGACCGGAATCTCCAGGATCCGGGCCTGCCCCTCCAGGCGCGGCGCCTGCTTGCGGTGGATGCTCGCCAGGATCCGTCCCTGGGACTCGCCGAAGAGCATCGCCATGCTGCCCACCCCCTCCAGGGAGGGCAGCTCCACGCTGGCCCCGACGGCCCCCTGGGGCCGCCCCAGGCAGCACTCCGCCAGGGCCACCGCCAGCCCCCCCTCGCTGCAGTCGTGGGCGCTGTGGACGATCCCGGAGTGGATCCAGCCCCGCAGGGCGTCGGCCAGCGCCTTCTCCCGTTCCAGGATCACCGGGGGCGGCAGCCCCTTGCAGAGGCCGCTGGCCATTCCCTGCAGGGCGCTCCCCCCCAGCCCCTGGAGCGGATCCGAGGGCTCCACCGGGCGCCCCAGCAGGTAGATCCGGTCCCCCTCCCGGGCGAACCACTGGCGGGTGATGGAGTCCCGGTCGGGAACCTCGCCCACCATCGCGACCACCGGGGTGGGATGGATGGCTCCCGAGGGCGTCTGGTTGTAGAGGCTCACGTTGCCGCCGGTGACCGGGACGCCCAGGAAGCGGCAGGCCTCGGCGATGCCGGCGACGGCGCCCTCGATCTCCCAGAAGATCTCCGGATCCTCGGGGCTTCCGAAGTTGAGGTTGTCGGTCAGCCCCAGGGGGGCGGCCCCCGAGCAGGCCAGGTTGCGGGCCGCCTCGGCCACGCACTGCATCCCTCCGGCGCGCGGATCGAGATGGGCGTAGCGGCCGTTGCCGTCCAGGGAGACGGCCAGGTACTTCTCCTCGAAGGAGTCCTCCTCCCGGCCGCGGCGGGGCAGCGAGTCGGGCTTGATGCGGATCACCGCGGCGTCGGAGCCGGGAGCGAGCACGCAGGCGTTCTGGACGGTGTGGTCGTACTGGCTCCACACCCAGTTCTTGGAGGCGATGGTGGGCCAGGCGAGCAGATCCGGCAGGGCGGACCGGGGATCCCCGCCCTCCAGGCCCAGATCCCCCAGGACCGTCTGGCGGTTGCGGGACATGCGGGAGGGCTCGCGGCTGCTGGGACGGCGGACCGGGGCCTGGTCCGCCAGCCTGCTCGCCGGGAGATCGGCCACCACCTCCCCCTGGTGGCGCACCACCATCTGCCCGGTGTCCGTGACCGTCCCGATCCGGGCCCAGGGCAGATTCCACCTGCCGAAGATCCGCTCCACCTCCTCCTGCCGGTCCTGGTGGACGATGACCAGCATGCGCTCCTGGGACTCGCTGAGCAGCAGCTCGTAGGGGGTCATGCCGGGGCTGCGGCGGGGCACCCGGTCGAGATCGATCTCGATGCCGGTGCCGGCCCGGGCCGCGGTCTCGCAGGTGGAGCAGGTCAGGCCCGCCGCGCCCATGTCCTGGATGCCGGCCACCGCACCGCTGTCCAGCAGCTCCAGGCAGGCCTCCAGGAGCAGCTTCTCCATGAAGGGATCGCCCACCTGCACCGCCGAGCGCTGCCCGGCGGAGGATTCCTCGGTCAGGTCCCGCGAGGCGAAGGCCGCCCCGGCCAGGCCGTCCCGGCCGGTGGGCGGCCCCACGTAGAAGACCGGATTGCCGGGCCCGTGGGCCCCGCCTCGGGCGATCTGGCCGCTGCGCATCGCTCCCAGGGCGAAGACGTTGACCAGGGGGTTGCCCCGGTAGGCCGGATCGAAGGCCACCTCGCCGGCCACGGTGGGCGTGCCGAAGCAGTTCCCGTAGTGGCCGATGCCGGCCACCACCTGGGAGAAGAGCCGGCGGGTCCGGGGGGAGTCCAGCGGCCCGAAGCGCAGCGAGTTGCCCAGGCAGACCGGACGGGCCCCCATGGTGAAGATGTCGCGCAGGATCCCCCCCACGCCGGTGGCCGCTCCCTGGAACGGCTCCACCGCGCTGGGATGGTTGTGGGACTCGATCTTGAAGGCCACGGCCAGCCCGTCCCCGATGTCCACCACCCCGGCGTTCTCCTCCCCGGCCCGGACCAGGATCCGGGGGGAGTCGGCCGGGAGCCGTCGCAGCAGGGGGCGGGTGTGCTTGTAGGAGCAGTGCTCGCTCCACATCACCGAGAAGATCCCCAGCTCGCAGAGGGTGGGGCGGCGCTCGAGGATCCGCAGTATCTCCTCGTACTCCTCGACGCTCAGCCCGAGGGCCTCGATCTCCTCCCTGGAGAAGGACTCCTCCATCAGGGCTCCGGGGCGGCTCCTCCCAGCAGGCTCTCCAGGATCCAGCGGCCGTGATCGCTGCCGAGGATGTCCTCGCAGGCCCGCTCGGGATGGGGCATCAGCCCCGCCACGTTGCCCTCGGGGCTGCAGACGCCGGCGATGCCGCCCTCCGAGCCGTTGGGATTGGCCTCCGGATCCGCCTCCCCCTTCGGGCCGCAGTAGCGCCACAGCACCTGCCCCTCCGCCTCCATCCGCTCCAGCCGGTCCTCGCCGGCCAGGTAGCAGCCCTCGCCGTGGGCAACCGGGACATGCAGCGCGAGCCCCTCGGGAACGGCCCGGGTGAAGGGAGTGCTCCGGTTCTCGGTGCGCAGGTGGACCCACCGGCAGACGAAGCGGAGCCCCCGGTTGCGCACCAGGGCCCCGGGAAGGAGGCCCGCCTCGCAGAGGATCTGGAAGCCGTTGCAGATGCCCAGCACCGGCCCCCCGCCTCGGGCGAACTCCCGCACCGCGTCCATCACCGGGCTGAAGCGGGCGATGGCTCCCGCCCGCAGGTAGTCCCCGTAGGAGAATCCGCCTGGAACCAGAATGGCGTCGCAGTCCCCGATCCGGTCCTCCCTGTGCCACAGGTAGTCGGCCCGGTGGCCCAGAGTCCGGACCGCGTGGACGCAGTCCTGGTCGCTGTTGGAGCCGGGGAAGCGGACCACCGAGACCTTCATCGGATCCCCCGGCCTACTCGAAGACCAGTTCGAAGTCCTCGATCACCGGGTTGCTCAGGAAGTCGCGGCAGGCCTGGCGGACGCCCTCCCGGACCTGGGGGGTGTCGCGGCCCAGTTCCAGCTCGATGTAGCGGCCCACCCGGGTCCCGGCCACCTCCCCGTGCCCCATCTGGGCGAGGGCGGCTGCGACCGCGCTGCCCTGGGGATCGAGCACCGAGGGCTTGGGGAGGATGGTGATCTTCGCCTTCATGGAGCCGCGGGGGGAGCGGAGCCCTGGCCGATGCTCCGGCGCAGCTCGGGGATGGCGCCCTCGAGGGCCTCCTCCAGCCGCCGCACCCTTCTGCGCCGGATCCAGGCGAGCGACAGCCTCGCCATGGGAAGCACCTCCAGGGCCTTGGCCAGGAAGGGGCGCTGGCCCTGCCAGGAGGCCTGGAGGTCGGTCCTCTCCCCCAGGGCCAGCTCCCGGTGGAAGGCCAGGGAGAAGTGCCGGTCGAGCTCCTCGGGCCGCTGCAGGGAGGCCTTGAGGCGCCTCTGAAGGAACAGTCCCGCCAGGAACGCCAGGACGGGAAGAACGGCTCCGGCCAGGGCCAGCAGGGCGCGGTTTCCGCCCGAGAGCTGCTCCCAGAAGAGCAGGCCGCCCAGCAGGACCAGCGCCAGCAGGGACAGGGCCAGGCCGTTCCAGCAGAGCGCCAGCCGCGCCCAGCCGCGCCCGATCTGGCCGCATACCCGGGCGTGGATCCAGAGCCTGCGGGCGTTCTGGACCAGATCGGTGACCAGGTTGTCGTCCCTCCGGGCGGGGGCGCCCCGGATCTCCCTCTCGATCTCCTCCCGGGCCCGGTCGAAGTCCTCCAGGGGGATGGAGGAGGGGGAGGGGGGCTGGCCGGGCAGGTAGGTGGTGTAGATGTGGGGCATGTCCTTGGTGGGGATGGCCTTGGAGAGGTTCCAGCAGAGGGCCCCGTAGGAGCGGGCGAAGTCCCGCATGCTGGAGAGCTGGTCGGCCTTGTTCATCAGGATGAGCAGCTTGTGCTCCAGGCCCGCCAGGGTCCGGGTGAAGGAGTCCACCGTCTCGGCGGTGGTCCCCGGCTTGCCGGGATCGAACAGGAACAGGATCAGGTCGGAGCGCTCGGCGAAGGCGCGCAGGCTGCGCTCGAAGTCGTAGTCGCGTCCGGGGGAGCCCGCCGACGAGTCGATCATGCCCGGGCTGTCGATCAGGTCCAGCTCCTCCAGGATGGGGCTGGGCAGGGCCCTCAGGCGGAGCCGCGAGAGGAAGGCCGGCCCCAGCTGCTCCAGGTCGCGGCAGGCCAGCCGGGGGTGGGTGGCCACCGTGGGGCCGTCCAGGCTGTCGGGCTCCTCCCCGTGGGTCAGGATGGTGAAGCCGTCGTCCATGGGGGCCAGCCCCGTCTTCTGCTGCGCCGAGCCCAGCAGGTGGTTGATGAACGAGGACTTGCCCGAGGAGTGGTTCCCCAGGAAGAGCACGGTGGGGCGCCGGGGGGACCGCGAGGGCCGCAGCGGCATCTCGAAGGCCAGCGTCCGGGCCAGCGGATCGAGCGCGGTCCGGTAGATCTCGGCGACCCTCTCGTCCAGGGCGGCGGAGTCGGTCATTGCCGGGATGGCGGCCGGGGGGAGTCCGCCTACTCGGAGGGCTCGGGCCGTCCCTCGTTGAGCCTGCCGAGCACCGTCTGCGTCAGGTCGATGGAGGCGTCGGAGTAGAGGATCAGAGGAGTGCCGTTGGGACCCTGGGCCTTGGAGTCGAGGACCAGGGCGTAGCCCTGGGCGCGGCTGATTGCGCGGATCACCTCCTGGATCTCCTTCACCAGCCTCGCGCGGTCCCGGTTGGTGGTCTCCTGCAGGCGGACCACCGTGGCCTGCTGGTAGCTGTTGATATCCTGCTCCAGCTTGGTGATCAGCTCCCTGGCTTTGCGGGCCTCCAGCGAGCGGCGGGTGCTCTCGGACTCGCTGATGGCCGGATCCTCCACCGACTCCAGCAGCAGCCTGTAGCTCTCCTCCTGGTCCTTGTGGTCTTCCCGCATCTCCTCGAACACGGCGGTGTACTGCGCCTTCTCCTTGTCCAGCTCCTTGGTCAGCTGGACGGTCTTGTAGTAGCCGTCGAACACCTTCTGCATGTCGACCGTGGCGATGCGCTGCTGGGCGCCGGCCGTCAGGGGACACAGGAGCAGGAGGCCCAGGAAGATTCTCGATGGGGTCATGGCTGGTGCAGGGGCGCGAGGGCGCGCGGCCCGATTCTAGGGGGAAGCCGCGGGGTGGAAAGAAAAAGCGGGGAGGCGATCAGAAGGGGCGCTCCCAGCCGACGCCGAAGTTGAACCGGCCCGAGTCGCCGAAGCCCGGATCGGAGCTGATGGGGATCCCGTAGTCCAGCCGCAGGGGGCCGATGGGCAGCTCCAGGCGCATCCCCAGGCCGGCGTTGTCGTTGTAGGCCTCGGTCCGCCCGGTCCGTATCTCCTCGCCGACCTGGTACCGGTAGGCGGTGTCGAAGCTGAAGGCGTCCTGGTAGACCATGCCGGCGTCGTAGAAGGCGGCCAGGCGGAAGCGCTCGGTGACCGGAACGCTGTACTCCACCGAGGCCATCCAGCTGGTCCGCCCCCCGATCGGCTCCCCGAAGTGGTCCCTGGGGCCCACCTCCCGGAAGCGGAATCCCCGCAGCGAGTAGAGCCCTCCCAGGAAGCTCCGGTCGAAGAGGGGGACCCGGTCCGAGTCGCCGTACTCCTGGATCACGCTCACCGTCCCCAGCAGCTCGACGATGTGGCTCTCCCGCAGGCCCCGCAGGAACCGCTTGTGGCCCAGCTCGATCTTGTAGAAGTCGGTGTTCCCCCCCATGACGCCTCCGGCCAGCTGGGTGCGCAGGCGGGTCAGCTGGCCCGAGCTGGGCAGCCTTCCCCCGCTGCGGGTGTCGTAGTAGAGGGTGGGGTGGATCTTGGAGACCAGCCGCCTTCCCTCGGCCACCTCCTCGAGGAACACCTGGGAGGCGTTGGGGCTCACGTCGGTGATCTCCACCGATTCCAGGGTGTAGCCCATCTCCCCGATCACGAAGTCGCTGAACAGGGGGGAGCGCAGGGCCAGGGTCCCGCCGGTGCGGGTCTCGTTGAAGATGCTGCTCAGGAAGTCCAGCTCCCGGTGGTAGAGGCTGGTGGAGAGCTCCAGCTTGCGGTCGAAGAGCCAGGGCTCGACGAACACGATCTGGTAGTCCTGCCTGCGGGTGCCGATCTGGGTGCGCAGCATCAGCTTCTGCCCGCCGCCCTGGAAGAGCGGGGGCTTGCCGATGTCGAAGTTGCCCTGGCTCAGCTCGACGAAGCCCACCAGCTTCTCCACCGAGTTGAAGCCGGCTCCCACCACGAAGTTCCCGGTCCCCTGCGCCTTCTCGGCCACCTTGACGATCAGGTTCTTGCGGTCGGGGATGTCGGTGGGCTCCACGCTCAGGTCCACCGAGTCGAAGTACTCCAGCCCCTCCAGACGGGTCTTGCTGAGCCGGGCCCGCACCATGTTGAAGGGCTGCCCGGGGGCGATCGCCAGCTCCCGGCGGACCACCTTGTCCTTGGTCTTGGTGTTGCCCCGGACCTCGATCTGCTCCACGAAGGACTGATCCCCCTCCTCGATCCGGTAGCGGATGTCCATGGTTCCCTCGGCGGTGTTGGCCGACTGGATCGGGACGATCCGGGTGTCCCCCTGGTTGGCCGGGCCCAGGTAGCCCTGGCTCTCGTACAGATCCCTGACCGCCTCGCTGTTGCTGGTGAAGCCCTCGGGGGTGAACACGTCGCCGGGGACCATGGGCAGGCGGCTGCTCGGCCCCCGGCGCGAGTCGCGGAAGAGAATGGTCCGGGTGTCGAACACCTCGTTGCCCTCGATCTGCAGGTTGCCAAGCCGGTACTGGCTCCCCTCGCTGATAACCAGGGCGATGTGCATCGAGTCCTCGCTGGGGTAGTCGAAGCGGACGTCCTCGATGGCGAAGTCGAGGTAGCCGTTCTCGTAGTACAGGTCCCGGAGCCGCTCGCGGTCCTCCAGGAACTGCTCCTCCTTGAAGACCCCCGAGCCGGTCAGCCAGGAGAAGGCCCACCGCTTGCGGGTCTTGACGGTCCTCCTCAGCTTGCGCTGGCTGAAGGCCTGCGCCCCCTCGAAGGCCACCTTGCGGATGCGCACCTTGGGAGCCTCCGCGATCCGGAAGGTGGCCCGTCCGGTCCCCTTCTCCTGGTCGATGTCGGTGACGTACTCGACGGTGGTGTTCCGGTAGCCCTTCTTCTCGTAGAACTCCCGGATCGCGGTGGCGTCGGCGAAGAGCTGCTTCTCGCTCAGGGGGCGCCCGGTCTCCGACTCGATCTGCCGGCGCAGGGTCCGGGTGCGGTACTTCCGGTTGCCCGAGATGGCGATTTCGGAGAGCAGGGGCCTGCCCTGCACCGAGAAGACCAGCCTGAGGCCGCCGCCCGCGGTCCTCTCCCGGGACACGTTGACGTTGTGGAAGTAGCCGGTGGCCAGCAGCGACTTGATGTCCTGGTTGATGCGAGCCGGGGCGGCCGGCTCGCCCACCCGGCTCTGGATGTTGGCCAGAATGCGCTCCTCCCCCAGGGCCGGGGGGCCGACATGCTCGATGGCGATCTCCTCGACGGTCTGCGCCGAGGGCCGGAGGCTCCCCAGGAGGCACAGGCCCGCCAGGAGCCAGAGCCTCGGGTGCAGCCCTTCCCTTATTCTCATCCCTCAGTCAGTCCTGCGCTCCTGGGCGGAACCCGCCTTCGCTCTGGCTAGCGCGGCTGGAGAACTTTGTAAAGTTTTTGCGGAAGGTCAGCGGGATGTCGTCGGTGGGGCCGTTGCGCTGCTTGGCGATGAGCAGGTTGACCCCGTGGCTGGACTCCCCGGCCTCCACCCGATCCTGCTCCTCGTCGGGCACGTAGAGCAGGCCCACCACGTCGGCATCCTGCTCGATCGATCCCGATTCCCGCAGATCGGACATCCTGGGCTTGCCCTGGCGGTTCTCCACTTCCCGGTTGAGCTGGCTGAGCACCACCACCGGAATCTTCAGCTCCTTGGCCAGCGACTTGATCCCCGCCGAGATGGCGGTGATCTCCTGCTGCCGGTTCTCGCTCCGGCCGGAGGCCTGGAGCAGCTGGAGGTAGTCGATCACCACGAGCTTGATCCCGTGCTTCTGGTGCATGCGCCGGGCGCGCGCCTTCAGCTCCAGGATCTTCAGAGCCGGGGTGTCGTCCAGGTAGAGGTGGAGCTGGGAGATCTGGCCCGAGGCCTGGGTGATCCGCTGGAACTCGTGGTCCTCGAACACCCCTTCGCGGGCGTCCCGCATGTTGATCTCGGCCCTGGAGCAGAGCATCCGCAGCACCAGCTGGTCGGCGGTCATCTCCAGGCTGAAGATCCCCACCGGATGCTCCCTGGCCACTTCCTCGGCGATGTTCATCGCCAGCGAGGTCTTCCCCATGCTGGGACGCGCGGCGATCACCACCATTTCTCCCGGATGGAGCCCCAGGGTTAACCGATCGAAGTCGGCGAAGCCGGTCTTGAGTCCGGATACGGTCTCCTTGCTGTCGTGCCACTCCTGCAGCTTGGCCACGGTCTCCTTGACCAGCTGGCCGAGGGAGGGGTGCTCGCGGTCCTGGGAGATGGAGAGGATCATCCTCTCCACCTCGTCGAGGGCCTGGTGGGTGTCCTGGGGCGAGTCGTAGGCGATGGTGATGGCCTGGTTGCAGCTGGAGATGATGCGCCGCAGGACCGACTTGCTCTTGAGGATCTCCAGGTAGTAGGGGAGGTTGGCGGCGGAGTGGGTCGCCTGGGGGAACTCGATCAGGTAGCCCTCGCCTCCCGCCCTTTCCAGGTTCCCGCTCTGGCGCAGCGCCTCCAGCAGGGTGAGCCAGTCCACCGTGTCGCCGCGTTCGAACATCGAGAGCAGCTCCTTGTAGATGGTCCGGTTGCGCAGGTCGTAGAAGGCCTCGTGAGCCTCGGGGAGCAGGCGGATCGTCTCGGCGAGCGCCTCGCTTCCGCAGTCGATCACGATGCAGGCCAGAACCCCCATCTCCGCCTCCAGCGAGTGGGGGGGGAGGCGCCCCCCCTCGGCCGCCAGGCCGGAGAGCTTCTTCTCGCTGCCGTTGCTTTCGAGCTTCAGGGGGGGGGTGCTGGGCATAGGGCAGGCAGATAATCCGATTTCGATCCCGGGGGCAACCGGATCTTGTCAAGGTTCCATCGACCGATTGTCGACACGCCCGGACGCCCATTCCCGGCCGCTCCGGAGCCTTGCGGGAGACGGCGATCGGAGGCTGCGGCCGTTCCCCGATCCAGCGCTGGCCTGGATCCTCAAGAGCCGCTGAAGGGCCCGTCCCCGGATCCCGCAGGGGCTGGCCGGACGGGCCGCTGCGCGTCCCCTGGAAGGCTCCTTCCGCCCCGTGGCGGCCCGACCGCAGCAGGAAGCCCCCAGCCTGTCCGGCCCCGGGCGGGAGGGGGGAATGTCTTCGACACCTGCCTGGAGGATCCCTAGGGTCCCCGCCGTATCATGGCATCGCTGGAAATACGGCCTGCCCAGGAGTGCCAGTTCGACCTGGTGTCCCTGGGCGAGATCATGCTGCGGCTGGATCCCGGGGAGGGCCGGGTGCGCACCGCCACCCAGTTCCGGGTGTGGGAGGGAGGGGGAGAGTACAACGTGGCGAGGGGCCTGCGCCGCTGCTTCGGGATGCGCACCGCGGTGGTGACCGCCTTCGCCGACAACGAGGTGGGCCGCCTGCTGGAGGACTGCATCCTCCGCGGCGGTGTGGACACCTCCTGGATCCAGTGGATTCCCTACGACGGGGTGGGGCGGACCGTCCGCAACGGCCTCAACTTCACCGAGAGGGGCTTCGGCATCCGGGGCGCGTTGGGGGTGCCCGACCGGGGGATCACCGCGGCCTCGCAGATGAAGCCCGGGGACGTGGACTGGGACGAGCTCTTCGGGGCCCAGGGGGTCCGCTGGCTGCATACCGGGGGCATCTTCGCGGCTCTCTCCGAAAGCGCCGCCGATCTGGCCGAGGAGGCGGTATCGGCGGCTAGGCGCCACCGGACCGTGGTCTCCTACGATCTCAACTACCGGCCCTCGCTGTGGAAGTCCATCGGCGGAAAGGCCCGGGCCCAGGAGGTCAACCGGCGCATCGCGCGCCACGTCGACGTGATGATCGGCAACGAGGAGGACTTCACCGCCTGCCTGGGCTTCGAGGTGGAAGGGGTGGACTCCAGCCTGAGCGACCTGCAGGCCGACAAGTTCCGGGCGATGATCGAGCGGGCGGTGGCCGCCTTCCCCAACTTCCGGGTCGCCGCCACCACCCTGAGGGCGGTGCGCACCGCCACGATCAACGACTGGAGCGCCCTCTGCTGGGCCGACCGAGGCTTCCACCACTCGATGGAGTTTCCCGGGCTGGAGATCCTGGACCGGGTCGGAGGAGGCGACAGCTTCGCCTCGGGCCTCATCTACGGCTTCCTCACCGGCCAGGATCCCCAGAGGGCGGTCGATCTGGGGGCGGCCCACGGCGCCCTGGCGATGACCACTCCAGGGGACACCTCCATGGCCACCCTCAAGGAGGTGGAGGGGATAGTGTCCGGAGCCGGCGCCCGCGTGGTCCGATAGATCCGGCGCCCGACGAAGACGCTTCCTGGACGGAAGCCGTCCGGCTCCAGCGCCTTCTGGGCGGTCCCGGAAACCCGAGGAAGGGCATCCGGAACGAGCGGGGGAAGCTGGAGAGGACGATCGAGGCGGCGTCTGCCGCCATCGGCATCCGGGCTGCAAGGCCTGGCAGATCCAGTACGGTTCCTCATGGCGGAGCAGGCGCATCCCGCAGGACAGGTTCCGGGCTTCCGCAAGCGCAGAGCTCGCTGGCTTTTCCGGCGGATCGAGGCTCCGATCACCGGACTCGGGAAACCGAAACAGCGCTGGATTCCGGCTTCGGATCCGGACTCCGCTCGAGGCTTTCCTGGGGCCAGATGCCGGTGCTCGATCGCCGGAGCCTCCCGGAACCCGTCCGATCGCCGGCACGGGAAGGGCCTGCCAAACAGTTGACAGCCCTAGCCGGAAGGCAACAATGGCGAAAATGAGCAAGGCAAGGTGTCTCTGGGCCTTCGCGGCGTTCCTGGCGGGAGGCCTTCTCCAGTCGGAGAGCGCGAGGCCGAACATTCTCTGGATCTACCTGGAGGACGTGAGCGGCTGGTTCGGCTGCTACGGCGAGACCCTGATCGACACTCCCCACATCGACGGCCTGGCCGAAGAGGGGATCCGGTTCGACCGCTTCTACACTCCGTCGGGGGTCTGCTCGGCTACCCGCTCGGCGATCATCGTGGGGGCGATGCAGACCAGCTTCGGGCTCCACAACCACCGCAGCGGCCGGGCCGAGTTCCGGGGACAGGATCTGGGGGAGGACTACGACCACATCCCCCTTCCGGAAGGCGTGCGCACCCTGCCCGAGATCTTCCGCCAGGCCGGCTACTACACCTTCAACGACACCGGCAAGGACGACTACAACTTCGATCACGACCTCGACGCGATGTACTCCGAGAGGAGGCCGGGAACCGGCTGGAGCCTCAAGCCCGAGGGGACGCCCTTCTTCGGGCAGCTCCAGCTCCGGGGAGGCAAGCTGGGGAGGCGGGCCGCGCGCACCGTGGACCGGAGCACGGTCCCGGTGCCTCCCTACTATCCGGACACGCAGCTGGTGCGCGAGGAGATCGCCCACCACTACGACTGCCTGATCCACACCGACTCGCAGGTGGGCGAGATCCTCGCCCGGCTCGAGCGCGACGGACTCCGGGAGAGCACCGTGATCTTCCTGTTCAGCGATCACGGCTACAAGCTGCACCGGCACAAGCAGTACCTCTACGAAGGGGGCATCCGCATGCCGCTGATCGTGGCGGGGCCGGGGATCGAGGCCGGCCGGGCGCGCCGGGATCTGGTCAGCGGCATCGACATCGCCCCCGCCTCGCTGGCCCTGGCCGGCATCGGGATCCCCGGGTACATGGAGGGGAGCGACTTCCTGTCCCCCGATCACCTGGAGCGGGAGTTCGTGACCGCGGCCCGGGACCGCTGCGACTACACCATCGAGCGCATCCGGGCCCTGGTGACCCCGCGCTTCAAGTACCTGCGCAACTACCTGCCCGAGCGTCCCTACATGCAGCCCAGCTACAAGGATCCCTGGCCCGTCTCCCAGGAGTTCCGGCGGCTCATGGCCGAAGGGGGGATGGACCGTACCCAGCTGGTCTTCTTCGGCCCCCGCAAGCCCGCCGAGGAGCTCTACGACCTGGGCAGCGATCCCCACGAGATCCGCAACCTGGCCGGCAATCCCCGATTCCGGTCCGTCCTGGAGCGGCACCGCAGGCTCCTGGACGGCTGGATCGAGGAGACCGGGGACCAGGGCCTGGTGACCGAATCGGACGCCGGACTGCTGGCGGTGCTAAAGCGCTGGGGCGACAAGTGCGTCAACCCCGAGTACGACCGGGTCCGCCACCTGCTGGAGAAGGCCCAGTGACCGAACCACACCAACCCATGGAGAAGAGACAGGACCAGACCGGGCGGGAGACCGCCACCCGCCGCGAGTTCCTCCAGGCCTCGTCCGCCGCGGTGGCGGGAGGCATGGTGGCTCCCTACGTGCTGCTCGGCCCCGGCAAGGCCCGGGCCCAGGACTCGGAGACCATCCGGGTGGGGCTGATCGGCTGCGGGGGCCGGGGGACCGGAGCGGCCAGGCAGGCGCTGGACGCCGATCCCGGCGCCCGCCTGACGGCCATTGCCGACGTCTTCGACCACAAGCTGGAGGGCAGCCTGCGGGCCCTTGGCCGGACCAAGAGCGCCCTCGACCAGGCTCCCCTCTCGCAGCGCATCGACGTGGACGCCGGCACCCGCTTCCTGGGTCTCGACGCCTACCAGCAGGTGATCGACAGCGGAGTGGACCTGGTGATCCTGACCTCGCCTCCCGCCTTCCGCCCCCGGCACCTCCAGGCGGCGGTGGCCGCGGGCAAGCACGTCTTCTGCGAGAAGCCGATGGCCACCGACTCCGCGGGACTGCGCTCGGTGATGGCCTCGGTGGCCGAGGCCAAGAGGCGGAAGCTGGCGATCGTGGCGGGGTTCTGCTGGCGCTACGACACGCCCAGGAGGCAGCTCTACCAGCGGATCCTCGACGGGGCGATCGGCGAGATCCGCTCGATCTACGCCACCTACTACACCGGCCCGGTCAACCCCATCGTCCCCGAGACCGAGCGCGGGCCGGAGACGACCGACGTCGAATGGCAGCTGCGCTACTGGCAGAACTTCGTCTGGCTGAGCGGGGACAGCATCCTGGAGCAGGCGATCCACAGCGTGGACAAGATCGCCTGGGCCATGGGCGAGGAGATGCCGGTCAAGGCGGTCGCCAACGGGGGGCGCCAGGTCCCGGCGCACGGAGGCAACATCTTCGACCACTTCTCGGTGGCCTACGAGTACGCCGGCGGGATCCGGACCCACCTGGGCAGCCGCCAGATCGCCGGCTGCTACAACGAGAACAGCGACTACATCTACGGCTCGAAGGGGACCGGCCTGATCGAGGGCTGGAGCCGGGTGCGCATCGACAGCGCCGATCCCTGGATGTTCAGCGGACCCAAGAAGGACATGTACCAGATCGAGCACGACGAGCTTTTCGCCTCGATCCGGGCCGGAGAGCCGATCAACGACGGGGACCGCATGGTGACCAGCTGCATGATGGGAGTCATGGGGCGCCTGGCCGCCTACACCGGCAAGGAGGTGACCTGGGAGGAGGCGATGAACTCCCAGGAGAACCTGGTTCCCGACGTCCTCTCCTGGGACATGGATCTGCCGGTCCGCCCCATGGCCCGTCCCGGGCTCACCCCCCTGATATGACGGGAGGGCGCGCCCTGGCCGCCCTCTGCGGGTTCCTGGCCGCGCCGGTGCCCCTGCAGGCCGGGCAGCCCAACATCGTGGTGATCATGGCGGACGACATGGGCTTCTCCGATCTCGGCTGCTACGGCGGCGAGATCCGCACCCCCAGGCTGGACCGCCTGGCGGCTCGGGGCCTTCGCTTCAAGCAGTTCTACAACACCGGGCGGTGCTGCCCCACCCGGGCGAGCCTGCTTACCGGCCTGCACCCCCACCAGGCGGGCATCGGGCACATGACCGAGACTCCCGAGACGCCCAGCCCCCTGGAGGACGATCCCTACCAGGGCTACCTCAACCGGAACTGCGTGACGCTGGCCGAGGCGCTGGGGAAGGCCGGCTACCGCACCCTGATGAGCGGAAAGTGTCATCTTTCGTACCACCGCCGCGATGGATGGCCCCTGCAGCGGGGCTTCGACCGCTACTACGGGATCCTGGCCGGCGCCAGCCACTACCTGAGGCCCGAGGGGAAGCGGGGCCTGACCCTGATGAACGATCCGGCCGCGCCCGGCGAGGGCTTCTACATCACCGACGCGTTCACCGACCACGCCATCCGCTTCGTGGAGGAGGCCCTGGAGGAGGAGGGCCGCCCCTTCTTCCTCTACCTGGCCTACACCGCCCCCCACTGGCCGCTCCAGGCCAAGCCCGAGGATCTGGCCCGCTACGAGGGCACCTACCGGGCGGGCTGGGAGGAGATATCGAGGCGCAGGCTGGAGCGCCAGCGGGCCATGGGGCTGGTCCCCGCCCACTGGCGTCCGGCCCCCCACGAAGGCCCGGACTGGGGCTCCCTCTCCGGGGAGCAGCAGCGGATCCTGGATCTGCGGATGGCGGCCTACGCCGGGTGCGTGGAAGCGGTGGACCGCAACGTGGGCCGGCTGGTGGACCGCCTGGAGGCCCTGGGGGTGCTCGAAGACACTGCGATCTTCTTCCTGGCCGACAACGGCGCCTGCGCCGAGGGGGGCGTCCTCGGCGCAGGCGGAGAGGAAAGAATCCGCAATCCCCTGAGCACGCAGGGGACCAGCGGGCCCCGCTGCGGCCGCGCCTGGGCCAACGTCTCCAACACGCCGTTCCGCCTCTACAAGCACTTCGTCCACGAAGGAGGCATGGCGACTCCGCTGATCGTGCACTGGCCAAGTGGAATCCCTCCCTCCCGGAGGGGGGAGTGGGTGGAGGAGCCGGGATACCTTCCCGACTTCATGCCCACCTGCCTGGAGCTCTCCGGGGCGGAATACCCCGAAGAGCTGGAGGGCCGATCCATCCATCCCCATGCCGGGGAGTCTCTGGTTCCCCTGCTGAAGGAGGCGGATCCGCCGGTTCGCCATCGGACGCTCTACTGGGAGCACGAGGGCAACAGGGCCATGCGGGAGGGGAAGTGGAAGCTGGTCTGGAGCGGGGAGGGACCCTGGGAGCTCTACGACATGGAGCGGGATCGGACCGAGAGCCGAGATCTGATCGGGGACCGCCCCCGCCGTGCGGCCGCCATGCGGCGTTCCTGGGAGAGCTGGGCCCGCCGCACCGGAGTCCAGTTCCAGACCTCGTTCAGCTACTACCGGATGATCCGGGACTACCGGCGCAATTCCGATCCTCTACCCGCCGATGAGTGACTCACGGGCCCGGATCCTGGTGGTCGAGGACGAGAACCTCCAGTACGAGATCTACGAGGAGGTCCTCTCCGGCTTCGATCTGATCCGGGTCGCCCGTGCCTCGGACGCCATGAAGCTGGTGGCAGGCAACGTGCCCGATCTGGTGATCCTGGACCATGTGCTGGAGGACGGGGAGGAGGGCCTGGTCTTCCTCGACTTCTTCAAGAACCTGCTGCCCCACATACCGGTGGTGGTGGTCTCGGGAGTCCTCGAGGTCCAGGAGCGTCTCAACGTCCTGCAAGGCCCCCGCCGGGCCCACTACTGCCTTTCGAAGCCGGTCGACATCGAGGAGCTCCTCAAGGTGGTCTCCACCGCCCTGGAGGAGTGCAGCGAGAAGGAGGTGCTCAAGCAGTTCGAGTCTCTGGAGCGCTCGCGCCGCATCGATGTGGAGGCTCTCCTCACCCGCTCCATCGACAGGCTCAGCCGCCAGGTCCAGATCGGGCGGAGGCTGGACCAGAGCTCAGGGCGTCCCAACATATCGGCCCTGGCCCGGGAGTACCGCGTCTCCCGCCGCACGATCATCCGGGATCTGCACGAGATGATTCGGCGGGGCCAGCTCCCCGCCGAGGTCTATCCCCGCTGGGAGCAGGGGGAGGAGGCCGGAGACTGAAGTCCCCGCCCTGGGGCTCGGGCTCGTTCCTCGGGGCGTGCCCCGGGTTTTCCGGACCTTTCGCCAGGCCATTGTCCTGCGTCCGCCTGCCCCCGGTGTCCGTATCCCGCCACGGCGGAGGATCCCGGCGACTACCGCCGGATCGCCTCTGAGGGCGTTCCATTCGGCTTGCAGGGCAGCGTATCCAAGCTCCCTGCCTTGCCAGTCCGCCTTGTCCTCCCTGCAGTTCCTGGAAGGCTGCCGCTTCCATTCCGGGTTGGTCCGAGAAGCTGGAACTCCGGTGAACTCCGTCTCCTGCCGCAAACGGGCGGAGCCGGGGATCGCCTTCTCGGTCTACGACGGATCAGGCTCCGCGGGACAGGACCGAAACTGCTGAGGAACTGTCGGCTATCGCTTGGTGCAGGCCCCATTCGCCATGGAGCATGCCGCCGATCTCGAGAGAAAGCTGTCTGCGGTGCTCGCCGTCAGCAGGCCTGTCACTCAGGCGCCTGTCGCAGCGCTTGGCGACGGCATGCATTTCGCGTACATCCTCTTCTCCGATAGGGCCTGGGACTTTCGCGTTCCAGGCGCTCCCAGAAGCGCGGCGGCGATCGCAAATGTGGCGGTCTCTCCTGTCAGTCCTGCGAGTTCCCTGGCAAGCGGATAAGTCTTCTCGCCGCTGATGCAGAGGATCATCTTTGTTATTCGCTTATCGCCTCCAAGGATCCATCTCTCAGGCTTCAGCCATCAGCGCCGGTTCCGGAAGCCGAAGCAGGCGGGACCCGGGAAGCGGCCGGCTCTCCTACTGGACCGGATTGCGTTCGACAAGCTCGATCTCGTAGCCTTCGGGGGCGTCGATGAAGGCGAAGCCGCCGCTGCCGTCGGAACGCATGGTCGGGCCATCGGAGTAGGAGAGCCCCAGCGCCTTCAGGTGCTCCCCGAACGCTTCCAGCGAGTCGACGGTGAAGGCCAGGTGGGTCAGATCTTCCTGCACCTGGACCGGCCCGCTGTCGGGAAAGAAGCACAGCTCGATAAGCTCCTCGCTTTCCGGCGCCTTCAGGAAAACCAGTTCCGAACCCCGGGGGGACTTGTGGCGCCGGATCTCCTCGAGCCCCAGGACCTCCCGGTAGAACTTCACGCTCCGCTCCAGATCGCCGACCCGGTACCGGGTATGGTCCAGTTTCCTCGCCAATCCCATGGGGGCGCACGCTACAGGACAGGGAGGAGGGGCCGCAATCTGAAAGACGCTGGCCAAGCGGATCGCTTCCCCGCTTGCCGGGGAAGCGATACCGTGCTAGCGTCCATTGGAGGTTAGGAAGCCATGCTCAACTTGTCTGGTCTGTTGGATGGGAGGGGACGCCAGTGCGATGGCGTCTCCCGGAGGCAGTTCCTCAAGGTGGGCGGCTTGGCCGCCGGGGGCCTCTCACTGGCCCAGCTGCTGCGGATCGAGGCCGAGACGGGGATCGGCAGCTCCAGCAAGGCGCTGATCAACATCTTCCTTCCAGGAGGGCCCTCCCACATCGACACCTTCGACCTCAAGCCCGAGGCTCCGGTGGAGATCCGCGGGGAGTTCCGCCCCATCCGCACCAACGTCCCCGGGATGGAGATCTGCGAGCTCTTCCCCCGCCTGGCCCGAATGGCCGACCGCTTCGCCATCGTCCGGTCCCTGGCCGATTCCGACAGCCGCCACGACTGCTACCAGTGCATGACCGGCCACAGGCGCTCGGACCGGGCTCCCCAGGGCGGCTGGCCGATGATCGGCTCCTGGGTGTCCAGCCTCATGAAGGGCCGCAACGGGATGCCCGCCAACCTCTCCATGATGTATCCCACCCGCTTCCGGCACTGGGGCGAGGAGGGGGACGCCGGATTCATCGCGCCTTCCCACAATCCCATGAACCTGGTGGGCAAGGATCCCCTGGCGCCGCCCCAGGACATGTCGCTGCAGGGCATCCCCCTGGAAAGGCTGGAGGATCGCCAGAGGCTGCTTCGCTCCTTCGACCGCTTCCGGCGGGACGCCGACGCCAGCGGAGTGATGGAGGGGATGGACTCCTTCGGCCAGCAGGCGATGAGCATCCTGTCGGGAACCGGCCTGGTGGACGCGCTCGATCTCTCCCGGGAGGATCCCGCGATCCTGGAGCGCTACGGGCAGAACGATCCCGCCTACCAGCGGGACGGCGCTCCGAAGATGATCCGCAACTTCCTGGTGGCCCGCCGCCTGGTCGAGGCCGGGGCCCGGGTAGTCACCCTCAACTACAGCCGCTGGGACTGGCACGGGGGCGACGGCATGAACTTTCCCCGTTCACGCGAGGAGTTCCCTCTGCTCGACCAGGGCCTGTCGGCCTTGCTGTCCGACCTGCACGAACGGGGGCTGGACCGGGACGTGTCGGTGGTGGTCTGGGGGGAGTTCGGACGCACGCCCAAGATCAACCGGAACAACAGCCGGGATCACTGGCCCCAGGCCAACTTCGCCCTCCTGGCCGGAGGGGGAATGCGCACCGGCCAGGTCATCGGCGCCACCGATCGCCACGGAGCCGAAGTGGCCGAGCGTCCGGTCCGCTTCCAGGAAGTCTTCGCCACCCTCTACCACAGCCTGGGGATCGATGTCCGCACCGCCACGGTGGAGGACAACCAGGGTCGTCCCCACTACCTGGTCGACTCGGGCGTGTCCCCGATCCGGGAGCTGATCTGATCGGAGAAGCCCTCCCCGAAGAACCGGGTGAGGGCGAGCTCCCCATGGGGAGCGGCAGGGCCGCAGCAGGCTATGCGGGGATCTCCCAGGCCGGTTCCGGAAGGCTGTTCCTCCAGCGCGTACCGGCAGCGCGGACTGGCGAAGACGCCGGGGCGAAGGCAGCCTTCGGAGGGAATCCTAGCGCTTGCTGTACTGGTAGCGGCGGCGGGCTCCGGGCTGGCCGTACTTCTTGCGCTCCTTCATCCGGGGATCCCGGGTCAGCAGTCCCCCGGACTTGAGGCTGGGGCGCAGCTCGGCGTCCGCCTTGAGCAGGACGCGGGCGATGCCGTGCCGCGTCGCCTCGGCCTGGCCTGTCTGGCCGCCTCCCTTGACCCGGACCACGATGTCGAACTTGCCGGTGGTCTCGGTCACCGAGAGGGGGCGGCGGACCGCCATCTGGTGGGATTCCAGGGGGAAGTACTCCTTGAAGGCCCTTCCGTTGATGGTGATGCGGCCCTCTCCGGGAGCCATGCGGATCTGGGCCACCGCGGTCTTGCGGCGTCCGGTAGCAGTGTATTCCGCCATGGGGATCAGGAAAGCTTCAGGGGGGAGGGCTTCTGGGCCCGGTGCGGGTGGTCGGGGCCGGCGTACACCTTCAGCTTGCCCATCAGGCGGCGGCCCAGGCGGTTCTTGGGGATCATTCCGCGCACCGCATGGGCGATGATCCGCTCGGGATGGCTGGCCCTCACCTCCTTGACCGGGTGGCGCTTCTGGCCCCCGCGCCAGCCGGAGTAGGTGGAGTAGGCCTTCTGCTCCTCCTTGTTGCCGGTCAGGGCGACCTTCTCGGCGTTGACCACCACCACGAAGTCCCCGGCGTCCATGTGGGGGGAGAAGATCGGCTTGTCCTTGCCGCGGAGCACGTCGGCCACCTTGGCCGCCAGCCGCCCCAGCACCACGCCCTTGGCATCGACCAGGTGCCAGGCGCGCTTCTGCAGATCGATCTTCGCGATGTGTGTCTTCATGGACCGGTCCGTGACTCCCCGCCCGGGAGAGCGGCGAATCCTAGCCCCGCTGGCGGGGGAGTCAAGGGCGGAAGAAGGAGGACGGCCGCCTACTTGCCGCCCGAGAGGATCCAGAGCTTGATCAGGTCGGTCTGCGCCTCGGTCAGGGGATCCCCCTTGGGAGGCATGATGTCGTCGTCCCCGGCCGGGAGTGTGATGCGCTGGTAGATCGCGCTCTCGTCCGGCTTCTCCGCCACCACCACGGACTCGCCCTTGGCTCCCTTGAGGACATGGGCCAGGGTGTCCAGACGCAGCCCGGCCTTCTGGCTCTCCTCGCCGTGGCACTCGACGCAGCGGCTGGCGAAGATGGGAAGCACGTACTCGGTGAACACCGAGCTGGGCTCGGCGTCCTTTTCCGCTTCGGCCGGCTGTTCCGCCTCGGGGGCCGCCTCCGGCGCGGCCTCCGACCTGGGCTTGGCTCCGCTGGCGATCCAGTTCTTGACCAGGGCGATCTCGTCCTTGGTCAGGGGATCCCCCTTGGGGGGCATGATGTCGTCGTCCCCGGCCGGGAGGGTGATCAGCTGGAAGAGTACGCTCTCGATCAGGTCGCCCGCCTTGATCACCTGGCCCTCCTTGCTTCCCTTGATGGCCAGCTCGTAGCTGTCCAGCCGCAGCCCGGCCTTCTGGCTCTCTTCGCCGTGGCAATCGACGCAGCGGCTGGCGAAGATGGGGAGTATCTGGGTGGCGAAGTCGGGATCCTCGAGGCTGCCGGCCGCCTGCTCCTCCTCCCCGCCCTCCTCCTCGGCGGCGTTCAGGTTCCGCTGGGCCTCGAGGGCGGCCAGCCGCGCCTTGCTCAGGATCTCCTGCTCCCAACCCAGGTTGATCTCCAGGTTCTCGTTCCCGCCGGCGGTCTGCTCCTGGTGGAAGGCCTTGGCCGCCTCGAAGCTCACCTTGGTCTGCCAGAGATAGAGATTGCGCAGCTTGGACATCCCCTTGAGCTGCTCCAGTCCCGCGTCGGTGACCTCGGTGCCGTACAGGTTGAGGTAGACCAGCTCGGTAAGGCCCTTCAGGTGCTGGAGCCCGGCGTCGGTGATCTTGGTCTTCTCCAGGTGGAGCCGCTGCAGCGAGGCGAGGCCCGAGAGGTGGCCCAGTCCTTCGTCGGTGATGCCGGTGTTTTTCAGGTCCAGCTCCACCACCATGCCCAGCTGCGGCAGGACCGCGAGATCCCCGTCGGTGAGCACTCTTCCCTCGAATGTCCGGGGAGGGAGCAGCACCCGGACGCCCTCGACGTTCTGGGCGATGCCCAGGACCTGCCCCCCGAACTCCTCGACCTTGGCCCTGGCAGCCGCCTCGTCGGCCCGGAGGAAAGCCAGGCTGGCCAGGACGGCGAGGGAGGACGTCAGCAAAGTTCTGATCGGATTCATGGCCGCATGTCTGGAAGGGGGGCAATTGAAGTGCATCGCGACCCGAGGGTCAAGCGCCGGCTGTGCCGCGGAGCCCTCCCCGGCGCTGTGGCGGGCAATCGGGCTGTCCTCCGGCTTCAGCGTGTCCAGGCCGAGGCTCCCCAGGCGGCCGGCCGGAGTGAAGCGGACGGATCGTCCGCAGCTTCCCGCATGTCCGGAGTTACTGCCTGCCTTGCCGTCTCGAGCGAAATCCCGGCAGCATGCAAATAGATCTCCAGCGCGCTGGACAGCCCATTGAGACTTCCATGCATGCGGCGTCCGGAGGGGACTGCCGGCTGACGCAGGATGGCGAACCGCTCGTCCGCACAGCGGTCTCGCCTGGAGATCCCGGGCCTGATTCCCGCTTTGGCTGCATCACACCCTTCGGAACTCCATCGGATCGAAGCGGCGGGGGGCATGGCGATTTCCGATGTCCTCGTCCCCGTCCGGATTCGTGCGGAAGGATTCGGGCAGCTGACGGCCATGCCTGCGCGCCGTCCGCGTCGCCGTTTGGAGGATGAGCGAGCAACGCGGGTGCAAACGCAATCGGGCTTGATGCGGGATCAAGAGCCTCTCCGCTTCATCGGAGTTCCTCCGCCAGCCGGGCGGCCAGCAGCTCGCCCTGGTCCTCGGGAGCTTCGCCCTGCGACCGGCGCACATCCCCCTCGACGGCATGCGCGGCCGACATATGCATTGCGCTTCCCTCCAGCCAGGCGTGGGCGGCCACCGGGGAGAGGCATCCTCCTCCCATGCCTCGCAGGAAGCTCCGTTCGGCCTCGACGCACAGTCGGGTCGGAAGGTGGCTGAAGCGTTCGCAGAGCCGGATCAGGGGAGCGTCGTCCTCGCGCGTCTCCAGTCCGATGGCTCCCTGGCCCACGCAGGGGAGCAGGTCCTGGAGGGGAAGGGGATAGGCGTAGACGGGCGCTTCGCACTCCAGGCCCTCGAGGAGCCCTCCCTCACCGTAGCCGTATCCCAGGCGCCGCATGCCGGCCCCGGCGAGCACCAGGGCTTCGAGCCCGGAGGAGGCAGCGAGCCTGGCGATGCGGGTGGGGACATTGCCCCGCAAGGGCTCGAAGCCCAGATCCGGCCTCTGGGCCGCCAGCAGGGCCTGCCTCCGGGGACTTCCCGTCCCGACGAGGGCTCCGGAAGGCAGGGAGCGGAGGAAGGGAGGCGAGAGCGGAGCCAGCGCCAGGACGACCTCGCGGGGGTCCTCCCTGAGCGAGACTCCGGAGAGGCGGAGCCCGGTCGGCAGCTCGGTGGGTAGGTCCTTGAGACTGTGGACAGCCACGTCCGCCCGGCGGTCCAGCAGGGCGTCCTCGATCTCCCGGGTGAAGAGCCCCTTGGGCAGCTTTTCCGGGAGAGCGCCGGATTCCCCGCCCTGGAGGGCGTCTCCGGTGGTGCGGAACACCTGGATGCTGGTCCTCCGCTGGGGGAGCAGCTCCTGGAAGCGGTCCCGCACCCATCGGGCCTGGGCCAGCGCCAGGGCCGAGCCCCGGGTGGCGAGGACGATGGGGGAGGCATCCATGTCCGGCCCCGGCCTGCCTCCTACCCGAGCGCCAGGACTGGATGCTGGACGGCCGGGGGAAGCTCCAGGTAGTCCCTGAAGAAGCGGTCGTGGAAGCCGCGGGTCTGGGCCGAGAGCAGCTCCTGGACGCGCTCGGCCGCCTCTCCGCTGAGGATCAGCTGCGGCTGGCCGGCGGCCGGGCTTCGGCCTTGGCAGAAGATCATGCGCTGGTGCTCCTGGAACTCTCCGACGGGCCTGCCAGTGACCATGCAGCGTTCGGCGGAGAGGCCATGGTCCAGGATGTGCTCCTCCAGGAAGGCTTCAATCCTCTTGCGGGAATCCTTCGACAGCTCCTCCCCCAGCTTCTGGCAGCAGTCCATGCAGAGGGCGTACTCGAAGACTACCTCCTCGAGCTTGAAGGCCTTCTCGATCAGGTAGGCGCAGTCCGGGGAGAGGAGGTCCCTCCGGCACCGGATGCACCGCTCGAAGGGCCTGCCGGTCTCGAAAGACCAGAATTCCCGGGGTATGCCCGTCTGCTCGGGGTCTTCCATGGCGTCCTCGGGAACCCGGTTCAGGCCAGGTAGGGAATGGTGAGCGGCCCCTGGGGAAGGACCGCCACCCGGGCCTGGGGGCCCAGCTTTTCCAGCCTGCGGGAGACTGTTCCGGAGATGTCCCTGCAGGGCTCCACATGGATCTGGCGCAGGGTATGGTCGTCCAGGGAGCTGTGGACCTGGACCTCGGCCCGGCTCTGGACCAGGGCCTGGATCTGGGCCTGCCACTGCTCTGGCCTCGAGAATCCAGGGGTGGCCAGACGGGCCAGGATCTCCCCGGGAGAGGCGGCGGATCGCAGCAGCCGGTCGAGGTGGCTTCCGGAGGGCACCCCCTCGCGGCATTCGCAGGCAAGGATCAGGAGGCCGCCCTCCTTGAGGATGCGCGCCCCGGCGCTCATCCCCTTGACCCCCTGGTAGAAGTTGAGATCCAGCGGGTAGCCGCTGTTGGTGGTGACCACGATGTCGAAGGGGGCCTCGACCGGCCTCATGGCCCTCTCCCTGACGAATTCGCATCCTGCCCGGTGGGCCTCGATCAGGTCCCCGGCGAACACGCCGGTGATCTCTCGCCGCTCGTTGAGGGCGACGTTGAGCAGGAAGCTGGGCCCGGCCCTCAGGGCGATGTCCCGGATCTCCTCCCACAGGGGGTTGCCCCGGGTCACCCCGAAGGTGGACTGCGGGTGGCCGATGTTCGCCTCTCCGTGGTTGCTCATCACCGTGTCCATGGAGGCCACTCCGGGCATGAGCCCCTTGGGGCCTCCGCTGAAGCCGGCGAAGAAGTGCGGTTCGATGAAGCCGGTGACGATCCGGAGGTCGGCCTCGACCGCCAGCCGGTTGATCCGGGCCGGGGTGCCGTCCCGGGTGGCTCCCAGGGCCACGAAGGCATCGGGTCCGGCCTCGCAGTCGTGGTTGATCACCCGGTAGCCCTCCACCACCTCGCTGCCCAGCAGGCGGCAAAGCTCCTCGCGGGTGTTGGGGCGGTGGGTGCCCAGCTGGTTGAGCAGCACGATCCTCTCCCGGGGATGGTCCCCGAGGTGCTCGAGCAGCCAGGGGATTATGCGATCGTTCGGAGTGGCCCGGGTGATGTCGGTGAAGAGGATGCAGAGGCGGTCGGTGGGCCGGATCCGATCCCGCAGGGGGGGCGATCCGGTCGGATCCTCCAAGGCCCGGACAAGTCGGCCCCGCTCGTCCTCCAGTCCCGGAGAGGAGCGGGGGGAGATGACCGTGGTCCGGGACCGGGGCAGGTCGATCTCCAGGCCTGTTTCTCCGTATGCCAGGGATACCCTCATGGAGCGGCTGGGCTGGAAGGTAGCCCAGATCCGGGGCGATGGCGAAGGGGAAAACCGTTGACAGGAGCGACGGGGCATGCCCACTCTCGGCACTGCCCGACGGGCTTCCGATCAACCGACTGGATCCACAGGACGTGAAGCGAATCTGGACTGGAATTTGCGCCGTGGCGGCGGCGGCTTGCCTCGCCTCCCTGGCCGACGACCACGAGAAAGCCCCGGTCTCCATCTTCCCCGACAAGAACCTGGAGGATGCGGTCCGAAAGTCGGTCTACGAGAAGCGCCACAACCAGGAGCCGATCCTGGAGGAGGACGTGCTCCACATCTCCACGGTGAAGGGCCGGGGCCTCCGGATCCGCGATCTCACCGGCCTGGAGAAGTGCCGCAGCCTGGCGCTGCTGGATCTGGCCGACAACCAGATCACCGACATCTCGCCCATCGCCGACCTTCCCAGGCTGCAGTCCCTGGACCTCTCCGAGAACGCGATCAGCGACATCGGGCCGCTATCCACCCTTAAGGCCCTCCAGTACATCGAGCTCTCCAACAACCTGGTGGACGACATCAAGCCCCTTTCCACCCTGACCAATCTCTCGGCCCTCTACCTGGGCTACAACCAGGTGCAGTACATCTTCCCGGTGCTGGACCTTCCCAAGCTCACCTCCCTCCACCTGAGCGTCAACCGGATCGAGAGCATCGAGGGCATCGGATCTCTCGAGTGGCTCTCCTCCCTCTCCCTGGACGGCAACCAGGTCCTCGATCTGCATCCCCTGGAGGGGCTCCGGAACCTCTCCTTCCTCTCGCTGGAGTACAACCGCGTCTCGGATCTGGGCCCCCTGATCAGCTCGGCCAGGGCCGACTTCGAGGGGGAGAAGCGCTTCGCCCCGTTCCTGCGCCTGCACCTCCGGGGCAACCGGATCCCCCGCAGCCAGATCCAGAGGATCCAGGAATACGGAGTTCGGGTCTTCCGCTAGCCAGGGGACTGCCATGTTCGACCATCCCGCAACCGTCTGGTTCGTGCTGGGGGTCGTCCTGATACTGGCTGAATTCGCGGTTCCGGGGCTGGTGCTCCTGTTCTTCGGGCTGGGGGCCATCGCCACCAGCCTGCTGATCCTGGCCGGGTTGCCTTCGGGAGCCTGGTCCATCGCCGCTTTCTCGGTCCTCTCCCTCGCCTTCCTTTTCGGCCTGCGCAAGCGGCTGGGCTCCGTGTTCAAGGGAAAGGTGAACACGGGAAGGATCGAGAGCGAGGACTCGGACTTCCTGGGCATGGAGGCCGAGGTGGCCTCTGGCTTCGGAAAGGACAATCCCCGCAAGGGGCGGGTCTCCTTCCGGGGCACCCAGTGGGACGCCCACCTCGAAGGCCCCTTGCTGGGGTGGGATCAGGAACTGGGCAAGAACGACTCGTCTGCGCCGGAGATTCTGAGCCAGGGAGTGACGGTCCGCATCGTGGGCAGGGAGGGAGCGGTGCTCCGGGTGGAGCATTAGGCCTTTCCTCCACGATCGCCGCTTCGCTGGACAGGGAGCATTGGCTGTCTCCCCCTCTTCCGCTTGCCGGCAGGCGCTAGCCGTGGCTGCCGCGGGGCGGGCAGCGGAAGTTCTGCTGGCCGTTTTGGAATCCAGCTATTAGATAGCCAGTCATGCAGGAATTCATCTGGGTGTTCGCCGGCGCCGTGGCGCTGGTGGTTGTCATCACCATCTTCAAGACCGCCCGTGTCGTGCCGCAGCGCTCCCAGTTCGTGATCGAGCGGCTGGGCAAGTTCAGCCGCATACTCGATGCAGGCTTCCATCTGCTCATCCCATTCCTCGACAAGGTGGCCTACCGGCATTCGCTCAAGGAGGCGGCCGTGGACGTTCCCTCGCAGACCTGCATCACCAAGGACAACATCTCGGTGTCGGTGGACGGAGTGCTCTACATGCAGGTGGTCGATGCCCAGTCGGCCAGCTACGGCATCGAGAACTACATGTTCGCCACCGCCCAGCTGGCTCAGACCACCCTGCGCTCGGAGATCGGCAAGATCGAGCTGGACCGCACCTTCGAGGAGCGCGAGAGCATCAACGGACGGGTGGTCAACGAGGTGGACAAGGCGGCCCAGCCCTGGGGGGTCAAGGTCCTGCGCTACGAGATCAAGGATATCATCCCCCCCACCTCGGTGAAGGACGCGCTCGAGAAGCAGATGCGGGCCGAGCGGGAGCGCAGGGCGGTGGTGGCCGAGTCGGAGGGGCAGCGAGAGGCCAAGATAAACGTCTCCGAGGGAGAGAAGCAGGAAGTGATCAACCTCTCCATGGCCGAGAAAGAGAAGCGCATCAACGAGGCCGAGGGACGCGCCAAGGAGATCTCCCTGATCGCCGATGCGACCGCCGGGGGGATCCGCAGCATCGCCACCGCCATCGACCAGCCCGGGGGGAAGGAGGCGGTCAACCTCCGGGTGGCCGAGCAGTACGTCAAGGAGTTCGGGAACCTTGCCCGGACCAGCAACACCCTGATCATCCCATCCAACCTCGGGGAGATCGGCTCGGCGGTCGCCTCGGTGCTGAAGACCATGGAGAGCACTGGCGGGGCTCCTCCCTCGCCGCCCCTCCGCTAGCCGGGAAGGCCGCCTCAGACGTTGAAGCGGAAGAGCATCACGTCCCCGTCCCGGACCACGTATTCCTTGCCTTCCATCCGGTAGAGGCCCTGCTTGCGGGCCTCGGCCACCGAACCGCAGGCCACTAGATCGTCGTAGGCCACCGTCTCGGCCTTGATGAAGCCGCGCTCGAAGTCGGTGTGGATCGTGCCGGCGGCCCTGGGAGCGGTGTCCCCCGTCCGGACGGTCCAGGCCCGGGCCTCCTTCTCACCGGCGGTGAAGAATGTGCGCAGTCCCAGGAGCCGGTAGACCATGCGGATAAGCCGGCCGGCCCCCGACTCCTCGACCCCCAGTTCGGCGAGGTAGTCCCTGGCCTCGTCCGGATCCAGGTCCACCAGGTCGCTCTCGATGCGGGCGCTGACCACCGTGGTATCGCAGGCGTTCTGGAGGCGGGCGTGCTCCCGGACCGCCTGTACCGCGGGCAGCGAGTCGGCTCCAGCCAGCTGGTCCTCCCGGACATTGGCGGCGAAGAGCACCGGCTTGCGGGAGAGCAGGGGAAAGGCCCCCGCGATCTCCTCCTCGGGGGGGGCAAGCTCCAGGGTCAGGGCCGGGCGGCCTCCGCCCAGGTGCTCCCGGAACCTCTCCAGGAGGCGGCATTCGGCCTGCGCCTCCTTGCTGCCCCGCTTGGCCTCCTTGGCGCGGCGGGCCAGGCTCCGCTCCACGCTCTCCAGGTCGGCCACCATCAGTTCGGTGGCGATGATCTCCATGTCCCTGAGCGGATCGATGCTCCCGGCGGTGTGGTGGATCTCCGAGTCCTCGAAGCAGCGGACCACCTGGATGATGGCGTCCACCTCCCGGATGTGGCTCAGGAACCGGTTGCCCAGCCCTTCGCCCTGGGAAGCCCCCTTGACCAGGCCGGCGATGTCCACGAACTCGACGCAGGCGGGGACGATGTTCTGCGTCTGGGCGATCCGGGCCAGGGGCTGGAGGCGCTGGTCGGGCACCTCGACCACTCCGACATTGGGATCGATGGTGCAGAAGGGGTAGTTGGCCGACTCGGCCTTCCGTGTACGGGTAAGGGCGTTGAATAGAGTCGACTTTCCCACGTTGGGCAGTCCGACGATTCCGGTCCTAAGCATGCTCCGCCGCTTTCCCTAAGCCCTTCGCATCGGGGCTGCAACAGGATTCGCTGGGAAGACGGGAAAGGTGGAAGGCCCTTTGAACACGGCCTGGTCTCGGTCGTGGCTACCCTCTGGATCTTCCCCCGCCATGCGGCTATAGTCGCCCCCAACTGGCGTGCCTTTCCTTTCGATTTCCACGATGCCTTGCGTTGCAGTCCCTTCCGCCTCGGGCCTGCACCAGAATCGGCCATGAGCGGCGGGCAGCTCGCTATATCCGTGATCGTGGCGGTGCGCCCTGGAGACGAGCCCGGAGAGGCCCTCCAGGGGCTGCAAGCTTCCCGTTTCGACCGGAGCCGCTTCGAGATCCTCCTGGCCCGGGGTATCCGGCCCAGCCGACAGCGCAATCTAGCGGCGTCGCGCGCCCGTGGGCGGATCCTCTACTTCCTTGACGACGACTCCCGGCCCGATCCAGACGCCCTGGATCGCGTTGAGAGCGCCTTCGAGATGCACGGGACGGCGGCCGTAGGGGGTCCCAGCCTCTGTCCTTCCGACGCCACCCAGCTGCAGCACGAACTGGCCAGCCTTATGGCACACCCCCTCGCGTTCGGGAGCAGTTCAGCGCGCTACCGGCAGTCGGGCGAGCTCCGCCCGAGCGGGGAAAAGGAGCTTATTCTCTGCAACCTGGCCGTGGGCCGCCTCGAGTTCCAGCAGCTGGGCGGGTTCAACGAGGGGCTCTACCCCAACGAGGAGAACGCCTTCCTGGACCGGCTTCTGTCTCAAGGTGTGCGGCTCCTCCACGACCCGCAGCTGGTTGTCCGGCGCTATCCCCGCAGCACCGTCGTTAGCTACCTGAAAATGCTTTTCACTTACGGTAGAGGCCGAGGAGAGCAGATCCGCCGCCATCCGGCGCCGGGATCGCTGCCCAACCTGGCGCCTGCCCTCCTAGCGCTGGGGCTTTCTCTGTCCTTGGTGGCGGGATGGTGGTACTGGGCCTACCCGCTTGGCACGGCGGCGGCAAGCATGCTGGCCCTGGCAGCGCTGGCGGCAACTCAGGCACGGAGGGGAGCGAAAGGAGCCTGCCGCTTCGCCCTGCTTCTGGCCGCTGGGCATATGTGCTACGGATGCGGGCTGTGGAAGGGGCTGGTTCCAGGGCGCACGAAGGCGGAACGGCTACAAGAATCGGCAGAGCCGGTCGATATCGCCCGAATCGAACCCTCGGTCCGCTGGAGCTGAATGCGTCTGGTTGATGCTGTTTGCTATTTGTTTCTGATATACCATGTCGATTATAACGTTCATTGCTAATTGAACAAGGGAAAAGTGCTTATAGACTTCGAACTGTAGACTTGTTTTTGTGGAGGAGTAGAACAATGAGCGACAATTCTAAAAAAAACCCTAGGCACTATTTGGTTCAGCTAGCCTTGTCAGGGTTGCTAGTTCTGGTATTGGTTGTTTCCTTGCTTTATGTGTTGAATGACACAAATGGCAGCTCGAAAACTTCTGGCGAGCTTGCAGAGCAATCAAGCACACCTCCGAGCCCGTCCCTGCCGCCAGGCGGCGAGTCCGGCAACGGCACAGAGCTGCAATCATTTCCACGGTACGATCGGCTGATGCAGGCCACCCAGCAAGCTTCAGATGAACCGGACAATCAAAACACGGATTGGAGAAACAACTTTCCATGGAAGCCTACAACCGACGAGGACGCTCCATACGTTCCTAGTCACCATACAAATGCCAGTTCGCTGAGTCTTAGCGAGAAAAGACTGGTAAACGAGCAGATACAAAATCACGCTCAATTGAAGCGCTTCTTCTCCGATGACAACAGGTTTTCTCCCCAGTTCGAGCAGCTGTATGAAGTTCTTTCGGAATATGGAAGAACAAACAATCCAGTATTGATCAGCATGGTTTTTCGGGATTTGTGGATTTACAGCAAGCATGTGGAAAAAGGCGAAGAGGAATTCAATGATATTTTCACGATGTCGATGGAATCGTTCCTGTCGAGCCCGGAATGGAATAACAACTTTGTTTCATCAACTCAGGGACAAATAGAATCGGAAGCGATTGTGAAACGATTGATTAGTGAAATTGGAGACATGCATCTGCTACCGTTTCCCTGGCCACCTACTGAGGAAGAGCAGGAACTTAAAATGTCGTATGAACAGATCTTGAAATCTGGTGATCCGGATCAGGTTGGCGATTTTTTGCAACCATACGTGGGATGGACGAAGGAGAGAAGGGAACGATTGAAGTAGCTGAATTCTTGTGCAATGTTCTCTTTGGCGACACTAGGGACGCATGCCAAAACAAAAGTTGCATTATCAGTGGTATGAGGGTACATTCCTAATGAATGGATACAGACCGGAGAGAGGCGCGAGTTGCCATGCTCAGAGAACAGTACTCTGGGCTGAAGCGCGTATACAACGAGAGAAATCGGCGCCTGTGGGCTGAAAGCATGGCCTATTCTCTAAGTCGCGGAGGAATATCGATATTATCAGAAGCGACAGAAATGGCTCGCAAGACAGTCAAACGCGGTCTTGAAGAGTTCATCAAGCTCAAGGATGACGAAGGAGGGGAGAATGGTGAAGTTCCACCAGAAAGCGAACGAATCCGAGCACCCGGAGGTGTACGCAAATCACTCAAGGCATGCAATCTACAAGAAAGCGGATTGAGGGCACGAACCAACCTGATCGAAACGAACAATTCAACCATATCAACAACCGAGCTCGTTTGGTGCTTCAAATGGACAATCCGGTGATTTCGGTTGATACGAAGAAGAAAGAAAACGTAGGCTTATTTTCCAGTTCTGGCAAGGAATGGCGGCCCAGAGGCCAGCCAATCCCAGTTCTGACTCACGATTTTCCATCCCAGAGAGATGGCAAGGCGATACCCTACGGAGTATACAATATGGGAAAGAATAAAGGGTTTGTCAATGTTGGATGCGATCATGACACTTCTGAATTTGCCGTTGCATCGATTCGTGCATGGTGGAGATTGATTGGACAAAAAGCCTACCGAAGCGCAGAACGCATATATTTCACAGCTGATGCGAGCGGGAGCAATGGATACAGATGCAAATCCTGGAATACCATCTTTAAATATTGGCGAACGAGACTGGCTTAATAATCGAAGTGAGTCATTACCCGCCAGGAACAAGTAAATGGAACAAGATTGAGCACCGGCTATTCTGTCATATTACGAGAAACTGCAGAGGTGTTCCACTGGAATCACTGGAAACGATCGTAGAAAGAATTGGGAGCACAAGAATGAGCAAAGGATTAAGAGTCGAAGCAATGCTTGACAAGAACAAATACGAATAGGGCAAGAAGGTTTCAAAAATGAAATGCAAGGAATTAACATTGCATCAAACGAGTTTCATGGAGACTGGAATCACGAAATTATTCCTGAGTAACTTTCCCGTCTAATATCTGAATGGCATCATTTTATTAAATGGGTATGTTGTTTTGATGAGCGTCCTAGGCATATCATCGGTATGATCTCTGGTGCTGTTTCGTCTCTAGAACCAGATTCGATCACAACTTATGAAGTATTGTTTGAATGATCGGAAGTTTGTCCTTGTCGCTCGGTAGGGGGGGTGTGGGTTCTATGGCCTAAAATCAATTGTTAAGCAGGCCATTAGGCAATTCGCTATGCGATCCAGTCTTTTATTGAATGTCTTTCAGGCAGTTTTGCCGAATGATTCTGCGTGTTGGAGAATGATTTTCGCTGGCACAGGTGCTCTGTTCAACTTTATTTCGACGATCGGGCTTTTTTTCTTATTTATTGTTTATTTGGCCTATTGTTATCTGTATCCGATCGGTCGATTTGTCATCAAGGATTTCAAACTGCTGGTTGAGCAATCCGATTGCCTACGGGTGTACTGATCGGACGAGATTCTGCCGCTATTTAATGGCGGACTTTTTTTGCATTTTTAATGATCCTGTTTTTTGTTTTTGAATCATGCAGATTTTCGCATTGCACTTTTTATTAACATTCACTGTCGCTGCCTGTGAAGGAACAGCGGTGCGGAAGGCCAGCTGAATACCGATCCGCCGTTGTTCATGGACTGGATCACCAATTGAATTGGCGATCGCTCTTTCAGTGCGCCATCTTCCAATGGGGCCGGGGCGGTAGTTTTGGAAGCTTTGCTTTCCTCGTTTTGCTTGTAGCGTTCAGGACTTCGGCCGTCTCCAGCTGCTATGAGTTTCTTCGGCATGATCGGTGCTGCTTTGGGAATGCGTCCAGTCGAAGAAGGAACTGTCAGGTCAGGCCAGTACTGAGTGTCACTGGAACCCTGGCGATTCGGTTGGAGTCGCTTGCAATGTTTTCCTGCTTCGCTGCGTCTGGATGAGCTTTGTCCGCCAGGGTGCCTGGTTAATGGGAGCCACCACCATTGCGGGAATCTGCATGTTCTTGGTGCAGATCATTGTGGCATCACAGATGAGCATCGAGGCCTTCGGGGTGTTCTACACCCACATCATGATCATTAACCTTTCCCTGATCCCGGCTCCAGGGATCCAGCTGGCCTTTGCCTACGAGGCGGCCTCTCGCCAGGGAACGGCTTGGTCCCGCCGGCTGGCTGGCCGGGCCGTGGGCCTGGCTCTGATCTTCGCATTGGCCTGGTCGGTTCTGATCGCCTGCCTCTACACCGGCAGAGACTGGGTAGCGGGAATACTGCGGCTGGAAGTGGACCGGACCTTGTTGATCACTCTATCGGTGGCGCTTCTGTGCCTGTGGCTGCCCATTCTCTACGGAATTCTGCAGGGCAGGGAGCGGTTCGGCTGGCTCGGATGGGCGATTCTTGGAAACGGAGGGGGCCGCCTGGCAGCAATGGTTGTTGTGCTGTGGGTGGTGGGCCCGCACCTCGCCTGGTTGATCTCGGGGGCTCTGGCGGGAGCTCTACTGGCCTGCGGGGTTGCGGGCGCTCCCCTGCTTTTCCTCCTGGGTGGGGGCCTTGGGCGCTTGAACCTGTGGCGCTGGTATCCCAAGGCCGCGCTGCTGGCCATGGGACCGGGAATGGTATACTTCATGATGATCGTCGACATCTTCGTGGCGCGGGCTCGGTTCGACGAGTCGACCTACGGATGCTACTCGGCGGCGGGCATGGTGGGCCGGGGCCTCCTGATGTTTGTCGGGCCGCTGGCGGCGGTAATGTTTCCCCGGCTGGTCGGGGGCCGGTCGGACAAGGGACTTGTCGACAAGGTAGCGCTGGCCAGCCTGGGGGTGGTTGCGGTGGTGGTTGTCGGCAGCCTGATCCTCTGCCAGGCCTTCGTGCTGCTCCCGGTGGAGGAGTGGCTTTCTCCCCAGGCGGGCCAGTGGCTCGCCGAGCGGCGCGATTCGCTCTCCTCCATCGCTTCCATGACGCCGCCTTTCATGGTTGTGATGGGCCTCCTGGCGCTGTCGAACGTGTACATCAGCCATCTCTCTGCCGGACGGCAATTCTCCCGGCTGGCCTGGCTGCTGGTCGTATCCTTGGCCTATGCCCTGGGGCTGGCGTGCTTCGACTTCTCTGTGGAGGGCCTGCTATGGTGGATGGGGATTTCCAATGCGGCCTTGCTGGCCCTTTCCTGGCTCCATAGCCGGAGGGCCCCACCGCTGGAGCGTCCGCAAGCCGACCGATGAAGAAGCACCTGAAGGTCCTGGTGGTCGAGGACTCGGAGTTCGATGGCCAGGTGATGCTAAGCGTGCTCAGGCAGGGGGGCTACGCTTTGCACAGCCAGAGGGTGGACAACCGCTCCGCCTTCCGGGAGGCGCTGGGCACGGGAGACTGGGACGTCATCCTCTCCGACTACAACCTCCCCGAGTTCGACGCTCCCGAGGCCCTGCGCATCCTGAACGCCACCGCCAAGGACATCCCCTTCATCATCATCTCGGGCGGCATCGGCGAGGACGTGGCGGTGGCGGCCATGAAGTCGGGAGCCCACGACTACCTGATGAAGGGGCAGCTGGCCCGGCTGGTGGTGGCGGTGGAGCGGGAGATGCGCGAGGCGCGGATCCGCCGGGAGCGCCATCAGGTGGAGATGGCGCTGCGGGAGAGCGAGCTGCGCAACCGCCTGCTCTGGGAGAACTCCACCGACGCCGTAGTCTTCATGGACCAGGAGGGCCTGATCCATTTCGCCAACCCGGCGGCGACCGCCACCTTCGGATACACCAACAGCGAGCTGGTGGGGGGCAGGATGGACCGGCTGTTCCTGGAGCCGGGGCTGGGGGAGATGCAGCGGCGTGTGCAGCAGATGGAGCGCGTCGGGGGCGGCGAGCTGCCCCGGAGCTCCCTGCTGCTGATCGAGGGACGCACCCGCCAGGGGGAGATCATCCCGCTGGAGATAGCCTCCTGCAGCATCGAGCTTCACCAGAGCCTGATGATGGTGTCCTTCATCCGGGACATCTCGGAGCGGCTGCGGGCCGAGAGCGAGCTGCGGCACCACGAGGAGGATCTGCGGGCCGCCCGCGAGATCCAGCAGTGGATGTTCCCCAAGAGGCCTCCCGAGTGCCCCGGTCTCGACATTGCCGGAGCCAGCTTTCCCGCAGGGGCGGCAGGGGGCGACTACTACGACTACCTTGGCCTTCCCGGGGGCCTGACCGGCCTGGTGGTGGCCGATGTCACCGGCCACGGGATCGGGCCCGCCCTGCTGATGGCCGAGGCGAGGGCCTATCTTCGGATCCTGGCAGGGCCCACCGGCGATGCCGGAGAGATCCTGACCCGGGCCAACATGGCGCTCGAGGAGGATCTGAGCCTGGAGCGCTACATCACCATGCTCCTGGTCTCCATCGACGCCCAGGGGAGGACGATCAGCTGGTCGAGCGCCGGCCACTCCTCGGGCTGGGTGCTGGGCCGCGACGGCGGGGTGAGGTTCGTCCTGGAGCGGATGGGCCCTCCCCTGGGAGTCGAGTCCGGCCTGAGCTATCAGGGACGCAGCGGACTCCCTCTGGAGAAGGGGGACATCGTGCTGCTGCTAACCGACGGATTCGAGGAGTCGGCCTCGCCCTCGGGGGAGCTGTTCGGAACCCGCCGGATCCACCAGATCGTCCACCGCAACCGGCACCTGCCCTCGGTGGAGATCCTCGCCCTGCTCCGGGACGAGGCCGAACGGTTCGTGGGGGACGGGGATCAGGAGGACGACCTGACCGGGATCATTGCGAGGGTGGATCCGGAAGAGGGGGAAGGGGGAGGTACATGAAGGAGGGTTCCTGCTCGATGGAGTACTCTCCGACCGTCCTGAGGGTCTGGTCGAAGTCCTCGCGTTCCTGCTTCTGGAAGTGGACGTTCACGGTGGCCAGGCCGATGACCACCAGCAGCACGGCCAGGGTCAAAGGCACCAGCCAGGCCCTGCCCGCGGATCCGCCCTCCGTCTCGTACAGATCTTCCTCCATCGCCTGTCAGGACCCGGGCCGGGGCGCCGGACCGCCGCCGCACCCGGGGACCCGAGGGTAGGCTCCGGGGAAAGGCGGCTTCAAGCCGAATCAGCGTCCCCCGGAGCGCTCAGTCGGAGAGCATGGCGATGAAGTATCCGGCCACGATGGCCGAGCCGATCACCCCGGCCACGTTGGGGCCCATGGCATGCATCAGGAGGTAGTTGTTGGGATCGGCCTTCTGGCCCTCGGAATGGGAGACCCGGGCCGCCATGGGCACTGCCGAGACTCCGGCCGAGCCGATCAGGGGGTTGATCGGGGTCCTGCGGCTGATCAGGTTCATCAGCTTGGCCATCAGCACGCCTCCGGCGGTGGAGATTCCGAAGGCGACAACCCCCAGGAGTATGATCTTGACCGTGCCCGCCTGCAGGAACCGCTCGCCCTGCATGGTCAGTCCCACGCTGGCGCCCAGGAAGATGGTGACGATGTTGATGATCTCGTTCTGGCACGCCTTGAGCAGGCGGTCGGCCACCCCGCACTCGCGGATGAAGTTGCCCAGCATCAGCATGGCGATCAGGGGGGAGGCGTCGGGGACCAGCATCACGCAGATCACGGTGACCGCCAGGGCGAATGAGAGCCGTTCCAGCTTGGAGACTTCGCGCAGCGACTTCATGCGTATGGCCCGCTCGGCCCGTGTGGTCAGCAGCCGCATGATCGGAGGCTGGATCAGGGGGACCAGCGCCATGTAGCTGTAGGCGGCCACCGCGACGGGCCCCAGCAGTTCGGGAGCCAGCTTGTTGCTGGTGAAGATGGCGGTGGGGCCGTCGGCTCCGCCGATGATGCCGATGGCCGCAGCCTGCTTGGGATTGAAGCCGATCAGTCCCGAGCAGAGGAAGGTGAAGAAGACCCCGATCTGGGCGGCCGCCCCCAGCAGCAGCATGCGGGGATTGGCGATCAGGGGGCCGAAGTCGGTGAGGGCGCCCACCCCCAGGAAGATGAGAGGGGGGAAGATCTCCAGCTTGATCCCCTGGTAGATGTAGTCGAAGAGCCCGCCCTCGATCTTCCGGATCTGGGAGGAGATGCCGTCCGCCTCCCCGCCCTCCTCTCCGGAGGGGAGGGGCTGCAGTTCCACCTGAAGGAGCCCGGGCTCCGGCTGCCCCGCGGCCTCCTCCATGCTGACGATGCCTCTGGTGGGCAGGTTGGCGATGAGCGCCCCGAAGGCGATCGGGACCAGCAGGAGCGGCTCGAAGCGCTTGCGGATCGCCAGGTAGAAGAGAGCCAGGACGACGACCCACATGGCCGCCATCTCCCAGGTGAGCCTGGCGAACCCCGTGTTGGCGAGGAATTCGTATAGGTTCTCTAGCATGGAGTCTGGGGCAGGGGGCCCCGCAGGGCCTACCCGCCGGGGATACGGCAGGTTCCCGGGCCGTCAGCCGAGCTCCAGGAGCGGCTGGCCCTCCTCGATGGAGTCCCCGGCCGAGACCGGGATGCGGGCCACAGTGCCGTCTCTGGGAGCGTAGATGTAGGTGTTCATCTTCATCGCCTCCAGCACCATCAGGCGCTGGTCCTTCCTCACCGCCTGCCCGGCGGAGACCTCGATGCTCACGATCTTGCCCGACAGGGGGCTGGGAACAGGCGTGCCCGCGCCAGGAGGAGCCGGGGCGGGAGCGGCCGGGGGAGCATCGGGAGCGGCAGGAGGAGCGGCGGAAGCGGCCGGCATCGGCGCATCGTCGGCCAGGGGCTCGACGGTGACCACGTAGGCCTTGCCCTCTACGGTGACCTTCAGCTTCTTCATGGCGGGGCGCGGCGCTCCCGCCCTACGGACGCTTGCGGCCGGCTTCCTTTTCGATCCCGGCTATCCGGAAGGGGCCCTTCAGCACGGTGTGCAGCGCCGCCGAGATGGCGGCTTGGATCTGGGGGGTCGGGGGGGCGGCCGGGACCGGCTCGGGAACCGCCTTGCTCTCGAGGCGGACGAAGATGGCCCCCATCAGCGCCACGGCGCCCCACAGAATCACCAGGGCCGACAGCACGGCCGCGAATCCGGTCAGCTGGAAGATGAGCTGCTGGAGGAAGGATCCCTCCAGCTGCTCGAACAGGGTGGAAGAAGCGGCGGCAAAAAGCATGGCGGGCGGCCCACAGGGAAGCCGGGGGGGATTGTCGGGCAGGATCCCCCCGGATTCAACGGTTTTCCGGGAGCCCGTCCCTCCGGGGACGCTGCGGAGAGCATTGCATTCGGCAAGGAGTCGTGCGGAAAATAGATTATGCAACTGGGGAGTTTGTCGCTACACCGGAACGAGTGCCATGGTAGTTGGAACTGCGAGGTTCACTCCCAAAGCTGCATATCTAAATCTGATTAGCCTCCTAAGGCCTTGAAATCCCGGCTCCAGCCTGGGAGGCTCCCCCCGTTCGTTCCGACCCGCCGTTCCCGTCGTTCCCTTTCGAGGTAGTAGTGCCTGCGGCCGATGTTTTCCCAGCAGGCATGTCCCTTGGTCGTCTAGTGGGTGGATCCCCGATCGTCGGGATTGTCCATGCCGTAGCTAACAACTAACCATTTTGACCATCCGAACAGCTGCTGAGACCACGTGACTGAGCTACAGGAACCTGCGAGGGAGGCAGCCCCCGGAGAGGCCCCCGCAACGACGGAGCCGGAGCGCACGGACGGCCTGGGAGTGGAGCGGCTGTTCAGCACCGAGGGGGTCCACCCCTTCGACGAGGTGGAGTGGGAGCGGCGCAGCGCCGAGATCACCGACGAGAAGGGGGAGACCATCTTCCGCCAGGACGACGTCGAGGTCCCCAAGTCGTGGTCGATGCTGGCCACCAAGGTGGTGGTCTCCAAGTACTTCCACGGGGAGCTGGGGACCGACCGCCGGGAATGCTCGGTCCGCCAGCTGATCCACCGGGTGGCCCGGACGGTGGCCGACTGGGGCGTCGCCGACGGGTACTTCGGCGAGGAGGAAGGCGAGGTCTTCTACCAGGAGCTCTGCTGGCTGTGCCTGCACCAGCACGGTGCCTTCAACTCGCCGGTGTGGTTCAACGTGGGGCTCTGGCACCAGTACCGGGCGGGGCTTGAGTCGGACCGGGGCAACTGGCGCTTCGACCGGGAGTCCCGGAACAGCGAGCGGGCCCAGACCCAGTACGAGTACCCGCAGTGCAGCGCCTGCTTCATCCAGTCGGTCGACGACAACATGGAGAGCATCATGAACCTGGCCTACAGCGAGGCGATGCTCTTCAAGTACGGCTCGGGCACCGGGACCGATCTGAGCTCGATCCGCTCCAGCCGGGAGAAGCTGAGCGGGGGAGGGACGCCCAGTGGGCCGATGTCCTTCCTCAAGGTCTACGACCAGGTGGCCAACGTGGTGAAGTCGGGAGGGAAGACCCGCCGCGCCGCCAAGATGAACACCCTGCGCGACTGGCACGGCGACATCGAGGAGTTCATCGACGCCAAGCAGATCGAGGAGAGGAAGGCGTGGGCGCTGATCGACCAGGGCTACGACGGCTCCTACAACGGGGACGCCTACGGCAGCGTCATGTACCAGAACGAGAACCTCTCGGTCCGGGCCAGCGACAGCTTCATGGAGGCGGCCCTCGACGGGAAGCCCTGGTGGACCCGGGCGGTGACCGGAAACGGCAGGAAGCTGGAGGAGAAGGACGCGGCCGGCCTGCTGCGCAAGATCGCCGAAGGCACCCATGTGTGCGGCGATCCCGGAGTCCAGTTCGACGGGGCGATCCAGAAGTGGCACACCTGCTCGGGCACCGAGCCGATACATTCCACCAACCCCTGCTCTGAGTACGTGTTCCTCGACAACACCGCCTGCAACCTCGCCTCGCTCAACCTGATGAAGTTCCGGGAGCCCGGCGGCGCCTTCCGCGCCGACCGGTTCAAGGCGGCGGTGCGCATCTTCATCACCGCCCAGGAGATCCTGGTGGACAACTCCAGCTATCCCACCCCCGCCATCGCCGAGAACTCCCACATCTTCCGCACCCTGGGGCTGGGATACGCCAACCTGGGCTCGCTGATCATGAGCTACGGGCTGGCCTACGATTCCGACCAGGCGCGCTCCCTGGCCGGGTCGATTACCTCGATCATGACCGGCCACGCCTACGAGCAGTCGGCCCGCATCGCCCGTTTGATGGGGCCCTTCAGGGGATACCGGGACGCGAAGGCCCACGGCGTCGGAAATCCGGCCCGGGCCGACAACGTGGACTCGATGAAGCGGGTGATGGCGATGCACCGGGAGGCGGTTGAGGAGATTGCCGACTGCGGCTCCTTCGCCGGGCTGAAGGACGAGGCGCGCCGCTGCTGGCAGCGGGCCTGCGGACTGGGCGAGAAGCACGGCTGGCGCAACGCCCAGGTGACGGTGCTGGCCCCTACCGGGACCATCGCCTTCCTGATGGACTGCGACACCACCGGCATCGAGCCGGACATCGCCCTGGTGAAGTACAAGCTGCTGGCCGGAGGCGGAATGCTCAAGATCGTCAACCGGACGGTGGAGCAGGCCCTGCGGCGCCTGGAGTACGGCCCCGAGGCGATCTCGAGGATCCTCGCCCACATCGAGGAGCACGACACGATCGAGGATGTCGAGTTCGAGGGGGGGAAGGCGTCGAGCGGCCTGGGCGAGGAGCACCTTGGCGTGTTCGACTGCGCCTTCAAGCCGAGCAAGGGCCGCCGCAGCATCCACTACTCGGCCCACCTGAGGATGATGGCCGCGGCCCAGCCCTTCATCTCGGGAGCGATCAGCAAGACGGTCAACATGCCCAGCGAGTCCACGGTGGAGGACATCCAGTCGGCCTATGTCCAGGCGTGGAGGCTGGGACTGAAGTGCGTGGCCATCTACCGGGACGGATCCAAGCGCTCACAGCCGCTCAACACCTCCCTGAAGGAGGAGGACGGCGGCACCGGAAGCGGCGCGGAGATCGGGAGGCTCGAGGCGGAGATCGAGAAGCTCCGGAGCGAGGGGCTCTCCCGCCGCGAACGCCTTCCCGCCACCCGCAACGCCCTGACCCACAAGTTCTGCATCTCGGGGCACGAGGGCTACATGACCGTGGGCCTCTACCCCGACGGGAGCCCCGGGGAGCTCTTCATCACCATGTCCAAGGAGGGATCCACCATCGGCGGGCTGATGGACAGCATCGCCACCCTCACCAGCCTGGCGCTGCAGTACGGCGTGCCCCTCAAGGCCATGACCAAGAAGCTCTCCCACCAGCGATTCGAGCCCTCGGGGATCACCGAGAACGCCGATATCCGCATGGCCACCTCGATCACCGACTACGTGTTCCGCTGGATGGGCCTGACCTTCGGGGAGGGGGCCGACAGGCAGCTGGGCCCCAAGGACATCTCCCTGACCGAGGAGGTCGAGGCCCGGGAGAGCGCCGGAAGGAGGCAGGCCGAGCCGGCGCAGGAGGCCCGCCATGCCCGCGAGGGCGGCGAGGAGGCCGCCAGGTCGCTGGCCCCGATCCAGTCGTCCGACGCTCCCACCTGCCCCAGCTGCGGCTGCGTCACCGTGCGCAACGGCGCCTGCTACAAGTGCCTCAACTGCGGGGAGAGCCTGGGATGCTCCTGAAGGCCGCCCCCCGGGAAGCCTGCTAGCCGCTCTCCCCGGCCACCGGGTAGAGCCGGCCTCCCCGGCTCGAGAACTCCTCCGCCTTCTCGGCCATGCCCGCCTGGAGCGCCTCCTCTTCGGAGAGATTGTTCTGGCGGGCGTAGCGGCGGACGTCCTCGGTGATCTTCATGGCGCAGAAGTGGGGGCCGCACATGCTGCAGAAGTGGGCGCTCTTGGCGCCTTCCTGGGGCAGGGTCTGGTCGTGGAAGTCGCGGGCCCGCTGCGGGTCGAGCCCCAGGTTGAACTGGTCCTCCCAGCGGAACTCGAACCTCGCCTTGCTCAGGGCGTTGTCGCGGTACTGGGCGCTGGGGTGCCCCTTGGCCAGGTCGGCGGCGTGGGCGGCGATCTTGTAGGCGAGGACCCCTTCCTTGACATCGTTCCGGTCGGGCAGCCCCAGGTGCTCCTTGGGCGTCACGTAGCAGAGCATGGCGCAGCCGTACCATCCGATCATCGCCGCGCCGATGCCGCTGGTGATGTGGTCGTAGCCCGGAGCGATGTCGGTGGTCAGGGGGCCCAGGGTGTAGAAGGGGGCCTCGTGGCACCACTCCAGCTGCTTGCGCATGTTCTCGTGGATCAGGTGCATGGGCACGTGTCCCGGCCCCTCGTTCATCACCTGGACGCCGTGGTCCCAGGCCCTGCGGGTGAGCTCCCCCTGGGTCTCCAGCTCGGCGAACTGCGCCTTGTCGTTGGCGTCGGCGACGGCCCCGGGCCGGAGCCCGTCGCCGATGGAGAAGCTGACGTCGTAGGCCGCCATGATCTCGCAGATCTCGTCCCAGTGGGTGTAGAGGAAGTTCTCCCGGTGGTGGGCCAGGCACCACTTGGCCAGGATCGAGCCGCCCCGCGAGACGATCCCCGCCGCCCTGCGGGCCGTGAGGGGGACGTAGCGGAGGCGCACGCCGGCATGGATGGTGAAGTAGTCCACGCCCTGCTCGGCCTGCTCGATCAGGGTGTCTCGGTAGAGGTCCCAGCATAGATCCTCGGCGCGTCCGCCGACCTTCTCCAGGGCCTGGTAGATGGGAACGGTGCCGATCGGCACCGGCGAGTTTCGGAGGATGTGCTCCCGGGTGGCGTGGATGTTCCTCCCGGTGGAGAGGTCCATCACCGTGTCGGCTCCCCACCGGGTGGCCCAGCGCATCTTCTCGACCTCCTCCTCGATGCTGGAGCCGAGGGCCGAGTTGCCGATGTTGGCGTTGATCTTCACCAGGAAGCTGCGCCCGATGATCATCGGCTCGGATTCGGGGTGGTTGATGTTGGCCGGAATGATGGCCCGGCCCCGGGCCACCTCCTCCCGGACGAACTCGGGAGTGATGCGATCGGGGATCGCGGCTCCCCATGCCTGGCCGGGATGCCGGTGGGCGAGATCGCTGGAGGCGATCTCGCCGGACGCCCCGGCCTCCTGCTCCCGGCCCAGGTTCTCCCGGATGGCGACGAATTCCATCTCGGGAGTGACCACTCCCTGGCGGGCGTACCACAGCTGGGTGACGGGGTGGCCGGCCGAGGCCCGCAGGGGACGGCGGGACGGGGGGCGGCCGTTGCCGCCGGGCTTCCGCTCCCGGCCCGGCTGCTCGGCGACATCGCCCCGCTCCCGGATCCAGGGCGCCCGCAGGGAGGGCAGCCCCTCTTCGACATCGCCCTCGAAGGCGGGATCGCCCCAGGGCCCGCTGGTGTCGTAGACCCGGACCGGGGGGTTGGGCTCGCTGCGGCCGTCGAAGGTGCGGGTGTCCGAGAGCCGGATCTCGCGCAGCGGAACGCGGACTCCGGAGTGCCCGGATCCTTGCGCGTAGATCCGATGGGAGGCGGGGAATGGCTCCCGGTCGCGGGGAAGGCTGGAATTCATTTCGTTGCCCCCATTGGAACGGGTATCGCCCGGAATGCAAGCGGGGGAGCTGCCGGAGCAACGAGGCGGGGGAGGTCCCGGCCCCGGTTTCCGAGGGTAGGGACCGGTCCGGGGGCGTGTCAAGCCGGCCCCCGGGGCCCTCGGGCGGAGGCCGGTCCGGGATCGGGGCGGGGGGTGCGGGCCGCCAGGAACTCCCGGAGCCTTCCGGCGGTCGCCTCCCCGAAGCCGGGCACCTGGGCGATGGCCTCGGGCTGCGCGGTACGGATCCGCTGGACCGATCCGAAGTGGCGCAGGAGGGCCGCCTTGCGGACCGGGCCCATCCCCGGGAACTCGTCCAGGAGGCTTTCGGAGATCTTCCGCAGGCGCAGCCGGGCGTTGTAGGTGTTGGCGAAGCGGTGCGACTCGTCCCGGATCCGCTGCAGCAGCTTGAGGGCCGGCGAGCCGGCCGGAAGCCTGAGCGGCTCCCGCTCCCCGGTGCGGTGGATCTCCTCGAACTCCTTGGCCAGGCCGATGGCCGGTATGGCCTCCAGCCCCAGCCGCGCCAGCTCCCTGCCCGCGGCGCCCAGCTGCCCCTTGCCCCCGTCTACCAGGATCAGGCCGGGAAGCTGCGAGGGGCTCTCCCGCCGGCTCCGGGAGTAGCGGCGCCGGATGGTCTCGGCCATGCAGGCGTAGTCGTCCTGGCCGGCGGCGCTCTTCATGCGGAAGCGCCGGTAGCCGGTGCGGTCGGGGCGCCCGCCCCGGAAGAGGACCATGGCCGCCACCGAGAAGGTGCCGCTGATGGTGGAGATGTCGAAGCCCTCGATCCGGGCGGGGGGTGCGGGCAGCTCCAGGGCCCGGGCCAGGGCCGCAAGATCCTCATCGGGATCGATCGCCAGGGGCAGCTTCTGGGGCAGCCGCTGGTAGCGCCCACGCTTGCGGGTGGACTGACGCAGGTCCTCGATCATGTCCCGCAGCTGGGCCGCCTTCTCGAAGTCGAGGCGCCCTGCCGCCCTCTCCATCTCCTCCTTCAGCTCGCTTTCCATCTCCCCCGAACGACCCTCCAGGAACTCGCAGGCGGCCTCCACCTGCCCGAGGTACTCCTCCCGGGAGACGTTGCCGATGCAGGGGGCGGTGCAGCACTTGATGTGGCCGTAGAGGCAGTGCCGGTAGTCCTGCTCGGTGGGGGTGAGCGGGCGGCAGCCCCTCAGGCTGAACTTCTTGCGCAGGCTCTCCAGGGTCCGGCGTATGGCCCCCGAGCTGACGAAGGGGCCGAAGTAGCGGCACTGGTCGTCCTGCTGGATCCGGGTGAGGGTGAAGCGGGGGATGGGATCGTTGAGGTTGACCTTCAGCAGGAGGAAGCGCTTGTCGTCGCGGAAGATCACGTTGAAGCGGGGCTTGAACTCCTTGATCAGCCGCCCCTCCAGCAGCAGGGCGTCGGCGTCGCTGCGGACGGTGTGGACGTCGAAGTCCTCGATCGCCTCGATCAGCGACACCAGGCGGGGCTCCCAGCGGCGCCGGCGCGAGGGGTGGAAGTACTGGCTGACCCGGTGGCGGAGGTCCCTCGCCTTGCCGATGTAGATCACCGTGCCGAAGCGGTCCTTCATCAGGTACACCCCGGGCCGGTGGGGCAGCTGGCTCAGCTTGTTGCGGATGTGGGGGGTGGCGGGCATGCGCCGGGTCAGAATCCGGCCGAGCCCGGCGTGCGGGGGAAGGGGATGACGTCCCGGATGTTGGAGATGCCGGTGGCGAGCATCAGCAGGCGCTCGAAGCCCAGGCCGAAGCCGCTGTGCGGCACCGATCCCCAGCGCCGCAGATCGAGGTACCACCGGTAGCGCTCCGGATCGACGTCCAGCTCCCGCATCCGCTCCAGCAGCACCTCGCGCCGCTCCTCCCTCTGGCTGCCCCCCACGATCTCCCCGATCCCCGGCACCAGCACGTCCATGGCGGCCACGGTCCGCCCGTCGTCGTTGACCCTCATGTAGAAGGGCTTGGTCTCCCGGGGGTAGTCGTAGACGGTCACCGGGCCCTGGAAGCGCTTCTCGGCCAGGTAGCGCTCGTGCTCGGTCTGCAGGCTGATCCCGTAGCTGACCGGATGGTCGAACCGCTCTCCCGAGCCGGCCAGCAGCTCCACCGCCTGGGCGTAGGCGATGCGGTGGAAGGGCCGCTCCAGGACCAGATCCAGCCTCTCCTCCAGGCCCGTGTCCACGAAGCGGGCGAAGAGGGCCAGCTCCTCGGGGCACTCCGCCTTCAGATCGGCGATCAGGCTCTTGATGCAGCTCTCGGCCAGGTCCATGGCTCCTTCCAGGTCGCAGAAGGCCATCTCGGGCTCCAGCATCCAGAATTCGCTGGCGTGCCGGGAGGTGTTGGAGTTCTCGGCCCGGAAGGTGGGCCCGAAGGTGTAGACGCTGGAGAGGGCGCAGGCGAAGGCCTCGGCGTTGAGCTGGCCGCTGACGGTCAGGAAGGCGGGGCGCCCGAAGAAGTCCTTCCTTCCGCCGGCGCTCAGGCCGAAGAGCTCCCCGGCCCCCTCGCAGTCGCTGGCGGTGATCACCGGGGTGTGGACGTAGTGGAAGCCCCGCTCCCCGAAGAAGCGGTGGATGGCCAGGGTGAGGCGGCTGCGCACCCGGAAGACCGATCCGAACAGGTTGCTGCGGGGCCGCAGGTGGGCGATCTCGCGCAGGTACTCCGGAGTGTGGCCCTTCTTCTGCAGGGGGTAGCCGGGGTCGGATTCGCCCACGATCTCCAGCGACCGGGCCTGCACCTCGTGGGACTGGCCCCTGCCGCTGGAGGCGACCAGCATTCCGGTCACCTCCACCGCCGCTCCGGTGGCGGCCCGGGCGAAGTGGCGGCAGCCGGGGCGTTCCCGCTCCAGGACCACCTGCAGGCTGCCCAGGGAGGAGCCGTCGTTGATCTCCAGGAACGAGAAGGCCTTGGCGTCGCGACGGGTCCGCACCCAGCCCTGGACCCGCACCAGGCCTCCGGCCCCCTCGCCCCGGCGGGCCATCTTGACCAGCGTCCGCTTCATCCTCGCCTGCAAGGCCGCCGATTAAACAGCGCCTCTCCTGCCCGGGCAAGGGGCCGGCGGAGAGCGCAGCCGTCCGGGCCTCAGCCGGAGCCCGGCATCGCGCCCAGGCCCCGGGCGTGCTCCAGCAGCTCCTCCTCCCGCTCCTCCATCCGGGCGCGCTCCTCCCGGGTAGCGTCGTCCATTCCGTCCAGGTGGAGGAGGGCGTGGATGTGGTAGCGGAGCATCTCCTCCTCGAGGGTGGTCCCGTGCTCCCGGGCGTGGTCCCGGGCCACCGAGGGGCAGATGTAGGCCTCCGCCTGCAGGGGCGCGCCCGGTTCCCCCAGGCTGAAGGTGATGACGTCGGTGGGCCCCCGGTGGCCGAGGTGATCCAGGTTGAGCCGGGCCATGCTCCGGGGGCCTACCCAGTGGAAGCAGCACTCGCCGAGCAGATGGGGGAGGAATCTGGCCGCCACGCCCTCGATCGCCCTGCGGTAGGGGCGCTGGCGGAGGCCGGCGGGTCGCTGCGCGTTGCGGAAGTGGAACCGCAGCATGCTCAGGGAGCGCGGCGGTGGGTCTCGTAGGCGGCGATGATCTTCCCGACCAGCGGATGGCGGATGACGTCCTTGCGCCCGAATTCCACGATGGCGATGTCCCCGATCCCCCCCAGCGCCTTGCGGGCCTCGGGAAGTCCCGAGGGCTTCTCCCGGGGCAGGTCGACCTGGGTGGGATCCCCGGTGACCACGGTCCGGGATCCGGTCCCCAGGCGGGTCAGGAACATGAACATCTGCTCGGTGGTGGCGTTCTGGGCCTCGTCGAGGATGATGAAGGAGTTGTTGAGGGTGCGCCCGCGCATGTAGGCCAGTGGGGCGATCTCGATCACGCCCCGGTCCATGCTCCTCTGGATCTCGTCGGCCGGGAGCATGTCGTGCAGGGCGTCGTGGAGGGGACGCAGGTAGGGGGCCAGCTTCTCGTACAGGTCGCCGGGAAGGAAGCCCAGCGCCTCGCCCGCCTCCACCGCGGGACGGGTGAGGATGATGCGCTGCGCCTGGCCCGACTTGAGGAAGGAGACGGCCATGGCCATGGCCAGGTAGGTCTTTCCGGTCCCGGCCGGGCCGACGCCCAGGGTGAGGTCCCGGCTCCGGATCGCCTCCAGGTAGCGCCTCTGGCCCTCGGTCTTGGGGCTGATGGGGGCCTTGCGGGGGGAGGTGCGGATGCGGTCGCCGAGAAGCTGCTTGAGAGTGCCGGTGCCGTGCTCCTTGAGCACCGCCAGCGACTGGGCGAACTCCCGGTTCCTGATGGGGGTGCCCGCCCGCAGGGCCTCGTCGATCACCTCGAAGAAGCCCCGGGCCAGGGCGATGCCCGCCTCGTCGCCCTCGATCCGGATCCAGCCGTCGCGGCACACTGCCCGCACCCCCAGCTGCTCCTCCACCGCATGCAGGTTGCTGGTCTCGTTGTTGAACAGCTGCTGCGCGTGGCGGGCGGTCTCGAAGTGGAGGGTCTCAGTGGGCATGGAGGTTTCCGTCCCCGGCGTGCAGGGGGAAGGCCTGGCGGAGCTTGGCCGCCGTCTCCTTGAGCGCCTCGGGGACCACCCCGGTGCCGGCGATCACCGGCATGAAGTTGGAGTCGCCCTTCCAGCGGGGGACCACATGGTAGTGGAGGTGCTCCTCGATCCCCGCCCCGGCGGCCCGGCCCAGGTTGAGCCCCACGTTGAACCCGTCCGGATCCATCACGGCCTGGAGTGTGGCGATGGCCGCCCGCTTGGTCAACATGAGGGCGCAGAGCTCCTCCCCGTCGAGCTCCTCCATGCGGGCCGCCTCCCGGTAGGGCACCACCATCAGGTGCCCTCCGTTGTAGGGATACCGGTTTAGCAGCACGAAGCACTGCCTGCCCCGGTGGACCACCAGGTTCTCCTCGTCCCGATCGCTGCGGGCGATCCGGGTGAAGAGCGATCCCTCCCCCCGGGGAGGGGCCGGCGAGAGCACGTACTCGATGCGCCAGGGCGCATGCAGGCATTCCATGCTGGGATTGTGGCGGAGGGGAGCGGGCGATGTCAAAACGAGGCGCCTTTTCTCATGGACAAACGGGCGGAACCGCTTTCCACTCCGTTGCTCGGGGCCGCCGCCGGGCATGGACAGGAAGAGACCACAGAAGGGCAACCGGGCAGGGGCTTCTCCCCCGGAATCCGCTCCCCCCGATCCCTCCCCCCGGGCCAGTTTCTTCGGCAGTAGCGACTGGAGGAGCGCGGCCATTGCCGGCGTCCTGGTCTTCCTGGTCTACTGCCACACCATGGCGCCCGACGTCACCCTCGAGGACAGCGGGGAGCTGGCCGTGGCCGCCGACTACGCCGGAGTGCCGCACCCTCCCGGCTATCCCGTCTGGACGCTCTATTCCTGGCTGTTCACGGTCCTGGTCCCCTTCTCCAACATCGCCTGGCGGGTGACCCTGGGCTCGGCCTTCGCCGGGGCGTGCAGCTGCGCGCTGCTCGCCCTGATGGTATCGAGGGGCACCCGCGCGATGCTCCAGGGAATGGGGGAGGACTTCGGCAGCCTGGATCCCCGGGATCGCACCCGCATATCGACGTTCTCGGGGGTGGTCTCGGGAATGCTGATGGGCTTCAACGGCTTCATGTGGTCGCAGGCGGTCATCGTCGAGGTCTACACCTTGAGCGTCCTCTCGCTGATGGGAACCCTGGCCTGCCTGATGCGCTGGATGTACCGCCCGGGCCAGAGGGGATACCTCTACCTGACCTTCTTCCTGTTCGGCATCTGCTTCAACAACCACCAGAGCCTGGTGGTGGCCGCCATCGGGCTGGAGATCGCCATCGCCATGGCCGATCGGGCCCTGGGCCGGGACCTGTTCCTGGGCAACGTGGCGGTGTACGTGCTGGGGCTGGTGGGAAAGATGCAGGGCTGGGTGGCGATGTTCGACGAGAACCTGCCCATGTTCATCATCTACAACCTGGTGGGGCTGGGATCGATCTGCGCCTTCGCCTGGCTGTGGACCCTCACTCCCCAGCGGCCGATCCTGGGGGAGGGGCGTTGGCGGACCAGCCTGATCCTCCTGCTGGTCTGGACGCTGGGGCTCTCGTTCTACCTGTACCTGCCCATCGCCTCGTCCACCAACCCTCCCATGAACTGGGGCTACCCCCGCACCTGGGAAGGTTTCCTGCACACCTTCTTCCGCCAGCAGTACGAGCAGCCCAACCCCACCATCGAGCTGACCACCCTGATCCAGCAGATGTGGATGTACCTGATCGGGGCGGCCCGGGAGTTCAACCCCCTGCTGATCTGCGTCGCGTTCCTCCCCTTCCTGTTCCTCAACCGCATGGAGCGGAGGGAGCGCGCCTGGCTGACGGGCCTGGCCGGAGTGTTCTTCTGCCTGGCGGTGGTGCTGATGATCCTGCTCAACCCCAAGCCCGACCGGCAGAGCCAGGAGCTCAACCGGGTCTTCTTCACCCCCTCCCACACCGTCATCGCCATATGGATGGGCCACGGGCTGGGGCTGGTGTCCGCCTTCCTGGCGGCCCGCTTCCGCCAGGCACGGCCCTACGCCATCTTCGGGGGGATCGCGGCCCTGGGAGCCTCGGCGCTGCTGGCCCTGGATCCGCTCGACGGCTACGGCTGGGAGGACAGGCGCGTCCATCCCCTCGACATCTCCTACGCCCTGCTCCTGGTGTTCTGCGCCGGAGCCTTCGTGGCGGTGGTGGCCGGCTTCCGCCACCGGGCGCCGCTGCCGGTCGTCCTGTCCATCCTTTTCCTGCTTCCTGTGCAGTCGCTCCTGGCCCACTGGTGGGTCAACGAGAAGCGGGGGCACCTGTTCGGCTACTGGTTCGGCCGCGACATGTTCGAGCCCCCCTTCGGTCTCTACCCCTCCATGGACCAGGGGGCCATCCTCTACGGAGGCACGGATCCGGGCCGCTTCAACCCCACCTACATGATCTTCAGCGAGAGCTTCCTGCCCCCCTCCAAGAAGCGCGATCCCGGATTCGACCGGCGGGACGTCTACCTCATCACCCAGAACGCGATGGCCGATCCCAGATACCTGGACTACATCCGGGCCCACTACTCCCGGAGCAGCCAGGAAGATCCGCCCTTCTTCCAGGAGATGCTGAGGACCGATCGTTCCAGGAGGTCCGGCCGGACCAACTTCCTGGCCCGGATGGCCGCGCCCCTGGATCAGGCCATGGCCGGATTCGGAGCCAGGGTGGAGGCCCGGAGGCGCAAGAATGGGCTCTATCCCCAGGAGGAGATACTGGTTCCCTCTCAGGCCGACTTCGAAAAGGCCGTGACGCAGTACATGGTGGAGAACCGAAGCGATCAGCTCGGGCGCGATGCGGTCCAGTTCGTCAACAGCGCCCTCACCCGCAAGATCTTCGATAGCAATCCCGATCGGGAGTTCTACATCGAGGAGAGCTTCGTCCTGGACTGGATGTTCCCCTACCTGAGCCCCTACGGGATCATCCTCCGCCTCAACCGGGAGCCGGTGCCGGTCATAACCTCCGGGATGATGGCCCGGGACCGGGATTTCTGGGACCGCTACATGGAGCGCCTGATCGGGGACTCGATCGGGCCCGAGAGCTCTATCGGGGAGCTGGTGGAGTACTCCGTCGGCGTGCACCTGAGGGGAGATCTGGAGGACTACCGGGGCGACCCCCGATTCCTGCGCAACGACTGGGCCAAGAAGGCCTTCTCCAAGCTGCGCTGCGCCATCGCCGGAGTCTATGCCTGGAGAGTGTCCCCCATGTGCCCGCCCGAGCTGGCCCCCGGGGCGGAGAACCGCCGGGATCTGATCGCCGAGGCCGACTACGCCTTCCGGCAGGCGGTGGCCCTCTGCCCCTACAGCGTGGAGACGCTCTACCGCTACTCCATCTTCCTGAACGAAACGGGAAGGACGGATGACGCGATAGAGCTTGCCAAGATGTGCTCCCGCTTCGACCCGGAGAACGGGAGCATCAGGATGATTCTGGAAAAGCTCAAGAAGGAGCAGGAGAACAGGGCGAGAATACTGCAGCTAGACAAGCTGGAGGAGCAGTTCGCCCAGAATCCCGCCCGCCTGGAAGTCGCCGAGACGCTGGCCGTGGCGCACCTTGCACGCCAGGACACCAACCGGGTGCTCGATATCCTCCGTTTTCTCGCCGGGCAGGAGGATCCCGGTCCAGGCGCCGAGGACTTCCTGATCCATTGGTACAACAAGCTGGGGCGCTACCAGGAGCTCGAGGAGTACCTCCTGGAGATCGTCCAGAGCAGCCCCGACAGGTCCCGGGCGTGGTTCATTCTGGGCACGGTGCAGGCCCAGATGGGAAAGAACTCCGACGCCATCGGGAACCTCGCCAGGGCGGTGGAGATGGCCCGGGAGGACGAGCAGGCCAGCCGCCTCTTCAAGGAGCATCTCAGACAGGATCCCCGCTTCAACCAGATCCGCTTCCTGCCCGGCTTCCAGGAGCTGATCCAGTCCCCCTGAGACGGGCTTCAGGACGAGGGAGCCGCGGCTCCCTCGATGAAGGCGTAGCAGAGCATGTGGCAGATTCCCATCTGGGCGTCCTCCACCCTCCCGTAGTGGTCCTGCCCGATGCGGAGGACCAGCTGGGCCAGGCCGGCCACCTTCCCGCCCTTCCGCCCCACCAGGGCCAGGGTCTCCAGCCCATGCTCCCGGGCCCATTCCACGGCCCTAACCACATTGGGGGAGTTTCCGCTCACGCTCAGGGCCATGGCGACGTCCCCGGGACGGGAGAGGGTACGCAGCTGCTCCACGAAGATCCGGTCGTAGGCGTAGTCGTTGCCCAGGGCCGTGATCCAGCTGGCGTTGTCGGCGAGGGCGCAGACACGGAAGCGCCGGCTCTCCAGGGCGTCGGAGGCCCCCTTGCCCAGATCGGTGGCGAAGTGGGAGGCATTGGCGGCGCTGCCCCCGTTGCCGAAGACGAAAATACCGCGTCCGGACTCCAGAGCCCGCACCAGTACCGCCGCCGCGCGCTCGACGCCTTCGACGTCGATGGAGTCGAGGGCCTGCTTCTGCTTGAGGAGGTATTCCCCGATCCACTGCTTCATGCGACCGCTGGATTGTGGGGCCGCGCGGGGAGGCGGAGCAAACGGATTCTCCTGGGAGGCGGAGCGGCCGCCATGGGCAGCGCCTGGCGCAGGGAGCGGGCGGATGCGGCTCCGCTCTCCCGATCCGGCCGGGGAGGATCCGTCCCGGCCCTCCCGGCTGGACGATGCCCGGGATCGGCCCGGGGGCGCATCCGCGTAGCCGTAAGCGCTCCGCAGCCCTTGCCCCCGGGCGGGGCGGCTCCTATGGTGGGGCGCAGGCCCGGCGATGAGATCCCTCCTCCTCCTGATCCTCCCCTCCTTCCTGGCTCCGGCCGCGCTGGGGGAGCGGCCCAGCATACTGCTGATCATGGCCGACGACCTGGGCTACTCCGATCTGGGGTGCTACGGCTCGGAGATTCCGACGCCCCACCTGGACCGCCTGGCCGAGGGCGGCCTGCGCTTCTCCCGCTTCTACAACACTGCCAAGTGCCATTCCTCCCGGGTCTCGCTCCTCACCGGCCTGTACTGCGATCAGGCCGGCGGCGAGTCGCTCGGCCGGGGAGCCACCATCGCCGAGGCGCTGGCCCGCGCGGGCTACCGCACCGCCATGAGCGGCAAGTGGCACCTCTCGGGGCAGCCCACCGACTTCGGCTTCCAGCGCTACTGGGGGCATCTCTCGGGGGCCACCAGCTTCTTCTCCGGGGACGACACCTTCCGGCTCGACGGACGGCCCTACGAGGTTCCGGAGACCCTCAACGGCCGCCCCTTCTACGCCACCCGCGCGATCACCGACTTCGCCCTGGAGTTCCTGGACCAGGCGGCCGATTCGGGGGATCCCTTCCTGCTGTACGTGGCCTACAACGCCCCCCACTACCCGCTGCAGGCCCCCCGGGAGGACGTGCTCCGCCACAGGGGGCGCTACCGGGAGGGCTGGGACGTCCTGCGCCGGAAGAGGCACCGGAGGCAGCTGGAGTCGGGGCTGGTGTCTCCGGAATGGGAGCTGCCAGAGCGTCCGGACCACGTTCCCGCCTGGGACTCGCTCGGAGCCCGGGAGCGGGAGTGGGAGGAGCGCCGGATGGAGGCCTACGCGGCCATGGTGGAGGTCCTGGACCGGAACGTGGGGAGGCTGGTCGGACACCTGGGCCGGAGAGGGCTGCTGGAGGACACCCTGATCCTCTTCTGCTCCGACAACGGCGCCTGCCCCTTCGAGCGCACCAGGGGCAGGGATCTGGATCCCTGGGATCCCGAGTCGTGGTGGACCTACGACGCCGGCTGGGCCATGGTGGGGAACACCCCCTGGCGCCTCTACAAGCAGAACCAGCACGAGGGAGGCATCTCCACGCCCCTCATCGCCCACTGGCCCGGGGGCCTGGAGACCGGGCCGGGAGCCATCACCGATCAGCCGGGCCACCTGATCGACTTCATGGCCACCCTGCTGGAGGTCTCCGGAGCGGAATATCCCCGCGAGGCGAGGGGGCGCAAGGTGGAGCCGCTGCAGGGCCGCTCCCTCCTGCCCGTCTTCCGGGGGGAGGAGCGCCAGGCCCATCCCCAGCTCTACTTCCGCTTCGGCTCCGACCGTGCCCTGATGCAGGGGGACTGGAAGCTGGTCTCGGCGAAGCGGGGGCGCTGGGAGCTCTACCACATGGGCCGCGACAGGACCGAGACCCGGGATCTGGCCCGGGACCACGGCGCCCGCGTCGAGTCGATGGCCTCGGAGTGGTTCCGCTTCGCCTCCCAGGTCGAGCGCCTGGGGGGAGGGGCCCTCCGGCCGGTGCGGCCCGGCATCGTCCCGCTCTCCTTCCGCAGGGCAGTGGAGGAATGACCTTCCGGGATCCCGGAACCGGCCGGAGCCTCCGGACTGCCGCCCTGCTCCGGTAGCGACGGATCGGCATGGATTCCAGCAGCGGGATGACCGTCCAGTCGATCCTCTCCCGGCTGGAGGAGCTGGGCAGCGAGCGCACCAGGGCGATGCTGATGCGCAACCACGGGGTGCGCGAGCCCTGCTTCGGAGTCCGGATCGGGGACATGAAGCCGCTGGCGCGCCGGATCCGCAGGGACTACCGGCTGTCGCTGGATCTCTACGCCACCGGCAACTACGACGCCCAGTACCTGGCCGGCCTGGTCGCCGACGACGAGCGCATGACCCGACGGGACCTGCGGAGATGGGCGGGAGGCGCCATCGGGGGATGCCTGGCCGGAACCACCGTTCCCTCGGTGGCGGCCCAGGGGCGCTTCGGGCGCGAGATGGGCCTCGAGTGGATCGGCTCCCCCAGGGAGCATGTGGCGGTGGCCGGCTGGAGCGCCCTCGCCATGCTGGTCTCGCTAAAGGACGACGGGGATCTGGACATGGAGGAGCTGAGCGGCCTGATGCAGCGGGCCGTGCGGGGCATCGGCGAGGCTCCCGGCGCGGTGCGCTACGCGATGAACCAGTTCCTGATCTCGGTGGGATGCCACGTGAAGGCTCTCTCCGGGAAGGCGCTGGCCCTGGGGGAGGAGCTGGGCCCGATCGAGGCCGACCTGGGCGGCAACTCCTGCAAGATGCCCTACGCCCCCGACTACATCCGAAAGGTGGAGAGGATGGGGCGTGTCGGGAGGAAGCGCAGGACGGTCAAGTGCTAAGCCGCGTCCCGGGCAGGGACCGCCAGCACCGGGCACTTGGCCTGGCGGACGATCTGCTCGGTGGTGCTGCCCCGCAGCGCGTCCATGAAGCCGTGGTGCCCCTCGGTCGACATCACGATGAGCGAGGCGTCCCTGGCCTCGCTTTCCTCCAAAATGCGGTCCACGGCGGGGCCTTCCCTCTGGACGTACTCGAAGTTCCCGTCCCGGGACGGGTCCGCCTGGATGTCCGGGGCGTCGGCGGCAGGTCCCGCATGGAGGCATCCGAGGGCGGTTTCCGGAAGGGAGAAGAGCTGAATGACGGCCCGGGCCGCCCGGAGGGCCGGAGCGGGCGAGGGCCGGGAGGCGACCGGGACGAGGATGCGGTCCAGGCGGACCTGGCCGGTCTCCGGGGAGACGAAGCCGGCGATCTGGCGGGGAACGAACAGGGCGGGGATGCGGGCGCTCCGTGCGATGGCCCCGGATCGGGAGCGGACCATCCATCCCCCCCTCTGGTGGGTGGCCAGCACCACCAGCGAGGGCTCGTGGTCCCCGATGTACTTCGTGATCCCGTCCACCGGGTCCCCGGCCACCATCAGGGCCTTGCGCAGGCGAAGGCCGGTGGCCTCCACCTCCTCCGCCGAGGCCTCTTCGGAGATCAGGCCCCACTGGCGGAGGGCGCCGCGGACCCGGGGGAAGTCCGACCAGCCGGCCTCCCGCTGCCTGCTCCCCACATGCAGCAGGGTGAGGCGGGAGGAGGCCGCCAGTCCCATGCGGAGGGCGTGGACGAAGGCGCCGTGGTCTCCCAGGGAGAAGTCGGTGGGATGGAGGATGTGCCGGAAAGCCTTGGAGTCCATGGGCGGCGCCGCCGATCAGGCGGTCTTCTGGGAGAGGGCGTGCCCGATCAGCCGCCTGACCGTGGTCCACGCCGGTCCGGGAAAGCGGTGGCATTCCTCCAGCACCTCCTCCAAGGCCGCCAGGAAGCGCTCCGAGTCCTCCCGGCCCAGGACGAGGGGAGGAAGGAACTTGATCACGTCCAGGTGGTGCCCGGCCACCTGGGTGAGTATGCGGTGCCGGTCCAGAAGCGGCATGACGATGGCCTGGGGGAAGAGCCCTCCGTCGGCGGCGTGGAGCATGGCCCAGGCCGAGCGCAGCGCCAGGGAGCGGGGCGCCCCCAGCTCCAGGGCCAGCATCAGTCCCTGGCCCCGGGCCTGGCGGCAGAGCTCGAAGCGCTCCGCCAGCCGCTGCAGGCCCCGGAGGAGCTCCTCCCCCCGCAGCCGCGCGTTCTCCGCCAGCCCCTCCTCCTCCAGCACGTGCAGGGTGGCCAGCCCGCAGGCCATCGCCAGGCCTCCCTGCCCGAAGGTGGAGGAATGGACCACGCTGCGGTCCATCCTCGAGAAGACCTTCCGGTGGTCGGCGTCCCGCATCAGGACCGCTCCGGCAGGGACCATGCCTCCCGAGAGGGACTTGGCCACCAGCACCATGTCCGGCTCCAGTCCGGGGACGTGCTGGTAGGCGAACATCCGGCCAGTGCGCCCCAGGCCGGTCTGGATCTCGTCGGCGATCATCAGCGCTCCCGAACTGCGGCACAGCTCCTGCACTCCGGAGAGGAATCCGGGGGAGGGGAGGTTGACCCCCTTGCCCTGGACCGGCTCGAGGATCACCGCCGCGGCCGGAGAGTCCCGCAGCTCCCGCCGCAGGGCGTCGAGATCGTCCCAGGGGACCGCCACCGGCCCCGGCAGCAGGCTCAGGAAGCCCTCCCGGAAGCTGGCGCAGCCGTTGAGGGAGAGCGAGCCGCAGGTCAGGCCGTGGAAGGCGTTCTCGAAGTAGACCACCTTCTCCCGGCCGGTGGAGCAGCGGGCGAACTTGAGGGCCGCCTCCACGCTCTCGGTTCCCGAGCTGGTGAACAGGACCTTGTCCAGGTGGGGCGCCAGCTGCAGGAGCCTCTCGGCCAGGAGGCCGGGAAGCACGGTGGCCCCCATCTGGATCTTCCAGGGATCGTCGAGATCCAGGTAGTCCCGCACGGCCTTCTTGACCACCGGGTGGTTGCGCCCGATGTTGAACATCCCGTAGCCGGAGAGGAAGTCCAGGTAGCGGTTGCCCTCCCGGTCCCACAGCCAGGCCCCCTCTCCGCGCTGGTAGTGCCGGTCGAAGCCGATGGCCCGCAGGACCTGGACGAAGCGGGGGTTGATGTGCCTCCGGTAGAGCTGGTGCCGCTCGTTCTGCCGCTGGGCCACCAGCGCTCCGAGGTCGAAGGGTCGGGACATGTCGGTCCGCCGCGGCCGGAGCGGCCGCCCCCCGGCCGGGCTGGCGCCGAGACTAGGACCCCCTTCCGCAGTTTGCAAAGGTGAAGCGGCGCGCCAGGCCGGAATGGGCCCATCCCCTGATGGGAGCCTCGCCCGGAACCCTCCTCTCCCTGCTCCGGGAGATGGGGGGCGTTCCGCTGCGCAACTGGCCCCTGGCGGCCGCCTTCCTGGCCTCCTGCGCCCTGCGCGCTCCCTTCTTCCTGGCCGAGCGCCTCCTCTCCAGGCGGCTGCCCGGGCCCGCCGATCCGGTGTTCATCGTCGGCCACTGGCGCTCGGGCACCACCCACCTGCACAACGCCCTGGCGGCCTCGACCGGAATGGGGGTGATCACCCCCCTGGCCAGCGGCCTGCCCGGGGAGCTGCTCACCCTGGCCACCTGGCTGAGGCCCCTGCTGGAACGGGCCCTGCCCAGGGACCGGGGGCTGGACGCGGTGGCGGTCTCCCCCGGCTCCCCGCAGGAGGACGAGATCCCGATGGCGAGCCTGCAGCCGCTCTCGGCCTACCACGCCTTCTACCTTCCCCGGAGCTTCCCGCAGCGGATGGAGCGGGCCCTCTTCCCCTCGGACACCTCCGGGTGGGAGCGCTCCCTGGAGCGTTTCCTGGCCCGGGTGGCCCGGCACCAGGGGGGGAGGCGGCTGATCCTGAAGAACCCGGTCCACTCCCTGCGGGTGCCGCAGCTGGCGGCCCGGTGGCCCGCAGCCCGCTTCGTCCACATCCACCGCAACCCCTACCGGGTCTACCCCTCCTCGGTCCACTTCTTCGGATCGATGATCGCTCGGCTGGGGCTCCAGCCCGCGGGGGACCTCGACGTCGGCGGCTTCGTCCTCGGCCTCTATCCCCGCTTCATGGACCGGCTCCTGGAGGACGCGTCCCGGCTTCCGCCCGAGCGGTTCGCCGAGATCCGCTTCGAGGACCTCGAGGCCCGTCCCATGGAGCAGCTGGAGCGCATCCACCGGCAGCTGGAGCTTCCCGGCGCGCCCGGGGCGGCCCGGGCGTACCTGGAGTCGGTCGGCGGCTACGGCAAGAACCGCTACCGGCTGGCGCCGCGGGACCGGGAGCAGGTGGCCCTCCGCTGGGGGCGCTTCGTCCGGAGGTGGGGCTACCAGGAGCCGCCCGAGGCGGCCTAGCGGCGCCGGGGCTCTGCCACAACCGGACTTTCTGCCTTTACCCGCGGAGGAGCCGATCCTAGGGTCCGGGCCGAATGCCCATGCTCTACAAGGCCTGGCCGTGCCTCCTGATCCTGGCGCTGGCGGCGGGGTGCGCCACCCCCTCCGTCGTCAACCTGACCCCCGGAAGCCTGCCCCCCAGCGAGTCGGGCTTCTACCGGATCGAGATGGCCTGGGAGGGCCGTCCCGGCGTGGTGAAGGACTCGGTGCGCCCGGTGCTGATGGTGGGGCAGGAAGACTATCCCATGGAGGCGGTCCCCCTGACCGAGGGGCGGTGGGAGACGCTGATCCCCTTCCCGGAGGGAAGGCGGGAGATCCACTACCAGTACAAGATCGAGTACCGGGAGCTGGAGTTCGGCAGGGAGGAGGCCAACAGCCGCCTCTCCGAGGTCTACCGGCTGTCGATAGAGCCCTAGCCGGGCGGACCGGCTCCGGGAGCCAGGGCGGCGGCCAGCTCCTCCTCGAAGTCCACCAGCTCTTCGATCTGCGCCAGGAACCACGGGTCGATCCCGGTCAGCTGGTGGATCTCCCCGGCCCCCAGCCCGGCCCGGAGGGCGTGGCGGATGAAGTAGATCCGCTCGGCGTTGGGCACCCTTAGCCGCTGGCGGATGATCTCCTCGGGAAGGATGTCGCGGTCCCCGTAGACCCGGTCCCCGATCCGCCACGGCTTGTCGTTGCCGCCCAGCCCGTTGCGCCCGGTCTCCATCGAGCGCAGGCACTTCTGCAGCGACTCCTTGAAGGTGCGCCCGATGGCCATGGCCTCGCCCACCGACTTCATCTGGGTGTTGAGGGTGGGGTCGGCCTGGGGGAACTTCTCGAAGGCGAAGCGGGGGATCTTGGTCACCACGTAGTCGATCGAGGGCTCGAAGCTGGCCGGCGTCTCGCGGGTGATGTCGTTGGGGATCTCGTCCAGGCGGTATCCCACCGCCAGCTTGGCGGCGATCTTGGCGATGGGGAAGCCGGTGGCCTTGGAGGCCAGGGCCGAGGAGCGCGAGACCCGGGGGTTCATCTCGATCACCACCATGCGCCCGGTCCGGGGGCACACCGCGAACTGGATGTTGGATCCCCCGGTCTCCACCCCGATCTCCCGGATGATGGCGAAGGAGGCGTCGCGCATCCTCTGGTACTCCCTGTCGCTGAGGGTCTGGATCGGGGCCACGGTGATCGAGTCCCCGGTGTGGACCCCCATCGGGTCGAAGTTCTCGATCGAGCAGATGATCACGCAGTTGTCGGCCCGGTCCCGCATCACCTCCATCTCGTACTCCTTCCACCCGATCAGCGACTCCTCGATCAGCAGCTCCGAGATCGGGGAGAGCGAGAGGCCGCGCTTGACGATGGCCTTGAATTCGTCGCGGTTGTAGGCGATGCCGCCGCCGGTGCCCCCCAGGGTGTAGGCCGGCCGCAGGATCAGGGGGTAGCGCCCCAGGGCCTCGGCCTTCTCCAGGGCCTCCTCCAGGGAGTGGACGGTGAAGCTCCTGGGCAGGTCCATGCCGATCTTCTTCATCGCCTCCTTGAACTCCTGGCGGTCCTCCCCCCGCTGGATGGCGCGGGCGTCGGCTCCGATCATCTCCACCCCGTGCCATTCCAGGACCCCCTTGCGGTGCAGATCCATGGCGGTGTTGAGGGCGGTCTGCCCTCCCAGGGTGGGCAGCAGGGCCATGGATCCCTCGGGATTCCTGCGCCGCTTCTCCTCCAGCTCCCGGACGATGATCTTCTCCACGCACTCCGGAGTGATCGGCTCCACGTAGGTCCGGTCGGCGAAGCCGGGATCGGTCATGATGGTGGCCGGGTTGGAGTTGACCAGGATCACGAAGAAGCCCTCCTCCCGCAGCGCCTTGCAGGCCTGGGTACCCGAGTAGTCGAACTCGCAGGCCTGGCCGACGACGATCGGGCCGGCCCCGATGATCAGCACCGATTCGATGTCGCTCCTCCTGGGCACGGGACCGGCTTCTCAGAGGCGGCGCAGGCCGTCCTCCCCCATGGGGCAGGGTATCTCCTCGTCGAGGGCGTCGAGGCGGCCGAGGGTCTCCTCGTCGAGGATCACCGAGGCGGCCCTCAGGGAGTCCTCCAGCTGCCCGGGGGAGGAGGCGCCGACGATGGTGGAGGCGACGAAGTCGTGCTGCTTGCTCCAGGCGGCGGCCAGGGTGACCACCGGCAGGCCCGCCTGGCGGGCGATCTCCTGGCAGCGGCGCACGGTCTCCAGGGTCCTGGGATTGACGAAGCGGTCGGCCATCCTTCTCTGGCGCTCCCCCCAGTTGGACCGGTAGTCGGAGAAGCGGGCCCCGGGAGGGGCGCCGCCGCTGTTGTACTTGCCCGACAGGACGCCCCCTCCCAGCGGGGAGAAGGGCAGCAGGCTCACCCCCTCCTGGCGGCAGGCCTGCGCCAGCTCGCTCTCGCAGCGCCGGTTGATCAGGCTGAAGTTGTTCTGCACCGTGTCGTAGCGGGCAAGGCCTCCGGACTCCGAGGCCCAGAGGCTCCTCATCAGGCCCCAGCAGGTCTCGTTGCTGCACCCGATCGCCCGCACCTTGCCCTCCTCCTGCAGCTGGGTGAGGGCCTCCAGGGCCTCCTCCTGGCGCATGCCGTGGTCCGGCCAGTGGGTCTGGTAGAGGTCGATGTAGTCGGTGCCCAGGCGGCGCAGGCTTCCCTCGCAGGCGCGGAGGATCTGGCGCCGGTCCAGCATGGCGAGGCCGTGGCGCACCGGGGAGGCGAACCATCCGTGCCGGGGGCCGGTCACCTTGGTGGCCACGATCACCGACTCCCGGGGCCTCCCCTTCAGCCACCTGCCCACGATGGACTCGGTGATCCCGAAGCCTTCGGCGGTGGGCGGGGCCGGATACATCTCGGCGGTGTCGAGGAAGTCGACTCCTGCCTCGAAGGCCCGGTCCAGGATCCGGAAGGAGGTCTCCTCGTCGCACTGGAGGCCGAAGGTCATGGTGCCCAGGCAGATCTCCGAGACCGACAGAGCGCTCCTTCCCAGCCTGCGTTTCCTCATCCCCTCCCGCTGCCGGGCACGCTATGCCAGACCGGGGGCCTCTGGCGAGATCGGAATCCCCGCGCCCGCCGCCGGCTGCGTCCCGGCTCCGCAGGAGCCGGGACTTCTCCGGGCCGGAGCGGGCCGCCGCTTGGAGTTGACACCGGGGGGATGCGGTGGAAGAGTGGGATGGCGTGAGAAGTCCACTAAGACCTGCTCCGGCCCTCCGCGGAGCCTTCACCCTGATCGAGCTGCTGGTGGTGATAGCGATCATCGCCATCCTTGCCGGGATGCTGCTTCCCGCCCTCAGCAAGGCCAAGGAGAAGGCCAAGCAGATTGCCTGCCTCAACAACACCAAGCAGATGGGGCTGGGGATGATTCTCTACGCCGACGACAACAGCGACTACTATCCGGGGCACTGGCGTATGGGAGGCGGAAACGTCCCCTGGAACAATGCCATCGTCTACCCGGGAAGGCTCGTGCAGACCACCTCGGCCAGCGAGAAGACCTTCAACTGCCCCTCGGAGAAGTCGCTCTACTGGTGGGACCGGACCACAGTCGTCGCCGGACGGGAGTTCCCCTGGAACCTCCAGGCTGCAAACTCCCCCTTCACCTACGGCTACAACGACTGGGGGGTGGCGGAGTTCGCCCGCAGCGAGACAGGCCCCAGCCTGGGGATGGGGGGGGACATCGGCTCCCAGGGCGACTACATCAAGATCTCCATGGTGCGCAATCCCTCCAGCATGATCGGGCTCGGGGACTCCCGGTCCGACGGGCGGTGGGACACGGCCCTGGATCCGGCAGATCCAGGGACCTTCGATCAACCGGCCGCCGAGTGGCCCAGCAAGCGGCACAACGAGGGATCCAACCTGGCCTTCATGGACGGACATTCGGACTACGACAAGCTCAGGAACATGGTCTGGTCGCTCAACCCCGATCCCGAGCAGATACGGCGCTGGAACAACGACAACCTGCCCCATCTGGAGCTTCTTCCCTGATGTCCTTCTCGCGGTTCTGGATCGCCATCTCGGTCCCCGCCTCCGGGAGTCTGCGCCTGGCTCCTCCGGATCCTTCCGCCAAGCCGGCTTCTCGCCGGTCCCTCCCGGCCTGGAACCTTCTTCCGCCATGTCCATTTCCCTCTTCGGCCTTCCACTGATCGCCATCGCAGTCCTGGTCCTGGGTGTCTGCGGCTGCTTGGTCTGGATCCTGATGCGCAAGTAGATCCCCGGAGCCTCCTATGAGCAAGCCCCTCCAGGTCGTCCTCGCGCTGGCGCTGCTGGGCGCCGCCGCATACCTGTTCCTGCGCCAGGGAGGCGGCTCGGACAGCGCCGAGGACTTCCCCGACGGAGTGTGGTGGATCTGCGGCTCCTGCAGGCACGAGTTCGCCATGGACCGGGACGAGGTGGCCCGTCTGTACCAGGCCGATCCCGACGCACCGGTATCCTGTCCAGAGTGCGGCGAAGGCAGGACCATGCGTGCGGTCAAGTGTCCCCTGGAGGCCTGCGCCAAGGTCTATCCCGACACCATCCAGAGGAAGCTCATCGGGGGGAAGGTCTGCTGCCCGGTCTGCGAGCAGCCTCTCCCCTGAAGGCCCGCCGGGAGCCTCACAGCAGGGAGTCCTGTCCGGGGGGGCGCCCTGAGCCCAGGCCCAGCTTTCGGTAGCTTCTCTGGGTGGCGGTGCGGCCCTGGGGGGTGCGCTTCAGGTAGCCCTCCATGATCAGGAAGGGCTCGTAGACCTCCTCCAGGGTGTCCGGCTCCTCGCCCACCGCCACCGCCAGCGAGTTGAGCCCCACCGGCCCGCCGTCGAAGCGGTGCAGGATCGCCTCCAGGATGCGCTTGTCCATCTCGTCCAGGCCGTCCTGGTCGATCTCCAGCAGGGAGAGCCCCCGGCTGGCCACCTCGGCGGTGATCCTTCCGTCGTGGCGGACCTGGGCGTAGTCCCGCACCCGGCGGAGCAGGTTGTTGGCGATCCGGGGCGTGCCCCGGCTGCGCCGAGCCACCTCCATGGCTCCCTCCTCCTCGATCGGCGCCTTGATCAGGCCCGCCGAGCGCAGGGTGATCTCCCGGAGCTCCTCGGCGGTGTAGTAGTCGAGCCGCTCACGTATGGGAAACCGGGAGAGCAGCGGGCTGGAGAGGAGCCCGCTGCGGGTGGTGGCCCCGATCAGGGTGAAGTAGGGCAGCTTGAGGCGGACGCTGCGGGCGTTGGGTCCCTGATCGATGATGATGTCGAGCCGGAAGTCCTCCATCGCGGTGTAGAGGTACTCCTCGACCGCCTTCTGGATCCGGTGGATCTCGTCGATGAAGAGCACGTCGCCGGCGTCCAGGCTGGTGAGCAGGCCGGCCAGGTCCCCCGGCTTCTCGATCGCCGGGCCGCTGGTCACCTTGATGTCGCTTTCCATCGCCCTGGCGATGATGTGGGCCAGGGTGGTCTTGCCCAGGCCCGGCGGCCCGTTGAGCAGGACGTGGTCCAGGGGCTCGCGGCGCTCCCTGGCCGCGTCCACCCCGATCTGGAGGCGCTCCTTGACCTTTCCCTGCCCCGAGAACTCGGGAAAGGCCAGGGGCCGGATCGAGAGATCCAGCTTGGGATCGGGTCGGTTGAGGGTGTCCGCCTCCCGCTGGGCCATGGGGCGTCGAGGTTGGGGCAGGGCGCCGGGTCCGGGCAAGTCAATCCCTCGGGGAGAAGTCCTCCTGGTAGCGCCGCTTGCGCTCCAGCACCGAGAGCACGTACTGGCGGGTGGAGGGGTAGCCGATCCGGTCGATGAACTGGGAGGAGTTGGTGCGGGCGCCGCCCTCGATCCAGGAGAGGGTCCGGCTCCTGCCGGCGTTGTAGCTGCTCAGGGCGTAGGGGAGGGGATCGTCGCAGTGGGAGAAGGCCCGGAGCATCTTGGCCAGGTAGTAGCTCCCGGCCAGGGTGTTGGTGGCGGGGTCGTAGAGGTGCTCGGGGACGAAGTCCTCCAGGCCGTTGGCGTCGGACCATTCGTAGGCGGCCGGCTCCATCAGCTGCATCAGGCCGATCTCGCCGGAGGATCCCCGGGCCAGGGGATCGAAGCGGCTCTCCTTCCACACCACCGCCTTGACCAGGGCCGGATCCAGCTGATGGGCCCAGGCCGCGGTCCGGATCTCGTAGTCGAAGGCCCCCTCCCGGTCCCGGCGCTTCTTCCAGTGGAGCCACAGCCCCAGGGAGGTGGTGAGCAGCAGGGAGGAGAGGATGGCCGCTCCTATCAGCTTCACGCAGGCAAGCTAGGGGCCGCGGTCCGGGGATTCAATCCCGCTCGGAGCCGGGCGGCTCCATGGGACGCAGTCCCCTGCGCTACGGAGCCAGTCCGGGATAGGCGGAGGCCAGGTCCAGGCCGTCGCCGTGCTCCTCCTGCAGGGCGAGCAGGCGAGCGAAGAGCCGCCGCATCCGCTCCCTCTGCTCCGGGCGCTCCGCCAGGTCGTGCTCCTCGTGCGGATCGGCGGCGTGGTGGTAGAGCCTCTTGACGCCCAGCTGGGGATAGAGGACGAGCTTCCAGCCGTCGGCCCGGATCGCCCGCTGGGTCTCCAGGTAGGCTCCGTAGACCGCCTTCTCCCGCTCCTCCTCCCTCTCCTCCCGGACCAGGGGGAGCAGGGACTCGAACTCAACCCCCTCCCTCTCGTCGTCTCCGGCCAGGTCCAGGCAGGTGGCCATCAGGTCCTGAAGCTGGACGGGCTCGGAGATCCGGGTCCCGGGGCGCGCTCCGGGACCGGCGATCAGGAAGGGGACGCGCAGCGAGTGGTCGTACATGTTCTGCTTGCCGAGAAGCCCGTGGTGCCCGACGGCCAGGCCGTGGTCGGCGGTGTAGATGATCCAGGTGTCCTCCCTGAGGCCCAGGGCCTCCAGCTCCTTGAGGATCCGGCCGATCTGCCGGTCCAGGTGGGTGATGATGGCGTAGTACTCCCGGCGGTGGACCCTCACCGCGTGCTCGGTGCGGGGATGGACCGCCAGCGCCTCGTCGCGCAGGCCGGGATGGAGCCCCGAGGTGTTGTGGGGGTAGCTGGGGAGGAAGGGAATGGGCAGGGCGACGCTCTCCAGGGGATAGAGGTCGAGGAATTCCTGGGGGCTCTGGCGGGGATCGTGGGGAGCGTTGAAGGCCAGATACATGAAGAACGGCCTTCCCTCGTCCCGCTTGCCCCCGGCGTCCCTCAGGAAGGCGATGGCGTCGTCGGCCAGCACCTCCGACCAGTGCCTGCCGCCCTCCCAGAAGCCCCGGAACCTGGGATCGGCGGGATCCCATTCGTCGGGCTGCCCTTCCACCGGACGGTTGTAGCCCACCGGGCGCGTGTCCCGGGGCATGCCCGGCCGGACATTGACCACATGGTCGAAGAGCTGCTCCGGCCGGATCCCCACGTGCCACTTGCCGGTGAAGTAGGTCTCGTAGCCCTGCGACTTCATGCGCCGGGGCCAGGTGGTGCGCAGGAAGGCCTCCCGGGGCTCGGGCTCCTGCTGGCCCAGGCCGCGGAAGGTCCGGCTGAGGGCATGGGCCCGCCACAGGGTCTTCCCGGTCACCAGCATGGTCCGCGAGGCCACGCACACCGCCCCGCTCCAGGATCCCATGTTGAAGCAGTGGGTGAACTGGGCTCCCTCCGAGGCCAGGCGGTCCAGGTGGGGGGTGATCACCTGCGGATCGTCGTTGGGATCCAGGGTGTCGTAGGCCTGGTCGTCGGCGAAGATGAAGACGATGTTGGGACGCCCGTCGCCGGCCAGGGCCGGGCCGGCGGCCCAGGGCAGCGCCATCAGGCAGAGGAGGAGTCGGCTCATGGAAGGGGAGACTAGGGAAGCGGAGCGGGCCGATGCACCCCAAAAGCCGGCTGCGAGCGGAATCGGCCGGGCAAGCGTCTCCGATCCGCATGCATATACCGTCCCTGCGCGCCTGCAGGGCTTCGGCTTCCGCCAAGCGCTCCCGGATGGCAGCAGGAAGCTGGCGACGGAGATTCCCCGGAGGAAGTCTTCCGGATCGCCGCGCCAAGCCCTGGCGCCATTGTCCGGCCATGCATGCCTGGAACCTTCCCTTCGCATGGCCGGCGGACCTTCCCGCCTCGGCCCTTCCCCGGATCAGGAAGGTCGGGCGGTGCGGGAGCACAGGGACGGGAGAGCTCGATGAGGCGTACCGGAGGGCGGGCTCGGCGATCCAGGCGGATGCGGCATGCCGTCGAGCCATTTTCCTTGCGAGCCGGCAGATCCGGAACGGAATGCCGGATCGGGGCGTCGGGAAGCTGGACGGAAGGTCCCCTGAAGCCCCCTCCTCCGGACAGCATTGCCAGCGCCTCGGGGTTGCCTGGCCTGCCGGCGGGATCCGGTATCCGCCCGAGGAAGGATGGGATGCGGGGCCATGCATCGATCGGGAGGGATCCGGACTGCTGGAGAGGGCCCGGGGACAGCAAGGCTCTTGCGATGGGGGGTGGACAAGCCCCGGCCGGGCGCTTGAATTCCTGGCCAGTCGGTAACCCCCGATCCCCAAGGCCCGTCTTACAGCCAACACTATGAAACGCCTGCTGCTCTGCTCGCTTCTGCTCACGCCCGTGCTTCCGGCTTCCCTGATGGCGGTCGCGGCCCCTCGGCCGGATCCCTCCCGGTTGGAGTCCGGCCTTCCGGCTACCCTGGGAGAGCAGCTCGGCCTGGAGCGGCAGGACGCGATGCTGCTGGCCATGGCAGGCGGCCCCGACGCCGACAGGGAGAGAGACCGGGAGCACGGCGAAGGTGCTCATGGGCAGGAAGGGGACAGGGATCGGGACCATGGCGAGGAAGCGGAGCGCGAACGTGGACGGGAGCGGGATCGGGAGCGTGGCGAGGAATCCGGACGCGATCGGGAAGGAGAGAGGGGCAGGGAGCGTGGCGATGGGGATCGGGATCCCGAGGTGGTGCGGGAAGGATTCCGCCGCATGGCCGAGGAGCGGATCCGGGAGGCCCGTGAGCGAGCCATGGAGCGCAGACCGGGCGGTGCCAGGCGCCCTGTTCCCGGAAGCGGGAGGTGGCGGGAACGTGGCGGAGAGGATCGGGGATTCGGGGAAGCTCGGGAGAGCATGCGCGAAATGATCGAGGAACGGGCGAGGGAGGAGGTCCGTGATGGAGCCAGGTCTCGGCGGCCCGGCGGAGCCTGGCGGCTCCCCCCCTGGGCGCAGAGGTGGCGGGAGCATGAAGCGGCCGGCCCTGCTTTCAAGGAACGGATGAGGGAAGTCCATGAGCGGATGAGGGAGGTCCGTGAGGAAGCCATGGAGCGGGCGATGTTCGAAGGACGTCCGATGGGGGAGATCGGGGAGCGCTTCCGCGAGATGCGGGAGGCGGCCGATCGCCTGAGGCGGGAGAACGAGGAGCTGCGCGGCCTGGTGGAGAGGCTTCGCAGGGAAGGAGCGGAGAAGAGCGAGCAGCTGGAGCGTCTGAGGGAGGTGGTCGGGGAGCTGGAGTCGGCGGGCGCATCGCTCGAATTCCGGGAGCGTGAGCTGGATCTCAGGGACGACGAGCTGGATCTCCGGGAACGCGAGATGAAGGCCAAATGGGAACTGGCGGCGAAGGAGACGGAACTGGCCAAGCGTGCGCTTGAGCTCGAGGAGCAGAAGCTCGAGATCCAGCGGGAGTGGGCCCGGCTCAAAGGAGTCGTGGACTGAGGAAGCGGACGCGGCCTCCCAGGCTCGAGGATCCCTGCCCCGCTCCGGCGCGCCGGTGCGGGGCTCTTCGCTTCGGCCCGGCAAGGGCTCCGTGTCGTTCGAGGCCGAGAACGGCCTTTAGTGCTCCTGGAGACTTGCTCCGTGGGCGCTGATGCTTTTGCCGCTGTTTCTGCCGGACCGTTCTGGGAAGTCGCCGGATCGGGGCTTGCGTCTGCGGGATTGCAGGTCGAAGCCTGCTGCTGGCTCGAGGTGTCGGCTGCCTGAAAAGGAACCGGCCTCCATGGCCTGGAGGCGATTTCCGCTCGGACCTCTCTCTGCCGCCCAGGACGGCTGGTGGACACCGGCAGCTTCGAGCCCGCCGGAACAAGCTCCAAGAAGAACTCCCGGAGCTCCAGGAGGGACAGGGCTTCAACTGCCAGGTCGCGGCTGCCGAGGGTATCGGCGGCTCCGGGAGCAGGGCGGGCAGGGGAGTTCCTCGAATGGACCGCTGCCCCCCGAGGGGCAGCAGAACGCGGGTGAACAGCCCGCTCCCGCAGCGCCGATCCGCCTGATTGGCGGCTGCAGCCTGCCGGAGGGACGGTCTTCCTCCCGGCCGATGCCGCCCCGGTCAGTTGCCAGGTACGGAGGCGGGGCGCTGCCAGGGGACGCGCCCGGCTGACTGGATGTGCCTCATGAGCTCGCTGTTGAGCTGGCGGTAGAGCCCGGGCTCGCTCTGGGCCAGATCGGCGCTTTCGGCCGGATCGTCCTCCAGGTTGTAGAGCTGGAACATCTCGAAGGGGGTGTTCTGGACCAGTTTCCACGGCCCCCTGCGGTAGGCGTAGTAGTCCCGGCCCCGGTAGCGCATTCCGCCCTCGCGCCTCACCCAGACCAGGGATCTGTCGAGTCCGGGCTGCTCCTGGCCCAGCAGGGTGGGAACCAGCGAGATGCCGTCGATGTCCTCGGGAGGGGCCACGCCCGCGATCTCGCAGAGGGTGGGGTAGAGGTCCATGGTGATGCCCACCGCGTTGGAGCGGCTTCCTGGGGGGATCACTCCGGGCCAGGATGCTCCGAAGGGCACCCGGATCCCGCCCTCGTACATGTCCTGCTTGCCTCCCCGGAGATCGCCGCAGCGGCCGCCCACGTTGAGCTGGCCCCCGTTGTCGCTGGTGAAGATCACCAGGGTGCTGCGGCGCTGCCCGTTGCGCTCCAGGGCGTCAAGCACCTGGCCGATGCCGTGGTCCATGTGCTCGATCAGGGCCACCAGCCGGGCCCGCTGGCCGGACATGCCGGGATGGCGCGCCCTCGTCCTCTCCAGCCAGTCGTCGGGAGGCTGGATCGGGGTGTGCGGGGCGTTGTAGGAGAGGTAGAGGAAGAACCGCCTGCCGTCCCGGCGGCGCTCGTCGAGATAGTCGATCGCCCACCGGCTGAAGAGGTCGGTGGCGTGTCCCTGGGGCGAGATGGTCCGCCCGTCGTCCCTCATGTAGTTGTTCCCGTGCCTGCGGTGGTGGTAGTAGTCGTCCATCATGTCGCCCAGGAATCCGTGGAAGCGGTCGAAGCCCCGCTCCAGCGGGGTGTTGGGCGACTCCAGACCCAGGTGCCACTTGCCTACCAGGGCCGAGTGGTAGCCCCTCTCTTCCAGCGCCTGGGGCAGGAGCCGGGCCGAGGGATCCAGGAAGCCCCAGTCGTTGGCGGCGTGGGTGCGGATCACTCCGGGGACTCCCGCCCGGTCGGGATAGCGGCCGGTGAGCAGGGCCGCGCGGGTGGGGGAGCAGACCGGACAGTTGGCGTAGAAGCTGTCCATGCGCAGGCCCGAGGCGATGAGCCGGTCGATGTGGGGGGACTCCAGATCCCCGGCTCCGTAGGAGGAGAGGTCCCCGTAGCCCAGATCGTCCACCAGGATCACCACCAAGTTGGGAGGATCCCCGGGCAGTTCGGCGGCCGGGCAGGGGAGCAGGGCGGCTGCCAGGAGGGCCAGGAGGTTAGCGGGCCGGATTCTCGTACCAGACGATTCCCAGGTTCTCATGTTCCTCGCAGGCGATGATGTCCAGATCGCCGTCGAGGTCCAGATCCGAGGCCTCGATGCGGTCGAACTTGCTCCCTCGGGGACCGGAGATGTCCCGGATCTCCCTAACCACCGCGCCGTCCAGCAATTGGCTCCCCTCGATCCAGAACACTCCGATCCTGCCCTCGGAGGCACCCTCGCAGCTGGCCACCAGATCCCGCAGCCCGTCCCCGTCGACATCCGCCAGGCACACTCCCTTGGCCCGGCCCACGTTCGCCTCCAAGTCCAGGGAGAGGCTGCTCCATTCGGGAAGGGAGCCGGCGCTGGAGGCGAACAGGTGGATCCTGTGCGGCTTGGAGCTGGCCGCCACCTCCATGCGCCCCGTGTCCGGATCCTTCAGGAAGTCCAGGAACATCGCCTCCTCGCCCGTGGCCCCGATGCGGCGCTCCCTCCAGTCGCCCTCCCCTCCGGGGTTCTCCAGCCAGAGCACGCCCGGGGTGGCCCCGCGGCGGTCCGAGGCCAGTATGTCGGCGTCGCCGTCCGAGTCCACATCGGCCTCCCTCAGGGACATGATCCAGCCCGCCTGGTAGAGCGGACGCAGGACGAAGCTGTCCAGATCCCGGGTCGGAGCCGGAGCGGAGAGGAGGCTGATCGAGGCGCCGGGCCCCTTGGATCCGACCGCCAGCCGCAGGGGGCCGCCGGGAGGGCCGGGCAGGGCCATGGCGAACATCCACGACTGCTTCCCCTTGGAGGCGGGAACGGCCTGGGTGCGCCACAGCGAGGGATCGTTCCAGCCGTCCCCCCTGCCTGGGGCCCAGTGCACGAAGTGGGAGCGGGTCCGTCCCTCGCAGCTGCTGAGGACGTCCATGCGCCCGTCCCCGTCGATGTCGACGAAGAGGGCGTCCTCGGGAGAGGCGATCCGGCCCGCAACCACCCGGGGCCAGGGCTCCCGCACCGCCTCCGGGCCGGGGTGCAGGTAGGCCCTCGCCTGGCCTCCCTCCTCCCATCCGGTGGCCAGATCCGGAAGCCCGTCGCCGTTGATGTCGGCCAGCCGGACCCCGTCGGCCCCCCGGGAGCCGTCGTCGATGGTGTGGGACTTCCAGGCGGCCTGCCCGGGCGGGCCGGCGGACGCCAGCAGCCACAGGAACGCGCCCAGGGCGAGGCCCGGCCGGCGGGGCGAGGTCGTGGATCGGAGGACCATGCGGCGTTGGTCGGTCCGTCGCCCGCTGGCCCTATCCCTGGGCCAGCTTCTCCAGGATCGAGCGGTCCTCCATGGTGGTGGTGTCGCCCTGGATGGCCTGCCCGGTGGCGATCTGCTTGAGGATGCGCCGCATGATCTTGCCCGATCGGGTCTTGGGCAGGGCCTCGGCGAAGCGGATCCGGTCCGGCTTGGCCACCGCTCCGATCTCCCGGCCCACATGGCCGCGCAGGGCCTTCCCGAGGGCCTCGCTGGGGCGGGAGGAGGATCGCAGGGTGACGAAGCACACCAGGGCCTGGCCCTTGATCTCGTCGGGGATCCCGATCGCCGCCGCCTCGGCCACGTCGGGATGGCCGACCAGGGCGCTCTCCACCTCGGCCGTCCCGATGCGGTGCCCCGAGACGTTGAGCACGTCGTCGATCCGTCCGGTGATCCAGAAGTACCCGTCCCGGTCCTGGCGGCAGCCGTCGCCGGTGAAGTAGCTTCCCGGCACCTCGCTCCAGTAGGTGTCCCGGTAGCGCTGGGGATCGCCCCAGAGGCCCCGCAGCATGCTGGGCCAGGGCTTGCGCACGACCAGCTTCCCGCTGGATCCCCGGGGAAGCTTCCTTCCCTTCTCGTCCACCACCTCGGGGACCACGCCGAAGAGGGGCAGGGTGGCGGAGCCGGGCTTTGCGGGCGTGGCTCCGGGCAGCGGGGCGATCATCATCCCGCCGGTCTCGGTCTGCCACCAGGTGTCCACGATGGGGCAGCGCCTGCCGCCGATCACCCGGTGGAACCAGGCCCAGGCCTCGGGGTTGATCGGCTCTCCCACCGTTCCCAGCAGCCGCAGGGAGTCCAGCCTGTGCCTGGCGGGCCACTCGTCGCCCCACTTCATGAAGGCCCGGATCGCGGTGGGGGCGGTGTAGAGGATGCTGACCCGGTACTTGTCCACGATCCGCCAGAAGCGGTCGGGCTGGGGCCAGTCGGGAGCCCCCTCGTACATCAGGCAGGTGGCTCCGTTGGCCAGGGGGCCGTAGACCAGGTAGCTGTGCCCGGTGATCCATCCCACGTCGGCGGTGCACCAGTAGACGTCCTCGTCCTTGAGGTCGAAGACCAGGCGGGAGCTGAGCCGGGCCCCGAGCAGGTAGCCGGCGCTGGAGTGGAGGATGCCCTTGGGCTTTCCGGTCGAGCCGCTGGTGTAGAGGATGAAGAGCGGATGCTCGCTGGAGAGCCTGGCCGGAGGGCAGCGGTCGCCGGCCTCCTCCGCCTCCTCGTGCCAGCGCAGATCCCGCCCTTCCGCCATGGGCACGTCGGCTCCGGTGCGGCGCAGCACCAGGACCTTCTCGACGGTGGCGGCCAGCCGCTCCCCCCCCTCCTCCAGCTCCAGCGCCTGGTCCACGGTCTCCTTCAGCGGGACGATCCTGCCCCGGCGGTATCCCCCGTCGGCGGTGATCACCATCCTGGCGCCGCAGTCCCGGATGCGGTCGGCGATGGTCCGGGCGCTGAAGCCTCCGAAGATCACCGAGTGGACGGCCCCCAGCCGGGCGCAGGCGAGCATCGCCACGACCGCTTCGGGCACCATGGGCATGTAGAGGATCACCCGGTCCCGGCGCCGGATCCCGTGCTTCCTGAGCACGTTGGCGACGCGGCAGACCTCGCGGTGGAGCTGGCGGTAGGTGAGGGTGCGCTCCTCGCCCGGCTCCCCTTCCCAGAGGATGGCGGCCTTGTTGGCGGCCGGTCCGCCGAGGTGCCGGTCCAGGCAGTTGGCGCTGACGTTGAGCTGCCCCCCGGAGAACCACCTGGCGAAGGGAGGCTTCCACTCCAGAACCGAGCTCCAGGGGCGCATCCACTCCAGCTCCTCGGACGCCTTCCGCGCCCAGAACTCCTCGGGACGCTCCACCGACTCCCGGTAGAGCTTCCGGTACCGGGCCAGGGAGGGGATGTGCGCCTGGCGGGCGAATTCCCGGGCGGGCGCCAGCCTGGCGTCCTTCGGGGGCCTGGCGCCGGCCTTGCGGGTCTTCTTCTTGCTGCTCATGCGGCGGGTCCTGCCGCCATGCTAAGCATGCGGGGGCGGGGGCAGTCAATCCGGCAGGGTCGGACGCCTCGTGCCGGAGGCTTCCGGGATTTGGCTTTGAAGGGAGGGCCCCCCTTCTATAATCGGCGGCCCCGCATGATTCCGGAGCGCAGCCCCCGCATCGACGCCTCCACCCGCCTCTGCGCGGTCTTCGGCCATCCGGTGCGCCATTCGGGCTCCCCGGCCATGCACAACGCCGCCCTGGAGTCCCTGGGGCTCAACTGGCGCTACCTGGCCTTCGAGGTGGCTCCTGCCTCCCTGGCGGAGGCGGTCGCCGGGGCCCGGGACATGGGCTTCGTGGGGATCAACGTGACCGTGCCCCACAAGGAGGCGGCCCTCGGGCTGGTGGACATCCAGGACGAGTCGGCCCGCAGGTGGGGGGCGGTCAACACCATCCGTTTCGAAGGGCGCGCCCCGGGAGGCTCCTGGGAGCCGATGTCGGCCGAGGAGACCGCCCGCCTGGAAGAGCGCCGGATGGTGGGGTACAACACCGACGCCGACGCCATCGTCGGCGCCCTGGAGGACGACCTGGGGCTGGATGTCCGCGGCTCCGAGGTCCTGGTGGTCGGCACCGGCGGGGCCGGCAGGGTGGCGGCCCTGAGGCTGGCCTCTGGAGGGGCCCGGCGCCTCCACCTGGTCAACCGGACCCTGGAGCGGGCCCGGAGCCTCGCGGAGGAGATCCGGAGCCGGTCCCCCGGCTGCCAGGCCAGCCTGGGCTATCCCTCCGGCGGAGCGGACCTGCTGGTCAACGGCACCTCCCTCGGGCTCTCTCCCTCCGACCCGCTGCCGGTGGACCAGGAGCGCTTCCCGCTCTCCCGGGCCGCCGCGGTCTTCGACATGATCTACCAGCCGCCCCTCACCCCTCTGCTCGAGAAGGCCCGGCAGGCCGGGTGCCGCACCGCCAACGGCCTGGGGATGCTGGTCGCCCAGGGAGCCCGGGCCCTGGAGATCTGGACCGGCAGGGAGGCTCCCAGGAAGGCCATGCGCCAGGCGCTCGAGGCCCACCTCGGCGCCGCATGAGCGGCCTTCTCGAAGGCTGGGCCAGAGAGGGCCTGCCCTTCCATCTCTGGACCGTCCTGGCCCTGGTCCTGGGGGCCATGACCGGCAGCTTCCTCAACGTCTGCATCCACCGCATGCCCCGGGACCGGAGCGTGGTCCGGCCCGGCTCGAGCTGCCCCCGCTGCGGCAGCCCCATCCCCTGGCGCCAGAACCTGCCGCTGATCTCCTGGTGCCTGCTCAGGGGGCGGTGCGCCCGCTGCTCCATGCCCATCTCCCTGCGCTATCCCGCGGTGGAGGCCCTCACCGCCCTGGCCTTCGCGGGCTGCTGGCTGTTCTACAGGGGGGACTACGGGCTGGCGATCTCCATGGCCCTGCTCCTGTCGATCCTCATCGCGGCCACCATCATCGACTTCGAGCACTTCATCATCCCCGACGCGATCACCGTGGGGGGCGTCCTCCTGGGGCTTGGCCTCTCTCTGTGCTTCCCGGCGCTCCACGATCACGATCGGAGCGAGCTGGAGAAGTCGCTGCTGTCCTCCCTGGCCGGGGCGGCCGTGGGCGGCGGGGTGATCTACGCTATCGTGCGGCTGGGAAAGCTGTTCTTCGGATGGAGGCGCGAGCGCTTCGACGGGGAGGCCAGCATCGTGTTCGGGGAGGAGTCCCTGTTCCTTCCCGGCGAGGAGGTGCCCTACGACGAGATCTTCTACCGCCGCGGCGACCGGGTGTCGCTCCGGGCCCGCAAGGTGGAGCTGATCGGGGAGTGCATTCCCAACGCCGAGGTGAGCCTCACCCGGGACCGGCTGCGCATCGGCGCCCGGGAGTACCGTCCCGAGGAGGTCCCCTGGATGGAGGTGGTCACCGACCGGATACTCATGTCGCGCGAGGTGATGGGCTTCGGGGACGTTAAGTTCATGGCGGCCATCGGCGCCTTCCTGGGATGGCAGGCGGCCCTCTTCTCCCTGATGGTCAGCTCGCTGGCGGGATCCCTGGTGGGCGTGGCCCTGATCGTCCTGAAGCGGCACGACTGGTCGAGCCGTATCCCCTACGGCCCCTACATCTCCCTCGCCACGGTCATCTGGATCTTCCTTCCCGAGGCGCACCGGGACGCGTGGAACGGCAACCTGCAGCTCTTCCTGCAGATCCTGGCTCCGGGGGTGTTCGGGCATCCCCGGCTCTGAGTGGCCCTCCGACATTTCCCTTGCCTTGTCCGGGGGGATCCCGTTCCATGGCTTCTGTCAGGGGCCATGAAGTGTGGACTTACGAACCCCGCCAGGGCAGGAATGCAGCAACGGCAGTCTGCTCCGCGCATGTCATGGTTTCCCTGACACCTTCCTCCCCCTCCCGCGGCGCGGTCCGGAGCTAGCCGCCCCTCCTCCATGGCATACCAGGTCCTGGCCCTAAAGTACCGTCCCCGGCGCTTCGGGGACGTGGTGGGCCAGGAGCATGTGACTAGGACGCTGGCCCGGGCCATCGGGCAGGGCCGCATCGCCCACGCCTACCTCTTCTCCGGGCCCAGGGGCACCGGCAAGACCACCCTGGCCCGCATCTTCGCCAAGTGCCTCAACTGCACTGGCGGCCCCAGGCTGGAATTCGAGGACCAGGACGAGCGCTGCCGGGAGATCGACGAGGGGCGCTCCCTGGACGTCCTGGAGATCGACGGAGCCAGCAACCGCGGCATCGAGGAGATCCGCAACCTGCGCGAGACCATCCGCTACGGCCCCACCGCCTCGAGCTACAAGATCTACATCATCGACGAGGTGCACATGCTCACCAAGGAGGCTTTCAACGCCCTGCTCAAAACCCTCGAGGAGCCTCCCGCGCACGCAAAGTTCCTCTTCGCGACCACCGAGCCCGACAAGGTGCTTCCCACCGTGCTCTCGCGCTGCCAGCGCTTCGCGCTGCGCCGCATTCCCAGCAGGCTGATCGCCGGCCACCTGGCCGGGATCGCCGAACGGGAGGGCATCGAGGCCCGCCCCGAGGCCCTGATGGCCATCGCCCGGGGCGCGGCGGGGGGGATGCGCGACGCCCAGTCCACCCTGGACCAGCTCAGGAGCTACTGCGAGGGCGCGGTGGAGGAGAGCGACGTGCTGGAGATCTACGGGATGGCCTCGCGCAGCCAGATCCTGCAGATGGCCGAGGCGATGCTGGACGGACAGGTCCTGCAGGCGCTGGAGCTGGTGGACGCCCTGGTCTCGGAGGGCAGGGAGCTGGAGCGGCTCCTGGGCGATCTGCTCTCCTTCCTGCGCAACCTGCTCCTCTACCAGGTCTCCAAGGGCAACGAGTCGCTGCTCCCGGTCCCGGAGAGCGAGATGGAGGCGATCCGGAAGCTGTCCGGCCGCTCGACCCGCAGGCAGCTGGAGCAGGCGCTCGGGGTCCTGGCCGACTGCGAGCGCCAGATCCGGCAGAGCACGTCCAAGCGGATCTTCCTGGAGGTGGCCCTGTGCAAGGCCGTCGAGGCGGCGGGCTCCCTTCCCCTCGACGAGGTGCTCGGCGTCCTCCAGCAGCTGCGGGACAGTCCCGAAGGGCGGCTCCCGGCCCCTTCCCTGGAGCAGGCCCAGCCCACTCCAGCCCCCGCTTCCCCCGCCCGGGAGCTGCCGGCGAAGCAGGGCGCCCCGGGGGCGCCGGCCCCCGCTCCCGCCGCCCCCCCTGCCGATCCCGGCGCCTGGGAGCGCTTCGTGTCGGCCCTGGAATCGGAGGACTACGGGTACCTCAGGGGCTCGCAGGGGCGGCTGGAAGGGGAGGAGCTGACCATCTCCTTCTCCCCTCGGGAGGATTCCCACCTGGCGGGGCTGCTGCGGGCGGCCAGCGCCCAGGGGTACCCCTGCAAGCGGATCCGCTTCATTCCCCAGGCTCCCGCGCCGGATCCGGCGCCTGCCTCCGGGGCGCAAGCCGCCCCGGAGCCGCCTTCCGCCCAGAACGGAGGGGAGGAGGCCAGCGCGGCGGACCGCCTGCTCGAGGAGGAGGTGTCCAAGGAGGTGCAGAGCCTCTTCAAGGCCAGGGTGGTCAGCAAGCACACGAGTTGATGGCCAACGCGGATCCGGTCTGGTAGGGTGGAGCCATGGCGAGCGTCGGAAAGCTGCTGAAGAAGGCCAACCGCATCCAGAAGGAGGTGGCGGAGGTCCAGGCCAAGCTCTCTGCCCAGACGGTGGAGGCCAGCAGCGGCGGAGGCGCGGTGAAGGTGGTGGTCAAGTGCGACGGCATCGTGGAGTCGATCCGGATCGATCCGAAGGCCATCGATCCACAGGAGCCTGCCCTGCTGGAGGATCTCGTGCTCACTGCGGTCAACAGCGGGCTGGTCAAGGCCAAGGAGCTGTCCGACGTGGAGATCGGCAGGGTCACCCAGGACTTCAACATCCCGGGCCTGATCGGCATCTAGGAGGCGATCGTGGATCTGCTGCCGCCTCCCATGGAGCGGCTCCGGGCCGCCCTGGGGAGGCTGCCCGGCGTGGGGCCCCGGACCGCCGAGCGGCTGGCCCTGTTCATCGTCCAGAGCGAGCCGGACTGGGTGCGGAGCCTGAGCCAGGCCATCCTCGAGGCCCGGGAGCGGATCGTCGCCTGCCGCCTATGCGGGGGGCTCACCGAGGAACAGCCCTGCCGCCTCTGCTCCGACGGGGGGCGCAGCCGGAGCCTGATCTGCGTGGTGGAGCGTCCGGTGGATGTCCTGTCCCTGGAGAAGTCGAGCCGGTTCAAGGGCCTGTACCATGTGCTGGGGGGGCGAATCTCGCCCCTCAAGGGGATCGGTCCGGAGGACCTGCGCATCGCCGAGCTGGAGAAGCGCCTGCAGCCGGGGGAGGTGGAGGAGCTGGTGCTGGCTCTCGACTCGGATGTCGAGGGCGACGCCACCTGCTACTACCTGGCCGATCGCCTGGGCCGTCCCGGGCTGCGGGTCACCCGTCTTGCCCACGGGCTGCCGGTGGGCAGCGGCCTTGAGTTCGCCGACGAGCTGACGATCGGGCGGGCCCTGGAGGGTCGGCGCGGCCTGGACCAGCCGGAGGACTGACGCGCTGGATCCTCTCCATGGCCTTGTGCAGGCTGTGGCGGAACTCGTACCGGTAGGCGGGGGTGACCAGAAGCTCCCGGAACCACCCCGAGCGCTTGCGGATCACCAGGATCCGGTGGCGGGTGCGCCAGGTGTTGCTCCAGTTCTCGGCTCTTCCCCGCCTGCGCTTGCCGATCGATTCGATGTCCGATATCCGGATCCTCCGGACCGGGATGCCGGCCCAGGTCACCACCAGGGACCGCCGTCCGATGCGGTAGCGGTACAACAGGCGGTGCCCCAGGCAGATCAGGGCGAGCAGCAGGAGGCCCCCTGCCGCTGCGAGCGCCTCGCCAACGGGCGGCAAGGGGAGGGCTATTCGGCCGGAATCCGGATCACCTGCCCGATGCGCAGGGTGCGGGGGTTGATGCCGGGATTGGCGCCGAGGATGTCCTTCACGCTCACCGAGAGCCCCTGTTCCTGGTAGGTCTTGGCGATGCTGGCCAGGGTGTAGCCCTTCTGGATGGTCACCTCGTAGTAGTCCCCGATCTCGGGCTCGGCGCTCTCCTCCCCGGGCTCGGGTCCGGCAGGCTGCCCGTCCACCACCAGGCCGGGATCGGGAGCGGGCAGGTCGGCCAGCTGCTTGGCCATCAGCTTGAGCTGGTCCAGCAGCTTCTGGTTGTCCTCGATGCGGCGGGCGTCGAGCTTCTCCAGCTCCTCGGTGAACTTCCTGCTCCACTCCTCCAGGGACTGGGCGGTGACCATCTTCAGTCCCTGGTCCACCACGTCCTGGCGGATCTGGGAAAGGTCCTGCTGCAGCTTGCGGTTCTGCTCCTGGAGCAGGACCACGGATTCCTGCAGATCCTCCACGGTGGACCGGAGGCGGAGACTGTCCTCGCTGGACTGCTGGGGCAGCTGGACGCGCGTGTAGGGACCGCGCTGGCCCGGCTGGTAGGGCGAACTCTGCGACAGGGCCCCGAGGTTCAGGGAGAATGCAAGGCAGACCAGGAGCAGGTACGATTGACGCATTACACCCAAAGGTAGCCTCGAATCCAGCCTGCCGCAAGCAGCTGGGGACAGGATCCGGCCTGCGTTATGGCGGGCGGCGCCTCCGATCCGGCTATTCCCGCCGGGAGGCGCGGCGCCGGTCCCTTCCTTTCACCGGCATGGCCTCCGGCTGCGGGATTCCCCCGGACTGTTGCAGAAGGCGCTTTGAATCGATCTCCGGGGAGGGCAGCAAGCGCCTCTCGACGAGTCCGATTCCCTTTTCGAAGAGATTTGCCGGCCCATTGCCATCGGCCTGATTGGCATTATCTGGAAGGCGCCGGGCCGAACCGGCCGCCGGCTCTCTCCGGATGCGCGCCGCCGGAGGCATCGGGGGGAAGGGCCGATGCTCTCCGCTTCCGATCCCTCTGCGTTCCTCTCAGGCTGCGCCGCATCCCTGCGTCTGCCGGTTCCATTGCCTCTCCCTCGTTCCTGCCGGTCCTCCCGTCCGGCAGGCCCCCGATGCGGCCGGGCCGCTCGCCAAGCGGCCGGCGGGAGACGCCGCTGCCGCCTGCCGGGCAGGCCATGCGCCTGTGCTCTCCGGAGGGAGTCCGGTCTCCGCCGGCCTATTCCTTGACAGTCTCCGGTCCCTTTCCCTAATCCCTCCCTGATCGGAGGCCGCTGGCAGTCCAACGACATGCAACTGGAACGATACACCGACATGGCGAGGCGCTCGTTCGAGGCGCTGGAGCCTCTGGCGCGGGAGCGCTCGCACGCGCAGATCCGGCCCGTCCACCTTCTCCACTCCCTCCTCCATCTCGACGACGGGCTGATCCGGGACTGGCTGCAGCGCTCCGGAGCCGATCTGCCCCGGATCCTGGAGGCGGCCGAGGACCTGATCCGTAACGAGCCCAGGGCCCAGGATCTCTCCCGGATGTACCTCGATCCCCAGCTGGCAAAGGCCCTGGAGGAAGCCGACCGGCTGCGGGGGTCCATGGGGGACGAGTACGTGAGCACCGAGCATCTCCTCCTGGGTCTGCTCGAGGAGCCGGGAGAGGATCTCGGAAACCTGTGGAGGAAGGCGGGAGTGGAGAAGGGCGCCCTCCTGAAGGTCCTCTCCGAGATCCGGGGCAACCAGCAGGTCACCAGCCCCAGTCCCGAAGGCAAGTACCAGGCCCTGGAGAAGTACGGGGTGGACCTGACCGCCCTGGCGCGCAGCGGAAAGGTGGATCCGGTGATCGGGCGCAACCAGGAGATCCGCAGGGTCGTCCAGGTGCTCTCCCGCCGCACCAAGAACAATCCGGTCCTGATCGGAGAGCCGGGTGTGGGCAAGACCGCGATCGTCGAGGGCCTGGCCCAGAGGATCGTCGCGGGCGATGTGCCCGAGTCGCTCAAGGATAAGCAGGTGGTGAGCATGGACCTGGGGGCCATGGTCGCTGGCGCCAAGTACCGGGGGGAGTTCGAGGAGCGCCTCAAGGCCTTCCTCAAGGAGGTGACCGCGCGCCAGGGGAGCATCGTGCTGTTCATCGACGAGCTGCACAACCTGGTGGGAGCGGGAAAGGCCGAGGGCTCGTCGGCCGATGCCGCCAACATGCTCAAGCCCCAGCTGGCCCGCGGCGAGCTGCGCTGCATTGGCGCCACCACCCTGGACGAGTACCGCAAGCACATCGAGAAGGACGCGGCCCTGGAGCGCCGCTTTCAGAGGGTACAGGTCAGCGAGCCCTCCCTGGAGGACACCGTGGCGATCCTCCGCGGGCTCAAGGAGCGGTACGAGACCCATCACGGGGTGCGCATCCAGGACGCCGCCCTGGTCGCTGCGGCCCAGCTCTCCCACCGCTACATCACCGAACGGTTCCTGCCCGACAAGGCGGTGGACCTGATGGACGAGGCCTCCTCCCGCCTGCGCATGGAGCTCGACTCGGTTCCCGCCGAGCTGGACCAGCTGCAGCGCGAGATCCTGCAGCTGGAGATCGAGAGGACCGCGCTCGCCAAGGAGAAGGACGAGAAGTCGCGGTCGCGGCGGGAGAGCCTGGAGGGCCAGCTGGCCCAGCTCAACGAGAAGGCCTCGGCCCTGCGCATGAAGTGGGAGAACGAGAAGGACGTGATCAGGGTGGTGTCCCGGGTGCAGAACGAGCTGGAGGAGGCCCGCCAGGCGGTGGAGGAGGCCCGCCGCAAGGGCGATCTCGAGCGGGCCGCCGAGCTGCAGTACGGCACCATTCCCGAGCTCGAGAGCAGCCTGCGGAAGGCGGAGAAGGCCATAGGCAGCGGCTCCGAGCGGCTCCTCACCCTGGAGGTCACCGAGGAGGAAGTGGCCCAGGTGGTGGCGTCGTGGACCGGGATCCCGGTCAGCAAGATGCTCGAGGGGGATCGGGAGAAGCTGATCCGGATGGAGGAGCGCCTGGCCCGCAGGGTGGTGGGGCAGGAACGGGCCGTGGCCGCGGTCGCCAACGCGGTCCGCAGGGCCCGGAGCGGCCTGCAGGATCCCGACCGGCCCACCGGCTCCTTCTTCTTCCTGGGACCGACCGGAGTGGGGAAGACCGAGCTGGCCCGGGCCCTGGCCGAGTTCCTGTTCGACGACGAGCGCTCCATGATCCGGATCGACATGAGCGAGTACATGGAGAAGCACTCGGTCTCCCGCATGCTGGGGGCTCCTCCCGGATACGTCGGACACGAGGAGGGAGGACAGCTGAGCGAGCAGGTGAGGCGGCGTCCCTACAGCGTGGTCCTGTTCGACGAGATGGAGAAGGCGCACTCCGACGTCTTCAACATCCTTCTGCAGGTGCTGGACGACGGGCGCCTGACCGACGGGCAGGGACGCACCGTCGACTTCCGCAGCACGGTGATCATCATGACCAGCAACGTGGCCTCCCTGGCGATCCAGGAATTCCACCAGGGCGGGGGAGGGGATCCCGCCGCCCTGTCCGAGCTGGTGGATCGGGAGATGCGAAGGATATTCCGCCCCGAGTTCCTCAACCGCATCGACGAGCGCATCGTGTTCGATCCCCTCTCTCCCGAGCACCTGAGGGCCATCGTGGGCCTGCAGCTGGCGGCCCGGAAGCGCCTGCTGGAAGCCCAGCAGCTGTCCCTCGAGGTGGATCCCGAGGTGGAGGACCACCTGGCCCGGACAGGCTACGATCCCCAGTACGGGGCCCGGCCCCTCAAGCGGGCCATCCAGTCCGGTCTCGTCGATCCCCTGGCCCTTCAGGTCCTGGAGGGACGCTTCCCGCCCGGGACGGCCATCAGGGCCAGGCTCGTGGACGGAGGGATCCGCTTCGAGGCCGCCGCCAGTTCTTGATTGAACTGCGCGGCGGTTTCTGGTAGCCATCTTGCCTCCCCGATGACTACCGGCCGTCGGAACCTCCAGCCACGAGCCATCGTCCTCCTCGCCCTGGGCGCCCTCGGAGCCGGAGCGGAGCCGGTCGGATTCTCCCGCGAGGTCCTGCCCATACTTTCCGAGTTCTGCTTCGAGTGCCACGGTCCCGATGCGGCCCAGCGCAAGGCGGACCTTCGCCTCGATACCGAGGAGGGGGCCAAGTCGGGGGCGGTCGTCCCCGGACGCCCCGGGGAGAGCGAGCTGGTGGCCCGGATCGGCCACGAGGACCCAGGCCGACGCATGCCGCCCGAGTCCTCCCGCAAGCGCCTCTCCCAGGACCAGATCGGAACCCTGGTCCGGTGGGTGGAGGAGGGAGCCCGATGGGAGGGCCACTGGTCCTTCGTGCCCGTCGAGCGTCCTCCGCTGCCCGAAGTGGAGGACCGGGACTGGGTCCGCAACGGGGTGGACGCCTTCGTGCTCAGGCGGCTGGAGGAGAAGGGCCTTGCGCCCGCCCCGGAGGCCGGCCGGTCCACCCTGGCGCGCCGGGCCAGCCTGGATCTGACCGGCCTGCCTCCCGAGCCCCACGAGGCTCTCCGCTTCCTGGAGGACGGAGCCCCCGGCGCCTGGGAGCGCCTCCTTGACCGCCTGATAGCCTCTCCCCGGCATGGGGAGCACATGGCCTGGAGCTGGATGGAGGCCGCCCGCTACGCCGACACCGACGGCTACCAGAACGACGGGCCCAGGGACATGTGGCGGTGGCGCGACTGGGTGATCGAGGCCTTCAACCGGAACATGCCCTTCGACCGCTTCACCGTGGAGCAGCTGGCCGGGGACCTGCTGCCCCAGCCGACGCTGCAGCAGCGGATCGCCACGGGCTTCAACCGGAACAACCGCTACAACTCGGAGTCGGGCCTGGTCTTCGAGGAGTTCCTCCTGGAGAACGCGGTGGACCGGGTGGACACCACCTCCACGGTGTGGATGGGACTCACCATGGGGTGCGCCCGCTGCCACGATCACAAGTACGATCCGCTCTCCCAGAAGGAGTACTACGGCCTGGTGGCCTACTTCGACAATGTCGCCGAATCGGGAAGGGCCATAAAGTACGGCAACTCCGAGCCCTGGATCCGCGCCCCCACCCCGCTGCAGGAGGAGCGTCTCGGGGAGCTGGAGGCGCGGCTGGAGGAGGCCCGCCTGGCCCTGGAGCGCAACGGCAGGGAGATCCGGCGCAGCCAGGAGCGGTGGGAGGAGACCGCCGCTCCGGCCGGCGCCGGCCCCCTGGTCGCCGACGGGCTCAATCACCACTTTCCCGGGCCGATCCTGTGCGACGGGGAGCGGGAGACGGTCCTGGAGGACATTCCCGGACTGATCTGCAACGGCCGCTTCACCATCTCCTTCCGGATGACTCCGGAGGACACCGCCCGGGGGGCGGTCCTCTCCAGCGAGCAGAAGGGCTGGGAGCGCCAGGGGATCCTGGTCGAGTTCCACCAGGGACGCCTGCGGTTCCACATCGTCACCCGCTGGATCGCGGGACTGGCCACCCTGGAGACCGAGGCGATCCTGGAGCCCGGACGGCCGGTGCACGTGGCGCTGACCAACGACGGCACCCAGCGGGCCCGGGGGATGGGCATCTACCTGGACGGGGTCCTGGCTCCGACGCGGATCCTCCACAACAGCAACAGCAACAAGTCGGCCGACACCCATGGGGATGTCATGAGGGTGGGGGGCAGCCGCCACCATCCCGGCTGGAGGGGAGAGATCCGGGATCTCCGCTTCTACAACCGCCGCACCCTCTACCCCGACGAGATCGAGGCGCTGGCCGAGCCGGCCTCCCTGGCGGATATCCTGGAGCTGGCGCCCCAGGAGAGGAGTCCGGGCCAGCGGGCCAAGCTGCGCCGATGGTATCTGGAAGGCGAGGCTCCCGGCCGCGTCTCCCGGCTCTTCCGGGAGTGGCAGGAAGCCCGCAAGGCTCTGCGCAGCTACTCCGACTCGCTGCCCACCACCATGGTGATGGAGGAGCGCCCGGACGCCCTCCCCACCCATCTCCGGATCCGGGGAGCCTACGATCGGAAGGGAGAGGCGGTGGAACCGGGCGTCCCCTCCATCCTGCCTCCCCTGCCCGGGGACGGGACGGGAAGCCGCCTTGGACTGGCCCGCTGGCTGGTCAGCGGAGAGCATCCCCTGACCGCCCGGGTGACGGTCAACCGGCTGTGGCAGCAGTTCTTCGGCCGGGGGCTGGTGGAGACCCCGGAGGACTTCGGGATCCGGGGGAGGCTTCCCTCGCATCCGCTGCTGCTGGACTGGCTCTCGGCCGAGCTGGTGGACAGCGGCTGGGACCTCCGCCATGTGATCCGTCTGATGATGGAGAGCGCCGCCTACCGCCAGTCCTCCCGGAGGGACGGGAGATCCATCGAAGCCGATCCGGAGAACCGGCTCCTTTCGGGGGCGTCCCGGCTGCGCCTGCGCGGCGCTGCGTTGCGGGACCAGGCCCTCCTTCGCGGCGGCCTGCTGGTGGAGCGGCAGGGGGGACCCTCGGTCAAGCCCTACCAGCCGCCCGGGCTCTGGAGGGAGGCCAGCAACTTCCGGTACGCCATGGGGCAGGGGGAGGATCTCTACCGGCGCAGCCTGTACACCTACTGGAAGCGCACCCTGGCTCCGCCTTCGATGACCCTCCTGGACGCCTCGGACCGTGAATGGTGCTCGGTCCGGATCCGCAGCACCAACACCCCCCTGCAGGCGCTGGCCCTGCTCAACGAGCGCGCCTTTGTGGAGTCGGCCGTGGGACTGGGGCGGCGGATCCTGGAGCACGGCGGCGCCCGGGCCGAGAGGCTGCGCCATGCCTTCCTGATCGTGGCCTCGAGGCATCCGGAGCCCTCCGAGCTCGAAGTCCTGGACCAGGCCCTGGAGTCCTATTTGCAGGAATACCGTGAATCGCCGGAGGCAGCCCGGTTGCTGGTGGGCGCCGACAGCGGGGATTCCGCCGTTCCGTGGGCCGCCCACGCGGCACTGGCCAACATGCTTCTCAACCTCGAGGAGGTCGCCACCAGAGAGTAGGTGATGAGAGGATGGGAGAGGACCTGCGAGGGGCCGATTCGATATGGCTGGAGGAAGACGAGCCGGAGTACTTCGACCCGGAGCAGCAAGAGCAGGATGTCCTGGAGGGCTGGTACATCTGGTGGTCGAACCACCGCGGGGGAGTAGTGGAGACCGACGAGGAATGGAGGGACAAGGTGGACCGCAGGAGGAACTTCTTCCGTTCCTTCCGCAGATAGGACGCTTTTCCGGATTCCGCACCCGGACATGACGAGGAACCGATCGGACCGCGTGGATTCCTCCCTGGACTGGCAGCTCAGCCGCCGCGGCTTCCTCTGCCGTTCGGCAGGGGGGCTGGGGGGCCTGGCGCTGGCCTCGCTGCTGGGCTCGGCGGGCGGGCTCCACCATGCACCCAGGGCCAGGAGGGTGATCTACCTCTTCCAGTCGGGAGGGCCTCCCCAGATGGACCTCTTCGACTACAAGCCGCACCTGGCCCGGGTGCACGGCCAGGAGGTGCCAGATTCGGTGTTCAACGGGCAGAGGCTCACCGGGATGACGTCGGGGCAGCCCTCGTTTCCGGTGGCCAGCTCCGCCTTCGGCTTCCGGCGGCACGGGCAGGGCGGGATATGGATGTCCGACGCCTTCGAGCACCTTCCCAAGGTGGCCGACCAGATGTGCGTGATCCGGTCGCTGTTCACCGAGGCGATCAACCACGATCCGGCGATAACCTTCCTGCAGAGCGGCTTCGCTCTGGCGGGGCGTCCCAGCATCGGAGCCTGGACCAGCTATGGCCTGGGAAGCGAGAACAAGGACCTGCCGGCCTTCGTGGCCATGCTTTCCGGCGCCGGGGGCCAGCCCCTGTACGACCGGCTGTGGGGGGCGGGCTTCCTTCCTTCCGAGCATCAGGGGGTGCGCCTTCGCTCCAGCGGATCCCCGGCCCTCTATCTCGACAATCCCGCCGGGATCCCGCGTTCCCTGCGCAGGCAGACCCTCGACCACCTGGCCCGCCTCAACCGGATCCGGAGGGACGGGGATCCAGAGCTCGAGGCGCGCATCGCCCAGTACGAGATGGCCTACCGCATGCAGATGTCGGTGCCGGAGCTGGCCGACATGTCCACCGAGCCTCGGCATGTGATCGGCCTGTACGGCGAGGACGCCCTGAAGCCCGGAACCTACGCCTACAACGTCCTGCTGGCGCGCAGGCTCAGCGAGAAGGGAGTCCGCTTCGTCCAGCTCTTCCACCGGGGATGGGACACCCACCGCAATCTCCCGGGCCAGCTCTCGGCCCGCTGCCGAGAGACCGACCGGGCCACCGCCGCCCTGATCCTGGATCTCAAGCAGAGAGGGCTCCTGGACGAGACCCTAATCCTCTGGGGAGGGGAGTTCGGGCGTACCGTCTACTGCCAGGGGGAGCTGGGCCCGAAGATCTACGGGCGCGACCACCATCCCCGCTGCTTCACCGTGTGGATGGCGGGAGGAGGCGTCCGTCCCGGCCACACCCACGGGCAGACCGACGAGTACGGCTACAACGTGGCGCGGGATCCGGTCAGCGTCCACGACTTCCACGCCACCATCCAGCACCTTCTGGGCATCGACCACGAGGCGCTGACCTTCGCGTTCCAGGGAAGGAACTACCGCCTGACCGATGTCGAGGGCGAGGTCAGGAGGGAGCTGCTCGCCTGAGGACGCCCGGCTATCTCCGACCGACCCGCTCCATACCGCTGCCATGGAAAGGCTGAACCTGCTGATGAACTTCGTGATCATCTTCTGCGATGATCTGGGCTGGGGGGATCCGGCCTGCTTCGGCAACCCCGTGATCCGCACCCCCCATCTGGACCGGATGGCGGCCGAGGGGCAGCGCTGGACCCAGTTCTATGTCGCCGCCCCGGTCTGCACCCCCAGCCGTGCCGCCCTCCTGACGGGGCGCTATCCCATCCGCAACGGGATGACCTCGGCCCGCCGGGTGGTGCTCTTCCCCAACTCGGGCGGGGGGCTGCCCGCCGAGGAGGTGACCCTGGCCGAGTTGCTGAAGCAGAAGGGCTACGCCACCGGGATGTTCGGCAAGTGGCACCTGGGGCACCTGCCCCGGTTCCTGCCCACGGCCCAGGGCTTCGACACCTGGTACGGGATTCCCTACTCCAACGACATGGACTTCGTGCCCGGTTCGCCGGGATACGGCCGCAACGCAGTGCGGGATCCCGACTACTTCGCCTCCTCCGACTACTGGAACGTTCCGCTGATGCGGGACGAGGTGATCGTCGAGCGGCCCGCCGACCAGACCACCATCACCCGCCGATACACCCAGGAGGCGGTGGACTTCATCCGGCGCAACCGCGACCGGCCCTTCTTCGTCTACCTGCCCCATTCCATGCCCCACATTCCCCTCTTCGTCTCCGAGGAGTTCCGGGGACGGAGCCTGCGGGGTCTCTACGGCGACGTGATCGAGGAGATCGACTGGAGCGTGGGGCAGGTGCTCGGCGTGCTGGACGAGCTGGAGCTGAGCGGGCGCACCATGGTGATGTTCTGCTCCGACAACGGCCCGTGGCTCTCCTTCCGCACCCACGGAGGATCGGCGGGCCCCCTGAGGGCGGGCAAGGGGACCACCTTCGAGGGCGGGCAGCGGGTGCCCGCAATCTTCCGCTGGCCGGGAAGGATTCCTGCCGGAGAGATGGTCTCCGGCATGGGGTCCACGCTCGACCTGATGGCCACCATGGCATCGCTGACCGGCGCCGAGCTTCCCGAGGACCGCAAGCTCGACTCCCACGATCTGGCGCCCGCCCTCCTGGGCAGGGGGCAGAGCCCCCGCAAGCGGATGGCCTACTGGACCCGAGCCGAGCTCCACGCCTTCCGGGACGGTCCCTGGAAGCTGCACGTCAAGCAGCGCGAGGAGGTCAACTACGGCAGGGCGGTGGAGCTGGAGAAGCCGCAGCTCTACCACCTGGAGAAGGACATCTCGGAGCGGTACGACGTGGCCGATCGGCATCCGGACATTGTCGACAGGATCCTGAGGCTGATGGAGGAGCACCGCAGCGACATCGATCCAGTCCCCGACCAGCTCGGCATTCCCCTTTCACGGAACTGATCGGAGCCGCCCCCATGCCTGCAGGCTTGCAGTCCCTGCTTCCAGTGCGCTAGGATTGCGCTTCCTCTTCGCACGAGGGGGAAGGTGCGCACCCGTAGCTCAACTGGATAGAGCGTCTGACTACGGATCAGAAGGTTGTGTGTTCGAATCGCATCGGGTGTACCACCTGCCCGGCTCCGGTTGCGCCGGATGTCGTCTCGTTTCCTGGCTCGGGAGCGAATTGGGCGGAAACTCCGATGCGCCGGCTGGACAGCAGCGTTTCTGTGCCAGCGGATACCCGGGCGGCTATCAGCGATTGCTAACACCGGCTTGGCGCGTTTTGCCGACTGCTGATCCTCGAAAAGGCGGTCGGAGGCTTCCGGCTTTTCGGCACCGGGAGGCTGCCGCTGAATAAAGCCGCCTGGCGCCTCCCCTTGTCCTTCAACGCCGCGCATCGGGATAGTCCGGTCTGGAACCGGCAGCTTTCCGCGGCTGGAGCAGAATGCGGGGCGAATGGCGGGTCAGTCTGAGCATCCTGGATCTCAGCTTCTGGCGGATGATAGGGCGACAGCCGGAAGATCCTGGCCAGGCCGTCGCCCGAGCCGTCACGGCGGCTGGATGGATCAGGCGCCGATGCCGACAAGGCCGAGTCGGTGGGAACTCCTGGCAGTCGTGAGGCAGGATGGGGCGGCGCCGCTGCAGGCGCCTAGCTCGCAGTCCTGGATTCCTTGTCCAGGACACGGGCCAGCTGGAAGTCCTTGGCGGTCAGCCCTCCCTGATCGTGGGTGGTGAGCAGGAGCCGCACCTTGTTCCACCGGATGTCGATGTCCGGGTGGTGGTTGGCCTCTTCGGCCGGGGCCACTATCCGGTCGACGAATCCGACGGCCTCGACGAAGCCCTTGAAGGAGAACACGCGGACGATCGCCGCTTCCCTGTGTTCCCATCCGGGAAGCTGTTCCAGTTGCTGAGAGATCTCTTCGGGGGACAGCAAGCTCATGGCGCGATGGTTCGTTCCCGGGTGATCCAGCCACCTCCTAGGACCAGATCGTCCTGGTAGAGCACGCAGGCCTGGCCGGGAGTCACAGCCCTCTGCGCGTCGTCGAGCACCACCGTGGCCTTCTGGCCGGAACGGGGATGGACGGTGGCCCAGGCGCCCGGATGGTTGTAGCGGATCCTGGCCAGGGCCCGGAAGGGCTCGCTGGGCGCGTCGGAAGCGATCCAGTTGCAGCGGTCGATGCCGAATCTGGTCTGGTCCAGCTGTTCCGCGGATCCTACCACCACCCGGTTGGTCTCGGGCTCCAGCCGCAGCACATAGAGGGGGAGGGGAGAGGACAGTCCCAGGCCCTTGCGCTGGCCCACGGTGAAGAATTCGATCCCGTCATGGCCTCCCAGCACTGTCCCGTCGGAGTCGACGATCTCGCCCCGATGGGGCTCCACCATGCGGGTCTTGGTCAGGAATGCCTTGTAGTCTTTGTCGGGCACGAAGCAGATCTCCATGCTCTCCTCCTTGTCGGCGGTGCGCAGCTCCCGTTCGCGGGCCACCTTCCGGCTCTCCGTCTTGGTCAGGTGCCCCAGGGGCATGACCATGTGCCTGAGCTGATCCTGATCCAGGGAGAAGAGGAAGTAGCTCTGGTCCTTGTCCGGATCCAGGCCCTGTCGCAGCAGGACGCGATCGGCCTTTTCGGAGGGCTCGATCCGGGCGTAGTGGCCGGTGGCCACCCTATGCGCGCCCAGTCGGCGGGCATGCCGGATCAGCGAGCCGAACTTGAGCTTCTGGTTGCACATGATGCAGGGGTTGGGGGTGCGCCCGGCCCGGTACTCTTCGGCGAAGTAGCCGATGACCTGCTTCTGGAAGCCGTCCGCCTCGTCGATCAGGTAGAAGGGGATGCCGAGGCGGTCGGAGACGCTGCGGGCATCCATCACAGCCTGGGGGCCGCAGCACTTGTCCTCGGCCCGGGAGATGCAGTCCTGGGGCCACAGCTTGAGGGTGATGCCGATCACCTCGTAGCCTTGCTGCTGCAGAAGGGCGGCTGCGGCCGAGGAATCCACTCCGCCGCTCATGCCGACTACGATTCTTTCCCCCCCGCTGGTCACTGAGCTCCGGCGCGGAGTCTAGGAAGGGGCAGGAAACCTGTAAAGGAGGAGGCGTCCATTCAACGGGATCCGGGACCGTCGACCACCCTGGAAAGATTCGCGAAGTGGACCTTGGCCACGCCGGAAAGGCGTTCGGCGCCGTACCGCTCCACGAACTCCCTTCCGGCTCGATCAACGGCCTTGGAGGCACCCTTGGGGAAGGCGATCCGGTGCTTGTCCCCGAGGCGGGCAAGCCGGTGTACGAAGTCGTCCCTTGCAAGAATCGACGCGGCGGCCACGGCCATGTCCGATTCGGCCTTGTGGCGCTGGACCAGCTTCAGGCCGCGCCCCTTCTCCATCAGGGCCTTCTGCACCCTGGACTTGTCTCTTGAAAACTGATCCACCACTGCCATCAGGGGAGCGGGATCCATTTCCGGGCGCTCGTCCATCAGGTTTTCTATGGCTCGGGCGTGTCCCCAGGCGAGAATGCGGTTGACGTTCCCCATCGCCGCATGGAGGTCGTTGTAGCGCTGGTTGGAGAGGACTACCCGGGTGAAGAACAGCCCGGGAGTGGAGCGGATTCTTCTGGCAATCCTGGAGATCCTTTCATCGGACTTGATCTGCTTGGAGTCCTGCACGCCGGCCTGCTGCAGATGCTGGACCACGGCGCTGTTGACATACACCGCGGCGATGCACAGCGGACCGAAGAAGTCGCCCTTGCCGCTTTCGTCCACTCCCAGCCGGGGAGCGAGGGAATCGGGATCGTGCACTTCCTGGTAGCCCAGCCTCGCCTCCTTGAGCACCTCCGGCTCGAGCAGGAAGAGAATGAATTCACGTGTGCCCTTGCCCTGGATCAGCAGCTTTCCGCTCTGGTAGAGGGTAGCCGTGGTCCTCTCCTTTCGGGCCTGGAAGCGGCTGTGGGGTTTGGATTGAAGCTCCCATCCCCTCTCCTCGAGCAGGGCCCGAAGCCGATCTCCCTGCTTCTCGGTCAGCAGGCAAGAATGGGAGGCGATGGCGGGATGTTCATCCATGCCGGAGTCCTGTAGTGAACTGGATCCTGGGGATCCTCCTGCATCGGCTGCAGCGCATGATGCAAAGCGGATTCCCTTCCTGGGCGCTTCCGTAGAAGTAGCGGGGGCGGCCTGGGCCTATTGAACAGATTGAGAGCAGGGCCAAGGATTGTTTTCGAGTTGCTCGATCGCCCTCGAATCCTTGCTGCATCGTTCCTCTTCTTGACTGGCGTAGTCAAGCCGATTGCCTCTTCTGATCGTCGTGCGGGACATGCGTTCAAGACACCCGGGAGCCGGCCATGGCAGCTCGGTTTCCGAGGCGCAGAATGGCTGCGCCATGAACCAGCCTGTTCTTCCTCCCCAGGCAGCCCAGTGGTGCAGGGGACCGCGCTGCTCCTGCAGAATAAGGGGCGAGTGTCCTCGGGACTTTGCTTGGCGCTGAGGCTGCGTCATTCCCAGGAACGACCAGGCCGATGCGTGGAGCGGCTCGGTCAATGAAGGACCAGTTGCATGATGCCGTAGGCAGGATCCACCCTTAGGACTGATCCGAAAGGCCTTCTTCCGCATCGTCGGAACGCTCGGTTGCGCAAGCCCGAAACCTGGGCCGCACGGACCGCACGGCATTCCATGGAACCAGGTTCCCGATGGATCGCAGAGCTTTCCTGTAGGCGACCAGGGGTGAGAGGATGGGCCGAGCTTCGGGACATGGCGGAGAATCGTTCTCAAATCACCGCAGCGCTGCTTCTGGACTGGTTCGCGGGCAACGCCAGGAGCCTGCCCTGGAGAAGCTGCGCCGATCCCTACGCCGTCTGGATCTCGGAGATCATGCTGCAGCAGACGCGCTCTGCCACGGTGATCCCCTACTTCGAGCGCTGGATGGAGGCCATGCCGGATCTCGATAGCTTGGCCAGGGCGGATCTGTCCCGCCTGCACAAGCTGTGGGAGGGGCTGGGCTACTACACACGCGTGCGCAACCTGCAGAAGGCTGCCCAGAGGATCCGGCTGGACTTCGGCGGGAAGTTCCCGAGCTGCTACGAGGACATCCTTTCTCTGCCAGGTGTGGGGCGCTACACGGCGGGAGCCATCGCGAGCATCGCCCTGGGCCAGGCCCTGCCCGCCCTGGACGGCAACGGGATGCGGGTTCTAAGCCGTCTTCATGGCGTCCGGGGATGCATCCGGCAGCCCTCGGTGGAACGCCTTCTCTGGGAGCACGCTGGTGCGCTGGTGCAGGCGGCTGCCCAGGTAGGCGCCGCCCGGGCCGGCAATCCCTGCGGCGACCTCAACCAGTCGATCATCGAGCTGGGCGCGACGGTGTGCCTGCCTCGCCGGCCCGATTGCCGGCGCTGTCCCCTCGAGAGGGACTGCCGCGCCCGAAAGGAGGGACTGACGCGGAGCATACCCGACCGGGGCAGGCCTCCACAGATCCGCCGCAGGAGCGCGGTGGCGATAGTCCTTAGGCATGAGGATCGCTGTCTCATCGGCCAGCGCAGGGCGGGCGGCATCAACGGACTGCTCTGGGAGTTTCCCCAGCGTGAGACCGGGGAGGAGGATCCCCAGGGTCTTCTCTGGCTGCGGGACGACTGGCGTCTGGAACGGGAGAATCTTTGCTACTGGGGGGAGATCCGTCATTCCATAACAACCAGCCGGATCCGGTTGAGCGTCTACGCGGCCTGGCTCGGTCTCGAGGGCCTGGTGGAGCAGAGCGGGTACAGGTGGGTGGGGACGGATCAGCTGGGAGACTACGCCTTCACCGGAGCCCATCGCAGAATCGTCCGATGGATCAGGCTAGGAAAGGTGATTGCGCCCGGCAAGCTGCGGCGCTAGCCTTCCCTCTCCACAGGATGCACCGATTGAACTGGAGTCGGATCTTCGTCTGGTCGTGCATACTGCTTCTGATGACCCTCCTCTTTTTTCCGGGTCTCAAGCAGACTGTCCTGGAATGGCAGGCGAGGGTGCTGACCGCCTCGGGCCGGTCCATGGTCCGGAGCACCCCCAAGGATCCGCAGGACCTGCTCGACATCCAGCTTCGGATCCAGCGGATCCTTCCCCGATGCCAGAAGGCGGTGGTCGGGATCAATGGAGTGGGCAGCGGGGTGATTGTCTCCCGCCGGGGATGGATACTGACCGCTTCCCATGTTCTGGCCCCCGAGGATCAGCGGAGAACGCCTAGAAGGGGCATGGACGTCGAGATCCGGCTCCACAGCGGGCAGAAGATCTTCGGGAAGGTCCATGACGCCGATGCCAGGAACGATATTGCGCTGGTGCGGTTCCGTCCCGAGTCTGCCGATGCAGCCCTGGTGGCAGTTCCTCCCGGCGAGGCTTTCGAGACCAGCCAGTGGTGCCTGGCCCTGGGGCATCCGGGAGGATTCGACTCCAAGCGCGGAAGCGTGCTGCGGCTTGGCCGCCTCATCCGCGTCAACCCTGTCCAGCTGCAGAGCGACTGCGCTCTCCTGGGTGGCGATTCGGGAGGACCGCTCTTCGATCTGCAAGGGAGGGTGATCGGCATCCACAGCAAGATCTCCACCGCTCTGGAGAGCAACTTCCATGTGCCGGTGGCGAGCATGGTCCAGAGGTGGCCCTTCCTGCCCTTCGAGAGGCCTCCCCTGGAGATATCGCAGCTTCCGGAGCGCTCCGGCCGCCTGGCGCTGAATCGTGGGGAGGGGGCCTTCTGATGATACCGGGGGAGACAGGACGGCTGGGCTTCTTCCATCTGGTGGCCCGTCCCGTTTACCTCTGGTACCTGGCCGGCGTGCTGCTGGGAGCCTGGGGCCAGCAGAATGCGAGCTATCTGCTGGATGAACACCTCCAGCCCAGCTATCAGACCAACGGGCCCCAGACTGTCGATGCCTTTCTTCCGGTTGCCGGGGATATCCGGGAGCGCACCCTGGAGGTCCTCGGTCCAGGAGGCGAAGTTGTCGCCCTTGCCACTCCGCTTCCCGACTCGGAGCATGCGGTGACCAAGCTGAGCGAGGTGGCCGGCAAGGGAGAAATCGAGCTGCGCATCGGTTCCCTGGGCGCCTTTCCCACCCGGATCCTGGGACGTGACGACGAGCAGGATCTGGCCCTGCTGACGCTCTCCCGGGATCTTCCCCCCCTTTCCCGCTGGCGCGCCCAGCCGAAGTCCCGGACTGGAGAGCTGGTCTGCGCTCCGGGGCAGGAGAGCCGTCTCTGGATGGGGGTGGTCAGCGCCCAGCAGCGCGAGATCAAGGGAACCGCGGCCCTCGGCGTGAGTCTGGGCAGCCCTCCCAACGGCATGCCATTCGGGGCCTATGTCCGGGAGGTCTTCCCCAATACTCCTGCGGACATGGGGGGCATACGCCCCGGAGATCATGTGATGCAGGTTGAGGACAAGGCGATAAGGGGAGCCAGGGACCTCGTCGAGATCATCCGCAGCTGTCGCCCCGGGCGCCAGGTCGCCATCGGAATCCTGCGCAGCGATCGCCGCATAGCTCTTGAGATACCGCTGGGAATGGACTCCATCTTCCACCGCCACTACCTCAACCCCGAGATCAATGGGGAGACCTCCGAGAGGCAGACCGGCTTCCCCGAGGCCATTCAGCACAACATCCCTCTTTCGGCCCACCATATGGGAGGGCCACTGGTGGATCTGGGTGGCCGCGTCACCGGGGTCAACATCGCTCGAGTGGATCGGATCACCACCTTGGCCATCCCGGCGGACAAGGTTCTCGCCTCGGCGAGAGCTATGCTGCGCCAGGTGGACCAATGAACCGGTTCCGAGGCTTCCACGCCGCCTGCCTGAGCCCGTTCGCTTCCGATCTCTCGATCGATCTCGAACCGCTGGGGGACTATGCCAGTCTCCTGAGCTCCGATGGGATCGATGGCGTCTTCGTTTGCGGGACCACCGGCGAGTGCCCCTCCCTAACCCTGGAGGAGAGGAAGGAGCTGGCCCAGGCCTGGGGGACGCATGCCCGGGCTCTGGGACTTGCCCTGATGGTCCACGTGGGAAGCGACTGCCTGGCCGACGCCCGGGACCTGGCGTGCCACGCCTCCCGGATCGGGGCCGACGGGGTGGCGGCGTGGGCTCCATCGGTCTTCAGTCCCCTTGACGCTGGTTCCCTGGCTGACTTCCTGGGAGGGATCGCCAGCGCCGTGCCCGATCTGCCCTTCTTCTACTACCACATGCCCTTCATGACCGGCACCCGTGTATCCGCAGCGGCGGTGATGGAGGAGGCCCGCAAGTCGATTCCCAACTTCCGGGGCGTCAAGTACGCCTCGCCCGATCTGGCCGAGTGGCACAGGTGCCGGCTCAGGAACGACGGCTCCCTCGACCTGCTATACGGGTGCGACGAGGCGCTGCTGGGCGCTCTGGGGCCAGGAGTGGACGGAATGGTGGGCAGCACCTGCAACTTCATGTCATCGGCGTACCGGGCCATGGTTCGGGCATGGGAGCTGCCTCGCCTGGAATTGGCAAGGAGCCTTCAGGACAGGGCGTCCGAGCTGATCGAAGGCTTCAGCCCCTACGGTCCTCAGGCGGCTGCAAGAATCCTGTTGAGGCACAGGGGGCTGGATTTGGGCACAGTGCGCCCTCCGCTTCGCTGGCCTCCCGAGGAATGGCAGGAGCGGCTGGTGGAGGAGGCGAGAAGGCTGGGGATCTTCAACGGCGTATGAAACAGGAAGTGGTCGAGAGCGCATCGTGGAGCGCCGAGGAGGCGGCCCGGGAGGCCGGGGCGTTGATGCTCGGGAAGCTCCACCTGGAGAAGCAGAGGAATCACGAGGAACGGCATGATATCAAGCTGGAGCTGGATGTGGAATGCCAGAACCGGATCGCCGCCAAGCTGCAGGCGGACTTTCCCGAGATCCCGGTGCTGGGCGAAGAGGGGATGATGGGCCGGGTGGAGGAAGAAGTGCGCTGGGTTGTGGATCCCATCGACGGAACGGTGAACTTCGCCTATGGCATTCCCCACGCCTGCGTCTCGATCGCTCTGCAGATCCGGGACGCCTGCTCCCTGGACGGATACAGGACCCGGCTGGGGGTGATCTACGATCCCTTCCTGAACGAGATGTGGTCAGCTGCCGAGCATGGGCCAGCCACCCTGAACGGGAGGGAGATCCTGGCGAGCCGGAGGGAGGCCCTGGAGGAGAGCATCATTGCCATCGGTTTCTCCAAGACCAGGCAGGCCATGGAGTCGATGCTGCCCGGCTTTACCAGGCTGGTGCAGCGGGTTCGCAAGATCCGCATCTTCGGCTCCGCCGCTCTCTCCCTCGCCTGGGTGGCCGCCGGCCGCCTGGACGCCTTCGTGGAGGGCAGCGTCCACCTCTGGGACATCGCCGCCGGAGGGCTGATACTGGAGCGGGCCCGGGGGGAGTTCCACTGCCAGAAAGTCGGCGACAACCGCTACCGGATAATCGCCAACAACGGACTCGTCCGCGGCCAGATCGAATCCCACCTCGCCCTGGACCCCAAGGGCGTGTGACTTTCGCTCGACCGCCCCGGATTGCGGACAGGACTCGCCGGCACAAGCATGGATTGGCAGAGAGCGCCGGAGCGGCTCTCTGCCGGGCCGGGGCCGGGGCTAGCGCACGTTGTCGTCCTGCCGCGCCAGGCGCTTTCTACGACCTCTCGCTCCCTGGCTTGGCCAGAGCGCAAGAGCCGCTGCGATTCCCCCTCTGCGATCTGGAGAAGCTCCGGAATCCAGGTCGGCAGAGGGCGCCTACAGGGTGGGGAGTCTCCGTGGATACGCTCGAGAGGAATCCCAGTCGAGCGGAATCTGGCGGTCTATTCCGCCCTGAACTTCAATATGGCGGGTCCTTTTCGCCAGCGCTGCACGCAAGGGGACGTGGCAGCGACTGGGAGAGCGGGAATCGGCAGGAGCCCGAGGAGGGAGGAAACACTTTCTGCTACCGGGCCGGGGAGGCAGCGAGCTCCGCCAGGGCGATGTTCTTGTACTCGGTGGTCATGTCTCTGTTGCCGTGCAGCTGGATTCCGATGGGGCCCTTTTCCCGGGCGGACTCCGAGTCGTAGCTGAGCACATGGACTCCATTGAGCCAGACCGAGTAGTTCTTGCCGATAGCCACTATGGTCATCTGGTTCCAGTCCTCCAGGCGCAGCAGATCGCCCACTCCCTCCGCCTCAACCGGGTATCCCTTTCCGGAGATGTAGGGGGAACCGGTCATGTCCCGCTTGAGGGATCCCGACATCCCGATCTGGATCTGCTCGCTCGAATGGCGCAGGTAGATGCCGGTATCGTCGGTAGGGGCTCCCAGGCGGAAGTCGAATTCCATGACGAAGCTGGTGTACTCCTTGCGGGTCCAGAGGGTCGACCCCTGCCGCTCCGGATCGCTCTTGAGGCGGAGAATGCCGCTTTTGGCGCTCCACCAGATGTTGTTCTCCGGAACGATCCATCCCGACAGATCCTTGCCGTTGAAGACGTAGGGAAGCTCGCCGGCCGAAGCAGTAAGGGGGAGCGCCCAGAGCGATGCCAGGGCGGGTAGTACCAAGCGGATCATGCCAGTGCTGAGCGATGGGTTAGCGTGCGCCGAACCGGAAGACCGTGGTGGTCTGGTAGGTCTTTCCGGGTCGCAGGATGCTTGAGGGGAAGTCGGGCTGGTTGGGACTGTCGGGATAGTACTGGGTCTCCAGGCAGAAGCCGCTGCGGTGGGTGTAGGGACGCCCGGACTTGCCCTTGAGGCGGCCGTCCAGGAAGTTGCCGCAGTAGAACTGGATGCCAGGCAGATCGGTGTGCACTTCCAGGGTTCGCCCGCTCTCCGGCTCGTGGACACGGGCTGCCAGCCGGAGCACTCCCGGGCTGGCCTGCCCGTCGATCACCCAGTTGTGATCGAAGCCCCCGCCGAAGCGGAGCTGCGGGTGGTTGAGCTCGATGTCCCTTCCGATGGGCTTCGGGGTGGTGAAGTCGAGCGGGGTTCCCGCGACCGGAGCGATCTTGCCGGTTGGGATCAGGTCGCTGTCCACCGGGGTGAACGCCGAAGCGTTGAGCTGCAGTTCGTGTCCCAATACGTCTCCGTTCCCCTCTCCCCTCAGATTGAAGTAGGTGTGCTGGGTAAGGTTGACCGGGGTGGCCTGGTCGGTCGTGGCCCGGTACTCCACCCAGAGGGCGTTCTCCTCGTCAAGGCGGTACTCGACGGTGATGTCCAGATTGCCGGGGTAGCCTTCTTCGCCGTCCGACGAGCGGTAGCGCAGCTCCAGCCCGCTCCAGTCCGGCCCCTTCATGGGCCGCGCCTGCCAGACCACCTTGTCGAAACCGAAGTTGCCTCCATGCAGGTGGTTTGGCCCATTGTTGGTGGCCAGGGAGTATGTCTTCCCGTCGAGCGTGAAGGTTCCCTTGGCGATGCGGTTGCCGTACCGCCCCACGATGGCCCCGAAGTAGGGCCGATCCACGGCGTTGATGTATTCCTCCAGGGTGTTGTGCCCCAAAGCGACATCGGCCAGGTTGCCATCCCGATCGGGCACAAGGATGGAGGTGACGATGGCGCCGTAGTTGGTGATCTTCACGATCGCCCCGTTCCCGTTCTTCAGCTGGTAGAGCTGGATGCTGTCGAAGTCGCTCACGACGGTCTCTGCGTCGGCCGAACCGGCGACGAGAAGGACCAGTCCGGTCACAAGGGCAACGAGTCTGTTCATTGTGTCGGTTGATGCAAGACTGCTGCAGCGATGGTAGGAATGGCCGGTCAGGATGCAAAGCACCTATTTCGGCAGGGGATTGCCAGGGGGATGGCGGGGGGATAGAAAGGAGCCATGAGGATTCTCATTGGCCTGCTTCTCATCGCCGTCGGCTCTGCCAGCCAACTGTCCCCGGCTGAGCCGATCCGCGCCCTGCTCGTTACCGGAGGATGCTGCCACGAGTACGGGAAGCAGAAGGACATCATCAAGAAGGGTCTGGAATCTCGCATCCACATCGTCGTGGATCAGCTGCACAGCGAGGATAGGAGCACGCGCCCCCCTCTCCCCATCCTGGGCAATCCCGACTATGCCCAGGGGTACCATGTAGTCATACATGACGAATGCGGAGCTGGGATCTCTGACGAAGCGACAGTCCGCAGCGTGCTGCACCCGCATCTGAAGGGGATTCCTGGCGTCAATCTGCATTGCGCCATGCATTCCTACCGGATAGGCAATCCCCGAATCCCGGCAGTGCCGGGAACTCCCCACTCCCTGTGGTTCGAATACCTGGGACTTCAGTCAAGCGGACACGGGCCCAAGCAGCCCATCACCATCGTCCACACCGCTCCTGAACACCCCATCCTCAAGGGGTTCGAGAACTGGCGCACGATCGGTGAGGAGCTCTACAACAACATCAAGGTCTTTCCTTCGGCCACTCCCCTGTCAGAGGGGATACAGAAGGTGAAAACCAGAACAGGAGAGGAACGCACCGATCAGGCAGTGGTGACATGGACCAACCTCTACGGTCCCCTCAAGACACGTGTATTCAGCACCACCCTGGGACATTTTTCGGAAACGGTCGCCGATGACCGGTATCTGGATCTGATAGCCAGGGGCCTGCTCTGGGCGACCGGTCATCTCACTGAAGAAGGAAAACCAGATAAGGGCTATGGTTTTCAGGAAGACAATCCTTGATTCGCGATCCCCATATCAGCACGCGATTCCAGCACGCGATTCAATTTCATGAAGAGCAGGCTCGCTGTTTACTTGATGCTATAAATGATCCCAAAGCCAAATCACACCTGGTTTGTATTACCCGAACGCACAGAAACACCTGAATTTGTGAGCCTGCACCCTCGATTGGCTCATTAAGAGGTGCGAGTGATCAACTAGAAAAGAAGTGCGTTCGCTTGGCAGCCGACCAGGCGAAACGATGCGCTCATCTGATGGTTTCGGGGAGATCCGAGGCCAAAAACGAGGAAAGAACCTCGATCGACAACCTGATCCTGTGTGGCTGGATACACTACTCCTGAAATCAGTGTAATAATCGATTGAAATCGAATGGCCGAGCTATGGCGCCGCATGTTGCGACACCAGGATCGTGTCGTAGATGTGTTGAAATATTGGAAACATTGGAGAGTTCTTGCCGAATGTGCAGACTACCCTTCTCGAACTACGGACGATTCTGCACGTGATATGCATCAGCTGGTCGATGACTGTCCGGATCCGTCTCCTTGATGGAATTCCGGACGGGTTGTTCTTGTCCGGATTCTTTGGACCCTTTCCGCCATTTGCACGATCCATTCTCACCTTCAATGCCTCCTGCTCTTTATGCAATCCGTCGAGCCCGACGTACCGCAAGATGTTGAACACCAAAACTGCCATGGAAAGGATCAGGGTATTGGTGGCGAACTTTCCTGAAGGAAGACGCTCCATGTTCATGTCGGTTTTCAGCTCGCTGTGAAACTGCTCCGATGTTCCATGATCATTGTATAGCCGGATCACTTCATCGGCCGGAATGTCGAGGGTGGTCCACCATCCCTCGACCTCGTCGAGCGGGAGAAGCAGCCGCTGCCCTTTTCGATCAATGGTTCGCCTTGACACTCTGACTACCCGGCGGAACTGGTAGTCGATCCCTGCCCATCGCTTGCCAACCACTTCGCTGATGGTAGCCACCATCTTCCCTGGCCTTTCCTCCTTCCACTCGCCCGTCGTGCCGGCTATTTCCATCCATTTCCCCGCCTTTTCGCTGCGGGGATTCCACTTGACGATGAAATCGATCCTTCCCCCTTCATGCTCTTCGGAATTCATCTCCTCGGCCAATGCCATGTTCTCCACCGCGTCGTTCCCGCTGTCCATTCTCATGAGGATTGGATGGCTGGTCATGGTCCGGGCCTGCTGCAGACATTCCCTCAACCGCTCGGGCGTTCCCTTCTGGCAGTGCTGGCTTCCTGGACGCAGTTCTCCATCCAGGCAGAATCCTTCCTGTCCAATATAGGTCATCAATGGAGCGTACCCATAGCACTGCTTGTAGGTCATTTCGACTCCATCCTTGGACGAGTTGCTGTTGTCCAGAACGGTCACATCCACATCGACCGGGACATGCCCCGTGCTCAATGTGCGGAAATCGTGGCGGATGTTCTTCAGGTAGGAGAAGTTCTCCTCCTTGACAATGCGGTCGAGGACATCGGAACGCTTGTCCAGGCGCTGTCTCAGGGTCGCTTCCGATGGCATGCGCTTGATGCCTAGAGACCGTGCCGTCAATTCCTTGTTGTCGAAGCGGTCGACTCCGTTGAATCCACTGTTTCCCAAGCACATGGATCCCATCATCGAGAGAACCGAGCTTGATGTTCCAACTCCCCTCTCGTCCTTGAACTGGTCGTCGATGCGTTGGATCAGATCCGTTTTGACATGGATCATTCTTCCGAGAATCAGAAGACCTGCCTGCGAGGTCAAGTCGTTGTCGCCCTGCTTGATATGTATGGTTGGAAACATGGCCTGATCCGAATCGATCGCTCTAAACCTCCTGCCTGCGATATAAGACATCGGAGCGGATAAAAAGTTTCCCAAAAAGCCTCAAAAGCTCTCGTTTTTCTCTTCACCCTCTGGGTGAAGTCAATAACAATGGTTCTGAAAGCTGGTTCCGGCCGAACGCTGGAGCTGAGCCCTTGGGGCAACCAGTCGATCTGTCCTTGATTTCACTAGTGTCACGGGCAGCGATTGGTCACAATTCGGCATTGAGCAGTGGCAGAGATAAGCTCATTTAGCGTGATTTAGGCGAGACTGAACTCACGGAATCAGGTCTGTGCGTAGCCGAGTAGCGTAGAGTGCAGAGAGGGTTCATCGCGTCGAGGGCTTCCTTGCCTCGACCTGCCAGGCCACCATCTACGCTCTGAGGCTCGTCCACGATCAGGATCGGGCGTGTGGCCCGAATAAGGTGGATTGGGCGTTCGCCGACTGTCTTTTCGCTGTCCTTGTAGAGGTTGTTGACATCCTTCTTGTTGATAGAGCCGACCGTGACCGCCATGATCTGGATGTGCGGGCTGGCGGCAAAATTGCGGACTTGGCCAAGCTTCGTGGAATCGTAGAGGAAATAATCGAAGGGTACACCTGAATTGAGCGATCGAAAGTGGTCGTCGGTCATTCGAAGTGACTTGTAAACACCTTCCTTGATCGCTACCGAAGGTACGACGATGACAAACTTGGTGAAACCGTAGCGCTTGTTCAGCTCGAAGAACGTACGCAGATAGACATAGGTCTTGCCGGTGCCGGTCTCCATTTCGACGGTAAAGTCGCCGGAGCCCAGTGAGGTGGAAGGCTCCAAACCGTTGCGGAATTGAATATTGTTCAGATTTGTCAGAATCTCGTCGTCGAGCAGCGTCACCCGATTGCCGATGCCCAGATCGCTCTCGGCGAAGGCGAGCCTCCGTTGTCGATCCGGCGAGTCCTGAATCACCATGAAATCGGTGCGGCACACCTCCTGGCCCCGGAACAGGTCGCAGACCGCATCCACGGCCTGGAGCTGAAAGTCGAGATCGGGCTCGAAACGGAACTTCATCATACCAATAGGGCTCTCGGCTTCGGCTGCGTCGCCATATCGGAAGTCACGCAAACATCAGCCGCTCGCCCTTCGGCTCCGGAATCGGTCGTCCCAACTCTTGCGCCCGGTCGATCCAGAATTGCATCGCGTCCTTGATGTTCCGCAACGCGGTTTCCTGATCGTCGCCATGCGCCATGCAGCCGGGCAATTCGGGTGCCTCGGCGATGAACACCCGGTCCTCGTTGCTCCAGTAGAGGATGATCTCGTACTTGTGCATTAGTCGCTTTCTCCCAGTCGGTATTTGAGAATGAGCTGTCGGACCTGCCTCACCTGGTAGGGTTTGACCTTTCCGCCGACGCTCTGCAAGTTGACGATTTCCACGATGCCGGTCTTGTCGAACAGGTGATGGCTGCCTCGTATGCGCTCGTCGAACCCCAGATGGCCCATCAGCGCCCGCAGGTCGGAGAAGCAGATGTTGGCGTCCGAGCGTCCCCGGAGAATGGTCTGCAACAGCTTCTGATGCCGGTTCATGGCCTGTCGCCTCTTGCCCGATGGCGTCACAGGCTTCGCACGTTGCCAAGACCCCGCTGCTTGAGGGTCTCGGCGAGGTTGGTCTTCGCAACATCGTCGGCGAAGGCGCTGTCCCGGAAAATGACCGTGGTCTCGCCGTCCGGAGCCAGGGCATCATGCCAGTCGGAGATGCCCGCCGCCAGCGGCTCTGCGTCGTCACGAGCCACCGCCTCGGCGAGGCAGGTGATCAACGTGCCGGCCCCGACCGAGTGTACGCGCTTGCCTGCGATGATCTTCGTCTCGATCGGCACGCAGATGTCGAGACCGAGCTTAAGCAGTAGCTCATAGAGAATATCATGTTCGGCTCGGCTCGGCTTGATCTGGTCGAGACTGGAGAGCAGTGCCCGTTCCAGATTATCTGGCTGTGGATCCCAAGCTCTGACATTGGATGTGTCCAGCATAAACACACGAAACCCTACGTCGCCGCTGAACGACAACGAATGGCTCTGCCGAATACTGGACGATGTGCGCCGCAAATATTCTTTTGCCAGCTCTGATATATTAGATGGTTTTCTGATTTTATTGAGGAATTCAGCTGCGACCCGCTGTACTCGGTTTTTTAGGTCTAAAGGCTCGGGTAGCTGAACTAGAATATATCTACGAGCTAATCCATCGTCTAAAGCGCCTCTACTGAAAATCGTGTGGGGTTGTGCTGTCCAGACAGCCGGGGCTGGCACTAGCCATGGCAACTCAGCTCCATAGTCACAGACAGCCTGCGCCATGTGTTTGGTTCCATTTTCTACCCTAAGTGGTCCCGGGGGTGCAGGGGGCAGCGCCCCCTGCGGCAGAGGGGAGCCAGTGGCCTCGGCCACGGCGGATCGCTGCAGAGCGCCTGTCCCCTGGACAGCACAGTCATGCGGAGGATCGCTCCATCGACCGGGTCGTCCAGCGTTTCGATGCCGTCGAGGTTCCGGACAGCCGGCCAGAGCTTCGCTGACGAGTGTTCGACCGGCATAGCGGGACCTTGACGCCCCAGTGTCGGCGAACACACTTAGGTCGGCCCGAATGGAGCAGAAAGCCTTCTTCGGCATGGTAAACCATAGCAGGAACGCCCTATGAACAACGAACTGTTCACCGTCGCCCTCGGCTTGTCCGAACCCTGGGTTGTCACAGCTCTGGAGTTCGACGAGTCCGAGCGCAAGCTGATCTTGCGTGTCGACTTCCGTCGGGGTGCGCGCTTTGCGCATGGCGATGCCGAGGGCGTCCATCCGGTGCATGACACGCTGATCAAGAGCTTCCGCCACCTGAGCTTCTTCCAGCACGAGTGCGAACTGGTGGCCCGCGTCCCGCGTGTGCGCCTGCCGGATGGACGAGTGGCGCTGGTGGAGCCGCCCTGGGCGGGCCGCCGCTCCGGCTTCACGCTCCTATGCGAGGCGCTCATCGTCACCCTGTGCCAGCAGATGCCCTTTGCCGCGGCAGCGCGGCTGGCGAGGCTCTCGCCGCACCGGGCCCAGTCGATCTGTGCTTGCTACGTCGACATGGCCGTCGCACAGACCGACCTCTCCGAAACCAGCGCCGTCGCCATCGACGAAACCTCCCGGGCGCGTGGCCACGACTACGTCACCGTCGCCGCAGACGCCAACGCACGCCGTGTCGTCTTCGTCGGCGAGGGGCGCAGCGCCAGGACCGTCGGAGAGTTCGCCGACGCGCTGGAGGCGCACGGCGGCGATCCCAAGGCGGTCGAATCGGTCTCCATCGACATGTCGCCCGCATTCATCAGCGGCGTCGCCGAGCATCTGCCCAATGCAGAGATCACCTTCGACAAGTTCCACGTAGTCGCCCACGCCTCCAAGGCGCTCGACGCAACCCGGCGCATCGAGCAGCGGAGCGACCCGGATCTCAAGGGCCTGCGATGGACCCTGCTCAAGAATCCTGGCAGCCTTGGGCCCGTTCAGCGTGCCGACCTCGATGCGCTCCTGGCCAACGTCGTCGGCAAGCGCACAGCCCGTGCCTGGATGTACCGGGAGCAGCTGCGGGAGATCCTCAACCGCAAGCAGATCCACGTAGTCAAGGCCATGCTCCACCAGTGGTGCACCAACGTGAACCGCTCCAAGGTCGAGCCCATGAAGGCCGTCGCCAGGATGATCCGAAAGCACATCCATGGGATCGCTGCCTGGGCCAGAACACGCCGCACCAACGGATTCATCGAGGCACTCAACGGGCTGTTCCAGTCCGCCAAGCGCCGCGCCAGAGGCTACCGCTGCTTCAAGACCATCCGCACCGTCTTCTTCCTCATCGCCGGGAAGCTCGACTTCGCCAAGCTCAACCCCCATGTCGCTTAACCCACACGTTTTTCGGTAGAGCCTTATTAGTGGTTTGTGGAATAGCAATTAAGACAAACAGATCGCCATCTGAATTTCAGAGTGTACTGAGTGTAATGTAATTGCCCGTATTACTTGACAAGTATGGAATGGATGGAGCGTATAGTGAAAACTGGATCAGTTGTGATAAACAGGCGGATGTTCGTCCAAGATGCGGTGATTGGTTAACAGGTACTGATTGTATGTGTTGCGTGCATGGTCAGGCTGCATTGGTTCAGCCGACGTCATTCAAAGCGTCGGTAAATTTGCTGGATCGATGCATTCTGTTCACGGAATAGAGGTTCTTGTCAACCACAGTTGCTGAATAAAAGTACGCGATGCCAATGTCCTCAGGCATTCTGCTCTTCGGTCTTGCTCTATGAGATTAGATTGCGTTTTGTGTTGTTGATTGCCGATTGCTGGCATTGGAAAACAATCATGAAGCAGTGCTGGCTTACGAGTTAGCCAGAAAAGAATCCCTGATTGTTCTTAGTGAAGCGAGACCAGTGCCGGATTTCAATTTAGATCGACTGCAAGGATCATTGCTAGGCCAGCAGGGGCTGGATGACCTCGCCGCCGAACTGGGAGAGCTGCTTGTAGCGGCCTCCGTGAAAGTAGGTCAGGCGGTTGTCGTCAAGGCCCAGCAGGTGGAGCAGGGTCACGTGGAGATCCCTCAGGGGTCTCACCTCGGAGACGGCCTTGGCTCCGAGCTCGTCGGTCTCGCCGATTGTGTGGCCGGCGTTGACGCCTCCGCCGGCCATCCACAGGGGCATGGCATCGGGGTTGTGGTCCCTTCCGAAGGCGGTTATCCCTCCCCGGAGTCCGTTGTCGGGAGAGCGTCCGAACTCGCCGCACCAGACGATGAGTGTCTCCTCGAGAAGTCCGCGCGACTTCAGATCCCGGATAAGGGCGGCGATGGGCTTGTCGACCTGGGCAACCAGGGCACTGTGGGAGCGCTCGATGAAGTCGTGGGAGTCCCAGGTGGCGTGGAAGCACTGGACGAAGCGCACCCCCTTCTCCACCAGGCGGCGCGCAAGGAGGCACTTGCGGCCGAAGGAGTCGGTCCTGTCCTCGCCGACTCCGTACATTGCCAGGGTGCGCTGATCCTCATTGGTAAGATCCAGGATATCCGGAACCTCGGCCTGCATGCGGAAGGCCAGCTCGTAGTTGGCCATGCGGGCCGTGAGATCCTGGTGGTAGGGGCGGGACCGGCGGTGCTCCTGGTTGAGTGTGCGCAGCAGATCCAGGTTCTCTCCCTGATGCTCCCGGGTGATCCCATCGGGAGGGGAGAGGTCCAGGATCGGGGTGCCGCTGGGCCGCAGAGGCATTCCCTGGTAGTCCGCCGGAAGGAATCCGTTGCTCCAGTTGCTGTTGCCGCCCTGGGGGAGAGCCGTCTCGGGCAGCACCACGTACCCGGGCAGATCCTGGTTCAGTGTGCCAAGGCCGTAGGTGACCCAGGATCCGATGGCAGGATCCCCCCCGAAGCGGTTCCCGGTGTTCAGGTGGTACTGGGCGGTGGGGTGGTTGACCGACTCGGCCTGGCAGCCGCGGTAGAAGCAGATCTCGTCGGCCACCGTCCCGAGGTGGGTCCAGTTGGAGGCCATAGCCGCCCCGCTCTGTCCGTAGCGGCCGAAGGCGAAGGGGCTCTGCACGAAGTAGCGCTTGCCGCTTTCCATGGGGGACTTCTCCCGTCCGCCGCGCTGGAACTCCTGCAGGTGGAACCGCTCCAGCGCGGGCTTGGGATCGAAGGTGTCGATGTGGCTGGGTCCGCCCTCCATCACCAGGAAGATGCAGCGTTTGGCCCGGGCCGGGAGGTGCCCGGCCTTCGACTTCATCGGCGACTCGTCGGCCAGCAGCGAGGAGAACGCTACGCTTCCCAGGCTGGCCCCCAGCCCGTAGAGGAACTCCCTTCGGCTGGCCTCCATGCGGTGCGCGGGTGTCATGTCAGTAGATGTAGGCGAACTCGTTGCTGTTGAAGAGCACCAGGCAGATGTCGGCCAGGGCGCGGGTGCTGGCCGGGGCGTCGGCCGCCTTGCGGTCGGGCACGAAATCCTCGTACATCAGCAGATCCTCCTCGAAGAAGAAATTCTTGCCGGTGTTCTCCTCCACCGCCTCGCGCAGCACTTTGAGGGGGTAGACTGGGGGCTCGAACTCCAGATCTCGGTGTCGTTCCGCCATGCGTCCGTGGTGCTCCAGGCAGGCGTCGCGCTCTCCGGGGCTGGGGAGCCGGCCGAAGGCCAGCAGGAAGGCCTGGTCGATGGCATCTCCCACCGACGAGGCGGAGCGCTCCAGGCGGGTGGCCAGGGCCAGGGCCCGGTCGTGGGCGGACTGCCCATTGAACAGGCTGAAGACCTGGGGGGCGGTGTTTGAGGAGGAGCGCGCTTCGCAGGACAGATCCGGCTGCGGCTGGTCGTATACTTCCAGGAAGGGATCCCTCAGCCCCCGGATCTTCAGCGTGTACAGGGTGCGGCGGTGGCGCTGCTGGGGCAGGGGGCTGGGCTGCCAGGCGGTGGCGAAGGTGCCCATCACCATGCGCGCCTGGAGCGCCACCTCCATGTGGATCTCGTGGCGGGCCGGGATGCCTCCCACCTGGGGATTGAGCTCGCCGCTGGCCAGCAGCATGCTGTCCCTCAGCTCCTCGGCGCTCAGGCGGCGCGGCTTGAAAGCGGCATAGGAGGTCCCCTGGGGATCCCGCTCCGGGAGCGAACCGGGATCGGGGTGCCGGCTGCTCCGCTGCCAGGCGGCCGAGCTCATGATCAGCCGGTGCATCTCCTTGAAGGATCCCCCGGACCGCAGGAACTGGTCGCATAGCCACTCCAGAAGCTCTGGATGGCTGGGAGGGGAACCGCTGGCTCCGAGGTTGTTGGGGTTCGCCGCCAGAGGCGTTCCGAAGTGCCACTGCCATATCCGGTTGACTATGGAGCGGGTCACAAGTGGGTTGCTGGGATGGCTCATCCAGCGGGCCAGCGCCGCCCTGCGCCCCTCGACGCTCCGGGGGAATTCGATCCGGGACATGTCCGGCACAAGGGCGTCCAGGGCGCTCAGCGAGCCAGGCTCCACCGGCTCGCCCGCCGAGAACACGTCCCCGCCTTCCAGGATGAAGCCTTCCTCGATGGTTCCTTTCTCCAGGTGGTTCTCGGGGATGCGCAGAGGTGCGGTGTACCGGACCATGGAGGGAGTCGCGCCGCTGTATACCGACAGGGCGAAGGGTTCGTAGCGCTCCAGCTCCCAGGCCAGCCGGGCCAGGGTCTTCCGGCCCATCCGCTCCCGTCCGAAGTCCTCGGGTGTGAAGCCGTACTTGCGGGGGGGAACCTCGTCGGGCCCCAGGCCAGCTTCGTAGGCCTGGAAGTGGTTTCGGTAGGGCAGGCCACGCTCCTCGAACCAGCCGGCCACCGCTTCCCTGGTCTTCCGGTTGAGCTCGTCCAGGGTCCGCTGGGTGTTCTCCTTGAGACTCTCGAAGTACTTCCTCTCCTCGAAACCCTGGGTGTTCTCTTCGGGAAGGAAGGGGGCCCTGCGCTCCACCGGCTGGGTGGTCGACAGCAGCGCGTATAGCCGGTAGTAGTCCCGGGTGGGGATGGGATCGAACTTGTGGTCGTGGCACTTTGCGCAGCGGAGCGTGTGCCCCATGAAGGACTGGCCGACGATGTTGACGGCATCGTCGAGGAAGCTCTGCCGGGAGATGGCTGCCACCTCCATCCCGGTCAGCTCCCAGGGTCCCATGCGGAGGAAGCCGGTGGCCACCAGGGCCTCGGGATCCTCGGGATTCAACTCGTCGCCCGCCAGCTGCTCCTGCACGAACCGGGGCCAGGGCTTGTCCTGGTTGAACGAGCGGACCACGTAGTCCCGGTAGCGCCAGGCATTGCCCCGGTCGAAGTCGTTGGAGAGGCCGGCGGTGTCGGCGTAGCGGACCACGTCGAGCCACAGGCGCCCCCAGTGCTCGCCGTAGTGGGGGCTGCCGAGCAGGCGGTCGACCAGGGCCGCCAGGGCCTGGCTGGTGTCCCTCGGATCTTCCAGGAAGGCCTCGGCCTCCTCGGGAGTGGGGGGAAGGCCGGTCAGCCCGTAGGCGGCCCGCCGCAGCAGGGTGGGGCGGTCGGCCTGGCCGGCTGCCTCCAGGCCCCTTCTGTCCAGTTCCTCCTGGATGAACAGATCGACGGGATGGCCTTCGCCGGAAGGGACATCCGGGCGGGAAAGCGGCTGCCAGGACCAGAGGTCCTCCTGATCGTAAAGGCGCAGATCCCATTCCTCGCTCAGTCCGCCGCTGGTGGCTACCTGCACCCGGCCGTCCTCCGCCGGCGCCTCGGCCAGGAGCCTCTGCCATTCCCGCAGAGTCTCCTCCGGCGGCCAGGGGGCTCCCTCCCGTATCCACCGGGCGAAGCGCTCCACGCTCTCCTCGGAGAGCCTGTCGTTCTCCTTGGGAGGCATCTGCAGGTTCTCGTCCTCCCAGGACACGGCCTTCAGCAGAAGGCTCGCTTCGGGGGAGCCGGGGACCAGAGCCGGTCCCGAGTCGCCGCCCTCGATGGCCCCCTGGCCATGGGTCAGGTCCAGCCCGGCCTTGATCTTGCCGGGGTCGGCCCCGTGGCAGGGGAGGCACCGTGACTGGATCGTGGGCCACACCTCGGTGAGAAAGAGCCTCTGGCCGGGGGCGAGGGAGTCGAGGGAGCCGTCTCCCAGAGCGGGAAGAAGGCAGAAGGGGAGGGCGGCGAGGAATCGGTTGGTCATGGCTTTCCGCCGGCCTCTGGCCGCACCGCCAGCGCCAGCCCGTCCTTCCATCTCGGATCGGAGGCTCCCTGGAAGCGGTCTCCCTTCTTGGAGACCGTCTGGACCACCCCGATGGGGGGCGAGTCCCGCAGGGAGTGCCCCCGGGACTCGAGCTCCTGGCGCGTTCCGGGAGGGAAGCCTTCCTCGAGCTCGAGCACGTCGGGCAGCCACTGGTGGTGGATGCGGGGAGCCTGGGCGGCCTGGTGGGGATCCATCCGGTGGTCGATCAGGTTGACGACGGTCTGCAGAACCGTGGTGATTATCCGGCTGCCGCCCGGGCTTCCGGTGGCGGCGATCTCCCCCTGGGGGCCGAGGATCAGGGTAGGGCTCATGGAGCTGAGCATGCGCTTGCCGGGGGCGATTGAGTTGGCCTCGCCGCCGACCAGGCCGAAGAAGTTAGGGGTCCCGGGCTTGGACGAGAAGTCGTCCATCTGGTTGTTGAGGAAGAAGCCGGTTCCAGCGGGCATGATGCCGGATCCGAACTTAAGGTTGAGCGAGAAGGTGCTTGCCACCGCGTTTCCCCAGGCGTCGATCACGCTGAAGTGGGTGGTCTCCGGGCCCTCGGACAGGGGATCCCGGTCCAGTCCCGGCGCGATGGAGTCTGAGGGAGCGGCCCGGTCCATGCGGAAGAGCTTGTGCCTCTTGAGAGCGTAGCGGCGGGACAGCAGGCGCGCAAGCGGGATCGGGGTCCGATCGGGATCCCCGAGGTGCAGGGATCGGTCGGCGTAGGCCGGCTTCATGCACTCGGCCAGCAGGTGCAGGGTGTCGGGCGAGCGGGGCCCCATCTCCTCCAGGGGGTGCTCCTCGAGCATGTGGAGCATCTGGACCAGGAGGATGCCGCCCGAGCTGGGAGGGGGCATGGAGACCACCCGATGGCCCCGGTAGTCGATGCCCACGGGCCGTCGCAGGACCGCCCGGTAGCGGGCCAGATCCTCCCGGGAGATCCCGCCGCCATGGGCCTCCATGTCGGCGACGACGCGCTCGGCGACGGCGCCCCGGTAGAAGGCTCCGGGGCCGTGTCGGGCGATCTGCTTGAGGCTCCAGGCCAGATCGGGCTGGACCAGCCTCTCGCCCTCGGCTAGGGGCGCGGTCCCGCCGGGACGGAAGAAGACCTCCCGAGCGGCTCCGCAGCGGGCCAGGCGGTCCCTCTCCGAGGCCAGCATCGAGGCCAGCGAGCCAGGCACGGGGAATCCTTCCTCGGCCAGCCTGATGGCCGGCTGCAGGACTTCGGCCAGGGGGAGCGTTCCGAAGCGCTCCAGGGCCAGGGACAGGCCGGCTACCGTTCCCGGAACCCCGGCCGAATGTCTCGTGTACCTCGCCTTGCCCGGATCGTAGCCGCCCGCCTGGTCAAGGAACATGTCGCGATGGGCCGAGAGCGGAGCCGTCTCGCGGTAGTCGATGGCGTGGGAGCGCCCCTCCTCCGCCAGGTGCAGGACCATGAATCCCCCGCCTCCCAGGTTTCCGGCATGGGGCAGGGTCGCCGCCAGGACGAAGCCCGCGGCCACCGCGGCGTCCACCGCGTTGCCGCCCCGGGCCAGCACGGCCACCGCCTCCCTGGTCGCCAGGGCCTCCTGGGTGGCGGCCATGCCTCCGGCTCCCCGGGCCGGTCCGCCGGCCTGGAGCGAGGCCGCCAGCAGGCAGTGGAGGATCGTCAGGTGGCGGACAGGCGGCACCGGTCCCCGGAATCAGAGATCGAGCTTCATGATCGAGAAGTCGTCCTCGAAGCCCTCGCACCCCTGGATCTGCTCCATCTTGCGGCGGAGATCCTCCATGGTTCCCTTCTCGGGAGGAAGCTTCGCCAGGATCTCGACGAACTCGTCGATGTCGAGCATTTCGCCGCCGGGGCGCTCCAGCTCGTAGGTGCCGTCGCTGAACACGTAGAGGGAGGACCGGGGGGGGACTTCGACCGAGTCCGAGGCGAAATCCGAGCCCTCGATGGTGCCCACCATCATCCCGTTGGTCCTCAGTTCCCGGGCGGTTCCATTCTCCTTTCCGATCAGGATCGCGGGGGGGTGGCCGCCGCTGGCGAAGTCGAGCCGGCGGGTGGGGCGGTGGAAGATGCCGTACCACATGGTGAAGTACATGTTGTGGTTGGACTCCATGGGGAAGGCCTCGTTGAGCCCCGCCATCACCTCGGAGGGGTTCTTGAAGTTGACGCTGGGCAGGGACTCGGAGCGGATCACGTTGATCACCGATATGGAGAGCAGGGCGGCTCCCACTCCGTGGCCGCAGACGTCGATCAGGTAGATGGAGAAGTGCTCGTCGTCGATCCAGTGGTACCCGAACGCGTCCCCGCCCAGCGAGGAGGAGGTCTCGAACACCCAGTCCGAGCGGATGTCCCCCTCCTTGATGGGATCGGGAAGCAGGGCGCGCACGTAGTCGGCCGCCTCGCTGAGCTCCTGGGCCAGCGCCTTCTGGCTCGCCTGCAGGGCCTTGTGGGCCCGGATGCGCTCCAGGAGGTTGATGTATCCGGCCGAATGGTACCGGATCCGAGCGATCAGCTCCACCTTGTCGGGGAGCTTGACCAGGTAGTCGTTGGCTCCGTTGGCGAAGCATTCGGCCTTGACCACCGGCTCCTCCTTGGCGGAGAGGACGATCAGGGGGACGTCGACGGTGCCGGGATTCTGGCGGAACTCCTTGGCCAGGGTCATCCCGTCGACCTGGGGCATCACCAGGTCCTGGAGGATCACCGTGGGGCGCAGCCTCTCGGCCTCGGCCAGGGCCTTGGCGGGATCGCCGCAGTAGTGGTACTCGATGTCCTTCTCGGAGAGGAGCATGCGGCGCACGGTCTCCCCGATCATGAGCTGATCGTCGATCAGAAGGACCCGGATCGGCTCGGAGGACTCGTCGGCGCCGGTAAGGATGCTTTGGGTCATTTAGCGGCGGGAATGGAACTTCGAGCTGCTGTAGTACCAGTTGAGGGTGTAGGGAATCTGCTGGAGCGGCAGGATCTCCACCGCCGCGTTCAGCTCGGCGGCTCGCCGGGGCATCCCGTAGGAGACGCTGGTCGCCTCGTCCTGGGCGATGGTGTGGCAGCCGGCCTGCCTGAGCTCCAGCATCCCCTGCGCCCCGTCGTCGCCCATCCCGGTCAGCAGCACTGCGACCACGTCCTCGTGGCGCAGTGGCAGCAGGCTCCGGTAGAAGACGTCCACCGAGGGGCTGTAGGCCGTGGCGGCCGGCCGGAGGGAGTAGTGGAACTGCCCCGAGCCGTCCAGGATCAGGTTCTTGTTGCGCACCGCCACATGCACGGCGCCAGCCTCCGGGTAGGCGCCCTCCTCGGCGGCGCCCACCTGCAGCCGGGTCTGCCCGTCCAGGCACTTGACCAGCCCGTCGGCGTAGCTCTCGTCGATGTGCTGGACGACCACCACCGCGGCGGGCAGGTCGTGGTCCAGCTTGCCGAGCACATGGGCGAGGGCATGGGGGCCCCCGTTGGAGGAGCCTATGGCCAGGATCCGGGGAAAGCGCCCCTCGCGTCCCCGGGGCTCGCCGGCCGTGGGAACCGCCCCTCCCCGTGCCCTTCCCTTGCCGATCAGCTGGCCGATCGAATCGATCTTGGCCAGCAGGCTCTGGACCGCCGCCTCCCGGCCGACGCCCTCCATGGGGGGGGTGACCGCGGCGTCGATCGCCCCGTGGTTCATCGAGGCGTAGACCTGGGAGGAGTTGGCGCCTACCGAGGCGGTGACGATCAGTATGGGGCAGGCGTGGCTCTGGGAGATGCGGCGGGTGGCCTCTACGCCGTCCATCACTGGCATGATCAGGTCCATCAGGATCAGGTCCGGGGGGTTCCTGTCGCACAGCTCGACGGCCTGCTGCCCGTCCTCCGCCACCCAGGCCACCTCCAGGTCGGGGGCGCCGTCGATGATGCTGCGCAAGGACTCCCGGGCGATCCTCAGGTCGTTGACGATGCCGATGTTCATCCGGTCAGGAGGAGCCGATCAGATCCAGCACGGCGTTGATGTAGGTCTCGTTCTGGAAGCTGCTCTTGGTGAGGTAGTAGTTGGCTCCCAGCTCCAGTCCCTTCCTCATGTCCTCCTCCCGGTCCTTGTAGGAGACGATGATGATCGGAAGCTGCGAGAACCTTGGCTCCTCCCGGACCTGCTTGACAAGCTCGAAGCCGGTCATCCGGGGCATGTCAATGTCGCTGATCACCAGATCGTAGTCGCCCAGGCGGATCGCGTTCCATCCCTCCGCTCCGTCCACCGCCAGATGGACCTCGAAGCCGCTCGACTCGAGGATCTGCTTCTGCATCTGCCGCACGGTGATCGAGTCGTCGACCACCAGGATCGTCTTCTTCTTCTCCGCCTGGGACTCGTCCCGGATCACCTCGCGGCTGGAGGCCGACATCCAGCGGGCGCTGCCGATCTTGTTGTCGATCGAGTTGACCAGGTCGTCGACGCTGAGCACCAGGATCGGATCCCCATTCTCGTGGATGCCCGCGGCGCTGATGTTGGGAAGCTGCCCCAGGCACTCGTCCAGGGGACGGGCCACCAGCTCGGTCTCGCCCACGATCCGGTCCACGATCACCCCGTAGCTGTGGGAGTGGTGGCTGAGCACCACCACCGAGGCGCTGCCGTCCCGATCCAGGCTGGAGGACTGGCCCATCTCGAGGATGTGGCGGGCCGAGAGCAGGCCGATCTCCTCCCCGTCCAGGGAGAGGTAGATCCGGTTCTCCACGGTGCGCACGTCCGAGGGGGCGGCGACGCAGATCCGGGCCACCCGGGAGATGGGGATGGCGTAGAGCTCCTCGTCGATGGCCAGGAGCAGGACCCGCACCACCGAGCGGGTGACAGGCAGGTCGAGCTGGAAGGTGGAGCCGGCTCCCCGCTCGGTCTCGATCCGGACGGTTCCGCCCAGCTGCTGCATCATGCTCTGGACCACGTCCAGCCCCACGCCCCGTCCCGAAAGCTCGGTCACCTCGCTGGTGGTGGAGAAGGAGGGCAGGAAGAGGAACTCGAGCAGCTCCGCTTCGCTCATGCCCGAGACCAACTCCTCGCTGGCGAGCTTCCTCTCCAGGATCTTCTCCTTGAGCCTGTCCAGATCGATGCCCCTTCCGTCGTCCTGGATCTCGATGCGCAGGGTGCCGGACTGGTGGCGGGCGGCTATGGTGAGGGTGCCGGTCTCGGGCTTGCCCAGACCGGCCCTCTCCTCGGGAGGCTCCAGTCCGTGGTCCAGGGCGTTGCGCAGTATGTGGCTCAGGGGGGCGTCCAGCTTCTCCAGCACGTCGCGGTCCACCCCGGTGTCCTTGCCCCGGATCACCAGCCTGGCCTTCTTGCCGATCGAGCGGGAGATGTCCCGGATCATGCGGGGATAGGCCTCGACCCCCTCCGCGAAGGGCCGCATCCGGGAGGCGATCGATTCCTGGTAGAGGCTCTCGGCGAGCTGGCTGCTGCTGCGGATGTAGTCGTCGAAGTCCTCGACCTGCGTCTGGAAGCGCTCGTTGACCTGCTCGGCCAGGCTGCGGGCCTCGTCGACCGCGATCAGCAGGGACTGGCCGGCGTCGAGGTCGGAGAGGCGGTCCCTCAGGCCGGCCAGCGAGGCGGAGAGGCTCTGGTAGGCGGAGCGGATCGCCTCCGCCCCGCCCGAGGCGTTGCCCTGGTTGCGCGACTCGACCAGGCACTGGGCGGCCAGCTCCACGATCCGGTTCAGGTTGCCGGAGGAGACCCGGACGTAGTCCACGCCCCTGGACTTCCTCTCGGAGGAGGGCTTCTCCCTGGCCCCGGCGGCCTTCCTCTCCTTGGGGGGGGCGGCCCCGGCGCCGCCGGCCGCGGCCTTCTTCCCCGGCCTGTCCTTCGCCCCGCCTGCCTGGGGTTCTCCATCTGTCTCGAGAGCCTCGATCCTTCCGACCAGCTGGTCGACCCTGGCGGCGTTCCCGGGGGCGGCGAAGCTCCCCGACTCCGAGACCTGCCTGAGGAAGTCGAGGCACTCCAGCATCGCGTCCACGGTTTCGCTGGAGGGCGTTCGCCTCCCGTCCTGGATCGCCACGAAGTGGTCCTCCATCCGGTGGGTCAGGCGCACCATGTCGTCGAGGTTGACGATGCGGGCGGCGCCCTTCAGGGAGTGGGCGGCCCGCATCATCTCCTCGATCCGGCCCAGATCGCCGGGATCCGCCTCCAGGGCCAGCAGCCCTTCGCTGAGCACTCCGGTCTGGGTCTCGGCCTCCAGCTGGAAGAGCTCCATCATTGAGGCATCGGCCGGCTCCGGGGCGGGCTCCGGAGCGGGCTCGGGGGGGGGCGGCGTCTCCTCGGGGGGCTGCGTCCCGGAACCGTCCAGGGCCTCGATCCTTCCGACCAGCTCCTCCACCCTCTCCATCGAGCTCCTGTCGTTGCCGGCGGCCTCCTGATCGGACCACTGGGAGACCTCCCTGAGCAGGTCCAGGCACGAGAGCATCGCGTCGACCATGTCCCCGGTGGCCTGCCTCTCGCCCTTCTGGACGGCGACGAAATGGTCCTCCATCACGTGGGTGAGCCGCACGATGGCGCCGAGGTTGACGATGCGGGCGGCGCCCTTCAGGGAGTGGGCGGCCCGCATCATCTCCTCGATCCGGCCGGTTTCGGAGGGATCCTCCTCCAGAGCCAGGAGCCCGTCGCTGAGCAGCGCGGTCTGGCTCTCCGCCTCCAGGCGGAACAGCTCCATCATCGAGGTGTCCTGGAAGTCCTGGGAAGGCATCTTCAGGTCAGCCGGCTCTTGAAGTAGTGGAAGAGCAGCTCCTCGTCGAGCAGCCCGATGGTCCTCCCGCCGGCCCGGATCAGGCCCCGGGTGAAGGTCTGGCTTCCCTTGGCGATGTTCACCGGAGGGGGCCGCAGCTGCTCGTCGGAGTACTGCAGGATCCCGTCGATCTCGTCCAGCTTGAGGCTCAGCCTGCGCCCCTCGCGCTCCACCACCGCCAGGCGCGTCTGCTTGTCGTGCTCCTTCCAGTCGCCGTCCCGGCCCTTCCCGCCCTGCCCCAGTAGCGGGCGCAGCGACACGCAGATCAGCAGCGATCCCCGGATGTTGGCCAGGCCCAGCAAGGCGGGGTTGGGGCAGTGGGGGATGCGGTGGATGGTGCGGAAGTGGTGCACCTCCACGAAGCAGGAGGTGCTCAGCCCGAACCACTCGTCCCCGACCCGGAAGCCGACGATCGACTTCCAGGACAGGTGGACCTCCTCCTTCTCGGTGGCCAGCAGCCGGGTCCACTCCTTGAGGTACTCCTCGGGGGCCGGCCGGTCGAAGAGCTCTCGCCCCTTCAGGGTGTAGATGCCGCAGTTCTGGCAGTGGATCTCCTGCCCGAGCCGCTCGCAGGAATGATCCCCCCAGACTCCGATCTTCCGCCAGCAGCCGTCGGGCGGGGCGGATGGGCTTTCCGGGGCGCTCACTGGCTCGCGGCGCGGGAGGTGATCCTCTCGAGGCGGTGCTGCCACCTGGCCGCCTCCTGCTTCTCGCCCGAGGCCAGGGCCAGGTGGATCAGGTGGATCATCGCGTCGCCGTGGGTCGGCTTGAGGTAGACGGTCCGGCCGAACTGCAGCTTGGCCTCCTCGTCCTTGCCGTCGGCCAGGTTGATGATCCCCAGGAGGTAGCAGGCCCTGGCGTCGTAACCCGAGGACCTGATGAACTGCTCGCAGATCAGGCGGGCCTCGAGGATCTGCCCCGAGTTGGCCAGCTCCTGGGCCCGGTCCAGATCCAGCCCCGCCCGCCCTTCGGGAGCCGGGGCGCCCCGGGGCGCCCGGACGGGATCCCTGGGCTCCTCCCGGATCGCGGGAGCCGGGACCGGGCGCTTCCGTCCGGCGTGGCTGCGCGAGGAGGGCCTGGACCTGGAGCGCGCGCCCGGAGGGGAGGGCTGGAAGGAAGAGGCCCTGGAGCGGGAGGAGGGCGGAATGTCCTTGCCCGGGATCCGCTTGCCGAAGGCGAAGGCGCCGGGCCACTTCCTGGGAGCGAACATCCTCAGTACCTCGGTGGACGCTTCCGCATGCCCCACGAATAGCAGGCCCTCCGGAGCGAGCAGCCGGTCGAGGTTGGACAGGGCCCGCTTGCGCGCCTCGGCTTCCAGGTAGATCATGACGTTGCGGCAGAAGACGACGTCGTAGGGCGGATCGTCCCGAAGGAAGTCCGGATCGGTGAGGTTTCCGGTTCCGAACTCGATCCTCCCCTTCAGAATGGGGCGGATCCGGTAGCGGCCGCTCCCGACGGGCTCGAAGTACTCGTTCCGGAAGGCGAGGTCCTCGCCCCGGAAGGAGAGCGGGCCGTAGGTGCCTGCGCGCGCCAGGCCGACCACCCGCTCGCTGATGTCCACCCCCTTGATGCGGAAGGATCCGGGGCGCAGCCCCAGGTCGAGCAGGGCCATGCACATGGAGTAGGGCTCCTCCCCGGTGGCGCAGGGAGTGCTCAGCAGGCGCAGGGGGGAGGCGGGGCCGATTCCGGACATCCTCTTCCGGACGGCCTCGGAGAGCCTCTCGAAGGGCGCCTTGTCCCGGAAGAACCAGCTCTCGGGCACCACGATCTCGTCGATCAGCCTGCCCCACTCCTCCTCGTTCTCCCGCAGCAAGGCCAGGTAGCCGTCGAGGGAGCCGCAATCCAGGGCCCGAGACCGCTTCTCGGCTCCCATCCTCACGGCCTCGGGGCCCAGGGTGTCGGGAGCCACTCCGGTGCGCTCGGACAGGATCCCCTCGATCGTGGAGACCGGGTTCATTCGGGGAGGAGGGGCTCTTCCCCGGAGAAGAGCATCTCCTTGGCCTGGGAGGAGAGGATCTCCTCGATCCTGAGGATCTGGATGAAGCGCTCCCCGGCCGCGGCGACCGGTCCCAGGAAGGGGGCCTGCTCGACCTGGATTCCCTTGGGGGAGATGGCGGAGTCGGGGATGTCGGCCGTCTGCTGCACCTTGGGGGCGATCAGCCCCAGCATCCTCGGCTCCTCCTCGCCCTCCATGGGATAGGAGACCAGCAGGATGCGGGTGCTCAGGCTGCTCGGGGAGCTGCCCGCCTGAAGCAGGACGCTGGCGTCGACCACCGGAACCGGGAGGTCGCGGTACTTGATCAGCCCCGCCACCTCCTCGGGTGCGTGGGGGAGCCGCTGGGGCGGGATGCAGGGGACGATGCGGTGGATGCGGCTGGTCTCCATCGCGTACTGGCGCCCTTCGATCTCGAATACCAGGAAGTGCATCGCGCTCGGAAACCGGCCGTGTGCCGGAGGCTCCCGCCGGGGCCTAGTCCCGGTCCACCTTGAACTTGGTCACTTCCTTCCTCAGGTTGTCCACCGCGTTGCGCAGGTCGGAGGTGGCCTGGTTGGAGGCGGAGACCGAGGTGGAGGTCGAGTGGGCCGCCTCGGTGAGCTTGATCATGGCGGAGTTGATCTGCTGCGCCCCGGTGGTCTGGGTGTCCATGCCCTGGCGCACCGTCTCGAACTGCTCGGTCAGCTCCTGCACGTGCTCGATGATCGAGCTGAGCTGGCTGCTGATGCTGCGGACGGTGTCGTTGCCCTGCCGCATGTGCTCGGTGAACTTGTCCATCTCCATCACCCCCGCCGAGACCGAGGACTGCATGTCGCGCACCATCTGGCCGATGTCCAGGGTGGCCACCGCGGTCTGATCCGCCAGCCGCTTCACCTCCCGGGCCACCACCGAGAATCCCAGGCCGTACTCCCCCGCCTTCTCCGCCTCGATCGAGGCGTTCAGGGAGAGCATGTTGGTCTGGTCGGCCACCTTGCTGATGGTGTCGACCACCTGGTTGATGTTCTTGGCCCTCTCGCTGATGATCGCCAGCTTGGAGGAGATGGAGGTGTTGGCCTCGGTGAGGGTGTCCATGGCCTGCTCCATCCCCACCAGCCCGTCGCGTCCCGAGTCGGCCAGGTTGGCCGTCTCGGTGGCGTTGGAGGTGACGTCGTTCATGGTCTTGCTCAGCTCCTGGGAGGTGGCGGTGATCTCCTTGATCGCCGCGGCGATCTCGGTGGTGGAGGAGCCGAAGTCGTTGACCACCGACTCCTGGGCCTTGGCGTTGGCCGAGATCTTGGTGGCGGTGGAGGTGAGGACGATGCTGGACTTCTTGACCTGGCCGATCAGGGCGTTGAGATTGCTGGTCATGGTGGTGATCGAGCCGAGCAGCTGCCCGGTCTCGTCCTCTCCCACGATCTCGATCTTGCCGGTCAGGTCCCCCCGCGCCACCTGCTCGGCGGCCCGGGCCGCCACGGTGATGCGCTGGGCCACGCTCTTGGTCAGCCAGGAGAGGACCAGCACGATGATCAGCAGACCCAGCACGAAGATGGCCACCAGGTAGGCCATCTTGCTGTAGAGCGGGCCGTAGACCTCGTCCTTGCCCACCCGCATGACCAGGGTCCACTCCCCGGTGGGGATCTCGGCCGAGTCGTAGAGGTAGTTGACCTCCTCGATCTCGTCCATGAACTCCAGAAGCCCCCCCGGCCGGCCCTCCTGGACTCCCGCCTCCTGATCCCGGCGGTAGAGCTTGCCCAAGGCCTCTTTAAGAGACTCGTCGGGAAGCTTCTCGACGGGCAGGGCCTTGATTGCCTCGCTGTGGAAGGTCGAGGCGATGATCCTTCCCCCCCGGCTGATCAGGGCGTAGCCGGCCGTCTTCATCTGGGGGGGGATCTTCGAGGCCAGGTCGTCCTTCATGTCGTCGAGGGCCTGGTCGACTCCGGCGATCCCTACGAACCTGGGCCCGCCGCCGTCGTCGATGGAGATGGGGTAGGTCTGCTCGAAGATCAGCTTCCCCTCGTAGTCGTAGGGCTCGGTGATCATCAGCCTGTTCAGCCAGGCCTCCGGGCTGCCCTCGGAGTAGGGAGCGGCCCGTTCGCTGTTGAGCTCCGAGCGGGGGGAGAAGACATCGCCGAAACTGGGCACCTGCTCCCATTCCCAGTAGGCGCTCAGGTCGATCTGGTCGAGCTCGGGGAGGCCCTGGAACTTGTTCTTGTTGCCCTGGTAGTAGAGGCTGGTCTCCATGTCCACCAGGGGCTCCAGCAGGATCAGCGAGGGATCGGACTCGTCGCGGAACCAGTAGGGGATGAACCGTCCCAGGGTGGTCTCGTTGGTCGAGAGGGCGCCCTTCAGTTCTCCCAGATCGGCGTTCTCCCCCTGCATCCGCTCCGCGTAGGCGGCGTCCTTGCCGTCGGCGTCTCTCTCGTAGCCGAAGTAGGCGCCGGTCAGGTTGGGGTGCAGCTCCAGGACCCTGCGGGCGTACTCGGCGGAAGCCTCGCGATCGCCGAACATCCCCGCCTCCTGCGCCAGGGCCATGATCTTGGGGATGGTGGAGGAGACCTCGTTGTCGCTGTCCAGGAGCTGGGCGATCTCCCGGGTGATGAGGTTGACCTCGCGGGCGATGCTGGCCTGGAGGTTGGTGTACTGCTGGACCCCGAAGATGACGAAGACCACGGTGAAGATCACCAGCACCACGGAGATGCTGTAGAGCAGGATCTTCGAGCGCAGGCTCCGGATTCTCAGCTGGGAAAGGCGCATGGGGTCCGGTCGGCGTTCCGGTTCGGATCGGGCCGGAGCCGGTCGGGATCCCGCCCGCAGCGATGTCCCGGACTCCTGTTCCGCCTCCAAACATGGCAGACTTCGGGGCCTCAGACAAGCCGATGGCGCCCGAATCTCCGGCAGCCGGCCCTCCGGCTCCTGCGGGTTCCTGCCCGGACGGGGAAGGGCGGGGCGGACGTTTTGCTTTGCAATCGGCGCGTCCGGCCCGCTTCAATGGCGGCCAATGGCTGAGGAGGTCAAGGCCGTCTTCGAGCGGCGTTCCGGCGGGCCGGAGGAGCTCGAGAAGGCCCTCGCCCAGGAGCTGAAGAAGCTCCAGGAGGTGGTCGGCGCCTTCTCCCGGTCCCAGGGGATCCTCCCGGAGCTGGGGGACGAGATCAACCTGGCGCTCGACGAGCTGATCACCAACGCGATCAGCTACGGAGCGGGCCAGGAGCCGAGGGATCTCCGCATCGAGCTGGCCCTGCGCCGGGAGGGCGAGGACGTGATCATGTCCCTGGCCGACGACGGCGTCCCCTTCGATCCCACCCGGAGGCCCGATCCCGACATCGACGCTCCGCTCGAGGAGCGCCAGGTGGGCGGCCTGGGGATCTACTTCGCCAGGAAGCTGACCAGCAGGATGGCCTACCGCCGGGAGGGCGGACGCAACATCCTGGAGCTGGTCAAGCGGGTGGGCGCGCCGGATCCGTCCGGGGATCCCGCCGCTCCCGGGGAGAGCGCCTGACGGAGCCCCCGGGCGGAGCTCAGCCCGGCTTGCTCCCGAGCCGCTCCAGCTCCGACCTGAGCCGCTGGTTCTCCAGGCAGAGGGTGATGCGGCTGTTGAGCAGGATGGGGTTGAACAGCTTGGGCATGTAGTCGCTGGCCCCGATCTCGATGCACTTGGCGATGCTCTCGATCTTGTCCACCGCGGTGATCATGATCACCGGGATCCCGGCCAGCGACTCGTCCTTCTTGATCGCCTCCAGGGCCTGGTAGCCGTCCATCACCGGCATCTGGATGTCGAGCAGGATCAGGTCCACCACCCTCTCCGCCAGGATTTCCAGCGCCTCCCTGCCGTTCTCGCACTCCAGCACCGTGCTGAAGCCCACCTGCCTGAGATGGCGGGTCATCAGCACCCGCATCATCCGGGTGTCCTCCACCACCAGGACCACCCGGTCGCGGTACTCTTCTGGGATCTTCTGGAGCATGGGGGCGGGAAGGGCCTAGGACTTGTCCAGGTCGAGGACGCTCATCCAGGCCGACTCGTCCTTGACCACCTTGGCGATCCTGGTCGAGTGGGGGGCGGTCTCGATGGTGAAGGGGGCCACCGCGGCCTCCCGGGCCACGTTCCTGAACTGCTCGATCATGAAGTCCAGCGACTGCTTGGACTCGGTCTCGGTCGGCTCGATCAGCATGGCCGCGTCGTACTCCTTGGCGAAGTGGACGCAGCCGGCGCCCACCAGGGTGGGGGGGTGCACCCCGAAGTCGATCAGCCGCTTGACGAAGTCGAAGGCGCTCAGGGAGAGGGAGCCGCCGCTGAGCAGGCACTCGTGCATGCAGGGCTGGTCGAAGACCGGGGCGAGCAGGTCGCCCAGCTTGGCCTGAAGGTAGTTGGCGTTGAGGACCGCGTGCTCCGAGGCGGTGCGCAGGCCCTCCCCCCCCAGGGTCGCCATGTAGCAGAGGGCCCTCAGGAGCACCTCGGTGTGCCCGTAGTGGACCCTCACCCTGCCCACCGAGTCGGGGCGGTCGTAGTCCGGGAAGGCCCTGCCCCCCTCGCTGCGGATCACCGGCACCGGCAGGTAGGGCTCCAGGAACGACTTGACCCCCACCGGCCCCGCGCCCGGACCGCCCCCGCCGTGGGGGGTGGAGAGGGTCTTGTGGGTGTTGATGTGGATAACGTCGAAGCCCATGTCCCCGGGGCGGACCAGCCCCATCAGCGCGTTGAGGTTGGCCCCGTCGTAGTAGAGCAGGGAGCCGTTGCCGTGGAGCATGCCGGCGATGGCGACGATGTTCCTCTCGAAGAGCCCCAGGGTGGAGGGGTTGGTGAGCATCAGGGCCGCCACCCGATCGCAGAGGGCCGACTCCATGGCCTCCAGGTCCATCAGGCCCTCGGAGGTGGTGGGCACGATGTGGCAGGTGTAGCCCACCATGGCGGCGCTGGCCGGGTTGGTGCCGTGGGCCGAGTCGGGGATCAGGATCCGGTCGCGGCGCTCCCCCAGCTTCTCGAAATGCCTGCGGATGGCCAGCAGTCCGGTGAACTCCCCGTGGGCGCCGGCGGCCGGCTGCAGGGTGACCGCGTCCATCCCGGTCAGCTCGGCGACGCAGTCCTGGATCTCGAGGAAGCTGTCCCACACGCCCTGCAGGGTCTCCTCGGGCTGGTGGGGATGGGCCTTGGCGAAGCCGTCCAGCTGCGCCAGCCGGTCGTTGCGCTTGGGATTGTACTTCATGGTGCACGACCCCAGGGGATAGGGGCCGCTGTCCACCCCGTAGGCCTGGCGGCTCAGGCTGGTGAAGTGGCGCACCACCTCGTTCTCCGAGAGCTCGGGCAGGCCCAGCGGCTCGTCGCGCAGGGCGTGCGGGCCGAAGCAGCGGGCTGCCTCGCCGGGATCGAATTCGTGGTCGATGATGCCGGCGCCGCTGACGCCGGGGCGGCTGATGTCGAAGAGTCCGGGGGCGAGCATGGGGTGTCAGGCCAGGGAGTCCAGGACCTGGGAGAAGCTCTCGGCGTAGCCGTCGATGTCGGCGGCCGACTTGGTCTCGGTGGCCGCCACCAGCAGGCGGTGGGCTCCGTCCCCCTCCCATCCGGTGCAGTCGATGCCTCCGAAGATCCGGCGCCGCCGCAGGCCCCGGAGAAGATCCGGGACCGGGCAGGGCAGCTCCAGGAGGAACTCGTTGAAGAAGCTCCCGCTCCGGGCCAGGCGCACCCCCGGAAGGGAGGTGAGCCGCGACTCCAGCCGGTGGGCCTTGACCGCGTTGAGCTGGGCGATCCGCTCGAAGCCCCGCTCTCCCAGCAGGGCCAGGTGCACCGAGACCCTCAGGGCCAGCAGGGTCTGGTTGGAGCAGATGTGGCTGGTGGCCTTGTGCCGGGCCACATGCTGCTCGCGCTCCTCCTTGACCAGGGCGAAGGCCGGCTCCCCCTTCAGGTCGGTGCAGATCCCCACGATCCGTCCCGGCAGGTAGTCCTCGTACTCGGGGCGGGTGGCTATGGCTCCCAGGTAGGGGCCGCCGGCGTTGAGCTCCAGTCCCAGGGGCTGGGCCTCGCAGCAGACGAAGTCGGCCCCCTCGGCGCCCGGAGCGGGAAAGCATCCCGAGAGCAGGGGGTTCATGCTGACCAGGGCGAGGGCCCCGTTCTCCCGGGCGATCTCGCAGGCCGGGGCGATGTGCTCGATCACCCCGAAGCGGTTGGGGGTCTGGATCACGAGGGAGGCGAACTCCCCGCTCCCGAGCAGGGCCTCGGCCTGGTCCAGATCGATCTCCCCGCTACGGGGATCGGAGGGCAGGGAGACCAGCTCCACCGGCCCGTCCCCGAGCCTACGGCCCCCCAGGTAGGTGCGGAGCACCTCGAGGTACTGGGGCCACAGGCTGGAGGCGGCCAGGATCTTCCGCCTCTCCTTGACGCAGCAGGTCATCCAGGCGCATTCGGCCAGGGCGGTCGATCCGTCGTAGACCGAGCAGTTGACCGACGGCTGCCCCAGGATCCTGCCCATCAGCAGCTGGAAGTCGTAGAGCGCCCGCAGCACCCCCTGGCTCATCTCCGGCTGGTAGGGGGTGTAGGAGGTCAGGAACTCCCCCCGGCTGGCGATGGCCCGCACCGCCTCGGGGATGTAGTGCTGGTAGGCTCCGCCCCCCAGCCAGGAGCTGAAGGTCTCGGAGGTCTCGTTGCGCGAGGCCAGATCGAGCATCTTGCGGGACAGCTCCCACTCGCTGAGGGGCGGGGGAAGGTCCAGGGGCCTCTGGAGGCGCACCGAGGAGGGAACCGGCTCGAGAAGCTCCTCGACGGAGGCCACCCCGATCTCCTCGAGCATCTTCTCCCGGTCGTCCGGAGAATGGACGTTGTACCCGATCGGGGCGGCGTCGGACATCGGCAGGAATATGAATCGGCTCCGGCCGGGAATGACAAGGGGAAATCAGGAGCGGGGGCCTCCGGGAGCCCGTCAGGAGTCCAGGGAGGCGAGGACCGCCTGCGCGGCCCGGCGCGAGGCGCCCGCCCCCCCCAGGGAGTCCGACAGCCGGGCGAGCCGCTCCTGGACCTGGCGGTGGCGCCGGGGCTCGAGCAGCTCCCTCGCCCTTGCGGCCATGGCCTCGGGGGTGGCCCGGTCCTGGATCAGCTCCGGGTAGACCGGCTCGCCGGCAAGGATGTTGGGCATGGCGATGTAGGGGACCCGCACGATGCGCCTGGCCACCTGGTGCTCCAGCCAGGAGAGGCGGTAGACGACCACCGCCGGAACGCCCAGCCAGGCGCACTCCCGGACCACGGTCCCCGAGCAGGCCAGCGCCACGCTGGAGCCGCGGAGAGCCTGGGCGGCCCCGCCGAAGAGGATCTCCACGTCGCGGGGGATCGCCTCCCGGCGCCCCTCCAGCAGCTCCTCCCGGGGCGTGGCGAGCGCCGCCCGGCAGGGTCCCTGCTCCCGCAGGAGCGCCAGCGCCCGGAGCATCGGGGGCAGGTGGCGCTCTATCTCCCGGGGGCGGCTTCCCGGGAGCAGGGCGATGCGGGGCGGGCTCTCCAGGGGCCGGGGGACGGCCGCGCGCAGGGGGCCCAGGGACTCGGCCAGGGGATCGCCCACGTAGTCGACGGCCAGGGCGGGGTGCCGCCGGGCGTACCACTCCCTCTCGAAGGGGAGGATGCTGATCAGCCGGTCCACATGGGCCTCCAGGATCCGGGCCCGCCCCGGCCTCGAGGCCCAGACCTGGGGGGGCACGTAGTAGAGGATGCGGGGATCCCAGTTGAGGAACTCCCCCCTCCGGCGGCCGGTCCGGAGGGCCCGGGCCAGGCGCAGGTTGAAGCCGCCGTAGTCCACCAGGACCACCGCGTCGGGGGTCCGCCGGGCCGCCTCCCGGAGCGTGCGCCGGAAGATCCCCCGCAGCCGGGGCAGCCGGCGGAGGGCGTCGAGGTGCCCGAAGATCGCCAGCCGGGTCGTGTCCTCCAGCAGCTCCACCCCGGCGGCGGCCATCCGGGGGCCGCCCAGGCCGAAGAACTCCGTACGCAGCCGGCCGGGAGGGGCGAGCGCCTTCGCCTGCTCCACCATCCGGGCCGCCAGGCCGTCCCCGCTGGGCTCGCCCGCCACCACCATGATCCTCCGGCGCTGCATGCCTTCCCTCCGGGCCGCCAGGGGGCGGCCGCCCCCCGGCTTCCGCCGGGCGAGGAGCCGGATTGGAGGCTTTCCGGATCCGGGTCAAGATCAATCTGGAAGAGGCGCGGCATCCGGTCCAGGATCCGTCCATGGGCAGGGGCATCCACCGCAGGCTGGCGACGGGGGCCGGGGCGGTCTGCCTCTCGGCCGCCCTGCTCTGGTGGGTGTTCGGCCGCGTCGATCCGGACCAGTTCCGCCAGGCCTTCGCCGACGCCCGTCCGGAGCGGCTGGCTCTGGCCTTCCTGCTTACCGGGACCAGCTTCCTGTTCGCCGCCTGGCGCTGGCACCTGATGCTCCGCATCTCGGGCAACGCGGTGCATCCGGCGGCCACCCTCAGGGGAGTGCTCCTGGGCCATGCCGCCCACCAGTTCCTGTTCGGCGCCGCCGGGGGGGACTGGGCCAAGTCCGCCCTCTACGCGCGCCGCTACGGCCTGCGCACGTCCTCGGTGTGGGCCTCCGCCCCGCTGGACCGCCTGGCGGCCCTGGCCGGGGCCGTCTCCTTCGGCCTGCTGATGGTCCTGCTGGGAGCGGCGGCCGGCGGCTTCCATCCCGGGGTCGCCTCGCAGCTGGCCCTGCCCCTGGGCTGGTTCCTGGCGGTCCTGGCGCTGGTTCCGGCGGGCCTGCTGCTCTTCCGCCGCTGGGAGCGGCGCCCGGCCTCCCGGCTCCACGCCTTCGCGGCCACGCTGCTGCAGGGGGGGCGCGTCCTGCTCCGGGACCGGAGGATTATGGCCAAGGCGCTCCTGGGCGCCTTCTGCGTCCACGCCTGCCTGGGGCTCTCCATGGCCCTCTGCCTGTCGGCGGTGGCCGGCGAGGGGATCCGCTGGCCGGCCCTGATGTGGATCTTCCCGGTGATCTCCCTGGTGGCCGGCCTGCCGGTGGCGGCGGGGGGCGCGGGCCTGCGCGAGGGCTCGGCGCTGCTGCTTCTGGGCCTCTACGGGATCCCCGCCGCCGAGGCGGTGGCCGCGGCCCTCTGCCTGTGGGGGATCCAGATCCTGTGGTGCCTGCTGGGGCTGTGGATCTGGTGGCTGGGCGGGAGGGGGGCCCGCCCGGGTCCCCCTCCCCGCACCGTCTCGGCGGTGATCCCCACCTGGAACGAGCAGGAGGCCCTGGGCGCCACCCTGGACGCGCTCGGGAGGATACCCGAGGTGTCCGAGGTCCTGGTGGCCGACGGGGGCAGCTCCGACGCCACCCTGGCCATCGCCCGGGAGCGTGGATGCCGGGTCCTCCTCTCCCGCCGGGGTCGGGGCGTCCAGATGCGGGAGGCGGCGCGCCACGCCTCCGGGGACGTGGTCTGGCTCCTTCACGCCGACACGGTTCCCTCTCCCGCCTGCGGCCGGGCCATGCTCGCCGCCTTCCGGGACCGGCGGGTGGTAGGCGGGGGCTTCTGGAAGTCCTTCGACCGCCCCTCCGCCTGGATGGCCGGCTCCCGCTTCCGCTGCCTGCTCCGCATGCTCTGGGGGCGCCGCGCGCTGGGCGACCAGGGCCTCTTCGTGCTTCGCAGCGTGCTCGAGCGGGTGGGAGGGGTGCCCGCCCTTCCCCTGATGGAGGAGTTCGAGCTGTGCCGCCGGATGCGCCGGGAGGGGCGGCTGGCCCTGGCCGACGCCGAGGTGGTCGCCTCGGCGCGCAGGTTCCGGGAGCATGGGGTCCTGCGCGTCTACCTGCTGATGGGGATCGTGATGCTGCGCTACCGCCTGGGCACGCCGATCCCCCGGCTGGCCGAGATCTACTCCGCCTGCCGGGAGGGCCGCCGATGAGCCGGGATCCCGCCAGGAGGAAGGCGACCCCCGACTCGCTCCGCGCCCTCAAGGGGCGGGAGCGCCTGCCGGTGCTCACCGCCTACGACTACCCCATGGCCCGTTTGCTGGACGAGCTGGGGATGCCGATGATCCTGGTGGGCGACTCGCTGGGGATGGTGGTGCTGGGCTACCCGGACACCACCCGGGTCACCATGGAGGAGATGGAGCACCACGTCCGGGCGGTGGCCCGGGCCGGGCCCTCGGCCCTGATCCTGGCCGACCTGCCCTTCGGCAGCTGCGATACCCCCGGCCTGGCCCGGGCCAACGCGCGCCGCCTGGTCGAGGCCGGGGCGGACGCCCTCAAGGCGGAGGGGGTGACCGGCAGGGAGCGGGCCCTGGAGGCCATCCTCGCCGAGGGCATCCCCCTGGCGGGGCACCTGGGGATGCTCCCCCAGCGCATCGCCCAGGAGGGGCGCTACCGGATCAAGGGCCGCGGCCCCGAGGAGGCCGGGCGGATCCTGGAGGAGGCCCGCTGGCTGGACCGACGGGGGGTCTTCGGCATGGTCCTGGAGCTGGTGGAGCCTTCGCTGGCGGCCCGGATCACCGCGGAGGTGGGGGCCCTGACCATCGGGATCGGCTCGGGACCCGGCTGCGACGGCCAGGTCCTGGTCGTCCACGATCTGGTGGGGGCCTTCCCCTGGTTCACCCCCGGCTTCGTCAGGCCCCGGATCCAGGTGGCCCGGCTGATCGGCCAGGCGGTGCGCGAGTGGCAGGAGGAGGTGAGGGGAGCGTGAGCGCGGCCGGATCGGGAGGACTCACCCACCTCGGCGCCCGGGGCGAGGCCTCGATGGTGGACGTCTCGGGCAAGCCTCCCTGCCGCCGCTCCGCCACCGCCTCCGGGATCTTCCGCCTTGCTCCGGCCACCCTGGACCGGATCGAGGCCGGCAGCATGGCCAAGGGCGACGTGTGGGCCGCCGCCCGCCTGGCGGGAATCATGGCGGCCAAGCGGACCGGAGAGCTGCTGCCCCTGGCCCACACTCTTCCCCTCTCGCACGCCGAGGTCTCCTTCCGGATCCTGCCCTCCCGTGACGCGATCGAGATCACCGCCTCGGCGGCGGTGGTCTCCTCCACCGGGGTGGAGATGGAGGCGCTGGCCGCGGTGAGCGTGGCGGCCCTGACCCTCTACGACATGTGCAAGGCCGTGGACAAGTCCCTCTCGATCGGTAGCATCCGCCTGGTCCGGAAGGAGAAGCGGCCGCTCGAGGCTCCCCGGTGACCGCTCCGGCCCCTCCGGCGCCCCCCGCCGGGGCCGCGGGGAGGAGGGAGCTCCGGCCGCCAGCAGCAACGCCATGGAGATAAGGGTAGGGATCGTGACCGTCTCGGACCGCGCCGCCGCGGGCGAGTACCCGGACCGGGGCGGGCCCGCCCTGCGGGAGGCCGTCGGGGGATACGGGTGGAAGGTGGCCGAGGAGTCCCTGGTGGGGGACGAGAAGGAGGGGATCCAGAGGGCGGTGGCCCGGGCCGTCCGCCGGGGGTGCCACCTGGTGCTCACCACCGGGGGAACCGGGGTGTCGCGGCGCGACGTGACTCCCGAGGCGGTCCGGGAGATGGCCCAGCGGGAGCTCCCCGGATTCGGGGAGGCGATGCGGATGGAGTCGATGCGCACCACCCCCAACGCCATCCTCTCGCGCGGCCTGGCGGCCAGCGTGGACCGGGCCCTGGTGGTCTGCCTGCCGGGCAAGCCCGCCGGGGCGGTGGAGTGCCTGGGCTTCGTCCGGGGCGCCATCCCCCACTGCGTCGAGGTGCTCCAGGAGATCCCCGCCTCCTGCTGACCGGCTCCATGGGCAGCGATCGCCAGGAGGGAGCCCTGATGGGGAAGGTGGCCTCGCTGTGCAAGCGGCGCGGCTTCATCTTCCCCTCCTCGGAGATCTACGGGGGCGTCAACGGCTTCTGGGACTACGGCCCCCTGGGCGCCGAGCTGAAGCGCAACGTCAAGGACCTGTGGTGGTCGAGCATGACCCGGGAGCGGGACGACGTGGTGGGGCTGGACGCCTCGATCATCATGCATCCCAGGGTCTGGGAGGCCAGCGGGCACGCCGGCACCTTCAGCGATCCGATGGTCGACTGCCGCAAGTGCAGGGGGCGCTTCCGGGCCGACCAGCTGGAGGAGGAGCGCTGCCTGGAGAGGCCCTCCCGCTCCGTGGCCGAATGCCCCGAGCCCCGGACCGAGCCCCGCGCCTTCAACCTGATGTTCCGGACCTGGCTGGGGCCGGTGCAGTCCGAGGAGAACGAGGCCTACCTGCGGCCCGAGACGGCGCAGGCCATCTTCGCCCAGTTCCGCAACGTGCTGGACGTCTCCCGCCGCAAGCTCCCCTTCGGCATCTGCCAGATCGGCAAGGCCTTCCGCAACGAGATCAATCCCCGCAACTACACCTTCCGCTCCCGGGAGTTCGAGCAGATGGAGCTGGAGTACTTCGTCCCTCCCGACGGGCACGGGGAGGAGCCGGAGAGGGGATGGAGGGAGTGGCTGGAGTACTGGGTGGAGCAGCGGACGGCCTGGTACCAGGCCATCGGCCTTCCGGCCTCGGCGCTGCGGCGCCACGAGCAGACTCCGGACGAGCTGGCCCACTACGCCCTGGCCACGGTGGACATCCTCTACCGCTTCCCCTTCGGCTGGCAGGAGCTGGAGGGGGTGGCGGCCCGGGGGGACCACGACCTGTCCCGCCACCAGGAGCACAGCGGCAAGCCGCTGGAGTACTTCGATCCCCGCACCCGCACCCGCTTCCTCCCGCACGTGATCGAGCCCAGCGCCGGAGTGGACCGCCTGATCCTGGCCCTCCTGTGCCAGGCCTACGCCGAGGAGGAGATCCCCAGCGCCAGGGGGACGCCCGAGAAGCGGACGGTGATGAGGCTCCATCCCCGCGTCGCCCCGGTCAAGGCGGGGATCTTCCCCCTGCAGAAGAACCGCCCCCGCCTGGTGGAGGCGGCCCGCGGGATCCACGAGTCCCTCCGCAGGCGCCACTGCGTCCAGTACGACGAGGCCGGCTCGATCGGCAAGCGCTACGCCCGTCAGGACGAGGCCGGCACCCCCTTCGGGATCACCGTGGACTTCGACACCGTGGGAGAGGGGGAGAACGCCGGGCTGAGGGACACCGTGACCCTGCGGGAGCGCGACACCACCCGCCAGGTCCGCGTCGGGATCGGCCAGGTCGGGGCATGGCTCGAGGAGCGGCTGGGAGGAGGGTAGGGCTTCCGGCGCCCTCCCGCGCGGCCCGGCGCCGGGTCCGGCGGAAGGCCCCCGGCGGGAGGAGCCGAACCCTCCCTGGAACCCGGGAGCCCATGGGTGTACGCTGCCCGGGATTCGGGATCCCCGGGCGGGGCCGCCGCTTCGGCGACGAATCGACCCGGGCGCCCGGATCGAGGAGCCTGCAGGGATGAACGACGAGATCCGCGAACTGCTCGGAAGAGCCGAGGGGGGCGATCCCGGGGCCCAGTTCGATCTGGGGCTGGCCTACTCCAGCGGGGAGGGGGTCCCCGCCGACGCCGAGGAGGCGGTGCGCTGGTGGCGCCGGGCCGCCGAGCAGGGCCATGCCGCCGCCCAGAACAACCTCGGGGTCGCCTGCAGCCAGGGGGACGGGACCCCCAGGGATCCCGAAGAGGGCTTCCGGTGGTACCGTGCCGCCGCCGAGGCGGGCCTGGTGCAGGCCCAGTACAACCTGGGAAGCGCCTGCGGCGCCGGGGAGGGGGTCGCCGCCGACTCCGCAGAGGCGGCGCGGTGGATGCGCCGGGCCGCCGTCGCAGGCCATCTCGCGGCCCAGTGCGCCCTGGGAAGGCTCTACTGGGAGGGGATCGGTGTGCCCAAGGACGAGGCCGAGGCGGCGAAGTGGTTCCGCAAGGCCGCCGGGGAGGGCAGCCCGGAGGGCCAGTACCGCCTGGGGCTCTCCTGCGCCCACGGGTGCGGCGTCCCCAGGGACGACTCCGAGGCGGCGAGGTGGTTCCGAAAGGCCGCCGAGCAGGGCCATGCCGGGGCGCAGACCCTCCTTGGGGGCGCCTACATCTCCGGAGTGGGCGTCCGGAGGGATCCCGGCGAGGCGCTCAAGTGGAGCCGCATGGCGGCCATGCAGGGCGATGCCCATGCCCAGTACTCCATGGGCTTCCTGCACCAGAACGGGGCCGGAGGCTCCGTGGACGGCCGCAGCGCGGCGCAGTGGTACAGGAAGGCCGCCGAGCAGGGCCATGTAGAGGCCCAGGCCAGGCTGGGCGCCATGCACTACGGCGGGAACGGCGTCCCCGAGGATGCCGAGGAGGGGGCGCGCTGGCTGCTCCTGGCGGCCGAGAGCGGCCACCCCAGATCCCAGGCCTTCCTGGGAGCCATGCACTTCAGCGGCAGAGGGGTCGCCAAGGACGGGAAGAAGGCCCTGGAATGGTTCCTCAGGGCCGCCGAGTCCGGCTTGGTGGAGGCCCAGAGGGGCCTGGGGGACATGTACGCCAGGGGGATGGGGGTCGGCCAGGACATGGCCGCGGCCCTCGAGTGGTACCGCAAGGCGGCCGAAGGCGGCGACGCCGAGTCGCAGTACCACATGGCGACCCTTCCGGACCAGGCGGAGGGGGCCGGCCCGGATGCCGCCGATGCTGCCCGGTGGCTGCGCAAATCGGCCAGGCAGGGCTTCGCCCTGGCCCAGCACGCGCTGGGGACCAGGTACCTTGCGGGGAACGGCGTTCCGAAGGATCTCGACGAGGCGGCGCACTGGCTGCGCAAGGCCTCCGGGCAGGACCACCACGGTTCCCAGTGCCTCCTGGCGCTGATGCACTCCAGGGGGGAGGGCGTTCCCCAGGACGCCGGCGAGGCTCTCCGCCTGTTCCGCAAGGCCGCCGAGGCCGGCTATCCGGACGGCCAGTTCCACCTGGCCGTAATGCTCGACGAAGGGGCGGCGGCGCCCCGGGACGAGGAGAAGGCCCTGCACTGGTTCCGCAGGGCCGCCGAAGCGGGCCATGCCGGGGCCCAGTACTGCCTGGGGCTCTCCTACGCCAGGGGGGAGGGGCTGCCCCAGGACCAGGAGAAGGCGGCCGAGTGGCATCTCAAGGCCGCCAAGGCGGGGCTCGCCGACGCCCAGCTGGCCCTGGCCCTCGCCTACGCCGGGGGGAACGGAGTTTCCGAGGACCAGGAGAAGGCGTCCGGGTGGTTCCTCAAGGCCGCCGAAGCGGGCCTGGCCGAGGCCCAGAGGCATCTGGGCCTCCGCCATGCCAGGGGGGAGGGCGTTCCCCGGGACGTCGTGGAGGGGATGTCCTGGCTCTGCGTCTCCGTCGCCCTGGGGGACAAGGACGCGGTGGCGGATCTCCAATCGCTGCAAGAGTCCCTGGACCCTGAGCAGATCGTCCAGGCACGCGAGCGCACCAGCCGGCACCTGGAGCGCATTCTGGGTCCGCCGTCCCCGGATCGGTAGCCTGGGACGCGGCTCCGGCGCAGGCTTCTGCCGGAGGCCCGGGCCGCTCTCCCTGGAAGCGGGCCGGCTCCGGGCGCAGCGCCACCGGCTGCGTCGGACCGGCCGTCCGCCGGGAGGGTCGGGTTTCCCTTGAGGAGGCGGCCGCTGCCCGGCGAGAATCCCATTCAGCCCTTGCCCGATCGGGCGGAGCGGACCGGGAGTTCCTGGCCGGCCGCGGGGTCCTTCGGGGATGAAGTCCAGGCAGGTCAGAAGGCGGCTTAGGGCCGCGGCCAAGGGGGTGGCGCAGACCCATTACGAGATGGGGATCTCCTGCTCCACGGGCAGGGGGGCGGCGCAGGACGACGAAGCGGCGGTGCGCTGGTGGCGCAAGGCCGCCGAGGGGGGCCACGCCGAAGCCCGGAACATGCTCGGCTACTGCTACCATGCCGGACAGGGAGTGGCCGCCGATCAGGAGGAGGCCGCCCGCTGGTGGCGCAAGGCCGCCGAGGCGGGCCACGAAGAGGCGCTGCACCAGCTGGGGCACTGCTACCGCAGCGGGGAGGGCGTCGGCCAGGACTGCCAGGAGGCGGTGCGCCTGTGGCGCAAGGCCGCCGTAAAGGGCCATGCCGGCGCCCAGCACTCCCTGGGGGTCGCCCATGTCAAGGGCGACGGAGTTCCCCCGGATGCCGAGGAGGGCGTGAAGTGGTGGCGCAAGGCCGCCGAGAAGGGCCATCCCGGCGCCCAGAACGAGCTGGGCATCTGCTACGCCCAGGGGAATGGGGTTCCCAGGAACGATCGGGAGGCGTTCAGGTGGTTCCGCAAGGCCGCCCTCCAGGGAGTCTCCGATGCCCAGGCCAGCCTGGCGGAGAGGTACGCGCTGGGGGCGGGAGTCACCAGGAACGGCGAGGAGGCGCTCCGGTGGTACCTCAAGGCCGCCGAGGGGGGCCATCCCCAGGCCCAGTTCAGCCTGGGACGCATGCACCATGCCGGGGATGGCGTTCCGGTGGACGCCCGGGCGGCGGCGAAGTGGTACCGCAAGGCCGCCGAGGCGGGCCACACATGCGCCCAGACCAACCTGGGAGTCATGCACCATCGGGGCGAAGGCGTAGCCAAGGATGCACGGGAGGCGGCGGAGCTGTTCCGGAAGGCGGCCGAGCGGGGGAACGCCGGGGCCCAGTCGAACCTGGGATTATGCTTCATGAACGGGGACGGGGTTCCCGAGGACGCGCAGGAGGCGGTCCGGTGGTACCGCGCCGCGGCCGAGCAGGGCAACGCCGGGGCCCAGTTCTACCTGGCGGCCGCGTACGCCGGCGGGAGAGGAGTCGGAGAGGACGATCGGGAGGCGGCGGCCTGGTTCCGCAAGGCGGCCGAGCAGGGCCACCCCGGGGCGCAGTACGAACTGGGGGCGAGATGCCGCGCCGGAAAGGGAGTCCCCGTGAACGACGAGGAGGCCTTCCGCTGGTTCGGCGAGGCCGCCAGGCAGGGCCATTCGCTGGCCCAGCTCCGCCTGGGAGCCATGCTTGCCGAGGGGGCGGGAGCCCCGAAGGACACCGAGGAGGCCCTGCGCTGGATCCGGAAGGCCGCCGAAGGGGGGCTCCCCGAGGCCCAGTACAGTCTGGGGGCCGCCTGCGCCAGGGGAGAGGGCGTCCCCGAGGATCCCGTGGAGGCGCTCGCCTGGCTTGGCGCCGCAGCCGCCCAGGGCCATTCCGGAGCGGAGAAGGAGCAGGCGTCGGTGGCCGGGCGGCTGGACGAGGCCCGGATCGCCCAGGCCCGGGAGCGGTCGATCCGGTACCGGAAGAGCCACGCGCCGCCTCCCCGGGATGACGGGGACAGGCCCTGAGCCCGCCTTTGTCCTTCCAGGCCTCGGTAAGGCAGCGGCTGTCGTCCGGCCGGGGAGGGGAGGAGGGCGGCGCCCGCCTCCTCCCATGCGCTGGAGCCGGACCTCGGGCCGGCCCTGGATCGGGATTGAAACGCCCGGCGGCTTTCCCTACAATGGGGCCGCCCGATGGGAGCGGAGCCTATGCAGGAAGGAGAGTCCGCCAACCGGCGGCTGCTGCGCCAGTGCCGTCTCGACGTCACCCGCCCCCGCCTCCAGATCCTGGCCCTGCTGAAGGAGCGGCCCCGGCCGGTCACCATCAAGGAGGTGCACGCCTCCATGCAGAAGGGCTGCAACCTGGCCACCGTCTACCGCTTCCTCCACCAGCTGGAGGAGAAGGGGATGGTCAAGCGCCTGGAGTTCGGGGACGGGCGCTCCCGGTTCGAATGGAACGGCGACGGGCACCACCACCACCACCTGATCTGCCGGGAGTGCACCCGGATCGTGGACGTCGAGGAGTGCTTCCCTCCCGGGGTGGAGGAGAGGATCGCCCGGAACTACGGCTTCGGCGAGGTGACCCACCAGCTGGAGTTCTTCGGGATCTGCCCTTCCTGCCGGTAGACCTTCCTACTCCCTATTCCCGCTCCTGGCCGGCCAGGCAGCGGCTCTGAAGGCCGATCAGGGAGCGGATCCCCTCCCGGGCCAGATCCAGCATCGCGCCCAGGGCCTGGGAACCGAAGGCCGCCTTCTCGGCGGCGCCCTGCAGCTCCACGAAATCCCCGTCGGAGGTCATCACCACGTTGAGATCCACGTCGGCCTGGGAGTCCTCCTGGTAGCACAGGTCGAGGACCGGGGCCCCGCCGATGATCCCGGCGCTCACCGCCGCCACCGATCGGAGCACGGGCGAGGCGTCGATCCTGCCCTCCTCGGCCAGGCGCCGCACCGCCAGCGAGAGGGCCACGAAGCCTCCGGTGATCGAGGCGGTGCGGGTGCTCCCGTCGGCCTGGATCACGTCGCAGTCGATCCAGAGGGTGCGGGGCCCCAGCGCCTTCAGGTCGATGGCGGCCCGCATCGAGCGGCCCACCAGCCGCTGGATCTCCTGGGAGCGGCCGTCGATGCGTCCCCGGCTGATGTCGCGCGCCTTCCGGCCCAGGGTGGAGTAGGGAAGCATGGAGTACTCGGCGGTCACCCAGCCTCCCTCCACGTTCTGCTCGCGCATCCAGCGGGGAACGCGCTCCTCCACGGTGGCGGCGCATAGCACCCGGGTGCCGCCCCACTCCACCAGGGTGGATCCCGTGGCGTGGGGAGCGAAGCCGTTGTGGAACGAAACCGGGCGCAGCTGGGACGGCTCCCGTCCGTCTTCCCGGAGAAACGAGGTTCTTGTCTGAGGCTCTGGCATCTCTGCTTCCCGCGAAATGTAGGAGGCGCCCGGCGCATTGCAAGGCGCGGCTCTCACGCCGGGACGGAGGAAGGTCGGCCCGCCTTGCGGAGGCCACCCGAGCCCCTCTAGAGTCCCCTCCCATGTCCATCCGCCACTTCCTCTGGGCGTGCCTGCTCGGCCTCACGCTCGGCACGGTCCGGGGGGCCGACCGGCCCAACATACTGTGGATCTCGGCCGAGGACATGGGGCCCATGCTCGGCTGCTTCGGAGATCCCCACGCCATCACCCCCAACCTGGACGATCTGGCCGGCCAGGGGGTGCGCTTCACCCACGCCTTCACCACCGCCGGGGTGTGCGCCCCCTGCCGCAGCGGGATCATCACCGGGATGTACCAGACCACCCTCGGCACCCACCACATGCGCTGCCGGGCCGTCCTGCCCTCCCACGTCAGGCCCTTCCCCGCCTACCTCAGGGAGAGCGGCTACTACTGCAGCAACAACAGCAAGCAGGACTACCAGTTCGAGACCCCGCCGGGGGTCTGGGACGAGTCCGGCTCCCAGGCTCACTGGCGCAGGCGCCCGGACCCGGACCAGCCCTTCTTCTCGGTGTTCAACTTCACCGGGTGCCACGAGAGCGGCATCGCCAACGCCAGCAAGTACCGGAGCGTCACGGCGTCGCTGAGTCCCGAAGAGCGCCAGGATCCGGACCGGCTGTCCACCTTCCCTCCCTACTACCCGGACACCCCGGCGGCCCGGGAGGACTGGAAGCGGGCCTACGAGCTGGCCACCGCGATGGACGCATGGGCGGGGCGGATCCTCGCCGAGCTGAAGGAGGACGGGCTCTACGAGGACACCGTGGTCTTCTTCTGGACCGACCACGGGGTGGGGCTGCCCCGCGCCAAGCGCTGGCTCTACGACTCTGGCACCCGCATCCCCCTGATCGTCCGCATTCCCGAGCGGTGGAGGACCGGGGGGCAGGGACGGCCCGGGGAGGCCAGCGACAGGCTGGTCAGCTCCCTGGACCTGGGGCCCAGCGTCCTGCGCCTGGCCGGGGTGGAGGCGCCCGGCCACATGCAGGGCCGGCCCTTCGTGGGGCCCGGCCTGCCCGAGGCCAGGAAGCACGTGTTCGGCGCCCGCGACCGGATGGACGAGCGCTACGACATCATCCGCATGGCGCGCGACCGCCGCTTCAAGTACATCCGCAACTACGAGCCGCTCAAGCCCTGGTACCAGTTCGTCAACTACTCGGAGAAGGGAGGCGCCATGCGGGAGCTGCGCCGCCTGCACCTGGAGGGCGCGCTCCCGGAGGCGGCCGGCCGCTACTTCCACGCCCCCAAGCCCGTCGAGGAGCTCTACGACACGCAGGAGGACCCCCACGAGATCCGGAACCTGGCGGGGGATCCCGCCTACGCCTCCAAGCTGCGGGAGCTGCGCCGGGCGCACCAGGAATGGGCGAGGGAGACCCGGGACATCGGGCTGATTCCCGAGCCGCTGATCGTGCAGGAGGAGAGGAGGCACGGCTCCCGCTACGCGATCCTGGAGGCCCGCGAGGGCACCGGCTACATGGAGCGGCTCCGGGCCCTTGCGGAGGCGGCCTCGCGGGGCGAGGGGGATCCCGCCCGGCTGCTGGAGGCCGCCCGGGACCCGGAGCCGGCCTTCCGCTACTGGGCCGCCACCGGCGTGGGCAACTGGCAGGGAGGCCCGGGCCCCCGGGCCGCCCGGGCGATGCGCCGCCTGCTCGCCGATCCGCAGGCGGTGGTGCGGACCGCCGCCGCCCGGGCCCTCTGCCGGATGGGGCGGCCGGAGGAGGCGCTTCCGGTCCTGGTCCGGACGCTCGAGGAGGGGGCCCAGTGGGAGCGGCTGCACGCCGCGGTGGTCCTCGACGAGATCGGCGAGCAGGCGCTGCCGGTCAAGGAGGCCATGAGGAAGGCTCTGGAGCCGCGCCAGGACCTGTTCTCCAGCGGCAAGTACGTGGTGAGAGTGATCAACCGGGCCCTCAACCAGCTGGAGGGAACCGGCAACCAGGTGCCCTGAGGGGGCCCGTTTTGCCTTTCCAGCCTCCCCGCTGCGGGGCAGGCTGCCCCTCCTGCTTATCATGAATGGGTCGAAGCCAGTCCGGAGAGCCGCCGCCTGCCTGCTGGGCATCTGCCTCGCCGGATGCGGGGGCCAGTCCGAGGAGGAGCCGGAGACCGGAACGGCTGGCTCCAGCCCGATCGCCGCTCCGGTCGAGTACCTGGGCGCGGTCGGCCAGGCGAAGAACTACTCCCGGAACCGGGCGGGCCTCGAATCGGTGCAACAGGCGGTCCGCCTCTTCCAGGCCGGCGAGGGCCGGCTGCCCTCCGGCCTGCAGGAGCTGATTACGGAAGGCTACCTGTCCGCCCTTCCCGGCCTGAGCCCGGGGCACAGCTTCGCCTACAGCGGCCGGACCGGGGCGGTCACCGTGCAGAAGGACTAGCCTCCCCGCTCCTGCAGGGGGATCCAGTTTCCGATGGAGGAGCAGGTCGTCATCCTCGACTTCGGATCCCAGTACACCCAGCTCATCGCCCGGAGGATCCGGGAATGCTCGGTGTACTCCGTCATTCTTCCCCACGACACGCCCGCCGGGGAGATCGCCGCGCTCTCCCCCCGGGGGATCGTCCTCTCCGGGGGGCCGGCCAGCGTCTGGCAGGAGGGAGCCCCCCTGCCCGATCCCGGGGTGATGGACCTGGAGGCTCCGGTCCTCGGCATCTGCTACGGGCTGCAGCTGATGGCGGAGCTCCTGGGGGGGCGGGTGGAGCGGGGGCTGCGCCGGGAGTACGGCAAGGGCGTCCTGGAGATCGGGGGGGAGTCCCCCCTGCTGGAGGGCCTGCCCCGGACCATGCAGGTGTGGAACTCCCACGGGGACCGGCTGGCCCGGCTGCCTCCGGGCTTCGAGACGGTGGCCTCCACCGCCAACTCCCCCTACGCGGCGATCCAGGACAGGAAGCGGTCCCGCTTCGGGCTGCAGTTCCATCCCGAGGTGGCCCACACCCCGGAGGGCTCCCGGATCCTGAAGAACTTCCTCCACGGCATCTGCGGATGCCGCAGCGCCTGGACCATGCGCCACTTCGCCGAGGAGGCGGTCGGATCGATCCGGGAGCGGGTCGGCGGCGATCGGGTGATCCTGGGGCTGAGCGGAGGAGTGGACTCCAGCGTGGCGGCGGTCCTGATCCACCGGGCCATCGGCCGCCGGCTCGCCTGCATCTTCGTGGACAACGGCCTGCTGCGGGCCGGAGAGCGGGACGCGGTGCGAGGCCTCTTCGGCCGCCACTTCAGCATGCGGCTGCGGACCGTGCCCTCGGCCTCGATGTTCCTCCGGCGGCTCAAGGGCGTGGCGGCTCCCGAGCGCAAGCGCAAGATCATCGGGCGCACCTTCATCGAGGTGTTCCGGCAGGCCGCACGCAAGGAGGACCGGGCGCGCTTCCTGGCCCAGGGGACCCTCTATCCCGACGTGATCGAGTCGGTGCCGATCGGGGGCAACCCGGCGGCCCTGATCAAGAGCCACCACAACGTGGGAGGGCTCCCCCGGGACCTGGGCTTCGAGCTGATCGAGCCGCTCAAGCGCCTGTTCAAGGACGAGGTGCGGCGGCTGGGCGAGGAGCTGGGCCTGCCCCGCGAGGTGGTCCACCGCCAGCCCTTCCCCGGTCCGGGGCTGGCGGTGCGCATCCCCGGGGAGGTGACCCGCAGGCGGCTGCGGATCCTGCGCCGGGCCGATGCCGTGGTGGTGGAGGAGATGAAGGCCAGCGGCTGGTACTACCGCGTGTGGCAGAGCTTCGCGGTGCTGCTGCCGGTGCGCAGCGTGGGGGTGATGGGCGACGAGCGGACCTACGAGTACACCATCGTGGTGCGGGTGGTGGAGTCCCGGGACGGGATGACCGCCGACTGGGTCCACCTGCCCCGGGGGCTTCTGGAGAGGATCTCCTCGCGCATCCTCAACGAGGTCGAGGGAGCCAACCGGGTGTGCATCGACATCTCCAGCAAGCCGCCGGCCACCATCGAATGGGAGTGAGAGCCCACCCTGCCGCCGGGGGAGCCCTCCTCGGCCTCTGCCTGTTCCCGGCGGCCCTGGCCCTGGACTCCCGTCCCCTGGCCCCCCCGTCCGGGCAGGGAGGGCCGGGCTTCGAGCTGCAGCCCCCGGAGCGGACCGGGGTGGACTTCCGCAACCCGCTCGCCGGGGACGCCTACCTGTCGAGCGTGGTGGCCCACAACGGCTCGGGACTGGCCCTGGGCGACGTCGACGGCGACGGCAGGCCCGACATCTACTTCTGCGCCCTGCAGGGGCCCAACCGGCTCTACCTCAACCGGGGGGGCTGGCGCTTCGAGGAGGTCCCGGCCGGGGAGGCCGCCTGCCCCCGCCAGTGGTCCACCGGGGCGGCGCTGGCCGACATCGACGGGGACGGGGACCCCGACCTCCTGGTGGGCGGGGTGGCCAGCGGCGTCCGGCTCTTCCTGAACGACGGGACCGGCGTCTTCTCCGAGCGTAGCGGCTCGGGCCTCTCCCGGGACGCCTCGGCCACCTCCCTGGCCCTGGCCGACGTGGATTCCGACGGCGACCTGGACCTCTACTGCGCCCACTACATCGACGTGATGTACTCGGGCGACCCCTCCACCCGCTACCAGATGGCTCTGGTGGACGGCAGCTACCGGGTGACCCACGTCAACGGCAGGACCGTGGCCGAGCTGGGCCGGGAGGGGCGCTTCGAGGTATCCTCCCAGGGACGCCAGGGGCGGCTGGTGGAGCTGCCCGAGAGCGACCAGCTCTACCTCAACCAGGGCCAGGGCCGCTTCCTGGCGGTGGGCGGGCGCCGGGGGACCTTCCTCGACGGGGCCGGGGAGCCCCTGGAGCGGATCCGGGACTGGGGCCTGGCCGCCTCCTTCGCCGACCTGGACCACGACGGGCTTCCCGACCTCTACGTGTGCAACGACAACGCCTCGCCCGACCGCGTCTGGATCAACAGCGGCGGAGGAACCTTCCGGGAGGCCCCGGCCTGGATGCTGCGCCACACCAGCCGCTCCTCCATGGGGGTGGACTTCGCCGACCTGGACCACGACGGCAACGAGGACATCGTGGTGCTGGACATGATGGGCCGGGAGCACGCAAGGAGGATGACCCAGCTGGTCAAGCAGCACTCCGGGGCCGCCTCCATCCTGGCGGCCCGGGGGCGGCCCCGCTACAACCGCAACACCCTCCACCTGGCCCGGGGGGACGGCACCTACGCCGAGACGGCCCTGGCCGCCGGGGTGGCGGCCACCGGCTGGTCCTGGTGCCCGATATTCCTGGACGTGGACCTCGACGGCCACCAGGACCTGCTGGCCAGCAACGGCTTCGCCTTCGACGTGATGGACCGGGACAGCCACGACCGCATCCGCTCTCTCAGCCTGCAGCCCGGCGAGGGCCGCACCGTCCGCCGTCACCATCCGCCCCTGCCCGAGCGCAACGTCGCCTTCCGCAACCGGGGGGACGCCACCTTCGAGGAGGCAGGCTGGGGCTTCGGGATTCTCGGCATCTCCCACGGGATGGCCCTGGCCGACCTGGACGGAGACGGGGACCAGGACGTGGTGGTCAACCAGCTCAACCAGGAGGCGCTGCTGCTCCGCAACCTGGCCGGGGGGCCCCGCATCGCGGTGCGGCTCGAGGGGAGGCCGCCCAACCGGTCCGGAATCGGCGCCCGGATCCGCTTCCTCTCGGGTGGGATCTGGCAGAGCCGGACGCTCCGGGCCGGGGGCCGCTACCTGTCGGGAGACGCCCCCCTGGCCACCTTCGCCGTCCTGGGCGGCGGGGAGGGCCGGCTGGAGGTCGAATGGCCCGGCGGGACGGTCGCCCGGGCGGACGGGATCCGGCCTGGAAGGCTTTGGATCCTGGGCCAGGAGCAGGCCCGGCCCCAGGCTCCCGGGCCGTCCGCCGAGAGGCGGCCCCTGTTCGTCTCGGCGGGAAGGGGCCTGGGACCTCGGCACAGCCAGCCTCCAGGAACCGATCCCCGCTTCCATCCCCATGCCGCCTTCCTGGACCTTGAGGGGCCGGGCCTGGGCTGGATGGACCGGGACGGGGACGGGTGGGAGGATCTGTGGGTGGCCGGTGGATCGGGGAGCGGCCTCTCCGTCCTCCTCAATCACCAGGGCCGGGGAATGCGCCCCGCCGCCGGCGACTGGCCCCGGGGGGAGAACCAGGGGGCGGTGGCCCACTGGCCCGCGGGGCCCGGGACCGGCCTGGTGGCCCGGCGCAAGCCGGGACTGGTCCGCATCGTCGGGGCGGAACGGACGGAGGAAGGCCCGCGGCTGGAGGACCAGGGCGTCGCATCCCTCTCGGTGGCCGACGTCGACGGGGACGGCGCCCTGGACCTGTTCGTGGGCGCGGTTCCTTCCGCGGCCCGCTATCCGGAGCCGGTTCCCTCGCACGTCTATCTCAACAAGGAGGGCCGGCTGGTCCGGTCGGAGCTCTGGAGCGCCTCGCTGGGCTCCCCCGGCCTGGTCGGAGGATCGATCTTCCTCCACGCCGACGGGGACGAGCGCGTCGACCTGGCCGTGGCCTGCCAGTGGGGGCCGGTGCGGCTCTACCGGAACACTGGCGAAGGATGGGAGGAGCGCACCGCCGCCTCGGGTCTGGGGGACCGGCCCGGCTGGTGGACGGGGCTAGCGGCCGGCGACTTCGACGGCGACGGGCGCACCGACCTGGCGGCGGGAAACCGGGGCGCGAACACCGCGCTGGCCGCCTGGCCGGCCCAGGCCTGGCGCCTGTGGCACGGCCCGCAGGGATGGGCGGAGTCGTACAGGGACGGCGAGGGACGCTGGATGCCCATGACCGACCGGACCGTCCTGGCCCAGCAGTTCCCCGGCCTGCACCAGGCCTTTCCCACCCACGCGGAGTTCGGCCAGGCCTCCATCGGCGATCTCTACTCCGGGCCGCTCTCCTCGATCCCCTACCTGGAGGCGGTGGAGACGCGTTCCGGGGTGTTCCTTGACCGTGGGGAGCGCTTCGAGTTCGTGCCCTTCCCCCCCGAGGCCCAGCGCTCCCCGGTCTACTCGGTCAACGCGGGGGACTTGGACGGGGACGGGAGGGAGGACCTGTTCCTGGGCCAGAACGACTTCAACGAGGCCGACCGGACCACCCGCAACGACGCGGGGCGCTCCCTGGTTCTTCGGGGCCTGGGCGGCGGCCGCTTCCAGGCCATGGACGCCCGGGACTCGGGCATCGCCTTGTACGGCCGGGTCCGGGGCGCGGCCCTGGCCGACGTGGACCAGGACATGCGTCTCGACCTGGCGGTGGCCGAGATCAACGAGCCGGCCCAGCTGTTCCTGAACCGGAGAGGGCGCCCCGGCTACCGGGTGCGCCTGGAGGGGCCTCCCGGCAATCCCTTCGCGGTCGGCGCCCGCCTGCGCCTGGCCGGTCCCGGAGGCCGGAAGGGGCCCCTGCGGCAGATCCACGCCGGCTCCGGCTTCGGCTCCCAGGACACCCTGGTTCCGGTGCTGGGCTGGGACGGGGCCGCGGACTCGATCTGGGTCCGGTGGCCCGACGGGCGGGAGGAGGAAAGGGGGCTGGAAGCCGCCGAGAGCCGGGTGGTCCTGCGGTGGAGGCCGGAGGAGGACTGATCGTTTTCTGTTGCCTTCGGTGGGTGCGAAGGAACACCATAGGGCAAGCAAGACCGAATACGATTCCCCGTCGACGAAGATGAAAAGACCGTACCTGCCGCTGCTCTCCCTGGCCCTCCTGGCCCTCCTCGGCCCTGCCCGGGCCAACGACATCGAGCCGGGCAAGGAGTACTACACCGCCATCAAGGCCCCGCTGCCCATCGTGCTGGACGGGGATCTCTCCGAATGGCGGGGTGCGTCCCTGCTGGCCGATCCCCGCTTCTCGATTCCGAAGGGGAGCGGAGAGGGAGGCGTGCCCCACGAAAACGAGGACGGAGGCCAGCTGGTCTTCTTCGAGGAGCACAACGGAGGCAGCTGGACCGGGCCCGACGACCAGACGTCGGCGGTGCAGGTGGTCTACGACGACGAGAACGTCTACTTCGGCTTCACGGTCACCGACGAGTACCACGAGAACGCGAACAACAGCGCCTGGAACGGCGACTCGGTGCAGCTGATGATCGCCAGCGAGGGCCGCGATCAGATAGTCGCCCTCTACAACTACGCCCTGGGGGGCGTCGAGGCGGATCTGGGCGAGGTGATCGTGCAGCACGAGCGCAGCCCCGCCTCGCGTGGGGACGTGGAGACCGAGGCGGCGATCGTGCGCAACACCGAGACCAAACGGACCATCTACGAGATCAAGCTCCCCCTGGCCACCCTGGACCTCGAATCGCTCGGGGGCGGGGTGCGCTTCGGCCTGGGCATGGCCATCAACGACGGGGACGAGGACACCCCCGGCCAGAGGGGCTGGGGCGGCCTGGGAGCCCACTCCATAGTGTTCGGCAAGTCTCCCGAGGAGACCGCCCTGGTCACCCTGGCCACCTCCAACGACATCGAGCCGGGCAAGGAGTACTACACCGCCAACCCGGTCCCCGGAACGGTGACCCTGGACGGCGACCTCTCCGAATGGAGGGGCATCCCGATACTCGCCGATCCCAGATTCTCGGTGCCCAAGGGCAGCGGCAGGGATGGCAGGCTGGTGCTCTTCGAGGAGCACAACGGAGGCAGCTGGACCGGGCCCGACGACCAGACGTCGGCGGTGCAGATCGGCTACGACTCCGACAACCTCTACTTCGGCTTCACGGTCACCGACGAGTACCACGAGAACGCGAACAACAGCGCCTGGAACGGGGACTCCATCCAGCTGATGATCGCCAACGCCGACCAGAACGGGATCATCGCCCTCTACAACTACGCCCTGGGAGGCGTCGAGGAGGAACTGGGCGAGGCGATCGTCCAGCACGAGCGCAGCCCCGATACGCGGGGGGATGTGGAGACCGAGGCGGCGATCGTCCGCGACACCGAGACCAAGCGCACCATCTACGAGATCAAGCTGCCCCTGGCCACGCTGGGGCTGGAGTCGCTGGAGCTGGGAACCCAGTTCGGCCTGGGGATGGCCATCAACGACGGGGACGCTGACACCCCCGGCCAGAAGGGCTGGGGCGGCCTTGGAGCCCACTCCATCGTCTTCGGCAAGTCGCCCGAACAGACCGCTCTTGTGACCCTGGGAGTGGGCGGGGGCAGCGCGGACCTGATGTTCCTCTCGGCCGTCAACGTGAGCATCGACACCTTCAGCTTCCGGGCCAGCGACAACGGGGCCTCGATCGTCGATCCCGACAGCGCGGTCCTGACCATCAACGGGGAGGAGGTCCCGCTATCGGCCGGCGAGAAGCAGCTGGACGCCACCGACTTCAGCTACCGGAAGGAGGGAGGCTTCCTTCCCGGAGAGTCCATCGCCTACCTCATCGAGATCCAGGACACCGAGGGGAACGTGGTCTCCGACACCGGGACCATCGCCGCCCCCATCTTCGGCCTGCTTCTACCCGGAATGAAGGCGGTGGACGTGGACAGCTCCAAGCCGGGCTTCCTGTTCAGCGTCTGGCAGAACGAGTTCAGCCCCATCACCACCATCGCCGATGCGGAGACCGGGCTCAGGGGAGAGCTGAAGGACGTGGACGGCAGCGATCTGGAGAACGAGGCCTATCCCGAGGAGCCCGGCCCGGCCCTGGGCGACGGGGCGGTGTCGGGAGCCCTCCTGCGCTACGAGATCCCGTCGGTGATAAACCTGAATATCGTCTCGGAAGGGGACGGTTCCGGCAATTTCCTTCCCGACGACCAGATGCCGGGGCTGCCGGGCCGGTTCGGAACCACCGACGGCATCGCCGCCGAGATCCTCGCCTTCGTCGAGTTCGAGGAGGGGATGCACACCCTGGGTGTCAACAGCGACGACGGCTTCCGTGTGGAAGTCGGCTACCTGAACGATCCCGACAGGGTGATTGTCGCCGGGGAGTTCAACGGCACACGGGGAGCGGCCGACACCACCTTCCTGGTCGATGTGCGCGAGGCGGGAATCTATCCGGTGCGGGTGGTCTACTACAACGGGACAGGGGGAGCCAGCCTGGAGCTCTTCAGCCTTCTGGAGGACGGGACCAGGGTTCTGGTCAACGACCGGTCGGCGGGAGGGCTTCCCGCCTGGCGAGCGGGAACGGTCCCCGACGCGGCCGACTTTCCCGACGAGTTCTTCGTCAGCATCGCCATGGACGGCGACGGGCCGCTGATCACCTGGGAGGTCGACGGCCTGGTCCTGCAGCAGTCCGCCGATCTGGAGACCTGGACCAATGTCGAGGGAGCCTCGGACCGGACCTTCCGCCCCCAGCCGGGCGGCTCCCACTCCTTCTTCCGCCTGAGGGCCGAGTAGGATCCGTGGAGGAGAGGGTCGTTCCGGATCGGATGAGCCCCGAGCTGGAGCGGCTCTACGACGCCGCCATGTTCTCCTACAGCCAGGGGGACTGGGAGGAGGCGTCCGGCCGCCTGGAGGATCTGCTGGGGAAGGCCCCGGACTGCTTCGAGGCCCGGCTCTCCCTGGGGATGGCCCGCTGCCGCATGGGGGATCTGGACGAGGCCATCCGCCAGGGGGAGCGTGCGCTGGCTCTGCGGCCCGACGATCCGCTGGCCCACACCAACCTCTCGATCTTCTTCCAGAGGGCCGGGGACATCGGCAGGGCGGAGAGCCATGGGGCGAAGGCCAGGATCGCCTCCTGGAAGGGGAACATGGCGCCGCCGGAACCGTCGGCGGGAGAGGAGACGGAGCTTTCCCTGGCCCCGCCGGGTCCCCGCACCCCTCCGGCTCCCCGGCGCTTCCCGGACATGCCCTGGAAGAGCTCCGGCGCCAAGCCGGGCTCCTCCCCGGATTGACATCCCCGGGCCCGTTCCTAGAATCCGCCATCCCCTTTCCCCGAGAGGCCGGAGGGGCGTTCCGTTTCATTAGCAGCGCCTAGTGGCTCCCAAAGACGACTATCTGCTCGACACCCTGGTGGACATGGGGCTGCTCACCCATGGCCAGGTGGAGGAGGCGAGGTCCGACGCGGAGCCCGCCGGGGAGGGGGTGCTCGACAGCCTGGTGGCCCGGGGCGACCTGCTTCCCGAGAGCGTGACCACCGCCAAGGCGGCCCAGGCCGGGGCCGAGGTGGTGGATCTGGACGGAATGCGGGTGGAGGACTCGGTGATCTCCTCGGTTCCCCGCAACATCGTCCGGCGCTTCAAGGCGGTGCCCATCTTCTCCACCGAGGACTCGATCACCATGGTGGTCAGCGAGCCCAGCGATCTGGAGCTGATCGACGGCCTGCAGGTGGCCCTGGGCCGCCAGGTGGAGATCCGGGTCGCCAGCGAGGAGGAGATCGAGCGGACCATCGACCGCTACTACGGCAGGAAGCGGGAGGACTCGGTGGGGAAGATGATCCAGGACATCACCGAGGGGGAGGTGGAGATCGGCTCGATGGGCTCCCTGGAGGCCGACGACGGCATCGACGTGGAGGCCGATGCGCCGATCATCAAGCTGGTCAACCAGATCATCATCGACGCCTTCCGATCCCGCGCCTCGGACATCCACATGGAGCCCATGGCCGGCACGTTCAAGGTGCGCTACCGGATCGACGGGGTCCTCCACGAGGTGAAGGCGCCGCCCAAGGCCCTCCAGGGCTCCGTTATTTCGCGGCTGAAGATCCTCTCCGAAATGTCGATCAGCGAGCGGCGCATCCCCCAGGACGGCCGCATCAACATCGAGGTGGGCGAGGGCAAGAGCATCGACCTGCGGGTCTCCTGCGTTCCGACCACCCACGGGGAGAGCATCGTGATGCGCATCCTGGACAAGTCGGGCCTGCGGCTGGGACTGGCCGAGCTGGGCTTCTACGCCGACGACCAGGCGCGCTTCGAGGAGCTGATCGCCCTGCCCGACGGGATCCTGCTGGTGACCGGGCCCACCGGCTCGGGCAAGACCACCACCCTCTACTCCTGCCTCCACTTCATCAACCGCCCCGACCGCAAGATCATCACCGTGGAGGATCCGGTCGAGTACCAGCTGGACGGCATCAACCAGGTGCAGGTGAACGAGCCGGTGGGCCTGACCTTCGCCCACGCGCTGCGCTCCATGCTGCGCCAGTCCCCCAACATCATCATGCTGGGCGAGATCCGCGATCTGGAGACCGCCACCATCGCGATTAACGCCTCGCTGACCGGCCACCTGGTCTTCTCCACCCTGCACACCAACGACGCCCCCAGCGCGGTCACCCGGCTGATGGACATCGGGATCAAGCCCTTCCTGGTGGCCTCGTCGGTCCGCTCCCTGATGGCCCAGCGGCTGGTCCGGAAGCTCTGCGGCAAGTGCGCCGCCTCCTACCAGCCCTCCGAGTCCGAGCTGCGCAGCATCGGGCTGGATCCGGGCAGCGTCGAGGATCCCGACTACAAGCGGGGGGAGGGCTGCTCCAGCTGCAACCACAGCGGCTACCGGGGGCGCTTCGGGATATTCGAGGTCTTCGTTCTGGACGACGACGCCCGCAAGCTGATCTACGACAAGGCCCCGGCCTCCACCCTGAGGGCCAAGGCCAGGGAGCTGGGAATGCGCACGCTGAGGGAGGACGGGGCCCGGAAGGTGGTCTCGGGGCTCACCTCGGTGGAGGAGGTGCTCAGGGTGACGGTGACCGACGCAGAGTAGGGGGAGGAGTAAGAGGCGGCAGCGTCGCAGAAGCATGTCCTACCAGATGTCAGACCTGTTGCAGCTGGTGGTCTCCGAGGAGGCCTCAGACCTGCACATCCGGGTGGGGATCCCGCCGGCCATCCGGGTCCACGGCACCCTCCACAAGGTGGAGGGGCCGACCCTCTCCAAGGACGACGCCGAGGAGCTGATGCGCAGCATCAGCTCCGAGGACCACATCCAGCAGGTGCGGGAGAACGGAGGGGCAGACTTCGCCTTCGCCCTGGGGGAGGTGGCCCGCTTCCGGGTCAGCGTGTTCAAGGAGCGGGGCGACTTCGCCATGGTCCTGAGGCAGATCCCCAGCAAGCTCCTGACCATGGAGCAGATCGGGATTCCGCCCTCGGTCAAGGAGCTGCTCTACAAGCCCAGGGGCCTGGTCCTGGTGACCGGGCCCACCGGCTCGGGCAAGAGCACCACCCTGGCCAGCATGCTCGACATCATGAACGAGGAGCGCGAGGACGTGCACCTGGTCACGGTGGAGGATCCGATCGAGTACTACCACTACCACAAGAAGTCGGTGATCACCCAGCGAGAGGTGCACGTGGACGTGCCCAGCTTCGGGGAGGCGCTGCGCCGGGCTCTGCGCCAGGATCCGGACGTGATCCTGGTGGGGGAGATGCGCGACCTGGAGACCATCGAGGCGGCGATCACCGCCGCCGAGACCGGGCACCTGGTCTTCGGCACCCTGCACACCACCGGAGCGGCCAAGACCATCGACCGGCTGGTCAACGCCTTCCCCACCAACCAGCAGGAGATGATCCGGATCCAGCTCTCCACCGTGCTCCAGTCGGTGATCTCGCAGCTGCTGCTTCCCCGGAGCGACAAGCCGGGGCGGGTGGCGGTCTTCGAGATCATGATCAACACCCCCTCCATCGCGGCCCTGATCCGGGACAACAAGACCTTCCGGATCAACTCCGACATCCAGACCGGGGCCAAGTACGGGATGATCACCCTCGACAGCTTCCTGCTCGACAAGTACTCCCAGGGCATCATCTCGGAGGAGGAGGTCATCACCAAGGCGCAGGATCCCTCCACCATCATGGCCAAGCTCCAGGAGGTGCAGGAGGCGATGCGGGCCGCCGAGGAGGAGGAGCAGCAGCAGCAGGAAGGCTGACGCCCATGTCCGACGCGTCGTCCCATCCCCTGATCGGCCTGCTCCAGGAGCGCGCCCTTCTGGACGATCTCCAGGTCGAGGAGATCCTGGGGGACCTGGGCAAGCAGGACCGCAGCGCCTGGCAGGTGGTCAAGGAGAAGGGGATCCTCGATCCGGCCACCATCCTCGGGGCCATCGCCGAGCACATGGGGGCCGAGGTGGTCGAGGTGGGCCCCGACACGGTGACCGACGAGCTCAAGGAGATCGTCGACGGCGAGACCGCCAGCAACTACCGCTGCGTTCCGGTGCAGCTGGAGGACGGGATCCTGAAGGTGGCCCTGGCCGATCCCCTGGATCCCTCCCGGATCGACGAGATGGGCTACGTGATCCCCTATCCGGTGCAGATGGTGGTGGCCGATCCCGACGCGGTGGACGCCGCCATCGCCTCGGCCTACGGGGGGGGCACGACGATCGAGAGCGGCATCGCCGGCATCCTGGAGGAGCTCGACGTGGAGGCCCGCGCCCTCGCCTCGGCGCAGGCCGCCGACTCCCTGGACGGGGCCCTGGACCTGGGGGGCGACTTCGAGCATTCGCCGATCATCAAGTTCGTCAACCTGGTGCTCTCCCAGGCGGTCCAGGACCGGGCCAGCGACATCCACTTCGAGCCCTTCGAGAACGAGTACCGGATCCGCTACCGGGTGGACGGGGCCCTCTACGAGATGTCGCCTCCCCCCCGCACCCTGGCGGGGCCCATCGCCTCGCGCATCAAGATCATGTCCAACCTCAACATCTCCGAGCGGCGGCTCCCCCAGGACGGGCGCATCTCGGTGCAGCTGGCCGGACGGGAGGTGGATCTGCGCGTCTCCACGCTGCCCACCTCCTGGGGCGAGTCGGTGGTGCTGCGCGTGCTCGACCGCTCGGCGGTCTCCCTGGAGATCGAGAACCTGGGCTTTCCGCAGGACATCCTCGACTACACCTCCTCGGCGATCGAGCAGCCCAACGGGATCTTCGTGGTCACCGGGCCCACCGGCTGCGGCAAGACCACCACCCTCTACTCCTGCCTGCGGCGGGTCAACCGCCCCGGATCGAAGCTGCTCACCGTGGAGGATCCGGTCGAGTTCGACATCGAGGGGATCATGCAGGTGCAGGTCAAGGAGTCGGTGGGGATGACCTTCGCTGCCGGTCTGCGCGCCTTCCTGCGCCAGGATCCCGACATCATCATGGTGGGGGAGATGCGGGATCTGGAGACCTCGCAGATCGCGATCCAGGCCTCGCTGACCGGGCACCTGGTGCTCTCCACCCTCCACACCAACGACGCGCCGGGCACGGTCACCCGCCTGACCGACATGGGGGTGGAGCCCTTCCTGGTCTCCTCCACCCTGGTGGGGGTGATGGGCCAGAGGCTGGTGCGGACCATCTGCTCCTCCTGCAAGACCCCCTTCGAGCCCACCGCCCAGCAGCTGGCCCTGGTCGGCCTCAACCCTAACGATATCGGCAGCAGGACGTTCCACTACGGTAGAGGATGCGCCGACTGCAACGACTCGGGATACCTGGGACGCAAGGGGATCTTCGAGCTGCTTAGGGTGACCGACTCGATCCGCTCGCTGATCAACGATCGCGCCCCCTCGATGCTGATCAAGCAGAAGGCGATCGAGGAGGGGATGACCACGCTGCGCGACGACGGGCTGCGGAGCATATTCGAGGGCAGCACCACCATCGAGGAAGTGCTAAAGTACACCTAGACCGGAGCAAGGAAGCATGCCCAAGTTCGAATACGTCGCCATGGATCTCAAGGGGAAGGAGATGCGCGGCACCCTGGATGTAGGCAGCCAGAACGAGGCCATCGCCCGCCTCAAGGAGATGCAGTACTTCCCCACCAAGGTCGCCGAGGTGGCCCCCGAGAAGCCCCGCAAGGGGGGCAGGCGGGCCGCGGCCGCCACGGGCCAGAAGAAGAAGAAGGGGCTGGGCTCGATCGAGATCAACATCCCCTTCATCGGAGGGAGGGTGAAGCCCAAGGTGATGTGCACCTTCACCCGGCAGCTGGCGACTCTGGTGGACGCGGGGCTGCCCCTGCTGAGGGGCCTGAGGGTGCTGGCCCAGCAGGAGAAGAACTCGACCCTGCGCAGGATCATCGAGCAGCTGGGGGACAGCATCGAGGGGGGCAGCACCTTCTCCGAGGCCCTCGCCCAGCACCCCAAGGTGTTCAACAAGCTGTTCATCAACATGGTCAAGGCGGGCGAGATGGGGGGAGTTCTGGAGGTGGTGCTCAACCGGCTGTCCGAGTTCATGGAGAAGGCCGAGAAGATCAAGGGGAAGGTGAAGGCGGCGATGTTCTACCCCGCGGCGGTGATGACCGTGGCGGTGGGGATCATGGCCCTTCTGATGGTCTACGTGGTGCCCAAGTTCAAGGAGGTGTTCAGCGACATGTTCGACGGCGCCTCGCTGCCGGCCTTCACCCAGTTCGTGCTCGACACCAGCGACCTGATCGCCAACAACTTCCTGCTGACCAGCATCGTGGCTCTCTCGGCCTTCTTCCTGCTCTTCCTGGCGATCAAGACCCGCTGGGGGCGCTGGCTGTGGGACCGCGCCAAGCTGAGCTTCCCCATCCTGGGCCCGGTGATCCGCAAGGTTGCCATCAGCCGCTTCGCCCGCACCCTGGGCACCCTGGTCAGCAGCGGCGTCCCCATACTCCAGTCCCTGACCATCGTCCGGGAGACCACCGGCAACGTGGTAATCACCAACGCGGTGATCGCCATCCACGAGAACGTGAAGGAGGGGGAGACCATCACCATCCCGATGGAGAAGGCGAAGGTCTTCCCTCCGATGGTGATCAGCATGGTGGACGTGGGGGAGCAGACCGGGGCCCTTCCCGAGATGCTGATGCGCATCGCCGACAACTACGACGAGGAGGTGGACAACGCGGTGGCGGCCATGACCTCGCTTCTTGAGCCGATCCTGATCGTCTTCCTGGGGGTGGTGGTGGGGGGGATCGTGATCGCCCTCTTCCTGCCGCTCATCGACATGATCGACAAGCTGGGCTCCGAATGACGCTACCGCCGCGGCGATGAGGACCGTCATACCATCCAGGAGGAACGGGAGCCCCCCGGGCTTCACCCTGATCGAGCTGCTGGTGGTGATTGCCATCATCGCCATCCTTGCCGGGATGATCGTGGGCCTGTCGAGCATCTCCTTCAGCCAGCGGAGGATGGCGGCGGCGCAGGGGGAGCTGCGCAAGCTGGAGATGGCGATCGAGAGCTACAAGGCGGCCCTCGGGGCCTATCCCGCCTCGGCTCCTCCCAAGAGACCCGGTGTACAGGCATCGGACCAGGCTCCGCAGCCAGCCGCGGCGCCGGCCCGCCCCAGCCCGCTCTTCTACGAGCTGACCGGCAGCTACCTTGAACAGAAGAACGGGAGGGTGATCTACCGGTCCCGGGGAGGCCAGGACATCTCCCGGGAGGACTGCCAGAGGATCTTTGGGATCGGCGGCTTCCAGAACACGGCGAAGCTCCCCTCCAAGGCGCGGAACTTCGTCGAGCTGGAGGATCGGGACTACGCATCGATCCAGATCCCTGCGAACGGGGGCAGTGTCGGGGCCTCCGTGCTGGTCAGCCGTGTCGGCTGGCCCGCCAGTCCGCTCGAGGGAGCGGATCGCAGCGCTCTGCCTCTGGAGAGCTACCGCCCTTTCCCGGCGCCCGCCCCCCTGCGGACGCTCAATCCCTGGCAGTACCGTTCCGGCAGACATGCGGAGCACAACCAGGCCAGCTTCGATCTCTGGGCCTTCGTGCCTGCGGGCGACACCCTGTACCGCATTGACAACTGGAGCCGGGAGCCCATCGCGCTGAACCAGTAGCTGGAGGATGATGACCTCGAAGAACCGGATACGGAAGCAGGCCGCCAGGGGCTTCACCCTGATCGAACTCCTGGTGGTCATCGCCATCATCGCCATATTGGCCGGGATGATCGTGCCCTCGCTCTCCAAGGCCAAGATCCGGGCCAAGGTGGTGGCGGCAAAGAACGAGATAACCATGCTAAGGACCGCCATCAAGCAGTACGAGAACACCTACTCGCGCCAGCCATTTCCACCCAGTTTTCGCCCAATCAATGATACGCATCGCTCCGATTTCACTTTCGGCACCATCGGCGCTGATGGAAATCGCCTGCTCAACAAACAAGGAGTTTTTCTTGATCAGGTGTCCAATACCCGTACCGGCGGATTGCCAGCAAACGCAAGCAACGAGCAGCTGATAGTCATTCTGCAGGGCCTGACCAGCTACCCCAACGGACAGCCAACCGCAAACATAAACCACAAACTCAACCACAAGAAGCACAATTTCCTGGGCGACACCGCGGCTACCGACCGGATCAATGCGCCCGGCCTGGGCCCTGATCTGGTCTACCGCGATCCCTGGTCCAACCCCTACATCGTCTCCCTGGACCTGGATTACAGTGACACCACATCGGACGCGTTCTACCGAATACCTGCTGTCTCTAAAATTCCCGGATCTGCCATCGGCCATTTTGGACTCACCGAATCCAGCCAGGGTTTCGAGTATCAGGGTTCGGTGATGGTCTGGTCTTTTGGGCCTGACGGAAGAGTCGACGAGGGGTCCAGCGCGCTCTCGGGGAGCAATGAGGACAACATTCTGAGCTGGGCAAGGTAGACGTCATGAATCCGTCTGGAGCGTGCGAGAATCGGAAGGCTTTCTCCCTGGTAGAGCTGATGGTGGTGATCTCCATCATCGGCTTCCTCTCGCTGCTAGCCCTCCCCTCCATGAAAGGGATAGGGAGGTCCGCCCGGATCCAGGCCGCAGAGCGGCAGCTCCTTGACGATCTGGGCCTGGGCCGCCAGCTAGCCATGAGCCAGCGGAGCGATGTCTACTTCGTCTTCCTCGACCATAGGTCGTTCGATCCCGATTTGGTTGATCCTGAGCTTAATTCAAATTCCGAACAGCGCCTGAGAATCCAAGAGCTGTGGGAAGGAGTCTATTCGGGCTATGCCTTGTACTCTCGCCGACAGGTGGGCAGCCAGCCGGGGCGTCCGGTGTCTGCCTACTTGAGCGACTGGAAATTCCTTCCCGAAGGCATTTTTTTCAGGCCATTAAAAGGTGTTCACGATCATCAATTGGTGGGTGGTTTGATTGTTCCCGGAATTCCCTTCCCCAATGGAGACAGCCAGAGTAGGACCATTGCACCTGCACTACTTTTTAATTCCCAGGGGAGTTTGTATCAGTTCCCATACGGGACTAACACCATTGACTTGATGGAAGGGAGCATCTCCCATCTTTTTAACAGGGATCAGCATGGCCGCATCACATCATTTCCTCCTCTTTTTACTCAACAGGCTGAGCGGAACCTGACTCTGGTGAGCCAGCTGGAAATTGATTATCAATCGGGGAGAGCACGCGTCTTGGATCCTCTAAAATGAGAACTGGATCCGGACCCAGGAGAGAGAGCGGAGGGTTCACCATGGTGGAGATCGCTCTCTCCATCGCCATTGTGGCCCTGGCCATGGTTGCCCTGATCGGAGTCCTGCCATCGGGGCTGCAGGTCCAGAAGGACAACCGCGAGGAGACGGTAGTCAACCAGGATGGCACCTTTCTTCTGGAGGCGCTGAGGGGCGGAGTCGCAGGAATCCCGGATCTGACCAAATACGTAGAGAAGCTCGAATCAACCGATATCTCCTTGAAGAATGGAGAGGAGATCGAGACTATGGTGGCGAGCAGCCTACCAGGATCTGGCCTGCTCCTTTCGGACTCGGAGACCATTCTCGATTTGCTCTCCCGGATCTCGATGTACTGGGATCCGGACACATCAAGCTGGGTGCGAAACCGAACCGCCATGCTGATGCGCCCCATCAGCGGCGATGCTTCGCAGCGGATGCAGGATCCAGACTTCCGAGAGAGCGCCTTCACCTACCTAGTAACTCCCACTATCCTCCCCTACAGCCTGCCCTCTTCCCAGGTAGGGGACCGGCCCACGCCATCACGAAACGTGGTCAACAACCTCTACCATGTCCGCCTTCATTTCCGCTGGCCGGTCGCCGATATCCACCAGGAGGGCCTGACGGACGTTGATTACCCGGTGGGCAGCAAGGAGAAGGTGTTCAACGCTCTGATCAGCGGCAGTCGGGCGGAGATCGAGGCTCCGTTCCACTCCGAGCCCCTGGTCGTCTTCCGTTCCCACCAGTACCAGTCCCTGCCGCGATGATGCTTCGCCCATCGCAGTCGATCGGTGGAAGGAGAAGGCAGAGTTTTACCCTGATTGAGCTGCTCATAGCGGTCTCTATCATGTCCCTCATCCTCTTCGGCCTCTATTCTATCTTCAGCGAAACCCAGAAGGCCATGCTGGGCAATGTCAACCAAGTGGATGTGCTGGAAAGGGGGAGAGCGGTGATCGAGACATTGGTCGGAGATATCCGCCAGGCCCAGACTCCAAGAATCGCCAACCCTGAACATTTGCCGCATTTCGAGATCCGGATCCCATCCTCAGACAACCAGGCCAATCCCAATGCACCTCTTGCCCCCCGTCCCTTTGAGCAGGTGCTGGCCGATGGGACTGTGCGCAAAAACTTCATCCAGGATCTTGTATTCCTCAAGCAGAACCGGAATCGGCATTGGGAGCTATGGTCCTATAGAGTGCTCTCCCAAGGACCGGCCAGTTCGTTCTGGGGAACTCTGCGCAAGACGAAGATCAACTCAGGATCCAGCAGAATGAATCTTGATGAACTCTTTGATTTGCGGAACGAGGACTTTAAAATCCACGCTGAGGAAGAACATATGGGGGATTATGTCGACCTGATCGACGGAGTTGTTCATTTCCGCGTCCAGGCGTTGGACTCATCCGGGCAGCCCATGCGGTACTGGATCCGGGATTCCCGCGAAGAGACACTTAACGAAGGCTACATGCCCCTGGCCTTGCTCAATTTGGATCCGAGAGGCCAGGAGGACCCTATAAGGCTTTGGGAGACTTGGACGCGTTTCTACCGGGAAGGACTGCCTTCCTGGGTGGATCTGGAGCTCGGGATTCTGGATCCGTTGGCCATGGGACGGATCGAGTCCCTGGGCAACAATCCGAGGCTGATCGAAGACTACCTCGAGAATAATCCGGAACAGGTCCATATCTTCCGCCGCCTGGTTCCGGTGGTGACCGCAGGGGTGACTTTGTTTGATCCCTTGACGCAGCTCTGAGTCATGAGAATCCATCGTAGAGACTCTCAGGGTGTCATCCTGGTCATCACCCTTATCATGCTCTCGGTGGTCACTCTGATGGCGGTGCTCTTTCTGAGCTTGAGTCGCAGGGAGCGGGTGGCAGTAAGCGTGACCACCGATCAGATCACCGCCGAGATCATGGTGGATGCTGCCCTGGCCAGGGCCCAGTCCGAGATAGCGGGTCGCATGGATTTCTCTGGAAACGCCTTCAACTATGACCTGATGGTCTCGACCAACTACCTGCGCTACGTTCCTGATCTCGAGACCGACGTATTCGACGAATCCATCCTCGGATTTGATCCGAGAAACGTAAGCTACCATGCCGATGGCTTTCACGGGCCGCTCGATCAGGATCTGCAGGCGATCAACATCGGAAACCTGCTGTATGATCCCCGGCCTCCGGTCTATTCGGATCTCAATGATCCTCGGCTTTATGGTCCCAGATTCCGCTACTTCCTGGACTTCAACCGGAACGGCCGCTTCGAACCGAGCGGATGGCTCAGCGAACGGTACAGTCGACTGGGAGTAGTCTCATCCCGGGACGGGACTCCCCTGCGGACCCGCCTGGTGGGGGATCCCCAGTGGATCGGTGTGCTCGAGCATCCCGGACTGCCACACTCGCCAACCAACCGCTTCGTTGGCCGCTTCGCCTACCTAGTGGTTCCCGAGGGTAAAGCTCTGGATCTGAACCGCATCCACAACAGGGCCAGTGTACCGAGACGCAGCAGGAGGATATACAACCGGAACCAAGGTGTGGGTGCCTGGGAAATGAATCTGGCAAGCTTTCTAACAGATCTGAATTACTCCTACTGGGGAGAGGGCGGACATGCCAGGAACGATGCGGACATGCTGGTGAACTACCGTGTCCGCAGTGACGAAATGCCTAGTCTCGAAGACGAACGCAGGGTGGGGGGGGAGGCCTTGGACTACTTCGGCAGAGATGGCGTTGACTACATGACCGACGGACCGGAGGATCCGATCAATTCCGAGCCCATCCCTCTGGTTGACAACGACAGTATAGTCGATCCTTTCTGGGGATCGGAGCCCCCGTACATGTTTCCTGATGCCCTGGAGCTCTTTCCTAGGCTGGCGCTAGGACCTCACGTTGACTCCAGCATACATGGGGATTTGATCAGTTTCGGCGACTTCAAGAGCAATCTCAACGATTTGGGAAACAGCTGGAACACCTACGACCGCTACACCATCTACCGGCTTCTTTCGCAGATGGGGATGGACTCTGCTCCCTCGGCCGAGGCCACGGTTCCCATGCTGAGCGTCCTGGACGGTCTGGAGCCGCTGTCTCTCGAGAAGCGGGTGCCCAAGATCAACTTGAACTACCGTCCGGTGGAAGTTGACGTTGAAGGGCGGATCGTGTACGAGCGATGGGAGCCGCGCCGCTTCTTCCTCGAGGCCGCCGACCGCCTCTTCCAGGCCCAGGCTCAGACCAATCCGCCTCCCCTGGCATTTGCCGATCCCCTGACCGGTGAGCCGGTATCCCACCCGGGAACCAACTACATCGTTCTGGGGGACACCTACATGACCAATCACAACGCCTTCGCGGGAACCACCCTCTTCTCGATCCGCGATGTGGGGATCCAGGTCTGGCCCGCAGCCAACCCACACCGCAAGCAGTACAGCGCCAACATCCACCAGATCCTGCAGCAGGCGGCCAACATCGGGGACGTGGTGGCGGCCCGTCCCTCCGTCAATGAGCTGGTCGAGTTCGTCCCGGGCCAACCCCGGCACTTCCCCCTGGTCTTCCGTCCCCGCTTCAGCCAGGGGATGACCAACGGGACGGTCCGGATCGTGGACTACGTCGAAGTGACCAACGACGCTCCCCGGCAGCTCCAGAGGCCCTGGCGCGACCTGGATCTTCTGGAGGACCGCACGAACCTGCATCCAGACGACAATGTTTGGGGGATCCCCTGGGTGGTGTCCGTTCGCAAGGGAATACCCAATTTCAACGAGTTCGGCGTGATGACCACCGTGGAGATGACCCGGAAGCTGGAGATCGACAAGGGCTCTGCGGGGGCTCCTCCCACGATGTGGCAGACCAACCAGATGATCACCTTGAGCATCTCCAACCTCTTCGGCCTCGAGTACTGGAACGCCTACCGAGACGAGTTCTCCCGGAACATCCAGATCCACACCCTGGTGGACTGCTCGCTGGTCCTCACCAACCAAAGGCAGGCGACCCTGCTCTCCAACCGGTTCGTGCTCCCCTCTCGCATGCAATTGGGAGGGGGCATGGAGAGCTGGGGCGGAAAGGAGTTCAAGATTCCCTTCTACAGCAACGACACCGCTCTTGTCCTGGAGCACGCGGGACGGATGGTCAGGGCCCCCAGCGCGGTCTACAACCACGCACAGGGGCGCCTGATCCCCGTGGCCGGAGATCTGAGCGACAATGTGGACCGCTTCTTCCCCGACCAGCCGGGTTTCCCCATGGAGGCGCTGGGGGTGAACCTGACCAACCGGATCCGGGCTCTGATCATGGACATGGAGAGCGGACGGATCCTCGACTTCGTCAACCTGGACAACCTCGACCAGCACCTGGATCTGACCCAGGAGATGCTGGGGGACGTCGAGGGCCTGGCCGGTGTTTCGGAGCTCGGGGAGTACTGGTCCAACGACCGCCTGGGCAGCACGCACCCTCTGGCGCCTCCCCTGGGGGTGCTCAAGCAGATCGTCACATCTCTGGGGGATCTGCCGGTCTCCTCCACGGTCTGGAACTCCTTCGTTGGCCGGGGAGCCGGGCGGGATAGGGAGGAGGCCATCGACCTGTTCCGCACCTTCCTCGAGTATCCTCCCCGCTACCTGTCCGCCTACGAGCTGAACGACGCCTACCGCCGCCTGAAGGATCCCCGCAAGAGCGTTCGCCGGCAGGTGCCCTTCTCCCCCTCGGTGCGCAAGCACATCTACTATACGCTCCAGGCCAACGACCCGCTGGTCCACTACACCGAGGAGGACCTGAGGGATCCGGTGGGGCTGGTCAGCCAGAAGCGCTTCGCCGTTCCGGGACAGGACGTTCCGATGGAGGACCTGCACGGATTCGGTCCCGACGACGGCTATGGCCGGCCCACGGGCGCGGTCAACCAGCGCTACGATCCCTGGCCCGGGCAGATCAACGGAGAGCCTCCCGAGCGCTACAACATGGCCCACAAGGATCCCCTGGTGCGCAGCGCCGACGACTGGCAGTTCCCCACCAACAACTTCGCCAGCGTGGGCCAGCTGGGACAGATCCACCGGGGCACGCCCTGGCAGACCATATACCTGAAGGCCTATGTGGGAACCACCGGCGAGGAGGTTTCCGACGCCGACGGGCGCAACACCCGCCTGAGGATGGTCACCGTCCAAGATCTTCCCCGGATCAATCCCGGTACCGAGGGCGACAGCTATCCCTTCCGCACCATGGCCATGGAGGATCCCTGGGATCCCGGGCAGGAGCCTTCCCCGGTCCCGGTGGACGGCAACCTCCTGCCGGAGGCGCTGGACCGCTGGTACGAATGGTCCGGCAGCTACGGGACCCATCCCACCAACGACTGGAAGATTCCCGGCCTGTTCACCGCGGTCCTGCACGAGGACCACTCCCGGGGGCTGCTGTCGGTCAACCAGCCGGGCCTGGCGGCCTGGTCGGCGGCCCTCTCGGGGGTGAGGGTCCTCACGCCCCAGGATCCCCTCCAGGTGTACGCGAGGAACCTTCACGGCTCCCAGCCGCCCCTGTTCGATACGGCAGAGATCGAGCCGGCCCTTGGGGACGGGCTTCCCCGCAGCCGCTTCAACGGGGCCGACGCCCCCCTGGTCCGCATAGTGGAGGGGGAGAGGGGAATCAATGCCACCCGCCTGCGCTTCGACGGGGGGCGCTTCCCCTCCCTGGGGGACGTGCTGGCCACTCCGGCCCTGACCGTCGAGTCCCCCTACCTGGACTGGACCAACGGGACGATATGGCAGGGCGGGCTCGACGACCGGGCGGTGGAGCGGATCCCCCAGCAGATCCTCTCCCTGCTCAAGGACGACGAGCCCCGGGTGACCATCTACGCCTACGGGCAGGCCCTCAAGCCGGCCGAGGGCTCCCTCAGGACCGATCCGGTTCCCGAGAGGCTCTTCAACATCTGCACAAACTACCAGGTGACCGCCGAGTTCGCTCTCAAGCGGGTGGTCCGGTTCGACGGGGGGCCCCACGATCTCAAGGCGGTGGTCGAGAGCGAGGTGGTCCTGCCTTCGGACTGACCGGGAGCGAGGGGGATGTCAGGGCACAGGGTCCAGGATAGGGGGAGCAGCCGGTCCCGATCCATGCCGGGCCGGCATGGAACCCGCTTCGCGAGCCGGATCCTGCTCGGCATCCTGGCTCTCGGCCTCGTCTCCCTCCTGATCTGGGAGAACCGGCCGGCCGCTCCCTTCGAGGGGGGCCGTCCGGCCTCCTCGGAGCAGAACTACCCCTTGCTGGCCCTCTCGGAGCCGCCCGGTCCCGGGGCACGGGAGCAGGCCCGGATTCCGCAGGATCCCGGCTTTCCCTTCCGCCTGCGCAACACCCCGCTGGATCTGGACGAACTCTCCCGCCGGGAGAGCGCCATCCTGCTGCAGAACGCCCTGATCGACACCGCCAGGCCGTTGGCCCTGGAGATTCCCGGAAATCTCGGCGCTCCTCCCTCCACACGCAGCTGGCTGTGGCAGTCCGACGCCCCTCCCGATCGGGATCTGCTGGCCCGTCTGGGAGTGGAGACGGTGGCCTACGTTCCCCACTCGGCCTGGGTTGTGCGCGCCGCTCCACGGCAGGCGGAGAGGCTCCGCGGACACGAGGCCACCCGGGCCCTGCTTCCCTTTGCTCCTTACTTCAAGCTGCAGAGCGGCCTGCTGCAGCGGGTTCTGGAGGGGCCGGCGGAAGGCGGGCCCCTGGCCCTGAAGCTCACGCTCTTCGCCGACGCTCGGGAGGAGGCGCTTCAGGGCCTGGAGGACATGGGCTGCGAGCCCGAAAGCGAGTCGCTCTCCCCCTTCGGTCCCCAGGTGCGTGTGCGGATCCCGGACTCCGGGCTGGCGCGGGTCGCCTCCCTGGACGGGGTGTTCCTGGTGGAGAGGGCCCGGCCCCGCCGGCTGGCCAGCGACCTGGTGCGGGTGCGGCTGGGGGCCGACAGCGATCCCTCCAACCTGTCCAATACCAATCTTCATGATCTCTCGGGCGAAGGCGTGCTGCTGAGCCTGCACGACACCGGGGTGGACGCGGGGCATCCGGATCTGGCCGGCCGGGTCTCCTCCCCCGATCCCTCGGCGCTCGAAGACAGAAGCGGACATGGCACCCACATGGCCGGGATCATGATCGGCAGCGGGGAGAGCACCCCCGAGATCGATATCGACTTCGGATCGTCGACCAACGCCAACTTCCACGGGATGGCGCCAGAGGCCGAGCTATTCGTCCTCGCCCTGTCCCGGCTGCTGGGCCCCTGGGACTCGGACGAGGGGCTTCAGCAGTCCTCGGCACGCTACAGCTACCAGCATCTTGAGCGCACCAATGTGCTGGTCTCCAACAACAGCTGGAACTACCCCGACATCGCCGAGTACGACTCCAGCGCCGCCTCCTTCGACGCGGCGGTGCGGGACTCCCTCCCTAGGATCGAGGGAGCCCAGCCGGTCCTTTACGTCTTCTCGGCCGGCAACGAGGGATCCGGAAACAGCGAGGGGAGGGGAGGAAGAGCCGGGAGCATCGCTTCGCCGGCCACCGCCAAGAACGTGATCACCGTGGGGGCGCTGGAGAACCACCGGTACCTAACCAACGACGTCCTGCTCCCCTCCACCGACAGCTCGCGGGAAATAGCCTCCCTGTCCTCGCGGGGCAACGTGGGGGTGGGGATCGAGGGCAGAGGGGGCCGGTTCAAGCCGGACGTGGTGGCTCCGGGCACCTTCGTGATCTCGGCCCGCTCGGCCGGATGGCGGGAGCCCGACAAGCTGGTTGACACCCGGGTGGTGCGGCTCACCAACGAGACGGTGGCCCCGGGGAGCCTCTCGCAATACACCCTCTTCGTCCCCCTCCAGGCGGTCAGCGTGCGCATCTCGGTGGCGTCCAACGCCAGCTCTCCCGAGACGCTGCCCGCCATGACCATCCATGCCCGCTACGGCGGCATGGCCGAAGAGGAGGATCGGGTGGGCGTCTCGGACGTGACCCTGCACACGGGGGTGGACTCCCCGCTCCAGCTGCGCCCCGGCGTGCTCAGCTACGCCATCGGCCATTCCCAGGACCATCCGGTCACCATCGACATCCATGTCCTGACCGAGGAGGAGGTGGGCGACGAGTCCTTACTGGAGGGGATCCAGGAGATCAACCGGGAGCTGGAGCCCCACTACCGGATCGCCAGCGGGACCAGCGCATCGGCGGCGGCTGTCTCTGGGCTGCTGGGCCTGTTCCAGGAGTTCTTCCACCAACGGGGGCACGACCCCAGCCCCGCCCTGCTCAAGGCCCTGCTGATCAACGGATCCCGCACCGTCGGCTCCCTCTACGACTTCCAGATCGACCCCCTGATCAACTACCAGGGCTGGGGCGTCCCCTCGCTGGCCAACAGCCTGCCCGAGAGTCTGGGGGAGGGGGGAGACTTCTGGGAGGGTTCCGCCACCCTGCGCTTCCTGGACCAGGGTGCCGAGGGGGCCATGGCCACCGGCGAGAGCAGCAGCTGGGACCTCGTTCTGGGGGAGGGCGAGGAGGATGGGGCGGAGAACCGCTCCCATCCCCTGAGGATTTCCCTGGTGTGGACCGACCCGCCCGGAAACCCGGCCGGAGCGATCAAGCTGGTCAACGACCTGGATCTGGTGGTCTCGAACAAGGTCACCGGCGAGCTCTTCTTCGGGAACCGCTTCCTGTCGGGAGCGGAGTACACCGCCGGAACCACCAACGACGTGCCGGCTTGGGACAACGTTAACAACGTGGAGAACGTCTACCTCCAGCCCCCCCTGGACAAGAGCTACGTGGTCTCGGTCCGGGCGCGGAGGGTCAATGTCAACGCCCTCCCGGGCCATGCCGACGGGGTGGTCCAGGACTACGCCCTGGTGGTTTCATGGGGCGACAATCCTGAGGTTCCCGAGGCGGCTCCCTTCCGGCTGGAGGAGAGCGGCGAGTCCGCCGGACCGCTTCTGGAGCTGCCCCTGGTGGTGGGCATCACCAACCGAGTCCCCCGCCTGGCCGACCGGGTGGGCTCCAACGCCCCGCTGCTGGAAGGGGAGCACGGACTGGCGGAGCAGTGGCGCTTCTACGTGTTTACCAACGCGCCCCCCCCCGAGAACAACACCCTGGGATACACCAACGGGCCCAACGTGGCCTTCGCCACCTTCCTGCCGCCCAACCTGGCCTTGCCCCGCAACCAGGAGGCCGATATCGACCTCTACGTCTCGCGCAACCCGGCCCTGACCAACCTGGAACCGGCCGTGCTGGCCGAGGCCGTGGCCGGGGACCCGGCCCGGGGGATCGGCGCCTCCCGGCAGCGGGGAGGCACCGAGTCGGTGATCTTCGAGAACCAGGCCCTGGGGGAGGATCAGATCTACTACATCGGGGTCAAGAGCGAGGACCGGCAGGGCGGCCAGTACGCCTTTGTGGGACTCTCGCAGGAGGAGCCCTTCGACCAGACCGATCCCAAAACCGGGAACCGGCTCCTGCAGGGCGTGCTTCTGGAGGACGGGATCATCCCCGACGGCTCCCCCACCGTTCCGGGAGCGGCGCTCACCCTTGCCCTGGGAAACCCCCTCGACGCCTTCACCGTACGCAAGGTGGTCGCCGATCTGAGCCTGGAGCACCAGGACATCGGGGACCTTCTGGGCCAGCTGAGCCACCGGGGCGTATCGATGGTGCTCAACAACCACACCACCTTTAACCCTGATGGCGTGTCCGGGGAGCTGAGGGCGCAGTACGACGACCTGGGCAGAAGCGGCGACCGCACGACTGGGCCGGAGAACCTGGTCCGCGTCCGAAGCGACGGGCCGGGGAGCCTGGTCCGCTTCATCGGCGAACCGGGCGACGGGGTCTGGCTGATGAACCAGATCGACAACGCTCTCACCCACGAGGGACGGGTGGTGAGCTTCAGGCTGATCGCCACTCCCAACTTCCTTGCCGAGGGTGAGCCCCTGGATGGGGAGGTAGAGGCCCTCTCCTTCGACTACCACGTCATCGACATTCCCGCCGATGCCAGCGCCCTGCAAATAGACCTGTACGAGTTCGGTCTGCCGCTGGACCTATACCTGAGGCGGGGAGACCTTCCCACCCTCTCAGTCTACGACAAGCGGACTCTGGCGCCTGAGGGCAGCGATCGCATCAGCCTGAGGCTGACCCGGGACGACGTGCCGCCCCTCAGCCATGGGCGCTACTACCTGGGGATCTACAACCCCAACCTGGAAACGGTGGCCTACAAGCTGCTCTACCGCATCGAGCGCAATCTGCTGATCCAGGCCGAGCAGCCCTTCCTGCCCGAGGAGACCGGAGTCGGGATCCCCGACGACGCCCTGGTCCGCTCCCGCATCCGCGTCCCCGACAACCGGGTGATCGCCGACGTGAAGGTCGGCCTGCGCCTGGACCATCCCCGGGCATCGGACCTGGCCATGCACCTGATCGGCCCGACGGGCAGCCGGGCCCTCCTGGCCGAGAACCGCGGGGGGACCGAGGCCCGGGGATGGGGGAGGGGCGAGGGATCCGGCACGAGCTTCGGCGGCCTGAGCGACGATCCCGGCGACACCTCCGAGTACATCAAGTTCGCCTCGCCCCCGTACGCCTCCGACGGGATCATCGAGATCCTTCCCGTCAGCGGCTTCGAGGAGGCCGATCCCGGAATCTACGGAATCGGGGACACCTTCCCGGCCAACGCGCAGGGCCAGCTCTGGACGGTGACCTCAGGCGAGGCGACGGTGGTTGGCGGAGCAGGCTCCTTCGTGGGTGTCCAGCATCTCCGGCTGGAGGAGGGGCGCCTGGCCATATCGCTGGAGCTGGAGCCGGGCCGGAGCCGGGAGCTTTTCTTCTCGACACGCTCCGAGGGCCTGGAGGGAGAGGAGCTGGGGAGCCTCTACCTTTCGGGAGAGTGGGCCAGGGACATCCTGGGCAGCCCCGGCTGGGTGGTTCCGGAGCCGATCCGCTTCACCCCCCGGGAGGAGGTCACCGTGCTGGAGATTTCGGGCTCCTCCCCCGGCGTGCCCCTGCACCTGGACGCCATCGAGATCCGGGACACGCCCGGCGTCGAGTACCACTTCGGGGAGGAGGACATGGACGTCTTCGACGGACAGAGGGCCAACGGGGAGTGGACCCTCGAGATCCTCGACCGCCGCGCCGGTCCCGGACCGGGCGATCCGCCCCTGCTGCCGATCCTCCATTCCTGGCAGCTGCTGCTCAGCCTGGCAGAGACCAACTATCCGGCCGTGAATCTGCGCAACGGCCAGTGCGTCTCCGATACCGTCAGAAAGGAGGAGACCCTCTACTACATCGTCGATGTGCCCCGCAGCGCCACCATCGCCACCAACTCCCTGGCCACCGAGGGGAGCCTGACCCTGATGCTCCACGACGAGGGGCTGCCCCGGCCCGGGGGCTCCAGCCTGCTCGAGACCGGATTCGGCGGGGAGGGTGGGGGCGAGGTGCTGCTGGACCTGAGCGGAACCCGGATCCTGGACCCGGAGGGTCAGACTCTGGAGGCGCTGGATCCCCCCCGTCTGGAACCCGGTCGACGGTACTACCTGGGGGTGAGGAACACCGATCCCGAATCGGAGAACGGCTTCGAGCTGTGCGTGCGCTTCGACCAGGACGACACGGTGATCATCGACCTGGAGAACGGGGTGCCAAGGGAGAATGTGATCCCCTCCCCCGACGTGGTTCCCTTCCAGTACTACCGCTACCGGGCCGGGGCCAACGTGGCCTCGCTGGAATTCCTGATCACCCCCCAGGACGGCGACGTGGACGCGGTGGGGCGCCGCGGCCTGCCGCTGCCCGACCTGGACCTCTTCGACCTCGAGTCCAGGAACAGCGACCTGTCGCCCGAGAGCCTCCTCTTCACCATCCGCCCCCCGGCCACCATACCCGCCGGGGACTACTTCGTGGGGGTCTTCAACGCCGATCCCGGCTACCGGGACGTCCGATACTCGATCGTGGCCAACGAGACCAGCGTCCCCTACGACGTCATCCACCTGGAGGACGGGATTCCGACGGACTACTCCGTGCCTCCCAGCCCGGACGGGATCGGCACCTACTTCTACCTCGACCTGGCCCGCAGCGGCGCCTCCTCCCTCCACTGGGATCTGGGCCACCTCTCGGACCTGGCCCCGCTGGTGGTCCGCTGGGACGATCTCCCGGCGCCCGGTTCCGGCGACCGGAGCGCCACCGGGGATCCCGATCGGCCCGGATCGGGCAGCATCGTGCTGCGCACCAACCAGGCGATGCCCGACCTGTCGGGGCCGTGGTTCGCCGCGGTGGACAATCCCCATGCCGAGGATCTCGCCTTCACCATCACCGCCACCTCATACGACGGTGCGGGGCCGGTGGCCGATCTTCCCAACGACGAGTGGGTGGCCGACACCGTGGTTCCCTCGATACCCGGCGAGGCCTTCGAGAGGGACCACTACCGCTTCGAGGTGCTGCCCCAGGCCACCGAGGTGGTCTTCGATCTGGAGCCCCTGGTGGGGGACGCCGGCGAGGATATCGAGCTCTACCTGGCCCGGGGCTTCCTGCCCGGCGAGGAGGCGCACGACGCCCTAGCCGCCGGAAGCGGGCCCCTGGTCCTCCGGCTGGGAGTCGGGGACGGGGACATCCCGCTCGATCCGGGCGTCTGGTACCTGGCAGTGGTAAACCCCCAGGAGGGGGCCCTGACCTACCGGATCCGGGCCCGGCAGACTCTGGACCTTTCGGACTGGACCCTCCAGGACGGGATCTGGCGCAGCGGAACCGCCGGGGCCCAGGGGCAGCGGCCCGACATCTACCTCTTCGAGGTCCCCCCCTGGGCCCCCTCGGTCACCTTCGAGCTGCAGCCCCTGCCCGATGCGGGCGGGCCCTCCGACCTGGATCTGGTGGTCCGCTGGGAGCGCTATCCCGAACCGGATCTGGACCGGTTCGACGCGGCCAGCAGGAATCCCGGCCCGGCCCTCGAGTCGATCCTCCTGGACGGCGTCTCCACCCCCCCGCTCACTCCCGGCCGGTGGTACCTGAGGGTGGTCAACCGCCATGACCAGGAAATCGCCTACCGCATCCGGGCCGTCCTGGGGGAGGACGACGGCTTCCGCTACATCCTTCCCGAACCGGTGGTCGAGGACGGCAGCCTCTGCCTCTACTGGGAGGCTGTCCCTGGCAGGGAGTACGTGGTGCAGGGCCGGATCTCGCTCGACGATCCGCTCTGGGAGACGCTGGACCGGGTGGTGGCCGATTCGGATCCGGAGAAGTACTGCGTTCCGCTCGATACGCCCTACCGCTACTTCGCCATCCTCTACCAGGTCCTGCCGGTGGAGGAGGAGACCATCCTTCCCGAGCTGGCGGTGGAGGGCGATCGGCTCTGCCTCTACTGGGAGGCGTCGCCCGGCGAAGAGTACCTGGTGCGGGGCCGGATCCGGATCGACGATACGGACTGGGAGACCATCGAGCGGGTGGTGGCCGCTTCGGATCCGGAGCGGCACTGCCTGCCGCTCGACACGCCCTACCGCTACTTCTCCATCCTCCGCCAGATCCGCCCTCCGGCGGAGGAGGAGTACATCGTTCCCGATCTGGCGGTGGGGGAGGACGAGATCTGCCTGTCCTGGGAGGCGGTCCCCGGAAGGGAGTACCTGGTTCGGGGCCGCACCCGCATCGACGATCCGGTATGGGACGGCCTCGCTCGGGTGGTGGCCGATTCGGAGCTGGAGAGGCACTGCCTGCCGCTCGATACGCCCTACCGCTACTTCTCGATCCTCGATCAGACTCGGCCGCCAACGGAGGAAGAGCGCGTCGTCCCCGATCTGGCGGTGTCGGAGGACGAGATCTGCCTGTCCTGGGAGGCGGTCCCCGGCGAGGAGTACCTGGTGCAGGGCCGGATCCGGATCGACGATCCGGACTGGGAGGACATCGTGCGGGTGGTGGCCGATTCTGACCCGGAGAGGCGCTGCCTGCCGCTCGACACTCCCTACCGCTACTTCTCCATCCTCCGCCAGCCTGCGCCTCCGGAGGAAAATGACTACATCCTCCCCGCCCTCTGGGTCTCGGCCACCGAGGTCTGCCTGTCGTGGCCCTCCAGGGCGGGAGTCCGGTACCTCCTCGAGGGAAGGACCTCCCTCTCCTCGGAAGCCTGGGAGCCGATCGCCCGGACGACCGCGGCCGGCCCTTCCGTCGTCCACTGCCTGGAACTTCCCACCGGCTACCGCTACTTCCGGGCGAGCGTCGCCGGGCCGGAGGAGCCGGATCCAGGAGACCTCCAGCTGGAGCTGGCGGTGGGGGAGGATACCCTGTGCCTGCGCTGGAATGCGGAGATCGGAGGCAGCTACGTGGTCGAGGGAAGGAGGTCACTGGTAGAGGCCGTCTGGATTCCGATCGCCACGGTGCTGGCCGGTTCGGACCGTCCCGAGCGCTGCCTGCCGCTCCCGGTCCCGTGGCGCTACCTCCGGGTGCGCCCGGTCGAGCGGCTGGAGGAGGAGTTTCCCCGGCTGGCGATGGAGCTGGAAGGGGAGCAACTCTGCCTCTCCTGGCAGGCGGCCGGGGGGCGGATCTACCGGATCGAGGGCCGCGGCGCGCTGGGCGAGGAGGCCTGGGAGACGATCGAGGACCTCTCGTGGGCCGACGCTCCCGAGGGGAGCCTCCATCCGGCCCGCCATTGCCTGCCCCGGGAGGGGAGCTACCGCTTCTACCGGGTGCGGGCCCTGCCCAGGGAGGATCTTCCGGAGGTACCGGCCCTGGCGGCCCGCTGGCAGGACGGCATGCTCTGCCTGTACTGGCGGGCGCAGGAGGGGGAGAGCTACGCGGTGATGGGACGCGCCGCCCTGGACGAACCGTGGATCCGGGTGGCCGAGGAGCAGGCCGACCGCGCCGACATGGAGCGCTGCCTGGAAGGGGACACCCCTCTGCGCTACTTCCGTATCGAACGGCTGGACCAGTCTCCGGCCTCGCCGCCGGTCCGCCTCTCGATCGTCCGGGAGGACGGCCGGATCTGCCTGGAGTGGGAGAGCGTGCCGGGAGCCGTCTACCGGGTGGAGCGGAGCGGCGATCCGGCCCGCGGGCCCTGGACCCTGGAGGAGGCCGTGGAGGCCGGTTCGGCCAGCACCACCTACTGCCTGCCGATGGAGGAAGCGGCGCAGTTCTACCGGCTGTCGATCCCGGGCGGATGAGCGGGGCCACCCGCCCCGCTTCCTTCCTGGAGGAGGACATCGGAGAGGGCGACATCACCACCTCGGCCCTGGTGCCGCCCGGCGCCCGCTGCCGGGCCAGGATCCTCGCCCGCCAGGAGCTGGTCCTGGCGGGAACCAGCCTGGCGGGCTCCGTCTTCCGCTCCCTGGATCCGGATCTGGATCTGGACCTTCCCCACGGCGACGGGGACAGGCTGGAGCCGGGGGGGACGGTCCTCTCGATCGAGGGCTCTGCAGTCTCGGTCCTCACCGCCGAGCGGGCCGCGCTCAACTGCCTGGGCCACCTCTCGGGGATCGCCACCCTGACCGCCCGCTTCGTGGCGGCCGTAGAGGGCCTCCCCTGCCGGATCCTCGACACCCGCAAGACCCTTCCAGGACTGAGGCGGGAGCAGAAGCGGGCGGTCCGGGCGGGGGGCGGGGAGAACCACCGCATGGATCTGGCCGGTATGGCGCTGGTCAAAGACAACCACCTGATGGCCCTCGACGGCCCCATGGCCTCCAGGATCGCCCATGCGGTGGAACGGATCCGGGCCCGCTATCCCGGCAAGCGCGTCGAGGTGGAGGCCGACTGCCTGGACCAGGTCCGAGCCGCCCTCGACGCCGGTGCCGATCGCATCCTGCTCGACAACATGCCCCTGCCTCTACTGCGCCGGGCGGTGGAGACGGTGGCCGGGAGGATCGCAACCGAGGCCAGCGGGCGGATCGGCCTCGACACGGTGCGCCAGGTGGCCGAGTGCGGGGTGGACTTCATCTCGGTGGGGGCGCTCACCCATTCGGCGCCGGTGGCCGATCTCTCCCTGGAGCTGGAACCGGTCCGGTGAGTCCCGACGCCCTGGTCCTGGCCTCGCTGCTCGAGGTGGGGGCGGGCGGGGCCGAGGAGGGGGAGCTGGCCCGGCGGGCCGGCCTCGGCGTCCCGGATCTGCGCCGGAGGATGCGGAGCCTGGTCCGCAACGGTTTCGGGATCGGAGAGCGGGATCCGGGCCGGTGGCGCCTCCATCGCCGGCCCGGGCGCCTGATCGCCGCCCTGATTGCCGCCCGCCTGGGGCCCGGCAGGGTGGTGGGCTCCAGCATCCGGGTCCTGGAGGAGACCGGATCCACCAACGAGGCCGTGCTCCGCTGGTCCCGCAGCCGGGCTCAGGAGGGCACGGTGGCGCTGGCCGAGCTCCAGACCCAGGGCAGGGGCCGGATGGGCCGCCGCTGGGAGAGCCCCCGAGGCCGGAGCCTGCTCCTCTCGGTCCTCCTCCATCCTCCCGGCCCGCCCGCCCGCCACACCCGTCTTACCATGATGGGAGCCGTGGCCCTTGCCCGCACCCTCGAGGGGCTCACGGGAATCCCTCCGGCGATCAAGTGGCCCAACGACATCCTGTCGGGGGGACGGAAGCTGGCCGGCATCCTCGCCGAGGCGCACCTGGGCCCGGACCGCCCGTCGCCGGTGGCCCTGGGCATGGGGCTCAACGTCAACCAGAGCGAGGAAGACCTTCCCTTCCATCTGCGCCACCTGGCCACCTCTATGCGCATGTGCGCAGGACGCGGCTGGAACCGGAACGAAGTGGCCGCCCGGCTCCTCTCGGAGCTCGACGGCCTCTACACTGGCCTGCTCCAGGGGCTCTACCCCGCCCTCCACCGGGAATGGTGCCGCCGCTGCGACACCCTGGGCCGGACCGTGACCGTGCTCCAGGGCTCCCGCCGGCTCGTCGGCATGGCAGAAGCCCTCCACGAGGACGGGAGTCTCCTGTTGCGAACCAGGGAGGGAAGCCTCCACACTCTCCATTCCGGGGAGGCCAGCCTCGGATCCTGAAGCGCAGTGATCCTCTGCATCGACATCGGGAACACCCACACCCACCTGGGCCTGGGCGATTCCGAGCGCATCCTCGCCACCAGTCAGTTCCTCACCGGAGGCTGGGCCGGCGCCCTGCCGCGGATCCGGGAGCTGGCGGGATCGGCCGACCCCGAAGCCGTGGTACTTGCCTCGGTGGTGCCGGAGGCTACCCGCAAGGCCATGCCCCTGCTCGCCGGCGCCTTCGGCCTCCAGCCGGTCCTGCTCACCCACGCGAACGTGTCGGGCATCGGCATAGACTACCCTCGTCCCGAGACCATCGGGGCCGACCGCCTGGCCAACGCCATGGCGGCCACCCGCCACTACGGGGCTCCGGTGGTGGTGGTGGACTTTGGCACCGCGGTGACCTTCGATGTGGTGGACCCGCAGTCCCGCTACATCGGGGGGATCATCGCCCCGGGGCTCTCGGCCCTCACCGATCACCTCCACCAGAGCACCGCTCTGCTGCCTCGGCTGGATCTCGAGGAGCCGCCCGGATCCATCGGCAAGAGCACTACCGAGGCCATGCTGATCGGAACGGTCCAGGGCTACCGGGGCCTCATCGGCCATCTCCTAGACCGGCTGGCCGGCGAGCTGGATGCTCCCGATCTCCAGGCGGTGGCCACCGGAGGATACGCCCCCCTCCTCTGCAAGGCTGTTTCCCGCATCGGCAGCATCCACCCCCACCTCACTCTGGAGGGCCTCCGCCTCCTGGGCCTCTCCCTTCCGCCGAAACCGCTCCAAGCCCAGGACGGCGCCGTCTGAAGACTGCGTCCGGGACACGCCCCGTGGTCCGGGAAGGCAGGATTCTCTCTGCTTGCAGGCCGGACGGGGATCCCGCATCTGCCGATGCTCCAAAGGCTGCAGGCGGGAGCGATCGTCGCGGCCCGAGTGAAGAGCGTGGAAGGAGCCGCGAGCATGGCGCAGACGGCGCACGCTACGGGGAAATGGCGGACACGGGTCCGTACCTTTCCAGCAGAAGCCGGAGGCTGCCGTAGTTCCCGAGCTGGCGACGTTTCGTGTCCCCGGTAGCGGAAGCCGCTGGGGGGCACGATGATCCTGGCGGCCTCGGCCCGGCTGGATCGCAATGGGCGCCGGTGTGCCGGAAGAAGGCGTTGGAGCGCTGGCCGACGAGGAAGCGGGCGGCACGGGGACAGGAACAGGACCGGGCCCGAACGGCCGGATCGACGGATTCGCAGCCGCCATGGCGCAACTTGCGGCCGAAGAGCCTCCCCTGGCCGAAGCCGAGGCTCGGGTCGGGGCGTCTCCAGCGCATGCGATCGGCGGAACCTCTGCTGAGTCTGGTGGGGCGGCCAAGGGATCTAGCGGGATCTCCCGAAGATGGAGCTGCTCCGCAGAGGATGAGCATGGATTCCAGCGAGGGCACGTGGTAGAAAACCGTCCGCCGCCGCAGCGCGGCCGACGGCTCGTGGAACAGGCGCCCATAGAAACCACGGATCCGGTCAACTCCCGGATCCTGAAGGTGTCCGAGGATCGCATCCAGGGCTTCCTGAGGGATCCTGTGGGACGCATCTCCCTCGAGTCGGGCGTGGAGAGAGGGGTGGTGGTCGAGCGGCTGCAGGCCATGCTGCGGGCCGGGGTGATCCGCCGCATCCGCCAGACCCTGCTGGCCACCTCGCTGGCGCGGGGCGCCCTGGTGGCCTGGAGAGTGCCGCAGGGCAGGATGGATCGGGCCTTCGACTTCATGTTCGAGGAAGACCCCTTCTCGGGCCATGTGGTGACCCGCTCCGCCGATCCGGCCACCGCCGGGGCCTCGTACCGCCTGTGGACAACGCTCAAGGTCCCGGACGGCTACTCCCTGTCCAGGCACTGCGAGCTCCTGGCCGAACGGACCGGCGCGGAGCGCTTCCGCCTGATGCCCGCCCGCTGCCTGTTCGCCCTGGGGGTGGGGCATGTGAGACGGCGGGGCATGCCCCCGGGCTCCCGTGCCGAGGTTCCGGCCGAGGCCACCAAGGTGGCCCTGGTCCAGCTGACCGGGCACGAATGGAGGATCCTCACCGCGCTCAAGAGGGAGCTGGATCCCGAGGAGCTGGAAGGGGATCTGTGGGAGGGCCGGGCCCGGGAGGCGGGAGTCGGGGTGGAGGAGTTCTGCCGGGTGGCCTCGGAGCTGGACGGGAGGAAGGTGGTGGGGCGCTTCTCCACCTTCCTGGAGCACGTCAAGACGCTGCGCACGGGCGAGAAGGTGACCCGCTTCAACGCCCTCTTCCACTGGGCCGTGCCCGAGGGGAGGGAGCTGCAGGCGGGCGGGGAGGTGGGGCGTCACCACATCATGACCCATGCCTACTGGCGGGAGGGAGGCCCCGAGTTCCACCACGTCAACGTGATGGGAGTGGCCCACGGCACCGACCGGGATCTGCTCCTGGAGCACAAAGCGGCCATCGACCGGCATCTCGAGGAGGAAGGCGTGCCCGTGACCTACACCAACGTGTTCTGGGGAGGGCGCAGCGAGATCAAGCCCTCGGAGATCTCCCCCTACCTGTACCGGGACTGGTGCCGGCGCATGGGCGTGGATCCCGACGCCATGAGGGATCCGGACGGCTGATCCGGAACCGGGATCCTCGTCCCCCTTGGCAGCCGGCACGCTTCTCTTTCTGTTCTGGGCCGTGCTGCACGAGGCTTGCGCCGGCGCCGTCATGGAGGCTCCGGATCAAGAGGCCGCCGAAGCCGATAGGCTATCCGGGCGCCTGGTCCGCTCCTCGCGCGCACGATCCGCCGACAGGACGGGTCGGCGCGCCGTTCTCAGGAAGGGGAGTCCTGCTTACTTTCCGGATGCCGGGAGTAGGCTTGCAGTATGGCGCTGTTGTCCAGGTCGCCGGCTCCGGCGGCGATCGCCTGGTCGAGCAGGCTGAGGTGCTGGGCGGAGAGTGGGAGGGGAGCGCCGTGCCGCCGGGCGGTCTGGAGCAGGATCTGGACATCCTTGCGGTGCTGGCTGAGGCGGGCCTGCGGCCGGTCGAAGTCCCCCTGGAGCATCCGCTCCCCCTTGGCGTCCATCGCCCGGGAGTAGGCGCTTCCCTCCTTGAGGATCCGGAGCGTGGTGGCCTGGCAGAGGCCGAGCCCGCCCGCCAGCGAGAGCCCCTCTGCCAGCGCCGCCCGGTTGAGTCCCAGCACCAGGTTGAACACCAGCTTCATTCGGGCTCCGCTTCCAGCCTCGCCAAGGTGGAAGATCCGGGAGCAGAAGCTCTCCAGCAAGGGGCGGCAGTCCTCCAGGAGGGACGGCGGGCCACCCACCAGGGCCATGGCCCGGCCCTGGCGCAGCTCGCTGCTGCTGCCGGCCAGCGAGGCGTCGAGGTAGGCGGCCTGGCGGACCGAGAGCAGACGGGCCAGCTCGGCCTTCAGGTCCGGATCGCCGGTGGTGGTGTCCACGATGCGGTGCCCCTCGCGGATGCGGGAGGCGTGCTCCTGCAGGGAATCCCGGACCTGCTCGGTGGCCAGGACCGCGTAGATCACGGTGCCGCAGGCATCGAGGACCTGGCCGGCATCGGCCTTTGCGGGCATGCCCATCCGGTCCAGATCGGCCCGGCGCTCCTCCCTGGGATCGTAGCCGGCGACGGGTATGCCGCGCTGCCGGGCGCGGAAGGCGATGGCCTGCCCCATCAGTCCCAGGCCGAGAAGGCCCAGCGGCCGGGTCATGGGCGGGCGTTCCCGAACCTCCCCAGGTTCCTGGCCTGACGGGCGTGGGCCATGGCTTCGGTCTCCCGTCCCTGGTCCCCCTGCTCGGCCATCCACCGGTCCAGCTGGGCGGAGAGCTCCCTGCGCACATCCGCCAGGGCGGGATCCCCAATGCGGTTGTCCAGGCAGTGGGGGTCGAGCAGGACATCGTAGAGCTCCTCGGGGGGGCGGCGCTGGTAGCGGCTGGTCATCTCCCGGGCATGCGGATCTCCCGCATCGGCCGCCTCGAGCCACGAGGCCCACAAGGCCTTGGAGCCGTCCTTCCCGGTGACCACGTTGGTGAAGGCCTTCCCGGAGTTCAGGTTGCGGATGTAGCGGTAGCGGGCCGTGCCGCAGGAGCGGATGCCGTAGGCGTCCGAGCCGTCGATGATTCCCCGGGTGGTGTGGATGCCGAAGGTCCACTCGCGGTGGGAGTCGCTGAGCCCCAGGAGCGCCGGGAGGAAGGATCGCCCGTCGAGGCCCCCGGGGATCGAAGCCCCGGCCGCCTCCAGGAAGGTGGGGGCGACGTCCACGTACTCGACCATGGCGCTGGAACGGGAACCGGGCCGGACGCGTCCCGGCCACCGGGCGACGAGCCCGGAGGCCAGCCCCATCTCGTAGCAGGTCCACTTGGCGAAGGGGAAGCCCGATCCCTGCTCCGAGGCCGCCATGACCAGGGTGTCCGAACGCAGCCCGTGCTTGTCGAGCAGCGACAGCAGCGCGCCGCACTGGCGGTCGAAGAAGGTGATCTCCGCCAGGTAGCGGGAGTAGTCCTCACGGGTCCTCGGGGTGTCCACGAAGCTGGGAGGCAGGACCAGCGAGGCGGGAGGGTAGGCCGAGGCGTCCCCCCTGGTGTAGGGGGAGTGGGGCTCGCTGGAGCAGGCGAAGAGGCAGAAGGGACGCCCTTCCTCCCCGGCCTCGAGGATCCACTGCTCCAGCAAGGGGTAGGGATCGGGCTGCGAGGGATCGGCGCTGCGGAACTCGTCGCTGTACTCGAAGGGGAACGACGCCCTGGGGGCGATGTGGGTCTTTCCCGACAGGGCGACCCGGTAGCCCGCCTCCTTCAGGTAGTGGGCGATGGAGCGGGTGCCCTGGTATACCGCGGCGTGGTTGGGCCAGGCGCCCGAGCGGACCGGGTAGAGGCCGGTGTAGAGGACGTGCCGGGTGGGGGAGCACATCGGAGCGCTCTGGAAGCAGCGGGTGAAGATCATGCCCTCCCGGGCCAGCTGGGAGAGATGCGGCGTGCGGGCCTGGCCGCCGTACACCTCCATGTCCAGGTAGGTGGCGTCGTCGGCCAGGATGAAGACCAGATTGGGGCGCTCGGACGCCAGCAGGGAGAGGGCCGCCAGGCAGGGCAGCAGGGCCAGCAGGGCTCTCACGGCGAATGGGGGTGGAGCTCCAGAAGCTCCTTGGCGGTCCAGAAGCCGCTCCGGGATCCGGAAGCCTCCCGCACCTCCCTGACCTGCCCGGGGGAGATGGAGCTGGCGCGGTTGCCGAAGGCGTTGCGCACGTAGGTCAGGACCGCGGCCACCTCCCGGTCGTTAAGCAGTCCCCGGAAGGGAGTCATGGGGACGTAGCCGGGATAGGTCCTGCCCAGGACCTCGATGGGCCCGTGCATGCCGTCCAGGGTGAGCTTGATCAGCCTCTGGGGGCTCCCGTTGACCCACCGGGTGCCCGAGAGGGGCGGGAATCCGGTGGAGGCCAGCCCCTTGCCGTCCTGCTGGTGGCAGGTGGCGCAGTGGCCGTCGCGGCTGAAGATCTCCTCGCCCATGGTCCATAGCGCCTGCTCCTGCAGGGAGAGGTGGGCGGGAGCGGCTCCTGCCTTCTCCCCGGCCGGGGCCTCGGGGGCTTCGGCGCCCGAGAGGTTGGCCTTGGCCGTCTCGAAGGCGTTCCTCATCCAGGAGTCCACCGGATGCCTGGCGGCCGCCTCCAGCACACGGAGGCCGTCGGCGCCGCCCAGCCAGGAAGCGGCCACGATGGCCTCCAGTCGCACCCTGCCGTGGGGATCCTCCGCCGCCTCCAGCAGCAGCCCGGCGGCATCCTCGAAGCGGCCGGCGTTGTAGCGCAGCGCCCGCACCGCGGCGGCCCGGGCCTGGTGCGCCTCGGCCCCGAGGAGCCGGCGCAGGAGATCGGCGTCCACCCGGTTGGCTCCCCAGCTCACCCAGAGCCCCTCGAGCATCAGGCGCTCCTGGCCGGGATCCAGGGAGGAGATCCAGCGGGATAGGGCCGGAAGCACCTCCTTGGCCGGGCGCCCTCGCAGCTCCCTCCTACTGCGGTAGCGGGTGCGGTGCTCGGGAAGCTCCAGGTTGGCCAGGAGAGTCTCGACCGAGGCCCCGTCCACCTCCGCTGGCTCCACCAGGGGGCGGCCCGGATAGGTGATGCGGTAGATGCGGCCGTGGGCGTGGTCGCGCAGGGGATCCCGGATCGAATGCTGCATGTGCCCGATCAGCTGGTTGTGCCAGTCCACCACGTAGAGGGAGCCGTCGGGGGCGAACTCGAGATCCACCGGTCGGAAGTTGGGATCGCTGGACTGGAACAGGTCGTGCCGGTGGCGGCTGCGGTAGCCGGTGCCCTCGTCCTCCAGGGTGTGCTGCTTGGCTCCCAGGTAGCCGATGTTGTTGTTGAGGATGAAGTCCCCCTGCACCTCGTCGGGGAAGTGGCGGCTGGAGACGAACTCCAGGCCGGAGGTGGGACGCACCCGGTGCTCCCTCTGGATCAGGCTGGGCGTGCCCCGGGTGGACACCCCGTACCGGGCCCTGACCGCCACCGGGAGCATCCAGTGCATGTCGGTCCCCGAAGTGATCAGGAAGAAGTCCTGGCCCCACTCGTCGAAGGCGACGCCCCAGGGATTGGGGATGTTCGTCTGCACCGTGCGCTCCAGGCGCTGGCGCTGGGGGCTGAAGCGGAAGAAGCCTCCGTTGACCCCGCGCACCGGGCCGTAGGCGCTCTCCACGTTGCTGTGCAGGAAGACCCCCTCGCACAGCATGAAGGCCCCCGAGGGATCGGCGCAGAAGGCGCCGGCGGCGTGGTGGGTGTCGTGGGAGTCGAAGCCGGTGAGGATCAGCTCCCTGTGGTCGGCCCGGTCGTCCCCGTCGGTGTCTCTGAGCAGGACCAGATCCGGGGTGAGGGAGACGTAGACTCCTTCCGGGGCGAACTCGAAGCCCGTGGGCACATGCAGCCCGTCGGCGAAGACGATGGAGCGGTCGGCCCGCCCGTCCCCGTCGGCGTCCTCGAGGATCAGGATCTTGTCGTTGGGGGGCGGATCCCCGGGGCGGTAGTGGGGATAGCTGGGCATGGTGGAGACCCAGAGCCGTCCCTTGTTGTCGAAGGACATCTGGACCGGATTGGCCAGCTCGGGGAACTCCGCCTCCGAAGCGAACAGTCCGATAGAGTACCCCTCTGCCATGGAGAACCTGTCGAGGGCGTCCTGGCCGTACTGGTAGCGGTTCTCCCTGCGGCCGGCCGCGTTGGTGGGGATGTCGGTCAGGGCCCGGGTCATGCCGTCCTCCTTCTCCAGGTCGATCTCCTCTCCCCGCAGGGCCGCATGGATGGCCCGGTCGCGGATGCTGGCCAGCTGGCGCAGCTTCTCGATCTCCTCGGGGTAGTTGACGTTCCCGTAGGGTCGCCAGCGCCTTCCGTAGGAATGCACCCCGTTGAGCATCTGGAAGTCGTTGAACCAGAACCAGTCCTTGTCCCTGACTGCCGCGTGCACCCGGCCTCGGATCCCGGTGGGCTCGGCGGATCCGCTTCCGTAGAGTAGCCGGGCCAGTTCGGGGGCCAGCCGCCGGTATCCCGCTTCGTTGAGGTGGATCCCGTTGACGGTCAGGCGGTCGTCCGACTCCGAGAACCAGCGGTGGGTGAGGGAGAAGAGGTCGATGTGGGCCAGTCCGCGCCTCTCGGCCACTTCCCTGACCACGCCCGAGTAGAGGGCCAGGTGGGCGTTCTCCCGGCTGCCGTCGGGCAGGTCCTGCAGGGAGGAGAGGTCCTGGAACGCGGTGGGCGATACCAGGACCAGCCGGGGGGGCGAGGCGCCGTTGTACCTCTGCCGGAGGGTGTGCTCCACGAAGGCCTCCAGCTCCTTGCGGAACTTGTCCAGCCCTTCGGGTCCGTCGAAGGACTCGTTCATCCCGAAGAAGGCGACGATGGTGTCCGCCCGCAGGGCGGAGAGCCACTCGTCCGGGGAGGGGTAGTGGCCGATCCCGCTGTGGATGGCGAACTCGGGGCGCAGCTCCTCGGCTCCCGGGAAGGCCCACTGGGAGCGCCGGGCGGGATGGGGGCGGAACGCCGGGGTGAATCCGGATCGGCCCATGTTGCGCACGATCAGCCTCTTTCCGGGGAACCGCAGGTGCAGCTCGGTCTCGAAGTGGCCGTAGTGCAGCATCCGCTCCGCCAGGCCGTTGCCCAGAAGCACGATCCGTTCCGCCACCCCGGGCCCGGGCAGGACTCCCTCGGCGGACCGGGACTCCTCCAGCCGGCGCAGCTCCTCTTCGGAGAGGATCACCCGGGGGGAGGAGCCCCAGCCGAAGTCCGAGACCCGCAGGTCGCGCCTCGGAAAGTAGTCCTCGGGCTGGTGGCCGTAGAACGAGGGCTCGAAGGGATCCACCGGCTCGGCGTCCGCCCGCAGGGGGACCACCAGGCCGGTCAGGTGGTAGGCGGCGTTGATGAACAGCCGCCGGAGGTCCTCCCACTTGAAGTCCACCGAGGCGCCCGCGGTGGTGGCGAAGCACCGCCCGGTCCCTTCGCCGTCTGGGGTGGGGTAGGATTTCAGCCAGGCCAGCGGCATCATGGGCTGGTTCTTCTGCCCCTCGACGGGCAGGGAGGAGGGATCCAGCGACTCGGTGACCGCTCCCCGCAGCAGGACCGTGGCCTCCTGCTGGTCGAGGCTCTCGATCCCGTAGATGTCCGAGGGGGTGAAGATGTCGTCCACCCCGTTGAGCAGGGGATGGAATGCGTGCTCCTCCACCAGAACCGCCCTTCCCCCCTGCACCTTGTGGCGTCCTTGGTGGCTGTGCCAGTTCTCGCCCACCACCATCCTGCCGAAGTTCTGCCAGTCGTAGCCTCCGTAGCCGCCGGAGTCGCCGAAGGCGTGGGTGGCGGTCCGGAAGGCGACGATGGGGCCGCCTCGGCCGAGGTAGTCCAGGATGGGCTGCAGCTGCTCGCCGGGCAGCTTGCGCCAGCGTGTGCCCAGGACCAGGAGGTCGGCCGTGCCGAGGACGTCGGTGTGGGGGATGTTGTCGATCTGGTTGGGATTGACGCATCCGGTCTTCCGGTCGATGGCGAAGAGCACGGTGCAGCGGAAACCGTGGCGGCGGGCCAGGATCTTGGCCAGCATGGGGCAGGATTCCTCCGACCGGTACTCCTCGTCTCCCGAGACGAGGACGATGTGCTTGCCGTTGGCCAGGCGGGACGGCGGTTCGAATACCAGAGGGGAGGCCTGGGTCGATTCCGCGAGCCCAAGGACGGCAGCCAGGGCGTAGAGGGTGGGGCGTTTCACTGGTGGAGGGAGCCAGATGCTAGGACCGGCTCGTCCTGGAATGGAAGCCTGAACGGTCTCAGGTCCTCTCGATGCGCCGCACGATGCATGGCCCGCTCTGCTCTCCGGGCGGCTCTCCAGGATGCGATGCCCTGCGGGGGAGGCGGTCCCGGCGCCCAAGCGCGGGAAGCTGTCAGTTCCGCCCGTAACGGGCAGGAGGCTTATGTCGCCTCCTCCCCGCGCGCTTGCGTGGGATCGATCCTCTGTACTGCCGGTGCACCGGAGCTCTCCCGGTCCGTCCTCGGAGAAAGAGGTTCGGGATCCGATGGAGAGAGCCGGATTCATCCTTTCGGCCCGGCGTGATTACCCGCAAGGTGGAAGCTTCCCCTGCCGGGTCTTCTGGGATGACAGGGGAGCAGGCGGCTCCCTTTCCAATTCCAGAGGTTGCGCCTGGCCGGGAGCTTCCGCACGGGACGCTCCCATTTACGGTTTGACAAACAGGAGGGGGCACCGTTTCGTTAACCCACATCGCTTCCAGATCATACTACGGTTCCATGAGACCCTCTAAGCTGATTTGCCTGGTACTTGCGGGGGCGTGCCTGTGGGCACGGGGCCAGGAGGATCCCGATCCGGAAGCCGGGGCGGCCTCGGCGGAGCTCCGGGAGGACGCTCCCGTCGATCTCGAGGAGTTCGTTGCCGAGGGGACTCTGATCCGGCAGGTCGAGACTGCCTTCGAGTCCCGTTCGGTCCCGATTCAGGTCATCGACCGGGAGCAGATCGATATCGCGGGCTTCACCACCGCCGAGGAGTACTTCCAGAACCTGGCCATCAACGGGGGAGGAAGCGTTCCCATGCAGAACAACCAGACCGGATTCACTCCGGCGGCCTCCTCGATCTCGCTCAGAGGGCTCGGTCCGGACGCGACCCTGGTGCTGATCAACGGGAGGAGAGTCTCCTCCTATCCCATCGGCCAGGGCGGCGTGAGATCCTTCGTGGACCTCAACTCGATTCCCGCTTCCTCCATCGAGCGGGTGGAGATCCTCAAGGACTCCGGGACCGCCCGCTACGGCGCCGACGGGGTGGCCGGGGTGGTCAACATCATCACCAAGGAGGGATACGACGGGGCGGAACTGACCCTGCGCTATGGCAACGACACCAGCGGCACCGACTCGTCCGAGTTCTACAGCTCGCTCTCCTTCGGCATCAACGATCCCACCGGAAACGTCACCGGGAACCTCTTCTACCTGAAGAAGAACTCGATCTTCCAGTCCGACCGGCCCTTCTCCACCGTCCCTCCCTTCCTGAGCTCCAACTCCATCCCCATGAACTCTCAGATCTCGGCCGGGGCCGCCCGGGCCGCCCTGGGGCTGGCCGCCGATGCTCCCATTCCCGGGGTCGACGTCGAGGGCGAGGAGGTTTCTCCCCAGGATCGCCTCATACTGGCCACCAGCGGCCCCTCCAATCCCGACGGCTCCCGGCTCGACGGCGCCGCCATCGACATCAACGACGGCTTCCTGGATGCCTCCCGCTACACCTACCGGAGCACCTGGGGGGAGCACTCCCGCTACAACTTCAACCTCAAGGCCCAGGCGACTCCCGCCATCGAGAGGATGGGCGCCTACCTCAGCTACTCCCGGCAGCTCTCCGGCTCGGAGCACTACCGCATCCGGGGAGACGCCAGCTTCACCCGCGCCGAGGCGCACAACTCCCTGGCTCCGACCGCGACCGGAAACTTCAGGAACTTCGCGGGAGTGAGCATCGTGGTCCCGGGCATGACTCCCTTCCCGCTGAACCGCCCCGATTCCCACTCGATCCTGGAGGAAACCATGGCGGCCGAGCCCGGCCCTGGCTACACCGTCCGTCCCGGGGAGGACGGGGTCCTGGGCACCGAGGACGACCTCTACCGGCTGAGCGAGGTTGCCGCAGGGGCCTACAACCCCTACAACCCCTTCAACCAGGATCTGGAGGGCACCTCCCGGATCCGCCTGGAGGAGTTCGGCCTGCGCACCAGCGACTCGGTGACCGACGCCTTCTTCACCACCTGGGCGCTGGAGGCCCGCGACCTGGAGATCGCCGGCCGCACCTGGGGCTTCGACGCGGGGATGCGCTACAGCATGGTCGATTCCAGCACCGAATCCCGCTTCGTGTCCAAGTCCCTGATCAACCGCCTGATGAACGCCGCCGATCCCTGGTTCGATCCCGGCAGCGACGTCTTCCTGGGGACCACGACCCCCTACAACCCCTTTGGGGCTTCCGAAGCCGACGGATTCTACAGCGAGAACAACAGGATGATCGCCGGCAACGCCAGAGTGACCCTCAAGAACGAGGCCACCTCCGACCTCTTCGTCGGCTTCCTGGACGCCTTCAGCGGCGACATCTACTCCCTGCCCGGCGGCGACGTCTCCCTGCGCCTCGGATACGACTGGAGGCGGGAGAACATCGGGCAGATGCTCGATCCCCGCAGCGAGACCGGCGACGTGGCCGGCAGCTCCATCGCCACCCGCGCCGACGCCGACCGCTACATCCACGGCGCCTACGCCAACGCCGCCATCCCCATCGTCAGTCCCGACATGGACTCCTGGATACACTCCTGGGACCTCTCCCTGACCGGGCGCTTCGACCACTTCATCACCAGCGAGCGATCCTCGTTCGTCCCCAAGGTGAGCACCCGGATCCTCCCCACCCGCCAGATCGCCCTGCGCGGCAGCTGGGGGCTGGGCTACCGCGAGCCCTCCCTCTACGAGCTCTACATGGGGCTCAACTCCGGCCTGGGGACCATCTCCAATCCCTGGAACCCCGACGATCTGAATCCCGAGGTCCAGATCCACCGGCGGGGCAACCCCCAGCTGGATCCGGTGGATTCGGAGAGCTTCAACGTGGGCGTCGTCTACACGCCCGACTTCGTGAAGGGCCTGTCGCTGAGCCTGGACTACTGGACCATCACCCGGGAGAACCTGGTGATCATGAACGCCCAGGACACGGTCGACCGCATCTTCGCCGGAGATTTCACCTACCCCGGGGAGGACGTCCGGCTCGACGCCCAGGACAACCTGCTGCTGGTCGAGACGGTGTTCCTCAACTCGGGGTACAACCGGACCCGGGGCATCGACGTGGGCTCCAGCATCAGCCTGCCGACCGAGTCGGCAGGCACCTTGAGCTGGTTCTTCGACTTCACCTGGATCATCGAGGACCTGGCCCAGTCCAGCCCCACCCGGCCCCTGTTCGAATATGTCGGCTACGGGACCGGGACTCGCTTCGAGCTGCGCGAGCCCCAGGGAGTGGATGTCCAGATCGGGACCCAGGACGGCCAGCCCCTGGTGATCTCCAACATCGGAACGAACAACGACGCCTACCTCAAGTACCGGTTCACCACCACCTTCGCCTGGAACTACGAGGACCTCCACGTCTCGCTGCTGGGCCGCTACACCTCGAGCTTCACCGACATCGGCCCCAAGCTGAACCTGACCAAGGTGGACGACCGGCTGATCTGGGACATGCAGGCCGCCTACACATTTTCCGAAGGGGACGGACGCTGGTACTCGAACACCACCCTGACCTTCGGGGTGGAGAACCTGTTCGACCAGGATCCCCCTTCGGCCTTCGCCTACTACAACAACTCCAACGGATACCCCGGCTTCCTCTTCGAACCCGACGGCCAGCGCTACTACCTGAGCCTGCGCAAGAGCTTCTAGAGCCGGTCCGGGCGCTCCCCGGATCGCCTCTCGGGCACGTTCCTGCTCTCCTGCATGCAGCCCATCTGGAGTGGGGAAGGTTGACTCCTGGAAGCCCGTTTGAGAGCATTCACAGGGCATTCCCCTGGATCATGAACGCCGCACATCGACCGCTGCAGGAGGGCCCTCCCGCCACGGAGGTTCCGCTGCCCGTGCTCTTCCCCCATTCCTGGGTGGAGAACCCTCCTCCCATGGACGACGCCTACCGCGCCGCAGGGGCGATGGCCGAGGAGAGCGACACCCTCCTGCAGCAGATGGAGGATCTGAAGCGCCGTCTGGGGTGCCGGATCTCGGCCCGGAACGTCCGGGTCCCCCAGTCCCTGAGGCGCTTGGACAGGCGCTGAGACCCCTGCGCTCCGACGGAAAGACGGCCCCCTCTTCGGCCCTCCGCCTCCAGCGCGTCCTCGCCATCGCCGTCCCTTCCGCCATCCGGCCGCCCAGCGGAGCCTCCGCGATCCGGCCATGAACGCGCCGGCCCCTCCGTCCGGTCCCCGGAGCCTCCTTCCCTACGCCGTCTTCGCCGCCCTCTTCGCCGGTACGGTGCTGGTCGCTCCCTATCCCGGCATCGCCATGTGGACGGGCTTCTGCCTGGCCGCCTACTCGGCGGTGGCCAACGACAGCATACAGACCCTGGGGACCTTCATCGCCTCCAACCGGGACAAGCCCTGGTGGCTGTGCTGGCTCTTCGCCTCGCTGGTCCTGGCGGGGACCGTGCTCTGGAGCTGGCACTTCTTCGGCGGCGACGTCAGCCACCAGCGCCTTGCCGACAAGGGCTTCGCCCAGGCGCCGACGGAGTTCCACTTCCTGCAGCTGTGGGCCCCCGTCTTCCTTCTGGTCCTGACCCGCTTCCGGATCCCGGTCTCCACCACCTTCCTCCTGCTAAGCTGCTTCGCCGCCAACGCCGACGCGATCTACAAGGTCACCTTGAAGAGCGTGTGCGGCTACGGGATCGCCTTCGCCCTCTCGATCGCCCTCTGGATGGTCCTGGGCCCCCTGATGAGCAGAAAGTTCCAGGGCAAGCCCCATCCCTGGTGGCGCGCCTTCCAGTGGATCACCACGGGAACGCTCTGGTCGGTCTGGCTGCAGCAGGACGCCTCCAACATCGCGGTGTTCCTGCCCCGGTCCCTGGATCCTCTGGAGCTGGCCGCCTTCCTGGCCGTGCTGGTCCTGGGGCTCGGGATCCTCTTCCGCATGGGGGGAGAGAGGATCCAGCGAGTGGTGGACGAGAAGTCCACCGTGGTGGACGTGCGCGCGGCCACGGTGATCGACCTGCTCTACGCGGCCATCCTCTTCGTCTTCAAGCTGTGGAGCCAGCTGCCCATGAGCACCACCTGGGTGTTCGTGGGGCTGCTGGCGGGCAGGGAGCTGGGCATGGAGCTCTCCCGCTCGGGCGAGGGCAGGGGCCTGAGGCATGCGCTCAGGCTGATGCTCAAGGACCTCTCCGCGGTCACCCTGGCATTCGTCATCTCCCTGGTCCTCGCGGTCCTGGTCAATGCGGATATCCGCCAGGAGCTGGCTGAGGTCCTGCGGCGCTAGGTCGGCTTGCCCGGCTTCCCGGGGCCGGATGCCGGACAGGAGGGCGTTCTCCGTGATTCGGCCGCCATCGCCGGCGCCCCCGGGCATGGATCACTGGTTGACGTTGCGGCGGAACCGCTCCAGCCAGGGCTGGTAGGCCGGGGCCTCGCGCCACTGCACCGGCTCGGGATGGCCCGGCAGGACCTTCCCCTCGGGGTAGTCCCTTCCTTCCCGGCTGGCGTCCAGGGTCTTCTTCCAGTCCCGGTACTTCCCGAGGAGGGACAGGGAGAGGGGGTCGGAGGGATCGTAGAGGTTGCGCGTCTCGGCGGGATCGTCGGAGAGGTGGTAGAGCTCGTGGCCCGAGCGGGTGACCAGCAGCTTGTGGTCCCCTTCGATCGCCACCCCGCGGCTCTGGTGGTGGAAGAAGAGGGGCGAGGGGCGCTCCTCCCACTCCTCCCGGAAGAGCGGCAGCAGGCTGATCCCGTCGACGGGCTGCAGCATGGCCGAGGCGGGCAGCCCCGCCGCTTCGGCCAGGGTGGGGAAGATGTCCACCGTCGAGGCCCGCACCCGTGTCGTGCGGGGGGAGGGGATTCCGTCGGGCCACTCGACGATGCCCGGCACCCGCAGCCCTCCCTCGTACATCGACCCCTTGTTGCCCCTCAGGCCGCCCACGGTCTCCCTTCCGTAGGCGGGCAGGCCTCCGTTGTCGCTGTTGAACCACAGCAGTGTGCTGCGGTGGATCCCCATCTCCCTGAGGCCGCGGCGCAGGCTCCCCACGCTCCGGTCCATGGCCACCAGCTCCCCCAGGTGGTGCTGGTGGCCGAGGGGCAGTCCGGAGAAGGGCCTTCGGTCGGCCTCGCTGGCGATCATCGGCGCGTGCGGGGTTCCGTACCAGATCACCACGAAGAAGGGCCGCCCGGAGTCCCGGACGCGGCGGATGTACCGGAGGGCCTCCTCGACGATGATCTCCGAGGAGTCCCCCTCGAAGGGCTCCACCGCGCCCTGGCGGCTCATCAGGGGATCCCGGTCGAAGAAGTTGCTCACGCTAACCCAGGTCTCGAAGCCGAAGCGTCCGGGGTGGTGGGTGTCGTCGGCGAAGATGGGAACCCCCGGTCCCCTCAGCCCGTTGAGGTGCCACTTTCCGAAGTGGGCGGTGGCGTAGCCGCTGCTGGCCAGCGCCTGGGCGACCGTCCTCTCCTGGAGCCTCAGGGCGTGGCCGTGGTTGTACACCCCGGTCCGGTCGTTGCTGCGCCCGGTCAGGACCGTGGCCCGGGTCGGGGAGCAGTTGGAGGCTCCGGCGTAGAAGTTCTCGAAGCGCAGCCCCGCCTCGGCCATGGCGTCCAGGTTGGGGGTCTTCAGGTGGGGATGGTCCCGGTAGCCGGTCTGTCCCCATCCCTGGTCGTCGGTCATCAGGAGGACGATGCTGGGGCGCTGGGCGGCGGCCAGGCAGGCGGGAAGCAGCAGGCAGAGCAGGAGTCTCATCGGGGGATCGGAGCTCCAGGGTAGGAGCAGCAGCGCTCCGGCTTCAATTCCCGATCTCCCGGGGCAGGGCCAGGTCCAGGAGGCTTCCCTCGCCGCTGGCTGTGCCTACCGGGAGGACCAGGAACTGCCTGCCCTGGCGCAGGCAGTTCCTGGGAGAGCCCAGGGGATAGACGCGGTCCAGCTCGCAGCGCCACACCGTCCGGCCGTTGCTCTGGTCGCAGGCGTAGATCAGTCCGCCCTTCCCTCTTCCCTCCTCGGCGCCGTAGTCCTCGTCCCGGTACTGGCCGGCCTCGAAGAGAGCCCGGGCCTACTCCGTCGCGCATCGCCAGAGCGTTCCCGGGACCATGAAGGGAGGAGGGCCGTTGACGGGAAGGGCCAGGGTCACCGGACAGAGCTCGACGCGGGCCAGCGACTCTGGAATCCGCACCCGCGAGAGATCCGCCGCATCGGGCGGAAGCAGCTGGGCCATGGCCCCGAGGGGGAGCAGGAGGGCGGGAAGGAGAAGCCGGAAGGGAAGGCTGCGCATCGGCGAAGCGGGCGCCCGGAGCGGGCCGGTGGATCGGGGAGCTGTGCGCCAGGCCGAAGGCGGCCCGTTCCGATCTTCGGCCATCTCTTCAGGATGCAGCCCGAGTCCGATCTCCAGGAAAGCATTCGCGTCGGGAGCGGTTCCGATCGGGCATGGCATGCGGCTCAGGTCGCGTAGAGGGGTACCGGCAGCCGGCCATCGGGCAGCCATCCGATCCTGCGGCTTTGTGCGCATCCGCCGGCTCCATCGGCAGGCCCGGCCGGCCATGCAGCGGACGCGGCGCCAGGGAGGTTCCTCCCGGACTTCTTCTCCTGGCTGAGTTCCTGTCCCTCCGGGACACTTGCGATGGACTGAGGCGGTTCGGCCGGTTCCGGAGCTTCCGGGGAACTGGCGCCGATGCCCAGGCCGCTGGACAATGGCCTGCTCCCGCCCGGATCCTGGCCGGCTCTGGAAGGGGCCGGCCTTGCATGAATCGCGTTTCCAGGACCTTGGCGGCGGCAGGGAAGCGGCTCGCGCAGGGCTATTCGCCGGTTTCATGCCGGTTCGAGGAGGGGAGGGCGGCGCCGCCCCGTGCGCCCGCTTCGCATGTTCCGTCCGGGCTGCTAGGACGGCCTCTCTTCGGGAGTGGAGGAGCTCTCTGCCCCTCTGCCGGTTTCCTGGCGCGCCTCCTGGGCAGAGAGCTGGCGCACTCCGTCGACGATGTACTGGATTCCCGAGAGAAGGGTGAGGATCCCCGTGATCCCGATCAGGAAGGCGAGCCCGGCGTCCGGCAGCTTGAGGAGGATCCACAGGATCAGGGCCATCTGGGACACCGCGGCCGCCTTGCCCAGGATGCGGGGCCGCACCTGGGGCGGCTTTCCCAGGTAGACGATGAGCATGGCTCCCATCCCCAGGAACGCGTCCCGGCTGATGATCAGGACGGTGAGCCAGACGGGAATGGTGGCCAGGCTGCTCCCGGTCTCCAGGCTGAGCATCACCACCCCGCTGACCAGGAGCAGCTTGTCGGCCAGCGGGTCGAGCACCGCTCCAAGGCGGCTCGCCATGCCCAGGCGCCGGGCCAGGAGCCCGTCGACCATGTCCGAGACGGAGGCGATCGCGAAGATCGAGACCGCGGCCCACCGGTAGGCCTCGTCTCCCTCGCCGACATGGTAGATGATGGCGCCGACGAAGACCGGAACCAGGAAGATCCGGAGGATGGAGATGTAGTTGGGAAGGGTCACCGGACGCCGATGCGGCCGTCGGCGATCCCATGATCGATCCCGCCCGGGGTCAAGGAAACTTGAACCCCGGGGAAGGGGCCGCTAGACACGTGGGCGATGGAAGCAGAGTCCTTCCGGGATGCGGCCCTGGTGCTTGCGGGGCACGGATCCACCCTCAACGCGGAATCGGCGGATCCGGTCTACCGGCATGCCGACCTCCTGCGGGAGCGGGGCGAGTTCGCCGAGGTCCAGGAGTGCTTCTGGAAGCTGGAGCCCAGCTTCTCGGGCGTCCTGGACCAGGTCGTCTCCCGGCGGGTGTTCGTGGTGCCGATCTTCATCAGCGAGGGGTACTTCACCCGCCAGGTGCTTCCCCGCGAGCTGGGGCTGTCCCAAGGGGGGCAGGAGGATTTTCCCCGGATCCAGGAGATCGGCGGTCGTACCGTACACTACGCCCGTCCGGTGGGAACCCACGAGCGGATGGCCCGAGTTCTCGCCCGGAGGGCGACCGACATCCTCGACCGCCATCCCTTCCCCAGGCGTCCTGCCGACGGCGAGGTCTCCCTGTTCCTGGCCGGGCACGGCACCGGCGAGGACTCCAACTCACGCCGGAACGTCGAGGACGTGGCGGAGCGCTTGCGCCGGGAGGGTCGCTTCGCCGATGTCCAGGCGGTGTTCATGGAGGAGGATCCCCGCATTGGAGACTGCTACCGGATGGCCCCGACTCCGTGGGTGGCGATGGTCCCCTTCTTCATCAGCGACGGACTGCACTCCTTCGAGGACATCCCGGTGATGCTCGGCGAGCCCCAGTCCCGGGTGAGCCGCCGCATGGAGCAGGGGCTGCCGACCTGGGAGAACCCCACCCGCCGCGAGGGCAGGACGGTCTGGTACACCCGCAGCATCGGGACGGATCCGGGGATGACCGAGGTGATCCGGGAGCGGGTCCGGGAGATCGCCTGAGCTCCGGTCCGGTTTTTCCCTGTTTCCTCGCCCGCCTTTTTTCTTAAATCCCCGCCGATGTCTCGCTGTCAGGTGACGCTGGTGGGAGTCGGGCTGCTGGGCGGCTCCATCGGCCTGGCGCTGCGCCGGAGAGGACTGGCCACGGAGGTGGCCGGCTATGTGCGCAATCCCCGCAAGCTGGAAGAGGTGGAGCGCAGCGGGGCCGTGGACCGGGCCACTTCCGATCTGGCCGAGGCCTTCGGGGAGGCGGGCATGGTCGTCCTCTGCACCCCGCCAGGAGCCATGCCGGGAGTGGTTCGGGAAATCCTTCCCCACTGCCGACGGGGAACCCTCCTCACCGATGTGGGCAGCGTCAAGCGCAGCGTCGTCGAGGAGGTGGCGCCCCTGGCCCAGGAAGCGGGAATGCGCTTCGTGGGCAGCCACCCCATGGCCGGAGGGGAGCTTCCGGGCGTGGCCCACGCCAGCGCCTCGCTCCTGGAGGGAACGGTGTGCGTGACCACCCCCAGTAAGGAGGCTCCCGCGGAGGACCGGGAGCGGATCCGGGAATTCTGGGAGGGCCTGGGGTGCCGGGTCCTGGAGATGGACGCCGGGCGGCACGACCGCGTCGTGGCCGCTGCGAGCCACCTTCCGCACGTCGCCGCCTCCCTGCTGGCCTTCCAGGTGCTGGACCCCGAGGGGGACAGCCTGCAGGGGAGGCTGGCGGCCACCGGCTTCAGGGACACCACCCGCATCGCGGCCGGCCGGACCGGCCTCTGGAGGGATATCCTCCTGCTCAACCGCGACAACATCGTGGCGGCCGTGGACGAATACATGGGAAGGCTTTCCGAGTTCCGCCAGTTCCTGGAGCGGGGCGACGGGGGGCAGGTGGCCGGCATTCTCGAGTCGGCCCGCCTGAGGCGGCAGGACTGGGCCAGGGCCGCCGGAAACTCCCGCTAGGCGATGGGGCTTCCCGGCATCGTATCCCTGAAGCCTCTCGAGCGGCTTCCCCGGGCATGCCTGAGCGTCCCCGGGTCCAAGAGCATCACCAACCGGGCCCTGGTCGCGGCCGCCCTGCAGGAGGGCGAGATCGAGCTCCAGGGCGCCCTCTGGAGCGAGGACACCCGGTGCATGGTCCAGTGCCTGAGCGATCTGGGCTTCTCCCTTTCGGTCCGGGAGGAGGCAGGGGAGAGGAGCAACCGCGCCATCCGGATACAGGGCCAGGGCGGCCGCATCCCCAGGGCGGGAAGCGCCTCCCGCCCCCTCGAGCTGGAGGTGCGCAACGCCGGCACGGTGGCCCGCTTCCTGATGGCGATGGTCTGCCTGGGACGCGGGCACTACCGCCTGAGCGGGACGGAGCGGATGCACCAGAGGCCCCAGGCGGGGCTGGTGGAGGCCCTGAGGCAGCTGGGGTACCGGATCGAGTCCGGCCAGGGGCGCCTGCCCCTGAGGGTGGAGGGCCGGGGGCCCCGCTCCGCCAGCTGCACGGTGGACATCGGCGAGAGCTCCCAGTTCGCCTCGGCCCTGCTCCTGTCCGCCGGAGCCGGGGGATGGGATGTGCGGATCCGGGGAGAGGGCTCCGGGAACGCTCCCTACGTCGAGATGACAAGGGAGATCTCCCGGCAGGTGGCCCGGGCGCGGGAGGCGTTCCCGATCGAGCCGGACGCCTCGAGCGGCAGCTACTTCTGGGCGGCCAACGCTCTGGGGCTGCCTGGATCGGGCGGGGTCTCGGTGGCCCGCTGGCCCCGCACCCCCTGGCAGGCCGACGCCGCCTTTCCCGCCCTGATGGAGGGCCGGGCGCCGCTCTCCCGGGAGCGGGACCTGGGCGACAGCATCATGACCGCCATCGTCGCCGCCGCCGCGGGCGCCTTTCCCCGCCGCTTCGACGACCTGCGCCGCCTGCGCCTCCAGGAGTGCGAGCGGGTGGAGGCCCTGGCCGACGGGCTCTCCCTCCTGGGAGTCCCCGTCCGCCAGCGGGGGGAGAGCCTCCTGGTGGTCCCGGCGTCCGTCCTGCGCCCCGCCGATATCGACTGCCGCAACGACCACCGCATCGCCATGTGCTTCGCTCTGCTGGCCCTCAGGCATCCCGGCATCCGCCTTCTGGGACCCTCCTGCGTGGACAAGACCTTCCCCGACTTCTTCGCCAAGCTGGCGGCGCGGCCCCCCGACGGCCTGGGGGCGGAGGTGCGCGGGGAGCCGGAGGGCCGGATCCTCTCCGGCGGCGAGCTGCTGGCCGGGTAGCGGAGGCCTCCGCCAATGAACACCTCCGGCAGCATCGTGGTCGCCATCGACGGCACCAGCGCCAGCGGCAAGAGCACCAACGCCCGGCTGGTAGCCCGCAAGCTGGGCTTCGTCTACGTGGACACCGGGGCGATGTACCGCACCCTGGCCTGGTACTGCGACAAGCTGGGCCTTGACGTGAGGGACTCCCGGGCGGTGGAGAGGGAGTGCGGCCGGTGGCGGGCCAAGCTGATGTGCTTCGACCGTTCGGTCCATCTCTACGTGGACAGCTACTTCCCCAGGGAGGAGATCCGCTCCCGGGCCACCGCCGCCCTGGTTCCGGTGGTGGCCGCCATCCCCAGGGTCAGGGAGTGGATGAAGCAGAAGCAGAGGGAGTGCCTGCGCTTCGGATCCCTGGTGATGGAGGGACGGGACATCGGCTCCAACATCTTCCCCGAGACCGACTTCAAGTTCTACCTGGACGCGAGCCTGGGGGAGCGCAGCCGCCGGCGCCAGGCCGAGGGGATCGCCGAGAACCTCGAGGAGCGCGACCGCCAGGACAGCCGCCGCTCCAGCGCCCCCCTGATGGTGCCCCTGGGCGCCGTCCTGATCGACACCTCCGGCATGACCCCGGAGCAGTCCAGCCAGCGGATCGTCGACGAGTACCACCGGATCCTGGCCGAACGGACCGAAGGGGACACGCAGGCCAGGCGGAAGTCCAGAGAGGCGTTCAGGAAGTTAGCGGAGAAAGCGAATGTCCGGGCCGCGGGGAAGGAAGGAAAGGGACCGGAGGAGGGGGGAGGGCGCTCCCGTTGAGGCGGCTCTACCGCTCCTACTGGATCCTGCTCCGCCTCGGGATCCGGGTCTACTTCCGCTGGAGCTCCAGGGGAGCTGGGATGATCCCCTCCGAGGGCCCCTTCATCCTGGCCGCAAACCACGCCTCCTTTCTCGATCCCGTCCTGGCCGGATGCGCCGTGCCCCGGGAGATCCACTACCTGGCGCGCGCCTCCCTCTTCCGGTTTCCGGCCTTCGGGTGGCTGCTGCGGTCGGCCAACGCCCTTCCGGTCGATCGATCGGGGCGCAGCCCCCGGGGACTCAAGTCGGTGCTCGAAGTCCTGGAGCGGGGCCGGCCGGTGATGCTCTTCCCCGAGGGGACCCGGACCTCCGACGGGAGCCTGGGCAGGGCCCACCCGGGCGTGGGCATGGTGGCGGTGCGGTCGGGGGCTCCGGTGGTGCCCTGCAGGATCTTCGGCTCCTTCGAGGCATGGAGCCGCCACCACTGGGCGCCCCGCCCGCGCCGGATCCAGGTGGCCTTCGGCCCGCCCCTCCGCGATCTGGGCGGCGGGGGCGGCAAGGAGGCCTACCGGCCGGCCGCCGAGCGGATCCTGGAGGCCATCGCCGCCATTCCTCCCCCCAGCTGAGGGATCAGGCCAGGATCTCGCTGGCCACCTTCCCGTACACGTCGGTGAGGCGGAAGTCCCGCCCGGCGTGGCGGTAGACCAGCCTCTCGTGATCCAGGCCCATCAGGTGGAGGACGGTGGCGTGAAGGTCGTGCATGTGGACCTTGCCCTCCACCGCCTTGTAGCCCCACTGGTCGGTGGCCCCGAAGGAGAAGCCCGGGCGGACCCCTCCGCCGGCCAGCCACACGGTGAAGCCCTTGGGGTTGTGGTCCCTGCCGTTGCCGTTCTCCGAGAAGGGGGTGCGACCGAACTCGCCGCCCCACCAGACCAGGGTGTCCTCCAGGAGCCCCCGCTGCTCCAGGTCCTGGAGCAGGCCGGCTATGGGCTTGTCCACCCGCTTGGCGTGGGTGGCGTGGGCGGGCATGGTGGTGTGCTGGTCCCAGCGTGGGTTGCCGCCGTCGTTGTCGCTGTAGTTGACCTGGATGTAGCGCACGCCCGACTCGGCCAGGCGGCGGGCCAGCAGGCACTGGCGCCCGAAGGTGTCGGTCTCCTTCTCGCCGATCCCGTAGATCGACCTGACCGACTCGGGCTCCCCGGACAGGTCCATCATGTCCGGGGCCTCGCTCTGCATGCGGAAGGCCAGCTCGAAGGCCCGGATCGAGGCGTCGATGTCGTCCTGCGCCCCCCCGTGGCGGGCCTGGACGCGGTTGAGGTCCTGCAGCAGGCCGAACTGCCGCCCCTGGGCCTCGCGGCCCATCCGGGCGTTGGTGATGTGGGAGATGCGGGCCTGCTCGAAGTTCTGGGTGGCCCGGCCGATGGCCGTGCCCTGGTGGATGGAGGGCAGGAAGGCGTTGCCGTAGTTCTGGGGCCCCCCCATGCGGTCGGTGGGCATCAGGGTGACGAAGGCGGGCATGTTCTGGTTCTCGCTTCCCAGCCCGTAGCTGATCCAGCTGCCCACCGAGGGGCGGATCAGGTTCACCGATCCGGTGTGGAGGAAGAGGGTGGAGGGCCCGTGGGCGATCCCCTCGGTGTGCATCCCGTGCAGGAAGCAGAGCTTGTCCGCATGGCGGGCGGTCTCGGGGAAGAGGCCCGAGACCTGATGGCCGCTCTGGCCGTGCTGCCGGAACTCCCACAGCGGCTTCATCATGGTCCGCTGGGTCATCTGGCGGAAGTTGTTGAAGCGGTAGCCGAGGATGTCCACCTTCCTGCCGTCGTTCCCGATCAGCTCCGGCTTGTGGTCGAAGGTGTCGACGTGGCTGGGGCCTCCCTGCATGAACAGGAAGATCACCCGCCTGGCCCTGGGGGCGAAGTGGGGCCGGTGGGCGGCCAGGGGGTTGCCGGGAACGCCGCCCAGGGACTGCCCGCACAGGCCCGCAAGGGCCAGGGAGCCGAAGCCGCAGGCGGTCCGGCGGAGCATCTGCCGCCGCGAAAGTACGGAATGGTCCGCGCTCATCGTCTGGTAACCCTCCTATTTCAGGTAGCGGAAGTCAACCGAGCAGAACAGGGAATGGAACACCTGCCCCCAGGCTCCGGGGCTCGAGGGATCCTCCCCCAGGTGCTCCACGATGCGCTTCAGCTCGCCGGGATGGGGGGGGCGTCCCAGGCTCCTCGTCCAGGCCAGGCGGATCCGCTCGGCGGCCGCCGCCTCGGGCAGATCGGCAAGCAGCCGCCGGGCGGCCCGGTCGGCCTCCTCCATGACGAAGCCGCTGTTCATCAGGTAGAGCGCCTGGGTGGGGAGCACGCTCTGGCTGCGACGTCCCACCGGAAAGCCCGGGTTGGCGAAGTCGAACGCCTTCAGCAGGGGGTTGAGGCCCTCCTCGCGCAGGACCGGGATGTAGACGCTGCGGCGGGGGGGCGAGAGCAGCGAGGGGACGTCGAGCGCCACCTTCTGCAGCGCGGTGTCGTTCTGGACCGAGTCGGGAAAGGCCGACTCCACCCGGTGGTGCTCCAGGCGTCCCGAGACATGGAGGATGGCGTCGCGGATGGCCTCGGCGTTCAGGCGCCTCCGGGGCCGCCCGAAGAAGCCGTCCCCGGCCTCTTCCGAGGCTGACGAGGCCGATTTGTAGGCCTCCGAGAGCACGATCTCCCGGATCAGGGCCTTGGTGGATCCGCCCTGCTGCTGGAAGCGCAGGGCCAGGTAGTCGAGCAGCTCGGGGTGGGAGGGCGGAGCCCCCCGGATCCCGAAGTTGTCCACCGTGGCGACGATGCCCCGGCCGAAGAGGTGGTGCCAGACGCGGTTGGCCCAGACCCGGGCCACCAGGGGGTTTCCGGGGGAGCTCATCCACCGGGCCAGCTCCAGCCTGCCGCTCTGGCCCTCCGGGATCTCGGGCGGCTCCTGGTCCTCGCCCATCAGCACCTGCAGGAAGCCGCGCCGGACCGGATCCCCCTTCTGGTGGACGTTGCCCCGGATGCAGAGGTGGTAGTCTCCGGCGTCGGGCTCGTCGCTCACCCCCAGGGCCAGGGGCAGGGGGGGCGGAGCCCCGGCGTCCAGCGCCTCCAGCTCCTCCTTCCTCCGGGCCAGCTCCTCCTCCTCCTCGCCGCTCCTGTCCTTCTTCTTGGCCAGGGCCGAGATCCGGCTCGCCAGGCTCTTCCTCTCCTTCTCGTAGGCCGCCACCGCCTCGCGGTGCCCGGGGCTGGTGGGGAGCTCCAGCCGGGTGAGGGTCGAGACGTTGCTGCGCTTGAGGGAGCGGGTGCTGCGGAAGATCCCCGCCAGGGCGTAGTAGTCGGTGGCGGGGATGGGGTCGAACTTGTGGTCGTGGCAGCGGGCGCAGCTGACGGTCAGGCCGAGGAACGTCCGGGTGACGGTGTCGATCTGCTCGTCCACGGCGTTCATCCGCAGCAGCTCCTTGTCCTGCAGATCGAGGTTCTTGGGCCCCAGGACCAGGAAGGCGGTGGCGATGCGCGCCTCGGCCACCTCCTGTTCGTCGCCCTCGGGGAGAAGATCCCCGGCGATCTGCTCCTCCAGGAAGCGGCCGAAGGGCTTGTCCCGGTTGAAGGAGTCGATCACGTAGTTCCGGTAGCGCCAGGCGTTGGGCAGCAGGGCGCTGCGCCCTCCGCCGGTGGACTCAGAATAGCGGGCCAGGTCCAGCCAGTGCCTGCCCCAGGTCTCCCCGAAGCGGGGGGAGGCCAGGAGCCGGTCCACCATCGCCTCCAGGGAGGCCTCCCCGGACTGCTCCAGCAGCTCCGGGTCCGGCGGCAGGCCGGCCAGATCGAAATGGAGGCGGCGGACGATGTCCGCGTACGGGGCCCTGGCGGGGACGCTCCCCTCTTCCCGATCTTGGAGCAGGAAGGCGTCGATGGCGCTCCGGGCCGGCTCCTCCGGCGGAACGCCCCGGAAGACGGGCGGCCGGAATGCCCAGTGCCGCCTTCCCGCCTCGAGGTCGATCCCTCCTTCGGCCTGGCGGACCTCCCCCTGGCGGGGATCCGGGGCCCCCGACCGCACCCATGCCTCCAGGATACCGACGGCTTCCTGAGGCAGCCGCCCCTTGGGAGGCATCTCCAGGTCGGGATCGTCGTAGCGGACGGCCCGGATCAGAAGGCTTCCATCGGGATCCCCGGGAACGATCGCCGGCCCGGAGTCCCCTCCGGCCTCCCAGCCCTGGCGGCTGTCCAGCAGCAGGCTTCCCTTGGACTTGCCCGATTCCTGGGAATGGCAGCCGTAGCAGTGCTCCGCCAGGAGGGGGCGCACCCGGCGCTCGAAGAAGTGCTCGCCATCATCGGCAGCGGCTTCGGCCAGTCCGGGAAAGGGAGCTGCGGCGAGAAGCGCCGCCAGGACGCGGCGAAGGGCCTCGGTCCGGGTCCGTATCATGCCAGCGGGTGTGTGGGACAGGGAGAGCCGATGCGGCATTCTGCCAGCGGAAGCCCCGCGGATCAAGCCATTAGCTCGATTTGGCCGGAACGGGGCGCCAGGAGGCCGGGCCTCACCGCTCCCTGAGCCTGCGGTAGTCTCCCTGGCGGAGGGTGAGGCCCTCCAGGTCCAGGCGCTGCAGCAGGGGCAGCATGATGCGCCGGCTGACGCCGGTGTGGGTGCGCAGCTGGCTGACGCTGGCCTCCCCGTGCTCCTCCAGGAAGGCAACTATGGATTCCCTCAGCCGCCGGTAGGCGGGATCCAGGAGCGCCAGATCCGGGCCCAGCTCCCGGGCCTGGCCCGAGTTGATCAGGTAGCGCAGGGCCCTGGATTCCTCCTCTCCCAGGGCCAGCTGGCGCAGGGAGGGGGGCTCCTCGGGCCTCTCTCCCAGCCGCCGGCGCAGCCGCTCCAGGGCCTGGTCCAGTCCTGGGGGCAGCCCGGCCCGGTGCTCCGGATCGCGGACCACATCCGACTCCACGACCAGGGGAATCTCCCCGAGGATCTGGAGGATGGCCTCGGCGGCCGGATCGCTCCGCATGGAGACGCTCAGCCGGGAGCGGAGGTCCGACAGGGGCATCCCGGCCTCCTCGGGACGGTCGCGGTGGCTCTCCGCGACCCACTGCCCCGCCTGCTCAAGCCATCGGCGGACGCTGCCGGAGAGGAACGCCATCTGCTTCAGGCAGCGAATGGTCCCCCGCGCCTCCAGCTCCTCCAGCGTCTCCCGTATCCGGGCGGGCCCCAGCGGGCTGCGGGCAAGCGTCTCGGATCGGGGGCAGAAGCCCTCCCTCCCTATCTCCAGCTCGGCCCGGCGCAGGGCGTCGTCCCCGGCTTCGAGGCACGCGGCCAGGTGCCGCTGCCATCCGGAGGATCGGAATCGCCTGGCCGAGCCCTGCGCATCGAGGATGGTCCCTCCCGCGAGCGTGCCGCTCTCGGACCAGTCCCGGAGGACGAAGCGGTCGCCGCAGAGCGCCATCACCGGTTCCTCCAGGCGGAGCTGGGCGATGCGCTCCTCCCCCGGCTCCAGGACCGGCGCTCCCTGTAGGTAGATCCGGCCGGCGGCGCTGGCGCTGCCGTGGTGGAAGCGCACCCGCCTTCCGTGCCGCAGGGGACGGCTGGAGGGGCCCTTCCCTCCCAGCAGGCGGGGCGACCTGCGCACCGCCACATCCAGGATCCGGACCGAGTGGCCCTGCCCCCTGGCGGCCAGCACGTCCCCGCGGCCCACGCCCGGAGCTCCGGGGCCCTCCCGGACACCCACATGGCTCAGGTTGGCCGCCACACGGCGGCCCGGCCCGGCCACGGAGCGCGGCCTGCCGAAGCACTGCAGGGAGCGGATGCGGGACCGGATGCCGGAGGGATGGAGCTCCACCTCGTCCTCGACCCGCAGCGGCCCGCCGCGGAGGCTGCCGGTCACCACTGTTCCGTGGCCCCTGATCGAGAAGGCCCGGTCCACGCTAAGGCGGGGACGCCCCAGGTCGGGAGAGGGAGGCAGTTCCTCCAGCATCTCGCCCAGGGCCTGCCTCAGCCGATCCGTTCCCTGTCCGCGTAGGGCCGACAGGGGGACGATGGGGGCCTGGGCCAGCAGGCTCCCCTTGAGGTCGTCCCGGACCACCTCCTCGGCGAAGGAGGCGTCGATGCCCTCCAGATCGATCTTGTTGAGGGCGACCACGCCGCGGGAGATCCCGAGGTACTCCAGTATCTGGAGATGCTCCTCGGACTGGGGCATCCAGCCGGAGTCGGCGGCCACCACCAGCAGGGCCGCGTCGATCCCCCAGAGGCCGCCGACCATGTTGCGCACGTAGTCCTCGTGGCCGGGCACGTCCACGAACTGGACGCTGGCGGGACCGGAGGGCGAGTCCACCGCGAGCTCTGCGAAGCCCGGCTCGATGGTGATCCCCCGGCGCTTCTCCTCGGGCAGCCGGTCGGGATCGGCGCCGGTCAGGCTCGAGACCAGGGTGCTCTTGCCATGGTCCACATGCCCCGCGGTGGCCACGATGAAGCTGCGCTCCTCCATCAGAGGATCTCCCCGAGGATCCGGACCAGGTCGCCGTCCTGGGAGGGGAGCACGGTGCGCAGATCGAGGTGGAAGCGGTTCCCGGTGGCGTAGCCGATCACCGGAGGATCGGCATGGCGGAAGCGCCGGGCCAGCTCCTTGGGAGAGGGATCGGAGAGCTCCAGCCGCAGGGCGACCGAGGGCAGGGGAAGGGCCGGGCGGGTCCCTCCGCCGGTCTCGGCCTGGGAGGACTCGACCAGCACGGGGACGGCGGGAGCCCGGGCCGCGATGCGCTGGGCCCGCTCGCGCAGCTCCTCCACCGAGCGCGACAGGCACTGCTCCACCGGAAGGGTGGCCCCGCCCTCCAGGCGCTCCTCCAGGGTGGCCTCCAGGGCCGCCAGCTCCAGCTTGCCGGGCCGCAGGGCGCGGCTGACCGGCAGGCGGCGCAGGGCGCCGACGGCCTCGGCCCGGCCGCAGATCAGGCCCGCCTGGGGTCCCCCGAACAGCTTGTCCCCGCTGAAGCAGACCAGGGAGGCTCCCTGGGCCAGGGCTTTTACTGGAGGAATCTCGTCATCGGGACCGCTGTCGTCCATCGCGCCGCAGCCCTGGTCGTAGACCAGAGGGACTCCGGCATTGCGTCCCAGGGCGGCCAGTTCCTCCAGCGCCGGGGTGGACACGAAGCCCTCCATGCGGAAGTTGCTGCGGTGCACTCTCAGGATCACGCCGGTCCGGGAGGTGACGGCCTTGCGGTAGTCCTCCAGGCCGGTCCGGTTGGCGGTTCCCACCTCGCGCACCTCCGCCCCGCTGGCTTCCAGGATGTCGGGAATCCTGAAGCCGCCGCCGATCTGCACCATGTCCCCGCGGGAGACGATCGCCTCGGGGCGGGCGCGGGCCGCCGCGTGGTGGAGGACCAGGAGCAGGGCCGCGGCGCAGTTGTTGACCACCAGGGAGTCGGCCGCCCCCACCAGGACCGAGAGGCATCTCTCGGCGTAGATTCCCCGCCGTCCCCGGCGTCCCCCGATCAGGTCGAATTCCAGGTTGGCGTACCCCTCGGCAGCCAGGCGCAGCCGATCGAGGGCCCTGGAGGAGAGGGGGGCCCGCCCCAGGTTGGTGTGCAGGACGATGCCGGTGGCGTTGACCACCGGCTGGAGGCGCAGCGCGGCCAGCTGCTCCACACGATCCCTGTACGCTTCGAGAATCCCTTCGGGGCGAGGAGGCTCGTCCTGCCGGCGCGCCTCCTGCGCCGCCTGCCGGGCGAGCGCGACGCGTAGCGGGCGCGGCAGCCCGCGGTCCCCGGCCTGGTCCGCCAGGCGGTCCACCGAGGGAATGCGCCGAAGAGCCGGATCGCTGCCGTCCATCGATCCGACAGGTTCGAGGGGAGGCGGGAGGTTCGCAACCCCATTCGGCGGGGAGGGGAGCCGATCGGGTTTGCATCGCGAGCCTGCGATCGGAAAGCCTCTGCCCCTGGTGAAGGGGATCCATCCCATCCGGAGGGAGGTGGCGCTGGTGGGAGGCGGACACGCCCATGTGGAGGTGCTCCGGCGCTTCGCCATGCGTCCGCTGCAGGGAGTGCGTCTCACCGTGATCTCTCCGCAGTACCGGACTCCCTACTCGGGGATGCTGCCGGGAACGGTAGCCGGGCGCTACTCCCTGGCCGAGAGCCACATCGATCTCCTGCCCCTGTGCCATGCCGCCGGAGCCCAGTTCTACCGCGGCAGGGCCGTCGGGCTGGATCTGGAGAAGCGGAGGGTGCTCTGCGACGGCCGTCCCCCGGCAGGCTTCGAGATCCTCTCCCTGGATGTCGGCTCCGCCTCTCCGGTGGATCTGGTTCCGGGCGCCCGCCGCCACGCCATCCCGGTCAAGCCGGTGGACCGGTTCCTGGAGCGCCTGGAGCGTCTGGGAGAGGAGCTGCCGGACCAGGCCCGGGTGGTGGTGGTGGGCGGAGGCGCCGGCGGCTTCGAGCTGGTCCTGGCCCTGAGGAAGCGGCTGGGAGCGCGGCGGCGCTGCATCCTCTGCTCGGCCTCCGCCTCGATCCTTCCCACCCACGGCCGGTGGGCGAGGTCCCGGGGGCGCCGGTTCCTGCGGGAGGCCGGGGTGGAGGTCCGGGAAGGCTTCCAGGCGGCGGAGGTGGAGGAGGGCCTCCTGATCGGCGTCCGGGGAGAGAGGCTGGAGCACGACGCCCTGTTCTGGGCGACCGGAGCCGCCCCGCCGGACTGGCCCGGCCGTTCGGGACTGCAGACCGATGGCCGGGGATTCGTGGCGGTGGACTCCACCCTGCGCTCCCTGTCCCATCCCTTCGTCTTCGCCGCCGGCGACATGGCCATGGTGGAGGGCCGCCCCCTGGCCCGGGCCGGGGTCCACGCGGTGCGCCAGGGCCCTCCGCTGGCCGTCAACATCCGCCGGGTCCTGCGGGGGGAGCGCCTGCGCCGCTACCGGCCCCAGAGGCGCTTCCTGAGCCTCCTGGGACTGTCCGACGGGCGCGCCCTGGCCTCGCGCGGATCCCTCTGCCTCTGGGGCAGGGGAGTTTGGAGGGCCAAGGAATGGATCGACCGGCGCTGGATGCGCAGGTACCAGGACCTGGGCGCGATGAAGCCCCGCCCGGACCGGGCGCTGGAGGCTCCCGAGATCCGCTGCGCCGGCTGCGGATCCAAGGTGGGGCAGGACGTGCTGGAGGAGATCCTGGAGCGCCTGGGGCTTTCCGGCCAGGGACCGGAGGACGCCGCGGTGCTGCCCCCGCTCCCGGAGGGAGCCTGGGTCCAGTCGGTGGACTTCCTTCCCTCCTTCCTGCCCGATCCCTACCTGTTCGGCCGGATCGCCGTCCTCCACGCCCTCTGCGACGTCCTGGCCATGGGGGCGCGCATCCACAGCGTCCAGGCCACGGCCATGGTCCCCTGGGGCGGATCCCTTTCCTGCCGGGAGTCCCTCTTCCAGCTGCTGTCGGGTACGGCCGAGGAGGTGCGGCGCCACGGAGCGGACCTGGCGGGCGGCCACTCCCTGGAGGGGGAGCGCTTCTCCCTGGGGCTGGTGGTCAACGGCACGCTCGAGGGGGAGCGGCCCTGGCGGAAGGGCGGCCTGCGGGAGGGCGACCGGCTGATCCTGACCAAGGGCCTGGGGACCGGAGCCCTCCTGGCGGCGCTGATGCGGGGCCGGTGCCCCTCCTCCTGGCTCGAGCCGGCCATCGCCTCCATGCTCCTATCCCACGCTCCCCTGGCGCCTCTGCTGCGGCGGGTGGGAGCGAGGGCCGCCACCGACTGCACCGGATTCGGACTGGCCGGCCACCTGGGGGAGATGCTCCGCGCCTCGGGGACCGACGCGCAGCTGGAGCTGGAGGCCGTGCCGGCGCTTCCGGGCGCCCTGGAGTGCCTGGACAGGGGACTGCGGAGCTCCCTGCACGACCGCAACCGCCGGGCCTCCCAGGGGATGCTGCTCGGTGAAGGAAGGGAGAGCCCGCGCCTCCCCCTGATCTTCGATCCCCAGACCTCGGGGGGGCTGCTCCTGGCGGTGGAGGGAAAGCGGGCCGAACAGGCCCTCCGGAGGATCCGCCGGGAGGGGTGGGACCGGGCGGCGATCGTCGGAACCGTCCTGCCCCGGCAGGGAGGCTCGCCCCGGGCGTTCCTGCGGTAGGGAAGCTCCGGAGGGCGCCAGGGGAAGCTACCCTCGGAAGCGGGTGACCAGCAGGCTCACGTTGTGCCCGCCGAAGCCGAAGGAGTTGCTGAGCGCCGCGTCGATCCGGGCCTCCCTGGCTGTGTTGGGGACCGGGTCGGCGACGCACTCGGGGTCGGGATCCTCCTGGTTGATGGTGGGAGGCAGGACGCCGTGGCGGATGGCCAGGGCGCAGACGGCCAGTTCCAGGGAGCCGGCCGCGCCCAGCATGTGGCCGGTGGCCCCCTTTGTGGAGCTGACCGGAAGCCGGCCGGCATGGTCCCCGAAGACCCGCCGTATGGCCCGGCTCTCGCAGATGTCCCCCTGGGGGGTGGAGGTTCCGTGGGCGTTGATGTAGCCGATGTCCCCGGGGTCCAGGCGGGCTCCGGAGAGGGCCTGCCGCATGCAGCGGGCCGCTCCCCTGCCTTCGGGATCGGGAGCGGTCATGTGGTGGGCGTCGGCGGTGTTTCCGTAGCCCTCCAGCTCGCAGTAGATGTCCGCGCCCCGCTTGCGCGCGTGCTCCAGATCCTCCAGCACCAGCACCGCCGCTCCCTCCCCCATGACGAAGCCGTCCCTCTGCCGGTCGAAGGGGCGGGAGGCGCGCTCGGGGGCGTCGTTGCGGGTGCTCAGGGCCTTCATCGCCGAGAAGCCGCCCAGGCCGATGGGGGTGATGGCGGCCTCGGCCCCCCCGGCCAGCATCACCCGGGCCTGCCCGTCGCGGATGGCGCGCCAGGCCTCCCCGATGGCGTGTCCGGAGGTGGAGCAGGCCGAGCAGGTGGCCATGTTGGGGCCCTTAAGGCCGTGGTACATGGAGAGCAGTCCCGAGGCCATGTTGAGGATCTGCATCGGGATCAGGAAGGGGGAGACCCGGCCAGGGCCCTTGTCGAGCAGGATCCGGTGCTGGCGCTCGATGGTCTGCAGCCCCCCGATGCCCGAGCCCAGGTAGACGCCGCAGTCCTCGCCCGGAGTCCGGTCCAGGTCGAGCCCCGAGTCCTCCAGGGCCAGGTGCCCGGCGTAGACTCCGAACTGGGCGTAGCGGTCGGTGCGCCGGACCTCCTTGGGGCTGGGGAAGCCCGGAGCCACGTCAAGATCGACGATCTCCGCGGCGATGCGGCAGGCGTAGCTGCCGACGTCGAACGAGGTGACCGGCCCGATGCCGCAGCCGCCCCCGACGAGCCGCTCCCAGAAGGAGTCCAGGGTGCTGCCCAGCGAGGAGACCACTCCCAGCCCGGTGACAACCACCCGGGGAGCGTCTTGATCCTGGGGCATCGGAACTGCCGACGAGAAGCGCCCTGGCGAGGACCTATTCGCTCAGGGATTCCTCGATGTAGCGGATGACGTCGGCGACGGTCTGGAGCTTCTCCGCCTCCTCGTCGGGGATCTCCTTGCCGAACTCCTCCTCCAGGGTCATCACCAGCTCCACCGTGTCCAGGGAATCGGCGCGCAGATCCTCCATGAAGCGAGCATCGGGAGTGACCAGGGACTCGTCGTCCACCTGGAGCTGCTCCACGATGATCTTCTTCACGCGCTGTTCAATGGTTCCTTCGTCAGACATGGGCTTGGATTGGTGAAAAGGTCCGGCGGATCAATCGTCTATACCGGGAAAGGCGTCAAGCAATGTTTTTCCGTCGGCGAGCCCGCTACATGGCCATGCCTCCGTCGACGCAGAGCACCTGTCCGGTGATGTATCCGGAGGCGGGTCCGGCCAGGAAGAGGGCCGCCTGGGCGATGTCCTCCGGCCGCCCCATCCTTCCCAGCGGGACGCCGCCCAGGATCTCCTTCCGGCGCTTGTCGCCGAGGGAGGCGGTCATGTCGGTCTCGATGAACCCGGGGGCGATCAGGTTGGCGGTGATCCCCCTCGGGGCCAGCTCCCGGGCCACCGACTTGGTCAGGCCGATGAGGCCCGACTTGCTGGCCGAGTAGTTGGCCTGGCCGGGGTTGCCCGAGAGGCCGACCACCGATCCGATGTTCACGATCCGGCCCGCCCTCTGCTTCATCATGCGGCGGGTCAGGGCCCGGGTCATCAGGAAGGCTCCCCTCAGGTTGGTGTTGAGCACCTGGTCCCAGTCCTCGTCGCTCATCCGGGCGAGCAGCCCGTCGCGGGTGATTCCGGCGTTGTTGACCAGGATGTCGGTGGAGGGCGTGTCGCCCAGGAGCGCCTCGGCTCCGGACTGCGCCGCCGAGGGGCTGGAGAGGTCGATGGCCAAGGCCCAGGCCGAGCGTCCCAGGGCGCGGACCTCCTCGGCGGTCCTGCGGGCGTTCTCCGGATTCCTCGAAACGCAGGCCACATCGGCTCCCTCGGAGGCGAACAGCAGCGAGATGGCGTGTCCCAGCCCCCGTCCCGCGCCGGTCACCACGGCCGTCTTCCCGTCGAGCATGCCCATTTCGGAAGGGCTCTCTATCCTGCCCTCTCCTCGGCTGTCAATGGCCGATTGGCGGGCCTGGGCGAAGGCCGCCATCGGCGGGGCCGGCAGGGGGAGGCGGCGATGGCCTGGCCACGGACCGGCAGGACGTCTCGTCGCTCCTGGAGAGTCTCCGCCTTCCGGTGCAGGGCGCGGGTCCGCCTCCGCCCGGAAGCCCGATCGGAGGCGGGGGATGCCCGCAGGACGGATGGAGGCGGACAAGCCCTTGGCCAGCCCGGTCGCCAGGGGACGGACAAGGCTAAAGCCTGGATCCAGGCGGCAGGACGCCATCGGGGGCTGCCAGGGGAGGGGACGGGAACGACCGGACCTGGCGCGACGGCACGGCCGAATGGCGAGCGGGGAGCGGCTCCTTCGTCGATGCCCTGCCGGATCCGGAGCCGCGGTATCTGCGATTGGCTGGCTGGCGGACCACAGGGTCGGCTCCTGGCTATGTCCGGTTCCGTCCGGAATCGATGCGGGCAAAGGCGGGCTGTTCGAGGAACAGGGGCTCCAGAGGGAGCATCATCCCCTCCCGGCCGGGAGCTGCGGCCCAGCCCAGAGCCTCGGCCGAATGGCCGACTGCGTGGGCCGGCTGGGGCAGGCGGAAGGGAGGGAGCTCGAGGCCGATGGCCGCCTGGCACTTCCGGGACAGGCTCTCGGCTTCCTCCCGGGACAGGGGGGCCAGGCCCTGTTCCTCCCGGATCCCGGTTCCGTCCAGATCCATGACGGCTCCGTGCCACCTCCGATCGCGGTGATTCATCAGGCACAGGAGCCTGCCCCGGCATCCGAGAAGGCTGGCCTGGGCCGCCAGCTCCAGCACTGCCGGAACCCCCACCGCAGGAATCCCCCAGGCGGCGCTCCAGCCGGTGGCGAAGGCCATGGCCGAGCGGATCCCGGCCAGGGATCCGGGCCCGGCCCCGACCGCCAGCCGTTCCACCCGTCCGGGAACCAGCTCCGCCTGGCGCAGGACGACGCCGACCAGGGAGGCCAGGGGGCCGTTCCGTCCTGCCTTGCCGCTCGCCTGCCCCAGGACCCGGTAGGCGCCCCTGGCAGTCCACTCGCAGAGGGCGACCGAACGGCGGGGGCCGGAACTCTCAAGCGCCAATGTCAACATGGCGGATGAGCCTCTCCTCGGGAGAGGTGGACTGCAGGTGGGCCAGGCGAATGGGCCCGGCCAGGCCCGGGGGAGGCCCCTGGCCGATCCAGTTCCCCAGCCAGCGGTCCACCCATTCCACCGCAACCAGCACATCGGCCCGGCCTTCCAGATACTCCGAGAGCCCCCATTGCTCCAGCTCCCGGCTCAGCTCCAGCCGGTAGAGGTCCAGGTGCCACAGGGGGAGCCGGCCTCCCTCCATCTCGTGGATCAGGCTGAAGGTGGGGGAGGTGGCCGTACCCTCCACGCCCAGCCCCTGGGCCAGCCCCTTGACCAGCTGGGTCTTCCCGCTTCCCAGATCCCCCGAGAGCCCGACCACCCAGCCTGCCGGAAGGGATCTTCCCCACGAGCGGCCCAGGGCCCGGGTCTGCTCAGGGCTGCGGGAAATGATCGAATCCATGGGCCTGGAGGGCGAGGGTTCCGGTGCGGGTCCGCAGCCTGAGCCCGGGTTCCGGCTCGACCTTCCCGATCACGGAGAGGGGGACCTGGGGAAACCGCTCCGCCCAGCGGGCCTTCAGGGGAGCCGCCAGGCGGGCTTCCAGGGCGAAGAGCAGCTCGTAGTCCTCCCCGTCGCCCAGCGCCGCCTGCAGCGGCGGGGAGCCGGAGCTTCCCGGCCGGCGGGGCCTTCCAGCCTGGGGGCTTACGGGAATGCAGCGCTCGTCCAGGGTGGCTCCCACTCCGCTCTCCTCCAGCAGCAGGGGCAGATCCCGGCCGAGCCCGTCGCTCAGGTCGATCATGGCCCTGGGCCGGAAGTGCTCCGCCAGCCAGAGCCCCTCCTCGATGCGTGGCTCGAAGTCCAGATGGCGTCCCTGGAGGCTTCCTCCCAGCCGTCCGGTGACCAGGAGGGCGTCCCCGGGCAGCGCCCCGCTTCGGCGGATCTCGCCCCCTGAGTGAGCGTAGCCCAGAACCGCCACCGAGAGGAAGAACAGGGAGGGGGAGCGGGTGGTCTCCCCTCCGGAGACCGAGATCCGGTAGCGGCGGGCCAGGTCGCAGAGGCCCTGGTAGGCCTCGGTGGCGCGGGGAGCCGCCTCGGGGCCGGGGAGCCCCAGGGTGACCAGGGCGCTCTCGGGAGCTCCTCCCATGGCGGCCACGTCGCTCAGGCAGCGGGCCAGCGCCTTGTGCCCGACGCTCCGCCCCGGGGCGCCGGGCTCGAAGTGGACTCCCTCCACCACGGCGTCGGTCTTGAGCAGGAGGATGTCTGCTCCAGGGGGAAGCCGCAGCGCCGCGCAGTCGTCGCCGGCTCCCAGCACCAGGTTGGGATTGGAGGGCAGCTGGGCGGCGAGCTCCCGAATCAGTTCCCTCTCGTTCATCTACCAGGGCAGGATGCTTGCGGGCTCGGACTGCCCGAAGTACTGCTCAAAAAGGCAGAGGAGGACAATGAAGGCCAGGTTGACGAGGTTGAAGATGGCATGGACGAGGATGGGGACGGCCAGGACGCCGCTCTTCTGGTAGGTCCAGGCCAGAATGATCCCCAGGAGGGCGAACGGAACGATCCCCTCCGCATGGAGGTGGGCTAAGCTGAAGAATGCCGCCGAGATGCCAATGGCGGGAGCGTTCCCCACCCGGGTGCGCAGTCCCGAATAGAGCACACCCCGGAACAGGATCTCCTCGGTGATGGGAGCGACAACCACAACAGCAAGCGCCATAAGGAAGAGGCGGAGGCCATGTTCGGCGCGCTCCTGGGGACTCCCGTCCGACAGCAAGCCGAGGACGGTGACGATCGCGTCGCTTACCATTTCCTGGTATTCCGATTCCCTCTGAAACAGCTGGAGCAGCCAGTATGTCCCGATGGACACGACAACCGACATCGCCAGGGAGATCCCGCTGGCGGCCAGAACAAGCTCCCAGAGCCGGGAAGTGCGGGGAAGCTCCAGGCCGAAAGTACTGGCAAGGGACATGCCTTCCCTTTTCAGCAGGTACCAGGTTATGCCAACTACGAATCCCACCATGAACAGGATATCGATGACAATTATCACTGGGGGGATCTGAGCAAGGGATTGCTGGTCCGTGTAATGGGAGTACTGCTCAGGAGGCAGAGGAATCGCGCCAGGAGGAACGGTCTGCCCGTCGGAAGGAAGGATCTGTCCGTCGGGAGGAATGGGTTGCTGGTCCAATGGAAGTGAATCCAGGCCCTGAGGAGAGGGGAGCAAGGCCGGCAGAAGAGCGAGGGCCAGGAACGGAAGGACCAGGCAGCAGAGGAAGAGCCGGAAGAGGGAGTCGCTCCACTCGGGCAGGCGCGGCCCTTCCTGCGACGGATTCTGGTCGTTCGGCAGCATCGGCGCGGAGGGTAGCTTGGCGTGCCGGAGACGGGAAGCTCCCAGATGCGGAGCGCAACGCCCGCAGGGGGATCGGGGATTGATCCCTCCAGGCTGCGGAGATACGGTGACCGGTTCAGCCGGGGGCCGTCGGCGCCCGCCGGGGAGGAGCTCGTGAGCAAATCGGAATCGTGGAAATCAAGGTAGACAGCCTGGCCCCCTGCAAGAAGCTGGTCCGGGTCAGCGTTCCGCCCCAGGAGGTGGCCGAGGTCGTGGACCGGATCACCGCCTCGCTGCGCAAGCAGGCCAGGATCCCAGGTTTCCGGCCGGGCCGGGCGCCCAAGAACCTGGTGCGCGGCGCCTACGCCCAGACGGTGGAGCAGCAGGTCAAGAGCGAGCTGGTCGGCAGGGCGATTCAGCAGTTCCAGAAGGAATCCGAGCCGCGGATGCTGGGCGATCCCAGCCTGGAGATCATCGAGTTCTCCGAGAAATCGGCCTTCCAGTTCATCCTCAGGATCGAGATCGAGCCCGAGTTCGACATGCCCGAGTACAAGGGGCTCAAGGTCAAGCGGGAGACCCGGCTGGCGACCGGCGATCTGGTCAAGGAGGCGATCAGGGAGATGCGCGGAGAGTCCTCGGCCTTCGTCGAGGTGTCGCGCCCCTCCCGGAAGGGGGACATGATCTTCCTCGACGGATCCGCTACCTGCGAGGGAAGGCCCCTTGCGGAGGTCCTGCCCGGCCTGAAGAATCGGCCCTCCCTGGAGACCATCGCCTTCGTGGCGGGGGAGTCCAGCGGCAGGTTTCCCGATCTGGGCGAGCATCTGCTGGGCGTGGTCCAGGGCCAGTCCCTGGAGCTGAGCCTGCCAGTGTCCGAGGAGGTGGCCGGTTCCGGCGGCTCGGGTAAGACTGTGGACTTCCAGCTGACCGTCCGTGGAGTGGAGGAGCCGGTCGCTCCCGAGCTCGATGCCGACTTCGCCCGGAGCAAGGGGCACGCCTCCATGGAGGAGCTGGAGGAGGATGTCCGGCGCACGCTCCAGGGGGAGTTCGATCAGCTTTCGCGGGAATCGGTGCGCGAACAGCTCCGCGCCCAGCTTCTCTCCCGGATCGACTGCGACTATCCCGACGATGTCCTGGAGAGGCTGACCAAGGAATTCGTCTTCCGCCTCGTGGAATTCAACTTGGAGGAGGGGGGAGTGAGCGATGCGTTGCTGCAGCAGCACAAGGGAGGCATCTACACCTCGGCCCAGAGGATGGCCCGGGAGCATCTCAAGCTGATGGCCGCCATGCCCCGCATCGCCAAGGCCGAAGGCATCGACGCCTCGGAGGAGGAGGTCGGTTCGTGGATGAAGGAACGCGAAATCAAGGACACGCCCGATGCCCGCGATACGGCCCGGCAGGACGTCCTCAAGGAGAAGATCTGGGACTTCATCGAGTTCCACGCCGATGTCGAGGAGGTGCTGGTCGGCGGACCCGTCGGTTCAGGGGCGGAGGCGCTGGAGACGGCCGGATCTTCCGGCGGCGGATAGGGGCGCTTCCTGCCCTGCCTGGCCGCGCCCCTATCCGGTCCTTCCGAACCGTCGGTCCAGCTCGGCCCGGGTGATCCCGAGGAGGGTGGGACGCCCGTGGGGGCAGGTGTAGGGCATGCGGCACCGCCGCAGGTCGTCAAGGAGCCTGTCGACCTCCCGGGGATGGAGCCTGTCGTTGGCCTTGACCGCCTGCCGGCAGACGGTCCTGGCGATCATGTCCTCCCCCAGCCGGATGGAGGGCACTCCCTCTCCCGAGGACCGCAGCTCGTCGACCACGTCCAGGACGAACCTCCGGGCGCCGGATAGCGGAACGAAGGGGGGAAGGGACTCCAGGACCAGCCTGCCGCCGCCCTCCTCCCGCAGCGCCACTCCCAGCCGGGCGAGGCATTGGAGATGGTCCAGCACGAAACGCTGGTCCCTTTCCCCCAGATCCAGTGTCTCGGGCAGCAGCAGCGCCTGTGAGGGGGCTGGCCCCTTCTCCAGCCGCCCCATCAGCTCCTCGTACAGCACTCGCTCGTGGGCGGCGTGCTGGTCCATCACTACCAGTCCCTCCGGTCCCTCCAGCAGGACGTAGAGCTGCGAGAGGATGCCGATTGCCGAGAGCGGACCGTCGAGCAGTCCCTTCTTCGGGACGGAGGGAGGCGGTGCGGGCGGGAGGGGAGCGGGGGCGGCTGGGGCAGGGGGCTCTCCGGATTCCGGCTCCTGGCGAAAGGGGACGGGAGCCATGTGGGTCTCCTCCCGTTCCGCGGGCACGGGAAGCGGAGCCTGCCGGAGCGGCGCTTCTGGGAAGGTCTCCCGCAGGGGGACTGGCCCGGAGGGAGCGGGCGTCGCCGAGGGGCCGTACTCTTCAAGCCGGGCCCTGACCGACCCGCTGATCAGGCGGCGCACTCCGGACTCGTTGCGGAAGCGGACCTCCCTCTTGGCGGGGTGGACGTTGACGTCCAGCAGCTGGGGAGGCATCTCCAGGAACAGGCAGGCCAGGGGGTGCCGCCCTTTCATCAGCGCGGTGTGGTAGCCCTCGCAGAGAGCCCGGTTGAGCCCGGCGCTGGCCACCGGGCGCCGGTTGGCGAACCAGTAGATGTCGGAACGGGAGGACCTAGAGATCCCGGGAGCCGAGAGGATCCCCCAGAGGCGGATGGCGTGCTCCTCCTCCTGGGGATCCTCCCCGAAGCCCCGCATCCTCAGCACGCCTTCGGAATCCAGGACGATCATCGGCCCTGCCGCCCCGTTGAGTGCCCGCCACCGCTCCTCAAGGAGGCCGGCCTCGCTTCCCTCCTTGCCTGGATGCAGGGGGGGGAGCTGCCAGTGGACCCGGCCGTCGTGGCGGTAGGCGAATCCGATCCCGGGCCAGGCCAGGGCGATGGTCAGGAGGATCTGCTGGATGTGGGAGCGCTCGGTGTCCACCGTGCGGAGGAACTTGCGCCGGGCCGGGAGGTTGTAGAAGAGGCGGCGGACCTCGACGCAGGTGCCGGGCGCGCCGGTCCCGGCCTGGACATCCAGCAGCTTCCCCCCCTTGATCCGGATTCGCGTGCCCGCGGCGTCGGGGGAGTCCGCCTCCCGGGTGGTCAGGGCGAAGTCGCTGACGCTGGCGATGCTGGGCAGAGCCTCGCCCCGGAAGCCCATGCTGCCGATGGCGTGGAGATCGGAGGCCTTGCGGATCTTGCTGGTGGCATGGCGCTCCAGGGCCAGCAGCGCGTCCTCTCGGCTCATGCCGAAGCCGTCGTCCGTCACCCGCACCAGGCTGCGCCCCCCCGCCTCGACATCCACCTGGATGCGTGAGGCCCGGGCGTCTATGGCGTTCTCCACCAGCTCCTTGACGATGCTGGCGGGACGCTCCACCACCTCGCCGGCGGCGATCTGGTTGGCGACCTGGTCTGGGAGGATCCGGATTCGCTGCATCGGGGGGTCAGCCTTCGGGCCGGGCCGGGCGGGTTCCCATCGTGTCGCCCATGCGGGCGTAGGTCTCGCGCTGCTCCGCGCTGTGGCGGACCAGGTCGGGGGAGAGCCGCACCCGGTCCGGCTCCAGGAGGGTCATCACCGCCGAGGCTCCGAAGCTGAAGCAGCCCTTCTCCTGCCCCTTGCGCACCGGGGAGCCGGGCAGGTAGGTCTGCCGGATGGAGCCCACGTTGGTGGCTCCGAACTCGACGAGGAGGGCCTCGCCCCAGCCGGGTGCGTCCAGGCGGGTGATCATCCGCTTGTTCCTCCAGAGCCGGGAGAGATCCTGTCCGAGGGAGACGGGGCTCACCGAATAGAGGGGGCCGGGCAGCAGCCGCGCCGGGGAGGGCGTCCCCGCCAGGGGGAAGTGGAAGCGGTGGTAGTCCACCGGGCAGAGCCTCGAGAGCACCGCGGCGCCCCGGCGGTACCGCTCGGCCAGAGCCGGGCATCCCAGCAGGCGGGACAGGTCGAAGCGCTGGCCCTTGACGTAGACCGACCGGAGGGCGGAGAGATCGGGGAAGCCCAGGTGGCGTCCGTCGGCGGGAAAGACCAGCGAGTCCTCGGACGGGTCGACCGGCCGGGCCCGGGGGAGGAGGCGGCGGCTGAAGAAATGGTCGAAGGAGGAAAACTGGTCGGCCTCCTCGCCGAATTCTCCCGGATCGATCCGGTACTTCCCGATGAAGGGGGCGATGAGCGATCGGCTGGAGGGCCGGCGCATCCGCCAGCCGTACCAGGCCGAGAAGAACGGACGCTTGGCCAGGAGCCAGACCGAGGCCCTGCCCAGGGGATTGCCGTAGGCCCAGCGCAGCCAGCGCTCTCCGTATATTTCCTCCCGCTCGATCCTTCCCGAGTAGCGGTGGAAGAACTCTATGGGATCGGCTTTCAGATCCGGCGCAGGGAGATGTGCTCCTCGAGGATGCGGCGGTACTCCCCGATCTCGATGTCCCGCTCGCAGCAGACCAGCATCAGGGCTCCGTCGGAGCGGAAGTTCCCGTCCCATTCGACCACCTGATCGTCGCTCCACTCCCTGCGGTACTCCCGCAGGCGCTCGTCGGACATGCGGGAGAAGTAGGCCCTGACGCTGATGTCGGTCTCGTCCATGTCCAGGCCGCTGGGCATCTTCTCGTAGTCTGGCTGCGCGGTCTCGCTCATGGATCAGTACTGGCAGAGGGGATGGCTTCGGGGCGCGTCCGGATCGTACTTCAGCTCCTCCGGGCCGTGGCAGGCGTCGCAGACGGCTCCATGGGCGACGCGGCGGTGCCTGAGTCCGTCCTCGCCGTGGACGCGGTGGCAGGCCAGGCAGCTGTGGGCGGTCCTCCCGGCCCTCATCTCCCGGATGCTCGCCAGCACATGGCGCTCCCGGGGGGGGAGCCGCTCCAGGGCCTCGGGGGAGAGATCCACCTCGAAGTCGGCGAAGAGATCGTCGCCGGCGACATGGTTGTTGGCGTAGGGGAGGCCCGATGCCCGCGACCTCCCGCTGCGGATGTGGCACTGGCCGCAGGTGGAGGCCACCAGCTGCGGAGTGGCGGGGCGCCCGCTGGAGAATAGGACCTTCGAACGGTCGTTGGCGTGGGCCAGGTCCACCGCTCCGTGGCAGGCGTAGCAGTCGATCCCCACTGCGGCGAAGGAGCGGGTGCGGGAGTCGGTGGCGGTGGCGTGGCAGCCGCTGCAGCGGTCGGCGAACACCTGGGCGTCCCACTTCCAGGGAGGCGGCCCGAGGGCCTTCAGCCTCCCTCCCTCGGGCCTGAGGAAGGCGCTTAGCATTTCCAGCTGGCCGTAGCGCTCCGACTTCCTGAGCAGGCGGACGGCACGGGAGCCGCCCAGCAGGTATTCGGCTTCGCCTGCCAGATCGGCCAGCCGGGGATGGGAGCGGATCTTCTCCGCCAGCCCGGGATCGGCCTGCATGGGGCGCAGGGTGGCCTGGTGGGGGTTGCGCTGCCAGGCCGAGCCGGTGCTCCGGTGGCAGAAGAGGCACTCGTCGCCGGTGACGTAGTCGGGAAGATCCTTCCCCACATGGGAGGGGAGCTCCTTCTCCGCCCCCGCGGGAGCCAGGGGAAGGCAGGGGAGCAGGAGGAGGATCAGGAAGTTCCGGCGCTCAGGCATCGGCGCGCACCCACCCGTAGGCGGCGTTGTCCGGCCGCCCCCCCTGCTCCCGGTAGGCGGCCTGGAGCTTGGAGAGGGAGTCCCCGGGAAGGGCCTTGATCTGCTGCTCGGGATCCACCCCGTAGATCTTCGCGGCGTTCAGGCCGAAGATCCGGGCCTTGTCCTCCCTGGTCACCTTGGCGTAGCCGAACTTCTCGCACAGCTCGTCGCTGATCTGGAAGCGCTTCATCGCCTCGATGACCCACTGGGGGGAGCCCCACCAGAGGCAGTCGGTTCCCCAGATCACGTGATCGGAACCGTAGGTCTGGATGTTGCGGCCGATCAGGTGCTGGCATATCGCCGGATGCAGGATCGCGGTCAGCCCGAACGAGGATCCGATCTCGCAGTAGACGTTGCTCATCCCGGGGTTGCGCTGCTTGATCCGCATCAGGTCGGCGTGCCAGAGGAAGTCCCCGGACTCGGGATCGAAGAACTCGGGTTGGCTGAACTCCGGCTCGCTGGGGCCGTGCTTGAGCGCGCTGTGGTAGACGATGAAGGTGAATTCGGGATGGTCCAGGGCCGCCTTCTCGATGTCGGCCGGGTGGGCGTAGTGGCCCAGGGTGCGGGACTGCGAGGCGAAGCCCTTGTGGACGCTGAGCACCTTGAGCCCCAGCTCGGCGCTCTTCTGGTAGAACGGATAGGCCATCTCCTCGTCGTCCATCCGGAAGCCGTCTCCGCTGCGTCCCGGATCGGTGTGGCAGTACCACTTCCAGGAGTCGATTCCGTACTGCCCGACCTCCCGCTCCATCTGATCGTATAGGGCCGGGAAGTCGGGCCTGTTCTTCGCCCGGTCCCAGTAGTGGTTCGGGGCGCAGTTTCCCTGGCAGAGGGCGCGCTTGCCTCCGGCCAGGCCGTTGATCTGGGCCTTGGCCTTGGACATCAGCCAGCTGGGGAGGATCCCGCCGCGCCGGTCCCTGCCCTCGAGGATGTTCCCCGCCTGGTCCTTGTCCACCTCGCGTCCGGGGATGCCCGAGACCACCACCATGCTGGTGTCGCTCTCGAAGAAGATCTCCTTCACGAAGTTGGGGAAGCTGTACTGGTCGGGATTCTCCTTCAGCTCGATGCCCATCCCCTGCAGGATGCTGTTTCCGTAGCGGCGCACCCCGAAGGCTATCCCGTCGGTGAAGTGGGTCTGGACGTCGAAAACGAAGTACTCTCCCTTGGGGAACTTCTCCTTGATGGCGGCCTCCTCCAGGGTTTCGGCCTCGGCCACGTCCCAGTGGGGTCCGAAGACCAGGTTGCTGGCGTAGAAGGCGGTGGCCATGCCCATGGAGGTGCGCAGGAAGTCTCGCTTGGTCATGCCCAGGGCCCGGGACTTCTCCTCGGCCAGCTCTCCGATGCGCCATTCCCACTCCTTCTGCTGGGAAGTCTGGGGGCGGGGTATGAACTCCTCGTTGGAGACCGGCTGGGTGGGGATCGGGGACTCGACCCCGGCCCGCTGGTCACGCTGCCACTTGGGGATCCACATAGGCCTGGCTGGTGGTGCTGGTCGCCGAGGGCGCCTGGAGGGGGCAGGAGCCCTCCTTCCGTCCAGGCGTTCCAGGAACTGGAAGGGGCCCGATCCTACCGATCAGGGCCTTGCCTGCAATTCCGAATGCCGGCCTCCCAGCCTGGCTTGGCCAATGGCCGCTGGATCGTGCCGGCGGATCGGGGCGGATCCATGACCGGTGGAAGCGGCCGGATGGATGGCGAAGGGGATCGCGTGAATGTCCGGCCGGACAGGTTAGCGAAGGCCAAGGGTGTCGCCGTCCAATGGGCTGGACACGAGGGAAGGCTTGGACACAGACGTTTGTTGCGTCAGAAGAAACGCATGGTGGCAGCCCTCCCTTTTTCGGAACGCCCGGATGCTCCATTCGACACCAGCCGGGGCGAAGGAGATCTGCGCGTGTTCGGGAATCTCCCGAAGCGCCGGGACGCTTCCGGAATTATCAGGGCGTGGTGGAGGAAGCGTCCCTTCGCAGCGGGAAAGCCGCTTCGGATAAGCTCTTGGCATCGAATCCGGGAAATGATGTCCGGCAGTCCAGGGCGGATTCCATTTGGCTGCCGATCGCTGCCCGGATTCTGGCCGAGCCAGGCTTACGGCGGTTCGGCCGGAGTCCGGACGATGAAGCCGTTCCGGACCGAACTGGCGGCCTGCGCATTCGATCTCATTCCGTTGCTTGCGACCGGCGCTGTGCGGCTTTCCCGTGCCGGCCAGAGCCAATGCTGTTCCCCGGAACCGAATGCCGCCGGCTTCCGCTTCGGACCGTGCCGGACGTCCGCATTCTCGCAGGAATGCTTCATGGTGAGTGGACTGTTTCCTGATCGATGGCTCGGGACCGCTGTCGCTTCTCATGGGCCAACTGAGGATCCTGATCCGGAGCGAGGAGCGCGCTGCTTCAGCGAGCCTGACCGGCTCCAGTCCATTACGCCTTGGACAGTCCCTCCTGGCCCTGGATCGATCATGCTGGAGCATGGATCCCCGGGGCGTCCTGCATGCCTCGGGAAAGCGGGACTCAAGGGCTTGATCATGAGGCCGCAGCCGAGCCGCAGAGATGCGTTTTTCCGGCTTCGGGCCTGCTGGCTGGCGTCCCCTTTCGCCTTGTCTCCAGAAGGGGATCCAATAGGCTCGAAAACACATCGCGGCTGCCCTCCGGCAGGCAAGACCATGGATTTGGAACAGAGGGATCAAAGAGGCGGCTTGCCCAACGACTACGACGCCTCGAAGATAGACAAGCTGGAGGGACTGGAGGCCGTTCGCAAGCGGCCGGGGATGTACATCGGGGACCCCGACGAGAACGGTCTCCACCACTGCGTCTACGAGGTGCTCGACAACTCCATCGACGAGCATCTCGCCGGCTACTGCGCCCACATTTCGGTCACCATCCATGTGGACGGATCGATCACCGTCGAGGACGACGGGCGGGGCATCCCGGTGGACATCCATCCCAAGTTCGGGATCCCCGCGGTGGAGCTGGTTCTCACCAACCTGCACGCCGGAGGGAAGTTCGGGCAGGGGGCCTACAAGTATTCCGGCGGCCTTCACGGGGTGGGAGCCAAGTGCGTCAACGCCCTCTCCGAGTGGTTCAAGGTGGAGGTGTACCGCGACGGCAGGGTCCACTTCATGGAGTTCTCCCGCGGCAAGACCGTCCAGAAGCTCCGGGAGCTGGGACCCTCCAGCAAGACCGGCACCCTGGTCACCTTCCTGCCCGATCCGCAGATCTTCACCCTGACCACCGAGTTCAAGTTCGAGATCCTGGCCCTGCGGCTGCGTGAGCTCGCGTTCCTCAACCCCGCGCTGGAGATCGTCCTGGTGGACGAGAGGGAGGAGGATCGCCGCGAGCGCTTCTTCTACCGGGACGGGATCGCCGAGTTCGTCGCCCAGCTGGGCAGCGGCAAGCCGCTCATCCATCCCGATCCGGTGATCCTCAGGGACCGGCGCGAGGTGGAGATCGAGGGCAGGCCGGACGAGGTCCACGTGGACTGCGTGCTCCAGTACAACGAGGGCTACAGCGACCAGATCCTCTGCTACGCCAACTCCATCCGCAACAGCGACGGGGGCACACACCTGACCGGCTTCCGGCGGGCCCTAACCCGATCCATCAACCAGTGCGCCAGGGACAGCAACCTGATCAAGGAGAAGAACCTGGCGATCTCGGGGGAGGATGTCAGGGAGGGCCTGGTGGCGGTGGTCAGCGTCAAGCTGCCCAACCCCCGTTTCGAGTCGCAGACCAAGGTCAAGCTGGTCAACACCGAGATCGACGGAATCGTCTCCTCGATGGTCTACGACGGGCTTCAGTCGGTCTTCGAGTCCAACCCCTCCCTGGCCCGCCAGGTGGTGGAGAAGGCGCTGACCGCGGCCCGGGCGCGGGAGGCCGCCCGCAAGGCGCGCGAGACGGTGCGCAAGAGCGCCATGACCGGAGGGGGCCTGCCCGGCAAGCTGGCCGACTGCTCCGAGCGGGATCCGGCGCTTACCGAGCTGTACATCGTGGAGGGCGATTCGGCGGGCGGATCCGCCAAGCAGGGAAGGGATCGCAAGTACCAGGCCATCCTTCCCATCCGGGGCAAGCTGATCAACGTGGAGAAGGCCCGCCTGGACAAGGTGCTGCAGAACAACGAGATCCGCACCATGATCACCGCGGTGGGAGCCGGTATCGGCGAGGGGGACGGCGAGGGCGCCTTCGACATCGAAAAGCTGCGCTACCACAAGGTGATCATCATGACCGACGCCGACGTGGACGGCTCCCACATCCGCACCTTGCTGCTCACGTTCTTCTTCCGCCACATGCCCGAGCTGGTGCGCCGGGGCCACGTGTTCATCGCCCAGCCTCCTCTCTACCACCTGAGCCGCCGCAAGCGGGAGGAGTACGTGGACGACGACGCGGCCCTCAACCGCATCCTGGTCCAGCTGGGCACCGGCGACGTCAAGCTGCGCAACCTGGCCACCGGCCAGGTGATGGACCCGGAGCAGCTGGGGGAGATGCTCGGCCTGCTGGAGTCCCTGGACCGCTACGCGCAGGCGCTGGAGCGCCACGGTCCCAGCTTCGAGGACTTCATCTGCCAGTGCCGGGGGGAGGACTTCGAGCTGCCGGGCCATCTGGTGGTCCTGCGGGAGGGGAACGAGGAGTCCTGCCTCTTCTTCCATACCGACGAAGAGTTCTCCGGCTATGTCCGGAGGAACCCGGATCTGGGCCTGCTCGACCGGCAGGAGGAGGCTGAAGGCGAGGAGGGGGCCGCTGCGGAGGAGCAGGCTGGGGGAGCGGCGCCCCGTTCCGGCGAGCTGCCCAGGCGGCGGGCGCGCCATGTCGTGCTCCACGAGAGCAGGGCCATCTCCTCGCTGCTCAGGAAGCTGGCCGGACAGGGCCTGAAGCTGGAGCACTACGCCAGGCAGGAGGAGCCGCTCTACGAGCTGATCGACGGGGAGGAGGCCGCCCAGGAGGCCACCCCGCTCCACTCCATCGCCGAGATCCTGCCCACCATCAAGGAGGTGGGGCGCAAGGGAGTGGAGATCAAGCGCTTCAAGGGGCTGGGGGAGATGAACCCCAAGCAGCTGTTCAGCACCACCATGGATCGCGACTCCCGAAAGCTGCTGCAGGTCGACGTCACCGACGCCCTGGAGGCCGAAGAGATGTTCACCAAGCTGATGGGGGACGAGGTCCAGCCCCGCAGGCAGTTCATCGAGGACAACGCCCTCAACGTCCGGAACCTGGATGTCTAGGTCCGGCCCCCTTCCTCCCCGGTTTCCCTAGAGCATCCCATGCCCGAGATCGACCCGCCAGGCACCACGATCCGCAGGATCAACGTGGCCGACGAGATCCGGAACTCGTTCCTGGACTACTCGATGAGCGTGATCGTCTCGCGCGCCCTTCCCGACGTGCGCGACGGTCTCAAGCCCTCCCAGCGTCGCATCCTGTTCGCGATGAACGATCTCAACGTGGGGCCCGCCCGCAAGCACCTCAAGTGCGCCAAGATCGTGGGGGAGACCATGGGCAACTACCACCCCCACGGAGACCAGGCCATCTATCCCACCCTGGTCAACATGGCCCAGCCCTGGACCATGCGCGACACCCTGGTCGAGGGGCAGGGGAACTTCGGTTCGGTCGAGGGCGATCCGCCCGCCTCGATGCGCTACACCGAGGCCCGCATGACCCACCTGGGAGCGGGCCTGATGGAGGACATGGAGAAGGAGACGGTGGACTTCGTCCCCAACTACGACGAGACCCGCGAGGAGCCCAGGGTGTTTCCCGCCTCCTTTCCCAACCTGCTGGTCAACGGGGGCACCGGTATCGCGGTGGGGATGGCGACCACCATCGCTCCCCACAACCTGGGCGAGGTGATCGACGGGGTCTGCGCCCTGATCGACAACCCCCAGCTGACGCCCGAGGGCCTTCTCCAGCACATCAAGGGGCCCGACTTCCCCACCGGATGCCAGGTCTGCGGCACCGACTCGATCCGGGACTACTTCTCCACCGGCCGGGGGCGGCTGGTGGTCAGGGGGCGCATCGATTCCGAGGAGGGCCCCTCGGGACGCGAGCGGCTGGTGATCACCGAGATCCCCTACAATGTCAACCGTGCCTCTCTGGAGCAGCGCATCGCCGATCTGGTGCAGCACAAGGTCATTTCCGACATCTCCGACATCCGCAACGAGTCGGACGAGTCCACCCGGCTGGTGATCGACCTGAAGCGGGACGCGATCCCGCGGGTGGTGGTCAACAACCTGTACAAGTTCACCCAGCTGGAAAGCTCCTTCAGCGTGAACATGCTGGCCATCGATCACGGACGGCCCAAGACGCTCAACGTCAAGGAGGTCCTGAACTGCTACATCGAGCACCGCCGGGAGGTGATCGTGCGCCGCACCCGCTTCCTCCTCCGCAAGGCCGAGGCCCGGGCCGAGATCCTGGAAGGCTACCTGGCGGCCATGTCCGACCTGGACCAGTTCATCCGCATCATCCGGGAATCCTCCGACCGGGCCGAGGCGCGGCAGCGGATGATGGCCCTGGAGTGGCCGATCCAGGCGGCCGAGGGCTTCGGGATCCGCATCCGCCAGCCCCGGGAGGACGGCCTCTACCGGCTCTCCCTCGGCCAGGCCAACGCCATCCTCGATCTGCGGCTCTACCAGCTGACCGGCATGGAGATCGGGAAGGTCCGCTCGGAGTACTCGGCCCTCCTGGAGCAGATCCGGGACCTGCTCGACATCCTCGATCGCGAGCAGCGGGTGCTCGACATCATCAAGGAGCAGCTGCAGGAGGTGAAGCGCAAGCACGCCACCCCCCGCCTCACCGAGATCGTCCCCCTGGAGAACGAGATGTCGATCGAGGACCTGATCGCCAACGAGGGGGTCATCATCACCCTCAGCCACAACGGCTACATCAAGCGGACCGCCGTCGGGGAGTACCGCTCCCAGAGGCGCGGGGGCAAGGGGGTGATCGGGATGGAGACCCGGGCCAGGTCGGTGGTCGAGGGGGAGGGCTCCGACTACATCGAGCACCTCTTCGCCGCCAGCGCGCACGACTACCTGATGTTCTTCACCGACACCGGAAGGGTGTTTGTCAGCAGAGTGCACCAGATCCCCTCCCTGGCCCGCGCCTCGAAGGGAAGGAGCATCGCCCGCGTGCTCGAGCTGCAGGGGGAGGAGCGCATCGCCGCCCTCATCCGCATCGAGTCGGTGGCCGGGGAGGATCGCCGGGACCTGACCTGGGAGACCGAAGACTCGCTGCTCATGGCCACCCAGGGGGGGCGGATCAAGAAGACCCGGCTGAAGGCCTTCTCCAGCTGCCACCGCAAGGGGATCCGGGCCCTGAAGATTCGGCCCGGCGACCATCTCATCGGGGTGGAGCGGGTGGCCGAGGAGGACGAGGCGGTTCTGGTCACCCAGCGAGGCTACTGCGTCCGCTTCCAGACGCGCCGTGTGCGCAACATGGGGCGGATCTCGCATGGAGTCATCGGCACCCGCATGACCGCCGGGGACCAGGTGGTCCGACTGGTCAAGGTGGAGCCCGGTTCGGACCTGCTCGTGGCCAGCGAGAACGGCTTCGGGAAGCGTACCCCGTTCGATGAGTACCGGTCCATCAACCGGGGCGGGCTCGGGGTGGCCACCATGAGCGTCACCGGCAAGACCGGGACGGTGCTGGGCGCCCTGGCGGTCGAGGAGTCCGACGAGCTCATGCTGATCACCCTCAAGGGCAAGATCGTCCGCACCCAGGTCAGCGGAATCCGCCGCACCGGAAGGGTCGCCCAGGGAGTCAAGGTGATCGCCCTGGAGCCCGGGGATCGTCTCCAGGCCATTGCTCCGGTGGTCCGGCCGGAGGCCGGCGAGGACGATCCGGAGGAATGAAGCCCGAGACCGGCGCGTTCCTGGAGACCCTGGACCGCAAGGGGAAGTCTCTTCATCTGCGCCTGAGCGGGGTCCTGCGGGCCAGCTCCCTCTCCCGCATCTGGAACCAGGCCGAGGGCATTCTCAAGGAAATGGTGAAGGGGGCCGAGGTGAGGGTGGACGCTTCCCGGGTGATATACTGCGACGGAGCCGGCATCGGCATGCTGCTGGACTGGGAGCAGAAGCTCAGGAGCCGGGGGGGGAGCTTCGCCCTGGAGGGGCTCAAGCCTCGGCTGGTCCTGCTGCTGGAGGCGCACAGGGAGGCCTCCCGGAACCTGGTCGGGGATGCGCCCGCCCCCCGGAGGAGCCTGGTGGAGCAGCTGGGGAGCGCGGTGGACGGCGTGATCGAGGATCTCCTGGCCCTGCTGGAGTTCGTGGGAGAGCTTGTCTCCGGGCTGGTCTGGGCCTTGCTCAACCCCCGTCAGGTGAGGTGGAGGGACGGCCTGCTCCATTCCGAGCAGGCCGGGGCCGAGGCCCTGCCCATCGTGGGGCTCATCTCCTTCCTGATCGGGCTGATCATCGCCTTCCAGGGGGTGATCCCGCTGCGGGAGTTCGGGGCCGAGACCCTGGTGGCCGACCTGACCGCCTTCTCGCTGGTCCGGGAGCTGGGCCCCCTGATCACCGCCATCATTCTTGCCGGACGCTCCGGCGCCGCCTTCGCCGCCGAGCTGGGCTCGATGAAGATCTCCGAGGAGATCAACGCATTGACCACCATGGGCTTCTCCCCCATGCGCTTCCTGGTGGTCCCGCGGGTGGTGGCGGTGGTGGCGATCATGCCGCTGCTGACCGTCTTCTCCCTGTTCTTCGGCCTGCTGGGAGGGGCGGTGGTCTACCTCTCCCTGGGGTACTCCCATCTCCTCTACATCCGGCAGGTGATCGGCGTGCTGGGGCCCGCCGATCTGGCCATCGGGCTGTTCAAGGCGACGGTGTTCGGCCTGCTGGTGGCAGCGGTGGGCTGCATGCGCGGGCTCCAGACCAGCCAGGGCCCCAGCGACGTGGGGCGCTCGGCCACCAGGGCCGTGGTCAGCGGCATCACCCTGATCGTGATCGCCGACGGCGTCTTCACCGTCTTCTACTACATGATGGGAACCTGATGCGGGCGGGCATCGAGGAGGATCCGATCATCCGGGTGAGGGACCTGCAGGTGGCCTACGGCAAGGAGGTCATCCTGGACCGGCTGTCCTTCGAAGTGCAGCCGGGCCGCATCTTCATGGTGCTGGGGGGCTCCGGCTGCGGGAAGAGCTCCCTGATGCAGTACATGATCGGCCTGAAGGCCTGCCCCCCGGGACGCATCTTCGTCGACGGCGAGGACCTCGGGAGCCGTCTGGAGAGCATCCGGCACCGCATCGGGGTGATGTTCCAGGGAGGGGCCCTCTTCGGTTCCATGTCCCTGCTGAAGAACGTGAGCCTGCCCCTGCAGGAGCATACGCGGCTCTCCTCCCGCAAGGCGGACTGGATCGCCTCGCTGAAGCTCTCGCTGGTGGGCCTGGGGCACTGCCGCCACTTCCTCCCCAGCCAGATCAGCGGGGGCATGCGCAAGCGGGCGGCCATCGCCCGGGCCATGGCCCTGGACCCGCTGATCCTGTTCCTCGACGAGCCCTCGGCAGGGCTGGATCCCGCGATGTCGGCCGAGATCGACCAGCTGATCCTCAACCTCTCCCGCAGCATGGGCATCACCTTCGTGATTGTCACCCACGAGCTGGCGAGCATACTCTCCATAGCCGACGAGGTCATCATGCTGGACCGCGAGACCAGGGGGATCCTGGCCCGGGGGGATCCCCGCCAGCTGCAGCAGCGGACCGATCCGCCGCCCCTGGCCCGGTTCTTCAGCCGAGCGGTTCCGGAGCCGAGTCCGTGAGCTCCCCCTCCAGCCATATTCTGCTGGGCCTGTTCAGCCTTACCGGCATCGGGATGATCCTGGCCTTCTTCCTGGTGCTGGGCAGCAGCCTCTTCTTCCAGGAGCAGGAGCTCTTCGAGACCCATGTCGACCAGTCGGTCCAGGGGCTGGAGGTGGGCTCCCCGGTGAAGCTGCTCGGAGTGCGCGTCGGGGTGATCCGGCACATCGAGTTCGATCTGGAGGTGCCGGCCCGCCACCTGACCCAGGAGAACACCCTGGTGCGCATCGTGATGGCCCTCTCCCAGGACTCGTTCAACCTGAGGAGCGGATCCATCGCCTCGGTGATCGACGACGAGGTGGAGCGGGGCCTGCGCGCCCGCCTGGCCACTGTGGGCCTGACCGGGACCGCCTACCTGGAGCTGGACTACCTCGATCCCGATCTCTACCCCCCCCAGAAGCTCGACCGGATCACCCTCTATCCCTACATCCCCTCGGTAAAGGCCTCCTTCACCCGCATCATCGAAGCCACCGAGGAGCTGATCGTCAAGCTGCGCAGCCTGGACTTCGAGGGCATCAGCGCCAACCTGGACACCCTGGTGGCCACCGCCACCGCTCGCCTGGAGGAGGCCGACATCGCCTCGGTGGTCGAGAGCGTAAACGCGCTGGCCGGGGAGCTGAGGGACACCAACCGCCGGCTGCAGGAAGGGCTCGCCTCGATCCCCTTCGACGAGATCTCCGAAGGCTCCACCCAGCTTCTGGAGCGGCTCAACCAGATGCTCGGCTCGCCGGAGGTCAGGGAGGCCCTGGCCCGGATCAGCAATGTGGCCACCCGCGTCGATCTCTGGCTGGAGCAGAATCAGGGAGACCTGTCCGACACAGCCGTCCTCCTGCGCCAGACCATGGAGCAGCTGCGCCAGCTCGGCCGGGAGGCGGAGCAGAATCCGGCGCGCTTCATCTGGGGCCGGCCTCCTCCTCCCCTGGAATGGGCAAGATGACGAACCGGCTGCCGATCTCCTGCGGATGCCTGCTCCTCCTGGCCGGATGCAGCCTGACCCAGGAGCACCCCAGCCCCCGCCTCTTCCGCCTCGAGGCCCTCCGGGAAGGGGAGCCCAGGCACGCCTCCCCCCATCAGCTCTACGTCGCTCCCCTGAAGGCGGCTCCGGACTGCGACGGTCCGGAGTTCCACCACCGCATCAGCGAGGTCGAGTATGTCGCCGACTACTACTCCCGGCACTTGACGGCCCCCGCGGAGGCGCTCCCGGATCTCCTGGTCCACTGGATGGCCGATTCGGGCCTCTTCGCCGACGTGGTGGGTTCTTCCTCGGACCTTCCCACGGAACTGTTTCTACGCAAGGGTTTAGCTCTCCACGCCAGGCTCACGGCCTTCCACGTCGACCGCCGCGATCCGGCCCGTCCACGGGCGGTGATCGCTCTCAGGGTGCGGATAACCGGAAGGAGAGCGATCGCCCCTGCCAGGAGGGATCATGCCCTTCTTGCCGATCGCACGCTCTCCAGCGAAGCGCCGCTGGCCTCGTCCACCCCGGAGGCTGCGGCCCGGAGCTTCAACCTGGCCCTGGAAGGCATCCTCCGGAAGCTGGAGGAGGAACTCGCCGAGGCATTGTCGGACGAGTTCTTCCTTCCCCCGGTGGAAGCCCAGGGCGGTCTCGGCAGGCTGTAGAGGGCCAGGCGCCAGGTCCAGGGGCCCTGGATGCTTCCGGCCGGCCCGCTCCGCCAGAATGCGCCCGGGGAGGGGTGCGAACGGCTGCCAGGCGTTCCTGCACGAGGCATCCGGATCCGTCGGGACCGCTTGCCGGACGGGACGGAGCACCGTCCCGCCGCTGCTACCTCCCGAAGAAGCGGGAGCCTCCGATGGTGTCGTCCCCCAGCTCGAAGCGGGGAGCGGCCTTGAGCGAGAACACCGTGGCGATGGTGTAGTCGGACCGGCCGTCGCTCTCGTTGTGGACCCGCAGGGTGAGGGCTCCGGTCCAGCTGCGGAAGTCCCGGTAGAGGGTGTAGGACTGCTCCTCCATGACGCCTTCGCCGGCCTCGAACCGGTGGGAGGCCCGCACGCCCCAGTTCTCGTTGAACTGGTAGTAGAGGCTGGTGTGCAGGAGGTTGCTGCCCGTTCCCCAGTAGCCGGGCTCGTCGTCCAGGTGGAAGTGGCCCAGGCTCAGGCTCCAGGGAGCGCCCTGCGGCTGGAAGGCGATCCAGTGGTCGGCCAGGCGCAGCCGGTGGTCCCCCAGGTGGTAGCGGAGCCGGGAGTTGAGCTCGATCCACTGGCGGGGATGGCAGCTGAGCCGGCTGTCCAGGTTGTCGAGGGTCGCGGTCTGCGGGCCGGGATCCAGGTTCCAGTCGGCGGAAAGGCTCCAGTCCGCCAGGGGAGCGGCCCGGCCGTCCCGAAGGGTCTGGAGCCTCTGGCGGAGCCCCAGCCGGACCGCATGGCGCCCTGCGATGCTGTCGATGGCGTTTTCGTAGGAATACTGCAGGGGGAGGTTGAGCAGGGAGGGCACATGCCCGTCGAAGCGGGGCAGCCGGGGTGGGGCCTCCGAAGGATCGGGCACGAGGACATGGTCGAGGGAGGGCTGCACGATGTGGCGCAGGCCCTTCACGTCCAACCACCGGCTGCTAGCTCCGGGATAGGTCCGGGAGGCGCGTAGCCTGGCCGAGACTCCGGTGTTGAAGATCAGGCGGGTCTGCTCTTGCAGATCGCTTCCCTCGGAGGCGGTGTAGTGGGTAAGGCGCGCTCCGGCGCGGGGAACCAGGTGCAGCCATCCCAGGGCGGTCCGGGGCAGGACCAGCTGGTGCCAGCTGTCCAGCCTTCCGGCACGGTAGTCCTCCTCCCGGCCCAGCCGGCGGGAGAGGTACCCCAGCCGCGACTCGCCCTCGTAGTACACCGGCAGGGAGCCTACCTGCTGGCGCAGCGAGTCGAGGCGCAGCTCCGGCAGCCGCTCGACGCGTTCCTGGAAGCTGTTGATCCGGGGCTGAACCATCAGGGAGAGGATCAGGTTTCTTCCGAGATGCTCTGCCTCCAGCCAGCTGCGGGGCTGGGGCGCCTGGCGGTGCTCCGACTCGAAGAACTCGCGCAGGAACGCCGGATCGCCCCGGCGGTCGAGGACGGCCCGGACGCTGAGGTTGGTGCGCACCGGTGCCTGGTGCTCCAGAAACAGGCGGTGGCGGTCCGGATCCGCTCCTTGCGGCCGTCGGTCGTGGAGGTAGTAGGGAAGCAGCCGGCCGCTGCCCAGCCTCCCGAAGCTGTACTGGAGCTCCGGTCCCACTCCCGGGCCCCGCAAGGAGCGGTAGTCGAGATGGATGCGGGCAGCGAGGTTGGTGGCGAGGGGGGCACGGTAGGTGGAGAGCAGATAGGCCCCGTAGCGGGAGCGGTAGCCGGGGATGAGGGTCCAGCGGTTCTCGGCCCTCTCCAGCCGTATCCGCATCCGGGGCAGGTAGAACACCGGCACGCTGCCAATGCGGAAGGTCACGTTGCGGGCCAGGAGCACTCCGCCTTCCCGCAGCTCCATCCGGGCGGCCACCAGGCGCAGGTTCGGATTCTCGTAGTCGTCGGTGGTCAGGTAGCTGTCCCGGGCAGTCATGTCCCCCCCGGCCTGGCCGGCGGCCGACCCTCCCCCAAGGAAGAAGGGAGGAGCTCCGGTCCGGTAGTCCGGCACCTCCACGCTGCCCGTCTCCAGCTGGTACTCCAGGTGGCCGCTCTGCCAGGACTGGCCGTCCCGGAACAGGACCACCCCTCCCTCGGCCCGGATCCGGCCCGTGGTCCGGTCGAAGGAGATGCGCTCGGCCTGCAGCTGCGCCTGGCCATGCTCCTGGTCCCAGAATCGGGCCCTGACCCCTCCCGAGGCGGTCCATGTTCCGGATCCGGGATGCCAGGAGAGCCGCCCTCCTTCGGTGGCCGACTCCAGGGTCCAGCGGAGGGTCTCCTGGGCCTCCCCGGCCAGGGCCAGGCAGAGCAGGAGTGCGCCCAGGCGCGCCATCAGGTAGGGGGGCTGCTACCGAGGCTCTTGGGCCATGCGTTTATCACCGCGTTGAACAGGGTGGCCAGCGGAATGGCGAAGAAGATGCCCCAGAAGCCCCACAGCCCCCCGCAGATGAGGATGGCCACGATGATGCCGATCGGATGCAGGCTGGTCACCCCGGAGAGCAGCACCGGAACCAGCACGTTTCCGTCCAGCACCTGGATCACGGTGTAGAGCACAAGGATCCAGAAGAAGGAGGAATCGAAGCCGAACTGGGTGTATGCAGCCAGGGCGATGGGGATGTACATCAGAATGGCTCCCACATAGGGAACAATGACCGAGAGGCCGACGAAGAGGGAGAGCAGAAAGGCCTGCTCAAGGCCCAGGAAGCTGAAGGTGATGTTGGTGACGGTCCAAACGATGATGATCTCCCAGAACTTTCCCCTGATGTAGTTGCTGATCTGCAGGTTGACTTCCTGCCAGACCTTGGTGGCCAGGGGCCGTTCCTGGGGGAGGAAGCGGACGAACCACTGGATCAGGCGGTCCTTGTCCTTGAGCATGAAGAAGACCAGCACTGGGACCAGAACCATGTAGACCACCCAGGTGATCAGCTTCCTGAAGGAGTCGAAGGTGAATATTCCGAGGATCATATCGATGATATTCTTGCCCCACTCCTCGATAGTCTGAGCGCCAAAGGCCTCTAGCAATATATCGCTCCAGACCTTGTCCTGGGGGACGTCCTCCCCTTCGGCGCCCTCCTCGGATTCGGTGGAATCGTCAAGGCCAGTAGCTTCCTCTGCGCCTTCCGCTTCGGCGCCCTCCTCGGCCTCGTCGGCGCCGAAGTTGAACCGCTCGTCAAGCGTACGTTCGTACCATTCGAAGGCCCCGTCGACTGCCTTGGAGGCTTTGGCGACAATAACGGGAACATTCTTCTCGAAGGTCCGCAGCTGGCTGAGGATGGCGGGCACAAGGATCACCGAGAGGAAGACCAGGGAGGCCACGAAGCCGGTGAACACCGTGAGCGTGGACAGCAGCCGGGGAACCTTCAGCCGCTGGAGGGCGACCACGATTCCGTCCAGGAGGTAGGCGATCACCAGAGCCGCCAGGAACGGAGCCAGCATCCCCCCCAGGAAGTAGATGAACAGGAATCCTCCCAGGAGCATCCCCCCCAGGATGGTCACCTGGGGATTGGACAGCTGGCTCTTGGTCCACTGGTAGACGGAGTGCATCAGACCCCACTCATTCGGAGAACAGCGCCCGGGCGAAGGAGCCGGACTCGAAGGGCATCAGGTCTCCGGGGCCCTCTCCCACTCCCACGAACTTGACCGGAACATCCAGCTCCTGCTGGATGTTGACGATCATGCCTCCCCGGCTGGTCCCGTCCAGCTTGGTGACCACCAGACCCGAGAGCGGGGTCGACTGGTGGAAGATCCGCGCCTGGTTGAGGGCGTTCATGCCGGTGGTGGCGTCGATCACCAGCAGCACCTCGTGCGGGGCTCCCTCGATCTTCCTGCCGGCCACCCGGTGGATCTTCTCCAGCTCCTTCATCAGGTTGTGCTTGGTGTGGAGCCGCCCGGCGGTGTCGATCAGCACCACGTCGCCGCCCCGGGCCTGAGCAGAGGCCAGGGCGTCGTGGGCCACCGAGGCCGGATCGGCCCCCTGCTTGCCGTGGACGATGGGAATATCGAGGCGCTGGCTCCACTTCTGCAGCTGCTCGACGGCCGCAGCCCGGAAGGTGTCGCAGGCGGCCAGCCAGGGGCTGTGCCCCGCCTCCTTGAACCTGCAGGCCAGCTTGGCGCAGGTCGTGGTCTTTCCCGTGCCGTTGACCCCGACCACCGAAACGACCGTGGCTCCCTCGGGGACCAGACCGATGGCGGGGTCGTGCTCTCCCAGCGCAGCGACCACCTCCCTCTGGGCGATGGCGAACACATCCTCTCCCTTCCGCCCCTGCGCCTGGTAGGAATCCTGCACCGCCTTCAGTATTCTCTGGGTGGTGGGCAGCCCCAGGTCGGTAGCCAGGAGGGCGGCTTCCAGCTCCTCGCCCAGCTCGGCCGTGAAGCGGGGGGAGAGGGTGAAGATGCGGCGCAGCTCCCTGACCAGGGAGATAGGGGTCCTACGAAGCTTGTCCAGCAGTCCCATGGATTGGCCGATCAGAGTTTGGGCACGGGGATGCGTGCCGGGCGGAGCACGTCCTGGCGGGTCCGGTCGAGGATGCCGTTGATGAACCTGCCGCTGCCGTCGGTGGAGAAGCGCTTGGCGATCTCGATGGCTTCGCAGATGCTTACCACCGGCGGGATATCCTCGCAGAAGAGCATCTCGTAGATGGCTATCCGGATCAGGTTGCGATCGACCACCGCGATGCGCTCGAAGTCCCAGTTTCGGGAGTGCTTGCGGATGATCGAGTCGATGCTCTCCCGGTTCTCCACCACTCCCCGGACGAGCTGGCTGCCGAATTCCTGGATCTTCGGGTAGAAGGAATCGGAAGGCTGCCGGCCCCAGAAGCGGGAGAGCTCCTCCTCCACGGCCTCGACGGGATTGATGTCCAGCGAGAAGAGGAACTGGAGGGCCTTCTCTCGGGCCACCCGGCGCGAACTGGGGGCGGAACGGCTTCCCTCCTTGCCCTCGTTGTCGGACATCGGACGACGGTGGTTCCTGGAAGCCTAGTACTGAGGCACGTCGGGATCGATCTCCTCGGACCAGGCCGTGATCCCCCCCTTGACGCTGAACACATGCTTGAATCCCTGCTCCTGCAGAAAGCGGACCGCCTTCATCGAGCGCCCGCCGCTCTTGCAGTGCAGGTAGTAGGTCTGGTTGGGATCCAGCCTGGCGAACTCCTCTCCCAGGCGGCTCAGCGGGTACTGCGGTATCCCGTCGATGCGTGCGATCTCCAGTTCGTCCGGCTCCCGGACATCGATCACCTGGATGGTCCCGGAAGAGTCCTCCATGGCCTCCTTCATGTCCTGCACCGAGACCTCCAGGGGCGAAGCCTCCTCCTTCTGGGCGGTAGCGGGAATCCCGCAGAACTGCTGGTAGTCGATCAGCCCTGTCACCGTGGGCTGGTCGCCGCAGAGGGGGCAGGCGGGATCGCGGCGCAGCTTCAGCTCCCGGAACTTCATCTCCAGGGCGTTGTAGAGCAGCAGCCGACCCACCAGGGAACTCCCCTGGCCGAGGATCAGCTTGAGGATCTCGGTGGCCTGGATGCAGCCGATCACTCCAGGCAGAACGCCCAGGACTCCCCCTTCGGCGCAGCTTGGCACCATCCCAGGGGGAGGAGGCTCGGGATAGAGGCAGCGGTAGCATGGGCCTCCCGCTCTGGGATTGAAGACGCTGGCCTGTCCCTCGAAGCGAAAGATGCTGCCGTACACGTTGGGCTTGCCCGCAAGGACGCAGGCGTCGTTGGTCAGGTAGCGGGTGGGGAAGTTGTCGGTTCCGTCGACCACCACGTCGTACTGCTCGACGATCTCCATCGCGTTCTCGCTGGTCAGGGCGGCCCGGTGGAGCTCGATCTCGGTTCCCGGGTTGATCTCGGCGAGGGTCGCCCTGGCCGACTCGGCCTTGGGACTCCCGATATCGCTCTCCCCGTGGAGGATCTGCCGCTGCAGGTTGGACTCGTCGACCGTGTCGAACTCGACCAGGCCCAGTCGCCCGATCCCGGCCGCGGCCAGGTACATGGCGATAGGGGAGCCCAGTCCGCCGGCCCCGACGCACAGTACCGAGGCGGAGCAGATCTTCCTCTGCCCCTCCATTCCCACCTCCGGAAGAATGATGTGCCTGGAGAAGCGCTTGATCTGCTGGTTGTTCAGTTCCATGGATTGCGCAGTGCCCGCAAGAAGTCCAGATGTTAGGAAGGGGCCAACGGAAAGCAAGCGGACAGCTTGCCGATGTTCGCTGCTGAGGGCGCTCAGCTGCCTGGACGGCCAGCCCATTCCCCGAGATCTGCCTTGGAAGCGCGTTCAGGCCACGGCGTCAAGCAGCGTGGCACAGCGCTGGCTGGCATCGGTGGCGGCTCGGGAAGGCTTTACTTCGTACTTCCATCGTGCCTTCCGTTTTTCCGGGGGCAAGAGCTCGCAGCGACAACAGCCAGCATTCGCCACACGATCGGCTCAGGAAACGGAGCAGCGGACCTGTTCCATTTGCCAGCGAGCCGGCCATGCCGATCCGATGGCCGGGAAGCGGAAGCGTTCCAGAATCCCGCCATGGCAGGAACACTCAGCTATGCGGCATGGATCGGAATGGCCGTCTTCAGGCATCCATCGCCTGGTTCTACGCCGAACCAGGCCGGTCTGGCTACACCGGCAACTGGCAGGCCAGTGCGCCTCCCCGGCGCCCGATCTCGGATCGGTGAGTTGACCAAGGCATGGATTGCACTGGCATCCCTTCGCCCGAGCCATCCATTGCACCAGCGGAATCCTGATCCATCCGAGGTAGGCAAGCACCTCTCTCGTGCGCACGGACTTGGCAACGGAATCATGCATGATCGGGAAGAAGCAGCCCGTGGAGCTGGCTGTGGACGATGATCCAGGATCGCCACAGGCCTGCCAGGCTTGACCGCACGAACCATGGGTACATAGATTGCCCGGGCGGCGTGCTGGAAGGAGACCAGTCAATCAGGCCAGATGGGCAGGCGGGCAAGAGGTTGCGGCGCCGGTTGTCCCATGCGGCCCTCTGCTCTGGCGCGCATGGTTCCAGATCGAGCTTCCTGATGGGAATTGGCGCTGCTTGGCGCGAAGCGGATAGGTCAGCCCATCGGCTTGATCCGATCTCTTGTGGACTGCCGCAGAGCAAGCCCGGAACGCTTGCAGCACGCCGGATCCTGCTCAGAGGAGCTCGTCTGCTCGACTATTTGCAGGATCAGCGCACGGGCGAGACCGCTAGAAACTTCGTGGCAGGGCAGGAAGCCGCACATGCATCCTGCTTCCATCCGATCTAGCTCTCCGGTCTTCAGGGAACACCGATGGATGTCGAACCCACAGTAGCGGCAACGCTGATCCAGACCTCGGTGTCCGACATGCCCACTCTGGGACTGGTCCTGGGCACTGGCTTCTCGGCGATCCTTGACGACTGGGAGATCGAGCACCAGTTCCCCTTTTCCGACCTTCCCGGCTTCTTCAAGCCCAGCGTCCCAGGCCACGAGGAGGCAGCCTTCCTGGTGGCCCGCCAAGGTCCTGCCCGTGTTCTTATCGTGTCGGGACGCATGCACTTCTATGAAGGCTACTCCATGGATTCGGCCACCATGGCTATCCGGGTGCTAGCCAGGTGCGGTATCCAGTCTGTTCTGCTCACCAACTCGGCAGGCGCCATTCGGGAGGACCTGAGGGTGGGGGACATGGTGTTCCTGGAGGATCACATCAACTTCATGGGAGTCAACCCTCTGCACAAATGGTCCGGATCTGGCGGGGAGGGATTCCTGGATCTAGGCCAGGTATACTCCGAGGAACTCAACCGGATCCTGGAGGATTGCGCACGGCGGAGCGGGATTCGAATAGGCCGGGCAGTCTATGTGGGCGTGCCTGGTCCCAGCTTCGAGACCCCTGCCGAAATCCGGATGTTCCGGATCCTGGGAGGCGATATCGTGGGGATGAGCATACTTCCCGAGGCCGTGGCAGCGCACCGGTTCGGAATCCGGGTCGCAGGGCTCTCCTACATCACCAACCTGGCGGCAGGTCTCTCTGGCGAGCCCCTCGACCACTCCCACTGCCAGCAAAGGCTGCAACGAAACAAGGAGAAGGTCTCCCGGCTGGTCTCCCAGTTCTGCTCCGAAGTGGCCAGGCAGGCATGAAGGTAGGGGTAGTGGGAGCCTCCGGCTACTCGGGGGAGGAGCTGCTGGGGATCCTCCTGGAGCATCCGGGAGTCGAGGTGGTATTCGCTGCCTCGCGTCAGCATGCCGGGCGTGCCCTCGCTTCACACCATGTCCGCTTCCGGCACTTTCACCAGGCACGAGATCTGATTCTGGCATCTCCAGAGGATCCATCGCTGGCTCAAAGCGCTGATCTGGTTTTTCTGGCCCTGCCTCACGGGGTCTCGGCCCAGTTCGCCCATCGCTTCCTCGGGAATGGCAAGCGGGTGATCGACCTGAGCGCCGACTTTCGTCTCAAGAACAAGGAGACCTACCAAGACTACTACGGCCTGGCCCATCCCTGTCCCCAGATCCTCGACCAGGCGGTATACGGCCTGCCGGAACTCAACCGAAAGGATATCGCCCTAGCCGCTCTAATAGCCGCTCCAGGTTGCTACCCGACCAGCATAATCCTTCCGTGCCTGCCGCTCCTTCGCCATGGGCTGGTCCATTCCACAGGGATCATTGCAAACAGCTACAGCAGCCCCAGTGGAGCTGGACGAAAGCCAGACGCCGCCTTCCTGTTCAACGAGTGCCACGAAAGCCTGCGGCCCTACGGGGTGGGGAGCCACCGTCACGTTCCCGAGATTGAGCAGGAACTCTCGGCCATAGCCGGCCGGAGCTTGCGGCTCCAGTTCGTTCCCCATCTGGCTCCAGTCAACCGGGGCATCCTTTCCACGCTCTACCTTGCCCCCATGGACGATCCTCCCACGGGAGAAACGACAAGGAGGATCCGTCACGCCTTCGAAGCGGAATACACCGCCGAGCCATTTGTCAGCCTGCTGCCCGAACCGCTGCTTCCGGACACAGCCAGGGTAGCCCGCACCAATCTCGTCGAGATTGCCTGGAGACTAGACTCGCATACTGGCCGGCTAATAGTCATGTCGGCGATCGACAATCTGGGCAAGGGAGCAGCCAGCCAAGCCGTTCAGTGCATGAACATCATGGCTGGGCTTCCGGAAGCTCAAGGACTTGGACCATCCTTCAGGTTGAGCAGTTAGAGATAATCGAACATGGGAAAAATGACAGTCCCAGATTATCAATCACTGATGCTTCCGGTTCTCAAGGCAGTCGCGGGTGGAAACAATCTGTTATCTATCAAAAAAATTGAGGAAGCGGTGTCCCGAAATGAAGGAATTGCCGCAGAAATGCTTAAGGTAATGCTTCCAAGCGGTAGGATGCCTGCCTTCTATAATCGGATATGCTGGGCGCTGCATTACCTTTTTAAGGCTGGTCTTGTAGAACGACCCCAAAGGGGACACTACCAAATCACGAAGAATGGAACAGCATGCCTAAAAACAAACCCGTCACGCATTGATATCAAAAGCTTGAAGCGAATCCCAGCTTTTTCTGACTGGGTAGCGAGAACTTCGAATAGAGAGAAAACCCATGGCAATGGCGCTGACGAATTGGATACTCCAGAAGAGTCGATCAGCAAGGCGAACAGCAAGCTGCAGAAGGTTCTTTCTGATAACCTGCTAGATAGAATATTAGATGAAAGCTATGATTTTCTTGAGCGGCTTATCGTGGATCTCATGCTGGCGATGGGATATGGCGGTGGAAACAAGGAACAGGGTTTGACAACCGGTCGTTCCCATGATGGCGGCGTAGATGGAATCATCCGAGAAGACAAGCTGGGTTTCGAGGCAATCTATATCCAGGCCAAGCGTTATGCAAGAAATCAGATGGTTGGTGAAAGAGAGCTTAGAGATTTTGTCGGAGCTATCGATTCCCGAAGCACTAGCAAGGGAGTGTTTGTGACGACTGCACGTTTTTCGTCGTCGGCAAGGCAGTACATTGAGCGTAGTTCCAAGCATATTGTGCTGATCGATGGAGATTACTTGACTGAACTGATGATTCAGCACGATATCGGAGTCAGGGAGTTGAATCGATATTTGGTAAAAGGCATCGATCACGACTATTTTGAGCCTTCGGACTGATTAATTATTTAAGAAAAATGCCTTTTTCTCCTTCACGTTTTTTGATGCCGCCGTTTTTTCTTGCTTGAACAGTTTTTTCCGCGATCAATTTTTGCGACTGCCTGATTGTCCGATGAATTTATGGGATTGCTCGGGAGCATATTGGATATGAGTGCGTCTGTTATGAGACCATCAAGAGCTTTACTGTTGTCCTCCGTCCTTTTTGCTTCTTTGTCGAGCCTGGGGACAGTAGCTCTGGCTGATGTGGATCAGGCCATCTCGGTCCTTCAGGGCGTTGGCGGGGAAGGAAGGGGGAACCAGTCGGCCCAGCAGGCTTTTGAGGAGCTTGAAGGCTCAGGTCCCGATCACCTGCTGGATATCATGCGGGGGATGCAGTCGGCCACGCCACTGGGGCTCAACTGGCTCCGTTCGGCTGCCGAGCTCAAGGTGGAGCAGATGGATCGGGATGGGAGCCCGCTTCCCTATCTCGAACTGGGGGTCTTCCTGCTGGATGCCGAACAGAATCCACGCGCACGCCGCTACGCGTTCGAGCTGATCAGGCATGAAGTCGATGAGGAGGACGTGCTGGAGGAGATGCTGGACGATCCCAGCCTTGAGCTGAGAAGAGACGCCGTCGGATACCTGATCGATCAAGCTCGTCGAGTTTCGCAGAAGCCAGATAGTTCCAAGCCGGTCCAGCGGCTTTTCTCCCAGCGGAGGAGGATGTCCTTGCTTCAAAGAGCTCTCGATGCCTCACGGGATGTGGACCAGATCGAGGACATCGTCGAGCAGCTGGAGGAAATGGGAGTGGAAGTGGATCTTCCCAGGCACTTCGGCTTCCTGATGGACTGGAAGGTTATCGGTCCATTCGACAACACCGATCGGGCAGGCTTCGATCAGGTTTTTCCTCCGGAGATCTCGACAGATCCGGAGGCCGAGTACTCGGGGAAGTCCTCCACGGTCGGGTGGACCGGATTCTCGACTGAGGATCCGTACGGAATGGTGGACATCAACTTGGCATACGGACCACTCAAGGAGGTCGTTGCATACGCGCAAGCCGAGTTCCATAGCACGGCCGATCAGGAGGTGGAACTGAGACTTGGCTGCAAGAATGCCTGGAAGGTCTGGGTCAATGGCGTGTACCTCTTCGGCCGGGAGGAATACCATCGGGGCATGAACATAGATCAGTACCGGATCAAGGCGCTGATGAAGGAGGGCGCCAACACCATCCTGATCAAGCTTTGCCAGAACGAAATGACGGAGGACTGGACCGTGCAGTGGCAGTTCCAGATGCGGGTCTGCGATGAAAACGGTACGGCCATCCTGAGCGCCGACAGAGACCTGTAGAGGGAACCGACATGAATCCATACGCAACGGCGATCCTTTCTCTGCTTTCCTCGTCGCTGGCTGTCGGCGAAGAGGAATGGCGGCAGTTCCGGGGCACCGACGCCAGCAGCATTCTGGAAGGCGCCTCCCTCTCCCCCCATCTGGAAGGATCTGGAAGCATAGTCTGGAAGGCGCCCCTGCCGGGACGAGGGCTATCCAGTCCCATCGTCGTCGGCGATCGCGTCATCGTCACCGCCTCGAGCGGCATCAGTCAGGATCGCCTGCATGTCCGTAGCCACTTGGCCGGGGACGGGAGCCTTGAATGGGAACGGCAGTACTGGGCCACCGGGCGCACCATGTGCCATCCCAAGACCAGCGTCGCCGCTCCCACCCCCGCCTCCGATGGGGAGCGCATCTACGCGCATTTCTCCTCCAACGATCTGGTCTGCCTGGACATGGAGGGCCGTTTGCTGTGGCTGCGTGGGCTGGCGCTGGACTATCCCAATGCGAGCAACAGCCTGGGCATGGCCTCTTCGCCGCTGGTGTCCGGCCACAGCCTGGTTGTTCAGAGCGAGAACGACAGCGAGTCCTTCGCCATCGGGCTGGACATCCTCACCGGCCTCAACCGATGGCGCATCGCCCGTCCCAAGGCGGCCAACTGGACCTCGCCTGTGCTTTTGCCCCGGACCGGTTCCGACCTGGTAGCCTTGCAGTCCAGGAATGGGATCACGGCGATCGATCCCGGAACGGGACAGGAGCTCTGGGAGTACGCCGACGGGGCGGCCACCATTCCCTCGAGCGTCAGGGCCGGAGATGTACTTCTGGTTCCTTCCCGGGGCCTGACGGCCCTCCGCTACGATTCCGGGGCCGGCAATCCAGAGCAGCTGTGGCGCTCTGGCATGCTTCGTCCTGCCACTTCCAGCCCGGTGGTCCTGGAAGGCAAGGTGTTCACCTTGAACACCGCAGGAGTGCTGACCTGCGGAAGCCTGGAGAATGGCAAGCGGCTATGGCAGCTGAGACTCAAGGGACCCTTCAGCGGCACTCCGGTGGGCTGGGGGAAATACTTGTGCGCGGTCAGCGAGGAGGGCCTAGTGCAGGTGGTCGACATCTCTCCGGAAGATGAGGGAAAGGTCGTCAGCTCCCTGGATCTGGGAGAAACGATCCTGTGCACTCCGGCCCTTTCCCGGGACGCCCTCTACGTTCGTAGCGACGAGCATCTCTGGAAGCTGGCGGGACGCTAGCGATCGCCTCTATCACCGCCTGTGGAGCCCTTCTTCTCGAAGGGGATTCCTTCCGGACGTCTCCCGGCCTCAACTGGATTGCTCGGGGGGCCATGCGGCCCAGACAGCCGGGGCTGGTCCTGCCCCGGCGGCTCCGTCTCCGCCGCCTGTCCTTCTCGAAGCATGCATCCGGATCGATCCTGTGTGCCCTAGTTCTTGACGAGATCCAGATCCTTTTCGGCCTTGGCAATCTGCTGGACATCCTTGTCCCCTCTTCCGGAAAGATTGACGATCATGATCTGCCCGGGGTCCATCAGGGGGGCCCGCTCGACGGCCTTGGCCACAGCATGGGAGGACTCCAGGGCGGGCAGGATGCCTTCCAGGCGGCATAGCCGACGGCAGGCGTCCAGGGCCTGCCGGTCGGTGGCGTACTCGTAGTCGGCCCGCTTGCTGTCCCGCAGCCAGGCGTGTTCCGGCCCCACCGCCGCGTAGTCCAGTCCTGCCGACACGCTGTGCGTTCCCTGGATCTGCCCCCACTGGTCTTGGAGGATCCATGAGCGGGTCCCCTGGAGCACTCCTGGGGACCCTCCCTGGAACCGGGCCGCATGGCGCTCGGGCTCCATTCCCTGGCCGCCCGCCTCCACCCCCAGCATCTTCACTTCGCCGTCCCCTAGGAAGGGGTAGAACAGTCCGATAGCGTTGGAGCCTCCCCCCACGCAGGCGACGAGCAGGTCGGGAAGGCGGCCCTCCAGTTCCAGGATGCGGGCCCGGGTCTCGTCGCCGATCACCCGCTGGAAGTTACGAACCATGACCGGGTAGGGGTGGGCTCCGTACGCCGTGCCCAGTATGTAGTGGGTGTTTCTCACATGAGTGACCCAGTCGCGCATGGCCTCGTTGACCGCTTCCTTGAGGGTTCTCTGCCCTGCCTTGACCGGGCGCACTTCGGCTCCCAGCATTTCCATCCGGTAGACGTTGAGCGACTGCCGCTGGCAGTCGAGCTCTCCCATGTAGATCACGCACTCCAGGCCGAACATGGCGGCGACGGTCGCGGTGGCCACCCCGTGCTGGCCCGCGCCGGTCTCGGCGATGATCCGCTTCTTGCCCATTCTGCGGGCAAGGAGGATCTGCCCCATGCAGTTGTTGATCTTGTGGGCCCCTGTGTGGAGCAGATCCTCCCTCTTGAGGTAGATTCGTGCCCCTCCCAGATCCTCCTCCAGGCGCCGGGCCCGGTAGAGGGGAGTGGGCCGTCCGCAGAACTCGCTCAGATAGTAGGCGAGCTCCTTGGAGAAGGCGGGATCTTGCTGCGAGCGGAAGTACTCCTCCTCCAGCTCCCGCAGCGGGTGCATCAGGGTCTCCGGAACGTACCGGCCCCCGTAGGGGCCGAAGTGACCTCCCTCGTCGGGAAGGGATGGCGGTGCGGCCTCTGCGGTTTCGTGGCTCATCCCCAGCGGTTGGACGGACAATGTGCGGGCATGCCTAGAGGAACCTGCGCAGGAGGAACAGCCCCGAGGAGCCTTGCGGCAGCTCCAGGGACATGCGGCCCGCCTGGGGAAGGAGTCGGTAGGGAACGGGCTGGGTGGAGAGGGAGGGAGCGACGATCCTCTCGGGACGCCAGATCCGCAGCTGGCTCCTCCCCAGGGGCCGCCCCATCGAATCCCGGACGGAGAGGACCGGGGCCTCCGTCTCCGCCCATTCCAGACGAGGCCGCAGGGGCCGGCCGTCGGAGAGACGGACCAGAGTGTGGTTGGAGCCGGTGGCCACATCGGAGGCCAGCGAGGCTCCTTCGGGTATGGCCACCTGGCCGGAGCCGTTCCAGCCCCAGACCACAAGGGAGCCGTCGGAAGTGATGGCGGCGTTGTGGTAGGGTCCGGCGGCGATCTCCACCACATCGTCCAGCCCTGTCGGGACCCGGGCCTGCCCTGCCCGGTTGTCGCCCCATGCCACCAGGGTGCCGTCCTGCCTGAGGGCCAGGGCATGGGCCCGGCCGGCTGCGAGCGCCACCACCTGGCCGGTTCCCTCGGGAACTTCCAGTTCACCCAGCTGGTTGCCTCCCCAGCCCCGGATGGATCCGTCGCCCAGTAGGGCAAGGGTGTGGTTGCGTCCCGCGGCAATGGCGACCACGCCCTCCAGATCCGGGGGAACCTCTGCCTGTCCGTAGTCCACCCTGTAGTCGGGGGTGTCGACAGCTCCCCACGCAGCCACCGACCCGTCGTCGAGCAGGGCGACCGAGTGGTAGGCTCCGGCTGCGACGGCCACCACCCGGTCGAGATCTCCGGGGACATCCGACTGCCCGTACTCGTTCCATCCCCAGGCCGAGACGGTTCCGTCCGCGTGGAGGACCAGGTTGTGGTAGGCCCCTGCGGCGATGGCGACGCCTGGATCGAGATCCTGGGGCACGTCCGCCTGGCCGAAGCCGTTCCAGCCCCAGGCCCGGACCGATCCGTCCAGGGCGAGCAGCGCCGAGTGCCTTCCATGGACCCCGCCCCCCGCCACGATGTCGAGAATCTCTCCAGCCTCTCCGGGAATCTCCAGCTGCCCGTCCTCGTTGCCGCCCCAGGCCATCAGGGTCCCGCTGCTGCGAATCTCCTGGGCCTGGAGGAGCCCGGAAAGGATCAGGAAGGCGCAGAGCAGGACGCGGGGCCTCACGAGCGGGTGTGCTTCCAGAGCGAGTAGAGGGCCATCGCCCCGTCGCGGAGGCGCAGCTTCTTGCCCTCGCTGAGGGAGCGGTGACGGTATCCGATGGGCACCTCGACCAGCCGGGCCTCGTTGCGGTGCACCAGGCGGGCCACCTTGGCCGTCACTTCCGGGCAGAAGTCGAAGCCTTCCGAGGTCAGCTCGATCGAGTCGATCACTCTCCGGGTGAACAGCTTGTAGCAGGTCGCCTCGTCGGTCAGCTGCAGCCGGGTCAGGTAGTTGGCCACCCCGGTGAGCAGGCGGTTCTGCAGACGGTGCCAGGCGGGGGTGTCCTGGTTGCGGGACTCGAGGAAGCGGGAGCCGTAGACCACATCGGCCTCTCCCCTCAGAAGGGGCGCCAGCAATCGGGGGTACTCCCCCGGATCGTATTCCAGATCGGCGTCCTGGATCAGGACGTAGGGGGTGTCCAGGGCCTGGAGAGCGGTGCGCACCGCCGCGCCCTTGCCCCGGTTGGCTGGGTGGCGCAGCACCTCGATCCGTCCGTCGCGCTCCTTCAACCGGTCCAGTATCCCGGGGGTGCCGTCGGTGGATCCGTCGTCGACGATGACCAGCCGGGAGCACGCTTCCTGTTCCAGCACCCTGGATACGATGGTGTCCAGCCACCGCTCCTCGTTGAACACGGGCATGGCCACCCCTAGGCAGGGCTCCTGGACGATCCCCCCTTCGGATGCTTGTTCGCCTGAGCCGGCCATGAGGTTTCCTGCGCGGGCCACCATAGGAGAGCCGGGGAAGGGAGGCAATGCGGGGATGCCTCAGCCGGGCTTGACCCCGATGGCCAGCAGGGTCTCGAAGTAGGGAGGGTCGGCTTCGCGGGCCACCTTGCGGAGGTCGATCTGGCCGAAGCCCGCCGCTTCGAGCCAGCAGTGCAGGTCGCTCTCGGCGAATCCCAGCCAGTGGTCCCCGTAGAGGCTGCGCGCTTCGACGAACTCGTGCTGCAGCAGGTCCAGAAGGGCGATGCGGCCGCCGGGCCGCAGGATCTCGTGGGCCGAGCGGAGCGCCGTCTCCGGCTCGGGGGTGTGGTGCAGGGCCTGGCTGAAGACAGCCAGGTCGACCGAGGCCGGATCGATGGGGGGGCTCTTGAGATCTCCCAGCCGGAACTCCAGGTTCTCCAGCCCGTTCTTCCTGGCTCTCCGGGAGCCGAATTCCACCATCTTCGGGGAGTTGTCCACCGCGATCACCCTGCGGGCCCTCAGGGCGAAAAGCTCCGAGAGCAGGCCCTCGCCGGCTCCCAGATCGGCGATATCCATGGGAGGCAGGATCTGCAGCAGCATCTGCCCGAACGCCAGCCAGCTGCGCCCGGGGCCGTAGCTCCGGTCGAACCGGCCGGCCACCTGGTCGAAGTGCAGCCGGGCCCTGTCGTTCCTCAGGACCAGGATGCGCTGCAGGTTGACGAGGTCCGACTGGGCCTCGGGAGACTCCTCCATGCCCCGGACCGACGTCTCCACCAGGCCGGCCGCCGGGGGGGGCAGCTGGTTGTTGAGACGGTAGAAGATGCGCCGCCCCTCCCGCCGGGAGCGCAGCAGTCCCGATTCCTGCATCTGCCCCAGATGGGTCGAGATCCGGGACTGTCCCAGCTGGGTGATCTCCCGCAGCTCGGCCACCGAGAACTCCTCCCGGCACAGAAGAGCGATCAGCCGGAGCCGGGTGGGATCCGCTAGCAGCTTCAGGGTTCTGGGAACGGAGTTCATCGGAAACGGGCCCGGATGGGGAGGCGGCCCATTGGGAATTGACGGAGGGGCGTCATCATATCAACGTATCCAGATGCGTCAATATATGGGGCGGCTCCGCAGGGACTGAGCGACTTCTCCGATGAGCAACGAGTACATCTTCTCCTCCGAGTCGGTGGGCGAGGGGCATCCCGACAAGGTCTGCGACACCATCTCGGATGCGATCCTGGACGCCTACCTGGCCCAGGACATCCACAGCCGGGTGGCCTGCGAGACCCTGGTCAAGAGCAACCTGGTGGTGCTGGGGGGGGAGATCAGCTCCCAGGCCGGACTCGACCTCTCGGCCCTGGTCAGGGAGGCGATCCGGGGCATCGGCTACGTCAACGACGACGACGTGTTCCATGCCGACCGGGTCTTCGTCAGCCAGGCCATCACCCGGCAGAGCCCCGACATCGCCATGGGGGTCGATGGCGAGGGAGCCTCCCGCAAGGCGACCCGCAGCCAGGGAGCCGGGGATCAGGGGCTGATGTTCGGCTACGCCACCGACGAGACGCCGGAGCTGATGCCCGCGCCGATCCAGCTGGCCCACCGGCTGATGCGGGAGCTGTCCCGGATCCGCAAGTCTGGGGAGGTCGACTGGCTGAGGCCCGACGCCAAGAGCCAGGTCTCGGTGCACTACCAGGACCAGGTCCCCACCGCGGTGACCCATGTGGTCGTTTCCACCCAGCATGCCCGGGAGGTCGGGCAGGAGACCATCCACCAGTTCCTGTCCCGGGAGGTGATCGGCAAGGTGCTGGGGGGTAAGTACCTCACCGACCGCACGCGCACCAGCATCAACCCCACCGGGCAGTTCGTCGTCGGGGGGCCCGAGGGGGACGCGGGCCTGACCGGGCGCAAGATCATCGTCGACACCTACGGGGGCATGGGACGGCACGGGGGCGGAGCCTTCAGCGGCAAGGATCCCTCCAAGGTGGACCGGAGCGCGGCCTACATGGGCCGGTACGTCGCCAAGAACATCGTGGCCAGCGGACTGGCCCGTCGCTGCGGAATCCAGTTCGCCTACGTGATCGGCGAGCCCGACCCGGTGTCGGTGTCGGTCGACACCTACGGCACCGGAACGGTGGCGGACGGCCGGATCACCCGGGCGGTCCAAGAGGTCTTCTCCCTGGAGCCGGCCGGCATCGTCGAGCAGCTGGATCTCCTGCGGCCCATCTTCTCCCGGACCACCAACTACGGGCACTTCGGGAAGACGGACGACCTGGACACCTTCACCTGGGAGAGGACCGACCGGGCCGAGGATCTGAAGGAGGCAGTCAAGTAGCGCACTACAGGCACCATCGATGACCACCACCCTGCAAGAGCCCCCGGTCCGTCCCGGGGACTGCAAGATCGCAAATCCGGATCTGGCCGATGCGGGCCGCAAGGCGATCGGGATAGCCGAGCACGAGATGCCGGGCCTGATGGCGCTGCGCGAGAAGTACGGACCGGACCGGCCGCTGGCCGGCGTCCGTATCACCGGTTCGCTGCACATGACCGTGGAGACCGCGGTGCTGATCGAGACCCTGGGGGCCCTGGGGGCCTCGGTCCGCTGGGCCAGCTGCAACATCTTCTCCACCCAGGATCATGCCGCGGCGGCCATCGCCCAGGCCGGCTATCCGGTCTTCGCCTGGAAGAACGAGACCCTGGAGGAATACTGGTGGTGCACCCTGCAGGCGCTGCGCCATCCCGGCGGCAAGGGGCCCCAGCTAATCGTGGACGACGGAGGCGACGCCACCCTGCTGGTCCATCGCGGCTGCCAGCTGGAGGAGGGAAGCGGCTGGGCGGACGCCCCTTCGGAGAGCCGCGAGGAGCAGGTGATCAAGGATCTCCTCCGGGAGGTGCACGCCGAGGATCCCCGGCACTGGCGACGGATGGCCGGAGAGATCAGGGGGGTCTCCGAGGAGACCACCACCGGGGTGCACCGGCTCTACAAGATGCAGCAGGAGGGATCCCTGCTCTTTCCCGCGATCAACGTCAACGACTCGGTCACCAAGTCCAAGTTCGACAACCTCTACGGCTGCCGGGAGTCCCTGGCCGACGGCATCAAGCGGGCCACCGACGTGATGGTGGCCGGAAAGGTGGTGCTGGTCTGCGGATACGGGGATGTGGGCAAGGGCTGCGCCCAGTCGATGAGGGGCTTCGGCGCCCGGGTCCTGGTCACCGAGATCGACCCGATCAACGCCCTGCAGGCGGCCATGGAGGGCTACGAGGTGACCACGGTCGAGGACGCCCTGGAGGAGGCGGACATCTTCGTGACGGCCACCGGCAACCGGGACGTGATCTCCCTCGGCCACATGCTCCGGATGAAGGACCAGGCCATCGTCTGCAACATCGGCCACTTCGACAACGAGATCCAGGTGGAGCCGCTCAACGCCCATGCCGGAGTGGAGCGGACGGCGATCAGGCCCCACCAGGTGGATCGCTACCGGCTGCCCGGCGGCAACGAGATCTACGTCCTGGCCGAGGGGCGGCTGGTCAACCTGGGCTGCGCCACCGGGCATCCCAGCTTCGTGATGTCCAACTCCTTCACCAACCAGGTGCTGGCCCAGATCGACCTGTGGGAGCGGAGGGAGGGCGCGGCGCCCGAGGTGCGCGTCCTGCCCAAGAAGCTGGACGAGGAGGTGGCCCGCCTCCACCTCGGCCGCCTCGGCGTCCGGCTCACGCGCCTGACCAGCGAGCAGGCCGACTACATCGGGGTGCCGGTCGAGGGCCCCTACAAGCCCGGCCACTACCGCTACTAGCCCGGTCAGGGAGCCAGGCGCTCGATGCGCCAGCCCCCTCCCTCCCCGAGCGTGTAGAGGAACCGGTCGTGGATGCGGTGGGGGCCGCCCTGCCAGAACTCGAAGGCGCAGGGACGGACCCGGTAGCCTCCCCAGTGCGGAGGGAGCGGGATCTCCGCCTCGCCGAACCGGTCGCGGGCCTCCTCCCAGGCCCGGTCGAGCCGGGAGCGGGAGTCCACCGGCCGGCTCTGGGGCGAGGCCCAGGCGCTGATCCGGCTCTCCCGGGGCCTCGAGGAGAAGTAGGGCAGGGACTCCTCGGCGCCGAGGGCCTGCGCCTCTCCGTTGATCATGACCTGCCGCTCCAGGGCCACCCAGGGGAACAGGAGCGAGACCTGCGGCTGCCCGGAGATGTGGAGGGCCTTGCGGCTCCGGAGGTTGGTGAAGAAGAGGAATCCTTCCCGATCGTAGCCCTTGAGCAGGACGGTCCTGGCCCAGGGGCGCCCCTGGGGATCGGCCGTGGCCAGGACCATGGCGTTGGGTTCCGGGATTCCCGCCTGGCAGGCCGCCTCGAACCAGGAACGGAACTGCTCCACGGGGCAGGATCGGAGAGACTTCCGCCTCAGGGGAGCTCCCGAGTAGTTTTTGCGAAGCCCGGCGGGGTTCATACCAGCGGGCGGAGGCCCTCGACGGCCATGGCAGGCCGGTTCCGCTTCCGCGACTCGGCCAGGTCGATGCGGAAGGAGGCGAACCAGTCGTTCCTCTCCCCGGGATCCACCAGGGTCTGGTGGAGGATCCAGATCCCGGGCTCACCCTCCTTCCGGAAGTGGCTGTGGCGCCGGTTTCGGGCCTCGGGGTCCAGGCGGATGCCCTGCCGCTCCTGCTGGAAGAGCCGCCACTGGCCTTCCAGCTCGTCCGCGCTCCGTGCCGGGACCTCCTCCAGGGCCGGCTCCAGGAAGCCGGCCGAGAGCTGGCGCAGGAAGCCCAGGGCGACCTGGCGGATGTGGGCCTCGAAGGCTGCTCGGTCCCGGGTGATGTCGGGCGGTGGCTGGGCGGGCTCCCCCTTCCTGGGGGAGTCTCCGGCAAGCGGATCCTGCATGCGCCTCCACTCCTCGAGGAGGCTGGAGTCGGTCCCGGCGATCAGCACCTCCAGGTAGCTCTCGATCTCCCGCACCGGAGCGGTCCTGCACTTGTCGGGGACGGTCTGCACCAGGGTCTTGTAGGTCCCGGAGAGGTGGCGCAGTAGGAGCCCCTCGGCCCGGGCCAGGCTGTAGCGCTTGATGTAGTCGCCGAAGCCGCAGAAGCTCTCGAACATCTCGCGGGCGATGGACTTGGGCCGGATGCCGGCCTCGCCCACCCAGGGATGGCGGCTGGCGAACTCGTTGAAGGCGCCGTAGACGAACTCCCGCTCCGGCTTGGGATGCTCCATCGACTCCAGCTTCTCCATCCGCTCCTCGTAGCCGATCCCCTCGGCCTTCATCTCGGCGACGGCCTCGGCCTTGAGCAGGTCGAGCTGCCTGGCCAGTATGAGCGCGGGGTCCTCCAGGATGGACTCCACCAGGGTGAGCACCACCAGCGGGTAGCGCTCCTCCTGAGGATCCAGCCCCTCCACCGCTTCATGGAGGAAGAGGGAGAGGGTCTGGTTCATGGAGTAGTTCTCCTGCAGCTCGACATTGACCCGGATCCGCTTCTCCCCCTCTCCCCGCTTCGGCAGCTCGACGATGTTCCGGTCCAGCAGGGCCCGGAACAGCTGCCAGCCCCTGCGGGCGTGCTCCCGCTTCTTGCCGGGGGAGTCGTGGCAGGCCCTCACCAGGCGGCGCATCGCCTCGCACCCGTCGGACTTCCTTCGCCCCAGGACATTGATCAGCATCCCGTGGGTGATTTCGAAGCGCGAGACCAGGGGCTCGGGCCGGGAGCGGACGAGGCGCTCGAAGGTCTTCTGGTCCCAGGGCACGTAGTTCCGTTCCGGAGGCTTGCGGCGGACGAACTTCCTTCCCCCCTTGGCCGCCTTGCGCTCCAGCTTGAGGTTCTCGATCACGTGCTCCGGCGCCTGGGCGACCACCCATCCCCGGTCGTCGAAGCCCTTGCGTCCGGCCCGCCCGGCGATCTGGTGGAAGTCCCGGACGGTAACGATGCCGGTCTGGCGTCCGTCGTACTTGCAGAGCCGGGAGAAGACCACGGTGCGGATCGGGATGTTGATGCCCACCCCCAGGGTGTCGGTCCCGCAGACGATCTTGAGCAGGCCCTTCTGGGCCAGCTGCTCCACCAGGATGCGGTAGCGGGGCAGCAGTCCGGCGTGGTGCGCTCCGATCCCGTGGCGGATCCAGCGCTTGAGCACGGGGCCGTAGGTGGTGCTGAAGCGGAAGCCCTTCACCGCCTCGGCGATGGCCGACTTCTCGTCCCTGGAGCAGACGTTGATGCTGGTGAAGTCCTGGGCGCTCTCGCCGGCCTCCTGCTGGGAGAAGTGGACGACGTAGAGGGGAGAGCGGCCCTTGGACACCAGATCCTCCACCTTCTGGGCCAGCGGAATCTCGCTGTACTCGAACTCCAGGGGGACGGGCCGCTCGGCGGATCGGATCGTGGCGGTCCTGCGTCCGGTCAGCCGGGTGAGCTCCTCCTCGAAGAATCCGGTGTCGCCCAGGGTGGCCGACATGAGCAGGAAGCGGGAGCGGCTGAGGGTGAGCAGGGGGATCTGCCAGGCCGTTCCCCGGTCGGGATCCGAGTAGTAGTGGAACTCGTCGACGACGATGTCCTCGAAGATCTCCTCGGGCTCCTGCTTGAGGGCGATGTTGGCCAGGATCTCGGCGGTGCAGCAGAGGATGGGAGCCTGGCGGTTGACGGTGGCGTCGCCGGTGGACAGGCCCACGTTCTCGGCCCCGAACTCCCGGCACAGGGCGAGCCACTTCTCGTTGACCAGGGCCTTGATCGGGCAGGTGTAGACCGAACGGCGGCCCTGGTGGAGCGACTGGTAGTGGAGGGCCTCGGCCACCAGCGACTTGCCCGAGCCGGTCGGGGTGTTCTGGATGACGTTGTGCCCCTGGTAGAGCTCCAGGATCGCCGATTCCTGCTCCGGATAGAGCTGGATCCCCCTGCTCTCGATCCGGTCCAGGAACCGGATCAGGAGATCGTCGCTGGTGGGGATGGACGGGCGAGAGGACAATCCGGGACCGACACTAGCCGCTCGGCGAAGGACGGCAAGGCTCGGACCGGCGCCGCGGCAGTGGAGGCCTGTCCCGGGCTCCCCGGCCTTCTGGATCCTGCTCCGCATTCCCCATCCCGGCAAAGGCGCTTCCGGATTGGCGGAAATGGCCGTTCTGGGGCTTCTCCTCAGGGCGCGGCAGGGATTCCGGCCGATCCCGCTTGGCGTCCAAGGGGGAGGGCGATCCGGGAGATGCCGGCCTGCCTCCAGCCGCTCGGGAGCTGGAGAGCCCTCTCCCCCTCTCCTGGGGCAGCGGCCGGCGATGGATGGGCGAAGCCTCCATGCCCGCCTGGGATCCAGTCCGCTTCGAGGGATGCCCGGAATGGCAAGGCGGGTTTCGCGGGCCAGGGGGCTGGAGCGCCGGCCTCTGCGTCCGATCGCTCCGGCGGGAAGGCGCCTGCGAGAGGAGAATTGTCATCCGGCGGGGATTATGGTCTCTTTCCGCCCCGTCCGGGGGCGCCGCTTCCCGTCCCCATTCCTTTCAGCCATCCCCTCACCGAGAACCAACGGAGTGAAGTCCCTTAGCGCGGCGCAGGTTACCTCCTGCATCTCCGGCCTCCACCGGCTGGCCAAGAACCTCTGGTGGACCTGGAACCAGGAGGCCAGGGACATCTTCCAGGAGCTCTCGCCCCGGAGCTGGAACAACCTCTACCACAACGCGGTGGCGGTGATGCACGAGGTCTCCGAGTACGAGCTGCGGATCCGGCTGCAGGAGCCGGCCTTCGCGGCCCGGGTCAGGTCGGTGCTCGGCCGGTTCCAGGAATACATGGACGAGGAGGGCACCTGGGGGAGGGAGCACATGCCCCACCTCGCCGATCGCCCCGTCGCCTACTTCTCGGCCGAGTTCGGCTTCCACGAGACCCTGCCCATCGCCGCCGGAGGGCTGGGGATGCTGGCCGGCGATCACGCCAAGTCGGCCAGCGACCTGGGACTGGGACTGGTGGGGGTCAGCCTCTTCTACCGCGAGGGCTACTTCATGCAGTCGATCAACCAGGACAACTGGCAGACCGAGTACTACACCCTGCTCAATCCCAGGAACCTGCCCCTGGATCCGGTCCTCGACGCCAAGGGGGATCCCGTCTCCTGCAGCGTCCGCATCGCCGCCACCCAGGTCTTCTTCCAGGCTTGGCGGGCCAACATCGGTCGCGTGGCCGTCTACCTTCTCGATTCGAACCTGCCCGACAACGATCCCCTCTACCGGGATCTGACCCTCCGGGTCTACGGGGGGGACTCCTCCACCCGCATCATGCAGGAGATGCTGCTGGGGGTGGGCGGGGTGCGCCTGCTGCGCAAGCTGGGGATATCCCCCTCGGTCTTCCACATGAACGAGGGGCACGCCGCCTTCCTCTCGCTGGAGCTACTGCGGGAGAAGATCGCCGCGGGCCAGTCCCTGGAAACGGCCCGGGAGAACACCCGCCAGGAGTGCATCTTCACCACCCACACCCCGGTCGAGGCCGGTCACGACCGCTTCAGCAACGATCTGGTCAGCTTCGCCGGACACAAGTTCACCCGGCAGCTGGGCGTCTCCCAGGAGGAGCTGATGGACATGGGCCGGGTGCGGCCCGGCGACGAGTCCGAGCCCTTCTGCATGACGGTTCTGGCCCTGCGGATGTCCCGGTCGGCCAACGGGGTGAGCGAGCTCCACGGACGGGTCAGCCGGGGGATCTGGAAGTGCCTGTATCCCGATCGGGCGGAGGACGAGGTGCCCATCGGGCACATCACCAACGGCGTGCATCTCCTGGGGTGGATGAAGGGAACGGTCCACGCCTTCTGGAGGGAGCGCCTGGGGGACAGGTGGCAGGAGGGAGTGCACGAACCGGAGTTCTGGGAGCGCATGCTCGATCCCGGATTCGTCTCCGACGAGGAGATCTGGGCCCTGCGCTACCGGCTGCGACGGGAGCTGCTGGAGTTCGCCCGGCACCGGATCGGCCTCCAGGAGGAGCGGATCTCGCAGCGCGACTTCATCGCCCTGGACCACCTGCTCGACACCGACGCGCTGACCGTCGGGTTCGCCCGGCGCTTCGCCACCTACAAGAGGGCCCCCCTGGTGTTCCGCCATCTCGAGGAGATCTCGGAGCTGGCGCGCGACAAGTCCCGCCCGGTGCAGTTCATCTTCGCCGGCAAGGCCCATCCCCGCGACGACGAGGGCAAGCGCTTCATCCAGCAGATCATCGGCTACAGCAAGTCGGGACAGCTCTCGGGCCGCGTGGTGTTCATCGAGAACTACGACATGAACGTGGCCCGCCAGATGGTCTCGGGCTGCGACGTGTGGCTCAACAATCCCCGGCGCCCTCTGGAGGCCTCGGGCACCAGCGGGCAGAAGACCGCGCCCCACGGCTGCCTCAACCTGAGCATCATGGACGGATGGTGGCGGGAGGCCTACGACGGCGGCAACGGATTCGCCATCGGCGAGGACTCCCATCCCGGCTCGATCGAGGAGCAGGACGCCCGGGACGGGGAGAGCCTGTTCCGGACGCTGACCGAGGAGGTGGTTCCCTGCTTCTACAACCGCGACGCCAGCGGGGTGCCGCGCCAGTGGATCCAGAAGATCCGGCGGGCCATGGCCACGCTGGCTCCCCGGTACAGCACCTGGAGGATGGTCCAGGAGTACTCCCGCCGGTACTATGGGGGCCGCTAGCCCTGCCGCACCGGCCGGATGCCTTCCGCTCCCCTCCATATCCACGGCCTGCTGGAGGGCGAGATCCGGGACTGGCTGGCCGCCAGGGGGCATCCCCCGTGGCGCTCCCGGCAGATCCTGGACTGGATCTACGGGGAGCGCCGGGCGGCCGGCTGGAGCGGCATGGGCAACCTGCCCCTCCCGCTGCGGGAGGAGCTGGCCGGCGCCTTCTCCATCGAGCCGCTCCGGTTCGCCGCCGAGCGGCGCTCCCCGACCGGCTCGGGGGAGGACACCCGGAAGCACCTCTGGCGGCTGGACGACGGAGCCCATATCGAGAGCGTCCTGATCCCGGCCAGCGCCCCCCGCCAGGGCAGGGCCTCGGAGCGGAGGACCCTCTGCGTCTCCACCCAGGTGGGATGCGCCTTCGGCTGCGTCTTCTGCGCCAGCGGGCTCGACGGCTTCCGGCGCAACCTCGAGGCCCACGAGATCGTGGGCCAGGTGCTGGCCGCCCAGGAGCGGGCCGAGGGCCCCTCGCTCTCGGCCCGGCGCATCGACAACCTGGTGTTCATGGGGATGGGCGAGCCGCTGGCCAACCTGCGGAACCTGATGCGGGCCCTGGAGATACTGAACGCCGAGTGGGGGGCGGGCATCGGGGCGCGGCGCATCACCATCTCCACCAGCGGCCTGGTCCCGGGAATCCGGGCCCTGGCCGAGCAGCCCCGTCCCTACCGCCTGGCGATCTCGCTCCACGGGCCCACCGACGAGGTGCGGGAGCGGATCATGCCGGTAAACCGGGCCTGGCCACTGGCCGAGCTTGAGGAGGCCTGCGCCGCCTTCGTCCGCCGCGGGGGAAGGCGCATCACCCTGGAGTACATCCTGATCGAGGATATCAACGACTCCCTGGAGCTGGTCCGCCCCCTGGCCCGCCTGGCCCGCACGCTGCGGGCCAGGGTCAACCTGATCCCCTACAACCGGGTGGAGGGGCTCGACTGGAGGCGCCCCCCGCTGGAGCGCCAGAAGTCGTTCCTCCAGGCCCTGCAGGAATCCGGCGCCGGAGCCACCCTGCGCCAGGAGAAGGGCCACGACATCGACGCGGCCTGCGGCCAGCTGCGGCTTCTGGCGGAGAAGGGCCGTTCTCCCGATCATGCGAACCAACCGCCTCTCCCTCTACCTGGCTGACTCCCCGGGGATCGTCCGGCTGGCTCCCTTCGCCATCTTCCTGCTGCTCACCCTGCTGCAGGGGAGCGTGGGGGAGGCGGCCGCCTGCTGGATCTACCTGGCCAAGACGCTGGCGGGCGCCGGGATGATCTGGGCGACCCTCTCCTTTATCCCCGAGCTTCGGTGGAGCCTGAGCTGGCAGGCCCTGGCCGCGGGCGTCCTCTGCTTCCTCCTCTGGATCGGGCTCGAAGGCCTCTATCCCCCCCTGGACTCCCTCTCGAAGGAGCCGCGTCCCCCCTGGAAGCCCTTCGATATCTTCGGCGGCAGCCCCTGGGCCGCCTGGTTCTTCGTCGCGGTGCGCCTCCTGGGCTCGGTCCTGGTGGTCCCCATGCTGGAGGAGACCGCCTTCCGATCGGCGCTCTACCGCTACGCCATCCGTCCCGACTTCCTCGAGGTGCCGCTGCGGCGCTTCGACCTGCGCTCCTTCCTCCTGGTGTCGATGATCTTCGCCGTGGAGCACAACCGCTGGCTGCCGGGACTGCTCTGCGGCTTCGTCTTCCAGGCGCTGGTCCTGCGCAGGGGCCATCTGGGGGACGCGGTGACCGCCCATGCCCTAACCAACCTGCTGCTGGGCCTGTGGGTGATCCTGTATGATCGGTGGGAGTACTGGTAGCCCGCCCCTGCTGCTGCCCTCCCCCCGGGGGGAGATTCTCCTGGAGGCGCCACCAGGAGTTCCGCCGCTTCCCCGCAGGGGGCAGCGGGCCGAGAGCCTTCTGGAATGGTTCGCCCGCCACCGGGGCCTGGACATCGCTGCCCGGGACTGCCGCCTCCTGCAAAGGGGGGAGGGCGTCCTGCTGAGCATCCCCCTCCCCGGGGGGGAGACCGGCTGGAAGCCTGGAGGGACGCCCTCCCGGCCCGAGGGCGCCCCTCCATGGCTGGATGCGGACCTGACCTGCCTCTACCGCTGCACCGGCGATCCCGTCCCGGGCATGGCGGTGGAGAGGGCCGGGGATCACTACCTGGGGATCCTGGAGGAGGAGCCCGGCAGGGTTCGGCTCCGGCGGCTGGAGGAGTTCCTGGAGCGGGCCGGAGCCCGGGGAGGCTACTGGATGGCCCGCCGCCGCGGCGGGGAGCGGCGGCCGGTCCACTTCTGGGGCCGGCCCATGGAGCCGGGAAGCCGGGTGCGGGAATGGGGAGTGGAGTACCACGCCGATCCCGGCCTGGGAGGCTCCTTCGGGCTGTTCGGCGATCAGAGGGAGAACCGCCACCGGATCCTCTCCGGCCGCATCGGGCCGGGCTTTTCCGCCTTCCCCGGCGGGATCCCCCGGCCGAGAGTGCTCAACGCCTTCGCCTACACCTGCTCCTTCTCGGTGTGCGCCGCCCTGGCCGGCGCCCGCGCCACCAGCCTCGATCTCTCACGCCGCCACCTCGGCCTGGGACGGAGCAACTTCCGGGCCAACGGCCTGGATCCGGACCAGCACGAGTTCCTCCACGGGGACGCCGGCGGATGGCTCCGGCGGCTGATCCGGCGGGGGCGCCGCTTCGAGATGGCCATTCTCGATCCGCCCACCTTCTCCCGCTCCCGCGAGTCGGGGGCCTTCCGGGTCGAGTCGGATCTGCCACCGCTGGTCCGCCAGGCCCTCGAGCTGCTCGTACCTGGCGGACGGCTGCTGGTCTCCACCAACAAGGCGTCGTGGTCCGTCCGGCGCTTCCTGGAGGCGATGGAGCGGGCCTTCGGAGGGACGCCTGTGCGGAGGTCCCGCTTCGTCTGCGAGCCCTGGGACTACGGGAACGGCGGCTACCTCAAGGCCTGGTGGGCGGAGAGGGGCTAGAACAGGTGCGGGGGATGGCGGGAAGGGACGGCCGGGGCGCGGAGGCAGCGCTCCCTCATCCGGTCCATGTCCCGGATGGCCACCCTCACCCGGATCGCGCTCCGGATCTCCCGGCCGTCCACCTCCATCCGGTGCGAAAGACGGGCGGTCCGGTCCGGGCCCTGGGCATGGGGCTTGACCCGGATCTCCTTGGCGGCGCTCCAGTCCTCGGGGGAGAACTCCAGGACGGCCGGCTCGATGTCCACTCCCCCCTCCTCGGCCAGGGGCCGGACCCGCACCCTTCCCCGGGGCCGCTGGACCAGGCTCAGGGAATAGGCGCTGGCCAGCCCCTCGTCGGCGGCGAGGGCCATCCGGCTGGCCCGCAGCTCCGGGGAGAGGGGATTGCCGTGCAGGGCGAGGTGGTCGAGCTGCTCCAGCGCGTCGAACAGGCCGGGGGGCAGGGATTCCAGCCGGTTCCCGTCGAGAGCGAGGTGCCCGAGCCTGGAGAGGCTCCCGAAGGCGCCGGGATCGATCTCCTCCAGCCGGTTGTCCCGGAGGTCGAGGCGGGAGAGGTTGGTCAGGGAGTGGAACACCTCCGGCTCCAGCCGCGCGATCCGGTTGCCCGAGAGATCCAGGTTCTCCAGCTTCCCCATGCCCTCGAAGGCGTCTCCGGGAACCTGGGAAAGCGCGTTGCCGCCGAGCGAGAGCCAGCGGATCCCGGGGAGCCCCTCGAAGGAGGAGGAGCGCAGGGCCGGGAGCCGGTTGCCGTGCAGCCGCAGGGAGCTCAGCTGGGCCAGGCCCTCGAAGAGGCCCTCGGGGATCCGCGTCAGCTGGTTGCCGTCCAGGCTCAGGCTGGCGAGCCTCCGCAGGTCCGAGAAAAGGCCGGGAGGAAGGCTGGAGAGGCGGTTGCGGTTCAGGTAGAGGTTCCTCAGGCCGGTCAGGCCGTCCAGGTCCCCCTTCCGGATCGAGCCCAGATCCTGGCCCGAGAGCGAGAGGGTGGCGATGCCCGCAAGCTGCTCCGGGGTGACCGAGCCGCAGTCCTCCGGATCCTTCAGCTGCTTGAGGATGGCCTCGGCCACCTTCCGGGTCCGTCCGTGGAGCAGGCCGCCCTCGCATTCGAAGGCCGGCTCGGGATCCTTCACTGCGACGATCAGGTCCAGCGCGCTCCTCCTCTCCCCCTCGGGGGAGAGGACGCGGTGCCCGATCCTCAGCTTCCCGGTCCCGAGATCCCCGGGAAGCCTCAAGGTCACGCTGCGGGGCCTCTCCCAGTCCTCCGGGCCGAAGGCGAGCTCCGGGGGATCGAAGGACACGCCTTCGGTCCCGGTCTCGGGAACCACCCTGAGGGGGTGGGCGGGCGGGGAGTGCAGCCATAGCGGATAGGAGGCCGAGCCGCCCGGAAGCAGGCTCGCCGAGAGGAAGGGCAGGTGCACGTGGTCCTCCAGGGGGGCGCCCTCCAGATCCACGCTGGCCAGGGCCGCCAGGTTGCCCGGGGGCAGCCGGCGCAGGGGGTTCCGGCTCAGGGAGACCAGCTCGGCGGCCGGCAGCGAGCCGAAGAAGCCCTCGGGCAGGGCCTCGATCCGGTTGGAGTCCAGGGAGAGGCGCAGGAGGCCCTCCAGCCGGGGCAGGGCGGGGACGCAGCCGATCCGGTTGTTCTCCAGGGACAGCTGCTGCAGGTTCGACAGCCCCTGCAGCTCCCGGGCCGGCAGGACGGCCAGCCGGTTGGCCTCAAGCCTCAGCATGCGCAGCTCGGGGCAGCCGGCGAGCAGGCCTTCGGGCAGCTCCTCCAGGCGGTTCCGGGAGAGGTTGAGGTAGGAGAGGCTCTCCTGGGCGCGAAGCAGCCCCGCCGGCAGGGCCTCCAGCCCGTTGCCGTGCAGGTCCAGGGAGCGGAGCCCGGCCAGCGGACGCAGCAGGTCCGGGGGCAGCTTCCGGAAGCGGTTCCGGGAGAGGTGGAGGGTCTCCAGGTTGGGCAGAGGCTCGAAGAGATCCCCGGGCAGCTCTGCGAGGCGGTTGCCGCTCAGGTAGAGCCCCTCGAGGCCCTCCAGCCCGGCCAGGTCCCTGGCATGCAGCTCGAAGAGGTCCTTTCCGTTCAGGCGCAGGCTGGACACCGACCTGAGATGCTCCCTGGTCACCGACTGGGGGCCCCTGGCGTTCTTCAGCTCGTCCAGGATGGCGCCGACCACCTTCCTGTTCCTGCCGTGCAGGGGGCTGCCCGGCTGGTGGTGGAATCCGGGAGCGTGGTCGAGGATCCGGATCCTCAGCCGTAGGGCGCTCTCCCCGTTCCGCACCCGGTGGGAGAGCTCGACTTCCTCCTCCGCGGTGTCGGGATCCAGATCGGCCTCCAGGAGGATCCGCTGGGGCAGGCGCCAGTTCCGGGGAGTGAACCGGAGGATCGGGGGGAGATACGGAGCCTTCCCGAAGGCTCCAGGGGCGCCACCTCGGCTCCCTCGGGGGGAGGGGGCGACAGCAGCGAGACGGCGTACCGCAGGGTTTCCCCCTCCCGCATCTCCCGGGGCAGGGGGCGGATCGACAGCTCGTGCTCCAGGGGGTTGCCTCCGAGCCGCAGTTCGGCGAGCCGGCCGCAGTCTCCCCAGTCGGGCAGCGAGCCGAGACGGTTGCCTTCCAGATCCAGTCGGCGCAGGTTCGGGAGGGCGAGCGGCGCCATCGGGGAGATCCGCTCCATCCGGTTGCCGGAGAGGTCGAGGAGCTCCAGTCCGGCCAGCCCCTCGCACTGCCCATCCTCCAGGCGGTTTAGCCGGTTCTCCTGCAGCAGCAGGGTGCGCAGGGAGCGGAGGCCCAGGAAGGGGCGGGAGGGGAGCCGCTCGATCCGGTTGCCCGACAGGTCGAGCGCCTCCAGCCCGGGCAGGGCGTCCAGCAGGCCCTCGGGCAGCTTCCCCAGCCGGTTGTCCTGCAGCCAGAGACGGGTGAGACGCCTCTGGCTGGCCAGCAGCCGCGGAGGAAGCGACTCCAGGCGGTTGCCCCCCAGGTGCAGCCGCTCCAGGGCCGGATTCGAGTCCAGCAGGCCCTCCGGCAGCGCCACGAGCTGGTTGCCGCCCAGCCAGAGGGTCCTCAGCTCCTCCAGGTTGCGCAGCAGCGAGGGATCGAGGGACTGGAGCCGGTTGTGGCCAAGGTAGAGGCCCCGCAGGCGCAGGGGAGCGTCCAGGAATCCCTGGGGGAGCTCCTCCAGCAGGTTTTCCTCCAGGTCGAGCTGCTCCAGCGAGACCAGCCCCGCCAGATCGTCCTTCCCGAGCGACCGGATGCTCCGGCCCCGGAGGTCGAGCCGCACGATCGAGGCCAGGCTCTCCCTGGTGGCCCCGCCCGGACCGCCGGCGCCGTCCAGCGCCTGCCGGATGGCCTCGGCCACCTGGGGCGTGCGCCCCTCCAAAAGATCCACCCGGCCCTGGGCGATGCCCTGGAGCGCGGCCAGGAGGATGAGAGCCAGGGCCGCGGGCCGGCCGGGGATCAGCGCCGGGGCGCGGGCCGCCATGCCTCCCATTCCTCGGCCGACGCGGGAGCGGCCCGGTGGCGGTGGACGAAGACCCCCTTCTTGTTGCCCACCACCACCTCGGGAAAGCCGTCGGCGTCCAGATCCCGGGCCACTACCTGGGTCCCTACGCCCGAGTCGTCGTCGATAAGGATGGGGATGAAGTCGGGCCCGTCCACTCCCCGCACCAGCTTGAACCAGTAGAGGACCGCGGGAGCGTTGGGCTCGGCGTCGGCTCCGGGGCCGTGCGCCCAGAACCTCTTACCGGTGACGATGTCCTTCAGACCGTCCCCGTCCATGTCCGCCAGCTCCAGGGCGTGCAGCTGGGAGAACTTCACTCCGTAGCGGTTCTCCTCCGGCTCCTTGTTCATGAATATGTGGGGGCGGAAGGCGATCCCCCCGTCCGGGCCCGGATGGTTCTCGTACCACGCCAGCCCGTAGCCGTGGGCGGCGACGCTGGTGATCACGTCGTTGTCACCGTCCCCGTCCACATCGTAGGCGTACATCTGGGCCCCTCCTCCGGGGCTGAACAGGTGGGGGTGGAAGCGCCAGACCGGATCCCCCTCCAGCGAGGGAGGCTGCTGCCACCAGCCGTTCTTCTCCAGGATGTCCATCCGCCCGTCCCCGTCGACGTCTCCCACTCCCATGCCGTGGGTGAAGCGGTGCCACTCGCCCCGCGGGGTCACCGGGCGGAAGCGCCAGAGCGCGGTGGGATCTTCGGGATCGGGCGAGGCGAATCCGAAGTAGCCTCCAGAGTTGCAGACGATCTCGGGAATACCGTCCCCGGTCAGGTCGGCGAAGTGCGGGGACTCGTTGTCGGTGACACGGATGGCGACATGGGGCTCCCAGTATCCCTCCTGGCCCTGGGGGTTGCGGTACCAGGTGGATTCCTTCCCCGGAAAGCCCAGGACCAGGATGTCGTCCCAGCCGTCCTGGTCGAAGTCCCGGACGAAGCACAGGAAGTTGTCGGAGTAGGCGTTGCGCCCGCTGAGGGCCCCGGGGAATCCGGGGTAGATCCGGGTGTAGCCCTCCGACTCGCCCTTGAAGGACTGGCGGTCGGGATAGAAGGCGTGGCGCCGGTCGTAGTCCGGTCCCTCCCACCAGTAGGGGCCCGAGCAGATGTCGAGGGTGCCGTCCCGGTTGAAGTCCCCCGCGTTGGCCCCCTCGGCCCAGAAGAGATCGCTCAGCTGGACCTTGTGGAACTGGTGGATGTGGTAGAGGGGCTCGGCAGGGGCCGCCAGGGCCAGGAAGGGGAGGGTTCCAGAGAGGATCAGCCGGGCCATGGATCCGATCCTCGGCAGGCGCCGCCCGCCGAGTCAAGACGCCATGGAGGCGCAGGAGAGGGCTCCCGGCCGCCAGCGCAGGGCCTTGCCGGGGATGCGGAGGGGATGTGATCCCGCAGCCGGCATCGGCGCTTGAGGGATGGAGGGGCGGAGCGGTAGGTTGGAAGGACGGGGGCGCGGCCTGCCCGGGCCGGGACTCCCTTGCCAGCGATGAAAGACAGCAACCCGCCCGTGACCGTGGCCGTGACCGGAGCCGCCGGCCAGATCGGATACTCGCTCCTCTTCCGGATCGCCTCGGGGGCGCTCTTCGGCCCCGGGAGGCCGGTCCGGCTCCGCCTGATCGAGATCGAGCCGGCCATGAAGGCCCTGGAGGGGGTGGTGATGGAGCTCGACGACTGCGCCTTCCCGCTGCTGCAGGCGGTGGAGGCCACCTCCAGCCTGGAGCGGGGCTTCGACGGGGCGCATTGGGCCCTCCTGGTGGGAAGCCTGCCGCGCAGGAAGGGGATGGAGCGCAAGGACCTGCTGGGGGCCAACGGCCGCATCTTCGTGGAGCAGGGCAGGGCCATCCAGGAGCACGCCGACAGCAGCGCCAGGGTCCTGGTGGTCGGCAACCCCTGCAACACCAACTGCCTGATCGCCTCGGCCAACGCCCCCGACATGCCCCGGGACCGCTTCTATGCCATGACCCGGCTGGACGAGAACCGGGCCCGGTCCCAGCTGGCCGCCCGGACCGGAGTCCCGGTTTCCCGGATCGATCGCCTGGCGGTCTGGGGCAACCATTCCCTGACCCAGTACCCCGACTTCGTCCACGCCCGCATCGGGGGAAGGCCCGCCACCGAGGCGGTGGGGGACCTGGAGTGGCTCCAGGGCCCGTTCCTCTCCACCGTGCAGCGGCGCGGGGCCGCCGTGATCGAGGCCCGGGGCGCCTCCAGCGCCGCCAGCGCCGCCAATGCGGCCATCGACAGCGTGGTCTCGCTCGACCGGCCCGACCCCGATCCCGGCGACTGGCACAGCGTCGCGCTCTGCTCGAGGGGGGAGTACGGCGTGGAGGAGGGGCTCTTCTGCTCCTTTCCGGTCCGACACCGGGACGGCGAGAACCGGGTGGTGGAGGGACTGGAGCTGGACTCCTTCAGCCGGGCGCGCATCGACGCCTCGGTCGCCGAGCTGAAGGAGGAACGGTCCATGGTGGGGGACTGCCTCCCCCGATGACCGCCGGGGAGCTGGCCGGCTACATCGAGCACACCCTCCTCTCCCCGGCGGCTGTGGGGGAGGACTACGCCCGCCTCTGCCGGGAGGCCGTCGCCCACGGCTTCCACAGCGTGTGCGTGCCCACCTCCCGGGTGTCCCTGGCGGCCCACCTGACCGAGGATACCGGGGTAAAGGTGTGCTCGGTGGTCGGCTTCCCCCTGGGGCACAGCGAAGGTGACTGCAAGCGCTTCGAGGCCGAGTCGGCGGTGGAGCAGGGGGCCCAGGAGATCGACATGGTGGTCAACCTGGGCTGGGTGAGGGAGGGGCTGATGAAGGAGGTCTACCGGGAGCTGCGCGACGTGGTCGAGGCGGCCGAGGAGAGGCCGGTGAAGGTGATCGTGGAGGTGGGGCTCCTGGAACGGGAGGAGATCGAGCGCCTGGCCAGGCCGGTATGGGACTCGGGGGCGCTCTTCCTGAAGACCGCCACCGGATTCGGCCCCAGGGAAACCCGGCCCGGGGACGTGGCCTTCCTCCGCTCCCTGATGGGGCCGAGCTTCGGGATCAAGGCCGCGGGAGGGATCCGAGACCGCTCCTCCGCGCTGGAGATGATCGAGGCCGGCGCCACCCGCCTGGGCAGCTCCGCCGGTCCCCGGATCGTCGCCGGGGAGTGACCGGTCAGGACCGGAAGGTCTCGGCCAGCCCCAGGGTGCGGAACATGCTGCGGGCCTTGTTGAGGGTCTCCTCGTACTCCAGCTGGGGCGAGGAGTCGGCCACCCACCCCCCGCCGGCCTGGACATGGGCCCTGCCGTCCTTGAGCAGGGCGGTCCGGATGGTTATGCAGCAGTCCAGGTTCCCCTGGTAGGAGAAGTACCCCACGCAGCCCCCGTAGGGGCCCCGGCAGCTTCCCTCCAGCTCCGAGATGATCTGCATGGCCCGGATCTTCGGCGCGCCCGAGAGCGTGCCGGCCGGGAAGGTGGCGCGCATCAGGTCGTAGGCCGAGGCCGGCGGGGCGAGCCTTCCCTCGATCTGGGAGACGATGTGCATCACATGGCTGTAGCGCTCGATTACCATGAAGTCCTTGACCTCCACCGAGCGGTAGTCGCAGACCCTCCCCAGATCGTTGCGGGCCAGGTCCACCAGCATGACATGCTCGGCGCGCTCCTTGGGATCGGCCAGAAGCTCCCGCTCCAGCTCCCGGTCCTCCTCCTCGCCGGCGCCCCTCCTGCGGGTTCCGGCGATGGGGCGGATCTCGACCCTTCCCCCCTCGCAGCGGACATGGATCTCGGGAGAGGCCCCCACCAGCGCCATGCCCTCCAGCTCCAGCAGGAACATGTAGGGGGAGGGGTTGACCGTCCGGGCGGCGCGGTAGATCTCCAGCGGGGAGGACGCGACCGGGGCCGAGAAGCGCTGGGAGCCCACCACCTGGATGATGTCCCCGGCCTCGATGTAGGCCTTGGCCCGCTCCACGTTCGCCAGGAAGCGCTCCTTCTCCTGGTTGGAGATCAGATCCAGCGCGGGAGCCTCGGAGAGGAGCGAGGCCGGGCGGTACTGGAGCGGGGCGGCCAGCCTCTCCTCGATCCGGTCCAGCCGCCTGACGCCCTCCCTCCAGGCCTCGGCGGGATCCCTGCCCTTCCCGATCCTGGCGTTGACGATCAGGGTGATGACCTGGGAGACCCGGTCGAAGACCAGCAGCTCGTCGGCGATCAGGAAGTAGACCGTCGGGGTACCCAGGTCGTCGCGGGGAGGACGCGGCACCACCGGCTCGATGTCGTGGATGATCTCGTAGCCGACGAAGCCCACCGCCCCGCCGGCGAAGCGCTGGGGCATTCCCGGATGGGAGACCTGCCGACAGCGGCCCAGGATCCGCTCGACCACCTCCAGGGCGTCGCGCACCTCCCCCGGCCCTGCGGGACGGCGACGCACGCTCCACTCCTGAGCGACGCGGGAGCCCTCGAGCAGGGAGACCCGGTCCCCGCGCTGCCGGATGGTGCAGCGGGGCGAGAAGCCGACGAAGGAGTACCGGCCCAGCCTCTCGCCTCCCTCCACCGACTCGAACAGGAAGCTCTCGGACGCTCCCCGAAGCTTCTGGTAGGCGGAGACCGGGGTGTCGAAGTCGGCCAGGATCCTCCGGGTTATCGGGATCAGGTCGCCCTCGCCGGCGAGCCTGAGGAATTCCTCTTGATCGGGGCAGTTCATTGTGGTGGCCTGGAGGATCGGAGGCGCAAGCCCGTCCGGAGAGGGGAATGCACATCATCACCGATGAGCGGTGCCTGGACTACCGCGCCACGGGACACCCCGAGCGGCCGGAGAGGGTCGACGCTACCCTTGCCCTGCTGCGCCTTCAAGACAAACCCCGGTTCCGCTGGGCCTCTCCCCGGGAGCCCTCCCGGGTGGCGCTGGAGCGGGGCCACACGCCTTCCCATCTGGAGCGGCTCAGCGATCCGGCGGGGCCCTTCGACGGGGACACCCCCGCCTATCCAGGGATCGCCGACCACGCGCTGCGCGCGGCCGGCGGCGCGTTTGCCGCGCTGGAGCTGGCTCTGGAGGGGGAGAGGGCCATGAGCCTGATGCGCCCGCCCGGACACCACGCCACCCGGGACCGCGCCATGGGCTTCTGCTACTTGGGATCGGTGGGCCTCTCGGCGCTCCACGCCGCCCGGGAGCTGGGCCGGAGGGTGGCCGTCTTCGACTTCGACGTGCACCACGGCAACGGGACCGAGGATCTCCTCCTGGGGGCGCCGGAAACCGCCTTCTTCTCGGTGCACCAGCATCCCTGCTACCCCGGCACGGGCCTGCGGCACCGCGGGGACAACTGCTTCAACTTCCCGGTCGCTCCGCGTCTGCCCCGCCCCGAGTACCTCAGGTCGCTGGAGGAGGCCCTCGAGGCGATGATCGCCTGGAAGCCGGATCTGATCGCGGTCTCGGCCGGATTCGACGCCTACCGGGGGGATCCCCTGGCCGAGGGCACCCTGGAGGAGGAGGACTTCCGCTGGCTGGGGAAACGGATTGCCGCTGCCGGCCTGCCCTTCTACAGTGTCCTGGAAGGGGGCTACAGCCGGGAACTGCCTCGGCTGGCGCTGGCCTGGATCCAGGGCTCCCTGCAGACCGGTCCATGAACCCCCTCGACGATCTCTACACCCGACTGACCCTTCCTGCGCAGGACAAGCTGGTGCTGCTGGTCCTGGACGGCCTGGGGGATATCGCCACCGCGCGCCACGGCTACATGACGCCTCTGGAGGCGGCCTCCACCCCCCATCTGGACGGCCTGGTCCAGGACTCGGTCCAGGGGAGGATGCATCCGGTCGCTCCCGGGATAACCCCCGGCAGCGGCCCCGGGCACCTGGGCCTGTTCGGATACGATCCCCTGGAGCACCAGGTCGGCCGGGGGGTGATCGAGGCACTGGGCCTGGGCCTGGAGCTGAAGGAGGGCGATGTGGCGGCCCGCGCCAACTTCTGCACCCTCGATCCCGTGGGAGTGGTCACAGACCGCCGGGCCGGACGCATCGGAACCGGGGAGTGCGAGAGGCTCTGCGGTCTTCTCGCCTCCCGGCTGCCCTCGATCGAGGATGCGGAGATCCTGATCCGGCCCGGCAGGGGGCACCGCTTCGTGGTGGTGCTCAGGGGGGAGGGGATGGAGGGGCCCCTCTCCGACGCCGATCCTCATCGGGAGGGCCGCCCCGTTCCGCCTCCCGGGCAGGAAGGGAGCGGCTCGGAAAAGACCCGGAAGACGGCCCGGATCCTGACCCGGCTCCAGGAGGAGGCCCGCTCCCTGCTCCGGGACGAGGGACCGGCCAACGGAATCCTACTGCGGGGGATCGCCCACAAGCCCCTCATTCCCTCGTTCCAGGAACGCTACTCCCTGCGTCCCGCCTGCCTGGCCGTCTATCCCATGTACAAGGGGCTGGCCCAGCTGGTGGGCATGGACAAGATCGAGTGCGGCCAGACCATCGAGGAGCAGTTCCGCCGCTACCTGGAGATCCGGGACGACTACGACTTCTTCTTCATCCACTACAAGCACACCGACATGCACGGGGAGGACGGAGACTTCCAGGCGAAGACCGAGGCCATCGAGGCCCTGGACCAGGCCTTGCCGATCCTGCTTGAGCGGCGGCCCGGGGTGCTGGCGGTCACCGGAGACCACTCCACCCCCTGCGACCTCGAGGGGCATTCCTGGCACCCCCAGCCGGTCCTCCTTCATTCCCCCTGGTCGGGCTCCGACAAGCTGGACCACTTCACCGAGACCTCGGCCAACCTGGGATCCCTGGGCTGCTTCGAGGCGAAGTACCTGATGCGCCTCATGCAGGCCAACGCCCGGATGTTCGACAAGTACGGGGCCTGAGGGTGAAGGCGGTGGTGCTGGCGGCCGGCAGGGGCACCCGCATGGTAGAGCTCACTGACGAGCTGCCCAAGCCGATGCTCCAGGTCCGGGGGATGCCCATCCTCGAGCACATCCTCAGGGGGATCCTGGGGGCCGGGGCCGATGCCGCCCACCTGATCACCGGCTGGAAGGAGGAAGCCATCCGGGGCCACTTCGGAATCGGTTCGGCCTGGGGCGCCTCCGTCAGCTACTCCACCCAGGAGGTGCCCGACGGGACCGGCCAGTCCCTCTACCTCAACGCTGGCGTCTACCTCTTCGGTCCCTCGCTCTTCGACTACACCCGAAGGCTGCGGAATGTTCCCCCGGGGCGAGTACGAGCTGACCGACGCCATCGGCGCGATAGTCAGCGAAGGCAGGAAGGTCGTAGGAGTGGAGATCGAGGGTCCCTGGAACGATTCGTGGAGAAGCCGACCAGCCACACCATCGCCGAGAGCCAGGCGATGCTGCGTGCCGCCGAGGGCAGCGGACGCACGGTCCAGGTGGGCCTCCACCGGCGCATCGGCCCCCACCACCGTTCCGGCATGGATTTCATCCGCTCCGGGAAGGTAGGGCGGATCGGGATGGTGCGCCTTTTTGTGGTGGCCGGCGGAGATCGGGAGGAGCCTGTCCCCAATTCCGAGCCTCCGTCTAGAATGAACTGGGATCTCTGGTGCGGCCCCGCTCCCTACCGACCCTACAACCGCAAGCTCACCCCTGGCGGATGGCGAAACTTCATGGACTACTCCAACGGAACCCTGGGGGACTGGGGAGTGCACTGGCTGGACCAGGTGCTCTGGTGTACCGAGGAGAAGCATCCCCGCACCGTCTACTCCACTGGCGGACGCCCGGTGCTGGGAAAGGCGGTGGCCACTCCCGGCGAAGCCACCACCGACGCTCCCGGAACCCAGGTGGCGGTCTACCAGTTCGAATCCTTCACCGCCACCTGGGAGCACCGGCGCTATTCGGCCAACGCCTCGGAGCGCCACCGCATTGGGCTCAGCTTCCACGGCACCAAAGGAGTGTTCCACATGAGCTGGAGAGACGGCTGGACCTTCTATCCCCGCGACCAAAAGGAGCAGCCAATGCACGAGGCCCCCCGCTTCAGCGACGATACCGACGGCAACAACCTCAGGGAGCTCTGGATAGACTTCCTCGAAGCCATCGACAAAAAAGCGCCTCCCTGTGGCCCATCTGGAAGCTGCCCACCGGTCCTTCCTCCTGCCCCTGCTGGGGATGATCTCCATGAAGGTCGGGCGAAGCCTTTCCTGGGACGGTTCCCGGGAGCGAATGCTCGACGATCTGCAGGCGTCAGCGCTGATGCGGCGCGAATACCGTCCTCCCTGGGAATATCCTCAGATCTGAGCGGAACAACAAAGCACTGTGATGAAGGTGTCAATATTCGGTTCGCTACCACCTCTTGTCCTCCTGATGTGCCTGTCCAGCGGATGCGCATCCTCTGGTGGCAAATTGGCAAGTAGCGGCATCCGTCTCTGCCAATGATGGTGAGACACCTGCCCACCCTGTATTCTGTGAGCGATGAGCGAGACCGGCTATGAGCGAGGAAGATGACATGAGCACGAGGAGGGAGGATGCTGCCTTGCCGACCCTGGGGGGATCGTCGCTTCGCTCCTCACCCCCCAGGGTCGGGACCGGCAATGGGAGCCCGGCTCCGGATCCCGAGGTGGTGCCCAAGCCTGTCCGGCGCCGCTTCAGCGCAGCCTACCGGCTGCGTATCCTCGAAGAGGCCGACAAATGCGTTCAGCCAGGAGAGGTCGGGAAGCTGCTTCGTCGCGAGGGGCTGCACTCCTCGCATCTGGCGACCTGGCGCAAGGCCCGCAAGCAAGCCTCTCTGCTGGCCCTGGCGTCGAAGAAGCCCGGAGTCAAGGCGGCCAGATCCAATCCGTATCGTGCCCAGCTCCTCGATCTCGAGGGGGAGAACGCTCGTCTCAAGAAGCAGCCGGAAGCGGCGAATGCGAAGCTGGATGTCGCCCAGGTGATCATGGACGCGCAGGGAAAAGTCTCCAGGCTGTTGGGATTGGGCCCCAGCAACGGGAAGAGCGCATGAAGGAAACCGCCTCGCTCGCAGCCAGGATCGGCGTTGCGCCGGCCTGCCGGGCCATGGGGGTCTCCAAGGCAACCTTCTACCGTAGCCGCAAGCCCTCGAACGGGCCCCAGCAGCCGATCAGAAAGCATGCCCGTGCCCTGGATCACGACGAGCGCCGGAAGGTCCTCGAGACGCTCGCCTCCGAGCGCTTCGTCGATCGTTCCCCCGGCGAGATCGTCGCCACCCTGCTCGATGAAGGCGTCTATCAGTGCTCGGAGCGCACCATGTACCGCATTCTGGCCTCGGAGCGGATGGTGAGCGAGCGGCGCAACCAGCTCTCCCATCCGCAGTACGCCAGGCCCGAACTGATCGCCACGGCTCCCAACCAGGTGTGGTCGTGGGACATAACCCGCTTGCAAGGGCCCAGCAAGTGGGGACGTTTCTACCTCTACGTGATCAACGACATCTTCAGCCGCAGGGTGGTGGGATGGATGGTTGCCGGGAAGGAGACCGCCTCGCTGGCTTCCAGGCTCATCGAGGAGTCCTGCCTGGGCGAAGGCATCCAGCCCGAGATGCTCACCCTGCATTCCGACCGCGGCGCCCCCATGACCAGCAAGTGCACCGCCCAGCTGCTGGCCGACCTCGGCGTCACCCGTTCGCTGAGCCGGCCCCACGTGAGCGACGACAATCCCTTCTCCGAAGCCCAGTTCAAGACGCTGAAGTACCACTCCAGCTTTCCCCAGCACTTCACCGACCTGAACGCTGCCAGGACGTTCTGCCGGTCCTTCTTCACCTGGTACAACGGAGAACACCGGCACTCGGGCATCGCGATGCTCACCCCGGACACCATCCACTACGGGAAGGCGCCTGCCTGCCTGGAAGGACGAAGACGCACCTTGAAAGGCGCTTGGCGAGCCCATCCGGAGCGCTTCGTCCACGGTATCCCCAGGCCCAAGGAGCTGCCCGAGGCGGTCTGGATCAACCCTCCCGCAGCGGAAAGCAGGGCTCCGCACCAGCCGGATTGCCCGGCTTGACAGGGTCTTGACGACTCTACCGACAATCGTGCGGGCTGACGCTGTCCAGACAGCTGTGACCGGAGCTAGCCATGGCAACTCGGCTCCGGAAGCACAAGCAGGCTGCGCCATGTGTTTGGCGTCATTTCCCGTAACTACTCAGCTACTAAATCACACTGGCGCAGAAGATGTTCTTTCCAGCACGAACTGACATCTTCGGGACTACCTGCTGCACTTGTCTGGTCTGGCGCAAGACTGAGAGCCATGTCAGAAGTGGATATCGATTGGCCTCGGTACGAGCCGCTCATGATTGCAGGAATCCAAGAGCGGAAGTGGGACGAACGGCGCTTGCTCGGTTCGACTGGCCTGGAAATGGTCGAGCGTGACTAGCTCCACTCGCTGTTCGCATTCAATTTGGCATCATTCCAAGACTGACGGAAAAGCTGCAAATATCGTTTGCAAAGCCTGATCAGTAGTACTAGGGTAGCGTCAAGAATGGCAGGAAATGCCACAGTCAAGGATCGGAGGAAAAGCAAGCCAAGGATTGCTGGGAGCCGGCATGTTCATGCCGGATCACGTTCTTCGTCCGACACATCCTTGCGAGCAGATCCATGGCGTGAGCTGGAGGAGCTGAAGCAGGAGAATGCATCGCTTCGCATCAGGAACGAAGAGCTGACGCAGGAAAACACGGATCTGAGAAAGGTCGTTGACACCCTGACGGAAAGCGTCAATTGCCTGAAGAAGGCCTTGTCGGACTTTACGTGCAGAAGCGAGGAACTGGCGCAGGATTCGGAGAATCAGAAGCTGCTGCTGCAAGAGGAATTGAACGAAGCTCGGCGGCGCTTGAACCAGAACAGTTCGAACAGCAGCATGCCACCGTCGTCGGATGGCTATCGGAAGCCAGCCAGGAAAGGAACCCGAAGCTTGCGCGGGAATAGCGGCAGGAATCCCGGCGGTCAGAATGGACACACAGGCAGGACGCTCAGACAAGTCGAGCATCCCGATTCTGTCGTGGACCATGATCCCGAATTCTGCTCTCGATGTGGAGCCCATCTGTCGGAGGAGCACAGGATCTGCCATTCAAGCAGGCAGGTCTTCGATTTGCAGGACGGCAGGCTGACAGTCACAGAGCACAGGGCCTACAGTTCCGAATGCCCGCACTGCCATGAAGAGACTGCAGCAGAGTTTCCCGAGGATGTGACCGCTCCGGTCCAGTACGGACCGACCCTCTGCGGACATATCGTTGCGCTTCATGTAGTGATCCAGATCCCCATCAACAAGATCATCGCGGTAATGAACTACTTCTTCAATGTCAAGCTGTCGCAGGGGACTGTGGTGAGGGTTTGCAGGAAGAAGGCAGTACTGCTGAAGAAAGTCGTCGATGTTCTCGAAAGGAAGATCTGCAAGGAGAGCAGGATCAAGCATCTCGACGAGACGGGATGTCCAGTTTCAGGAAAGCTGCACTGGCTCCATGTAGCCTCGACTGGAAAGCTGACATGCTTCCGGGTCAGAAGGACGCGTGGGGAAGTGTTCGACAACCTGCGTGGAATAGTGGTTCACGATCATTTCTCCTCCTACTTCAAGATCGAGGAGATCGAGCATGTAGTATGCAATGCCCATCACCTTCGGGAGCTCTATTCCATCATTGAGAACAATCCCGAGGAAGTCTGGGCGGATCAGCTAGTAAAGCTTCTGCTGGAGGCGCTGGATCGAGCCAGATTGAGAAATGAAGGGAATGGAGCCATTTCCAAAGCGGAAATTCTGGATTTTCAAGACAGGTATTGCTCGATCCTGGGCGATGGGATTCGATATCATGAATCCTTGCCTGAACTGAAGAGCAAGCGACAAGGCCGGAAGAAGCGGCGTGTTGGGCACAACCTGGCATTGCGCCTTCTGAACCGCATGGATGCGACCTTGCGTTTTCTGAAAGATCCAGACGTGCCATTCACAAACAACTTGTCCGAAAGAGACTTGCGCATGATCAAGAGCCGGCTTGGAGTATCGGGATGTTTCCGGACTTTCCAGGGTGCGGTTGACTATGCGACCCTTCGCAGTGTGGTTAGCACTGCCAAGAAGCTCGGGTGGGATATGATCGAAACATTGAGTTCAAGCGTTCATGCCCTAATCTCCAAGTTGCAAACTGTTTGATTTATACCTGAGTAGTTACCATTTCCCTGCCCTAAGTGGTCCCGGGGGTGCAGGGGGCAGCGCCCCCTGCAGTGGAGGGCCGGGGGCCTCCGCTCCTGGCTGGGAACTGCGGCGTCAGCCAGCACAGTGACAACCCTGTCGGTGCGTGGAAATGCTCAATCAAGTGACCGATGAAGTGTCTCAATGTCATTGACAGGTTCCGCATCTTCATTCAATCACACCCCCCGGGTGCGCCAGTGACCATCGATGGAGTCCCTTCCGGCACTACGCCTGCAAGAATCAAAATAGATTCGTTGAAACACTCCAAGCAAGTCGTTCTTGAAATGGAAGAACAACACGATGCCCAGCTGGAGCTTATTCCAACCTCTCAGCGCCTAGAAGCAAAAGCGATCAATGGCAATACCACCGGAATCTTAAAAGATATTAGAAGATCTTTTGTTTTCAACATGCGAAAAAAAGTATTATCATTACTGCACTCTTGGTTCCTGCCGAAAATAATGCGCCCAGCGGTCTATTTGGGGCAACAGCCGGCTGGAAATTGAGCTGGAGTGAAAGGAGCCGTTCAAGCCGCCATGCACAAAATGAGATGCATTGTGTCCAGCGAATGAGCCGCACTGCCCTTTCGAAAATATGATATTCTCTGCCACAAGACTTTCTGGCCTTGCGCCAGCACTAGGGTGCCTGATGCTGGGATGCAATCCCTCAGGTAATGAGAACCATGTTCCTTCAGCCATGGAATTAGCTGCCTTTCCGATCATCATTAAAACGACTCCAGCAGGAGCATTGGTATCCCTAGATGGAGCACACTTGGGAAACACCCCATTGAGCCTCAGCCTGGAATCGATGGGTCTCGACTCGAAGACTATGACAGGGAAATCGAGCATTCTCCTTGAATTAGACGGATTTCATCCCCAGCCAGCTCGGATTATCCTCAAACCTTCGAATATAGAAGTTAAATCGCACGGTTACGCTGGGTACGGAACTTCCGGTGATCCTACCGAAAGTGTCATAGTGTCTTTCAATTTGATCTCTCTCAGCGATAATCCTCCAGGAGAAGGCTGGTCATACCCTTACGCCAATAAAAAAAATGCTTTTCTAAGTACAGAAAAATATGAATCATGCGAAATAGTCGTCGACTCGGATCCTCCGGGAGCTTCAGTGCTTCTTAATGGAACTGACATGGGAGAGACACCCTGCAGTTTCACAATGAATCATCATGCCTTCAAGTTCTCCTCGCAAATCCTATTGAATCTTGATGGGTACCACTCCGAGCCGGCTCAGTTTATTCTGCAACATACAAATTTAATCGCCAAATCATTCAGCATCACACGATGGACAACTTCACGACTTGTTAGTGGGCAGGGAACCTGGTCGTATGAATATCTGTTTGAATTGGTTCCTCTCAGCGACAATCATGAAAAACTTATTCCCTTGAATATTGAATCCAGGCCGGAATACCAATGACTGGTTCAGTATGCTTTTAAAGGACTCGGCGAAATATTTAGTTTCCAGCTTGGGTATTGTGTGCTACACTTCCTGATATGAGGCGCAATGTCAAACTCGAAGCGACAATCGTTCAGAAGTACGCAGCGGTCGAAAAGATTCTCGACTAGCGCGGGCGTCGCATCTGGGCAGCCTCCGGATCGATTGCAATCGGGTATGGAGGGGACTCGCTGGTATCGGATGCTACCGGATTATCGCGTCAAACCATCCGGAAAAAGCGCCGGGAGATCGCATCGGGCGACCTCGAGCGGGACGGAGTGCGTCGTCCTGGAGCTGGGCGACCGGACATCGAGAAATCTCAGCCGGGCATCAAGGAGGCGCTGGAGAAGCTGGTGCACCCGCTGACGCGCGGTGATCCCCAGTCGCCAATGAGGTGGACATGCAAAAGCCGAGCGAAGCTCGCCGCAGCGCTTGCGCAGGCGGGGTGGAAGGCAAGCGCGACAACTGTGGGCCGCTTGCTGCGTGAACTTGGCTACAGTCTTCAATCGGTGCGCAAGAGCCGGGAAATGGTCATGCACCCGGACCGCAATGCGCAGTTCGAGCACATCAACGCAAAGGCTGACGAGTTTCTGCAACACGCTCAGCCGGTGATCTCGGTGGACACGAAGAAGAAGGAGCTAGTGGGGGACTACAGCAACGGTGGGCGCGAGTGGCAACCGAAGGGGCGCCCTGAGCAATCGCTGGTGCATGATTTTCCGAAGGACGCCAGGGGCAAGGCAATTCCCTACGGCATCTACGACATGGGGAGCAACGAGGCGTTGGTGAATGTCGGGCGAGATCACGACACGCCTGCTATTGCCTTAGCATCGCTGCGGCGCTGGTGGAGCCAGCTGGGCAAGAAACGCAATCCCGAGGCGTCCGAATTGTACATCACTGCCGATGCGGGTGGAAGCAACGGATACCGCTCGCGAGCGTGGAAGCATCACCTGCAGCAGTTTGCCGACGAGACGAGGCTGCTCATCCATGTCAGCCACTTCCCCCCAGGCACCAGCAAGTGGAACAAGATCGAGCATCGGCTGTTTTGCCACATCACACAAAGCTGGCGGGGCAAGATGCTACGGACATTTGAGACCATTGTCGACCTGATTGGAAACACACGAACCGACGCCGGTCTTCGGGTCAAAGCCAAGCTCGACAAGAGAAAATACCCAACCGGAGAGAAGATCACCAAGACGGAGATGGCCGCTCTCTCGCTGAGTCGGAATGAGTTTCACGGTGACTGGAACTACGCATTGCACCCACGATAAGTCTGAAAATTCAATTAACGACCGGATCCTATGCATTGAATCCAGTGATTGATCCGCATTACCCTTGCGACAATATGTTTTTCTCTGCCACACGACTTTCTTGCCTTTTTCTAGCACTGGGGTGCCTGGTGCTAGGATGCAGCCCTTCGAGCAAAATAGACAATGTCGTTACAAAGATCGAAGGTGATGCCTTTTCAGTAGGCATTAGAACATCCCCTAGGGGAACTTCTGTCTCTTATAATGGAACAGACTTGGGGACTACTCCCCTAGATCGTGGTCAATACCTGGAATTAAGCCTGGAATCAATGGGGCTGGACCCGACAACCATGACAGGCAGCTCAAGCATCCTGCTTGAATCGGACGGATACTATCCGCAGTTAGTGCGTTTTATCCTACACCCTTTGTATTTGGAAGTTGAATCGCATGGTGTTTCTAAACACGAAATCTTCGGCAATCCTACCAAGTCTGTCAGAGTTGATTTCGAATTGATCGCTATCGGGCGTAAAACGTTCATAGTCACCAAAAAAGATGCTCCTGTATCTTCATTTAATATCGACATTGATTCGACTCCTCAAAATGCTTCAGTTTTTCTTAATGGAACCAGCTTAGGAACGACGCCCTTAAGTATCACAAAGGCTCCAATGGATGTTGATCTAGACTCTTGGAGTGATGGCCTGCAAATCAAATTAGAGCTCGATGGGTATCACACAGGGCAAGCGCAGTTAATTCTACACCCTTCGGATCTAAAAGTCAGATCAGAGGTTTTTCCGCAATCTGAGAATGTTGAGGAGACGTCATACAGTGCTTATCCCAGGATTGACGGCGACGAAGTAATTGAGGATGCCCGAAAGTTTCGTCTTACGTTTGAATTGACGCCTTTCGATTATGATCCAACTAAAGACATGGACATATCGCTACTTATTCCATTTAACACTCGCTCACCTAGGTAGCATTACATGAATAATGATATTGAGCTAGTTCGTCTAATCAACATTGCTAACTCCTGTGATCAAATTCTAGTGCTACGTAGAAGCCTTTTGTTTATCAAAGGATTATGCTCTCTATTTTAGTGGCTCTGCAAAAAAGTCGGCTCTACCGATAATTATGTGGGTGCGCTACATGGGGTTTGATCAATGTGAATGCGAGCTTCCCGACGATGAGGAATATGACGGTGCGGATGGAACTGAAGCTGCGGCAGCCTCTGGTGCGGCGCTTGGCGGACTGGAGCAGCTGCTTGTTGCGGGCCATGATGAAGCCGTTGGTCCTGCGGATCCTGATCCGGCTCCAGGAGGTGGCACGCTTCCTGCCCGGGGCGAGGGTCTGGCCAACGGCATCCTGCTACGGGGCATCGCCCACAAGCCCCTCATTCGCTTGTTCCAGGAATGCTACTTCCTGCGTTCCGCCTGCCTGGCCGTCCATCCCATGTACAAAGGGCTGGCCCAGCTGGTGGGCATCGACAAGATCGAGTGCGGCCAGACCATCGAGGAGCAGTTCCGCCGCTACCTGGAGATCCGGGACGACTACGACTTCTTCTTCATTCACTACAAGCACACCGAATTGCACGGGGAGGACGGAAACTTCCAGGCGAAGATCGAGGCCCTGTACCAGACCCTGCCAATCCTGTTGGAGCGGCGGCCCGGGGTGCTGGCGGTCACCGGGGACCACTCCACCCCCTGCGACCTCGAGGGGCATTTCTGGCACCCCCAGCCGGTCCTCCTTCATTCACCCCGGTCGGGCTCCGACAAGCTGGACCACTTCATTGAGACCTCGGCCAACCTGGGATCCCTGGGCTGCTTCGAGGCGAAGTACCTGATGCGCCTCATGCAGGCTAACGCTCGGATGTTCGACAAGTACGGGGCCTGAGGGTGAAGGCGGTGGTGCTGGCGGCCGGCAGGGGCACCCGCATGGGAGAGCTCACCGACGAGCTGCCCAAGCCGATGCTCCAGGTTCGGGGAATGCCCATTCTCGAGCACATCCTCAGGGGGATCCTGGGGGCCGGAGCCGATGCCGTCCACCTGATCACCGGCTGGAAGGAGGAAGCCATCAGGGGCCATTTCGGAGACGGTTCGGCCTGGGGCGCCTCCGTCAGCTACTCCACCCAGGAGGTGCCCGACGGGACCGGAAAGGCCCCGGAACTGGCCCGGGAGTTCATCGGGAACGACTCCTTCCTGCTCACCTACGGAGACATCCTGGTGGACAGCTCCGCCTACCAGAGACTGGCCCGGCGCCACGCGGCTGGAGACTGCGTTGCGGCCATGGCGGTGGTCACTTCCCGGGACGTGGCCCAGGGGGGGATATGCCTGTTCGACGAAGGCTTCCGCCTCCGCCGCCTGGTCGAAAAGCCCGGCGCCGGGCAGCTTGAGGATCTGAGGCGGCAGGGGTGGATTCGGGCGGGCCAGCCGCTCTACTACAATGCCGGCGTCTACCTCTTCGGTCCCTCGCTCTTCGACTACACCCGAAGGCTGCGGAAGTCCCCCCGGGGCGAGTACGAGCTGACCGACGCCATCGGCGCGATGGCCGGCGAAGGCAGGAAGGTCGTAGGAGTGGAGATCGAGGGTCCCTGGGACGATGTCAGGGATCCCGGGGTGCTCGCCCGGGTGCAGTAGGATCTCCAAGAGTAGACGAAACGTCTTTTCGTGAAGGCCCCGCGCAGGTAGCATGGGGCTCCCTCATGAAAGACCTCCCCAAGCGGCTTCTTCCGCTCCTCTGCCTCGCGTCCTTCCCCGGATTGATGGGGGACGACTGGCCGCAGTTCAGGGGCCCCCACAACGACGGCGTATCTCGGGAGACCGGCTGGAGCAAGGACTGGAAGGCCAGCCCGCCCAAGGTGGCGTGGAGGGCCGAGCTGGGCATAGGCTTCTCGGCCTTCTCGGTTGTCGGCGATCATGCCGTCTCCATCGGCCACCAGGAGGGCCACGAGGTGGTCACCTGCCTGGACGCTGCCACCGGAAAGGTCCGCTGGACCCACCGCTTCCCCAGCGATCTTGGGGCCAAGTTCTACATCGGAGGTCCAGGTTCCACCCCCTCCATCGACACGGCCCGCAACCGGGTCTACGTCCTGGGCAAGTGGGGCGAGGTCTTCTGCCTGGGCCTGGAGGACGGGGCGGTGGTCTGGACCCGCAGGCTGGCTCAGGAGGAGGACATCAAGATCCCCACCTGGGGCTTCAGCGGCTCCCCCTTGCTCTGGAAGGACAGACTGTTCCTCAACTGCGGGCGCTCGGGGCTGGCTCTGGACCCGGGAACCGGCTCGACGGCATGGAAGTCGGAGGGTGTCGAAGCGGGCTACTCCACCCCGATGCCCTACTCGGCCAACGGCGCTGCTGCGGTGGTGTTCAGCTCGGGAGAGGGCTACTCGGCTGTCAGTCCCGAGACCGGCGAAGAGATCTGGTCCATCGCCTGGCCTACTCGCTACGGGGTCAACGCCGCTGATCCCATCGTGACGGGTGGCAAGGTGTTCGTAAGTTCGGGCTACGGCAAGGGCAGCGGTCTCTTCGCCCTGGGCGGGGGCAAACTCGCCCCCCTGTGGGAGGAGCGGCTCTTCCGCAACCAGCAGAACGCGGCGGTGCGCATCGGCGGCCACCTCTATGGCATCGACGGCAACAGCAACTCCCGGGCCAAGCTCAAGTGCGTAAGCTGGGAGAGCGGGGATGTCCTATGGGAGGAGGAGACCGGGTATGGAGCGGTCTCCGCTGCGGGCTCCCACCTCATCTACATCACCGCCGGGGGCAGACTGGGGCTAGCGGAGGCAAGCCCCGAGCGATTCCGGCCACTGGGCAGCATCGAGGTGCTCGGGCCGGACTGCTGGACGGTTCCGGTCCTGTCCAACGGCCGGATCTTCTGCCGCAACTCCAAGGGCAGCGCAGTAGCCCTCGATGTGAAGCTGTAGCACAGTAACCCGTGCAGACCACCCGTCGCAGGTTCCTCAAGCTGGCCGCCGGAGCCTCCCTGCTGCCCTTTCCCCGCCTGGCTGGGCAGGCGCCCCAGCACCACCGGGTGGCCCTGGTAGGATGCGGCTGGTGGGGGGCCAACATCCTCCGCGAGGCAATGGCCTCGAGGCGCTGCAGGGTGGTGGCCCTCTGCGATGTGGACCAGCAAGCACTCAGGGCGACCGCCGACGAGACGCGTGGCCTGAGCGGGGACAACCCCGGACTCTTCGAGGACTACCGGGAAATGCTGTCCAAGCACCGCCCGGATATCGTTATCGTCGCCACTCCCGACCACTGGCACGCACTGCCCTCCATCGCCGCGCTGGAGTCCGGGGCCCACCTGTTCGTGGAGAAGCCGACCAGCCACACCATCGCCGAGAGCCAGGCGATGCTGCGTGCCGCCGAGGGCAGCGGGCGCACGGTCCAGGTGGGCCTCCACCGGCGCATCGGCCCCCACCACCGCTCCGGCATGGATTTCATCCACTCCGGGAAGGTAGGGCGGATCGGGATGGTGCGCCTTTTCGTGGTGGCCGGCGGAGATCGGGAGGAGCCTGTCCCCAATTCCGAGCCTCCGTCTGGAATGAACTGGGATCTCTGGTGCGGCCCCGCTCCCTACCGACCCTACAACCACAAGCTCACCCCTGGCGGATGGCGCAACTTCCTGGACTACGCCAACGGAACCCTGGGTGACTGGGGAGTGCACTGGCTGGACCAGGTGCTCTGGTGGACCGAGGAGAAGCATCCCCGCACCGTCTACTCCACTGGCGGACGCCCGATACTGGGAAAGGCGGTGGCCACTCCCGGCGAAGCCACCACCGACGCTCCCGGAACCCAGGTGGCGGTCTACCAGTTCGAATCCTTCATAGCCACCTGGGAGCACCGGCGCTATTCGGCCAACGCCTCGGAGCGCCACCGCATCGGGGCCAGCTTCCACGGCACCAAAGGAGTGTTCCACATGGGCTGGAGGGACGGCTGGACCTTCTATCCCCGCGACCAGAAGGAGCAGCCCGTGCACGAAGCTCCCCGCTTCAGCGACGATACCGACGGCAACAACCTCAGGGAGCTCTGGATAGACTTTCTCGAAGCCATCGACGAAAAGCGCCTTCCTGTGGCCCATCTGGAAGCTGCCCACCGGTCCTCCCTCCTGCCCCTGCTGGGGATGATCTCCATGAAGGTCGGGCGAAGCCTTTCCTGGGACGGCTCCCGGGAGCGAATACTCGACGATCCGCAGGCGTCCGCGCTGATGCGGCGCGAATACCGTCCTCCCTGGGAATATCCTCAGACCTGAGCGGAACAACAAAGCCCTGTAATGAAGGCATCCATATTCGGTACGCTACCACCTCTTGTCCTCCTGATGTGCCTGTCCAGCGGATGCGCATCCTCTGGTGGCAAATTGACAAGTAGCGGCATCTTCATTCAATCAGATCCACCGGGTGCGTCAGTGACCATCGATGGAGTCCCTTCCGGAACAACGCCTGCAAGAATCGAAAGAGGTTCCTTGATAAAACCTAAGCAAATCGTTCTTGAAATGGAAGGCTATCACGATGCCCAGCTGGAACTTGTTCCAACTTCCCAGCGCCTAGATGTAAAAGCGAGCTATGTCAACGGCACCGATGCCGGATCAAATAGCAGATTTTCGATTTTCGGCAAGCGAATTACCTTTACTGCACACTTGGCTCCCGTCGGCAAAACTGCGCTCAAAGATCAATCCGTGGCATCAGCCGATTGGTAGAAGAGCTCGGGTGGAAGGGGTCCGTTCAAGCCGCCACGCACAACATGGCATGCATCGAATCCAGCGAATGAGCCGCACTACCCTTTCAACAATATGAAATCCTCTGCCATACAACTTGCTTGCCTTATGCTAGCTCTGGGGTGTCTGTCCCTAGGATGCAGCCCATCAGGCAAGGCGAACTCCGCATCTTCACTGATCATTCGTTCGGAGCCTGCGGGTGCTTCAATATCCGTCCACAATGAGAACCTGGGAAAGACGCCCTTGAGTATCAGCATGGAAAAAATCAAGACCGCATCTCCGACTCGATTAGATCTTAAATTGGACGGCTATCATCCCGTATCGGTGCGCATCGCCCTTGAAGACTCGTTTTATGAAACCAGTGCTAGCATTAGTTTTTCGGGTTCGGCAGCGATCGGAGGAGTATCCCAGACTCCTACGTCTAATGGTCTTCTCCAACCTGAATTATTTTTAGAATTAATTCCGCTTAGCGAAAACTACCCAGGTTCTGGTGATGTATCAGCAACCTTTAGGGGAAGATACCATCGCTGAACCGCTGATCGGTAGATTGAAACACCTTGGTTCTGTGACCACCAAGGCGCTGATATGGTTCTGGGCTAGTTGATTATATTGCTTTGCCTGGACTTTGCCCATGAAAAAAAGAATGTTCCTGGTTTGGTTTGTATTTGCTCCCGCAGTCGCTGCTTTCTTTCTGTATATTATTCATAATATTAAATGGATGTCTTTGGATAGCCCAAATCTGCCAAGCATTGACTATTCCAGACTTGAATTTGCTAAGATTGAAAGTAATTCCAACATTGACAATGCAATTCGCAATGCTGTTGGTAGCGCAGATTCGCAAAACATTCCTGAATCAAGCAAGAACAAATTGGTAGATTCGATCGAAAATCTTCTGCTTGCATATTCGGAAGGCACTTGGGATGCGTTTCGAGCATTCAGGTATCCTATCGACGACCAGTTCGTGTGCACCACTAGCTCATTTCACAATGATACGTTCATTAGCAATTCCTACCGACCCTACAACTGCAATCTAACCCCTGGCGGATGGCGCGACTTTCTGGACTACGCCAACGGAACCCTGGGGGACTGGGAAGTGCACTGGCTGGACCAGGTGCTCTGGTGGACCAAGGAGAAGCATCCCCGCACCGTCTACTCCTCAGGCGGACGCCCGGTGCTGGGAAAGGCGGTGGCCACCCCCGTCGAAGCCACCACCGACGCTCCCGGAACCCAGGTGGCAGTCTACCAGCTCGAATCCTTCACCGCCACCTGGGAGCACCGGCGCTATTCGGCCAACGTCTCGGAGCGCCACCGCATCGGGGCCAGCTTCCACGGCACCAATGGGGTGTTCCACATGGGCTGGAGGGACGGCTGGGCCTTCTATCCTCGTGACCAGAAAGAGCAGCCCGTGCACGAAGCTCCACGCTTCAGCGACGATACCGACGGCAACAACCTCAGGGAGCTCTGGATAGACTTCCTCGAAGCCATCGACGAAAAGCGCCTCCCTGTGGCCCATATGGAAGCTACCCACCGGTCCTCCCTCCTGCCCCTGCTGGGGATGATCTCCATGAAGGTCAGGCGGAGCCTTTCCTGGGACGGCTCCCGGGAGCGAATACTCGACGATCCGCAGGCGTCCGCGCTGGTGCGGCGCGAATTCCGTCCTCCCTGGGAATATCCTCAGATCTGAGCGGAACAACAAAGCCCTGTAATGAAGGCATCCATATTCAATACGCTACCACCTCTTGTCCTCCTGATGTGCCTGTCCAGCGGATGCGCATCCTCTGCTGGCAAATCGGCAAGTAGCGGCATCTTCATTCAATCATATCCCCCGGGCGCGTCAGTGACCATCGATGGAGTCCCTTCCGGCACAACGCCTGCAAGAATCGAAAAAGGTTCCTTGATAAAACCTAAGCAAATCGTTCTTGAAATGGAAGGCTATCACGATGCCCAGCTGGAACTTGTTCCGACTTCCCAGAACCTAGAATTGAAAGCAATCAATGGCGTAGAAGAAACCGGGGTCAATAATTATATCGAATCTTTGTTTTTTCAAGTTCTAGGCAAACAATTCGGAAACCAAAAGCAAAGCATTACCTTTTCTGCACACCTGGTTCCAATGGACAACACTGCGCCCAAAAGTCAATCTGTGGCATCAACAAGTTGGTGACAGATATTTAGCGAATGAGTTTCGCAAACTTTCTGACAATATGAAATCCTCTGCCATGCGACTTCCTTGCCTTATGCTAGCTCTAGGGTTTCTGGCCCTGGGATGTAGCCCATCTGGCAAGGACAACTCTCCTCCTTCACTGACCATTTATTCGGAGCCTGCGGGCGCTTCCGTGCTTATCGATGAAACGGATTTGGGAAAGACGCCATTAACTGTTGCCTTGGAATCGGTAAATGACGGATCTCAAATCGTATTGATAATGGAAGACTACCATCCAGAACAGGTGCGGATTGGCCTGAACAACTCAGATAATGAATACACCACAAGTATTCTTTTTTCAGGATCTAGTTCGTTCGATGCAGATGCCGTTTCTATGCCTAATGGTCTTGCCCAGCCTGTGTTGTCAGTAAAGTTCGTTCCGCTCCGCGAGAATCATCCAGGATCAAACGATGAATTAACAATTTTAGAAGGACGATTTTATTACTAAGTCTTTTATCAAAATGCCTGGCGCTTTATTTGCCAAAACTTAGGAACGCTTTTGGTTTTTACATATTGTGGTATCTTGCTTGGACTCTGGCCATGAAAAAAAATACTCGCCTTGCTTGTTTTGTACTTATTCCCGCAGTCTTTGTTTTCTTGCTGTATATTATACCCAATATTAAACGGACATCTTCGGATAGCCCAAGTCCGCCAATCTTGGATTACTCCAGCCTTGAATATGCTAAAATTGAAAGAAGCTCCAGCATAACCAATGCAATACGCGACTCTGTATACAGCGCTGATTCTCGAAACGTTCCTCAATCAATTAAGAATAAGTCGATTGATTCGATTTTAAATTTTATATTTGCATATTCGGAAGGCACTTGGGATGCGTTTCGAGCATTCAGGTATCCTGTCGACGACCAGTTCGTGCGCATCAACAGCTCATTTTACAATAATACGTTCATTAGCAATTATCTTTTTTCAATTGCTGGCAGCGCTAATGCAGAATCTGATGCCGAGTTGGTAAAAAATGTATGGATTAACCATGTTAAAAACGCGCGCATAAATGATGGGATCAAGCTGTATTGCACTGACTGCTGGGACTATGCTGCAGTTAATGATATTGATGTAGTTTTTCATGATGTTAATTACAAATTGCCTGGGTTGCAGCAATATACAGGCAATAAATATCTAAAATGCCATTCTTTTTCTCCAAGTGTTAAATATGTTCCGCACATCGAGGAGTTAATAAACGATTCTCAGTTAAAGCACGCTGTGTTTGTGTCCATCATAGTGCGCACAACCGATCAAATGCATTATCCTGTAAATGTTGCGTTCTATTTTGATCCGTTGCACGGCGAATGGTTGCCGTATGAGGTTACAACTGGGGAGCTTTTGTTGCTTACAGAAAGCTCAGGCCTCTTTTTTTAGAGAAATTCAAATCTAGGTGCTCTAATAATGTCTGTGATTATGCGACATGAGTGTTGAACTTGTCAACAGCGAATCCACTAGCTTTTTTAGCGTTCGTCTTGCAATGTTTTTTGCGTAATTCTTGTCTACCGGGATGAATGCCGATGCTTGCAGATTGCAACGTGTCAACCATGTTTTCCTGACTCTGGAAAGTGTTTGCTGACAGCATGAAAAGTTTTTTCATTTGCCATTCGCCTGCCTTGCTTCTATTGGGATCCCTTGCCGCCGGGTGCGGTCCTTCTGTCGATGACAAGGCTGGTTCCTTGATTGTTATCGAATCAAATCCTCCGGGGGCTTTATTGTCCCTTGATGGAGTCGATTTGGGAGCAACGCCCGTCAGTCTTGATTTGGATTCGATGAATTTTAATTTTGAATCGATGTCGGGCAGCTCGCAAGTCGATCTCGATCTGGACGGATATCATTCCGAGTCGATTCGAATTGTTCTACAGCCTTCGAAGCTGGTATTCTCGGGAAACGGCCTGATGTTTTCCTCGCAACGCTCGCTGTTTGGTGTTGGGAAGTGGACTTTAAATACCCGATTGACTCCGCTCAGCGAAGATCACCCAGGGACAGATAATTCAATAATTAGCACGTCCTGGCCTTTTCACTAGACTTATTAGTGGCCTGATATTCTGGAATTCCTTAACAAGTTGTTCTTTCCAGCGATTCAACGTCATTGGAAGTTTCCGGAATTCTCTAGTGTTTTTCTGACGTCCCATCGTGGAGCAAATCCTGAAATCGGAGAGGAGCGTGCGCGACAGGCCAGAATCTCCTTTCATGGGGGCCTCTACCAATGAAAAAGCACTTTCCAGCCGATGGTTCTGCTATTTGGGGGCTGGGTCCGCTTTTGCCTCTGTTTTTCTTTCTGGGCTCTTCACTGGCTACTGCCGATGCTGACAAGCAGCACCGACTCTTCTACGATCAGGTGTGGCCGCTTTTCTCTTCCCGGTGCGTGGCATGCCATGGATCAGAAGAGCAGAAGGGGGGTCTGCGTCTAGACCGTCTCCAGAATGATCCTCCATGGAGTGAGGGTGCCCCGGATGACAGCCTGATCCTGGAACGGATTGGAGCGGCAGATCCCGAGGTGCGGATGCCTCCGAAGGGAAAGGCTCTGACCGAGAATGAGATCGGGTCGATCCGCCAATGGATTGATGGGGGCGCCGTCTGGCCACCGAACTTCGATCCCAGCAGACAGGCCAGGAACTTCTGGTCCCTTTGCTCCTTGCGTTCTCCGCCGGTTCCGATCCTTTCCACTCGCCTTGCCAGGCTGGCCCGCAATCCGGTGGACGCGTTCGTTTTCGCACGTCTGCACAAGGAAGGGATCGAGCCTTCGGGGGAAGCCGGTCGACGAGCTCTGATCCGGCGTCTTTCCTACGACTTGACGGGCCTGCCTCCAGGCGTCGAACGGGTGGAGCGCTTCGTTGAGGACCGTGACCCGCTGGCCTACGAGCGTCTGGTGGAAGAGTTCCTCGCCTCGCCCCGCTACGGGGAACGCTGGGCCCGCCACTGGCTTGACCTGGTCCACTACGGGGAGACCCATGGGTACGACAAGGACAAGCCCCGCCCCAACGCCTGGCCCTACAGGGACTATGTCATCGATGCCTTCAACCAGGATCTCCCGTACTACCGGTTCATCGGGGCGCAGCTGGCCGGGGACGCCCTTTGGCCCGGCACCCTTGAGGGGCTAGCGGCCACCGGTTTCATCTCCGCCGGGCCCTGGGACTTCATCGGTCATGTCGAGGTGGCCGAGGAGAAGATCGACGGCAAGGTTGCCCGAAACCTGGACCGGGACGACATGGTGGCCAATGCTCTCAATACCTTCGCCAGCCTCACTGTCCAGTGCGCCCGCTGCCACAACCACAAGTTCGATCCAGTATCCATCGAGGAATACTACGGACTCCAGGCTGTCTTTGCCGCTCTGGACCGTTCGGAAGCGCGCTTCGATCCCGACCCAGAAATCCGCCGCGCACGCAGTCGGCTGGAAGGAAGGATCGGGGCGCTGGAGGGGATCAGGGACGAGATAGAAGCCGAGATCGTCGGCAAGGGAGGAGAAGAGTACAGGAAGGCCCGGGAGGCCCTTCACCAGAGCGGGCAGGGGATGGGACTTCACCCCGCCTTTGGATACCACAGCGGGATCGAGGCCGTCCGGAACGCCGAGAAGTGGGTCGAGATCGACCTGGGCCGGCCGGTGGCTCTGGATCGGGTGGAGATCTATCCAGCCCACGACGACTACAACGGGATCGGAGCGGGATTCGGTTTTCCGGTCAGATACCGTCTCGAGGCAGGGGAAGGAGGGAAGCGGCGGACCGTCCTCGACGCCAGCGGCGCCGACCAGCCCAATCCCGGCGTCGAGCCCGTGGTCGTGCCCATGGAGGGACGTCAGGTGCGGATCCTCCGCCTGACGGCCACATCGCTGGCCCTGCGCAGCGGCGACTACATCCTGGCCCTGGCCGAGATCAAGGCGTGGAGCCTGCAGGGGAAGAACGAGGCCAGGGAGGCCGAGGTGCGGGCCCTCGACTCGATCGAGAGCGGAGTCCGCTGGAGCCGGAACAACCTGGTGGACGGGATCCATCCCGGCAGCCAGCCGTCTGGCGATATCCGTCGGCGCTTCGAGGCGATCCGGAACGAGCGGATCCCCCCGGAGCTGATCGCCCGTGAGGATGAGACCGAGCGGGCGCTGTCCGCCGCCCACAAGGAGCTGGCCTCGCTGCCTCCGCCAATGCGGATCTACGCGGGCAGGGTGCACACTGGCAGCGGCAACTTCCGGGGCACAGGAGCCGGGGGAGGCAGTCCCAGGGAGATTCGTGTGCTGGAGAGGGGGGATGTAACCCGTCCCGGAGCGCTGGCTGTTCCCGGAGCCCTCGACCTGTACGAAGGGGCCATGGAGCACTTCGAGCTTCCCGAGGGCCATCCTGAAAGCCTTCGCCGGATCGCCCTGGCCGACTGGCTGGCCGATCCGCGAAACCCCCTGACCTGGCGCTCGTTGGCCAACCGGGTCTGGCAGCACCACTTTGGAACGGGCCTGGTGGCCACTCCCAACGACTTCGGGAGGATGGGGGAGCGTCCCTCCCATCCGCAGCTGCTCGACTGGCTGGCCTGCGAATTCCGGGACTCGGGCCAGTCGATCAAGAGGCTTCACCGCCTTATCCTCTGCAGCGCCACCTACCGCCAGAGCTCCATGGAGCGCAAGCGTCCGGCCGAGGTGGACTCCGGCAACCGGCTGCTATGGCGCATGAACCGGCGCCGCCTCGACGCCGAGTCGGTGCGCGATACGGTCCTCCTGCTGGCAGGCCGGCTCGACACCCGGATGCACGGGCCCTCCTACCGGGACTTCGTCCTGGAGAAGCCGGAGCATTCCCCCCACTACCGGTACGACCTCCACGACCCGATGGATCCGCTTTCCCACCGCCGGTCCGTCTACCGCTTCCTGGTGCGCTCGCAGCGCCAGCCCTTCATGTCGGCGCTGGACTGCGCCGATCCCTCGATGCAGGTGGCCCGGCGGGACGAGACCCTCACCCCCCTGCAGGCCCTCGCCATGCTCAACAACCCCTTCATGGTGGCCATGGCCGGAGAGATGGCCGCCTCCGGATCTTCCGAGGGGGAGCTGTTCCTGCAGGCGCTCGGCAGGCCCTGGGAGGAGGAGGAGCAGGAATGGCTGGGCGCCTACGCCCGAGACCACGGCAGGGCCGCGATGTGCCGGCTGCTCCTCAACCTGAACGAATTCCTCTACTTGGACTGAGCGATGATCAACCGGCGGGAGTTCCTCTGGAGTAGCGGAAACGGGTTCGGGGCCCTGGCCCTGGGCTGCCTGATGCACCGGGAGGGAGTCCTCCTGGGAAGCGGGGCTCCGTCCCCGAGACCCCGGGCGACCCGCGTGGTGCAGCTGTTCATGGCGGGAGCCGCCAGCCACCTGGACACCTTCGACCACAAGCCGGAGCTGGCCCGGCGCCACGGGCAGGCATGGGAGCCGGGCGAGGAGGTGGAGCTCTTCCAGAGCAGTCCCGGGGCGGTGCTCGCCTCCCCCTGGGCCTTCGCCCCTCACGGGCAGTGCGGCAAGGCCCTCAGCGAGGCGGTCGCTCCGCTGGGCGCCTGCGTGGACCGCATGGCCTTCGTTCACAACCTGGTGGGCAAGACCGGGGTGCACAGCCAGGCCACCTTCCTGCAGGCCACCGGCTTCCAGCGTCCCGGATTCCCCGGGGTGGGGGCCTGGGTCAGCTACGCCCTGGGCAGCCTGAACGAAGACCTGCCAGCCTTCGTGGTCCTGCCCGACGCACGGGGCTACGCCTCCAACGGCCCCAGGAACTGGGGCAGCGCCTTCCTCCCGGGGCAGCACCAGGGGACCGCCATCTTTCCGGGCCGCCCCAATCCCATCGCCGATCTGCATCCACCGCAGGCCGGCTACCTCACCCCCGAGGCGGAGAGCGGAGGGAGGGAGCTGCTGGGCAGGCTCAACCGGAGGCACGCGCTCTCGCGCAGCGATCCGCGGCTGCTGGCCCGCATCCGCACCTACGAGCTGGCGGGGCGGATGCAGCTGAGCGCTCCCGAGGCACTGGACCTCTCCGGTGAGCCGGACCACATCCTCCGGCTCTACGGCCTGGATCACGGCCAATCCTCCTTCGGCAAGGAGATCAACGCCCTGGAGGAGACCGACCGCTTCTCCCGCAAGTGCCTCGTGGCGCGCCGCCTGCTGGAGCGGGGAGTGCGCTTCGTGCAGATCTGGTCGGGCAACGACAACGGCTTCCCCCGGCGCAACTGGGACTCCCACGAGGACATCCGGCGAGATCACGGCCCTCTGGCCCTGGGCATGGCCCGGGGGGCATCGGCCCTGATCCGGGACCTGGAGCAGCGGGGGCTTCTGGAGGAGACCGTGGTGCTGTGGACCACCGAGTTCGGCCGCATGCCCTGCGCCCAGGGGAGCCAGGGAAGGGACCACAACCCCTTCTGCTTCACCAACTGGCTTTGCGGGGGCGGCATCCGGGGCGGCGCCACCTCGGGGGAGAGCGACATCTGGGGCTTCCGTCCCCGCGACCGGGCCGCCACCGTCCACGACGTCCACGCCACCCTGCTCCACCTTCTGGGGATCGACCACGAAGCGCTCACCTGGCGCCACGACGGCATCGACCGTCGCCTGACCGATGTCCATGGAACGGTCCTCTCCGATCTGCTAGCCTGAGCGCGCCAGCGCACCCGATGAAGCCCGCCCTCCTGATCGCCATGCCCCTTTGGGCGGCCGCGCTGGTCGGGACGCTCCGGGCCCAGATACCCAATCCCCGGCTCGACGCGGTGTTCCCCCCGGGAGGCCAGATCGGGACCGAGGTGGAGGTCAGGGTGTCGGGCGGCAACCTGGAGGGGCCCGCCTCCCTGCTGGTCTCCGATCCGGATATCGCCGCAGAGCCGGTCGCCAGCGATGCGGGCGAGGCGCAGCCGGGCCTCTTCCGGATCAGCATCCCCGAGGCGAGGAAGCCCGGAGTGGTCGAGCTCTGGGTCCATGGCGCCTACGGGATCTCCAACTCCCGCCTCTTCGCCATCGGAGCGCGCTCCGAATTCGCCGACCATGCGCCCTCCTCCACGCCCGGCAAGGCCCATCCCGTCTCGCTTGGCACCACCGTGCACGGACGGGCGCTGGAGAAGGCGCGCTGCCACTACCGGGTGTTCGTTCTGGAGGGCCAGCGGCTCATCGTCAGCTGCCTGGCAAGGGAGCTGGACTCGGCCATCGAGCCGGTCCTGGAGCTGTACGACTCGCAGGGGCGCCTGGTGGCTCGGGACCTGCGGGGGCGCATCCTCGACCACCGCCCCGGAGTATCGCAGGCCTTCCACGTCGCGATCCACGACCGGCTCTACCGGGGCGGCGACGCCTACTTCTACCGGCTGGCTATCCACGCCGGGCCCCACATCGACCACGTCCTCCCCCTGTCGGTCGCTCCCGGAGGCCCCCGGGACCTGATCCTGCTGGGACGCAACCTCCCGGAAGCCGAGCCTGCAGGAGTGGCGCTGGATTCCGGCCTGCCTCTGGAACGCGCCGCCGTCCGGACCGAGGTGCCCTTTCCGGAAGGGACGGGGGAGCTGGCCGGGCTGCGCCACCTCTATCCCGGATTCCCCCTGCATCGGAGCCTGCCGGCGGCGGCCCTGGGCCTGCTGGAGGATCCCCTCCCGCTGCGCTTGGGGATCGCTCCCCGCCAGGGAACGGCCGAGGCGCCGCTGTCCGGGGAGGAGGATCAGGTCCTGGAGCCGCCGGTCTCGGTCACCGGCCTGTTCCATCCGGCCGGCGACAGGGACGCCTACCGCTTCCGGGCCGAGAAGGGGAAGCGCTACCGCATCGAGGTGCGCTCCAGCCGCCTGGGCTACCCCACCAGCCCCATGGTCGAGGTGGAGGGCAGGGACGCCCAGGGGGAGGCCCGCAGCCTCCTGACGCTCAACCCCTCCTTCGCCAACCTGGGCGACGCGGCCTTCCCCCTGCACGCCTGGGACTGCTCGGGGTGGTTCCAGGCTCCCGGGACCGGGGAGTACACCCTGGCCGTCCGGGATCTGTTCAACCAGGGGGGCTCGGACGCCCAGCGCCTCTACGAGCTCTGCATCCGGGAGCCGCGGCCAGGCTTCAGGGCCGTCTCGGTGGCTCAGTCCGCCCTCCACCGCAACATCGCCCGCAACGCCCTGGTGGAGCCGCTTACCCTGCTCTCCGGACAGGTGCTTCCGGTGCGGATCCACCTGGAGCGCATCGACGGCTTCGGCGGCCCGGTGCGCCTGGCGGCGGGGAAGGCGCCGCCGGGAATCCAGGTGCACCTTCCGCCTCCTGGCGGCGACCTTCTCTTCCTCGAGGCCAGGCCCGGAAGCCCCTCCGTTGCCGGAGATCTGGAGCTCTTCGCCGAGGGGGAGGTGGAAGGCAGGAAGGTGCGCCTTCCAGTGGAGCACGGCCAGGTGGCCAGGGGAGTGGGGGACTACCGCTACGAGCCGGTCCTCGCCCGGCTCTCCCCCCACCGCAAGGCGGCTCTCTCCGCCCACCGTCCCTTCCCGGTCCGGGTGGTTCCCCGCAAGTCCCGGTGGAGCGCCTCGGTGGCCGGGCGCCTGTCGATTCCGGTCCAGGTCGAGCGCCACGGGGGCTTCGATCAGAAGCTGGACCTGAAGATCCGCGGCAGCGGGGCGCTGGAGCGCCATCCGGGCCTCACGGTGGAGAAGGAATCCGGGGAGCTGGCGATCGACCTGGGGGAGCACAAGCTGGATCCGGGCGTCCACCGCTTCCACCTCTTCGCCGAGACCCGGGGCAAGTTCCGCCACCGGGAAGAGGGCAGGGAGGAGGAGATCGTGCTGGGAGTCTACAGCCCGCCCCTGGAGGTCGAGGTGCTCTCCGCCCCCTTCCGGATCGCGGTGGAGGATCCGGTTCCGCTAGGCCAGGGGGGGGAGCGGAAGGTGGAGGTGCGCATCGAGCGGCTCTTCGGATTCGAGGGGCAGATCGACTTCCTGGCCGAGGGCGCCCCGGGAGTCCGGGTGGCCCAGTCTCCCCAGCGGGAGGACCGCCTGGAGCTCACCCTGGCCCTGGAGCCGGACGCCTCCCCGCCCCCGTCGGTGCGGCTCAGGGCGCTGGGCCGCTACAACGGAACCGCGGTGGAGGCCGTACGGGCCCTGCGCATCGCTCCCTCCGATCCCTCGTGATGAGCCGGGCCCCAATCCTCCTTCTGCCGCTGCTTCCCCTCTTCCCGGCGGCTGAGCTTCCGGTGGCCGTCCCCGAGCGCGGGGAGAAGGTCCATTTCCAGCGGGAGATCCTCCCCCTGCTGCAGGCCAGCTGCCTGGCCTGCCACAACCGCACCCGGGCCAAGGCGGACCTGGTGCTGGAGTCCCCGGACTCGATCCTCCAGGGGGGCGCCTCCGGCCCGGGGGTGGTCCCCGGCAAGCCGGAGGAAAGCCTGGTCTACCTGGCGGCCGCCCACCTGGAGACCGGCCTGGAGATGCCTCCCGAGGGCAACAGCGCCAACGCCGGCAACCTCGCGCCCGGGGAGCTGGGGCTGCTGCAGCTGTGGATCCGGGAGGGAGCCTCCGGCGAGGTGTCGGATCGGGCCGAGCTGGACTGGAGCCCCCTTCCCCGGCGCCTGCGCCCCATCTACGCCGCCAGCTTGACTCCCTCGGGGCGCTTCGTGGCCTACGGGCTGGGCAGCCAGGCGCTGGTCTACGACCTGTTCCTCCAGCGGCATGCGGCCCGCCTGGAGGATCCGGCCCTGGGAGCGGGCGCCAGCCACCGGGACACGGTCAACGCCATCGACTTCTCCCCCCAGGGGGACTGGATCGCCACCGGAGGCTTCCAGGAGGTCAAGCTCTGGCGCCGCCGCCTTCCGGTGGAGACGCTCTCCCTGGGGGAGGCTTCGTACGGCCGGGTGACAGCTACGGCGCTGAGCGGCGACCGGCTCCACCTGGCGGCGGGATGGGATTCGGGACGCCTCCAGGTGCGCCACCTGCCCAGCGGAAAGGTGGCGCTGGACCGATCCCTGGAGCCGGCGCCGGTCCGCGGCCTGGCCCTCTCCGGCGACGGCGGCATGGTGGCGGCGATCCAGGGCAGGGACCGCATCTCGGGATTCGAGGTGGCCACCGGCGAGTCCCTGGAATGGCTCCCGCAGGGAACCGCGGCGGCCTTCGCCCGCAGCGGCTCCCGCCTGGCGGTGGTGCGGCCCCCGGACCAGGTGTCGCTGTGGAGGGAGGATCCCGGAGGAGGATGGTCCGAGGAGCGCGCCGTCTCCCGTCCCGGCGTGGTCTCCCTGGCCCCTCTGGGGCACGGCCCCGGACAGAGCCTGGGTCTGGTGGGCGGGGAGGGGAGTCCCGCGCGCATCGCCTGGGACTCGGCGGGGCCGCTGGCGGCCGCAGGCCCTTCCCAGGCCCTGCCGGAGGTCCAGGCCGCGGGGGAGGACCTCTGGGCCCTGGCCTCCCCGGACGGGCGGTTCCATCTCTGGGGGGAGAAGGACGGGGAGGAGGGCGCCTGGCTGCGGGGGGAGCAGGCGCTGGCCAGGAAGGTGGCCCGGCTCGAGAAGGGGGAGAGGCTGGCGCGGACCGCCCTCGACATCGCCGAGCAGGGCCTGGAACGGGCGGAGAAGGAGGCGGCCCGGGCCGGAGAGAGAACTAAGAAGGCCGAGGAGGACCGGGCGGCCAGGGAGGCGGCCCGGCAGGAGATCTCCGGCAGGCTGGAGGAGGCGAGGAAGAAGCTCGGGGCGGCCGAGGAGGCGGTCCGCCAGGCCGCCGGGCGGGTGGCGGAGGCGGCCAGGAAGGCCGAGGAATCCCAGAAGCGCGCCGACCAGGGAGCGGAGCTCCTCAGGAAGGCGCTGGCCTCTCCGGAGGGCGAGGGATTCGAGGAGGCCCTGGCCCAGGTGGCGGAGAGCTCCATGCAGACGGGAAGGCTCCAGGTGGAGAGCGAGCGCGTCGCCCAGGAGGCGGAGGCCGGGAGGGCGGCCCGCGACAAGGCGGTCGAGGAGGCCTCCAAGGAGGTGGAGGATCTGGAGAGGCAGCTCGGGCAGCGGGAGCAGGTCCTGGACCTGGCCCAGCGGGAGAGCGACCTGGCGGCCCAGGCCCGGGCCCGGGCCCGGGAGGGCGAGGAGCGGGCCCGGCAGGCCCTGGGTGAGGCCGAGCAGGCCAGGGACCAGGCGGTGGAGGCCCTGGAGGAGGCCCGCGGCGCCTTCGTCAACCGTCCCCTGGCGGCCCTGGCCCTCTCCCCCGATCAGGATCAGGTGGCGGCCCTGGAGCCGGACGGCCGGCTCAACGTGTGGCGGACCGACACCCGGGAGCTGCTGGAGCTGGTCCCGCTGGGTGAGGGCTCCTGGATCTCCCTGCACTTCCTCACCGGCCGCTCCCTGGCGGCGGTGGAGGCCTCGGGGCTCCTCAAGGTGGTCTCGCTGCAAGGACGGTGGGAGCTGCACCGGACCCTGGGCCCCGGGCTGGGATTCGCGGGGAGGGTCCACGCCCTGGACTTCAGCCACGACGGACGCTGGCTGGCGGCCGGAGGCGGGGAGCCCAGCCGCAGCGGGGAGATCCTGCTCTGGGACATGGAGGCGATGGAGCGGGCCGCCCTGTGGGACCGGATCCACAGCGACGTGGTCTTCGGCCTGGAGTTCTCCCCCGGCGGCCGGCTGCTGGCTTCGGGCGGAGCCGACCGCTTCGTGCGGGTGGTGGAGCGCGAGGGGGGCGGGATCCGGCACGCCCTCGAGGGGCACAGCCACTACGTGCTCGACGTCTCGTGGCAGGCCAGCGGCCGGCTGCTGGCCAGCGCCGGGGGCAACGGCGAGGCGAAGCTCTGGGACGCGGTCAGCGGGGAGAAGCGGAAGGACCTCGCCGCCCTGGACCGCGAGGTCGCCGGGATCGGGTTCCTGGGGGAGGGCGGCGAGGTGGTGGCCGGCTCGGGCCGGAGGATGGAGGTCTACGGCCTGGACGGGCGCAGGCTGCGGACCCTCGAGGCGCCGGAGGGCACGGTCTTCGCCGAGGCGGTCTCGGAGGACGGGCGCTTCGTCGCGGCCGGGGGCCACGAGGGCGTCCTGCGCGTCTGGAACGCCTCCACGGGAAGTCCTCTGGCCACCGTCGGGGCCCGCTGAAGGAGCCTCAGGGCTGCAGCATGGACCGCCGCACCTGGATGCTGTGGACCCTCTCGCCGTCGATGCTGACCACCGTGTAGGTGGCCAGCGGATCCCCCTGGGTGGTGTCGAAGTCCAGCAGCCCGAAGGACTGCTTCCGGTTGTAGGAGAATATGGCCTCCTCCATCTCCCGGTGGACATGCTGGTTGGTGAGCCTCGAGGAGTTGAACTCGTAGAGGTCGTAGCCCCCGGGCCGCTCGATGCGCCAGGCGTCGGAGCGGTGCCGGTCGGCGGAGACCAGAAGGACGCCCCCGATCCCCCTCTCCTCGACGAAGGAGAATATCTCCTCCCGCTCCTCCTGGTAGCCGTTCCAGGTGTCCAGGCTGTCCCCCTTGGTGCGGAAGTCCCAGGGGACCGACGAGCAGAGCACCTTGAAGGTCCCCTCGAGCCGGGGAAGGGTGTCCTTGAGCCACGCCATCTGGACCGGCCCCAGCATGGTCGGATCCGGACCGCGGGGATCGGTCCGGTAGTACCGGCAGTCGAGCATCACGAAGTCGATGTCGCCGGCCTGGAAGGCGTACCAGCATCCCGGCTGCTCCGGCCCTCCCCCGTAGCCGGGGTTGGCCCAGTTCTCCGCGAACACGGGGTAGACGTAGTGGGGCTTCCAGAAGGGAAGGAAGGCCTCGGGCCCGCCCCAGGAGTCGTTGGTGCCGAAGTCGTGGTCGTCCCAGATGGAGAACACCGCGACCCTGGAGGCGAGACGGCGCCACTCGGGCCGGGACTGGCGCCGGTGGTAGGTGTAGCGCTGCATGATGCGCGATACGGGATCGTCGATGTACACGTTGTCCCCCAGCAGCAGCATCAGGTGGGGATCGAAGGACCCGATGGTGGTCCAGACCCGCTCGTGGGGCGGGACGAAGCCCGCTCCGCCGCCGAAGGCCAGCCGCAGCTCGATCCCCCGTCCCGGAGGCGCCAGGGTGCGGAACTCCCCGCCCCTGCCGGTGTCGCGGCCCCCGACGAGCACCCGGTAGCGGTAGCGGGTCCCGGGCTGCAGCCCCTCGACTCCGATCACCGCGGTGTGGTCCCTGCCGGCCAGGGCCCGGCCGTGGCCCACGGCGGCGGGGCCGCCGCCCTCGGGCCGCGCCTCCACCGTCACCCGCGCCGGAAGGGCGCACCGCACCCAGAAGGACGCTCCCTGGTGGCCCAGGCTGCCGAGCAGCGGTCCGTGCACCAGCCTGTGGGAGTACTCCTCGTGCCTGCGCCGGAACCATTCCGAGGCCTCGGCCGCGCCCCGGAACAGGGCCCGGGGACCGGCCACCGCCCGCCCCGGGGGTAGCCCGTGCCCGATCGCCTGCTCCATCCAGCGGGCCGATTCCTCGAAGCCGCCCTGCCGGGCATGCCACGCCGACATCAGGTAGTGGGACTCGGGATCCTCCGGATGGCTCTCCAGATGCTCCTCCAGGAAGCTCTTCGCCTCCTCGAAGCGCATCAGCAGGATCAGCCGCAGGGCGTACTGGTGGATGCGCTTGTACTGCCCCTCCGGACGGGACAGGTCCATCTGCGGCCGGGGACGGCTGGCTCCGGCAAGATCGGGCCCGCCCTGTCCCGAGAGGGGGAGGGAGGGGGCGGGAAGGAGAAGGGCGGCAAGTAGAAGCGTGCGCATCGGGAAGGGCTCCCGACTCTTCCAGCGGGGGAGGGGCCCCGCAATCCAAATGTCCCTCTCGAATGGCGTTGTAACCTCCCCTGGCCGGTCCTAGCCTCCCGGATCCCATGAATCCGTCCCTGGCCCCCATCGCCCTTCTGTGCCTGGCCGCCTCCCTCTCCGCCGCCTCCATCCAGCGGGAGGACGCCGAGGAGTCGGCCCGGATCTTCCCCGAGGACGCCCGGATCCGGCAGCTGGCCGACGACCTGCGCTTCACCGAGGGGCCGGTCTGGATGGGAGGGGCCGACGGCTTCCTGGTGTTCAGCGACATTCCGGCCGACCGCCTGCTGCGCTGGGACGAGGAGGGGGGAGTGCGTGTCTTCCGCGCTCCCAGCAGCCAGACCAACGGAAACACCCTGGATCTGCAGGGGAGGCTCGTCTCGGCCGAGCACTGGGGCCGCAGGCTCTCCCTCACCCTCCGGGACGGGACGGTGCTCCCCCTGCTCGAGGAGCACCAGGGCGGGAAGTTCAACTCGCCCAACGACGTGGTGGTGCGCTCCGACGGCACCATCTGGTTCACCGATCCCGACTACGGGCTCAGGGGGCGTCCCAGGGAGCAGGAGGGCCACCACGTCTACCGCTTCGACCCCCTGAGCGGCCGGGTCGCCGCGGTGGCCACCGACTTCGACAAGCCCAACGGGCTCTGCTTCTCTCCCGACGAGAGGCTGCTCTACATCGCCGACTCGGGCCGGCCGAAGCACATCCGGGTGTTCGAGGCCTCCTCCGACGGCGCCCTGTCCGGAGGCAGGGTCTTCGCGAAGCTGGACGTGGGCGGGCCCGACGGAATCCGCTGCGACACCGAAGGGCGCATCTGGTCGAGCTCCGGGGACGGGGTGCAGGTGTTCGCCCCCGACGGCTCCCGCATCGCCAGGGTGCTCCTGCCCAAGGGCGGGGCCAACCTGGCCTTCGGCGGGCCGGAGGGCCGGACCCTGTTCGTCACCGCCCGCAACTACCTCTTCTCGGTCCCCACCCTGGCGGCCTGCGCCGCCCGCAGGAACTAGCGCCGGACCAGCCGGTACCAGGCCGAGAAGCCGAGGGCCAGCTGCTGGATCGAGCTCTGGCCCTGGCTGCCGGGCACGTCCTGCCAGGCGGGATCTCCGAGCTCGGCCTTGATCTGCAGCACGACGTCCGGGCCTCCCTCCCACTCCAGGGTCAGCACCGCCCCCTCGAGGGACAGGCCGGTGAAGGAGGGAGCGGAGGCCTCCTCGGACACGGTCAGGAGGGCTTCCTCGCTGACGGTGGTCCCCTGGGCGTCGGTGACCACCACCCGGTAGGCTCCCTGGTCCCCGGGCCCGACTCCCTCGATCCGGAACTGGGGCTGCCGGGCGGCCGCCCCCGGGATGTTGGCCCCGTTGAACTGCCACTGGTAGCCGATGGGGGGGATGCCCTCGGCCGCCACCTGGAAGACCGCGACGCCGCCTTCGGGGCGGGACTGCGACCGCGGCTGCTCCAGGATCACGGGGGCGGTGGCGATGGAGAGCTCGGCCGGCTCGCTCGCCACCGAGAATCCCGCGCCGCCGGTGACCACCACCCGGTAGCTGCCCGCGTCGATGGCCTGGACGTTGGCGATCTCGAAGGTGGAGGAGCGGGCTCCCGGGATGTTCAGCTCGCCCTTCTGCCACTGGTAGGAAAGCGGAGGCGGCCCGGTGGCCTCCACCGAGAAGGCGATGTTGGATCCGATCAGGGCGGCCCGGTCGGCGGGCTGGACCGTGATCACCGGAACCGATCCGTCGGGCGGCCGCTCGGCGACCGTCAGCTGGGCCGGATCGCTGATGGCGCTGCCCCGGGTGTTGCTCACCACCACCCGGTAGCTGCCGGCATGGGAGAGGGAGGCCTGGCCGATCCGGTAGCTCTCGGAGGTGGCTCCGGGGATGTTGGCGCCGTTGAACTGCCACTGGTAGACCAGGGGGGCGCTGCCGGTGGCGGCCACCTCGAAGACGGCCTCCTCGCCCTCCTCGACGGAGAGGCTCCGTGGATGCTCCGCCACCAGGGGCGGCACCAGGGGGGGCTGCACCACCAGGACGGCGGCGTTGCTGGCGGCCGAGCCCTGGGCGTTGCTCACCACCGCCCGGTAGCTGCCCGCGTGGGAGGCCTCGGCCGAGGGGATCTGGTAGATCGGGGAGGTGGCCCCGGGAATGTCGGCTCCGTCGCGCTGCCACTGGTAGGAGAGGGGGGCGCTGCCCGAGGCCTCAACCTCGAAGGACACGCTCTGCCCCTCCCGCACCGTCCGTCCGGCCGGATGCGTCTCGATCCGGGGAGGAAGGAGGGGGATCCGGACCACCAGGGCGGCGGCGTCGCTGTTGGCCGAGCCGTAGGGATTGGACACCACCGCCCGGTAGCTTCCCGCCTGGGCCAGGGTGACCGACGTGAGCGAGAGGGTGGGGGAGTTGGCCTGCGGCAGGTCGGCGCCGTTGAACTGCCACTGGTAGGAGAGGGGGGCGCTGCCGGTGGCGGCGACCGTGAAGACCACCGTCTGGCCCTGGACCGCGGACTGGTCCCGTGGATGGGTCTGGATGCGGGGCGGCGAGGCGGATCCTCCCACCGCCAGGATGGCCGGCCGGCTCAGCGCCGAGCCCTGGGAGTTGCTGACCAGCACCCGGTACTCGCCTGCGGCGCCGGACGTGGCCTGCGCGATGGTCAGCGACGAGCCGGTGGCGTTGGCGATGTCCTCGCCATTGAACCGCCACTGGTAGGAGAGGGGGGCGGTTCCGGAAGCGACCACCCGGAACACGACGCTCTGGCCCGGCGAAACGGTGGCCCCGGAGGGCTGCTCCACGATGACGGGAGCGGTGGCCCGGGGCACGACAGCGAGCACCGCGACGCGGCTGCGGGCGGTCCCGGCCGAGTTGATCACGTGGACCTGGTACTCCCCAGCGGCGTCCAGGGACACCTGGGAGAGCGAGAGGGAGCTGCCGGTGGCGTTGGCTATGGGCTCGTCCCCGAACAGCCACTGGTAACTCAATGCGGGGTAGCCGGTGGCCTCCACGGAGAAGACCGCCTCGCCTCCCTCGGGCACCGTGGCGTCCTGCGGCTGCGCCACGATCTCGGGAGCCCGCTCCACCGCCACGATGGTCAGGCGTCCGGTGGCGCTGTAGGCCTCCCCCAGGGCGTTGGCCACCCGGATGCGGTACTGCCCGGCGTCCTCGGGAGCGAGGTTGGAGAGCTCCAGCACCGTCGAGACGGCTCCCTCGATGTCCACCCCGTCCTTCTGCCACTGGTACTGGAGGGGCGGGGTGCCGGTGGCGGCCGCCTCCCACCTCACCGAGTCCCCGGTGAAGGCCTGCAGGTCTCCGGGGCTTCGAGTGATCTCGGGAAGGGCCAGGACACTCAGCACGGCCGGATTGCTGAGCGCCTCGCCTCCGCCGTTGGTCGCCCGGACCCGGTAGGAGCCGGCATCCTCCAGGCCTGCGGCGGGGATCAGGAGCGAGGTCCCGGTGGCTCCCTCGATCTCCTCTCCGTCCTTCAGCCACTGGAAGACCAGGGGGGGATCGCCCGACGCCTCCGCCTGGAACTCGATGTCGGTCCCGGCCTCGATCTCCAGGGAGGCCGGGTGGTGGACGAACGACGGGGGCTCGACGATCTGGGAGAATCCTGGCGGGGCCAGCGGCTGGACGAAGTCCACCCACGCGAAGTAGAAGTTGGAGTCCTCCAGCGGCGCCTGGTCCCCGCCCTGGTAGTAGCGCGACTCGATCCAGAACCTGTCCCCAGCAACGGCCTCGTAGGAGAGGAAGCTTCGGCTCACCAGGGCGGGGTTGCCGGCCATCCGCCCGGCGCAGCCCAGCAGCAGCAGACCGTCGGAGGGGCCCTTGCCGGGTATGGCCAGCTCGTAGCGCCCGGCCACCAGCCTGCGGACGGTGAACTGCCCCCTTCCATTGAGGACGTTGGCGTCCCTTCCCCGGATATGCCCCCCGATCAGGTGGACCGAGTCGTAGGGGACGTAGAGGAAGGAGAACTCGAGGCCCCGATCCTCCATGTACTCGTGATCGGTCGAGCCGTCGGGACGCATCACCACGTCCCATCCGCTGCCGTCGGCGCGGGGATCGGCGGCGGTGTAGCGGGGAGTCCCTCCGGTGGCGCTGAAGATGGACTGGGTGAAGAGCATCCCGTCGCCCCGGGCGTCCACCCCCTCCAGGCTCACCGTGGCGGGAGCCACGGGGACTCCCTGGTCGTCGTCCCAGACCACCACCTGCGAGGCGTCGACGGGAAGTTCCGGCGAATGGAGGCCCTCGGCGTGCCACTCGCCCTCGGCGAAGTCTCCCGGGGTGCCCACATGCCCTCCCAGCCAGCCCTGGGCGTAGGGGAACCAGACGGCGGCGGTGTCGATGATTCCCGCACTCTCCATGCCCGCCCGGTCGATGCGGATCTCCACCGTTCCCCTCCGGAACCCGCCGTCGACCATGCTGTAGCCCGTTCCCGAGGACGATCCAAGGGCGACCGAGACCAGCCCGTGGAACAACGGCATCTGCCCCTCCCATTCCTGTCCGTTCCTCCTCACTCCGGCCATCAGGACGCCCCGGGCCGGATCGGGATTCCAGGCGGCGGCAGAGACCGGCCAGTCGGAGGAGATGTCGATCTCCCATTCGTAGCTGGAGCCGGTGGCCACGATGTCGTAGGCCCTGATCCCCAGGTTGGCGGAGGCTGCCCCGGGATCGGAGACGTTGAGGCGGGGGGCGTACATCCCGGGAGCGAAGGCGGTGACCGACCAGGGCAGGGGCCCCTCGCCCGCCAGATCCATGCGAATGTCGTCCTCCCCCCGGGTCTCCATGGTCCAGCTGGCGGCGCTGACCGTGTAGTTGGGGTAGTCGCCTGGGCCGACTCCTCCGGAGGGAACCTGCGGGGAAGGCCCCTCCGGAAGATCGGCCAGCGCTCCCACGGCCGCGGCGAGCAGAGGCGGAAAAGCGGACGTGATTCCTCTCATCGATGCGTTTTCCCGAACGGAGCGAGGCTTCCTTCATACTACGCCGCCCATCGCCTGGCAATCTCGCAGCGGCGCTCCCCCCATTGCCGGTGCAACTCCCCGCCGCCGGGCCCCCGGGATTTCCCCGATGGGGGGATCCCGAGAAAGGCTCCCTTCCAGGACCGGGCGGCCAAAGGGAATCCCCCAGCGGAGAGACGCCCGGATTCCCGGCCGGTTCTTGCGGATCGGGCACGCCATCCGGCCTTGGACCGGATCCGCCCCGGGGGGGGCGGCCTCTGGAGCGCACGCGGCCGCCGGAGGGATTTCCGGGGTGGAGCGATCTCCGGCGCTCGCGCCAGCCGCCGGGCCGATCCTGCATGCCCGAAGAAGGACGTTCTTGCCAGCGAGCTGCGGAGCAGGGATCCATGAACGGCTTGGCGACAAGGCCCCGTGAAGCCTTCTTTCAGGGATCCTCCCATCCGCATGGAAGCGAGCGATGGAAGAGGCTGCGGACGTCCGGGGAAGCGCAAAGCAGATCCAGTCGCAGCGAATGGGATGACGAGGGCCAAGGCCGGCCTGTCCAGAGCATGGGAGGCTTGCGCCACCTGTTCCCGATCGCAAGGTCCCGCTCGGCCTTGGGCCTCTGCCGGCCAGGCGCCGTGGCTGGGGTCCCAGCCCCCCGCCACGGTCAGCACGCCTCCCAATCCGGGAGCGGAACCGGCGCTTAGCTTCATGCCCTGCCTCCAGGCCGCGACGTTCCGCCAGGTTCGGCGGCTTCTCCGTGGCACGCTTCGAAGCTCGGCCATGCCGGGCGCGGCTTCGTAGAAGACGGCTTGGCAGAGAGCAGCATCGTCCGTTCCACCCGCCTCGGAGCATTCCCGGATGGAACGGGTCGGCGCTTGCCAGGAGGCCCGAAACGCGCAGAATGGATCGGGGCCCCGCCTCGTGCAGGCGCAACATGATGATCTGTCGATTTCCCTGCCGGTTCGCTCTGCTGCCGGCCCTGTTCCTGATCCCGGCTTCGGTCCTGGCCGACGAGGAAAGGCGCATCTCCATCAGCCGGGAGGAGGGGACCGTGCGCATCGACTTGCCCGCTGCCCAGGCCGAGAGCCAGCTGGTGCTCGAGGTGAGGGAGTTCCTCGACAGCAGCCCCGCCTGGAATCCGATCCTCCGCCTGAATTCCGCCGGAGAGGAGCTCAGCTACTACGATCCCCTCTGCAAGGTGGAGCCCAACCGGTTCTACCGGCTGCGCCAGCCCCCGTTTCCCGAGACCGGCTGGGCCGACAACTTCAAGCTGCTGGACGCGGAGGGAACCGCCTACGAGCTCTTCTACCACAGCCATGTGGAAGTGATCGTGCTCCTGTCGGCCGGTCCGTCTCTGGAGCCGGTCGGATCCCGCCTGGAGGAGATCCGGTCCCTGAAGGAGCAGTACGGGGAGGAGATCCGTTTCTGGGCCCTTCTCTCCCGGCCCGAGTTCGACCTCGAGGAGCTCGGCGCCGAGATCGAGAGGCTGGGGATCGATTTTCCGGTGCTGCTGGACGCCGGAGGGGTGGTGACCCGCAATCTGGGTCCCGTTCGCTTCCCCGAGGTCTTCGCAGTCCGCTCCTCCGACTGGACCTACCTCTACCAGGGAGCCTTCTCCACCCGGGTCGAGGTCGGGGAGGGGCAGGTGGCCCGCCACTACCTGAGGGACGCCCTGGGCGAGCACTTCTCCCGCCGAAGGGTGGGCGTGTCGCAGGCCGAGAGCCCGGGAGCTCCTTCCGGCCTGGCCCTCGAGCAGGCGCCCTCCTACGCCGAGGAGGTGGCCCCGCTGCTGCGGGACCACTGCCTCGAGTGCCACAGCAAGGGGAACATCGCTCCCATCCACTTCGACAGCTACGAGGCGGTGGTGCAGAACGCCTGGCCGATCAAGGACCAGGTGCTGGCCGGCACGATGCCTCCCTGGCATGCCGATCGCCATGTGGGCTCCTTCGTCAACGACATCCGGCTCTCCGATTCGGAGAAGAACGTCCTGGTCTCCTGGATCGGCCAGGGAGCGCCCCGGGGGGAGGGGGCCGATCCCCTGAGGAGCGTGGAGCAGGAGCCGCAGCCAGACTGGATCCTGGGCGAGCCCGACTACGTCGTGGAGATACCCCGCCAGAGCGTCCCGGCCGAGGGGGTGGTCGCCTACCGGTATCTGGTGGTGGACAATCCCGTGCCCCGCGACGCCTGGATCCGGGCCGCGGCGGTGATTCCCGGCGACGCCTCGGTGGTCCACCACAGCCTGGTGTTCGTGGTGAGCCGGCCGGAGGATCTGTTCGCGGTGCAGGGAGGGCTGGCGGGATTCTTCGCCGGCTACGTCCCGGGCCTTGAGCCGGAGTTCTTTCCCGAGGGCGCCGGGAAGTTCGTACCCAAGGGGGCCTCCTTCGTCTTCCAGCAGCACTACACCCCCAGCGGGGAGGCGGCCACCGACGTCACCCGGATGGGGCTCTACCTCGCCGAAGATCCCGAGCGGGAGCTGATCACCAGATCGGCCTTCACCACCAGCATCGACATCCCGCCCCGCCGCCGCCACAACCCGGTCGAGGCCTCCACCCGCATCCGGCAGGACAGCTGGCTGATCGAGCTCAACCCCCACATGCACTACCGGGGGAAGACCGCCCGCTACCGCGCTGTCTTCCCCGACGGCAGCAGCCGGGACCTGCTCTCGGTGCCCGACTACCATTTCGACTGGCAGCGCAGCTACCGGCTCGCCGAGCCCCTCTTCCTGCCTGAAGGCACCCACATCGAGGTCCAAGGCAGCTTCGACAACTCGCCCCAGAACCGGTGGAACCCGGATCCCGACCAGAGGGTGGGGTTCGGAGAGCAGAGCTGGGACGAGATGTTCATCGGCTACTTCAACATCGCGGTGGACATCCGGTAGGGCGCCTTTTCGCCGAAGGCGTCCATCGGGACTTGACTTACGCCGCCGGGCTGCCTACAAGTTCCCTGCTCCTGCCGCCAGGGGCCCATTGGTTTCTGACCTTTCTCGTGGATTGACTCCATTGCAACCCGGGTCGGGACCGTTGGGGGCCGTTCCCCAAGGAACGGGCCAGGCCCAAGAGGCCGACTCGATCCCCTTTCTCCGCAAGGCGGGGGGAGGGGCGGACGCAATGACAGCAAGGAGCGGCGCTACGGGGACTCCTTCCCCGTCCCGCCGCACCCGACAATCCATGGAATCTTTCGACGAACTCGCGCTGGAGGAGAGCCTCCGGCGGGCGGTGGACGCCTGCAACTACCAGGAGCCGACGCCGGTGCAGGCCGAGGCCATACCGGTGATCCTGGAGGGGAAGGACCTGATGGCCTCGGCCCAGACCGGAACCGGCAAGACCGCCGCCTTCGTCCTCCCGGCCATGCAGCTGCTCCTGGGCAGGCCCCGCAAGGGGGGCCCCGGCCCTCGGGCGATGGTCCTGACCCCCACCCGGGAGCTGGCCGAGCAGGTCAACAGCGATGTCGGCAAGCTGGGCCGGTTCAGCGGGCTCAAGGCCGGCAGCGTGATCGGAGGCACCCCCTACCAGCCCCAGATCCGGCTGCTGCAGAAGCCGCTGGACATCCTGGTGGCCACGCCCGGACGCCTCAAGGACCACATGGAGAGCCAGAGGGTGGACTACTCCAGCCTGGAGATCTTCGTGCTGGACGAGGCCGATCGGATGCTCGACCTGGGCTTCATCGACGATATCCGCTTCATCGCCTCGAAGCTGCCCAGGAAGCGCCAGACCCTGCTCTTCTCGGCGACGCTGGAGGACGGTGTGCTGACCATCGCCCACGAGATCCTCCGCCGGCCCGAGCGGATACAGCTCACCTCGGTCACCACCCGGCACGAGCTGATCGACCAGAAGATCCACCACGCCGACGACTTCCTCCACAAGCACCGCCTGCTCGACAGCTACCTGGAGAGGAAGGAGCTGACCCAGGCCCTGATCTTCACCGCCACCAAGCGGACCGCGGACCGCCTGGCCGGCATGCTCGAGGCCCAGGGCCACGACTCGGCCGCGATCCACGGGGATCTGCCCCAGAAGCTGCGCAAGCGGGCGATGGACAGGATGAAGCAGGGATCCCTGCGCATCCTGGTGGCGACCGACGTGGCCGCACGGGGCATAGACATCAAGGGGGTCAGCCACGTGATCAACTTCGACCTACCCTACGACGCCGAGGACTACATCCACCGCATCGGGCGGACCGGCAGGGCGGGGGAGTACGGACAGGCCGTCTCCCTGGTCTCCCCCGAGGACTGGGGCAAGCTGCACCAGATCGAGAAGCTGACCGGGAAGGCGCTGGAGCGGAGCGTGATTCCGGGCCTGGAGCCCCAGAAGGCCACGCCCATCCCCTCGGGATCCCCGCGCCGCCTTCCCCCCGTGCGCCGCCGCCGCCGCCGGGGACGCTCCCGCCTGCGCGCCTAGCTCCTTCCGTTCCGGATGCGCTCGACCAGAAGGCGGCCCGCCGGGCCGCCGTCCCGTTCCAGCAGGGCTCCTTCCCCGAAGGGATCCAGGCCCCGGCAGCTCACCGGGCAGCTTCAGAAGGTTCGCAGCGGCAAGGGTTTCCTGGATCCCGAGGAGGATCCAGGCCAGGAGATCCTCATCCTCCCCGGTGACGAGTACCGGGCCCTCCACCAGGACCGGGTCCGGGTGAGCCTCCACCGCCCCTCCCGGGATCCGGATCGCCCCACCGGCCAGGTGGTCGAGATCCTGGAGCGCAAGCCCCTGATTCTGGTCGGCTCCTTCGAGTCGGCGGCTACCCTCTTCCACCTGGCTCCCGACGATCCGGTCTATCCCGATCGGATCCCCCTCCGGATCGGGAAGGACGCCGATCGCCTTCCCCGGCACGGGGACAAGATCGTCGCCGAGATCCGCGGATCGAGGGATCTGGACTCCGCTCCCAGGGCCAGGCTGGTGGAGGTCCTGGGCGCCCGCCACGAACCGGGCGTGGACATGCTCTGCATCCTCAAGCGCTACCGCCTCGCCGAGGAGTTCCCCTCCGAGGTGGCGGAGGAGGTGCGCGCTCTCGGCGGCGGGATTGAACCCGAGGATCTCGAGGGACGCCGGGACTGCCGCAAGGATCTGGTGGCCACAATCGATCCCGAGGACGCCAAGGACTTCGACGACGCCTTCCACCTCCACCGGACCAGGGAGGGGAAGTGGGTCCTGCAGATCCACATCGCCGATGTCTCCCACTACGTGCGGCCCGGTTCCCGTCTCGACAGGGAGGCCCTCCGGCGGGGCAACTCGACCTACCTGGTGGACCGGGTGGTCCCCATGCTGCCCGAGCAGATCAGCAACGACCTCTGCTCCCTCCGCCCCCGGGCCGACCGGCTGACCAAGTGCGCGGCCTTCGTCCTGGACCCGGAAGGCGGTGTGGTCTCCACCCAGTTCTTCTCCGCGGTGATCCACTCCCGCAGGCGCTTCACCTACCAGGAGGCGCTGTCGGTGCTGCAGCGGAAGGCGGATGACCCCGTCGAGCGCATGCTGGTCCAGGCCGGCGAGCTGGCCCAGAAGCTTCGGGCCCGGCGCTTCCGCGAGGGCTCCCTGGATCTGGACTTCCCCGAGAACCGGATCCATCTCGACCAGGAAGGGAAGGTGTCCCGTGTGGAGCGGATGGAGAACGACGCCTCCCACCAGCTGATAGAGGAGTTCATGCTGCTGGCCAACCAGGCGGTGGCCCGGCGCCTGCGGACCCGGCGCAAGCCCGCCATCTACCGCATACACGACAACCCGGACGACGCAAAGCTCCTGGAGTTCGGCCGGCTGGCCAAGTCCCACGGAATCGAATGCGGGAACCTGCGCGAGAAGCGCCACATCCAGAAGATCCTGGAGCAGCTCGCCCAGGCCGACTCCCTGGGAGAGTTCCTCAAGGTGGAGTTCCTGCGGTCGCTCAAGCGAGCCTGCTACGCCGACCATCCCAAGGGGCACTACGGGCTGGCGATGCGCGACTACACCCACTTCACCTCGCCGATCCGGCGCTACGCAGACCTCGTAGTCCACCGTTGCCTCTTCGGGCCCCATCCAGGCATCGACATGGCGCAGGTGGCGGGCCACGTCTCCCGGACCGAGAGGAACTCCGCCGACGCCGAGAGGGAGAGCTGCGAGGTCAAGCTGTTCGCCTGGCTCGAGGAGGGCCTCCGGACCTCCAGGCCGTTCCGGGGAGAGGCCCGTGTGGTGGACGTGCGCCCCTTCGGCGTTTTCGTGGAGGTGGACTCGATCGGGCTCAAGGGCCTGGTCGCCCGCTCCGAGACCATGGGGCAGCACTACAGCTTCACCGGGATGGAGTACGTCCCCAGCCGGGGCGGCGAGGCGATCCGGCCCGGCTCCGAGATCCCGGTGACTCTCACCCAGGTCGATCACCAGCTGAAGCGGCTGCGCTTCGAGATCTCGGACCTGGAGCCGAAGCCGGGGGCAGCCAGGCGCAAGAAGCGCTACCGGCTGCCGAGAAGGAAGAGGTTCAGATAGGCCTGCCCCAAGGGGAGGGATGGTTCAGGTCCGACCCGCGAGGCTGCCATCACGATGCGGTTCCGGATCCCTGCTGGATCGCCGCGCCCGTGCCGGCCTTCCTTTTCGGGATCTTCATCATGTCGGTCGGCGGCTCCCGAGGGATCAGCGAGCGCGGTTGCGAGGGGATCCCCCCTGCGCCAGGAGAACTGCCTCAAGCTTGCCAAGGAGCCTGGAAGCGAATCCCAGGAAGCTGCCGGAAAACGAGGACCAGGAGCGAAGCAGGAACGGTATCGGCCGCTCTGAGCGGCAAATGGCTGCAAGACAAACTCGACGAGAGGCGGTTTCCAGTCGTCAGGCGCTACGGTTGGGTGGCTTGCATTTTGCGTTTTCGGGCAGGATGCGCCCGAGAGGGCTTCCGGAGCCCCGGCCAGCCAGGAGATGACCGCTGGGAGCCTTCTGCCGGGCATGATCGGCGTCCGTAACGGCAATCTACAGATGCCTCCCGGTGGGAAGCTCGAGGAGGAAAGGGGCAAGAGGCTGGTTGACCGTTCCAAGACCGCAGAGCAGGGCTGCAGCGTTGCCGGGATTGAAGCACCTCCCCAGACGGCTCTCGAGGCGATCCGGTCATGGCGAGGAGACTGCGGCGGCCTTCGACTGCGACGGTCGCCAGCTGTGGCGGCTGCGCTCCGAGATCTCGGACCTGGAGCCTAAGCCGGGTGCAGCCAAGCACTTGTTGTCGCTACCGGCTGCCGACAAGGTAGAGGTACGGATAGGCTTGCCCCTAGGGGCGCGATGGTTTAGCTTGAGGTGGCGAGGTAGCCAAAATGATGCGGTTCCGAATATCGAATTCTTGCTGGATCGTCGTGCTGATGGTGGCCCTGCACCTCGGGCGCCCCAGCCTTTCGGCCGCCGGCTCGCCCGAGGATCTCGAGTTCTTCCGCGAGGAGATCCACCCCCTCCTGCAGGCGAACTGCTTCGATTGCCACGGCGCCGAAAAGCGCAAGGGCGGCCTGAGCCTGATCTCCCGGCAGTCGATCCTGTCCGGGGGGGACTCCGGTCCTGCGGTCAGCCTGGAGGAACCCGCAGGGAGCCTTCTGCTGGACATGATCAGCTATCGCGACAGCAACCGCGAGATGCCTCCAAGCGGCAAGCTAGACGAGGAGGACATCCAGCGCCTGGCCCGATGGGTGGCCCTAGGCGTTCCCTACGATCCGGAGCTGGAGCAGGAGGATGCCGCCCACGAGGAGGAGGGGGCCGGATTCCGGACCACCATCGACGAGGTCACCCGAAACTACTGGGCCTTCCGCCCCATCAGGAAGCCGGATCCCCCATCCACTTCCCACGAAGGCTGGAACGAGCATCCGGTGGACGCATTCGTCGCCGCCCGACTGGAGGAGGCCGGTCTCGCCCCCAATCCGCCGGCTCCGCGAGGGCAGTGGATCCGCCGGGCCTACTACAACCTGATCGGCCTGCCACCCACCCTTGAGGCGGTGGAGGCGTTCGAGAGCGACGCCTCGCCAGACGCCTACCAGAAAGTGGTCGACTACCTGCTTTCCAGGCCCCAGTACGGGGAAAAGTGGGGGAGGCACTGGCTGGATCTGGTCCGCTACGCCGAGACCAACGGCTACGAGCGGGACGGGCGCAAGCCCGAGGCCTGGCGCTACCGCGACTACGTGATCCGGTCCTTCAACCAGGACAAGCCCTACGATGTCTTCATCCAGGAGCAGCTGGCGGGGGACGAGATGGATCAGGTCACCACCGACTCGATCATCGCCACCGGCTACCAGCGCCTGGGCATCTGGGACGACGAGCCCGCCGATCCCGACCAAGCCTACTACGATGGCCTGGACGACGTGCTGTCCACCACCTCGCAGGTCTTCCTGGGGCTGACAGTGGGCTGCGCCCGCTGCCACGACCACAAGATCGACCCCATCCCCCAGCGGGACTACTACCGGATGCTGGGCTTCTTCCACAACACGCTCAACAACATCACTCCGGGGCGGTTCAAGAAATCCCCCTACACCCTCAACACCTTGAGGACGATCGCCTCCCCTGAGGAGATCGCGGACCACGAAGCCAGGAGCAAGGCCTATTCCGACAAGCTGGCGGCGCTGGACGAGCGGACGAAGGCCTTCGAGGCGAGAATCGAAGCGACCTTCTCCAATCCGGAGAAGGAGGACGCCGCCAACAAGCGGGTCCGGGAGCTCCTGCTGGAGCAGAAGCGGGAGGAGATCCTGGACGAGTCCGAACTGGCCCAGTACCTGAAGGCCAAGCAGGAGGCCGAGGAACTTCGCCGCAACAAGCTGCCACCGCTCGATCAGGCCCTGTCGATCCGGGAGAACGGCCGCGAGGCGCCCGACACCCACGTGCTGATTCGGGGCAACTCCCACGCCCCCGGGGAGAAGGTGGCTCCTGGATATCCCGAGGTGCTGGGATTCCGGGATCCGGTCATCCCTCCCGCTCCCGAGGGAGTCCCTTCCTCGGGCCGCCGGCGGGTCCTGGCCGAATGGATCACCAGCCCCGAAAACCCGCTGACCGCCAGGGTGATCGCCAACCGGATCTGGCACTACCACTTCGGCCGGGGGATCGTCCGCTCTCCCAGCAACCTGGGACAGAACGGGGAGCTTCCCACCCATCCTCTCCTGCTGGACTGGCTGGCGGCGGAGATGATCGAGGGGGGATGGAGCCTCAAGAAGTTCCACCGCATGCTGATGCTCTCCCGTACCTACCAGATGTCCTCGCACGGCTCCCTGGCGGCGCTGGAGAAGGATCCCGAGAACAGCCTGTTCTGGCGCTTCGACATGAGGCGGCTGTCCGCCGAGGAGGTGCGGGATTCCCTGATCCACCTCACCGGCAGGCTGAACCTGAAGATGGGAGGCCCCAGCATCTACACCGAAGTGCCCCAGGAAGTGCTGGCCACCGCCTCCCGTCCCGGATCCGCCTGGGGCAGCTCGCCCCCAGAGGAGCAGCTAAGGCGCAGCGTCTACGTCTTCGTCAAGCGCTCCCTGCACGAGCCGATGCTGGCCGCCTTCGACATGGCCGATACCGACAACACCTGCGCGGTCCGCTTCACCACCACTGTTCCCACCCAGTCGCTGACCATGCTCAACAGCAAGTTTCTCAACGACCTTGCCCTCCGGTTTGCCGAACGCATCCTGGGGGAGACAGGGGACGACCCGCGGGCGCATGTGCGTCTGGGGCTCTCGCTGGCCACCCAGCGCCGACCCGGCCCGCAGGAAGTCGCCCAGGGGGTGAGGATGCTCGAGGAGCTCCAGGAAAAAGAAGGGCTCAGCGCCCGCCAGGCGCTGGACCGGTTCTGCCTGATGGCGATGAACCTCAACGAATTCGTCTACCTGGACTGACGCCGATCGGAACCCGCCCGGACTGATCACCTTTATCCAGCAGAATCATGAAGCCTAGAAACACCTTCTGCGGCCGGACCCGCAGGGAGTTCCTTCACACCGTCGGCGGGGGATTCACCTCCCTGGCCCTGACCGGCCTGCTCGCCAAGGACGGCTTCCTTGGGCAGCAGCTGGTGGCCGCCGACGGCTCGACTCCCTGGGAGAGCCCGATGGAGCCCCGTCAGTCCCATTTCCCGGGCAAGGCCAAGCACGTCATCTTCCTGTTCATGTACGGGGGGCCCAGCCACATGGACACCTTCGACTACAAGCCCAAGCTGTACTCGCTCAACGACAAGACCATCGACGTCAAGACCTTCGGACGGGGCGGGCACAAGAAGCAGGGGCGCATCGTGGGCCCCAAGTGGAACTTCGACTCCTACGGACAGTGCGGCAAGAAGGTCTCCTCCCTCTTTCCCCACCTGGCCCGGCATGTCGACGACATCGCCTTCATCCACTCCATGACCGCCGAGTCCCCGATCCACGGCTCGGCCATGCTGATGATGAACAGCGGAAACCTGCTCTCGGGCCGCCCCTCCCTGGGATCCTGGGTCAACTACGGCCTGGGCACGGTCAACCAGGATCTTCCCGGATACGTGGTCATGCTCGACCGTACGGGCGGCCCGATCAGCGGCGCCAAGAACTGGACCAGCGGCTACATGCCGGCCAGCTACCAGGGGACGGTGTTCCGCCCCAGGGGCACGCCCATACTGGATCTGAGCAACGCCAGCAGCATGTCGCGCAGCGAGCAGCGCACCTTGCTGGACCATCTCAACCACTTCAACGGGACCCACCTGGAGGATCGGCTCGACAACTCCAACCTCGCCGCCCGCATCGCCAGCTACGAGCTGGCCTTCAGGATGCAGACCACCGCCCCCGAAGCGGTGGATATCGACAAGGAGCCCGACCACGTCAAGGAGCTCTACGGCATCGATCAGGACCGGACCGAGGACTTCGGAAAGAAGTGCCTTCTGGCCCGCCGCCTGGTCGAGCGGGGAGTGCGCTTCGTCCAGATCTACTCCGGCGGAGCCCACAACGACGACAACTGGGACGCCCACGGCGATCTGGAGAAGAACCACAGCTACCACGCCGGCAACACCGACAAGCCGATTGCCGGCCTGCTGCAGGATCTCAAGAACCGCGGCCTGCTCGACGAGACGCTGATCGTCTGGGGCGGGGAGTTCGGACGCCAGCCCACCGCCGAGTACGCCGAGGGCACTGGGCGCGACCACAACTCCTACGGTTTCACCATGTGGATGGCCGGTGGGGGGATCAAGGGTGGCGTGAGCATCGGGGAAACCGACGAGCTGGGATCGGCTGCTGTCAGCCACCGGTTCCATGTCAAGCACCTGCACGCAACCATCCTCCACCAGCTCGGCTTTGATCCCAACAACCTCACGTACTTCTATGCCGGCCTTGACCAGCGGCTGGTGGGAGTCGGAGGAGCCGAGCCGATCTCCCAGCTGATCTGAGCTCTCAGTCAGCGTCGAATCGAGCTCGTTGCTTTACTGTGGAGTCCTGAAACGGTCCGGACTGGCCGCTATACTCGATCCGGCGCAGATCCCGTAGCTCGGTTCGGCGCGCTTGGTCTTGGCTTTCGCCCCATTTCTGGTGGCTGTCCGCTCGTGCATTCTCGTGCAGAGGCAATTTCGTCCTGATCGCTGGCACAAAAGGCCGCAACCGCTCTTCATGGAGCAGGCAGGCATCGCAGAAACCGCAGGCAGGTCCTTGTGCCTTAAAGCTTTAGGGCTATGCCCCGAAGAGGGGCCATGCGTCTCGCCTTTTCTGCACGAGGGTTTCCTCGCTAATCGCGATAGCGCCTATGAGACAGCAATTTGGGTGGAAGGCTTTCACGTCTAGACATGCCTGAGCGGACGCACCTGCCAGGCATGGTCCGCTGAGCACGTATTGCTCCAAGTCGCAGATGCCAGGCTGGAATCTATATCATCGGCCACTTCAATTCGCTTCTGTCCTTCCTGCTCCTGTCTATTGCATTTCGATGGCAATCAACTGCTGATGCTTGAGCGAAGGCTGTGCATGGGCGCACAGCTCGTATTCGTAGAGCATCGGCTTGTTTGAATGTCCCAATGCTTACAAAGCTGGTCATCCGAAACTTCAAGTGCTTCGACGAAGTCGAGATCGATCTGGGCGACTCGGTCGTTTTCATCGGACCTAACAATTCCGGCAAGACTTCTGCAATGCAGGCGCTGACATTGTGGGATATTGCTGTCAAGCGCTGGAACGAAGCACGGAAAGGAAAGGACACGCCGGAAAAGAGAATTGGAGTAGCGATCAATCGAAATGACTTGCTCTTGATTCCTCACCCCAGGGCAAAGCTCCTATGGGGAGTTCAGGACAGGAGAATTGAACTTGTTGTCGAGGGAGCAGACGAGGATCAAGCATGGGCCTGCGGCATCGAGCTCGAATATGCCAATTCAGAATCGTTCTATTGCAGGCCCTTAAGGATTGAAGAAGGCAGACAGCCCGAACGGATGCCGATTCCGCGCCAGGCGGCCTCCGTTCGCATCGCATTGCTTCCTCCCATGTCCGGCTTGGCCTCAACGGAAAGGAGGCTAGACCAAGGGGCTGTGAACGTCCTGATCGGAGAGGGCCGCACCGCAGACGTTCTTCGCAACCTCTGCTTTCGCATTCTTGATCAGGATTCGAGCGTGTGGGAAATGCTCGCAGGGCAGATCAAGAATCTCTTCGGAGCTGAGATCGAGAAGCCCGCCTACATCCCTGAGAGGGGAGAGATTACCATGAGCTACCGTGAAAACGGCTTGGAACTCGACCTCTCCTCAAGTGGCAGGGGACTGCAGCAGACTCTTCTGATCCTCGCCTACATGTACGCCAACCCAGGCTCGGTCATTCTCCTGGACGAACCTGATGCGCATCTTGAAACACTTCGGCAACGCCAGATCTACCGCACCATTTCCGAAGTGGCAGCGAAGAACCGCAACCAGATAATCGCAGCTAGCCATTCAGAAGTGCTTCTCAACGAAGCGGCAGACAAGGGCTTGGCGGTCGCCTTTGTAGGAAAGCCTCACCGGTTCGGCAACCGCAAGAGCCAAGTGCTCAAGGCCCTGGCAGAAATCGGATACGAACAGTACTTCCAGGCTGGGCAGACTGGATGGGTTCTGTACCTTGAAGAATCTACCGACCTGTCGGTTCTCCATGCCTTCGCTCGCCGTTTGGGCCATGACAGGGCTCTGCAGGCGCTAGAACGGCCGTTCGTCAAGTATGCTGGAAACGATCCCAGTAGAGCGGCGCACCACTTCTACGGATTAAGGGAGGCTCTCCCTGGTCTCAAGGGAATCGCTCTCTTCGACCGCCTCGATAAGGAAGTGCCGGATGATCCGCGCCTCGAGCTTCTCTGCTGGAAGCGAAGGGAAATCGAGAACTATCTGTGTTCAGAAGCTGCGCTTGAGGCCTATGCAGTCTCCTCTGCGTCGGAATGCGATACACCAGCACTGTTCAGTCCAGCTGGCGCCGACAGGAGATTGGAGGCAATGCGCAGAGCGATTTCAAGGACTTCCGATGCCCTGAGAATATTGCGAAAAATCTCTCCATGGGACAATAGCGCCAAGGCCAGCGATGATTTCCTGATTCCGCTGTTTGAAACCTATTTCCATTTGATCGATCTTCCCGTTCTAGTGAGAAAGGGCAATCTCTTCGAGCTGGCGAAGCATGTTCCAGTGGAGGAAATCGACAGCGAAATTGTGGAAAAGCTTGATGCAATCGCTGATGTGGCAGAAAGCGCCTCGTCCTCGGCTGCGCTGTAGCCTGCTTCAAGCGTTGAGCATCTTGGTTTCGCTGCTAGATTCCCAGATATGGCCAAGGCAGCTGCCAAGTCCAGGCATATTGCATTTGGGCCCCTTGTCCATGGGATGCGGAAGACATGGATCATGTCTTTCCGGCAATGGCCATTGATTCGGCTATCCCAAGTACCGGGATCTTCTTGACCAGGCGAGACCAAGTCCTGACGATGGCGCCGGATCACCCCATTCCAAGATGAAGATATTGCGGTTTCTAGTTTCTCTCGCCCTGCCTGCTTCGGCTGTTCATGCCGACGTGGGAGTCGGGGCCAAGCCGATCGGCGGAGCCGAGGTGCTCTTCGACGGAAGCCGGGAGATGCTGGACGAGAAGTGGACCTACTGGGAAGGTCCGGGCTTCGCTTCCAGCCTTCCCATCAAGTGGAAGATCGTGGACGACCCGGTGGACGAGGGGACGGTGGTCATGTCCCACGACACTGCGGCTGCAGGTGGGAGGTACGGGACTGCCGACATCGTCACCAAGAAGAAGTACCGGGACTTCCGGCTGCATGTGGAGTTTCTCGTTTCCACTGCCAGGGGGAACAGCGGAGTCTACCTGCAGAACCGGTACGAGATCCAGGTGCTGGATGGAGATCGATCCAAGCATGGGATGGGAGCGATCATCAACGAGACCGAATCCCCCTACCACGCCTACCGGGGGCTGGGCAAGTGGAACTCCTACGACATCGTTTTCCGGGCGGCCCGTTTCAAGGATGGCGAGAAGGTGGAGGACGCAAGGCTCACCATGTACTTCAACGGGATCAAGGTGCATGTCGACCATCCGGTGAAGAAGGTGTGGGGAGGGGCGCGTTCGGGCATCGACGGCGGCAACGACCGGGGTTTCGGAATCACCGATAGGCCAGGCGGCCTCAAGCTTCAGTGCGAGGGGCACGACGTCCGCTACCGCAACATCTGGATCAAGGAACTGTATCTGGAAGAGCCCAGCACCGACTTCGAAGAGCCTGTGGCAGGAGGGTAGGGGAGGGACCTTCCATCCCTGCTTTGATCCTTTCCTCTGGAGCCTCCCGGGATTAGAATCCCGGGCAGGGAGCGGCGTCTGTACGCCCGTGGTTCCCCCCTCCATGGATACCGCACACATCAGGAATTTCAGCATCATCGCGCACATAGATCACGGGAAGACCACTCTCTCGGATCGGCTCCTGCACCGGACCGGAACCATAAGCGATCGTGAGATGCAGGCCCAGCTGCTGGACTCCATGGACCTGGAACGGGAGCGGGGCATCACCATAAAGGCCCATCCGGTGACGATGTACTACCGGGCCCGCAACGGCGAGGAGTACGAGCTGAACCTGATCGACACCCCGGGGCATGTGGATTTCTCCTATGAAGTCTCCCGCAGCCTCAGCGCCTGCGAGGGAGCTCTTCTCATCGTCGATGCGGCCCAGGGGGTCGAGGCGCAGACCGTGGCCAACGTGCACCTGGCGATGAAGCAGGAACTGCACATCATTCCGGTGATCAACAAGATCGATCTTCCCCATGCCAACGTCGAGCTGTCGATCCGGCAGATCGAGGAAATCCTCGCCATACCCGGCGAAGAGGCCATAAGCGCCAGCGCCAAGCAGGGCACCGGGGTGGAGGAGATACTCGAAGCCATAGTGCACAGGATTCCGCCTCCTTCGGGAAAGGACGGCAATCCCCTGCAGGCGCTCCTGTTCGACTCCTACTACGACACGTTCAAGGGAGTGGTAACCCACATCCGCATAGTCAATGGCGTGCTCGAGGCCGGGGACAGGGCCCTGCTGCTGCACTCGGGCAAGCAGGTGGAGATCAAGGAAGTGGGAAGCTTCAATCCAAAGCCCTACGCCCGGGATCGGCTGCGGGCAGGGGAGACCGGCTACATGACGGCCAATATCAAGTCGCCCACGGACATCCAGATCGGGGACACCCTGACCGACGCCAGATCCCCGGCTCCGGCTCTTTCCGGGTTCCAGGAGATCCATCCCATGGTCTTCAGCGGCATCTATCCCATCAACAATTCCGACTACGAGAAGCTCAAGGCCAACCTGGCCAAGCTGCAGCTCAACGATTCGGCCTTCCAGTACCAGGCCGAGAGCTCGGTGGCCCTGGGCTTCGGATTCCGCTGCGGCTTCCTGGGGCTGCTCCACCTGGAGATCATCCAGGAGCGCCTGCGAAGGGAGTTCGAGGTGGACATCATCGCCACCTATCCCAGCGTGATCTATCGGGTCAGGACCAGCGACGGGGAGAGCGTCGAGATCGACAACCCCGTGTTCCTTCCCAGTCCGGACCGGATCGAGGAAATCAGGGAGCCCATGGTCAAGTCCTTCGTCATCTGTCCTAACGAATCGATCGGGGACATGATGCACTTGATCTCCGAGAAGCGTGGCGAGCTTCTCCACACCGAGACGCTGGACGACCGTCGGGTGATGCTCAGCAGCCGGGTCCCCCTTAACGAGATACTCATCGACTTCCATGATCGCATCAAGAGCCTGACCAGAGGCTACGGATCCATGGACTACGAGCACGACGGATACCAGGCTACAAGCATGGTGCGGCTGGAGATGCTGGTCAACGGCGAGCCGGTGGACGCCTTTTCCTGCATCGTGCACCGCACCAAGGCCGAATCCAGAGGCAGGGCTCTGGCCGCCAAGCTGAAGGAGGTCATTCCCAGGCAGCAGTACCAGATAGCCATACAGGCCGCGATCGGAAGCCGCATCGTCGCCCGGGAGACGGTGCGCGCCCTGCGCAAGGACGTCACCGCCAAGTGCTACGGCGGCGATATCACCCGCAAGCGCAAGCTTCTGGAGAAGCAGAAGGAGGGGAAGAAGCGGATGAAGTCGATCGGCTCGGTGAACATCCCCCAGGAAGCCTTTGTCGAAGTGCTCAAGTCATGATCGGATTCTGCTGGAACTGGCTCAAGAGCAAGCGATTCCGGGGATCCGTGCAGATCCGGCATGGCGTCCGCAAGCACCTGAACTTCCAGCGGGATCTGCTGAGCCCGGCCGCCATCGAGGCTCTGGAAGGGGGCATGCGCAGGCTGACCGAGACTCTGCACGACTGGCCCGACCGCAAGCGTCTGGACGAGGAGACCAGGGCGCTGGAGGCGATAGCCAGCAAGTGGCTCAAGCCCTACGCCTTCCAGGGACTGCGGGACAATGTGGAGGTCCTGCTGGTGGTGGTGACCCTCCTCATGGCCTTCCGGACCTTCTTCTTCCAGCCCATGGCCATTCCCACCGGATCGGCGCAGCCGACGCTCTACGGCATCGTGGTGGAGAACCTGAAGGAGAAGGAGGCAACGGAGCAGGCGGAGATCCCCACGGGCCTCTCCAAATGGTACCACTCCTGGGTCCGGGGCGAGTCCTACTTCCACGTCAAGGCCAGGAACGACGGACTCTTCCGGCCCAAGGACACTCAGCCGGATCGGCTCTTCCCGATGGTCAGCCGCCTGCGGTTCTACATCGGCGAGGAGATGTACACCCTCTGGTTTCCTCCGGCCCGCAACGGCTTCTGGCGGGAGGCCGGCCTGCGGACCAACATGTACTTCAAGAAGGGAGAGGACATCCTCAAGGTGAAGGTCGACAGCGGCGACCACCTGTTCGTCAACCGCCTGATCTACAACTTCCGGCGGCCCCGGCGCGGAGAGACCATCGTGTTCCGGTCAACCGGGCTTCCCGGCCTGACTGCCAATACGCACTACATCAAGCGTCTGGTGGCCCTGGGAGGCGAGAAGGTTTCCATCGGAGACGATCGCCGCATCCGCATCGACGGGGAGGCCCTGGACGCCTCCCATCCCGGCTTCGAGCTGGTCTACGACTTCGATCCCGACGGGCCTCCCAGAGTCAGCGCCTACTCCGGGCACGTCAACAACGAGATCGGCAGGAAGTATCTCAACAGCAGCCAGCTGGCTCCTCTCTTCGAGAACGAGGAGGCGGTCTACCAGGTGGATCCGGACCACTACATGACCTTTGGTGACAACACCCTCAACAGCCGCGACAGCCGCGCCTGGGGCTCCATACCCAGGGAGAAGGTGATTGGCCGCTCCTCGTTCGTCTTCTGGCCCGTCACCGACCGGTTCGGCTGGCATGTGCGATGAGGGGCGGCGCCCAGCCGTTTTTCGCACAATGCACGTTATATTTAATCCGGAAATGGAGCCGCCTTCCCCTGGTTTTTCCAGGATAAATCGGCCTGTCTCCTTGAGAAGCTGGACGGTCTGGCCTGCCTCGGTTCGGCTGCCAGGCCGCTCTTCCTCATGGACATCGCAGCGCGCCTGACTAGGCGCAGCCCCTGGGATCCGCTGCGATCCGCTTCTCAGGCGGAAGCAGGAACGTTCCTCTGCCAGGCGACGATGTCCTCGAGAATGTCGGCCAGGCCAAGCGAAGGCGTGAAGCCGATGCTCGCCCGGATCTTGTCCAGGGAGGGCACGCGATGCGGCATGTCCTCGAAGCCCTCTCCGTAGGCCCTCTCGTAGGGGATGTGCCCGATGGCCGAGGAGGAGCCCGTAATCTCGACGATCCTGCGGGCCAGGTCGTTGATGGACACCTGCTCCCGGCTTCCGATGTTGAACACGCCGCCGGCGCACTCGGGCCGGTCCATCAAGGCCACAAGGGCCGCTACGGCGTCCTTGACATGGCAGAAGCACCGGGTCTGCCGCCCGTCCCCGTAGACGCTCAGCGGCTCTCCGGCCAGCGCCTGCTTCACAAGCCTGGGGATCACCATTCCGTAGCGGCCGGTCTGCCGCGGGCCCACGGTATTGAACAGGCGGGCCACCACCACCGGAAGCCCGGTCTCGTGCCAGTAGGCCATGGCGAGGAACTCGTCCAGGGCCTTGGCGCAGGCGTAGGCCCAGCGGCGGTGGACCGGGGGCCCGATCACGCTGTCGTCCTCCTCGGCGAAGGGCAGCCGGGTCGACTTGCCGTAGACTTCCGAAGTGGAGGTGAGCAGGACCGGAACCCGGTATCGTGCGCAGATTCCGAAGACCACCGAGGCTCCGTTGATGTTGGTATCGATGGTGCGGACGGGCTCCTCGATGATCAGCTTGACTCCAACTGCCGAAGCCAGGTGGTAGACCCGGTCGGCGTCCTTGACGCACTCGGTGACCAGCGAGGGATCGGTCACGCTGCCGTAGACGAACCGGAAGCGCTCGTGCTTCTCGATCTCCCGCAGGTTGCGGTGGGAGCCCGTGGACAGGTCGTCCAGCACGGTCACCGAGTCCCCCTGCCCCAGCAAGCGCTCGGCCAGGTGCGAGCCGATGAAGCCGGCGCCGCCGGTGACCAGGTGCCGCATCCTCAGTAGAGGCCGTCGGCCCGCAGCTGCTCGATCACCTCATGCTCCCGGCCGGTGATCACATGGTCGACGATCCACTCGATGCGCTGGGCCCAGTCCTCCCGGGTGTAGGGCTCGCCCTGGCCCCGCAGCGAGGCGTCCCCCCAGCGGGCCGAATGGGCGATGATGGCCTTGTCGATGCTCTCGGCCCGGGCCCGGAAGCGGGCGACGCTGGGAGCGGTGGTCAGGGCCCCCTCCCCGGTCAGGTGCTTGCGCGCCAGCTGGGCGAAGCGGCGGCGGTAGTGGGGATGGGAGGATAGATCCTGGTGCAGCCACTGGGGGTTGCTGAACTCGAAGACGTCCTGGTTGTGGCTGTGGAAGGGCCCGGTCCGGTCCTTGCTGCTGTCCGGAGTGCCCAGGGTGTGCTCGGCGTCGTGGATGAAGAACCGGAAGCCGTCCCAGCCGTTCCGGTTGCGGACGGCGTACCAGTTGTTGGAGCGCCGGTTGCCCATGAACTGCGAGAGGGGAGCGTCCGTGTTTCCCGAGTAGAAGATGATCAGCATGTAGCTGATCAGGTTGTCGATGTCCACCAGGGCGGGCTTGCCGCTGGGTTCCGATAGGCTCTCGTCCAGGCCCGTCAGCCGGGCGTAGCGGGCGTCGTCGGGATCCCCGGACAGCCGGCGGGCCTCCGTCCACAGCTCCCTCCAGGCCTTCGTGTCGCCGTCGGTTGCCTCCAGGGTGTACCCGCCGCTGTAGTTGCTGGTCTTGATGGTGTCGTAGTCGTCCCGATCGGCTCCGAAGTAGGTGGCTCCGAAGGCCGCCTCGGGCCGTTCCTGGGTCATGTAGATGCCCCAGTACTGGCCGTTGAGGAAGAGGTGGAAGTAGCGGCTGCGGGTGTAGGGCAAGCCCATGTCCCGCTGGGTGTCCCGGCAGAAAACATCCCGGACCAGGGTGTTGTGGGTGCCGTAGAACCGGTCGCTCCTCCGGGCCCAGGAGTAGTTCTGGGAGGTCCGCAGATCCACCTTGTCGAAGCGGTCGGCGCCCTCGCCGCCGAAGAGGGGGAACTGCAGCTTCCCCGCCCCGTACTTCCTGCGGAAGAAGAGGCGGAAGGAATGCTTCAGTGTGCGCGGGCTGCGGGAGAATCCGCCTCGGATGCGGACCCCGGCGTTTGCCTGGATCCCCTCCCCGCCCCGGGAGGCGATCCATTCGAAGGAGGCGAACCGCTCCCATTGCTTTCCCTGTCCGTTGGGGTAGGTGTAGATGCCGTAGCCGGGATGGGTCAGGTTCCCCTGGGGAGTGACCAGGGAGACGGTGGCGATCTGGGAGAATGCCTCCTTCCATGCACTGGACGGGTAGCGCTCGACGATGCGGGGATCGAGGCCGTAGTCCAGGCGCTTGCCGTTGACGGATCCCTCCGGCCATCCCCTCCCAAGGGCCGCGTTCCGGTCCTGACGGAGCACGTCCTCCAGAAAGATCCAGCTGCGGGTGACGGGGATGGACCATCCCCTTCCAGGCTCCCGGGCCACCGCGGTGACGCTGGTGGTTTCGCTGATCCGGATCCCCCCGCCGTAGAGCATCCCCCTCGGCCCCCCCTCCTCGCCGGGAGGGCGGGGATGGGTGCCGTCGCGGGTGAACCAGATCTCCGCTTCGGGATGCTCGGCTTCCAGCTGGAGAACGAAGGGAGCCTCCCGGTATCCGTGCGGATGGCTGAACTCCGGCTCCCGGGAGAGGCTACCTCTCTCCTCGTAGGAGGGAAACGTGGCATGCGCCTCCTCGATGCCTCTCGGGAAGGCTTGACGGGGAATGAAGCGCTCCTCCCAGGCGGGCTGGGGAGGGTGCCCGGCCGGGCGAAGCAGGGCGGGGAGAAATATGATCGCGGAGACAACAACCAGCCAGGCCAGGAAAATGAACAGCAGAAACCGCTTCATGCCCGTAGGCCGCTGCCGCTACCTGGCCCTGGGAACGATTCCCAGGACGATTTCCTCCTCTCCCCTGCGGACCACGATCCGGGCCTCCTCTCCCGCCTTCAGAGAGTCGAGGGCGTAGGTGTAGTCGTAGATGTTGGCGATCTTCCTGCCTGCCAGCCGCACTATGACGTCTCCCGCCTCGATGCCCGCTTCGTCGGCGGGCCCTCCTCCCTGCACTCCCGAGAGCTTCACCCCCTCCACCTCGGAGACGTAGTCGGGGATGGTTCCAAGATAGATGCGCATCTGCTCCCGGCTTCCCCCCGAAACCTGGCTGCGGTCAACCTTCACGAAGTCCGGAGGCGGCGCATCCCCTGCCAGATCCAGGGCCAGCTGCCGGGAGAAGCGGCTGATCCGGGTCAGTCCCAGATAGTTGATCCGGTCCGGAGTGTCGGTAGGCCGGTGGTAGTCCTCGTGGCTGCCGGTGAAGAAGTTGAGGATCGGGACCTCGTGGTTGTAGAAGACCATCGCGTCGGTGGGCAGGTAGGGATCCTCGCCCAGGGTCAGGTCGAACCCGGCGGCCACGTTCCTGCGCTCGATCAGATCCCTCCAGGCGGCCGAGGAGCCCACCCCCTGAAGCACCAGGCGGTTCTCTCTCAGGCGCCCCACCATGTCGAAGTTCAGGTAGGCGACGGCTGCGTCCAGCGAGCGCTCGTGCTCCTCGGCGAAGCGGGTCGAGCCCACCAGCCCGATCTCCTCCCCGGACCAAAGGGCGAAGAGGATCCCTCGCCGGAAGGCCTCCGGCCTCTCCTCCCGGTGGGAGGCGAGGCTGGCGGCCAGCTCCAGCACCACCGAGGAGCCGGAGGCGTTGTCGTCGGCTCCGTAGTGGATCGAGCCCTCCTCCCCCTTGCGCTGCAGCGAGCTCGAGTCCCCTCTGCCCAGGTGATCCATGTGTGCGCCGACGATCAGGAATTCGCCGCTGCCGCCGCTGGGAGGAAGGTAGCCGAGGACGTTCACGTCGGTGCCCTTCTCCCTGCGGACTCTGGTCCCCAGGGCCAGGACGGCTCCGGGGATCTCGAATCCGCCGATGGCGTGGGGATTCTCCTTGTCGAGGGAGGCCTGCACCTCGCCGAGATCCCTGCCGGCCAGGGATAGCAGCCATTGCGCCGTCTCCCCGCTGATCGAGGCTGCCAGAATGTCCGAGGTGGCTGGACTGCGGTCGTAGAAGTGCGGAACCAGTTCGCCGGATCTGGGGGAGCTGGGGCCCGAGACCACCAGGATCGCCTTGGCTCCCCTCTCCCGGGCCTGCATGGCCTTGTAGCGCAGGCCCGCGTACCTGTTGAGGACCTGACGCCGCTCGGGAGACACCTCCTCGGGCACGTAGCGGAGCACGATCACGATCCGGTCCCGGACATCCAGTCCGGCGTAGGAGTCGTACCCCTCGCCCAGGGGCCCGGGCACATGGAGGCCGTATCCGGCGAACACCGCTCCCTCCCCCTCCCATTCGCCATCCTGGGTGAAGGAGAGGGGCCGGAAGTCCCTCTCCACCTCGAAGCTCCGTGCCTCCGCCTCTCCCTCGGCCCGGATCTCCAGCCGGTTGCCCTCCCCGGCAGTCTCCACTTTCCGGGTGAATTCGAAGGAGTGGGTGTAGCGCGGTGGCAGCCCTACGCCGGCCAGGCCCGCCTGGCGGAAGCGCTCGACGGCGTAGCCGGCGGCCCGCCGGTAGCCTTCTGAGCCGGTGGCCCGCCCCTCCAGCTCCTCGGAGGCGAGGAAGCCGACATGGGAGCGGTGGTCGGAGAGGCGGATCTCGGGACTCAGGGCGGGAGCCTCCGGCTCGCCGGCCCCGGCCCGTCGCGGGGATTCCGAAAGGAGCTGCAGGGCCCGCTCGTGGCTCCACCGGCCCAGGTAGAGCTGGGAGCGTCCGGCCGGGTTGCGGTTGGAGGTCCAGCACAGGGACCGGCCGTCGGGGGAGAACACCGGCAGCCCGTCGAAACCGTCGGAGTCGGTGACCCGGACCGGCTCCCTCTCCCCTTCCCGATCCACCAGGTAGAGCTCGAAGTTCCCGAAGCCCTGCTTGTTGGAGGCGAAGATGGCGTAGGCGCCCGAGGGATGGAAGTAGGGGGCCCAGGACATGGACTGGAAGTCGGTCAGGCGGCGCTCCCCGGTCCCGTCGATCCGCATGGTGTGGATGTCGGCCACCATCCCGGTCTTGTCGAAGCGGCGCCACACGACATGCTCCCCGCCCGGAAGGAAGAAGGGCCCCCCGTCGTAGCCCGGGGAGTCGGTCAGCCGGCGGAGCCCGCTCCCGTCGGCGTTCATGATCCAGAGGTCTCCGAAGTAGGCGGGATCGGTCTCGTAGATCCTCCGCTCCTCCTCCGTGAGTTCTTCCAGCGGATAGGCGCCGCGCAGGGAGCAGAACACGATCTTGCTGCCGTCGGGGGAATAGGCCGCCTCGGCGTCGTATCCGGGGGCGCTGGTCAGCCTCTCGATCCGGGAGCCGTCCCGCCTGGCGGTGAAGATGTCCATCGCCGGGTCGTAGTCCCAGGAATAGCGCCGGCTCCGGCCCGAGGCCCGGAACTCCAGCTCCGCCTCCTGCTTCTCCCGGGCCTGGCCGTCCAGGTGCGTCGAGGCGAAGAGCACCCGGTCGGTTCCCGGCTGGAAGAAGGCGCAGGTGGTCTTGCCCACGCCCGGCGAGACCCGCCGGGTGTCCCCGCTTTCCAGATCCAGGATGTATATCTGGTAGAAGGGATTGTCCGGCTCGCGCTCGCTCTGGAAGATCAGGTGACGTCCGTCGGGGGAGAAGTACCCCTCGCCGCTGCGCTTGCCGGAGTAGGTCAGCTGACGGACCGAATCCAGGACCGGCTCCGATCCCCGGGCCTCCAAGCCCAGAATCCCGATCCAGAGCAGTAAGGCTGCGCACCTTGTTGGCTTCATTGGCGCTGGCGGCCGATGCGGCCCGGAGGGACGCCGCCCTCCGCTGCCTCCGGCCTCAGAGATCCCCCCATATCTCGCGCAGGAGCTGGTGGAGCCCGGGATCGTGATCCTCGAGCTCGGCACGCACATAGGGGTAGAAGTCGTTGGCACCGAAGTAGGACTCGGTCCCCTCGGCGAAGTACTCCTTGTGGTCGGTGAGGGCGTAGTGCCGGGTGTCGTGGCCCCGGATGTGCTGCACCGACTGGTACCGCCCTCCTTCCTCGGCCTTGCGGAAGGCCTCGAGGATCCTGGCTTCGCCGAATCCCAGGATCTGGTCGTGGTATCCGTGCGCCAGCTCGTGGAGGATCACCCGGGGCTGCACCGCCGAGAGGGAGCGCGAGACGAAGGCCCTGGCCTGCGGGATGTGGACCATGCGTGCCACCCTGGGATCGTGGCCGTTGTTCTCCAGCCACCGCTTCGAGGGGTGGTACTGCAGCCCCCGCAGGGTCGGGCTGTCCCGGTCCAGGCGGATCGGCACCTTGCGCAGGTCCTCGAGCCGATCCTCGGGCATCAGGATCGCGATCCCGTAGAGCTGGTGCTCCAGCAGGGCCAGGGCCTTGCGGCCCAGCTCCTCGTCGAAGCCCTCCAGCAGCTGGATGTCCACCCAGACGGTCCAGCCGTGCATGCGTCGCAGGACCACCTCGTTGAGCCGCCTGCCGTCCACCGTTCCGCCGCGCTGCCGGCGGGCAGCCAGCAGGTCCTCCGGCCAGACGAATTCGGGAGCGGCGGAGAAGTCGTAGCCGGCCAGGTGCGCCTTGTCCTTCCGCTCCAGCGGCGGAACGTAGCGCCAGGGATTGTCCCGGAAGGTCTCGCGGATCAGCTCGTGGATCCGGGGATCGTACTCGAGCAGCTCCTGGCGGGTGTCGACATGGTTGTGCGAGGCGTCGTTCTCGCGGTTGTCGTCGAAGAAGCTCTGCACGCACTCCGCCCAGTACTCGTAGCGGTTGGCGCTGGCGTACTTCCCCTTCCACAGCTCCTCCTCCATCGCCTGGCGGTAGATCTCCTTGAGCCTCTCGTCGAATCCGGGATCCGTCTCCCGGAGGACCTCGTGGATGGCGTGGGCGAACTCGTGGATCAGGATGCTCTCCCCCACGTAGGGATCGCCCGGAAACTGCAGCAGGTTCTCCTCGCCGCAGGAGACCGAGGGCCGGGAGCGGGTCGCCCCCAGGCCCCGGGCCCGCCAGTCCCAGAAGTCCGGCGGCTCGAGATCGGAGTGCTCGGGTATGTCGGTGGTGTACTCGTCGTGGGCCATCACCGAGAAGCGGAAGCGCAGATCGGAGAGCCCCTTGCGGATGTCCTCCCGCTGGTGGAGCATGCGGCCGATCAGGTAGTCGGCCTCCAGCAGGGCGTAGGGGGAGACCTCCGCCGAGCTCACGATGGGGAATCCTCCGCTGTCCAGGTGCCTCTGGTAGAAGTCGTCCAGCTGCCATTCGGCGCGCAGCGCGGGCGGCAGGTGGAAGGGAGGCAGGCTGCGGCGCGGCTCCACCCCCATCAGGTGCCTGACGAAGAAGTCCTGCCGCTTGCGCACCAGGTAGGGGGAGGAGTCCCCCACCCCGTGCCCGGCGCCGGGAACCAGGTAGAACTCGAAGTCCTTGCCCGCCTCGATCAGGGCGTCCACCAGCTGCAGGGTCGAGGCGGGATCCACGTTGCGGTCCAGCTCCCCCACGGTCAGGAGGAGCTTGCCCTCCAGCTTGCCGGCGTGGGTGGCATTGGAGTTGTCGGCGTAGTGCGGCCCCACCGGCCATCCCATCCACAGCTCGTTCCACCAGATCTTGTCCATCCGGTTGTCGTGGCAGCCGCAGTCGGCCGCTCCCGCCTTGTAGAATCCGGGATGGTGGAGCAGAGCGGCCACCGCGTTCTGCCCCCCGGCCGAGCCGCCGTAGATCCCCACCCGGTCCAGATCCATGTAGGGGTGGCTCTCCTGCGCCGCCTTCATCCAGAGGATCCGGTCGGGGAGGCCGGCGTCCTTCAGGTTGCGCCAGGCGACGTCGTGGAAGGCCTTGGAGCGGTTGGAGGTGCCCATCCCGTCGATGCGCACCACCACGAAGCCCAGCTCGGCCATCCTCTGGGAGGATCGCCAGGCCCGGAAGGACTTGGGGACATGGGAGCCGTGGGGTCCGGCGTAGATGTGCTCGATCACCGGATAGCTGCGGCGCTCGCTGAAGTTGGTGGGAAGGTGGATGATGCCGTGGATCGGGGTCCTGCCGTCCCGTCCGGGAGCGGAGAAGCGCAGCGGGGGCTTCCATCCGGCCGCCTCCAGCCGGCCGATGTCGGCCCGCTCCAGCTCGATCAGCAGGGAGCCGTCGCGTCCGTCGCGCAGCTCGGCCACCGGAGGGCTGTCAACCCGGGAATGGATCGCAACCAGGTGGCTGCGATCCGGAGAGTAGTGCACCTCGTGGGTCCCGTCCCCTTCGGTGAGCACGGCGAGGCCCGTGCCGTCGAGGTTCACCCGGCAGGCGTGCAGGTGGTAGGGATCCTGCCCGGAGTGGATCCCGCCGGCCTGGAACCAGAGCACCCGATTCTCCTCGTCCACATGGTCCACCCGGCGGACCACCCAGTCGCCCCGGGTGATGGGATTCTTCACCCGGCCAGTCTTCCGGTCGTAGAGGTACAGGTGGTTCCAGCCGCTGCGCTCGGACATCCAGATCACCTCGCCGGTGGAGTCCAGGTGGCGCACGTACTGCTTGTAGGCGTAGTCGACGAAGGTGGGGCTGGTCTCCTCGACGATGGCCCGGGCGCTGCCGTTGTGGCCGTCGATCCCCACCAGGCGGAGCACCTGGTGCCCCCGCTGGTTGTAGACGAAGTGGAACTCGTCGGACTGGGGGGTCCAGCCGAAGCGGCGAATGTGGTAGGGGTTGCCGAAGAGATCGTCGGGAACCGGGATCCGGGACCGGGCAGCCACGTCGAAGAGCTGGGGGCGTCCCACCGCGACCCTGTCCCCGGGCTTGAGGTAGTCGAGCTCGAGCAGGCGGGGCTGGAGCCGGTCCTCGGGGCTCGACTCGACCAGCATCACCTTGCGCTCCTGGGCCTGCTGCTCACGGATGGCGACGAAGCGGGTGGAGTCGGGAGCCCAGTAGACGCCCTCCCCGTATCCGTCGGCCGCGTTCCCCTCGAAGGAGAGCTGGACCGGCTCGCCGCCCGAGGCCGGCTCCAGCCACAGGTTGTGCTCCCTGGCCCTCACCCTCCATCTGCCGTCGGGCGACTCCATGCTCCCGGAGCTGGAGCGCCGGCGCTCCCGGGGAGGCTCGGGATCCCGGGAGGGGGCTTCCTCCGCCTGCCACCCGTCGGCGCTCCTGGACAGGCGCTTTCCTCCGGCTTCCAGCCCCGCCAGATCGCCTTCTTCGTCGAATTCCAGCCGGGAGAACGGGAGGCTGCCGGGATCGAGGTCCTTCCCCAGGAGCCCGCCCGCCACCCTGGCCATCTCCTGGGGATCGAAGGCGGGACGGCGGACTGGGATCCGCGCATCGAAGTACACGAACTCCCGGGAGCCGGGTCCGGTGGAGACCGCGTACCAGCCGCGCGAGGGACCGATCCACTGCGGCTGGATCCCGGTCCGGAACACCTTGTCACGGAACCGCTCGCGAAGCGATTCGGCCCTCTGGTAGTCCTCCAGGGTCCCCTGCCCCAGGCCCAGGACTCCGGAAGCGATCCAGATCGCCAGGAAGGCGCAGGACCTGCAGGAGGGAAGGGCCGGGAGCACCGAGGTCACCCGTTCAGAAAAACAGCGGCGGAAGGGGTTAGCAAGCCGCAATTGGAAGGCTGGAGACCCCCTGGCGCAGGGCCTCTCCCGAGCCTACCTGCCCGGGTTGCGGGAACCCTTCTTCCCGGAGCGGGGAGGACCGGGCTTCTTCTTGGAACGGGAAGGCCTGCCCTTGGCGGCCTTCTTTCCCGAAGCCTTCCGGTCCCGCTTCGGCTTGGCAAGGTCCGGGGGCCCGGCCTTCGGCTTGGCACGGGCCGAGGCGGAGGGCTTGAGGGCGCCGGCGGAGCGGACGGAAGGGCCGGGCTCCGTCCAGCGGCTGCGCACGAGGGCCTGCTCGGCCTCCAGCCAGTGCTCCTGGTCGCGTCCCTCGGGGCGTCCCTCCCGCTCCCACCGGTAGTAGGCCTCCCTCCGGATCTCCTCGGGTGAGGGCGGCAGGCGGTCCTTGGACTGGCTCATGGATTCTCTGGCTCCCGGCTCGGGGCCTGGGCCCCGGTCAACGCTCGTATAGGGCCTTGTAGTGGCCGCACCGCAGGCGGAGGGACATGAGGACCCCGGCCAGATCCTCGTGTTCCGCCAGGTTCCTGCGCTGCAGCGGATCCTCGTGCAGGTCGTGCAGGAACTCGAAGGGCGGGTCCTGCTCGAAGTAGCGGGCGTAGACGAAGCGTCCGGCCCTCACCCCCTCCCACTTGGGGATCCGGGGATGGTCGAAGAGGTGCTCGCAGAAGAAGTCGCTGCGCCAGTCCTCCACCGGACGCGCCTCGGCCAGGGGGCGCAGCGAGCGCCCCTGCCATTCCTCCGGGATCTCCACGCCGGCGTAGTCCAGCAGGGTGGACGGGATGTCGATGTTGAGGGCCATGCGCTCGATCACCCGCGAGGAGAGCTCCCCGGGAAGGCGGGGATCGTGGAGGATGAGGGGCACCCTCAGGGACTCCTCGTAGTGCGACCACTTGCCGGCGAAGCCCCGAGAGCCCTTGTAGTAGCCGTTGTCCCCGGTGAAGATCACGATGGTCTCCTCCCTCAGCCCCAGCCGCTCCAGCGCCGCCAGGATCCGTCCGGCGGCATGGTCGAGCCCCGAGATCATGCGGTAGTAGGCCTTCACGTTCCTCTGGTACTTCTCGGGGGTGTCCCAGCGCCAGAAGTACCGGTCCCGGTTGAGGGACTCCTTGAGGAATGCGGGCTGGGATTCGAAGTCCTCGGGACGGGAGAGGCGGGGAGGCGGAATCTCCAGGTCCTCGTAGAGGCCGTCCACCGCCCTGGGCCAGGGATAGTGGTCCTCCTTGTCGCCGTCCTCGGCGTGGGCCGCGTTGAAGCTGACCGACAGGCAGAAGGGCCTGCCGGGATCCCGCCGCTCGAGGAACTCGATGGCCCGGTCGCCGGTGATCTCGGTCAGGTGCCGGAGCGAGCCGTCCTCCTGCATCTTGAAGTAGGGGCTCCGGCCGAGCGGCACGAAGGAGTCGAACATGGCGTCGATGTCCTCCCGGGCGGCCCGGATCCCGAACTTCCCCACGAAGCCGGTCTGATATCCGGCCTGGCGCAGCAGGCGGGGATAGCTGGCCTGCGCCAGGGACGGAGCCAGGGGAGGCGTGCCGAAGGTGTAGCCGTGGGTGCGCTCGGTCAGCCCGGTGAAGAGGGAGGCCCGGCTGGCGGCGCAGATGGAGGTGGTGACGAAGGCCTGGCTGAACCGCACCCCCTGCCGGCTCAGGCGATCCAGGTGCGGGGTCCGGAGGACCGGATGGCCGGCGCAGCCCAGGAAGTCGTTGCGGTGGTCGTCGGAGAGCAGGAAGAGCAGGCTGGGCCGCTGCTCCCCCGCCGCCGAGCAGCAGGCAATGAGCAGCAGGAGCCACCCACATCCCCGGATCGTCCTCATGCCTCCCGGTCCCATCGGGCCTCCGCTATATCGGAAGCTTGTAGAAGCGCAGCTTGCCGATGACCCTCACCGGCTCCTCGTTCCGGGCCCAGTAGGGGGTCATGGAGTCGTCGTGGAAGTGGGTGGCCTCCCTGGCAAGCCCGGGCAGCTTGTGGGGCTCGTTGTAGAGGGTACGGGAGATCTCCAGCGCCTTGGCGAAGTCCCTCTGGCGGTGGTACTTGCGGATCAGGTCCTCTGGGCGAACCGAGTTGAGGCAGGAGAAGTGGCGCTTGCGCTTGACCACCGCCAGGGGGCTCAGCTTCCAGCTCTTGGACCGCTGCGCGATCACCTCGGCCACCGCGGTCATCGCTTTCTCCCCCTCCCCCCAGGCCTCGGCCATGAGCACCGCGGCCACCACCTGCTGTCCGTAGGTCCCGCGGGGCGGCTGGACGGCTGCCAGCTCCGAGCTCAGGAGCGCGGAGAACGGGAAAGCCCCCAGCATCGAGATTGCAAGCTTCATACGACCTTTCACAGAAGGACCATTCGCCCAGGGAAGCGGCGGATCCCGGACCATGGAGTCGCGGATGGAGCCGGATTGGTCAAGCCGGAATGCAGCCGGGGATTTGGATTGCGGATCGGGGCACGCCTCTCTTGACTCTCCGGGCGCGATGACCGATCCCCGATACCGCCAGCTGGCACGCCAGATCGTCGGCTACTCCGTAGCCCTGGAGGAGGGGGACTCGGTCCTGATCCAGGCCACCGACGTCCCCGATCCGTTCGTGATCGAGCTGATCCGGGCCGCCAGGGAGGCGAAGGCGGTTCCCTTCGTGGACTCCATCTCCTCCCGGATCGCCAGGGAGATGCAGAGGGAGGCCACAGAGGAGCAGTGCCTCAGGATCCGCCAGATCGAGATGTACCGGATCAGGAAGATGCAGGCCTACATCGCGGTGCGGGGAGCCGACAACGCCTGCGAGGGATCGGATGTGCCCGAGGAGAAGGTCGGCCTCTACTCCCGCACCCTCCGTCCGGTGCAGAACCACCGGGTCGGCAAGACCCGGTGGTGCGTGCTGCGCTGGCCCACGCCTTCGATGGCCCAGGCGGCCGGCATGAGCACCGAGGCCTTCGAGGACTTCTTCTTCCGGGTCTGCACCCTCGACTACGCCAGGATGGGCAGGGCGATGAAGCCGCTGGCGCTCCGCATGCGGAAGGCGGACAGGGTGCGCCTGGTGGCACCGGGCACCCGGCTGGAGTTCAGCATCAAGGGAATCGGGGCCCAGGCCTGCGAGGGCGACCGCAACCTGCCCGACGGGGAGGTCTTCTCCTGCCCGGTCAGGAAGTCGGTCAACGGCTCCATCCGGTTCAACGCCCCGACCACCTACGCCGGCACCCGCTTCGAGAACGTCCAGCTGGAGTTCTCCCAGGGGAGGATCGTGAAGGCGGCCTCCAGCAACACCGCCCGGCTAAACAGCATCCTCGACACCGATCCGGGAGCCCGCTACGCGGGGGAGTTCTCCCTCGGCTTCAATCCGGGGATCCTCGAGCCCATGGGGGACATCCTCTTCGACGAGAAGATAGCCGGATCGCTTCACTTCACCCCGGGGCAGGCCTACCAGGAGTGCGACAACGGCAACCGGTCCTCGATCCACTGGGACATGGTGCTGATCCAGCGCCCCGAGTGGGGCGGCGGCGAGGTCTGGTTCGACAACACGCTGATCCGCAAGGACGGGATCTTCCAGCCCAGGGACCTGCAGGGCCTCAACCCCGGGAACCTCCAGTGAAGGAGGGGGCCCTGCCGGCCACGAGCCGTCTGGGGATACTCGGCTCGGGCCGGGGAAGCAACATGGCCGCCATCGCCGACGCCTGCTCCCGGGGAAGCCTCCTGGCGCAGGTGGTCCTGGTGCTGAGCGACGTGGAGGATAGCGGGATCCTCGCCGAGGCGGCCCGGCGAGGCCTCCCGCACCGCTTCGTAGCTCCCGGATTCTACCGCACCAAGCTCGACGATCGGGCCGAGTCGGAGTTCGTGAGGCGGCTGGAGGAGGCCCGCGCCGACTGGGTCGTGCTGGCGGGCTTCATGCGGATCCTCAAGCGGACCTTCCTGCGGGCCTTCCCCCGCCGCATCGTGAACATCCACCCCTCGCTTCTTCCCTCATTTCCAGGGCTGGACGCCGCCTCCCAGGCCCTGGAGCACGGTGTCCGGGTCACCGGCACCACGGTGCACCTGGTGGACTCGGGGATCGACACTGGAACCATCATCGCCCAGCAGCCGGTGCCGGTGGAGCTCGGCGACACCCCCGCGACGCTCCAGGACCGGATCCGGCAGACCGAGCACATCCTCTACCCCGGCGTCCTCGGGGATCTGGTATCCGGGCGGCTCTCGGTCCAGGGGCGCAAGCTGCGCAGGCTTGCGCCCGGCCCCTCCTCATGAACCAGAGCCCCCCTTCCCCCCGCCTCAAGTTCGGCCTGCCCAAGGGAAGCCTGCAGGAGGCGACCGTCTCCCGGATGGCCAAGGCCGGCTTCAACATCGCCGTCTCCAGCCGCTCCTACTTCCCCAGCGTCGACGATCCCGAGCTGGAGCTGCGCCTGATCCGGGCCCAGGAGGTCAGCCGCTATGTCGAGCTGGGCTACCTGGACTGCGGCATCACCGGGAAGGACTGGATCGAGGAGAACGGCTCGGACGTCAGGGAGATCGCCGAGCTGCCCTACAACAAGGCCACGAGGAGGCCGGCCCGCTGGGTGCTCGCGGTTCCCGAGAGCTCGCCCATCGTCCGGGTCGCCGACCTCGAGGGCCGCCGCATCGCCACCGAGGCGGTGCAGCTGACCCGGAAGTACCTGGAGAGGCACAAGGTGAAGGCCGAGGTGGAGTTCTCCTGGGGAGCCACCGAGATCAAGGCGCACGAGCTGGTAGACGCCATCGTCGAGATCACCGAGACCGGCTCCTCCCTGCGGGCCAACCGGCTGCGCGTCCTCGACACCCTGATGGAGTCCACTCCCAGGCTGATCGCCGGGCGCCGGGCCTGGGAGGATCCCTGGAAGCGGGAGAAGCTGGAGAGGCTCGCCCTGCTGCTCAAGGGAGCCATCGACGCCGAGTCCAAGGTGGGGCTCAAGCTCAACATCCGGCAGCGGGATCTCGCTAAACTGTTGCAAAGCCTGCCTGCATTGCGTAATCCAACCGTTTCGAACCTCAGCCGCCCGGACTGGGTCGCGGTGGAGACGGTGATCGACGAGCCCGTGGTTCGCGAGATCCTCCCCCGCCTCAAGCAGCTGGGAGCGGAAGGCATCATCGAATTTCCACTCAACAAGGTGGTCTACTGAGCACGATCTGGCAGCAAGTCCATGGGATCCCTTAAGAAGCGCCGCAAGACAAAGATCAACAAGCACAAACGCCGCAAGAAGCTTCGTGCCAACCGCCACAAGAAGCGCACCTGGCAGAAATAGGCGCGGCCGCGGGGCTCCTCCCGCCGGAAGACTGGATCCCGCGATGCGCTTCCACCCGATCCTCCGTTTCCTCTTCCTGATCGCCCTGCTGGGAGGCGGCCTGGCGGCGCAGGAGTCCGAGCAGGCGGAGCAGGAGGCCGAACAGCTCTCCGTCCCCGGCTCGGCCCACTACGCTACCGGCCTCCTGCTGCACCAGCAGGGCGAGGTGGCGGACGCGGCCCAGGAGCTGCTGCTGGCCGTGGACGCCCAGCCGGAGGACGGGCGGCTGCTGCTGACGGTTGCAGGGAAGCTGCTGGAGTGGGAGCTTCCCGAGCTGGCTCTCCGCGCCTTCGACCTGGCGGTCGAGCCCGATCCGCCCGATCCCGGATTGCTGGTGCTGCGTGCGGAGATCCTGCAGGCGCTTTCCCGGGACGAGGAGGCCAGCTCGCTCTTCGAGTCGGCGCTGGAGATCGAGCCTGGAAACGTCGCGGCCCTCGGCGGAGCGGTCCGCCACCTCCTGGCCAAGGGGGAGGGCGAAGCGGCCCTGGAACGGCTCCGCCAGGGGGCCGCCCTTCCCGATCCGGGACGGGAGCTGGTTCTGGAGCTCTGCCGCCTCCACCTGTCCTCGATCATCGTGGCTCCGGACCGGCTCGCAGGGATCCGCCGGGAGATCCAGCCCCTGGCCGAGCGCCTGAGGCAGTGGGAGATGGAGACGCCCGAGGAAGCGCTGGTCCTGGCCGACTCCCTCTCCCTGGCGGGGCAGATCGACCAGGCCGTGGAGGTACTGGGTGGCTTCCTGGAGCGCACCCGGGATCCGGCCCTGCAGGTTCGCGATCGTCTGGCCCGGATGCACCTGCAGGGAGGACGCCTCAGGGAGGCGGCGCAGCAGATGGAGGGGATTCTCGCCATCGATCCCGACAACGCCTCGGCCCACTACTTCCTGGGCACCATCGCCAGCCAGGAAGAGCGGTGGGAGGAGGCGATCGGGCACTACAGGCGGTCGCTCGATCTCCGCCCGGAGTTCGAGCCCGCCTACCTAGTCCTCTCCGCCATACATCTGGACGGCGGGAACCCACGCAAGGCCCTGGAGGTGCTGCAGTCCCTGCTCGCCCGCTTTCCGGGGAACCTGCAGGGGGAGATATACTCCGGCCTGGCCATGGCCAGTCTCAGGCGCTACCCGCAGGGCCTGCAGCACCTGCTCAAGGCCCAGGCCCTGGCCGCCGGATCCCCCGCCCCTTCCCCCCTGCCCCCCAGCTTCCACTTCCAGCTGGGGGCCATGTACGAGCGCACCGGCCGGCCCGAGGAGGCAGAAAAGGCCTTCCTGGCATTCCTCGAACTGGAGCCTGACGATCCCGTGGCGCTCAACTACCTGGGATACATGTGGGCGGACAGGGGCGAGAAGCTCGGCCAGGCCTCGCTCTGGATCCAGAGGGCCCTGGAGCTGGACCCGGACAACGCGGCCATCCTCGACAGCATGGGCTGGGTGCTCTACCGGCAGGGCGACTACTCCGGCGCCCTCTCCTACCTGAAGCGGTCGGAGGAGCTGCTGGAGGAGCCGGATCCCGAGGTGCTGGACCACCTGGGCGACGTCCTCAGCGCAATGGGACGCCGCCAGGAGGCGATGGTCTACTGGGAGAGATGCCTCGAGCTGGAGTTCAGGGACACGGTGCACCGGAAGCTGAAGTCCCTGCAGGCCCTCCCCGGGGACGCTCCCCGGTAGGCGGCGATCCATGTCCGAATTCCGCTACGAGAAGCACTACACCCGTGAAGAGGCCGAAGAGCTCCTGCCCCGGATCCGGGCGTGGCTGAAGGATCTGTCGGCCTACCACCGCCAGGTCGAGCTGCATCTGGAGCAGCTCAACCGGATGCTGGAGGAAGGCCGCGACGTGGGAGGCAAGAAGCTGGAGGCGCATGTCAGGGCGGTGGCCGGCTTCTACGAGATCCTGGTGGAGCTGAGCCACCGCTGCATCCTGATCAAGGACTTCCACCAGGGCCTGATCGACTTTCCCCACCTGCGCGAGGGCAGGGAGGTCTTCCTCTGCTGGAAGCTGGGCGAGGAGGAGATCGGCTACTGGCACGAGCTGAACGCCGGGATGGCCGGACGGCGACCCCTCTGAGCGACTACTCGTAGATCCTGGCCATCCTCCGGATCCGCTCCTGCAGGGCCGGATCGCCGGGGGCCCGGCGGCGGATGGCGGCGAATTCCCTCTGGGCTGCGGGAGGATCCCTCAGGGCCAGCGATTCCACGTAGTCCAGCTCCAGCTCGGTGCGCCTGGGCTGCTGGACCATCAGCCGGTGCCTGTCCAGCCAAGCCTTGAAGGCGCGGGCCCCTCCGGCCCGCGCCCTGCGAAGGGACTCCTCCAGATGGGAGGGAAGGCTCTGGTCGGGGACGGCGGCGGCCGGAGGCGGAGCGGGACCTGCGTTCCGGTTCCTCTCCATGGAGTCCTGGTAGTACTCGGAGACCTTCAAGCAGCCGTAGGCCAGGAGCAGCACCAGGAAGGCTCCCATGATCTTGTTGCTCACGGCTCCTTCTCCCGGACCACCCTGCCGCCCAGCTGCTCGATCTTGCGGTCGATGTTCTCGTAGCCCCGGTCCAGGTGGTAGATCCGCTTGACCCGGGTCTTGCCCTTGGCCATCAGGCCGGCGATCACCAGGGCCGCGCTGGCCCGCAGGTCGCTGGCCATCACCGGGGCGCCGCTCAGGAAGCTGGGGCCCTTGACGATGGCCGAGGTGCCCTCGATGGTTATGTCGGCCCCCAGGCGCAGCAGCTCGCTCACGTGCATGAAGCGGGACTCGAAGATACGCTCGGTGATGATGCTGATCCCCTCCGAAAGGGTCATCAGGGTCATCAGCTGGGCCTGGGCGTCGGTGGGATATCCTGCGTAGGGCTGGGTGGTCACGTCCACTGGAAGGAAGCTCCCCCGATCCCCCGTGACATGGAGCGTGCCGGGGGTCTGGACGAGATTCACGCCCGCCTCGTCCAGCTTGTCGAGCACCGCTCCGATGTGGTCGCAGCGCATTCTCCTGATGCGGACGTCGCCTCCGGTGGCGGCCGCGGCCATGGCGAAGGTGGCCGCCTCGATGCGGTCGGGGATCACCTCGTGGTCGACCCCGCCGAGCCGCTCCACCCCCCTGATGGTGATCCGGGGGCTCCCGATGCCCTCGATATCGGCTCCCATGCTGGTCAGGAAGTCGGCCAGGTCGATGATCTCGGGCTCGCAGGCGGCGCTGTCGATCACCGTCTCCCCCTCGCCCAGGGTGGCGGCCATCATCACGTTGGCGGTTCCCAGGACCGTCGGTCCCATGCGGCCTCCCAGGAAGATGGATCCTCCCCTGAGCCGCTTGGCCCTGACCTGCACGTAGCCCTCCTTCACATCGACCTCGGCGCCCAGCGCCTTGAGGCCCTTCAGGTGCAGGTCGATGGGACGCGTGCCGATCACGCAGCCCCCGGGAAGCGAGACGGTGGCCTCCCCCAGGCGGCCCAGCAGCGGCCCCATGATGCACACCGAGCCGCGCATCTTGCGGATCAGGTTGTAGTCGCCCTTGCCATGGATCCTGGCGGCATGGATGCGCAGGCAGTCCTCCTCGAACTGGACCTCGGCCCCCAGCGACTGGAGGATCCCCCCCATGAACCGGACATCCCGAAGATTGGGAGCGCGGCGGATCACGCAGGGCTCCTCGGTGAGGAGCGCCGCCGCCATGATCGGCAGGACGGCGTTCTTGGCGCCGCTGATCTCCACCTCGCCCCGGAGGGAGGCCCCTCCTTCGATCACCAGGTTGTCCATGAAGCAGGCTTCCTCACCATCCCACCTTACCCTACTAGCGCCCGGGAGGATCCTCAAACGGAAATCTCCCTGCCGGAGCGGCTACCCCGGCAGGGGCTCGAAGCGGGCCACCCGCTCCAGCCCCGACAGATCACGCACCAGGGCCGCCCTGCGCCAGCCCTCCTTCCCGAAGATGGCCTCCAGGGCGGGCATCTGCTCCTCGTCGGCCTCGCAGAGGAGCTGCCCCCCGGGCCGCAGCCACCGCTGCCCCTCCCGGGCCAGCACGGAGTAGGGATCCAGTCCTTCGGGGCCGCCGTCCAGGGCCAGGACCGGGTCGTGATCGCGCACTTCCTGCGGCAGGGAGCCCAGCCGGCCGGTAGGGATGTAGGGGGGATTGGAGACGATCAGGTCCGCCTCTATCCCGGGGGGCAGATCCCGGAACCAGTCCGACCTCCAGATCCTGACCCGGCTTGAGAGGCGGTGGCTATCCCGGTTCCTGCGGGCCAGCTCCAGGGCCTCGGGGGAGATGTCCACCGCATGGCAGAGGGCCCCGGGAAGCTGGAGAGCGATGGCCAGGGCGACGCACCCGGTGCCGGTCCCCATGTCCAAAACCACCGGAGCTTTCCGGCCGCGGTCCAGGGCCTCCAGCGCCGCCTGGACCAGGATCTCGGTCTCGGGCCGGGGAACCAGGGCCTGGGGACCCACCTCCAGCCTCAGTCCCAGGAAGGGAACCCAGCCGATCAGGTGCTGCACCGGCTCCCGATCCTTCAGGCGCGCCACCAGCCGCCCGAGCCGGGCATGCTCTCCGGGGGAGAGGGGCCTCGGCCCGCAGAGGGGGATCTCGAGCCGGGGGATCGAAAGCGCGTGCTCGACGATCCACCCCAGGCGCAGCTCGGCCTCCTCCACCCCAGCCCGCTCCAGCTCCCCCAGGGCCTCCTCCAGAAAGGCATTCAGGACGATGACCATGATGATGCCGGGCTGGCCCCTTCCGGGAATAGTCTGGCCGCTTCCGAAGCGCTTCTCGATACTATCAAGCCAGTGAAGGTCATCATCATGGGCGCCGGGGAGGTTGGCAAGCACATGGCCGTCGAGCTGTTCAGCCTGAAGCACGACGTCACCCTGATCGACATCGACTCCAAGCTGATCGAGACCTTCTCGGAGCGCTTCGAGGGCACCCTGGTCTGCGACGACGGCACCCAGCCCAGGGTGCTGGCCGAGGTGAACGCCAGCGAGGCGGATCTCTACCTCGCCATCACCAACAACGAGAGCGCTAACCTGATCGGAGCGGTTGTCGCCAAGCAGATGGAAGTGGGACGGGCCATCGCTCGGGTACACAAGGCCATCGATTCGGAGTGGCTCTTCAACTACCGGGAGCGGCTGGAGATCGACCACCTGCTCTGCGTGGAGCAGCTGGCCGCCCTGAAGCTGTTCAAGTACGTGCGCAATCCGGCCGGCCTGCAGTCCCACGACATAGTCCGCAGCCAGATCGAGCTGCGGGAGGTGGAAGTCTCCCCAAAGAGCGCCCTGATCGGGTCCTCCCTGTCCGAGCTGGATCTGCCCGCCGGGGTCCGCATCGCCACCATCCAGCGCAAGAGCAAGGGGAGGGAGCAGATCCGCTTTCCCGACGGCTCCGACCAGCTCGAGCAGAACGACAAGGTGATCCTGTTCGGCAAGCCTGAACGCCTCAGGGACGTCACCTCGGAGCTCGATCCGGCCCTGCGGCCCGACAAGAAGACCCGGGTGGTGATCATGGGGGCCAACGAGTACTCGATGCGCCTGGCTGGGATGATCTCCGAACGGGGCATAGGACTCACCATTCTGGAGAAGTCCAAGCAGCTGTGCGACCGGTTCATGGAGCGCATTGTGGACGACGACGCCGCCATCCTGAACGTGGATCCCACCTCCAGGGAAGTTCTCGAGGAGGAGAATGTGGGCAGCGCCGACCTGTTCATCGCCGCCAGCGCCGACGACGAGGACAACATCATGGCCTGCATGCAGGCCGGCGACCTTGGCGGCGTCCGGTGCATCCCCCTCATCCACCGACCGGCCAACGCCGAGTCCCTACAGAATTTCCGGGCCAAGCTGGGGATCCACGAGGTGATCTGCCCCCGGATGGAGGCCGCCCAGGATCTGCTCCGCTATGTGGAGAGCGAGGAGCACTACCACCAGATCTACGACATCACCAAGGAGATACGGGTGATCCAGGCCAATGTGGCCGAAGGGGCTCCGGCGGCAGAGAAGGCGATCAAGGATGTGGAATGGCCTGCCGAGGGCTCCCTGGTCTGCCTGGTCGACGAGAAGGCCTCCATGGTGCCCTCGGGGGAGGATGTGCTGCGGGCCGGCCACGTGGTCTACGCAGTGATCACCCGAGACTCGCTCAGGGAGTACGTCCGGCTCCTGACCGGCAGGTAGCAGGACTCGGTGAAGCGGAACCGCATCGATGCACCGGACGGGTTTTCCATATTGTTCCCGGCAGGCTCCGTACCCAGGCACGCACCAGTAGACTCCTCGGATCCAGACTGCCACTACTGGCCCAGGAGATCGGCTCCTTGCAGGAAAAGAAAGCTGCTGAGGCCTGGCAGCGCCCACCAGCCATGCGCAACCATCTTCATCGGACAGGAGGGCTGGAGGCCTCGGATGGAGCCGAGCCTGCCTCGGCAAGACCGGAACCGCAGTCCCGCTCCCTCCGAGTCACGACAAGAACAGAGCAGGAAAGCGGGCAGCACTCGGGCTGTATTGGCTTCTACTGAAGAAGCCGCCCATCGCATCCCGGAGCGGCCCAGATTCTGGGCCCGAGGCGTATGCACCGTATTATCGATGCCGGCCAGAGAGGACATTGATGCGCCTTCCACCTCATGCAGGACCGTCCAGCGGTCCAGCGCCCGAGGCGCTTTTTCTGCCAATGACTTGTACGGAATCCTCAGGAAGCTGGGCCGACTCCTCCCAGCCTCCCAGGCGCACTGGAACAAGCCAGCTGCTCCTCTTCACGCAGCCGATTCCCCGGGCAGCCGCAGCCGGTCGATCACGTCTCCAGGTCCGAACGTTACTCTCTCGATCGAATGGCAGAGCCCGGATCGGTTTGGAAATATCCGGCCGCATAGCGAAGAGAACAACACTCGATACCGGTCGAGCTGGGGGCCAATCTCCGCCCCTCCCAGCCTCCTGCAATGAGACTCCTGCCCATCCTCGTCCGGGAACTGCGAGTCCTGTGCCGCAAGCGGGGGACCTACGGGATGCGGCTTGCCCTCGCCTTCCCAGTTCTAGCGACCGGAGCGCTCTTCACCCTGGACTACCCTGGTACAGGCGGCGACGCCATTGCCGCTCAGGCAGCAGTCTGCCAGATCCTTTTCGCCTTCGGAGCAGCCTTCGCCGCATCCGACTCCATCAGTTCCGAAAGGCGGGAGGGCACCCTGGGCCTGCTGCTTCTGACTCCCCTGCGCTCCTACCAGGTCCTGCTGGGCAAGCTGCTCACCCGCATCTCCCAGTTCCTGCTCTGCCTGTGGGCGGTGGTGCCAATCCTGTCGCTGCCGCTGCTCGCGGGGGGAGTGGATCCGGCCGATGTGGCCTGGCTGATCGCAGGCATCCTCGCTGGCTGCCTCCTGGGAATGGCGATCGGGCTCTGCGCTTCGGTGCTCTGCAAGAGCGCCGTGGCCTCGGCCTGCCTCTCGTTCGCCTTCCTGCTGGGTCTATACATCGTGCCTCCGGTCGTCGGCGAAATCGTCGTTGGAATAGCCTACAACTTGAACTTCTACTGGTGGGGGCCCATCGCCGCCATCTTGGAGTCCGGAGCAGAATTGACCCTCAATCTGGCGATCCTCGGGGGGCTAACGCTGTCCTTGATCCTGTTCTCCCAGCTGATCTTCTCCATTGCATGGATCCTTGAAAGAAGGGCTGGAGGAACCATTCCGGTGAAGGAGGCCGCTAGCAGACAGGCACCCGTCCACCCCGCCATCGGAGACCTGGAGAATCCCCCCCGGGTCCTCCACTCCCGCTACCACCGAAGAGGCATATTCTACCGGATAGGCACCGTGATCCTCCTTCTGCCATGCCTCACCTTTTTCATCTTCTACTTCCATGAGCTCTTAACGGGAACGCTAGTTAGCTATTTTGCCAGCGATGTGTTCATCCTCTACATTTTTGGATTTCCTCTGATGAGCCTGGCCTATCTAAAAGCATCTTTAGACGCTCCCTCCCTGATCTACGAGGACAGGAAGACGGGCATGCTGGAATTGCTCCTGATCGCACCTCTTTCACGAGTTGCTCTACTCAGGGGATTAAGACATCCCGTAGGCACACAGCTGATCTGGAACAGATCCATGATTCTCAGCTTGCACCTTCTTGCCATCCTGATGTTGTGCTGCCTGGCATGGAGGGAATGGACGGTAGCTTCCGGTGTTTCGGAGATCGTTCTAGATTCACTGATCCTTGTGCTCGCGCACATTGGGTGTGTGCTTACCCTTCCCGTCGAATTGCTCTCAATCCGCAACCTAGGCATATGGTTAGGACTAAAGACCGAGCGGCCTCTGAAGGCTTCCCTCCTGATCTTCCTAATCCATTTCGTGGCACCCGCCATCCTCCTGCCCGTGATCCTGATCCTCGCAGAAGAGTTCCAGTTCTGGGGTTGGAGAGACAAAGGCAAGGCGCTGATCTTATCGCTTATCCTATGGCACCTGCTGAGGCTCCTAGTCTCTGCCTGGTTCTGGATATGGAGCGAGAGTCGGCTCCGGGTTGAATTCCTGGCGGGCAGATAGGGGGAAGGCCTAGACCGCTTCCCTCCACGCGCTGCTCTACAGCCGTCCCAAACTCTACCGAATCCTAAAATGGACCGAATGCTGGAACCTAAAGAAAATCTTCTGCCCTTCGATGACTGCCAGATATGATATCATTGTGTTTTCTAACTCACCCAGTATAATCCATCTTTCCGACGTCCGAGGCACGTTGGGATCAGGGACCGGAGCGATGGTTTCATGAAGCTGATCCGCCTCTACTCTCCCCTGCCACCTGACATCACGGGATATGGCAAATATTCCTGTCCACGCTGTCGACATCTCGGTAAATAGCACCAATCGATTCCTCTTAGCCCAATCGCTCCTCCCTATGTCGAATGGCAACCTGGATATATCTTGATGAAAGCCGTCCGTATTGTAGGCAACAGCAATCCTCGATAATGATTGCAAATACGGCTGCGTTCTCCCCCTCTCCCAGCCTCCTGAAATGAAACTCCTGACTATATTCGTCCGGGAACTCAGAGTCCTGTGCCGCAAGCGGGGGACCTACGGGATGCGGATCGCCCTCGCCATCCCGGTTCTCATGACCGGAATGCTCTTCTCTGCTGTACCTGGGAACTTCATCCTAACAGCTCAGGCAACAGTCTGCCAGATCCTATTCGCCTTCGGAGCAGCCTTCGCCACCTCCGACGCCATCAATTCCGAAAGAAAGGAAGGCACCCTGGGCCTGCTGCTCCTGACCCCCCTGCGTTCCTATCAAGTCCTGCTGGGAAAGCTTCTCACCCGCATCTCCCAGTTCCTGCTCTGCCTGTGGGCGGTGGTGCCCATTTTGGCACTGCCGCTGCTGGCAGGAGGAGTGGATCCGGACGACGTGGCCAAGCTGATCGTCGGCATCCTTGCCGACTGCCTCCTGGGAATGACAATCGGGCTCTGCGCTTCGGTGATCAGCAAGAGTTTCGTGGCATCGGCTTGCCTCTCCTTTGCCAGCCTGCTCGGTCTATACATCGTGCCTCCAGTCGTTGCCGGAATCGTCTATGGATTGGGCTACAACATGAACTTCTACTGGTGGGGGCCCATCGTCGCCACCTTCTTCGCATGGGGTATTCCCATCGGTTTCGGATCCTTGTCATTCAATCTGGCGATCATCGTGGGTCTGTCATTGTGTTTTGTCCTGATCTCAAATCTGTTATTCTCCCTAGCATGGAACCTCGAAAAGAATGGCGGAAGATCCATTGCATACAAGAAAGATTCCAGCAGAAAGGCAGCAGCTGTTCGATCCACCATCGGAGACATGGAGAATCCACCCCAGATCCTTCACTCCCGATACCACCGCGGAGGCATTTTCTACCGGATTGGTACTGGGATGCTCCTTCTGCTTTGCCTCCTCCTCTTCATCTCCGTCTTCCACGAACTTCTTTCAGGAAAGCGATCCGATATACATGTAGGTGGGCTTCTGATGTTCTTCTACCTTGCGGGTTTGCTCCTGGTGAGCATCGCTTACTTGAGGGCCTCCCTGGACGCTCCCGCTCTGATCTACGAGGATAGGAAGACGGGCATGCTGGAACTGCTCCTGATCGCCCCTCTCTCACGCATGGCTACGCTCAGAGGACTTGGACATCCCGCCGGCACACAGCTGGTCTGGAACAGATCCCTGATCCTTGCCTGGCACCTCTTCGCCATTCTGATGTGGGGCCTGGCAACGCTAAAACTGGAAGGTGTTTCGGAGGAAAGCTTTCTGTGGGCACTGGTCCCCGTGCTCGCTCACATGGGGTGTGTACTGACCCTTCCCATCGAACTGCTCTCCATCAGCAAGCTCGGTCTGTGGCTCGGATTGAAGACGGAACGGCCTCTGAAGGCGTCCATTCTAATCTTCCTGATACATTTCGTGGTTCCTGTCGTCTCTCTGCCCGTGATCCTGTTCCTGATCCTGATGGCATTCATGATCATATCTAAAAGTGGTGAAATGGCGTTGTTCCTAACACTTATCATCTGGCATTTGCTTCGGATCGCAGTCTCCATTATCATCCGGATTTGGTGCACGGCCCGGCTCCGGGTTGAATTCCTGACGGGCAGATAGGAGGGAGTCCTAGACCGCGCCAACCACACGCCGCTCTGCAGCCGTCTCCACCTCGACCTAAACCCGAAACGATCCGAATGCTGGAACCTGAAGCGAATCTTGTGCCATTGGATATCGGCCAGATCGGAGATCGTCCGCCTCCTGCCTCATGCAATACGCCCCAGCCGTCCGGCGCCTGAGGCACGTTGGGACCAAGGACCAGAACGAAGGATCCAGGAGTCTGGACTGGCTTTCCCGGCCCCACTTCAAGGGGATCGGCAGCTATTCCTTTCCACGAGATCGATTCCCCGGGCTATAGAACCAACCGGATCTTCCGAGCCGTATCGCTCCTCTCTAGATTGTGAAGGCCTGTCCATTCAAATTGGGAAGATGCCGTCCGAATCATAGGGACAACAATGCTCGATTGCGGTCGGGCTGGCCTCTACGCTCCACCCCTCCCAGTCACCTGCAATGAACCTTTTGACCATCCTCGTCCGGGAACTGAGAGTCCTGTGCCGCAAGCGGGGGACCTACGGGATGCGTATCGCCCTCGCCTTGCCGGTCCTACTGACCGGAGTGCTCTACACATTCGCACCCATTTATACTGATGGAGGTATCATGACCGCCCAGGCAGCAGTCTGCCAGATCCTGTTCGCCTTCGGAGCAGCTCTCGCCGTATCCGACGCCATTAGTTCCGAAAGGCGGGAGGGCACACTGGGCCTGCTGATCCTGACCCCCCTGCGCACCTACCAGGTCCTGCTGGGCAAGCTGCTTACCCGCATCTCCCAGTTCCTTCTCTGCCTGTGGGCGGTTGTTCCCATCCTTTCGCTACCGCTTCTGGCCGGGGGAGTGGAACCGTCCGATTTGGCCAAAGTGATCGCCGGCATCTTCGCCGGCTGCCTACTTGGGATGGCAATCGGGCTCTGCGCTTCGGTGATCTGCAAGAGTGCTGTGGCCTCGGCCTGCCTATCGTTCGTCACCCTGCTCGGTCTATACATCCTGCCTCCGGTAGTCGTAGAAGTAGTCGTTATTAGCATGGGCTACAACATGGACTTTTACTGGGCGGGACCCCTTACTGCCATCGTCTTCGCTTCGGACGGCATTAATCCGGAGGTTGGATCCTTACCTATCAATCTGGCGATCCTTGGGGGTCTGACGCTGTGCTTGATACTGCTTTCCCAGCTAGTCTTCTCCTTAGCATGGACCCTCGAAAGAAAGGCGGGTGGAACAATGCCAGGAAGAAAGGATGCAAGTAGACAGACACGCTTCCGGCCCGCTATCGGAGATCTGGATAATCCTCTCCGGGTCCTCCACTCCCGCTACCATCGCGGCGGCCTGGTCTACCGGATCTGCACTATTATCTTTTTTTTGTCCTGCCTTCTCTTTTTCATCATCTTCTTCCTACATGTCCTGGATAGAGGAACATTGAGCAGATTCTACGGGGACAGGGAGCTCATGCTGACCTGCTATCTGGTAGGATCATCCCTGTTGAGCCTGGCATACCTGAAGGCCTCGCTGGACGCTCCCGTCCTGCTATACGAAGTCAGGAAGTCGGGCATGCTGGAACTGATTCTAATCGCTCCTCTCTCACGCATGGCCATGCTCAGGAGACTAGGGCATCCCGTCGGCACACAGCTGGTCTGGAACGGATCCCTAATCCTTGCCTGGCACCTCCTCGCTATCCTGCTCCATGGCTACCTGTGGCAGGAATTGGGAGGAGGCATTCAGAAAAAACATGCTTTGCAGGCACTGATCCTCTTGTCCGCTCACTTGGGGTCGGCTTTGATTCTTCCCATTGAATTGCTTTCGATCCGCAACCTCGGCCTGTGGGGAGGGCTAAAGACAAAGCGACCTCTGAAGGTATCCCTACTTATCTTTCTTATCCATTTCGTTGTGCCTGTAGTCTCCCTTCCTGTGATTCTTTATCTAATGATAATGATGGACTGGGGGTGGAGAAATGCGGAAGCAAGGGTGGGCTTTTCACTGTTCCTCTGGCATCTGCTGCGGATCCTGGTCTCCGCCTCGCTTTGGAAATGGTGCGATAACCGGATCCGGATGGAATTCCTGGAGGGCAGATTAGGAGGGGGTTGACCTCGCCCGGATCCTCTCGCACGCCGCTCCCCTTCTGGGGTCATGTGAGGTGGTCAGGATACGCCCCCTGCAAGTGGCCTTTTTATCAGGTCCCGCATGGCCGCATCCCTGACTATCCAGTGGATATTGGAGCTCGTCTTCGGCCAAAAAAGGGGTGGGGGGATCGCCCTCCCCAGATATCCTTCCAAGGACTTCGACCGAATGCTTTTCAGGAACAATTTAAAAAAAGCCAAGGATGATCGGCGAAAAGAACCGACAGATCCGGCCGTCTGCCTTGACCGACGGCCTGGCCCGGTTCCGGCCCGAGAGCATACGGGATTGCCCCCATGCCAACGCGGCGGCACTCCGCTCAGCGGTCCGGTTACCGCCTGGCTGGTGCAGGGAATAAAAGGGCAGCCAGCGTTCCGGATCGAGAATTTCGCCGATTCGGATCTACGTCCCCCGATCGCCTTCCCATCATTCTGCTGCAGCGGCTCTCCCCCTGCGGGACTGCCCGCTATGCGAACTTGCCGGGATTGAGGATCCCCTGGGGATCCAGGGCGTTCTTGATCCGTCTGTGCAGGTCGCGCACAGGCGCGGTGGTGGCCTTCTCCCACCAAGGGAGGCGGGCCAGGCCGATGCCGTGCTCCCCGGTAATCGCTCCGCCCCATTCCAGCACCCTGGAGAAGAGCTCGTCCACCGCCTTCCGGCTCCGCTCCTCCTGGAGGGCGCTGGAGCGGTCCACCATCAGGTTGACATGGATGTTGCCGTCGCCGGCGTGGCCGAAGCAGGCGGTGCGGATCCCGTGGCGCTCCTGCAGGCGGGAGGCATGGGCGAAGAGACGGGAGAGGGAGCCCCGGGGCACCACGATGTCCTGGTTGAGCTTGGCCAGGCCGGTGTCCCTGAGGGCGAACGAGAACTCCCGCCTCACCTCCCAGATCCGCTGGCAGCCTTCCTCACCCAGTCCCCTGCGGACGAACACCGGCCCCAGAGGCTCCAGCAGCGCCTCCACCTGTTCCAGATCGGAGCGGACCGCCTGCTCCTGTCCGTCGAGCTCTGCGATCAGGTGGGCGCGGCTGCCGGCCAGGAGGCGGCTGCCGGTCCTGCGGGCCGCCGCCTCAAGGGTGAACTGGTCGGCCACCTCCAGAGCAGCCGGAAGGAAGCCCCGGCCCAGGATCCTGTCGACGGCCTCCAGGGCCTTGTCCATGGCGGCGAAGCCCACCGAGAGGCAGGCCCGCCAGGGAGGCAGGGGCAGCAGCTTGAGGGTGGCGCGGGAGACCACCCCCAGCAGTCCCTCGCTGCCCACGAAGAGGCGGTGCAGATCGAAGCCGGTCTTGTTCTTGTGGCAGCGGCCTCCCAGCGAGGCCACGGTGCCGTCGGCCAGGACCACCTCCAGGCCCAGGACGTAGTCGCGGGTCACCCCGTACTTCAGGCAGCGGGGCCCCCCGGCGTTGGTGGCGATGTTGCCCCCCAGGGTGCAGTTCTCCAGGCTGGCCGGATCGGGCGGGTAGAACAGGGACCGGCTGCGGGCCTGCCGCTGGAACTCGGCGGTGATCACCCCGGGCTCGACCTCGCCCACGAAGTCCCGCTGGTCGATGGCCAGGATGCGGTCCATCCGCTCGGTGGAGAGCACGATGCCTCCCCGGACGGGCACGCATCCCCCCACGTACCCGTAGCCGGCGCCACGGGCGGTCACCGGGATGCGTCGCTCGTGGGCGAAGGCCAGCAGGCGGGAGATGCTCCCGGCGCTGCGGGGAAGGACCACCGCGCGGGGAAGATGGCGGGCGAACCACTGGTCCCCGGCGTAATCCCGGCAGGCCCCGGGCGAGGTGATCCGCTCCTCGGGCGGAACCACCCCGTCGAGAAAGTCCGGCATCGGCGCGGCTAGGACCGGTAGAGGGCCTTCCGGGGGATCTTCTTCAGCATGCGCCGCATCGATCTGGGATTCTTCTTGCCGATCCGCTTGACCATCCTGCGCATCTGGGAGAACCGGCTGAGCATGACGTTGAGCTCCGAGACCTGCACCCCGCTCCCGGCGGCGATCCGCTTGCGCCGGCTGGCGTTGAGGATCTGGGGCTTGAGCCGTTCCTCCTGAGTCATGGAGCAGATCATCGCCTCGGCCCTTGCCATCGTCTTCTCGTTGCCCGTGAACTGGGACTGATTGAGGATATCCCCCCCTCCGGGAATCATCCGCAGGACGGACTCCATCGATCCCAGCCGCTTCAGCTGGCGCATCTGGTCCAGAAAGTCCACCAGGGTGAAGTCCCCCCGGAGGATGCTCTTCTCCATCTTCTGGGCGTCCTCCTTCTTGATCACCTCGGCAGCCTTCTCCACCAGGGTGACCACGTCCCCCATCCCCAGAATGCGGCTGGCCATCCGGTCCGGATGGAAGCGCTGGAATTCCTCCAGCCTCTCCCCCGTGCCGACCATCTTGACCGGCTTTCCGGTCACCGCCCTCATGGAGAGGGCGGCCCCTCCCCGGGCGTCCCCGTCCAGCTTGGTGAGGATGCAGCCGGTGATTCCCAGCGCCTGGTCGAAGTGGGTGGCCACGCTGACCGCTTCCTGGCCGGTGGCGGCGTCGAGAACCAGGAGCACCTCCTGGGACCCGATGCGCTGGTGCAGCCGCACCAGCTCCCGGATCAGATCCTCGTCCACCTGGAGGCGGCCCGCGGTGTCGTAGATCAGGACGTCCCGATCCTGGCTCCGGGCCTCCCTCTCGGCCTCCTCGGCGATCCTCAGCACGTCGGTCTCCCCCTTGAGCGCCAGCACCGGGATCTCCAGCTGCCCGCCCAGGGCCTCCAGCTGGTCCATGGCCGCAGGCCGGTGGACGTCGGCCGCCACCAGCAGGGGACGCCGGCCCTCCTGGGAGAGCAGCCGGGCGAGCTTGCCGCTGGAGGTGGTCTTACCCGAACCGTGCAGCCCCACCATCATGATCGGGCTGGGAGCCTTTCCCAGCTGGAGGTCCTGGTGGGAGGATCCCAGAAGGTCGACCAGCTCGTCGTGGATGATCTTGACCATCAGCTCCCCCGGCTTGATGCTGCGGAAGACCTGCTTGCCGATGGCCTTCTCCTTGACTCCCTGGATGAAGTCCTTGGCGACCTGGAAGTTGACGTCCGCCTCCAGGAGGGCCATTCGCACTTCGCGGAGGGACTCGGATATGTTGGACTCGGATATCCTTCCCCGGCCCCGCAGGTTCTGGAAGGCGCTCCTGAACCTGCTGCTTAGCGAATCGAACATGCAAGGAGCCTATTCCAGATCGCCGGCCGGAACAAGTGGGAGCCCCGGATGGTGAGCGGGGACCGGCCCGCGGCCGTGGTCACCGGGGCCGGCTCGGGAGTGGGGCGAGCGGTGGCCCGGGCCCTCGCCGGCAGGGGCTGGCGGCTGGCACTCTGGGGGCGCACCCTCGCCGCCCTGGAGGAGACCGGCGCAGGGACCGGCGGAGCCCTGGTCCGCAGCGTCGATGTCGGGGACGCCCGGGCGGTTGAGCGGGCGGCGGCCGAGGCCTCCGGAGAGCTGGGGCCCGTCCGGCTGCTGGTCAACGCGGCGGGCACCAACACTCCGGCCCGCCGGCTCGACGAGCTCTCCCTGGAGGACTACCACGCCATCGTCCGCACCAACCTGCAGGGCACCTACTACGCGTCGCAGGCCTTCCTGCCCGGCATGAGGGAGCGGCGCGGCGGCACCATCGTGAACATCGTCTCGGACGCCGCGCTCTGGGGAGTCCCCCTGGCGGGCGCCGCCTACACCGTATCCAAGTTCGGCCAGCGGGGCCTCACCCAGGCGATCAACGCCGAGGAGAACCGGAACGGGATCCGCGCCTGCGCCATCCTCCCGGGGGAGATCCGCACCCCCCTGCTGGATCTCCGTCCCGAGCCGCCCCCTCCCGGCTCCTTCGCCTCGATGCTGCAGCCCGAGGACGTGGCCCGCTGCGTCCTGCTGGCGGTGGAGCTCCCCCCGCGCGCGGTGGTGCAGGAGCTTCTGGTCCGTCCCTGCCGGTGAGCCCCAACTATGGGATTGCAACCGGCGGGGGGGCCGCCTACCCTTCCGCCCGCCCGGATCTCCCGCCCCCCGAGATGAAAAAGATCGAAGCCATCGTCAAACCCTTCAAGCTGGAGGATGTCAAGGAGGCTCTGAGCGAGATCGGAGTCGAGGGCATGACCGTCTCGGAGGTCAAGGGATTCGGACGCCAGAAGGGGCACACCGAGATCTACCGCGGCAGCGAGTACACCGTGGACTTCCTGCCCAAGATCAAGGTGGAGATCGTGGTGGGCGACTATCAAGTGGATCCGGCCATCGAGGCCATATCCAAGTCGGCCAAGACGGGGAAGATCGGCGACGGAAAGATCTTCATCCTCCCGGTCGAGGAGGCGCTGCGCATCCGCACCGGGGAGCGCGGCGAGTCGGCCGTCTGATCCACTACCGCCCGGCCAGCGCCCCGATCCGGGGCTCCAGCAGCCCGGCGGCGGCGTAGGCCGCCCCCAGGGGCATTCCCTTGCGCACCAGAGGGCGCCGGTGCCCGACGTGGGAAAGCCAGGCGGCATGCAGCAGGCGGGCGCGCTGGATGCAGAGATCCTCCAGCTCCGCGTCCTCCCCCTCCCGGGTGGGGGCGATCCCCCAGCTCTCCAGGATCGCCCGGGCCATGATGCGGTGGCCCCTCCGGTCGTAGTGGACCCCGTCAGGGGCCATGGAGAAGCCGGGATCGGAGCGCCTTGCCTCGGCCAGCCGATCCCTCAGCGGGCCCTGGATGTCGATGGTCCGCTCCACCCCCTCCGTCTGGGAGAGCACCCACTCGCCGTAGCGCCCGATCACCGAATCGTAGTTCTCGTAGACCTCCAGGTAGGAGAACTTCGGGGCTTCGGCCGGAAGCAGCTTCCCCCTGGGAGCCAGGGGAAGGGGATCGAAGGCCTGGGGGGTTAGCAGCACCACCACCGCTCCCGAGGCCCGGGCCCGGCCGACCAGGCTCCGGATCCCCTCCTGGTAGGCGGCGAAGCGCTCCGGGTCCGGGGGATAGTATATGCCGTCGTTCATCCCGTAGCAGGCCACCACTGCGTCGGGACGGGCCATCGAGAGGACCCGTTCCAGCCGGTTGTGGACATTGGGGCGCAGGAAGGGATGGTCCGGCTCCGAGAGGCCGGTGCAGGTCTCGCTGGAGAGCCCCAGGTTGAGGATCTCGGGCGCCTCCTCCCCAAGGGCCTTGCGCAGGGCGGCGTCCACCAGCGCCACGTAGTCGCCGCCGGCGGTGTTCGAGTCCCCCAGGAAGACCACCCGGCTGTCCCTGGCCAGGTAGCCGGGGATCTCCGCCGCCAGGCAGAGGGACGGGAGGAGCAGGAGCGCAAGGAGGGGCCTCATCTCAGGAGAGCAGGGCGTCGATCACCCTTCCGTGGACGTCGGTCAGGCGGAACTGGCGCCCCTGGTAGCGGTAGGTGAGCCTCTGGTGGTCGATGCCCAGCAGGTGCAGCAGGGTGGCGTGGAAGTCGTGGACGTGGACGCCGTCCCGGACCACGTTGTAGCCGAGCGGATCGGTGGCCCCGAACACGGTCCCGGCCCGCGCTCCGCCCCCGGCCATCCAGAGGCTGAAGCACTTGGGATGGTGGTCCCGTCCGAAGCCGCCGGGGCTCAGCTTGCCCTGGGAGTAGTTGGTGCGGCCGAATTCCCCGCCCCAGATCACCAGCGTGTCCTCCAGCATTCCCCGCTCCTCCAGGTCCTGCAGCAGGGCCGCGGTGGCCTGGTCGGTCTCCTGGCACTGCTGCGTGATCCCGGCCTTGAGCCCCCCGTGCTGGTCCCAGCCCGGATGGTAGATCTGCACGAAGCGGACCCCCTGCTCGGCCAGCCGGCGGGCCAGCAGGCAGTTGGCGGCGTAGGAGCCCGGCTTCTCCACGTCCTTGCCGTAGCGCTCCCTGGCCCGGGCCGGCTCCTGGGAGAGGTCCATTGCCCCGGGAACCGACATCTGCATCCGGTAGGCCATCTCGTACTGCTCTATGCGGCTCTCGATCGACCTCTCGCCCTTCTCCTCGATGCGCAGGCGGTGCAGGTCCCTCAGCCCGTCGAGCAGGGCCCGGCGGCCCGCGGCGTCGATCCCCGGGGGATTGGCCAGGTAGAGGACCGGATCGGGGCCCGAGCGGAAGCGGACCCCCTGGTACTTGGAGGGCAGGAAGCCGTTGCCCCAAAGGCGCGAGACCAGCGGCTGGCCCCCCTTCCCCCTGGTCACCAGGACCACGAAGGAGGGCAGGTCCCGGTTGAGGGTTCCCAGACCGTAGCCCAGCCAGGCCCCGATGCTGGGGCGCCCGGGGAACTGCGAGCCGGTCTGCAGGAAGGTGACCCCGGGGCCGTGGTTGATGGCCTCGGTGTGGAGGGATCGGACCAGGCAGAGGCGGTCGGCCATGCGGGCCACCCGGGGCATCAGCTCGGAGATGGCCATGCCGCTCTGCCCGTGGCGGCCGAAGGCGAACGGGGAGCCGGCCATGGGCAGGCTGGCCTGGTTTCCGGACATGGCGGTCAGGCGCTGGCCCATCCGCACCGAGGCGGGCAGCTCCTGGCCGTGCCGGCGCTGCAGCTCGGGCTTGGGGTCGAGCAGGTCGATCTGGGAGGGCCCCCCGCTCTGGAAGAGGTAGATCACTCGCCGGGCCCTCGGAGCGTGGTGGGGCGCCATGGCGCTCCCCTCGCCCAGGAGGTCGCACAGGGCCAGCGATCCCAGCCCCATGCCGAAGCGCTGCAGGAAGCTGCGCCGGCTGAGGCCGAAGGAGGGTTCGTATCCGCTGCAGAGAGCCCGGTCCATGTCCTACTGCTTCATCAGGTGGCCATCGTGGGCCATCAGCGCCGTGGCCACCGCGGCGTGGGCGGCCCACTCGGCGCCGGGCTCCCGTCCCGGCAGCCTTCCCTCCCCCACCGACAGGAAGGGCTCCACCCGGTCGGGATGCTCCTGGAAGTAGGCCCTCTGCTCCCCGAGCATCCTGTCGAGAACCGCCCTCTCCCCCTCCCCCGGCCTGCGGCCGATCAGGCTCCGGAAGATCTCCTCCAGGGCCCCGGGGCCCTCCCGGGAGTCCAGGGCCCGGCGGGCCAGGAAGCGGGCCGCCTCGACGAACTGGGGATCGTTGAGGAAGACGAAGGCCTGCAGCGGGGTCGCAGTGGTCTCCCGGCGCACCGAGCAGACCTCCCGCTTGGCGGCGTCGAGCGTGCGCATCGCCGGGGCCGGGGCGGTCCGCTGCCAGTAGGTGTAGAGGCTGCGCCGGTGCAGCCCCGGCCCCTTGTCCGGCTCGGAGGGCTTGAACGAGGCGGCCACCTCGTAGGGGCGCGCCGGCGGCCCCCCGATCCGGGGAACCAGCAGGCCGCTGGCGTGGAGCACGCTGTCGCGGATCATCTCCGCAGTCCACCGGTAGCGGGGGGCCCGGCCCAGCCAGAGGTTCTGCGGATCCTCACGGAGCAGCTCCGGGGGAGCCGCCGACTCCTGCCGGTAGGCCCTCGAGGAGACCATCTGGCGGACCAGGCGCTTGAGGTCCCAGCCGTGGTCGATGAAGTCGCGGGCCAGCCAGTCGAGCAGCTGGGGATGGGTGGGCAGGGACCCCTGGCTGCCGAAGTCCTCGGGAGTGGAGACCAGGCCGCGTCCGAAGAACATCTGCCAGTAGCGGTTGACCGTCACCCGTGCGGTGAGCGGATGATCCGGGCCGGTCATCCACCGGGCCAGCCCCAGCCGGTTGCGCGGCAGCTCCGGATCCATGGGAGGCAGCGCCCCGGGGGTGCGGCTGGCCACCGGCTCCCTCCGATCGCCGTACCCTCCCCGTTCGAGCACATGCGAGACCACGGGGGGGACCCGCTCCCTCATCACCATGATCTCCTGGAAGCCGTCCTGGATGGCGGCGATGCGCCGGCGCAGCTCCCTCTGCCCCGCCCGAAGCGAGGCGGAGGGGGGATCCAGGCGCAGCAGGTAGTGCTCCCTCAGAACTTCCCTCTCCTCGTCCGAGAGCTCGTCAGCCGGCGCCTTCCGCATCGCCTCCAGGGCCTGCGGATCGTGCAGGAAGAGAGCCTCCAGCCCCGAGAGCTCCCGGTCGAAGACGTGGAAGTCGTCCACCACCCCCCCCTTGAGCCCCTTGTCCCGGAAGCGGGCCCCGATGGTGATCGTGTCCAGCCCGCCTCCGGTGATGTTCTTGTAGAGGTTGTCCCGGACCGTCTCGGCCTCCGCACGCCGGCCGTCGACGTAGAGCCGGATCCCCTCGGCCCGCATCGAGCCGTCGTAGGACACCGCCAGGTGGACCATGCGATCCGGATCCAGCGGCTCGGAGGCTCTGACCCGGATGGCGTTGCCCGGCCAGAAGTGGATCAGGGAGAAGCTGGGGCGGCCCTCCTCCAGCAGCATCTGGTAGCCCCGGCTGCCGGCGTCGGTCCAGGCCCGGGAGCGGTGGAAGACCACGGCCCGGTCCTGGGGCTCTCCGATCCGCAGCCGCAGGGAGACGCCGAAGGGCTGGTCCCGGGTGAAGTTGCCCACCTTCAGGTCGACCCCGTCGTCGCCGCTCAGCTCCAGCGCCCTCCCTCCCCCCATCTCCACCAGCCGGTTGGCTTCCGAGGTGGAGGCCGGCTTCTCGGGATTCTTCAGGTTGGGGATCTTCCCGCTCTCCATGGACTCGAAGGCGAAGGAGGCCAGGGCCTCCTCCCGGGGATCGGCCAGGCCCTCCCTGCCCTCCAGCCAGGCCTCGAAGGCGGGACCGGCCTCCCCGGCGGCCTCCGCCAGTGCCGCCTCCCCTCCCTCGGCCTCCCGGAGCAGCCGGCGGAGCTCCTCCTTCCCGCCGGCGTCCCCCAGGGCCAGGGTGGGAGTGGGCACCGAGCTGGTGAAGAAGGAGTAGAGCCCAGCCTCGTCGATGTTGGCGAAGAAGGAGGTCAGCTGGTAGTACTCCTTCTGGCTGAGGGGATCGTACTTGTGGTCGTGGCAGCGGGCGCACTCCAGGGTCAGCCCCAGGAAGGCGGTTCCGGCGGTCTGGGTGCGGTCGGAGACGTACTCGATCCGGAATTCCTCGGGAACGCTGCCCCCCTCCACCTTCTGGGGGTGCAGCCGGTTGAAGGTGGTCGCCAGGATCTGGCTTTCCCGTGCGCCGGGAAGCATGTCGCCGGCCAGCTGCTCGATCACGAACCGGCGGTAGGGCATGTTGGCGTTGAAGGAGTCCACCACCCAGTCGCGCCAGGGCCAGACGAAGCGGTCCCTGTCCACCTGGTAGCCGTAGCTGTCGGAGTAGCGGGCCACGTCCAGCCATTCGGAGGCCATGCGCTCCCCGTACCCCGGATCGGCGAGCAGGGCGTCGACCAGGCGCCGGTAGCTGCCGGGCCGGACATCGCCCACGAAGGCGTCGATCTCCCCGGGCGTGGGCGGCAGGCCGGTGATGTCGAAGCGCAGGCGGCGCAGCAGCGTCTCCCGGTCCGCCTGGGGCCGGAAGCCCCAGCCGCGCTCCTCCAGACGGGCCAGGAGGAAGCGGTCGATGGCCCCCTCGGCCCTCCCCCGGGTCTCCGGAAGCGGGGGGCGCACGATCGGCTCGAAGGCCCAGTGCCTCTGGTAGGCGGCTCCCGAGGCGATCCAGGCCTCCAGGATCGCCGCATCCCCTTCCCCGAGCGACTTTCCCGAGTCCGGAGGCGGCATCCGGTCCCGGGGATCGGCCGCCCCGATCCGGCGCAGGATCTCGCTCTCCTCCGGGCTTCCCGGAACCACGGCACGGATCCCGTTCCGAAGGGCGTACGCCCCCTCTTCGGTGTCCAGGCGCAGGCCCGCCTCGCGGGAGCGGGCGTCGGGCCCGTGGCACTGGAAGCAGTTCTCGGAGAGGATGGGGCGGACGTCCCGGTTGAAGGAGACCTGATCGGCCCGGGAGGCGGCGGGGATCCCGGAGAGGAGCAGGAGCAGGAGCAGGAGCAGGAGCAGGCTCACCCTGATCGTCCAGCCGAAGGCCCCAGTCATGAACCCCGCGACCCTAAGGCGCCGGAGAATCCGAGTCAAACCCCCGTGCGGCCAGGAAAGGATAGTCCTTGCCCATCCACACCCGTGAGGCCGAGGATGGGGGCCTCCCCATGAACCGAACCAAGCGCGCCTGCCTCCTGCTCTCCTGCCTGGGATCCCTTGTCCCGGCCCTGGCCCAGCAGCAGGAGCACACCTTCGAGATCCGGCGCAGCCTCGACTACCTCCTCTACCTGCCTCCGGGATACCAGGACGGGGAGAAGCTGCCGATGATCGTCTTCCTGCACGGAGCCGGGGAGCGGGGCGACGACCTGGCGCGGGTCAAGAGCCACGGCCCCCCAAAGCGGGTGGAGAGCGATCCCGGCTTCGAGTTCATCGTCCTCTCGCCCCAGTGCCCGGCCGGGCAGCGCTGGCAGACGGCCGACGTGATCGAGCTGGTGGAGCACATCCGGGACACCCGCAAGGTGGATCCCGACCGCATCTACCTCACCGGGCTGAGCATGGGAGGGTACGGCACCTGGGACGTGGCCGTCCGCTATCCCCGCCACTTCGCGGCCATCGCTCCGATCTGCGGCGGCGGCAATCCCCGCTTCGCCCGCCGGATCCGCGACCTGCCCGCCTGGGTGTTCCACGGGGCCAAGGACCAGGTGGTCCCCCTCTCCCAGTCGCAGGAGATGGTGGAGGCCCTCAGGGAGGCGGGCGGCGACCCCAAGTTCACCATATACCCCGAGGCCGGGCACGATTCGTGGACCGAGGCCTACGCCGGAAGAGCCCTCTACGACTGGTTCCTCCAGCACCGGAGGAGCGTGCCGGAGAACCGGTAGGAGAGGCCCGGGGGAAGGCCGGGGGCTTCCTGCGGAAGCGCCTACGGAAGCGGGTATCCCCGGTCGGCCAGCACCGTGCGTACGAGGCTGCTGGGGAGCACGAATCCCGTGACCCGGTCGGTGCGGGCGATGTTGATGCCGACGAAGCGCCCGTCCAGATCGGCCACCGGCCCCCCCATGGAGCGGACGTCCACCGGGATGTCGTGCTGAAGGATCCGGGCGAAGCCGGTCCGCCGGACGGAGGTCTCGCCGCTGAGCCTCTGGTTGCGGTCCAGGTGGCCGAAGTAGTCCGAGCGGTAGCCCAGCTCCACCTCCATCTCCAGGGTGCCTTCCCCCCTCTTGAGGATCAACGAGAGGATCTTCCCCGGAAGGTGGGAGGAAACGATCTCCTGAAGCTGGGACGCCCTCTCCACCGTCCTTCCCTCCACGCTCTGGATGATGTCGCCGGCCTCGATGCCGGCCCGCGCGGCCCCGGTCCGGTCCTGTACCCCGGCCACCTCCACCCCGACCTGGGAGAACTCCCGGCCGAGGAGGATGCCCAGCACCCCTCCCTGGCGCTCGATGGAGCGGGAGCTGGCGCTGACGATCCCCAGGCAGATGCGGGAGGCCGAACTCACCGGGCAGGCCAGGAAGCGGCCCCTCTCCAGATCCTCCGCCTCCACCAGGCGGGGAACCTGATCGAATTCCACCTCCAGCCCGAGGATCGCCAGATCGTTGGCGGGATCCACGCTCACCTCGGCGGGGACCACCACCCGCCCGTCGGGAAGCCGGACCCCGGTCTCCCATCCCAGCTCGCTGGCCTTGGTCAGGACCAGGCCGTCCTGCCTGACGATGGTGCCCAGGGCCACCTGACTGTCGCCGTCGAGGATCTCCACGGTCGCCTCCCGGAGGGAGCGCTCCAGCTCCCCCAGGGCTCCCAGGGTCTGGGGCCCGTTGAGCCTCTCGGCCCGGGCGAGCTTTCTCCGCTCCTCCCCCTGGGCCGCCAGGACGCCCAGGACCAGGAAGACGGGGATCCAGCCTCTCATGGACTGGGGGGGCGGCCGCCGGGACGCCGGACACGGGCCTCCAGATCGTGCAAGCCGCCGTCCCGAAGGACCTGCAGGGCGACTGTCTCGTCGATCCGGCGGGCGCTGAGGGCCACCGAGAACTCCCAGGTGTCGGCGACGGGATAGCTGTCCACCCGCCGGATGACGTCCCCCTTGCGCAGAGGGGAGCCGTCGCCGAACACCCGTACCACCCGCACCCCGGGCTGCGCGTCGGCGGTCTCGATTCCCAGCCCGCCCCTGCGCCTCATCCGGTTGGGGGGGACCACCTCCCCCGACACCAGCTCCTTCCAGTTGCGTCGGTAGGCCTCGACGGGGGCGTGGAAGTTCATGTCGAGGGGCTGGCCGATGCGGCTGTGGATCCCGATCAGCTCGCCGCGCATGTTGAAGAGGGCGCAGCCCGAGTCGCCCCCCACGATGCGGCAGTCGGAGCGGAGCAGGTTGTCCGACTTCTCGATGATCCTACCCACCCGGGCCACCACCCCCCGCTCCTCGTCCAGTCCTCCCGGATGGCCCAGGGCGTAGCACCACTCCCCCACCCGGGAGTGATCCATCGCCGCCATGGGGACATGGGGGAAGGGCCCCTGGCCGTCGATCTTGATGAGCCCGGCATCGGCGAAGCGGAAGGCTCCCAGGCTCTGCCCGTCGTGGAGGGCGCCGTCTGCGAGAGTGATGCGGACCCGCCTCCCGGGCGCGCTCACGTGGGAGGCGGTCAGGACGTAGCCGTCGGGAGAGACGATGATGCCGCCTCCCCTTCCGCCGTCCACGGCCACCACCGACTGGCTGGAGAGCCGGATGGCGGGCTGAAGCCTCTCCTGGATGGCCCGCAGATCCTGCAGGCTCCGCGGAGTGGCGTCCACCGACACCTCCTGCTCGCCCAGCCACCGCAGGACCGTCAGCACGGGAGGGTGGTCGGAGACGATCCGGTCGTCGGGGATCTCCGCCGACTCCACCCGCCAGGCGTCCAGCCTGCGCACCAGCACGTAGTCGATCCGGGAGTCGGGGGCCGCCGCGTCGATCCACTCCCCAGAGAGCAGATCCTGCATCTCGGGGGCGCCGGCCAGGGCGTTGAAGTCCCCCGCCAGGATGGCCGGCGTTCCGCCCGAATCCTCCAGGACGCCGAGGATCTGGCGGACCTGCCCCCGGCGCGTCTCCGGGCTCTGGTGGCAGAGATGGGTGGACAGGAAGTCGAAGGCGGGCAGGCCCTCCGGCGGCTGGATCCGGACCCGGAGCAGGATCCTAGGCTCCTCCCCGAAGGCGAACGGAAGGGGATGCACCTGGAGCTCTCCCAGGGGGAAGCGGGAGAGGATCGCCTGGCCGTACTCCCCCCCGTCGAAGGGCATGGCAGCCCCAAAGGCCGCATGCATGCCGAGCAGGTCCGCCACCCGCTGGGCCTGGTCCACGCCGCCGGCCCGCCGGGTCCCCCGGTCCACCTCCTGCAGCGCGACCACGTCGGGATCGAGGCTGCGTATCCGGTCGGCCAGGCGCGGGTAGTCGAAGCGCCCGTCGGTTCCCTCGCCGTGATGGATGTTGTAGGTGAGGACGCGCAGGACCTCCGCCTGGGCCAGGGGAAGCAGGGCGAGGATCGCCAGCAGGCACGCGGTCCCCGCCGGACGGCCGGACCGGCAGGCTGCGGCGCAGGTGGGAATGGCCCGACGGATCACTCTCATGGGATCAAAGGCCCGAAACCGCGCCTCGTCAAGCGCCATGCCTGCGACTCGGGACTTGCGCCCGGTCGCGAACCGGATCAGGATGGCTCCCGGCCGGGCGCGGTTAGCTCAGCGGTAGAGCATCACCTTGACACGGTGGGGGTCGCTGGTTCGAGTCCAGCATCGCGCACCATCCCTCCCCGCCCCCTCCGGCTCCCGAGGACCCGACATGGACCAGGACCATTCGCTGATCGCGGCAAGGCGCCGGAAGCTCGCCGATCTCCGCGAGAAGGGCGCCGATCCCTTCTCCAGCCGCTTCGAGCCCACCGCCACCTGCCGGCAGGCCCGGGAGGGAACGGAAGAGGGCCAGGAAGTGGCGGTGGCCGGCCGAGTGGCCTCCCACCGCCCCATGGGGAAGAGCCAGTTCCTGAACCTGAAGGATCGCGACGGATCGGTCCAGATCTACGCCCGCAGGGAGGAGCTGGGCGAGGAAGCGTTCGCCCGGCTGCTCCAGACGGACCTGGGGGACTTCCTCGGAGTGCGCGGCCGCCGCTTCCTGACCCGGACCGGGGAGCCCTCGGTCCGGGCCGAGTCAGCCATCCTCCTGGCCAAGGCGCTGCGCCCCCCGCCCGAGAAGTGGCACGGGCTGGAGAACACCGAGATCCGCTACCGGCAGCGCTACCTGGACCTGATGGCCAACGATCCGGTCCGGGAGGTGTTCCTCAAGCGCAGCCGGATTGTCCGGGGGATACGCGACTTCCTCCACGCCCGGGACTTCGTGGAGGTCGAGACGCCGATGATGCAGGCGACCCCGGGAGGGGCCGCGGCGCAGCCCTTCACGACCCGCTTCAACGCCCTGGGCCGCGACTTCCATCTGCGCATCGCGCTGGAGCTGTACCTCAAGCGGCTGCTGGTGGGAGGGATGGACCGGGTCTTCGAGCTGGGCCGCAGCTTCCGCAACGAGGGCATCTCGAGCCGCCACAGTCCCGAGTTCACCATGCTGGAGCTATACCAGGCCTACGGGGACTACCGGACCATGATGGACCTGATCCGGGACATGATCCGGCAGGTGGCCCAGGACGTCCTGGGCACCCTCCGGATCGAGCATCCGCAGGGCGCCATCGACCTGGGGGGCGAGTGGCGCGAGGCGACCTGGCGGGATCTGGTCCGCCAGAAGGCGGGCGACGACTGGTTCCGGCTGGAGCCGTCGCAGCGCCGCCGGAAGGCCCTCTCCCTGGGGCTGGATGTCGAGGAGGCCCGGGAGGACTTCGAGGTCTCCTCCGAGGTGTTCGAGAAGCTGGTGGAGCCCGGCCTCCACCAGCCCACCTTCGTCACCCATCTGCCCCAGGAGCTGGTTCCCCTGGCCAAGCTATCCAGGGAGCACCCCGGAACGGTCGAGGTCTTCGAGTTCTGCATGTGCGGCCAGGAGATCGCCCCGGCCTACAGCGAGCAGAACGATCCGCTGATCCAGCGCCGGCGTCTGGAGGAGCAGGCAGGAGGGGAGCGGCAGCGCATCGACGAGGACTTCCTGGTGGCCCTGGAGCACGGCATGCCCCCGGCGGGCGGGATGGGGGTGGGCATCGACCGGCTGTGCATGATCCTCCTGGGGCAGGAGAGCATCCGGGACGTGATCCTCTTCCCCCAGATGAAGCCCGGATCCGCCTGAAGGGCGCCTCCTTCCACAGGCTCGGCCCGTTCCTCCTTGCCGCCCCGCCGCCGCGGGGATATGCCTGCCCTCTTCCCATGGACGACTCAATCGACCGCAGAGCCTTCCTGCGCCGCTCCCTGGGGGGCGTCCTGGCGGCCGGGACGGCTCCCCTGATCCTGGGAGCCTCCGACAAGGCGGGGACCCGGAGGGCGCGGGTCGGCCAGGGCGAGCACCTCTACGAGTGCGACCACCAGTGGGGCAGCCGGCACCTTCCCCAGGGACACCGGTACGGAGGCGCCTCGCACGGGGTGGCCCTGGACTCGCAGTCCCGGCTCCACGTGACCCACCACGGGAGCCCCGGATCGATCTTCGTGCTGGATCCCGAGGGCCGCTTCGTCCGCTCCCTTTCCCCCGGCCACACCGCCAGGGGGGAATCCGGAGAAGGCAGGGGCCACGGCATCGACATCCGCCGGGAGGACGGGACTGAGTACCTCTACCTCTCCCCCGACGATCCCTCCCTCCCCTTCACCAAGGCGACCCTGGAAGGCGAGGTGGTCTGGGAGATGGGACGCGATGCCCTTTCGGAGCTCTGCTCCGTCTACGAGGATCCCGGCGCCCGGTACCGACCCACCAACGCCAGCTTCCGCCCCGATGGAGGCTACTACCTGGGCGACGGCTACGGCAGCCACCACCTCTTCGAGTTCGACCGCAAGGACCGGCTGGTCCGGGTCCTCGGGGGACCCGGCGAGGAGGAGGGCCGCTTCCGAACTCCCCATGGCCAATGGCTGGACGACCGGAACGGATCCCCCGAGCTGGTGGTCGCCGACAGGGCCAACAAGCGACTGCAGTGGTTCGGCATGGACGGGGAGCACCTGCGCACCCTGGGAGGATTCCTCTTTCCCGCAGACATCGACACCCACGGGGATCTGATGCTGGTCCCCGACCTGCACGCCCGCATCACCCTGCTGGGAAGGGACAACCGGATCCTCGCCCAGCTGGGAGACGATCCCCAGTGGCGCTCCCAGGCGCTCGCCGACGGCTTCCGGATGCGCTCCCAGCCGGCCCGGTGGCGCGAGGGGCGGTTCGTCCACCCCCACGACGCCTGCTTCGACGAGGACGGCAACATCTTCGTCGCCGAATGGGTAGCGGGGGGACGCGTCACCAAGCTGAGGAAGATTACGTGAAGCCCTCCCTGCTGCTCCCCGTCCTGCTCTCCTTCCTGGCCGGGGTCCTGGGCGCAGAGAACCGGCCCAACATCGTCCTCTGCATGGCCGACGACCACGGATGGGCCGACGCGGGCTACCAGGGACACGCCTTCGTCAGGACGCCGCACCTGGACGCGATGGCGAGGGACGGCCTGCGCTTCGACCGCTGGTACGCCGCATCGCCGGTCTGCAGCCCCACCCGAGCCAGCTGCCTTACCGGACGCCATCCCTCCCGCATCGGGATCCCCTCGGCCAATTCCGGGCACCTCAGGTCCCAGGAGATCACCCTGGCAGAAGTCCTGCGCCGGGAGGGGTACGCCACCGGGCACTTCGGGAAGTGGCATCTCGGAACCCTGACCCGGGACGAGCCGGACGCCAACCGGGGCGGCCAGGAGAAGAACAGGCCGCACTACTCGCCGCCCTGGGACAACGGCTTCGAGCGATGCTTCTCGACCGAGTCCAAGGTGCCCACCTTCGACCCAATGCTCAATCCGCCCGGGGTGGCCCGGGAGGCGAAGCGGGGAGTGCCCGAGGGAGGCTACTTCGGCACCGCCTACTGGACCGGACCGGGGCGGAAGGTCCCCTGGGAGCGCCTCCGGGGCGACGATTCGGCGCTGATCATGGACCAGGCCCTGGACTTCGTCGAGGAAGCCCGCCGCCAGGGACGGCCCTTCCTCGCGGTGATCTGGTTCCACGCCCCGCACACCCCGGTCCTGGCCGGCGAGGAGCACCGCTCGCTCTATCCCGGCCATCCCCACGGGCTCTACGGCCAGCACTACCACGGATGCCTCTCGGCGATGGACCAGCAGGTGGGCCGGCTGCGCGCACGCCTCGACAGCCTGGGCCTGTCGGAAGACTCCATGATCTGGTACTGCTCCGACAACGGGCCCGAAGGCAGCGAGAGGAACGGAGCCGGAAGCGCCGCACCCTTCCGGGGCCGCAAGCGGAGCCTCCACGAGGGGGGAGTCCGGGTGCCCGCCCTGCTGGTCTGGCCCCAAGTGGTGCGCCCCGGGAGGCGGACCTCCATGCCCTGCGTGACCAGCGACTACTTTCCCACCGTGCTCGACGCGCTAGGCCTTCCCCTGCCCGAACGGCCCCTCGACGGAATCAGCCTGATGCCCCTGCTGCGGGGAGAGGCGCAGAAGCGTCCCGGGCCGATCGGATTCCACTTCCGGAACATGGCAGCCTACAGCGGGGAGCGGTTCAAGCTGGTGCGAAGCAGCGAGGGCGTGGAGCTGTACGATCTCCTCGCCGATCCCTCGGAGACCACCGGCATCTCGGATCGGCTCCCCGGGGTGGCCGAGGACTACCTCGAGGGCCTCGAGGCCTGGATCGAGTCCTGCCGGCGATCCGCCTCGGGGAAGGACTACCCTTCCCTGCCCGCTCCGAAGTAGATCATCCTGCCGGTGCGGTAGGACTCGTCGGCCGCCGCAACGATGCGCATGGAGTTGAGGGCGTCCTCGTGTTCGGCCGACAGGTCGAGATCCTTCCGGATGGCATCGAGAAGGTGGAGCTGCTCCCGGCGGCACAGCTCGTCGTGGTCCGGCTCGTCGGCCATGTCGATCCAGTCGTCGGTCCGGGCCAGGTTGCCGCTGGCGTCTAGATCCGAGTGGTGCAGGCGCAGCGATTCGGTCCTGGTGTGGGCGTCCACCTGGGAGGAGGCTCCCTGGCCGGCAGCGCTGCGCGCCTCGATGGTCACGCACCCTTTGGGACCCACCACGTCCTTAACGAAGAAGGCCATTTCGCTCATCATCGGCCCCCACCCCGCCTCGTACCAGCCCACCGAGCCGTCCTCGAAGGCGACCTGCAGGTGGCCGTAGTTGATCTTGCCCACCGGAAGCTCGTCGCTCAGGCGGGCCCCCAGCCCCGACACCCTCAGGGGCCGGCTCCGGGTCATCTGGCACATCACGTCCACGTAGTGGACTCCGCAATCGACGATGGGCGAGATCGAGGACAACAAGTTCTTGTGGGTCGCCCACTCGGCCCCGGAAGACTGCTGGTTGAGGTTCATCCGCATCACCAGGGGCTTTCCCAGGGTGCGGGAGACCTCGATGAAGCGCTTCCAGCTGGGGTGGTGCCTGAGGATGTAGCCGATCGCCAGCTTGCGGTCCTTCTCCCTGGCCTTGGCCACCACGGCCTCCGCTTCGGCCACCGTCTCCGCCAGCGGCTTCTCTATGAACACGTGGGCCCCGGCCTCCAGGGCCTGCAGCGCGTAGGAAGCGTGGGTGTCGGGATAGGTGGAGATGCTGACCACGTCGGGCCCGACCTCGGCCAGCGCCGAGGAGAACTCGCCGAACTCGGGGTACTTCCCTCCCAGCTCCTGGTTGAGGGCTCCCCGAGACTTTGCGGACCGGGTGACGATGCCGGCGATCCGGAAGCCCTCGATCCGGTGGTAGGCCAGGGCATGGGATCGTCCCATGTGGCCCGCACCGACGCACAATACCTTCAGTTCCCCGTCCATGCTCAGTCCCAGGATGCTAAGGATCGATCGCCATTTGTCACCGGAACTCCACATGGATGCAGAAAAAAGTTCCATGATTGGCCCCGACCGCGGATCGCCGTAGTCTGTCCCCCGCTCCTCGCACCAACTGTCCCCTATTCTCCAGATGAAGACCAAGCTTCAGATCCTGGCCGCAATCCTCCTGTCGGCAGCTCCCCTGCCGATCCAGGCACAGTCCTACCTGATCCAGTCTGGGCCCATGATCGGCCACGTGGACGACGACGAGGTCCGCGTCTGGCTGCGGGCCAAGGCCGGCTCCGAAGTCTCCGGCGAGCTGCGCCAGGGCCGGAGCGTCCACCGGCCGGCCCGCACCGAGGATCTGGGCAGCGGATTCCAGGTCGTCCACTTCCGGAATCTGGATCCCGGGACCAGCTACCGTGCCCGCCTTGCGGTCGGGCGTGGCGACGATCCGGAGGAGACGGTGGAACTGAAGGTGAGGACCGCCCCTTCCCCGGCCCAGACCGGCAAGGTCCGGGTGGCTTTCGGCTCCTGCAGCAAGCTCTCGATGTACGGTTCGGGCCGCATCTACAAGGCCATCGCCCGCGAGCGTCCCGACATGGCCATCTTTGTGGGGGACAACTCCTACTTCATCGTGGGCGACGGCTCCAAGAGCCACTTCGGAACCACAGGCCCCAAGGGAGACTGGAACACCCTGGAAGGGATGACCCACCGCCACCTGGTCACCCGAGACCACCCCGATCTGCAGAAGATGTTCCGCCGGGTCGCCACCTACGCGGTATGGGACGACCACGACTACGGCCCCGACAACGCCGACTCGCTCTTCCCCCTCAAGGAGGAAGCGCTGCTCGCCTTCCGGAGGCTGTGGGCCAACCCGGCCTACGGAACCCCCTCGATCCCCGGCATATTCTCCACCTTCCGCCATGGCCCGGTCCAGGTGTTCCTGATGGACGACCGCTACCACAAGTACTCCCCCCAGCGGCACAAGGACACCACTCCCGAGAAGGGACGCATCTGGGGCCCGGAGCAGACCGGCTGGCTGCTGGAGGAGCTGCGCCAGTCCGACGCTCCGGTCAAGATCGTAGCCAACGGGACCCAGGTGCTCAGCCGCTCCGAATCGGGCGAAGGGCACTACCGCGAAGCGATCGAGGAGATCGAGCGTGTGCTCTCCTTCGTCGAGGAGCACCGGATCGGCGGCCTGGTCTTCGCCACAGGCGACCGCCACTACAGCGAGGCCCTGCAGCAGGTCCTGCCTAGCGGCACCCTGATCGCCGAATGCACCAGCTCCCCATTGCAGCAGAACCAGAAGGTGGGCCCCTTCGACGGCAACTCCCACCCGGCAAGGCTCTGGTCGATGAAGGGAAACAACTACGGCCTGATCACGGTGGAGGTGGAAGCAGGCGGCCAGGGCACCGTCGCCTTCGAGACCCGGGACGAGAGAAACCAGACTTGCGCGGTCAAGGGAAGCTTCTGCCGCACCACCTGGTCCCTGGAGGATCTGCAGTACGGCGAGCGCTGAATCCTTCGGCGCCTCCTCCCTGCTGCCGACCATCGCGCCTCCTGTCCAGCCGCCGGTCAGCCCGACGCGCCGGACCATCAATCCTCGAAAGATCCGGAACCGGAGCGGCAAGGAATCGCTACGCCAGGCCAGCTCCTGATCTTGAAGCTGGCTCAGACTGCCTGGACAGCTCTTCCTGCACGCCATTCAGCAGAGGCCTCGTGTTCGATTGTTCGCTCGGCGAGCCTGTGCAGATCGCATCTGCGCATGCAAAGAAACGGGCGGTGGCCTTTGCAAAGGCCACCGCCCGTCGGAGGAATCAGGTAATCCGCTGATCAGTTCTCGGAGACTTGCTGAAAGTTCGGATAGGCCTCGATGCCGTGCTCGGTGATATCCAGTCCCTTGAACTCCTCCTCGTCTGTGACCCGCACTCCCATCACCAGCTTGAGGATCCCGAAGCATGCCAGGCTGAAGAGGAAAGCGAATCCGCAGACGCTGAACGTACCGATGATTTGCCACTTCAGGCTCATCTCCTCCGCGAAGATGCCCACGGCTACCGTTCCCCAGATGCCGCAGACTCCATGCACCGAGATGGCTCCCACCGGGTCGTCGATGCGGATCCGATCCAGGAAGATGATGGAGAACAGGACAATGGCGCCTGCTATGAGCCCGATCAGAGCAGATGCGAGGACCGAGACGGAATCGGCACCGGCAGTGATCCCCACGAGACCCGCCAGCACCCCGTTGAGGGCCATGCTCAGATCCGGCTTCTTGAGCACTGCCCAGGAAAGGACAATCGTGGCAAGCCCGCCAGCGGCGGCGGCAATCGAAGTGGTAACGAAAACCACGGAGATCGCCGACGGATCTGCGCTCAGGACAGAGCCTCCGTTGAATCCGAACCATCCGAACCACAGGAGGAAGACTCCCACAGTAGCCAGAGGCAAACTGTGCCCGGGAATGGGACGCATGCGCCCTCCCTTCAGGTACTTGCCCTTGCGGGGTCCCAGAATGATCACGCAGGCAAGCGCAGCGAAGCCTCCTACTCCGTGAACCAGGCTCGATCCGGCGAAGTCGTAGAACGAATTGTCAGAGAGCCATCCCCCACCCCACTGCCAGGAGCCGGTGATTGGGTACGCGATGGTCACCAGCAGCACGACAAAGATCATGAACGAGGACAGCTTCACCCGTTCGGCTACGGCGCCCGAGACGATTGTGGCGGCAGTAGCAGCGAACATCGCCTGGAAGATGAAATCGGTCCAGATGGTGTATTGACTACCGTACCCGGTGGTCAGGTTGCCTACCTCGCCTGCTGCATCGATCGAGCTGGGGATCGGACTCCCCATAGCAAAGAATTCCGAGATCGACCAGCCGCCTCCTGGGTACATGGCGTTGAAGCCCCAGAGAGCGTAGGCGAGAATGCCGGCGCAGATGATGAATACGTTCTTGAAGAGAACGTTGACCGTGTTCTTCTGACGGGTCAGGCCCACCTCCAGGGTGGAGAAGCCCAGGTGCATGATGAAGACCAGGGCAGCGGCGAGCAGCACCCACAGGTTGTTCACCATGAATTTAGTGAACTGGTTTCCCAGTTCCGTGAATCCTTCGTAGTCGGAGAACGAGGACGCCTCCTGGGCGAGGACCGGTGCGTGACCCAGGCCGCCGAAGGCGAGAGCCAGAGCCAGCAGCGCAAGCAGTTGTCTTTTCATTGATCGATCGCTCTGTCGTGTGATTTCGGCTGGGTGGGCTCAGACTGCCTGATCGCCGCTCTCCTCTGTGCGGATCCGGACTGCCTGCTCGATGTTGCTGACGAACACCTTTCCGTCGCCGATCTTCCCGGTCTTGGCCGCCTTGACGATGACGCCGATTGCCGCTTCGCAGACTGCGTCGGAGATCACCACCTCAACCTTGACCTTGGGCAGGAAATCGACGGTGTACTCGCTTCCCCGGTAGATCTCGGTGTGGCCCTTCTGGCGCCCGAAGCCCTTCACCTCGATGACCGTCATGCCCTCGACGCCCACCTCGCTGAGTGCGTCCTTTACGTCCTCAAGCTTGAAAGGCTTGATGATCGCTTCGATTTTCTTCATGGCTTGCTGTCGTTCCAACCGACGGTCTTCCCTGGGAGCACATTGCGTGCCATTCCTCCAATTTGCGAAGTCAAGTCGTTGATGGAAAACAGGATATCTGGCGGAAGCAGGGTCCAGGAGGCTGGTTCAGGGCATCGTGCCTGATTCAAATCGGGCAGGGCGCCCTAATTCGAACAGAACCTTTTCGGGTTTGCTCAGGCAGGGTTCCAACGATACAAAGGGGCCCATGACCATGAATGCCAAGTCTCTGCCGAGGCGCGACTTCCTGGCGGGTGCGGCTGCTCTAGCAGCCGTCCCCCTTGTGCACGGACAGGAAGCAGCTCCATCAGAGGTCGATCCGCTCGTCCGCCCTCCAGAGGGAAAGTCCCTGCTGCTGTCATGCAAGCTGGGCATGATCGCCCGCGAGTCGGAGGGCCGCACTCTTTCCCTGACAGAAAGGCTCTCCCTGGCCGGCGAAGCCGGATTCGACGGCGTGGATCTGGACCAAGCCCAGGAATACACGGCGAATGAGGCCCGCCAGGCAGTGCAGGAGTCGGGTGTCTTCGTGCACAACGCCATCAACCACGCCCACTGGAGACAGAGGCTGACCTCTCCAGATCCGGCACAGAGAGCCCAGGGTTCCAGCAACATCGCCCACTGCATCCGCGTCTCTCATGCATGCGGCGGCAACGGTGTGCTGATCGTCATCGGAAGAGACAGCGACGGTCCGGCCGAAGTTGTCGAAGAGAGGGCCCGTGCGGAAATACGAAAGCTGATTCCCCTCGCCGCCTCTATGGGACAGCCCATCTTGATCGAGAACGTCTGGAACGGTATGTTCTACGATCACCAGAGGCCGGCGCCGCCGGAGCAGTCGGCGGAGGCCTTCGTGCGGTTCGTGGACAGCTTCGACAGTCCCTGGGTAGGCATGTACTTCGACATCGGCAACCACTGGAAGTACGGCCAGCCCGGAGAATGGATCCGGAGCTTTGGCCGACGCTGCGTCAAGCTCGACGTGAAAGGGTACAGCAGAGCCGAGAACGGCTGGGCCGACATCGGCGAAGGAGATCTCCCCTGGGCCGACGTGCGGAAGGCCCTGAAGGACATTGGCTTCGCTGGCTGGGCCACAGCCGAGACTAGCGGAGGCGGCCTGAAGAGGCTGACTCTAGTCAGGGAGCAGATGCAGAAGGTCTTTGGTATCTGAAAGGCTCCTAGCCGCCTCCTGCAAAGCCAATGGAGAGATGTTCGGGACGAGGCATATCCTGGGCATGCGTGAGCGGCAATGATCGGAAAAGATCGCTCTACGCCATCCTCGCAGAGGCCTTGAGCCAGGCTTGACTCCCATTCCGAAAGCGAACACGGTTCTCCGCATTCCCATGAACACCCCGCGACCTATTCGCCTTAGCCGTTCGGCCCTGGCCTTCACCCTGATCGAGCTGCTGGTGGTAATCGCCATCATAGCCATCCTGGCAGGCATGCTCCTGCCGGCGCTCAGCAAGGCAAAGGAGAAGGCTCAAAAAATCAGCTGTCTGAACAACCTTCGGCAGCTGGGCCTTTTCATGCACTACTATACAGACGAGAACGATGACTACTTCCCAGGACACCGCAACAACATCCGTGCTGGGCAGCCCAATGCCGGCAGCCAGTTCCACGACTGGTGGGGAGTTGCGATAGTCAGGGAAAGCCTTACCAACCTCTTCCGCTGCCCCTCTCTCAAGGGAAGGCGCCAGGATCTAGGTATCGACTGGACATGGGCCTTCGACGCCCACCATGTAGGCTACGGATACAACGGCTTCTTCCTGGGATCGCATCCTCATACTCAAAACATATCCTACAATATAAAAGGCATTCAAGTAGGCAATTTCGTAAAGTTCAAGCGTGGAGGCGTTCTGAGCCCCACAGACAACCTGATTCTGGGAGACACCATGCCGAAAGCTGATAGTGGTGGAGTCTGGAGCTCGAGCCTTTGGTGGCCGTTCGCTGGGATGAACGAGGGCGACCTCCTCGAGGGGGTCGATCCCAACCGCCACGGGGGAGGCGGGAACGCGGTCTTCAACGACGGCCATGCCGAGTTCCGGAGAAGCGAAGCAATAAATCCCGACGGAAACCCAGCTAGTACCGGCACGGATGTAAATCTGGAATTCTGGGATCCCAAGCAGCGCAAAGTCGGTTTTGGCCGCTGAGAGCGCTCGTTCCTTGGGAGGTGGGCGACCCACCTGGCGGATATTCTCCAATCATAATGGAACCGCGCAACGCAGGTTCCAGATCCGCTCCTTACAAGGAATTACTGTTGAAGCCAACAGAGCTGCCAGTGAACACAAGCCCTTGATACGGGGGATTCTGGCAGCAGGACATCCAGTCATTCTACCGCTACTTCCGCCCGCTTTCTCGTCAAGTCGCAGTATTCCTCCGATGTGTCGTACCCTACCCAGAAACGGCTGGCCCTACCGCACGCCACAGCAGTGCTTCCCGAGCCAATAAACGGATCCAGGACAATATCGTTCTTGTACGTGTAGAGGTTGATCAAGCGAAGCGGAAGTTCTACTGGAAATGGAGCAGGATGGCCGACCTTATGGGCCGATTCTGCAGGAAAGTCCCAAATGCTTCTAGTCCATTCTAGAAAACTGTCTCTGTCGATAGTCGCAGTCTTTCTTTCGGAACGACCGAACGAAGCCTTTGAAAACACGAGTATGTATTCGTGAACGTCCCGTAGAACTGGATTTGATGGAGACTTCCAGCTTCCCCAAGCGCACGAAGCTCCTGCGCTGGCTCCCTTGTTCCATATTATTTCGCCACGCATCAAGTAGCCGATCCTTATCATGAGCCTGGCAATCAGCGAGTTCAATGGAACATAGGGCCTTCGTCCGACGTTCGCCGTATTGACGCATATCCGTCCGCCATTTACAAGAACTCTATGGCATTCTGAAAAAACACGAGATAGAAATGCTACGTATTCCTTAATGGTCAAATCATCGTCGTATTCCTTACCGACATTGTACGGGGGGGACGTGACAACTAGATGCACGCTGCAATCAGGCAGTTCGTCCATTTTCTCGCTTGAACGGCAATAGACCCGGTTCAGAAGCTTTTCAGGAATACGGTTTTCGGATATCGATCGATTGCTTTCAGTTCCTTTGCCATTGTACAATCTGCGTCCATAGAACCCGCTAGAGTCGTGGCCCATGCGAGATGGTGTTCCAAACTTCTGCGTGGTCGATCGGTTCATCTAGCCGTAATTGAAAAAAGAACGAGGATCATTTCCGGAGACAATCTTTCACGAGATCCATGTTCCTCCACAATCCAGACTTTGATGTTCCATTGAATCGAAGCTTCCAGCTTGCAGCTTTGCGCCAGCTGCTCTGGATTGCCGTGGGAAAGCCTGAACGATGAAAGAGGCTGGCACCATGGCCAGAGCGCGCTTCCCAACACCATGGCTTTCTGATCCGAAGAGCCGCCTGCCGGAATCCTCGGGGCGTTGAGTATCTCGTTTTATGGGCGATCCAGCACTGCTGATCCAGGAATTGGGCGGCGGTCAAGGCTGGATAGCCCTGACGAATCCCTGATCGAAGGAATTGGGGACCAGCTGGAAGAGGGGATCGTTGGGATTGGAGGGATCGAAGATAGCGGGACTGGTCACTGGAAGCCCGATCCAGGGTCCTGCAACCTGGGTGGAGAACTGGAGGGATCCATCGAAATCCACCCGATAGCCTCCGTCTTCCAGCGGGGTCAGGGAAAGCTGGGGAGGTCCGCTACCTCCCTCTTCGGCCAGGGTGATCGATCCGTAGGTGAATTCGGAATGGGGACGGCCGCTCCAGTTGAGCTGGGCCTTGCGTCCCGATCCGTCGTCGTCGTTGATAGCGATGTTGAATCCCATCACAGTCCCGTCCTCGGGGGAGGACAGGGCCGACTTGTCGATGCGGAACTCAACCGTGTATACCTGCATTCCATCTGGGGAGTCGGCGGCTACAGCGGCCACGGCATACCAGTCGCCCGACTGGCCGAACTGTGGATTGTTGGCTTCGTTGTCCCTCCAGGCTCCATTGGCGGTCATCACATACTGCCCCTCGAACAGGAGCATTCCCCGGCCCTGCTCGTTGCCCTCGTCGGCATCGAAGAAGACCTCGACGCTGTCGTCCACCCAGGTCTGGCCGTCCTCGCTGCCAGCATCGGCGGTGTCATTGAAGAGTTCGTCGTCTTGCACCACAGCAGCCACGTAGACGGCTTCATCGTCATGGACTGCCTTCCAGCTGAAGGAATGATCGCCGGGCTCCCAGGTGTCATCTCCAGCCGGTATGTTGTAGACTCCGGTAAACCGGTCTACCCGCACTTCGGGAGCGTTCCCGTACTCCCCCTCTTCTATCTTGCCGTCCAGGGTGGGCGCATCGTGTTTTGGCGCTTCGTAGCTCCGGCCTCCGATGATCAGGTTTCCGTATGTGTGCTCGGTGTGGGGACTGCCGGTCCAGAGGATCTGCCTCTCGGCCGGACCTCCATCGTCGTCGTCGTTAACTCCAATGGTGAAGCCGATGATGTCGCCAGGCTGGGGGCTGCCGAGGATCTCCCAGGAGATGCGGAACTCGGCATCGTAGCCATCCACTCCGTTGTCCAGCGCCCGGGCATACCAGGCTGCATCCTCGCCGTAGCCCGGGTTGCCTGCCTCGTTGTCCCGAAACGCGTTGTTCAAGGCGATGACGAACTGCCCTCCGGTATCCACCACGTCGGGATCCGAGTTGTTTCGCTCCGGGTAGTTGCTGTTGTTGCCATCGATGAACACCTCCACACTGTCATCGTTCCAGGTCTGTCCGTCTTCGGATTCCTCCTCGGCATTGTCGGAGTATGGGATGTCGTCCTTGACGCGGACTCCCACATAGAGGTTCTCCTCATCGTACCCGACATAGATGTCGTAGTTGAGATCCTTGCTGTCAAAGGGATCGACGGGATTGCCGTCCCCCGGACTTCCCCCTCGGTAGAAGTCCTCCAGGTTGTCATCGTACAGGACTCGCCAGTTGAGGCCGGCGGCTCCGGCAGCCCACACCCAGGACTCCTCGCCTTCCAAGTCGATGAGGCCGTCGATGTCTGGAGGCTTTGGCAGGGGAAGCGCGTACCTCGTCTTGGTCTCGTCAAGGGTCTGGCGGTCGGCTTCGAGCGCTCCGGGAAGAGCTATCCAGCAGGCCAGGGCGAGGATGAACGGGTACCGATAGCCGATCATGGAATGAGACGGAAAGGGGAGCATCGGGAGGAAGGTGCCAGCCTAGGAAAGGCAGTTCAATCCCAATCCGATTCTCCCTGCCAGCGCCACTACGGGACTCGGGGCGCAACGAGCGCCGCCAGCTTTCCTTCCAGGTTCCCTATGCCACGCCCCCGGTTCGGTTAGGAAGATACCTGCCGTCAGGCGCCCTCACCGGGGAATGGGCAGATCCATTACCAGCGCACGTACATGCTGCACCGGAGGGGAGCCGTAGGAGAGGATCCGGTCGTGGTACTCAAGGAGGGTGAACTTGTCTCCCCAGGCTCTCTCCACTTCATGCCGGAGATCGATGTGCTCCTGTGTCCCCACAAAGTAGGTGCTCAGCTGGGCCGAGGTCAGCTGGGCCCGGACCCACTTTCCGGCTGCCTCCCGCTCCTCCTGGAATCCCCCCTCCACCATCAGGTACATGGCTTCCTCCCGGGTCATACCTTCCACATGGATCGCCTGATCCATCAGTGCGTTGGTGATCCCCCTCAGATACCACTTGAGGTTGATCAGCCTCATCCGGTCGTCTCCTCCCAGGTAGCCTGCGTCCACCATCACCCTCTCGCTGTAGACCGCCCAGCCCTCGATGAAGGTGCCGGACTGGAGCAGAGCCCGCAGGGTGGACGGATAGCGGTGGGAATGGGCCAGCTGCAGGAAGTGCCCGGGAACAGCTTCGTGCATGGTCAGATCCTGCATCGACCAGACGTTGTACTCCCGCAGGAAGGAGTCCACTTGTTCGTCGGTCCAGTCCTCGGGAATGGGAGATACGGCGTAGAAGGTCTTGAGCCCCTTGTCCAGCGGGCCAGGAGCGTCGCAGTAGGCCACCGAGACCCCCCGCTGGAATTCTGGCATCAGAATGATCTCCAAGGGATCGTCGGGTACGCTCACAAGCTTCTTCTCCTTAACGAACTCGGTCGCCTGCCGCACCTGGGAACGGGCCAGATCCGGAATCTCGCCACGGGCGGGCCGGTCGCGGTAGGCGACTTCAAGAGCCGCCCGCACGATGGCCTGGCGGTAGGCCCTGTCTGGGGAGCCGGGGAACTGGGTCAGGGGATAGAGCCCCTTGTAGATCCGGCAGCTGATCTCGTACATCTGCTGGCGAACCGACTCGAATGCCCGTTCGGCGCGCTCCTTCACCTCCTGGCGTGTGAAAGGGGAGTAGAGAGAGAAGGCGAGCTTCTGATCGTAGAGCTTTTCCCCGATGCGGAAGTCGGCCTTGGCCCGAGGAAGAAGCACCTCCTCGAGCCATTTTCCATGCTCGTCAACCGCCGCCCGTGCGCCATCCATGGCCAGGCCAAGCCTTTCCTGCTCGTCCTGGGGCAAGGCGCCGGAAACCGGAACCACCATATGATCCAGGATGCTGAGCACTCCCCGGTTCTGCTTGATCGCGGTCTCGGCATGGATCCGAGGGGTCTGCTCGGGGCGGAGGACTCCTCGGACTTCGGCCAGGAAATCGGGGAACTTCTCGAGGCGGAGCGTGACGCTGCGAAGGCGGGCCGGAAGGGTGTCGAACTCTCGGGCCATCAGGTCGTAGATCGAGCTCCCCGTCATCCCGGTGTATACCAAGGGGTTCCATTCCCATTCGCGCAGCACTTCCAGGGACCAGATTCTCCGGCGAAGCTCGTGGTGGAGGAGCGCCGCGTCGACCTGCAGGGCCCTAGTCAGCTCCGAGCGAGGAATCCGGTCCAGCCGGTCCAGCAGGCTCCGATAGAAGTCTAGCTTTCTCTGCCTGGCGGGAGCATCGATCGGGTTCATCCGGTCGTCGAACCTGTGGTCCCCCATGCTGGTAGCCGAGATGGGCGACAGGGCCGGCATGCTGTCCACGTACTCCTCCGCCAGGACCTCGAAGGCCTGGTTGGCATCCCCCGCCGCGCTCTGATCCACCCCCAGGGCGGAGACGCAGGAAATCAGCCAGACAAGAACTCGTCGCATGAGGCCGAGCGTAGCATCCGGATCCTGGAGGGACAATCCCGCCACGATTGATCTGGAAGGATTCGGATCAGGGAACCAGGATCGCCGAGTCCATGGAGCATGGGAAACACGTCTCGCCTCGCCTGGCATGATTCCAACCGCAGTCCTGATCACCTTCGGTCTCTCCTTGCTCTTCCTGATTCTCGGATGGGTTCTCTCAGCGAGCCTCGGCTTGAAGCTAGACAAGAACCGTCACTCCACGCTCCGGTTATTCCTGATCCTGCCCCCCACCAACCCGATTGCCTCCGCCATCCTGCTGTTCCGTCGGCCGCTGCTGGGCCTTCCCGGACTGCTCTGCTATCTCCTTGCCATCGCGATCCTTCCCCTTGGAGGCTCCATCGCTCTGGCTTTGGAGAAAGAGAGGAGGGATGGATTCAGCCAGCCGACTACAGGCCAGGCGCTCCCATCCCAGGAAGACCAGTCGGAGCCAGGATTGGCTCCCGAATCCTCCAAGCAGTGGAAGCATCCCCTCCTGGCTGCGGTACTGGAGAACCGGAATCCTGATCCTCGCTTATTCGGACCTGCCTCCATCCCCCCCCGGCCCTCTGTCAGGGATCACGGAGCAACCCAGGAGGAGGAAGGATCGGAAGATCAGCGCCTGCAAGAGCTCTACGCCATGGCCGCCGCCATGCAGATTGCCTCGGGAGAGCCGGAAGAACCGTTCCAGGACTGGGAAGATGTCTCGGAACCACTAATTTCCTTCTTCGAGGAATCGGAGCCGTCCCTGCTCGCCCTGGAAGAGGCGCTGGCCCGCAAGCTTGTTGCGTTTCCTTCCGAGGGGCTGGATCAGTCCACCCTCTTTGGCATTTTTCCCCGACTCAAGGACCTGTCGATATCGCTCAAATACCGCAGCCAGGCCCTTGTGCTGGCTGGCAACGGGAAGGAGGCTTTCCGCCACATCCGCCTTGCGTTCCTTGCAGCCCTCGCTACCGACCACGATCTCCTGATCTCGCGCCTGGTCCAGCTGGCACAGTTCCACATTGCGCTGGATTCGGTCCGTTTTGCCCTCCGTTTCCATGCCGGAAGCGAGCAGGACTGGCGCAGAGTAATGCAGCAGCTGGACTCCCTCGACCTGCTGCCCCTGTGGGTCGATGCTCTGCGTGGAGAGACGGACGCGTTCGCCATTGCCCCCTCGACCACCGGATTCCCCACACCGAACATTAGTTCCGGAGATCCGGACCGCGAGCAATCCGCAACGCCTATCTACCTTCAGGCATGGAACTTCTTGGCAGGAGACTGCTTCCGTGCCATCGATCTGAGGCTCCAGAACCGGGCCTCCGGGCATACGGTCGCCACATGGGCGCTTCAAATCAGCGCTGAAAGATCCATCGCCGAATGGATTCTCGAAGGAGAGCGCTTTATCAAGGCATCGGAGACAAATCCCTGGGACGACTGCATGCCCCGGCTGGAAAGCCTGGGAAGGAGCGCGATGGAACGGACTGTGGATCCCGCGGCAACCTCCACGCTGGACAAGTTCGTCGCAGCGCAGCTCTCGGTGGAGGTGGCCAAGGTTGCGATTGCCCTGGAGCTGCATTTCCTGGACCGGGGTTCCTATCCGGAGGATCTGGAGCAGCTTGTTCCCGGCTTTCTTCCCGAACTGTCGGCCAATCCAAAGACAGGCCACGCCTGGAACTACCAGCGCATGGGAGACTCGGGCTACTCGCTCCATGACGGGGTTGGCCGCCCCTGGACATTCCGATCGGGAATACCTCCCCTTCCAAGGCAGCCTTGACCGTCCAGGGAAAGCCGTCTCTGCCAATGATGGTGAAACAGACACCTCCAGGCATGGGACTTCCTGGCCGGAGACTGCCTCCGCTCCATCGAACTGGGTCTCCAGAACCGGGCCGGCGAGCCGTCGATCGGCGAATGGTTGCTCCGAAAACGCGAAAACATAATCTTCGCCTGCTGGATCCGAGAAGGGGAGCGCTTTGCCGAGGAATCCAGGTCTGTTCCCTGGGACGACTGCATGCCCCGGCTGGACCGCCTGGAAACGAACGCGGCGGAGCGGAACGTGGATCCGGCGATCTTTTCCGCGCTGAACAAGTTCGTCAAGCTGCAGCTCCTGGTGGAGATGGCCAAGGTAGAGGTCGCCCTGGAGCTGCACCGCCTGGCCAGGGGATCCTATCCGGAGAATCTGGAGCAGCTCGCTCCCGAATTCGTCGCCGAACCGCCAGCCAATCCGAAGACGGGCCAGCCATGGAACTGCCAGAGCAAGGGGAACTCGGGCTACTCGCTCCTGGAGCGACTGGAAAGGCCCCTGGGAAAGCCTAGATCGACCAGGGAAAGCGCATCGGCTGGTGGATGAAGCGGTTGGCCCTTTCGTCCTCCACGAAGCGCCAGTTCCGCCCGTCGAAGCGGAGCGGGCGGCGGAGCCGGACCGCGATCTTGGCGAGGTTGACGATGGTGCAGGAGCGGTGGCCGTTGCTCTCGTTCAGGGCGAAGGCCTTCCGGTTCCTGACCGCGTCCTCGAAGTCGGTGACCTGGGGCTCGGGGTCCGGCAGCCCGGCCAGCTTCCCTTCCAGATCGGGAATGTCCGACTGGAGCTCCCGGGAGATCCACCCCTTGGGCCCCTCGATGAACGGGGCCTCGGGATAGCGGTTGATCCCGTCGAGCAGGATTTCGCAGCCGTCGGCGTACTTCAGCCTGACCTCTCTCCAGGTGCCGCAGGCGTCGGGATGCTGGGGCGGCGCGTCGGCCTCGATCCGATCGGGACTCTCCTCGTCCTTGCCCAGGATGTACTGCACCGGATCCAGGTAGTGCTGCCCCATGTCGCCCAGGCCCCCTCCGTCGTAGTCCCAGTAGCCCCGGAAGGAGGAGTGGACCCGGTGGGGATGGTAGGGCTTGTAGGGAGCGGGCCCCAGCCACATGAGATAGTCCAGCTCCTCGGGGACGGGCATGGACGGAAGGTTGGTCCGGCCCACCCAGTTGAACTTCCAGTTGAAGCCGGTGGCCGCGCCCAGGGTCACCTTGAGGGGCCAGCCCAGCAGGCCGTTCTGCACCGCCTTCTTGATCGGCTTGGCCGGAACGCCCATACCGTAGAGCCCGCCCTGGAAGCGGAACCAGGTGTTGAGCCGGAAGATCCGCTTGTTGCGCCGGACCGCCTCCACCACCTTGAGGCCCTCCCCGATGGTCCGGGTCATCGGCTTCTCGCACCAGATGTCCTTCCCGGCGTTGGCCGCTGCCACCGAGATGAGCCCATGCCAGTGCGGAGGCGTGGGGATGTGGATCACGTCGATGTCCTCCCGGTCGATCACCTCGCGGAAGTCCCGGTAGCCCTCGACCCCCTCGCCTCCCAGTTCGACGGCCCGCTCCAGGTGCCGGGCGTCCACGTCGCAGACGGCCAGGAGCCGGGCCGACTGGTTGAGGCTGGAAACATGCCCCCGGCCCATGCCTCCCACGCCGATGACCCCCTTGGTCAGCTGCTCGCTGGGAGGCGTGTGGCCCGGGCCGCCGAGGAGGCGGCGGGGAACGATGGAGATTCCGGCCAGGGCGGCCACCGAGCCGGACAGGAAGCGGCGGCGGGAAAGGGGTATCCGTTTCATCAGGGGAAGGGTCTGGAAGTGAAGCTTCCCCGTCCGGGAAAGACAAACACTATTCTCCGGGGGATTCCGGGCCCGGAAGGCGGGCCGACAGCCGATCCGCCAGCATCGCCGCGAGCAGCAGCTGAAGGGGATGGAAGAGGATCAGCGGCAGCAGCAGGATGCTGGCGTCCGGGATCCCCTCCACCGGCTGGGAGGGGAGTACGAGCCCGGCCAGGGGCACCCCGGCTGCCAGGCTCTTGTGGGAGGAGCAGAACAGGATGGGGATGCGGGAGCGGCGATCGAAGCCCAGCCGTCCCGAGACCCACCACACGGCCGTCGAGACCGCCACCAGCAGGATCAGGGCGTGAAGCAGGGTGGAGACCAGTCCCGCCCACCCCAGGTCCTTCCATGCCTCGTTCCGCCACCCCTGGCAGAAGGTGCAGTACATGATGAAGAAGATGGAGGCGGTGGTGGCGGGACGGAACCAGGGCCGCAGCCGGGGCAGCTGCGGGGCCAGGAGGCGCCTCAGGACCTGGCCCGCCAGCAGGGGAAGAACGATGAGCAGGCCGAGCTTCCCCAGGAGGGGGAGGAGCGGCATGGCGGCGCCCGCACGGGAGAAGATCAGAAGCGCTGCGCCCAGCGGAGTCAGGAAGACGGCAAGCAGGCTGGACAGGGAGGAGTTGAACACCGAGTCGGCCACCGCGCCCCGAGCCGATTCGGTGAAGAACACCGAGGCGCTGATGGTTGTCGGCAGAACCGAAAGGAAGAGGAAGCCCTGCCGGATGCCGGGAGGGAGGCCGGTGCCGGGCAGGGAGGTCATGCCGAGGACCGCCAGGGGATAGGCAAGGAAGATCCAGCACTGGACAAGAGCGTGGAGCCTGGCCCGCCCCAGGCTCCGCCTGAACTCCTCGGTGGGAATGCACATCCCCTGCACCAGGAAGATGAGAGCCATGGCCATGGGCTGGGTCCAGCTGCTGAGGAGGATTCCGTCCTCGGATCCCCACTGGGGGGCGAGCCAGGAGAGGGCGACGATCCCGATCAGGCCCAGGGTGAAGGCATGGGACCGGAGCCAGGCCGGCTGGAAGATCATGGAGCGGCCCGGACCACGGCCGCCTGGCTCGGGTTGAGATACTCCCCACCAGGAGCCGGCTGCCGGACAACGCGCCTGACGGCGTACCAGGGTTCGGAGGCGGAGGGGAGAGGATCGGCGAAGCGGGATTCCCGCAGGAGCCGGTCGCCCGAGATCCTCCGGAAGGGGCCTTCCTGCGAGGAGCCCCGGTGCACCGTCCAGGCCGAAGGCTCCTCGCCTTCTCCGGGCTCCCGCCAGGACAGCGCCACCCCTTCCTCGTCCCGGTCCCAGGCCAGGTCCTGCGGCGGAGCGACGGGATGGAGCCGCAGGGTGACGTCCCCCAGGACGGCCAGGGAGCGGGACGGAGGCCTGGGACTGTGGTTGGCGGTATGGAGGTAGCTCCGGGCCAGGGGATCGCCCAGGGCCATGGCAGAGAGGTTCCAGGGGACCTGGGTGGTGGCGATGGCCGCGAGGGTCCCGGAGGCGCCGCACAGCGAGGCCTTGAGGAAGCTGTCGGCGAGGTTCCAGTCGGCGATCCAAGAGCCGTAGAGCATCAGGAAGGCGGCCTGGGGGGCGCTGTCGCGCCGGCCCATGTCCCGGGAATGGTAGCGGCCCGAGGCCAGCGAAGAGCTTCCTCCCTGGCCGGCCAGGAATCCGAACAGCGCCGGAGACTCCGCTCCGAAGCAGTCTTCCTCGACGACTCCTTCCTCCAGGTGTCCGAAGAGTCCGCAGGCGACCTCCAGGGCCAGCCCCTCGCCTATGGAATGGTGGGAGGGCGGCAGGTAGTTGCCGATCAGGGCCCGGGACGCGTAGCGGGCCCTTCCCATCCGGTATTCGTGGTTCCGACGCAGGTAGCGGCGCAGCCGTTCCGCCTCGAGGGAGCGGCCGCCCCGCAGCCGGTCCAGGCCCCGCTCCAGGCTCCCAAGGCCGGAGAAGTCGATCCGCCCCACCGCCACCTCCAGGGGGGAGGGAAGGTTGTCCTCGTCGAACTTGCCGTCCCCTGGCAGGTTGGAGGCCACCGCGTGGGTGCGGTTCTGGTGGGAGACAGCAGAGTCCTTCCACTGGCCGTCGAGGTCGCCGAACCAGGCGTCGCAGGGCCAGGCCCCCCGGTGATCGTCCCCGGGGCGGACATGCCCGTCCTCGGCTCGCAGGCCCGAGTAGGGGATGACCACATTGCCCACAAGGAGGGCCGCGCAGAGGGCGGAGGGATCCTCGTTCCGAAAGGTCCGGATCCGGTCCTTGACCGAACGGAGGCGGGCCCGGTAGCGCGAGGCGGGCTTCGGATCGTGCCGGGGCGCTTTCCATTCCTCCACCACCCAGCCGTCCCCGGCCAGGTCCACGCGCAGCTGGTCCAGCTCGGGCCGTATCCGGGAGGCCATCCCCTCCTCCACCGCCAGGAGGACTCTTCCCCTGTTCTCCTCCGGCCCGTCCCGGCCAAGCGAGATCGCCGCACGGCGGATCCCCGCAATGTACTCGAAGTGGCCCGAATCAGCTCCGGAGGGAATGCGATCGGTATAGCGGTTGGTCCGCGCCAGAGTCGCCAGGTGGGTCCAGCCGGTATGCCCCACTCTCCGCCGCCAGATGTTCTTGGGCACCTCGGCATTGCCCTGCCAGGACAGCTCCGCCGTCCCGTCGCCGGCCGAGATCCGGAGGATCCGGGCGTCCCTCCGCTGCACGAAACCGGTGAGCGGCTCCTGGTAGGCCTGGAGATAGTCAATGCTGCCCATCGCAGGCTCCCCTCCCCCCTCCGAATTCCCCACATGGATACCGTACTTCCGGCAGGTGGAGGCGGGAGGAAGCTGGGCCGCTCCCCGGCCCGGCCCGTAGCGCACTCCATCGACATGGAGCCAGGTGGCCGAGGGGGACCAGCTCAGCAGCACATCGTGCCAGGCGCCTGGCTCGAGGCCCACCTGGGCTTCCAGGAAGGTCTGGCCCGAAGACTCCGACTGCCCGGAGAACACGATCCGCTTGCCTTCCGGTCCGAGGGCGACGGCCCAGTAGCCCGGCTTGTCCGCTCCGGCGCTCCATTCGCCGATGGAGACCAGGGAGGCCTGCCGCCCTGGTCCCCCTCCAGGATCCCATCCGGGACGGAAGCGGAACCTGAGGCTCCCCCGCTCCAGATCGAGCCAGCCCCCCCAGGGAATCCGGAGCGAATCCCCGGCAGCGCGGAAGACCGGGGACTCCCCCTGGAAGCCGGGTTCCCAGCCGACACTGCCCGAGAGCTTCCAGCCCAGATCCCCCCGCCCTTCGTTCCTCTCGAAGTCCAGGAGCAGGGTGTCCGAGAGGCAGCATGCGGCGCACAGGATCCATAGGGCCGCCGCTGCGGCGCCGATCCGGGGGCGTGGTTTCGCAGTTGACCCCGTTCGAGGAGGCGCCATAGCTTCCCGCGCCCGGCCACGGAGGACTTGGCTCCTTCTGGCCTTCTGGAGTGGACGAGAATCGATGATGGAAGCCTATTGCACTGACTGCAGTCGCAAGCGCGCCATGGCCAGAGCCGTCGAGGAAGTGATGAGGAACGGACGGCGGATCCTCAGGGGCCGGTGCTCTGCCTGCGGCTCCCCCATGGCCAGGATCGTGCCTCCCGAGCCCTCCCGGACCGCACCCCAGGCGCTCATGCAGCGCTGCTAGGCTCTTCCCAGAATCCCTGCCGGGTCCGCAGCAGCTTGAGCACGGGCTTTTCGGAAGGGAGGAACTGGAGTTCGAAGAGCGCGTCCCGATGGACCCACTCGAGTCCGCTGCACTCGAGGGGAGTCTCGCTACCAGAGTCGATGGAGCAGCGGTAGAAGTGGGAGCGGACCCTCCCCTCGGGGTATTCGTGCTCCACCACCGCGAACTTCTCCCCCACCGCGACCCGGATCCCCGTCGACTCACGCATTTCCCGCTTCAGGCACTTGGCCAGGGACTCGCCGGCCAGCTGCTTGCCGCCGGGGAACTCCCACAGCTTGCACAGAGTCTTTCCCCTGGGGCGGCGGGACAGCAGCAGCCTACTGCCCCTGACGATGACCGCGGCAGCGACCTGGATCGGCTGGCTCATCCATCACTGCGGCGGTTCCTCGCTGCCGGCCTCGCCATCCTCCGTCGGCAAGCCGGCGCCGGAGCCGCCCTCGGGGAGCTCGTCCGCCTCAGCCTCCCGGACGTCGTCCTTTGCAGAATCCGTCGACTCCTCCCCGGAATCCTCTCCTGGGGTTCCGCTGTCGGGAGTTCCTTCCGTCTCCGGCTCCGGGGCGTTCCCGGCAGCATCGCCTGAACCGGGATCCGCATCTCCCGGCCCGCTCTCCGGCGCCTCCTCCTGATCCGGTCCGGAGCCGGTTCCGTCCATGCCGTCCTCCCCGGCATTCTCCGGGGCTCCGTTCCCGGACTGGTCCGGATACTCCTCGGCCGCCTCCTCGGCGGGTTCCAGCTCTGGATGCCGGCGCAGCAGCCCTTCCTTTCTTTCCAGGGCCAGCGCGGAGTAGCCGGAGTAGGTCTCGGGCCGATCCATCTCCTGGTACATCTCCAGCGCCCTGGCCGGTTCCTCCTTCAGCTCGAGGATCCTCGCGGACGCCAGAGCGGCCATGGAGGAAACAGGCTCGGTGGGGTGGTTCTGGCGGACCTTCTCGTAGCCGGCCAGTGCTTCGTCGAGCCTTCCGAGGGCTTCCAGGCTGGCCGCCTCGCCGTAGGCGGCGCTGAACAGCAAGGGGCTCGAGGGATGGAGGGACTGGAACCGGCTGAAGGCCTGCAGCGCCTCGTCGTAGCGGGCGTCGATGAAGTGGCTGCGCCCCATCAGGAGCAGGGCCCTCTCCGCAGCCGAGGTGGAGCGATGGGCGGCGGCGAAGGCCTCCAGATCCGACGGATCCAGCTGCTCGTCCTCTTCGAGCTCCGAGAAGAGCCGGAAAAGCTCGTCGCCTGCCTGGCGCTCGGCCCGGTCGCTGCTCCAGTTGGCGATGTAGAGGGCCACTCCCGCTCCCACCAGGCAGAGGCCGACGATCGCCAGGAGAGGCTTGTTGATGTCCAGCCAGGCAGCCAGGCCCGGCGACGGGAGTGGCGGAGCCTCGCTCTTCTTGGGTTCTCTCCTCTTCTCTGGCTGGCTCATGGACGTGAAGGCGCCGGACCGGCGCTCGACGGAGCGCGGACCGGACGCCGCAGCGAGGGCGGGGGTATGGAGGAGAGGTCGGCGGGGCCGGCCATCAGTCCTCGGCGGAGGCCTCCCTCCGGGCGGCGACGATCATGTCTCGGAAGTTCTTGGTCTCGGAGGAGACGACCTCCCTGGGGGCGGTGAACTTGACGAAGACGTAGCCGCTCGAACTGGACTCGAGGATGGCCCCGTAGAGCCCGTAGTCCGGCATAGGCGTCTTGGCTCCCGCCGGAGGGCCGCTCAGGAAGGTGCCCTCGGCACGGACCAGGGTGACCGGCGTTCCGTCCTTCAGCTTGGTCTTCTCGGTCTGGGCGTTGAGCTGGGAGACCGGCTCCTGGAACTGGCGGAGCCAGCGGTCGATGTTGGCCTGGGTGCCCCCGGCGGTTCCGCTCCCGAAGTGGAAGAAGACGATCTCGCCGTTCTGCCTCTTTCCGGGGATCTGCAGCTGGGCCTTCCTCATGGAGGACTTCGGCTTCACCTGCTGCCACCGCTCTGGGCGCACGAAGTCGAAGCCTCCCGCGCTGAAGGTCCGGTCCTCGACGGTCTCGGAGAGCCCCGAATCGGGGAATCCCACGAGCATGCCCGCCAGAAGCGGAAGGGCTGCGCCACGGAACAACAGCTTCATGGAGCGGAGGCTAGTTCCGGGAACCGCGAGGTCAAGCCCATAGCGGAAAGGCCTGCAGGTTGACTTCGGATCGCCCGGCGCTACAATGCTTCGCGTCGATGCTAGCAGGCAAGGGCAGCGTGGCCTCCTTGGAGCCCGATAGCCGGGGTCCGGAGCCCTCCTCGGAAGCCTGGGACCGGCTCGTCGTCCCCTACCGCGCGTATCTCGAGGAGGTGGGAGATCTGCTAGGCCGGCAGATCGGGAGCTTCGAGCCGGAGATCGCCCGGTTCGCTTCCTACGCCATCGCCAATCCGGGCAAGCGCCTCCGTCCCCTGATGGTGGGCCTGGCCGGGGGGGCCCGCCACGGATTCGGCAGGAGCCTGGTGGCGGTAGGGACCATTGTGGAGATGATCCACCTGGCGACCCTGGTCCACGACGACGTCCTCGATTCGGCGCAGATCCGGCGCAGCCGCCCCACCCTGGCCCGCGGCACCGGAAACAAGGTGGCGGTGCTTCTGGGCGACTGCCTCTTCGCCCATGCCCTCACCATGGCCGCATCCGAACCCGATGGTTCCGTCTGCCATGCGGTCGCCCTGGCCACACGGAGGGTCTGCTCGGGGGAGATCCTCCAGTCCCTTCAGGAATCCGGCCGCTCTTCCCTAGACGGCTACCTGAAGATGGTGGAGATGAAGACCGGCGAGCTCTTCGGCCTGTCGTGCGAGCTGGGAGCGAGCCGAGGGGACGGCTTCGCCGGCGCCTCCGGCCTGCTCCGCCAGGTCGGACTGGCCCTGGGCACCGCCTACCAGATCTACGACGACTGCCTGGACCTGTTCGTGCCCGAGGACTACGCCCGAAAGACGGTGGGCACCGACCTGGTCCAGGGAAAGCTGACCCTTCCCCTGATCCTGCTCCTGGATGCGGCCCGCGGCAGGGAGCGCCAGGAGATCCTCGAGGGGATCGAGAGCCGGAGCCCCGAGCGGCTCCCCTGGATCAGGGAGCGGCTCGAGAGCCACCGGATCCTCGACAGGTGCTTCGGTGCGGTCTGCTCCCGGCTCGATCAGGCGAGGCCGCTCCTGGAGGAGCTCACCCCCTCCCACGACGCCCGGGACTTCTTCGCCCTGGCCGACTACCTCGAAGCGAAGATGAGGGAGCTGGGGGAGGACGCCTTCGAGCCGGTCCCCGGAGGCGCCTGATGCCGGAGCCGCAGACAGGCTCCGCCGCCAGGGAAGCGATCCCCGCGGCCCTGGACGGCGGCTCCGAGCAGGAATGGATCCGGCTGGCCCGCCAGGGCGACCTGGCCGCCTTCGACCAGCTGGTCCACCGCTACCGGGCCCGGATCCACGCCACCGTCTACCACATGACGTCCAGCAGGGAGGATGCCGACGACCTGACCCAGGAGGCCTTCCTGAAGGCCTTCCGCTCCCTCTCCTCGTTCAAGGGAAACTCCTCCTTCTACACCTGGATCTACCGGATCGCGGTCAACAAGACGATCAACTTCCTGAAGAGGAGCCGCCGCAGGAAGACCCAGATGAGCCTCTACGACATCGACCCCGAGGGAGACGCACGCCTCCTGCTTCCCTCCTCCGTCTCCGAGGACTCCCCCCGGCGCCAGCTCCATCTCTGGGAGCTCCAGAGGAGATTGAACGAAGCGATGCAGAAGCTGTCGAACACCCACAGACTTGCGGTGACTCTGCACGACATCCAGGGCCTGCCCCACGAGGAGATCGGAAGGATCATGGGCTGCAGCACGGGCACGGTGCGCTCCCGCCTCTTCTACGCCAGGCAGCAGCTGCAGGCGCACCTGTCGGACTACCTCGGTTGACCATGGACTCTAGCCAGGACCCCTCGCCGGAACTGATGGAGCTGCTCGAGCTCAAGCGGCACGAGGCCGCCAGCCCGGAGCAGCTGGATCGGGTCTCCGCCCGCATCATGGCCCGGCTGGAGTCCGAGCGCGATCTGCGCAGGCCCGGCTTCTGGTCCGCCGTCAGGGCGGTGGCGCTGCCCGAGTTCAGCCCCACTCTCGCCTGCGCCTACGGCGTGGCCCTGATCGCCCTGGTCCTCGTGGGGATCGAGATCAGCCAGATGGGGGACCAGGGAGACGGAAACGAGAGAGCGCCCTCGATCGCAGTCTCCGGTCCCCCGGCTCCCGCTCCCGGGCCTGCGGACGCCGCCGGCAGAATGGCTTCCCCCTGGGCCGCCCCCTCCAACACGGTGGCGGCCCCGGATCCTCTTCCTGCCGGGAGGCCTCTCCTTCCTCCCGAAGGGAAGATCCAGCGGGCCAACTACCAGCCCTGATCTGCTCCCCTTCCGGGGGGAAGTCGGCCGATCGTTCTCCCCCGCAGCCTCCCTCCGCCGCATCAGCGGCTCCAGGGGCGGCATGCGGAGCCCTCCCTGACAAGGAGCCTTGGCCTTGTCCGTCGGCAAGGGCCTCGGGTAGCTTCTCCCGGAAATCCCGAAGCAGGATGGCGCGCCCGATCCGCTGGAGGGAGGCTTTCCCCTGAAGCCTGGCGCCTTGCGGTCCCTGGATCCCGGCCTCAGACGGGCGGCGGGCGAAGCATCCCTGCCGGTGGCGGAGGATGAGCGCAGAGGAGAGCCGAAGACCCGAGCTGGAGGCTGCATGAAGATCCGGATCCCCGCCCGCAAGGCCCTGACGGCCCTGTTCCTGGCCTGGGGCGTACTGCCCGGGGCCCTGGCCCAGTACCCGAAGGTGAGCAAGGCGGACAGCCGCCGGGCCCAGGAGAAGTTCGCCGCCGAGGACCGCCGTTCCGACCAGGCGTTCTCGAGAGCCCTTCCCGCGATCGAGAGCTGGGCCTCCCGGTGCAGGCCCTACCTGCCACATGCGGCCCTTCCCGGAGATCTTCCCCAGGCCGGCATTCCCGCCTTTCCGGGCGCCTGGGGAGGCGGCATGTACTCCTTCGGCGGCCGGGGCGGAAGGGTGCATGTGGTCACCCATCTGGGGGACCGGGGGCCGGGGAGCCTGCGGGAGGCCTGCGAGGCCGGCGGCCCGAGGATCGTCCTGTTCAACGTGGCCGGGATCATCCGCCTGGAAGAGGCGCTGAGGATCCGCGCCCCCTACATCACCATCTCGGGAGCCACCGCTCCCGGCGACGGGATCTGCATCGCCGGCGACACCGTGGAGCTGGAGACCCACGACGTGATCCTCCGCCACCTGCGCTTCCGCAGGGGGGAGACCTGGGCGGGCGATCGCAACGACGCCCTCGGAGGCAATCCGGTGGGCAACATCATGATCGACCATGTGTCTGCCAGCTGGGGACTCGACGAGAACCTGTCCATGTACCGGCACATGCACGATCACGACGGCGATCCGGACACCCCCGACCTCAAGCTTCCCACCGTGAACATCACCATCCAGAACTCCCTGATCAGCGAGGGGCTCAACACCTTCCGGCACGCCTTCGGAAGCACCATCGGGGGGCTCAACAGCGCCTTCCACCGCAACCTCTGGGCCTGCAACACCGGCCGCAATCCCAGCGTGGGGATGTACGGGGACTTCACCCTGGCCAACAACGTGATCTTCAACTGGAGGCACCGGACCGTGGACGGAGGCGACCACCGCAGCTTCTTCAACATCGTCGGCAACTACTTCAAGCCGGGACCGGCGACGCCCTCGGACCGGCCCGTAGCCTGGCGCCTGCTCAAGCCCGAGTCGGAACGCAGCAAGACGGTGGTGGACAACTTCGGCAAGGCCTACGTCGCAGGCAACGTGGTCGAAGGGCGCCCCGGTGTGACGCGTGACAACTGGGCGGGAGGGGTGCAGCCCGAGAGCGTGGCTCCGGCCGGGGAGGTGCTGCCCTCGATCCGCCTAGACCGGCCCCATCCTCACCCCCCCCTGCCGATAGTCTCCGCCAGGGAAGCCTACCCGCTGGTGCTCCGGAACGCGGGGGCGACGCTTCCCCGGAGGGACGCGGTGGACGCCCGGGTGGTGGAGATGGTGCGCACCGGCAGGGCCACCGCCCGGCCCGGCGAGGGCATCGAGGAACGGCTGGCCAATCCCAACTTCAGTCCCGAGATGATCCGCCAGATGATCGAAGAGGTCTCCCAGGGGATCATCACCCATCCCGACGAGGTCGGAGGCTATCCGGACTATTCCGGAACGCCCTACCCCGACGGCGACCAGGACGGCCTTCCCGACGCCTGGGAACAGGAGCACGGGCTCGATCCCCGGGACTCGTCGGATGCCGCGAAGGACCTCGACCGGGACGGATACATGAATGTCGAGGAGTTCCTCAATGGCACCGATCCCTCCCGGTTCGTGGACTACGCCGACCTGGAGAACAACCGCTCCCCTGGCCGATGAGGGGGATCGCCGTCCTGCTCCCGCTCCTGTGGCTCCCGTGCGCTCCGGAGGCACGGGGAGCCGAGCGCTTCGTGGACCAGGACGAGCATGGCGGGCTGATCTACGAGGCCGATTCCCAGGGCAACCGGATCCCCGACTTCTCCCACGCCGGCTACGGGGGAGGGGGCGTTCCCATTCCGGAGGCTCCTCCCAGGATCCGGATCCTGCCCTCGGGCGAGGACGACGGCCACGCCATCCAGTCCGCCCTGGACCACCTCGCCACCCTTCCACCCGATTCCGGCGGCATCCGGGGAGCGGTGGTCCTTGCGCCCGGCCGCTTCGAGGTGGAGGGGCAGCTGGTCCTGCGGAGCAGCGGGGTGGCGCTCCGGGGAGCGGGAGTGGAAGCCACCACCCTGGTGGCCACGGGCCGGGGACGGCGGGCCCTGGTGGCGATCCGTGGGAATGACCGGAAGATCCTCGGAGCTCCACGCCCCGTCCGCCAGGACTACGTAGCGGTGGGCGCAACCCGCCTCCTGCTGGATTCCACCGAGGGACTGGAGCCCGGATCCCGCGTGCTGGTGCGCCGGCCCAGCCCCGCTGCGTGGGTGGAGCGAATGGGCATGTCCTCCATGCAGGGCCGCCCGGCTCCCGTCTGGAAGGAGGACACCCTGGACATCCTCTGGGAGCGCACGGTGGAGTCGGCCCAGGGAGGCGAGCTGATCCTCCGGGAGCCCCTTACCTGCGCCCTGGAAGCCCGCTTCGGAGGAGGCGAGGTCGTTCCCCTCCTCTCCAGCGGCCGAGTGCGGCGCTGCGGAGTGGAGGACCTCACCCTGGTCTCCTGGTGGGATCGGGACAACCCCAAGCACGAGGACCACGCCTGGACCGGGATCTCCATGGACCATGCGGAGGACGCCTGGGCGAGGAACGTGCACGGACGCCACTTCGCCGGCTCGCTGGTCTTCCTGGGCTCCTCGGCCCGCCGCGTCACGGTCATGGACTGCCTCTCGGAGGCTCCCGTCTCCGAGACCGGAGGGTACCGGCGCCACACCTTCCACACCGCGGGGGAGCAGACCCTGTTCCTGCGCTGCCGGGCCGAGGGAGGCCGGCGGGACTTCACAGCGGGATGGACCGCGCCCGGACCCAACGCCTTCGTCGACTGCGAGTCGGTCCGTGCCCTGGACTTCTCAGGCCCGATCGAGAGCTGGGCCACGGGGGTGCTCTACGACAGCCTGGAGATGGACGGCGGATCCCTGCGCTTCGACAACCGGGAGATCTGGGACAACGGAATAGGATGGGCGGCGGCCAACTGCGTGGCATGGCGCTGCCGGGCGCCGGTCCTGGTCAACCGCCGGCCTCCGGGGGCGTCCAACTGGGCGATCGGATGCTGGGGGCAGTTCGTCGGCGACGGGCGCTGGCGATCGCCCAACGCCTCGGTGGAGCCAGAGAGCCTCTACAGGGCCCAGCTGGCGGAGCGCATGGGAAGGGACGCGGCGGAATGCCTCGAGGCCCGGCCCGCGCTCCCCGTTCCGCAGAGAATCCCCCACTGGGAGCCGCCCCCCCTCGCCTCCCCGGACCCGCCTCCCTACCCGGATCTTCCCATGTCACTCCGCAACGGCTGGATCCTGGCCGGAGACCGTCTCCGGATCGGCCGACAGCCTCCTATCACCTGGTGGAGAGGGCACGCCCTCCCCTCGCGGAGCGGGGAGTTCGGCATCAACCTCACCCGCCACGTGCCGGGCAGGACCGACGATCTTGCCCGCCTGGCCCGGAGCCTGGCGGAAGATGGCGCAGCGGCCCTGAGGCACCATCCCGGGCTCTGGTACGACCGGAGGCGAGACGACCACCAGATGTCGCGACGCACCGACGGGGACGTCTGGCCCCCCTTCTACGAGATGCCCTGGGCGCGCAGCGGCCGGGGAACGGCCTGGGACGGCCTGAGCCGCTACGATCTCGCTTCGTTCAATCCCTGGTACTTCGGCCGGCTGGAGGAATTCGCGCGGCTGGCGGGGGCCGAAGGACTGATCCTGGTCAGCCAGATGTACTTCCAGCACAACCTGCTCGAGGCGGGGGCCCACTGGGCCGACTACCCCTGGCGCCCCGCCAACAACATCAACGACACCGGCCTGCCCGAGCCTCCCCCCTACGTGGGACGCAAGCGCATCCTCATGGCCGGGGCCTTCTACGACCTGGATCACCCCGGACGGAGGGAGCTGCACCGCAGGTACATCCGACGCTCCCTGGAGAACCACGCCCGCACCCCCAACGTGATCCACATGCTGGGCGAGGAGTATTCCGGCCCTCTGCACTTCATGGAGTTCTGGCTGGACTGCGTGCAGGAGTGGATCGAGGACCATCCCCAGCTTCCGGATCCGGCGATCGCCCTCAGCGCACCCAGGGATGTCCAGGACGCCGTTCTGGCTCAGCCGGACCGGAGCCGGGTGGTGGATGCGATCGACTTCAAGTACTGGTGGCGCTCCCCCCGGGGGCTCTTCGCTCCGGAGGGAGGAAAGGATCTTTCGCCCCGGCAGCACCAGAGGCTATGGCGGGGCGGCGGCCCAACCGACGAGACCCTGGCGGAGATGGCTGCCGAATACCGGGAGAGCCATTCCAGCAAGGCGGTGATGTGCGCCTTCGGGATGGCGGGCTGGGCCTACCTCTGCGCCGGAGGCTCCCTGCCGGTCCTGCCCCGGGGGACCGAAGAGGGCCTGCTGGCCGCCCTGCCCGGAATGGGGCCCTGGGTGGCCGACGCCGGCAAGCGGCTCTGGGGACTCTGGGATCCCGCCGCCGGGGGCGGCCTGGTCTACCACGGCGGAAGCTCTTCCCTGGCCCTTGCACTTCCGAGCGGAAAGGACGCCTTCCTCGTCTCCTCCATCGACCGCTCCACCGGACAGTCCGGCAAGCCCTTCCTGGCGAGCGGGAAGGATCTGGTCCTGGATCCCGGTCCCTCGGTGACATGGATCCGTCCATCGGGAGGCGGCTGAACGCCGGATTCCAGGCCGCCAAGGCTTGCAGAGCCCGCTGGATCAAGCTGGCCCGGCTACACTTCGGAGTACGGGATTGGAATCGATGCTCCCCTCCTCCGATCGGGATCGGAGCCGTCCGCTCCCAGCCTATGGATGCCGACGCCAGACCCGCCTGGGAACCGCGGTGAGACTGTGTGTGTGGGGGGGGGAGATGGCCATTCCAACGCATCGGAGGCCCTCGGGCAGCTCGGGAATCGAAGAGGGCGTTCGATCCCCCCGACGCCTGGCGAGCACAGTGGAGGCTTCCGGATCGTGCTTGGCGAGGGCGGAAGGAATCCCTGCGGGCGCTGGAAGAACTCCGAGGATCTCCCCTAGTAGACCCGGGACAGGTACATGTCAATCGGAACAATGGAGAGCCTCGAGATGTAGGGAAACGGAAAGTCGCGCAGCTCAAGCCGGTTGCTCTGCTCGTCGAAGACTGCGGTCATGACGTGTCCGTCCTCCTCGACCCGGTATCGTCCCGGAGCGAACCGGTTCCACTGGCCACCAGATTCCTCCAGTTCGATCGACAGGGTAAACGGCTCGTCGACCTCCAGCAGTGGCTCGGAAGGCACGGTATCCGCTCCTACCTGTCCGAACTGCCCTCCCCCAGGCCCGAACCCCAGGCCCCCGTAGCGATCGTCCATCTCGGCAAAGAGATCCCCGTACTCCGATTCCGTCTCTTGCTGAGGCACTTGCTCGACCGTCTCCACCACCGGAACAGACATCTCCCAGGTGTTGTCGGTATAGAAGGTCAACTGGATCAAGCCGATTGTGGAGCTGGCGATTTGTTTGATCTCGAGAAACTCCTTGGAGCCCATGTTTATCGTCTCGGACTGCATCAGTGAGCCGTAGACCTCTAGATCGAGGCCGGCCTTCTCACGCCTGAGCTTGTTGATGCTGGGGTTCACCCGGAACTCCCAGCGGCCCAGGATCACCTCGTCGAACCTGGGGGAATGTCCAGTATTGAGGTAGGTGGTGAAGTCCTCTATGTCCAGATCCTTGGCAATGTAGTCGATCAGCCGGACGTCTGCGACCATCAGCAAGAGAGTATTGAAGAAGTACTCGAATTCAGAACTGTCCGTGATATCAGATAGGGAGCCTTCGACGGTGAACTCGGCGTCTTCCACGAACCCTTCCCCAAAACCCACCTGCTTGAAAAGCTTTCCGAAGAGATTCCGAAAGGCTTTCTCCACCAGAACCTCCATGTCATTGCTATCCCATTTCACCCATTTCAGGAAGGGAGGATAGTTGATGATCCTGTTGACTAGCAGCGGGTTGGCCGCAATCAAGCCGGCCAGATCAGCATACTCGTAGAAGCGTTCTGGGCGGCTGTCCAGTGTGGCAGCCATCCTGGCCAGTCCCGAATTCTGCATCGAGACGCTAAACTTGCGGACATCCCCCATGCCGGCCCGATCCAGGAAGCTCATCTGGTAGAAGAGATAGCCAGGCGCGTACTGGTTCACGCCGATGATCAGCATCACAATGATCGAGACGTTGGCTCCCAGGACAGCTCCGGTGCGGCGGTTGAGGCGCTTGAAGAGAGAGAAGGTGGCTTCGTCGCTCCGGTACTTCAGCCGACGGTGGTAGATCACCGAGACGACGATCCCCAGGATCATGAACAGCAGCCCGTTGATCGCCAGCGCGGCCAGAGCGAGTATGGGGAGAGCGAGCTCGGTGCCGAGCACGTGCTCGACGGGATCGGAACTGGACACGTCCGACTTGATCCCAGGCACCAGCACCAGGAGCCACAGAAGGAAGCCCACGGTGGAGATTCCCATTTGGATGAACCCTCTGAGGTAGCCCCATCCGAAGAGAATGGCAGCCAGGAGGATGGCGATCAACCAGACCATGGAAGAACCATAGTGTCCGGAAGGAGGGAAGCCTACAAAAAACACCACGGGAACCCGTTTTTTTCCGGCCTGGCCTGGAGCGGGAGCGGAGAAGGCGCGGCCCTTCGCCTCCATAATGGACAGATCCCGGACTTGCTGGTAGAGAGTCGCCCGCACGGCGTGGATTCGATCGCATCCCCAGACAAGCGCTCCCGCTCGCAGGACAGTGGGCTCCTGGGCCGGATCGGCGGCACTCCGCTGATCGAGCTCGGCAGGGCGCTTCCGAGCAGCGTCGGGAGGCCGGTCCGGGTGCTGGCAAAGGCCGAGTGGTTCAACCCGGGGGGATCGGTCAAGGACCGACCGGCCCGCCGCATCGTCGCCCAGGCGATGAAGGCGGGGAAGCTCTCGCGGGAGCGCGGGCTGATCGACTCCACTTCGGGCAACACCGGCATCGCCTTCGCCATGCTGGGGGCGGCGCTGGGCTTCCCGGTCACCCTGGTCATGCCCGAGAACGCTAGCAGCGAGCGCAAGAAGATCCTCGGCGGCTACGGGGCCGAGCTGATCTACTCCGACCCGCTGGAGGGCTCCGACGGGGCCCGGGACCTGGTGGCGCGGCGGGTGGACCGCGACCCCGGCCGGTACTTCTTCGCCGACCAGTACGACAATCCCGACAACTGGAAGGCGCACTACGAGAGCACCGGGCCCGAGATCCTCCGCGACACCGGGGGAAGGGTGACCCACCTGGTGGCCGGAATGGGAACCAGCGGCACGGTGGTGGGAACCAGCCGCTACCTGAGGGAGCGCCTTCCGGACATCACCACCGTGGCCCTCCAGCCGGAGCCCTTCCACGGGATCGAGGGATGGAAGCACATGGACTCCTCGCACCCGGTGGGCATCTACGATCCCGGCGCCCACGACCGGCTCCTGACCGTCCCCACCGAGCCGGCCTACGAGCTGGCCCGGGAGCTGGCCCGCAAGGAGGGCCTGCTGGTGGGTCCCTCGGCCGGGGCCGCGCTCCACGGGGCCATCCGGGTGGCCGAGGAGCTGGAGGAAGGGCTGATCGTGGTCGTCTTCGCCGACGGCGGTGACAAGTACCTGAGCACGTCCCTCTTTCCGTGAGCTCCTCTCCGGCCATCCCCCTGGCGGTTCTCGAAGAGATCCGCAGGCATGCCAGGGCGGAGTATCCCGGCGAATGCTGCGGGATGATCCTCGCCGGGGACGTGGGCGGAATGCGCTACCGGGCCTGCGCCAACGCCCAGGACAGGTTCCACCGGCTCGATCCCCGGTCCTTCCCCCGCACCGCCAGAACCGCCTACTACATCGATCCCAGGGAGCTCCTGCAGATCGAGAGGGAATGCGGCGAGCGCGGGGAGCGCATCGCCGTCGTCTGCCACTCCCACATCGACACCGGAGCCTACTTCTCCGAGGAGGATCACGGGAGGGCCACCTTCGGCGACCCTCCCGAACCGGTGTATCCCGGAGTCGACTACCTGGTCCTGGCGGTCGAGGGCTCCCCGGAGGGGCCCGAGGTGACCCAGGAGCGTCTCTTCGTGTGGTCCCCTGGCCGGAACCGCTTCGAGGAGGCCGGCCCGGATCCCTCCGGCCCCACCGGAATCCCTCTGGACCGGCTGCCCCCCCTGGCGGGGATCTGCAGCCGGGAGGAGGCCGCACGCCCGGGATTCACCGTCGAACAGTGCGTCGGACGGCTCAAGCGCTTCCACTACGCCCTGCGCCGCATGCACCAGATCCTGACCGGCGCCATCACCTCGGAGCCGATCTACGAGCTGAAGACCGGTTTCTCGCTCCACGCGCACCTGTGCGCCGAGCACGCCGCCGCGCTGCGCACCCGGATCGGCGAGATGCGGGAGCCACCCCTGGGACTGGACAAGGTGCCCGATCCCCACCTCGAGGCCTTCTTCGACGAGGTGCTCTCGGCCCCGACCACCCTGGAGCGCCTGCTGGGCCTCTACCGCAAGGCGGCGGGATCTCTGGTCGAGGGCATGGAGAGGCATGTCCGCCTGACCAACCCCCTGGCCGACTACCCCTCCCTGAGGCTCTGCCGCTTTGCCCTGCTCGAGCTGCGGCCGATGGCGGAGTTCGGAGAGGAATGCATCCGTGTGCTGGGCGGGGACCGTCCGGACGGAACGGCCGCGGCCTGGCTGGAGGAGCTCGACGGCCATCTCGGGCGGGCCGGGGGGCTGGACGGCAGCGCTCCTCCATCGGAGAAGGAGGTCCCCCGGCGGCACTCTTCCGCTCCCTGGAGGTTCGACCCGGTGCCCCGCAGGGACGAGCGCTTCCCCGATCCCTACAACATGGGGGTCAACGCCGAGGCCTTCCTCTACGACGAGGCCTTTCCGGCCCAGCCCAAGGTCCTGATGATGTTCTACAAGCGGCTGCGGGAGATAGACGTCCCCGAGATGATGGCCAGCATCCTGGCCGAGACTCCCGGCCGCCCCTGGGAGTACTACCGCGACATGACCCGGCAGCTGTGGGACGAGGCCCGCCACGCGATGATGGGGGAGGTCGGCTTCTCGGATCTGGGGATCGACTGGCGCAGTGCGATGATCAACTTCACCTGGTCGCTGGCCCTCAACACCCAGCTCGGACCGCTGGAGAGGCACGCGGTGCTCTACTTCATAGAGCAGGGACTGATGGGCCGCGCCGGAAAGCGCTTCGAATGGGAGGTGGCCCGGGAGTCGGGCAACCGGCTGGCGGCGCTCTTCCAGGACTACGACTGGGCCGACGAGGTGCTCCACGCCCGGATCGGCCGAGACTGGTACCTCTCCCGCTTCGACGATCCGAAGCAGGCGGCGGACTACGGCGACGAGTGCTGGTCGAAGGTCCTGATGGACTGGGAGAGGTGGAGGAGCGAGGGCCTCACCAGGCACCGCAACTGGTGGCCCGACGTCTACCGGCAGGCGTGCTCCAGGTGGGGCCGGGAGCCCGACCCCGCGGTGCTCGGCTACCGGACCACCTACCAGTCGATCCGCGCCGACCTGAAGGTCATTCCGGCGGAGTGAGGGAGCGGATCCGGATGTCCCGGACGGCGCCGGTGGTCATCCAGGTGGCGATCCCCAGGGGACGGGAGTCCTCGATCTCCCCGAAGCGCATCGAGATCTTCCGCCCCTCGGTCTCCAGGTCCACCATCTGCCTGCCGCCGATCCAGGCCTCGATCCGCTCCGGTGTGGCCCGCACCGAGATGCGGTACCACCTGTCCTTCTCGAACTTCATGTAGTCGGCCGTCTCGTTCTCCGAGGCGTCCATCCCGTCGACGCTCGAGATGCCGACCACTCCCCCGCCCCATCCTCCGACCACGAAGCTGCAGTGGCTCCCGGCGTAGGGGAAGGTGAGGCAGCAGAAGAAGTCGAAGCCGTCGATCCGCTTGGCCTCCAGCGTCACCTCGTAGTCCATCTTGGGCGGCTGGCCGTCCAGGTGGATCCCGCTGAGCGCCAGCCCCGCGGGTATGCGGATGGCTCCCTCCTCCACGAACGGGGCCTCGTGGCCGGCGAAGGGGGTGACCTTCCAGCCCTCGAGGCTCTTGCCGTCGAAGAGCGGCTTCCATCCCTCGGCCTCGAGGTCGGGAGGCGGGGAATCCTCCTCCGCCAGGACCGCGGCGCCCAGGCCGGCAAGGAGGATGGGGAGCAGGCGGGCCGTGCGCATGCTCCAGCCTAGCCCGGCCCGCCGGAGGCCGGCAAGGCGGGATCGAAGCGCTCCTCCTTCCAGGGATCCCCGCTGGAGGAGTATCCCCGCAGCTCCCAGAATCCGGGAACGTCGCGGTCCACGAAGAGGATCTCCCGGACGAACTTGACCCCCTTCCAGCCGTAGCGTTCCGGGAGGATCACCCGCAGGGGGGCCCCGTGCGGCAAAGCCAGGGGCTCGCCTCCGAGGCGGTGGGCCAGGAGCGCGTCCGGCCGGAGGCAGGCCTCGAGGGGGTTGCAGGTGGTGTACCCGTCGTAGCCCCGGAAGAAGACGTGCCGGGCCCCGGGTCGGGGGCCCGCCCGGTCCGCCAGTGCGGCGAAGGGCGTTCCCTGCCATTCCAGTTTCCGGCAGCTCCAGGAAGTGACGCAGTGGAAGTCGGCCCGCAGGGAGGCCTGGGGGAGCTCCATCAGGCCCTCCCAGTCCAGCTCCAGCGGCCGCTCGACCAGGCCGCCGACCTGCAGGCGCCACCGGTCCAGGGGAATGTCCGGGTGGAATCCCAGGTCCAGGACGGGAAGGTCCCGGCGCAGGCTCTGTCCCGGAGGGAGCCCGGCCTCCTCCCGGCCTTCCGGAGACGGAGCTCGGCCCGGCATCCTCCGGGCCCAGCGCTCCTTGCGTGCGACGGCGTCGGGTCTCATGCTTCCACCCGCCCATCGTAGGGGACGGAGGCCCCCCTCCCAAACGAATCCGTTTGCCATCCCCCGGTCCGGCGCTAGCCTCCCTCCCCTCTCGGTCCCCCTCCCCGGGGACCCATCCGGCACCCAGACACGGACAGGCATCCCCCATGAGCGTACTGGTCGCGAAAGAGGCCCCCGACTTCACTGCAGCGGCCGCCATGCCCGACGGCAGCATCCAGGAGGACTTCTCCCTCTCCTCCCTGCGCGGCAGGTACGTGCTGCTCTTCTTCTGGCCGCTCGACTTCACCTTCGTCTGCCCCACCGAGATCATCGCCCTGGACCGCCGCTTCGAGTCGTTCCAGGACCAGGACGTGCAGCCGCTGGGAATCTCGATCGACTCCGCCTTCACCCACCTCGCCTGGAGGAGGACGCCGGTGGACCAGGGCGGCATCGGCCCGGTCAAGTACCCCATCGTCTCCGATGTCTCCCACTCGATCTGCCAGGCCTACGGCATCGAGCATCCCCGGGACGGGGTCGCCCTGCGGGCCACCTTCCTGATCGACAGGCAGGGCGTGGTCCAGCACCAGACCGTCAACAACCTCCCCCTGGGGCGCAACGTGGACGAGCACCTGCGGATGGTGGAGGCCCTGCGCTTCTTCGAGGAGTGCGGCGAGGTCTGCCCGGCCGGCTGGAGCAAGGGGAAGCAGGGCATGGATCCCACCGCCGAGGGGGTGGCCCGCTACCTGAGCCAGCACCAGGAATCGCTCTGAGCCGGGACCGGAGCGCCTCCGCGGCTCCATGTTCGAGCTGCTCCTCGAGGATCCCGGCAGCCGCGCCCGCCTGGGGCGGATAGCCACTTCCCGCGGGGCCGTCGAGACGCCGGCCTTCATGCCGGTGGGCACCCGGGCCAGCGTCAGGATGCTGGACAACCGGGAGCTGGAGGAGTGCCGGGCCCAGGCGATCCTGGGCAACGCCTACCACCTGGCCCTGCGGCCCGGGACCGGGATCCTGGCCGCTGCGGGAGGGCTGCACCGCTTCATGGGCTGGAAGAGGCCGATCCTCACCGACAGCGGAGGCTTCCAGGTGTTCAGCCTCTCGAGGATCCGCCGCATCGAGCCCGGAGGCGTCGCCTTCCGCTCCCACCTCGACGGCTCGCCGCTGTTCCTGGGCCCCAGGGAGTCGATGGAGATCCAGCGGATCCTGGGCTCGGACCTGGCCATGTGCTTCGACATCTGCCCGCCTGCCGGGGCCTCCCGGGCGGAGCTGGAGCGCGCGGTGGCCAAGACCCTGGAATGGGCCGCCGTCTGCCGCGAGCAGGAGCGCGCTCCCCGCCAGCAGGTCCTCGGCATCGTGCAGGGCGGCTCCTGCGAACGGCTCAGGGAGGAGTGCGCCCGGAAGCTGGTGGCCATGGACTTCGACGGCTACGCCGTCGGAGGAGTGAGCGTGGGGGAGGCCGAGCCGGAGATGATGACGGCGGTGGAGGCGACCGAGCCGCACCTGCCGGTCCGCAAGCCCCGCTACGCCATGGGGCTGGGGACCCCGGGGCAGCTGGTGGAGCTGGTGGCCCGGGGGATGGACCTCTTCGACTGCGTGCTGCCCACCCGCCTGGCCCGCAACGGCACCGCCTTCACCCCCGAGGGCAGCTGCAGCATCAAGGCCGGGCGGGAGAAGGAGAGCATGGGCCCCATCGATCCCCGGTGCCGGTGCCACGCCTGCCGCAGCTACAGCCGCGCCTACATCCGCCACCTGCTCAACGTGGGGGAGTCGCTGGGGCCCAGGCTGCTCAGCCTGCACAACACCTGGATGGTGCTCGACCTGATGCGCCAGATCCGGGAGCAGCTCCGGCAGGGAACCTTCGGAAGCTTCCGGGAGCGGTGGCGCAAGGCGTGGCGGCCCTCGGAGCGGGTGCTCCAGGCCCGCCGGATCACCGGGCCGGACGCCAGTGGAGCAGCCTGAGCTGGATGCCCTCCTGGCCTCCCAGCCGGCACTTCCGGGGCTCGTAGGCCAGGTCGAAGGAGCCTGAGGGAAGCGGGGCGTCCCTGCAGTTCCACCAGACCACTTCCCGGGAGTCGGCCCCGTCGGTTACCCGGAAGCGGGCGTGGATCCCCTCCTTCCCCATGCGCACCGGCCTGTCCTCCAGGACCAGGTTCCTGGAGCAGAAGCGGACCGGATCGTTCCCCTTGCCGTAGGGCTCCAGGGAGGAGAGCTCGCGCATCCGGGCCAGGGAGTTCTCCCCCAGGGGGATCCGGGAGTCGAGCCGCAGGGAGGCCACCAGGTGCTCCGGCCTGAGGCGCTCCCGGGCGTAGCGGCCCAGCCGCTGGCGGAAGGCGTCCAGGTTGCGGCTCTCGATGGTGAGACCGGCGGCCATGGCATGGCCGCCGTGGTCCAGCAGCAGATCGCCGCAGGCGCCGAGGGCCCGGGCCAGGTCGAAGCCCTCCACGCTGCGGCCCGAGCCCTTGAGGACCTCCCCCTCGCCCCCGAGGACCAGCACCGGGCGGTAGAACTGGGAGACGATGCGGCTGGCCACGATCCCCACCACCCCGATGTGCCATCCCGGCCTGCCCAGGACCAGGATCCCCTCCCCTGCCTCCCGGATCGACTCCTCGGCCATCCGGACGGCCTCCTCGGCGACCTCCCGCTCGATCGCCTGGCGCTCCCGGTTGCAGCCGTCCATCCTCCTGGCCCGATCGATCGCGGCGTCCCGGTCGGGGCTGCGCAGCAGGTCCAGCGAGACCATGGCGTCCTCCATCCGCCCGGCGGCGTTGATCCGGGGCCCCAGCTGGCAGTTGATGGAGACGATGTCGATGGCGTCCCTGAGCTGGGCCACCTCCATCAGCGCCAGAAGGCCGGCCCGGCGTGTCTGGTTGAGGCGCCTCAGGCCTGCGGTGACCAGCACCCGGTTCTCCCGGACCAGGGGGACCATGTCGGCCACCGTTCCCAGGGCCACCAGATCCAGAAGGGGCTTGAGGTCGTAGGCGTAGGCGGCCGGGGGGGAGTTGAGCTGGCGGGCGCGCTGCACGATGGCGTGGGCCAGCTTGAAGGCCAGGCCCGCCGAGCTGAGCTCCCGGAGGGAGCCCTCCCCGCGGTAGGGGTTGACCAGGGCGAAGGCCGGGGGAAGCGGATCGGAGAGCTGGTGGTGGTCCAGGACTATCACCTCCACCCCCTTGACGGCCAGATCGGCGATGGTCCGGGTGGCGGTCGAGCCGCAGTCGACCGCCAGGAGCAGATCGGGACGGCACTCCTCCAGGCAGCGGCCGACCGAGGCGGGGTTGAGCCCGACCCCCTCGTTGTGGCGGTGGGGCAGGCACTTGTCCACCCGCCACCCCAGATCCTCCATCACCTCCAGCAGGATGGCGGTGGCGGTGATGCCGTCGGCGTCGTAGTCCCCGAAGAGCACGATCCGCTCCCCCGCCTCCCTCGCCTGGAAGATCCTGCCGACCGCCTTGTCCATGTCGGGCAGGGAGAAGGGATCGGCCAGATGGCGGTAGCTGGGCTCGAGGAAGAGGCGGATCTCCTCCGCTTTGCGCATTCCCCGGTTGATCAGGCACTGCGCCATCAGGGGGGACACCCCCAGCTCCCGGGAGAGGGACTCCGACAGGATCCTGTCCTCGGGAAAGCAATGCCATTCGGGATCCAGCACAGTCTCCTTCCGAGGGGTTAGCCGAGACGCAGGGAGCTGTCAATTCCCGCCCGGAGGGCGGAGGACGCCGCGGCTAGGCTCCCTGCTCGGCGCTTCCGGCCACGATCGACTCCGGGGGGGGCTCGGCCAGCTCCGGCCTCTCGCCCCGGGTCCACCACAGCACGATCGAGCCGGCGATGTAGATGCTGGAGTAGGTCCCGGTGATCACCCCGATCATGAAGGTGAAGGCGAAGTCGTTGATCACGCTTCCCCCGAAGACGTAGAGGGAGAGGGCGGTGAACAGGGTGGTGCCCGAGGTGATGATGGTGCGGCTCAGGCACTTGTTGATGGCCCGGTTCATGATCTGGCGGAAGCTGCCCCGGGCGCCCATCCTCAGGTCCTCCCGGATCCGGTCGAAGATCACGATGGTGTCGTTGATCGAGAAGCCTATCACCGTGAGGATGGCCGCCACCATCGGGGCGTTGAGCTCGCGGCCGGTCAGGAAGAACCACCCCAGGGTCATGAGCACGTCGTGGACCACCGCCAGGACCGCTCCGATGGCGAAGGAGAACTCGTAGCGCATCGCCACGTAGAAGAGGATGCCGAAGAGCGCCAGGGCGATCGCGATCAGGGCCGATCGCTGGATCTCGCTGCCCACCGAGCCTCCCACCTTGCTGGCCGAGACCACCTCGAAGCCCGCCTGCGGGAACTGCTCCCGCAGGGCCTGCGAGACCGCCTCCCCGGTCCCGAACGGGCTGGTGACCTTGAGGGTCTCGGCGCCGCTGCCGATGTCGCGCTGGTAGACGATCCCGGCGCTTCCCACCCCGTCGATCCCGTCGACCACGGGCCTCAGATCGGCGGTGTCCACCGCCTCGGAGAAGCGGTAGACCATGGAGTCCCCTCCCGAGAAGTCGATGCCGACCACCGCCGCTCCCCGGTAGAGCCCGAAGCCGGCGCCCACCAGGATCAGCGCCCAGGAGATGGCGAACCAGCTCTTCCAGTGGCGCATGAAGTCGAGATCCAGATCGTGGAGGACGCCCAGCCGCATCATGGAGACGCTCTTCATCCAGCCCGCCGCCAGGAGCCCCTGGAGCACCAGCCGGGTGATCACCAGGGCCGAGAACATGCTGGCGAGGATCCCGATGGTCAGAGTGACTCCGAAGCCCTTGACCGGGCCCTTGCCCAGGTAGATCAGGATGATGGAGGCGATCAGGGTGGTGACGTTGGCGTCGAAGATGGTCCCGAAGGCCCGGCTGTATCCGGTGTCGATCGAGCCCCTGACCGACTTGCCCTTGGACAGCTCCTCCCGGATCCGCTCCAGGATCAGCACGTTGGCGTCGATGGCCATGCCGATGGTGAGCACCACCCCGGCGATGCCGGGCAGGGTCAGGGTGGCGTCGAGGGAGCAGAGCACCCCCAGCAGGAAGACCAGGTTGAGAAGCAGGGCGAAGTTGGCGATCATCCCGGCGAGCAGGTAGTAGGCGGCCATGAAGGCCGCCACCAGGCCCAGGCCGATCAGGCAGGCCTTGACCCCCGAGCGCACCGAGTCCCGGCCCAGGGTGGGCTCCACCGTCTGCTCCTCGACGATGGAGACCGGGGCCTCGAGCGGGTTCTCCAGCACGTTGACCATCTGGGTGGCCTCCCGGAAGGTGTAGTCCCCCTCGATCATCCCGCTGCCGGTCAGGATCGGCTCGTTGATGGTCACCACGCTCATCAGCTTGCCGTCGAGCACAATGGCGGTGGCCCGTCCCACGTTCTCCCGGGTCAGCTCGGCGAAGAGCGGCGCGCCCTCGGAGGTCATCTCGAAGTGGATGTTGAGCTGGGCGCTCATCGGATCCTGCTGGATCATGGCGCGGCTCAGGTGCTTGCCGGTCAGCCCCTTCTCGGGCTCCTTCTTCACCAGGAAGGAATCGGTGGCGGCGGGACCGCCCTCGCCGGGATCCCGGGCCAGTTCCAGGATCTCGTATCCGGGGATCATCGCCCCCTCGGCCAGGAGCTGGGCGCTCCGCTCGTGGACCATGCGGAACTCCAGGAAGGCCGGGCGGGTGAGGGTGCTGCGGGCCATCTGGTAGTCGGCGTCGGAGAGGCCCGGCAGCTGGATCAGGATCCGGTCCTCCCCCACCGCCTGCAGCACCGGCTCGGCCACCCCGAAGCGGTCGATGCGCGAGCGCAGGACCTCGATCGCCTGGGCCAGCACCTCGGAGCGGACACGGTCCGGGGAGAGCTTGCTGGTGTCGAGCTCTACCAGGAAGGAGATGCCGCCCTGGAGGTCCAGCCCCAGCTGGATCTGACCGGCCGACTCGTTCTGGAGGACGTTGAGGAGGGAGCGGACCTGGTCGTCCTTGCCTTCCAGCGGGACGCGGGGAAAGAGCGCGGCGACATCGTTGGTGCCGATGGCCTCCACCAGGCTGGCGTACTGCCGGTCGGGCCTTTCCAGATCCAGGCTCCTGGCCCTCCCGACGATGGCGTCGGCGACTTCGGCCAGCTCCGGATCGCTGCGGTCCGCCTGCTCGTCGAAGTGCTCGATCAGGTTCCTGCCGGTCGGCGGGTTGATCTCCCAAAGGGCCCAGGCCAGGACGAAGGCCACCAGCGCCCACTTCCAGAAGTAGCCGGAACTCATGGGCAGACCCGCTTCGGGGCACGCGACGGCTCCGCCGGGCCCCGGTCGCCTCCGGCCCCTTCCGGCTTGCGCCTATCCCTTCTCACCGCTCTTCCCGGTCTTGTCACTGATGTCGGATACCGAACTCTTGAGGATGTCCAGCTTGCTGTCCGCCGACCGGATCGATATGCTCCTGTCGCCCATCCCCACCACCACTCCCACGATCCCCCCCGAGGTGACCACCTTGTCGCCCACCTTGAGCGACTCCAGCAGCTTGGCGTGCTGCTTGTTGCGTACCGACTGGGGCCGGATCAGCAGGACGTAGAACACCACCAGCAAGACGGCGATGGGCAAGAATGCCGTCCATGCCGGCGCGCTGGGAGAGTCCGCCGGAGTCTGAGCAGCCACCAGCAAGCACTCCATCAACCAGTAATCCATCGTCGCTCCCGAGCAAACCGGAGGGGGGAATCTAGGGTCCCTCCGCCCTTTGGCAAGCCAAACCTCGGGAGGATGCGTCCAGCCGTTCGATCCGCGGTCCCCTTCATGGTAGGGTCGGTTCCGTGCAAGGACTGATGCGCGTCTCCGGCCTGGCGCTCCTCTCCTGCCTCTGGATGGAGGCGGACACGCTGGAATTCGACTTCTCCCCCCAGGCCCTGGCAGGCCCGGACCGGCAGTACGAAGCCTACGGCTCCACTGACGGCTTCTGGCAGATCCTTCCCGGTGGCGAGGGGATCGGGAGCGCTCCCTCCGCGGATCCGCCGGAGGGAGGCGAGCGCGCCTCGTTGCTGGTGCACCGCAGGGAGGATCTGAGCGACTACCGCCTGACCGCCCGGATCCGCCTGGAGGAAGGGCAGGAGGGAGGCGGAGCGGGCCTGGTTTTCCGCTGGCAGGATCCCGGAAACTACTACTCGGCGCGCCTCGACGCCAAGGAGGGCTGGTTCGTTTTCCGCAAGGTGGTCAACGGCGCCGAGGAGGATCCGATCGGGAACCGCGTTCCCATCCGCCAGGGACGGTGGCACGAGCTGGAGGTGGTCTGCCGAGGCACCCACATCGAGCTGGAGCTCGACGGCCAGGCCCTGCCCGTCCTGATCGACTCGCAGTTCGCCTCCGGCCGGGCGGGGCTCTGGGCCCTCTCCGGTACGGCCGCGTCCTTCTCCCGCGCCCGCCTGGTTTCCGGCGAGCGTTCCGGGGGCCTCGACGCGCTGGTCAGGGAGGCGCTGGAGAAGCACAGGAGCTTCCTCTCCTTCAGCCTGTACGCCGCCCGAAAGGAGGGCGGGGCTCCCGAGGTGGTCGCCACCAGCGGGGAGGAGGCGCTGGGAACCCTGGGAGACGAGACGGTGATCGACTCCCTCAGGCGCCGCAACAGCTACACCGCCCGCCAGGGGGACGACTTCATCGTCACCCTTCCGGTGCGTGATCGCAACGGGGAGGGCATGGCCGTGTGCCGCATCCGGGTCCGGGCCTCATTCGGCCTTTCCCGGCAGCGGGCCCTTGCCCGATGCCTGCCCGTCGCCCGATCCCTCGAGGGGCGCTTCCCGAGCCGGGAGGACCTCCTCCTGCGCTAGGATCCGGCTGGAAGGGGGCAGATCGTTGGAGCGGGGGACCCGGCGCCCCCCCTCGACCCGGATCCACGTCTCGGGATCGGGAGCCAGCCGGGGGCGGGTGAGGGAGTAGTCGTAGCGGTGTCGCAGGTACAGCTCCCCGTCGGGGGTCACCACCAGGTAGCGGAAGCTGCGGGCCCCGTACTGCTGAAGTATGTGGAGGCGGTTGGCCTGGTCGATCTGGGTTTCGGGCTCGCCGAAGGAGACCATGTTTCCGACCGGGAACACGCCGAAGACGTGCGAGCCGTCCCGCCGGGCCACGCGCACGTAGAGCTCGAAGCGGTTGCCGTTGAGGGCCCGGATCAGCGAGTACCTGCGCACGTCGAGCTCTCCGCTCTCCGGGAGGGTCACTCCGAATTCCTGCCGCCACAGGGTGGTCGCCCCGATGATGCTCACCTCCGCCTGGGGAGCGGAGACGATCTGGGCCAGATCGGAGAAGAGCACCGTGGCTCCCACCTGGTAGAGCCCAGGCTTCCCCATGCTGAAGTGGGGAGCCAGGTTGACCCGCCGGGTGGCCCGCTTGGCGTTGGGCACCTCGAAGACGCCCCGCACCTCCGGGGCGCCCCTGCGGTCCACCAGAAGACCGTCCCTGCGGTCCACGGAGAACTGCAGCCAGGAGCTGTCCTCCCCGAAGGACAGGGTCCGTCCGGAGAAATTGGTTATCCGGACATTGGCCATCATCGGCTCGTCGGCGATGTAGAACTCCTTGTCGAAGTCCAGCTCCACCGAGACCTGGGCCATGGACGCCAGGGAGCCCAGGACGGACAGGGCCGCCAGATGCCGGAGCCGAGACATGCCCGCCATCCTAGCCCAGGCGCCGGAAAGGAGCAATTCCTCAGCGGCTCCAGGCAGACTTTGACAACGGCGGAGGCCCCGGGATAGGCTGGCGGGCATGCCGAGGTCATGTCGCGCCCTGGGCGCCTTGCTGCTTTTCGCCTCACTGCTGCCGGCATCCGCCAGCGCCCTGGAGGGAATCGTCCTCAAGGACCGGGTCAACCTGCGCGCCCGCCCCAGCCTGTCCACCGAGGTCCTCCACCAGCTCGGAACCGGGGATCGGGTGGACATCGTCCGCTTCGTGCAGCTTGAGGATCCCGCGGAGGGGGAGCCTGGAGACTGGTACTGCATCCGCATCCCGAGGGAGGCGAGGGTCTGGGTCGCCACGAAGTACCTGGAGAGCGGCTCCGGGGAGGTCCTCGCTTCCCGCCTCAACGTCCGGGCCGGGCCAGGAGAGCGATTTTCGGTGGTGGGCCGCGTCGAGCGGGGTGCCAGGCTGGAGATGCTGGAGAGCCAGGGGGAATGGACCGCGGTAGCGCCCCCCGAGGGAACTTCGGTCTTCGTGGCCGCCCACCTGCTCTCGCCTTCCAGGACCGAGGAGCCGCCCGAGCCCGGGCCCGGGGCGGAGGCGCAGGAGCCGGCCTTCGTCGGGCTCATCGTGGAGGAGGAAGAGCCCGGGCTGGTGGCCCCGGGCCGCTTTCCGCCGCCCGATCCCGAGAGCCCCGGAGCCGGCGATCCTCCGCCTTCCCCCATCTACACCGCGGCCCAGGAGGGCCGACCCCGGATCCAGGAGCAGGACGACGGATCGGTGCTGGGGCTTACCCGGGAGACCCTGGCCGGCCTCAAGCGGACCGTGCACCGCGAGGGGATAGTCCGCAGGATCCGGATGCGCAACGCGCCCGCCGACTACCGCCTGACCGACCTGCGCGCCGGCAGGACCATCAACTACCTCCACCTGGGCAAGCCCCTGCTCGACATGGAGGAGACCGACGCCAGGGACTTCTTCTCGGATGTCGAGAGGAAGCGGGTCCGTATCTCCGGAGTGGAGGTGGTGGATCCGAGATTCCCCTCCACCCCGATCCTGACGGTGGAGTCCCTGAGGCCCCTGGAATAGCCGATGGCGGACAACCTCCTCGACGGGCGCGCCATCAGCGAGGAAATCCTCGAAGGGGTCGCCCGGAGGGTCGGCCGGCTTGAAAGGGAGGGAGTGGTCCCCCGGCTGGCGTTCCTTCGGGTGGGCGACGACATCGCCTCGAGGGTCTATGTCGGAATGAAGGAGAAGGCGGCGCGCCGGGTCGGGATCGAGTCGGAGACCATCGTCCTTTCCGACACCGTCGGCGAGGAGGATCTGCTGGAGCGGATCCACTCCCTCAACCGGAACGGCTCGGTGCACGCGATCCTGGTACAGGCTCCCCTGCCCGCCTCCCACGATCCCTACCGGATCTACTCCGCAGTCTCCCCCGGGAAGGACGTGGACGGCTTCCATCCCGAGAACATGGGAAAGCTCCTTCTGGGAGACGGATCCGGATTCGTCCCCTGCACCCCGGCCGGGATCCAGGAGCTCCTGATGCGCAGCGCCCTGGATCTGGCCGGCTCCCACGTGGTGGTCCTGGGGCGGGGCGCCATCGTGGGAAAGCCCCTGGCCGCGCTCCTGTCGCAGAAGGCCCCGGGGGGCGACTACACCGTGACCCTGTGCCATTCCCGGACCCGCGGCCTCCACGAGCACTGCCGACGGGCCGACGTGCTGGTGGCCGCCATTGGCATGCCGCTGAAGATCACCCGGGACATGGTCCGTGAGGGCGCGGTGGTGATCGACGTGGGAGTCAACCGCATCGCCAATCCCGACAACCCATCCACCACCCGCCTGGTGGGGGATGTCGACTTCAAGGAGATCCAGCCCGTCGCCGGAGCGATCACGCCCAATCCCGGCGGGGTAGGCCCCATGACCGTCGCCATGCTGATGCACAACACCACCCTGGCTGCGGAACGGGTCCTGGCCCGGAAAGCGGCCTGAGGCCGAGGATCCCAGGATGGAGCCGACCCGCATCCTTCCCGACCTGCAGTGCTCCCTCCCCTGCGAGGATGTCAGGCAGGAGATCACCGGCAACTTCGTCCTGGTGGGAGTGCTCGGATTGATCCGCGTAACCAAGCTGCCGGTGACCGCTACCAAGCTCTGCCTGTTCAACCGCTGGACGGCCGGGCTGGGGGAATTCACCGAGACGGCCCGGCTGTTGGCTCCGGACCAGTCCACCCTGATCCGGCAGAGCCAGGTGAAGTTCCGGCTCCCCGAGGTCGCCCGGCACACCACCAACGTGTCCATCTTCGGGCAATTGACTCTTAGGGAGTCCGGCTGCCACTACATCGAGGTGCTGGTCGACGACGTGATGAAGACGCGCTATCCCCTTGCGGTCAAGGTAGTCGCTCCCGGAACGCGCAAGCGGATCCGGAAGCCCGGCCCCCGGCCGGAATAGGGAGTCCAGCCGCGTCTCCCCTCCCCGATGGAAGCCGGATACTTCCCCCTCACCTTTCCCGGAGTGGTGGCCTTCTCGCGGAGGCGGGGGAGGATCCTGCTCTGCTGGCTATCCCTCTCCTTCCTGGGCTCCTGCGTCCTGGTCAGCTGGCTCCATCTGCACTGCCTTCCGGTGGCTGAGAGGGTTATGAAGGCCCTTCCCGAAGGTCTGGTACTGGCCGGAGGCGCCCTGGGCCCCCTCCCCGAGGAGTTCCAGAAGGGGGCCCGCAACACCTACCTCCACCTCGAGGTGAGCGGAAAGCCCAGGGAGATCGGGCACCACTCCGATCTGCGCATCCAGGCCACCCCCCGGGGCCTGGATGTCGACACCCTGGCAGGCGGCGCGTTCCTCCCCTGGCCTCCCGGGCTCGAGCTGATCTACTCCCCCTCCCGGTTCCTGCCCTGGTGGCAGTCCCAGAGGGCCATGATCCTCGCCCTCTGCCTGGCGGGGCTCATGGCGGCCAAGCTCCTCGCCGGAGCCCTGCTCTGCGTGCTAGCGGCCCTTCCCTCCCGGATTATTTTCGCTCTGTTCGGGCACCGGGCCTCGCTGGCCGATCACGGGGCCCTGGCGGCAGCCTCGCTGCTTCCGGGAGGCCTGCTCTGCGTCCTCTCGCTCTTCGGCTACGCGATGGGCTGGCTGAACCTCCTTGCCCTGCTCTGCCTTCTGGGAGCCCACCTGCTGCTCCACGGGATATACTTCCTCGGATCGGTCTTCCACCTCCCCTCCGGCCAGGCCGTGCCTGCAGGCTCCCCCTTCTCCGAGCCGGACGAGGAGCCCAACGACTCCTCCCTCTCCGCCAGCTCTGCCAAGAAGAGCAGGAACCCCTTCTCCCCCGGCTCCTGACAGGCCCGCCGGAACCAATCATCCGGAAGGTCCATGTAGCAGGAAGCTTGCGTCGGCCGGACGGCCCTCGCAGCTCGCTCAGTCCGGCAAGCCTGTGGCACCGCCAGCCCACGGCTCGCCCGAGGAGTCGGAGCCTTCTCGCTCATTCCATCCTGCGGGCTCCTGGAGGTTTCGGCGCTCAAGGTAGGGGATCCGGCCCTGCCGCAATCCGGAGTTCTCCCTTGCTGAGGGAAGCGCCCGCAAGGAATCTTCCGCCGATGATGCCTCCCGTATCGCCGACAGATTCCATGCCTGCCGCAGCGGATCCAGGACTGCCCCCGATGCGGGCCAGCCTGGTTCCTGCAAGACCGGTGCGCTTGACGAGAAAAGGGAAGCACGGCCGCTTGCCGACACCCGGCCGTCATGTCAGCGCAGCAACTCGGGAATCGATGGCGGACCGTACGGAAACACCGATGGCGCGGTTCGTCATCGGAACCGGCTTGCAGAAGGTCGAGGAGGCAAGCCGCCAATCTGGGACAGTCTAGATTCCGAGGGCAGGCGCAGTGACGGCCGTTCGCTACCATAGCGGCGGATTCCCGCCCGACAATCGCCTGCAGTGGCAGGCTCTGATTCCGTTCATCGGCCCAGCCACAGCAGCGGTGGCTCGCTATGACGGGATGCTCGCCGGCATTCCCAACCAGGATATCCTGCTGGCGCCTCTGATGACACGGGAAGCGGTGATGTCGTCGCGCATCGAGGGCACGGAGGCCACCATCGGAGATGTTCTGGGATTCGAGGCGGGGCGGAAGCCGGAGTCTCGGGCTCGCCTAGACGACATTCAGGAGGTGCTCAACTACCGCCGGGCGCTGACCCGGGCGGAGAAGCTGCTCGACGAACTGCCGCTGTCGCTGCGGATCGTGCGGGAAGCTCACGCGGTCCTGCTGGACGGCGTGCGCGGCCGCAGCAAGGCGCCAGGCGAGTTTCGAAGGACTGCCAACTGGATAGGGCCGCCTGGGTGCTCAGTGGAACAGGCTAGGTTCGTGCCGGCAAGCGCAGACGCACTGCCGGACGCGCTGGCTGCATGGGAGCGATATATCCACGCCGACGCGCCTGACAGGCTCGTTCAGCTTGCCGTCCTGCACGCCGAGTTCGAAGCTCTGCATCCGTTTCTAGACGGCAATGGCCGCCTGGGCCGCATGCTGGTTCCATTGTTCCTGTGGAAGCGCGGATTCATCCGCACCCCCAGCTTCTACATCAGCGCCCATTTCGAGGCGCACCGCCAGGCCTATTACGACGGCCTGTTAGCGGTGTCTCGGGACGACGACTGGACCGGATGGTGCCGCTTCTTCCTGGATGCGGTCAGGGCACAGGCGGAGGACAACCTGGCTAGGGTGCAGCGCATCCTGGCCCTCTACGACGAGATGAAGCGCCGCGTCTCGGAGGCGACCGGTTCCCGCTATGCCGCCCACGCTTTGGACTGGTTTTTTAGGGTTCCGATATTCAATGCCAAAGACTTTCAGACCAAGTCGGGGATTCCGCCAAGAACCGCTCGAAGACTCCTGGGGCGTCTGTGCGAAGGCGGCTTCCTGGAAGTTCCGTTCAAGGCGAGCGGGAGGCAGGCGGCCGTCTACGTGTATCCCGCGGTTCTCGATGTCGCCGAAGGGCGGGATCCGTCTCGAGGGACATAATTTAGCATAAATGTCCCTCGAGACGGTTTGTAGGACATACGTGTCCCACAACGCCCTCACCCCGATTGCCGCAGCCTGCCGCGCACCAACGGGAGCGACTCCGTCTCGGCCGACAGCTCTTCGATAAAGCCTGTCTGGCAGTATCTGCCGACGATCCCCCGGTCGATGGAACCACCACGGGTCGCGTCGAGCCGCCGTTAGAGGCCATGCCGGGCATCAAAGACGGCAATTCGGGGTGCGAAGGCGTCGCTCTTGCGGTTCAGGGACCTCTCCACCTTGTCCAATTACAAATGAAAATGTCCCAAAACGAGTGGATTTGGCACCCCTGGGCTACTGCGCTGCGCACCGCGGCCCTGCGGGCCGCACCTCCTCTGCTGCTCTCACTCGCCCTACTGTGGTGCGCCAGACGATCGAGCATCGCCGACGCCATCACCTCGTCGCCAAGCACGCCGGTCCATTCCTCTAGATCCTTGTTCGAGGCCGGGCTGTCCAGCCCGCATGGCGGTGAAGAGCCTCCGGTTGTTCAGAAGAGCGATCTGAGCGTCGAGCAGCTCCTCGATAGTCTCGGCAGCTGTCGCAGCCCCGCTGTCGGCCTTGGCCAGGATTCCGTCCACCGCTTCCAGAGCCCCGGACATCTTCAGATCGGCAAGCATCGAGCGCACCCGATCCCGCCGCCCCATCGCCTGCTTCACTGCGCCACCTCCGAGCAGCCCCGCAGGGTACGTCGTTCCACCTCGAGGGAAGCCGGCTGCCGTGCCGCCTCGGGGGCTCCCAGACGCCTGCATGGGCCTACAGCCAAGGGGGATGCAGGGCATGACGCTCGGCTAGCTTGAGACGGTCTGCAAGGCTCTCCCCGGTCGTCCCGTGCACCCTTGCATTCTCCGCGTCCTCCAGCCGGCGGGGCGCCTGCTCGTCTAGGTGCTCGTCGTTTAGGAACTCTCGTCCGTTGCAGAAGCTCTCGAGCAGGTAGCGGATCGGGCCCGTGCTGCGGGTGCCCACGGCGAGCCGACGCGTGGCGCCTGCGGTAGCACGAGGCAGGCATCTGGGAGGTGATCGTCTAGCGACGCTCCTTCCTTTCACCCTTCGCGCCGGGGGTGAATCCGATCGGACGACTGTGGGGATGCCTCAAGGCGAATCATGCGGCGAACCGTGCGATTCCCGAAGCCTGCGAAATCTCCGACATGGCCCGATCTCACGCCAGATCGCTTCACTTCCGGCCCAATCCGCCCGAATCCTCCGCTAGCCAAGCCCCGTCTTCCTATCGCCTCGAATCAAGCTTCATCCATGCAGGCTCAAATGAAGCCGATCCGCCTGGCAGCTTCCCTATCTCCGGCCCAGATTGATCCTCTCCCTGAGTCCGTCTCCGACGAAGTTGAAGGCAAGCAGGGTGGCGACCAGGGCGAGCCCGGGGAACACGATCATCCACCAGTAGATCCGGATGGCGTTGATCTGCTCCGCTCCCCGGGCAATGAGGCTGCCGAGGCTGGCGTAGGGAGGCTGGATCCCCAGGCCCAGAAAGCTCAGGAACGACTCGTAGAGAATGATCGAGGGGATGGTCAGCGTAAGGTAGACCATCAGCGTTCCGTAGAGGTTGGGGAGGATGTGGCGCAGCAGAATATGGGGGGAGGAGGCGCCCAGTATCCGGCTGGCCCGGATAAAAGTCCGCTCCTTGAGGGCCAGGACCTCCCCTCGGACGATGCGGGCGATGGTCAGCCAGGAGACCAGCCCCAGTCCGGCGTAGAGCAGAAGGAGCCTCATGAAGGAAGCGAGCTCCGCTCCCCGCTCCCTGGAGGCCGCATCCCCGGAGTCGGCGAAGCGGGCCTCCATCCAGGGAGCGGCGACCGCGTCGTAGCCCGCCATCAGGACGATGACGAAGAGGATCGAGGGCATGGAGTAGAGGACATCCACGATCCGCATCATCGCCGAATCGATCCAGCCCCCGAACCAGGCGGCCAGGCTGCCCCACGCCGTGCCGATGATCAGGCTAAGGGCGGCTCCGAACACTCCCACCAGTATCGAGATCAGCAGCCCGAAGGAGGTGCGGGCCAGGAGATCCCTTCCGTTGATGTCGGTCCCGAACCAGTGCTCGGTGGAGGGGGGCGAGAGCCGCGCCTCGGTCAGGGCTGTGGGCGAGTGGGGATAGAAGAGGTGGACCGCGGCCAGGGCCAGGGCCAGCAGGACCAGGAACAGGGCTCCGGCGGTGGCGAGCCGGTTCTCCGCGATCCGTTTCCAGCTGAAGAGCGGAGCGAGCTTGCGGAGCACCTTGGGCCCGATTGTCGGCGGCCCGCGGGCCGGTGAGCAAGGATTCAATGCGCTATTGCCAAACGCGCGGCGATTGGAAAGACTGCCCCGTTCTGTGCTTGGCTTGACGTCATGACGGGCTCGGACCGGGAGAAGGAGCCTCTGCGGAAGGGACGGCGCGGATTCCTGGCGGGCCTTCTGGCCTTTCTGGCCGGAATTCTTCCCCCCATGGCCGGGCTGGGGGTGCTGCTCGATCCCCTGCGACGGAGGGAGGGAGGCCTCTCGGGCCAGAAGGTACGCATCGCTACCCTGGACTCCCTGCCCGCCGACGGACGACCCCGCCGCTTCCCGGTGGTGGCCAGGCTGGAGGACGCGTGGAACCGGCGCGACAACGTCCCGGTCGGCGCCGTCTTCCTCAGGCGCCTGGGGGATCGCCAGGTGGAGGCCTTCAGCGTCAGCTGCCCCCATGCCGGCTGCTTCGTGGTATACCGCGCCGGGGACGAGAGCTTCCTGTGCCCCTGCCACAACAGCGTCTTCGCCCTGGACGGCTCGATCCAGGGATCCAGCCCCAGCCCCCGCGGCCTCGACACGCTGGAAGTCGATCGGGAGCGGCTCGAGGAGGACGGAGAGATCTGGGTCACCTACCTCAGGTTCAGGGCCGGCACGCCGGACAAGGTGGCGCTCTAGGGCCGATGTTCGCCTGGCTCGACAGACGGACCGGCTTCCGCCGCCTGCTCTCGGAGCTGCTCTTCGAGAACATCCCCGGCGGCTCCCGCTGGCGCTACGTCTGGGGCAGCACCCTGGCCTTCACCTTCTTCGTGCAGGTGGCGACCGGGATCCTGCTCTGGACCGCCTACAGCCCCAGCTCCCAGACCGCCTGGGAGAGCGTCTACTTCATCCAGCACGAGATGCAGCTGGGATGGCTGCTGCGGGGCATCCACCACTACGCCGCCCACGCCATGATCCTGCTGCTGGCTCTGCACTTCCTGCAGGTGGTGATCGACGGGGCCTACCGGGCCCCCCGCGAGGTCAACTTCTGGTTCGGCATCGCCCTTCTTCTGGTGGTGCTGGGCCTCTCCCTTACCGGCTACCTCCTCCCCTGGGACCAGAAGGGCTACTGGGCCACCAAGGTGACCACCAGCCTGATGGCCTCCGTCCCCTGGATCGGACCCTCCCTGGAGAGCCTGGTGGTGGGCGGCGACGAGTACGGGCACCACACCCTGACCCGCTTCTTCGCCCTGCACGCCGGCCTTCTGCCCCTGCTCCTGGTCCTGCTCACAGCCGGCCATGTCTACCTGTTCCGCTACCACGGACTGACCCCCAGGAAGCCGATCCGCAGGCCCGACTCCCACTTCTGGCCCGACCAGGTGTTCAAGGACGCGGTGGTCTGCCTGGCCGTGTTCGCCGCCATCCTCCTGTGCGTGATCTGGCCCAGGCTGACGGGAGACGGCTCCCTGGGCGCCTCTCTGGGAGCTCCGGCCAACCCCGCCGAGGACTTCCCGGCCGCACGTCCCGAATGGTACTTCCTGTTCCTGTTCCAGCTGCTCAAGTACTTCCCCGGAGAGCTGGAGATCGTCGGCACCCTGGTGATACCCGGAGGAGTGGTCCTGCTCATCGCCCTGATGCCCTTCCTGGGAAGGTGGCGGCTGGGCCACTACGCCAACATCGCCTTCCTGTCCGGCCTGATCCTGGGATGCGCCACGCTCACCCTCCTGGCGGTGATCGAGGACTCCCGCAATCCCGACTACCTGCTGGCCCAGCAGAAGGCCCGGGAGGAAGCAGAGCGCGTACGGGTCCTGGCCTCGGGCCAGGGGATCCCGGTGGAGGGGGCCCTGGAGCTTCTGCGCCGGGATCCCCTCTCCCAGGGCCCCAAGCTCTTCGCCCTCCATTGCTCCGGCTGCCACCGCTACGACGGGCACGACGGGACCGGAAGGGAGGTGGAGGAGGCCCCCTCCGCCGCCGACCTGCACCAGTTCGCCTCGCGCCAGTGGCTGCGGGACCTGCTCAGCCCGGAGCATGTCGCCAGCGAGAGGTACTTCGGCAACACCGCCTTCTCCGAGGGGAAGATGGTCGGCTTCGTGCAGAGGAAGGTGGCGGCCTACGGCGAGGAGGAGAGGCGGCAGCTGGAGAAGGCCGTCCTGGCGCTCTCGGCCGAGGCCGCCCTCCCCTACCAGGCCCAGGCCGACCAGCGGGACCAGGCGCTGATCCTGGAGGGAAGAACCCACCTGGACGAGGATCTGGAATGCCTGGACTGCCACACCTTCCACTTCGAGGACCAGGACGCCACCGCGCCGACCCTGACAGGGTACGGTTCCCACCAGTGGCTGGCGGACATGATCTCCGACCCCGCGCACCCGCGCTTCTACGGGGACAGGAACGACCGCATGCCCTCCTTCCAGGAGAACCTGGATCCGGAGGAGATCGGCATCATCGCGCGATGGCTCCGCCAGGACTGGTACGAGCCGGAGACGGCCGGCCGGTAGCCGGGACATCCCCGTGACCACCCTCCTCACCCCACCCCCCGCGCCCAGCAGGGGCGGTCCCTCCTCCGGAGGATCCCGAACCCCGGATCCCCCTCCCAGCTGGTGGAGGAGGATCTTCTGGTCGAAGAGCATGGGCGAGGCGGCGCACGCCTTCCGCACCGGACGGGTGGGCCGGCGCTTCCGCAACTTCTACCTCTGCCGGAAGAACCGGACCAAGGAGTCGCTGATCATGCACTGGACCATGATCGGCCTCGGCATCCTCCTGATCCTGGTCGGAGCGATCCTCGGCCCCACGCCGCTGGTCCCGGGAGCGGTGGTCGCCCTTCCGGGACTGGCCATCCTCTGCTCCCGGTCCCTCATCGCCGCCCGCTTCCTCGACTTCCTGGACCGGAAGCTCTGGCGCCTCCGGGCGCGCTGGCACCGGTACCGGTTCCCGAAGGACCGCGGCTGCTCCTGAGGGCCCACTGGACCGACCGCAGCAGCGCGCGCACCAGCCGGACGTCCTTCGGCCCCATGCGGGCCCGGAAGGCCAGATCGGAGAAGCTCTGCCACAGGGTCTCCCTGCGGGGCTCCTTGAGGAATCCGGTCCCCTCCAGCACCTCGAAGAGATGGGCCTTCATCCCCTGCATCTCCGAGGAGGAGGCCAGGGTCCGCCGGGACTCCTTCCCGGAGAAGGCCTCCCCGCGGCTCATCTCGTAGAGCACGATTCCCGCCGCCTGGGCCAGGTTGAAAGATGCGTGGTCTCCCGGGGCGGGGATCCGCACCAGCAGGCCGCAGTGGGAGAGATCCCGGTTTGAGAGCCCGCTGCTCTCGGTCCCGAAGACCAGGGCCGCCGAGCGGACCTCCGCCAGATGGGGGTGGATGCGGGGCAGGTCCACCGGAGGGGAGCGGTGGTCTCGGAACCGGGCGGTGGCGCCCACCACCAGCGGGAAGGGGGCCACCGCCTCCTCCAGGGTGTCGTAGCGGGCCAGTCCCTCGAGCAGTCGGCGGGCTCCGGTGGCGACCCGCACCGCGCCGGGATCGGCGGTGAAGTCCCGCCGGCTCACCACCCGCAGATCCCTGAGGGCGAAGTTGTTCATCACCCGCGCCACCGCGCCGACATTCTCCGGCAGGGTCGGCTCGACCAGGACCAGGGAGAGATCCTCTACGGGCATCGGGAGGGGAGAGGGAAAAGGGGCTGGCTGGTCGAGACGGGGAGATTCGAACTCCCGACCTCGTGGTCCCGATCCACGCGCGCTAGCCAGACTGCGCTACGTCTCGACGAACGCCAGTACGAAGGGGAAAGCTACCCCCGCGCTGGCGGGTAGGCAAGCCCCTTTCCGCCCTCGAGCAGGGAGAGGATGTCGCCGGGAGCCTCCGCCAGCGCCCCGGCTCCGGCCTGGCGCAGCTCCGAAGCCTCCCGGAAGCCCCAGAGCACCCCCACCGAGGGCATCCCCGCTGCCGCCGCGGTCATCATGTCGACGTTGGTGTCTCCCACGTAGAGCACCGAGGCCGGATGCAGGCCCAGATCCCCGGCGATCCGCAAGGCGCCCTCGGGGCTCGGCTTGCGGGGCAGATCCTCCCTCTGCCCGAGAACCGAGGAGAACTTCCAGCCCGAAAGGAACTTGGCGACGCAGTCCAGGGTCAGATCGTGGGGCTTGTTCGAGAGGATGGACATGGGGATCCCCAGCCGGCTCTGCCCGTCGAGAAGCCCGGGCACGCCCTCGAAGACCGAGGTGAGGGCGTTGCCCCTCCGCTGGTACTCCCGGGCCACCTGGCGGGAGACCTCCCGCATCGAGGCCTCGGTGCGGCTCTCCTCGGGAAGCATCCGGGAGACCAGGGTGCCGACTCCGTCCCCCACGAAACCGCGGTAGGAGTCGACCGGATGGACGGGGAGGCCGGCCCGCGCCAGCACCGCGTTGCAGGAGGCCGCGATCTCCTCCAGGGTGTCCAGCAGGGTGCCGTCCAGGTCGTAGATGACCGCGGCGTAGCGGCTCAACTCCGGAACCTCCCCCGTAGCGCCTCCAGCGCCCTCTCCCATTCCATTTCCTCCTCGTGCCGCTCCTGAAGATCCCGGATCCGCACGCGGTCCGGGGGCGCCACCTGCAGGGCGAGCCGGGCGCCGGTGTCGAGGGCCTGCCGGATCTGGCGGTCCCGCTTGCGCACCGAGAGGCTGTAGTCGGCGCGGACGCCGGACTGGCGCAGCTCCTGCACCAGCCGCACCGACAGGTCCTTCTGCCCGCCGTCGAGGACCATGACGAACACGTCGGCCCTCGGCTCCGGCCCGGGCAGCAGCTCGCGTGACTTCAGGAGCTCCAGAAGCACCACGTCCCCCATCCCGAATCCCAGGGCGGGCAGATCGGTCCTGCCCCCGGAGAGGTGCGAGAAGAGCCGGTCGTAGCGCCCGCCCCCGGCGATGGCCCGGAATTCCCGCTTCCGGTCGAAGGCCTCGAAGACCACGCCGGTGTAGTAGGCCAGCCCCCGGACGATCCCGTAGTCCACCCGCACGAAGTCCTCGAGCCCCCGGGCCCGGAGATCGGAGACCACCTCCTCCAGGCGCTCGTCGGGAACGGCCCCGGAGACGAAGCGGTCCACCTCCTCGAGGTCCATCCCCACCTCCCGCAGCTGCCCGGCCACGGCCTCCCGGGGGATCCTCTCCATTTTGTCCACCGCCTGGTAGAAGCGGTCCTGGTCCTCCTCCCTGCCTCCCTGCTCCAGGAAGAACTCCTGCCAGGCCTGCCGGCTGCTCAGCCGGATCACGAAGTCGTCCGCTCCGAGCCCCAGCTCCCTCAGCACGTCGATCAGCAGGGCGGCCAGCTCGGCGTCGGCCCAGGCTCCGGACTCCCCCACGATGTCGGCGTTGAGCTGGAAGTGCTCCCGCAGGCGGCCCCGCTGCTTGCGCTCGTAGCGGAAGAGCTGGGGGATGGAGAACCACTTGATCGGCTTGGGATACTGGCGCTCGCACCGGGCCAGCATGCGGACCAGCGAGGGGGTCATCTCGGGGCGCAGGGCCACCTGGCGGCCTCCACGGTCCTCGAAGCGGTAGATCTGCTCCAGGATCTCCTCGCCGCTCTTCCTGCGGTAGAGATCCAGGGGCTCCAGCGGAGGTCCGTCGAACTCCCGGAATCCGTAGCGGGAGAGGACCCTCCGCCAGCGGGAGAACAGGTGGGAGCGGGAGTCGAAGCTCCACTGGTCCTGCCCCGGAAGAGGCAGCGGGAAGAAGTCCCGGAAGCCCGGCAGCCGCTCCATGCCAGCGCCCCGGGGCTAGCTTGCCCGGTCCGGGTCCAGCCGACGCAGATCGTCCCGCATCCTCCTGGCCGGCTTGAACCTCACCGCCATGCGGGCGGGCACCTCGATGGACTTCTCGGGCAAGCGGGGATTGCGGCCGATCTTCGCCTTGTGGGGCTTGCAGACGAAGCTTCCGAAATGCCGGAACTCCACCCCGCGCCCCTCGATCACCGCATCGTAGATCAGGTCCAGGGCGCGTTCGACCACCCGCCTGACCGCCTCCGGCCCCAGATAGGTCTCCCGGTCGATCCGGTCGATCACCTCCTGCTTGGTCAGGCGCCCTTGCGGCCTCGGGGAATCCGCCTCCCCGCCGGGACCGGGCGAGTCCATCAGCTGTCGATCACGTTGATCTCCACCGGCTCCACCACGATGCCCTGCTCCTCCATCCACCGGACCGCCGACAGGATGTCCTCACGCCTGCCGGAGAGCTCCAGGCAGACGATCCCGAGCTCGTGGGTGACGCTGGCCTGGCGGATGTTGGGAGTCAGGTGGAAGCGCCGGCCCACCTCCCAGACCACCGGGCTCTTGACCAGCTCCTGCGGGTAGGTCAGCCAGTACCTCAGCTTCTCGGCCTGATCCCCGGAAGGATCCTCCGGTCCGGCGCTCATTCCCCCGCTAGCCTCCCGCGATGGCCGGTATGATGCTCAGCTCGTCGGAGTCGGACAGCGGAGTCTCCTGGTTCTGCAGGAAGCGGATGTCCTCTCCGTTGACGTAGACGTTGATGAAGCGGCGCACCTCCCCGGCCTCGTCCACCAGGCGCTCCCCCATCCCGGGGAAGCGCTCCCGCAGCGCGCCGATGGCCGCCTCGACCGTGCCGGCGTCGACCTCGACGATCTCCTCCCCGCCGGTGAGCTTGCGCAACGGGGTTGGTATCCTCACTCGAACCGCCATGTCTTCCTAGGGTTACCTGCTAGCCGTGCCGAACCTGCGCCCCGAGGGCCGGGTCCTTCTCCACCACCGACTCGAACTCGCGCAGGCTCGGCTGAATCAGCTGCGGCCTGCCCACATGCCCGTCGATCGCGTCCAGGGTCTTGAGACCGTTTCCGGTGACGCAGAGGACCGCGGAATCTTCCGGGCCAATGCGCCCGTTGGCAATGAGTTTTTTGGCCACTCCCACGGTGACCCCTCCGGCGGTCTCGGCGAAGATCCCCTCCTGCTCGGCGAGCAGCCGGATCCCCTCCCGGATCTCCTCGTCGGAGACGTCCTCGGCGGCTCCCCCGGTCTCCTTCATCACCCTCAGGGCGTAGAAGCCGTCGGCGGGAGTCCCGATCGCCAGCGACTTGGCGATGGTGTCCGGCTTGACCGGCTTGAAGAAGTCCAGCCCCGCCTTGTGGGCCTGGGAGATGGGCGAGCAACCGGTGGCCTGGGCGCCGTGCACCGCCCACCGCTCGGTGTCGATCAGCCCCAGCTTCCTCAGCTCCTGGTAGCTCTTGTGGATCTTGGTCAGCAGCGAGCCCGAGGCCATGGGGACCACCGTGTGCTGCGGCGCCTTCCAGCCCAGCTGCTCGGCGATCTCGAAGCCCATGCTCTTGGATCCCTCGGCGTAGTAGGGGCGCATGTTCACGTTGACGAAGGCCCATCCGTACTTGCCGGCGATCTCGGCGCACAGGCGGTTGACCTGGTCGTAGTGGCCGTGGATCCCGACGACCCTGGGACGGTAGACCAGCGAGTTGAGCACCTTGCCCTGCTCCAGATCGGCGGGGATGAACACGTAGGCGTCGAGGCCGGCCGAGGCCGCGTTGGCCGCCACCGAGTTGGCCAGGTTCCCGGTGGAGGCGCAGGCGACGGTCCGGAAGCCCAGCTCGCGGGAGCGGCTCAGGGCCACGCTGACCACCCGGTCCTTGAAGGAGAGCGTGGGGTAGTTGACCGTGTCGTTCTTGATCCACAGCTCGCGGATTCCCAGCCGCCGGGCGAGGCGATCGGCCCGGACCAGCGGGGTGTAGCCCACCTGGATGCCCACGGTCGGCTCCGAGGCCACCGGAAGCAGCTCCCGGTAGCGCCACATGTTCTGGGGACGGGAGGCGATGCGCTCACGGCTGAGGGCCTTCCCGATCCGCTCGTAGTCGTAGGCCACCTCCAGGGGCCCGAAGTCGAACTCGCAGACATGCCGGGCCTCCAGGGGGTAGTCCGTCCCGCACTCCCGGCACCTGAGCGCCTTCATGTACCCGCTCTCTTGGTTCATAGATGCTGTTCCTCTCCTGGGACGGCGGGGGAAAGCAAAACGGCCCTCCCCGGGAAGACCTGAGGAGAGCCGCTGGAAGACCTGCGCTTTCTCTCATCTCTCCCGGGCCCGGGATCTCTCCCGGGCCCAAGCTGGATTTGGCACCTGGACATCGGGGCACGCTCCCCGACCGGTTGCCGTGGCTTCGACGGGCCAGTCCCTCAGCCACTCTCAATGAGACCGCCGCTCCGGCGGCTAGATGGCAGGCTATCCGCCCTCCGCTCCCCTGTCAACACCCCCGATCGGCTCCCGGGGACGCTCCGGGGCGGTCCCGAGGGAACGCCATGGCGCGCACCGGGAGCTCCGGCTATTGTCGGGCGCATGTGCGGCCGGTTCACCCAGCGCTCGTCCTGGCCGGAGATCCAGGAGCGGATGGACCTGGCCGGCCCGGCGCTCGACCTGCGCCCCCGCTACAACGCCGCCCCGGGCCAGAAGATCGCCGCGGTGCGCGCCGGGGACCGCGGACGCAGCCTCGCCATGCTGCTCTGGGGGCTGATCCCGGCCTGGGCGAAGGACCCGGCCATCGGCCGCAGGCTGATCAACGCCCGGTCCGAGACCGCGGCCCAGAAGCCCTCCTTCCGAGCAGCCTGGCGCCTGCGCCGGTGCCTCGTCCCGGCCGACGGCTTCTACGAGTGGCAGGGCCGGGGCGGCGTTCGCCGGCCCTGGCTCTTCGGCCTGCGCGGCGGCGAGCCCTTCGCCCTGGCGGGGCTGTGGGAAGGCTGGACCGTTCCCGAGGGCGCGCTGCCCGGGGGATCCCTCGCCGGCCTGCGGCCCGGGAGCCGGATCGAGACCTGCGCCATCCTGACCACGGCCGCCAACAGGATGGTTGCGCCGGTCCACAGCCGCATGCCGGCCATCGTGCCTCCGGAGGACTACGGCCGCTGGCTCTCGGGCGAGGCGATGCAGCTCGAGCCCTATCCGGCGGACGGGATGGCGGCCCACCGGGTGGGCACGCGGGTCAACAATCCGGCCAGCGACGACCCGGGCTGCATCGAGCCCGCCTCCCCGATCTGACCCCGGGGAGCCCGGAGGACCGGCCGCCTCGCGATCGTCCCCCCGCCTCTCCTCCTTCCCGCTTGCCATGGAATTGGCCAGGGGGGAGAATGGACCGGTTGGCGGCTCCCCTGGCAACCTCCTACCGGCTGATGCTCCGGCATTTCGGCCACCAGAACTGGTGGCCAGGCGACACCCCGCTGGAGATCTGCGTTGGAGCCATCCTGACCCAGAACACCCAGTGGTCCAACGTCGAGCGGGCCATAGGACGCCTCAAGGAGCGGGAGCTGCTGCAGCTGGAGGAGCTCTGCCGCATCGGCGTCGCGCCGCTGGCCGAGCTGATCCGGCCGGCCGGCTACTTCAACATCAAGGCGCGCCGGCTCAAGTCCTTCGTCGAGCATGTGCGCGACCGCCACGATGGCAGCCTCGACGCCCTGTTCGGCCAGGAGACCCGGGCCGTCCGGAACGAGCTGCTGGGCATCAGCGGGATCGGCCCCGAGACGGCCGACAGCATGCTCCTCTACGCAGGCGGCCATTGCAGCTTCGTGGTCGACGCCTACACCCGGAGGATCTTCCTGCGCCACGGCTGGATCCGGGAGGAGGCCGGCTACCACGACGTCCAGGAACTGTGCCAGCGCCGGCTCCGCCCGAGGAGCCCCGGGAGAAGGCTGGACTACTGGCAGGACTACCATGCCCAGATCGTCATGGTGGGAAAGAGCTACTGCCGCAAGGCCCGCCCCCTCTGCCACCAGTGCCCCCTGCAAGAGCTCCTGCCCCGATGAGTCGGCCTCCCGCCCCAGCCAGCCAGCATCTGTGGATGCGCATGGCCCCCTCCCCGATCCACCACATCGGCGCCTTCGCCCGCAGGGACATTCCCCCCTACACCGCGATCGCCGCCTACCTGGGCGAGAGGATCGGCAAGGAGGAGTCGGCGAGGAGGCTCAAGGCCGGAAACGACTACATCTACGATCTGGACGAGGCGTCCGACATCGACGGAAGCGGCCCCGTGAACCTGGCCAAGTACATCAACCACAGCTGCGCCCCCAACTGCGAGTCGGTCCGCAAGCGGGGGCTGGTCGAGATCCTCACCACCCGCCCGGTCAGCAAGGGCGAGGAGCTGACCATGAACTACGGCTACGATCTGGACCGCTTCCAGGAATACCCTTGCCGGTGCGGCTCTCCCCGATGCGTGGGCTTCATGGTCGCCGAGGAGCACTACGACTGGCTGCGCAGCGCCCGGATGACCGTTGCGTCCTAGGCACTCCGAAGCGTACAATAGGATCGATGCGCCCGATCACGCTGGCAGAGAGGGGAGGCGGAGACTTCGCCGTCCGCAAGCCCCCCGCCCCCCGGCATCCCGACCGCCTCTCGCAGGAGATCCTGCGGCTGAAGGAGGAGCGGCGGGCCGTCATCCTGGCCCACAACTACCAGGTGCCCGAGATCCAGGACCTGGCCGACTTCGTGGGCGATTCGCTCGGGCTATCGCAGCAGGCGGCCTCCACCGAGGCCGAGGTCATCGTGTTCTGCGGAGTGCGCTTCATGGCGGAGACCGCCAAGATCCTCAATCCCTCCAAGCGGGTGGTCCTGCCCGACATGGACGCGGGCTGCTCCCTGGAGGAGAGCTGCCCGCCCGGACGCCTCAGGCGGTTCCAGGAGAGGCACCAGGGGGCCTACACCATCGCCTACATCAACTGCAGCGCCGAGGTGAAGGCCCTGAGCGACGTGATCTGCACCAGCGGCAACGCCAGGACCATCGTCGAGGCGGCCCCCGCGGACCGCCCGCTGCTCTTCGTCCCCGACGAGAACCTGGGAGCCTGGGCGATGGAGCAGACCGGCCGCACCATGCACCTCTGGCCCGGCAACTGCTACGCCCACGTCGAGTTCACGCGGGACAGCATCCTGCGGATCCGCCAGGACCATCCCGGGGCCCCGGTAGTGGCCCACCCCGAGTGCACCCGGTCGGTCCGCCTCCTGGCCGACGAGATCTGCTCGACCGAGAAGATGGTCGGCTACTGCCGGGACTCGCCGGCCGGCTCCTTCATCATCGCCACCGAGTCGGGGATCCTTCACCGGCTCAGGAAGGAGTGCCCTGGCAAGGAGTTCGTGGCGGCGCCCACCGACAGCTGCCGCTGCAGCGAGTGCCGCTACATGAAGCGCAACACCCTGCAGAAGCTCCATGCCTGCCTGGAGTCGCTGGAACCGGAGATCCAGCTGCCCCGGGAGCTGATCGAGAGAGCCCGCAAGCCCATCCACCGGATGCTGGAGCTCACGATCTAGCCCCCGCTCTCGCTTGCACCTCCGCCACTACTTCACCCACTACACCAGGCTGGGCGGAGTGCAGTCGATCCTGGCCGTCCACCTGGAGCGGGATCCCCGCGCGGGCTGGGAGAGCTCGCTGCTGGCCTTCTTCGACCCGGCGGGCCCCTCGCCCAGGCATCCGGGCGCCAGCGGACTGGGCCTGACCGGATGGGACACGATCCGAAGCACGCGCAGGAAGCTGCGCCGGCTGCCGCGGCTCTCCCGCCCCATGGTGCCGATCTACCACGACCTGTGGGGCCTCGCCTTCCTGGGAGACCAGGACGAGCCTGCCCGGAGGCGCCTGGGAGCCGTCCATTCGCAGTGGCCCCTCCTGGATCACCAGCTGGACCGGCTGGAGGGCAGCCTCGACGGGGTGTTCACCGACAGCGAGGCGATCGCCGAAAGGGTGCGGGCCCGGTGGCCCGGGCTCGATCCCGAGCGGATCCGCCACCTGCCGGTCCCCGCCCGCATCGGACCCGAGGAAAGGTTCAACCGGAGCCCTCCGGGCCCGGAGCCCGTAGTCGGCTATGTCGGAAGGGTGACCCTGCCCCAGAAGCGGGTCGATCGCCTCCCCCCCCTCCTCGACGCCCTGCACCGGGAGGGGATCCCCTGCAGGCTGGAGATCCTGGGAGACGGGGACGCCATGGGCCTGCTGGCCTCCCGCTTCCCCTCCGGGGCCCCGGTCCGGTTCCTGGGCCGCAGGGAGGGGGAGGAGTACTGGAAGGCGCTGGGCCGTTGGGACTTCGTTATCTCCACCAGCGATCACGAGGGATCGCCGCTGAGCCTGGTGGAAGCCATGAGCCTGGGCGCCATCCCCGTGTTCCCCCGCATCGGCAGCGGCGGGGACGCCCTGGTCACGGAGCTGGATCCCGGCCTGGTCTATTCTCCCGAAGGGTGGAGGGAGGCGGCCTCCATAGTCCGCAGCCGGCTCGCTCTCCCGCCCTCTGCCTGGCAGGCCTCCAGGGAGGCCTGCCGGAAGCTCAGCCTGCGCCACTCCCCCGGATCCTACCACCGCCTCTTCGTCCGGTTCCTGGACCGGATCCTGGAACTGCCGAGGGTGTCGGGCCGCTTCGGCGGAAGGCGTCCCTGGTGGCGGGCCTCGGACCGCCTCCCCTACGGCCTGCTCTCCCGGTTTCTTCCCCGGGGATTCCACTCCAGCAGCCCGATCGCCCCTCCCCCGGAGGAGGGTTCCGGTCTTTCGGTTTGACTTACCTCCGCCCCTTTCTAGGGTTCGGTTCCCCCTTCATGAGAATCCCTTCCGCTCCGCTCCTCCTGCCCGCTCTCCTGGGAGCAGGCCTCCTGGCCGACGATCGTCCCAACATCCTGTTCGTGTTCAGCGACGATCACGCGCCCCACGCCATCGGCGCCTACGACGGGTGGCTCAAGCCCCTGGACCCCACTCCCGAGATCGACCGGCTGGCCAGCCAGGGAATGCTCTTCGTCAACAGCTTCTGCTCCAACTCCATCTGCGGGCCCAGCCGCGCGGTGATCATGACCGGCAAGCACAGCCACAAGAACGGGTTCATGAACAACGGCAACACCTTCGACTGGAACCAGCAGATCTTCCCCAGGCTGCTGCAGAAGGCCGGCTACCAGACCGCCATGTACGGCAAGAGCCACCTGAGGGGTAATCCGCAGGGATTCGACGACTGGGCGGTCCTTCCCGGGCAGGGCCTCTACTTCAACCCCGACATCATCTTCCCCGAGGGCAGGCGCCGCATCGACGGCCACTGCACCGACGTGGTCACCGACCTGGCCGAGGAGTGGCTGCGCACCAAGCGGGATCCCGAGCGGCCCTTCATGCTCATGGTCCAGCACAAGGCCCCCCACCGCAACTGGATGCCGGCCCTTCGCCACCTCACGCTGTACGACGACACCGCCATCCCCGAGCCCCCCACCCTCTTCGACCAGTGGGAGGACAACGCCCCCGTGGCCCAGTACCAGGAGCTGGAGATCGACCGGCACATGGATCTCCACCACGACCTGTTCGTCGACCTTCTGCCCGGCGTCGAGCCTCCCGCCGGCGTCTGGCGTCAGGACAAGGGAGCCTGGCGCAACATGAGCCGGATGACCCCCGCCCAGCTGGGGGCCTGGCGCGACGCCTACGGCCCCAAGGACGAGGCCTTCCACGCGGCGGGCCTGGAGGGCCGCGACCTGGTCCGCTGGAAGTTCGAGCGCTACGCCAGGAACTACCTCCGCTGCGTCAAGGGAGTGGACGAGAGCGTGGGCCGCCTGCAGTCGGTCCTGGAGGACCTGGGCCTCTCGGAGGACACCGTGGTGATCTACAGCTCCGACCAGGGCTTCTACATCGGGGACCACGGCTGGTACGACAAGAGGTGGATGTACGAGGAGTCCCTCAAGATGCCCTTCATCGTCAAGTGGCCGGGCGTGACCGAGCCTGGATCGCGCAGCGAGCACATGATCCAGAACCTGGACTACGCCTCTACCTTCCTGGAGATGGCCGGCGCGCCCATCCCCGACGACCTGCAGGGGGCCTCGCTGGTCCCCCTGCTCGAGGGGCGGTCGCCCGCCAACTGGCGGCGCAGCATCTACTACCACTACTACGAGTACCCCAGCTACCACATGGTCCCGCGCCACTACGGCATCCGCACCGAGCGCTACAAGCTGATGCACTTCTACCAGTTCGGCGACGAGTGGGAGCTCTACGACCTGCAGGAGGATCCCGACGAGCTGCGCAACCTCTACGGCCAGCCCGGCCAGGGAAGGCTCGCCGCCTTCCTCAAGGGGCAGCTGCACGATCTCCAGCGCCACTACCAGGACGACAGCGACGTCTCCGAGATGCCCGACTCCTGGAAGCGGGAGATACGCCGCACCATGGACGCCCCCTTCCAGTTCTAGGAACTACTGCGCACCGGATCGTGAAGAAGACCATCGCGGCGCTGGCGGCTCTCCTGCTCGGGCTCTCCAGCGGAGGCCTCGGGGACGAGGAGCGTCCCAACATCCTGTTCCTGTTCACCGACGATCACGCCCCCCACGCCATCGGGGCCTACGACGGCTGGCTCAAGCCGGTCGATCCCACTCCCCGCATCGACCGGCTGGCCAGCCAGGGGATGCTCTTCGTCAACAGCTTCTGCTCCAACTCCATCTGCGGACCCAGCCGTGCGGTGATCATGACCGGCAAGCACAGCCACAAGAACGGGTTCATGAACAACGGCAACACCTTCGACTGGAACCAGCAGATCTTCCCCAAGCTGCTGCAGAAGGCCGGCTACCAGACCGCCATGTACGGCAAGAGCCACCTGAAGGGGGAGCCGCAGGGATTCGACCACTGGGCGGTCCTTCCCGGCCAGGGCCTCTACTACAACCCCGACCTGATCTTCCCCGAGGGAAGGCGACGGATCGACGGCTACTGCACCGACATCGTGACCGACCTGGCCGAGGAGTGGCTCAGGGCGAAGCGGGATCCCGGAAGGCCGTTCATGCTCATGGTCCAGCACAAGGCCCCGCACCGCAACTGGATGCCGGCCCTGCGCCACCTCGACCTCTACGACGACATCTCCATCCCCGAGCCCCCCACCCTCTTCGACCGCTGGGAGGACAACGCCCCCGCGGCCCGCCATCAGGAGCTGGAGATCGACCGCCACATGGATCTCAACTACGACTTGTTCGTGGATCTCACGCCCGCCTTCGACCAGCCCCCCTCGCAGAAGCGGCAGGACCGCTCCGCCTGGCACAACATGAAGCGGATGACCCCCAGCCAGCTGAAGGCCTGGCGCGACGCCTACGGGCCCAAGGACGAGGCCTTCCATGCCGCCAGGCTGCATGGCCGGGACCTGGTCCGCTGGAAGTTCCAGCGCTACGCCAAGAACTACCTGCGCTGCGTCAGGGGAGTGGACGAGAGCCTGGCCCGCCTCGAGGCCGTGCTCGAGGATCTGGGGCTCTCCGAGAACACGGTGGTCGTCTACAGCTCCGACCAGGGATTCTACATCGGGGACCACGGCTGGTACGACAAGCGGTGGATGTACGAGGAGTCCCTCAAGATGCCCTTCATCGTCAAGTGGCCCGGAGTCACCGAGCCGGGCTCCCGCAGCGCCCACCTCGTCCAGAACCTGGACTACGCCTCGACCTTCCTGGAGATGGCCGGCGCTCCCGTTCCCGAGGACATGCAGGGAGCCTCGCTGGTCCCCCTGCTCAAGGGGAAGTCGCCGGCCAACTGGCGCCGGAGCATCTACTACCACTACTACGAGTATCCCAGCGTCCACATGATCCCCCGCCACTACGGCATCCGTACCGAGCGCTACAAGCTGATGCACTTCTACCAGTTCGGCGACGAGTGGGAGCTCTACGACCTGCAGGAGGATCCCGACGAGCTCGAAAACCTGTTCGGCCAGCAAGGACGGGGGCGGCTCGCCGCCTCGCTCCAGCGCCAGCTCAGGGACCTCCAGGTCCACTACCAGGACGACAGCGACATCTCGGAGATGCCCGAAAGCTGGAAGCGGGAAGTCCGGCCTGCATTGAGCAGGTGAAGCAGCGGTAGAGCCAACCGACGGATGACAATGCAAGGCTAAGCCGTCTGTTGAATTCGCTGCATATGGACTTGACGAGGATCTTGGAACTCCTTCCCGATGCCTCCGTGGGCTGCAATACGGCCGTGCCTTCCATGTGGCAGGCTCTGCGCAGGAAGGTTCTCCTGCCCCTACGCAATCGCCAAAGGGCGTCGGGCAGGCGGACCTCCTGAAGGAACTGCCCGCTACGTCCGGATTCCATCCTTGCAAGCGGAGGCTGCGGATCTGATTCAGGACTCCCGCAATCCTGGCCAGTATCCTTGCTTCCTGCCGGCACCTCGCCATCTGTAGGATGACAAGGAGAGAACAGAAATCGATGGAGGTCGCGCTCTTCCGCTTCCAGGTGATTGCAGAGCTGCTCCACCTGGCCCAGGGGAGCCCCGAGTACCGGGAGGAGATGAGCCGCCTGACCGAAAAGCCGTGGGCGATACCCGGCTCGTATCGGACCCGGGTGGCCCGTCAGACCATCTGCGACTGGCTGCGTATGTACGATCCCCAGCGGGGGATCGATTCCCTGCGGCCGAAGATCCGCGCCGACCGGGGGCAGCGCCGCAAGATGTCGGTGGGGACGATGGAGCTTCTGTTGGCGATCAAGCGCCGCAGTCCGAAGCTGAGCGTCAGGCAGGTGATCGAGAAGGCGCGGAGGACCGGGGAGGTTCCCGAGGGGGACAGCCTGGCCCCCACCACGGTCTACAGCCTGCTGCGCAGCGAGGGGCTGATGGATCGGCAGAAGAAGAGCCAGGTGCAGAAGCGGAGCAAGGTCCAGAAGCAGCGCCAGGTCCGCCACCGCCGCAGGTTCAGCTACGCCAATGCCGGGGAGCTCTGGATGAGCGGCGTGATGCACGGGCCCCGGGTGGCCGACGGTAAGGGGAGCAGGCGCAAGACCTACATGATCGCCCTCCTTGACGATGCGACCCGGGTGGTTCCCTACGCCGAGTTCGCCTTCAGCGAGTCGGAAGTGGCGTTCATCCTGGCCCTAAGGGAAGGGATCCTGCGCCGGGGAATCCCCAGCCGGCTCTATGTGGACAACGGGGCCTGCTGCCGGAGCCGCCAGCTGCAGATGATCGCGGCCAACCTGGGCATCGACCTGATCCACGCCACGGCGAAGGAGCCCCAGGGCAAGGGGAAGATCATGCGCTTCATCCGAACCGTCCGCCAGCAGTTCCTCCCCCTGGTGGAGGAAGCGGAAGCCGCCTCGCTCGAGGAACTCAACAAGCGCCTGCTCAACTGGATCGAGGGCGAGTACCACCATACCCCGCACCAGGGGCTCGACGGCCGGGAGCCGCTGAGCCGGTGGCTCGAAACCGCGGACAAGGTGCGGCTCTCCGCAAGCATCGATCGGATCGAGGATCTGTTCCTCTTCCAGGCCAGCCGCAAGGTCAGTCAGGACGGCACCGTCGCCCTCGACTGCCGCAGCTACGAGGTCGACGCGGTGCTGGCCGGCATGACCGTCACGCTCCTCTACGACCCGACCGCCCCCGATCGGCCCGTCAAGGTTCTCTACGACGGAAAGAGCTACGAGCCGGGACGCCTTGTCGATCCCGAGAGCAAGGACCAGGCCAGGCGAAGGAGATCTGGGATCCAGTCCAGCCAGCCGTTCGAGCCCAAGGACAGCTAATGCACGGACAGCACCTCGGACTCCAGTTCCTGCCTTTCGAATCCTCGCTCAGGGCCGACCGGACATGCCCCTTCCACGCGCGCCAGGAGGCAGCCAGCCGGATCGGCCATCCGATCGATCGCAAAGAGGGGGCGGGAGCGCCACCAGCTGATCGGACGGCAGCAAGGCTGCCGGCCTGCTTCGCCCTGGAACCCGCCAGCTCTTCCAAGTCTGCTTTCCGGAAGGATTGGGCCTCGATATCCCATACCCCATCGCTTGAGTTTCCGGCCTGATCGCCCGCGGCCACCTTGCACCCTCACGCAAGGGCATCCAGGAGCAGATCCCGCCATCGTCGCCTGGAACCGCAAGCGTCCCGCTTTTATTGACGGCGAAACCAATCTGCTGCGAGAGGCTGGCCAATCGAATCGCGCATCATGACCGCGTTCTGCATGAACGACGCTGCTTCGGGAAGCGGCGCTCCTCTTCCAGGCCCGGCGCTGCCCCCGTTCCGTCGAGCCCTAGCGGACGTCCGTGAGGAACCGACTGGCCTCGGATCCGCCTCCCTGCCGCTCGCTCGCCTTCTGTCCCGTTGCCGCCATCTGATCCTGATCTGGGCTGCGATCCAGGCACGCATTCCCGCCTTCTCGACGGCAAGGCGGGTGTGTCGGCAAGCATGGCTTTGGCTCTTGAGGCGATTGGCTGGGATGCAGCCGATCTATGGATGCGAATGCAGGCAAGCTGCGGCCTTCGCAGCTCTTCCGGGATCGAGCTGGCGCCTAACGGAGCGCGATCAAGCTGCACGCATGATCGATCCTCGGACCAGAGCTGGCATGCGCCGGACAATCCCGCCTTCTGGCGTTCCTGGGCTGTCAAGCGGTGGCAGGCCGATTGCTGGACGGAGCGAGGCGCAAGGCGAAATCTGATGCGCCTGTCGTGGAACGAGATTCGCGCCCGCGCCGCGGCATTTGCCGAAAGCTGGAAGCACGCGGCCTACGAGAAAGGCGAGACGCAGAGCTTCTATAACGACTTCTTTGAAGTCTTCGGAAAACGTCGTCGTGAAGTGGCCCGCTATGAGCAGCACGTCTCCAAGCTCGACAACCGGGCTGGCTTCGTCGACCTGTTCTGGCCGGGAGTGCTGATCGTCGAGCAGAAGAGCGCCGGCCGCGATCTCGGAAAGGCATACGATCAGGCCGGGGAGTATTTCGACGCTCTGGCGGAGCGAGAACGCCCGCGCTTCATACTGACAAGCGATTTCCGGACCTTCGAGCTTCACGATCTGGACGAGAGCGAGACCGTTGCCTTCCCGCTTGCGGACCTGGCTGCGAATGTGGAGTCCTTCGGCTTCATCCTCGGAGTGCAGCGCCGGATCTTCCGCGATCAGGATCCGGTCAACAATGAAGCCGCCGAGCTTGTAGGGCGGCTGCACGACGCGCTGGCCGACACCAGGCACCTGGGCAGCGATCTGGAGCGCTTCCTCGTGCGTGTGGTGTTTTGCATGTTCGCCGACGACACCGGCGTCTTCGAGCCGCGCGACATCTTCCTCGACTATGTGGAAGCGCGCACAAGCGAGGATGGCTCCGACGTCGGGCCGAGGCTGATGCATTTGTTCGAAGTGCTCGACACGCCGGAGCACAAGCGGGCGACAACGCTGGACGAGGACCTGGCCCGCTTTCCGTACGTCGACGGAGAGCTGTTCAAAGGGCACCTGCAGACGGTCTCGTTCGACACGGCGATGCGCGAAGCGCTGCTGGATGCCTGCCGTTTCAACTGGTCGAACATTTCGCCCGCAATCTTCGGCGCGCTGTTCCAGTCGGTTATGGACCCGGCGAAACGCAGAGCGCAAGGGGCGCACTACACGACCGAGAACAACATCCTGAAGGTGATCGAGCCGCTGTTCATGGACGGCTTGCGGACCGAGTTCGAACAGGTGCGGACGAGACGGGGCCGGGGCCGTCTCTCGGCGCTTCGGCGGTTTCAGGCCAAGCTAGGCAGCCTGTCTTTTCTCGATCCGGCGTGCGGGTGCGGCAACTTCCTCATCATCGCCTACCGGGAACTGAGATTACTCGAAATCGAGGTCATCCGAGAGATTCGTAAAGCGACCGCATCGACCGGTCAGGCTGCGCTCGATGCCACATGGCAATCGATGGTTGACGTCGACCAGTTCTACGGGATCGAGCTTGGAGAGTTCCCGGCACGCATCGCGGAGACCGCTCTGTGGATGATGGACCACATCATGAACAACCAGCTGAGCCTCGAGTTCGGCCGGACTTTCGTTCGCATCCCGCTCGAAACGTCGCCGCACATCGTTCGCGGCGACGCACTGGAAGCGGACTGGTCCGGTCTGCTGCCTACGGAAAAGTGCTCCTTTGTGCTGGGCAATCCTCCCTTTGTGGGAGCGAAGTACCAGACCGCAGATCAGCGTGCGCAGGTGCGCGGGATAGCTGGACTAGGAAGGAGCGGCGGAACGCTCGACTATGTCGCCGCCTGGTTCATCAAGGCGGGAAACTACGTCAAGGGCGGCGATGCCCGGATCGGCTTCGTCGCGACCAGCTCGATCACGCAAGGCGAGCAGGTGGAGCAGCTCTGGCCGGTGCTGTTCGAGCGCTGCAAGCTGGAGATAGCCTTCGCGCACCGGACCTTCGCCTGGGGTTCGGACGCGCGCGGCAAGGCGCATGTCCATGTCGTCATTCTCGGCCTGGAACAGCGCAAGGACGTGCGGGCCAAGAAGCGACTTTTCGGCTATCCCGACATCAACGGAGACCCGGAGGAAAGCAGTCACGCCGCGCTCTCGCCCTATTTGTTCGACGCCGACGGGCTCGCCAATCCGCATCTGATGGTCCGGAAGGCTGCACGCCCGATCAATGGCATGGGCCGGTTGATTATCGGCTCCAAGCCCATCGACGGCGGAAACTTCATCTTCAGCAAGACGGAACGTGCCGCGTTTCTGGAAGCTGAACCGGACGCCGAGCCGTGGCTCCGGCCATTTATCGGAGCGCGTGAATTCCTGCAGGACGGCGAACGCTGGATTCTAGCGCTGCACAATGCTCCGCCAAACATTCTGGCACGCCTCCCGGGAGTGCGGGAGCGAATCGCGGCCGTTCGAGCCTACCGGAAGGCGAGCAAGAGCAAGCCAACGCAGAAGCTAGCGGCCACGCCCACCCTCTATCATGTCAATGTCATTCCTGTTGCGCCGTTTCTTGTAGTTCCCGAAGTCAGTTCAGAGCGGCGAGAGTATGCACCGATCGGATGGCTAGAGCCGCCAGTCATTCCGAGCAGCCTTGTGCGCGTTCTGGAAAAAGCTACGCTGGCGGATTTCACTTTACTGACCTCTTCAATGCACATGGCCTGGCTGCGCCATGTCGGCGGCCGTCTTGAGAGCCGCTACCGCTATTCCATCGGAGCGGTCTACAACACCTTCCCCACCCCGCCCGGCTTCGCCGAAGGCAAGGCAGGCCTTGCCCGCCTCGAAAGGCTCGCCCAGGCTGTGCTCGACGCCCGTGCGGCACACCCGGCGGCGACGCTCGCCGATCTCTACGATCCCGACCTGATGCCGCCCGACTTGCGACGCGCTCACCTTGACGTAGACCGGGCCGTGGACCGCCTGTACCGCCGCTCCGGCTTCTCGTCAGAACGCGAACGCATCGAGCATCTGTTCATGCTCTATGAGCATTTGCGAACTCCGCTTCAAGCGGCTGCAGGAAGAAAGAGCCGAACACGGAAGACCTGAATTATGGAGAAGGCGGGCGATCCATGGAAGAGCCCAAGAATCTGCATCGGCATGCGGCCGAAGCCTGAATCCAGGTGTTCGATCTGGAATCAGCCGCACATGTCGCCGTTTTCATAGTTTTCCTGTTTTTCCGAACTGTTCCAGGGGGCATTTGTACCCAGGCTGGCGCCTGCGGCCTTGAAGGGTGCGGACTTCCGCCACTGGCGGAGGAGTCGGCCGCTTGGAATGGAAAGGCTTCCGTTGACCGGGAGCATGGGTAGCGGAGAGATCCAGCAAGCTTCCTGAGGACGCCACTCCAGTCCTTGGCCCCGACGGGCCCGGGCGTCGGACCGCTGGATTGGCCTGCAAGTCGCAAGGGGGACAGTAGTCCTCGCCCTGGCCAGCATCGAAGGCGCAGAGGTGCGCCGCCTCGGGTTCCGAAATCTAAGCCAAACTGGGCTGCGGCGAGGCAGACTCGATGGAGGCTACCCCGATCCGGGAGGCGGTGGAGGGATCTCCGCCTGGGCTGATAGCGCCTCCGTGCGGACGCACAGCGGCCGGCGCTGCAGCCGATGGATCCGGAAATGGACCCGGTTCAAGGAGCCCGGTCCCGTGCGACTGGTCCCGGCTAGAGATCCTGCAGATGGATCCTGGCGGTGCTGGCCGAGGCAGGATCGGCCCGTTCCTCGAGGGAGTCTTCGATCTCTCCCAGCGTTCTCACCGCCATTCCCTGATAGCGCTCCCTCCCATTGACCGTGACGGTGACGGGCTGGTCCAGATCCAGCAGCCTGTCGGAGAGGCGCAGAAAAAGCGCCGGAGTGTCGCTGGCGGCGATGTGGATCGACTGGCCGTCCACCTGCGCCCGGATCGCCTGCCTTCTGTCCAGGTGATCCTCGGGAATCTGCAGCCAGTAGAAGCGGGAGGTGATCCCCTTGTTCTGGTTCCACACCAGGGTCGAGGGCCAGGGATTCCGGACATGGGCGGCCATCCAGGGAAGGGACTCGGCGTCCTGGAGCTTCATCCAGTGGCCGGTGCCGGGGTAGATCCGGACAAGATGGACGTAGCCCGAGGGATCTGCCTCCTGGAGCGACTGCAGCATGTCCTGCCACTCGGCCGCCTTCTGGTTCCGGCTGTAGGCTGAATCTTCGGCTCCCACGAAGATGGCGAAGGGCAGGTTGCGCAGGTTCTCGGGACGGGCATCGTTGGGATGCCCCGCCATCATGCTGGCGGCGGCCCAGCGATCGGCCATGCGAGGCGCAAGCTGGTAGACTCCGTCCCCTCCAGCGGAATAACCCATGAGATAGACCCTGTCGGGATCGACCAGGCCGCGGATCACGTAGTTCTCGACGAGGCGGTCGAAGAGGGGATCGACATGGTTCCTGTGCCACAGGTTCCAGGTGTCCGTAGGGGCCCTGGGGGCCACGTAGATCCCTTCGGCAGGCTGGTAGAGCCGGATCTGGTTGCGCCACTGGCCATCGTTGACCGGAGCTGGAGTTCCTCCCCCTCCATGCAGCGAGATCCAGAGCGAACGCCCCTTGGCAGGAGCCTCTCCGAATGTCCGTTCCAGATACCTCAGGGTGTGCCCTTCGAGAGTGATGGACCTCCCTTCGATTTCAGCCTCCCGCTCCTCCAGAAGCTGTCGGCTCCGGACCTTCCAGAGCTCCTGGATCGCCGCCTCAGCCTGTTCCCTGGAAAGCCCCTCCTGCTTCCGTCTTCCGATGCTGTACAGGAAGCGGCGGCCTCGAAGATAGATGCGATCGCCCTGCAGGGCCATCGAGGCGTGGAAGGTGTCTTCGAGGCGGCTGGTGGCCACCACACGGAAGGCCGGAGACCGCTCCAGCGCCAGGGTGGCGCCGCCTCGATCGGTGACAAAGATGTGATCCCGGGAGGCCACCGGGGACGAATAGATGGTGTTCAGGCCCGGAAGCCGTTCCCGATCGACGAGCACCTCCCCGTCCGAGGCCCTCAAGCACGACCAGAGAGGCTGGTGCGACTGGTTGAAGAATAGGAGTCCGTCGCTGAGCAGGGGAGAGGGCGTGTAGGGAGTTCCCCGGTCCTTGCTCCACTGGATCGATCCGGGGATCTTGGCCGACAGGGAGAGGGCGAGGAGGGAGTGCCCCCGGTAGCCGGTCATGCAGTACACATTCGCATCGTCGGCCACGGGGGACGGGATGGGATTGTCGGTGAGGCCCTGCTGCTTCCAGAGGATCTTCCCGTCCTCCAGATCGTAGCTGATCACCGATCGGGTTCCGGGCACGACGACGCTGGTCGTGCCGTTGCGGGTCACGATGCATGGCGTGGCCCAGGAGTTGTCCTCCTCCCTCAGCCTCCCCCAGAGGGTCTCGCCGCTCCGCTTGTCGAGGGCCAGGATGTAGGAAGGGCCCTGGTGGTCGCGCACCAGGACAACCCTGTCCCCGTAGAGCGCCGGAGAGCTTCCCTCGCCCAGGCTGGCTCCCATGCTCGCATCCCCCAGGTCGCGCTTCCAGAGGAGGCTGCCCTCCAGGTCGTGGCAGTAGAGCCCTGCCGAGCCGAACCAGCTGTAGAGCCTCTCCCCGTCGGTCGCCGGAGAGGCCGAAGCGAAGTTGTTGTCTCCGTGATGGCCCTCGGGAGGCACCCTGCGGTTGACGCTGTGCCTCCAGAGCACCTCACCATCCTCCGCGTCCAGGCATAGGACGATGAACTCGTATTCGGTGTTGGGATGGCGGATGCCGAACTTGCGCTCCGGCTGTTCCTCGGGCCGGGGCAGGCTGGGATCGACCTTGCCGGTGTCCCTTGCCGAGAGGAGGAAGATGCGGTCCCCCCAGAGGATGGGCGTGGAGCTCCCCTCCCCCTCGATGGGCCGCTTCCAGAGGATGTTCTTCTCCTCGCTCCACTCAGCCGGGGGGTTGGCAGTGGGCGAGGTGCCGTTGCCATGGGGACCTCGCCACTGGAACCAGTTCTCCCCGGTCGCCAGATGCGGACCAAGGCCTGCGAGAGCGACCAGGAGGCATGTGGAAGATCTCATGTGTGCGCTTCAGGACCAGGAGCGGGCGGGACGCGACAGGAAGCGGTTGGCCTGGGGATCGTCGACGAACCGTTCGGCCTCGGGATCCAGCCGGAGCTTCCTTCCCAGGATCCATGAGATGGCTGCGGCATGGCAGGCGATATGGGAGCTGCGCATCACCTTGTGGCTGGCCACCGGCTCCCTGCGTGAACGGATGGAGTCGAGGAAGTCGCGCGAGTGGGCCGACACGTCCAGGCCTCGCGCCTTCTCCGCCAGGGGGATGTCCTGGAGAAGGGAGGCCGGTTCGGCCGCTACCTCCCCCGAGTCCCCGGTCTCCACCCATCCTTCCTCTCCCTCGTAGCGGACCGGGCAGGTTCCCAGGCGGGTCTGGAAGCGGGGGGAGCGATCCCCGAACGGCTCCTCGAGGAAGTCCAGCACCAGCAGGAGGCCCCCGGCGTAGCGGCATTCGATCCGGTCTTCGAAGGGCTGGTACTCGACCGGCATGGTGTCGTCGGCTCCGGCGGCCCACTGGCACAGGTCCAGGGTGTGGGCTCCCCAGTCCAGCAAGGCCGCTCCGGAGTCGAAGTCCCAAAGGCCTCTCCACCGTCCCTTGACGTACTGTTGGTTGTAGGGCCTCCAGGGAGCGGGACCCAGCCAGAGGTTCCAGTCGCATTCGGTCCGCGGGGGCAGCGGCTCGGCCGGCAGCCACTGGTTTCCGAGAACCGGGGTGTAGACCGAGGCATGCAGGCGCTCGAGCCGTCCCAGACGGCCGCTGCGGGCCAGCCGTGCCGCCGCCTGGAAGTTGGGAACGCTCCTCCGCTGGGTGCCGGCCTGGAAGACGCGGCCGTTGTCGTCGATGGCATCGGCCAGCCTCTGGCAGGCGTCGATGGTGATGCCGCAGGGCTTCTCGCTGTAGACGTCCTTGCCGGCCCGGGCCGCAAGGATCGAGGCCTCGGCGTGCCACCTGTCGCCGGTGGCGACGAGCACCGCATCCAGATCCTTCCTCTCCAGCAGCTCCCTGAAGTCGCCATAGGCCTGGCAGTCCCTGTTGCCGTAGCGGGCATCGACCAGAGCCTTGCCGCTCTGCCGACGCTCCGCCTGGACATCGGCGATGGCCAGGCAGCGCACATCGCTCCATGAAAGCATGCCCTGCAGCACCCTGCGGCAGCGCGGGCCGATGCCGACGGCTCCAAGCTGGATGGTTTCGTTGGGAGATGCGGCGGCCAAAGAAGCGATCCCGAGCGCAGGTGGAGCCAGGGCCATTCCCTGGAGGAATTTCCGCCGAGTCATCCAAGGTGGGGCAGACACCGGATCAGACTTCCACAACGCCCTGGTCCAGGCAAGCCAACGCGTCGTTAACGGCACGCTCCCGGTCAGCGGGAAGGCTGCCGCCTCTGCCTATGGCTTGCGGAGAGAACCGGCGGCTCCTAGGATGCCCCGGGCTTGAAGGATCATCTGGCCATCGCCGACCGCATCTTCGATTCCCGGCTTCTGGCGGGGACAGGCAAGTTCAGCTCCCCGGAGGCGATGAGCAGGGCCCTGGAGGCCAGCGGCGCCGAGATAGTGACCGTGGCCCTGCGGCGGGTCGATTTCTCGGACCATTGCGATCCGCTCTCCAACATCCTGGACTTCATCGATCCGGAACGCTACCTGCTCCTTCCCAACACCAGCGGCGCAGCCGACTGCGAGGAGGCGGTGCGGCTGGCGAGGCTGGCGGCCCGGGCCGGGCTCCCGAAGTGGATCAAGCTGGAGATCCACCCCGATCCCCGCTACCTGCTCCCCGATCCGGTGGAGACCCTGCTGGCGGCCGAGAAGCTGGTGGAGGAGGGATTCACGGTCCTGCCCTACATCAACGCCGATCCAGTCCTGGCCCGGCGCCTCGAAGAGGCCGGCTGCGCCACGGTGATGCCCCTGGGATCGCCCATCGGCTCCAGCCGGGGGCTGCTCACCAGGGACCAGATCGGCATCATCGTCGAGTCGGCCGGAATCCCGGTGGTGGTGGATGCCGGAATCGGGGCTCCCAGCCACGCGGCCGAGGCCATGGAGATGGGGGCCGATGCCGTCCTGGTCAACACCGCCATCGCCGTCGCCCGGGATCCGGTGCAGATGGCCACGGCCTTCCGGCTGGCGGTCGAAGCGGGAAGGGCCGCCTGGAACAGCGGCCTGGCCCCGGAATCGGCCACCTCCCGGCCCACCAGCCCCCTGACCGCCTTCTTGGACTGATCATGTCCCTGGCGGGTGCCTCCTGCGCTGGCCCGATCCTGGAAGCGATCCCACGGATCGAGGCTCTGGTGATCGGCGACGTCATGCTCGACTGCTTCCTCTTCGGATCGGTGGAGCGCATCTCTCCGGAGGCCCCGGTGCCGGTGCTCAGGTACCAGCGGGAGGCGTTCATGCCCGGAGGAGCTGCCAATGTCGCCTGCAACCTCGCCTCCCTGGGAGCGCGGGCTTCGATCCTGGGGATGATCGGGACCGACTCCGAGGGGGAACGGCTCTCGGGACTGCTGGAGCGGAGGGGGGTCGCGCCCCAGGGACTCCTGGCCTCGGAAGGCTACCGCACCGGGACCAAGACCCGCATCGTGGCCGGCCAGCACCAGTTCGTCCGGGTGGATCGGGAGGAGTTCCGGGAGCCGGACCGGGACCAGGAGAGCAGGTTGAAGGAATCCCTCGCCAAGCGGCTTGATTCGGCGTCGGCGGCGATCGTGTCCGACTACGCCAAGGGGATGATCTCGGAGAGCCTCCTATCCTTCGTCAAGGCGGCCTGCCGCCGGAGAGGGATCTGGCTCAGCCTGGATCCAAAGCCGGGGCACCAGGTGGACATGGAACGGGTCTCCCTGCTCACCCCCAACCGGACGGAAGCCTTCGCCCTGGCCGAGATCGAGGAGGAGCCGGGGCCAGCGGATCCCATGAGGGACGCAAGGCTCCTGGAGGCGGCGCGGATCCTCCAGGAGCGCTTCCAGCCCCGGGTGCTGCTGATCACCCTGGGAACGATGGGGATGCTGCTCTGCGCCAGGGGCCAGGAACCCGTCCATGTACCCACCCTGGCCCGGGAGGTCTTCGACGTTTCGGGCGCGGGCGACACGGTGATCGCCGCCTTCACCCTGGCGGCCGCCGCAGGCAGCGGCTACGCCGAGGCCGCCGCCTTCGCCAACCTGGCCGCCTCGGTGGTGGTGGGAAAGCGGGGCACCGCCACGGCCACTCCGGAGGAGATCCGGCAGCTTGCCGCCTCCTGATGGACCGGAAAGCGGCATTCGTCGATCGGGACGGCACCATCAACGTCGATGTGGGCTACCTGGGCGATCCAGAGGGGCTGGTCCTGATCGGGGGAGCCATCGAGGGGCTCCGCATGCTGCGGCGGGCGGGCTTCCTCCTGTTCGTCGTGACCAACCAGTCGGGAATCGGACGGGGCCTCTACTCCCTGAAGGACATGGAGGCGGTCAACGGCCATCTCGTGGACCTGGCCGGAAGGGAGGGAGTCTCCTTCGAGAGGATCTACTTCTCGCCCGAGGCCCCCGGTTCGCCCTCGCCGGGAAGGAAGCCCTCGCCCAAGTTCCTTCTCGACGCCAGCAGCGAGTTCGGAGTGGACCTGTCCCGCTCGTACATGATCGGGGACAAGGCCAGCGATCTGCAGTGCGGCTGGAACGCCGGCGTCCGCAGGAGCCTGCTGGTGCGGACCGGCTACGGGGAGAGGGTCGTCGAGGAGGGCCTGGAGGGCCTGGAGAAGGCGGTGGTGGTGGAGAACCTCCTCGAGGCGGCCCACTGGATCCTGGCTCAGTGAAGGCAGGCCAGATCCCTGGCCGGATCGATGTCCCAGTCCTGGGCCACCTCCTCCAGCTCGGGGCCGATGGTCCAGCCGTCGGCCAGCTCCTCGCCCTGGAAGTCCGGACTGCCCCCCTTTAGCTTCATGCAGCCCTGGTTCGCCCCCAGCGCCGCGATCTCCTCCACCTCCTGCGCATCCAGCCGCAGCGAGGGCAGGCGGGCCAGCTCCTCCAGCTTCTCCTCGATGGACTTGCAGCCCTGGCCCGCTTCCTGGATCAGGGTCGGGACCACGGTACGGACCGGATCCTGGGACAGGTTCCAGAGGCAGGCCAGCTGCAGCATGGTCAGCCGGCGCCTTCGGGCATGGCCCCGCATGGCCTCCATCTTCTCCCGGCCCGCCTCCACCCAGCCCTGGGGGCGGTAGTTGCGGTGGTCGCTAGCGGGGAACTCGTGCCCGGGCCGCACGTCGTCGTGGAAGAGGCCTCCGTGGTCCACCACCCGGGTGATCAGATCCACCTTGTGCCTGCGGGCGGCGGGCAGCGCCAGCCGGCCCGGCCAGGGCTCCAGGGGGTTGAGTATGATCATGGCCTGGTCAATGAGCGGACCGAAGCGCTCCAGGCACAGGATCAGGTCAAGGGTGAAGCCGTTGGCCGGCCCCGGAGCGATCCCGATGCCGCCCGCCATGCCCTCCTCCTTGACCGCCTGCATGCCCTTCCACACCTCCTCGCTGGTGTAGCCCCGGCGATCGGGATTGTGCAGGAGCAGGAGGTCGAAGCGGCTGGTCCGGCACCGCTGGAGGGACCGGTCGGTGGCGAACTTGATGTAGTCGGCGTACCGCGCGGGCTCCCGGAGATCCGGATGGGTGAAGCGCTGGAAGCCGCGCGCCCCGTCCCGGACGCCTTCGTACCAGTCGTGCCCCACCGCTCCGACCAGGCAGTAGGAGTCGCGCGGGTAGGATCCGAGGGCCCGCCCGATCATCTCGTCGGCCGCTCCCCTGCCGTAGACGTCGGCGGTGAGGAAGGTGCGGACCCCCAGGCGGTAGGCGTGGCCGACTAGGCGCTCCAGCCGGTCCTCCTCCAGAGCCTCTCCGAAGTGCATGAACCGCCCCCCGCTCCAGATTCCGTAGGCCGCCCTTCCCGCTTTCATGTCGCTCGATGTCCGGTGCCGGCGCGCCTGCGCCGGAATCGGCGCCCCGGCGGCGCCTGCAGCCGAGCATGGCCCACCCCGCCTCCGCCCGCCAAGCTATTCTCCGGGCGCGGCCGGCGGCCGGCCACGGAGAATCCCGAAGGCCTGCCGGCCTTCCAAAGCAATGTTGCCAACCGGCCGCCATTCTGCTTGCATCCTCACGACAAGCCGGCCCAGCGCGCAGCCCTTCTCCATGGGCCGGGCCCGTTCAGCCCTTCCGCAGCCACCTGACATTCCAATTCCGATGACCACCGCCACGCAGGGCCGGAGGCTCTTCCCGCTGCTCCCCCTTCTCCTCGCCCTGGCCAGCCCCCTGTGGGGGCAGAACTCCTTCCGGGATCTGGTCGGGCCGGTGGAAGTCGGCCCGGTCGCCTCCTCGGGCGCCCTCCAGGTCCCCTACATCACCTGGGGCGGCGACGTGGCGACCTTCCACGCCAACGGGGGGCTGAGCACCGCCTCCGGATCCCTCTTCCACGAGCAGGGGCTCGACCTCAGCCTGGTTCCCGGCGACGACTTCGTGGCGCAGGTGAGGGACTATCTCTCGGGCAAGAGCCCCTTCCTGCGGGGGACCTTCCGCATGATGGGCATGGCCTCGGAGGTGATCGGCTCCGATCCCCGGACCAAGGGGGCGGTCGTCCTGCAGCTCACCTGGTCGGCCGGAGACCACCTGGTCGCCCGGGAGAGCCTCAGCACCATCTCCGATCTCGAAGGCAGCACGTTGGTCCTCCAGCAGGGCGGCCCGCACGTGGGGATGCTGGACGACATCCTCAAGACCGCGGGGCTGGAATGGAGCGACATCGAGGTGCGGTGGGCCTCGGATCTCACCGGCACCGAGGACTCCCCCGCCGAGATCTTCCGCAGCGATTCCTCGGTGGACGCCTGCTTCGTCATCTCGCCGGACATGTTCGGCCTGTGCACCGCCATCGGCAGCAAGGGGACCGGGGCGGAGGGAACGGTGCGCGGCGCCCATGTGCTGGTATCCACCGCCGAGCTGTCCCGCTCCATCGCCGACGTGTACGTGGTCCGCAAGGACTTCTACGACGCCAACCGGGAAATGATCGCCAAGTTCGTCGCCGGCTACCTCAAGGGGGCCGAGGAGGTGGTCTCCATGATGAAGAGCTACGAGGCGAGCGGCTCACGCCCCTTCGAGGACCTGCTGCGCACCGCCCAGAGGATCTACGGCGAGGCGGTGCCCACCATCGAGGACGCCTACGGCCTGCTCCAGGACTGCGCCTTCGTCGGGTATCCCGGAAACGTGTCCTTCTTCACCGGCGCCGGAAACCTGAGCAACTTCGAGGCCTTCCAGGAATCGGCCCTGGAGCTGGCGGTCTCCCAGGGCTACGCCAGAGAGAAGATGGGGCTCTTCCCCTCGGGCATGGACTACCAGAGCCGGCTGTTCCTGGACTACCTGGAGATGACCGAGATCAAGCGGGAGGAGCGCTTCCGGGCCGAGGCGGTGCTCGACGAGATCGAGCTGCTCGGCTCGGGAGAGGGCCTGGACGACAAGACCATCTTCACCTTCACCATCGGCTTCGATCCCAACCAGACCGCCTTCAGCGCGGTTCAGTACGGGGCGGAGTTCCAGCGGGTGATCGAGGCGGCCGAGCGCTTCGGCAACGCGGTGGTGGTGATCCGGGGGCACGCCGATCCCACCAAGACGCTGGTGGAGCTGGTCCGTGCCGGAACCAGCAAGGGGATCCTGCAGCGCTCGGGAACCCGGGGCAGCTACCGCTACTCCCTGCAGGGCAGGCCCCTGCAGCTCGAGGACACCCCCAGGCTGGTGGAGCTGATCACCCAGGGGGCCTTCGACGGGGTCCAGGAATACAACCCCCGGGAGACCATGCAGGCGGCGCTGAACCTCTCCCGGAAGCGGGCCGAGGAGGTGCTCGACTCGATCGTCGAATACGCAGGGAGCAAGGGAATAACCCTGGACCGGAGCCAGATCCAGCCCACCGGAGTAGGCATCCGCGAGCCCTTCATCTCCAAGCCCTCGAACATGGCCGAGGCGCGCCAGAACATGAGGGTAGAGTTCCGCATCATCCGGGTGCCGGCCGAGGCCACCACCGAATCGGACTTCGACTTCTAAGCCCCCCGCCCCCCAGTGACCAGCATCCTCCGAATCGTTCCGCTCGCCCTCTGCCTCGCCGCTCCCGCGGGCCTGGCCCAGGGCGATCTCCCCGGGACGGGCGCCCAGAGCCGCGACCATGTGGTGATCATCCTCGACGCCTCCGGCTCCATGGCCCAGAGGCTCAGAAGCGGCGCCGCCGAGAAGATGGCCGCCGCCAAGGACGCGCTCAGGAAGGTGCTCTCCACCGTCCCCGAGAGCACGCACATCGGCCTGCTGGTCTTCGGGGCGGCCAACCTGAGGGATCCCTGGGCCTACCCGCTGGGCCCGCGCGTCGACGCGGATCTGATGGAGGCCATCGCCCTCCCCAGGCCCCATTCGGGAACGCCCCTGGGCCAGTACATGAAGATCGGCGCCGACCGCCTGCTCGAGGCCCGAGCCGATCAGTACGGATACGGCACCTACCGCCTCCTGATCGTCACCGACGGGAAGGCCAACGACCAGCGCCTGGTGCGCCGCCACGCCCCCGAGATCCTCTCCCGGGGGATCGTGATGGACGTCATCGGGGTGGACATGGACCAGGAGCACACCCTGGCCGGCCTGGCGCACTCCTACCGCAGGGCCGACGATCCCGAATCGCTGGAGCAGGCGATACGGGAGACCTTCGCCGAAGTCTCCGGCTCTGCTGACGGCATGAGCATGGAGGAGGCCTTCGACCTGATCGCCCCCATTCCCCCCGACATGGCCGGCTCCCTGCTGCAGGCCCTGTCCAGCTCGGGCAACCATCCCATCGGATCCAGGACCGCCGCCCAGGCGCTCCCGCCCGCCGATCGGGCAGCCAGGACCGCCACGTCCCCCCAGGCGCCACGAGGCCCCGCGCCCGCTCCCCCGGCTCCAGGTGAAGGCAGCTCCAGGGGCAGCAACTTCCTGAAGCTGCTGCCGATCCTGATCCTGATTGCGCTGGTGATCGCCGTGCGGCGACGGAAATGAGCGGCAAGCGGAGCAGGGGCTGCCTTGTCGCCGCAATCCTGTGGTGCGTCCTGCTGGGCGTCCTGGCGGTGGCCTACAAGTTCCTGGTCGCCCCCTTCCTCGACCGGGAGCTGGAGCAGGAAACCGGCTCGCAGAGCCGCTACAGATCCGAGATCCGCCTGGCGGCCGACTCCTTCTCCGGCTACGCCATCCTGCGCTCGCCGGAGCTGCAGAAGAGGCTGCAGCGGGAAGGCGTCCGGCTGGTGGTGGAGGACGACCGTGCCGACTACGACAAGCGGCTGCAGGGACTGAGGAGCGGGGAGCTGGATCTGGCCGCGTTCACCGTCGACTCCTGGATCAGCGCCGGAGCCCGGGCCGGCGAGTTTCCCGGAAGCATCGTGATGGTGTTGGACGAGACCGTGGGCGGCGACGCCATCGTGGGCCGTCCCGAGGATCTGCCCGATCTGCAGTCCCTCGACCACCCCGAGGCGCGACTGGTGGTCGTTCCCGGCTCCCCCAGCGAGTTCCTGGCCCGGGTGGTGCTGGCCAACTTCAGCCTCCCCAGCCTGCCCGAGGAATGGTCCATCGCCGCCGAGAGCGGGGCGGACGCCCTGAGGCAGGCCCGGGACCTCCGCGGGGGGCGGAGGCACGCCTTCGTCCTGTGGGAGCCGCATGTCACCCGCGCGGTCCAGGATCACGGCTACCATGTGCTCCTGGACTCCTCCCGGATCCAGGGGTACATCGTCGACGTTCTGGTCGCCCGCCGCTCCTTCCTCCGGGACGATCCCGGACTGGTGGCCTCCTTCCTCAGGGCCTACCTGGGCGCCGCCTGGGAGTACCACAGCAGCGAGGGGGGGATGGTCCGCCTGGTGGCCGACGACTCGGGGCGCGCCGCCGGCCAGCGGCTCTCCGAGGAGCTCTCGGCCAAGGTGGTGCAGGGGATCCGGTGGAAGAACACCCTGGAGAACTACGCCCACTTCGGCCTCGAGGAGGCGGGCCAGGGACAGCAGCACATCGAGGACATCCTGATCAACATCGTCGACGTGCTGGTGCGCACCGGGGCCATCCGGGAGGATCCCCTGGAGGGCAGGTACCACACCCTCTTCTACCGGGAGATCCTGGAGCAGCTCAGGGACGAAGGATTCCATCCGGCCGGCGAGGATCCCGATCGGGGAGCGGTCCGCACGGTCCAGTCGGCCGGCGCGCTCTCCGAGGGCATGTGGAGCCGCCTGCGGCCGGTCGGAGAGCTCAAGATCGAGCCCATCGCCTTCGTTCGGGGATCGGGAAGCATCAGCCCCTTCAGCCGCCGCCACCTCTCCGAGGCGGCCCGCAAGCTGAAGACCTTCCCCCACTTCTACCTGCGGATCATCGGGCAGACCCGGGCCGAGGGGGACCGGGAGGCCAACCGGGTCCTGGCCCAGGAGAGGGCCCGGGCCGCCGCCGGCTTCCTGATCGGGGAAGGGGTTCCGGAGGAGCGGATCCGCACCGAGGCCCAGCCCTCCGGCGACCGCAGCGGAGCGGCGCAGTCGGTGCGGTTCGTGGTGGGCCAGCTCCCCTACTAGGATGCTTCCTCCCCGTTTGCGGCCGATCCTCCCGGCGCCACTTCTTCCTGTCTCCCCCGAGGGCCTTGCCCTACCCTCCGAGGGGCCGACGGCCGGTCCAAGGGCGATGATCGACAAGCGCCAGATCCGCAGGAACCTGCTGCTCCGCCACCTGGAGAGCCCCTGGGTCCTGGTTCCCTTCGTGCTGGGGGCCTCCTCTCTCGCCGCGGCCCTGGCGCTGGACGGAAGGTCCGCCGCCCTGGCCGCCTTCGCCGGCATCGCCGGGCTGGCCGCCTCGGCCGGCCTCTTCCTGACACGCCTGCTGCTCCAGGACGACGCCGAGGCCTCCCGGGTGATCCAGGATCTGGAGGAGCAGGAGATCGCGCAGCGGGAGCAGGAGCTGGACCGGCTGGAGGGCGAGCTGGAGAGCTCGGACGACGATCCGCGCCCCGAGAAGGCCCTCCGGGACCTGCGCTCGCTGGTCGGAGCCTTCCGGGACTCCATCCACACCGCTCCCTCCCACCACCTCTCCACGGTGGTCGACATCCACGGCCAGGTGATGCAGCTTTTCAACCACTCGGTCCAGCTGCTGGCCCAGACCATCCACCTGTGGAGGACGGCCGGCTCGCTCTCCACCGACGCGGCCAGGAGCCCGATCCTGGAGCGCCGCGAATCGATCATCTCCGAGATCGAGAGCGGCGTGAGGCAGCTGAGCCACGCCCTGGTGCGCCTCAAGGAGCTGGAGGCGGGCCAGGCGGCCGGCGAGCGCCTGCAGCGCATGCGGGAGGAGCTGGATCAGAGCCTCTCGGTGGCCCGCTCGGTGGAGGAGCGGGTCAGCGGCTGGGTGGAGGAGGTCCGAGTCCGCTCCCCCCGCTGACCGGCCTCCAGGACTTCCCGGAGACAGAACCCGCATCGACAGCGAAAGGACCCAGACATGTTCAAGGCCCTAGGCAGATGGATCAAGGCGGTCGGATACCTGCTGACCGGCAAGGTGGACTCGGCCCGCCGGATCCTGGACTCCAACCCCCATGTGATCCAGGCCAAGTACGACGAGATCATCGAGGAGAAGGTCTCCCGTATCCACCAGTACAAGCAGGCGGTCTCGGGCCTGCTGGCCCAGGAGGAGTCGAAGCTGGCCCGCATCCGGCAGCTGACCGAGGAGACCTCCAACCTGGAGCGCCTCAAGGCCGGGGCCCTGGCCAAGGCCAAGCAGTCGGTGGCCAAGCTGCGCTCCGAGGGCAAGTCCAAGGAGGAGATCCACGCCGACGAGGACTACAAGAAGTGCCAGGCCGCCTTCCAGCAGTTCTCCGCCACCCTGGCCGAGAAGCAGCAGCACATCGAGGAGCTGGAGGGCGACGTGGAGAACTACGCCAAGAACATCGCCGACCACAAGGTGCAGCTGCAGCAGCTGATCCGCGAGGTCGACAAGCTGCGAGACGAGAAGTCGGACGCGGTGGCCGAGGTCATCTCGGCCAAGCACGAGAAGGAGATCGCCGACACCTTCGCCAGCATCGCCCAGGACGGCACCACCGAGGAGCTGCAGTCCCTGAGGAAGATCCGCCAGGAGATCAAGGCCGAGGCCCGGATCTCCTCGGAGATCGCGGGCACCGACACCAAGGCCCAGCAGGCGGAGTTCCTGGAGTACGCCCGCACCTCGCAGTCGTCCTCGGAGTTCGACTCATTGCTGGGGCTGGACGAGGACGCCCCCAAGGACGCTCCCGAGGAGAAGGACAAGAAGGAGCGGACCTCGCTCCCCGAATAGGACCGAGAAAGACCCCGCCTAGATGAAAGAACACGCCTGGCTTGCACGCATCCTGCTCCCGCCCCTCCTCTTCCTGGCGCTGCCGGGCTGCGGCTCCGGCGGAAGGGAGCCCCTTCCGGTCTTCACCCTGGCATGGAGCGAGTATCCTTCCTGGAGCGTCTTCGGGGTGGCGGACGACATCGGCCTGATCGACAAGGAGGAGGGGGCTCTGGGCAGCCTCGAGGAGAAGTGGGAGGTCGACATAGTCCTGCGCCAGGCGGACTACGAGACCTGCATCACCGTCTTTGCGGCCCGCCAGGCGGACGCCGCCTGCCTGACCAACATGGACGCGCTGGCGCCGGCGCTCTCTCGCCCCTCGGCCATCGTCCTGCCCACCTCCACCAGCCACGGGGCCGACGCCTGCCTCGTGACCGACGCCATCGGGAGCGTTACCGACCTGAAGGGGAAGAAGGTGTACGGACTGGACAAGTCGGTCTCCGAGTACTGCTTCGTGCGGAACCTGGAGATCCTGGGGGAGAAGGAGTCGGACTACGCCTTCACCAGCATGTCGCCGGACAACGCCGCCACGGCCATGCTGCAGGAGCAGGAGTCGGTGGAGGCCATCGTGGTATGGAACCCCTTCGTCGTCAACATCCTCCGGAACCGCTCCGACGTCAGAGTGCTCTTCGACTCGACCCAGATCCCCGAGGAGATCATCGACGCCGTCGTGGTGGGGCAGGACTCCCTGGCCAGGCCCGGTGGCGAGGCCTTCGCCTGCGCCGTGATCGACGCCTTCTACGAGATCAGCCGGCGCATCGACGATCCCCAGACCGCGGACCAGACCCTGATCGCCATCGGAGAGAAGTTCGCCGACCTGGATCTGGACACCATGAGGACCATCGTGGAGCAGACCAGCTTCTACTCCACTCCGGACCAGGGGATGGAGATCCTGGCCGAGGAGAAGCTGTCCCCGATCATGGAGAGGGTGGTCCGCTTCTGCCTCGGCCACCAGATGATCGACGAGGAGCCGCAGCTGGGCTACGGTAGCGCGTCCCAGGCGGCGCTGCGCTTCGACTCCTCCTACATCGGGAAGGTCGCTTCCCAGTCTCCCTGAGCGCCGCCCTCCCGATGATCCGCAAGCCGATCGGCGATCGCCGGAGGCTCGCCCTGGGGCTGCTCGGCATCCTGGCGGTCGTCGTCGGCTACACCCTGTTCTCGTCGATCTACCAGGCCTGGATCAACCCCGGCGACAAGATCGTCCTGGGATGGGGGCAGATCCTGGAGGGCGTCGGGAAGATCCTGGAGCCCCGGACTTCGGGGGGAGGCTGGGCGGCCGCCGACGACACCACTCCCGGATGGAGGCTGTACCTGTGGCATGTCGTGCATCGCGGATCCGAAATCGCCATGCAAGACCCTGCCACTGCCGCATGGAGGGCATTCCTGTGGCCCCTCTGCGGGATCCTGGCCTCGCTGGGGGATAGCTGGCTGGCCACCGACGCCCTGGCCACCGGATGGAGGCTGTTCCTGGGGCTCTTCTACGGGATCCTGGCCTCGGTCCTGCTGGGGATCCACATGGGCTGCTTTCCCAGGTTCGAGGCGGTCCTCTATCCCCAGCTCACCTTCCTGGCCAAGATCCCCCCCACCGCGGCGATAGGGGTGTTCGTGATCATGGCGGGACTGGAGCTGGAGATGTACGTGGCGATGATAGCCTTCGGCATCGTGCCCACCATGACCCTGGGCATCTACCTGTCGGTGCGGGCCTTCCCCGACGAGCTCCTCTACAAGGCCTACACCCTGGGAGCCTCCCACACCGAGGTGGTCTGGTCCCTGATCTTCCGGTTCGTCCTCCCCAAGGTGCTGGAGAACGTCCGCCTGATGATCGGCCCGGCCATGGTCTACCTGATCGCCGCCGAGTTCGCCCTGGCCGACGAGGGCTTCGGATACCGGATCCGCTTCATGAAGAAGGTCATCGGGATGGACGTGATCTACTGCTACCTCGTGCTGCTGGCGCTCTTCGGATTCTCCGTCGACTACGCCCTGAGGATGCTGGAGCGCAGGCTTTGCCCCTGGCACGCGAGGAAATGAGCGGACCCGGACCGGACCTCGCCCTGGAGTGCGAGGAGATATGCCACGGCTTCGGGGACAAGCCGGTGCTGCACGACGTCAGCTTCCGGGTGGAGAGCGGGCAGTTCCTCTCGCTGGTGGGGCCCAGCGGCTGCGGCAAGTCGACCCTGCTGAGGGCCGTCGTGGGCACGCATCCCTCCCGGGAGGGCCGGATCCTCGTCTGCACCGACCGCCTCAACGGGATCATGTCGCCGGTCCAGGGCCCGGGGCGCGACCGGGGCATCGTCTACCAGCACTACTCCCTGTTCCCCTTCCTGACCGCCCAGGAGAACGTGGCCCTGGGGCTGAAGCTGGACCGGAGCGGCTACTTCGGGCGCATCCTCCGCCCCATGGCCTGGAGGAGGATGCGCAGGGAGCACCTGCAGCTGGCCGCCGAGTACCTGGAGCGGGTGAGGCTGGGAGACGCTCTCGGGCTCTATCCCTACGAGATGTCGGGAGGGATGCGGCAGAGGGTGGCCCTGGCACAGACCCTGATCATGCAGCCCGAGATCATCCTCCTCGACGAGCCCTTCGGGGCCCTCGACGAGTCCACCCGGGAAAGCCTGCAGCGCCTCCTGCTCGATCTCTACGACGAGAACCGGAAGGCCCGGAGCGGGGGGAAGCGCCCCCCCTACACCCTGATCATCGTCACCCACGAGCTCAACGAGGCTCTCTATGTCGGGGACCGGCTCATCGGCCTCTCGATGTACTGGGACTGGAAGGAGCGGGGGCACGCCTCCTGTCCGGGGGCCACGGTGGTCTACGACCGCCCCTCCCCGGTCTTCGAGCCCCACACTCCCCGCGACTTCGAGAGCTTCGAGCACCAGCGCGCCGAGCTCCTCTCGGCGGTGTTCGACGCCTCCCGGCTGGATCCTCCCGGAGAATCGATCACCTACTGGAAGGAACGAGACGCGCCATGAGCAAAGAATTCCCCTCCTACCCCTTCCTGAGGGACGCCGGCCGGGTGATCAACTCGGGCCAGTCGCGCACCCTGGCGCTGACCGGGAACATCCACGACCTGTTCCTGGCCTACGGCCAGGAAGGGCAGGACTACGTCCCCCTGGTGGACTACCTCACCCACAGCTGGAACCTCCCCGGCATCGTGGTGGTGGTCTACGAGCTCAACGGCCCAATCCGCTTCTGCACCGAGGAGGGCTCAGCGTACATGCGCGACGCCTGGCTGCAGTGGCGCAGCGGCTACGACAGCAGCGAGCTGGCGATCCAGCAGATGACCGCCCGGGACCGGACCGCGGCCGACATCGAGCACATCGTCGGCACCTACGACGAGAGCCTGCGCAAGGCCCTCAACAACCCCACCCTGGCCCTGGAGCTACTGCGGCAGATGTGCCTCTGCTCGCGCACCCGGATCAACGGGCAGCCGCTGATGGCCGACAACCTGATCGTGATCATCGAGAGCGCCGACATGATCCTTCCCGAGGCCCCGATCACCAGCCTGAGCGACACCGATCGCCAGCGCATCGGGATCTGCCAAGACTGGTTCTCCGATCTGGGCTTCGTCAGCGGGGCGGACTCGGTGGTCCTGATCGCCGAGTCGCGCAGCCAGATCCACCACCGGGTGGCCACCCTGCCGCAGCTGCTGGAGATCGAGGTGCCCTCGCCCGTCCTGGAGACCCGGGAGCACTTCATCGGGTGGTACGCGGGATCCCTCCCCCCCGGCGCCGAGCTGCGCCTGTGGGGCAGCGTCGGGGAGCTGGCCCGCTTCACCGCCGGGCTTTCCCTGCACGCCCTGCTGCAGCTGCTCAAGCGGGCCACCCACGATCAGGAGCCCCTCGGCCAGGAGACGGTGATCGCCAAGGTGGAGTCCTATATCAAGAGCCAGCTGGGAGAGGACGTGGTGGAGTTCAAGAAGCCGCAGCAGACCCTCGACGACGTGGTCGGGTTCAGCCGCCTGAAGGCCTTCCTGCGGCGGGAGCTGATCCCCCGGTTCTCCACCACCGGAAGCGAGGCGCTGGCAGGGGCCGCGGTGGCGGGACCCATCGGCGGCGGCAAGACCTTCATCTTCGAGGCGCTGGCCACCGAGCTGAACATGGTGGTGCTGGTGATCAAGAACATCCGCAGCCAGTGGTTCGGCCAGACCGACGTCATCTTCGAGCGGCTGCGGCGGGTGCTCTACGCCCTCTCCAAGGTGCTCATCTTCATGGACGAGGCCGACACCCAGCTGGGCGGGGTGGGAGCCGACGCCCACCCCACCGAGCGCCGCCTGACCGGGCGCATCCAGGGCATGATGTCGGACCCGGGCCTGAGAGGGAGGGTGGCCTGGCTGCTGATCACCGCCCGCATCCACCTCCTCTCTCCCGATCTGCGGCGCCCCGGGCGCGCCGGCGACCTGATCATCCCGGTGCTGGATCCCGACGGGGAGGATCGCGAGGAGTTCGTCCGCTGGATGGCCGCCCCGGTGCTGGGCGAGGATCTGGACCAGTCCCGGCTCGAGCGCCTCAAGGAGGCGACCGGCTCCCATTCGGCCGCCGCCTTCGCCTCGCTGCGCTCCGAGCTCAGGGCCAAGGGAGGACGCCTCGGCTTCGAGGAGGTCCTGGAGATCATCCGCGACCACATCCCTCCCGCCATCGCCAAGACCCGGCGATACCAGACCCTTCAGGCCCTCACCAACTGCACCCGCAGGAGCCTCCTTCCCGCCGGCGAGTCCCATGACAGCCGACGGGTGGAATGGGAGGAGGAGATGCTGCAGCTGGAGGCCAAGGGCATCCGGTAGTCCGGAAGGGCGGTCCGGAAGCGCGCCGCCGGCGGCCAGGCCCTACAGGCTGTGCCCCATCCGGGACTTCTTGGTCTCGAGGTACCTTTCGTTGTGGGGGTTGGAGGGCGTGGCGATGGGGATCTGCTCGACGATCTCCAGGCCGTAGCCCTCGAGCCCGACCACCTTCCTGGGATTGTTGGTGAGCAGCCGGATCTTCCGGATTCCCAGGTCCCTGAGGATCTGGGCTCCAATGCCGTACTCGCGCAGGTCGGGCCTGTAGCCGAGCTTCCGGTTGGCCTCGACGGTGTCGTAGCCCTTCTCCTGCAGCCTGTAGGCCCGGATCTTGTCCGACAGGCCGATCCCCCTGCCCTCCTGCATCATGTAGAGGAGCAGGCCCTCCCCCTCCTGGGCGATGCGCTCCTGGGCCTGCTGCAGCTGCCCTCCGCAGTCGCAGCGCTGCGAGCCGAAGACGTCCCCGGTAAGGCACTGGCTGTGCACCCGGACCAGCGCCGGGCGGGCTCCCCCGGGCTCGCCCGCCACCAGGGCTATGTGCTCGCCCCCGTCCACCCGGGACCGGTAGAGATGGAGCTTGAAGCCGCCCCGGCAGGTCGGCATGTCCACCGTCTCGATCCACTCCACCAGCTTCTCCCTGCGGCGCCGGTGCTCGATCAGGTTCTCGATGGAGCCGATCCCGAGCCCGTGGCGGCGGGCGAACTCCCTCAGCTCAGGCAGCCTCGCCATCCCCCCGTCGTCGTTCATGATCTCGCAGATCACCGCCGAGGGCCGGCAGCCCGCCAGACGGGCCAGATCCACGGCCGCCTCGGTATGGCCGGCCCGCTGCAGCACTCCCCCGTCGCGGGCCCGCAGGGGGAACACGTGTCCCGGCTGCACCAGATCGCTGCTCCGGGAGCGGGGATCGGCCATCACCCGGATGGTCTCGGCCCGGTCCGCGGCGCTGATCCCGGTGGCGATGTTCCTCGCCGCGTCGACGCTGATCTGGAAGTCGGTCCGGTAGGCGTCGCGGTTCCGGGAGACCATCTCCCCGATCCCCAGCTCCTGCAGGCGGTCCCGGGTCATGGGCGCGCAGATCAGCCCGCGCCCGAAGCGGGCCATGAAGTTGACCGAATCGGGGGTGACCTTCTCGGCCGCCATGATCAGGTCCCCCTCGTTCTCCCGGTCGGAGTCGTCGACCATCACCACCATCCTCCCGTCCCGGATCTCCCCGAGCAGGAAGTCCACCGGATCGAAGCCGTCCCGGGTCATGGCCTGCGGCCGGCGTTCTCCCGGATCCAGGGCTCCACCTGGGAGAGGGCCCGATCCAGCCCCTCGGCGTCCCTTCCCCCGCCCCGGGCGAAGTCGGGGCGGCCGCCCCCCCTGCCCCCGATCGCCGGGGCGATGGCCCGGATCAGCCCGTCGGCCCGGACCAGCGGGGCGTACTCCTTGCCCGAGACCACCGAGACCAGCAGGGCCGAGCCCTGGCGGCCTCCGCCCAGGACGGCCACGCCCTGGAAGCAGGACCTGAGGTTCTCGGCCACGCTCAGGAGCCTAGGGGACCCGACATCCCCCAGGTTCTCCACGATCAGGGGGATCTCCGACTGCGCCGCCGCAACCGGGCGGGATCTGCCGACCAGGGCCCGGGACTGCTCCCGGGCCATCCCCTTCTCCAGCGCCTCCAGCCGCTTCTCCAGGCTGCGGCGCTCCTCCAGGCTCCGCTCCAGCCTGCGCTCCAGCTCGGAGGCCGGAGCGCGGAGCAGGGAGCACATCCTCTCCACCAGCCGGGCCTCCTGGAGCGCCTGGCCGAGGGAGGCCTCTCCGGCCGCCGCCTCGATGCGCCGGATCCCCGAGGAGACGGCTCCCTCGCTCCGGATCCGGAACAGGCCCACCTGGCAGGTGGATCGCACATGGGTTCCGCCGCACAGCTCCATGGAGAATCCGTCCAGGCCCTCCGGGCTGCCCCCGATCTGGACCACCCTCACCCGGGACTCGTACTTGTCCCCGAAGAACTGCATGACGTCGTCGCGGGCCTCCACCAGGGAGCGATCCGTCTCGAAGGAGTGCACCGGCTCGTCGTCGACGACGCGCTGGTTGACCAGCCGCTCGACCTCGCCGACCTGCCCGGGGCTCAGGGGCTGGGCGTTGAAGTCGAAGGTCAGCTTGCCGTCCCCCACATGGGATCCCCTCTGGCCGACCGACGGGCCGGCCACCTCCCGGAGGGCCCAGTGCAGCAGGTGGGTGGCGGTGTGGTGCCGCTCGACGGCCCGGCGGCGCCGGGCGTCCACCTGGACCGTCACCTCGTCGCCCTGGCGCAGGCCGCCAGGCTTCCCCCCGAGGACATGGAGGGTGGCCCGTCCCACCTTGCGGGTGTCGAGCACCTCCCACTGCTCCCGGTCCTTGCGGAGGATCCCGCGGTCCCCGATCTGCCCCCCCATCTCGGGATAGAAGGGGGAGACGTCGAGCAGCAGGCCGAAGCCCTCCTCCAATGACACCAGCCGCTGCAGCTCGGATCGGCTCCCCAGCATTTCGAAGCCGCAGAACCGGGTGGGCGGCTGCTCGCCCAGATCGGCCACTTCCACCGTCCGGGTCTTGCGGGCGGCCCGCGCCCGCTTCCTCTGCCCGGACATGAGCTCCTCGAAGCGCCGGACATCCACTCCCGGGTGGCCGTGCTCCCGGGCCATCTCGACGATCGAGTCCAGCGGGACTCCGTAGGTGTCGTACAGCTCGAAGGCCAGCTCGCCCGGAAGCTCCTGGCCGTCCTGCACGTCCTGCCCGCGGCTCCGGAAGACGCGCAGCTGGTCCTGGAACAGCCCGCTCCCCTTGTCCAGGATGTTCAGGAAGGCCTCCTCCTCCTGGAGCAGCACGCTCTCGATCCTGCTCCGCCCGGAGCGCAGCTCCGGGAAGGTGTCCCCCAGGGTCTGGTCCACCGCCTCCACCAGCCGGTGGACGAAGGGGCGCTCGAGGCCCAGGCGGCTCCTTCCGGCCCGGACCGCCCGCCGAAGGATGCGGCGCAGCACGTAGCTGCGGTCGCTGTTTCCCGGCTCGATCCCGTCGGCGATCCCCAGGGACAGGGCGCGGACGTGATCTCCGACGATGCGGAAGGCGATGTCGATCCACTCCTGCCCGGGCAGCTCCCCGGCCCTGCGCGAGGGAAGGGTGGCCCGGTAGCTCCTGCCCGAGATCTGCTCGATGGCGTCGAAGATCGGCCGGAACACGTCGGTGTCGTAGTTGGAGATCGCGGCGCCGAAGCTGCGGAACTGCCGGGTGTTCTGGATGATGCTGACCACCCGCTCCAGCCCCATGCCGGTGTCGACATGCCTCTGGGGAAGTCCGCTCAGCTTCCCGCCGGGCCCCGCGTCGAACTGGATGAACACCAGGTTCCACAGCTCGATGCACTCGGAGCTGTCCCGGTTGACCAGCGCCCCCCGGGTGTCGCCCTGCTGGGTCAGATCCACGTGCAGCTCGGAGCAGGGGCCGCAGGGGCCGCTCTCCCCCATCATCCAGAAGTTGTCCTTGGCGCCTCCGGGGACGACGTGCACCGAGGGATCCAGGCCCTCCCGGGACATCAGCTCCGACCAGACCTCGCGAGCCTCGTGGTCGGCCTCCCCCGGATCGCCCTCGCCGGGGGAGTAGATGGTGGCGTAGAGGCGCTCCTTGGGGAAGCCCCAGACCCGGGTCAGGAGCTCCCAGGCCCAGTGGATCGCCTCCTGCTTGAAGTAGTCCCCGAAGGACCAGTTGCCCAGCATCTCGAAGAAGGTGTGGTGGTAGGTGTCCCATCCCACGTCGTCCAGGTCGTTGTGCTTGCCCCCGGCCCGGATGCACTTCTGGGTGTCGGCGGCGCGCCCCGGCTGGAAGGGGCAGGGAGCCTGACCCAGGAAGATCGGCACGAACTGGTTCATGCCGGCGTTGGTGAACATCAGGTTGGGAGCGTCGGGCAGAAGGCTGGCGGAGGGGACGATGGCATGCTCCTTCTGCCGGAAGAACTCCAGGAACTGCTCCCGGATCTGCCGGCTGTCCGGCACAGATTCTCTGGTCATGGCTCGGCTGGGGGCCCGTTTGGAAGGCGGTGGCGGCTCGGGAGGATGCACCGGATCAATGGCTAGGACGCCGTGACTGAAGATCGGAAGGAGGCCAGCCTCCTAGAGGCCAAGCCTTTCCATGGCCTGGGCGTGGCCCTGGTCGGCAGCCTCGCTCCACAAGCGCGCCGCCTCCGATCCGTTCCTGGGCAGGCCGATCCCGAGAGCGTGGAGAACGCCCAGTTCGTACTGGGCATTGGCGTCGCCCTGCCCGGCTGCCCTTCGCCACAGGCGCACAGCCTTTCCCAGATCCTGGGGAACTCCGTTTCCGGTGGCGTACATCGATCCCATGAAGTACTGGGCCTGGGGATCCCCCTGCTCCGCTGCTCTCCCGTACCAATGCGCCGCCTCCCCGAAATCCTGGGCGACCCCCTGTTCCCCGGTGTCGTACATCAGCCCCAGCATGGTCTGGGCCTCCACATGCCCCCCTTTCGCGGATCTGAGGAACCAGCGCAGGGCCTCGCCGTCGTCCTGACGGGCTCCTTTCCCCATGGAGTGCCTCAGTCCCAGGACGTACTGGGCCTCGGGATCCCCTTCCTCCGCAGCCTCTCTCGCGGGATCGAGAGCGCAGCCGGCCGAAGCGGCCAGCAGGATCGCGGCGACAAGCTGCGCTGCCCATCCGCCCCGGAGGGGCGCCATTGGGAATCGTCTCCGCGTCATCTGCTCGGCTTCATGGCATCTGCCAGGGCCTTCCGCCCGGATCGCGCCGATCTGATCGACCGGGCCCGGAACGCTTCCCTCGCCTCCGGCCGCCGAACGGACGGAGGCGGAGCGGAAGGGCGGACACAAGAAGCGCCGGGGGTTCCTGGTGGAGCCGAGGGGAGTCGAACCCCTGACCCCCACAATGCCATTGTGGTGCTCTACCAGCTGAGCTACGACCCCAGGAACCAAGGGCGGCCAAGGATGTCCCATGCCGCCCTTCCGTGTCAAGCAGGCCTGAGGAAAAAACGCCGGGCCCTCCGGACACCGCCGGAAGGCCCGGGAATCCTCCAGCGATCCGAACGGCCTATGGATCTCTCCGGGCGTGCCGCAGCGGCGCATCCGCCGGGGGGCCCGGACCGGCTCCTGCCTGTTCCTCGGGAGCCGGAAGCTAACGGACCTGGTAGAAGCGCGCCTCTCCGGAGACGGCCGAGGTGTAGGGCGAGGCCGCGCCCTGCACGGCGGTCCAGGGACCGGTCACCGCATCGCTCGCATAGAGGGTGCCGGTGTACTCCAGGGTGATCCCGTCGTCGGAGAGGGAGACCGAGGCGATCTCCGCGTCTCCCGTCGGGTCGGGAGGATCCACCTCGTCCATGAAGGCGGTCTCCTGCACCGGAACCGGCACCGAGTCGTTGAAGCTCCCGGTGGTGCTCAGGTAGAAGTCGTCGAAAAGCACCAGTCCGTCGGACTCGCTGCCGGCGAAGGCCACGGTAAAGAGCACGTCCAGCTCCGGGAACACCGCCCCCAGGTCGGTGGATCCCGCCGGGTTCCGGTCGGAAAGCCACTCCTCGGCGACGGTGACGCGATCTCCGCCAGCGCCATCCTCCTTGATGTGGATGCTGAAGAGGTCCCCGTCCTCCACCGACCGGTTGTCGATGTCGAGCCAGACGTTGTAGTGGGTGTCCAGATCCAGGTCCGGGTTGTTCAGCCACACCGGAGTTTCGCCCACGCCGTCGATGGCGTAGAGATCGAACAGCTTGGAACCCTGCACCTCGTGGTTGCTGAACTGGACGAAGGGGCCTACGTCGTTGTCGAAGTCGCCCACGAAGCGGATGGGCTTGTCGGTGAATCCCAGGTTGAGGGTGAGGCTCTCGGCCTCGGCTTCGGAATTGACCAGGACCCGGAAGAACAGGGTGGTCCTGACTCCCTCGTCGATGGTCTTGCTGGCCAGCTCCAGGGCGTTGAGAGCGGCTCCGGCGCTGAAGGAGAGGGCATGGCTCGTGGGCCCCTCCACGATCTGGGCGTCTCCCTCGGGATTCCTCCACTGGCCCAGGCCGTTGATCGATCCCGGCTCCCAGGTGTCGAAGTTGTCGATCAGCGTCCAGCCGCCGGCGACCCCGTCGAGGGCGCTCGCCTTGGCGCTGGCGGTGACCGACTCGCCATCCCGGGTGGCCGTCAGGACGAAGGTGCGGGTGCCCTCCAGGGCCACCGAGACGCTGCCCACTCCGAAATCGGTGTTGCCGGAAACATCGCCCACCCCGTGGTTGATGGAGAGAGCGGCATCGGGGCTGGCATCCCAGTGGAGCACGGCCTCCTGGCCGTTGACCACCCCCGGATACTCCACCGTGAAGCTGTTGATCGCCAGATCCCTGGGGCCGGTGTCCACCTCGGGCACCCCGTCGCTGATCACGGCGCTGATCTCGTCGGCGCTCAGGGCGCGGCTCCAGAGCGCCACGTCGTCGATGAGGCCGGTCACCCAGTGCGTGTTGCTGGCGCGCCTGATCCCCCCGATGGTCGTGGTGTTGAGGCTCCAGTCGCCCTCCTCGGGACGGGGCCCGATCTCGAGAGTGTCGAGAGCCCCGTCCACGTACAGGTAGCGGCTGCCGTCCTCCTGCTGCGTGAAGGCGATGTGGCTCCAGGTGCCGTCGAAGGGCTCCTGCTCCGAGAAGATGTGGCCGACGGTGGGCCAGCCCGAGAGGCCGTTGCGGATGTACAGATCCACCTGGCCGGTGGTGCCGTTGTTGCGGGTTCCGATGTTGAACAGCGGATTGCTGTCCTCGGTGGAGCCCTCCGAGAAGACGCGCAGATCGTTCTGGCCGACGCCCTCGACGTTCGTCCACATGGAGATGGTGAATGCCGGATGCTGGTTGATGGGCAGCAGATCCCCCTCCTCGGAGATGCGGAGCAGGATGGTCTGGCGGGCGTTGTCGAAGGAGAAGGCCATTCCGATCTGTCCCTCCACCAGATCCTCGGCGGTGAGGTTGACCAGGTCCATGTCGTAGCCGCTGACCAGATCCGGAGTCCTGGTCCCCTGCACCTCGTCGAGGGGCCAGTGCGACACCAGCCCGTCGGAAAGCTCCTGCGAGAGGAGGGACTGCTTGCCCAGCTGGAGTCCCGCGGCGCAGGCCAGCAGGAGAGCCAGCACGGATGTACGGTAGCTGCTTGACATGGCCTGGACAGTACCCGCTTCCGCCACTCCCGATCAAGAAGTCGTGAACCGCTCGAAGGCAGCCTGATCGCCGCCCGCCATCTCCGGAACGCCTTCCGCCTGGATGGACCGACAGTCCAAGAGCCTGCCTGGAGACCACCGGCGCGCCGCTTCCAGAATGCAGCAGCGGAGGCGGAGCGCCCGATCCCCCCGTCGGCCGCAGCCCTGCGAAGCGGCCGGGAAAAGGGAAATGGACAGGGCCCGCATGTGGGATCTACGATCCTGCCTGGAGTTAGATGAGACTGTATCCCTCTTACGCACTGCTTGCCCTGGTCCTGCTGACGTCCGCTAGCGCCGAGCCCTTCCGCAAGGTCCTCGCCAGCGTTCGGGACAACGTCCGCACCGGATCCTGGCACCTGGATTCCGGCGACCTTCCCCTCCCGGTCGAGGCCCGCTGGTCGATCCGCAAGGACGTGCTCCGAGGAGGCAAGCAGGAAGGGGTCGACCGCATCGTCCTGGACAACGGCAGGGTGCGCCTGGTGGTCCTCCCCACCCGGGGCATGAGCATCCTGGAGGTCTCCATGGGGGATCTGCGCCTGGGATGGGACTCGCCGGTCGAGGAACCGGTCCACCCCCGCCACATCGACCTCCGGAGCCGGGGAGGGCTCGGCTGGCTGGAAGGCTTCAACGAATGGCTGGTCCGGTGCGGGCTCGAGTCGGCGGGGCACCCGGGCGAGGACCGGTTCGTCGACAACACCGGCAACGAGGCGGTTATGGACCTCACCCTGCACGGGAAGATCGGGAACATCCCCGCCTCCGAGGTCGAGGTGGTGGTGGAGCGGGAGGCCCCCTACCGGCTGGGGGTCCGGGGCCGGGTCGACGAGCGGATGTTCTACGGCCCCCAGCTGGAGCTGTGGACCGAGCTGTGGACCGAGCCCGGCTCGGCCTCCTTCACCCTGCACGACACCCTGACCAACCGGGGAGGCGGCGACCAGGAGTTCCAGCTGATCTACCACGCCAACTTCGGCCCTCCGATCCTGGAGGAGGGGGCGCGCCTGGCGGCGCCTGTCCGCCGGGTCAGCCCCTTCAACGAGCACGCCGCCGCCCATCTGGAGGGGCACGCGGTCTACCAGGGGCCGACGCCGGGCTTCGTAGAGCAGGTCTACTGCCTGAGGCTGGTCGGATCGGGCGAGGACCAGCGCACCGAGGTCCTGCTGCAGAACGCCGCCGCCGACCGGGGAGTCCGCATTTCCTGGCTGCTCTCCGAGCTCCCCTACCTGACCCAGTGGAAGAACACCGCCGACCTGGACTCGGGCTACGTGACCGGCATCGAGCCGGGCACCGGCTTCCCCTACAACCGCGGCGTGGAGCGCCGCTTTGGACGGGTCCCGGCGCTCGGGCCGGGAGAGAGCCGCGAGTTCAGCCTCAGGTTCGACCTGCTGGACAGCGCCGAAGCGGTGGTCCAGTCCCAGGAACGCATCCGGGCGCTGGCCATGGGAACACGCACCCGGATCCAGACCACCCCTGAGGCCGATCCCGACGCGGAGCAGTAGCCTCCGCCATTGCCGTCCGGAGACGGCGCGCCGCCGAGGCGGCGGCGGGCGGCTCAGAAAAGCTGCCGCCTGCTCTGGTGGTGGATGGTGTTGTGGATCACCCGCTCCACCGGCGTCCCGTCGGCTCCCTTCAGGAACATCCGGATCTCCATGCCCCAGGTGGGCTCCAGGTCCGGGATGTCGAGGAACAGCTGCCGGCGGTCCCGGGATATGCGCGCTCCGGCGACGTCCAGCCCGCGCTGGTTGTGGTGGCGGGAGCCGTACCTCTGGCTGCGCACCAGATCCCACACCTCGACCGTGTAGGCGTCGGGATCGGCGGCCGACCGGACGTCGAGGGGATCGGTGAAGGTCAGCCCGACTCCCTCCTCATAGGCCTCCAGGCCGGTGATCTGCCAGGCGGGACGGCCGGTGTGGCGGATCCGGTAGAAGCCGCCGTCCTGGTGCTTGTTTCCCGCCCAGGCGAACATTCCCGAGACGTAGAGCTGGCCGGTGCCCCGGTGGAAGCGGCCCCGCATGATGCCGGTGGGAAACTCAAGGCCCAGGCTGACCATCCCCCCCTGGGCCTGGCCATCGACGATCTCGTGGGGAACCAGGAACACCCTGCCCGTCCCGTAGCTCAGGCTCAGGAGGCTCCCCCTCAGGGGGCCCCAGGAGGCCCACTCCGGAACCCACAGCAGCTCGCCGGGGCTCCGGTCGAAGGCGTTGGTGATCCAGCAGAGGGGCTGCTCCATCGCCGCGTCGCTCTCGTCCTCGACGTCGTGGTAGCCCATCATGTTACCGTAGAAGCCTCCCCTGCGGACGTAGTTGATGCGGTTCTTGGGGTTCCAGTGGCCTTCCTGGTCGGTGACGATGAAGGATCCGTCCGGGTTGAGGCAGACGCCGTTGGCCGCCCGGAAGCCGTTGGCCAGGATCTCGGTGCCGCTCCCGTCGGCGCTCACCTTGAGCAGGGTGCCGTGGTGGGGCACCAGGGCGGTCCGGGCGTGCCGGGCCGACTTGGCGTAGTAGAAGTTGCCCTCGGAGTCGGTCTGCAGCCCCATCGCGAACTCGTGGAAGTGCTCGGTCACCTGATGGTCCGAGTTGAAGGACTCGATGTAGTCGATCTCCCGATCCCCGTTCAGATCGTGGAGGCGGGCGATCTGGTCCCGGCAGGCGATGTAGGCCACATCGTCGACCACCTTCACACCCAGCGGCTGGAAGAGCCCGGTGCAGATCCGCTTCCACCGGACCTCGCCCAGGGGCGACTCCCCCACCCCGTCCACCAGCCAGACGTCGCCCAGCCAGGTGGCCACCACCGCGGTGTTTCCGCCCGAGAGGAAGTCGAAGCCCCCCAGGCGCATCCAGCTGTTCCAGGGGTTGGCGTCGGGACAGGGGATCTCGTCGGCCTCGAAGGGCTCCTCCTCGCCGCCCTGGATCCCCTGCAGCACCACCACCTCGGGAAAGCGGGCCCCGCCCCCCTTCAGGAGGTTCTCCAGATCCGGGCCCCCGGCCCCGGTCCCGGCCAGGGCGTCGAGGCTCTCCTGCCCGGCACGGGAGACGAAGATCCGCAGCTGCAGCGGAGTGGACTCGGCCGGGATGCTCAGGACATGGAAGCCGTCGCGGATCTCGAGCCCGGCCTCCCCGGAGGAGGCCACGCTGGCCGAGACCTCCGCGGGAGCCACCCGGTGGACCAGGGGGCGGTCGGACCTGCCCACCTTGAGGGTGCGGACATAGGCCACCTCCCCGCCGAGCCTCTCCATGGACGGCATGTCCAGCACCCGGGTACCCCCCACGGTGTACTCCACCACCACCTTCTGCCCGTGCACGTACTGCCCCTTGAAGCGGGCCCAGTCCCGGGGAAGCGGCCCGTAGGGCCTGCCGTCCCTGCCCAGGAAGCGGGGATCCTCCCAGCTGCCGGTCTCGGGGTGGGCCCATCCGGGGCCGACCGGATTGACGAAGGCGACATCCCCCTCGATCGAGGCGTGGGTGCCGTGCGACTGGTCCAGGGCGATCCCCCGCCAGTCGATGAATCCGGAGCCGGACCAGGCCGCAGCCAGCCTCATGGTGTCGTGGTCGTAGACCATCCAGGCACGGCCCCGGCCGATGCCGCCGCGGCCCGGATCCAGGCGCACCGCGATGGCCTTGTAGGCGATGTTGCCGGGGGCCACCTGGTAGGTCCAGTTGAGCATCGGCCCGAAGTCCATGCGGCGGTACCTGGGCCCCCGGGAGTACTCGCGCATCTCGCTGGTGATCTCCCCGGTGAGGCTGGAGCCCCGGGGAAGCCCCTCCAGGTAGCGCTCGTCGACCTCGAAGTACTCCCCGCGGTTGGTCGGCTTGACCAGCCTCTCCCGGACGAAGTGGATCACGTCGTAGCGCTGCCCGACCGTCAGGAAGGGGAAGGCCGGCATCTGGCCGTAGCCCTCCCCCAGGGTGCGGAACAGGCTGAGGGGATCGGAGCCGTTCTTGAAGGGGGCCTCCCAGAACTTGCGGGAGGTGGGCAGGCTCCCCTCGCGCTCCAGGTCCCCGTGGCAGGTGATGCAGGCGGTCTCGTAGATGCGCGCTCCCCGCTCGAGGGCGTCGCGGTCCCATCCGCCGATTATCCCGGCGTGATCGATGCCCTCCCCGCCCTCCTGGGCGGAGGCAGGCAGGCACGGGAGGAGGAAGGCAAGCGGCCAGAGGTTGCTAGGCTTGCGGAGCATGGCGGATCGGCTCTCCCTCGGGACCGGGCCGTCCCGAGAAACGGGGGTGGACAAGGTTCCGGCGGGGCGGAGGGCCCGGATCCGCCCCGCTCCCCAGGATCAGCCCTGGAGCTCCCGGTAGCAGGCCTCGGCATCCTCGAGGGTGTCGAAGATGCCCGAACTGGGCAGCACGTTGGCCATGTCCACCACCGTCCGGATCCGGGGCGGAAGGTTGCACATCAGGATCCTCCCCTTCCGGCTCTCCATCGCCTTGCGGTAGAGGAGCAGGAGCCGTACGCCCATGCTGCTGATGTACTCCAGCTTCCCGAAGTCGAAGATCACGTACCGGATCTCCGGGGAGACCTTGTCCTTGAGAGCCTGCTCGCACTGGCCGATGGTGGCGCTCTCCATCCTGCCGCCGATCTGGATGCGCAGGCATCCGGATCGGGGCTCGGAAACGCTGACCTCTACTGGCATCGGGAGGGGGCGGGGGGCAAGGGAGACGGATCCGGGAGCATCCCTAGGAGTCGGACTCCTGCATCTTGTCGAAGTAGGCGTCGGCTTCGGCGACGCTCTCGAAGATCCCCCAGCTGGGCAGCACGTTGGCGATGTCGATCACCTTCTTGATCTTGGGAGGAACGTTGGTCATCAGCATCTTCCCTCCCCGGCTCTCCATCACCTTGCGGAAGATGAGCAGCAGGCGGATCCCCATGCTGCTGATGTAGGCGAGCTCCGAGAGCTCGAAGGTCATGTACTTGGTGCTCGGCTGGATGTGCCTGCGCAGCTCGGTCTCGCACTCGGCAGCCGTCTGGCTGTCAAGCCGTCCCTTCAGCGTCGCATGCAGCGACCCCGGGCGGCGCTCCACCACATTGAGTTCCATTGCCGACAGGCTAGGCGATCGGGACCATGCGGCACAAGACAGTTTATGCCGGCCCCGGGGCGCGGCAGGACATCCTGCCCGGGCCTACCCGAACATGCCGGCCACCGGAACGCCCTTGTCCGCCACGGTGAAGGGGCGCCCCGAGTCCGAGAGGATCACCCTGTCCTGGGGCAGGCCCAGGGCGTGGGCGATGGTCGCGTTGAAGTCGGAGATGGAGACCCGGTCGGAGACCACCTCCATCCCCTTGGGATCGGTCCGTCCGTGGACCTGGCCTCCGGCGATACCCCCCCCGGCCAGCAGGCAGCTGAAGGCCTTGGGATAGTGGTCGCGCCCCCTGTTCTGGTTGATCCGGGGAGTGCGGCCGAACTCGGTGGCCACCACCACCAGGGTGCTCTCCAGGAGCCCCCTGGAGTCGAGATCCAGCAGCAGGGCGCTCAGGGCCCTGTCCAGCTCCCGGGCCCGGCCCTCGACCCGCTCGAAGTTGTTCTGGTGGGTGTCCCACCCGCCGGAGTTGACCTCGACGTAGCGGACATCGTGCTCCGCCAGCCGGCGGGCCAGCAGGCATCCCTGCCCGAAGGAGCTGTCGCCGTAGCGCTCCCGCAGGTCCTCGGGCTCCTTGGAGATGTCGAAGGCCAGCAGGTCCCGGCCCCGGATCAGCGAGAGCGCCTCCCGGTAGGCCTGGACGTAGTCCCGGACGCCGCGCGAGCCGTACCGCTGGTGGAACGGAGCGTCGATCTGCCGGGAGATGTCCAGCCGCTCCATGAGCCGCTTCTGGGTGATCCCGGAGGGCAGCCGGCTGTTCTGCAGTCCCGAGCGGGGATCCCCGATGGGCAGGGGTGCGCAGCTCGACTCGAAGAAGCCGCATCCGGGATGGCGGCTGTCGGCGCCGATGGTCACGTAGCCCGGAATGCTCCGGCTGATCCTGCCGGCCAGGCGCATGGTCCAGGCCCCGGTGGAGGGATGCCGGATGGTCCCCCGGCGGGCGTATCCGGTCCGCATCAGGTAGCGGCCGCGGTCGTGGGCCCCCTGGGTGGACGACATGGAGCGGACGATGGCCGCCTTGTGCATGCAGCGGGCCAGGCCCTCCATGTGGGCGCTCACCCGGATGCCGGGCACGGAGGTGGCGATTGACTCCAGCGGGCCGCGGACCTCGGAGTCGGTCTTGGGATCCAGGGTGTCGAGGTGGCTCATCCCCCCCGACATGTAGAGATAGATGACCCGGCTGGCAGGCCCCGGCAGGGGCAGAGCGGGAGGCTCCTGGCCCGCGGCTCGGAGCATGGGCAGGCCGAGGCTCACCCCGAGAAACGACTTGGCAGCCAGTCCGGCGAACTCGCGCCGCGAAAGCTCGTTCATGGTGTGTTTCATGGGACGCTACGGCCCGTGGCCTACTGGACGAACAGGAACTGCTGGGTGTTGAGCAGGGACCAGGCGATGTCCCTGACCGCCCCGTCCCTGCCATTCTCCAGACGGGGGGCCAGCATCCTGCGCTCTTCGCGGGTGGGCTCCCTCGAGAGGATCGAGAGGAATAGGACATCGAGGATCTCCCGCCGGCCGGCGGCCTGGGCGACCCGTTCCTCGAGGAGCGAGCCGGGCCTCCACAGGCTTGCGTGGTACTGGCTGTTGATCAGCGTGAGCGCCTGGGGGACGTTGGCTTCGTCGTTGGCGTTCTCGATGGTCTCCCGGTCCGACTGGCCAAACTGGCGCAGGAAATGCCTGGGCGGAGCGGGGCTCGAGATCTCCGAGGCCCTCACGTATTCCCGGGAGATCCCCTTCCAGCGGCTGTCCTGCCGGGCGGAGGGGGAGCCGCCGTCGGCCTGGCGCAGCTGGACCAGGGACTCCTGCGCCTGCGACAACAGGCGGGCCAACTCCTTCCGGTCCCCCTTCTTCCGGGCCTGCTCGGTTTCCCGGATGATCTCCTTCAAGCGGCTGTCCAGCCGGACGGAGGAGGAGCCGCCGTCGGCCTGGCGCAGCTGGGCCAGGGATTCCTGGGCCTTCGACAACAGGCGGGCCGCCTCCCTCCGGTCCCCCTTCTTCCGAGCCTTCTGGGACTGCTCGATCAGCCCCAGGATCGCGTCGGTCCCTCGGACCGAGGCCTTGAGAGCCGCGGTCACGCGGGCCGGGTTCCTGCTGCGGACCCTGTCCTGCTCCAGCTGCTCCTCGGCCACCTCGAGGATCTCCTCGACGCTCTTGCCCTGGAGCGAGATGGCGACCCGGTCCCTCCGGCTGACTGGAGTCGGACCGGAACGGAGATCCACGTCGGGGACCAGCAGGGTCATCAGGGAGTCCCAGATCTGCTCGGCGCTCATCCGCTGCAACGGCCGTCCGGCGAAATGGTAGCCCTGCCCCGGATCCCTCTCCTCCTCCGCCGCTTCCTGCTGGTAGGTCCTGGTGCTGTAGAGGATCAGCATGAAGTCGCGCAGATCGAAGCCGAGCTCCACCATCAGGCCGGACAGGCGCTCCATCAGCTCGGGATGGGAGGGCTTGTAGCCGGTGGCCAGGTCGTCGACCGGCTCGATCAGCCCCGCGCCCATGGCCCGCTTCCAGAGGCGGTTGGCGATGACCGTCGCGAACCGGGGATTGTCCGGGGAGGTCAGCCACTGCGCGTATCCGTGCCTGAGGCTTCCGTCCCCCGAGGCATCCGGGGCCTCGCCGAAGATGACCGCGGGCTCCACCTCGCTGCGCGGGCTAGCGTCGTCGTACTGGTAGTCCTGGGGCAGCCTGAGCGGCCGACTCGTTTCGTGCACCCGGTGGCGGAGGGGACGGATCAGCTGGCGGGCCCTCTGGTGGACGCGGGGATCGATCCCCGACTCCTCCTTCGAGGCCGGCCGGGCATTGAGCCTGCGGTACTTCTGGAGCACGGACCGGTCGGTGGTCTGGACCCCGAAGATGTAGGCGGCCTGCCGGTAGTAGTCCATCTGGGTGAAGTCGTCGTAGGGATGGTCGTGGCACTGGGCGCAGACCAGCTGGGTTCCCATGAAGACCTGGAAGGTGTTGGCCAGATGGTCCAGCTCCATCCCCTGATCGCGCAGGTAGTATCCGGCGGCCCCGTTCTCCCAGATGTACCCCTCGGCCCCGATCAGCTCCCGCACCATCCGATCGTAGGGCATGTTGGACCGGAGCGCCTGCTTCACCCAGTCCAGGTAGTAGCGGCCCGGAACGTTGTTCATGGCGCTCTTCAGGCGGAGCAGATCGGCCCAGTAGTTGAATTCCCGGCTCACCGAGGCCTCGCTGCCCAGCAGGTCCCGGACCAGCTGCCGCCTCTTGCCCCGGGCCTCCGAGTCCAGGAAGTCCCGCGCCTCGTCCATGGTCGGGATCCGGCCCGCGATGTCGAGATAGGCCCGGCGCAGGAACACCGGATCGGAGGCCGGAGGCCGCATGGGGATGTCGCGGGCCAGGAGGCCCGCCTCCACGAAGGCGTCGATCTGCTCGACATGCCGGTCGATCTCCTCGTCGGGCAGCCCGCCCGGGGGGCTGCCCGATCCGCTGCCCCGGGAGACGTACGCCAGGGGCAGAAGCAGGAGAATCAGGACGAGACGTGCGGCGGAATGGGTTGCCATGGTCCGGGTCCGACGGATGCAGCGACTAGGGATCAGGGCGCATCATGCCGCATGCGCCCTGGAAAACCAAGGAAGAAGCGATCAGCCTCCTCTCCCGATAAAGCTCTTTAGCCGGTAGATCTGCTGCCCGGCATGACTGCCCGCCCGCCCCTGGGCCAAGTCGCTCTCCAGCCGCTGGATCAACGCCGTGATCTGGGCAGTCGCCCTCTCCTCCTCCTCGGTGGACATCTTCCGATGCGCGTCTGCTTCGACCAGCTTGACGCAGGCAGCGACCAGCTCGTCGAGCTGGTCGCTGCTGGCGCTGGCCACGTCCGGCGTGACGAACTCGTCGTAGAGAGCCTTCTCCTCGGGCGAAAGATCGCTGGATATGGACGAGCCGCAGCCGGCGAGTACTAGGGCAAGGGCGAAGGCGGGCAGATGGCGCAGGAGTCGGATCATGGCTCTCCGATCCTGGGAACCTTCCAGTCCCGAAGACAAGATCAAACCCCAGGCGGCCATTGCTGCGGCAAGCCTTTGCAGGTGGACTCGCCCCGGGGAATCCCCTAGCCTTCCCCCGATCCGGCGATTCCAGACTGCGATGAAGACCCGCGCCCTCCTCCCAGGCTCCGTCTTTCCCGGCATGCCAGGCTCCCTGCTCCGGCTGATTCCGTTCCTTGCATTGCCGATCCTGGCCGTGCAGGCCCTTGCGCAGCCGGTGACCGTGATCTTCGAGGACGACTTCTCCTCCAACGCCATCGATTCCGACCGGTACGAGCCGGCCGAGCCCTTCTTCGAGGGCGGCAAGGGCGACATCCGCGCCGAGCCGGGCGACGGCGTGATGCGCTTCGTGGGGACCACCACCCAGCAGTGGTGGTCGGGCAGCACCCTGCGCATCAAGGAGAGCTTCGAGGCCACCGAGGCCTCGCCGGTCACCCTGCACATCGACCGGGTCGAGGAGGCAGGCCAGGGCACCGCCTCCCGAAGCGCCCTGTGGATCTTCGACGAGACCGAGTCCCGCTACATCCTCTTCGCCGACGTCCGGGGCGAGGGAGGCTGGCGCTACAACCGAAAGATCCTGGAGCCCGGGGACGTGCCCACCGGGGGAGGGAACAACATCGGGGCCTTCGACGGAGAGGACGACGGGCTGCTCTACACCATGAGCATGGAGGCGGACGGCTCGACGGTGAAGCTCTACCTGGACGGCGAGCAGGGAGCCGAGGTGGAGTTCCCCTTCTCGCCGGTGATCTTCCACTTCGGATCCTACGCCCGGGCCAACAACGACACCGCCGAGACCATCTGGGACAACCTGAGGATCGAGCGAGTCGGCAGCGCCACCTTCGCCGAGACCGAGCTGGTCCTGATGGCCGGGGCGCCGCCCGGCGAGATCACCATCGCCCTTCCGCAGGGCGCCAACGCCGACAGCGCGGTGACCGTGGACCTGATCAGCGCCGATCCCGGCACCGCGGCGGCTTCCGGATCCCAGGAGGGGCGGCTCCCGGTCGTGTTTCCCGCCGGAGGGGCCGAGTCGATGAAGGTGCCAATCGAGGGGCTCTCGGCCGGATCAACCGAGCTCTCCCTGTCGAGCTCAGACCTGAACACCGTGGGAGCAGTGGAGGTCACCGTCCTGGAACGGTTCGGGGAGGTCCTCTCGGACGGCTTCTCGGGCGCCTCCGATCTCTGGGATAACAACATCGACGGCCTGGCCGGCGGAGTGGGCACCCACAATCCGGTCCAGGAAGGAGGGCAGCTGAAGATCGAGGGCTGGACCGATACCGATTCCTGGGCCGGGGCCTCTGCGGCGACCCGGGCCCCGTTCCTGGCGACTCCCGATATCAACCTGGTGGCCGAGGCGGACCGAGTCTCGGTGGCGGCCGAAGGAACCACCCGCTCGGGAATCTTCCTCTCCAACGCCGACCGGTCCCGCTACCTGTTCCTCTCGCAGGAGTACAGGGACGGAAACGATTCGGGAGCGGCCACCTGGCATGTCAACGTCAACCCAGGCTCGCCCAGCGGGACCGGCACGGTGATCCCCGCCTTCTCGGGGATGGACGGCGACGGCAGCTACCGGCTCGGGCTGATCGCCGACGGAAGCATGGTCGAAGTGCTTCTCGACGGCGTATCGGGGGGCCGCTTCCCGTTCCCCGTCTCCAGCGGCATCCACTTCGCCATCGGGGCCTACGGGCAGTCCGTCGACGATCACGTCGACGCCCGGTTCGACAACGCTTCGGTCTCCTACGCCCTGCCCTGCATCCGGCTGGAGTCCCCCACCCCCTCGATCACCCTGGGACAGAGCGGGGAGATGACGGTGAGCGTTCCCCGGCTGATCGCCGACCGGGAGGTCAGGGTGGCCCTGGCCTCCAGCGACCTCTCCGTGGCGGTCCCCGCCGGCGCCTCCGGCGGCTCCCTGGAGCTGGTCTTCCCGGCCGGTTCGGCCCGGTCCCGGACGGTGGCGATCGAGCCCCGGGGGATCGGAAGCGCCGTCTTCTCCCTCTCCGGCAGCCAGGACGGGGCTTGCCTCGGGCCTCCCGCCGAGCTCCGCGTGTACCCCCGTCCCGAGGTTCTCCTCTCCGACGGCTTCGACGGAACGCAGCTCGACGCCGGCCTCTGGCAGGTAGAGTCCGCCTCCTTCAACCAGAGCGGAAGGGCCAAGCCAGAGCCCGACTCCTCGGTGAGCCTGGCCGACGGCCGCCTGCGCATCCACGTCGAGGTGGAGGCCCCCCTGTGGCCGGGCCTGGCGGTGTTCACCCAAGAGACCTTCTCCGCCTCCGATTCCGAGCCCCTGACCTTCTCCGTCGAGCGCAGCCTGGTGGACTTCGTCCTGGCCGCCGGGACCAGCTCCGAGAGCCGGACCGGGATCTGGGCCCGCAGCGGGGACGAATACATCCTCTTCGTCGACCATACCACCCACGACGCCCGCGACTTCGGATGGCGGTACAACCGGAGCGGGGGAGCCGACGAAAACGAGATTTCGGGGGACGGGATCAACATCCCCGCCTTCGACGGAGGCACCTTCGACAACCGAGGCAGCCATCTGGTCTCGATGGTCCTCGACGGAGCCACCGCCCGGCTCTATCTCGACGGAGTCCCGGGACCCCGGCTGCCCTTCCCCCACGCCGAGGACATCGCCTTCGGCATCGGGGCCTACGCCGACGACATCGGCCCCAACGACGCCGAAGGCAACATCGTGGGCAACCAGACCATCGGCCTCTTCGACAACGCCCTGGTTACCGGAGGCTCCGCCGCCGCGGGACCTGCGGGGATCACCGCCGTGTCGCTCTCCCAGGGCAGCCTGGTGCTCGAATGGTCCGGGCGGGCCCTGGAGCAGGCCGACGCGGTGACCGGTCCCTGGACGCCGATCGCCGGAGCGTCTCCTCCCTCCTTCTCCCTGCCCGTCGGGGCGGAGGCCAGGTTCGTCCGGGTGGTTCCCTAGCCGGACGGAGGCCCGCAGCGTGGGTCTCGGAGGAGGAATCGCCCGGGAAGCGGCGGCCTGCCTGCTGGTCCTGTCCTCTCCCGGCCTGGCGGCCCTGGAGTGGGAGCCGTGGGAGGGCCACCACCGGGCCCCGCTGGCAGAGCCCCCTCCGGGGAGGCCCGGCTTCGAGTCCCTCCCCCCCGGACGGACCGGGATCGGATTCGTCAACCGGCTGGAGACGGCCTCCTCGCTGACCAACCAGGTGCTCCTCAACGGCTCGGGCGTGGCCCTGGCCGACGTGGACGGGGACGGGCTCTGCGACCTCTACCTCTGCGGCCTGGAGACTCCCAACCGGCTCTACCGCAACCTGGGCGGCTGGCGCTTCGCCGATCTCACCGGAACGTCGGGAACCGCCTGCGGCTCGCAGGCCTCCACCGGAGCGGCCTTCGCCGACGTGGACGGCGACGGCGACATGGACCTGCTGGTGGCCGGCCTGAGGGCGGGCGTCCGGCTCTTCCTCAACCAGGGCGGCTTCCGCTTCGAGGAGGCCACCGGCCCGCACGGGCTGGGAGGGGACGCGGGAGCGACCTCGATGGCCCTGGGGGACGCCGACGGGGACGGGTGGCTCGACCTCTACGCGGTCCACTACCGCAACGCCACCTTCCGCGACGATCCCGAGGCCGAGTTCGACGTGCGCATCGAGGGGGGGACGCACCGGCTGCTCGCCTACAACGGGCGTCCGGTCTCCCTTCCCGAGCTCCAGGGCCGCTTCTCCCTGGGCAGCAACAACGGGATCCTGGAGAACGGGCAGGCCGACGCCTTCTACCGCGGCCTGGGCGGGGGACGCTTCGGGCGCGTTCCCTGGGACGGGAGCGTCTTCCGGGAGGGCGACGGCAGCCCCTCCCCTCCTCCCTACGACTGGGGGCTCTCGGCCCAGATGCGGGATCTGGACGGCGACTCCCACCCCGACCTGTACGTCTGCAACGACTTCCAGTCCCCCGACCGCATCTGGATCAACGACGGGCGGGGAGGCTTCCGCCCGATCGCCCCGGAGGCCATCGGCCAGACCAGCCTCTTCTCCATGGGAGCCGATGCCGCCGACATCGACCGCGACGGCCACGACGACATCTTCGTCGCCGACATGCTCAGCCCCCGGCACGCCGACCGCATGGTCCAGGTGATGGAGCCCTCGGCCTTCGCCCAGTACCGGGACAGCCAGGGGGCCCGCCCCCAGTACCCCCGCAACACCCTCCTGCTCTCCCGGGGCGACGGGACCTACGCCGAGATCGCCCGGCTGGCCCGCCTCGACGCCTCCTACTGGTCCTGGTGCCCCGTCTTCCTGGATGTCGATCTCGACGGCCTCGAGGACCTGCTGGTCACCACCGGCCACTGGCGCGACGCGCAGAACGCCGACATCTCCATGGAGATCGACCGGAGGATCCGGGAAGGCTCCCTGCGGGGCCGGGCCCGGCTGGAGGAGCGCCGCCGCTTCCCCCGGCTGGAGACCCCCAACGTGGCCTTCGCCAACCGGGGAGGGCTCCTCTTCGAGGAGAAGGGAGCGGAATGGGGCTTCGACTCCCGGCGCATCAGCCACGGCATGGCCCTGGCCGACCTGGACCAGGACGGGGACTCCGACGTGGTGGTCAACTGCCTGAACGCGCCCCCGCTGGTGCTCCGCAACACCGGCGAGGCCCCCCGGATCCGGGTCGTCCTGAGCGGACGCCCGCCCAACACCCGGGGCATCGGGGCCCGCATCGTCCTGGACGCCCCGGATCTGCCGCCGCAGTCCCAGGAGATCCTGGCGGGAGGGCGCTACCTCTCCTCCGGGGAGCCGGCCCGGAGCTTCGCCTGCCCCCGCGGCCCGGCCGGGCTGAGGGTGGAGTGGCGCAGCGGGGAGGTGTCCCTGGCCGCCGGAGTGGCCCCCGGATGGATCTACCGGATCGGCCAGGACCGGGCCAGGGCCGCCGACGCGCCCGGGGAGGGGCCGGCGCCGCTCTTCGCCGACGCCAGCTCCCTGCTGGAGCACGTCCACCAGGACACCCCGTTCAACGACCGCCTGCTGCAGGCCCTGCTGCCCCGCAGGTCGAGCGAGTCGGGCCCCGGGATCAGCTGGTTCGACTACAACCGCGACGGCTGGGAGGACCTGTTCGTCGGGGGAGGCCGGGGCGGACGCCTGGGAGTGTTCCGAAACGACGGGGGGCTGCGGTTCGTCCGGCAGAGATCCCCGCTGTTCTCCGCTCCGCTGCAGCGCGATCACGGGACCGTCCTGGGACGCCTCGATCCCCATTCGCTGCTGCTCTGCCTCGCCAACCTGGAGCCCGGGGGGGCCGACGAGCCGGCCCTGGAGGCCCTCTCGCTCGCCGACGGAACCCTCCGGAGGGAAATCCTCCCCTCCCCGGCCAGCCACGGCCCCATGGCCCTGGGCGACGCCGACGGGGACGGGCGCCTCGATCTCTTCGTCGGCGCCCACCGGCTTCCGGGCCGCTACCCCCTCGCTCCCGGCTCCCGGATCCTGAAGGACCGGGAGGGAACCCTGGCGCCCGATCCCGAGGCGTCGCGGCCCTTCGGCGGGGCGGGGATGGTGAGCAGCGCCCTGTTCACCCACCTGGACGGCGACGGACTGGCCGATCTGGTCCTGGCGGGGGAGTGGGCGCCCCTGCGGCTGTACCGGCAGCGGGAGGGCCGGCTCGAGCCCTGGGATCCCCCCGTGCGGCCCCACGGCGTCCCCCTGAGCCGGCTGCCGGGGCTCTTCAACAGCGTCGCCAGCGGGGACTTCGACGGCGACGGACGCCTGGATCTGGCTGCCGGGAACATGGGGCGCAACACCGCCTGGCCCCGCCGCCGCCTCTACTACCAGGCGCGTCCCTCGGGAACGCTGCCGCTGCTGGAGGCCTACTACAGCCGGGAGCGGGACGCCTGGCTCCCGGTGCACGAGCGCGACCGCCTGGCGGGATCCTTCCCCGCCCTGCGCGGCCGGTGGAAGACCCACCGGGACTACGCCGGGGAGACCATGGAGTCCCTGCTGGAGGAGCACCTGCCTCCCATGGAGTTCCTGGAGGCGCGCCTGGCCGACTCGGTGGTCCTGCTGCACCGGGGAGACCACTACCTGATGCGCCCCCTGCCGCTGGAGGCCCAGTTCGCTCCGGTCTTCGGGCTCGACGCCGGGGACGTGGACGGAGACGGTGACATCGACATCGCGCTGGCCCAGAACCTGTGGTCGGCCTCCTCGATCTACGGACGCCAGGACGCCGGCTCCGCCCTGATCCTGCTCAACGACGGGCGGGGCCGCTTCCATGCTCTCCCCCCCTCCCGCAGCGGGGTGGCCTCCCGGGGCCAGGGACGGGGGCTGGCCCTCTGCGACTTCGACGGCGACGGGCGCCTGGATCTGGCCGCCGGGCAGCACCGGGGCCCCACCCGGCTCTGGCGCAACCAGGGGGCCGAGCCCCTGGTCCGCCTCAGGCTACAGGGACCGCCCTCCAACCCCGGGGCCGTCGGGGCCCGGGTCCGGCCCGCCTCCGGAGGACCCGTCCAGGAGATCTCCGCCGGAGGAGGCTACTGGTCGCAGCGTCCGGCCACCCTGCTCGTCCCCCGCGCCGAATCGCTGGAGATACACTGGCCCGGAGGCGGGGTCCAGGCCCTGCCCGTTCCCGCCGGGGCCGCCGAGCTCTCGGGCCGCCACCCCGGCAGCCGGGAGTGACTCACTCCTGCCCGGCCGGCGGCTCCAGCCCGGTCAGGCTGCGGGCGCCCACGGGCTCCTCGTGGACGTAGTTGATCCAGCCGTTGAGCATCTCGTCCCAGGTCTGGTTCCCCCACAGGACCTCCTGGGAGGGATCGGGGTTGCTGGGGTTTCCGGGGGAGTTGTCCCAGGCTCCGGTGATGGTCAGAGTGGCGCCGGCCGGCACCCGCAGCGGCTCCTCGAAGCGGTAGACGCTCTGCCAGTTGAAGTCGTAGTAGGGAACGGAGAGCACGCGGCGGCTGGTCCCGTCGGGCAGATCGAGCCGGTAGCGGGCGGCGATGCCCCGCAGGTGCATGTGGGGCATCAGGAAGAGGATCCGGGAGTCCCTCTCGAAGACCATGGTGGACTGCTCGGTGTGCCAGGGCTCGCCGGGCGGCACCTTCAGCCCCCTCTGCCACATGATGTTGGTGCGCACCTCCCTTTCGGGAGGGGCGGGAGCGAAGCGCAGGCCGACCGAGGACCGGTCGGTGGCGGCGGCGCCGTTGGGGGTGTAGTGCATCTCGAAGACCAGATCCTTGCCGGCGGGGATCCGGCTGGCCACCCCGGGAGGGAAGATCTTGGGCATGTCCCCGGGAGCCCACCCCACCAGCGCCCGGGTGTCCCCGTCCTCGGCGTAGGCGTCCTCCCCGCGGCCGACCACGTAGACCAGGATGTGGTGCACCACCTCGCGGTTGCCGGGACGGGCCTCGGCCGCCTGGACCCAGACATCCTCCTCGAATCCGGGATCCACCCGGAAGTAGCGGTAGTCGACCACCCCGTCGGCGGGAACGGCCTGCTCCTCGGGCAGGCTGAAGATCCGGTCCGGGGCGCCGATCGTCCAGCCCTCCTCGGGCTCGGGCTCGAAGTCCCGGGGCCGCCCCTCGGGGCATCCCTGGTCGATCCAGGCCAGCAGCCTCTCCTTCTCCCCCTCCCCGAGGGAGCGGTCGTTGCTGAAGGACCCGTAGTGGGGATCGGCATGCCAGGGCGGCATGCGCTCCTCGGAGACCACCTCCCGGATCGTGCCGGAGAAGCGCTTGAACCTGGCGTAGGAGTCGAGGGCGATCTGCCCGATGCCGCCCTTGCGGTGGCACTCCAGGCACCGGGACTCCACGATGGAGGCGATCTCGCCGCCCCAGGTCAGCGGCTCCTCCGCGTAGGGGTTTCCGGAGTAGTCGATCAGGCACCCGGTGGCGGCGGTCCGGGGCACGGGCACCGGGCTGTCCGAGAGCAGCGCCTCCAGCGCCGCCCGGAGCTCCTCCGAGGAAGGGGCCGCCCGCCGGTGGGTCACCGTGTACCGGTCGTCGATGCGCCCCCGGTAGCGCAGCCGCCAGTCGCGATCCAGGACGAAGGCCTCGGGGGTGCGCTCCGCTCCCAGCGCCCTGGCCAGCTCCTGCTCGAAGTCCTTGAGCACCGGAAAGCCGATCTCCCGGTCCCAGGCATGGCCCGCCACCCGCAGGAAGGAGTCCCCGGGATCGGCGTTGACCAGCAGGAAGCGCACCCCCTTCGGACGGTACTCCTCCTCGAGGGATCCGAGGGCGGGGAGGTACAGGTTGGCCAGGGGGCACTCGGTGGAGGCGAAGACCAGCACCGTCGCCGCGCCCGCCGGACCGGAGCCCAACGCATGCAGACGCCGCTTGGTGTCGTAGAGGGAATGCTCGCCCAGCCTCTCCCCCAACTCCGCAGGGGACGCGGCCGGAGGCAGCGGGCCGGCCGGAAGGCACAGCAGGCACAGGAACAGCGGCGGCAGCAGTATCCGTTTGGTCATCGTGGCTTCGATCGCGGCCTACAGGCGGGCGATCATAGGGGAGGAGGAAGCCGGTTGCAAACTCCGGGGAGGGGAAGCCGAACCGGTCCTTGCGCGCCGCCCCGGGGAGGGGCAGAATGCCTCCGGCCTGGTTCGGGAAGCCCCGCCGCTCTCTCCGCCCCGATCCGCCGGACACCCCTGCATGAGAATCCTGGTCATCGGATCGGGAGGCCGGGAGCACGCCCTGGTCTGGAAGCTGGCGCAGTCCTCCCGCGTCTCGAGGATCTTCTGCGCGCCGGGCAACGCCGGGACCGCCGGCGAGGAGGCCCGGGGCGGACCGGTGGAGAACCGCCCGGTCGGCGCCGAGGACGTCGACGGGCTCCTGGAGCTGGCCGGCCGGCTCGGGGCCGACCTCACGGTGGTGGGCCCCGACAACCCCCTGGCGCTGGGCGTGGTGGACCGGTTCCGGTCCGAGGGCCTGGCCATCTGGGGCCCCACCCGGGAGGCGGCGCGCTTCGAGTCCTCCAAGATCTTCTCCCACCGGTTCATGCAGCGCCACGGCATCCCCGCGCCCCGCGGAGAGGCCTTCGAGGATCCGGAGCCGGCCCGGTCCTACGCCCGGGAGCTGGGGGGGGCCTGCGCGGTCAAGGCCGACGGGCTGGCCCTGGGCAAGGGGGCGCTGCTGTGCGGAAGCCTCCCCGAGGCGGAGGCGGCCATCGACTCGATGCTGGTGCGGAAGGACTTCGGGCGGGCCGGGGAGCGGATCCTGGTGCAGGAGCGCCTGGAGGGGGAGGAGACCTCGGTCCACGCGCTCTGCGACGGGCGCCGCTACCACCTCTTCCCCCCCTGCCGCGACCACAAGAGCGCCCGGGAGGGCGGCCGGGGACCCAACACCGGAGGCATGGGGGTGGTCGCCCCCTCCCCCGGGCTGGACCCCGGAAGGATGGAGCGGGTGAGGAGGGAGATCCTCGATCCCTGGCGTGAGGGATGCCGGGCCGAGGGGATCGGCTACCAGGGCGTGCTCTTCCCGGGGCTGATCTGGAGCGGCGGACGCCCCAGGGTCCTGGAGTTCAACGCCCGCCTGGGCGATCCCGAGGCCCAGGCCTACGCGATGCTGCTGGAGGGGGATCTGCTCGATCTGCTCGAGGCCTCGCTGGATGGGAGGCTGGACCGGACCGCCCCGCGCTGGTCCGGAGACTCCTGCGCCTGCGTGGTGATCGCCTCCGGGGGCTATCCCGGAAGCTACCGGAAGGGCCTGGAGGTGGAGGGACTGGAGAGGGCCGGAGCCGTCCCCGGGGTGAAGGTCTTCCACGCCGGCACCCAGCTCAGGGAGGGGAGGACGGTCACCTCGGGCGGACGCGTCCTGGGGGTCGCGGCCCGCAGGCCCTCCCTGGAGGAGGCCCTCGGCGCCGCCTACCAGGCGGTCCGTCAGATTCGATTCGAAGGAGCATTCCACCGCACCGACATCGGTGCACCGGCCGACACATGAACCGATCGTTCCCCTTGCTGCTCATCGCCGGACTGTGCCTGCCCTCGCTGGCCGAGACCGACGCTCCTCCCCGCCTGGGCGAGGTGATGGAGATCCTGGAGCGGGAGGCCCCCGGGATCGGGCGCGAGGAGATCGAGGAGGCCGCCCTCCAGGGCCTCCTCGGCTCCTTCGGCGCCCGGCTGAGGCTCGTCTCCCCCGCCGAGCCCCCTCCCCCTGCCGAGCCCCTCGCGCGCTGCTACCAGCCCTCGATCGGCTACATCTCCGTCCCGCTGATCGACGCCTCCAGCTCGCGCCTGATCGGCGAGGCCTACCGCCGGCTCGACGATCGGCATGCGCTGCGGGGACTGGTGCTGGACCTGCGGCGGGCCTCGGGCGAGGACTACGGGGAGGTGCTCCGCATCGCCGGTCTGTTCGTCTCCGAGGAAATCCCCCTGATGGACTGGGGGGAGGGCATGAGGCCGGCCGTGCCGGGCGAGCGCCCCATCGGCGTGCCCCTGGCGGCGCTCGTCGACGGCGGCACCCGGGAGGCGGGCGAGGCGCTCGCCGCCATCGTCCGCTCGGCCCGCATCGGGATCCTGGTGGGCGAGGACACCGCCGGGGAGGCGGTCAGCTGGAAGAGGTTCCCCCTCGAGACGGGCCATGTCCTCGAAGTGGCCGGCGGATCGATCAGGCTGGCGGAGGGAACGGAGCTCCAGGCAGGCAGGGGGGTGGCTCCCGACATCCGGGCCGTGGCCGGGACCGGAGAGGGAAGCTCCGGAGAAGCGCGGGCGCCGCAGGAGGAGGCCGGGGAGCCCCTTCCGCCCCCCCAGGACGATCCGCTCCTGGCCCGGGCCCTGGAGCTGCTAAAGGGGATCGGCATCGTCGAGGATCGGAACCGGTCCTGATCCCTTCCGGAGATGAACATCCTCTTCGTCTGCACCGGCAACGTGTGCCGCAGCCCGATGGCCGAGGGGCTCTTCCGCCACGCGGCGCAGGGCCGGAAGGGCCTCACGGCCGGTTCGGCGGGCCTGAGCGCCGCCGACGGACAGCCTGCCAGCGAGAATGCGGCCGTGGCGCTCGGACGGGTGGGCATCGATATCGCATCGCACCGCAGCCGCAGGCTCACCCGGGAGATGGTGGACGGCGCCGACGCCCTCTACGTGATGACCCGCGATCATCTGGAGTCCATCGCCAGGATCTTTCCCGGGGCCATGGGAAAGACCCGCCTGATCCGGGACGCCCTGGAGGAGACAGGCAAGGGGGAGAGCGAGGTTTCCGATCCCATCGGCAGCCCACTGGAAGTCTACGAGCAGTGCCGGGACGAGATCCTCGAGGGCGTCGGAGCGATACTTCGGGGCCTTGACGAGGAGGAGGCGAAGGAGCGGCGGCTGTGCGTCGCCAGCGATCACGCCGGCTACGAGCTCAAGGGCCTGCTGCTGGAGCATCTCCGCGAGAAGGGCGTTCCGGCCGAGGATCTGGGGACCGACTCCTGCGGCTCGGTGGACTATCCGGCCTACGCCGCGAAGGTGGCGGAGCGGATCCAGGACCGCGCCTGCCGCGCCGGGGTGCTGATCTGCTCCACCGGGATCGGCATGAGCATGGCCGCCAACCGGAGGCGCGGGATCCGCGCCGCCCTGGTCCAGGATCCCGACGCCGCCAGGATGTCGCGCTCCCACAACGACGCCAACGTGCTCTGCCTGCCCTCCCGCTCGTTGGACGGGAAGCGGGCCGCGGCGATCCTCGACGCCTTCCTCGAGACCGGATTCGAAGGGGGCCGGCACGCCCGCAGGCTCGGCGCCCTCTGCCCCGGGGAGAACGCGGGGCTGGCCGCCCAGGATCCCGAGATGGCAGGGATCCTCCGGGGAGAGAGGGAGCGCCAGATGGCCCACCTGGAGCTGATCGCCAGCGAGAACTTCGTCAGTCCCGCGGTGCTCGAGGCCCAGGGCTCGGTGCTCACCAACAAGTACGCCGAGGGCTATCCCGGACGGCGCTGGTACGGGGGCTGCCAGGAGGTGGACCGGGCCGAGGAGACCGCCCGGCGCAGGGTCCTCGAGATCTTCGGGGGCGAGCACGCCAACGTGCAGCCCCACTCGGGCAGCGCCGCCAACATGGCGGTCTACTTCTCCGCCCTGGAGCCCGGCGACACCATCCTGGCCATGGACCTGAGCCACGGGGGGCACCTCACCCACGGGCACAAGGCCAACTTCTCGGGACGCTTCTTCAACGTGGTCCACTACGGAGTGGACCGGAAGAGCGAGCTTCTGGACTACGGGCAGGTCGCCCGGCTGGCCGCGGAGCATCGTCCGAGGATGATCACCGTCGGGGCCAGCGCCTATCCCCGGACCCTGGACTTCGCCCGGCTGGGGGAGATCGCCAGGGAGTCGGGAGCCCTGCTCATGGCCGACATCGCCCACATCGCCGGGCTGGTGGCCGCCGGCCTGCACCCCAGCCCCCTGCCCCACGCCGACTTCGTGACCTCCACCACTCACAAGACCCTGCGGGGCCCCCGGGGCGGCTTCGTGATCTGCCGCAGGGAGCACGCCAGGAAGCTCGACGCCCAGGTGTTCCCCGGGATCCAGGGAGGCCCCCTGATGCACGTGATCGCGGCCAAGGCGGTCTGCTTCGGCGAGGCGCTCCGGCCCGGTTTCCGGGACTACCAGAAGCGGACCGTCGGCAACGCCAGGCGGCTGGCCGGGCAGCTGGACCGCCACGGCTACCGGCTGGTCGGCAAGGGCACGGACACCCACCTGATCCTGGTGGATCTGGGAGACGGCAGCCTGACCGGCAAGCAGGGCGAGGAGGCCCTGGGCCAGGCCGGGATCACCGTCAACAAGAACGCGGTCCCCTTCGACACCCGGCCTCCGTTCCAGTCCAGCGGCATCCGGCTGGGAACCCCGGCGCTGACCACCCGGGGCATGGGGGAGCAGGAGATGGAGCAGATCGGCAGCTGGATCGCCTCGGTCCTGGAGGACGCCGGAGACGCGGACAACATACGGAGGATAGCCGGGATGGTCCGCGAATTGTCGGCGAAGTTTCCCTTGCCTTACTGACCGTCCCTGGTAGTCTTCCCCCCGCCATCCTGTAGTCCGCCCCGCAGGGAAGGCCGCTTCCATCGTTCCCGGCTCTCCCTGCAGGATCGGATCCCAGGCCCCCGCTCCACGGCCGGAATCCCTTCGCCCGATCCCCGCCCGAGCGTCCAGACCCGATGCCCACCGCCAAGGAATCCAGAGATCAGCAAAGGCCCAAGGGGTCCGTGCGCACGCGGCGCATGCCCGCGGCGCCCCCCTCCGGCCGCCGGGAGGAGCCCGCCTCCGCCTCCCCCGTCCAGGAGGGGCTGGAGGCGGATCCCGTGGTGAGCGCCCCCGCCGGGGAGTCAGCGCCCGACGGGAGCCGCAACGGGGAGAAAGCCAGAGCGAGGGCCGAGAGGGACCCCGCCCCGCTCAACATCAGCCTGCTGCAGGCGATGTCGATGCCCGATCTGAGCAGCCGCGCCAAGGAGCTGGAGATCGAGAACTTCGGCACCATGAAGAAGCACGAGCTGATCTTCCAGATCCTGCAGAAGAACGCCGAGCGCAAGGGCGGCATCTTCGCCGAGGGAGTCCTGGAGATCCTCGACGAAGGCTACGGATTCCTCCGCTCCCGCAGCTTCAACTACCTCGCCTGCCCCGAGGACATCTACGTCTCGCCCTCCCAGATCCGGCGCTTCGACCTGCAGACCGGGGACATCGTGGCCGGCCAGATCCGCCCCCCCAAGGAGAAGGAGAGGTTCTTCGCCCTCCTGCGGGTGGAGGCGGTGGACAAGGAGGATCCCGAGAAGGCGAAGGACAAGATCCACTTCGAGAACCTGACCCCCCTCTTTCCCGAGCAGCGGCTGATCCTGGAGAACGACTCCGAGGAGTACTCCACCCGGGCGCTGGATCTGATCTGCCCCATCGGCAAGGGCACCCGGGGCCTGATCGTGGCGCCCCCGCGGACCGGCAAGACGGTCCTGATGCAGAACGTGGCCAACGCCGTGCTCCGCAACAATCCCGAGGTCTACCTGTTCATCCTGCTCATCGACGAGCGCCCCGAGGAGGTGACCGACATGGAGCGCACCTGCCTCAAGGCGGAGGTGATCAGCTCCACCTTCGACGAGCCCCCGGAGCGCCACGTCCAGGTCGCCGAGATGGTGATCGAGAAGGCCAAGAGGATGGTGGAGCACAAGAAGGACGTGGTGATCCTGCTCGACTCCGTCACCCGCCTGGCACGGGCCTACAACACGGTCCAGCCCCATTCGGGGAAGATCCTCTCCGGAGGCGTGGACGCCAACGCCCTGCACAAGCCCAAGCGCTTCTTCGGGGCGGCCCGCAACATCGAGGAGGGGGGATCGCTCACCATCATCGCCACCGCCCTGGTCGACACCGGCTCGAGGATGGACGAGGTGATCTTCGAGGAATTCAAGGGAACCGGCAACATGGAGGTGCACCTGGACCGGCATCTGGTCGATAGGCGCATCTTCCCCTCGATCAACGTCGAGCTGAGCGGAACCCGCAAGGAGGAGCTGCTCTACCATCCCGACGAGTACGGCAAGGTGGTTATCCTCCGAAGGGCCCTCACCGGGGTGCCCCCGGTCGAGGCCATGGACCTGATGCTCAGCAAGCTGAAGAAGACCGGCACCAACATCGAGTTCCTGCTCTCGGTGGGCGCGGCCTGAGCGCCGAACACCCGATGCGCCGCCGACACGATTCCATCCCGATGCGACCGATCCTCCCTACCCTCCTCCTGCTGGCGCTGGCTACCGGCTGCGGCGAAGGCGTCACCGTGGTCGAGGTGCCGAGGGCCTACGTCCTTCCCGACCGCTGGAGCCTCGACCCGGGACAGGACCAAGCGACGCTCAGCTTCCGCATCGAGGGGGAGGCGGGCGGGCAGGGCGAGGTGTCGATCCTGGCCATGCCCAGCCTGGCGCTCGGCGACGCCGAGTTCGTCAACCTCTGGCGCAGCCGGATGCAGCTCCCGGAGGTCGGCCCCGAGGAAGCAGGCTCCATGGCCTCGGAGATCCCGATCGGCTCCGGGAAGGGACGGCTCTACCAGCTGCTGCGGTCCGGCCTCGATCCCGACATCGGAACGAACGTGCTGGCGGCCCGCCTGCAGGACTCCCGCAACACGTGGTTCTTCAAATTCTCGGGACCCCCGCCGCTGATCGAGAGGGAGAGGCCGGCCTTCCTGGGCTTCCTGGAGTCCCTGAGGCTGGATCTCCTGGACAAGCTTCTCCGGGAGCGCCGAATGGCGCAGCGGCAGCCCGATCCCCCGCCCCTTCCCCAGTGGCAGGCCCCCTCCCACTGGAGGAGCGTCTCCCCGCAGTCCTCCATGGTCCAGGCCGTCTGGCGGATCGACGGGCAGGACGGCGGCGGAGCCGATCTCACGGCCAGCCGGCTCTCGGGAGACGGCGGCGGACTGCTGGCCAACATCAACCGGTGGAGAGGGCAGATCGGCCTGGAGCCGGTCGAGGACCCCGGCTCGGTGTCCTCGCCGCTGGAATCCGGGGGGATCCTGGTGGACCTGGAGGGGGAGCAGTCGCGCATCCTGGCCGCGGTGGTCCGGGACGGGGACGCCACCTGGTTCTACAAGCTGATGGGCGATCCCGGACTGGTCGGGGAGGAGAAGGAGGCCTTCAGGCTGTTCGTCGAGTCCGCAGCCCGCTGAGACATGATGCTGCGCGTCCTCACCTCGCTGCGACTGACCGTGGCCTGCCTGGCCTTCTCCATGGTGCTGGTGTTCATCGGCACCATCCGCCAGGTGGACGAAGGGCTCTACATCGCCCAGGACCGGTACTTCAAGAGCTTCCTGGTGTGGTGGAGCCCCAGCCCCGGCCTTTCGATCCCGGTCTTTCCCGGAGGCTACACCGTGGGCCTGGTGCTGCTGGCCAACCTTCTGGCGGCCCACGCCAAGAGGTTCAAGCCGAGCCGCCGGAAGATCGGCATCTTCCTGATCCACTCGGGGCTGATCCTGCTGCTCCTGGGGCAGCTGTCCACCGACCTTCTCTCCAGGGAGAGCGCCTGGCGCTTCGAGGAAGGCGAGGTCAAGAACTACTCGGTGGACTTCCGCAAGAACGAGCTGGCGCTGGTCGAGAGCCTCGGCGACAGGGACCGGATCCACTCGGTGCCCGAATCGATGCTGAGGAAGGGGGCCCTGATCAAGGATCCGGCCCTTCCCTACGGGATCCGGGTCCTGGACTACTGGCCCAACGCCCGCCTCTACGAAAGGCCCGTGGAGGGCTCCCTGGACACCCGGGCCGACTCCGGCCCGGCCAGCCGGTACCAGGTGGAACCCCTGCCTCCGGTCACCGAGATGGACCTGCGGGACAACCCCTGCGCGGTGGTCGAGCTGATCCACGGGGACCACCCGGCGGGAGCCTGGCTGGTGTCCACCCTGCTCAAGCCCCAGACCGTCGAGCACGGGGACGCGAGCCTCGAGCTCTCCCTGCGCTACCGCCGCTACTACGAGCCCTTCACCCTCACCCTGCTCAAGGCCACCCACGAGAAGTACCGGGGGACCGAGCGGCCCAAGAACTTCTCCAGCGAGGTGCTCATCCGCAATCCCGAGAGCGGCGAGAACCGGAAGGTGCTGATCTACATGAACCACCCTCTGCGCTACCAGGGGCTGACCTTCTACCAGCACCAGATGGCGGCCGACGAGGCGATGCTGCAGCAGGGGATGGTCCCCACCTCGACCCTCCAGGTGGTCCGCAACCCCGCATGGCTGACACCCTACCTGGCCTGCCTGCTGGTGGGAGCTGGACTCCTGATCCAGTTCTCCTACCACCTGTTCGGCTTCCTCAGGAAGCACAAGCCCGGAAAGCGATGAGCGACTCCCCCCCGAGCCCCCCTTCCCGGAAGGGGAGGGCCGTGCGGCTGGCACCCTGGATCCTGTTCGGACTGGCAGCCCTCTTCACCCTGAACGGGCTCAGGCCCCTGCGGGTGGAGACTGGGATGGACCACGCCGGGTTCGGCAGGCTCCCGGTGCTGCTCAGCGCCCGGGTCCAGCCGATGGACTCGGTGGGGATGAACGCCCTGCGGCAGATCCGAGGCACCCGCGAGGTCCCCCTGGAGGGCTTCGACACCAGCGGCCGGTGGGGCCGCCTGGAGGACATGAAGGAGGCCGGTCCGATGACCGCCCGGCGCTGGCACGACTTCGGCAGGCGACCCGAGAAGCTCAGCTCCACCCAGTGGCTGATGGAGGCGCTCATGCACCCCGCCAGGGCCAACCGCCGCTACATCTTCGCCGTCAACCACCCGGACCTGATCGCCGACCTGCAACTGGAGGACAGGGGGCTGGACCGCTCCGGGCTGCGCTTCTTCAGCTACGACGATCTCCACCCGCAGATCGAGAAGATCCAGACCCATGCGGAGAACGCCAACGAGAAGGCGGAGCTGCGCGGCGCCTTCGAGCGGGCGGCGGTCAAGCTGAGCCATTCCATGCTCGTCTACATGCGGCTGCAGAACAGCCTGTCGCCGCAGGACACGACCGACTTCGCCGCCGAGATCGAAGGCTACCTGGAGAGCATTCCTCCGGGCCTGGAGGCCATCCACAGCAGCGAGGCGGGAGAGGATCACGACAAGCAGGCGTTCGACGCGCTGTTGCGAGATCTGGAACGCTACGACATCGCCAGCCGCTTCGCCTACCCCCTCCTGATCCCGCCCGAGGATCCACAGAACGATCGCGACGCCTGGGCTTCGCCGGGAGCCAGCCTGATTGACGCGGTGCACACACGGATCCTGCCCTCCGCGCTGCTCAACTACGCCGAGATGAGCTCGGCCTACGCAGCGGGGGATGCAGAGCGCTTCAACCAGGCGCTGGCGCGGCAGCAGGAGCTGCTGGACCGTGATTTCTCCCTGGAGACGGGCAAGGCCGAGGCCGAGTTCGCCTTCAACCAGTTCTCGCCCTTCTCCCGGAGCATTGGGCTCTACCTGATCGCCTTCCTGCTGGCCTGCCTCTCCTGGTTCGGGATCTCCTGGCTCAACCGCACCGCCACCCTCCTGACGGCGCTGGCGGCCCTGGTGCACACCGGGGGCCTGATCACCCGGATGGTCCTGGAGGGGCGCCCCCCGGTCACCAACCTCTACTCATCGGCCATCTTCGTCGGTTGGGGGGCGGTGATCCTGGGCCTGGTCCTGGAGCGCCTGTACCGGGACGGAGTGGGCAACGTGATCGCCGGAGCGGTGGGAGTCGTGACCCTGATCATCGCCCACAACCTCTCCATGGGAGGCGACACCATGGAGATGATGCAGGCAGTGCTCGACACCAACTTCTGGCTGGCCACCCACGTGGTGATCATCACCCTGGGCTACTCGGCCACCTTCGTGGCCGGATTCCTGGCGCTGGTCTACATCGTGCGGGGGCTGCTCACCACCACCCTCACCCCTGCCTCGGCCAGGGCCATGGGGCGGATGGTCTACGGGACCATCTGCTTCGCCACCCTGTTCAGCTTCGTGGGCACCATCCTGGGCGGCATCTGGGCGGACCAGTCCTGGGGAAGGTTCTGGGGCTGGGATCCCAAGGAGAACGGCGCCCTGCTGATCGTGATCTGGAACGCGCTGATCCTGCACTGCCGCTGGGGAGGGATGATCCGGGAGCGGGGACTGATGATCCTGGCGGTGTTCGGGAACGTGGTCACCGCCTTCTCCTGGTTCGGGGTCAACCTCCTGGCCATAGGGCTCCACTCCTACGGCTTCATGGACGGCTCGGCCAAGTGGATCCTCTACTTCACCCTCTCGCAGCTGGCGGCGATCCTGGCGGCCAACCTTCCGCTCCGCTACTGGATGAGCTCCGGAGCCGGCAGGGCCGGGAAGGCGGCCTAGCCGCGCGGGACGGGGGGATTGGCGACCCGTACGGGAATCGAACCCGTGTTACCGCCGTGAAAGGGCGGTGTCCTGGACCGCTAGACGAACGGGTCGCTCCAGGAGCGCGGGGATGGTAGGGGCAGGCTCTTCCCCTGTCACTCCATTTCCGCCTCCAGACTCCTCCGGAACCGGCAGGCGCCCCCTGCCCTGCTGGGATCGGGCCGGAGCTCGGGAGGAGGAAACCCGCAGTCCGGCCAGAATGTCGCGTCCGGAGGCTTCCGTTGGTGGGCCCAGAGGGGTTCGAACCCCCGACCAAACGATTATGAGTCGTCTGCTCTAACCACTGAGCTATGGGCCCCTCCGGTACGAGGCGTCAGTATCCAACACGAGGCGCTTCCGGGCAAGCGGCAATCCCCGGGCCGGGGCCGGCCAAATGAACACGCCCCTTGTTCCTGCCGCTGCGCGTGGATAGCTTTGGCGGCTCGCCTCCGGAATGCCGACCGAGCCCACAGAAGGGAGCCAGCCGCTGCTCCGGGCGCAGGGCGTCAGCAAGCGGTTCCCGGGGGTGCAGGCCCTGGACCGGGTCGACTTCGACATCCGCCCGGGGGAGCTCCACGCGCTGCTGGGAGAGAACGGGGCCGGAAAGTCGACCCTGATGGGGATCCTGGCCGGCGTCTTCCCTCCCGACTCCGGATCCCTGCTCCTGGACGGAAGGCCCGCCTGCCTCCGCAGCCCCCGGGACGCGCAGGAGAAGGGCATCGCGATCATCTATCAGGAGCTCAGCCTGATCCCCCAGCTCTCGGTGGCCGAGAACATCTTCCTGGGACGAGAGCCGCTCACCATCCTGCGCACCATCGACTACCGGAGGATGCACCGCCAGGCCGCCGGGATCCTCGAGAGGCTGGAATGCGGAATCGACACTGCCACCCCCGTCGGGCGGCTGCGCGTCGGCCAGCAGCAGGTGATCGAGATCGCGAGGGCCCTGGCCCTCAGCTCCCGCATCGTCATCATGGACGAGCCCACCTCGGCCCTCTCCGACCAGGAAGCGAGGGTCCTCTTCTCGCTGATCGCCCGGCTCAAGGAGCAGGGCGCCGGCATCGCGTACATCACCCACAAGCTGGAGGAGCTCTTCGAGATCGCCGACCGGGTCACCGTCCTGCGCGACGGACGGCGGATCGGCACCCGCTCCCTGCGGGATCTGGACCGCAACGCCATGATCGGGATGATGGTGGGAAGGGACCTCTCGGATCTGTTCCGCAGGTCGGCCTCGATCCGCGAGGGGGCCGCCCTGCGCGTTCGCTCCCTGGGCCTGCGCCGCAGCCGCTCCTCGAAGCGCTACCTGTTCCGGAACGTGGACCTGGAGGTCCGCCGCGGCGAGGTGGTGGGCGTCTTCGGGCTGATGGGCTCGGGGCGCACCGAACTGCTCGAGGCCATCTTCGGGCTCCACCCGGGGCGGGTCGAAGGGCGCCTGGAGCTGGAGGGCCGGCCGGTCCGGATCCGCTCTCCCCGGGACGCCATCGCCTCGGGGATCGTGATGGCTCCCGAGGACCGCAAGGAGCTGGGGCTGATCCTCAAGATGGACGTCGTCTCCAACGCCAGCCTCGCCTCGCTCTCCCAGTGCTCCATCCTGGGGTGGATCCTCGGGCGCAGGGAGCGGAGGCAGGTGGGCGGATACGTCCGCCGGCTCGGCATCCGCACCCCCTCGCTGCGCCAGCCGATCCGCGATCTGAGCGGGGGGAACCAGCAGAAGGTGGTGCTGGCCAAGTGGCTCTCCACCCGTCCCAGGGTCCTGCTGCTCGACGAGCCCACCCGGGGGATCGACATCAACGCCAAGCGTGAGATCTACGGGCTGGTCGACGAGCTGGCCCGCTCGGGGCTGGCGGTCCTGATGGTCTCCTCGGAGCTGCCCGAGATCCTGGCCCTCTCCGACCGGATCGTGGTGTTCTGCGAGGGAGCCAGGACCGCGGAGCTGGACGGCGCCGGAGCCACCGAGGAAGCGATCATGGAGGCGGCCCTGCCCCGGGGGAGGCCCGGCCTAACCGGGAGTTGATCTTTCATCCCCTCCGGTCCAGGCTGGGCCCGCTCCCGACATGAGAACACCGCGCATCCTCCCCGCCCTGGCCCTGCTGCTCTCCCCTCTGGCCTCCCTCTGCGACGACTGGGTGTCCTACCCCGGCGCCGAGGGGCCGGGCAAGGGGAAGCACATCATCTTCCTGACCGGCGACGAGGAGTACCGCTCCGAGGAGGGCATGCCGATGCTGGCCAGGATCCTGTCGCAGCGCCACGGATTCGACTGCACCGTGCTCTTCGCCATCGACCCCGAGACAGGCGAGATCGATCCCGACAACCAGACCAGCCTGCCCGGATACCACCTGATACCCGCCGCCGACCTGATGGTGCTCTTCTACCGGTTCCGGGAGCCCGGCGCCGAGCAGATGGAGATATTCGAGGAGTACCTCGAGTCGGGCAAGCCGATCGTCGGGCTGAGGACCTCCACCCATGCCTTCAACATGAAGCGGGACCGGGAAGGGCGCTTCGCCCGCTACGACTTCCGCTCCAGCGAGTGGACCGGAGGCTTCGGCCAGCAGGTCCTGGGAGAGACCTGGATCAACCACCACGGCCGACACGGACGCGAGGCCACCCGGGGGCTGGTCAACGGCATGCACCGGAACCACCCGGTCCTGCGGGGCGTCGTCGACGTGTTCGGACCCTCGGACGTCTACGGAGTGCGCAACCTGGATCCCCAGGCAGAGGTGCTCCTGTGGGGAGCCACCCTGACCGGCATGGATCCGGAGGATCCGATCCGCTTCGACAAGTCGCTCATGCCGCTGGCCTGGATCCGGAGCTACACCGGCAGGAGCGGGAACGCCAGCAGGATCTTCTGCACCACCATGGGAGCCTCGGTGGATCTGGAGAGCGAGGGCCTGCGCCGCCTGCTGGTCAACGCCTGCTACTGGGGACTGGAGATGGAGGACGAGATCGGCCCCGAGAGCCAGGTGGACTATGTCGGCAGCTACCAGCCCACCTTCTACGGCTTCGGAACCTACAAGAAGGGGGTCAAGCCCTCGGACCACGCCCTTAAGTAGGAGCCGCGGACGGCTCCGAGCGCCGCCAGGCGGCGCCCGGGAAGGAGCCCTTCCCGCCTTCGATCCCCGCTTCCTGGAGCCGGCCGGACGCAGCCGCCCCTGGCGCGGCGCAGCGCCGGATCACGGGCAGGCTTTCCGTGCCGATGGGCGAGCGGAACGGCTGCTGTTCTCCTCCCCGGTGGCCGAGGATAGGATCACGCTCTCCCCGTGGCGGGCTGCCGTGGCCCGAAGAGGAAGGGATGCGATGCATGGAAGGAAGACGAGGGTCCTGGCCAAGAAGTACCTGGACCAGGGGCTTTCGAAGGTGGCGGTGTCGAGGAGGCTGGGGGTCCACCGGCGTACGCTCCACCGCTGGATCAATCTCGAGCAGTGGCAGCGGAGCCCCGAGGAGACGGCCCGGTACGGGCCCAGGCCTCACCGGGCGCACAAGCTGGACGCGTACAAGGGGATCATCGATGCGATTCTTGCGGCTCGCCCGGAGACAAGCGCCCGGAAGCTGCACGAAGAGGTGCGCAAGGCGGGCTATGCGGGAGGGTACGGACGGGTGCGCGATCACGTGAGAAGCATCAGGGCGTAGGGAAAGAGGCGATCCTGGGACGGCATGCGCCAGGCGCCTCCAGGACCGCTGGGCGGGCAGGATGCGCGGCCTTGGCAGGCGTCGTGCTCTCCGGAGAGCTCCAGTGCGGACGCCTGGGCTGCCAGGACTGCCAGGGCTCCGGCTCCAGCCGGAACAGGCTGCGGAAGCCTCCTGGAGCGGCGGAGGAATGCCCCTCGCCTTCCTCCAAGGACCGCCCGGGAAAAGCTCCTGGGCCGGATTCGGCCGGGAGCGGCGCCGGGCGGTCGATCGTTCCTGGAAACCGCCCGCGGCAAGAAGGCCTCCAGGGCGCAAGTCCATGGCCGGACGCCGGACACGCGCGCGCCTCCCGGATCCCGACTGCCACCTTGACACCGGCTGGGGGAACCAAAAGCATCCCCCCATGCAGCCTCGGCGCCGAACCGCGACTGCCGGATCGGGGCCGCGATGACGGATGGACTGTACAACGCCGCCATTTCCGAAGCCGTGGACCCGTCCGCTGCCGGACCGGGAGCCGCCAGGGCGATCCCGTCCTTTCCCCTTCCACCCGTGACGTCCGATCGCCTGCCGGGCGGCTCCGGACAGGACGTATCCGGGCACCGGGATCCTGGATGCCGGAACGGGACAGGCCCCCGGCCCCGCCCAGGCCGGAATCCGGGCTCGGGCCGGCCGCATCGCCCGGCCGTCCGTACTTCTCCATCTGGCCCCCGCCCTCCGTTTCGGGAGGCGGGGGATCCAGGATCCGGCGGCGGCCGCCCTGGCCGGGAAGCCGGGCTCTCCAGGGCGAGGCAGGAACGTCCGGGGAGGCTGCGGTTCCATTGAGCTCCCTGGGAAGGAGGCTGCTGGACCGGATGGCCCGGGCGCACGCCCTGGCGGTCCGGGATCCGGCCAGAAGGCGCTTCGAGGCCGGAGGAGTCTCCTTCGGCGGGGAGCCCCGGATCATGGGAGTGGTCAACCTGTCGGCGCAGTCCTGGTACCGGGAGAGCGTGTGCCTGTCCCTGGAGGCAGCCCACCGCCGCGGGGCGGTGCTGGCGGCGCAGGGGGCCGACCTGGTGGACGTGGGAGCGGAGTCGACCCTCTCCCACACCCCCGGCGCCGGCGCAGGGGAGCAGGTGCGTTTGCTGGTCCCCGTGGTCCGCAGGCTGGTCCGGGAGGGCATTCCGGTCTCGGCGGAGACCTACCTGCCCCAGGTGGCCCAGGCGGCTCTGGAGGCGGGCGCCTCGGTGATCAACATGACCGGCATCGAACGGAGCCGGGAGATCTACTCCCTGGCGGCAGGCTTCGGGGCGGCGGTGATCGTCTCCTACGTGCAGGGCCCCAACGCCAGGTCGGTCGATCGCCTGGAGTTCGAGGGGGATCCGGCGCAGGCCGTCGGGGAGTGGTTCGCCGGGGAGGTGGCCAGGGCGCGGGAGTCCTCGCTCGAGCGGATCGTCCTGGACCCGGGCCTGGGATACTACTACCGGAACCTGGCCGACGGCAGGAAGCGGGTGGCCTGGCAGATGGAGATGCTGCTGGAGGCCTCGAGGATTAGGTGCGGGGGCTGGCCCGTCTGCAGCGCCCTGCCCCACGCCTTCGAGTTCTTCGGGGAGGAGGTGCGGACCGCCGAGCCCTTCTTCGCGGTGCTGGCGGCGATGGGCGGAACCGATCTGTTCCGCACCCACGAGGTGTCCCGGGTGCGGGCGGTGCTCGACACCCTCGGATGCCTGGCCGGAGCGGACGCTCCGCCGTCCGGTTGACGCGACCAGGCCAAGAGGGCAGGATCGGGGAATGGACTGGGACATCTCGCATGTGCTGGACGACTGGTACTTCGAGCCGGGTGAGGCCAAGGTGCGCCGCTTCGTGGGCAAGGACGGGGTGGAGAAGCTGCAGATGCGGATCGACCTGGGCATCCTGCAGATGAACGCCGCGGGGCGGCCCGACGGCAAGACCCCCTGCGGCAAGCCCACCTTCCTGGACCACCTGCGGGAGAAGCAGCAGCGCCACGATATGGAGAAGAGCGGCGGGAGCTCCGGGTTCCGCCTGGAGAGCCGCGAGTGCTTCAAGCTGCAGCAGGAGGCCATCCAGTACCACCACCGCTACATCTGCTACTTCCAGCTGGAGGACTACGCCAACGTGATCAAGGACACCGACCGCAACCTGGCGGCCATCTCCTTCGCGGTGCAGTACGCCCCCTCGGAGGAGAACATCTGGAACCTCAGGCAGCTTACCCCCCAGCTGCTGATGATGAGGACCCGGGCCACCGCCGCGCAGAGCCTGGAGTCCCACGACTACACCCAGGCCGAGAGCAACATCAAGGAGGGGATCGTCCGCCTCCACGAGTTCTACAACTCGATCGCCCGGGGAGAGCTGATCCAGGAGAGCAGCGAGATCCTCTCCCTAGAGTCCTGGCTCAAGGAGATCCACTCCAACCGCCCCCTCACCCGCAGGGAGAAGCTGGAGAGCAGGCTCAAGCAGGCGATCGCCGACGAGAACTACGAGGAGGCCGCCCGCTGCCGGGACGAGATCCGGGAGCTGGGGGAGGCCGGCCAGGCCTGAGGCGGGGAAGCCCCCCCTACCTCTGGGGGAAGATCTGGTAGAGGACCAGGTAGATCCCCACCCCGGTCACCGAGACGTACATCCAGACCGGCCAGGTCCACCGGGCCAGTCGGCGGTGCGCCTCCCAGCGCTTCCTGGCCGCCCGGTGCACGGTGGCCAGCACCATGGGCACCACCGCCATGGCCAGCGCCAGGTGCGAGAAGAGCACCGCCAGGTAGAAGGGCCGGAACCAGGCCGGCTCCCGGAAGGTGGTGTGGGCCTCCCCGTGCTCCATCTTCATGCCGACATGGTAGGCCACGTAGCTGGCCAGGAAGAGGCTCGAGACCGCCAGCGCGGCCACCATGCAGCGCGCATGGGCCCGGGTGCGCCCGGTCCGAACCATCCAGTAGCCCGCAAGGAGCAGCGCGGCGCTGGTCCCGTTGAGGCAGGCGTTGAGCAGGGGCAGGTCCCCCAGCGAGAGCATGGGCGGGGGGTCAGAGCCGGTCCAGGTCCGCCAGCACCTGCTCCACGAAGTTGGTGGAGAGGGCCTCGTAGATTCCCGCCAGGCTGCCGGAGCCGTCCATCAGGACCACCTGGGTGGAATGGGTGTACAGGTCCATCTCCGACTGGCGGCTCTGCTCCGGGTTCTCCTCGGCGCTCAGCAGCAGCCGGTGGCGCAGCACGTTCCTGATCGTCCCGGCCGGCCCGGTCAGGAAGTGCCAACCGGAGGTGTCGGCGCCGAAGCGGTCGGCGTAGCGCTCCAGGACCTCGGGGGTGTCGTGCCCCGGATCGGTGGTCAGCGAGACCAGGAGCAGCTCCCGGCCGCCCAGCGCTTCCTGGAGCTCCTTCATGCGGAGGGTCATCTGGGCGCAGATCGAGGGGCAGCGGGTGAAGAAGACGTTGGCCGCCCAGGTCCGGCCCTCCAGGGAGGTGCCGGTCACGATCCGGCCCGACTGGTTGGTCAGGGAGAAGGGAACCTGGAGGGTGGACGGGGCCAGCGGAACCACAGCCGTCTCCCGGGATCCCAGGAAGAAGAGGGAGAGCATCCCCGCCAGGAGCAGCAGGAGCAGGAAGATCGAGGCGTGGATCCAGGGAAGCGCCTTCACCGCACGCGGGGGATCACTCGAAGAGACCCGCCTCGGCCGTCTGCGCCGGAGCGATCCGCTCGGCCACCCAGGCGTCGAAGTCCTCCCTCTCCTCCACACGCATGAAGCCCTGGACCATCTGGTAGTGGCCGTTGCCGCACAGCTGCGCGCAGTTGATCTGGTAGCGTCCCGTCTTCTGGGGGATGCACCAGGTGGGTATGCTCAGGCCCGGGATGGCGTCCTGGCACACCCTCAGGGCGATGATCTTGAAGGAGTGGATCACGTCGAGGGAGGAGATGTGGAACTTGGAGGGCTCCCCCACCGGGATGCGCAGGTCGTTGAAGGTCAGGAAGTCGTCCTGCCCGGCCGGATCCTCCATGTCGCGCCCGAAGGGGTTGTCCTGGGCGATCAGGTCGAAGTCCTGGCGGCCGAACTCTCCGTCGGGGCCCGGATACATGAAGTTCCAGCCGAACTGCTGCGCCATCACCCGCACCACGTTGGCCTCCGAGTCGTCGGGAGCCTGGTCCACGATCTGGGCCCAGAGCGGGATGGCGAAGCCGATCAGCAGGACCGCCTCGACTCCGGCCACCAGCAGCTCCAGGTAGGTGGAGGCGTGGGTCCTGGCCCCCCGGTAGTCCGCCTTGGCGCTGCGCCGGGAGCGGAAGCGCCAGAGCACATAGGCGAAGTAGGCCACCCAGATGACGAAGAGGAACCCCATCAGCAGGTGGATGTAGATGATGAACCAGTCCACCCTGTCGCCGTGCTCGGAGGCGACCACCGGAAGTCCCAGGATTGCGCGGAAGAAGTCCAGCATGGGGCGGGCGGCTAACGGGAGGGATCCGAGGGGAGCGGGTCGGGGACGGCGTCGCCCTCGGCCAGGGCGGCGCGGCGGCGCAGGAACACGAAGAAGCCGATGATCGACATCAGCACTCCGTAGACGACGGCGATCATCGAGAGGATGCCCCAGACGATTCCCGAGGCCATGGGGGAGTCGTTCTCACCGTAGCATACGGCGCACCCCAGCGCCTCGCCGGAGGCCAAGGGGAGGATCGCGAGCAGTATCCAGAGGTTCCAGGAGCGTTTCACAGGTAGCTAGTGTGCCGCAGCTTGCGCATCGCGTAGGCGCCGTACCACAGGAGCAGGGCCGCGAAGGCCAGCCCCCCGATCCCCAGCGCCAGGTCGCCGGCGTCCATTCCCCGGCGCCACAGGCGCAGCCACCCCACTCCCGAGACTCCCAGGGAGGCCAGGGTGGTCAGGACCACGAAGACGATGTGGAAGGCCTTGAGAGACATGGAGAGCAGAAGATCAGGGCCGATCCGAGGGCTGCACCGTCCCCGGCGGGAAGTCGTTCATGGCGAAGAGGGTGAGGAACATCAGCCCCAGGAAGAAGAAGGCGGTGAAGCCCATCAGCACGTAGATGGTCTTCCTCTCGTCCATCAGGTGCATGAAGTAGCCGGCCACGAAGAATCCCTTGACCGAGGCGATGGCCAGCGCCAGGGCGACGGTCAGGGCCAGCAGGGGCAGGTGGATGTAGAAGGCGCCGACGGTGACGATGGTCCCGATCACCAGGATCAGGAACACGTTGAGGTAGCGCCTCCTCTCCTTGTGGACTTCTTCGGGCGTGTGGCCGCTCATGGCTCAGAGGAGGTAGAGTACCGGAAAGAGGAAGATCCAGACCAGGTCGACGAAGTGCCAGAAGAGCCCCGAGACCTCCACCCGGTTGGTGTACCGCTCGGGATCCTTCCTCCAGAGCGCCTCCCCCGGCCAGAGGATCCAGGCGATGACCAGGGCGCCGATCAGAACGTGCAGGGCGTGCAGCCCGGTAAGGGTGAAGTAGATGGCCAGGTAGGTGTTGGCCCAGGGCCCCCAGTTGGTGAGGGTGCCCTCGACGATGTCCGACTCCCCCACCCGAACCGGGGACGGGTGGAGGCCCTGCTCCTCCATCTCCCGGACGGCGGCGGTGCGGCTGGCGATGCCCTCCTCCGCGGGATACCACACCGGGTGGCCGAGGACGTAGTAGGCGAGGCCCGAGTCGTCCTCGCCCGACTCCTGGAGGTGCCCGTCGATGCGGGTGCCTTCAGGCAGCGCCGTCCCGTCCTCCAGGGCCACCGGATTTGCCAGGACCATGTCGTAGTGGGTGAACTTCCCGGCGTACTCGAAGGACTTGACCACCAGGAAGGTGAGGGCGCACAGGACGGTGACGGTCTGGAAGATCCGGTACTGGCGGAAGTTGTTGAGCTTGAGGGCCGACCAGGCCAGCACCACGGTGACGCTGGAGAGGATCAGGACGATGGTGTTGAGGGTGCCGACCGTGATGCCCAGCAGCTCGGTGGGCCAGGTCCCTGGCGCGGCCCCGACGCGCAGTATGACGTAGCTGGAGAAGAGCCCCCCGAACAGCATCACCTCTGAGGCCAGGAACAGCCAGATGCCCACCTTGGCGTTGTAGAGCCCGGTGTCCTTCCTGGGTTCGCTGACGTAGGGGATTTCCATCGGGGATAGATCCGGATCCGGAAGGCTCTAGGCGGGCTGGTTCTGGGGAGTGTAGTCCTCCTTCGCTCCAGGAACGCTGTACTCGTAGGGTCCGCGGTAGATCGAGGGAGGCAAGGCGAAGTTGCCGTGGGGCGGAGGAGTGGGCGTCTGCCATTCCAGGGTGGTCGACTTCCATGGGTTGTCCGACTCCGCCCTGGGCCCGTACTTCATGCTCAGGAAGAAGTTGAGCACGAAGGGGATCTGCGCAAGGCCCAGCATCCAGACCGCGATCGAGACCGGAACGTTCAGGTAGGTGATGAAGCCGGTGAGCCCCCCGGTCACGTCCGGGTTGTTGGCCATCGAGTATCCGGCTCCTCCATCGGCCATCCGGCGCAGCATCCCGCTCATGCCCTGGTAGAACATGGGCATGAAGACCAGGTTCATGAATACCAGCGAGGTCCAGAAGTGAACCTTGCCCCAGTATTCGTTCATCATGCGCCCGGTGACCTTGGGGTACCAGTAGTAGACCCCGGCCAGCAGGGCGAAGATGGTGCCCGGCGCCACCACGTAGTGGAAGTGGGCGATCACGTAGTAGGTGTCGTGCAGGTGGATGTCGCTGTAGTTGAAGCCCAGCGGAAGGCCGGTGAGCCCGCCGATGCCGAACATCGGAAGGAAGGCCAGGGCGAAGAGCATGGGCGGGGTGTTCCAGCGGATGGAGCCGCCCCACAGGGAGATGAACAGGCAGGTCAGGATGATCACCGAGGGGATCGAGATGATCATGGTGGTGGTCTGGAAGAAGGTGCTGATGGCGGTTCCCATCCCGGTCAGGTACATGTGGTGCGCCCACACGATGAAGGAGAGGAATCCGACCGCCAGGGCCGAGTAGACCAGGGACTTGTAGCCCCAGATGGGCTTGCGGGTGTGGTTGGCGATCACCTCGCACACAATCCCCATGGCCGGCAGGATCAGCACGTAGACCTCCGGATGGCCCAGGAACCAGAACAGGTGCTGGTAGAGCAGCGGGCTGCCCCCGCCCCGGATGGCCGCCAGCCCTGCCATGCCGTCGGGAATGAAGAAGCTGGTCCCCGCCAGCTTGTCCATCAGCTGCATGATCGCGGCCACCTCCAGGGGGGGGAAGGCGAGCAGCAGCAGGAAGGCGGTGATGAACTGGACCCAGACGAACCAGGGCAGGCGCATCCAGGTCATGCCCGGGGCGCGCAGCTGGATGATGGTGGCGATGAAGTTGACCGCGCCCAGCAGGGAGGAGGTGATCAGGAAGACCATGCCCGCCAGCCAGAAGACCTGGCCGTTGGTGGGTATCTGCGTGGCCAGCGGGGAGTAGGAGGTCCAGCCGGCCTGGGCCGCCCCTCCCTCGATGAAGAAGCTGACCAGCATGACCACCCCTCCCAGGAAGTAGAACTGGTAGCTCGCCATGTTGAGCCGGGGAAAGGCCATGTCCACCGCTCCGATTTGCAGCGGGACCACGTAGTTGCCGAACGCGCCGAACACCAGGGGGACGATCGCCAGGAACACCATGATGGTCCCGTGCATGGCTCCGAAGGAGTTGTAGAGGTCCCCGGTGATCCGCCCCCCTTCGCCCACGTTGTCCAGAAGCCGCTCCAGCAAGCCACCCACGAAGGGCAGAGGCTGCTCTCCGTAGGCGATGCTCCATCGCATCAGCCCCATCAGCAGGAAGCCGATCAGCAGGAAGATGAGCGCGGTGACCGCGTACTGGATCCCGATGACCTTGTGGTCGGAGGAGAAGATGTACTGCCGCCAGAAACCTGGCGGAGCGTGGGACTCGGCGCCGTGCCCGTGTTCCTGCTCCTGGTGCGTCTGTGTCCCGGTGGTTGCCATTTGGTTCGGTGACGGTTCCATCCGCTAAGACGGGCTCGTCCGGTAGAGGACCAGAAGCCCCAGGATCAGGGGCAGGTAGATGATCGAGGCGAGGAACAGCCTGCGGGCCCAGCGGTTCCCGATCCGCCTCAGAAACCCGGCGGCGCAGGCCAAATAGGCCAGGGAGAGAGCGAGGGCCCCCACGCTGAATCCAGCTCCCGCCATTCCGAGCCACTGGGGCAGGAGGCAGGCGGGAAGCAGTGCCGCGGCGGCCGCCAGCGCGCACCATCCCGTCCTCCGGCCCGAGGGATCGATGGAGGGGAGCATAGCGAATCCGGCCGACTGGTACTGGTCGCGGTACATCCAGGCGATGGCCAGGAAATGCGGGATCTGCCACAGGAAGAGCAGGAGGAAGAGCGTCCATCCCGGAGCGTCCACGCTTCCCCGGGCCGCGGTCCAGCCCATCAGGGGAGGCAGGGCGCCGGGGACGGCCCCCACGAGGGTGTTCAGGGAGGTGGTCCGCTTGAGCGGGGTGTAGATGCCGACGTAGATGACCAGGGTCACCGCCCCAAGCAGGCAGGTCTGCGGATTCACCAGGACCGCAAGAACAATCGTCCCGGCCAGGGAAAGCGAAAGTCCAAGGAGAAGCGCGCGTTCGGGCGGGATGTCTCCAGCGGGGATCGGGCGGCGGCGGGTGCGCTCCATTCTCCCGTCGTGGTGGCGTTCCAGGTACTGGTTAAGCACTGCGGCTCCCGACGCCAGCAAGGCGATCCCCAGAAGAGCGGAGATCAGGAGGGCATGGTCGATCGGACCGCTCCATCCCATCAGGAAGCCCGCCAGGGCCGTCATCATCACCATGGAGGTCAGGCGAGCCTTGACCAGCTCGGCGCAGACGCCCCAGGCGCCCCGGACCGACGGAGCGGTCCGGGCAGCCAGTCCGGGAGCTGCCAGCTTCATCTGGTCAACGAGGTCTCTCCGATCTCTCACCTGGAATCCTGGATTCAGGGGGAGGTTCCCGCTTGGAGGAAGTCCCTCGCATGGTAGCGCCCGGCGGATACCTGCCGTTCCTTCGGGGAAGCCGCCCCCGAGAACCGCAGGCCCAGAATACCGGTCAAGGTGGTCGAAGCAAGCAATAGGGCGCCGCAGACCACGTGGAGCGTGGCGATGTCGGCGGCCTTGCCGCTCCATACCGTCGATGCCCCTAGCGCCGCCTGCACAGCCACGATGGACAGGATGAAGAACTGCAGGTTGACCAGGATGTGGGGGCCGCAGAGCAGCCTGCTGATCCACAGAATCGACACGGAGGCCAGGAGGATCAGGACCGCGAGGATCAGGTGGTAGCGGTAGAGGAGAATATGCCCCCGGGTGACGGGCTCGAATTCCTTCCAGCCGGTGGAGCTGCTCCGCTCCCGGTTGGCCTCCTCTACCGCCTGGGGAGTGGCCTCGGGAAGGAACTTCCCGTCCACCAGGGGGAAGGTGGACACCGGCAGTCCAGCATGCCTGTGCCTCATGGAGGCGCCCACAACCAGCTGGGCGAAGATCAGCAGCGAAAGCAGAAGAAGAAGCATGGCGGGGATCCGGGAGAAGACCGGACGGATCCGATCCCATCTCCTCAGGATCCACCACCTCGAGCTGCACAGAGCGAGGACGCAGGCGAGAATCAGGAAGATCTGGGCCGCCGCAGCATGGACGGCGCCCCAGTAGTTCTCCAGGGTCACCACCCGCATCCCTCCCAGAATTCCCTGGCCGACTACCCATACCAGGGCCACAAGGGCGAGCAGCCTCGTTCCCGGCGACGCCTTCCAGCTGCGCGGCCAGAAGCATCCCACCCCTAAGGAGACGGCTCCCAGCAGGCAGAGCAGGTGGCCGGTGGCGGTCTGCCGGATCCCCTCGCCTCCGGGGAAATAGCAGGCGATGCCGGCGAGTAGAAGCAACGGGAAGAGCAGGTACTTCAGCAGAGCCCTTCCCAAGGGGCCATGGGCCCAGATCGCCATGACCAGGGTCATCAGGCCCACCAGGGAGGCGGCCAGGCGATGGGTGTGCTCCCACAGGATCCCGCCCACCCAGTGCGAGACGGGAAGGAGGAACATGTTGTAGCCGTAGGAGTTGGGCCAGTCGGGGACCGACAGCCCCACTCCCTTGCTGGTCACAACCCCGCCCAGCCCTATCAGCGCCACAGTCGACAGGGCGGTGAGAACCGCCAGCCAGAAGAATCCGGGATTGTAGCCGGCTGTGCGGATCACCAAAGAAGCCCTACTTGGCGATGTCCACCACGAAATCGACCTTCGCTCCCTTCTCGGTAACGTCGACCTTCTTGGAGACTCCTTCGTAAGAGGTGGTGGAGTGCGCCTTGCGGTGAATGGCCACGATCTCGTACTCCCCCGGAGGGACATCCTTAATGGAGAAGGAGCCATCCTTGCCGGTGATGGCGAAGAAGGGATGCTCCACGATGCTCACATAGGCGTACATCCAGGGATGAACGTCGCACTTGAACCTGAGAAAGGTTTCCGGATGGTCGAAAACGAAGTCGAGGGGCTTGCCGCCAAACTGAGTCGCTATCTGCGCCCGGTTGCTTGTGGGATTCCCCTCCACCTTGGGAGTGGGGTGCACGTTGTGTAGCAGGGGATCCGAGTTGAGGACCCGGATGGTCTGCCCGGCCCGGGCGGCCAGGACGTAGGGGACGTACTCGCAGCCCACCTGATCGATGATCACGGGCTCCTCGGGGACGGGGAAGTCGCCCTCGACTCCCTTGAGGACGACGTACACGTCGGCAAGCCCCTTGTTCTCGTCGACCAGGAAGAAGCGGGTGGTCGGGGCATCGCCCGCCTTGCGGGTGGCGCTGCACAACGGATCCAGCGGCAGCGGGATCTCGGCCGGAGGCGTCCCCTCCAGGGTGACCTTCCCGGTGATCTCTCCAGCCTCGGGACCTGCGGCCAGGCACGCCAGCCCAGCTCCGGCCAGCAAAGTCGCAAAAAACCTCTTCATACTAGCTAGCGATTCAACCTCCCCTCTCTCCGGCCATTCTAGCAGCTTCGGGGGGGGCGGCAAGGGATTTGTGAAAAATTTCACAAAGTCGGGCCGAGCCCACGCATCGTCCGCGCCATGGCCAGTGCGGTGGCGGCCGCCTCGGCTCCCCGGTTGTGGTCGGATTGAAGGCAGCGACGCCTGGCCTGCTCCTCGCTCCGGAGCAGAAGCACCTCGTGCACCACCGGGATCCGGTAGCGCACCTGGATGTCGGCCAAGGCATGTGAAACGGCCGAGCCAATGTGGCCGGCATGGGCGGTGGCTCCTTCCAGGATCACACCCAGGGCGATGAGGACATCTGGGCGATCCACTGTCCGGGAGGCGAGCCTGGAAGCGACCGCCGGAATCTCGAAAGCGCCAGGAACGCGGATCGCCAAGATGTCTCCGTGCTTGGCGCCTGCCTGCTCCAGGGCGCTCCTGCAGGCGTCGAGCATGCTGTCCACGTAGGCAGCGTTGTACCTCGATGCGACAATGGCGAAGCTGCTTCCGCAGCTGGCATCGAGGCTCTCTGGCAGGGGAGTCAGCATGCGGGCAGCCGGATGCTCCGGGACTCTCCCCTCTCCCACTGGGTGTACTCCCGGTAGCCGGCCTGGCGAGCCAGAGCAACCGCTTCCCCGAAGGCCATGCCCACATCCCGGGGATGGTGGGCGTCCGATCCGAACGTTAGGGGCACACCCAGGCGGCTGGCCATGGAGAGGATATCGATGGAAGGATACATCTCCCGGCAGGGCTTGCAGAGACCCGCGGTGTTGATCTCCACCGCCACCCGGTTGTCCCGGGCGGTCTCCAGGAGCCTCTCGAATCGCGAGGTCATGTCGCTCTGCGGCTGGTGCCCGAACTTCTTGCAAAGATCGACATGCCCCAGGATCTGGAACAGCCCCGATGCTGCCGCCCTGGCAAGCCGGTCCAGGCTCTCCTCCCAGATCCGGTCCACTCCCTCCTCTTCCCACCGATGCCGCTTCGCGGGGTTGTCGAAATCGAAGGTGTCCGAGACGTAGTGAACCGAGCCGATGAGATAGTCCCAGGGATGCCTGTCCCGAAGCTCGCCGATCCAGTCCTCGTGCTCCGGAAGGTAGTCCACTTCCAGTCCGCAGCGAATGGTCAGCTGCGGCCAGTCTTCCTGAGCCTGCCGGATCAGGGCCAGGTAGAGATCCAGATCGCCGATGGCCATGTGCCAGTCGTCCCAGTCCTCCCGCTTCATGGGCGCATGCTCGGTAATCCCGATCTCGGCGATGCCCAGGGCGACGGCTCTCTCCGCCAGATCGGACGGAGTCCCCTTGGCATGGCGGCAGAGGTAGGTGTGAAGATGGTAGTCGCAGGGCAGCATGGATAGCGAAGCTGGAGCTGCCGAGCTGGTCAGCAGGCCATGCACGCCCCTACCCTACCATCCGGCACGTAGACTTCCCATAGCCCATGGGCGCTTTCCGATCGAAGATGCTCCCCCCCCCCGCAGGGGATGATCCCACTGCGAGCCGCTCCCTTCGCACAGCATCCTCCACTTCGGGCTAGCGCCGTCCAGCCCGTTTCCAGCTTGCCAGGTCGTCCACATCGTCGAGCGTCTCCAGGAGCTCGTGGTCCAGTCCCAGCTGCTTCGCTCTTTCAAGGGTGGTCCCGAGCACGGACGGAGTGCTCCATGGAATGTCCTCGAAGAGGCAGGCGCAGGGCTTCCGCAATCCGATGAGCCAGTAGCCCCCGTCTGCCGCTGGGCCCAGAACCAGCGGAACCCGGTCCAGCGCGTCGAAGCCCTGCCTCACATGGCGTCCGTCCATTCCGGGACAGTCGGAACCAATCGCCAGGATTCTCCGGCACCCGGCTTCTGCATGGTCCAGGAAGGCGCGGAGAAGCCGCTCGCCCAGTCCTCCCGGACCCTGCCCCCTCATCGCCCACCCAGGCCTAACCCACCGATCATGCCGCCCAGTCGCCTCGTCGGGAGTGATCCGCAGTTCGACACCCGGAATCGAGGCGATCCCCTCCAGCAGCCGCTCGACCATCCTCTCGTAGATGGCGCAGGCGGCCCTGCTGCCCACCTCGCGGGCCAGCCGGGTCTTGACCTGCCCAGGCACAGGAGACTTGAGGAACACCACCAGACGTTCCTGAAGATCCGCCTGCGGGAGCGGCAAACGCTTGAAAGGCTTGCCGGCCTGGCAAAGGACACGAGAGCTCAACGGTAATAAGGCTGATGTGCTCGCAACCGCTGCGGCCAAAGCTCCTCGAAACTGTGCAAGGCAGCGGGCATCCCCGTCCGTGAGCGCCAGAACAATCGAAGAGCGCAGAAGACCGCCCCTTCATGCTGCTTCAGGGTTTTTCGGCCAGCAATGGAAGAGCATTGCGACTGCTCGGCACATGCCGGGCTGATAGCTGCTGCGGTCGCCCGAGCAACCGGCCTGAAAGAAGAAGAAGCCAAGCTTCCAGCTGTTGCCGTCTGCGGAAAAAGAAACGGAGTTGCCGGCGCCATGCAATTCCCGTCTCAGTCCAGGAGCACGTGCCTGTCCGCCCTGGAAGCAAGCCTTCGGTCCCGCTCCTCGACAGAGACGGATCTGCTCCGTGGATTCCTGGCCGCCTTGGAATGCTGGCTGCTACGGGATGTTCGGCACGAGCAGACAGGATTCAAGCCGACGAGGCTCCAGGGACAGGCAGCGAGCACTATCTCTCCTGCCGGAGAGGCGTCATGACGATCCCGCAGAGCACGCCAACCGGCCTGCATCCGATCCGCAGCGGCCTCTCCATGGCATGCCAGCCCAGCAAAGCTGCTCCATAGCACGGTGAGGTCTGTAGCCGGGGGAGGCGCCAGCTTCCCAGCCAGATTCTGGATGCGCTGCCGCTGCATTCGCCGACATCGGCGCTCCAGCTGCCTCGCAGGAACTGCCTGCCGGAGACATGAAAAAAGGGCCGCTCCAGCACAGCGGAGGAGCGGCCCGCAAGCGATCGCTGGCTGGAAGGATCCGGCTACTTGATCACCGCGTCGTAGAACTCGTTCCAGTCGTCCAGGTTGTTGAGGCTGACCGCATCGTGGGGAGCGTCTGGCCCGTCCTCGATCCCGCTGGCCTCCAGGACCGACTTGCGGGTGTCGTCGTCGTGGATATAGCCGGTGACTGCCGCGTTGAAGGCGGTGATGCTCCCCTGATCGAGCTTGGCTCCCTCCTGCTCCCGGATCCAGGTCTCGAGCTGGATGTAGGTGGGCTTGGAGGCCTTGATGTAGTCCAGGGTGGCCTCCTTGTCCAGGCCCAGGGCGTCCAGCAGCATGGAATCGTAGCCCGCGCCGCATCCGGGATAGCCGTCGGCGAGCAGGCCCGCCGCTTCCAGCGAGACCTTCTGCCAGAATCTCGGGAGATGCAGCACGCCCATCGGGCCGGCGACCCCGGAGCTGATCAGGGGAACAATCTTGGTCGTCATATCGTGGTGGACTGGATGCGGGTCGAGAAGGGCGGCAGGCTAGCTGGGGCTGGGAGGGAAGTCAAGGAGCCCGCCCCCTCACATCCTCATGCCGTCGAGCGACTTCTGGAGCTCCCGCTCGAACTCCATCATCTCCTGGCTGGAAGGACGGAAACCCTCTGTCGCAGGCGTCATCCCCACCCTTCCCAGCTGATCCAGGGTCCAGGTGGCGCGGTTGCCGCTGCTGAAGGTGACGGATCCGCTGGCCAGGGAGCCAGGGCGGTTCACGCGATCGACGGTCACCGAGGTGGACGCGCTCCCAGGCTCCCCCTTGCCCAGTCCCTGGGGCGAGGAGGGAAGATCTTCCGGGGACGGGGCGTCGTGTTCCTTGCCTTCGGGGTCCTTGGGAAGCACTCCCAGATCGTCCACCAGGAACTTGACCTCCATGTAGGTGAGGCTCGCCCCCATCTCCTGGCTGATCCGGGACTGTATCTCGGAAAGGGAAGCTCCTTTCTGGATCCAGTCCCTTACCGCAGCCTTCTGCGCATCGTCCAAGCTCATATGTGCCAACAGGGCCGCCTTCATAGCCTCCCCCCAGGGATGATGCAAACTTCAATTGCGCCGCCTGGGGAGGCCAGGCAATCCTGTTCCCGCACACCGGGGCGGCAGGGACGTCCCCCGGGCCGGGAGGATCCGATGAGAACCATCCACAGCTACATCGCCAAGGAGATCCTTGCCATCCTGGCGATGACGGTGACGGTCCTCGTCTTCGTGCTGATCCTCGGCAACGTGCTCAAGCAGATCATCGCCCTCCTGGGCAGCGGCCAGGCGACCCTGGCGGTGATCCTCAAGGCCCTTGGGCTGCTCCTGCCCTACGTCCTGGCCTTCGCCCTTCCGATCGGACTGCTCACCGCCGTGCTGCTCTTCTACGGGCGCTTCAGCGCCGACCAGGAGCTGACCGCGCTGCGCGCCCAGGGCGTCGGGATGGCTCCCCTGGCCGCTCCGGCGATCGCCATCGGCCTGGGTCTCTGCCTGCTCTGCGCCTGGGTCAACCTCCAGCTGGGCCCCCAGTGCCGCGCCGGCTACAAGGACCTGATCCGGGATCTCGATCCCGGGATCGCGCAGCTGCTTCTGGTCGAGGACGCTTTCATCCGGGACATTCCCGGATACTGGATCCACATTGGAAGCAAGGAGGGGGATCTGCTGCAAGAGGTGCGCGTCTTCTCGCTTGATTCCGAAGGCCGGGTGGAAGGGGACTTCAGCGCACGGTCCGGACGGCTGGAGTTCGATGGGGCCCACTTGCGCATCCACCTCGAGGAGGCAAGAGCCATGCACCGCGTATCGGACGGGGACGGATCCGGAAGGGCCCGGTGGTCGGCGCCGGCCACCCTGGCCCGATGGAGCTCCGATCCCATTCCCGTGGCCGGCGGCAGCCGGTCTCGGAGCAAGCCGAAGATCGGAAACATGACCTGGTCCCAGCTGAAGGAGGAACTGCAGCTGCGCCGCCAGTCCCTGCCTGCCGGAGCGGAGGATCAGGAGCTCCTGCTGCCGGTACAGGTCCAGATGCAGCGCCAGATCGCCCAGTCCCTGGCCTGCCTGAGCTTCGCGCTGATCGGCATCCCGCTCGGGATCGGCTCGCGCCGGAGGGAGACCACCGTGGGGGTGGCCTGGGCCCTGGGCCTGGTGGCGGTCTACTACGCCTTCCTGATCGCGGCCAAGAGCCTGGACACCCGGCCCGAATGGCATCCCCAGATCCTCGTCTGGATCCCCAACATCCTGTTCCTGGCGTTGGGGATCCTTCTGCTGCGCCGCTGCGGCAGGGCCGCCTAGCCGGGCCAGCTGCCGGCTACCCTGGCCGCCAAGCGGGAGAGGATGCGGCCGGGGTGCGCCATCGCCTCCTCCGCTCCCGACACCTGGGGGACCATCGCGTGCCATCCCTTCCTCGGGACGGTCCGGCACTCCCCGGCCAGGACCAGGGAGGGCACGCCGAGCCGGCGGCAGCCGGCCAGCACCTCCCCCACCCCCTTGCCCATCGTCGAAGTGGAGTCCACCATGCCCTCTCCGGTAATCACCAGATCCGACTTCCCCATCCGCTCCTCCAGCCGGGCCATCCGGGAGAACACCTGGTAGCCGCTAGCGGCCTCGGCCCCGAGGAAGGCGAATGCCCCGAAGCCCAGCCCCCCGGCAGCCCCGGCTCCTTCCCGCCTCGAGTCGTCGCGACCGGTTCTGCGGGCGGACGCATCGGCCAGCTGAGCCAGGCATGCCTCGGCCCTGGGGATATCCTTCCCGGAGAGCCCCTTCTGCGGACCGTAGATCCGGGATGCGCCCCTGGCCCCCAGGAGCGGATTGCGCACGTCGACGGCGATGCGGACATCGAGGTTCCCGGGCCAGTCCCCAGCGGGAGGCTCTACGACATCCAGGGATTCCAGCTTCCTCCACCGGCGCAATGGGCGGCCCCGGGAGTCCAGGAAGCGCCACCCCAGCTCACGGGCCATGCCGAATCCTCCGTCGTTGGTGGCGCTGCCTCCCAGGCCGATGAGGAAGCGCCGGACGCCCCTCCGCTCCAGCCTGCCGATAACCATGCCCAGGCCCCGGGTGTCCAGATCGAAGGGATGGTATCGGCCCCTGGGCAGCTGGGCCAGGCCCACCACACGGGCCGACTCGATCACCGCGGTTTTCTCACGGGGCAGCCACCACCAGGGAGCCGAGCCCGGACGCCCTGCGGCGTCCACCATGGGGATCCGACGCCGCCGCCCCCGCCCCTGCAGGGCGATGGCCGGGCCGAAGCCGTCCCCCCCGTCGCTCATGGGGAGGAGCCGGAGCCGGTCGCCGGGGCGCGCTCGGCTCCAGCCCCGGGCAATGGCCCGGGCCGCCTGGGGCGCGGTGAGGGTTCCCTTGAACTTGTCGGGAACCACCAGCACCTCCAGACGGGCTTCCCGCTTCATGCGGCCGGCGGACTTGGACGCCCCATTCCCGGCGAGGAGAGTGCGGCGGTCCCGCTACCTGGAAGGCTCGCTCTACGCATCCGGCCTCCGATCCAGCGGGGGAAAGATCCGCCGCTGCAAGACAAAACCGGAAGCTCCCCGCCGCCTGCCCCGGCCCGGGGAAGCGCTTGCCGATCCGCTGGGCTGGGCACAACAATGCCGCCGGGCGATGGAAAAGGTGCTGATCATCGACGACGAGCCCGATGTGCTCTACGCCTTCCGCCGCATCTTCGAGGGGGCGGGCTTCCGGATCCTGTCGGCCCAGAGCGGCGAGGAGGGGATCGAGGAGTTCGCCTCCTCCCGGCCCAGCCTGGTGGTCCTGGACATCCGCATGAAGGGCCTGGGCGGGCTGCAGACTCTGGAGCGGATCCGCTCCATCGACGCCCGAACCCCGGTGATCCTGATGACTGCGTACGGTACCTCCCGCACCGCCATCGAGGCAATGAAGCGGGGCGCCTGGGACTACCTGCTCAAGCCCTTCGACATCCCGCGGCTCAAGGAGGTGATCCGCTCGGCTCTGCAGTCGTCTCGAGACATGCAGGAGGCCGTCCACCTTGAGGATCCGGCCGACGAGGGCATCGGCATCGTGGGAAAGAGCGAGCCGATGCAGCGGGTCTTCAAGCTGATCGGGCAGCTCTCCTCCTCGGACGCCACGGTCCTGATCACGGGAGAGAGCGGCACCGGCAAGGAGCTGGCGGCCCGGGCCATCTACCAGAACAGCGAGCGCTCCCGGAAGCCCTACCTGGCGATCAACTGCGCGGCGATTCCCGAGAACCTGCTGGAAAGCGAGCTGTTCGGGCACGAGAAGGGCGCGTTCACCGGAGCCAGCTCCCTGCGCGTCGGGAAGTTCGAGCAGTGCAACCATGGCACCCTCTTCCTGGACGAGATCGGGGACATGCCGCTGCACACCCAGTCCCGGATCCTCAGGGTGCTGCAGACCGGCGCCTTCGAGCGGGTGGGAGGCAACCGCACCATCGAGGTGGATGTCCGCATCATCGCCGGCACCAACCGGGATCTGGAAAGGGGAGTGGCCGACCGGACGTTCCGAGAGGATCTCTTCTACCGCCTCAACGTGGTGCGCCTGCACATGCCGCCCCTCAGGGAGCGCAAGGAGGACATCCGCCCGCTGGTGAGCTACTTCCTCGGCAAGGAGGGGAAGGCCCGCAAGACCGTCAGCCCCGAGGCTCTGGACCTTCTGGAAGGCCACCACTGGCCAGGCAACGTGAGGGAGCTGGAGAACGTCCTCCAGCGCTCCATGGTGACCGCCAAGGGGGAAGTGATCCTGGCCGCCAACCTGCCCCTGGCCGCCTCTCCGCCTGCCGCCCGGGAGGAGGCTCCCTCCGAGAGCCTGCCCCAGCTGGCCGAGAGGATCTTCGGCCGGTTCATGGACTCCCCCTCCGAGAAGCTGCTGCCCGCCATGGAGCGGGAGTTCATCCGGCTGGCCTTGGACAGGACCCGGGGCAACCAGATCAGAGCCGCCTCCCTCCTGGGGATCGGACGTGGCACTCTCCGCCGGCGCATGGACAAGTACCGGATCCGGATGGACACCCGAGTGGATCCGGATTCCGGCCAGGGGCCTCCGGATCCTCAGTAGCCGCCCAGGCGGAACCCCGACTCGATCCACAGGCCGTTGAAATCGAGCTGGATCAGGGGCGGACTATGTTCGGGCGGCATCCAGAACACCTCGTTGCGGGCCCTGAGCCCCCGGCTCAGCTCGTCCAGCGGCTCCCCGGGCAGGTCCAGGAACCGGAGGCGTCCGGGGCGAACACCGGCCCGGCGCAGGTCCTCTTCCGGCTCTCCTCCGGCACAGCGGATCCACCAGACCTCGGCCCGGGAAGCCTTCTGGAGTATCTTCCGGATGCGCCGGGGGTCGCTCTCGCCGCACTCCCCCCAGAACCGGGGACGGCCTTCGTAGTCCAGCTGCAGCAGGTCGGGTACGAAGGGGATGTTCTCCGCCTGCAGGTGGCCTCCCAGCTGCAGCCTCTCCCGGTGGAAGTAGAGGTAGCCCAGCAGCTTGAGAACGACATCTCTCTGGCTCTCCTCTGCCTTGCGCCCCACCACCAGGCGATCGGGGATCCCCAGGCGGGGCTCGCTGCATTCGATGCGGAAGCCGAACTTGTGGGGCAGCGCCGGGACGGACACGGATCCGGAAAACGGCTAGAAGCGCCACCGCCGGTGCACCCAGAACCAGTTGGGCGGATCCCGCCGGACCGCCTCCGAGAAGGCGTCCTGCACCTCCTGCACGATCTCGCGGATGCCGCGGGGCCCGCCAGGGCCGTCGAGCGCGACGCGCTCTCCCACCTCGATGCGCCAGCGGGCCCGGGAGGTGCGGAAGCAGATGGCGGTGATCAGGGGAGCATCCAGCCGCTGGGCCAGCACGGCCGCGGCCCGGGAGGATCGGCACTCCCTCCCCAGGAACCGGGTCGTCTCTCCCCTGGCGTCGTGCTGGTCGGAGAGCAGCCCCAGGACCATCCTCCGGTCCTCCCTGAGGGTCCTCATCAGCTTTCCGAACTGGGAGCGCCGCTCGAAGAAGAGGACTCCCGGGCGGCTGCGGAGCCTGGTGAGGACCCGGTCGGCCGCAGGATTCCCGAGGGCCCGGTAGGTGGTGACCAGCAAGGCGTTCCCCAGATCTCCGCCCACCCGGGAGAACAGCTCGAAGTTCCCGAAGTGGCCCAGGGCCACCACCACCTTTCCATGCCTGTCCAGGAGCTTCCCGAGCCTGTCGAATCCATGTCGCTCCACCCGTGAGTCGAGGGCTTCCTGGCCCATGGTGGCCAGCTTGATCGCGCAGCTGTAGGTCTCGCCCAGCCGCCGGAAGTGCTCCCGGGCCAGGGCGGGACGGGGCCGGCCGAAGACATGGAGCAGGTTGCGGAGGGCCTGGGCCCGGTGGCGCCGGTCGATCAGGTAGGCCAGGCCGCCGGCGAAGCGCCCTACCACAGCCACCGCATCCAGGGGAAGGCAACGGTGGATGAGGATCAGCAGCTCCAGGCCCAGGCGGACGCCTAGCGAAAGCATATCCGGCCAACGCAGTCGTGGAAGTCCTTGGCGCCCTTCACGATCCGGATCTCCACCCGCATGAAGTAGATGGCCAGGTCCCTGCGGTCCAGGTGGGGAAAGCGGACCGCGTCCTTCTGGGTGGTGATGATCATCGCGGCCCCGCGGCGGACGCTGCGGTTGATCACGTCCAGCACCTCCTGCTGCGTGAAGCGGTGGTGATCGGCGAAGCGTCGCTGGTAGACCAGCTGGTTGCCCAGATCGATCAGGCTGCGCTCGAAGCTCTCCGGCTGGGCGATCCCGCTGATGGTCGCCACCCGGCTTCCCCGGATCTCCTCCAGCTCCTTCCTGGCGCCGGTGAACACGTCCTCGAAGTAGAGGGGGCTGTGCACGCACTCCACGATCGACGCCTCCGAGTTGAACCGCCGAATCTCCGCGCGCAGCGGCGTGGTGTCGTCCGAGCTCTTGGTGATGAAGATCGTGCCCGCCCGCCTCAGGTGCGAGGGAGGCTCCCGCAGGATCCCCCTCGGCAGCAGGAATCCGTTGCCGAACGGCTTCTGGTAGTCGATCAGGACCACGTCGTGGCGACGCCCCTTGAGCTTCCAGTACTGGAACCCGTCGTCCAGGATCAGGGTGTCGCAGCCGTAGCGCTGGATGGCGAAGCGCCCGCTCTTGACCCGGTCCTTGTCCACCAGGACCACGATGTTCTTGAGGTTCGAGGCCAGCATGTAGGGCTCGTCCCCCGCCATCTCCGAGTCCAGCAGCAGCGAGTTCCCGTCGGAGACCACGCGCGGAAGGCTCGGCGATCCCCTCAGAAGGAGACGGTCGAGGGTCCTCTGCAGGAAGGACTCCGGCTTGGAGCGGTAGCCCCTGGAAAGGATGGCCACCCTGCGTCCTGCCTGCTGGAGCTCCCGGGCGAACCTCTCCACCACCGGGGTCTTGCCGGTGCCCCCCACGGTCAGGTTTCCGATGGCGATCACCTGGACACCCAGGGTGGAGTCGCGGAAGATGCGTATGCTGTAGAGGAAGTGCCTGACCTTGACGATTCCGCCAAAGAGGAGCGAGAGGCAGAAGAGCCCCGCCCTCACGGCCCCGGCCACCCGGCCCCGCCGATGCCCCTCGATGGTCTCGATCACCAGAGTCTCGATGGACTCGGTAAGGGAACGCATCGCCTCGCGCATCGCCGCCATACTTCCCTACCCCCCGGCCGGTAGCAAGCATGGCAGCCGAATCTCCGGCCGGGCTCTCCGTTCGCTTGCGCCCGTTCCCGCTATCAGGGCCATCCATGTCTCCCGCTCCATGATCCTCGACGGGCAGGGGCCGACCCCTCCGCCCGGCTTCCTCCGCTAGCTTTTCCGCCTGCTACAGGCAGGGCGGGCGGATTGCCGGCTGCAGGATCGGGGAGGCCGCAGGCCGATGCGGGAAGCGCGGGTATCTCCCATTCCTGTCCGGAGCAGCAGCCTGCCCGCACGCCAGGAAACCATCTTTCCCGCTCCCCCTCATCCTCGCATACCCCGCTGCTCCCGCCTCCCTGGCATTTTTTCCGGAAAAAGTGTTGCAAATGAGACACGGTCTCATTTGCATCGCTCCGAGAAAATGAGACTCAATCTCAACTCTACTCGATCCGCCCCGCTGGGTTTCACCCTGATCGAGCTGCTGGTGGTCATCGCCATCATCGCGGTCCTGGCGGGGCTGCTGCTGCCGGCCCTCTCCAAGGCCAAGGAGAAGGCCCGCTTCGTCAACGAGATCAACTCGGCCAAGCAGCAGATGCTGGCCCACTGGATGTACACCGACGACAACGACGGCCATGTGCTGCCGGGATACCGGTACGGCTATGCGGCCACCGATCGGACCGGGCGCGACCTCCAGCATCCCATCAACGCCCGCTACCCCTGGCGCCTGGCCCCCTACCTGGACAAGAACTTCGAAGTGCTCTACGTCAACCGCAACCGGGCCCTCCTCCACTCCTTCGCCCGCGACGACGAAGCCCGATACGCCTACGCGGCCAGCCTCTTCCCCTCATTGGCCGCCAACGCGGTGTTCGTCGGAGGCGACGACTCGGTCCTCTCGCCCAGCGAATTGAGCTTCGACCAGTTCGGACCGTTCTGCGTGGTGAAGGAGTCCCAGGCGAAACGGCCCTCCGAACTGATCGTCTTCGTGTCGGGCCGGCACATCTTCAACGAGAGGCCGGTCGATGGATTCTACCGGACCACCCCGCCCTACCTGGCCCAGAGGAATTGGCCCGAGGCGTGGGATCCCGACATTCCTCCGGCAGAATTCGGCTTCGTCCATCCCCGCTACAGCGGCCGGGCGGTAGCGGCACTCATGGACGGGCACGCCGAGGGATTCAGCTTCGAGGAGCTCCAGGACATGCGGCGCTGGGCCAACACCGCCGACCGTCACGACTGGACGCTCAGGGCTGACTGCCCCCCCCCACAGCGCTCCCCTCCCCCATTCGGAACCCAAGCCCGACAGTAGAACATGACACCATCGGCCACGATCCACAGGACCTTTCTGGCTTCGCTCCTGCTTACGCTCCTTCCGCAGGTCTCGCAGGCATGGGAGGAACCGGACTGGATTGAGAGCGAATTCGCTCTTCACTCGGAATGGCTCGACTTCACCAGCGCTTTCGGGGATCCCGGAAACGCTCCCGATGTCGAGGGAAGCGATGCGGGCGGAACCCTCAAGCAGCTCGTCCCGGGAGCGATCATCACCGGCACCAAGAACATCTACAATCCTGCCGGAGCCAGCTCGTTCCGGCTCGACCACACGGCCCAGTCCACCTACCAGGAGGTGTTCCTGCAGGTCCGGATCACCGGAGCCATCGATCCCGGCTCGGTAGCGCTGAGGAACGGCGAACGCTCCTTCACCACCGAGATGGTGGAGTACGAACGCGTCGGAAGCGGCTTCGGGGACACACTGCTTCTCGGATGGCACTGGGATCTCTCCGGCGAGGACATCAGCGGGATGCAGATCCAGCTCGACACCGATGGCTCCCACAGCAGCCTGGCGAGCGCCCGCCTCGATGTGCTGCTCCAGGAGGAAGACGGCGGAATGCCCGGCTGGATAGGCAGCCCCCGATCCCGATTCTCGGAATGGCTCGACTTCACCAGCGCCTTCGGGGAGCCCGGCAACGCTCCCGACATCGAGGGAAGCAATGCGGGCGGAACCATCAAGCAGCTTGTTCCGGGCGCGATCATCTCCGGCACCAAGAACATCTACAATCCCGCTGGAGCCAGCTCGTTCCGGCTCGACCACTCGGCCCAGTCCGCCTACCAGGAGGTGTTCCTGAAGGTCCGGATCACCGGATCCATCGATCCCGGGTCGGTCGTGCTCAGAAGCGGGGATCGTTCCTTCACCACCGGGATGGTGGAGTACGAACGCGTCGGGGGCGGCTTCGGAGACACACTGCTCCTCGGATGGCGCTGGGATCTCTCCGGCGAGGACATCAGCGGGATGCAGATCCAGTTCGACGCCGATGGCTCCCACAGCAGCCTGTCAAGCGCCCGCCTCGATGTGCTGCTCCAGGAAGAAGCCGGCGAGCTGATCGAAGCCTCCTTCGAGACGCCGAGCGGCGATCGGTGGGACTACCCCAGGAATGCAACTCCGGGAACGCGCGCCCGCGCCTCGGTCTTCGGATTCGTACAGGAAGGGGTGGGGGCCTTCAACTACGGCACTTTCATAGTGGTTTTCGACACCTCCGGCCAGATCCCGCCCGACCTGCCGCCCGAGAGCTACCATATCGAATCCCTTGATCTCCGCCTGATGACCTCCGACAACTTCGAGGCCTACTACGATCCCACCCCGGATTCTGCCTTCACCACCCTGCCCGAGGAGCACGAGCAGCATGTGCCCGACGAGGATCCCGGACGCCCCGTCCATGTCTATGGCGCCGGTTTCCGTGGAGGATACGACGCCGGTTCCTGGGTCGAAACGGCTCCTCATGCCGATCCCGATGGAGACGGGAGCCGCAATGTCTTTCCCGCCATGTACAACGCGGAGGATGGATCGTTCACCGACGCCTACCTGGCGGTCGACTTCTCGGACCTCCGGGAGCCCGCTCCCCTGGGCACCGGCCTGCTCCAGGACACCGATCCCGGGGATTCGATCCCCTACAACGCCTGGATGCATTTCCCGGTAGAAACCGAGGACACCGACAACCACGCCTACCTGCAGCAGGGACTCTCCCAGGGGAAGCTCTGCTTCGTCTACACCAGCCTCAGCGAGAGCAATGGGGGCACAACGCGCACCTATCCGGAATTCCATACGTCCAATTCGCTCCTGACGGCCGATCCCTCTCTCGAGATCAGCGTCCGCGTCCAAGAGGTTCCCGCACAGAACGGAGTGCGAATCGCCCGGATCGAGTCCACCAGCGAAGAAACTTTCCTGGAATTCTCGCCACCCGCCTCAGGCAAGGTCCGGATCCTCTGGACCGGCGACTTCGCCTCCTGGGAGGCCGTGGACCAGCCGGTCCTTGAAACGCTCTCCGAAAACCTGGTGCGGTGGAGCGATCCAGCACCCGATCCCCGCATGAGATTCTACCGGATAACCGCTGCCGGTTCCGGTGAATGACCTTGAACTCCCGAAGCAGGATCCCACTACGATCTGGACATGAGCCGATTCCATCCAAGGCAGGCCCGCACAGCGCTGCCCCTTCTCGTCCTCCTGCTGGCGCTGCCATCGGGATCCGGAAGCGCTCTGGACTGGCCCTCGTTCAGGGGGCGGGGCGACAGCCATAGCCAGGCTACGGACCTGCCTCTGGAGTGGACCAGCGAGTCGGTCCGCTGGAAGGCCCCCCTGCCAGGAAAAGGGCAGTCCAGCCCGGTCCTCTGGAAGGACCGCCTGTTCACCACGAGCACGGAAGGATCCATGAAGGAGGAGCTTCATGTTCTCTGCCACGACCTGCAGTCGGGAAAGGAGCTGTGGCGGGTGAAACTGGCCAACTCCTATCCCGAAGAGCTAAGCAACTACATCAGCTGCGCCGCCCCCACTCCCGTCGCCGAGCAGGATCGGCTGTACGTGCTCTTCGAAGGCGGGGATCTGGCGGCACTGGATCACGGAGGCACGATCCTTTGGCAGCGCGACCTGTCCGATAGCTACGGGCCATTCACGGGCAACCATGGCCAGGGCGCCTCGCCCGTTGCCAGCTCGGCGGGGGTGGTGGTGGTTAAGGATCACAAGGGAGACTCCTTCATCGCGACCCTGGATCGCCGTACCGGGAACACCCTCTGGAAGACGGCCCGCAACACCTCGTCCTCCTGGGCCTCGCCCATCGTGCGCACGGCTGCCGACGGCGCCGAGGAAATCGTCTGCAGCGCCAGCAGCACGGTGACTGCCTACGATGCAGCCACGGGCGAAGTCCGCTGGCATTTCGACTCCATCGAGGGAAACAACGTGCCCAGCGCAACTCTGAACGGGAAGTACCTCGCCCTGGGAAGCCGCGAGCGGGACAACTCGATGGTTCTACGTATCGAGGAAGGAGAGCCCGTTGTCCACTGGATCGCCAAGGAGGCCACCTGCTCCTTCGGCTCCCCCCTGATCCACGAAAGCCGCGTCTACTATGTCAACCGTGCAGGCGTGCTCTTCTGCTACGACCTCGAATCGGGACAATTGCTATTCGATCACCGGCTGCCAGGATCGACCTGGGCCTCTCCCCTGGCCGCTGAAGGCCGGATCTGGTTCTTTGGCTCGGCGGGTGGGGTTCAGGTCCTGGAGCCGGCCGACGAGGCCAAGGTAATCTCCGAACCCTCCCTGGAAGTGCCTGCTGGAGACCGGATCTACGGCTACGCCGTCGCCAACGGCTGCTTCGTGTTCCGGACCGGCTCCGAGCTGGTCTGCGTTGCCAGGTAGCCCTGGTTCCAGGCAAGTCCAAGCAAGCATAGCCCGGCAGTCGGCCGCAGGGTCGCGGCCTGGCCGCCCTGCGCTCCATCTTCTCCCAAGATGGCGTCCCGTCTTTTCCCTTGAGTTCTCGCAGTCCGCACAAGGCTCCTGGCGAACGGAGCCAGTTCGGTCGCGCGGGCCAGGCCGGCCTCAAGCCGTAGGACGGAGAAAGCGCCCAAGTGTCCCCGTCACGCTCAAACAAAGGTACGGCTGGACCGGCCCGTCCGAGAATGGCGTGCTTACAAGGGCTGCCGAAAGCATGGTGCGTCAAGAGGGCTTGCAGGGGTCACCCTGAGCTTTCGGGGATATGATGGCATGCACCTGGACCGTGATCCTGCCCAGCCCGCTCCCCCTTAACGCCTGCAGCTTGGTCTTGCAGTGCGTCGGCCCAGGCAGCCTGGGAATTCTCCCCCATTGAGCCGAACGCTGGCAGGAGTCCTCTGGGTGCCCTCAACGCTCGCCTCGCTGGATTCTCGCCGAATTGCTTGCCGCTCGGATCACTTGCCTCCGACGCAGGGAGAATGGCTTGGCTCGACCGATCGCCGCAGAGCCGGACAGAGTTGTTAGAAGGATCGATCCAGGGGCAGCATCCGGCTCGGGAAGGCAGAGAACAGATTCACGATCCGGCCCCAGGGCCTGTTGGCAGGAAGAGAGCTCTTGCTGGATCGGCCTCCACAGACAGAACGATGCCAGGAGAGCATCGCCCGTATCCCCTCTGCAGGCCAATCGGAACGGCACTCCGAGACTGCTTCAGGATCGGTCTTGGAGAGACCCGGGGGGCCCGAGACCAGCGAGCAGCCCATGATCCTCTGAGCTATCCTGGAAAGTCCGCCGCTAGAAGCCGGGATCCGGCGTTCGCCGATCCTATCCCAGGGCTGTCCTGGAACTTGCTTCAGGGCAGGGCCACGATCTCGACCGAAGCGTTCTTGCCGGTTTGTCGTGCGGTTCCGGAAATAGCCATGATCCGGTCTTCGGAGACAGGGACGATCCGGTGGAAGTAGCGGCGCTCGGCCAGGGAGCCCAGCTGCTCCCACTCCTCCCCGGCCGGGGTGAAGATCTTCATGGAGTAGGTGCTGACCACGAGGCGGCCACCCACCTGGCAGGCCGCCGACCCGAAGCCCTGCATCGGGCCCGAAGGCAGTCGGGGACCTTCCTTCCATTCTCCCGTGGCAGTATCGTAGATATCCACCTTCCGGGAGGTGTCCCCCTCTTGATCGATGCCTCCCATGAACCAGATCTTACCCTCGGAGGCCTCGGAGGAGATCGCCCTGCGCTTGAATGGCTGTGCAGACGACTGCCATCCCGCGCCCTTGTTCTCCAGATCGATCCACCACAGTTCCCCGTACCAGTCCCCACCCCGTCCACCGCTCAGGTTCCACCCCCCTCCCACGTAGAGGCGGGATCCTACAACCACCGCCTCGTGGCTGGAGCGGGGGGCAGGCAACGGCTCCAGGTCGATCCACTTCTGCTTGGCGGGATCGTATGCCTGGAAATCGGTCAGCGAGAAGAGGGCCACCCCCTCCCCTTCCGGTTTCGGACGAGGCTGCATTCCCCCGATGCGGTAGATCCTGCCATCGTATGCCACCAGGCGGTTGCCCTGGGAGCGGGAAGCCCCAGGGAGCTCCTCCCAGCGGGTCCCCCCCTCCAGCTCGAGGCGCAGGAAGCTGTCCAGGGTGGTCTCCACCGACCACTTGTGCGTCTCGCCTGCATGCCCTCCATAGACATAGACGTAGCCGTCGAGCACTTCGGATCCGAAGCTGATCACCGCATGAGGCAGTGGCGGCAGCGCAGCAGCCCCCGAGGCCGCTTCGCCTTCCTTCTGCTCGCAGAGGACTGGAGAGGCCCAGGCTGCCAAGAGGATCACGGCGAGGGGAAGCAGGCAGAAACGGCGGTTCATTCGGATCACCATTGGGCAGTTCGGGCGTTCAGCGTCTACGGATTCATCGGCCCCGGCTACCGGGGCGGAGCGCCATCAAAATGAGAATGAATCTCATTTGCAACTCTTTTCTGCTCAATGGACCTCCACAGGGCTCTGTTCCTTCCATAATTCCCTGATCTCCCGGGCCTCCCTCGACCGGGAGACTGGGCATGCCTGCCGCCGGACTGGCGGAGCTGCAAGGCAGGCGTCCATTGAGTCCGATTCCGCCAAGAGCGGGAAAGGATCTGTTCGGCACCAGCCGGTGCCGCCGCGTGAAGATTTCAGATCCGAAGGGCTCGACCTTGCCCACCGAAGCACGATGATGAGCAGGATGATGCTTCCCGGCCGAATCCCCTTCGCGTCAACGTGCGCGTTGACAGGACCGGCCCGATAGCGTAGGTTCCCTCCTCCCCTTGCGGAACTGGCCCCAAGGAGGCTCGCCAACAGAAAGGAAGCAACCGATTGACTGAGATCCGACTCAAGAAGGGGGAACCGGTGGAGCGCGCACTGCGCCGACTCAAGAAGAAGGTGGACCGCGAGGGAACCCTCAGGCAGGTCCGCCACCACCGCCACTTCGAGAAGCCCAGCGAGAAGCGCCGCCGCAAGATGAAGGTGGCGAAGTTCTCGGCCATGCTCAGCGCCCGCTACGCCGACATGTAGCACGCTCCTCCGGGATCGTCCCGCCATGAAACGGCTCGTCTGCCTGGCTCCGCTCCTCCTGCTGCTTCACAGCGGCCCGGCCGCTGACGAACTGAGGCCCGGGCAGCCTTTTCCCGAAGTGTATCTTCCGCGGGCACTGGAAGGCTCGCCAGACTCGATCCTCCACTACCGCGGCAAGAAGACGATTGTCCACATCTTCGCCTCCTGGTGAGCGGGCTGCAGGCGCCACGTGCCCGTGTGGCACGAGCTCGCTGAGCCCTACCTGAGCTCGGGACAGATCCAGGTCTTGGGCATCCTCCAGGAGCAGCACCCCGACCGGGCCCTCCTCTTCGCCCAGTGGAAGCGGCTCCCGTGGCCTCTGCTGGTCGACTCCCTCAACCTCCTCGGAGTCAGGGGAGCCCCCATGACCCTCTTCCTGGACGAGGCCGGGATCATCCGCGAGGTCAATCCCGCTTCCGGAGCCCTGGAGTCCTTTCTGGAGGAGCCTGAGGCCCCGCACCTGAACGCGGGCCCTCCTCCCACGGTCCAGGCTCTTCTTGCCGCGTCCGGTTCTCCGAATGACAGGGCCTCCCTGGACTTTCTCTTCGGCGGCCCCGAAGGCGTCCAGCGGGCCATTGGAATCTGGGAACCGGCTTCGGAAAGCGGCGAGGGGCGTATCCACTTCCGGCTGGGGGTCGCCTACCGGCAGCGTCACGAGGGCCCGACGCGGAGGAAAGGCGACTTCGCCCGGGCGGTGCGCCACTGGACCCAGGCCCTCGAGTCGGATCCCAACCAGTACATCTGGAGGAGGCGCATCCAGCAGTACGGCCCCAGGATGGACAAGCCGTACTCCTTCTACGACTGGGTCGCTCAGGCCCGGAAGGAGATCGGGGCCCGGGGAGAGATCCCGCTTCCCCTGAGGGTCGAGCCGGAAGGAGCCGAACTGGCCAGCCCCGCCAGGAGCTTCCAGGCCCAAGAGGATCAGGAGGATCCGGATCCTCGGGGCCTGGTTCATCGCGACATGGAAGGACTGGCCAGAGTCGAGGCAACAGTGGTGCCCGTCCAGGTGGAGCCGGGCGGAACGGCGAGGATCCACCTTCGCTTCATGCCCGAGGGAAGGGCCTCCTGGAACAACGAGGCCGAGGACATGCGGGTGTGGATCGGCGCGCAGTCCGGGTGGATGCCCGATCGGCAGCTGCACACCTTGCGTGTCCCCCCCCAGGCCACCTCAAGGGAAACCCGTCGGGTGGAGCTGGAGGCGAAGGCTCCCGAGAAGCCCGGCCAGGCCCCCCTCAGGGGCCACGCCCTCTACCATGTCTGCCGCCAGGACGACGGCGTGTGCCTCTACCGGCGTCTCGACTTCGCAATACCGGTCGAATTCAAGAACATCCAAATGCCATGAGACTCGCTCTGACGCTCTGCGCCCTGCTCCTTCCTGCCGCGCTTGCTGCCGAAGCTCCAGGGATCAAGGTGGGGGCCAAGGCGCCCGCATTCGAGCTGGCCGACCAGAACGGCAAGAAGCGCTCCCTTGCCGACCTCCTTGCGCCCGGGAAGAAGCTGGCCCTGGTCTTCTACCGCTCGGCAGACTGGTGACCGTTCTGCCAGCGGCAGTTAGTTGAACTGCAGAAGAACCTGGGCAAGCTGGAGAAGGCGGGCATAAAGGTCGCCGGGATCAGCTACGATCCGGTCGAAGCCCTCTCCCGCTTCGCCAATCGATCCTCCATCGCCTTCCCCCTCCTGTCCGACCAGGGCAGCAAGGTGATCGAAGGCTTTGGAATCCGCAACGAGCAGCGAGACGACGGCCTGCCCCATCCCGGGACCATCGTGGTGGGCCCCGGGGGCAAGGTGATCGCCAAGCTATTCTTCGACGGATACCGGAAGCGGCACACCAGCCAGGAAATCATCGATGCCCTGAAGTGAGGTCCAGGGGACGCTCCCCCCGCGTAGGAGAAAGTCCAGTCGCCTGACGGCATGCCAGGCGCAGGGTCATGAACAGCCCGGTATGGCGGAATCCGAATCCTCTCTCAGCCCTCCCGCCGTTCCGGCTGCGTGCCAGCTTAGGATCTGGAACGCTCTTCCCTCAGCTGCAATTCCAGCTGCTGGGCATGCTCACAGCTCAGGACCTTGTGCCTGCGCATTGGCTTGAATCTTCTTCCCATCCAGGCCCGCCTTTCCAAACGCAGGAAGTCCAGCCCCCGGCCAGGTTCATGAACCTAGGAAGGAGAACCTGCAGTTCCCCCAGATACCGCTTGCGGAATGCCGAAAAGGTGTCGTGGCCGGGATGCTCGTTCCGAACGACGAAGCGCTCGGCCCAGCGATCCATAGGCCGCCTTCTCCAGACGAGGAGGAAGCAGGTAGATCTGGTAGTCGCCGATCGGACGGAAGATGCTCCCCATGACTGCCGACCGGAAAACGGCGCTTCATCCAGGACGGCCTCGCTCACTGCTGCGCATGGCAGGGCTATTCTCGCTCGAAGAGAAAAAACCGACTGCCCTTCATCTGCCTGCCCGAAACACAACAGGCTCCCAGGGGGCAGAGGGCTGCTACTGGCCAGCGTACTCCCTGGCGCGTGCCAACCAGTAGCGCGCCCGTTCCTGCGATTTGCCAATTCCTCTTCCTTTGGAGTAGGCCACGCCCAGATTGTGCGCCGCATCTGCGTGCTCCTGTTCGGCGGCCTTTCGATACCAATGGACTGCCACGACGGCGTTCCGCCCCACGCCCTCGCCTTTGCTGTAGCACAATCCGAGATTGTACTGCGCATTCGCAAGGCCCTGTCCGGCAGCCTTGCGGTACCATCGGACTGCCTCCAGGTAGTTCCGTCCCACGCCCTCGCCTCTGGTGTAGCACGTTCCGAGGTTTGACTGCGCATCCGCAAGACCCTGTTCGGCGGCCTCGCGGTACCACCGGGCTGCCTCCACCTGGTTCTGCTCCACGCCCTTGCCCTTGGTGTAGCATACTCCGAGATTGTACTGCGCAGTTGCGAGGCCCTGCTCAGCTGCCTTGCGATACCAAGAGGCTGCCTCAACGCTGTTCTGCTCCACGCCCTTGCCAATGTCGAAGCACACTCCAAGGTTGCGCTGCGCGTTTGCCAAGCCCTGCTCCGCTGCCTTGCGGTACCACCGCACCGCCTCCTCGGCGCTCTGCACAGCGCCTTCGCCTTTGTCGTAGGCGTACCCCAGGTTGAATTGCGCCTTTGAATGTTCCTGCACTGCGGCCTTGCGGAACCATAAGACTGCCTCCACAGGGTCCTTCTCCACACCAGCGCCTTTGCTGTAGCACACTCCGAGGTTGAACTGCGCATTTGCGAAGCCCTGCTCCGCTGCCTTGCGGTACAACCGCACCGCCTCGGCGGCGCTCTGCTCGACGCCTTCGCCTTTGTCGTAGGCGTACCCCAGGTTGTCCTGCGCCCTTGGGTCCCCATTCTCTGCGGCCTTGCGATACCAAAAGACCTCCTTTTCTGGGTCCTTCTCCACGCCTTCGCCTTTGCTGTAGCACACCCCGAGGTTGAACTGCGCAGTTGGGTGCCCCTGCACTGCGGCCTTGCGGTACCATCGGACTGCCTCCACGTGGTTCTGCTCCACGCCCTTGCCTTTGGTGTAGCACAATCCGAGGCTGAACTGCGCGGTTGCGAGACCCTGCTCCGCGGCCTTGCGGTACCAGAAAACTGCCTCGACTAGGTCCTTTTCCACGCCAGCGCCGCTGCTATAGCGCTCCCCGAGGAAGTACTGCGCCCCGGGGTTCCCCTTTTCTGCGGCCTTGTGGTACAGCTCCGCAGCTTTATCTCCAATATAGGTCGGTGCAACCCAGCTAAGAAAGAGGATCCCCAAGATCAGGAAGCATGCGGCCAGGATGGCTATCCGAAAGGCTCCACGGATGAAGATCATGTATGAATCCTGTGCAGGTATGCGTGTCGAGAGCTCATGAGCCGCATTCTGCCGCCGACAACAGGACTGGGCAATCCGATTATCGAGGCGGCGGGCGGTGCGGATGAAGTTCTAGTGTTCTGATTTCTTTATTAAGCTGATCAAACCCTTGTGGCCTGGCATTTCTGCGATTCACGCCTTTGCACGCTTGATCTTCGCCAGGATTACTTCGCCCTTGGAACCCACCTGAAGGGCTTGGGATCGGCATTGTGCTCTGCCAGGCGCCGCAGGATCGCGCTCTTCAGTTCAGAGACGCTGGTGTAGCTCTGGTCTCGGACCACAGTGGTCATCTCGGCAAAGAACCGCTCGACCATGGGCAGCAACGATGCGTGCACGCCGGAGATCTCGTGCCGATGTAGTGGCAGCACGAATGCGGCGGTTGAGCTCCGCTTCCTGGTCTGCAGAGAGCTCCAGAATCTAATCGGTCGTCCCATATCAATACGCCGCCATGATGCGCCGCATTAATCAGAAACAGGACACAAGCCGGGCATCGCCCATGTCTTCCCGGCCCGGCGGCCCATCTCCTCCAGACGTCCCGCTGGTCTTCCGGGACAGGCGGGGCAGTTCGGCTATCACCTGGAAACGGAAGCGGGCGGCCTCCTAGCCCAGGCCGCTCCGTAGTCGTTTCCGGGCTCGCGCATCATGCTGTGGATGTGCTGTGTGCGATCGCCTCCCAGGTTTTCCGGCGAGTACTCGATCACCACCGTCGGGCCGACAATGCGCCAGTAGGCTCCCCTGAGATCCGACAGGTCTCCGAACAGGGCGAGATGGGTATGGTCCAGATCGGCCCGGATCTGGGCCAGCCGGGGACTGGCGTCGTCCGGATTCAGGATCCCGATCCTCTCCTCCACAAGATCCATCAGAAGCTCCCTCTGGCCGGCGTCCAGATCGCTTCCCTTCAGTCCGGAAGGCACGATGGTGAGGCCTTCCCGGCCCGGGCCCAGCACCAGGCGGCTCCGCTCGGCGTCCACATGGGCGGTCCGGCGCTGCGCCTCGGACAGGGAGCCCACCAGTTTCGACAGGGCCTCGATCTCCGAGCCCAGGATCTCGATCCTCCTGCCTTCCCACTCGAAGCGCACCGGCTGTCCGCCTGTCAGGGAGGGAGCGAGGGTGACGTGGGGCCCTGCCACGGTGGCATTGAGAGCCAGGTGGTGCCCTCCGAACTGCAGCATCCAGGCGGAGTTCTCCGAGGGCTCCCCCAGGAACGCGATCCAGTACAGGTCGAGGCCGAATGCGGGCCCCGACCTCCGGTTCTGCGCCAGGTGCTCGTCGGCCCACAGCTGCTGCCTCACCATCTCCACGCCGCGGGAACTCAGCAGCTGGCCCAGCAGCTTCCAGAAGGCTTCCTGCTGCACGGGCGACAGGTCGCCCCAGCGCGCCCCCTTGCGCGGGTAGCTGCGCGCCGGGAGATTCGACCACCTCTGGCGCTGCTCGTCGTCGGAGTATTCGAAGAGGATGCCGGAACGCTCCTGATCTTCCAGGGTGGCCAGGAAGTCCCTGGCGGCAGCGACGATGGCTCGGCTCTGCGCGTCGGCAGGAGCGATCGTGTCCGGAGGCTCCACCACCCTGGCGGGCGCGGTCGCCGCCAGAGCGGCCAGCTGCGTCCCCAGCAGGATGCAAGCTACCGCAGCCATCCTGGCGCACCCGTGGAGAAATGCGCCGCTATCCGGACTTGTTCGGTTCCTCATCTCGTTATGGCAAATCCTTGGAGATACCAAATGACGGGTCAATTCCTCTGGGCGCTCCCCTAGCCGCCGATGGCGGACATGGTGCGAGAGGGAGGCACGAAATCGCCGGCCCCCACCCGGTGCCCCCGCTCCTTGGACAGTACGATGCTCCGCATCCGGTCCCGTATCTCCCGATCATCGGCTCCGCTGCGCAGGAGCCCTCTCAGGTCGTGCTCCTCGAGGCTGAACAGGCAGGTGCGGATCTGGCCGTCGGAGGTCAGCCGCAGCCGGTTGCAGCGGCCGCAGAAGGGCTGGGTGACAGGAGCGATGATCCCCACTTCGGCCTTCCCGGAGCCCAGCCTCCAGCGCTTAGCCGTCTCGGCGGGGCTGTCGGCTTCGACGGGGACCAGGGAGAAGCGCCGGCGCAGCCGCTCCAGGATCTCGACGCCCGGCACCACATGCTCGCGCTGCCACGCCCTTCCCGAGTCCAGGGGCATGAATTCGATGAAGCGGATGATCACCTCCTCGTCGATGGCCCACTGGCACAGATCCTCGATCTCGTGGTCGTTGATGTCGCGGATGACCACCGCGTTGACCTTGACCGGCTCCAGCCCCAGCCTTCTCGCCAGGCGCACCGAGGCCAGCGCCTGCTCCAGGCCTTCCCTGCCGGTGATCCTGCGGAAGTTGGCCGGATCGACCGAGTCCAGGCTGAAGCTGGCCCGGGAGAGCCCCGCATCGGCCAGCGCACGGGCGTGGAGGGGGAAGTGGAGCCCGTTGGTGGTCAGGGCCAGATCCCGGATGCCCCCTATGGCCGAAAGCATGCCCACCAGCCGGGGAAGCCCCTGGCGGAGCAGCGGCTCGCCTCCGGTGAGCCGGATCTTCTCGATGCCGCAGGATGCCGCGATGCGGACCACCCGGGCGATCTCCTCGAAGCTGAGAAGCTCCCGCCTGGGCTTCCAGGAGACCGGGATCGGCCGGCCCTGCCCCCCCGCTTTCCAGCGGCCCCGGAAGAACTGGGCCGCCGCTTCTGTCCCGGGCAGGCAGTAGAGGCAGCGGAAGTTGCAGCGATCGGTGACGCTGATGCGGAGGTCCCGGAGGATCCGGCCGTGGGAGTCGACCAGATCCATCAGTCCGGCGGCGGGGGCGGGTCCGCGATCCGGGCCTCGCCGTCCTGCCGGATCTCCACATCGAGGGAAGGCTCGGAAGGGGGCGGCGCAGCCCGGGGAAAGCCCCGGGCCAGCAGTTCCGCCCCCTTCCGCCGAGTGGCGGAAGCGGCGCCGGAACTCCCGCCGGCACGCATCCGGTAGCGGAGCTGGAACACCCTCTCCTTGAGGTAGTCCAGATCGTCGAGGACCGCCTCCATCTGCCGCTTCTCGTCCTGCGCCCGGGCCAGCTGCTCCAGGAGGAAGTCGCGCTCGCCTTCGGACTGCTCCAGATCGTGCTCCAGGGAACCGACCCTCTCCTGGAGCTCCCCGACGGAGCGGGCGAGCCGGGCCAGCTGGACGGCATCCTCCTCCCCCTTCAGGGCCAGCTCCTGGATCCGCTCCTCCCTGCCGCCGGCCGCGTCGCGTGCGGCCTCCAGCTCCCGTTCCGAGGCCTCGCGGCTCTGGGAGACCTGGCGGACCTGGTTGGACAGGGTGGCGACCTCCTGCTCGAAGCCCTGGATCTCCTGCTGGTACTCTCCCAGGCGGGTCCGTAGGACTTCGTTGGTCTGCCTCTGGCCGTCGAGCTCCAGGGAGGATTCGCCGAGCCTTCTTTCGGCGCTCTCCACCTGGCCGCTCAGCTCGCTCTCCCTCTCGTTCCCCTGGATATGGCGGTATATCAGGCCCCCCAGGAGGCATAGAGAGATCGCACCCGCGCCCACAGAGACCGCGTTTCCGCTCATGGAACGCTAGCCTGCTCCACCGGACCGATCCTGGCAAGTTTCCAGTTCCAGGCTGCTGTGGAGGCGGCAGACCCGTTCCAGGGCCATCCCCAGGGAGCGCGAAGTTCTCGAAAGGGACCGGCAGAACCGCCACAGGATCAGCGCCCGCCATGGGCCCGCGGCCAGGTGCCCCGCCAGCCGCAGCGGATCCAGCCTCCAGTCCGGGGTCATGAAGCGGGAGAAATCCAGCGGAAGGGACTCTCCGGCCGTGTCCGAGATGGCGCGCAGCGCCAGGAAGGGGATCCCCTCGCTCAGGGCGATCTCCTCGAGCGCTCCCGACTCCATCTCCACCGCGTCCCGCCGGTGCGCCCTCCAGAGCTCCGACTTCTGCCTGGCGGTGGCCGCCAGGTCGTCCTGGCAGTGGAAGCTGCCACGGAGGAAGCCCAGGCCGGACAGGGGCCCGAAGAGGGGGTGGTCCCCCGAGGTGCTGTAGACGGCCTGATGGCGCTCCAGACGCGGATTGAGGGCCCCGGCGAAGCCCGAGCTGACGATCAGGCCCGGGCGTCCCGACCGGAGGAAGGAGCGCAGGGCCCCGCAGGCGCGCTTCCTTCCGATGCCGGTGTGGAGGACCGTGGCTCCGGCCCTGAAGTGGCGGGACTCGAACCGGGAGGCGAAGCAGAGCAGGATCCCCCCGCTCATCTCTCCCCTGCGCCCCAGCCTTCCCTGCCGCGGAGATCGCGGTACATGGACAGGGCAAGAAGGGGCCAGGAGATCCGGTACATGTCGTACTTCAGGTAGAAGACGTTGGGAAAGCCGGTTCCGGTGGTCTCCTCCTCGGTCCAGGCCCCGTCCGGGTTCTGGGTGCGCAGAAGGAATCCGGCCCCCCGCTCCAGTCCGGCGCAGCGGGACTCGCCGAAGGCGCACAGCGCCATCAGGGCCCACGCCGTCTGCGAGGCGGTGCTGGGCCCCTGGCCCTTGAGGGAGGGATCCCGGTAGGTGTCGCACCGCTCCCCCCATCCACCGTCCGGGTTCTGCGCCTCCAGGAGCCAGCTCCGGGACCGCTGCAGCCACTCCTCTTCCATGTCCAGCCCGACCGAGCGCAGCCCCCTCAGGGCCTGCCAGGTGCCGTAGATGTAGTTGACCCCCCAGCGGCCGTACCAGGAGCCGTCCTCCTCCTGGGTCCGGCGAAGGAACCCGACGGCCCGCTCCACCTGGGGATCACTCCGGGTGTAGCCCTCCATCCCCAGAAGCTCCAGGACCCGCGCGGTGATGTCGGCGCATTCCGGATCGAGCATGGCGTTGTGGTCGGCGAAGGGAACCTTCTCCAGGATCCTCCGGGTGCAGTCCTTGTCGAAGGCGGCCCACCCGCCGTTGCGGCACTGGAAGGCGAGGAGCCAGGCGAGGCCCCGGCGGTAGCATTCGTCGCGCCTGAGGGGCTGGGAGGTGGGGGTCTGCCTCAGGGCGATGAGGACCATCGAGGTGTCGTCCAGGTCGGGGTTCCACTTGTTGTTGTGCTCGAAGACCCAGCCGCTGGGCTCCACGTCCACGGGGTTCTTGGCATGCCAGTCGCCCCGGAACCGGACCTCCTGGTCCATCAGCCAGAGGGCGGCCCGGTCCAGGGCCGGGTGGTCCTCGGGCAGGCCCGACTGGCGCAGCGAGAAGCAGGCGATGGCGGTGTCCCACACCGGAGAGAGGCAGGGCTCGATCCAGAGGGAGCCCCCTTCCTCGCGCTCCAGGTCCCGCAGGGTCCGTTCCGCCCGGACCACCTGGAAGTGGTCGTCGGCGTATCCCAGGGCCTTGAGCGCGATCAGGGAGTTGAGCATGGCGGGGAAGATCGAGGCCAGCCCGTCGCTCCCCTCGAAGCGCTCCAGCATCCACTGCTCGGAGCGGCGCAGGGCCCGCCGGCGCAGGGGGTGCAGCCCCCGCTGGGCCAGCCATTCGGCCCCCTTCAGGAGCCGGTCCAGCAGCAGGAAACCGTTGCGCCAGGAGAGCCACTGCGGGTCCCTGGGCAGGGCCAGATCCCGCTCCTGGAAGCCCTCGGGGTACAGCTCGCCGAGGCTGAAGCCGGGATCGGGACGGCGGGTGGGCCGGAAGTGGTTGATGATCGAGATGGGCACCAGCATGGAGCGGGTCCAGCTGCTCATCTCGCTGATGTTCACCGGGCACCACCTGCCCAGAAGGATCGCCTCGCAGGGGACGGTGGGCAGGCGGGACCAGGGATAGAGGCCGAGCAGGGCCAGGTAGAGCTTGGAGAAGGTGTTCATCCGGGGAACGCCTCCCAGGCGGCGCGCCACCTTCCTGGCCCGCTCCATGCGGGGATCCTCCGCCGGCAGGCCGGCCAGCTTGAGAGCCAGGTAGGCCTTGATGGTGGCGTTGACCTCGCAGGGGCCGTTGATGTAGATGTTCCAGCCCCCCTCGGGGAGCTGGCGGGAGAGGATGTGGCTGGCGGCCTTCTCCTGCCACCGGGGATCCACCTTCCGGTTCCAGTGGTGGAACAGGACCATGTCCGAGACCGGAGTCGCATCGACCATCAGCTCCCCCTCCCAGTAGCCCTCCTCCCTCTGGAGGCCCAGCAGGAGCTCCTGGGTGCGCCCTATGGCCGCCTCCAGTTCCTGCCGGAAGTCCTGCGCCTCGCCCGGGGCGGAGGCCACGGCCGGCGATGAGGGACCTCGGATCATTCCGGGCCATATTGATGACCGCAGCGGTGCGGATTGGCAAGGGCGCTTGCCGCTCCGGCCGCACTTTCTCCCCGGAACTCCTGAGGTCCGGAAGGCGGAGCAGCAGGCGCCGGGGAGGACCGGGGTTTGGTGGTGGCGGGACGCCCTCCGAAGCGTTTCAATGCGGCCCGTGGATCGGGACCGGCTCCGCTTTCTGATGCTCAACTGGCGGGATCCGGACAATCCCATGGCCGGGGGCGCCGAGAGGGTGACGCTGGCCTACCTGGCCGGCCTGGCGCGGCGGGGCCACGAGGTCCACTGGATCGCCCACGGCTTCCGGGGAGGCGCGGCGCGGTCCCGGATCCAGGGGGTGCACATCCTCCGGGCGGGCCGCGCCCCGGCCTCGATCCTCAGGGCCGTGCGGTGGACGCGCAGGCAGGCCCCCTTCGACCTGATCATCGATCAGCACCACGGCCTGCCCTGGTTCGCTCCCTGGTGGGGCCGCGCCCGGGTGGTGGCCTACATCCACGAGGTGCTCGGGCCCATCTGGAACAGCTTCTACCCCTGGCCCCTCTCGGCCCTGGGACGGGCGGCGGAGTCCGGGCTCCTCCGGGCCTACGCCCGGATCCCCTTCTGGACGGCCAGCGGCTTCACCGAGAAGGAGCTGCGGCGCAGGGGCGTCCGGGAGGTCGTCCGCATCCCCTACGGGGTGGACACCCCGGCGCGCTCCCCCCTGCCCCGGAAGCGGCTCTCGGATCCGCTGCGGCTCGTGGTGGTGTCGCGGCTGGCGCCCAACAAGAGGATAGACCACGCCATCCGGGTCCTTCCCCTGCTGCGGCGGACGGGTGTCGAGGCCCGCCTGGCCATCGTGGGCGACGGCCAGTGCCGCAGGAGCCTCGAGGCGCTCTCGGCCCGGCTGGCGGGACCGGAGCAGGTCGAGTTCGCCGGCCGGGTATCGGAGGAGAGGAAGCTGGAGCTGCTCGACGGGGCCGACCTGCTCCTCCACACCTCGGTCAGGGAGGGATGGGGGCTCAACGTGATCGAGGCCGGCCTGCGGGGAGCGCCCGCGGTGGTCTATCCGGTGCCGGGGCTGGTGGAGTCCACCGCCGACGGCCTGACCGGATGGGTGGCCGAGGAGGAGACGCCGGAGGCGATGGCCCGGGCCATCGCCCGGGCGATACGGGATCCCGAAGGCTACCTCGCCTGCCGCAGGGAGGCGCAGGCCCGCGCCCGGCAGCACGCCTGGGAGAGGATCCTGCCCTCGGCCTGCCAGTGGCTGGAGGACCAGGCCCGCGCCCCCCGGGACGGACGCAAGGGTCAGCCGCCCCGGTAGACGCAGGCCGATCTGCAGGTCTCGGCCACCTCCACCGAGGCGAGCAGCGGCAGGTCCGGCCGGAGCCGATCCCAGATCCACCTGGCGATCGCCTCGCTGGTGGGATTCTCCAGCCCCTCGATGTCGTTGAGGTAGCGGTGGTCCAGCCGCTGCGCCAGGGGGGCGAAGAGCCGGGCGAGATCGGCGTAGTCGACGAGCCATCCGAGCTGCGGATCGCACTCCCCCTCGACAGTGATCTCCACCCGGAAGCTGTGCCCATGGAGCCGGCTGCACTTGTGGGTGTCGGGCAGCAGCGGCAGGCGGTGGGCCGCCTCGAACTGGAAGGTCTTCCTCAGCGAAACTCTCATGGCTCCCAGTCGGTCCAGCGCACCAGATCGCCCAGCGCCGGACGGCCGTCGTGGCGCCAGGCCAGGGGAGGCTCCTGCATGCGCCCCACCGGACAGACCCGGGAGGCTCCCCAGCGGGCCAGGCGGGACACCAGGTGCGGAGCCTCGCCCTCCTGGGCCGCCAGGCCCACCGTGGAGACCCTTCCCTGCACCTCGGCCGCGCCTCCCAGCGCCTCCTCGAGGCCCTCCACGGCCTTGACGTGCAGGAAGCGGCACAGCGGGCTGGCCTGGAAGCGGGGCTCGCTGTCGAAGACGACCGTCCAGGCCGTCGAGCCCTTGCTGGAGAGCAGGAAGACGCCCTCGCAGCTGGCCTGGCGCAGAGCGTAGAGGCGGCGCATGTTGTCGATCCGGCCCGCCTCCGCCTTTTCCAACGGCCCCCTGGGCCATTCCCTCTCGCAGCGGGCCAGCTCGGCGGCGACGGCGTCGGCCAGGCGGTCCGGGCCCGGGCTCCCGCCCCCCTGGACGTAGGCCACATGGGGGGAGAGGCATCCGCACTGGTTCCAGGCGATCACGTCCGAGGCTATCCCCCTTGCCAGATCCGAGAGCGGCTGGTCCTCCAGGGCGCCGCGGCTGACGTAGATGAAGCTCACCCGGTGCCCGTGGGGAAGGAAGCGCACATCGGGGGGGAGCCTCTCCCGCAGATCCTGGAGCGCTGCCTCTCCGCCCATGGCCACCAGGCAGTCGATCTCCCGGAAGAGGGCCGATTCCAGGGACTCCTCCCCTCCCTCCCACTGCGCCACCTCCAGGCAGGCTCCCAGCTTGGGATCGGTCTCGTAGACCGAGTGGGCGTAGAGCCGGGGCAGCCAGGAGGCGCCCCGGGCGCACTTGACCAGAACCGCGGAGCGGGCCAGGAAGCCGATCATCGCCGAGAAGACCACCGGATCCAGGATCCCCCCGGCGGCGATCAGCGCGGTCAGCTCGGGGCCGGTGGCCAGGCTCCTGCGCCCTCCGGCGTCGGCTGCGGGCCGGTCCATCCGCTCCATCCGGCCCAGATCCTGCCGGATCAGATCCTCCAGGGCTCCGGCGCCGATGCGCCCGAAGAGCCCGTCCAGCCCCCGGGCGAGGACCTCCCGGGAAAAGCCGGTTCGGCGGGGCCCCTCCTCCAGCGCCAGCCTGCGGAGAGGATACTCCCTGTCCCTCCATCTCTCCGCGACCCGGGCCAGGGAGCCGATCAGGGAGCTGGTGGAGCGGCTCTGCAGGTAGCGGCGGCCGTTCTCCCGCAGGGCGCGGCAGGCCTCTTCCACCATGCGGGGGGTCAGGGACGCCTCCTCCGGCAGGTCGATCAGGAAGTAGTCGGGATAGTCGGCCAGGCCCATCGGGGGACGGGTGGGAGAGAGCGGATCAGTCCCCGGGAAGAAGCGAGCAGCCCCGGGGAAGGGCGTCCGAGACGCGCCCAGCCAGCTCGAAGCCGCCCTCGGACACGCGTCCCAGATCGCTGGTCTGCACAGCCATCGCCGACCAGACATTGGCCAGATCGCAGACCCGGATCAATCCGGTATTCCCCTCGGGCGCCTCCTCCCCGGTCTCGGGATCGACCGCCAGGAAGCGGGCCCAGGGGGGGAAGCGGAAGGCCCGCCGCCGATCGCCGGGACGCAGGTCGTAGGCCTGGGAGGACAGCTCGCACATGCCGTACTCGGAAACGATGCCTGAGGGCCCGATCCCTGAGACCTCCCCCAGCCGGGCGTGGAGCTGGTCCCGGGGGATGCTACGGGTGCGTCCCTTGTAGCCCCCGGTCTCCACCAGGGCGCTTCCCTCGGGAAGGGGTTCCAGCGAGGGAAGGGCGTCCAGCATCTGCACGAAGCTGAACGCCGTTCCGGCCAGGACCACAGGCCTGCCCCTACCCGCCTCCTCGCTCCAGGCCCGGGCCAGCCGGCCGCAGTCCAGCTCCCAGCTCCCCCGGGGGGAGATCGTCCCGAAGGACCGGCACCGCCCGAAGCTGCCTCCCGCCTGGGCGAACATGTGGACCAGCGAGGAATCGGGAGCCTGGCAGCTGGGAGGGGTGAGCAGCAGCAGCGACTGGCGGGCGTGGCCGGGAAGGTGGTGCAGAAGCCAGGCGAGCAGGCTCTTGCGGTAGAGCGCCAGGCTGGACGGGCTGTGGAAGTGCCTGCTGCGCTCCCCGGAGGTGGTGCCGCTGGAGCGGAAGACCAGCGACCGCTCGGAGGGCTCCAGGCAGCTCATGTCGAACTCTCGGAAGGCTTCGGCGGGAACGTAGGGGAGCCTGCGCCAGTCTCCCGGGGCCCGCTCCCCGGCCAGGCTGCGGTAGGCGGGGTTGCGCCGGGCCTGGAGCGAGTGGAGGGAGGCCGCCAGCGAAGCGAAGAGCTCCTCGTCGATGACGGAGCCGTCGAAGCCTCGGGCCGCCTCTGCGTCGATGAGGGAGGAGAGCCTCCGGGCGAAGCCCTCGAGGGAGTCCTCCCCGGAAGGCCCCGCTTCAGGGGATCTCGATCCGCAGCCCGTCATAGGCCAGCCCCACGCCGCGGGGCAGCTCCGCCTGGTCCCGGTCGTGGTCGTAGTCGTGGGTAAGGTGGGTGAACCAGGTCTGTCCGGCGCCGATCCGGCGGGCCGCGCCCAGGGCCTCGTCGAGGCACAGGTGGGTGGGATGCGGCTCCTTGCGCAGGGCGTCGAGCACCAGCACAGGGACTCCCGAAAGCTGCGGAAGGACGCTCTCGGGAACTTCGTGGCAGTCGGTCAGATAGGCCAGCTTGGGCTCGCCCCGGAGCGAGAAGCGGTATCCGAGGCTGGTGAGGCGTCCGTGCGGCAGGGGAATGGGGGAGATGCCGAGGTCGCCCACGGAGAAAGGGCCCTCCACCTCGCGTGGATCGGGATGGAAGTAGCCCGGCTGCAGGGGCCCCCGGGCGAAGGCGTAGGAGAAGACCCTCCGTAGCGCTCCCATGGTCTCGGGACTGGCGTAGACCGGCATGCGGCATCCCTGCAGGGCGCAGAAGCTGCGGCAGTCGTCCATTCCCATGATGTGATCGGCGTGGGCATGGGTGATCAGGACCGCATCGAGCCGGCCGATCCCCTCGCGCAGCATCTGCAGGCGGAACTCGGGCGGGGTGTCCACCACCACCCGGACCTCCTGGGTCTCCACGCAGATGGAGGGGCGCATGCGGTGGTTCCTGGGGTTGGCCAGGTACTCCGGCGGATAGGAACGGCCGATCTGGGGGACTCCCTGGGAGGTGCCGCTTCCCAGGAAGACGAGGCGGACTGGCATGGCAACCGGGTCGGGGATGGAGCTCCGAGAATCGCATTGAAGGGCGGTTCCCGGCAGATAAGCTCCGGAACAGGACGGTAGCACGGGAGGCTCCCCCGTTTCCATCCGATTCCCCCATGCTCTCCGTCCTCCGAATCCGCAACCTGGGACTGGTCGACGAGCTGCTCCTGGAGTTCTCCCCGGGCTTCACCGCCCTGACCGGCGAGACCGGAGCCGGAAAGTCCCTGATCATCGGAGCCCTGGGACTGCTCTCCGGACGGCGCGCCTCCAGAAGCGTGATCCGGCACAAGGAGCAGGACTGCCGCGTGGAGGCCGTCTTCCAGGCCGGCTCCCGGCTGGACGCCTTCCTCGGGGAGAACGGCCTGGAGCCCTCCGGGGACGGGGAGCTGTCGATCGCCCGCAGCCTCTCCCGCAGCGGGCCCGGCCGCCAGTTCGTCAACCACTCTCCGGTCTCCCTCTCCATGCTCTCCCGGCTGGGGAGCCGCCTGCTGGACATCCACGGCCCGCACGACGCCCAGTCGCTCTTCGACAGCGGCAAGCAGCTGCTGCTGCTCGACGCCTATGCCGACGGCTGCGTGAAGAGGAAGGAGCACCAGGCGGCGCTGCGGGAGTGGAGCCTGCTGGAGAAGGAGCGGCAGGAGCTCTCCGGGGAGGATCAGGAGCTGATCCGGGAGGCCGATCTGCTCCGCCACCAGATCGGCGAGATCGATCGGGCGGGGATCGACGCCCTCGACGAGGAGGAGCTGGAGGCCGAGCATGCGCGCCTTTCGCATGCGGCCCAGCTGCAGGAAGGCTGCCAGAAAATCCTGCACATAGTCTCCGAGAGCGAGCCGTCGCTCCAGGAGCAGCTGGGCCTGATCGGAGCCGCGCTCGAGGAGATGGCGGGCCGCGACTCCCGTCTGGACGCGGTGGTCGAGGAGCACCGGTCGCTGACCGGGGAGCTGGAGCAGATGCAGGCCACGCTCTGGCGGTACCTCGACGGGATCGAGGACGATCCCCGGCGCCTGCAGGAGCTCGAGGAGCGGATCGACGCGCTGCAGCTGCTGCGCCGCAAGTACGGTCCGTCGATGGAGGACATCCGGGAATTCCGCCGCAAGGCCGCCGAACGCCTCGCCCGGATCGAGTCGCGCGAGAAGCAGCTGGCCCGCATCGAGTCCCGGCTCGATCCGCTGAGGAAGCGTCTCGAGTCCTGCAGCGCCGGGCTCTCCCAGCTCCGCAGGCGCAAGGGCAGGGCCCTGGCCGGCGAGATCCGGCGCCAGCTTCCGGTCCTCGGCTTCTCCCAGGGACGCTTCGAGGTGGAGCTCTCCCCTCTCGGCTCCTTCCCTCCCGGTCCCTCGGGAGACGACCGGATCGAGTTCCTGTTCGGCCCCAACCCCGGAGAGCCCCTGCTGCCGCTGCGCCAGATCGCCTCCTCGGGGGAGATGGCGCGGGTTATGCTGGCCCTCAAGACGGTCCTGGCGGCCCAGGACGACGTGCCGCTCCTGGTCTTCGACGAAGCCGACGCCAACATCGGCGGCGAGACGGCCCACGAGGTGGGCGACCGGATGCGGAGGCTGGGGCGGGACAGGCAGGTGCTGTGCATCACCCACCTGGCCCCGGTGGCCGCTGCCGCCAGCCACCACCTGCAGGTGGCCAAGGAGGTGCGCGGCCGGCGCACCCTGGTCCGCGTCGATCCGCTGGATCCCCACCAGCGGATCGAGGAGCTGGCGCGGATGCTGGGAGGACGCGTCGGCGCCTCCCGCCGGCATGCCCAGGCCCTGCTCGAGACTGCCGGGGAATCCAGCCCGTCAGGCTAGGCCAGATGGACATCCCCTACTACCTGGCCCTGCCCATGGCGGCGGCCCTGATGTACGCCTTCGGATCCCTTTTCTTCAAGAGGTCCCTGGAGCACGGCATCACCGTGCTCCACGCCCTTGTGGTCACCAACTGGTGCATGATGGCGGTCTTCGTCCCGTTCTTGCTCCTCGATCCAGGATCCCACTCCTGGATCGAGCTGCTGCAGCCGCTGGCCTGCGCCCTGCTCTTCTTCCTGGGCAACTGGCTCACCTTCGTCGCCCTGCGACGGGGAGACATGTCCCTGGTGGTGCCGGCCATGGGAACCAAGCCTCTCTTCGTGGCCCTGGGGGCGGTGGCCTTCTTCGGCAGGAGCGTATCGCAGGGCATGTGGCTGGCGGCCATCCTGGCCGCGCTGGGGATATACGTCCTGCGCCGCAGCGACATCCTCCCCGGTAGGAACCGCGCCTCGGGCCTTCCTCCCGTCCTCCTGAGCTCGGCCTGCTTCGGCTTCTGCGACGCCGGCGTCGAGGCCTGGGCTCCGGAGTTCGGGGACATGGGCTTCCTGGGCTACATGTTCCTGATCGTGGCCCTTCTCTCCACCCTCCTCCTGCGCCTGTCGGGCCAGTCCCTGATGCGGGCCGACCGCTCCGGGATGAAGGCCCTGGCGATCGGCAGCTCGATCCTGGCGGCGCAGGGGATCCTGGTGGCCCTGGCCATCGTCCGCCACCAGAACGCCACCGGAGTGAACATCGTCTACAGCACCCGGGGCCTGTGGTCGGTCGCCGTGGTATGGCTGCTGGGAAGCCGCTTCCGCCTCGGAGAGGAAGCCTCCGACCGGAGCGTGTTCCTGTTCCGGCTCGCTGGAGCGGGCCTCATGATCGTATCGGTAGCCCTGGCCGCTCTGGAGAGCGCTGCCGGCTGACGCCCTCGCCGACCGAAGCGTGGCCGGACGCGAATCTCGCCGGCGAGGCTCGCCCCGGCGCCCGCACGTCCTTCGCAACGGAAAGGACCTGCTTCGAGAGGAGAGCCGTTGAAGACGCCCAGCCCCCGATCGGCAGAGGAAGCCAGGCTCCGGATTCCAGAGGCAGGAGATTCCGAGCGCTCGCGCATGACCGGCGGGAAAGGCCCCGGAACGGCCGCTGGAAGCAGCTGTCCAATCCGCGCGCCACGCCAGGCGCAAAAAAGGGGAGACGGATCCATTCCGCCTCCCCCTGGAGAAACCGGAAAAGAGACAGAGGAGCCGGCGATCAGTTCGTGGGGGGAACGGGGCGGCGTGGCGCCTCGGGGCGGGGAGGACCTCCCCGTCCTGCGGGACCTCCAGGTCCCCCGAATCCTCCCCGTCCTCCGCGCCTCCTCCCGAACATGTTCCCGATCGAGTCCAGTTCCGACTCGTCGAGCGCCATGTCCTGGTTCCGATCAAGCCGCTCCATGAGGCCGGCCATGACCTGCGGAAGCTCGGTCCGCTCGATCTTCCCGTTCCCGCTGGCGTCCAGGCCCATCAGGTGGGTCTTGACGAACTCGAACGGATCGGGCCGCAGCTCCTGGGGATCGAGGACTCCATCCCCGTTGGCGTCGAGCTTGAGGATGGACTTCGGGGCGGCCGCGATCTCCTGGATGGAGAGCTGGCCGTCGTAGTCGGTGTCGACGACGGCTGCCAGCGGGTTCATGAACAGCAAGCCCAAGCCTCCGGGAGGCGGTCCCCCGAAGCCGGGGCCGCCCCGCTGCTCCTGCCTTCCTCCCCCTTGCTGGGCCGAAGCCCCGGTGACCGCCAGGGCCATCGCCATGGCGATCGAGCCCCAGAACGCGCTTCGAGTTCTCATAGTTCTCCTCCTGGATGGTGTCCGGGGCCGGGATCCAGAGCGGAACCCTCCCTTCTGGCCTTCCCTAGACGGGAGAGCCAGGCCCCGGGTTACAGGCGGAGATCCCGGAAAGGCCTCCGGGCCTCAGGATGCGGAGACGCGCTCCGAGGGCTCGGAGGGCTCGCCTTCCCCCTCCTCGCTAGCATCGTCTTCCTTCTCCAGCGGGGCGTCCAGGAAGGTCCACGACAGGATCGCCATGGGAGCGGCGTCGCCCTTCCGGAATTCCGTCTTGACGATGCGGGTGTAGCCGCCCTGTCGATTCTCGCAGTGGGAGGCGATGTCGTTGAACAGGGTGCGGACCGCGTCCTCCTGGTGCAGCCGGGCCGCGGCCAGCCTGCGGTGGTGGATGGTCCCCTTCTTGCCCAGGGTCACCATCTTCTCGGCCACCGGCTGGGCCGCCTTGGCCTTGGCCAGGGTGGTCACCAGCTTCCCGTGCTGGATCAGATCGCAGACGAGGTTGGCCAGCATGGCGTTGCGGTGGCTGCCCTTCCTCCCCAGCTTCGCGGTCCGCTTCCGGTGCCTCACTTCGCCGCCTCCTGCCTCTCCTTCTCCTGCTGACGGATCTCCTCCAGCAGCTCCCGGTCGATCTCCTCGTCCCCCAGCTTCAGGCCCAGCTCCTTGAGCTTGTCCTTGATCTCGTTGAGCGACTTCTTCCCGAAGTTGCGGTACTTGAGCATCTCCTGCTCGGTCTTGAGCGCCAGCTCCCCCACGATGGTGATGTTGGCGTTGTTGAGGCAGTTGGCGGCCCTGACGCTCAGCTCGATCTCGTTGACGCTCATGCCCAGGAGCTTCTTGTAGCGCTGCTGCTTCTCGTTGTCCTCCTCCTCGACCTCCTCGAACTCCACCGCGTTCCGGTCGTAGCCGACGAACACGTCCAGATGCCGCTGCAGGATGCCCGAGGCCTGGGTGAGGGCGTCGTCGGGAGTGATGCGCCCGTCGGTCCAGATGTCCAGGATCAGGCGGTCGTAGTCGGTCCTCTGCCCCACCCGCGCATTCTCCACCGAGTACTTGACCCGGCGCACCGGGGAGAAGATGGAGTCGATCACGATCTCGCCGATGGTCTGCTCCGCCTTCTTGTTCTCCTCCCCCGGCAGGAAGCCCCGCCCCACCCTCACCTCCATCTCCATCTCGAACTTCTTCTTGCTGTCGAGGTTGCAGATGAACTGGCCGGGATTGACCACCTCCACGTTCTGGTTCTCGGCGATGTCGCCGGCGGTCACCGGCCCCTCCCGGTTGGTCACCTTCAGGAAGAGGGTCTGGGGCTCCCGGCTGTGGGAGACGAACTTCACCTGCTTGAGGTTGAGGATGATGTCGGTGACATCCTCCCGCACCCCGGGGATGGTGGAGAACTCGTGCAGCGCCCCCTCCAGCTTGATCGAGGTGATGGCGGCTCCCTCCAGGGAGGAGAGCAGGACCCGCCTGAGAGAGTTGCCGATGGTGTGGCCGTAGCCGGTCTCGAACGGCTCGGCGATGAACCGGGCGTGGTCGCCGGGCTCGGCGTCCGGCTCGGTCCTGGGAACGCGCTCCAGGCGCTTGGGCATCTCGAATCTACCTAGACGTACTGGCATCTGCTCTGATCCTGTCTGTGAATTCCCTTTCCCCTCCAGGCTGTGCTCCCTCCGGAATCCCTTCCTCCCGGAGGCCTAGCGGGAGTAGAACTCCACCACCACCTGCTCGTTTCCGATGGGATCGATCTCCTCCCGGGTGGGCAGGCGGACCACCGCCCCCTGGTAGAGCTCCCGATCGCGCTGCAGCCACTCGGGCAGGCTGCGACCGGTGGCGCTCTCCATGTTCTTGTCGGCAAGCCGCTTGGAGGCGCTCGAGGGGGCCACCTCGATCTTCTGGTTGATCTTCACCGCGTAGGAGGGGATGTCGACCCGGCGTCCGTCGACATGGATGTGCCCGTGGACCACCATCTGGCGGGCGGCGGGACGGGAGGGAGCCAGGCCCAGCCGGTAGATCACGTTGTCCAGGCGGGTCTCCAGGATCTGCAGCATGATCAGGCCGGTGACCCCGCGGCTGCGCCTGGCCTTCTCGTAGACCGCTCGGAACTGCTTCTCGAGCACTCCGTAGTAGTAGCGGAACTTCTGCTTCTCGGCCAGCCGAAGGGCGAAGTCCGACTTCTTTCGCCGGATGTTGGTCTGTCCGTGGGCTCCCGGGCCGTACCGGCGGCGCTCCAGGTACTTGGAGGGGCCGAAGACCGGTACCTGGAGGCGGCGGCTGATCCGGTTCCTGGGGCCTGTGTATCTTGCCATGCTGAGATGGGTTCCCTTCCTGGATCAGACCCGCCGCTTCTTGCGGGGGCGGCAGCCGTTGTGGGGCACCGGAGTGACGTCCTTGATCGCGGTGATCTCCAGCCCGATGGCCTGCAGGGCGCGGATGGCGGACTCGCGTCCGGCGCCGGGTCCCTTGACCCGAACCTCCACCTGCTTCAGGCCGTGCGCCATCGCCTTGCGGGCCGCGTCCTGGGAGACCTGCTGCGCGGCGAAGGCGGTGCTCTTGCGGGATCCGCTGTACCCTCTGCGGCCGGAGCTCGACCACGCGATCACGTTGCCCGACATGTCGCTGATGGTCACCAGGGTGTTGTTGAAGGTGGCCATGATGCTGGCCACGCCCACCATGATGTTCTTGGAGCCCTTGGCCCGGATGATCTTCTTGCCGGTATCCTCCCCCGACAGCAGCTCCGAGGCGGAGGGGGCCTCGGCGGACTTCGGCTTTCCGGAGTCCCCGTCCCCGGCGTCCTTCCCCGGCTGGCCGGCTTCCTCCTTCTTGCCCGGCTGCCCGGCTTCCGGCTTCTTCCCGGAAGCCTCTCCTTCGGGCCCGCTCCCGGCTTCGGCCTTCTCGCCGGCGGAAGCCGGCTGGGAGGGAGGAGCAGGCTCGGCGGACGCCTCGGGCGCAGGCTCGGCAGACGCCTCGGGCGATGGATCGCCGGGCGGGGGCTCCTGCGCGGCCGGTTCCTTCTCTTCGGGTTCTTCTGGCATGGCTGCTGCTTGGCGCTAGTGGACGCCGGACTTGGCCTTGGGATTCCTCTGCACGCCGACCGTCTTGCGAGGGCCCTTGCGGGTGCGGGCGTTGGTCGAGGTACGCTGGCCCCGGACCGGCAGCCCGCGGACATGGCGCAGGCCCCGGTAGGACTTGATCGCCTGCAGGCGCTTGAGGTTCATTCCGACCTCGCGGCGCAGATCCCCCTCGATCAGGTGCTGCCCTTCCTGGATGGCCCGGACGATGCCGCTGATCTGCTCCTCGGTGAGGTCCTTGGCACGCTGCGAGGGCTCCAGTCCCGCCCTTTCGAGGATGGAGCGGGAAAGGGACGGCCCCACTCCGTAGAGGTAGCGCAGGGAGATGTCGATGCGCTTCTCGCCGGGGATGTCTACGCCGAGGATTCTTGGCATGCCGCTCGTCCTTTCGCTAGCCCTGGCGCTGCTTGTGCCGGGGATTGGAGCACACCACCCGGATCACCCCCCGACGGCGGATGACGCGGCAGTGCTCGCACAGCTTCTTGACCGATGTCCTGACCTTCATTGTCCTAGCCTTGCTCCCGCAGGTCCCCTCCGCCGGCAGAAGCGGGCTGGTCTCCGGGACTCCTCATTTCCTGCCTGCCCCAGCCGCCTCCGAGGGAACGTTCTCGGGGCAGGTGAGCACCTCCGGCTCCCCCTCGGTCACCAGCACCGTGTGCTCGAAGTGCGCCGAGCGCCTCCCGTCTCCGGTGACCACCGTCCACCCGTCCTCCAGGCAGCGCACCCGGGCGGTTCCCTGGGCGGCCATCGGCTCGATCGCCAGGGTCATCCCCGGCTCGAGCCGGGGGGTGGGGCGTCCGCTCGTGAAGTTGGGAACCTGCGGCTCCTCGTGGAGGGTGCGTCCCACGCCGTGCCCCGAATACTCCCTGACCACCGAGAGGGATGCGTCCTCCAAGCACCGCTGGACCGCCGCCGAGATGTCCCCGACCCGGTTGCCGGGGAGCGCCTGCGCCAGGCCCTCGAGGAGGGACCTTTCGGTAGCCTCCAGCAGCCTGCTGTCCTCGGGAGAGCAGGATCCCACCGCCACCGTGGTCGCGTTGTCCCCGATGAATCCTCGGTAGGCGACGCCGACGTCCAGGGAGACAAGATCCCCCGTCTCGAGCCTGCGCTCCGAGGGCAGGCCGTGGACCACCTCCTCGTTGATCGAGATGCAGATGTGGAAGCCGTAGCCGTGGTATCCCAGGAAGGCGCTCTCAGCTCCCAACTCCCGGATACGCTCGGCGGCGAACCGGTCCAGATCCCGGGTGGCGATCCCCGCCTCCACCCGGGCCGCCACCTGGCGCAGCACCAGGCTGGCGACGCCGCCCGCCTCGCGCATCGACTGGATCTCGGACTCGGTCTTGATCGGGATCATTCCGGCCCTAGAAGCGGCCCCTCACCCTGCCCTTCTTCATGAACCCGTCGTAGTGGCGGGTGAGCAGGTGGGACTCGATCTGGCGCATGGTGTCGAGCACCACGCCCACGGTGATCAGGATGCTGGTTCCCCCGAAGTAGGAGCCCACCAGGTGGGGCACCTCAAGAAGCTGGTAGAGCAGCAGGGGGATGGTGGCGATGATAATCAGGAAGATCGCTCCGGCGAAGGTGATCCGGCTCATGGTGCGGTGCAGGAAGTCGCTGGTGGCCTTCCCCGGCCTCACCCCCGGGATGTACCCGCCGTTCTTCTTCAGATCGTCGGCGATCTGGATCTCGTTGAACTGGGTCGACACCCAGAAGTAGGAGAAGAACAGGATCATCAGCGCCTGGACGATCACGAATCCGACGCTGGCGTACGCGGTGATCTTCATGAGCTGGCTGAAGAAATCGATGCTGGTGGCGCCGTAGAGCCCATTGAAGATCATGGTGGGAAGCATCAGCAGCGCCTGGGCGAAGATGATCGGCATCACGCCGGCGTAGTTCACCCGCAGGGGCATGAAGGAGCTTCCCCCCTGGTAGACCTTGCGTCCGACCGCGCGGCGGGCGTACTGCACCGGGATCTTCCTCTGGGCCTGGATCACCGCGATCACCGCGGCGGTCACCGCCACCAGGATCAGCACCAGGGCCACCCCGTGGAAGAGGTGGTGCGAGGCCTCCATCCCCTCGCCGGCGGGCGCGAACATGAACGCCAGCTGGCGCCCCGCCGAGGGAAGGTCGGCTAGGATGCCTATGGTGATCACCATCGATATGCCGTTGCCGATGCCCCGTTCGGTGATCTGCTCGCCCAGCCACATCAGGAGCAGGGTGCCGGTGGTGAGGATCAGCACCGTCTGGATCCGGTACCACCAGATCGAGTCCACCATCACCAGCTTCCCCTCGAAGCCTTGGAACACCACCGCGGGGTTCTCCCAGCTCAGGGCCATGGCCGATCCCTGCCCCAGGCAGAGGATCACCGTGAAGTAGCGTCCGTACTGGATGATCTTGGAGCGCCCCCCCTCCTCCCGCGCCAGCTTGCTCAGTCCCGGAAGAACCGCGGTCATCAGCTGGAGGATGATGGTGGCGCTGATGTAGGGCATGATCCCCAGGGAGCCGATGGCGCAGTTCCTGAGTGCGCCCCCGGTGAACATGCTGTACATACCCAGGATGCCGGGGCCGCCCCCCTCCCCTTCGGTTGCTCTGCTCAGCGAATTTTCGAACCATTCCGAGAGCTCCTTCCCGTCCAGGCCGGGGACGGGGACCAGGGCGATCAGGCGGCAGACCGCAAGCAGCAGGAGGGTGAAGAAGATCCGGGACTTGAGGTCGGGGATCCTGAAGCAGTTGACGAAGGTGCTGGCGATTCCGGAGAGCATGGCGGGAAGGCTTCCCCTGGATCAGGACTGCCCGGATTCCCCGGCGGCGGGACGGAGGGGAGCCACCTCGCAGGCCCCCCCGGCCGCCTCGATCTTCCTGCGCGCTCCGGCGCTGAAGGCCTGGGCGCGCACCACCAGCTTCCGGGTCAGATCCCCCTCGCCCAGGATCTTGATCCCGTCGGCCCTGCCGCGGGCCAGCCCCGCCGAGGCCATCGCCTCGGCGTCCACCACCGCCTCCGCCTCGAAGCGCTCGAGCGCTCCCACGTTGACCGGGATGTAGACGGTGGCATGGCGAGCGTTGCTGAATCCCCGCTTGGGCAGCCGCCGGATCAGGGGCATCTGCCCTCCCTCGAATCCGGGACGGAAGCCGCGGCCCGAGCGGGCCTTGTGTCCCTTGTGCCCGCGGCCGCTGGTCTTGCCCAGTCCGCTGGACTCCCCCTGGCCCAGGCGCTTGCGACGGTGCTTGGAGCCGGGAAGGGGCTTGAGATCGTGGAGTCGCATCGGCTACGGACGGGGCTGGTCTTCCGGATTTTCCTGCGGCAGGGAGCCTCCCCCGGCGGCGGGAGCCTCCCCTTCCTCCGCCCGAGGCCCTTCCGGAGGGGACGCCCCGGGTTCCGGCGCCGCGCCTTCTGCCCGGGCGGTCTCTTCCCGAATGTCAGGATCCGGGGCCGTGGGAGCCTCTCCAGAGGCCGGTTCCGGAGCGGGAGGCGAATCTGGCAGGGGCTGCTCCCCGGCAGCAGCCGCTTCCCCGGCGACAGGCTCTGAAGAGCCGGGCCCGGACACGGCGGGTTCGGCGGCAGGAGCCACTCCCTGCGGGGCCGGGGCTGAGTCTCCGGAGGCGGACTCCTCCCCGGCGGACCCGGACGGGGCCGTCTCTCCGGCGGCCGCCTCGCTGACCTCCCCGGAGGCGGGGGCCGGCTCCTTCTCATTCTTAGAAGGCAGCTCGATGCCGCGCTTGGCCAGGATGTCGGCCTTGCGGCGCAGGCCGATCAGGGCGTTGAGCGTAGCCTTGGCCACGTTGGAGGCGTTGTTGGAGCCGAGGGACTTGGTCAGCACGTTCTTGACCCCGGCCAGCTCCAGCACCGAGCGCACCACCTTGCCGGCGATCACTCCGGTTCCCGGACTGGCCGGGCGGAGGATGATGTTGGCACCGCCGAAGAAGGTGTTCATCCGGTGGGGAATGGTGCCCTCCACCAGGGCCACCTCCATCATCGACTTGCGCGCGTTCTCGTTCCCCTTGCGGATGGCGTCGGCCACCTCTCCCGCCTTGCCCAGGCCCAGGCCCACCTTGCCCTTGCTGTCGCCTGCCACCACCAGAGCGCTGAAGTTGAAGCGGCGCCCCCCCTTTACCACCTTGGAGGAGCGGTTGACGAAGATCACCTTCTCGCTGACCTCGCCCTCCTCGCGCTCCCCGCCCTGCGGGCGGCCGCCCCATCCCCGGCGGCCGCCGGGCCGGCCGCCGAAGCCGCCGCGGAAGCCTCCCGGCCGGGGAGGGCCGCCGAACCTGCCCCCGCTTCCTCTGCTGGATGTCTCTGGCACGGATTCTCTCTCGCCGTCTAGAACTGCAGGCCGCCGGTCCGGGCCGCCTCGGCCAGGGCCTTCACCTTTCCATGGTAGCGGGCGCCGCTCCGGTCGAACACCACGCTGCGGATCCCCTTCTCCCTGGCCGCCTCCGCCGCCATCTCCCCCAGCGCCGCCGCTCCCTCCTTGTTGGCCGAGATCCCCCGGTCCCGCACGCCGCGCGCCACCGAGGAGACCGAGGCCAGGGTGCTGCCCGCCTGATCGTCGATGAACTGCACGTAGGCGTTGCGGCCGGTGAAGCGCACGCTCATGCGCGGGCGCTCGCTGGTTCCCGACACCTTCCGGCGGATGCGGAAGCGGCGCCGGGCGAAGAGCTGGTTCTGCTTCCTGGTCTTCATGATCCCCGCATCTCCTACTGGACGGTCTTGCCCTCCTTGCGGATCAGCTTCTCGCCCTTGTAGCGCACCCCCTTGCCCTTGTAGGGCTCGGGCGGGTAGAAGCTGCGGATCTCCGAGGCGACCCGGCCCACCGCCTGCTTGTCGGCCCCCTCGACGGCGATCGCGGTCCCCTCGCTGACCCTCACCTCGATGCCCTCGGGCACCTGGTAGCTGATGGTGTGCGAGTAGCCCAGGCTGAGGTCCAGGCTCCGGCCCTTGAGGACGGCCTTGAAGCCCACCCCCTGGATCTCCAGCTCCCGGACGAATCCCCGCGACACCCCGGCCACCATGTTGCTGACCAGGGCGCGGGCCAGGCCGTGGCGCTCCCGGGCCTGCTTGTCGTCGCCCTGCCGCTCCACCCGGATGGCCCCCTCCTCCAGGGAGAGCGAGGTCCGGGCCGGCAGCTCCCACTCCAGGCGACCCTTGGGGCCCTCCACCCCGATGGTCCGATCCTCGATTTCCACCTTCACCCCCCCGGGCACCGGGATGGGCATCCTTCCGATCCTCGACATGGCGCTACCAGACGTTGCAGATCACCTCGCCGCCGATGTTCCTGCGCCGCGCGTCCCGTCCCGACATCACTCCGCGCGAGGTGGAGAGGATGGTAACCCCCATGCCTCCCAGCACCCTCGGGATCTCGCCCGAGCCCACGTAGTGCCGCAGTCCCGGCCGGCTCACCCGCTCGATCCCCGAGATCACGCTCCTGCGGTCCCGGTAGCGGAGGGTCATCTCGATCTCCTTGCGGATTCCGCCCGAGACCCGGTACCCGTCGATGTAGCCCTCCCGCTGGAGGATCCGGACCACCCCCTCCTTGATCCGGGAGTGGGGCGCACGCACCCGGGGCAGGAGCGCGGCCCCCGCGTTGCGGATGCCGGTCAGCATGTTGGCGATGGTGTCCATGGACTCCTACCAGCTGGCCTTGGTCACCCCGGGGATCATCCCCGAGAGCGCCATCTCCCGGAAGGCGAGCCGGGAGCAGCCGAACTTGCGGAAGAACCCGTGGCGGCGCCCGGTCACGTTGCAGCGGTTGACCACCCGGGTGGGGCTGGCGTTGCGCGGCAGCCTGCTGAGGGCCTCGTAGTCGCGCTGGGCCCGCAGCTCGGCCCGCAGCTCGGCGTACTTCCTGACCGTCTCGGCCTTCCTCCTGTTCCTCTCTATCCAGGCTCTCTTCGCCATGTCTTGCTCCGCTGGCAGCTCCCTCCTCAGGCGAAGGGCATTCCCATCAGCTCGAGGAAGCGGCGTGCCTCCCCGTCGTTGCGCGCCGAAGTCACCAGGGTGATGTCCATCCCCTGGGTGCGCTTGACCTTGTCGAGATCGATCTCGGGAAAGATGGTCTGGTCGGATACGCCCAGCGAGTAGTTCCCGGTCCCGTCGAAGGAGCGGGAGGAGATTCCCCGGAAGTCCCGGATCCGGGGCAGGGCCGCGGTGATCAGCCGGTCGAAGAACTCGTACATCGCCTCGCGCCGCAGGGTCACCCGGCAGCCGATCGGCTGGCCGGCCCGCAGCTTGAAGTTGGAGACGCTCCTGCGGGCCCGGCAGGGCACCGGCTTGCGGCCGGTGATCAGCGACAGGTCGTGCATCGCGTCCTCCAGCGCCCCCTTCTCCAGGTTGGCGCCCACCCCCATGTTGACCACGATCTTCTCCAGCCGCGGGACCTGGTGGATGTTGGCGTAGCCGCCCTTCTCCCGCAGCTCGGGCACCACCGTCTCCAGGTACGTCCGTTGGAGCCTGGGCTTCATTCGCTCTGTTCCTCCTCCACGGCGCCCTCGCCGGCGGCGGCGCGCCGCCCGGCCCGCAGGTCCCAGCGCTCGGCGCGCATCACGTTGGAGGCGTGGATGCTCCCCTCCCGCTCCACGATGGCCCCTTCGGGGTAGCTCTGGCTCTTGCGGGTGTGGCGCTTGATGATCTTCACTCCCTCGACGATCACCCGCTGCTTGGCGGGCAGCACCGCGATCACCTTGCCGCGCTTGCCGCGCTCGGTGCCCGAGAGGACCACCACCTCGTCCCCCTTCCTGACATGGACTCTGGTCGGCATGGCGGCTAGATGACCTCGGGGGCCAGGGAGACGATCTTGGTGAACTTCTTCTCCCTGAGCTCGCGAGCCACCGGCCCGAAGATGCGCGTGCCCCGGGGATTGCGGTCCTTGTCGATGATCACCACCGCGTTGGAGTCGAAGCGCAGGTAGGAGCCGTCTTCGCGGCGGATCGAGTTGCGGGTGCGCACCACCACCGCGTTGACCACGTCGCCCTTCTTGACCGAGCCGTCGGGGGTGGCCTCCCTGATGTGGGCCTTGACGATGTCGCCGATGCGGGCGGAGCGCTTCCCCTGGCCCAGCACCCCGATGGCCGAGGCCTTGCGGGCCCCGGTGTTGTCGGCCACGCTCAACTGGCTTCGTAGCTGGAGCATCCTTCCCTATCCTTCCCGTGCGGACCGGTCCCGGCTCCCGGCTCCGTCCGTGCGCCCCCGCCTCAGCACCTCCACCAGGCGCCAGGACTTGGTCCGGGAGAGGGGCCGGGTCTCCAGGATCCTCACCTGGTCCCCGATGCGCGCCTCCTCCTTCTCGTCGTGGGCGTAGCACTTGCTGAACAGGGTGACCACCTTGCGGTAGAGGGGATGGTGCGCCCGCCGCCGCACCCGGACCACGATGGTCCGGTCCATCCGGTCGGAGATCACCTCGCCCACGCGCTCCTTGCGGTGGCCGCGTCTTTCCTTCGCCTCGCTCATCGGCCGGTCCGGCTCCTCCTGACCATCGAGATGCGGGTCTCGATCCTGGCGATGTCCCGCCTCAGCTCCCTCAGCAGCGACGGCTTCTCCAGCTGGCTGCTCGACTTCTGCAGGCGCAGGTGGAAGAGCTCCTGCCGGGCGTCCCGGTTCTTGGCGCTCAGCTCCACGGGCGAGAGATCCTCCAGATCCGACATCTTCAGCGGCATGGCGTTCAGCTCAGCTTGTGGCGGGCGATGAACTTGGTGCGCATGGGCAGCTTGGCCGCCGCCAGGCGCAGGCTCTCCCGGGCCAGGCTCTCGGGGACCCCGTCGATCTCGAAGAGGATCATCGCCGGGCGGATCACCGCCACCCATCCCTCCAGGGGGCCCTTGCCCTTGCCCATCCGGGTCTCCAGCGGCTTCTTGGTGTAGCTCTTGTCGGGGAAGACCCGGATCCAGACCTTCCCCTTGCGCTTCATGTTGCGGGTGACGGCGATACGGGCCGCCTCGATCTGCTTGTTGCTGAGCCAGCAGCGGCCCAGCGACTGCAGCCCGAACTCCCCGAAGGCCACCGACTCGCCACGGCGCGCGATCCCGGAGCGGCTGCCGCGCTGGACCTTGCGGTACTTGGTCCTGGATGGCATCAGGGGCATGGCGATCCTCCTTGGTCGTCCTCTCCGCTATCAGTATCCGGGGGAGGAGCCCCGCTCCTCGGGCAGCCCGGTTTCGATCTCCCCGTGGCAGATCCAGCACTTGACCCCCAGCACCCCGTAGAGGGTCTTGGCCTCGGAGAATCCGTAGTCGATGTTGGCCCGCAGGGTGTGCAGGGGGACCCGGCCCTCGAGGTAGGACTCGACCCGGGCCAGCTCCGAGCCGCCCAGCCGCCCCGAGCAGCGCAGCTTGATGCCGTCGGCCCCGTAGTCCATGGTGGTCTGCAGCGCCTTCTTCATGGCCCGCCGGAAGGCCACCCGCCGCTCCAGCTGGAGGCGCACGTTCTCCGCCACCAGCTGGGCGTTCAGCTCCGGCTTCTTCACCTCCTGGATGTCCACGTAGACCTCCTTGCCGGTCAGGCGCGAGAGCCGCTCCTTGAGCTTGTCGATCTCGGCGCCCTTGCGCCCGATCACCACCCCCGGGCGGGCGGTGTGGATGGTGACCCGGCAGCGGGTGGCGGCCCGCTCGATCTGGATCTTGGGCACCGAGGCCGACTCCAGCCTCGACTTGAGGATCTCGCGGATCCGGCAGTCCTCCACCAGCAGGCTGCTGAAGCCGCGCTTGTCGGCGTACCAGCGCGACCGCCAGTCGCGGTTGACGGCCATCCTCAGGCCGATGGGGTTGGTCTTCTGTCCCATGGTCAGGCCTCCTTCCCGTCGCCGATCACGATGCGCACGTGGCAGTAGCGCTTCCGGATCGGCGAGGCCGATCCCCGGGCCCGGGGGCGGACCCTGCGGATGGTCCGGGCCTGGCCGGCCACCGCCTCCTCCACCACCAGGCCCTCCCGGTCCATGCCGTGGTTCTCCACCGCGTTGGCCATGGCGCTGGCCAGGGTCTTGCCGGCGATGCGGGCCGACTTGCGGGGCACCGCCTTGAGCGCCGCCAGGGCGGCCGCCGCGTCCATGCCCTGGATGCTGCGGACCACGCGGCCCATCTTCTCGGCCGACATGCGGACGTTGCGGCTGATGGCGCGCGCCCTCATCACTTGGTCACCTTGGCGGTGTGGGAGCCGTGCTTGCGGAACGCCCGGGTGGGCGAGAACTCGCCCAGGCGGTGGCCCACCATGTTCTCGGTGACGAACACCGAGTGGAAGATCCTGCCGTTGTGGACGTTGAAGGTGTGCCCCACGAACTCGGGAGTGATCATCGAGCGGCGCGACCAGGTCCGGATCGGCTTGCGCAGGCCGGCCTCGTTCATTTTCTCGATCTTCCGGATCAGGTGGCCGTCCACGAAGGGGCCCTTCTTGATGGATCGTCCCATGGCCTCCTACTTGCGCTTCATCGTCCGCCCGTCGCGCCGCACCAGGATGAACCGGTTGGAGCTCTTGTGCTTGCTGCGGGTCCGGTAGCCCTTGGCCAGGAGGCCCCAGGGGGAGACCAGGTGCTGGCGCCCCCCCCCGCTCTTGGACTGCCCCTGGCCTCCCCCGTTGGGATGGTCCACCGGGTTGCGGGAGACCCCGCGGGTGAGCGGCCTGCGGCCCTTGTGGCGGGCCCGGCCGGCCTTGCCCAGCTTCACGTTCTCGTGCTGGGCGTTGCCCACCTGGCCGATGGTGGCCTGGCATTTGGCATGGAAGCGGCGGATCTCCCCCGAGGGCAGCCTGACCTGGGCGTAGCCGGCGTCGCAGGACATCAGCGTGGCCGAGGAGCCGGCGCTGCGCACCACCTGGCCCCCGCGTCCCGGGGCCAGCTCGATGGCGTGGATGCTGGAGCTGACCGGGATCTCGCCCAGGGGCAGGGCGCAGCCCACCCGGCGGGGGGCGCCGGGGCCGCTGCTGACCCGGTCGCCCGGCCCCAGCCCCTCCGGCGCCACGATGTAGCTCCTCTCCCCGTCCTCGTAGACCAGGAGGGCCAGCCGGGCCGAGCGGACCGGATCGTACTCGATCGCCGCCACCTCGGCCTCGATCCCGTGCCTGCGGCGCCGGAAGTCCACCGTGCGCACCTTCTGCTTGTGCCCTCCCCCGATGGCCCGCGCGGTGATGCGCCCGTAGCAGTTGCGCCCGCCGGTCCGCTTGCGGGTCCGGACCAGCCTCTTCTCGGGCTTCTTCCTGGAGAGGTCGGCGAAAGAGGCCACGGTGAGGAACCTCCGGGCCGGGGTCAGGGGCTTGTGGGTCTTGACTGCCACTTCGGCTCTGCTCCTCTAGGTCAGCTCGATGGCGTCGCCCTCCTTGAGGGTGACCACCGCCTTCTTCCAGCTGCTCGACCGGCCCGCCTGGGGGGTCCGGCGGCGGCGGGCCTTGCCCCGCATGTTCATGGTGTTGACCCGCACCACCCCGACCTTGAACAGCTCCTGGACCGCGTGGCGGATCTGGATCTTGTTGGCCCGGCGGTCCACCACCATCAGGTACTGGTTGCGCTCCTGCGAGAGCTCGGCCCCCTTCTCGGTGACGCAGGCGGTCTTGATGATGTCGAAGACGTTCACCGCTCAGTCCCGCTCCCCGGCCAGCCGCTCGTCGACCATCTCGAAGGCCTTCCGGGTGAAGACCAGGCGGTCGGGACGGAGCACCTCGTAGACGTTGAGGGTGCCGGCCTGGACCGCCTCGGCCCAGGGCACGTTGCGCAGCGAGAGGATCAGGCTCTCGTCCACCGAGTCCAGCACCGCCAGCACCGTGCCCTCCAGGCCATGGGCCCGGCAGAAGCCGAGGAAGTCGCGGGTGCGGGGCCTCTCGATCCCGAAGGACTCCACCACCGTGACCTCGCCGTCCCGGATGCGCTCGCCCAGGGCCTTGCGCATCGCCAGCCGGCGGGTCTTGCGGCCCACCTTCTTGCGGAAGCTGCGGGGCCGGGGCCCGAACGCCACGCCCCCTCCCCGCCAGATGGGGGACCTGGCCTGGCCGGCGCGGGCGCGCCCGGTGCCCTTCTGCCTCCAGGGCTTGCGCCCCGAGCCGGCCACCTCGGCCACCGTCCTGGTGGAGGCGGTGCCGCTGCGCCGGGCGGCCAGGTAGGCCACCACGGCCTCGTGGACCGCCTGGCCTCCGCGCCGCCCCTCGACCGCCTCGAAGCGGACCTCGTAGCTGCCTGCCTCCGCGCCGGAGGCGTCCTTCAGAGCGATTTCCACCGTTCCTCCTTCCTAGGCCGCGCCCGCCCTGGGGCGCTTCTTGGCCTCGCGCACCACCACGTAGCCCCCCTTGGCCCCGGGGACCGCCCCCTGGACCAGGATCACGTTCTCCTCCTCCATGACCCGGACCACCCGAAGGTTCTGCACCGTCCGGCGGACCTGCCCCATGTGGCCCGGCATCGGCTGCCCCTTGCGCACCCAGCCGGGGGTCGAGCCCTGCCCGATCGAACCGGGGCGCCGCTTCCAGCCCTTGGCCCCGTGGCTGGCCCGGCCCCCGCCGAAGCCGTGGCGCTTCATCACTCCCTGGAACCCGCGCCCCTTGGTGACGCCCACCACGTCGACGTAGTCCCCGGCCGAGAAGCAGTCGGCGGGACGGACCTCGTCGCCGGGAGCGACCTGCAGGGAGAAGCCGCGGAACTCGCGGATCAGGCGGCAGCCGTCCACGCCGTGCTTCCTGAGATGCCCCAGCAGGGGGCGCGCCAGGCGCGAGGCCCGGGCCTCGCCGTAGGCCAGCTGGACCGCCTGGTAGCCGTCCCGCTCGGCGCTCCTGCACTGCACCACGCGGTTGACTCCGCAGGAGACCGCGGTGACGCAGACCAGGCGCCCGCCCTCGTCGTACACCTGGGTCTGCCCGGCCTTGATTCCCAGTAGTCCCACCATGCCCGTGCCTAGATGCTGATCGAGATGTCGACGCCGGCCGGCAGGTTGAGCTTCTTGAGCTCGTCGACCGTCTTGGAGGTGGGATCGAGGATGTCGAGCAGCCGCTTGTGGGTCCGCTGCTCGAAGGTCTCGTGGGACTTCTTGTCCACGTGGGGGGAGCGGGTGACGGTGAAGCGCTCGATGCGGGTCGGCAGGGGGATGGGGCCGGCCACCCGGGCGCCCGAGCGCTTGACCGTGTCGACGATCTCGCTGGCCGAATGGTCGATCACCCGGTGGTCGTAGGCCTTGAGCCGGATCCGTATTCGCTGGTCGGGCATGGTTGGTCCTCGCTTCGGGCCGCCTGGGCTACGCGTGCAGGGCCGCCCCCTCGCCGGCGTCGACTATGCCCTCCAGAATGCCGTCGGGAACCCTCTCGAAGCGCAGCGGCTCCATGGAGTAGGAGGCGCGCCCCCGGGAGAGGGAGCGGACCACGGTGGAGTATCCGAACATCTCCGAGAGGGGGACCTCGGCGTGGATCGACGCCAGCCGGGAGCGGCTCTCCAGGCGGGTGACCCGCCCCCTGCGCCGGCTGATGTCCCCCAGGATGTCGCCCTGGTAGCTCTCGGGGGCCGAGACCTCCACCCTCATCAGCGGCTCCAGCAGCGCCAGGCCCGCCCTGCGGGCGGTGTCCCGGAAGGCGAAGATGGCCGCCATCTTGAACGCCAGCTCGTTGGAGTCCACCTCGTGGAAGGAGCCGTCGACCACCGTCGCCGCCACGTCCACCATGGGGTATCCGGCCAGGACGCCGCCGGCCAGCGACTCCTCCAGCCCCGAGACCACCGCCGGAAGGAACTCCCTGGGGATGGCCCCGTCCCGGATCCGGGTCTCGATCCGGTTGCCTTTGCCCGAGGGCTCGATCCGGATCCTCACATGGCCGTACTGGCCCCGGCCTCCGCTCTGGCGGACGAAGCGCCCCTCCCCGTCGGCGGCCTGCGAGACGGTCTCGCGGTAGGCGATCTGGGGGGCCCCGGCGTTGGCCTGGACCTTGAACTCGCGCAGCAGCCGGTCCCGGATGATCTCCAGGTGCAGCTCCCCCATCCCCGAGATGATCAGCTGCCCGGTCTCCTCGTCGACCTTCCTCCAGAAGGTCGGGTCCTCCTCGGAGAGGCGCTCCAGCCCCTCGGCCAGGCGGTCCCGGTCGGCCGTCGAGCGGGGCTCGATGGCCATGGAGATCACCGGCTCGGGAAAGGTGGGGGGCTCCAGCAGGATCCCGTGGCGGCGGTCGCAGAGGGTGTCGCCGGTGGCGGCCTGGCGCAGCCCCACCAGGGCGGCGATGTCGCCCGAGCGGATGGTGTCCACGTCCTCGCGCTTGTCGGCCTGGATCACCAGCAGGCGGCTGACCCGCCCCCTGCGGCCGGTGCGCATGTTGTGCACCACCTCGCCCTTGCCCAGCCTCCCCCGGTAGACCCGGAAGAAGACCAGCTTGCCCACGAAGGGATCGTTCCAGAGCTTGAAGACCAGGCCGCAGAAGGGCTCCCGGTCGTCGGCGGCCACCGGGACGGAGGCTCCGCCCTCCCCGGGCAGGTGCGCCTCGATCGCCTCCACCTCCAGGGGGGAGGGCAGGTAGTCCACCACCGCGTCCAGCAGCGGCTGCACCCCGCGCTTCTTGAAGGCCGAGCCCCCGATCACCGGCACCAGCTCCTGGCGGCAGGTCAGGCGGCGGATGGCCGCCTTGAGCTCGGCGGGATCCACCGGCCGGTCCTCGATCACCAGCTCGGCCACGCGGTCGTCGCGGTCGGCCACCGCCTCCACCAGGGCCTCGAGCGCCAGGCGGGCCCTCTCGGCGTCCTCCCCCTCCAGGTCGGCGACCCGGTAGGCCATCCCCGCGGGATCGTCCCGATCGTAGACCAGCGCCTTGGCGCTGACCACGTCGATCACCCCGCGCAGATCCTCCTCGCCGCCCAGGGGCAGCGCCACCGGCCAGGCGTTGGCGCCCAGCTTGGCGCGCATCTCCTCCACGGTCCGGTCGAAGTCGGCCCCCACCCGGTCCATCTTGTTGACGAAGGCCAGCCGGGGCACCCGGTACTTGTCGGCCTGGCGCCAGACCGTCTCGGACTGGGGCTGGACCCCCGCCACCCCGCAGAAGACGGCCACCGCCCCGTCGAGCACCCGCATGGAGCGCTCCACCTCGGCGGTGAAGTCGACGTGGCCGGGGGTGTCGATGATGTTGATGCGGAAGCGGTCCCCCTCGAAGCCCTTGAAGGTCCCGTCCCGCTGCTGGCTCCAGAAGCAGGTGATCGCCGCCGAGGTGATGGTGATCCCCCGCTCCTTCTCCTGCTCCATCCAGTCGGTCACCGTGTTCCCGTCGTGGACCTCGCCCATGCGGTGGATCCGGCCCGAGCAGTAGAGGATCCTCTCGGTGGTGGTGGTCTTGCCGGCGTCGATGTGCGCCGCGATCCCGATGTTGCGGGTGCGCTCCATCGGGAAGCCGCGCCCCGGCTCGTTGGCCGGGGAGAACCGTTCCACCTCCTGAGTCACTTTCTTCCGTATAGGATTTCTTCCGTATAGGAGAAGGCCCCGGGGACGTGTCGCCCGGGGCCGCCCGCCTCGTCCGCTGCCGCCTACCAGCGGAAGTGCGCGAACGCCTTGTTCGAAGTCGCCATCTTGTGCACCTCGTCGCGGCGCTTGATCGCCGCGCCCTGGCCCCGGTAGGCGTCCATGATCTCGCCGGCCAGGGCGTGCTTCATCGGAATGCTGCGGCGGCCGCCGGCAAACTTCACCAGCCAGCGCAGCGCCAGCGCGTTCTGGCGCTCGGGCGAGACCTCCAGGGGGACCTGGTAGGTGGCGCCGCCCACCCGCCGGGACTTCACCTCCAGCCTCGGCCTCACGTTCTCCACCGCCCGCTGCAGGATGTCCACCGGGCTGTCCTCGCCGAGCTTCTCGGTCAGGATGTCGAAGGCGCCGTAGACCACCTTCTGGGCGACCGTCTTCTTGCCCTGCGACATCACCACGTTGATCAGCCGGCCCACCAGCGGGCTCTGGTGCCTGCCGTCCGGGGTCGCCGCCCGCTTCTCCGCCTGCCTCCTGCGCGACATCCCGCCTCCCTAGCTGGAGCCCTTGGCCCGCTTGACCCCGTACTTGGAGCGGCTCTGCCGGCGCTTCTCCACCCCCCCGGCGTCGAGGGTGCCCCGGACGATGTGGTAGCGCACCCCGGGCAGATCCTTCACCCTTCCCCCCCGCACCAGGACGATCGAGTGCTCCTGCAGGTTGTGCCCCTCGTCGGGGATGTAGGCGATCACCTCGTAGCCGTTGGTCAGCCGGACCTTCGCCACCTTGCGCATGGCCGAGTTGGGCTTCTTGGGGGTCCGGGTCATCACCTGGACGCAGACCCCGCGGCGGAAGGGGCAGTTCTCGAGAGCCGGCGACTTCGACTTGAAGCGCACACGCTCGCGGCCCTTTCGGACCAGCTGGTTGATGGTCGGCATCGGCTCTCTGCAGAGGGGCTCCCCGGGGCCCCGGGGGGCGAAGGGAAGGCGGAGGGTAGGTCGGCGGATCTTCGGTTACAAGGCTTTTCTCGGAAAAAAGCGCTAGAGCTCGATGCTCCGCCCGTTGCCGTGGGGCGGCACCTGGAAGAAGAGCCGGACCGGGAGCGCGTCCGCCCGCCGGCGGTAGGGATCCAGCGAGCCGATGCCCGACATCCCGTTGAGCTTGAGCAGCGCCGCCAGCCCCTCGGGATCGAGCTGGGCGCCCAGACCGTGGCAGACCAGCGAGGTCTGGATCAGGGGGCTCTCCTCCAGGCGCTCCGGCTTGGCCGCGTGGATGCTCTCCATGGCGCTGAGCACGTTCTCCTGCAGCTCCCGGGCGGAGTAGGAGAGGGTTCCCACCGGCAGGAGGATCTGGGCCGACCGGTCCATCCGGTAGGGCACCGGGCCCCCGCCGTGCGGCAGCTCGAGGCTCCCCTCGAAGGACTCCGGACTCTCCCAGGGATCGGCCGCGTAGAGCAGCGAGAGCTCCACCTGGGAGTCCGGCTCCTCCTCGCGGTCCTCTTCGGCGGCCCGGGCCAGCTCGCTCTCCAGCGCCTCGGTGATCTCCTCCAGCCCCACCAGGATCCGGTAGTCCACCTGGTGCTTCCAGTAGCCGGGCCCGGTGGGGATCTTGCGTCCCAGGATCACGTTCTCCTTGAAGCCGCGCAGGTGGTCCTTCCACAGCCGGGTGGAGGCGTCGGTGAGCACCCGCGTGGTGTCCTGGAAGGAGGCCGCGCTGATGAAGCTGTCGGACTCCAGCGAGGCCTTGGTGATGCCCAGCAGCACCGGCTCGGCCACCGCCTCCTCCCCGCCCTTGCTGCGGACCTGCCCGTTGACCTCCTCGAAGTGGCCCCGGTCCACCTGCTCCCCGATCAGGAAGGGGGTGTCGCCGTGCTCGGTGACCTTCACCTTGCGCAGCATCTGCCGGACGATCACCTCGACGTGCTTGTCGTTGATGGTCACTCCCTGGAGGCGGTAGACCTCCTGCACCTCGTTGACCAGGTACTCCTGAAGCTCCTGGGCGCCGCACACGTCCAGGATCTCCTGGGGCACCACCGGCCCCTCGGTGAGCTGCTGGCCCTTCTTGACGTAGTCCCCCTCGAAGACGATCACGTGCTTGGCGATGGGCACCAGGTGCTCCTCCCGGTCGCCGGTCTCGCGGTTGTGGATGATCACCCGGCGCTTGCCCCGGTCGCTGGAGCGCTTGCTCCGGGCCGCCTGCTCCTCCTCGACGGCGCCTCCCTTGCCGAACTCCACGAATCCGTCGATGCGGGAGATCACCGCCGCGTCCTTGGGGCGCCGGGCCTGGAACAGCTCCAGCACCCGGGGCAGGCCCCCGGTGATGTCCTTGGTCTTCTCGGTCTTGCGCGGGGTCTTGGCCAGGAGGGTGCCCGCCTTGATCTTCTTGCCCGACTCCACCAGGATGTGGGCCCCCGAGGGGATGGGGTAGTCGGCCAGGATCTTCCCCCGCGAGTTGCGGATCTTGATCTGGGGGTGCAGATCCTCCTTGTGATCGATGATCACCTTGGCCTCCCGCCCGGTCATCTCGTCGATCTCCTCCTTCATGGTCAGGTCGGGGATGATGTCCTCGAAGAGCACCCGGCCGGCCTTCTCCGAGAGGATGGGCACGTTGTAGGGATCCCACTGCACGAAGATGGTGCCCTTCTCGATCGGCTGGCGGTCCTCCACCGAGATCACCGCCCCGACCACGATCGAGTACCGCTCCAGCTCCCTGCCCTGCCCGTCGACGATGGTGACCTCGCCGTGCTTGTTGAGCACGATGTTGTTGCCGTCGTCCAGCTTCACCTTGCGGATGTTGTGGTACTCCACGAAGCCCTGGTTCTGGGCCTTGATCTGGGGCTGCTTGAAGATCTGGGAGGCGGTGCCCCCGAAGTGGAAGGTGCGCATGGTGAGCTGGGTGCCCGGCTCCCCGATCGACTGGGCCGCGATGATCCCCACCGCCTCCCCGCCCTTGACCAGCTCGCCGGTGGCCAGGTTGCGGCCGTAGCACATCTTGCAGAGGCCGAAGCGCATCTTGGTCTCGCAGGTGAGCACCGAGCGGATCTTGACCTCCTCGATCCCGTGGTCCTCGATCCTCTGGGCCAGCTCCTCGTCGATCTCCTGGCCCTCGCGCACCAGGACGTTCTGGTGGTCCTCGGGAGCCCGGATGTCCTCGCAGGAGATCCTCCCGATCAGCCGCTCGCCGAGGCTGACCACCTCCTCCTCCCCCTCGTAGATGGCCCTGACCCTGATCCCGTTGGTCGTCCCGCAGTCGTCCTCCCGGATGAGCACGTCCTGGGCCACGTCCACCAGGATCCGGGTCATGTAGCCGGAGTCGGCGGTCTTGAGCGCGGTGTCGGCCAGGCCCTTGCGCGCCCCGTGGGTGGAGATGAAGTACTCCAGCACCGAGAGCCCCTCCCGGAAGCTGGCCCGGATGGGCCGCTCGATGATGTCCCCCGAGGGGGTGGCCATCAGGCCCCGCAGCCCGGCCAGCTGGCGCACCTGCTGGCGGTTGCCCCGGGCCCCCGAGTCGACCATCAGGCAGACCGGGTTGAACTCCTGCTTGCCGTGGTTGGAGCGCAGGGTGCGCAGCATCACGCTGGCGATCTGGTCGGTGCAGTCGGTCCAGGTGTCGATGATCTGGTTGTGGCGCTCGCCCGAGGTGATCACCCCCCGGTTGTACTTGCGCTCGATGCTCTGGATCTTCTTCTCGGCGTCCTGGATCTTCCTCTCCTTCTCCGAGGGGATGATCATGTCGTCGATCCCGATCGAGGCGCCCGCCCGGGTGGCCTCCCGGAAGCCCACCTCCTTGAGCCGGTCCAGGGTGGCCACGGTGACCTCGTGGCTGCACTCCCGGTAGCAGTGCCAGATCAGGTCGCCGATCTCCCCCTTCTTGATCACCATGTTGGGGAAGCCGATCTCCTCGGGCCAGATCTCGCTGAAGATCACCCGGCCCACCGTGGTCTCGATGATCTTGCGCTCGCCGTCCCCGAAGGGCGTCTCCCGGCCCAGGTCGGGGTTGACCAGCCGGATCGGCTCGTGGATCGACAGCTCGCCGTCCTCCAGGGCGTAGATCACCTCGTCCTTGGTCCCGAAGAGCTTCAGCCGCCGCTTGCGCTGCCTCGAGGATCCCCACTGGGGATCACGGGACTCGACGGTCAGGTAGTAGCATCCCAGGGTGATGTCCTGGGTGGGGGTCATGATCGGCTGCCCGTTGGAGGGGCTGAGGATGTTCTGGGGCGCCATCATCAGCAGGCGGGCCTCCATCTGGGCCTCCACCGAGAGCGGCACGTGCACCGCCATCTGGTCGCCGTCGAAGTCGGCGTTGAAGGCGGTGCACACCAGGGGGTGGACCCGGATCGCCTCGCCCTCGATCAGCACCGGCTCGAAGGCCTGGATCGAGAGGCGGTGCAGGGTGGGCGCCCGGTTGAGCATCACCGGGTGGCCGTGGGTGACCCCCTCCAGGATGTCCCACACCTCGGGGGACTGGCGCTCGATCAGCTTCTTGGCCGAGCGGACCGTGTGGACGTAGCCCTTCTCCTTGAGCTTGCGGATGATGAAGGGCTCGAAGAGGGTGAGCGCCATCTTCTTGGGCAGGCCGCACTGGTGGAGCTTCAGCTCGGGCCCGATCACGATCACCGAGCGGCCCGAGTAGTCCACCCGCTTGCCCAGCAGGTTCTGCCGGAAGCGCCCCCCCTTGCCCTTGAGCATGTCGCTGAGCGACTTGAGCGGGCGCCCGGTGGCCGAGGTCACCTCCCGGCCGTGCCTCCCGTTGTCGATCAGGGCGTCGACCGCCTCCTGCAGCATCCTCATCTCGTTGTGCAGGATCACCTCGGGGGCGGGCGGATCCCCGTCCTTGCCGATCAGCTTCTTGAGGCGCTCGTTGCGGTTGATCACCCTGCGGTAGAGATCGTTGAGATCGGAGGTGGCGAAGCGCCCGCCCTCCAGCGGCACCAGGGGGCGCAGGTCGGGAGGGAGGACCGGCAGCACGGTCAGGATCATCCAGCTGGGGCGGGCCTGGGACTGCAGGTAGCCCTGGAAGAGCTTGATCCGCTTGACCAGCTTCTTGCGGGTCTGCTTGTTGCGGGTCTGGACCATGGACAGCTCCATGCGCTCGATCTCCGCCTCCAGGTCCACGTTGTCCAGGGCGTCCCGGATCGCCGCCGCCCCGATCTTGGCGGTGAAGGGCCGGCCCCCCTCCCTCGCCAGGGGCTTGTTGTAGGTCTCCTCGTGCTCCATCAGCTCGCGCTTGCTGAGCAGCTGGTGGCGCTCCAGGGGGCTGTCCCCCGGATCGATCACCATGTAGCTCTCGTAGTAGATCACCTTCTCCAGCTCCTTGCCCGACTTGTCGAGCATCAGGCCGATCCGGGAGGGCATGCACTTGAAGAACCAGATGTGGGAGACCGGGACGGTCAGCTCGATGTGCCCCATGCGCTTGCGGCGCACGCTGGCCTTGGCCAGGGGGACGCCGCACCGGTCGCACACCTTCTCCTCCTCGTCGTCGGGGTACTTGATCCGCTTGTTCTTGCCGCAGGCGCACTCCCAGTCCTTGACCGGGCCGAAGATCCGCTCGCAGAACAGCCCGCCCTTCTCGGGCTTGAAGGTCCGGTAGTTGATGGTCTCGGGGCTCTTCACCTCGCCCCTCGACCAGGCGCGGATCGCGTCGGGCGAGGAGAGATCCCCGCCCTGGACCATGTCCCCGGCCTCGATCCCCTTGATCGACTCGGGGTTGGCCACGGTGAGGGAGAGCGAGTTCGCCGTGCGGAACATGGCGAGCATCTTGTCCTCCTTGCGCTCGCGGCGGGGCCTGGGGGCCCCGCCCTCCGGGATCAGGCCCTGGAAGCGGCCGGCGCCGTCCAATACCGAGGCTGGATCAGTCATGGGATTCACGGATGTCGAAGCGGAACGCGGGAGGCGGCGGGCTCGTCCTGGATCGGGGCCGGGCGCCCCTTGCCGGAGTGGTAGGTGTCGGGAACCGGGTTGAGGCCCAGGGCGCGCATCTCCATGAGGAGCACGTGGAAGGACTCGGGGATGACCACGTCGAGGGTGCAGTCCCCGCTGACGATGCTCTTGTAGATGTCGTTGCGCCCCTTGACGTCGTCGGACTTGACCGTGAGCATCTCCTGCAGGGCATGGGTGGCCCCGTAGGCCTCCAGGGCCCACACCTCCATCTCCCCGAAGCGCTGGCCGCCGTACTGGGCCTTGCCGCCCAGGGGCTGCTGGGTCACCAGCGAGTAGGGCCCCACCGCCCGGGCGTGGATCTTGTCGGCCACCAGGTGGCCCAGCTTGAGCATGTAGATGTAGCCCACCACCACCTCCTGGTCGAAGGCCTCCCCGCTCAGGCCGTCGAAGAGCCTGGCCTTGCCCACCCGGTTGACCAGCGTGGCCTCCGGGGAGGTCTCCCCCGCCTCCTCGAGCGCCTTGCGGTCGGCCTGCTCGAGGCGGTCGAAGATCTCCTTCTCGGGGATGCCGTCGAAGACCGGGGTGGAGAAGTGGAGCCCCAGCACCTTGGCGGCCCAGCCCAGGTGGGTCTCCAGCAGCTGCCCCACGTTCATGCGCGAGGGCACCCCCAGGGGGTTGAGCACGATGTCCACCGGGGTGCCGTCCCTCATGAAGGGCATGTCCTCCTCGGGGACGATGCGGGCCACCACCCCCTTGTTGCCGTGGCGTCCCGCCATCTTGTCCCCCACCGACAGCTTGCGCTTGGAGGCGATGTACACCCGCACCGACTCCTGGTGCTTGACGTTCTCGGGCTCCTCGGAGTCGGGGGTCTGCAGCTCCTCGAAGCGCTTCTTGTAGCGGTCGATGGTCTGGTTGATCTTGTTGCGGATGGGCGAGGGGTCGATCTCCACCGAGTCGTAGGCCCGGGCCAGGTTGCGCAGCAGCGTCTTGGTGATCTTGCGGTTGGCCGGGATGATGATGTCGCCGGTGGAGGAGTCGATCACGTCCAGGGGGATCTTCTCCCCCAGGAGGATGTTGCTGAGCGAGTCGGTCAGCTCCTCCTGCAGCTCCTTGTAGCGCTTCTTGTAGGTCTCCTCGGCCTCGCTCTGGCCGGCCTCGGAGCCGTCCTCGCCCTTGGGATCCGGCTTCTTGGAGCGCACCTTGACGTCCATCACCGTGCCGTGGATCCCCGAGGGCACCCGCAGCGAGGTGTCCTTCACGTCGGCGGCCTTGGTGCCGAAGATGGCCCGCAGCAGCTTCTCCTCGGGAGCCAGCTCGTTCTCGCTCTCCTTCTTGGGGGTGATCTTCCCCACCAGGATGTCCCCCGGCCGGACCTCCGCCCCCACCCGGATCACCCCGTCGGCCCCCAGGTTCCTCATCGCCTCCTCGCTCAGGTTGGGGATGTCCCGGGTGATCTCCTCGGGGCCCAGCTTGGTGTCCCGGGCCACCACGTCGAACTCGTCGATGTGGATCGAGGTGAACACGTCGTCCTTGATGATCCGGGAGCTGATCAGCACCGCGTCCTCGAAGTTGTAGCCGTGCCAGGGCATGAAGGCGCAGAGCACGTTGCGGCCCAGCGCCAGCTCCCCCTGGTCGGTGCAGGGTCCGTCGGCGATCACCGTCCCCCGCTCCACCTTGTCGCCCTTGCGGACCAGGGGCTTCTGGTTGATGCAGGTCCCGGCGTTGGAGCGCATGAACTTGCGGATCGGGTAGACGTGGATGCCGCTCTCGGGCTTGTGCCTCAGCCTGCGCAGGGTGCGGGGCACCTTGCCGGTGGGGGTGACCACGATCCGGTCGGCGTCCACCGAGGCCACCCTGCCATCGGAGGCCGAGCGCAGCACCGACTGCGAGTCCATCGCCACCTTGCCCTCCAGGCCGGTGGCCACGAAGGGCGCCTCGGTCTGCAGCAGGGGCACCGCCTGGCGCTGCATGTTCGAGCCCATCAGGGCCCGGTTGGCGTCGTCGTGCTCCAGGAAGGGGATCAGCCCGGCCGCCACCGACACCAGCTGCTTGGGCGAGACGTCCATGTAGTCCACGTCCTTGGGATCGGCGTCGATGAAGTCGCCCTTCTTGCTGCGGCACATCACCTTGGGCTCCAGGAACCTGCCCTTCCGGTCGACCACCGCGTTGGCCTGGGCCACGATGTACTTCTCCTCCCGGTCGGCGGTCAGGTAGTCGATCTCCCTGGTGACCCGCCCGTTCCTCACCTTGCGGTAGGGGCTCTCGATGAAGCCGTACTCGTTGACCCGGGCGAAGGTGGCCAGCGAGGCGATCAGGCCGATGTTGGGCCCTTCGGGGGTCTCCACCGGGCAGATGCGGCCGTAGTGCGAGGGGTGCACGTCGCGCACCTCGAAGCCGGCCCGGTCCCGGGAGAGCCCCCCCGGCCCCAGCGCCGAGAGGCGCCGCTTGTGGGTCAGCTCGGCCAGGGGGTTGATCTGGTCCATGAACTGGGAGAGCTGGGAGCGCCCGAAGAACTCCCGCACCACGCTGGAGAGGGCCTTGGGGTTGATCAGCTTCTGGGGCATCAGCGAGTCGAGCCCCGAGTCCAGGATGGTCATCCGCTCCTTGACCAGCCTCTCGGTGCGGGCCAGGCCCAGGCGGCACTGGTTGGCCAGCAGCTCCCCCACCGTCCGCACCCGCCTGCTGCCCAGATGGTCGATGTCGTCGACCATGCCCTCGCCGCTCTTGAGCCGGAGCAGGTACTTGGTGGCCTCGATCAGGTCGCGCTTCTCGAGCACCCGGCTCTTGGAGCCGTCGTCCAGCCCCAGCTTCTGGTCGATCTTGTAGCGGCCCACCCGCCCCAGGTCGTAGCGCTTGGGATCGAAGAAGAGCCGCTTGATCAGGGCCCGGGCGTTCTTGGCGGTGGGGGGATCCCCGGGACGCAGCCGCATGTAGATCTCCTCGAGGGCCTCCTCCTCGTTGGTGGTCGGGTCCTTCTTGAGGCACTTAAGGATGGGGCTGTCCTCGGTGATGCCGATGGTCTTGAAGCCCGCCTCGCTGATCCGCTTGACGGTCTCCTTGGAGAGCGGCTCCAGGGCCCGGGCCACCACCCGCTTGTCCTCGGTCTTGATGTCCTTGACCAGCACCCGGTTCTGCAGATCGGGCAGGCCGGAGGCCTTACGGCAGGTGAGGGTCTGGATCGGGGAGAAGAGCTCCAGGATGCGGGCGTCGCTCCCGTAGCCCAGGGCCCGGAAGAAGGTGGTCGCCAGGAACTTGCGCTTGCGCTTCTTGCGGTCCAGGTAGATGTAGAGCAGATCGGCGGTGTCGAACTGGGCCTCGTACCAGGAGCCCCGGTCGGGGATGATGCGGAAGGAGTGGAGCAGCTTGCCGTTGGGATGGCGCTGCGCCTCGAACACCAGGCCCGGGGAGCGGTGCAGCTGGCTGACGATGACCCGCTCGGCCCCGTTGATCACGAAGGTGCCCTGGGGGGTCATGCGGGGCAGGTCCCCCATGAACACCCGCTCCTCCTTGATCCCCCTCTCGTCCTCGAAGCGGAAGGTGACATGGAGGGCCGACTGGTAGGTCACGTTCTCCCTGAGGCAGTCCAGCCAGTCCATTCGCGGCGGGCTGACCTCGTAGTGCCAGAAGGAGAGGGTGCTCTTCTCGTCGTAGCTGCGGATGGGGAAGATCTCCTTGAACACCGCCTGGAGGCCGGTGGCCGGACGGGTCAGCCTGACCGTCGCCCCCCGCTTCTCCAGCTCCCGGAGCACGGCCAGGGCGGCGGCCTGCGGGAACTCGGGCCTCATGAAGCGGATCGGCTCCTCGGCATGGATCTCGTCCTGGGCCGCCTTGACGATCTCCTCGAGGCCGGCGGAGGCCCTCTCCAGCATGGCCCCGAGGACGGCGGCGGCCGGACCCCCGCCGCCGCCGGGCTCCGGGATCCCCTCCCCGTCCAGCTCGAGGATCCCTTCGGCCTCCAGCTCCGGGCCCGTCCCGGGCCCAAGGGACAGGACCGCCGACTTCGACAGCCTCTCGATGTCCGCTTCGGACAGATCCGAGGCGCGGCCCGGCTCCCCATTGCCGCCGGCCGCCTCCGCCTTCCAGAAGACGCCGTCGCCCAGCTTCAGCAGGATCCCGCCTCCGGGGGCCGGAACCGGCCCCGGCCGGCAGTCGCTCAGCTCCTTCGAGAGCAGATCCCCCAGGCTGCTGTCGTCCAGCGCCCCGCCCTGCAGGATCCCGGCCAGCTTCCGCAGCGGCCCCTTGTCCATCGCCTCCCTCAGCAAGGGGAGTTCGTCCTTGTCCACCGGGTGGAAGCCGTCGCCGCACCTGAGGATCCCCCCCTTCCCCGTCACGAGGATCGAGAAGCCGTCCAGGCTCCGGATCGCGGCCGCCAGCGCCGCCTGGAGCTCCCTGGCCTCCAGCCGGCCGGCCTGCGCCTCGAAGCGCCACGCTCCGCCGCCGGCCTCCTCGTCGGGCAGGGACTCCAGATCCCGGGCTCCGAGGCGCTCGGCGTCCTCGAGCGACGCCTCCAGCTCCCCGTGCTTCCCCTTCTCCGCCAGCTTCCTGGCCAGGGCCAGATCGGACCCGGACAGCCTCAGGAAGCTGTCCTCGCCCAGCTTCAGGATCCCCTTCTTCCCCATCTCGAGGATCGAGAAGGCGTCCATGCCCTTGACCGCGGCTCTCCAGGCGGCATGCGCCTCGCTCTTCCTCAGCCTGGCAGGATCCACCTCGAGGGCGATCGCCCCTGCCTCCGGGCCGGCCTTGGCGAGCTCCCTGGCCTCCCTGCCCGCGAGGCTCCTGATCCCCTTCTCGTCGAGCCCGACCGAGCCGGCGATCCGGGACAGGCGCTCCAGATGCCGGCCGCCGCCCGCGTCCAGCGCCGCCTCCACCCCGGGGATGTCGGCCTCCTCCACCCGGTGGAGCCCGCCGTCGAAAAACTTCAGGACGCCCCCCTCCTTCAGCCGGTAGAGGCCGCCCGCCTCCATCCCGGAGACATGCCCGGCCAGCAGGTTCCGGACCTCGTCCGCATCCGCACGGCGGATCCGCACCGGGTGGCCCGCCCGGGCGCCCTTGCGGCCCCGGGAGTCCTTCTTCGCTCCCGGGGATCCAGCGCTCCCCTCTCCGCCGATCCGGTCCACCAGCTTGCGCAGGGCCCGCTCGCTCCAGGCGCCCTCGAACTCCCGGATCCCGCTCTTCTCGGGCAGCCGTGCGCCCGGGACCTGCTGCCGCAGGAATTCGATCGCCCGGGGAACGAAGTCCTTGCGCTTGGCGGGCTGGGAAGGAAGGGCGAGGATGTCCACCCCGACCCGGTCCTCCAGGAGGAACTCCCCGAAGGAGTCGCGCTGGACCTCGATCAGATCCGGGGGGCTGACTACTTCCTCAATCTTTCCGAAATACTCTCGTTCCTTCATACAATGCGCTTCGCCATCGGCAAGCCGGCCGGGCAAAACCCGCCTGCCCGCGGCGCCCCCTCCCTCACGGGCGCCGCAACACTATCGGAAATGGGACCAGGGGCTCCCCGCCCGCGGTCCCGCAGGACGCGCCGCCGCCGCTCCCCTCCTCCGGCCCGGGAGGAAGGGCGCGGACGGCGGCCGCGCGGAGCTGCTACTTCAGCTCCACCTTGCCTCCGGCCTCCTCCAGCTTCTTCCTGGCGGCCTCGGCCTCCTCCTTGGGGGCCGCCTCGAGGATGGTGGAGGGAGTCCCCTCCACCAGCTTCTTGGCGTCGGCCAGGCCCAGGCCGGCCTTGACCTCGCGCACCGCCTTGATCACCGGGATCTTCTTGTCCGAAGGCGGCTTCTCGGAGAGCACCACGTCGAACTCGGTCTTCTCCTCGGCCGCCTCGCCGCCGCCATCGGCTCCCCCCGCCGCGGCCACCGCCACCGGAGCGGCGGCGCTCACGCCCCACTTCTCCTCCAGCATCTTGACCAGGTCGGCGGCCTGCACCACCGTCAGCTGGCCCAGCTCCTCTGCTATCTTCTCTAGATCTGCCATCTCGTCCGTAGGAACGCGTCGGAGGGGGGCCATCGGGGCCCCCCCGGATTAAACCGGACTGCCCGGTCGACGCGGGTTGAAAAAGAATGCTACCGCTCCGCCTTCCCGGCCCGGATCACCTGGGCCAGCTGCCGTCCCGGAGCCTGCACCAGGGAGGCCAGGCTGCGGGCAGGGGTGCGGATCAGGCCGGCGATCATGGAGCGCAGCCCGTCCAGCGAGGGCAGATCGGCGATGCGCCCCACCCCCTGGGCGTCGAGCCGCTCGCGGCCCAGGAAGCCGAACAGCATGCGGGGCCGGTCGTGCTCCTCCCCGAACTCCTGGACCACCTTGGCCGCCGAGGAGATCTCGCCGGCGCCGGTCAGCACCGCCACCTGCCCCTTGAGGGAGGTCCCGAGGCCCTCGAAGCCCGCCTCGGCGGCGGCGATCCCGAAGATCGAGTTCTTGACCACGTGGATCTCCCCCTGCACCCGGCGCAGGCGGCGGCGCAGCTCGGTGAACGCCTCCACCGTCAGGCCGTGGTAGTCGACCGCGATGAAGTAGGAGGAGGAGCGCAGCCGCTCCAGGTACTCCGAACCGATCAGCTCTTTTTCCGCTCGCATGGGTCTCGGGAATCGGGTGTCAGGCCGCCTTGGCCAGGCTGCGGAGGTCCAGGCGGAAGGGCGGGCTCATGGTCCCGCTGAGGGCGCCGCCGACCAGGTAGGTCCCCTTGGCTCCGGCGGGCCGGGCCCTGACCACCGCGTCGATGATCACCTGGGCGTTCTCCCTGAGGTGCTCGGGAGGGAAGGAGAGCTTGCCGATGGGCACGTGGATGTTCCCGGTCTTGTCGATCTTGAACTCCACCCGGCCGGCCTTCACCTCGCGCACCGCCGCGGCGGTGTCCTCGGCCACGGTGCCGGTCCGGGGGTTGGGCATCAGGCCGCGGGGCCCCAGCACCTTGCCCAGCTTGCGCACCTCGGCCATGGCCGAGGGGGTGGCGATGGCCACGTCGAAGCCGGTCCACCCCTCCCGGCAGCGCCGGAGGGGCTCCTCCAGGCCCACATGGTCGGCGCCCGCTTCGGCGGCGGCCTCGGCCGCCGCCGAGCCGTCCTCGGCGAAGACCAGCACCCGGACCTGCTTGCCGGTCCCGTGCGGCAGGGGGGCGGTCCCCCGCACCATCTGGTCGGACTGGCGCGGATCCACCCCCAGGCGCAGAGCCAGATCCACGGTCTGGTCGAAGCCGGTCTTGGGCAGCCTGCCCAGGGTCTCGATCGCCTCCTCCAGCGGATAGAGGCGCTTGGGATCGATCAGCTCCAGGGCCTTGCGGTATCGCTTGCTCGGCATTCTCAGTCCTTGATCTCGATCCCCATGCTCAGGGCCGTCCCGGCGATCATCCGGAAGGCCGCCTCCTCGCCGCCGGCGTTCAGATCCTCCTTCTTGGCCCGGACGATCTCCAGCACCTGCTCCCGGCTCACCCTGCCCACCTTGCTCTTGTTGGGCACCTTGGAGCCGGAGGCGATCCCGGCCGCCTTCTTGAGCAGGACTGCCGCCGGGGGGGACTTGGTGACGAAGGTGAAGGACTTGTCCTGGTAGACGGTGATCACCACCGGGATCACCATCCCGGCCTGGCTCTTGGTCCGCGCGTTGAACTCCTGGCAGAAGCCCATGATGTTGACTCCCTGCTGGCCCAGGGCCGGTCCCACCGGGGGGGCCGGGTTGGCCTGCCCGGCCGGGATCTGGAGCTTCACCATTCCGGTAACCTTCTTCGCCATCTCGCCCCTATCCCTTGTCGATCTGCCAGTACTCCAGGTCCACCGGGGTGTTGCGCCCGAAGATGCTCACCACCACCCGGATCTTCCCCCGCTCCTTGTCGATCTCCTCGATCTCCCCGCTCAGGTTGAGGAAGGGGCCGTCGTTGATCTTCACCGTGTCGCCGATCTCGAACTTGATCTTGGGCCGCTCCCGCTCGGCCGAGTCGGCGATCCGGCTGCGGATCAGCTCGACCTCCTCCTCGCTGGTGGGCAGGGGGTTGTCCCCGCCGATGAAGCCGATGATCCCGGGGGTCTCCTGGATGAAGTGCCAGGGGCCGTCGTTGATGCGCCGGTCCTCGTCGAGCAGCTCCATCTCCACGAACACGTAGCCGGGGTAGAGCTTGCGCTTGGTGACCTTCTTCTTGCCGGCGCGGATCTCGGCCACGTTCTCCTCGGGGACCAGGACGTCCCCGATGCTCTCCTCCATGTCCTCGGGAATCTTCCGCTTCTCGATGTTCTCCCTGACGTTCTTCTCCTGTCCGGTCAGGGTGCGCAGGACGAACCACTCCTTCTTCACGCCTAGTAGATGAGCCAGGTGATCAGCCCGTGGAAGACCGTGTCCCACAGCACCACCACCAGCCCCAGCAGGGCGGTGGCCAGGATCACCAGCACCGTGGAGCCCTTCAGCTCCTGGGTCGTGGGCCAGGAGCACTTCCTGAGCTCGGCCTTGGTCGACTCCACGAACATCCTGAGGCGCAGCAGGTGGCCCCTCCACCACAGGAAGGCGAAGAGCGCTCCGGCCGCCGCCAGCCAGACCAGGTAGTTGATCGACAGCCACTCGTTCACAGGCGCGGGAGGGAGCGGACCGGAGGGATGGCGGAGGGAGGGGGATTCGAACCCCCGGAGGATCTCTCCTCAGCGGTTTTCAAAACCGCCGCAATCGACCGCTCTGCCATCCCTCCGTCCGGACCCGGGGCCCAGATGGCAGGACGAGAGGGACTCGAACCCCCAACCGACGGTTTTGGAGACCGTTGCTCTACCAGTTGAGCTACCGTCCTGCAGGCTCGCTCTGGGCTATTCGACGATGTCACTGATCCGGCCGGCCCCGATGGTGCGGCCTCCCTCGCGGATGGCGAAACGCTGCCCCTTCTCCATGGCCACCGGGGTGATCAGCTCGACGTCCACCGAGACGTTGTCCCCGGGCATCACCATCTCCACCCCCTCGGGCAGGGTGACCGTCCCGGTGACGTCGCTGGTGCGGAAGTAGAACTGGGGGCGGTACTTGGTGAAGAACGGGGTGTGGCGCCCCCCCTCCTCCTTGGAGAGCACGTAGACCTCGGCCTTGAACTTCATGTGGGGAGTGATGGTCCCGGGCCGGGCCAGCACCTGGCCCCGCTCCACCTCGTCCTTCTTGACGCCGCGCAGGAGCACCCCCACGTTGTCCCCGGCCTTGGCGCTGTCGAGCAGCTTGCGGAACATCTCGATGTCGGTGGCGGTGGTCTTGCGGGTGTCCCGCAGGCCCACGATCTCCACCTCGCTCATCTTCTTGAGCTCGCCCCGCTCCACCCTTCCGGTCACCACCGTGCCGCGTCCCTCGATGTTGAACACGTCCTCGATGCACATCAGGAAGGGCTTGTCCACGTCGCGCTCGGGCAGGGGGATGTGCTCGTCGATGGCCTCGAGCAGGTCGCCGATGGCCTTCTCGCCCGCGGGGTCGCCCTCCATGGCCTTGGTGGCGCTGCCCCGGATGATGCTGGCGTCGTCGCCGGGGAACTGGTACTTGCCGAGCAGGTCCCTCACCTCCATCTCCACCAGCTCAAGCAGCTCCTCGTCGTCGACCAGATCGACCTTGTTGAGGTAGACCACGATGGCGGGCACCCCCACCTGGCGGGCCAGCAGGATGTGCTCCCGGGTCTGGGGCATGGGGCCGTCGGCGGCGCTGACCACCAGGATGGCGCCGTCCATCTGGGCGGCGCCGGTGATCATGTTCTTCACGTAGTCGGCGTGCCCCGGGCAGTCGACATGGGCGTAGTGCCGCTTCTCCGACTCGTACTCCACGTGGGAGACCGCGATGGTCACCGTCTTGGACTCGTCGCGCACCGTCCCCCCCTTGGTGATGTCCGCGTAGGAGATCTGCTCGGCCAGCTGCTTCCTGGCCTGCACCGCCACGATCGCCGCCGTCAGGGTGGACTTGCCGTGATCGACGTGGCCGATGGTTCCCACGTTGACGTGCGGCTTGGTCCTCTGAAATGCTTCCTTTGCCATTCGAAACTAGCGTCTGTTCCTAGCGTCCCTCTGATTCCGTGCCGGCTCCGCGCCGCTGGAGCCCATGACCAGGCTCGAACTGGTGACCTCATCCTTACCAAGGATGTGCTCTACCGACTGAGCTACATGGGCCCGTCCCAGCGGCCTGGAGGCAGGTCCGGGCCGACGGGCCGAAGGGGCTTCCGCCCGCCGGAGCAAGGAGGCGCGCCCGCCTGCTCCGGAAGGCGGCAGCAGAGCTGAAAGCGGCGGCCCGCCAGGACCCGGTCCCGAAACCGGAGGGGGGACTGTGGGGTTGCGGCATCGCGAAGTCAAATCCTTTTCCAGTTTTTTTTCGAAAAAAGCCGCAGGAGGCCGCCGTCCGGGGCTATCCCAGGACGATGGCGACGACCCCGCCGACGGCCAGGATCCCCCCCAGCCAGGCGCGCGCGCCCGGCCGGTCCCCTTCGGCCCAGGCGGCCATCGGTATGACCGCCAGCGGGGTGGTGGCCACGATGGCGAGGACGATCCCGCTGGGCTGGGTCATCAGGGCCCACTGGAAGCAGGCCACCCCCAGGGTGGGTCCCGCCAGCCCGGTGGTGGCGATCCATCCGGCCGCCGCGGCGGTCATCGGCCGCCCCGGGCGGCGCGCCCTCAGCCAGAGGAAGGCCAGAAGGCCCACCAGCAGGCCTCCCACGATGCGCTGGTAGGCGACGGTGATCCCGTCCAGCTCCAGGCCGGCCTCTCCGTTGACCCGGTAGCCCCAGCGGCTGAGGACCGCTCCCAGCCCCTGGCCCGCCGCCGCCAGCGTCCCCCAGAGGCACCCGGCGGCCAGGGAGCGCCGGTCCAGGTGGCCGGTCTCCGAGGGGGCCAGGGCCATCCCCACCCCCAGGAGGACGGCGGCCCCCCCGAGGGCGTCGAGCCAGGGGATGGCGCTCCCCAGGAAGACCCACTCGCTCCAGGCGGCGATGGGCGCGGCCAGGCAGTGGACCAGAAGCAGGGTCAGGCGGGAGCCCAGCCGGGGGTAGCTCAGGTAGAGGGCCACGTCGCCGATCCCCAGCCCGATCAGGCCGCTGAGCAGGAAGATCCACAGGGCGGGGCCCTCCAGCCCCCCGCCCCAGACGTGGGCCCACAGGGCCAGCAGGAGCGTGGAGAGGAGCAGGCGCCAGTGGTTGGCCTCCACGCTGCCCACCAGCCGGGCGGCGCGGTTGGCGGAGACCGCCGAGAGGGAGAACAGGAAGGTGGTGAGGATGGCGGCGGTCATGGCGCCCCGTGGACAGCTGCGCCGGCGGCTTCCGCCCCGCTGCCGGATTGACATCCCGCCCCCGCCGCCCTAGCATTGGATCCCGGCGCGTGGGGGCAGCGCTTCCGGCCCGCTGTCCGGCCCGTCGGCTGAGCGATCTCCCGCCGGCGGAAGGGAACGCTGCCAGAGAGAGACCCTAGACTCCACATCTTATATGCCCGACACAGCGACAGCGTCCGAGGGGAAGGCCCAGGGGTCCGTTCCCTCCGACCGTCCGAAGTATCCCGGCATCCGGATCACCTGCAACGGCAACCAGCTGGTCACCGAGCATGTGGAGGTCCGGATCACCGAGGGAGGGGTGTTCTACCCCATCACCCCGTCCACCGAGGGGGGGGAGATCTACCAGCAGTCCTTCGCCCAGGGTGAGCTCAACGTGTTCGGGCAGCAGAAGATCGCGGTGGAGTGCGAGGGCGAGCACGCGGCCCAGGGCGGGGCCACCGCCTTTTCGGTGGCCGGGCACCGGACCGTCAACTTCACCTCGGGCCAGGGCATCGCCTACGCCATGGAGCAGTACTACCACGCGCCGGGCAAGTGCTCCACCATGGTGCTGGAGGTGGGGGCCCGGGCCCTGACCAAGCACGCGCTCAACGTGCACTGCGGCCACGACGACTTCTACGCCGCGCTCGACACCGGCTGGACCATGCTGATGGCCAAGGGCGCCCAGCAGGCCGCCGACCAGGCCATCATCCTTCGCCGGGTCAACGAGCTGTCGCTCAACCCGGGGATGAACATCCAGGACGGGATGCTCACCACCCACTCGGAGCGGACCTACTTCGCCCCCGAGGCGGATCTGCTCCGCGAGTTCCTGGGGGCGCCCGGCGACACCATCCAGTGCCCCACCCAGGCCCAGCGGGAGCTGTTCGGCCCCACCCGCCAGCGGGTCCCCGAGATGATGGACCTGAAGAACCCGATCCTCCTGGGGCCGGTGCAGAACCAGGAGCACCACATGAACGGGGTGGTGGCCCGGCGCAACAACTTCAACGAGCCGATCCTGGAGTTCCTGGAGGAGGCCTACCGGGAGTTCGGGGAGCTGACCGGCCGCTGCTACGGGCTGGTCACCGGCTACCGCTGCGAGGACGCCGAAACCCTGTTCGTCACCCTGGGCTGCGCGGCCGAGAACGTCGACGAGGCGGTGGACTACCTCCGGAGCCGGCGGGGGGCCAGGGCCGGCTCCCTGCACGTCAACGTGCTGCGGCCCTTCCCCGAGTCGGCCCTGGTCGAGGCCATCCGGGGCAAGAAGGAGATCGTGGTGCTGGAGCGGACCGACGAGGGGATGGCCGGAGACAACCCCCTGGCCCGGGACATCCGCTCCGCCATCGGCAAGGCCCAGGAGGCCGCCCGCTACGGGGGGAGCGTCGCGCCGATGACGCCCGAGGAGACCCCGCGCATCTTCCGGGGCGCCTACGGGATCGGCTCCCGGGACTTCCGTCCCGAGCACATCCTGGGAGCCTACGAGTACGCCAAGGGGACCACCCGCCGCCAGGACGGCAGGGGAGCCGGGGACGGCGAGACCTACTTCGTCCTGGGAGTCGACCACCCCTACGCGGTGATCAGCGAGGACACCCCCTCGCTGCTGCCCGACAAGGCGATCGCGGTCCGCTTCCACTCCATCGGCGGCTGGGGGATGATCACCACCGGCAAGAACCTGGGATCGATCATCGGCGAGTTCGGCAACCTGATCTCCCAGAGGGATCCCCGCTACGACGAGCACGGGGCGCTGGAGGACAAGCTCTTCGTGAGCGCCAACCCCAAGTACGGCAGCGAGAAGAAGGGCTCGCCGACCAACTACTACCTGGTGGTGGCCCCCCGCCCCATCCGGGTCAACTGCGAGCTCAACCACGTCGACGTGGTGCTCTGCTGCGATCCCAAGGCCTTCACCCACACCAACCCCCTGGAGGGAATCAATCCCGGAGGCTGCCTGGTGTGGGAGTCGAAGGACTCCCCCGAGACCGCCTGGGAGCGGATCCCGCGGCACCACCGGAAGTTCATCCAGGACAACGGCATCCGCGTCTACATCCTCCCCGGCTTCGACATCGCCAAGAAGGCCACCAGCCGCGCCGACCTGCAGCTGCGCATGCAGGGCAACTCCTTCCTGGGAGCCCTCTTCCGGGTCTCCAGCTTCCTGGAGGACAACGGGATCTGCGAGGAGACCTACCGGGAGACGGTGCGCCGGCAGTACGAGAAGAAGTTCGGCCGCTTCGGGGACTCGGTGGTGCAGTCCAACATGGAGGTGATGACCCAGGGCTTCCGGCGGGTGGAGGAGATCCGCTACCACGAGATCGAGGCCCCGGACACCTCCAGCATGCGCAAGCCGCCGGTGGCCCCCCTGGGCGACCACCGCATCCCCGCCACCTCGGGCTGCGAGTCCAGCGGCTGCGGGGTCTGCCTGCCTCCCGAGGACCAGGAAGAGCGGGCCCCCTACGCCCGGCTCTCCAAGTTCGACAGCGAGTTCCGCAGCCAGCTGGGCTACCACCAGCCGGCCAGCGCGCTGGCCTCGGTGGGGATCATGGCCGCGGGGACCGGGGCGACCTCCTCCAAGTACGTGGCCCGCCGCGAGACCCCGGTCTACATCGCCGAGAACTGCACCCAGTGCATGGAGTGCATCACCGCCTGCCCCGACACCGCGCTGCCCAACACCGCCCAGGAGATCGGCACCGTGCTGCGCACCGCGGCCCAGAACTACGTGGAGAGCGGGGAGGACCGGATCCGGATCCTGGAGGAGCTGCCCGGCGTCGAGGAGAGGGCCCGGGCCCGGATGCTGGAGAGCGTCAAGGACAAGAGCAAGGTCCCCTTCGGCGACATCGTCGCCGAAGAGGTGGGGAGGCTCGATCAGGTGGGCGAGCCGGCCAGGAGGCAGTTCGTGGGGATCATCCGCAAGCTCCCCCTGGCCTACTCCGCGGTGCCGGCCATCTTCCGCAACATCGAGAAGAAGAAGCCGGGCGAGGGAGGGCTCTTCTCGATCTTCGTCTCCGACCTGTGCAAGGGATGCGGCGAATGCGTCCAGGTCTGCGGGGACCACGACGCCCTGCGCATGGCCGAGGAGACCGAGGAGCTCAACTCGGAGCTGACCACCGCCCAGATCTTCTCCCGGCTCCTGCCCGACACCAGCCAGAAGTACCTGGGGCTCTACAACGACGGGGCTCCCGAGAGCTCCCGGGAGGCGGCGCTGCGCAACCACCTGATGGTCCGCCGCAACTACGAGGCCCTGGTCTCGGGCGACGGAGCCTGCGCCGGCTGCGGGGAGAAGAGCATCCTCAGGGCCGTGGGCTCGGTCACCGAGGCCTACATGAGGCCCCTCTACCACGCCAAGGCGGACCGGCTCCGGGCCCTGGCCGACCGGCTCCAGGACGAGGGCCTGGAGCGCCTGGAGCGGCTCGGGGAGCGCTTTCCCGAGGAGCACCGCCTCTACTCCCGGGCTATCGCCCATGTGGTGATGGGGCTGGGAGGCGAGAGCGACGAGGACACCGACCACCGCATCCGGGAGCACGGAGGGATCGGCGACGCCCAGCTGATCGACGCGCTGGGCGCGGTGCTGCGCACCGACGCCTTCAACCACCGCGAGCTGCAGACCGTGGACGGGCGGATCCCCAACGGCATGTCGGTGATGTTCATGGGGGCCAGCACCGGCTGCAACACGGTGTACGGCTCCACGCCCCCCTCCAACCCCCACCCCTACCCCTGGATGAACTCCCTGTTCCAGGACGGGGCCACCATCAGCTGGCTGCTGGGCGAGTCGCTGATCGTCCGCCACGCCCGTCGGTCGGTGGTCCCCGAGCGGCTGGCGTCCCGCCTGCTGGACCGGGAGGAGAACGTGATGAGCGGCGAGGACTACTTCGTCCTCACCCGCCTCGACGACACCTTCATGACCGACCAGGAGGTCCGGGAGCTGCCCAAGGTCTGGGTGATCGGCGGAGACGGGGCCCTGGGCGACATCGGCTTCCAGAACGTCTCCAAGGTGATCCTGCAGAACCGCCCCAACATCAACATGATGATGCTCGACACCCAGGTCTACTCCAACACCGGCGGGCAGAACTCCGATTCCTCCACCATGCTGGGCGGCTACGACATGAACCAGTTCGGCCAGGCCTCGCAGGGCAAGCTGATCGAGAAGAAGAACGTGGCCGAGGCCTTCACCTCGGGGCACGGCTCCCCCTATGTGGCGCAGGTCTCGATGGCCAACTCGGCCAAGCTCTACCGCAGCATGCTCGACGGGCTGGAGTACCGGGGCACCTCCTTCTTCCAGTCCTACACCACCTGCCAGCCCGAGCACGGAGTGGCGGACAACATGTCGGCGGACCAGGCCAAGATGGTCAGGGACGCCCGGGGGATGCCGGAATTCGTCCACAACCCCCTGGCGGGCGAGTCCTCCCAGGAGGTGTTCAGCCTCAAGGGGAACCCCTCGATGGCCAAGGACTGGTGGGAGACCCGCTTCAAGTCCTCGGGCATGAAGTACCGCTTCACCGTCGCCCACTGGGCGCTCACCGAGGCCCGGTTCCGGAAGCACATCCGCTCGATCAGCGCCGAGCAGGCCGACGAGTTCATCCACATCGAGGACATGCTGGTGTGCATCACCCAGGACGACGTGATCCAGCGGCGGGTCTTCGATCCCTCGCACCGCTCGCACGTCCCCGACTTCGGAGTGTACTTCCAGGCCGAGGTGGACGGGAAGATGAAGCACTACACCGTCTCTCGCCAGATGGTCCTCTTCGCGGTGGAGCGCCGCAAGGCGTGGCGGATGCTGCAGAGCAAGGCCGGGGTGGCGAACAAGGAGTACCTGGCCCAGAAGTCCCTGCTCGGGAAGGTGGACCGCGAGGAGATCCCGCTGGAGGAGCTGCTGGGCAGGACCCGGGAGCTCTTCGAGTCCGAGCTGGCGGCGCAGGGCTAGAGGGGGCATGGGCCGCACCCCGCCATCCGGCTCCGCCGGCGCAGCCCCCGCCGCGCGGCTGTCCGGCGCTCCCTCCCGGGCGGCAGGAGCCGGAGGGCCGGCCCGATGAGCAAAGACCCGGATCCGTCCGGCGCAGCCCCCTCCCGCTACCGCCGGGTGCTGGTCAAGCTGAGCGGAGAGAGCCTGGGCGGCCCGGACGGATCGAGCATCTCTCCCGAGATGGTCGTTGGGGTGGCCCGCCAGATCGCCCAGATCCGGCGCATGGGGGTCGAGGTGGTGATCGTGATCGGGGGCGGCAACATCTTCCGCGGCAAGGGGAACCTGCAGCAGGAGGTGGAGCGCGCCACCGGGGACTACATGGGGATGCTGGCCACGGTGATCAACTCCCTGGCCCTGCAGAGCGCCCTGGAGCGCATCGGGATCGAGACCAGGGTCCAGACCGCCCTGACCATCCTGCAGGTCGCCGAGCCCTTCATCCGCAGCAAGGCCATCCGGCACCTGGAGGAGGGCCGGGTGGTGATCTTCGGGGCCGGGACCGGCAACCCGTTCTTCTCCACCGACACCGCCGCCGCGCTGCGGGCCAACGAGATCGGCGCCGAGGTGATCCTCAAGGCCACCAAGGTGGACGGCATCTACGACTCGGATCCCATGGTCCACCCCGGGGCCAGGCGCAGGGAGAGCATCACCTACCGGGAGGCCCTCCAGCAGCAGCTCCGGATCATGGACTCCACCGCCTTCTCCCTGTGCATGGACAACGACATGCCGATCATCGTCTTCGACATCTTCCGCCCCGGAAACCTCAAGCGGGTGATCTCCGGGGAGAAGGTGGGCACCCTGGTGACATCCTGAACCGCTGACTGAAAGGACCATGCCAAGAGACGTCATTCTGAAGGAGGCCGAGGCCAAGATGCGGAAGAGCGAGGAGGTGGTGACCCACGAGTTCGCCGGCATCCGCACCGGCAAGGCTTCGCCCGCCCTGATCGAGAACGTGCTGGTGGACGTCTACGGGCAGCAGATGCGGATCCGGGAGCTGGCGGGGATCACCACGCCCCAGCCCCGCACCCTGCTGGTCCAGCCCTGGGATCTCGGAACCCTCGCCCAGATCGAGAAGGCCATCCAGAAGGCCAACCTGGGCCTCAATCCCGCGGTCGACAAGAAGTTCATTCGCATCGTGCTCCCCGAGCTGAGCGAGGAGCGCCGCAAGGAATTCTCCCGGGTGGTGCGCAAGATGGCGGAGGACGGAAAGGTGGCCGTCCGCCATGTCCGCCGCGAGGCCATGGAGCACCTCAAGAACGAGACCAAGTCCGGCGCCATCACCGAGGACGATCGCTCGGCGGGAGAGCGCGAGATCCAGAAGCTGACCGACCGCTATGTGGGCCGCATCGACGACCATATGAAGAAGAAGGAGAAGGACATCATGACCCTGTAGCGGGGGGATCCCCCCGCCAGGGCCCGCCCTGGATCCCGGGCCGCGGCTTCCGGGATCCGGAGGCTCCCCCCGGATCCCGCATGGCCGCCCTGCGCGGCACGTCCCGGCTCCGGCGGCCCGGGCGAAGCCGCTATGCCGGCCGGCGAGGGGCCGGCCCCTCCGCCTCGGCGCGCTGCTGCAGCCCGGAGGGAATGTCCTGCCAGGGCCGGGAATTCCAGGCGATCGGCGGGATGCCCGCCCCGGCCCGGCTCAGGGCTCGAAGCGCACCACCGTCTCTCCCGGACGGGCCAGCATGAGCACCTCCCGTGCCAGCCTCTCCACGGTATTGGTGTCGTTGAGGAGGTCGTGGAGATCCTGCTCCAGCTCCTCGCCGATCCGCCTCTCCTGCTCCACCCGCTTCTCCAGGGCCAGGATCTCGCGCCTCAGCTCCTCGTTCTTGCGGGCGGCCGGCATGTACCAGAAGGACACCATCAGGTAGCTGGCCACCGCCAGCGCCGACATCGAGAGCAGCGTGGGAAGGAAGGGGATTCTAGCCGGTTGCTTCATGGCTGCGCATCAGTCGTTCCTCGAATTTCCGCCAAAGAGCCTTCTCGCCAGGGAGGAGGCCAGGGACAGGGACTCCTGCGCCGAGCCCACCCTCCACCACAGGGAGAGCCCCAGGTAGAGGACGCCTCCCAGGATCAGGGGAGCGAACACCCCCGCCAGCCTGGCCGAGAGGGCCTCGTGCCCCATCCATCCCTCGATCCACCGGTGGCATCCCCACGCCAGGCACCCGGCCGCAGCGGCGGCGGCCAGCACCGCTCCCAGGGATCCCAGCATGTCGCGGTAGCTGAGCTGGGGCAGCCTGCGCCTCAGTCCCAGGGCCAGCAGGCAGAGGTTGAGCATGGAGGAGATCGTGTTGGCTATCCCCAGCCCACCCTCCTCCAGGTAGGGCACCAGGGGGATCGCCAGGGCGGCGTTGGCCGCGAAGCAGTACACGCTGTAGCGCATCGGGGTCTTCACGTCCCCCATCGCGAAGTAGGCTCGGGCGGCGACGTTGACCAGGGAGAAGGAGACCAGCCCCGGCACCAGGCAGCGAAGGGCGAAGCGGCAGCGCTCGGTCGAGGTTTCGTCGAACTCCCCGTACTGGAAGAGGAGCCGCACGATCGGCTCCGCCAGGACGAAGAGCATCGAAGCCGCCAGGCAGTTGGCGAAGATCACATGCCCCATCCCCTCCTTGAGCGTCCGGCAGAACTCGGGATACCGGTTCCTGGCCGCCAGGCCGCTCAGGGCGGTGAGCATGAAGGTGGCCAGGGAGATGCCGATCACCCCCTGGGGTAGCTCCATCAGGCGCACCGCGTACTCGTAGGAGGCCACGATGTGGTCTTCCTGCCGGAAGGCGATCCACTGGGTGAACACCACGTTGATCTGGAAGGCGGCCACGCCGACGATCCCGGCCGCCATCCTGCGGGAGATCTCCCCCACCGACGGGTGGCGCCAGGGAGCCGTGAACCGGGGACGGAAGCCCTCCCTCGCCAGCAGCGGAAGCTGGAAGACCATCTGGACGAGACCGGCCAGCAGCACTCCAGCCACCAGGCCGAAGATCTGGTCCTCCAGCCTCGTTCCCATGAGCGGGGCCAGGACCAGCACCGCAGCGATGGCGATCACGTTGAGCATGGTCGCGCCGAGGGCTGGGACGAAGAAGTGGCCCCGGACATTGCAGATGCCCATCAGCACCGCCGCCAGGCACACCATCAGCACATAGGGGGACATCAGGCGCAGCAGCTCGAAGAAGAGGCGGTTCCGCTCGGTCATCCCCTCCCCGAGCCAGAGAGCCAGGGAGCAGATCCCGGCCAGGAGAAGCACCGAGGCGCTGCAAAGGCAGAAGATCAGCGACAGGGCGGCGCTGGCCGCCTGCCACATGGAATCCCGGCCCTGGCGCACCTCGGTCTCCTTGAGGATGGGGACCAGGGCCGCCGAAAGGGCCCCCTCCCCGAGCAGCCGGCGGAACAGGTTGGGGATCTGGAACGCGAAGTAGAAGGCGCTGGCGACCCAGGTGTCCCCCATGAAGCGGGCGTAGATCATCACCCGGACCATGCCCAGTATCCGGCTCAGCATGGTGGCGGCCCCCAGGGAGCCGCTCGCTTTGAGCATTCTGGACACGCCGCGACGCCCTAGCCCGCCTTCCGCAGATAGCGCTCGACCCGGAACTCCTCATGCTCCAGCAGCACCTCGGCGAGCTCGAATCCATCCAGGGAGGGGAGGAAGCGGTCCCCCTCCACGTCGAGAAAGACTCGGGAGCAGAACAGCTCGGAGCACCGGGGAAGCAGCTGGCGGTAGATCTCGGCTCCGCCGCAGACGAAGATCCGGGGCGGACCCTCTGACCAGCTCTCCAGCCAGTCCTCCAGGTTCGAGAGGGAGGAGAGCAGGTAGTCCTGCTTCCTGCCGGGAGGCTCCCTCCCCTCGGGGCTCCATGGACGGAATCCCTCGAAGCCCGGGGATGTCGGCCGCTCCTGCTGCGCGGCTCTGCGGGAAAGCACCAGGTGGGTGCGCCCGTCCAGGCTCCGGGGCAGGCCCAGGTAGGTGGAGCGCCCCATCAGCACATGGCTCCCCATGGTCTTGCGGCGGAACCAGCGCAGCTCGTCGGGAATGTTCCACGGGATCCCTCCCTTCCGGCCGATCACGCCGTTGCCGGAGACGGCGGCAATGGCATGGAAGCAAGATCGTGCCCCTGGCATCGGTGTCGAGGATCGCTGCGGGCCCCATGCCCACGGCCTACCCTACCCCATTACCACGGCGCTTTCCCCCTGCGTCGCCGGCAAAATGGCGGGGAAGCGGCCCTCGGGCCCGGATTCAGACCGCCACCCGGGCGGCGATGTGGGGATGGGGATGGTAGCCCTCCAGGGAGATGTCCTCGGCAGAGAAGGCGTGGATGTCCTCCACCCCGGGGTTGAGACGCAGGACGGGCAGATCCTTCGGAGCGCGCCGGAGCTGGAGCCGGGCCTGCTCCCGGTGGTTCCGGTAGAGATGCAGGTCGCCGAAGGTGTGGATGAATTCCGCCGGCCTCAGCCCGCACACCTGGGCCACCATCATGGTCAGGAGGGCGTAGGAGGCGATGTTGAAGGGCACTCCCAGGAAGATGTCGGCGCTGCGCTGGTAGAGCTGGCAGCTCAGCTCGCCGCGATGCACGTAGAACTGGAACAGGCAGTGGCAGGGAGGCAGGGCCATCCCGTCGATCTCGCCGGGATTCCAGGCCGAGACGATGTGCCTCCTGCTCTCGGGCCGCCGGCGGATCTGATCGATCACCCGGTCGATCTGGTGGATGGAGCCGCCCCCTCCGCTCTTCCAGTCGCACCACTGGGCTCCGTAGATCCTCCCCAGATCCCCGTTCTCGTCGGCCCACTCGTCCCAGATCCGGACCCCATGCGCCTTCAGGTAGGCGACGTTGGTGTCTCCCCTGAGGAACCAGAGCAGCTCGTGGACGATGGAATGGAAGTGGAGCTTCTTGGTGGTCAGCAGGGGGAAGCCCTCCCGCAGGCTGTAGCGGACCTGGGCCCCGAACACCGACCAGGTGCCCACCCCGGTGCGATCCTCCCTTTCCTGTCCCTCGTCCAGGACGGTCCGGAGCAATCCCAGGTACTGCTTCATGGCAGGGCCGGAGCGCCGGCGCCCGGCTCAGGCGAGGACCGGGCGCCCGGAGCCCCGATTCAATCCCTCCCGGGCGCCGGGATCGATCCATTTTTCCCTGCCAGAGCCCCCCGCCGCCCTAGAATCCCCCCATGAGGCCCCTGCCCCGCTCCCGTTCCTGCTTCGCCTGCGGCAGGCGCAATCCCCACGGGCTGCACCTGTCCTTCGAGACCGACGGAACCGTCGTCTCCACCGCCTGGACTCCCCAGCCGCACCACTCGGGCTTCATCGACACCGTGCACGGCGGAGTCCTGGCCACCGTGCTGGACGAGATCATGGCGTGGACCTGCGGCGCGGTCGGTGGCCGCTTCGCCTACTCGGTGGAGATCGGCCTGCGCTTCTCGAATCCCCTGCGTCCCGGCACGCCGACCCGGGGGACGGGGAGGATCCGGGAGAGCCGGGGGAGCAGGATCTTCCGCGCCGAGGCCACCCTCGTGGCCGCGGCCGGCGAGATCGCCTCGGCGAAGGGCACCTACCTGGCCATCCCCCGCAAGGAGGAGGCGCGCCTGCGGGACGAGCTGGACGAGGAGGAAAGGGAGCTATGGGAAAGGATGAGGCAGGAAGGGAGCGGGGATTGCCAGGCAGGAGGCTCTCTGCCACCCTGAGGCCCCTTCCCATGCCACGCCTTCTGCTGATCCTGCTCCTTGCCGCCCTGCCCCTGCCGGCCTTCCCGGCCCAGCCCCCCAACGTCGTCGTGATCCTGTCCGACGACCAGGGCTGGGGAGACTTCAGCCTGCACGGCAACAGGGATCTCCAGACCCCGAACCTGGATTCGCTGGCCCGGCAGGGAGCCCGGTTCGACCGCTTCTTCGTCTGCGCCGTATGCTCCCCCACCCGGGCAGAGTTCCTCACCGGACGCTACCACCCCCGGGGAGGGGTGTTCAGCACCTCCACCGGCGGCGAGAGGCTGGATCTCGACGAGACCACCATCGCCCAGGTGTTCCAGGAGGCGGGATACGCCACCGCGGCCTTCGGCAAGTGGCACAACGGCATGCAGCCCCCCTACCATCCCAACGCCCGGGGCTTCGGGGAGTTCTACGGGTTCTGCTCGGGACACTGGGGGCACTACTACAGCCCGCCGCTGGAGCACAACGGGGAGCTCGTTCGGGGCAACGGCTTCCTGACCGACGACTTCACCGACCGGGCCCTGGAGTTCATCTCCCGCAGGGGCGGGGATCCCTTCTTCGTCTACCTGGCGTACTGCACCCCCCACTCCCCGATGCAGGTTCCCGATCCCTACTGGGAGCGCTTCGAGGGCAGGGAGCTGGAAATGCTCCCCTCGCCCGATCGCCGGCAGAACCCGGACCACACCCGGGCGGCCCTGGCGATGTGCGAGAACATCGACTGGAACGTGGGGCGCATCCTCCAGCACCTGGAGCGGAACTCCCTCGCCGAGAACACCATCGTCGCCTACTTCAACGACAACGGCCCCAACGGCCACCGCTGGAACGGCGGTATGAAGGGACGCAAGGGCTCCACCGACGAGGGCGGGGTGCGCAGCCCCCTGTTCCTGCGCTGGCCGGCCCGGATCCGGCCCGGGACCCGGGTGGAGCACATCAGCGGCGCCATCGATCTCCTGCCCACTCTCGCCGCCCTGGCCGGGATCGAGCCGCGGCCGGCGCGCCCCCTGGACGGGCGGAGCCTGGAGCCCCTGCTCCTGGGCAGCGGAGCTCCATGGCCCGAGCGGCTGATCTTCTCGCGGTGGAGGGACCGCACCAGCGTCCGCTCGCAGCGCTTCCGGCTCGATGCGCAGGGAGCCCTCTTCGACATGGCGTCGGATCCGGGACAGACCCGGGATGTCCGCCGGGAGCATCCCGGGATCCATCGCGAGCTGGTCGAGGCGGTGGAGCGGTGGGACCGGGATGTGGGGAAGGCGCAGGGCGAACCCCGGCCCTTCACCGTGGGCCATCCCGGCTTCCGCTTCACCCAGCTGCCCGCCCGCGACGCCGTCCCCCACGGGAACATCGAGCGCTCCGCACGCGCCCCCAACTGCTCCTTCCTCGAGAACTGGATCTCCACCGAGGACTACATCTCCTGGGACGCCGAAGTGCTCCACCCGGGCCGCTTCCTGGTGGACGTCCACTACACCTGCCGCCCCGAGGATGTGGGGACCGTCCTGCGGCTGACCTTCGGGGAGAGCGCGCTGGAGAAGGAGGTCAGGGGCTCCCACCACCCTCCCCTGATCGGGGCCGGGGAGGATCGTTCGGTCCGCGTGGGGGAATCCTACGTCAAGGACTTCCGCCCTCTCCGCATGGGCGTCATCGAGCTGGAGGAAGGCAGGGGCGAGCTGCGCCTGCAAGCTGCCAGCATCCCCGGAGAGCGCTCCATAGACTTCCGGCTGATGATGCTCACCCGGATCCCGGACTGAACTCCGCTTCCACGGAGCCTTTCTCCGGCAGCGCCCGAAGCAGGGCGGCACGGAGCGGCCGAAGCGGAGAGCGATCCGGAAGGTGCGTGGGCCGGAATCCACGGCCCCGCCGAAGGTCCGCAGCAGAAGGGATTCCCGGCCAGGGAGGTCCAGGCCTCCGTGGACCGGCCGCCCGGCGCCCTTCCATCCGATCCGCCCTCCATGCAGGATCCATGCTCCGGGAGCCGGTCACTTCCCCGCGCTCCATCCGCCGTCGATGCAGAAGGCGGTGCCGGTGACGAAGGCCGAGGCGTCCGAGGCCAGGTAGAGGGCGGCGTCGGCGATCTCCTCGGGAGTGCCCATGCGCCCCAGAGCCTGGGTGGAGGCCATTTCCTCGCGCGCGGCCTGGGGATCGGGATACTCCCCGAGCCTCTCTGCCACGAACGGGGTCTCCACCCGGCCGGGGCAGATGGCGTTGCAGCGGATGCCCTGCCTGGCGTGATCCAGGGCCAGGCTCTTGGTCAGGCCCACCACCGCGAACTTGGTGGTGCAGTAGGCCAGCCGGTCCCGTACCCCCACCACGCCTCCGATCGAGGCCAGGTTCACGATGTTTCCCGATCCCGCCTCGATCATCGAGGGGAGGAAGGCCCGGCATAGGTTGAAGACGCCCCGGACGTTGACCCGGTAGAGGCGGTCGAGGTCCTCGGACTCGGTCTGCAGCAGGGTGCCGACATGGCCGATGCCGGCGTTGTTGACCAGAACCTGCAGGGGCCCCTCCCCGAGGACCTCGTCGGCGCAGCCGCGGCAGGCCCCGGGATCGGAGACGTCCAGGGCCAGGGAGCTCGCGCTCGGGCCGAGCTCGCGGCAGACCCGGGCGGCTCCCTCCGCGTCCCGATCCACCAGCACCACCCGTGCGCCCGCTCCGACGAAGATCCGGGCGATGGCCTCGCCGATCCCCCGGGCCGCTCCGGTGACCAGGGCCCTCCTGCCCCGGAGTTCGAGGCCGGCCACCTACTCCTCCAGCTGCTCCAGCTCCTCCACAGTCCACATGTCGAACCGGCCGTCATGCTTGAGGCGGACCTGGGCCACCTCTTCCGGATCGATGGGCGAGGCCTGGTGCCCCCATTCCCTGCGGACATAGGTCAGGAGGCCCGACAGCTGGTCGTCGTTGAGGGCCAGAAGGCCGGGCATGCTCAGGTCCCATTCCCTTCCCTCCACCTCGATCGGGCCGGTCAGGCCGTGAAGGACTATCTTGATCAGCCGCTCCTTGTCCCCCAGGACCCAGTCCGAGTTGAGGATGGGCGGCGCCAGGCCGTCCTGCCCCAGCCCGTCGGGCTGGTGGCAGGTCCCGCAGACCACCACGTAGAGCTCGGCGCCCTCCTGGAACCTGGTCTTCTGGGCCAGGGTGAGAGCGACCGCCTCCCCCTTTGCGGGCTCCTGGGCCTTGCCCGGCCACATGTAGGCCCGGTCCAGATCCTCGGCCAGGGTGGACAGCTCGGGAGAGCGGCTCCGGATCAGGGACTCCAGGGCGGGGGGCCTGGCGGGAACCTCGATGGGATCGCCCTCGAGCCTCAGCTCCCCCTGCGTGGTGCGGAAGGCCGCCTGGTGGAGCCCCGAAACCAGGGCCAGCCGCCGCCACACGGGCTCGGACTCCCGCGCCGCCCGCTCCAGGATCCGTCCGATCCGGGTCCCGTCCCCCTGGCGGAACACCGCTTCGGCCAGCCGGCTCTTCACCTCGGCCACCCGGTCATGCCCCAGATCCCAGATCCCGCCCCTCTCGATCAGGCGGTGGAGGAACTCCTCCTCCCGCCCGGAGAGGGAGCTGTAGGCCGAGGCCGGGATGAAGGGGTGGAAGAGGCTCCTCTCCAGCACCTGCGCCAGCCGCTCCACGGCCTCCTCTCCCTCCAGCTCCCCCAGGGAGAGGGCCAGCTGCCACTGGACTTCGGGAATGTCGTCCTGGACCGTGCTCCACAGATCGAGCAGGAGATCCTCGCCGATCAGGTCCCGCAGGGACTCGGAGACCTTCAGGGCGGCGATCCGGACCTTGGGATGGTGGGACGCCAGGGCCTGCGCCACCACGTCCGCATCCAGCCCTCCCAGACCGTGGAGGGTCCACAGGGCGTGGATCCGGGCCACGGGCGCAGCCGAGCCCGTCGCCAGCCTGCGCAGGGGTTCGATCGCCCCGCCCTCTCCCCGCTCCACCAGGATCCGCTGGGCCGTGTCCCGCCGCCAGCCGTTGGGCGAGGAGAGCCCCTCGACCAGCTCCTCCGAGGGCGCCTGGCTCCAGCTCGGCGGAGCGCCGGGCTCCTTCCCTTCGTGGACGATCCGGTAGATGCGCCCCAGGCCGGTGGGAGCGTCCAGCTTGCGCTCCAGCACCTGCTTGCGCAGGAAGGTGGTCAGGTAGATCCGGTGCTGGATCAGCCCCCGGTACAGATCCACCACGTAGAGGCAGCCGTCCGGGCCGTTGAGCAGGTTGACCGGACGGAACCGCTCGTCGGTGGAGACCAGGAACTCCTTCTGGTGGTAGGCGTTGGCCGCGCTGACCACGCCTCCGGACTCTGAGACCTTGTTGCGCCGGACCAGGTTTCCGGTCGGCTCGCAGACGAAGCCGTCGCCCACGAACTCCCGGGGGAAGTTGTCGCCCCGGTAGATCAGGGTGCCGCAGGCGCCGGTGTAGCGGGCGAGGGTGCCGTCCTCCCGGAGGGTGCCCCGCCGGTATCCCCGGTTGACTCCCAGGTTGAGCCGCCCCGGCCAGACCGTCTGGTCCGGGTTGATTCGCACGTTGGCGCCGGGAAGGCCTCGGAAGTGGGGGTTCCGCATCAGGTACCCGTGAGCGACCAGATCCCCGCGGAAGTGGTCGCTGTTGGTGTTGTAGAAGAGCCTCCCGTAGTCGTCCTGGGAGATCCCCCACTGCCCGCGGGAGATGGTGGGCTCCATCTCGAAGCGCCCCTCCAGGAAGCGGTAGCGCTCGCCGTGGTTGGCGCTGTAGATCCAGTTGTCCATCCCCCAGAGCAGCCCGTTGGAGGCGTGCTCCGGGTTGGAGCGGCTGCCGAGCCGGGGATCGTTCTGCAACGCGTACTGATCGGTGAGCAGGCGCCGCTCGTCGCAGCGGAGATCCCCGTCGAGGTCGAGGCACAGCCAGAGGTTGGGCGGCTCGGCCACCATCACGCCGCTCTCCAGGACCGCCAGGGCCCGGGGCATCACCAGCTGGTCCAGGAAGACGGTGCTGCGATCCATGCGCCCGTCGCCGTCGCTGTCCTCCAGCACCGTGATCCGCCCCACCGGCTCGTTCTCGTGGGTTCCGTCGGGATTGGGCATGTAGCCCCTCATCTCCACCACCCACATCCGCCCCTCCGAATCGAACTCGATCTCCACCGGATCCCCGACCAGGGGCTCTGCGGCCACCAGCTCGATGCGGAAGCCCTCGGGCAGGGAGAAGCTAGCCAGCGCCTCCTCGGGGGGAAGAACAGGAGCCGGAGGGACATCGAAGCGGCGCCAGACCTCCTCCTGGACCATGCCGTCCGGATCCTTCCGATCCCCCTCCTGGGACCACGCCGCCGGAATCCCGGGGACTCCCGCAAGAACCAGAGCACAGATGCGCCTCAGCGCCGGACGACATAGAATGGATTGCACAGGCCTCGGCCATCATGGGGAATGGCGCCGGAAAAGGCAAATCTCCCGGATGCAGGCTCCTCGCCGGAGAGCTGCATATCGCGCCCCCCGTCCGTCATGGATGGCCAGAAGCCGCCTGCAGGCCAGGATGGCAGGGAGATTCCATGCCTGGATCCAGGAAGCGGAGCAGCATGGGCCGAGGAGCTCCTCCTGGCGCAGCGGCTCCCCGCTCCAGGCCGAACCGCGGCGATGGCCATGCCGCGCCGGGACCAGGCGGGGCGCCTGCCCGGCTTCCTCGCCAATGCCATCCGTGCCGAGGCCCGGTCTTCGGTCCCCTTCGGCCTGAACTGGGCCGCGAAGATTCCTCTGCAGAAGGAGGATCCCGCCATTCAGGGAAGGATGGGGCGATGGCCCAAGCGGGACGATCCCGGTTCAGGCCCGGCGTTGCCTTTCTGCGGCTGGAGACCAAGGGCGAAACGCCGGAACCAGCGCGAAAGCAGAGCCCGGAACACCGGAGCCGGCAGGAAGGACGCATTCCCCTCCTGCGCAGCCCGAAGTCGGTTGACTGCCCTCGGGAGGGAGCGCCATTCTGGGCTCCGCTTGAAGCAATCCCGCCTCCTGTCCCTGTTCCTCCTTCCCTGGATCCACTTCCTCGCCGGAGCCGCCGCGCTGGAGGAGTCGGTGGTCCAGATCCTGACCTTCCGGCAGGTCCCCGACTGGTCCCGGCCCTGGGATCCCGGACAGGTGGACCGGATCTCCGGCACCGGCTTCGTGATCGAGGGGAACCGGATCCTCACCAACGCCCACGTGGTGGCCTGGTCCCGGCAGATCACGATCCGCAGGTACCAGGACGCCCGCCCCTGGCCCGCCCAGGTGGCCTTCTACGGGCACGACTGCGATCTGGCGGTGCTGGAAGTAGCGGATCCGGCCTTCTTCGAGAGCGCCCCTCCCCTGGCCCTGGGGGACCTGCCCGAGGTCCGCTCCACCGTGGTGACCTACGGCTACCCCTCCGGAGGCGAGCAGATCTCCTACACCCGGGGCGTGGTCAGCCGGATCGAGCTGCAGAACTACGTCCATCCGGGAAACAGCAGGCTGCTGGCGGTCCAGACCGACGCGGCCATCAATCCCGGCAACAGCGGGGGGCCGGTGATCCAGGAGGACAAGGCGGTGGGCGTGGCCTTCCAGGGCGTGCCGGGACTCGAGAACACAGGCTTCTTCATCCCCTCGCCCGTCTTCCGCCACTTCCTGGAGGACATCGGGGACGGAACCTACAACGGCTTTCCCAAGGCCGGCATCCGCATCACCCCCCTGCAGAACCCGGCCCAGAGACGGCGCCTCGGGCTCGGCGAGGAGGATGGCGGGGCGCGGATCTCGGCCATCAGCCGGGAGGACACCCGGGAGCACCTCCGGCGCAACGACGTCCTCCTCCAGATTGGCGACTGGCCAGTGGACCGGGACGGCTCCACCCTCTTCGAGGGCAACCAGCTGAGCTCCGGAATGATCTTCAGCCTGGCCCAGGAGGGGGACAAGGTTCCGGTCCGCATCATGAGGGAGAGAGAGGAGCTCCTGATCGATCTTCCGGTGCGGGTCGACCGGCAGCGCGCCAGCGAGGGGAACCAGTACCATCCCCCCCGGTACTTCATCTACGCGGGCCTGGTGTTCACCCCCCTGAGCCGGGACTACATCGGCGACTCCTCGGGAAGGTCCTCCAGCTCCATGCTGATCTACGAGCTCCACCAGAAGCGGCTGTCCGCCCCCGAGGAGGCCCGCCCAGAGCCGGTGATGCTGGCCACCGTCCTCTCCCATCCGGCCAACGCCAACATGCGGATCCAGAGGAACGCCCTGGTGGACCGGATCAACGAGGTTCCCATCCAGAGGCTGGAGGATGTGGTCCGGGCCGTCGAGGAGGAAGGCGACGGCAAGTGGATCACCGTCGACTTCGCCGAGGGGATCGGCTCCGAGACCCTGGACCGGAAGGAGGCCCGGGACGCCCATCCCTCCATCCTCCGCACCTACGGCATCCTCAGGGACCGAAACCTGTGAAGCTCCTCCTCCCGATCCTCCTCTGCTGCCTCGCCGCCCCCTCCCTTCCGGCCCTGGGCGGCGCCCCAGGCTGGGAACGCTCGGTAGTGCGCGTCGAAGCCGACCGGATCAGCTACAGCTTCCATCGGCCCTGGGCCCGAACCCCCTCCTCCAGCATCAAGAACGGCCTGGTGATCGAGGGAAGGCGGATCCTCACCACGTCCAACCACCTCTACAACCACACCCTGGCCAGGGTGCAGAAGGGAGGCCGAGGCCCCTGGTTCACGGCACGGCTGACCTGGATCGACTACCATGCCAACCTGGCCACCCTGGCCGTGGACGAGGAGGGATTCTGGGAGGGGCTCGAGGCGGCCTCCCTCGCGGTCCCCACCCCCTCCAGCGGCCCCGCCGAGATGGTCCGCTGGAACGACGGACGGCTCGAAACCCGCTCGCTCTCCCTCAACCGGGTCCAGATCCGGAAGGGGATGCTCTCCTACATCGACCTTCTGTGCATGGAGATCGACGCCGAGATCGAGGGAATCGGCTGGAGCGAGGTGCTGGTCCTCGACGGGGAGGTGATCGGGCTGGTCAACGGGAAGTCCGGGGAGAAGTCCATCGCCACACCCTCCTCCTTCATCCACTCGGTGCTGGAGGCGCGCCGCCAGGGCGCCTACCGCGGGCTGGGCTTCTTCAACTTCTACTGGGAGCCCTCCCACAACCCGGCAAACCTGCTGAAGCTGGGGCTGGAAGGCCCCTCCCGGGGGGTGATCCTGACCCGGATCCCGCCTCTGCTGGGCGAGGAGAACCCCCTTCGGACCAGGGACATCCTGCTCGAGGTTGACGGCTTCGCCATCGACTCGAGGGGCGACTATCCCGATCCCGACTACGGACCGACCATGTTCGAGTACCTCGCCACCCGCGGCCGATGGGCGGGGGACGCGATCCCGATGAAGGTGTGGCGGGACGGCGGGATGCTGGATCTGGAGTACGTCCTTCCCCAGGCGGACTACGAAACGCAGCTCATCCCCTCCAGGCGCTACGACCGCCCTCCCGAGTACTACATCGCCGGGGGGCTGCTCTTCCAGCCCATGAGCGAACCCTTCCTCCAGGCGATGGGAGGCGGGCCGGTCCGGCAGTTCCACTACCAGCGTCTGGCCGCCACCCCTGAGAGGCCCCGCCTGGTGGTCCTCGCCGGAGTCCTTCCCGACGGCTACAACCTCGGCTACCGCTCCCTCTCCTTCCTGGTCGTGGACACGGTCAACGGACGGCCGGTCGGGGACATGAAGGACCTGGCCCAGGCCTTCCTGCATCCCCAGGAAGGCTACCACGTCCTCCGCTTCCACCAGGGGGATCCGATCGACGAGGTGGTGCTGGACGCAGGGGATCTGGAGGCGGCCACCCGGCGGGTGGCGTCCCGCTTCGGGCTCCCCCGGGCCTCCTACATCCACGAGTAGGACTCCGCCTCCCCCCGATCCGGCAAGGCAGGGCCCCCGCGGGCGCCGCGCTTGACCGCTCGGCCTGGCCTGGTGCAGGATCCCGACCATGCCGCGATGCCATCGACGGAGCGGGATCTCCACCGCCTTCACCCTGATCGAGCTGCTGGTGGTTATCGCCATCATCGCCATCCTGGCGGGCATGCTCCTTCCGGCCCTGAGCAAGGCCAAGGAGAAGGGAAAGCGGACGGTGTGCATCGCCAACCTGAAGAACATCCTTCTGAGCACCCAGATGTACACCATGGACTCCGAAGACTACCTCCCCTACACCTCGTGGAGCTCGGGCTCCTTCGACATCCCCAACTGGTGCTACACCCGCCGGAGGAACACCGATCCGCAGCACTGGGTGAGGGACGGCCAGCTGTGGGACTACCTGACCGTGAGCAACATCTTCCTGTGCCCCGCCGAGAACCGCACCATCATCCAGTTCCGGGAAAGGCTCGAGAACAACGAGCTGCAGGCGGTGAGCAGCTACATGATCAACGGCGCGGTCTCGGCATACTCCGCCGCCCCGGCCGGGATCCAGTGGGGCTCCTTCAAGCTGGACCAGTTCGACAGCAGCCAGATGGTCTTCTGGGAGGCCGACGAGCGCAAGCCTTCCAACTTCGACAACGTTACCAGCCGCCCCAACGAGGGAGTGACCGAGCGGCACGGCATCGGCTCCGAGCTCGGCTTCTTCGACGGGCACACCGAGCACTGGGGGTTCCAGGAGTACTACGAGGAAGCGGGCATAGGCGGATTCCCGGGACGCCGTCCCGGAAGGCTGTGGTGCAATCCCCTCTCCGCCACCGGAGACTGAATGCAGGCCGATGAAGAGGTTCCCGACGCTGCTACCTGCCCTCGCCCTGATGCTCCTGGCCGCGGGCTGCTCGGAGGAGACCGGGGGAGGCATCCGCTCCTCCTCCAGCACAGCCGAGGCCGGCGATCATCTCCAGGACGCCTACTCGGACGCCGATCCCCAGCTGCGGGAGAGCGCAGATCAGATCTCGCGGGCCATGATCAGGGGGGAGTACCGCAAGGCTCTCGGCGGCATCGAGAAGCTCAAGAACTCCCGGCCCTCCTTCCAGCAGGGGGTGGCCATAAACGATTCCCTGATCCAGCTCGAGGCCGAGCTGCTGCGCGCCAAGAACAGCGATCCCGAAGCCCGGAGGGCCTATGAGATCCTCACCCGGATCAACCGCAACTGAGCCCCGAACAGCCCTCTCCCCGCTACCGGTTCCGTCAGACCCGCTTCCGGTCTTCCCGGTCCCATTCCGGGCCATCGACATGGATTCCTCCGCTGCCGGGGACGAAGCCGGCGCCGCAATCGCCGCTGTCCGGTCCGGAACCGATCCCGCCGGATCTTTGCAGACCGGGACGGACCGGAGGATCTCCGCAAGAACGAAGGCAAGCCCGATCCCGTCGTTTCCGGCAATCCGCGTGCCAGACCGCTGGACCTCCTGCCCTTCGACGGCAAGAAAGGCTCCTCGGGAGCCTATGCGACTGGGAGTTGGCGCCCCCCCTCTCTGGCGAAGCGCCTGGATGGCTGGGAAGCGGATTGCCGGATGGCTTCGGACTGGGAGGCGCTGCTATCTGGCTCCTTTCGATCGAGCCCACCGGGATCTCCAGCCATAAGTCAATGGACATGCCCACCGCAGTCTCGCTGACAGGCGGCGCCAAGCCCGTCGGAACGGAGAGGCAGGACGGCATTCCGGCCAAGAACCTCGGAATCTCCCCTGACCCGCCGAGCCGGCAGCTGCGAGTTCCGAATCCGCGATTCCCGCGGCTTCCTCCGGTTCCTCTCCCAGCGGGACGGCGACGCAGCCAGACTCGCAGAGCGGGAGGCCAGGAAGCCGAGCTGCAGTTGGAACTGCCTGGCGGCAGCCTCCGAGCCTGGTCCGGGCGGGGGCGCCCCCTGCTTCATCGACGGAGGCCTGGACGGCGCGGCCCTGTTGCGGGGCATCCTCGTTCCCGCCCAGATCCATTCCATCGGACAGGACGCGATCAGCGCATTCGGATTGGAAGAGGAGCGCCCCTCCGGCGTCCCGGCCACATTGTGCGATGCCTCGACGTGAACGCCATCCTCCTGCTCCCCTGCATGCCTCCCCCCTCCACAGGACCCAATGACCACTTCCAGGGAACCCGTCCGAAGGCTCCGCTTCCCAGGTGCAGGAGAGAGCCGGGCAGGAGCCGAACGCCATGAAGATGGGCGAAGCGCCGCAAGGCCCGGTGCGGCAGTGGACAGAGCCAGACCTTCCGTTCCACCTGAGCGAATGGACAGGCCCTCCACGACGTGGAGCACCGGCTGGAGGAGGCGGTACTCCCCGCCCAGGACAGCTGAGACCAAACCCGCAGAGCCTATGAGATCCCCATCCGGACCGACCGCAGCCGTGCTGCTTTCCGCCCTCCCGATCCCGGCCCTGTCGTGCGCCCTCCTGCTCGCAGCCGCTCCGGCCCGGGCCGACCTGGTGGGGCACTGGACCTTCAACGGGGACTACGAGGACCGGTCGGGCATGGAAAACCACGGCATGCCCGAGGGGGGCGCGGCCCTCTCCAGCCAGATCCCCGAGGCCCTGGGCTCGGGCCAGTCGCTGGAGCTGGACGGCACCGGACACGTCCTGGTTCCCCACTCGTCCTCCCTCGACCTGGAGGACGCCATGACCCTGGCCGCCTGGGTCCGCCCGGTCGGCAACGTGGGCTGGGACGGCATCGTCGCCAAGAACCCCAGTCCCGACTCCACCCCCAACCAGGCCGGCAACTTCGAGGTCCGGCTCAACGCCAGCAACCGACGGCTCGAGTTCCTCTGCCAGCAGGGAGGGGCCAACGACACCAGGGGATTCAGCGCCGCCAACGCGGCGATACCCGAGGGCGAGTGGACCCACATCGCGGTCACCGCCGAGCTGATCCAGTACGGCGACATCAAGTTCTATGTCAACGGGGAGCTGGCCGAAGAGATGCTGGACGTACTGAGCAGTCTCGATTTCTTCCCCCTCAACGAGAACCCGGTCTACATCGGCAACCGGGCCGACGGGACCACCACCCCCTTCAACGGCTTCATCGACGACGTGCGCATATACAGCGCCGCCCTGGGCGGCGAGGAGATCGCGGCCCTGGCCGAGGGAGCAGGCGCCAGCCTCAGCTCGAGCTTGTTCTCCTCTGCCCTGCCCGCTGGATCCACCATCGCCACCCTGGCCAAGTACAAGCCGGAGGAGGGGGAGAGCTACGCCTTCGCCCTGGTCCCCGGCGAAGGAGACGACGACAACGGCAAGTTCGCCATCGAGGGAGACGAGCTCAAGACCGGATCCTACGACTTCTCCTCGGACGAGGACGGCACCGAGTACTCGCTGCGCATCGAGAGCGCCGCATCGGGCTCGGGCGAGAGGACCGCCGGCATATTCCTGCTGCGGCTGGAGGGGGACTCCGACAGGGACGGGCTGCCCGACAGCTACGAACGAATGTTCGCCGGGGATCTCTCCACGCTCTCGGGCCTCGGAGAGGCCGACGCCGACCAGGACGGACTCACCGATCTGGCCGAGCACCTCCGCTATTCCGAAGGAGAGCTGGCCCTGGATCCCACCATGGCAGACTCCGATGGCGACACCCTGCGGGACGGCGACGAGGTCGCCGGGGCCGGCAGCCGTCCGCCCACCAGCCCGGTCCTCTCCGACACCGATGGAGACGGGCTCGGCGACGAAGCCGAGGACAACACCGGAAACTACGTCAGCGGAAGCCAGACCGGCACCGATCCCACCCTCCCCGACACCGACGGGGACGGACTGGGGGATGCCTACGAGATCGACAAACAGGGAGATCCGTCCGATCCCTCCGACAACGCCCCGGCCAGCCTGCTGGGCCTCTGGCGATTCGACAGCGACGGCCCCGTCACCACTCCCGATTTCGTCTACGCCTCCGACGCCACCGGCAACGGGCACGACGGGCGGCATCGCTTCGCCACCCTGGTCCACGACGATGTTCCCGAGTTGCTGGGCAGCGGCCTGTCGGTCCGCTTCGGGAAGGGCCTGGAATTCGAGCCGGATGTGATCAGGGTCGTCGATGTAGCCCACCACGAGGACCTGGACATCGCCGACGCGGTCTCCATGGCCGCCTGGGTCAAGCCCACCGGAGAAGGGGCCTGGGACGGAATCCTGGCCAAGAACCCCAGCCCCGATTCCGGCTTCAACCAGGCCGGCAACTACGAGTTCCGCATCCACAGCACCAGCCGCTCTCTCCAGTTCCTCTCCCAGCAAGGCGGCGTCGACGACACCGCCGTCTTCACCGGGGCGGAGGCCAAGGTGCCGAGCGAGACGTGGACCCACGTGGCGATCACCGCCCAGACCGGATCGGGAAACATCCGCTACTTCGTCGACGGAGAGCTGGCCCAGCTGCAGGAAGGAGCCATCGGCTACGAGTCCTTCCCCCTCAACAAGGAGCCGCTCTACATCGGCAACCGCGCCGACGGATTCACCGAGTTCGACGGCCTCCTGGACGATGTGGCCATCTTCCGGGGCGTCCTCACCGCCGCCCAGGTCCAGGCCATCCGGAAGGGCGACTTCAGCGGCTTCGGAGTAGCGGGCGACCCGCCTCCTCCCGGACTCAAATATGTGAACCTGAGGATCGTGCCCAACTCCAAGTCCTCGTCGCTCCACCTCGCCTGGGATTCCTCTCCTGGCGACCACTACATGGTCATGGCCAGCGAGGATCTAGCGGCCTGGAGAGTCCTCTACCAGGGCGAGTCCACAGGGGAAACCAGCAGCTACGCCGACTCGGGAGCGCTGCTGCACGGCCCCAAGGCGCGCTTCTACCGCATCCTGCCTCTTCCCCTTCCCTAGCCGGCCAGCCCGCAGAACAGAGATCCAGAACGCAGGTCCCCGCCCAGTGAGAGACCGTCGTTCGCCAGGATGTCCAGGAACAGGCGACTTTCCCAGCCCCTCGCCGGCGTCTTCCGCTCTTGAGGCCTTCCGCTTCAGAGGCCTGCCAGGCTGCCTGGTTCGCTTGGGGGGAGCCCGATCCCCGTCCAGTCCGGCTCCATCGGATCCGTGGCAGCGTCCCGCAGCAGGGAAGGAAGGGAGCGGACTCCGGGACGCCTTGCAGGGCGCTTCATTCCACCGTTCCTGCAGGAGCCGCCCAATGAGCTTCGAGGCCTCCAGACTCCCGGCAAGCCCATCCGCAGCCGCGACATGACGATCCGACGATTCCCCTCGCCCTGCTCCGGGCAGGCCCTTCTCGTGCTCCTTGGCCTGGCGCTGGCCCCCTGGATGCAGGCCCAGCCGCTGTCTCTCTACGAGGGGAGCAAGCGCACCTTCCCCGCAGACCAGGGCTGGATCCTGACCCGGACTCCCCAGGCAGGACACCAGACCCGCGAAGTCCTGGTGGATCAGGGCTTCAACTTCAACAGCCAGCGGAACCCGGCCGAGCAGATCGTCTACTCCCTGCACAAGGAGGGCGAGGACTCCCATCCCCTTGCCGATGCCCCGCTTGACCGCAGCAAGGGCTTCCTCCTGGACTTCTCCCTCCACCTGATCGCCGAATTCCACCAGGCAGAGGGCAGCTCGGGCTTCCGTCTGGCGGCGATCTCCCAGGATCTGATGGGAGTGGCGCTGGGATTCCACACCGGCTCGGTCTTCGCCTACGGCCCGGACCAGGCTCCGGCGGAGAGAGCCGACGACCTGGACCTCGCCGCGGGGTACTCACAGATGAAGCTCCTGATCGAGAGGGACGCCTACACCCTCCTGAGGGATGAGCAGCCCCTGCTGTCGGGTCCGCTGCGCGACCTCTCCGGGGGGAGCCCCTTCCACGGGATCCCCGGGATGGTCTACTTCGGCGACGCCGATCCCTCCGCTTCGGCCTCGGCCAGCATCGGGCATGTTCGGCTGGCCACCGATCTCGGGGAGGAAGTCCCGATCGCCCCCCCCGCCGAGGGGCAAGAGGCGATCTTCGCCCTCGTCGAGGAGGAGAGCCGCCTGGCCATATCCGCGGTCTACAGCGATCTGTACCAGGCCGGCGCCCAGGGCGATGGCAGCCTGGTCGCCTCCTGGTCGGGAGAACTGCACGCGCTGATCGGCGAGAACACCATCCGGTTCCTCCCTTCCTCCCGGATCAAGGCCGGCAACAGCGGAAGCTGGGAGCCCAAGGAGGGCGCCGGGAAGGGACGGGATCCAGCCAACTACGGCGGCGTCCTGAACATCCCCATCGTTGGAAGGGCGGTCGTGGCGCTCCGGAGCCTGGAGCTGGCCCTGCTCGACGGCAGCCCCGGCCAGCCGCTCGCGGATGGGGAGCCGGGCCTGAGCTTCCCCCTCTCGATGCTGTCCCTGGGCGTGCCCGAAGGCAGCCCCTCGATCCTCGAGGCCGCCACCTCGGGCCTGCTTCCGATCTCGGTCTCGACGTCCCTGGAAGGCCTGGTCAGTTCGCCCCCCGAGGATTCCCTGGGGCGTCTGGCCACCGAGGATGGCGTGCAGAGGCTCGAGCTTCCCCTTCGGGTCGAGTTCCTCTCCAGGGTGATCAGCGACGGAGACCTGTCCATCGTCCTGGATGGCGTCCTGACCGCCCAGCGGGAAGTGTCCGGCCCCACGGCGCCCCTCCCCGTCCTGGGAGTCCGAAAGGGCGGCGAAGGCCTGATCCTCTTCTGGGACGCGGCAGCAGGAACCAGCTATCTGCTGGAACGCTCGGAGGACCTCCTCCAGTGGGAGACCGTCGTCATCGTCACGCCCCAGGCTGCCGAGGCCGAGTCGCCGCTCGACCCCGCCATGCCCCATTCCTTCTACCGGATCCTGCTGGCTCCCTGAGGACCGCCAGGGCGCAGCGGCCAAGGCAAGGAGCCGGTGATTTGGGTTTGGCACAAGGGCCGCCCCCGGTATTCTCGCCTCCATGCGCCTCACTCTCCGGCTTCTGGCCCCGCTGGCCCTGCTTCTTTGCCCCGTGTCCGCCGACGACCACAAGAACCTGGGCTACACCGACACCCCCGTCATCCCGGGCCAGAAATGGCAGGTTCACGACGGCAAGCGTCCCCAGCCGCCGGAGGTCGAGCCCGGAGAACGCTTCAGCCACATGGCCCCGCCTCCGGCCGACGCGGTGGTCCTCTTCGACGGCTCCAGCCTGGAGCACTTCCAGAAAGGCAACGGGCAGCCGGCCGGCTGGAAGGTGGAGAACGGCTACATGGAGGTGGTGTCCGGATCCGGATCGATCCAGACCCGCCAGCACTTCTCCGACTTCCAGCTGCACATCGAGTTCGCCACTCCGGGCAAGGTGGAGGGCAGCTCCCAGGGCAGGGGCAACAGCGGAGTCTTCATCTTCGGAGACTTCGAGGTGCAGATCCTCGACTCCCACCGCAACCCCACCTATCCCGACGGCCAGGCCGGCGCCCTCTACGGCCAGCAGCCTCCCATGGTCAACGCCAGCCTGCCCCCCGGAACCTGGCAGAGCTACGACATCGTCTTCGAGAACGCCCGCTGGGACGGCCAGGGCAACCTGGTCCGCAAGGCCAGGGTGAGCGTCTTCCACAACGGGGTCCTGATCCACCACGCCAAGGAGTTCCTCGGCCCCACCCGCCACAAGGCCGTGGGCAGGTACGGCAGCCCGAAGACCCAGGGCCCCATCTCGCTGCAGGACCATGGCAACCCCACCCGCTTCCGCAACATCTGGCTCAGGCCCATCGAGGGCTACGACACCGGCAAGCCCGCCCAGTAGGGAGGAGCGGCGAAAAAAGCGGCGCCGGCTTGCGCCGGGCCCGGAAGTGGGCTAGGTTAGGAGCAGGAAGGTTCGGCAGACAGAAGGGGGACCACAAAGCAAGTCAATTCTTCTGAGATAGAATCCCCGCTTGCTCGTCTGCTAGCGTTCTCATCTTGGGGGGGGAGGGTGCCATCGTGCGCCCTCCCCCTTTCTCTTTCCTTCCCCTGCTCGCTGCGCCCTCCGGCTCAGCTGCCGGGCCCGGGCTCCCCATCGGAGCCCGATCCCCGCCGGCCGCTCCCGGCCTTCCTCGACCTCCAGAATCCGGCCAGGGCGCTTCCCAGCAGGCAGTGCAGGACCGCGGAGATGGCGCAGGGCGAGGCGGTCGCCGGGCTGAAGTGGGTTGCCGCCAGGGTGGTTCCCAGGCCCGAGTTCTGCATCCCGACCTCGATGGAGATGGTGCGCCGCACCTGTTCCTGGAATCCCAGCAGGACGGAGAGGAAGTACCCCAGCAGGAAGGCCAGCGAGTGGAGCAGCGCCAGGGACAGGATCAGCATCCCTCCATTCTCGAGGATGTCCTCGCGCCTCGAGCCGACGACGCTGGAGACGATCAGCACGATCAGGATCACCGCCACCGTCGGGGAGACGCGCTGCAGGCGCCCCACCCATCCCGGGGCCCACTGGCCGAGCGCCGCCCCCAGGAGCACCGGCAGGGCCCCCACCAGCATCACGTCCCGCAGCAGGGCCCAGGCGTCCACCGGTACGTAGGCGCCCGCCAGCGTTCCGGCGAGCAGCGGGGTCATCGCCACCGCCAGGAGGGTGGAGGCGAGGGTCATGGACACCGAGAGGGCCACGTTGGCCCGGGCCAGGAAGGCCACCACGTTGGAGGCGGTGCCTCCGGGACAGGAGGAGACCAGGATCAGGCCCACCGCGAAGTCGGGGGGAAGCGCCATGGCCCGGGCGATGCTCCATCCCAGGAAGGGCATGACCGAGAACTGCAGCGCCACCCCCGCCAGGATGGGCCAGGGCAGCTCGAAGACCCGGCGGAAGTCCTCGAGGCGCAGGGTGAGCCCCATCCCCAGCATGATCAGGGCCAGGCCCGCCACGATCAGCCTCCCCTCGAACCAGGCGAAGAGCCCCGGGGCCGCCAGGGCCGCAAGGACGCCCAGCAGGGTCCACAGGGGAAAGAGCCGGGCGAACAGGGCGAGCAGGCGCTCCACGGGGCTCAGGCCAGGCGCAGCCGGGAAGTGGGCGCCTCGGCGTCCCAGTTGCGCGGAGGCGAGGAGCGCACCGAGGCCACCTCCTTGATGGTGATCTGCTTGCCCCTGACCTTGGGGCCCTTGACCGCCAGCTCGCCGGGGGCCAGCGTCTGCTGGGCGAACCGCTGGTAGGGAGCGGGCTTGTACCTGATGTAGAGGGTTTCGGGCGTCCCCTCCTCCCAGAGCAGGATCTTCGACTTCTCGGGGGCGCACCGGTACTCCTTGTTGAGGATGGTCCCTCCGATGCGGAGGCGCTTCAGGAAGGTGGCCTTGGCCAGGCGGTAGACCATGGTGTACTCCGCATCCCGGTCGGGATGGGCGCAGTAGAGCAGGTCGCTGCCCACGAACGTCTTCTCCTCCACCTGCACCACCCGGTAGCCTCCGTCCCGGAACACCAGGAGCAGCTTGTCCAGCTTGGAGCAGGCGATCTCGAACTCCTCGCCCTGCACCTTGTATCCCAGGTACCCCCTGGCCCTGTCGTAGGCCGCCTTGAAGGACTTGAAGGCGGCCTGGCGGGCCTCGACCGCCTCGAAGGCGCAAACCTCGGTCAGCCGCTTGTACTCCTCCCCGTAGCGGCTGATCAGCCCCTTGAGGTGGCTGATGGCGTAGCGGGTGATGGAGCGCAGGTGCTTGCGGATCTGGTCGAGCCGCTCCTGGACCTTCTCCATCTCCTGGCGGTGCTTCTCCATGTCGAAGAGGGAGATGCGCCGGATGCGCACGCCCAGCAGCATCTCCACGTCCTCGCTGGCGAGGTCGCGGTAGTACTCGCTGCGGTGGGGCTCGAGGCCCTCGAGCACGGCCTTGTGGATGGCCTCGTTGGTGCGGCACGACTCGATCGACTTGTAGATCCGGTTCTCGACGAAGATGCGGACCAGGGTCTTGAAGAAGATCTCCTCCTCCAGCTTGCGCTGCTGGTGCTCCAGCTGGCGGCGCAGCAGGTCCACCAGGTCCGAGGCGTTCATCCGGACCAGCTCCGAGACGGTCATCTCCGCCGGACGCCCCTCCCGGATCACCGTGATGCGGCTGGAGAGGGAGACCTCGCAGCTGGTGAAGGCGTAGAGGGCGTCCACCAGCTTCCCGGCCTCCACTCCGGGCGGCGACTTGATCTCGATCTCGATGCGCTCGGCGGTGAAGTCGTTGATCGAGCGCACCTTCAGCTTCCCCTTGCGGGCCGCGTCCTCGATCGAGGCGATGATCGATTCGGTGGTGGTGCCCGGAGGGATCTCCCGGATCGCCAGGGTGGAGCCGTCCCTGACCTCGATGCGCGCCCGGATGCGCACGCTTCCCCTCCCGTCGTCGTAGGCCGAGGGATCCATCAGGCCCCCGGCGATGAAGTCGGGAAAGAGCTCGAAGGGCTTCCTGCGCAGCGCCGCGATCTGCGCCTCGAGAAGCTCGACGAAGTTGTGGGGCAGGATGCGCGAGGAGAGGCCCACCGCGATGCCCTCGGTGCCCAGCATCAGCAGCAGCGGAAGCCGCGAGGGAAGGGCCACCGGCTCCCTGCCCCGCCCGTCGTAGCTGGGGACCGTCTCGGTCAGCTCGTCGTCGAAGAGCTCCTCCCGGGCCAGGGGAGTCAGGCGGCACTCGATGTAGCGGGGCGCCGCGGCGGGATCCCCGGTGTACACGTTGCCGAAGTTGCCCTGGCGCTCGATCAGGTAGCGCTTGTTGGCCAGCACCACCAGCGCGTCGCCGATGGAGGCGTCTCCGTGGGGGTGGTACTGCATGGCGTGCCCCACGATGTTGGCCACCTTGATGAACTTGCCGTCGTCGTTCTGGCGCAGCGACCACAGGATCCGCCGCTGCACCGGCTTGAGGCCGTCGTGGCAGCTGGGGATGGCCCGGTCCCGGATGACGTAGGAGGCGTACTCCAGGAAGGAGCGGTCCATCCGGCCGTGCAGCGGGCAGGGCTGGTCCCCGTTGCCCTCGAAGGGGAGCAGCCCTCCCCCGGCGTTCCGCTTTGGCATGCCGCTAGTCCTCCCTCGGCACCACCAGGTTCTCCATGATGTACTCCTTGCGCGCCGGGGTGTTCTTCCCCATGTAGAAGGAGAAGATCTCGCCCGCCTCCCGGCGGGCCGCGTACTCGACCTGGCTGAGGCGCATGCCCTCGGAGATGAAGTTCTTGAACTCCCTGGGGGAGATCTCCCCCAGCCCCTTGAAGCGGGTGACCTCCCTGCCCCTGCCGATCTCCCCCTCGGCCCTGGCGCGCTCCCTCTCGCTGTAGCAGTAGAGGGTCCTCTTCTTGCTGCGCACCCGGAAGAGGGGCGTCTCCAGGACATGCAGGTGGCCCTCGCAGACCAGCTGGTCGAAGAAGCGGAAGAAGTAGGTGATCATCAGGTTGCGGATGTGCAGCCCGTCCACGTCGGCGTCGGTGGCCAGGATCACCTTGTTGTACCGGAGCCGCTCCACGCTCTCCTCGATGCCCAGGGCGCACATCAGGTTGTACATCTCGTCGTTCTTGTACATGACGTCCCGCTTGAGGTCCCACACGTTGAGCGGCTTGCCCTTGAGGGTGAAGATGGCCTGGGTGGCGACATCGCGGCAGCTGACGATCGAGCCGGAGGCCGAGACCCCCTCGGTGATGAAGATCATCGATTCCCGGCCCCGGTCCCGCCTGCGGTCGAAGTGGACCTTGCAGTCCTTGAGCTGGGGGATGCGGATGCGGACCGCCTTGGCCCTCTCCCGGGCGATCTTCTTGACCGCCTGGAGCTCCTTGCGCAGCTGGCGGGTGGCCTCCACCTTGGCCAGGATGCTGTCGGCGGCCTCCTTGCCGCCGTGCAGCAGCTTGAGGGCGGCTTCGCGCACCTGTCCGACCAGCTCGGAGCGGATCTCGGTGTTGCCCAGCTTGTTCTTGGTCTGCGACTCGAACACCGGATCCTGCAGCCGCACGGCCACCGCGCCCACCATCGCCTCCCGCACGTCGTCCCCGTCGTACTTCCCCTTGGCGTACTCGTTGACCGCCTTGAGCAGCCCCTCCCGGAAGGCGCTCAGGTGGGCGCCCCCGTCGGAGGTGTACTGTCCGTTGACGAAGGAGTAGAAGGTCTCCCCGCTGCGGTCGCCCCCGTGGGTGAAGCAGAACTCCAGGGTGCGGGAGGCGTGGTAGAGGGGGGGGTAGAGGGCCTCCTGCCCGATCTCCTCGCCGATCAGGTCCAGCAGCCCCTTCCGGGAATGGTAGGTCCTGCCGTTCCAGATCAGGCGCAGGCCCGAGTTGAGGTAGGCGTAGTGCCTGAGGCGCCGGTCGACCAGATCCTCCCGGAACTCGATCCTGCGGAAGATCTCGGGATCGGGCACGAAGCGGACCAGGGTCCCGTCGGGCTCGTCGCCCGAGGCCCCCTGGGTCTGCTCCTTGAGGGAGCCCCGCTCGAAGACCGCCTGGGAGTACCTGCGGGAGCGCACGCTGCGGACCATGAATTCCCTGGAGAGGGCGTTGACCGCCTTGGTCCCGACCCCGTTGAGGCCCACGCTGAACTGGAAGACCTCGTCGTTGTACTTGGCCCCGGTGTTGATGGTGGAGACGCAGTCCACCACCTTGCCCAGGGGGATCCCCCGCCCGAAGTCCCGGACCGAGACGGACTCCTCGCCGATCTCCACGTGGACCTCCTTGCCGAAGCCCATGATGAACTCGTCGATGGCGTTGTCGATGACCTCCTTGAGCAGGATGTAGCAGCCGTCGTCGTAGTGGCTCCCGTCCCCGATCCGGCCGATGTACATCCCGGTCCTGAGCCGGATATGCTCCAGGGAGGAGAGGGTCCTGATCTTGCTCTCGTCGTACTTGTGCTTGGCCTGGCTTCCCATCTGTCGCGATCCGGAACGGGGCGAGGGTTTCCTTCCGGGCCCGCCGGCGCTCCTCCCCTACAACATGAAGGGAAGATCGGCGCAGGTCAACCGGAGGCCCTCCGTACTCCGCCGCCGGAGGGGGCGGAGGGGGCTAGAGGCCCAGCTCGGCGGCGGCCAGCGCATCGAGGACGTCCGAGGCCACGGTCTCCACGTCGCCTCTGGCATCGACCACGTGGATGCGGTCGGGTTGCTCCTCGGCCAGCTGGCGGAAGCCCTCGTCCACCCGGCGGAAGAAGTCGTCCCCCGAGCGGTCGAAGCGGTCCGGGGGCCCCGACCCGCCCGTCGCCTCCCGCTTCCGCTTGCGCTCCTGGCTCACCGGAAGTGGGACGTCCAGGTAGATGGTGGCGTCTGGGCGGAGCTCCCCGGTGGAGAAGCCGATGCCCGACTGGAGCCTCTCGCGGTCCAGCCCCCTTCCGAAGCCCTGGTAGGCCAGGGTGGAGTCGGTGAACCGGTCGCAGAGCACCACGCAGCCCTGCTCCAGGGCCGGCAGGATCACCGTGCGCACCAGCTCGCTGCGGCAGGCGCAAAGGAGGAAGAACTCGGTTTCGGGGGAGATGAGCCCCGAGAGCTCCGGGTTCTTGAGGATCTCCCGGACCTGCTCCCCCACCACTGTCCCCCCCGGCTCCCGGACGATGCGCACCTCGTGCCCCCTCTCCTGGAGGTAGGCGGCGAGGATCCGCAGCTGGGTGGTCTTGCCCGCGGCATCGGTGCCATCGAAGGTGATGAAGCACCCGTTGACCCTTCCCGGCATGTACTACCTCCCGGGAGATGCTCCGCCGCCCGGCAGGGGCGTCCCCTGCAAGCGGGCGGGCGCTTCGGGGAAGCGGATCCCGAGCCAGGCGACCAGGTCGTCGATCTGCTCCTGCTCCAGGGGGCCTCCCTGCTTCCTGTCGAAGGCGGGCATCAGGGTGCCCGGCCTGCCGTGGGCGATCCACATCCTCCAGTAGGCCTCGTTCTTCCTGACGCCCGGCTTGTATGCGCCCAGGAAGGGGACCATCGAGGCCCGGTGCGGGGAGTCGTGGCAGATGGCGCAGGCCGCCTGGTAGAGCTCCTCGCCCTTGGCGCCCACCGCCGGATCGAAGTGGCAGCTCTTGCACTTTCCCCGGAAGACCACCTGGCGATCCCGGGTGGCCAGGCGGATGTTGGCCATCCGCTCGCTGGCCGACATCTGCTCGCGCTCGGGTAGGACGACCTTGAAGGTCAGGGTCTTGATGCCGGCGGTGCTGTAGACCCGGACCGACTTCTCCAGCGAGCCGCTCTTGCCCTCGACGCCGATCTCCAGATCCAGCCGGTCGCCCTCTCCGGGAAGGAGCCTCCAGGGCAGCGGGGGGCTCTTGGCCAGGGTGCAGCCGCAGGACGGGCGGATCTGGGTGATGGTCACCGGTATGCGGGTGGCGTTGGTGACGCTGAAGTGGGTGAAGGCCTTCTTGTCCCCCTTGCCGGGGACGATCTCCTTGTGGACCGCATCCCAGCTCAGGAGCCGATCCTCGGGAAAGGCGCGCTGGACGGGAGGGGGGGCCGAATCCCGGGGGCGGAGCGGCACCGGGGCTCCGGCCGAATCCTGGCCCAGGCCCGAGAGCCCCTGGCCATTGGCCGCCGGTGCGAGGGACGCCCCGGCCAGCAGCAGACATCCGATTCTCCCTAGCATGGCCTCCGCAGGATAGTGGCCCGGATCGGGCTCCGGTTCAAGTCCGCTTCGCCTTGGGACCCTCCGGGGTGTCCTCGATCCTCCACCCCATCCCCGCCAGCCGATCCCGGATGGCGTCGGCCCGGGAGAAGTCCCGCTCCTTGCGCGCCCTCTGGCGCTCGTCCACCAGCCCGGCCACCTCAGGCGGGATCCCGTCGGCCTCGGGGCTTCCCAGGGCCAGCACCTGGTCGACTTCCCTCCACGCCGCCAGCTGGGCGGCCGCCCCGTCGGCGTCCAGTCCACCACTGTCGAGCAGGCGGTTGGCCCTGCGCACCCAGTCGAAGACCGCCGCCCAGCAGGAGGAGACGTTCAGGTCCTGGTCCATGGCCTCGACGAAGCGTCCGGCCAGCTCCCCGTCCGGCTGCGCCTCGGTCCGGCCGGCCCTGGCCTCGAGCCGGGCGACGCACTCGTCGATGCGCTGGAGGGCCGCCCGGCGGGCGCGCAGGCCCTCCAGGGTGAAGTTGCAGGTCTCCCGGTAGTGGGTGGAGGCAAGCTCGAAGCGCACCTCGCGTCCCGAGAAGCCCTCGGCGATCAGGTCGCGCAGCGTGTGGTAGTTGCCCGCCGACTTGGACATCTTCCGGCCGTCGACCAGGAGGTGGGCCCCATGGAGCCAGTGCCTGACGAACGGAGCCTCCAGCCCGGCGCCCTCGCACTGGGCGATCTCGTCCTCGTGGTGGGGAAAGACCAGGTCCTCCCCTCCCAGGTGCAGATCGATGCAGGATCCAAGGATGTGGGTGCTCATGGCACTGCACTCGATGTGCCACCCCGGGCGCCCCCGGCCCCAGGGGCTCGGCCAGGAGACATCTCCGTCCCCGGGCCTCCAGGCCTTCCACAAGGCGAAGTCGGCCACCGACTCCTTCTCGTACTCGTCCTCCTGCACCCGCTGCCCGGGCCTCATCTTCTCCAGATCCAGCCGGGCCAGCACCCCGTAGTCGTGGCCCTGCTCCCGGTACTTGCCGATGCTGAAGTAGACCGAACCGTCGGCCTGGTAGGCGATCCCCCGGTCCACCAGCTTCTGGATCAATTCCTGGATCTCCCCGATGTGGCCGGTGGCCCGGGGGACATGGTCGGGGGGACGGCAGCGCAGCGCCTCGAGATCCTCGAAGAAGGCCGCGATGTACCTGCCGGTGTACTCCCCGAGGGGAACGCCCGAATCCCGCACCCTGTCGAGGATCTTGTCCTCCACGTCGGTGATGTTCATCACATGCACGACCTGTCGACCTCGGAAGCGCAGGTAGCGGCACAGCAGGTCCGCCAGCACGAAGATCCGGAAGTTGCCGATGTGGGCGTAGTCGTGGACGGTCGGTCCGCAGCAGTAGGCGCTCAGGGGACGGTCCTCCCGATCCGGAGCCGGAAAGGGCTCAAGCTTGCGAGTCAGGGTGTTGTAGAGCAGCAGGCCCATTCGTGCTTGCCAGTTCCAGTCTTCCGGGGATACGGCCTGGCGGGAAGGTGCGGCACCGGGCCGCTAAATGTAGTACATCTCGGCTGCCGGCCGGCTCCGCTCCATGATGGCCTGGAAGTCGATTCCCGCCGCCGCCCGCTCCATATCGGCCTGAAGCCGGGCCCATTCCTCTCGGAGAGCCGCGGGGCAGCCGTCGTCGGTGGCGATTCCGAAGCAGTCCTCCTCCACGCAGCGGAGCACATCGGCAAGGGTGATCTCCCCGGGATCCCGCGCCAGCGCATACCCCCCTCCCCGGCCCCTGAGGCTGCGCACCAGGCCCCCCTTGCGCAGATCCACCAGGATGCGGGAGAGGAATGCCTGGGGGATCGATTCCTGCTGCGCCAGGGATCTCACCTGCATCGACCGGCCCGGCGGCTCGATGCGGGCCAGGCCTAGGACCGCCCGGGCCGCGTAGTCGCATTTGATCGACAGCCTCACTCGGGAGGAGAGGATCGCCGGGAATCTCCGCAGGCGTCAACTTTCGCCTCGGCACGGGGGAGCTCCGTCCCATCGGGTTGAATCTTGGCAAAGACCGGGGATCGGTCCAGGATCCGGGCCAGACCGGCCTGTCCATGAACCCCTTCCTTCTGATGTCCGTCGCCCTGGCGCTGGCCCTGTCCGGCTTTCTGCTCCAGCTGATCCTGGCCGACCGGCGCTACCGCCAGGGAAAGGCTCCGGGGATCTCCCTGGTGGCCTGCGTGGCGCTGATGGTGCCATCGGCAGTCCTGGCCGGCCTGGCCTTCCTGGAGGAGGGGGCGAGGGAGGCCCGGGTCCCGGCTGCTCCTTCCTCTCCCCTGGAGGAGAGCCGCCTGGCAAAGGAGAACGGGATCCTCAAGGGCCAGATCCGGGAACTGGAATCCCGGCTTGAGCAGGCGCTGGAGATTCCCGTTCCCCAGGCGGAGACCCCGCCGCCGCCACGGCCTGCTCCCGCGTCCCAGCCCGCCGAGCCAGAGCCAGAGCCAGAGCCAGAGCCAGAGCCAGAAACCGTGGACGAGTCCGCCATTGCCGACACCGAACCTCCGGATACAGAGCCGATGGCGCCGCCCGGGGCCGAAGAACTCTGCCAATCGGTGCTCAAGGCCATGCTGGAGGGTTCGGTGAAGTCGCTGGAGCCCATCTCCAGCCAGAACTTCCTGGAGATGTTCCACCAGCAGCTGGGAGTCGATCCCTCCTTTTTCGCCAAGCTGCAAACGGACATCAAGCGCCGGCTCTCCGACGGCTTCGCCACCAGCTACATGGGAGCGCTACGGGCACAGAACGGACGGATACACCTCTGGAAGATCGTCACGCGCGTCCCAGGACCAGACATCCTCCAGTACATCAGCATCACGGACGGAAAGCTTGGCGGCTTCCACTTCATCAACCTGTAGCGAGATTCCCTTCGGTTCCCCTGCCCTGCTCTTCGCGCTGCCCGTCCCCGAAGCACGGCCCGATCCTCCCTGGGAACGGCCGCCATCCGATCATGTCGCTGCGCTGCCTTTGGCGCCGCTCCTGCGACATCGTCCGAAGGAGGCGAGACCGATCCGATCCGAGCCCTGCTAGCGGATCCCTGTTCCGCCAGTCCGCCGATGCCGGCCTCCGCCTGGACAGGGATTCCGCTGGAAGCCCTTCGTACCGCACATTCTGCCAGATCGTCTCCTCTACGGATGTTCCTGGAGGATCGCCCGGCTCTCCGAGACAAGAAACTGGACGATCCCCAGCAGGAGCAATGGAGTCGCCGAGCAAATCCTGGCGGCCATGCCATCCGGGGAAAACGGCTGCAGGCCCCTCCATCCTGTACGGACACGCCGACTCCGGCAGACGATCCTCCCGCCAAGGCGAGCAGGCCTAGCCAAACTTGCTGGCGCAATGCAACTGCTCGATCAGCGCGATGATAAGCCCCGTTCCTCGCCGTAGAGATGAGATCGGGCAGTTTCCACCGACACTGGACAGGCGGCGCCAACGCTCAAGCTCCGTCCAATCCGCTTCAGGCAGGAGCCACGCATGCGCCTTGAAGAAGCGATTCTCCTGACATAATTCGATTGACTCGACAGCGGTTGGCGCTATCTGTCGTTCCGTTCTACCTATGAGGAGGTTCATTTTTTCCAGCCCGGGTCTCTCCAGGGCCTTCACCCTGATCGAGCTGCTGGTGGTGATTGCAATCATCGCCATCCTGGCGGGCATGCTTCTGCCAGCCCTGTCCAAGGCCAAGGACAAGGCACAGAACACGATCGACTTCAACAACACCAAGCAGATCATGCTGGCCACGCTGATGTATTCCGACGATGCGCAGGAGCATCTGCCCCACCCCGGCTGGGGAGGCAACGGAAGCGGGCCCGACTGCTGGGCCTACAAGGGCGGAGGCGGAAGCGCCCAGCCATGGGCCGGGCCGATCTCCCTGGCGGGCCTCGAGGATCAGCTCTTCCGCCAGGTCAACGAAGGTTTCAAGCATGGGCAGCTTGCTCCGTACCTTGGCACCGAGAAGGTGCTGATCTGCCCCAAGGACCGGGTCGAATCGCGTGGAGCCAAGCGCAACCTCTTCCTCCAGCGCCCCATCAAGCTGACCAGCTACACCTGGAACGGGTGGGTCATAGGAAACAACAACGCCAACCCCACTGTGAAGGTGTCGTCCCTCAAGTCGTCCAACATCATCCAGTGGGAGACCGACGAGAACACCCCCTTCCTGTTCAACGACAGCGGCAACCGCCCTGACGAGGGCATCTCCCAGAGGCACAGCGGCGGTGTTTCCAACAACACGTACGAGGACGTGGGAGGCCGCTCCGCGGTGGGAGCCGTGGGCGGGCATGCGGTCAATCTCAGCTTCCGGCAGTTCTACTTAATGGTGGGCCGGGCCAAGAGGGGCGCTCTAGACTCCAGCTTCCCCAACCGTCCAGAAGAGCTCCCCAACGATCTCTACTGGTATCCCAACCACCCCACCGGAGGCTGGTAGGAGCTGCCGATCGTCTCGCAGCATGAAGATACAGCTGTCCGCGCTGGCCCTCTGCGCGCTTCTCTGCGCCTGCTCCAGGGATGCGGTGGAGGCTCCCCAAAAGGGTACGCCGACTCCAGTGCCCCCCCATGTCACGGCCCTGGAGGAGAGCATCGAAGACTCCCTGGCGCAGGGGCACTACATGAAGGCGGTCGATCTGGCCATTTCCAAGAGCAGGAGCGGGCAGGAATTCGAGAGCCACTTCCGCTACATCTCCAACGATCTGGCAGGAGCGATGGCCTCCGGAGATCGGGACGCCATGGCCGCCTACAACAAGCTCAACGCGGCCTGGAGCGGTCGACGGGGAAGCCGGTAGCCCCCCCTTGCAGCCAGACTCGGTTCCCCAAGGCGGAGGCCGGCATCGCCCGCATCCGGCCTTGGCGACAGGGGCGATCGAAGGGCGGTTGCGGGCAGGCATGCCCGCCTGGCTCCCAAGCTCGGGCCTGGGGATCCGCGGGGAGAAGCTCAGACGGAGCGCGTGCCGTCCGCCAGCCGTCCGATCCACCCACTGTCCCCAGAGCGGCAGGGAATCCCGAAAGGGTTCGGCGATGCGCCTCTTCTAGAAGAGGGACGCCAGGCCGAGCGCCAGCGCTACGACGCCGAAGCAGGCAGCCCAGGTGGCCAGGAAGCCGAGGATGTCCTTCCAGTCCGGACGGTTGAATTCCAGGGAGGTCCCGGGAAACAGCTTGGCCTTGTCCCACCGCCGCGGATCGGCCCGGACCTCCTGCATCCGCCTGCGATCCTCCCTCGGATCGGGATCCACCTCCACTCTCATCTTGGCGTAGTAGACGTCGAGCGCCCTCGGGGTGTTGGGACGGGTCGCCAGGCTGGCCAGGATCATGACCAGGAAGGGAAGCAGTATCTTGGGAGGAAGCTCCATGGTGCTGAGCATGGAGTCGGTCTGGCCCTGCATGTCCACCCCCAGCAGATCGTAGATCAGGTACACCAGCTGGAAGCTGCCGCTGCCCCGCAGCGGCTCCTGGTAGTTCCACAGCTCCACCATGCCCCCGTCGCGCTGCTCGCTCCGTAGCCTGGCCATGGCGGCCCCTTCCTCCCGGGGCTCGACGCCCCCCGACCAGTAGACGGCCTTGCCGCCGGTCCGGATCTCCTCCCGGATCGTCTCTCCGGCCTCCTGGGCGGCGCCGCTGCGGACGTCGGCGGGGGTCGCCTCCCGCTCCACGCTGCGGACGACCTGGTGAGTCATCACCGCGAATCCGGGATGTTCGCGCAGGCCGGGGACCAGGCCGGGCAGCAGCCAGGGAAGGACGAAGAAGACCAGGGTGGTGAAGCCGACGGTGATCCAGGCGGCCGCGGTGGTGGCTCTTCGCCAGAACAGGCCGGCCCAGAAGGGAGCGGCGAAGATCATGGGGACCAGCCAGGTGAGCTGCAGCTGCTGGAAGACGTCCATCATCGACCATGAGAAGAGCACAGCCCCGGCCACCACCACGGCTCCGGAGCACCGGGCCAGGAATAGGCACCGATCCTCTCCGGCATGCGGGTTGAAGAAGGGGAGGTAGACGTTGCGGACCACCAGGCCGGAGCAGACCAGCATGTAGCAGTCCACCGAGCTCATCAGGGCCGCCAGGAGGCAGGCCAGCATCAGGCCCCTGAGTCCCGCTGGAAGCAGGTCGCGGGAGGCCACCCCCCAGGCCCGGTCGGGATCGCCCACCACCTCGGAGTCGCCGGAGTAGAGGACCAGCACGATCAGTGCGGTCAGGGCCCATCCCACGGTGCAGAAGCGCTTGGCCAGGTTCCCGGCCACCAGGCCGATCCTCGCGCTCGACTCGTTCCGAGCCGATCCCCCTCCAGTGGCGATGAAGTGGGGCATGACCACGATGCCAACCAGGAGAATCGCCGTCACCGCCGCGATGCGGTGCAGGGGGAACTCGCTGGAAGCGGCCGAGCCGACCAGGGAGAACATGGAGTCGGGCAGCTGCTCCCCGACGATGGAGAATCCGGAGATCCACCCCTGGGTTGCGGGATCCCCGAACCGCTCCACGACGGCCTGAAGGCCGAAGGGGATCAGCAGGATGGAGAGGACAATGATGCAGAGGCCCTGGAGGACATCGGTCCAGTAGGCGGCCAGGAGCCCCCCGAAGACTCCGTAGAGGATCACGATCAGGGCCACCAGGGGAACCAGCGCGTACTCCAGGGGAAACGGCTGTTCGATGCCCGGAAGCGCCAGCGAGTCTCCCAGCAATGGAGCCGCCACCTTGCCGATGGCGGAGAAGAGCATGGAGATGTAGACCATGTAGAAGAGCAGGCCGAAGGCGGTGTAGGCCGCTCCCAGATCGCGAGACTCGTAGCGCTCCACGAACCAGTCCCCCAGGGTCAGGTGGCGCATCCGCCGGTACCAGACCCCGGCGAACCAGTAGAATGGGGTGACGAAGAGCCAGGAGAGGATGCTCCAGATCCCGCTCATCCCGCTGGTGAAGGTGGTCCGGGCGGTGGCGACCGGATCCGAGGATCCGGTGCCGGCACCGAAGGCGGCGAAGCCCTGGACGAACAGCCCGAAGGAGCGCCCTCCCAGGAGGTAGTCGTCCTGCTTGCGGATGCGGCCGCTGGCCACCTTGCCCATCCAGAGGATCAGGCCGAAGTAGGCCAGGAGGACCAGGTAGTCCAGGAGGTGCATGGGAGATGGGAGGCAGACTCTGGGGCCGGGATCCGGGAGCTGGAAAAAAGGCCGCTCCGGTCCTGGAGCGGCCTTGAAGCCTCGGGTCCCTGCGGCCGGGCCCGCTTGCCGGGAAGCGGGCGTCCTATCCTGCGGCTTCCGAGTAGTTCCGGGCCACCGCTTCCCAGTCGACGACGTTCCAGAAGGCCTTGAGGTAGTCGGGACGGCGGTTCTGGTACTTGAGGTAGTAGGCGTGCTCCCAGACGTCGCAGCCCAGGATCGGGCGTCCGGTCTTCTCGGTCAGGGGGCTGTCCTGGTTGGGGGTGGAGCCCACCGCCAGCTTCCCGTGGGCGTCGACGTAGAGCCAGGCCCAGCCGCTGCCGAAGCGGGTCAGGCCGGCCGTCTCGAACTGCTGCTGGAAGCCTCCGAAGCTGCCGAAGGCCGCGTCGATGTCGGCGGCCAGCTGCCCCGAGGGGCTGCCCCCGGCGTTGGCGGCCATCAGTCCCCAGAAGAAGCTGTGGTTGGCGTGGCCGCCCCCGTTGTTGCGGACCGCGCCCCGGATGGATTCGGGAACCGACTCCAGGCTTCCCAGCAGCTCGCAGATGGACTTTCCGGCCAGGCCGGGATGCCCCTCCAGGGCCCCGTTCAGCTTGCTGACGTAGGTGGCGTGGTGCTTCCCATGGTGGATCTCCATGGTCCTGGCGTCGATGTGCGGCTCCAGGGCGTCGGTCGGATAGGGCAGCGCTGGAAGTTCGTGGGCCATGTCTTTCTCCTGGTGGTGGTCGGCTATCGGGGGAGGATGCTGGCTCATGGCGGACCGATCCGCAAGCCGTTTGGCGCCGCCATCACCCGTCCCACTCCACGAAGTTGCGCAGGATGCGAAGTCCCACTTCCTGGCTCTTCTCGGGATGGAACTGGGTGGCGAAGAGGCTCCCCTCCCAGGCGGAGGCTGCGAAGGGCTCCCCGTAGCGGGCCAGGCAGGCCACCACGCCGGGGTCCTCCGGCCGGGGGTAGTAGCTGTGCACGAAGTAGGCGCGGCTCCCCTCGGGGATCCCCTGGAAGAGGGGGCAGTCCCTGCGGCGGACATCGAGGACGTTCCAGCCGATCTGGGGCACCTTGATCCCCTGGTCCTCCCGGAAGCGGACGATGCTCCCCTTCCACAGGCCCAGCCCCTTCCGGGCGCTGGCGAACTCCCGGCTATCCTCGAAGAGGACCTGGTAGCCGACGCAGATGCCCAGGAACTTCCTCCCCTCCCGGATGTGATCCAGGATGCGCTCCCAGAGGCCCCGCCGGTGCAGCTCGGCGACGCAGTCGTCGAAGGTGCCCACCCCCGGCAGCACCATCCCTCCGTAGCCGCCCCCGAAGCCGGAGGCATGGTCCACCACCTCTACCCGCCCGCCTGCCGCCAGCAGCGCCTTGTGCACGCTCCTCAGGTTCCCGGAACCGTAGTCAAGCAACGCGATCACCAGGACAATCAACAGCAGAAGCCGGGCGGGAAAAAGCCCATTGTGCCCGGTCCCCTCCTGCCAGGCCTCCCCTTTTGCGGATTGCCAACTCCCCCCCGTTCATCCGATCCTGGCCCCATGACATCGCTGCGGATCTCCTGCCTGGCGGCTCTCTGCCCTGTTCTGGCCCAGGTCTCCTGGCCGGCCGAGCCCGAGGTGAGGGAGATGAAGGAGGCCGCCCAGGCCTTCCTCGCCTCGCTGGACGAGGATCAGAGAAAGCAGGCCTCCTTCGAATTCGGAAGCGACGAGAGGCTCGACTGGCACTTCATCCCCCGCGACCGCAAGGGCCTGCCCATTTCCGGGATGAGGGAGGAGCAGAAGGCGCTGGCCTACGCCCTGCTGGCCACCGGGACCAGCCGCCGGGGCCAGATCAAGTCGCTCCAGATCATGAGCCTGGAGAAGATACTCCAAACCATCGAGGGGCCCGGCCGCCGCTTCTCCCGGGACCCGGCCCTCTACCACCTGAGCGTCTTCGGCGCCCCTTCGCTGGAGGGGACCTGGGGCTGGCGCTTCGAAGGGCACCACCTCTCGCTCAACTACACGGTGGTCGAGGGGCTGCTGGTCTCCGGCACCCCCTCCTTCTTCGGAACCAACCCGGCCCGGGTGCTCTCGGGCCCGCACAAGGGGCTGCGGGTGCTGGACCGCGAGGAGGACGTGGCCCGCTCCCTGGTCCGCTCCCTGGACCAGGACCAGCTGGCCAAGGCCCTGGTGGCCGAGGAGGCCCCAAGGGACATCCTCACCGGGGCGCAGCGCAGCATCGATCCCCTGGAGCACAAGGGCATCGCCGCCTCCGACCTGCGCCCCGGCCAGAAGCAGGCCCTCAGGCGCCTCGTCCGGCTCTACCTCTTCCGCAACCGCAGCGAGCTGGCCAGGATGGACCTGGAGCAGATCGAGGCGGCCGGCTTCGACAAGGTCCACTTCGCCTGGATGGGAAGCCGGAAGCGGGGCGAGGCCCACTACTACAGCGTCCAGGGCCCGACCTTCCTGCTGGAGTACGACAACATCCAGAACGACGCCAACCACGTGCATGCCGTCTGGAGGGAGTTCGACGGCGACTTCGGGACCGACATGCTCCTGCAGCACTACCGGGAGAGCCACCGTCCCTGAACCCGGCCGCGTTGAAGGACAGGGATCCCGCGGTCGGGGACATCGTCGAGCTGCGCATCGGGGACATCGCCTACGGAGGCGAGGGGGTGGGCCGCCTCGGCGGCCTGGCGGTCTTCGTCCCCTTCGTCGCCGTGGGGGAGAGGGTGCGCGCCGAGATCCGGGAGCGCCGCTCCCAGCACGCCCGGGCAAGGCTTCTGGAGGTCCTGGAGCCCTCCCCCGATCGGGTCGAGCCCCCCTGTCCCCTCTTCGCCCGGTGCGGCGGCTGCCAGTACCAGCACCTGCCCTACTCCGTCCAGCTGGAGATCAAGAGCCGGCAGCTCGACCAGGCCCTGCGCCGGATCGGGGGCTTCCAGGATCCGCCGGTCGCTCCCATCGTCCCCTCCCCCAGGACCCTGGGCTACCGCAACCGAATCCTGGTCCGCAGCGGCTGGAACAAGCCGGAGGGGCGCATGGCCATCGGCTACCTGGAGCACGAGGGCCGCCGGGTGGTCGATGTCGGGGAGTGCCTCCTGGCCGAGGAGGAGCTCAACCGGAAGCTGGCCGGGATCCGCCTCGATCCTCCGGAGAGGAGCGGAACCAAGTTCGACCTGCGCCTCATGCCCGAGGAGTGGGATCTTCCCAGGGACTCCTTCTTCCAGGTCAACGGATCGATCCTTCCCCGGCTGGTGGAGACGGCCGCCCGGGCCCTGGAGTCCTCCGGAGCGAGCCGCCTGCTGGACGTCTACTGCGGCATCGGCTTCTTCTGCCTCCAGCTGGCCGGCCGGGTCGAGCGCTTCCTGGGAATAGAGCTCGACAGGAAGGCCATCCGGTCGGCCCGCGAGAACGCCCTGAGGATGGGCCACCGGCACGGGGAGTTCCTCGCCTCCCCGGCGGAGATCTCGCTGCCCCGCGTTCTCGCCCGCTTCGATCCCCGCAGGACCTGCGTTATCCTGGATCCCCCGAGAAAGGGCTGCGATCCCAAGGTGATCGAGGCCCTGATCAGGCATCCTCCCCGGCAGATCCTCTACGTCTCCTGCCATCCGGCCACCCTCTGCCGTGACCTGCGCCGGCTTTGCGGGAAGGGACGGTTCGCCCTGGAGGGCGTCGTTCCTCTGGACATGTTCCCCCAGACCGGCCACCTGGAGTCGGTCAGCGACCTGAGGAGCCGGCAGGCGGAAGACTCCTGAGAGGCCCGTCCCTTCCTCCCGCTCTCCCGGCTCGAGGGCCGGCGAGGCGGCCGCCTCCATTCCAGAGGCGATGGCCGGGCTTCCGGGCAGGCCGGATTGCGCGCCTGTCTTCCATGGCATCCTGAGGATCCTCCTCCTTGGGCGCCTCCGGATCCGCTGTTCGCAGCCCCCGCTTGGGAGGATCCCCGATCCGGAGCGGCGGTCCGCAGGAACCCCGCGTGCGTTCGCCGACCGGGACCACGACCACGGCCACGGCAGCATCCGTGGCAGGAACCCCGCGTGCGTGCGCCGACCGCCCCGGACGCCCGCTCCGCCTCCTCCACGCAGCCAGCGCTTCCCGCAGGCGGAGGAATTGTCCGGGCATGGCTCCTCCGCACCGGCTGCCCGCCCGGAAGGGGATCATTTCGGGGCTTTACATCGGGGGGGAGCCTGGGGCAGTGTGCCCCCCGTAACGGCGGCCACTGTCCCCATGGAAGTTAGAAAACCGGCTTGCGGAATCGATCCCGGCAGCGGTTTGAGAACCCGAGGTCGGGAACGGTTCCGAGCGGGAGGCGGCCGCATGTCCGAGACAGATAGATGGAAACCGAGACCCGCCTTTTCGTTGGAAACCTTCCCTTCAGCGTCGCCGAAGACCGCCAGCTCACCGAGATCTTCTCCGAATACGGGGAAGTGATCCAGGCCCGGATAATCCTCGACCGGGAGACCGGCCGCTCCCGAGGCTTCGGCTTCGTGACCATGGCCACCAAGGAGGAGGCCGAGCGGGCGATCAACGCCCTCAACGGAAGCAACTACGAGGGCCGTCCCCTGACCGTCAACATCGCCCGTCCCCGCGAGGAGCGTCCCGGAGGCTACACCCGGTAGGACCCTCCCGCCGCGCGCCGACCCCGCCCTCCCCGGGGCGGCGCTCCCCTTCCCTACTGCCCTATCTCCTGGCCCTGGGCCAGGGCGAGAAGGAGCAGGCCATCCCCGCCAGCAGTCCCGCCGTGTGAGCGGTGTTGGCGACGCTGATTCGCATTACTTCGAAGAAGCCGATCCACCCCAGCGCCAGGATGGCCAGCATGAAGATGGCCACGCCCCTGGGCAGCGCCAGCCCGTAGCCGGGATCGACCCGCCCTTTCATCCAGATGAAGCCCAGCAGGCCGAAGACCACGCCCGAAGCCCCCATGAAGGCGGGTCCCGTGGCGAAGTACTGGGCCAGGTTGGAGATCAGGGCGATCGCCGACATCGTCAGGACCAGGGGCCATGCTCCCATCTTCCACTCCAGGATCCTTCCCAGGTCCCACAGCCACCAGAGGTTGAACAGCAGGTGGACCAGGGATCCGTGCATCAGGGCGGGTGTCACCAGCCTCCATATCTGGAAGCGATCGACGATCTCGGGAAGGCCGGATCTGAAATTCGAGATGTACAGCCAGGGGGTTACTTTCTCCGGAAAGAGCAACTGGAGCACGAACACCCCCACGCAAAGCAGGACCACAGCGAGTGTCGCGGCTCCCAAGCCGGGCCGCTGAATCACGCTTCTGCCTGAGAGCCGGCGCTGGCGCCTCCTCCATTTCTGCTCCCTGGCCTGGTCCTCCTTCCGCATGGCCGAGGCCACCCTCTCCGCTCCGGCGAAGCGCTGGGAGGCGGGATCGGAGGCGAACTCCCGCAGCCACCTTCCCGCCCGCTCGCACTGGTCCTCGTCGTGCACCCATACCGACCAGCGCCCCGAGGGCAGGCGGTCCGCCTCGCCCTCCACCTTGCGGGTGAGCAGGTAGTCGACGAAGAGGCGGGCCTGCTCCTCGCTTCCCAGCTCTCCGATCTCCCTCATCCCTGATCCTTCGGGGAGCGGAGGGGAGGAAGGGCGTCAGTCGAAGGCGTGGCCGGCGCAGCAGAGCACATTGGTCACCTTGTGCCGGACCAGCTGCTTTACCCGATCCCGGGCCGGGCCCAGGTACTTCCGGGGATCGAACTGCCCGGGATCCTCGCTCATGGCCTTGCGGATGGCCGCGGTCATGGCCAGCCGGAGATCGGTGTCGATGTTGACCTTGGTGCAGCCGGTGCGGCGGGCCACCTCGATGTCCTCCTCGGGCACGCCCGCGGTGCCGGTCCCGAGATCGCCGCCGTACCGGTTGATCTCCTCGGCCAGCTCCCTGGGGACGCTGGAGGCTCCGTGGAGCACCAGGGGGTAGTCCCCCAGGCCCGCGTCCATCAGGGCCGCCTTGATCGCCTTGAGACGGTCCAGATCCAGGTGCTGCTCCCCCTTGAACTTGTAGGCTCCGTGGGAATTGCCGATGGCCACCGCCAGGGAGTCCACCCCGGTCTCCCTGACGAACTTCACCGCTTCCTCGGGGTGGGTGTAGACGCCCCCCTCGGAGTACTGGCCCCCCTCCTCCCCCTCGTCGAACTGGGCCCCGACCAGCTGGCCCAGCTCCCCCTCGACCACCGCTCCGTGCTGGTGGGCGTACTCCACCACCTGGCGGCAGAGCGCCGCGTTCTCGTCGAAGGGCAGGTGGCTGCCGTCGATCATCACGCTGGTGAAGCCGTCGTCGATGCACTGCTTGCACAGCTCGAAGGTGTCGCCGTGGTCCAGGTGTACCGCGATGGGGATGGTGGTGGTCTCCACCGCCGCCTCGATCAGCTTCTTGAGGTAGGCCGGGCTGGCGTAGCTTCGGGCGCCCTTGGAGATCTGCAGCATCACCGGCGCCTTCTCCTCCTCGCAGGCCTCCACGATGGCCTGCAGGAGCTCCATGTTGTTGACGTTGAAGGCGCCCAGGGCGTACTTCCCTTCCAGGGCCTTGGCGAACAGCTTTGTGGTGTGGGTGAGTGGCATGGCGTCGGCCCGGTCCTCCCCCGGGTGCGTCCCAGGAAGCCGGAAGGCCGGTGGAAGGCCGATTGTCGGGACTCCCCCTCTCCCGGAGCAAACCTTTTCTGGACCGGCGGCGAATCGGTTGGCCAATCCTGCAGGGGCGTTCTACCCTTCCCCGCGACTGCGATGAGACGCCCTGCCTGTCCGGCCGCCCTGCTCCTGCTGGCCGCCTGCGCCACCTCTCCCGACGGGCCTCCCGCCACCTTCCTTCCTCCGCCGTTCGCCGGAGAGCCCCCCTCGGGCCTCCTTGCGGAGGAGGGGCTGGAGAGGATGGATCGGGCCGTCGAGGAGGCCATCGCGCAGGGACGGCTTCCGGGAGGGGTCCTGTGGCTGGAGCACCGCGGCCAGAGGCATGTGCGGGCCCTGGGGCGGAAGGCCGTCGAGCCGTCGCCCGAGCCCATGACCCCCGACACCATCTTCGATCTGGCCTCCCTCACCAAGGTGGTCGCCACCGCTCCCTCCGTGGCCCTGCTGGCGCAGTCCGGCGCCCTCTCCCTCGACGATCCGGTCGCCAGGCACATCCCCGGTTTCGGCTCCCGGGACAGGGAGCCGGTGCGCATCGTCCACCTTCTCACCCACACCTCGGGCCTGCCCCCGGGCCTCCCCCTGGCCGACGGATGGGAGGGCGTCCAGGCGGCCGTCGAGCTGGCCTGCGCCCAGGAGCCGGAGGCCGAGCCCGGCGCCCGCTTCCGCTACAGCGACATCAACTTCATCCTGCTGGGGGAGGTGGTCCGCCGGGTCTCGGGCCAGTCCCTGGACCGCTTCGCCCGGGAACGCATCTTCGGCCCGCTGGGAATGAGCGACACCGGCTTCCTGCCTCCGGAGGGGCTCCGTGGCCGCATCGCGCCCACCACCCGGGACGGCGGCGGCTCCGGCTTCCTCAGGGGCCGGGTCCACGATCCCACCGCCCGCAGGATGGGAGGGGTGGCCGGCCACGCCGGCCTCTTCTCCACCGCCTCCGACCTGGCGGCGTTCGCCCGCATGCTGCTCGCAGGAGGCCGCCACCGGGGGGCGGCCGTGCTCGAGGAGGAGACGGTGGCGCTGATGTCGGGCAACAGGCTTCCCGGCTCGATGGACGTCGAGCGGGGCCTGGGCTGGGACATCGAGTCCCCCTACTCGGGCCCCAGGGGAAGCCTCTTCTCCCGGAGCTCATACGGGCACACAGGATGGACCGGGACCTCCCTCTGGATCGATCCCGGCACCGACACCTTCGTGATCTTCCTCTCCAACCGGAACCATCCCACCGAGGAAGGCAGCGTGCTGGCGCTCCGGCGCGCCCTGGGCACCCTCGCCGCGGAGGCGATCGCCTCCCACCCCTTCCCCGGATCCCTGCCCCCCCGCTCCCTGGGGGCCCCGAGGAGCACCCGCAACGGCATCGACGTTCTGAAGGCCTCCGGCTACGCCCCGCTGCGGGGACGGACCGTCGGCCTGATCACCAACCACACCGGAAGGGACCGGGAAGGCGTCTCCACCATCGACCTGCTGCACCGGGCCCCCGGGGTGAGGCTGGCCCGGCTGTTCAGCCCCGAGCATGGCATCCGGGGGAAGCTGGAGGGCGAAGTGTCCGACTCGACGGACCCCGGGACCGGCCTGCCGGTGGCCAGCCTCTACGGCGCGACGCGCAAGCCCGAGGCGGCCGACCTGGAGGGGCTGGACGCGCTGGTGTTCGACATCCAGGACATCGGGTGCCGCTTCTACACCTACATCTCCACCCTGCTGCTCTCGATGGAGGCGGCCCACGAGTCCGGGCTGGAGTACTTCGTCCTGGACCGGATCAACCCCGTCTCGGGCGCGGTGGCCGAGGGCCCCGTCCTGCTGGACCAGGCCAGCTTCGTGGCCTGCCATCCGATTCCGCTGCGCCACGGCATGACGGTGGGCGAGCTGGCCCGCCTGTTCGCCGCCGAGAAGGGGTGGGAGCTCGACCTGGAGATCGTCGGGCTGGAGGACTGGGATCGGGGGCTGTGGCAGGACGAGACCTCGCTGCCCTGGCGAGACACCTCTCCCAACATGCGCAGCCTGGCCCAGGCCCTCCTCTACCCCGGCGTCGGCCTCCTGGAGTTCGCCGACCTCTCGGTGGGCCGGGGCACTCCGGCTCCCTTCGAGCGGATCGGCGCCCCCTGGATCGACTCCGGGCGCCTGGTGGACGAGATCCGCCGGCTGGAGCTACCTGGCGTAAGGGCGGAGCCGATCCGGTTCGTCCCCGAAAGCAGCAAGCACGCCGGGAAGCTGTGCCACGGGGCCCGCTTCGAGGTCACCGACCGCGACCTGTTCCGGCCGACGGCCCTGGGCGCGGGCATCGCCTCCATCCTCCACCGGCTCCATCCCGCCGAATTCGACCTGGAGAGGGTCCGGATCCTGCTCCGCCATCCGGCCACCCTCGAAGCCATCCGGGGGCGGCGCCCGCTGGACGAGATCCTGGCGGCCTGGGAGGCGGAGCAGCAGGAATTCGCCCAGCGCCGCCAGCCTCACCTGCTCTACCCGACTCCGTGAAGGATTGCCTCCTGCTTCCGCTGGCCCTGGCGGCCTGCCCCGACGGCCTCCAGGAGCGGTTCGAGTTCAGCCAGCCCCACATGGGCGTCCCCTTCCGGGTGGTCCTCCACGCCGGCAGCGAAGAGGAGGCCCGCCGGGCGGCCCAGGCCGCGATGGAGCGCGTTGCGGAGCTGGACCGGCGGCTGAGCAACTACGACACCGACAGCGAGCTGAGCCTCCTGGGCACGGCGGCCGAGCCGGGCGCCTGGGTGGAGGCGAGCGAGGATCTTTACCGGGTGCTCGACCGGGCCCAGGACCTGGCCCGGAGGTCGGGGGGGGCCTTCGACATCACGGTGGGGCCGGTGGCCGCCGCCTGGCGCCATGCGCGCCGCGCCCGCAGGCTCCCGCCCGAGGAGCAGCTGCAGCGGTTCATGGCCCGGGTCGGCTGGCAGCGGCTGCGGCTGGATCCCCAGCGGAGGAGGGCGAGGCTGGAGGTTCCGGGAATGCGCCTGGATCCGGGCGGCATCGCCAAGGGCGACGCGCTCGACCAGGCGCTGGAGGTCCTGGAGAGGCACGGGATCGCCTCGGCCCTGGTCGAGGCCGGCGGAGACATCGCGGTCTCGGCGCCCCCGCCGGGGAAGGCCGGATGGCGCATCCAGCTGCCCCCCACGTCCGGCCCGGATCCCGGGCGGACGCTTCTCCTGTCCCGACAGGCGGTGGCCACTTCGGGGGATCTCCACCAGTCGCTGGACATCGGCGGGGTACGCTACTCCCACATCGTCGATCCCCGCACCGGCCTGGGCCTGACCGAGCGCCGCCTGGTGACGGTGATCGCCCCCTCGGGCATCCTGGCCGACGGCCTGGCCACGGCCCTCTCGGTGCTGGGAGAGGAAGGGGCCGGCCCCCTCCTGGAAGCCTACCCGGGAAGCTGCGCCCGGATCCTGGCCATGGACGGGGAGGAGCCGGCCGAGAGCCTCCACGGGGGCTTCGACCGCTTCCACGCCCCACGGGACTGAAACTCTTGACCGCCCCTCTCCGGGGGGGCATAGCTTGCCGCCTTCCGATGAGGAGACTCCAGCGACTCAGATCCCTCCTCCTGGCGCTGGCCTTGTGGCTCTCGACCGATCTCTGCTTCGCCCCCTTCGTGTACACCCCGGGCGAGGGATGGCGCTACGAGACCCCCGGCCAGGCCGCCAGATGGCGGCGCGACACCGCGACCGAGCAGATCGAGGTGGCCCGCAAGGCCTTCGAGGAGGGGGAGCACCGGGTGGCCATCCGCGCCGCCGGCCGGATCTTCCGCCAGTGGCCCCGCTCCGACTACGCCGCCGAGGGGCAGTTCCTGGCGGCCCGGGCCTACGAGCGGCTCGACCGTCCCGAGAAGGCCTTCAAGGCCTACCAGCGCCTGCTCACCTACTACCCCCGCTTCGAGGACTACAACCTGGTCCTGGAGCGCAAGTTCGAGATCGCCAACCTGTTCCTGGAAGGCCGCCGCTTCCGCCTCTGGGGCCTCTTCCCCCTGTTCCGCTCCATGAACCGGACCACCGAGATGTACAGGCAGCTGATCGGCTTCGGCCCCTACAGCGAGGTGGCTCCCAGGGCGCAGCTGAGGATCGGCCAGGCACAGGAGAACCGCAAGCGCCACGCCCTGGCATTCCTGGCCTACGAGAAGGCGGCCGACCAGTACTCGGACCAGCCGGAGATCGTCTCGGAGGCCCTCTTCCAGGGGGGGATGGCGCTGATGGAGGAAACCCGGGAGGCCGAATACGACCAGAGCCTGGCCAAGCGGGCGATCGAGGTGTTCGAGGACTTCGTCGTGCTCTACCCCGACGATCCACGCGCCGCCATCGCCGAGAGGAACATCCGCGACCTGCGGGTGGAGCAGGCGCGTGGCAGCCTCAAGATCGCCCGCTACTACGAGAAGAGGGACCTGCCCCAATCGGCGCTGATCTACTACAACTCGGTGGTCGACATCTTCTCGCGGCTGGTCGACGAGAGCGGCCACGAGTACGCGGTCGAGGCCCGCCGCCGCATCGCCCGTATCCAGGAGCGGACCCCATGAGGCGGCTCCTGGCGGCGGCCCTGGCGGCGGCCCTGTGCGGCTGCCTTGGCTACCGGCTGGGCCCAGGCACGGGCGTCGAGGCGGGCTCGTCGCTGGAGATCCTCCCCTTTCCCAACCGCACCGTCCAGCCGGGCCTGAGCCCGGCCCTGGCCTCCGCCCTGCGCCGCCAGCTGCAGTCCGAAGGGATCTTCCGCCTGCAGACCCGGGGAAGGGCGGACTACCGGCTGCAGGGATCCATCGTGGGATACCGCCGCATCGGACTGGCCTTCGAGGCCGGCGACGCGCTCACTCCCCGGGATCTGGAGCTGCGGATGGAGGCGGAGGTGCGGCTTGAGGATCTGCGCGACGGGCGGATCCTCCTCGAGGAGACCCTGTCCGGAAGGACCCTGGTGCGGGCCTTCCAGGATCTTTCCCAGTCCGAGCAGCGGGCCCTTCCCCTGCTCTGCCGGGATCTGGCCCTCAAGATCGCCGACCGGATCCAGGACGGCTCCTGGCAGGGGACTGCCCATCCCCTTGAATCCCCCGGACCCTGATGCCCCCATTGCATCCGCCCCTGCCCCAGCCTTTCCGCGGGCGTTCCTTCCGGCCATGAACCAGGGGAAGCGGATTGACACCGCCATCCGTGTCAAATAGAGCCGGAGCCGCTCTCGTTTCCACGGAGGAGGGCTCTCCCTCCATCGGGAGGACCGGGCACAGCGGAATGGACGAGGCGCAGGATCGCCAACGGGAGGACGGGGGCAGGGAGGCGCCCCCGTCCGGCTTCGAAGCCGGCGGCCGGCGCCCTTGCCGGACGGCCCCGGGAGCCCGCCCCGCTGCACCGGGACTGCTCGCCCTGATTCTCTTCCCCGCTCTCCTCCAGGCCCTCGAAGGACCGGATTCCCTCCGGGTGGAGTTCCGGGAGCCCCGCCTCCAGGCCTACTACCTGGATCCCGGAGGAATGCTGTGGGAGGACGGCTCTCTGGTGGCCTACTCGGGCCGTCCCGACGGACCGGCAGCGCTCATCACCCGGCAGGTCGTGTGGCAGGCCGGGCATCCCCTCGAAGAGGAGGATCTGCCCCAGGGCCTGGCCCTGGCCTCCCGCCTGGAAGCCGGCCTGGTGGTGCTGGAGGCCCGCTCCCCCCGCCAGGCGGCGGAAGCCGCCGCCAGCCTGGCCCTCCGGCCCGGAACCCTGGCCAGCTATCCGGTGATGCGGCGCAGCGTGCGGCTCTCCGGCGCCTACCATCCGGCCCCCAACGACGACTACTTCGGCCATTGCTGGCACCTGGAGAACCGCAACATCCGGGGCGTCCCCCTGGGCGTGGATCTGAACCTGCGCGGCGCCTGGAGCCAGGCCCAGGGCCGGGGGATCACCGTGGCCGTGGGCGATACCGGCGTCGACCTGGACCACCCCGACCTGGCCGGAGCCGCCGGCAACCCCTTCCACTACAACTTCGGCAGCCACAGCGAGGACGGCTCCTACATCGAAGCCCACGACGCCCACGGCACCGCGGTGGCCGGGCTGATCGCGGCGCGTCTGGGAAACGGGACCGGAACCGTCGGCGTGGCTCCCCTCGCCTCCCTGGCCAGCTGGGTGGTCTTCGAGGAGCTGGGGCAGCTCGGGGCCTTCCTGGTCGACGACCTCTCCCTGAGCTTGATGTACCGCTACCGCAACGAAGAGGTGGCGGTCCAGAACCACAGCTGGGGTCCCGCCCAGGTGACGCCGCAGGCCATCGACCTGCTCTCCGACCGGAGGATCGGGCAGGCGGTGAGCCAGGGACGCGGCGGCAGGGGCGTGGTGCTGGTAAGGGCCGCGGGCAACGAGCGCCAGAGGCTGCTCAACTCCAACGACTCCGGCTACGGCAGGGATCCCCGCTCCATCCTGGTGGGGGCGGTCCGCTCCGACGGCCGACCGGCCGGCTACTCCGTTCCCGGAGCCACCGTCCTGGTGGCGGCCCCCAGCGGGGACGACGGCTTTCCGGGGCTGGCCACCACCGACCTCCAGGGAGCCGACGGCTATGTATTGCAGGGATCCGGCGACCGGGAGGACTACCTGCTGGAGGAGGACGGATTCTCGGGCACATCCGGATCCTCGCCGCTGGTGGCGGGGCTGGCCGCCCTGATCCTGGAGACGAGGCCCGAGCTCTCCTACCGCGACGTGCAGCAGATCCTGGTCCACTCCGCGGTCCAGCCCCTGGCAGGGGATCCCGACATCTCTCTCAACGGCGCCGGGTACCCGGTCAGCCACAGCACCGGGTACGGCGTTCCCGACGCCGGCGAGGCGGTTCGCCTGGCCCGGATCTGGTCTCCGGCGCCGGAGCCGGTAGAGAGGTCGGTCTCCTGGGAGGGCAGCCTCGTCATCCCGGATTCCGGCCTGCGGATCGGGATCCGGGGCGGGGCAGCGCCGCCGGAGCTCGAAAGGATCGCCGCCCTCCCCTCGCTGGGACCCTTCGCCGACGGGGGCACCGATCCCCTGCCGCTGGCCTACGCGGGGCTGGCCGACACGGATCCCGCCGACTCCCTGGAAGGCCGGGCCGCCCTGGTGCGGAGGGGGGAGATCACCTTCGCCGAGAAGATCCGGCGGGTGGCCGGGGCCGGAGCCTCCCTGGCCCTGATCCACAACAACGTGGAGGACGAGGAGCTGCTTCTCATGGGAGGCACCGAATTCTCCCCCATTCCGGCCTACTTCATCGGCCAGCGAGACGGGGAGGCCCTGGCCGATCTCCTCTCCCGGCAGCCGGATCTGGAGGCGTCGGTCTCCCTGGACGAGGCGGAGCTGGAGTTCGAGTTCCCCGACGCCATGGTGTGCGGGCACGTGGGCGTCTGGATCGACACCAGCCATTCCTACCGGGGGGACCTGCGCATCGTGCTCACCTCCCCTGCCGGCACCCGCAGCGTGCTGCAAGCCTACAACCAGGACGAGTCCCCGGGTCCCCGCGACTGGCTCTACTGGTCGGTGCGCCACTTCGGCGAGCCGAGCGCCGGGACGTGGACCCTCTCCGTCCTGGACCAGAAGGAGGGGGACGAGGGCAGGATCCTCTCGGCCGTGCTCCGGATCCGGGGACGCCCCATCCTGGACGAGGACGGCGACGGGCTGGACGACGGCTGGGAGCGCACCCACCTGGGCTCGCTCGGATCCGGCCCACTCTCCGATCCCGACGGCGACGGGTACGCCAACGCCAGGGAGCAGGCCATGGGCACCTCCCCCATCCTGTCCGACAGGCCCCTGCGGCTCTCGCTCTCCCTGTGGAGCGAGCGGCTGCTCCGTCTCAGCTGGCCTGGAAATCCGGAGCAGTCCTACCAGATCCTGCGCAGGGACTCCCTGGAGGCTCCCTGGGAGGCGATCGCACTGGTGGAGGGCCGGTTCCCCCAGTGCGAACGACTGATTCCCATCTCCCTCCACCATCCGGGAGCCTTCTACTCCGTTCGCCAGGCCCACTAGCCGGACCTGGCTCCGCCGCTCTCCTCCCCCCCGATTCCCGGGAATGGCGGCGGGGGCTCCCGTGCACGGCGGGACGAGGACGCCCCTGGCCCGTCAGGGGGCGTTCTCCGCTTCCGGCGGCGGCTCCTGCTCGACCGGCACCCCGATCACCGGAAGGCGATCCGGCTGGAAGCGGGCCGAATAGAGGTAGATCATCCCGACTCCCGCCGCGACCATCAGGAAGATCATGGCGATCGAGATCAGGAAGATGAGTCCGGTCCTTGGCATCGTCCAGCTTCCCGGGATGCGGGCCTGTCCCAGGCGGGAGGATTCTCGAGACGGTACAGATGCTCCCCGGCCTTGGGAACATGGAGCACGCCTTCGCTCTCCCGTCCGGAGAAGTCCCGCGCATCCAGGGAGCGGTGATCGCGCCAGCCCAGGTTGAGCCTCCGGCAGACCTCCCTGTCCAGGCCTGTGGCCAGGGTCACGCGGGCGCGGGGACGCTCGGCCCCATCGGCGAAGGTCCCCTGTCCGTAGACATGGGTCAGGTGGGCCAGCACCCCCCAGGGCTCGTGCCGGAAGCGGTCCCACTGGCCCAGGAAGTAGTCCCTGCAGTGGTAGCCGAGGCGGAGGATCCGATCCCCGTGGGTCGGGGAGACCTCCCCGATGTGCGGGGCGTAGATGATGAGCTCCCCCCCGTCGGCCAGCACAGGCTCCAGCTTGTACATGCACTTCCCTCCCACCCACAGGTCCCCGTACATGGGCGGCGCGCAGGAAAGGATGGTGTGGAAGGGGCGGGGGCAGTAGCGGATGTGCCGGAGCCGCGAGAGCTCGGAAGCCTCCTCCCAGGCCTCCTCGGGAGCGCCCTCGAAGAGCCCTTCCAGCGCCCCTCCCTCGCCCACCACCATGCAGAAGCACTGCTTGGGAACGTCCACCAGGCCCGCGGCCGCATCGATCACGCGACGCACGGCTGTCCGCTTGTGCCCGATCGTCCGGGGACTGGTCTCCAGCGCTCCCAGCCAGTGGAAGAAGTCGAGCAGGCGGGGACCGCTCACCCCGGGGAAGAGGTACTTGTTGCCTCCCGAGAAGCCGGCCACCTCGTGGGGGAAGACCGGGCCCAGGATGATCAGCCGGTCGTACTCGAAGAGGCGGCGGTTGACCTCCACGGGCACCTCCTGGTCGAAGCGGCCCCCGGTCAGCTCCCGGATCGTCTCCCGGGAGAGGGCTCCCACCAGGCGCAGGGCCTCGGGATCCCTCCACCGGTGGTTGTGGAAGCGGACCTCCCGGTAGCGTCCCTCCCGCTCCTCCCGGGTGATCTCCAGCCGGCGGCAGATGGCTTCCTCCGACATGGGCGGGTGGGTGCCCAGGGCCACCATCACATCCAGGCGGGCCGCCCGGGCCGCCACCTGACGGAAGAGGCTGCGGAACAGGAGTCCCACCGGAGCGGTGCGGGTGCCGTCGGGGATGATCGCCAGAAGCCGCTGGCCCGAGACGGCGCTCTCCGGGCAGCGCTCGGCCATGAGCGCCGCCACCTCTTCCTCCGGGACAGCCCCGCGCCGGTCCATCGTCCTGCTCAGATGGTCTGGGAGAGGAATCCCCCATCGACCTGGATGTCGGCGCCGGTCACGAAGCTGCTGGCCCGGTGCGAGGCCAGGAACAGGGCAGCTCCCACCAGCTCCTCCGCCTCCCCGAAGCGCTTCATCGGGGTGTGCTCCAGGATCGAGGCGGCCCGGGGAGTCGGCGATCCGTCCTCCTCGAAGAGCAGCTTCCGGTTCTGCTCGGCAGGAAAGAAGCCGGGAGTGATGGAGTTGACCCGCACTCCTCTCGGGGCCCACTCCCGGGCCAGGAAGCGGGTGAGGCTCAGCACCGCTGCCTTGGCCGCCGAATAGGACGCCACCCTAGAGAGCGGCAGGTGGGCCGAGACGCTGGCGATGTTGACGATGCTGCCCCGCCCCTCTTCCGCCATGCGCGCCCCGAACACCTGGCAGGGAAGGAAGGCGCCCCCGTTGAGGTTAAGGTCCAGATTCCTCTGCCACGCCTCCAGGGGCAGATCGGGAAAGGGATTGTCGTCGGTCACCGTGGCGCGGGGATCGTTGCCTCCGGCAGCGTTGACCAGGATCCCGGGTATCCCCCTCTCCCTCTCGATCCGCGCCGCGGCCTCCTGGAGATCCTCGCGGCTGGTCGCCTCGACCGCGTAGAATCCGCAGCTGCCGCCCATCGAGGCCGCCCGGGCCTCTCCCCTCTGCCGGTTGCGGCCCAGCACGCACACCGCGGCGCCCGCTTCGGCCAGGCCCTGGGCGATCGCCCCACCCAGACTGCCGGTCCCGCCTATCACCACCGCAGTCTCCCCCGAAAGATCGAACCGGTTCACCGGTTCCGATCTACCGGGCCGGCCGGGAACTGTCCAAGGTATTCATGAAGGCGGACCCCCGATCGTTGCCTCTCCTGGCCCGATGGGATAGCCTCGGCTTCTTGGAAGCTCCGGCGGAAGCGCTTTATCAGGATGGGGGCCGCTGCTCGTACTGCTCGACTCCGCTCGACCCCTCCTACACCTTCTGCCTCCGCTGCGCTAAGCCCTACAAGCCCACCCCCCGCCTGCTGCCCTCAACCCCCTACCTGGACACCGAGGTCCGGATCCGCACTCTGGCTCCCCAGGTCGGCCAGCTCTACCTGTGGTACCTTTTTGCGCTCATCGTACCTGGAACGATCGCCTACGCCCTCCTGGGCACTCCGGAGGCAGTGGGCCTGGTGGTGCAACTAGCAGTGATTGTGCCTACCGCGATCTTTGCAAGCATCCATTCCTGCGCCCTGGGCTCCCAGCTGGATCTCCGCAAGTTCTTCACCCCGACACTCCTGGCGGGACTGCTGCTCCTTCCATTTGCCATAGGACTGAACTACGCCTACCACTACATTATCTATGTATACTTCGATGCTCCCGACGTCCTCGGGGAAATGCTGGAAAACATCCCCATCGAAGTCCGGATCCTCATGATCTGCATCCTTCCTGCCATCGTGGAGGAGATTGGGTTCCGGGGCCTGATCCAGCACTGGCTGCAGCCTGCGATCGGCCCCTGGAAGGCCATCCTGATGACATCCGTCCTATTCTCCCTCATCCACTTCAGCCTGCTAAGCGCTCCCTACCTCTTCCTGGTGGGGGTGTATCTGGGCTGGCTGCGCTGGAAATCGGGAAGCCTCTATCCCTGCATCATCGTCCATTTCCTGCACAATCTAGCGGTGGTCCTCATCGATTCCGCCAGCTAGCCCCGCCCAGGGCTCCCTCACAGGCAGGTCCTTCCCGGAATCCTCAGCCCCGCCTTTCGCCCAGAAACCGGCAGTAGTCGCCACCGGGGATCTCCTCGAGCCCCTCGACCGGCAGCCGGTACCAGTAGATCTGGGCGTCCATGGACTCCCCCGAATCCATTTCCACGGCCACCGTCCGGCGCAGGAAGTGAGAATCCCCGATGGCCTCCGGCTTGTAGTCCTCGTACTCGTCGAGCCGCTCCCAGTAGCCGCGCTCGCTTCCCACGTCGAACACCTCGCCTCGGATCCGGAAGTGCCGCCGCGGATCGGGGACCGCCACCGGAAACTCTCCCAGGTCGTACATCCTCCCACGGACCCACCCCATCCCCACCCTGGGCCGGGATCCGGAGAGGCGGCAGCCGGAAGGATCCTCGCCGAGCCCCGAGCGAAGAGTGCCGTAGACGAACAACCTCACCCGGCCTGTCCTCTTGGCTTCCGGAGAGTCGGGAGGAAGTGGGCCCTGAAGAGGCGGAGATGCATGGAGAGCAGGCTCTCAAGGGCCCGCCTGCGGCCCGCTCGGCCCTGCCATGGCCAGCGAAGCGCGGAGCTCCCCGGATCCCCCGAAGCGGGGGAGGCCGGCCTCAAGCGGGAACAGCCGGAAAGGAATAATCGGAGGGAGTAGTTCCTTCGCCGCCGCACCGATTCTGAAGACGCGCTTCCGCTTTCTCCAGCGGGTTTCTGGACCGCTGCCTCCTCGCCCCTGCGCCCGCTTCCGGGATCCGCGTTGCCACGGCCGAGCAAACGGACGCTCTGGCCGCCCCCACCCCCAGCATGCCGCTGTAGGAAGAAGAGGAAATCTCCCCCGGCCCCGCTGGCATGCCGGTCCGGTGCGGCACGGATCCGGAAGTAGGATGCGCTCCGGGGGCAGCCGCGCCTCGATCGCCTTGCTGCCTATGCCTTCAGATGCTCCAGCGCCTCGGCCCGGTCAGAGCAGACGCTCACGCCCGCAGTCATGCCGCTGATCGAGAACACGTCCGCGACAGGCCTGTTGAGCGAACACAGCACGAACTGGCGATCCTGACTGCGCAGCTCCTTGAGCGCGATCAGCACCACCCGGAGACCGGCGCTGCTGATGTACGAGACCTTCTGCATGTCCAGAACCAGGGTCCCGTCGCTTTCGCCGATCAGCTTGCGCATCGCCAGCTCGAAAACGCTCGCATTGAAGCTGTCGAGCCGCACGGATCCATCGTGGCCCGGAGTTGCGACCGTAGCCGCCGCCTCGCGTTCCACGTGCAGATCCATCTCGGTTCCCTCCGCTATCCGCTGTTTCGAATTCATGATCCTGGGCCCTTATCCGGTCGCGCTTCGGCCTTCCGCAGTCACGAGATAGTTCGAGAAGGAGCTCAGCTTCTCGCAGGTCTCCACGAACTCCCGGGATGGCTTCGACATGTTCATGATGCCCGCGCCAGCCTGCAGCCAGGTCCTTTCCCTGTTCTGGTACAGCGTCCTGAGAACCAGCGCGGCGTCGAGCATGCCATGGGCGTCGGCGGTGAAGACGCATCCGCTGTAGAGCCCCCGGGAGCTGGGCTCCAGCCTTCCGATGGCCTCGATGGATTCCCGCTTCGGAACTCCGGAGGCCGTCACCGCAGGAAAAAGCGCGAAGAACGCATGCCAGGAATTGCAGCCCTCCAGCAGCTCGCCTTTCAGCCGGGAAGCCAGGTGCTGCACTGTGCCCCGGAGAGCAACGAGCATGAACTGCGAGACCCGGACCGTCTCCGGGCTGCAAACCATCGTCATCTCGTCGAAGGACAGGTAAACGGAAATCGCGTGCTCCGCGATCTCCTTGGCGTCGCTGACCAGCTCCTCGCGCAGCCGAAGCGTCTCGGCCACATCTTCGGAGGCCGCCCGAGTCCCGGCAAGGGGGGTGGTGTAGACCACGCCATCGTAGACCTCGACCACGGTTTCCGGGCTCAGTCCGGCGGCCTTGGCTCCGTCCAGGGAGACCGCGAAGGAGCGGGAAGGCGAATTCGACGCCCGCGCCTTCAAGTAGCTTGCCGGCAGGTCGACGTTATGCGGCAGGTCCACCGCTCGGGACAGGATCACCTTGCGGTAGAGGTGCGAGTCGATGTCCTTCTGGGCGCTCGTGACCATATCCTCGTAGCGGCGCCTGCTGGTCTCGTCGTCGGAGACCGACATTCCCAGCGCCGGGCCCGCCACCCTGCTTCGCAGCGCCACAGCCGCTTCGCCCTGATCGTCGGCGGCCGCGTTGAAGCCGGCGCGCAGCGCATCGAGCGTGTCGGATTCCAGCGCCCGCAGCAGAACCGATCCAGGAGTGAACCTCGCTTCGGCCTGGGGAACGAACATCCGCATCAGCGGACGCCCCGGGTCGGCCGGAGGCAGGCCGAGAAGGTGCCTGGCCAGCTCGAAATCGGCCATGCCGTAAACACGCCAATCGGCCACGTCGACCTGCTTCAGCGCCTTTTCCAGGGTGACTCCCAGATCCCCGATCGGGAAGCTACGCTGATCGTCGCCCGTCTGCAGCACGACCTTGTCGTCGTAGAGCATCAGGTTGGCGTAGGCTCCCAGTCCTAGCATGATTTCCTGCTCGCACTCGTAGAGCACGTGGCAGTCGCTCCACCGGCCCGATTCAGACATCAGGACGGCCGTGTCCATCGGTTTGCCGTCGAAGGGCAACCTCAACTCGTAATAGGTTCGCTCTCCAGATTTCACCATGGTCCTTCCAGTAACCGGCCCTGACCGAGGAACCTGCCGAAGAGGTCGACACCCGGAACGCCGATCAGTCCTGCTCATCGGCCTGGATGTTCCAGGGAAGGGACACTGTCGCAGCGCCCCTACGGGCCCGAAGGCCCCTGGCTCCTCTCGGCGGAATGTCGCAGAAGGCTCCTCTCGCTGCAATACCCTACTGGCCGCTGAACCAAAAGGGAGCCGCCCAGCAAGCGGGTTCCTGCCGCGGCCTGGGAGCCGAGTCTGCTTGGCCAGGTCCTGACCCGGCTGTCTGGCCGTATCAGCCCAAACGCCACCCCTTGGTGGCGAGGCAATCACCGGCTCTGCCCTCGATCCTTCCCAAGACGTCCTCGGGCGCCTCGCCTGGCCGCCCCGTCCGGTTCGCCCGAGGCCTCGTCAAAAGGCCACGTCGACGCCTGCGTGGAACAGGCGGGGGGCGCCGGGACGAGGGCCGTATGGGTGGAGGGAAGCCACATAGCGCTGGTCCCACAGGTTGCGGATTCCTCCGAACAGGGAGACTTGAGGCTTGAGCTGGTACTGCAGGAAGAGATCGGCCACCCAGTAGCTGCCGATCTCTCCGATCCGGACGTCTGCGGCTCCGTCGCTTCGCAGCGGCTCCGTGCTGTTGCTGGCCGAGGTGAAGGTCGAGGAAACAAAGCTCCAGGCGAGTCCGCCATCGAATCTTCCTGCCTCGATGCCCGCCTGGAATCCGAGGGTGTAGCGGGGTATGTAGGGAACCCTGCTGCCGTCCTCACCCCCTTCGAATATGGAGTCGGGATCCGTGTTCGTGGCATCGCTGGCCAGGACGGCGCGATGGAGGGTCAGGGCCATCTGCAGGGGAGTGCGAACGCTCCAGTCGCCCGCCAAGCCGGGATCGTAGCCCAGGGAGAGCTCCAGTCCGCTGGCATGCACCTTGCCCACGTTCTCGGTAATGGCCGTCCCCCCGCCCCCGAGGTTTCCTCCGACGATCAGGTCCCGGAACCGGGTGTGGAAGAGGGTAGCCACCGCCTCGATCCCCTGTTCGTGCCGGTAGAACCGCGTCCCCAGCTCCAGCCCCAGCGAGGTCTCCTCCTCGAGCCCCGAACGGATGGCGCTGCGCGGCCCGGGAAGGGAGAAGCCGCGGTGCACACCGGCGAATGCCTTCCACTGGGGCTGGATCTGGTAGGCCAGCGTGACGCCTCCCCCCCAGACTTGCAGATCGCCTTCTCCCGTGTCCGGAGATCCCCCTCCGTCGCTCCGGCGCATGTCCTGCTCGTACTCCTGTCCGATCCACTCCATGCGGATCCCGGGCATCAGGGTCCAGCGCCGGTACTGCATCTCGTTCTGGGTGAACAGGGCCAGGGCTCGGGATTGCTGGACGCGATCTCCGGCGGCTCCCATTGCTCCCACGGTCTTCCCTGCCAGGGCTCCGCCTGCGTCCTGCTCGTAGTCCTCGTTCCACTGGAACCGATCCACCTCGTCGAAGTGGTAGCGCAGCCCCGTGTCCAGCCGATGGGCCACCCCCCCCGTTTCCAGCTCAAGCGAGGCCACCGTCTGGACTCCGTAGATTCGGTAGTCGCGGTTGTTGTTCCTGACCCGCAGCACGCCCGGAGCCGATCCCCTGAGCACATCCAGCCCCCCGCCAGGAACGATGTCCAGCAGAGCTTCGGAAAGGGAAAGGCCAGGATCCCTCAGCTGGTGCAGCTTGGCCCAGTTGCGGGAGAAATGCTGAAGATAGCCGGTGGCGCTGATCCGCAGAGAATCGCTGGGCGACATGGTGTGCCGGACGCTGGCCCGGTGGTTCTCGGTCTGGATGCTGTCCAGGCGCGACGCCGCGTACCTCCGGAAGGGAGAGGCCTCGAAGTCCTCCGGCGACAGGCCCAGATAGGTCTCGTCGGCATCCAGATCGGTGTATCCGTACTTCAGCTCAAGGGCATGCTCCCATTCTCCGGGAAGCTCCAGGAAGGCCTTGACCATGGGTTCGGTGCGCTGGAAGCCGGTGTCCCCGTCCCCGCCGAAGGCCTGGGTCCCCTCCACCTTCTTGAATCCGTCGGTCCGGTGGTGGAAGCCCTCCACCAGATACCCGTAGCGCAGGCCGCTCTCCGCCTCGCGCCGGTCTCCGTACTGGAAATGGCCTACCAGCTCCTGGTTCGAACCGTAGGACAGCTTCGACCGGAAGAGGGACTGGGAGGGGATCGGGGTCGACAAGTAGTTGATCACCCCTCCGGTGGTGCTCGGGCCGTAGCGGATCTGGCTGGAGCCCTTGAGCACCTCAAGCCCGCTCATGCGGCCCACGTTGGGGCTGTAGTAGGCCGAAGGAGCCGAGTAGGGGGCCGGCGACGACGGGATCCCGTCCTCCATCAGCAGCACCGACTTGCTCCGCTCGGTGCTGACTCCCCGGACGCTCAGGTTGGGAAAGAGCCCCCAGCCATCCTCCTCCCGCAAGCTGACTCCCGGAACGTTCCTCAGCACGCGGTTGATGTCCAGGCTCCCCGCCCCTTCCAGCTCCCCGCTGCCCAGGTAGACGCCCGAAGCCGGCAGCTCCCATTCCCCTGCGTCGGATCCGATGAGCACCGCCTCCTCGAGCAGCGATGTTCCTGCGGGACCGTCCTCCCCAAGGCACCTCCCGGACAGCGGCAGAGCCAGGGCCAGAACGAGCGCCGGAGCCGGTCCCGGGCGAAGAATGAAGCGATAGCGAGCAGCCATGAACTGGCCCAGGATCGATAATGAGACTCATTCTCATAGTCAAGCCCGTTCACAGAAGATTCTCCAAGTGGAGTTCGAGCCCCCTTCACGCAAAGCGCCGGGGATCGGCGCCTTCGGGGAGCATCCATTAGGCAAGGCCGTCCTTCCCTTCGGAGCCTTTCCCTCTGCCGAGGCGGTGGCGGACTGCCGGAACGGGTAGCCGCCCATTCTTCCTCCCGTCCGGTCGAAGCGGTAAGGAAGCCGGAGGGCGCTGCGGCTGTTTCAACTCGACAGCAAGCCGAGGGGAAAGATAGCTTGCGCACCGTACCCATGCACCGCTCTACCCTGCTGCTGTCGGCCTGCCTCGGACTGCTTCTGCCCGCCCGGGCGGCATCCATTTCTGGAACTGTAAGCTACGATGGGCAAGCCACCGGCCCGATCGTGATCCAGGCTGTCCAGACCGCCCCGGGCAACAACGTGCTCAAACTGGATGGCGATGCCGACTACGTGATAGTCCCGGATCTCACCGATCTCTCGGGATCGGAGATCACCATCCAGTACTGGTTCCAGGGAAGCACGGTGCAGTCGGCGGTGCGCATCCAGGCGGGTCCGGGATGGATCGTGACCGGCTGGAACTACCGGCACATCATCTCCAACGACAGCGGAACAGGAGGGATCCCGATGGGGGACGCGGTCACCGACGGGAAATGGCACCAGGTCACCATGACCTGGAAGCAGGGAGAGCCCTCGGGCTTCGTCGGCTACCTGGACGGCCAGATGGTCTCCAGCAAGGACGCGGCCGACACCCCCATACCCAACCACGCCCACCCGCTCCACTTCGGCGCCTTCCAGGGAGTCTCGGAGTTCGCCAACGGGCGGCTCGACGAGATCTCGGTCTGGGAGCGGGCCCTCTCCCCGGAGGAGGTGCAGGAAAACTGGTATTCCCGCCTCGACGGGGACGAGGAGGGCCTGCTGGGCTACTGGACATTCGAAGACGGCAGCGCCGACGATTCGGGCCCATACGGATACCACGGGGAGCTCAGGGGCGACTCCTCCATCGAGGAAGCGGGCATTCCCGGACTGGACGCCTGGCACTCCCTGCAGCTGGATGCGCCAGGCGCCTACCTCCTGGACGGCCTGGCCAACGGCGGGGGATACCGGCTGACGGCCTTCGTCGACGAGAACGGGAACGGCCTGCACGACGAAGGAGAGCCATGGGGCGAGTACTCCAGCCAGGACTTCGCCATCGTCGGCGATCTGCAGGGAGCGGATCTGGAGATCCAGGCCGGCCCTTCCATCGAGTCCCAGCCCGAAGCGGTGCGGGTCGCCTCCGGCCAGACCGTGCAGCTCGAGGTGGCGGCCAGCGGCTCTCCCCCCCTCTCCTACCAGTGGAGCCACAACGGGATTCCCCTATCCAACGGGAACGGCGTCTCCGGGGCCGACACCGCCACCCTGACAATTGGCAGCGCCCGCACCCAGGATACGGGATCGTATGTCTGCCGTGTGAGCAACCAGGCCGGCGAGGACACCAGCCAGCCAGCCCTGGTCCGGGTGGTGGAGGGGGGAGTCGACCTTTCGGGGACGGTGGTGTACGACGGGATGCAGCAGGGTCCCGTCAGGATCTCCGCGGCCAGAATCCAGGCCGGCAACAAGGTGCTCCGGCTGGACGGGGAAGGAGACTACGCCATCACCACTCTCACCGATCTCTCGGGCCCCGAGATCACCATCCAGTACTGGTTCCGGGGAGAAAGCGTGCAGTCGGCGGTCCGGCAGCAGAGCGCCGGATACATCGTGGCCGGGTGGAACGGCAGCCACATCCTCTCGATCGATCAGGGCACCAACGGCATCTCCGCCGGAGGGGAAGCGGTGACCGACGGAAACTGGCACCATCTGGCGATGACCTGGAAGCAGGACTCCCCGGGGGGCTTCCGCAGCTACCTCGACGGGCTGCTCGTCGCCGAGCGCAATTCGGCCAGCAGCGAGATCCCCAACCTGGAGGCGCAGGTGCACTTCGGAAGCTTCAACGGGACCGCAGAGTTCATGAATGGCGACATCGACGAGATAGCCATCTGGGATCGGGCCCTCACCGAAAGCGAGATCGCCACCGGCTGGTTCCAGCCCCTGTCCGGGGAGGAGGAGGGGCTGATCGGATACTGGACCTTCGACGACGGCCAGGGCGAGGACCTGTCCTTGCTGGGCAACCACGCCGAACTCCGCGGCGACGCGATGATCGTCGACGAGACGGTCCCGGGACTGGGCGGCGAGGTCTTCGCCGCGATCCTGGACCAGCCCGGCAGCTACGCCCTGGAGACCATCTATCCGGGCAGCAACTACGAGGTGACCGCCTACATGGATGTCAACGGCAACGGAGGGCCCGACACTGGCGAACCCGTGGGGGCCTATGCCGGCAATCCCTTCGATCTGAGCCAGAGCGCCACCGGCATCGACATCCTCCTCGCCGAGCCTCCCTCTCTGACGGGCCAGCCGCACGATGTCCGGGCCGCCTCGGGATCGGTTTCCTTCGAGGCCTCGGCCTCCGGGACCGCCCCCCTGGAATGGCAGTGGATGAAGGACGGAGAAGACCTGGCCGACAACGCGACCTACAGCGGGACCCGAACCCGAACCCTGACCGTTTCGGATGTGGACTCCGGAGACGCCGGCCTGTACTCGGTCCGGGTTTCCAACGTCCAGGAACCACCGGCCACCAGCCGGGAGGCCTCACTGACTGTGGTTTCCGGACCCGCGGCCTCCATCTCGGGCTCACTGATCTACACCGGCGTCCCGGCCGGACGCATCCATGTGAGCGCCGGCAGCTACTCCCCCGAGAACCTGGGACTGCGCCTGGACGGGAGCGGCGACTACGCCGTCGTCGAGGATCTGACGGATCTTTCGGGACCCGAGATCACCATCCAGTACTGGTTCCGGGGAGCGGACAACCATTCGGCGATCCGGCAGCAGAGCGGCAGCGGCTACATCGTGAGCGGCTGGAACGGGAAGCACATCCTCTCCAACGACCAGGGGACCGATGGCATCCCGCTGGGCTGGGAGACGGCGACCGATGGCGACTGGCACCATCTGGCGACCACATGGGAATTCGGCGCCGAGGCGGGCTTCCGGGCCTATCTCGACGGCAGGCTGGTCGGTTCCCGGGACAGCGCCGACCAGGATATACCATTCATCGACCATCCGCTGCACTTCGGGGCCTACCAAGGGACCTCGGAGTTCGCCACCGGCGAACTCGACGAGATCGCAATCTGGGACCGCGCCCTGGACGAGGAGACCATCCGGGAGAACTGGAACAAGCCCCTCGAAGGCGGAGAGGAGGGGCTGATCGGCCTGTGGAAGTTCGACGAGGGCGAGGTGATCGACTCCTCTCCCTACCTCTACCACGGCTCCCTGATGGGCGATGCGGCAATCGTTCCGGCCCAGATCCCCGGATTCTCGGGCAGCAGGCACACCGATGTCTTCCCGGGCTCCGGCAGCTTCTCCATGCCGCTCCTGCCCCGCGGCGACAACTACCAGGTCACGGCCTTCGTGGACGTCAACGGCAACTACCGCCAGGACGAGGGCGAGCCGGCCGCCGCCTGGGAGGGCAATCCCTTCAGCCTGGACGGGGACCTGGACGGGATCATGCTGGATCTGGGCGGCGAGGTGGTGGAGGAGGTGGAGCTGTCCGTCTCGCTGGAGGGAGGCCAGCTGGTCGTCTCCTGGCCCGGTGGCGGCGTCCTCTACCAGACCAGCGATCTCGTCGCCGGCGAATGGGTCCCGGTGGAGGGAGCCTCCGGCGGTTCGGCCAGCATCCAGCCCGCCGGGGACATGCGCTTCTACCAGCTGCGATAGGGGAAGCCTTCCCTGGGCGCCAGAGGCCCGGCTTGCCCTTGCCCGGGAGCTTCCGCTGCAGAAGCCGCATGCCTGGCTGGATCCTCGCGACCCAGCGCGCCGCGCCTGCAGGCCATGTCCCCTTGCTCCAGCCTGCTGTGCGGAAGAGCTCCGTGCCATGGAGGAAGCACGCCTGCGCCAGACCGCTAGCAAGCTTTGCGAGCCCCGGGGATCCAGCGTGCCGGGACGGAAGCCGGGCCGAGGAGACCGCCTCCCCCTGAAGCGCCGTCCCTGTTTCTCCTGGCCGGCGCCGGTGGAAGGCGATCGCCCGACCGGTCCCGTTCGGGCAGGTCCGGTTCGATCTGCGGCCGCCAGCCGCCCTGCCTGGTGGCCGCAGGGCCGGAAGGCCAGCGCCTCCTCCAGGCCATGGCGGACATTGTCCTTCCATCCGGACGGCTCCTCGGCCGGAAGCGGCAGCCCGCATCCTGCATGCCCCTGGATTACGGCAGATGCAAGGCCCCGCGAAGCGGGTCCGGCTGAATGGGGAGGAGCGGAAGCGGCATGAAGCGGATCGCTTCGGGAGTTGTCCCGCTTGGACGCAGGCGATATAAACCGGAGCCGAACATGAACCCCTCCGGACAGAAGCGGCTCCCGGCCTTCACCCTGATCGAGCTGCTGGTGGTCATCGCCATAATCGCCATCCTGGCGGGAATGCTCCTTCCAGCCCTTTCCAAGGCCAAGGAGAAGGCCAAGACGGTCAACTGCATCAGCAACCTGCGGCAGCAGGTCCTCGCCTCGACCCTCTACTCCGGCGACAACAGCGAGCGCTACGTCTTCACCTTCTCGGTGCGGGGGCCGAACCAGTTCCGAAGGCCCTGGTACAACTTCCTCTACCCCTACCAGCAGACCACCAACGTCATCCTCTGCCCCACCCGGACTCCCAAGTTCAACCAGCTGCTCAGGAACCACCAGCTCATCGTCTACTCCAGCGAGACGGAGGACCGCTACATCTCCAACTACAGCGTCAACTTCCGGCTGGGAGGCTGCGACTGGCCTTCCACCTGGCCCAAGGAGACTTGGCGGCAGCTCCGCATCTCCGCGGTGCGCAGCCCCTCCACCCTGGTGCACATGACCGACGGGGGCAGCCGGGCGCTCGACACCACCAACCCCGAGAGGTGCGTCACCGCCGACTCGGAGGAGAAGGCCGGCTGCTGGATCGTCCACGATCCCGGCAACAGCGCCCCCTGCAGCGGCTGCGTGACCTCGCAGGACAACAACTGGGGAGGCCCCCACCTGCGCCACAGCGGCAAGAGCGTGGTGGCCTTCGCCGACTCCCACATAGAGACCATGCAGGCCAGGGAGTGGTACTGGTCCGGCACTCCCTGGCTCAAGCCCGACGCCGCAGCCCGGTAGCCCTCAGGGCTCCTTCCGGTAGTGCAGGACGACGAGATCCCCCTCCCGCTCCAGCTTGCCGATGCGGTAGCGGAAGCATCCCTTCAGGTAGTAGAACCTCTGGGCCTCCCCTCCTGAAACCGTCACCGTCCGGCTCTCCCGATCCAGGATCTGGTGGTATTCCGGGTGGAAGCGGCCGGACAGGGAAGGCGAGGAGACCACCTGGGGCTCGGACAGAGTGGGCATGGCGTCCCCGCCGACGACCGACTCGATGCTGTTCCGGTAGGAGGAGATGCGGATGGAGTAGAAGGCGGCGGGCGCATCCTCGTCCCCGTCCTCCACCAGCTGCCAGTCCCCCTCTTCGCGGTGGTAGTAGCCCCGGGCGTCGAAGAGGACGGCGCGGAAGCCGTTTCCCGTCCCGTCGAGGCTGAAGGGCCCGTCCACGCCGTGGTTGATCCCCGCCAGCTTCCACTCTCCCTGGTGGCGGATGAACACCGGGCCGCCCGAATCGCCCACCGAGAGCCCCGCCTCGTCGCTCCCCGCGTCCCGGTCGAAGTCGGCCACCAGGTAGTCCGCTCCCCCGGAGCGCTCGGTGGCCGACACCCGGTTCCGGCCCCATCGCTGGCGGTGGTCGTGGATCCCGTAGAGCCAGCCTCGAAGCCGGCCGTCCCTCCTCACTTCGGCCCCCCGCCGCGTTCCCCTTCCGAATACCACCAGAGGCTGCCCCTCCTCGTCCTCGGAGGGATAGAGGGGGGCGTACCGCGGGGGGAAGAGGCCGCACACCTCCCAGATCCAGAGGTCGGGCCCGTTGAGGCGGTAGCAGGCGGTGGTGGTGTAGGTCCTTCCAGCATAGTGGAAGGGATCGCCGATGGACCCCCCGATGTGTCCCGAGGTGATGAAGTGGGAGGGCCCGATCACCGTTCCCAGGAAGAATCCCCACTGGCCGATGTACTGCCAGCCGCTGCCCTGGAGCTCGCCGCCGGGCGGGCCGGTGTTCCGGTCGGGGTTCCCGGTGCCCATCAGCACTACGGCATGGGCGACCTGGACGCCGCCGGCCAGGAGCAGGAGCAGGATCGACAGGCCGGCGGGAGCGCCGGACCTCCGCTGTCTGGAACTGTTCCGGAAGGGCGGGCTAGCCGTCGAGTTCGTCCGCCGTTCCATAGGTCTTCCAGCCGGACCATCCATCCAGGAAGACCAGCGAGTCCTTTCCGATGCGGCCTGCGGAGAAGAGGGCCTTCAGGCTGGAGCGGGTGATGGGACCGTGCATTTCGGCATCGAGCATGCAGTACCATTCGGCGCGTTCGGGCACGGCCGCCGCCGCTGCCCCGCTGTCCGCTCCCCCGTCCGGCTCCCTCTCCGCCCTCCCCGCCTTCCGGGCGGACCTGGACTGGGCCAGCCGCTCGACCACCTCCCCCGCCAGGGCCTTGTAGGCGGCGGCTCCCGCGCTGAATCGGTCGTAGTGGACGATCGGCTTGCCGTGGCTGGGCGCCTCGGCCATGCGGATGGTGCGGGGAATGCGGGTCCGGAACACCTTCTCCCCGAAGTGTTCCTGCACGTCTCCCACCACCTGGTTCGCGTGCTTGGTGCGGGAGTCGAACATGGTCATCACGATCCCCAGGATCTGCAGGCCGGGATTGGAGCCGGATTCCTGGATCTGCTGTATCACCCGGGTCACGCTGGCGATCCCCTCCAGCGAGAAGTACTCGCACTGCAGCGGAACGATGAGCCAGTCGGCGGCCACGAAGGCGTTGATGGAGATAAGCGCCAGGGAAGGGGGACAGTCGAAGATCACCACCCGGTAGTCCCCCCGGGCGCGCACCCCCTCCAGAAGGCGGCTCAGCCGGTGCAGCCGCTGGTCCATTCCGGCCAGCTCCATCTCCGCTCCGCACAGATCGGTCTCCGAGGGAACCAGGTCCAGGTTCTCGAAGTCGGTGGCGACGATCTTCTCCTCGATCCCCCCCTCGCCCAGGAGGGGATGGTAGAGGCTGCCGCCGGGACTCTTCTCCATGCCCAGTCCGCTGGTGGCGTTGGCCTGGGAGTCCAGATCCACCAGCAGGGTCCTTTCTCCCAGAGCCGCCAGGCATGCCGCCAGGTTCACCGAAGTGGTGGTCTTGCCGACACCGCCCTTCTGGTTGACGACGGCAATGACCTGCGTGGGCATGTCCCCGAGTAAACCCCGCCGGCGCGGGGAGATCAAGGTTGCCCCCGGCGGCCTACTGGCGACGCAGCACCGCCCCGACAGGGAAGTGGTCCGAGGGATTGCGCCCCTTCTCCCGGGTGTGGTCGATCCACGCGTTGAGGGCGTCGAAGGCCGGCGAATGGAGCACCCAGTCGATGCGGGCCCCGTCCCGCCGGTCCTCGAAGGCGGAGAAGGTCCCCTCTCCGGGCGCACGAACGGGATGGACCAGGCGGTAGGAGTCGCGCAGCCCGTCCTCTCCGCCGACCAGCGCCCGGTAGGGATCGCTTCCCTCGTCCGCATTGAAGTCCCCGGTCAGGATCAGGGAAGGTCCTGCTCCTTCCACCACCGGCGGACGAGGCGGGCCGACTCCAGCCGGGCCTGGCTTCCCCGGTGGTCGAAATGGGTGTTGGCGAAGAGGAAGGGCCGATCGCCTCCCCGGCGATCGCGCAGCCGCACCCAGGTGACCATGCGGGACATCGAGGTGTCCCAGCTCCTGCTCCCCGGAACCTCGGGAGTGGCGCTGAGCCAGAAATGCCCCGAACCGAGATTCTCGAAGCGGTCCTCCCGGTAGAAGAGGGCGCAGTACTCCCCCTTCTCCCTTCCGTCCTCGCGCCCCACCCCCGCGAAGGCGTAGCCCGGAAGCCGCTCCAGCAGGAAGTCCAGCTGGAACTTCTGCACCTCCTGGGTTCCCAGCAGATCCGGCCCGTCCACCCGGATGGTCTCGGCCACCCTCTCCTTGCGGAACTCCCAGCTGTTCGCTCCGTCGTTGGCGAGGCCGTAGCGGATGTTGAAGCTCATCACCCGGATCGCCGGCTCGGCAGGTTCCTGGGCGCTTCCCGCGACAAGGAGGGCCCACGCAGCAGCGACAGCTAGTCCCGACCGGATCGGATTTGACATATCAATATATTCGGATTCGTTGATATTCTGCGTTGTCGCCTTCCGGATGCAAGGCCATTCTCCGGGAGGCGGATCGGCCTTCCGCCCAAGGCGAGCCAATGGACAGCCGTTGCCCACCGGAGAACCGGGAGAATCCCGCCGACGAGCTGGAATCGCTCCTGAAGGAGCGGATCCTGGTGCTCGACGGAGCCATGGGCACCATGATCCAGCTGCAGAAGCTCGCCGAGGCCGACTTCCGGGGAGAGCGGTTCGCCGGCTGGAAGAAGGATCTGGGCGGCAACAACGACGTCCTCAACCTGACCCAGCCAGACCGGATCCGGCGGATACACCAGGACTACCTGGAAGCCGGAGCCGACATCGTCGAGACCAACACCTTCAACTCCCAGGCCGTCTCCCTGGCCGACTACGACATGCCGGATCTGGCCTACGAGATCTCGCATGCGGGGGCCAGGCTGGCCCGGGAGGCGGTGGAGGCCTTCTCCCGGAGCCATCCCGGCCGCCGGCGCTTCGTGGCCGGCTCCATGGGGCCCACCACCAAAACCGCCTCGATCTCCACCGACGTGGCCAATCCCGGGATCGCCGGCATCGGCTACGACCAGCTGGTGGAGGCCTACTACCAGCAGGCAAGGGGGCTGATGGAGGGCGGGGCGGATCTGTTCCTGGTGGAGACCATCTTCGACACCCTCAACGCCAAGGCCGCCTTCTTCGCCCTGGAGGAGCTGTTCCGCTCCCAGGGGAGGAGGCTCCCGATCATGGCCTCGGTCACCTTCATCCAGGCCGGAGGCGACCGGGGGGTGACCGGCCAGACCCTGGAGGCCTTCTGGGTCTCGATCGAGCATGTGCCCCTCATGAGCGTGGGCATCAACTGCGCCCTGGGGCCCGCCGAGATGCGCCCCCTGCTGGAGGAGATGGCCGGGCTCGTCCCCATCCCGGTCAGCTGCTACCCCAACGCCGGCCTGCCCAATCCGCTGCTGCCCACCGGATTTCCGGAGACCCCCGGGACCCTGGCGCCGCAGCTGGCCCAGTGGGCCCGCAACGGCTGGATCAACCTGGTGGGGGGATGCTGCGGGACCACCCCCGAGCACATCAGGGCCATCGCCGGCTCGGTGGAGGGCCTGCCCCCCCGGCGCCCCCCCTCCCCCGTCCGCGACCTCAGGCTGAGCGGACTGGACTGCCTGCGCATCGCTCCCGAGTCCAACTTCGTCAACGTGGGGGAGCGGACCAACGTGACCGGATCGCCGCGGTTCTCCCGCCTGATCCTCGAGGACCGCTTCGAGGACGCCCTGAGGGTGGCCCGCCAGCAGGTGGAGAACGGAGCCCAGATCATCGACGTCAACATGGACGAGGGGATGCTCGACTCCGTCAGGGCGATGGAGCGCTTCCTCTGCCTCGTCGCCTCGGAGCCGGACATCGCCCGGGTTCCCGTCATGATCGACAGCTCCCGCTGGGAGGTCCTCGAGGCGGGCCTCAAGTGCGTCCAGGGCAAGGCGGTGGTCAACTCCATCAGCCTCAAGGAGGGCGAGGAGAAGTTCCTGGAGCAGGCCCGGCGGATCCGCCAGTACGGGGCGGCCGCCGTGGTGATGGCCTTCGACGAGAAGGGCCAGGCGGACACCCTCCCGAGGCGGATCGGGATCTGCGAACGCTCCTACCGGCTGCTGGTGGACCGGGCCGGCTTCCCTCCCCAGGACATCATCTTCGATCCCAACATCCTCACCGTGGCCACGGGGATGGAGGAGCACCGGCGCTACGCTCTCGACTTCATCGAGGCGACCCGCTGGATCAAGCAGAACCTCCCCGGAGCGAAGGTCAGCGGCGGGATCAGCAACATCTCCTTCTCCTTCCGGGGCAACAACGCGGTGCGGGAGGCCATGCACTCGGCCTTCCTCTACCACGCCATCCGGGCCGGGCTCGACATGGGGATCGTCAACGCCGGGCAGCTGGCGGTCTACGAGGCCATCCCCGCCGGGCTTCTGGAGCGGGTCGAGGACGTTCTCCTTCTGCGCCGGGAGGACGCCACCGACCGGCTGATCGAGCACGCCGACTCGGCCAGGTCGTCCGCCCGGAGCGCGTCCCAGCGCGACCAGTGGCGCGAGGGCACGCTGGAGGAGCGGCTGGAGCGCTCCCTGGTCAAGGGGATCGCCGACCACATCGAGGCCGACATGGAGGAGGCACGGAAGGCCTTCTCAAGGCCCATCGAGATCATCGAGGGGCCGCTGATGCGCGGCATGGACATCGTGGGGGACCTGTTCGGATCGGGGAAGATGTTCCTGCCCCAGGTGGTCAAGAGCGCCAGGGTGATGAAGAAGGCGGTCGCCTGCCTGCTCCCCTACATGGAGAAGGAGAAGCGGCAGTCGCGCTCGATCGGCAGGGTGCTGCTGGCCACGGTCAAGGGGGACGTGCACGACATCGGCAAGAACATCGTCGGGGTGGTGCTCAACTGCAACAACTACGAGGTGATCGACCTGGGGGTGATGACCCCCTGCGAGAGGATCCTGGAGACGGCCCGGGAGCGGAAGGTGGACATCGTCGGGCTCTCGGGGCTGATCACCCCCTCCCTCGACGAGATGGCGCATGTGGCCAGCGAGATGGAGCGCCTGGGCCTGGAGCAGCCCCTGCTCATCGGAGGGGCCACCACCAGCAAGGCCCACACCGCGGTGAGGATCGCCCCCAGATACCGGAATCCCACCATCCACGTGATCGACGCCTCCCGGGCGGTCACCACTGTGAGCGCCCTGCTCAACCAGCGGTCCAGGGAGGAGTTCGTCTCCCGCAACGTCCTGGACCAGGAGAGCCTGCGCGACCGCCACCAGTCCCGGGCCCGGGCCCCCCTGCTCCCCCTGGAGGAGGCGCGGGAGAACCGGCTGCGCCTCGACTGGAAGGACTACCGGCCCCCGGCTCCCGAGAAGGCGGGCGAGATCCGGGTCCTGGAGTCGCCGATCGAGGAGCTCCGGGACTACATCGACTGGACCCCCTTCTTCCACGCCTGGGAGCTGCGGGGCCGCTATCCGGCCATCCTGGAGGATCCCGTAATGGGGGAGCGGGCCCGGGAGCTGCACCAGGACGCGCTGGCGATGCTCGACCGCATCGACCAAGAGGGGCTGCTGGTCCCCAGGTCGATCCACGGCCTCTTCCCCGCCTGCTCGGAGGGCGACGACCTCCTGGTGTTCGCCGACAGCGGACGCCGCAAGGCGCTGGCCCGCTTCCAGGCCCTGCGCCAGCAGCAGGCCCGCGCCGACGGCAAGCCCAACCTCTGCCTCTCGGACTTCGTGGCGCCCGCCGGATCGGGCAGGGAGGACTTCCTGGGGGTATTCGCCCTTACCGCCGGCCTCGGCCTCGAGTCCCTCTGCGCCCGCTACGAGGCCGACCAGGACGACTACAGCTCGATCCTGGCCAAGGCGGTGGCCGACCGCCTGGCCGAGGCCCTGGCCGAGCGGCTGCACTACCTGGCGAGGCGGCAGTGGGGCTACGGCGCGAGCGAGGAGCTGAGCAGCCAGGACCTGATCCGGGAGCGCTACCAGGGCATCCGCCCCGCCCCCGGCTACCCCGCATGCCCCGATCACACCCAGAAGCGGATCCTCTGGAAGCTGCTCTCGGTGGAGCCGCGCATCGGCGTCCGCCTGACCGAGTCCTGCGCCATGTGGCCGGCCAGCAGCGTCAGCGGCTGGTACTTCTCCCATCCCGAGGCCCGATACTTCTCGGTGGGGAAGCTGGGGAGGGACCAGATCCGGGACTACGCCCGCAGAAGCGGCAAGACCGTCGAGGAGGCGCAGCGCTGGCTCTCGCCCAACCTGGGCTACGATCCCGCCTGAGCAGGCGGCTCCCAGCGGACCTTCCGGGGCCTGCTGCGCTTGTCCCGCCCCCCGGGGCGGAAGCCCTACGGAACGAATCCGTCCTTGACATTCCAGAACCGAAAACATAGCCACCTGCGTTCCTTCCGCACCATCTGTCATGGCCGATCGCGCATTTCCCGACATCCCGGACATCTCCTACCAGGGCCCCCAGTCCCGGGATCCCCTCTGCTTCCGCCACTACCAGGCCGAGGAGGAGGTCGAGGGAAAGGCCATGAAGGACCACCTGCGCTTCTCGGTGGCCTACTGGCACACCTTCCGCAACCCGCTGGCCGATCCCTTCGGAGCGGGCACCGCCCAGCGCCCCTGGGACGACGGCAGCGGCTCGATCGAGAACGCCCAGCGGCGGGTGCGGGCGGCCTTCGAGTTCTTCGGCAAGCTCGGGGTGCCGTTCTACGCGTTCCACGACCGGGACGTGGCCCCCGAGGGGGGCGATCTGGCCGCTAGCCACCGCAACCTGGACCGGGTGGTGGGGACGATGAAGGAGGAGCAGGAGCGCACCGGAGTCCGGCCGCTGTGGGGCACGGCCTGCCTGTTCAACAGCCCCCACTACATGCACGGGGCGGCCACCAGCTGCAACGCCGACGTGTTCGCCCTGGCCGCGGCCCAGGCCAAGAAGGCGCTGGAGGTCACCCTGGAGCTCGGCGGGGAGGGCTTCGTCTTCTGGGGAGGGCGCGAAGGCTACGCCACCCTGCTCAACACCGACCTGAAGCGGGAGCTGGAGCACCTGGCCCTCTTCCTCCACCTGGCGGTGGACTACAAGAAGGAGATCGGCTTCGAGGGCCAGTTCTACATCGAGCCCAAGCCCAAGGAGCCCACCAAGCACCAGTACGACTCGGATGCGGCCGCCTGCCTCAACTTCCTCAGGGAGTTCGGCCTGCTGGAGCACTTCAAGCTCAACCTGGAGACCAACCACGCCACCCTGGCCGGCCACACCATGCACCACGAGATGGAGACCGCCTGCGCGGCCGGGGCCCTGGGCTCGATCGACGCCAACACCGGGGATCTGCTCCTGGGCTGGGACACCGACCAGTTCCCCACCGACATCTACCTGACCACCCAGTGCATGCTCACCATCCTCAAGCAGGGCGGGCTAGCTCCCGGCGGGGTCAACTTCGACGCCAAGGTCCGCCGAGAGAGCTTCACTCCCGAGGATCTGTTCCACGGGCACATCGCGGGAATGGACGCCTTCGCCCGGGGGCTCAAGATCGCCAGCGCCATCCGGGCCGACGGCAGGCTCTCCCGGTTCGTCTCGGAGCGCTACAGCTCCTGGGACGAGGGGATCGGGGCCCGGATCGAGGGACGCAGGGCCGGCTTCGGGGACCTCGAGTCCTACATCCTCTCCCAGGGGGGCCCGCGTCCCAACCAGAGCGGCCGCCAGGAGATGCTGGAGAACCTGGTGAACCAGTTCATCTAGCCCTGGCTTCCGGTAAGGTCCCGATCGGGGGCGGAGTGACGGGAACCCTCGGAGCACATCCCCGCGCATGAATCCCGAGGCACCCCCCGGAGCGGCGCCGCCGGCCAACATCCTGACCCTCAAGTGGGGGAAGCGCTATGGCCCGGAGTTCGTCAACCGGCTCCATGCCGGGGTGGCGCGCCACCTCTCCCGCCCCTTCCGCTTCCTGTGCCTCACCGACGACCCCCGGGGGCTGGCTCCCCCGATCGAGCCCCACCCCCTGCCCCCTCTGGATCTCCCCGGACGGTTCGCCCGGACCACCTGGCTCAAGCTGGGCCTCTTCGCCGACGGCCTGGCCGGCCTCGAGGGCGACTGCCTGTTCCTGGATCTCGACCTGCTCGTCCTCGACGGCATCGACTGCTTCTTCGACCACCTTCCGGGCCGGCGCTGCATCATCCACAACTGGAAGCAGTCCCACCTCGTGTTCCGCAGGCGTCCCGACGTGGGAAACTCCTCGGTGTTCCGCTGGCGCGCGGGCACCACGCAGTTCGTGGTGGACGGCTTCCTCGCCGACCGGGACGCGATCCTGGCCCGCTACGGCTTCAGGGCGCCCCAGCGCTACCTGACGGTGGGCATCGGGGAGAAGGCATGGTGGCCCGAGGCCTGGGTGCGCAGCTTCAAGCGGCACTCGACCTGGCCCTTCCCCCTGAACCTGGCCCTGGCTCCCAGGCTGCCCGGAAACGCCCGGATCCTGGTCTTCCACGGCCGCCCCGACCCCGATCAGGCGCTGAGGGGATACCGGCAGGGCCGCCTGCACCGGCGGACCCGTCCGGCTCCCTGGATCGCCGGCCACTGGACCGAGGCCGATCGATGATCCGCAGGCTGAAGAGGGCGTGCGGGATCCACTTCTCCCTCAAGGCGCTCTGCCGCAATCCCGGGATCCACCTGCTCCAGAGCCTCCGCAGGCACCGCAGCTTCGCCTCCCTTCTCGACCGGCTGGCCGGCCGGCGACCGCTGGACATCGTCCAGGTGGGAGCCAACGACGGCCGGGACGAGCTTGGCGAGATGATCCGCGGCAGGCCCGAAAGGGTCCGCAAGGCCCTTCTCCTCGAGCCCCAGAAGGCCGCCTTCGACCGCCTGGCCGCCAGCCACCGGGACCGTCCCCATGTCCTGTGCCTGAACGCCGCCATCGGTCCGGAGGCGGGACAGCGCACCCTCCACACCATCAGCCCCGAGGCGGGGGAGATCCTCGAGGTGGGCGACGGGCTGGCCTCCTTCGACAGGGATCATGTGGAGCAGGAGATCCTGGCCAACAACAAGAGCGGCCTGCCGGTGGATCCACGGCGGCTGGTGGCATCCCTTCCCGTGGCCGTCGCCACCCTGGAGCAGGCGGCCGGGGAGGCGGGCATCGTCCGTCCGGACGTCCTCATGGTCGACACCGAGGGGTGCGATGCCGAGATCGTCGGAACGGCCCTGGATCTGGGATGGCGTCCCGCCATCCTCCGCTACGAGCACAAGCAGCTCTCCCGCAGCGACCGCAGGCGGCTCTCCTCCAGGCTGCGCGCCGAGGGATACCGCCTATGGGCCGACCATGCCGATGTCTGGGGCGAGCTCGCCTCCGGAGCGGATTCCGGCTGAGCAACAAAGACGGATCGGACGGCCGGATCGCTCCGATCCGGGAACGCCGGGCGCCCTTTCCGGCAGAAGAGAATACCGCATGGGCGGCGGCCTCCGGGCGATGGCAGCGCTCGGCGCTTTGCAAGCCGCCGAGCCGGCACCTCGGGCTGCGGCAGACCGAATCCGCCATGTCCGCAGACGCCTATCCCGGTCCGGAGCCTGCTTGGAACCTATCGGAAGACACGCCTGAATGGACGGAGCGGCAAACCCCGTCCAGGAAAGCCTGCTGCCCCGACTGTCCCTGAGCCTTCCATGGAGGGCAGGCGAAGCCGTACGCGGCGGACGGATCCAGGCCCGGAACCGCTGCCGGAAGCAGCGAAGCCGGCCGGGGCTTTCCTCTCCCCGGGAAGAGGCAGCTCCTGCCGATCGACTCGCTCCCCGGATGTCCCTTCCAGCCCGCCGCCCTGTTCCCGAGCAGCTGCCGCTGGATGCCAGTCTGCGCCTCGGAACGCTGGGTCAAGTCTCGTGGCGGCAGCCGCCGGGCCGTGCGCAGCAAACTGCAGGCCGATCACGAGGAACGTCCGCCTTTCTCCTATCCCCGGTTCTGGGATCGGGGAAAGAGCAGGGTGAAGCTGGCGCCCTCGCCCGGAGCCGATCTGATCCGGATCTCGCCCGAGTGGATCTCGACGATGCGCCCCACGATGGCCAGGCCGAAGCCCGGCACGCCGCTCTCCTGCCTCCCGTCGAGCAGCGAGCGGAACAGCCGGGAGCGCAGCTCCTCGCTCATGCCCTCTCCGGTGTCCTCGAACTCCACGGCGTAGTCGTAACCTTCCTCCGCCGGGACCGCGTTCCGGGTGCGGAGGGTCAGGACTCCCCCCTGTCCCATCGCCTCCATGGCGTTGAGCGCCAGGTTGAGGAAGGCCTGCTCCAGCATGCCCGCATCGGCCTCCATGCGGACCGGATCCGGACTCCACTGGCAGACCAGCTCGATGCCCTGCCGCTCGAGCTTGTGCCGGATGAGCAGCCTCAGATCCTCCAGCAGGGCGCCGACCTCCACCCTTCCCCACTGGGGATCCGACTGCCGGGCGAAGTTCAGAACCCGTTCCACGATCCGGTCCATCTGCTCCATCTTCTCCCCCAGAAGCCGGGCGTCCTTGCGGCGCGGGTCCTCGCTGCCGAACTGCAGATCGAGGGAATGGTACACCATCTTCATGACGGTGAGGGGATTGCGGATCTCGTGGGCCACCTCCGCGGCCAGCAGCCCCAGGGCCGAATACTTCTCGTTGCGGCGCAGCTGCTCCTCGATCCCGCGGATCCGCTCGTGGAGCCGCGCCTTCTCGATGGCTCCGCTCGAGGCGGCGGCGAAGGCCGACAGGATGCGGATCTCCTCGTCGGAGAAGCTGTGCCGGCTGCGGGTGTAGACGCTGAGCACCCCGATGCACGCCTCGGCGTGGATCAGGGGGACCGCCAGCAGGGAGACCAGCCCCTCGGCTCCCGGCACCGTGGCGTATCCGTGGATCCCCGACTGGCCCACGTCCTCGACCTGCACCGGCCGCAGGCTTCCCACCACCCGGCCGAAGACGCTGTCGGCGATCTCCAGGGTCATGTCCGCCCGCCCGGTCCGCCCTTGCAGGCTGTAGGAGCGCAGCTCCAGCCTGGAGCCGCTCCCGTCGAGCAGCAGCAGGGAGGAGAGGCCGACGGGCATCAGGTTGCAGGCCTCCCGGGTCACCGAATGGAGCGCCTCGTCGAGGTTGAAGGAGGACTGGAGGCTCTGGTTGACGCTGGCCAGCGACTCGAACATCCGGGCCCGGTACTCCATCCGCTCGTGGAGCCAGGTGTTGTGGATCACCAGCGAGGCCTGCAGGGCCAGCTCCTCCATCAGCTCCTGGTCCTCCTCGCCGAAGGCGCCGCGCCGAAGCGAGTCCACCGCGAGCACCCCCCTGGTCTTTCCCTGGATATCGACGGGAGCCGCCAGCTCGGAGCGCACGCCGGGACGGATGGGGAGGAAGCGGGGATCCTGGCCCGACTCCCCGATCCGCAGGGCCTTTCCGCTGCAGGCCACCGTTCCGCACAGCCCGTGTCCCATGCGCAGGGACAGGTCCTCGGTCCCCGGGGGAAGGCCCCGGGCCGCTTCGAGCTCCAGCAGGCCGCTGGTGGGATTGATCAGGAAGACGGAGGCCGAAGCCGCCTGGGTCAGCTCCAGCGCCGCTTCGAGGATGCTGCTGAGCGCCTGGTGCGGATCCAGGGTGGAGTGGATGTCGCTGCCGATCCGGTAGAGCCGCTGGAAGCGCCCGCATTTGGCTTTCCAATCGGCCTGGCCGCTGGAAGGCTCTGCCGGGTCAGGCATGAGCATCCTCGAACTCAACCACGTCGCCCTCCATGTCGAGGACGTCGAGGCGAGTTCCCGCTTCTACCGGGAAGTCCTCCAGCTGGAGCCGATCCCCCGTCCGGCCTTCGACTTCCCCGGGGCGTGGTTCCGGCTCGGAGCCCGCCAGGAGCTGCATCTCATCGGGCAGCGGGACCGGCCGGTCTCCTCCCACCACCGGGGCAGCCACTTCGCTCTGGCGGTCGACAGCCTCGACTGCTGGGAGAGGCACTTCGCGCGGAAGGGCGCGGAATGGCTCCCGAGACGGAAGCGGCCCGACGGAGCGCTCCAGATCTACGTGAGCGATCCCGACGGTCACTTCGTCGAGCTCTTCGAGCCTCCCCCCGCCTTGCGGGACCGGGCCTGATCCAGCAGCTCCATCCAGGCCCCCATGTAGCGGCCGTGGTCGTGGTAGGTGCGGCCCGAGACCAGGTTGCGATCCACCACGCAGGGCTCGTCCACGAAGATCCCCCCGCACACCTCCAGGTCGAAGCGGCACTTGGGCACCGTCGCCATGCGACGCCCCTGGAGGCATCCGGCCATGGCCGGAATCTCCACTCCGTGGCAGACGCTGGCGATGGGAGCGTCCCGCTCGAAGAAGCTGCGGGCGATCTCCTGCAGATGCGGATCGTAGCGCAGGTACTCCGGGGCCCGGCCTCCGCTGAAGAAGATGCCGAGGTACTCCTCGGGCCGCACGTCGGCGAAGGCCACGTCGGCCTTCAGCGTGTATCCCTCCCACTCTTTGGTGATGGTCCAGCCGGGCCTGACCTCGTGCATCACCAGCTGGTAGAGGCGCAGCTCCGGTGCCGCCACCACCGGAACGTAGCCCCCCTCGATCAGCCGGTGGTAGGGATAGAGGGTGTCCATCGTCTCGGAAGCGTCCCCGACCACCAGCAGCACCCGCTCCTTCATGTCATTCGTTCCTCCTGGCCGGGGAGGCTCCCGAGCCTCCCGACGGCTCCCCTACTTTCCCTCCCTTCGCCCGGCCCGCAAGCCCCTTCCCTCCTTTCGCGGTTGATTCCCGCGTCCCCCGGAGCTACTGTCCCTGCGCGGGCGGCGCCGGGAGGCCCCGGCCAGGACCTGCCGAACCATGAGCGAGACAAGCCGCAAGCCCGAGATCGTAGCCTACCTGAAGCCCCACTGCGGGTGGAGCGAGGGCGTTCGGGCGGTGATGCGCAAGTACGACCTCGGCTACGAGGACCGGGACATCATCAACAACCCCGCCTGGAGGCAGGAGATGATCGAGAAGAGCGGCCAGATGCTCAGTCCCTGCGTGGTGGTGGACGGCTCCATGCTGGCCGACGTGAGCGGCGAGGAAGTCGAGGCCTACCTGCTGGCCAACAAGCTGGTGGGCCCCTCGGGCCGCCAGGCCGACGCCCCCCTCAACTCCCCCTGCCCCGACGAGGAGCACCCGGAGCAGGACATGCACTTCCGCAGCTGACGCGCCCGGGGACCGGGAGTCCCGGAGGGGTCCCGCCCCATGCCGCAGCCCCCTGCGCACGTTCCCTCCCCCAGCTGGCGGTTCGAGGACTGGATCGACTTCCACATCCTCCTGGATGGAATCCTCGATTCGGAGGATCCCGACCGCTTCCGGCGCATCGGCAGGGAGTACCGCCGCCAGGCCTCCCTGTCCCCCGGAGAGGAGCCCTGCCGCCCGTCCCTGTTCCGCTTCTGGCTGGAGCGTGAGCGCCGGGAGGACGCGGCCGGGGGGATGTGGCCCGGAGCCCTGCTGTCCCGGGCCAGGAGTCTGCTGGGCCTCCTGATCCCTCCGACGGGCCTCCTGGCCGGGGCCTCTCTCGCTGCCGCCCTCCTCCGCTACGACGGCGCCACGCCGATCAACGTCTTCCACTTCCTGGCGGTTCTGGTGGGCCTGCAGCTGCTCCTGCTGGCCCTCTCCCTGGCCGCCCTGCTGCTCCGGCAGGGAGGCTGGCTGGGAGCGGACTCGGGCCTGGGCGCCGTCTGGCTGCGATGGGGGCTGGGGCCCTGCCTGAGGCGCGCCGGGCAGGAGGCCAGGCTCCGGCTGGAGGCCTTCGTGGCCGGCCTCGGACGCCGCGGCCACCGCTACACCCCCTTCCTGGCCTGCCACCTGGGACGCCATGTCCAGCTCTTCGGAATCTGCTTCAACCTGGGGGCACTCGGCATGACCCTGGCGGCGGTCGCCTTCCGGGACCTGGCCTTCGGCTGGCAGACCTCCCTGGACCTGGGCCCGGAGACGGTGGAGCGGGCCGTCGGAGTCCTGGCCCTGGCCTGGAGCTGGACCGGCCTCGATCTCCTTCCCTCCCCCGAGGCCGTCGAAGGCACCCGCTTCCATCTCAAGGAGAGCCTGCGCCCCCTGGAGACGGCCCACCTCACCGCCTGGTGGCCCTTCCTGGCCGCCTCGCTCTGCTTCTACGGGCTCCTCCCCCGGGTGGGCCTCTTCCTGCTGCTGTGGCTGGGAGAGCGCCGGCAGCTGGGCCGGTTCCGGTTCGACACCCCGGCCTGCGGCATGCTCTACGCCCGCCTGGCGGGAGACGCCCTGCCGCTGCCTTCCGGGCCCCGGAGCGGAACGTCCCGGGCGCCCGCCTCCGCCTCTCGGGAACCGGCGCCTCCCGCCCCGCCTGGCGAGTCCGCCCCCCCTGCCCTCCTGGTGGCGGAGCCCTCCCTGGCGCGCCTGCTGGACCGGCCCGCAACCGAGAGCGCCATAAGCTCTGGATTCGGGTGGAAGGTGGGGGAATGGATGGAGTTCCCCCACGACCACCAGATCCTGGAGGAGTTCCGCCTGCCCTCCGGATTCGGCGGATGGGCGATCCTGCTCCAGGAAGCCTACCGGCCCCACACCGCCGAGCGCCTGCGATGGATCGGGGCCCTCTCCGAGGAGATCGGCAGCCGGGGCCAGCTGCTGATCCTGCTCCTGGGCAGGCAGGCTGCCTCGGGCCGCTTCCAGCCTCCCGATCCGGTGGACCGCAGGATCTGGGGGCATGCGCTGGAAGGACTGGGCCGGGACAACCTCGCCCTGGCGGCGCTCGGATTCCCGGACTGAGGCCGCCATGACGGTACCTACCTTCGCCGTCGTGGGGCATCCCAACGAGGGGAAGTCGTCGGTGGTGGCCACCCTGGCCGAGGACGACTCGGTGGATATCAGCCCCTACCCGGGAGAGACTTCCGAGTGCCGGGAATACCCCGTCCAGGCCGACGGAGACATCGTCCTGCGCTTCATCGACACCCCGGGCTTCCAGAATCCCCGGGGCATCCTCCAGTGGTTCCGGGAGAACGGTCCCGAGGAGCCCCGCCTGGCCGGACGCTTCCTGGAGGCCCACCGGAGCTCTACCCGCTGGCGGCACGACTGCCGGCTCCTGGATCCGATCGCCCGGGGCTACGGGATCCTCTACGTGCTCGACGGCAGCCGCCCTGTCTCGGGCACCGACCGGATCGAGATGGAGATCCTCCGGCTCTCGGGCAATCCCCGCATGGCGGTGATCAATCCCAAGGAGGCCCACCCGGGAAACCTGGAGGAATGGAAGGCGGCCTGCTCCCAGCGCTTCAGCGCCGTCCGCCTGTTCAACGCCCACCGGGCCACCTTCGTGGAGCGGATCGCCCTCCTGGAGAGCCTGCGGGCCATCCACCAGGACTGGGAGGAGCCGCTGGGCCGGGTGGTCGGGATCTTCCGGAAGGACTGGAGCCGCCGGATCCGGGAGACTGCGGAGATAGTGGTGCGCCTCCTGGAGCAGGCCGCCGGCCACACCGAGACGGCCGCGCTCTCCGATCCCTCCGGAGGGAAGGATAGGCTTCCCTCCCTGGAGGAACGCTACCGGCAGTCCCTCCGCAGGATGGAGCGCCAGGCCCACGAGCGGATCCGCCGCATATACCGCCACCGCGTCTTCCAGGTTCGGATCCCCGAGCAGTCCGTCCTGGGCGAGGACCTGTTCACCTCCCGCACCTGGCAGGTCCTGGGACTGAAGCGCCACCAGCTGGCCTCGGCGGGCCTGCTGCTGGGAGGAGGGCTGGGGGCCAAGCTGGACCTGATGGCCGCGGGGCTGGCCTTCGGAGCCTTCACCACGGCCGGCGCCCTGGCGGGCGCCGCCGCCGTCTGGCTCAAGGGGGAGCGGCTGGCCCAGGTCCGCATCGTCCGCCAGCGGATCGGCCGCACGCTGATCACCGTGGGCCCCAACAGCAACCCGCAGTTCCCCTTCATCCTGATCGACCGGGCCCTCCTCTACTTCGGGCATGTCGCCGCCCAGGCCCATGTGGTGCGGCAGGCCGACGCTCCGCTCCTGGAGGCCGGAGAGGCTGGGGCGTCCGCCGGATGGAGCCGGTCCCAGCGCGGCCTGTGCGTCCGTCTGCTATCGGACCGCCTGTCGGGGCAGAGGCGGGAGAGGCTGCGCCAGGAGTTCTCCCGCCAGCTCGGGGAGTCCCTGAGGACCCAGGTGGAGAAAGGTGTTCCGGAGAGGCTGTAAGCCGAATTCTGTCTGCGCCGCCCTCCCCTGGGGGAGGAGGCGGAGAGGATCATTCATCTACGCGATCTACCCGGAACCGCCTCCCGCCCTAGGGGGCGGGCAGCGAAGCGGGCCGCTTCCTCGGTTCCCTATTCGATCTTGCTCCCGACGGGGCTTGCCGTGCCTCCTCGATTGCTCTTGGAGCGGTGAGCTCTTACCTCACCTTTTCACCCTTGTCCGGCAGGACCGGACGGTCTGTTTTCTGTGGCGCTATCCGTGAAGGCGCCCTTTGGAACGCCCCCCCCGTGTGTACCCGGAGGCCGGGAGGAACCCCCCGGCCCGGTTACACGGCATCGTGCCCTGTGGAGTTCGGACTTTCCTCCCCCGGCCCGGAGGCCGGGAGCGACCCTCCGCCTCTCCGGAACGGCCGGGCATGTTAGGAGGGCGCGCTGGAAGGAGCAAGAACCGACGGCGGAACGCTAGATGCAGGCGTCGTAGAACTCCACGTAGGCGTCGGGCTGGTCGCCTGCCCGCATCCGCATGGCCGAGCGGGGATGCTGGTTGAGCAGTCCGGTGATCCCGTAGGGCACCAGAGGCCCCCACTCGATCTCCCTGCTCAGAGGGACCATGTGGTCCTGAAGCAGCTGGAGGATGGGGCGAAGCCGGAACTTGGGATTCTTCAGGAAGCCGACGAGCAGCTCCATGGGGCAGTTGCCGGCCCCCCGGCCCATGCCCGCCATGGTGGCATCGACCCGGTTGACCCCGTTGACGATCGCCTCGATGGTGTTGGCGAAGGCCAGCTGCTGGTTGTTGTGGGTGTGGATGCCCACCTCCTTGCCTGCCGCCCTGGCGTGCTTCAGGTACCTGCATGCCAGGCTGCGGATCTGCTCGCCGTAGAGGGCCCCGTAGCTGTCGACCACCACGATGGTGTCCACCGGGGTTCCGGCCAGGGTCTCGAGCATCTGGTCGATCTCCGAATCGCTGACCGTGGAGATGGCCATGATGTTGCAGGTGGTCTCGTAGCCCTTGTCGTGGGCGTCGCGGATCATGTCCACCGCCACCGGGATCTGGTGCACGTAGGCGGCCACCCGGATGCAGTCCAGGACCGAGCGGTCCCGGGGCAGGATGTCGGTCCTGTAGTCGGTCTTCTCGGCGTCGGCCATGGCCGAGAGCTTCAGGCCGCCGGAGTTTTCGCCGACCACCCGGCGGATGTCGTCCTCCTCGCAGAACTTCCAGTCCCCGAAGCTGTCGCGGGCGAAGAGGTTCCGGGAGCCCTTGTAGCCCACCTCCATGTAGTCGATCCCCGCCTGCACGCAGGTCCGGTAGACCGCTTCCACGAAACGGTCATCGAAGCGGTGCGAGTTGAGCAGCCCCCCGTCACGGATGGTGCAGTCCATGACCTTGATCTCGGGCCGGAAGGTCACCCAGGGCGCGCTCGGCTCCTTGTCTTCCATCGGCAGTCTCCTGGCCTCGAGTCAGCTCGGCGGCCCGGGAGGGGCCTCCTTATACCCGAAGGCGATCCTCCCCGCCACCCAAACCTCGCTGCCGGCCGGAGCCGTCCCTCGCCGGCGCACGGAGGTCCTTCACGCTCCCCTCGAGGGCGCCGCAAGGACGGAAGGAAGTCTGCGCTCCTGGCGCCCCCGGCGAAGCGAGGAGCCTTGCTGTCCCGCATAGGATCCTAGCGACACGATCCCTCTTCCCCGGCAAGCGCATGCCGAGCCAGTACCCGGCCGGCACAGCTCCGCCTCCGAACCGGGCCGCCATGTCGGCCGCCACTCTTGAAATCCTCTTCGATCCGCCTTTGGGCGGAAGCCCGATCCTCCAGGGAAGCAGCCCCGCTCCCGAAGGCCTGGCGCTCGACGAGCCGGTTCTCGGAACCCTGGACGAAAAGACTCGGTTTCCTTCCTTCCGAACCGGCGCCGGCTCGGGCCTGGGGATCGCCGAGGAAGGGCTCCCCGGGACAGCGAGAGGCAAGCATGAGAGCGGACGGGGATCGGCTGCGCGTGTCCGGCAAGCCGATGTACGAGGCATCCTGGCTAGCACGGCCGGTGTCCGCTTTCCGGTTCGGCGGACCCCGGAAGACTATGCCGATCCGGCAAGACGTGCCGAAGCGTCCGCCCGGCCTGGCGCTTTCCGTAGCCTGCACCAGTATCGTGCCGACGGATTGGACGTCACAGGAAGAGGGCGGCAGCCGTGCACGTCCTCCGCCCCAAGAGCATCCGGATGCTCCTTCGCATCGGGGATCCAGAGCCCGGACGAAAGCACGAGTGTAGTATCGAAACCTCCGGCAGCGTCTGCGCCGCCTCGCCCGCGCTGCCGGCCCCCGCCGGAAGAGAGAGCGCTGTCCGGATCCGGAAGGCCTACAGCGGAGGATCCCCGTCTGCCATCGCTGGCCGGCGATGGAGGTTGCTCCACCAGGCTTCCTGGGATAAAGAAGGTCCGCCGGGATTGCGCCTGTAGCTCAGCCGGATAGAGCAACTGCCTTCTAAGCAGTCGGTCACTGGTTCGAATCCAGTCAGGCGTACCAGACTCCCTGGCGCCCGGTTCAGCGCGCCTCCCGGCGGTAGGCCTCGGCCAGCAAGCTGACCGGGTGCACCATCCGAACCTCCAGTCCCCGGCTGTTGGCTCCGGTCTGCATGTGCAGGAGGCACCCGGGATTGCCGGTGGCTACCGTTCCGGCGCCGGTCTCCCGGATCTTGTCCAGCTTCCGGTCCAGCAGCTGGCCGGCCATCTCCGGCTGGGTGATGTTGTAGATACCGGCGCTTCCGCAGCACCAGTCGCTCTCGTCCAGTTCGGCCAGCTCCAGTCCCGGGATGGACCGGAGGATCTCCACCGGCTGGGCAGTGATCTTCTGCCCGTGACAAAGGTGGCAGGCCTGGTGGTATGCGACCTTCTGCTCCGGTTCCGGAGGGGATTCAGGAGGACGGAAGCCGATCTCCACCAGCCACTCGTGGATATCCCTGACTTTTGAATCCCACTCCCTGGCCCTCTCCCGGTACTCGGGATCGTCATCCAGAAGCGCCTCGTAGTGCTTGAGGTGCGAGCCGCAGCCAGCCGCGTTGGTGATCACCGCGTCGAAGGATCCGGGAGGAAGCAGGTCGATGAGCCGACGGGCCATGCGCTGGGCCGACTCCCATTCCCCGTTGTGGGCGTGCAGAGAGCCGCAGCAGGGCTGCTCGGGAGGGGTGATCACCTCGCAGCCGTTGAGACGCAGCACCTCGACCGTGTCAGCGTTCACGTCGCTGAAGACCAGATCCTGGGCGCATCCGGTCAGGACCGCGGTCCGGTACCGTGTCCGGGAGCCTCGGGGGGGAAGCCGGGGCTCGATCAGCTCGTCGGAGAACCGGGAGCACATCTTCGGGGTCATCGACTCCAGCCGCCTCAGCGAGGGGGGCAGCAGGCAGGTCAGGAAGGCTCCTCGGACCAGCTTCTGGAGCCCGGTCTCCTGGTACAGGCGCAGAAGCCGACCGAGCAGGCGCAGCCGCGCCGGTTCCTGGAACAGCCAGTTGAGAGTAATGGAGCGCACCGCCCTTCGCCAGGGCGTGTCGAGCGCGCCGGACTCCTCGGCCTGTGCCCGAGCCTTCTCGAAGAGGAGCGCGTAGTCCACTCCGGCCGGGCAGGCGGTCATGCAGGCTAGGCAGCCCAGGCAGAAATACATCTCCTCGGCAAAGGCGGAGGTCGCCTCCAGGTCCCCGTCGGCGATGGACCGCATCAGAGCGATGCGCCCACGGGGACTGTTCCGTTCCAGGCGGGTGGCGTCGTAGGTGGGGCAGGTGGGAAGGCAAAGCCCGCAGTGCATGCACTGCTGCACCACCGAGTAGTCCAGATCCTTGAGGTGGAACGGGCCGGAGGGGGCCGGCTTAGCGGTCTCCATGGTCAGTCGAACATCTTCCCCGGATTGAGTATGCCCTGAGGATCGAGCACCTTGCGGAACTGGCGCAGGATCCTCATCTGGGCCTCTCCCGCGAACTGGGGAAGGAAGGACTTCTTCGCCAGCCCCACCCCGTGCTCTCCGGTGATGGTGCCGCCCAGGCGGATGGCCTCCTGGAACAGCTCCTGGAAGGCCTGCTCCACCCGGTGCATCTCCTCCGAGTTCCGTTCGTCGGTCAGGAAGGTGGGATGCAGGTTGCCGTCCCCCATGTGGCCAAATGTTCCGATCCGGAGGTTGTGGCGCTTGGCCAGATCCTCCACGAAGCGGATCATCCCCGCCAGCTCGCTGCGCGGCACGGTGGCGTCCTCCAGTATGGTGGTGGGGGCCATCCTGGCCAGGGCGGAGAAGGCAACTCGCCGGGCGCTGGCCAGCCGCTCGGACTCCTCCTCGTCGGCGGCCACCCGTATCTCCTTGGCGCCACCCACGCGAGAGATCTCCTCCATCCGGGCCGCTTCGGCCTCGACTACCGCCGGATCCCCGTCGGTCTCCATCAGCAGGAGCGCTTCGCAGTCCAGGGGCAGCCCGATCCGGGCATAGTCCTCCACGCAGTGGATGGTCGTCCTGTCGAGGAACTCCAGGGTGCAGGGGATGATGCGGGCGGCGATGATGTCCGAGACCACCTGGGCGGCCTCCTCCATGGAGCCGAATGTAGCCACCATGGTCTTCTTGGAGGCCGGACGGGGGATGAGCCGGAGCAGGATCTTGGAGATGACCCCAAGAGTGCCCTCCGAACCCACGAACAGGTCCTTGAGCGAGTATCCCGCCACGTCCTTGACGCACTTGTTGCCCAGCCAGGCCACCTCCCCGTCGGGCAGCACCACCTCCAGCCCCATGACGTAGTTGCGGGTCACTCCGTACTTGAGCCCCCGCAGCCCCCCGGAATTCTCCGCCACGTTCCCTCCCAGGGTGGACACCTTCATGGAGCCCGGGTCTGGAGGATAGAACAGTCCTGCCCGGGCTGCCGCCTGGGAGACGGCGAGTGTGGTGGCCCCGGGCTCGGCCAGCAGGGTAAGGTTGCGCTCGTCCAGCTCCAGAATGGAGTCCATCCGGGCCAGGCAGAGAACGATGCAGCCCGGAACCGGCAGGCTTCCCCCGCTCAGCCCGGTCCCGGCTCCTCTGGTGACCACCGGAATCGATCGCCTTGCAGCCAGCCTGAGCACGGAGGAAATCTCCTCGGGTCCCCTGACAAAGACAACGCAGCCCGGCAGCTGCTTGAGTGCAGCTGTTCCGTCGAAGGAGTAGGGAATCAGATCCTCCCTCTCGTAGAGCGTCTGCCCGGGCCCCGTGATCCCTTCAAGCTCCCCGATTGCCTCCCTGTCCATGCCCATACCCATTCGCGCCGATCGACTCGGAACCCGATTACACAAGGATCAGGCTGGCAATGCAACGAGACAGGCCACCGATCGAGGTCATACACAACATGATTCATCCGGAACTGGCTCCACCAGAATGGCTACTGAAGCTCGTGCTCTGTCCTGGCCGAGACTGTCCCGGACGAAAAAATGCCTGCGCAGCGATCCCCACGATCGATCTGCCGGAGCGATGCCGATTCGGCGAATCTGCAATCGGCGCCTACGAGCACCATGGCATTCCAGGGGAGTATGGTGAGTATTGACTTGCAGGCGAACTCGATCGCAGACATCATGATGCGCATGGGGATCCCGAACACAGGCTTGTGGGGTTAGGCAAAAAGGTAATCAGCGGGATCGACGCATGCGATCCAGGATTTGCCAGACACCACCGATATCCGGGGTCTGGCCATCAAGGCCTGGGAACCACCCGGCTCAAGCCCACTTTCTCTCTGCCCGAAAATACCTCTGTAGCTATTAGCCAGGAAAAGCCGTAGCGATAATCCGCCCAGGTGATTCCGCCAGCGCCACTCGTCCATCCGGAAGTCGCAAGTGTGGTACGCGCCACGAGTTCCCACTCATGCTGGAAGAAGGTCAGGTAGCGGAAGCTCCTGGTCAGCATGTCATTAACCGGATGAACGACCTCGATATCGCCATGCGCAAAGCGCGCATCCCGACGAATGCCGACACGCACGGCGAGCCTGCTCCAAGACTCGACGTAGTCAAGAGATAGATGTGGCGAGTCCAGTACGATCACGAACAGTTCGTGGTTCATTAGGCGTTCCAGTTGCGGGTGACCAACGTTGAATGGAGCTTCTCTGCCCCTTTCGGACCGGCCCCAGTGCATCCACCGGAGATGGCGTTCCGTCTTGCATGGCGAGGAAGGAATCCGCATGCGGCAAGAAACCTGTAAAACAAAACGCCAATGAATGTGAAAGTATCATTCTCATGAGACGCTGGCTGAAAGCATCTCACATGCACAAAGCTGGCAAGCATCCGCTCTTAATGTCAGAAAAAGTTGCAATGTAATACTGGCAATTAATCGTACTATGAAAATTCCATTTCTACCTTGCCGATTGAGCATCCCAAGCGACATTGCCATCACCATCTGCATCTTCTTTCTATTTCTACTATCGGGATGGATGTGCGCATTGAACATCGGCCTGTCTCTGGATTTCCAAGAATATCCATGGATAAAAACCTTGCTGATTATCCCGTTGACGTCGCCATTCACCGTCATTGCCTGTCTGATTCTAGGTATAAGCTATCAGCTTTCAGCAATTGCATTGCTCTTCTATTTGCTGTCTTTAGTTATAGTTGCATTTGGCGGCAGAATAGCCCGAAAGAAACAATGGAAGATAACTCACGAATATGTGGGCTTTCTTGTTCGCAACGGCAATTGGCTCAAATACGATTCTCTGTTTCTGCCGGAAAACGAACAAGATTGCTGGAAATCATTGTGGAACACTATCGAATTGAAGCGGAAATCTACGGATTGGCAAGATTTATACCGAATTCCTGATCACATATCCTGCGAGTATGACAAGTTCGGTTGTGGATATTTATTTACAAGCATTCACAGGAGAGCTTTGTGCCGTGTCTTGGACAGGGATGGATATCTCGACAAGACCAATTTGCCTCAAACATGGAAAAGCATATCCCGCCTGGCCATGGAGCACTACGACAAGAAGGAAATAGCGATTGACGATATCAAGGAAATGCTGGATCATTCTCGCAATGAAACGCCAATGGATCCGGATCGGAGACGCGGATCAATTCTAGAATCCTGGAGCTATCTGATAAACAAGCATTATATTACAGGAAGAATTGCAGAAATATCAGTGATGCATTCTATTGCGGGTCGTTCAGAGGATGCCTTCGACATGCTGCAATTTGGTTTGAGATGGGCAAGATTTGGACATGTGAACGAGGGGGTTTCTCGTCTCTGCCAATGGTCTGGAATCGAAGTGATCCTTAATTCCGTAAAGTATGTGCAGCAAAACCATATTGGCCAGGACAAGGATTGGCTGAATCTAAAACAATCTATTAGTACATTCTGTTGTGCAGAACAAGTGCCTTCCTCGTTGCGAGGAGAATTGAGCTGCATTCATTATGAACTGTGCCATGGAAAGAATGAAGAAATATGGAAGAATCTGCATGATTATTGCAACACACCGTATGAAGCTTCAGAACCATCGTCGGCAAAGCGAACGCTGTCCAAATGGCTGCTTGAATTTTTTCTGAATAAGCTCTTTTCAGATTTTTTCGATGCTTATTTGCTTTACGATTTAAGAAGAGCAACTGAAAAGAGCCACGAGTCCATTATGGCTCTCGAAGGAGTCATGGATCAATTAAATGAATGCTCTTATTCAACAATTCCCGTGGATCGGATCGCAGAGGAATCCAATCATGATTTAAAAGTGTTTCCGAATTTCCTGGACTACGATTTTGAATTGTCTCTAAAAAGTGCATGGCAAGTGGCGCAGGAACGCGATATCCAAATCAGGATGGCTATGGATGCCGTTGACCTTGAAAGACATTACATTGCCTATGGGGAATATCCCCAGGAGTACTCTCAACTTTCGATGTCTCCCTTCCTTGCCGGGACAGCGTCATCAGGCAGAAGGAAGTATGCCAGGGATGAGGAAGGGGGGTTCTCTCTGGACTTCCGATCCGGTATTAATGAGGATGATGACCTAGTATGGAAAATCAGTCCTGAATTGCCCTGTATGCCGGAAGTGCGGATTGAATGAGCAATGCATTGCTCCGAATGAGTCGAGTGTGCTGCAGAATGTTGGAACATTGAGGGACCAGCTCGGACTTCGCTGCTGCGGCAGCCCGTGCATTCCGCCTCTTTCCGACTTCGGCAGCTCCTGCACGACGAGAATCCGGCCCGCCTAGAGGAGACTGGGGCGGCCTGTTCCCGAGCGCCATCGGAAGATTGCGTGGAAATCTTGACGTGTTCCTGCCTCCGGCTTGGCGCCTGGAGTCTGCTGCTGTTTTTTTTGATCTTGTCCCAGCCCACGCCCCCGCTAGAGTCGCTCGCCGGACAATTCAAGGATTTTCCCGCATCTATGAGCCGAAAGATCACCTTGTTCACCGGCCAGTGGGCCGACCTGAGCTGCCAGGAGATGGTCCGCAAGGCCAAGGAGTTCGGCTACGACGGCGTGGAGCTGGCCTGCTGGGGGGACCATTTCGAGGTCTCCAAGGCTGACGCTGGCTACTGTGCAGGAAAGCGGCGGCTTCTCGAGGAGCACGGAATGGAGTGCCTGGCCATCTCCACCCATCTGGTCGGGCAGGCGGTTTGCGACCGGATCGACGAGCGCCACAAGCAGATCCTCCCCGAGGAGATCTACGGAGACGGGGACCCCGAGGGAGTCCGCCAGCGGGCCGCCGAAGAGGTCAAGCGCACCGCCCGGGCCGCCAGGGAGTTCGGCGTCTCAGTGGTCAACGGATTCACCGGAAGCTCGATCTGGCACCTGGTGTACAGCTTCCCCCCCAACCTTCCGGGCCAGATCGACGCGGGATTCAGGGACTTCGCCGACCGCTGGGGCCCGATCATGGACGTTTTTCAGGAGAACGGGATCAAGTTCGGCCTGGAGGTGCACCCCACCGAGATCGCCTTCGACATCGCATCGGCGCAGCGGGCCCTTGAGGCCATCGGGCACCACCCCGCCTTCGGTTTCAACTACGATCCCAGCCACTTCGGCTATCAGGGTGTGGACTACGTGGAGTTCATCTACCGGTTCGCCGACCGGATCAACCATGTCCACATGAAGGACGTCCACTGGAGCGGAACACCCTGCGACGCGGGAGTCTTCGGAGGCCATGTCGACTTCCACAGTCGGGAGCGCTACTGGGACTTCAAGTCGATCGGACGGGGCCGCATCGACTTCGAGCGCATCATCAGGGCTCTCAACGACATCGGCTACGACGGACCCCTTTCCGTGGAATGGGAGGACGGGGGCATGGACCGGGACCACGGGGCCCGGGAGTCTGCCGAGTACTGCAGGCGCATCGACTTCCCCTCCTCCAAGATCGTCTTCGATGAGCAGTTCGACAAGGAGAGGCAGGCGTAGCCTCCGGGGCGGGTTCACCCTGATCGAGCTGCTGGTGGTGATCGCGATCATCGCCATCCTCGCAGGCATGCTTCTTCCCGCGCTCAGCAAGGCCAAGGAGAAGGCCAAGGCCGTCAAGTGCATGGGAAACCTGAGGCAGATGGGCTTGGCCATGATCCTCTACACCGACGACTACCAGCACTACCCCCCGGGGATCGACCAGAGCGTCCAGAGCTCGTGGATCTGGCCAGCGCTGCTCAGGAAGTTCATCCAGCAGGGGCAGAGCGTGGAGCTGTTCAAGTGCCCCACCGCCCCTGCAAAGGCCCAGTGGAAGGTGGAGTTCGGCAGCGGACTGCCCGCCAGCGACGGCTACTTCCAGGACGAGGTGCGCCTGCGTCCAGGCAGCGGCAGCTTCATGAGCTACGGCTACAACGTCTGGGGAGCCTGGTCGGGTCAGGTGCCCAACACCGGGCTGGGGGTCTACAAGGGCCATCCGATCTACGGAGGAGCCCCCGTCGGCTCGGTGGTGGCGCCCACCTCGATGATCGCCCTGGGGGACAGCAACTGGGATCTCGAGCAGAATGGGGATCCCAACTGGAGCGGCTTCATCGGCATGTACGCCGAGCGCCAGTGGCCCCTGGAGCTTCACTCCCAGAGGGCAAACATCCTCTTCGCCGACGGCCACACTCGCGCTCTGCCCCGGCGGGAGATGATCGCCCAGCTGGTGGACGGCCAGGGAGCCAAGGAGGAGGCGGCACGGATCTGGAACCGTGACAACCGCCCCCATGTCGACCCCTGAGAAATATTCGGAGGCGGACCGGGACCCTCGACTCCTGGACAATCCTGCCCTGCCTCCCCCTGGCCGCCTTTCGGGGTGCGTCCGTCCGTCCGCCCTTCCCGGGCGCCGCTCTCCGTGACGGTCGCCGGCGTCATCCCGGTCCGCTACGGCTCCACCCGCTTTCCAGGGAAGCCGCTGGCTCCAATCGCGGGAGTGCCCATGATCGAGCGTGTGGTCCGGCAGTGCCATCGGGCCATGCGTCTCTCGGAGGTGGTGGTGGCCACCGACGACGGGCGCATAGCCCGGGCAGTGGAGCGTCTCTGCCGGGTGGAGATGACCTCCTCGCGCCACGGGAGCGGGACCGAGCGGGTGGCCGAGGCGGCGGCGAGGATCCGCTGCGACGGAGTGGTCAACGTACAGGGCGACGAGCCGCTGATCGATCCAGAGGTGATCGACACACTGGCCCAGGGACTGGAAGACCATCCCATGACCACGGCTGCAGCGCGCATTTCCAGCCGGGAGGAGTACCTCGATCCGGCTGTGCCCAAGGTCGTGCTCGACCGGGAGGGGCGGGCCCTCTACTTCTCTCGCCGGACCATTCCGGCGGTCTATCCCGATGGCGAGGGAAGCCCCTGGGAGGATCAACCGTTCTACCGCCACATCGGCGTCTACGGATTCCGCAGCGGCACGCTCAAGAGCCTGGTGTCCCGGGAAGGCGGGCCGCTGGAGCGGCTGGAGCGGCTGGAGCAGCTGCGGGCCCTGGAGCACCGGATTGCCGTCCAGGTCTACCTGGTGGACTCTCCCTGCGCCGGAGTGGACCATCCCGAGGACATCGCCAAGGTGGAATCCCTGATCGAGAAACGTGCCTGATCCGACCTGCTACATATTCGTGACCGGCGGAGTGGTCAGCTCTCTGGGAAAGGGGCTGACCACCGCCTCCCTGGGGACCCTTCTGGAGAACCGGGGCATCTCCATCGCCCTGCAGAAGTTCGATCCCTACCTCAACGTGGACCCGGGGACCATGAGCCCCTTCCAGCACGGCGAGGTCTACGTCCTGGACGACGGCGCCGAGACCGACCTGGATCTGGGGCACTACGAGCGCTTCACCCGCAGCCGGCTCTCCCGGCTCAACAACCTGACCACCGGCCAGATCTACCAGGCGGTGCTCGACAAGGAGCGGCAGGGGGAGTACCTGGGCAAGACGGTCCAGGTCATTCCCCATGTGACCGACGAGATCAAGGGCCGTATCCGCACCCTGGCGGAGCGTACCGGAGCGCAGGTGGTGATCACCGAGATCGGAGGCACTACCGGGGACATCGAGGGACTGCCCTTCCTGGAGGCGATACGGGAATTCGCGCTTGAGGTGGGACGCGCCCACGCGGCCTTCGTCCATGTGACCTACGTCCCCTTCATCCGGGCCGCCGGCGAGCTCAAGACCAAGCCCACCCAGCAGTCGGTGGCCAAGCTTAGGGAGATCGGGATCGCTCCCGACATCCTGGTGTGCCGCAGCGAGCGCTCCCTGAGCCTGGATCTTCGCAGGAAGATCTCCCTCTTCTGCAACGTCTCCCTGGAGGCGGTGATCGAGGAGAAGGACGTGGCCCATTCCATCTACGAGGTGCCGCTGATGCTGCAGAAGGAGAGGATGGACGAGCTGCTCTGCCGGCAGTTCGGCCTGGAGCCCCCTCCGGCAGACATGGACCACTGGAGGGAGATGCTTCGCAAGCTGGTCGCGCCCCGCCACAGCGTCTGCATCGGAGTGGTGGGAAAGTACGTGGATCTGAACGACGCCTACAAGTCGGTCTACGAGTCCATCGTCCACGGCGGTATCGCCAACGACTGCGGGGTCGAGATCCGCAAGATCGACGCCGAGGCGCTGGCCGGGGACCGCCGCCCGCTGGAAGGCCTGTCGGGCATCCTGGTTCCCGGAGGGTTCGGTCAGCGGGGCATCGAGGGGAAGATCGAGGCGGCGCGGCACGCCAGGGAGGAGCGGATCCCCTTCCTGGGGCTCTGCCTGGGCATGCAGGCGGCCACCATCGAGTTCGCCCGCAACGTGCTGGGGATCCCCGGCGCCCACTCCCTGGAGTTCGATCCGCACACCGGGGATCCGGTGATCGCCCTGATGGACGCCCAGCGCGACATAACCCGAAAGGGAGGCACCATGAGGCTCGGGGCCCAGGAATGCGAGATAGCTCCCGGCACTCTCGCCAGCAGGATCTACGGGACCAGGACCGTCTCGGAGAGGCACCGGCACCGCTTCGAGTTCAACCACACCTACCGGGAGCGCTTCGAGTCGGCCGGGCTGATCGTTTCCGGATCCTCGGCCCAGGGCAGGCTGGCGGAGATCATCGAGCTCAGGGACCACCCCTTCTTCATCGCCTGCCAGTTCCATCCCGAGTTCCGCAGCAAGCCGGACAGCTGCCACCCGCTCTTCGCCGGATTCATCGGCGCCTGCCGCAGCGCACGATGAGCCGCGCCGCCCTGGACTGGCTCCTGCGGCTGCGGCTCACGGGAACCAAGCTGGGGCTCGGAAACTCCCGCCGGCTCGCCTCCCTCCTGGGAAACCCCCACGAGGAACTTCGCTTGATCCATGTCGCCGGGACCAACGGCAAGGGCTCGACCTGCGCCATCCTGGAGAGCATCTACCGCAGGGCCGGCTACCGGACCGGACTCTTCACCTCCCCCCACCTGGTCCGTTTCTCCGAGCGCATCCAGGTGGATCGCCAGCCGATCCAGGACGAAGAGCTGGACGCTCTGGCCGACCTGATGCGGCAGGCCATGGAAGCCGCCCGGCCCGTCCCCGCTCCGACCTTCTTCGAGGCGGCCACGGTGATGGCGCTGGAGCACTTCCGCAGGCGGCGCTGCGAAGTGGTCCTCTGGGAGACGGGGCTGGGAGGGCGCCTCGACGCCACCAACATCGTCACGCCCCGGCTCTCGCTGATCACCCCGATCGGCCTGGACCACCGCCAGTGGCTGGGATCCCGCCTGGAAGACATCGCCAGAGAGAAGGCCGGCATCGTCAAGCCGGGCGTTCCCTGCCTCTTCGCCGACACCCGGCCGGAGACCGCCAGGGTGATCCGCAGCCAGTCTGAGCTCATGGGCTCGGACTGCATCCCGCTCTCCCCCGACGAGGCGCTGGAGGCGGTCCGGGACATGCCCCTGGCCCTGGACGGCGAGCACCAGCGCCTCAATGCCGGCCTGGCCCTCAAGGCGGTGGAGCTGATGCAGGAGACCTGGCCCGTGCCTCCCCAGGCGGCGCTCCTGGGGCTCTCCTCGGTGAGCTGGCCAGGCCGGCTCCAGCGGATCCCATTCGGCAGAGGCCACATCCTCCTGGACGGGGCCCACAACCGGGACAGCCTGCAGGCGCTGTGCCGCTGGCTCGACGAACGCCACCCCGGAGAGCCGATGACGGTGATTCTGGGAATCCTCGGGGACAAGGGCTTCGAGGAGTGGCTCCATCCGCTGCTCCGCCGGGAGCGCAGGTTCCTCCTGGCGCCGGTGCGCAGCGGACGCGCGCTCCCACCCTCCGTCCTGGCCGGCTGGATCGCCGATCAGGACCCGGAAGTGCCGGTCCAGTGCCTCGGCTCCCTGCCCGAAGCGCTCGCCGCTGCCCGGGACGGCGCCCGCCTGTCCCTGGTCTGCGGGTCGATCTACCTCGTGGGGGAGGCCCTGTCCCTGCTCGAGGCTCGGCGCCCGGATCCCCTTCCGCTCAACGAATGGGACGGCGGAGACAGGGACCGGGCCCTCCAGGCATTCTCCCCGGCCTCCAGGCCCTGATGCCTCCGGCGGCCATTGGGCGGACCCGAATCGGCGAGGCAGGAAGCGACGGGCACGCCATTCCGACCGGAAAGTGACGGAGGAGCTTCTCCGCCCGCCCTTCCCGCCTCACGGAGCACGTCGCAAATAACACGGTCCGGGACGAGGCTGCGCGGGCGATGCGAGCAACCACCGCCCTCCACATCCAGAGCCGACGCGAGGAAGACGCTCCCGTCCCGGATCCATGCCGCACTGCGGCCGCGGATGCACGGCACGGAGGCGGGATGAAGCCCGTCTCTTCCCGCCGGCGGCAAGCGGAGCGGCAGCGCTGGGTACCGAAGGGACTACCACGAATCCGGGGGGATTCCCGGTTGCCTCTCCGGGCCGATCCAGGCAGACTGCGCCCCCGTGAGGGCGCGACTGCACCTGGGACTGCTTCTAGCGGTCCTCGCCTGGGGGTCGACGGGATGCGGAGGCTTCTCGGCAAGCCACTCGATCTCCCCCGCCGGCCTGATCGTTCCGGGCCTGGGCCATGTGCCGCAGGAGACGGAGGAGGCCCCTTCCGCCGGGATGATCGCGCTCGCTCCATGAGATTCCCCCTGGCGCTCGCCGCCAAGATCGCCGGGCACATCCTCAAGCACAAGGTGCTCCGCACCCCCAGGTTCTCCCTGGTGCTCCAGCTGGAGCCGCTCCACACCTGCAACCTGACCTGCACCGGGTGCGGCAGGATCCGGGAGTACTCCACCAGCCTCAAGAACATGATGAAGCTGGAGGACTGCCTGGACTCGGCCCGGGAATGCGGCGCCCCCATGGTGTCCATCTGCGGGGGCGAGCCCCTGATATACCCGCGGATCGAGGAGCTGGTGCAGGGGCTGCGCAAGCAGTCGCGCATCGTCTACATCTGCACCAACGGCATGTTCATGCGCCGGAAGATGAGGAACTACCTGGCGTCCCTTCCCCCCCGCAGGCGGGATCCCCTAGCGGCCCGGCTGAGGGAGCAGGACCTGATCACCGAGGCGGAGGAGAGGAAGCTGGCCCAGGGCCCACCCGAGGACAGGCCGGTGATCGCTCCCTCCCGCTTCCTCTACTGGAACGTCCACATCGACGGCCTGGAGTACACCCACGACCTGATCGTCGAGAGGGAGGGGGTTTTCCGGGAATGCGTGGCGGCCATCCGCATGGCCAAGATCCTGGGCTACCAGGTGGCCACCAACACCACCGTCTACCGGGAGACCGAAGTGGAGGAGATAGAGAACATGTTCGCCTTCCTCTCCTCCATGGAGGTCGACGGCCACACCATCTCCCCCGGCTACGACTACGACGCCGCCAAGAAGGACATGGTCTCCCGGCTGGGCAAGGATCCCGAGGACTTCTTCCTGACGCGCCGGATGACCCGCGAGAAGTTCGCCCGGATCGAGGAATGGGGACGGAAGTACCGCATCCTGGGAACTCCCGTCTACCTGGAGTTCCTGGCAGGCAAGCGGGACCTGACCTGCACCGCCTGGGCCATCCCCACCCGAAACATCGCCGGGTGGAAGGCGCCCTGCTACCTGATGACCGACGGCCACTACCCCACCTACCGGGAGATGCTGGAGAAGGTCGACTGGGACGCCTACGGGGTGGTCGACGGCGTGGCGCGGGACTCCCGCTGCGAGAACTGCATGGTCCACTGCGGCTACGATCCCAGCGGAGCGCTGGGCACCGATCCCCGCCCCGGGGACACCTGGAAGCAGATCAAGTTCAACCTCGGCCCCCGGCCCCGGCCCTTCCGCCCGGGAGCCCGGGTGGACGCCTTCAACGGCCACTCGGCAGGCAAGGGGCACCAGTCCAGGAAGGATCCCGCCCCCGCTCCCCTGCTGAGCAGGTCCTGACACGTCCCCGCTCCCCCCTGGCCGATGCCCGGCTGCGCATCGCGTCCTGCAGAGCCGGTCCTGGAGGGAAGGATCCGCTCTCTGCCCTCCTGCACGCACCTCGGCGCAAGGCCGATACGATCAACGGAGTCTCCCGGGCAGGAACCGATCCCCTTCCTTCCAGCTGCCGGAGCGGCGGGATCGCCGCCAAGCCGATCGCCCAGCGGCCCGGCATTCTGATCCGGCAGCGGCTGGAAACGGCTTCGGCTGCCAGCTTCGGGACCTGCCCGGGCAGAAGGACTGGCAGGCGGCCGAAGACCGCGTTCTTCCGGCCCAGCGCCGCCACGAGGCCGCCCTGGTGCAGCCGGGCCTCCAGTCCTTCGCCAGGAACCGCATGGCCACCGATCCGGCAGGAGGATCTGCAATAGGGAGCATGCCGACCCGCGCCTGTCGGAAAAGCTGCGGGCCGGCCTCCCCTCGCCGGGCGCATGCCGATGCGTCAAGGTTCGGAGAAAGCTCGAGCACCGCTTCCAGGCGCACCGTTGGCTGGGAGCCTCGTGGAGGCCGGCAGCCCACCGAACCGGAACATCGCCTGCATCGTCGCCAGAACCTGCCGTCAAGTCAGACCGCCGCCGAGAGGAATGCGCCTCTGCCCATCAGCCAGCAGCCGCTTCAGGCAGCCCCCCCTGCGGCATGCGCCTGGCGTCGCGCTTCGGCGAGACCGCCTGAAGGGCCTTCCTGAAGAATCTGTCCCCGAAGCGATCGCCCGGGAGATCCTCCGAGTGCGGAACCGGGAGCGCTCGAGCGGACCAGGAGCTGCATGTGCGTCTCTGCCTCGTCCACGGCCTCCTCGGCCGTCCCGCCTCCCTGCGCTCCATGGAAGGGTTCGGGCTCGCCGCCATGCCGCAAGCGGAGGGGGAGCGCCTCCGGAGGTCCCGAGCGGATCTGCAGGGGGGAAGCTCCTGGAGGAAGCCTGGAGGGCGGCGGCCTCCAGGCTTCTTTCCAGATCATTCCTTTGCAGTTGAACAAGGGGTGCGGGGAGCTTATGTTCCAGGAGCCTATTGCTGCTTTAGGAACGCCATAGGGTGAATCCGATCTGTCCTTTCCCGAACATGCCGTTCACATGGCCTTCCTCCGGGGCGTGCTGCCTGCCTGGCGCCTGTTCCCTCCCCTCCTATCCCACTTCCGGCGCCCCCGCCGCACGGACCGGCCCCTTCCCCCGCAGGTCGTCCTGACGCCTGCCCCGATCGGATCCTGAGATGCCAAGAGGCAGAAAGCCGGGGACCGCCAAGCCCCTGCTCAGGGCGCGGTACGACGCCGACCACCAGGCGCTGGACAAGACCTACGGCGAATGGGCGCCCCTGCGCCGCCAGCTTTCGGACTCGTTCAACGAAATCGAGGAGCGCTCCGCCATCCTGGAGCAGTTCGCCCTCTGCACCGATCCGCACCGGGCCCACATGCTGCTCGACGAGTACTTCGGGAGGATCAGCCTCTCCCGCAGGGACTTCCCCGGCAAGGAGTGGTGGCCCCGGCTGATGACCTTCCACGGCCAGGTCCGCCTGGAGGAGACCGCCCTGCTATTCCTGAGGACCAAGCGCCAGCTGCCCACCGAGCTGGCTCCCTACGCCAACCTGGAGCGCCTCAAGGAGCGGGAGGCCATGGAGCGGGAGCACGCGCTGGTGTCCGATCTGGAGAAATGGCTCCTTCCCCCCCTGCCCTCGCACACCGAAGAGCCGCGGGCTCTCCTCGAAGCCGACTGCCGACTGGAGTCCTGCGGCGAGGACCCGATCCTCCACCGGCTGATCGTCCATCTCACCCTCACCCGTACACGAAGCGGACGGAAGTACCGGGATCTGAAGGAGATCTCGGAGATCAACTTCCGCGCCACCCACGAGAGGGAGCTCTACTCCAGCGAAGACTGGAGGTTCCTGGAATGGCTCATGGAGCGCTACCGGGAGGACCGGTCCCAGAGGGAGCGCATCTGCCTGGAAGGCGCCGAACTGCTCCACTGGCTGTGCGAATGGGGACAGACCTCCCGGCTGCGCTTCCACAAGAGCCGGAAGCCGCTGATCTTCCAGGGACGCACGGCCCGGATCCGCCATCAGGTGGACGATCTCGACGGCCAGCTCTTCCTCACCCATGTAGTGGCCGCGGGCGCCCGCTCCAGCCTGCCCCTGACCCGGGTCCGCTTCCTGGCGGGCTCCCCCCGGCTCGTCCTGTGCGGAGAGGAACTTCTGCTGCTGGACGACGCTCCGCCCCGTTCCCTGATCCAGGAGCTGGTCCGGATGCCGATCCTCCCCATCTCCCAGATCTCGGCGAAGCTGCTCGACCGCCTCAGGAGCCATGCCGCCTCCTCCAAGTCGCGGGAACTGCTCGAGAAGGCCCCTCCTCCCTCCCCTTCCCGCCAGGCGGGCAAGCTGATCCGGGAGATGGAGGCATGGCTGGAGCCTTCCCCCGCCCCCCCCGGGGAATCGGGGAGATCCCGCTGGATCCTGGGGGAGCTCGTCCCGGACTCCAGCGGCTCTCCGCTCAAGCGCTTCGAGGCGGGCCTTAGCCGCACGCGCCAGGGGAAGCGGCGGCTGCCCCTGGACCGGATCCTGAAGGAGGAGGAGCTTCCCGAGGAGGCCAGAGAGTGCCTGGAGTGGCTGTCCAGGCACGGCGCACCGTCAGGCTCCCTGCCCGGCCGCCTCGGGCTTCAAGGCCTGGATCTGGTCCATTGGCTCTCGCGGTGGAGCCACCTGCCCTGCATCGAGATCAAGGGCGCCTTGTCCCGGAGCCGCTTCCTGGGACAGATGGCCGAGCTGCGTCCCCGGATCGAGAAGCTGGACGAGGAGCTGTGCCTGACCCTGGAGCTGGAGACTCCCGGCTCGGAGCGGACGCCATTCTCCCAGGCGCAGTTCCTGGCCGGATCCCCCTGCCTGGCGCTGGCCGGAGGCGGCTTCCTGGTGCTGCGCAACCCTCCGCCTCCCGAGCTCCTCTCCCGGCTCCACCAGACGCAGGCCGTTCCCCTGCACAAGCTCACCCACCGCATCCTGGTCTACCTGCGCAAGCACGCGAAGGGATCGGGCGTCCAGTGGGAGAAGCTGTGCATCTGCCATACCGCCCGGCCCGTCTTCCACCTGGAGCTGCTGGAGGACACCGTCCGGCTGCGCCTGGAGGCGATCAGCGGGAAGGACGGCACCCGCTGGCGGTGGAACGGCCTGGAATGGAGCAAGATCGCCCTTCCCGTGGCGGAGAAGGAGCCGATCGGCAAGGAGCGCCTTCCCGAATTCCTGGACGACGAACGGCTCGACGACGCCGCCGAGTGGCTGATGGGGCTCGACTGCTTCACGCCCGAACCGGGCCTGTGGATCGGGGATCCCAACGAGCGCTTCCTGGAGAACCTCTCCGCCGCCTGGCCGCAGCGTCCCAGGAGGGCCGAATTCCTGGGCAACGTCGCCTTCCAGCGCCTCTTCGCCAAGCCCAGGCGGCTGCGGCCGCGCCTGATCCTCAAGGGAAGCGGCATCGACTGGCTGTCGGTCTCCGCCGAGTGGGAGCAGGAAGGCATGGAGCTGACCGAGGCCGATCTCCAGCGGCTCCAGGCCTCCACCGACCGCTTCGTCAGGCTGCCCGACAGCGGGTGGATCGAGCTGGACACCGATGCCCTCTTCGAGGCCCACGACACCATGGCCGAGCTGGGCCTGGAGGAGCTGAAGGGCGAGGCGCAGAAGGTGCCCCTCATCCATGCCTCCCACCTGGACGAGGAGAAGCTCCGGCAGCTGGGCGAGGGGGCGAGGATGGAGGCGCTGCGCAGGAGGCTGGAGAACTTCGAGGGCTTCCCCAGGCCGGTGCCGATGCCCGAGGGCATCCAGGCCGTGCTGCGCCCCTACCAGCAGGAGGGCTTCAACTTCCTCTGCCACCAGGCCCTGATCGGGGCGGGGGCCATCCTGGCCGACGACATGGGACTGGGCAAGACCCTGCAGACCCTCTGCTGGATCAAGCAGCAGATCGACTCCCTGGCCGGGCAGGGCGGAGCCAGGCCCTTCCTGGTGGTCTGCCCCGCCTCGGTCCTGCACAACTGGAAGCGCGAGGCGGAGAGGTTCGTGCCGGATCTGAGGGTCCTGCTCCTGGAGAGCGGCGAGGAGCGGCACGCAAGGCGCAAGGAGATCCCCAGCCACGACCTCACCATCACCAACTACTCGATCATGCGCCGGGACTGCGAGGAGCTGATGCTCCACGACTTCCACGCGATCGTCCTCGACGAGGCCCAGTACATCAAGAACCCCGCCGCCAAGGTGACGCGCGCGGTCAAGCTGCTCCGGGCCACGCACCGCCTGGCCCTGACCGGCACCCCGATGGAGAACCGCCTGCTCGATCTCTGGAGCATCGTGGACTTCGTGCAGCCCGGCTACCTGGGCACCCAGTCCCGGTTCATCGAGATCTACGAGCCGAGGAAGGAGGGGGATCCCAAGCAGCGGCAGATCGCCCGCAAGCACCTCTCGGCCAAGCTGCGCCCCATCCTGCTCCGCAGGCTCAAGTCCCAGGTGGCGAAGGATCTTCCCGACCGCACCGAGGAGCGCAGGGACTGCGATCTGACCGAGCCCCAGCGCAAGCTCTACCTGGCCGAGCTCCGGCGCAGCCGGGACCGGATCTTCAGCGCCATGAAGCACAAGAAGATGTCCGAGAAGAAGATCCACGTGCTGGCGGCCCTCACCCGCCTGCGCCAGATCTGCTGCCATCCCCGGCTGGTGGGCAGCGACTCGGACTCGGGCAAGACCGGCACCCTCTTCGAGCTGCTCGAGTCCCTGATGGCCGAGGGGCAGAAGGTGCTGCTCTTCAGCCAGTTCGTGGAGATGCTGCTCATCCTGCAGGAGGAGTGCGGCCGGCTCGGCATCCCCACCCACCTGCTCACCGGCAAGACCAAGGACCGCACCGAGCGCGTCAGGCAGTTCCAGGAGTCCGAGGTCCCCTCGGTCTTCCTGCTCAGCCTGCGCGCCGCCGGAACCGGCCTCAACCTGACCACCGCCAGCTACGTCATCCTCTACGATCCGTGGTGGAACCCGGCGGTCGAGGCCCAGGCCGTCGACCGCACCCACCGCATCGGCCAGACCCGGACGGTCAACGCCTACCGGCTGATCTCGCCGGGCACGGTGGAGGACAAGATCTGGGAGCTGCAGAAGCGCAAGGCCAGGACCATCAGCGACGTGCTGGGCGAGGAGGGCTTCGCCAACAGCCTCACCGCCGACGATCTGGAGTACCTGTTCTCCGAGGACGGGCTCCTCCCCAGGAACGCCGATCCCGATCCGGAATAGCCCCCCCGGACGCCTTCGCCGGATCCTCCGGGAAGCGGACAGGGGCGCCGCCTCCTGGCCCGCGGCCCTGGGCTACCGGATCACGGCCTCCATGCCGCCCCAGGAGTCCTCCCGGCCATCGGAAGAGCAGCGCCGTCCTGCGATCGCCGCGGCCGGTTCGCCCTGCCCCGGACGCCCGGCCCAGGCAGTCCGGGGCTGTTCCGGCGCTCCCATGATCGCAGCAGGAATCGGCTTGACTCGGCCACCGATCGCTGGTGCAATCGCCCCCCGCATTTCGCGGAGGCCCCTATGCAAGCAGTCATCGAAACCGGCGGCAAGCAGTACACTGTCGCCACCGGAGACACCCTGGAGATCGAGCGCCTTGCGGCGGAGGAAGGCGGCTCGGTGGTCTTCGACCGGGTGCTGGCGCTCCATGCCACGGACGACCTGCGCATCGGGACCCCCACCGTCCCCTCGGCGAGGGTGACCGCCGACGTCCTCCGCCATAGCAAGGCCTCCAAGGTCACGGCATTCAAGATGAAGCGCCGCAAGGGATACCGCCGCACCCGGGGGCACCGGCAGGATCAGACGGTGGTCCGGATCACGGCGATCGAGGCCTAGAGAGCGGGAGAGGAAGGCACCATGGCTCACAAGAAAGGACAGGGAAGCTCCCGCAACGGGCGAGACAGCAACAGCAAGCGCCTCGGGGTCAAGAAGTTCGGGGGAGAGCTGGTCCGAGCCGGCAGCATCATCGTCCGCCAGCGGGGCTCCCGCTTCCACCCGGGCGCCCGCGTGGGCCGGGGCCGAGACTGGACCCTCTTCGCCCTGGAGGACGGGCGCGTCCGCTTCGAGAAGAGCAAGCGGCGGGTGAGCGTGGTTCCCCTGGAGGAGAACTAGCGCCGCCTGGCCCGGGCCCCCTCCTTCCCCTCCTTTCTCCTCCCGGACACCCGGGCGCCCGCCTTCCCTGGCCAGGGGCCCTCCCCAGACCAGCGGCCGGGGATCCATGTTTGTAGACGCTGTCAGGATCCAGGTCCAGTCGGGCCACGGGGGCCGGGGCTGCGTCGCCTTCCGCCGCGAGGCCTTCCGGCCCCGGGGCGGCCCCTCGGGCGGCAACGGAGGCAAGGGGGGCGACGTGGTCCTGGTGGCCGACAACAACCTGCAGGACTACTCCTCCCTCTACCACCAGCCCAGCCTGAGGGCCAGGAACGGGAGCCCGGGACTTGGAAGCGACTGCGACGGGCGCAACGCCGCCGATCTGGCCGTTCCCGTTCCCTGCGGCACGCTGGTCTGGAAGCTGCCCCAGGAGGAGGAGGCCGCCGGTCCCGAGGAGCGTCCCAGGGCCAGGCCGGTGGAGCCGGATCCGGACCTCGGAGCCCATGCGCCGCCCCGGGCTCCGGGGCTGGCCGGCCTGTTGCTCCACGGGGACCTGGCCCGCTCCGGCCAGCGGCTGCTGGTGGGACGCGGGGGGCGGGGAGGACTGGGCAACCGGAACTTCGCCACCGCACGGCGCCAGGCTCCCCGCTTCGCCCAGCCCGGAGAGGAGGGCACCCGCGGCGCCTTCTACCTGGAGCTGAGGACCATCGCCGACGTGGGCCTGCTCGGGTTCCCCAACGCCGGCAAGTCCACCCTGCTGGCGGCCCTCACCCAGGCCCATCCCCGCATCGCTCCCTATCCGTTCACCACCCTGAGGCCGCACCTCGGGATCCTGGAATACCGGGACCACTCCCGAGTCGTCCTCTGCGACATCCCCGGCATCGCCGAGGGAGCCCACCGCGATGTCGGGCTGGGGCTGGGCTTCCTGCGCCATCTCGAGCGCTGCCGGGCCCTGGCCTGGCTGCTGGACATGTCGGGGATGGAGGGGCGCAGGCCCTGGGAGGACTACCGGAGCCTGAAGGAGGAGATCCGCAGCTACGACCCGGGCATGCTACGCAGGCCCTCGGTGGTTCTGGCCAACAAGATGGACCAGCCGCGGTCGGCCGGGAACCTGGAGCGCCTGCGCCGGGAGCTGGGAAGGACCCGCATACTGCCGATCTCCGCAGCCTCCGGACAGGGGCTCGAGGCGGCCGTAAAGGCCTTCCGCAGGGCCCTGCGCCTACAGGCGTAGGAGATCCCCGTCCTCCTGGCCTCCCTTGGGAGGCCCTAGCACCACCGCGGAGACGATCGCCTCCCGGACCCGGTCCCTCTGGCGGAAGCGGGAGGCCCATTCGCTGCTCCTCCGCTGCTTGCTCTCCATCATGGGCTCCGCCGCCATGGGAGGCTCCGCAACGGGAGGAGCCGGAACCAGACGGGGCTCGGGAGGCCTTTCCGGCTCCATCTCGACCGGAGGAGGAGGCGGGGGCGCGGCGACCGGCTCGGCAATCTCCCCCACCATCTCCATGAGCCGCTTCTTCCAGGCCTCGGCGGCGGCCTGGGGCGGCTCGGGGGCCTCGCCGGGCTCCTCGCCGGGAACGGGAGGCGGCGCGATGCCGACCTCCTCCTCCGCCTTCTTCCTCCGCCGCCGACCGACCCACTCCGCCACCGCTGCCAGCAGCGAGGCCAGGATCATGAAGACTAGGGGGTTGTCGAACATGGCCGCCGTCCCGTGGCCCGGGAAAGCCTACTCCTTGCTGTCCTCCTCCTCCTCGGTCGTGGCGATGGAGTCGCGCATCGAGGTGTCGGCCTGGATGTTCTTCATCCGGAAGTAGTCCATCACGCCGAGGTTTCCGCTGCGGAAGGCGTCGGCCATGGCCAGGGGGACCTGGGCCTCGGCCTCGACCACCCGGGCGCGCATCTCGGCCACCCGGGCCACCATCTCCTGCTCGGTGGCCACCGCCGCGGCCCGGCGCACCTCGGCCTGGGCCTGGGCCACCAGCTTGTTGGTCTCCGCCTGCTTGGCCTGCAGCTTGGCGCCCACGTTCTCGCCCACGTCCACGTCGGCGATGTCGATGGAGAGGATCTCGAAGGCGGTGTTGCTGTCGAGGGACTTGCTGAGCACTGTGCGCGAGATCATGTCGGGATTCTCCAGCACCTCCTTGTAGGAGTCGCTGGAGCCGATGGTGGAGACAATGCCCTCGCCCACCCGGGCCACGATGGTCTCCTCGGTGGCGCCGCCCACGAACCGGTCCAGGTTGGTGCGCACGGTCACCCGGGCGCGGGCCCGGATCACGATCCCGTCCTTGGCCACCGCGTCGACCGTCCCCTTGCCCACGTCGGCCGCCGGGCAGTCGATCACCCGGGGATTGACCGAGGTCTTGACCGCCTCGATCACGTTCTTTCCGGTCCCCTTGGTGGCCAGGTCGATGGCGCAGGCCCGGTCGAAGTCCAGCCGGATGCTGGCCTTGCGGGCCGCGATCAGGGCCAGGACCACCATGTCCACGTTGCCTCCGGCCAGGTAGTGGGTTGACAGGTCGTCGATGGAGACCCTCATCCCCGACTTCTCCGCGGTGATGCGGGCGTTGACCACCTGCCCCACCGGAACGTTGCGCAGCCGCAGGGCGATCAGCTCCATGATCCCCACCGGGGCTCCCGAGACGTAGGCCCGGATCCAGATGCTGAAGAAGTTGAACAGGAGGATCGCCCCGATCAGGACGACGACCACGATGAAGGCGATCAGGACCATGGTCCACGCTCCTTCCCCCATCGCTTGTCCCAGAAGGACAGGCAGCCACCCGGCGGCCGCCATGGTCAAGGAATGTTCAATCATGGCTCTGTGATTCGATCAAGTCCGTCGGGCGGACTCTATACCGGTCCGCTCGGCGATTGCGACATATTCCTGGCCACATCGGCCACGTTCTTTCCGGTTCCCTTGCTGGCCAAGCCGATGGCGCAAGCCCGGCAGATATCCAGCCGCCCTTCGGGCCGCGATCAGATCCAGGGCGCCCTGCTCCGGCCGCCTCGGGCCAGGCAGTGGAGGCGAGGTCGCCAAAGAAGCCGCAATGCACCCCCTCCTGGGGGCGATGCAGGCATTGGCCGCCTGACTGCCGGAAGCCAGCTCAGCCGCAGGACGATCAGATCCAAGATCTCCACCACGGCTCCCTGGACGCAGGCCTGAATCCAGACGCTTGGGCAGCGGACAGGACGATGGCCGCAAAGGAGGCGATCGGGACCGTGCTACTCATCTTGGGCTCCTTGCGCAGGCCCCAGACGGATAGGCAGTCTCCACGGCAATCAACGGAGGCGGCGCACCACCACCCGCAGCCCCTCCACCTGGACCACCCGGATCTTCTCGTCGGGCTCGATCATGTCCCATTCGCTTACCACGTCCACCTTCCTGCCCCCGATCATGGCCACCCCCGAGGGCCGCAGCATGGTCACCGCGTAGCCTTCCTGCCCCACAAGATCGGGGCGGTCGGTGCCAATCTCCCCCACGGTCCCCTTCGAGACGAAGATGCGGCCGAAGCCGCTGCGGGGAAACCACATCACCCAGAACACGAATCCCGCGGACAGAAGCAGCACCACGAATGCGAGCAGCCCCAGCCCGGTGGCGGCATCCTCCTGGAATCCCAGAACCACCGCGGCGATCAGGGCGATCAGCCCCAGGGTTCCGGCTATCAGCCCGGGAAGGAAAATCTCGGAAACCAGCAGCAGCATGCCCACTACCAGCAGGATGGTGATTGTCATAAGGTCCTCGCTACAATCGTCAGCTCTCGGCCAGGGGCTCGAGGCGGGACTGCCTGGCCCTGATCAGCGACAGGTACTCCTGCTCCCATCCCGGGGCCGCCGACTGCCTCCGCAGCTGATCGTCCCCGAAGCGGGCGATCCGGGGATCCAGGTAGCGGTTGCGCAGCGCGACCAGCAGGTCCTCCGCGTCCCGCTGCCAGTCTGGCACCTCCCTCTCCCCCTCCACCAGTCCCAGGACGAAGTCCCTCTCGGGCTGGTCCTCGATCCGGTCCAGGAGCAGCCCCGCCGTGAAGGCCCTGCCCTCCAAATGGCACTCCTGACGGAATTCCAGCACCCGGCGCACCAGGCTGTGGCCGATCCACTCCATTTCGAGGCGCTCGAAGATCCAGTCCACCCGTTCCTCGTTGCCCCACAGGATCCGCTCTAGCAGCGAGATCTCGACCCGGTGGGGAAGCTCCATGGACGGCGAGCCGGACTCCTCCCGTCCCCTCGCCGCGTGCCCGGCGACCGCGGCTCTGCGCCGGAACTGGGAGACCGCGAGGGTGGGGTTGAGCCCCAGCCGGATGGCCGTCTTCTGGACCAGGAGATGGCGGAACTCCTCCCGCCCGATGCTCTGGGCCACCTTCCCCATCTCGTCCAGGATCGTCCTCTGAGCGTCCTGGCCGTCGCCCCCGTGCCTCCCGATCAGGTGTTCGAGCAGGAAGTCGGGATACTCCGCCGCCTGCAGGATCCGGTCGCGGAAGGCCTCGGCTCCCCGCTCCCGGATGAAGCTGTCCGGATCGCTGCCTTCGGGCAGCGTCCCCACCCTGACCGAGAATTCGTATCCGGCCAGATCCGGGAAGGAGCGCCTCACCGCCTCCGCTCCCGCCGCATCGGAGTCCAGGATCATGACGATCTGGGAGACGTAGCGCTTCAGGATCCGGGCATGCTCCCCGGTCAGGGCAGTTCCCATGGGGGCCACCACGTTGCGGATCCCCGCCATGTGGCAGGCGATGAGGTCCATCTGCCCCTCGCACACCATCATGCGGCCCTCCTCCAGCGCCGCCCGGTGCGCCTGATCCAGGCCGTAGAGGGTCCTGCCCTTGTGGAAGAGCGGAGTCTCCGGCGAGTTGATGTACTTGCCTCCGTGCTCCTCCGGAGCGACCAGCCTCCCGCTGAAGGCGATCACCCGGCCCTGGGCGTCGGAGACCGGGAAGATCAGCCTTCCCCGGAACCGGTCGTAGATCCCCTCCCGGTTCTGGCTGCGGACCGCCAGCCCCGCCTGCTCCAGCAGAACCGGCTTGTATCCCCGGCTGCGCCCCCACTCCAGGGTGGCGTCCCAGGAACGCGGGGCGAAGCCCAGCCGGAAGCGCTCGACCGCATCCGGGCCCAGGCCGCGCTGCCGGAGGTACTCGCGGCCCTCCTCCCCCTCCTTCCGCTCCCTGAGCAGCAGGTGCCAGTGGGCGCAGAGCTCCTCGTGCAGGGCGAGCAGCCTTTCCCGCCCCTTGCGCGCCTCGGGGTCCCCCCCGCCATGCTCCAGGGCGATTCCCGCGCGCCTCGCCAGGCGCTCCAGCGCCTCGGGAAAGGTGAGCTTCTCGTACTCCTGGAGGAAGGTGAAGACGTCCCCTCCCTTGCGGCACCCGAAGCAGTAGAACATCTGCCTGGAGGGACTGACCTGGAAGCTGGGCGTCTTCTCCTTGTGGAAGGGGCAGAGCGCCACGTAGTTGGCCCCCGCCTTCCTGAGGGGGAAGCAGCGGCCGATCACCTCGACGATGTCGCTGGCCGCCCGAATCCGCTCCTTGACCGCCTCATCCGCCATGGGAGACAGGGAGGCGGAAGGGGCTAGAGCCGGGAAACGGCATCCAGCCAGTAGCGGAGGGTCTGGGCCTGGGGATGGCGGGGCTGGAGGGAGAGAACCTTGCGGAAGTGGATGCGGGCCCAGCCGGGATTGCCCAGACGCTCGGCATGCAGCTGGCCGGCGGCCAGATGGGCCTGGACGTCGTCGGGACGGGCCCTGAGGATCCTCCTCAGCTCGGCCACCGCGTCCTCGTAGTGCCGCCCCTTGATCAGGGCCAGCGCGAAGTTGAAGCGCACATCGCGGTCGTGGGAGCGGAGCGCCAGAGCCTCCTCCAGCACCCGCGCCGAGGTGTCCCACATCTCCAGACGGAAGGCGGCCAGCCCCCAGTTGAAGCAGGCAGGAAAGAAGGTCGGGTCGGACTCGGACGCCTGCCGGTAGTAGCCCATGGCGTCCGCCAGGCGGCCCTCTTCGGCGGCCTGGACTCCCTGGGCATGCATCGCCTCGGCTCCGGCCCGGTCGCCGGGCTCGGGAAAGGCCAGGGAGCGGTAGGCGTAGGGCACCGACTCCCTCCGGCTGAGCTGGATGTGGGCGAATGCCTCCAGCGACTCCTCGTCCTCCCACTCCGGAAGCTCCTCGGGCTCCTCCGCCACTTGAGGGACAACCGCCTCCTCGGGCTCCTCGGCCGCCATCTCCTCCGGCTCCTCGGGCTCGGGGACCGCTTCCTCCACGGGAGGCGCCTCGGGGTCCGGCTCCGCCGCCACCTCGCTGGGAGGCTCGGGTTCGGGCTCCGGCTCCGGCTCCGGCTCGGGAACAGGCTCGGGCTCGGGAACGGCGAGCAGGATCCGATCCATCTCCTCCACCAGGCTCCGGACGGCTTCCGACCGGGCCAGGCCGGGCTCCTGGATCAGGTAGCGGTTGAACTGGATGCTCGCCTCGGCGAGGCGATCCATCCGGAAGAGGGCCACCGCCGCGTTGTAGATCGCCGGCGGATAGCGGCTAGCCTGGCCCGAGGCCTTCTGGAAGTGCTGCAGGGCCTCCTCGGCGTCGCCCTGCTCCATGAGGATGAGGCCCAGACCGTTCCAGGCCCGGGATCCGGCCAGGTCCATGGAAGCCTCGGAGGCCTCGGCCTGGCTGCGGAGCAGGGGCTCGGCCTCGGCGTGGCGGCCCAGCCCCAGGTAGGCCAGGCCCAGGTTCAGCCGGGACTCCTCGGGCAGGACGCCATTGGAAACGCAGCGCTGGAAGAGGCCGGCCGCCTGGCCATGCCTGCCGGCCTCGAGGTGGAGGCACCCCAGATTGTAGCGGGCCGAATCCAGGGAGCCGTCCAGCTCGATGGCCCGCAAGTAGCTCTCCTGCGCTCCTGCGGAATCACCGGAGCGGTGCCGGGCCAGGCCCAGGAGATTCCATTCCCTCGCTCCGAAGCCGCGCTGCCCGGAAGCCGGTCCGAGCCTTTCGGCCGCCTCGGAAAACCTGCCCTCGCGCAGCAGGCGCGCCCCTTCCACCACATCCTCGTCCACCGCCGGCCCGCACCCCGCGAGCAGAAGGCAGAGGAGGGACAGGGGCACGGCCGCCATCCATGTCCGTGGAATCTGGATCGCCATCACTCCTGCTGGCCGCTAGCCTTCGGGGCGCTTCGGTACAAGTCAACCAGATTCTGGCTTCCTGTGGCCCCCTCCATCCAGCAACGGCGCCCGGCTGAAGCTGTCCAGGCCCTGGCGCTGCCCCTGCTGATGCTCCTGGGCGGCTTCGCCGGTGGAGAAAGCCGGATCCAGGCGGAGAGCGGGAGGGTGGTCCTGGTCCACCACCCCCAGGCGACCCGGCTCTACGCGCCGCGCCCCGAGGCGGTCCGGCAGATGGTCGAAGCGGGCATCTCCACGCTGTGGAGGAGCGAGGACAGCGCCAGCGCCTGGCGCTCCCGGATCGGGCCGCAGGAGGTGGTCGGCTTCCGCATCCACTCCGAGCCCGGGACCGCCTGCGGTACCCGGCCGGCGGTGGTGGAGGCGCTGGTGAGGAGCCTGCTCTCCAGCGGGCATCCGCCCTCGGGGATCGTGGTCTGGGACCGGGCCCTTCCCTCCCTGCGGCTGGCCGGATACCTCGAATGGGAGGAGAGCCTCGGCATCCGCGTCGCCGCCGCCCGGGAGAGCGGCTACGACCCCCAGTCCTGGTACGAGTCCTCCCTGCTGGGAACGCTGACCTGGGGGGACTCCGAATTCGGGCGTTCGGGAGAAGGGATCGGGAGACGCTCCTATGTCGCCCGGCTGCTCACCGAGAGGATCGACCACATCGTGAACGTCAGTCCCCTGCTCAACCACAACCTGGGGGGGGTCAGCGGGAACCTGGTGGGCCTGGCCCTGGCCAGCGTGGACAACACCCTGCGCTTCCGCCAGGACGGGGACAGCCTCGCGGTGGCGGTTCCCGAGATAATCGCCCTTCCCGAGATCGGCGACAGGATCCTGCTCAACGTCACCGACGCCCTCCTGGCCCAGTTCCGGGGGCAGGACCGCATCCGCCTGCAGGACACCGAAGTGCTCAACCAGCTTCGATTCTCTACCGATCCCCTGGCCCTGGACGTCCTCTCGCTGCTCGATCTGGGCCGCATCCGGGAGGAGCGCGGGATCGAGCCGGCGGCTCCCTTCCTGGACCTCTACGGCAACGCCGGACTCCTCCAGCTGGGCACCCTCGATCTCCAGGAGATCCGCACCGAACGGCTCGACCTCCTCCAGTGACTCCTCCGCTCTTCGTCGGCGTGGAGATTGGAGGCACCAAGCTGCAGGTGGCTGCCGGCAGCAGCCCTCCCGACATCCTCCGCCTGCACCGTGAGCAGGTGCGGCCGGAACTGGGAGCCAGGGGCATCCTGGACGGAATGGCCCGGGGACTCGAGGCGGTGTGCCAGGGACGGAGACCCGCGGCGGCGGGTGCGGCCTTCGGAGGGCCTCTGGACCGGACGGAAGGGAGGGTGGTTCGCAGCCACCAGATCCCGGGCTGGGAGGGCTTCCGCCTCCGGGAGTGGCTCGAGGACCGGCTGGCAGCTCCAGCGCTCCTGGACAACGACGCCAACCTGGCCTGCCTGGCCGAGGCCACCTGCGGAGCCGCCATGGACCGGGATCCGGTCCTCTACGTGACCCTGGGCAGCGGCGTGGGAGCGGGGCTCTGCGCCGGTGGAGCGATCTACCACGGCGCTCCTCCCGGGGAATGCGAGCTGGGGCACCTGCGGATAAACGAGGCGGGAGAGACGCTCGAGTCCCTGTGCTCCGGGTGGGCGGTCGATCGCGAGATCAGGAAGCTGGCCGGCCGGCATCCCGGAAGTCCCCTCGCCCGGCATGCGGCCCTCCATGGGGGATGCGAGGCCCGCGCTCTGGCCCCGGCCCTGGCCGAGTCCGATCCCCTGGCGCTGGCCCTCCTGGAGAGGACCGCGGGCGCGCTGGCCTTGGGCCTCTCGCACGCCATCCACCTGTTCCACCCCCAGGCGGTGGTCCTGGGAGGGGGGCTCTCCCTGGCCGGGCCCTTCCTGGCCGAGGCCGCAGCCCGAGCCCTGCCCCCCCTGCTGATGGAGGCGATGCATCCCCCTCCCCCCATCCTCGCAGCGGGACTGGGGGAGGAGACCGTGCCCAAGGGCGCCCTGCTGCTGGCCCGGATGGCGGCTGCCGCCCGATAGCAGGTCCGACGGAGGATTCAATGCACGGTTCCCCTGCACTCCCTGGAAACGAAAGGCAGCTCCCGTAGAGCTGCCGTTAAGACTCCCTTTCCGGTTGAGCGGCCGTTCCGGCCCTTGTTTCTCGCCCGCTTGGCGCTTTCCGGCAGGCTCGCCTGCCAGGTCCCGGGGGCGGCAGTCCAGGCCTCCTCGCCCGGCCTTCCCGGCAGCGTCCCCGGAACATCTGCATCGTCAGCGCAAGCAGCCGGACCCGGCTCCAGCAGGCTCCAGAACGAGCATTGGCGCCGCTTGTCCAGATGCAGCTTCGGTAGAGCATCGCCGGCCGAGGGGACATCGGGAAACGCCGCGGCTGCTGCTTCGAGAAGCCGCCAGGCTCCGCCATCACCATCTGCCCCAGATTCCATCCCCGGAGATCTCCTCCAGGCCTCTCCCCGCAATCTCGGGAGCCGGCGCCTGCCCCTTGCCTGAACGCCCAATACCCGTCATGCTTGTTGCCTTGCGGATCCGGGAACATCGCCGGCATGGCTGCAGGTTCCTCCCAGATCTCCGTCGATAGGAGCCGTCCCATGAAGGAGCCCCTGGAAATCAGGATCGACCTCAATGTCCTCCAGCATCTGGGGATGAACCTCTACGGGTCGATGCCTCCCGTGCTCTCCGAGATCGTCGCCAACGCCTGGGATGCCGATGCCCGGGCCGTGGACGTGCGCCTCGACCGCGAGAACGGCCGCATCGCCATCCAGGACGATGGGCACGGGATGAACCGCCACGACGTTGCCAGCAGGTTCCTGGTGGTCGGCTATCCGCGCAGGGACGCCATCGGTCCCAGGACCCCTGGCATGGGCCGCCTCCCCATGGGCCGCAAGGGCATCGGCAAGCTGTCGTCCTTCTCCATCGCCGGGGTGGTGACCGTGCACACGGCGAAGGACGGAGAAAGGACCGCCTTCCGCATCGACGCGGAGGCGATCCGGGAGCACGCTAGACTGGAGCGGGACGAACCCTTCCGGCCCGAGGAGCTGCCGGCCGAGGACTGGCCCGAAAAGCTGGAACAGGGCACCCTGATCACCCTCTCGAAGCTCAAGCGCTCGATCAGGAACGTCACCCAGAAAAAGCTGCGCACGAGGCTGGCCCGCCGCTTCTCGGTGATCGGCCCGGAACACGGCTTCAGGGTCAGGGTGAACGGCCAGGAGATCCGGCCCGGCGATCGTGGCTACTGCGCCAACATCGAGTACCTCTGGACCTACAACGGCCAGGCCGGCCTCTCTTCCGGCTTTCCCTCCCTCCCGGACGGGGGCCGCTCTCCGGAGCAACGCGAGGAGAAGATAGAGCTCGGCTCCAACGGAGGGCGCATGGCCGTCTCCGGGTGGATCGGCACCACCTCCAGGCTGGCGGATCTCAAGGACGAGAAGAACAGCAGCCTGAACCGCCTGGCGGTCTACATGAGAGGCAAGCTTGCCCACGAGGACATCCTCGAAGGATTCGGCGAAAAGCGCCTCTATGCCAACTACCTCGTGGGAGAGATCCGCTGCGACGAGCTTGACCGCGACGACGAGGAGGACATCGCCACCAGCAACCGGCAGTCCCTAAAGGAGGACGACCCCCGCTTCGCTGCCCTCAAGGACTTCCTCCAGGGAGAACTGGGACATATCGCCGGACGCTGGTCGGAGTGGCGGCGGGAGGACGGAGGCAGAGCGATGGCCGGGGAAGTCCCCGGGGCGAGGGAATGGCTCGACGAATTCAAGGGGGACACCAGGAGGCAGGCTGAACGCTGGATCGGCCGCCTGAACACGCTGAATATCGAGTCGGACCGGACCCGAAGGGAACTCCTCAAGGCTTCCATCCTCGCTTTCGAGGTCTACCACAACAAGGAGCGGATCGCGTACCTCGAAACTCTGCCGGACGAGAACGTCGGGCCCGTCCTCGAAGTGCTCGGGACGATCGACGATCTGCAGTCGATCTACTACGGGGAGATCGTGCGCATGAGGATACAGGTGATCCGAAAGCTGCAGGCGATCCTTCGTGACGACGAGAAGGAGGCGGTGATCCAGAAGCACCTCTTCGACAACCTCTGGCTGCTCGATCCTTCCTGGGAGAGGGCGCCCGGTTCCGAAGCATGCGAAAAGAGCATGGCCAACGCCCTGAAGGAGTCGAGCGGCAAGCTGACCAAGGAGGAGCGGAGGGGGCGCATCGACATAGGCTACAGGAAAGTCTCGGGACGGCACGTCATCATCGAGATGAAGCGTGCGTCCGTGTCGGTATCGATCTACGATCTCCTGGCCCAGGTGGAAAAGTACAGAGCTGCCGCCAGGAAGATCCTGGCTCGGAGCAGCGACCCCGAATGGCCTGTCGAGATCGTTTGCCTGCTCGGCAAGCCCCCCATGGACTGGCAACAGAACAGGTCCATGTACGAGAAGATGCTCGATGCCGGGAATGCGCGCATCCTGTTCTACGATCATCTGCTCGAGAACGCCCTCAAGGCATACCAGGACTACCTGGACAGGCAGGATCGGATCGATCGGCTCCGGAAGATCTTCGACAGCATCGACAACCTGGGAGGAGGCGAGTAGAAGGCCCCCGGTGACGACCGGGCAGAAAGAAGGTCCGAGCGGCCTTTTTTTGGGATCCCCGGGTGCGGACCACCTACAATGTGCGGTCCGGCGGAACAGCACGCGGCTTGTGCTTCCAAATCCGGAACACGGTCCAGTCGGTCGAGAGCTTCCGGGCAGAGGCAAGCGCCGAGACTCCGTGAGCTGCTGCCGTCGATCTTCTCCAGCAGCATCTTCCGCATCCCCACGGGGCCATGAGACGTTCCGGGGCAACAGCGGCGCATGAAGCGGCCGCCGGCCAGGGAGCCATCGGGGGGGAAGGATGCGGGATCGTTCCTTGATCGGGTGATCAGCGGAACATGCAAGCAGCAGGAGAGTTCCATGGAATGCGTCTTCCGTGGCAGCTCCGTCCTGGCGCCGGCTCCCGATTCCGGACAGGCGCCTGTCCGGCCTGGAACAGGGAACGCACCCCGGTCTTCCGAAGAGGGCGGATCCCCGGTCAGCGGCTCGGGCGCTGGGGCCGCTTGGAGCCTCCGTGCACGTGGCGGACGATGGCCCGCCCGATCATCCTTCCCAGAGCGACAGGAACCGCGTTGCCGATCATTCGGCCGATCGCCGCCCTGCGGACAGGAGAGCCCGGTGTCCCGAACTGGTAGTCCCCGGGAAAACCCTGGAGGACGGCCCCCTCGCGCAGCGAGATGGCCCGGTGCTGCTCCGGATGGCCGAACCGGCCGTTGCCGTATCCGTAGAACTGCGTGGTGATGGTCGGCGACGGCTGGTCCCAGCGCATGCGGCCGTAGACTCCCGGGTAGGTCCTGCCGCTCTCCTTCCGGTGGCACTCGGCACGAAGGCTCTCGTCCCAGTCACGCCAGGTTCCGCCCGGCGCCGAGGCCCGGATGCGCCTCGAATTGAGCGGGGAGAGCCTGCAGGCCGAGTGCAGGGGATCGCCCGGACAGGCCTCCCCCGCTCCGATCGCAGGAAGCTCTCCGATGGCATTCCGGACCGTGCGGCGGAGGGATCCCGGAGTGCTGGGAGGCGGAAGCTCGAGCGGGCCCAGCCGGGAGGCCAGAAGCACCAGCCGGCGCCGTGCCTGGGGGACTCCGTAGTCGGCGCAGTCGATCAGCCGGTGGAATACGTGGTATCGCTCCCGTTCCAGGACCTGCCGGAAAGACGCGAAGATTCCCATGCGTTCCAGGCGGGGGACGTTCTCCATGGTGATCAGGTCGGGCCGCGTCTCGCCGATCAGGCGGGCGAACTGCCCGAGCAGGCTCCACCGGGCGCCGGAAGAGGCGCGTCGGCCCTGGCTGTAGGTGGAGAACGGCTGGCAGGGAGCGCAGCCCGCAAGGAGGCTGAACCGCCCCCCGTCGAACTCCCGGGCCAGATCCCCTCCTCCGATGCTCTCGATCGGCGCACCAAGGAACCTTGCCCGGTTGTTCGCCCGGTAGGGATGCTCGCATGCCGGATCGTCGTCGATGCCGAGACGCATGCCGATGCCGGCTTCCTCCAGGCCCCGGGTGAGCCCTCCTGCGCCGCAGAACAGGTCCACGCCCCGGATCAGGGGATCCGGGGCGGAGACAGCCCTGCTTCCGTGCTTTGCGGGAGTTTGCGCCGAGGGCATCGCTCCAGCTCCACTCTATCGGCGGGACTGCCAGCGGCAACCGCAATGCGGCGCGAGGGCGCCGTGCGCTACGGGAAGCGCCGGATGCATTGCATCGCCGATCGGCACCGGCAGGCCGCTTTCCTGAAAGGGAGCGAGGATCATTTCGGACAGGTCCGGAATTGCCGCTCCCGGCCCTCTCCAGGACGGCGGCTCGGGAGGAGCACGGCGAGGGCGGGGAGCTCCCGCATCTTGACGCACCTGCCGGCCAGCGACGCTCCGGGGCTCAGGGAAGGCGCTGACCTCTCCTACTTCGTCGAAAGCCCGCCTGTGCACTCGCTGCGTATCCAGTCCAGGTAGGCGGGGCTGCCATCGTCCACATGGAGGACCAGCACCTCGGGCGTCTCGTAGGGATGATCGTGGACCAGCGCCTCCCTCAGGGCGTCCAGGCAGCGCCCGGTGGTCTTGAAGGTGACCACCACCTCCTCGGCATGCTCCACCTTACCCTTCCAGCGGTAGATGGACCGGGCTGCGGGCTGCAGGGTGGCGCATGCCGCGAACCTGCGGTCGATCATCTCCCGGGCCAGGAATTCCGCCTTCTCCAAAGCCGGAGCGGTGGTCTTGACCAGAAGGATCGGCTCCTCGTCTTTCATGGCCGGGATGCTCCCCAAGATTCCTGGACAGGTCAATCGGCGAGGCGCCTCGCATGCCGGTCGGCGCGCCAGGAACATCCCATGCCCAGGCCGCCTCTCTCGCTGCCACGGGAGGGCCCGCTTCCCCTCAGTTTTGCTTTGATACGGGCATGGATACCTCCCACAATCCCCGCCCCTTCGCGCGGCCAGGAGCCCCGCCCATGAAACGCACCCACCACTGCAACCAGCTCCGGCTGGAACACGTCGGAGAAACCGCCACCCTGTGCGGATGGGTCCACTCCCGGCGGGACCTGGGAGGGGTCCTCTTCGTCGATGTGCGGGATCGGGAGGGACGCACCCAGACGGTCTTCGATCCGGCCCGGGTGGACCGCGAGATCTTCGATCGGGCGTCCTCGCTGCACAGCGAGAGCGTGGTCGCCCTGCGGGGCAGGATCCGGAGGCGGCCCGAGGGCACGCTCAATCCCAGGATCGCCACCGGCGAGGTGGAGCTGGTGGTGGAGCAGATGGAGGTGGTCAACGACTCCGAGGTCCTTCCCTTCCCCATCGACAACCCCGAGGAGGCCGCCAAGGTCCACGAGGAGCTCCGTCTGCGCTACCGCTACCTGGATCTCCGCCGCCCGGAGATCCAGCGAAACCTGCGGCTGCGCAGCAAGGCCGCCACCGCCGTCCGGACCTACCTGGACGGGGAGGGCTTCTGCGAGGTTGAGACCCCGATCCTGTTCAAGTCCACCCCCGAGGGGGCCAGGGAGTTCCTGGTGCCGAGCCGCGTCCACCCGGGGGAGTACTACGCCCTTCCCCAGTCCCCCCAGCAGTTCAAGCAGATCCTGATGGTGGCGGGAATGGACCGGTACTTCCAGCTGGCCCGCTGCTTCCGGGACGAGGATCTCCGGGCCGACCGCCAGCCGGAATTCACCCAGATCGACATCGAGATGTCGTTCGTCGGCCGGGAGGAGGTCTACCGGCTGGTCGAGGGCCTGATGGAGGCCGTCTGGCTCCAGGCGGCAGGGATCCGGCTGAAGACTCCCTTCGCCCGCATGACCTACCGGGAGTCCATGGACCGCTATGGCACCGACAAGCCCGACACCCGCTACGGACTGGAACTGGCCGATCTGACCGGCGTCTTCGGCGAGAGCGGCTTCAAGGTCTTCTCCCAGGCGGTCGCCAGGGGAGGCGTGGTCAAGGCGCTCAACGCCAAGGGCTGCGCCGACGCCACCCAGGGGCAGATGGAGACCCTGGCCCAGCTGGCCGCCGACGCCGGGGCCAAGGGCCTGGCCTGGATCAAGTGCGAGGGAGGGGAATGGAAGTCGCCCATCGTCAAGTTCTTCGGCCCCGGGGAACGTGAGGCCCTGCAGCAGAGGCTTTCGGTCCAGGAAGGGGACCTGATCCTGTTCGCCGCCGACCAGTGGCTTTCCGCCTGCGAGATCCTGGGGCGCCTGAGGCTGCAGTGCGCCAGCCTCCAGCGGGAGCGCAAGCTCCTGGAGCCGGAGGAGGGGCGGTTCGACTTCCTCTGGATCACCGACTTCCCCCTGCTGAGCTTCGACCGGGAGCAGAACCGCTGGTACTCCAGCCACCACCCCTTCACCGCCCCCGTCGAGGAGGACGTCCCCATGCTCGAGTCCAGTCCCCGCGAGGTCAGGGGCCAGCACTACGACCTGGTGGTCAACGGCGTGGAGCTGGGAGGCGGCTCTATCCGGATCCACCGCCCCGATCTCCAGCGCGCCATCTTCGAGAAGGTCCTGGGCCTCTCGGAGCATGTGGTCCAGGAACGGTTCGGCTACCTGCTCGACGCCTTCCGCTACGGAGCCCCGCCCCATGGAGGCATCGCCCTCGGATTCGACCGGATGGCGGCCCTGCTGGCGGGCGTGGAAAGCATACGAGAGGTGATCGCCTTTCCCAAGACCGCCAAGGCCGCCGACCTTCTCAGCGGCTCGCCCTCCGCGGTGGAGCCGAGGCAGCTGCGGGACCTGCACATCCAGGAGGCACGGCCCCGCCCCAGGCGAGCGGCAGCCGGCCGGGAGAGCGGATAGCCGAGGAGTCCGCCGGGATGGCCCCCCTGGGCGCCGCCGGACGGCATCCGATCCTGCCCGGCACGGGCAGCGCCCCCGCTTGACAGCGCGGGGCAGATCTGGGTCAATGGGATTCCGCCCCCCTCCGCCAGGGCCCCCCGCCCTGCCGGGACTGGACCTCAAGCATCGGCAGACATGGCGCTCAGACTGGGAGACACCGCACCGGACTTCACCGCAGAGACCACCGAGGGCCCCGTCAGCTTCCACCAGTGGCTGGGGGACAGCTGGGGAGCCCTCTTCTCCCATCCCGCCGACTACACCCCGGTGTGCACCACCGAACTGGGGGCGGTGGCGAAGATGGGGGAGGAGTTCCGCAGGCGCAACGTCAAGGTGATCGCCATCAGCGTGGATCCCCTGGATTCGCACCGGGGCTGGATCCAGGACATCAACCAGACCCAGCAGGCCACGGTCGACTACCCCATCATCGCCGATCCGGACCGGAAGGTGGCCTCGCTCTACGACATGATCCACCCCAACGCCGACGACCGGACCACGGTGCGCAGCGTGTTCATCGTCGGGCCCGACCGGAAGATCAAGCTCACCCTCACCTACCCCGCCTCCACCGGGCGCAACTTCGACGAGATCCTCCGGGTGATCGACTCCCTGCAGCTGACCGCCCGCCACAAGGTGGCCACCCCGGTGAACTGGAAGAGCGGCGAGGACTGCATCATCGTTCCGGCCATCAAGGACGAGGAGATCCCGGCGCTCTTCCCCAAGGGCCACCGGGAGATCAGGCCCTACCTCCGCTACACGCCCCAGCCCGACCGATGAGCCGGGCGGAGTCCGCGGCCGTCCGCCCGGCGCTCCCCGAAGACGTTCCCGCCCTGCTGGAGATGATCCTGCAGCTGGCGCGCTACGAGAAGCTGGAGCGGGAGGTGAGCGCCACCGGCGAGGGGGTGCGGCGGTCGCTCTTCGGCGATCCGCCCCGGGCCCACGCCCTGCTGGCGGAGGCGGAGGGGCGTATCGCCGGCATGGCGGTCTACTTCTTCAACTACTCCACCTTCCTCTCCCGCCACGGACTCTACCTGGAGGACCTGTTCGTCCGCCCGGAGCACCGCAGGAAGGGGCTGGGGACCCTTCTGCTCCGCCATCTGGCCCGGCTGGCGGTCGAGAAGGGCTGCGGGCGCTTCGAGTGGGCGGTCCTGGACTGGAACCTGCCGGCCATCGGCTTCTACCGGAGGATCGGGGCCGAGATCCTGGACTCGTGGCGGATCTGCCGCCTCGGCGGCCACGGCCTGAGGGCGCTTGCCAGCCTTCCCCTTCCGGAATAGGATGGGGCAGATGAAGGGCCTGTGGTGGCTACTGGCGCCGGTGTTTCTTCTGCCGGCAGGCGCGGCGGAGAACCCGGACGGGGGAAGCGAGGCTCCCCTGGTCTACGTGATCCCCATCCGGGACGACATCATGCCCCCGCTCCTCTACGTGGTCCGGCGCGGAGTCAAGCAGGCGATCTCCGAAGGAGCCGACACCATCGTCCTCGACATGGAGACCGACGGGGGCCGGGTGGACACCACCGAGGAGATCATCCATGTCCTGGACCGCTTCAAGGGGCAGAAGGTGACCTGGGTGAACAGCAAGGCCTACTCGGCAGGGGCCTTCATCTCGGTGGCGACCCAGAAGATCTACATGGCCCCCAAGAGCGTGATCGGCGCAGCCGCCCCCATCGCCGTGGCCCCCGGAGGGATGGGCGTCGAGCAGCTGCCCTCCACCATGGAGGTGAAGATCACCTCCGCCATCAGCGCCCTGATCCGGGCCAACGCCGAGCAGAACGGCCACGACACCGAGGTGATCGAGGCCATGATCGACAAGGCCAAGAGCCTGGAGAGGGACGGGGAGGTGATCTGCGCCGAGGGGGCGCTGCTCACCCTCACCAACCGGGAGGCCGAGAGGCGCTACGGCCCCTCGGAGAAGCCCCTCCTCTCGCTGGGCACGGTCGCCTCGCTGGAGGATCTGCTGGCCGAGCTGGACCTGGAGGGAGCCCAGGTGGTGCGCATCGAGCCGACCGGAAGCGAGCAGCTGGGCGCCTGGATCAACCGGATCAGCCCGATCCTGCTGATGATCGGCCTGATCGGCCTGTACCTCGAGTTCAAGACCCCCGGTTTCGGCCTCCCGGGCATCGTGGGCATCAGCGCCTTCGCCCTCTACTTCCTGGGCGGCTACATCGCCGGGCTGTCGAGCATCGGCTGGGGGGCCCTCTTCGTCCTGGGACTGCTGCTGCTGATCGTCGAGATCCTGCTCATCCCGGGCACGCTGATCGCCGGCCTGGCCGGAGCGGGCCTGATGGTGGGAGCCATCCTGATGGCGCTGGTGGACTGGGATCCCTCCGTCCCCGGCGTCGCCCTGCCCAGCGCCCGGCAGCTGAGCGAGCCCCTCTTCAACCTGGGGCTGGGGACCGCCGGAGCCATGCTGGCCATCCTGCTGATCGGGAAGCACTTCTCCCGGATCCCGGTCTTCAGCTCCATGATCTCCCACTCGGCCTGCGCCATGCAGACCGAAAGGAGCTCGGAGTCCCTCAGAACCTCCCTGTTCGGCCAGGAAGGCGTCGCCGTCACCCCCCTCCACCCTGGAGGCCGGGCCCGCTTCGGGAACCGGATCGTGGACGTGGTCACCCAGGGGGAGATGCTCGACGAGGGCACCCCGCTGCGCATCGTGGAGTTCGGGAGCGTGGACCCGGTGGTCTCCCGCGCCTGAGCGCGGGCCGCCTCCCCGCTTGTCGACAGGCCTTCCTTCAAAGAGCCCCCGGCAAGGGCCTCCGGAAGCTCCTTTTGTCCAGCCCGGGACAGGCCCAGCGGCCTGTCAGCAAGATCTCGACAAGTTCCCCCCTGTTGGGCTTGCCGCTCCATGTCGATTCTGCAACATTCCCCTCCACCCGAGGAGACTGGTCCCTCCGGAACGCGGGAAGGGACTGGAAAGCCCAGGCGGGATGACGGCTTCAGAACCAACCATATCGTTGACTGTCAACGAGATAGAGATTTGGAACTGCTCGGGCTCGGCGTGGGCTTGCCGCCGTGGAAGCCGCTGGAGCGGGCGCGGACGGCCCTCCCGCCCGACTGCTACGATCGAGTGACGCCGGAAGGTCAATAAATCCGGGATCCGCAGGGAACCGGGCAATCAACCATGGCAGCTGAAAGGGAGGCTCAGAAGTTGTGGGACGGGTGCGTGGCCGAGCTCAGGAAGTCGGTCCCCCCGAGGATCTACAAGCTCTGGTTCGACTCGATACGTCCGATCCGGCTGGAGTCGGACGTCCTGACCGTCGAGGTGCGGGACGTCTTCTCGGAGACCTGGATCCACGACAACTACGGCAGGTCGCTTCGGGAGACCCTCTCCCGCTGCGCCGGTCGCCCGATCGGCTACCGGACAGTGTCCCGTCCGGAGTCGGCGGCCGCGGCCCCCCGCACGGCCCCCGCCGCGGAGCGCCGCCGCGCCCGGCGAGACAACGGCATCAACCCCGAGCTGAACTTCAAGTCCTTCGTGGTCTCGAAGAACAGCGAGCTGGCCCATTCGGCCGCCTCCGCCGTCGCCAAGGTCCGGGGCTCGGCCCACAACCCCCTCTTCATCTACGGGAACGTGGGCCTGGGCAAGACCCACCTGCTCCATGCCATCGGCAACCACGTGGACGAGCGGCGGGAGGGGGACGTGGTGCGCTACCTCTCCTGCGAGAAGTTCACCAACGAGTTCATCAACGGGATCAAGAGCCGGCAGATGACCCGCTTCCGCAACCGCTACCGCAAGGCGGACTACCTGCTCATCGACGACATCCAGTTCCTGAGCGGCAAGTCGGAGACGCAGCAGGAGTTCTTCCACACCTTCAACGAGCTGTTCATGGCCGGCAAGCAGATCGTCCTGACCAGCGACTGCCCGCCCCAGGTGATCCGCAACCTGGAGGACCGGCTGCTCTCCCGCTTCGAGTGCGGCCTGGTCACCGACCTGCAGGCGCCCAACTTCGAGACCCGCCTGGCCATCCTCCGCCACAAGGTCAAGGGCAGGAAGAGCGGTGTCTCGGAGGAGATCCTGGCGATGATCGCCGAGCGGGTCCGCTCCAACGTCCGCCGCCTGGAGGGCGCCCTCTACCGGGTGCTCGCCTACCTGGGCCTGGATCCCACGCAGGGGCTCTCGGTGAAGGGGGCCGAGGATCTCCTCAAGGAGGTGTTCAAGGAGGAGGAGGACCGCACCCTGGGCATCAACGAGATCCAGAAGGAGGTGGCCGGCCAGTTCGAGATCCCGGTCTCCGACATGTTCAACCGCAAGCGGACCCAGAACATCGCACTGGCCCGCCAGGTGGCCATGTACCTGTGCCGCAGGTTCACCGACAAGTCCCTCAAGGACGTGGGCGAGGCCTTCAACCGCGGGCACGGGACGGTGCTCCACGCCTGCAACGCGATCAAGGACCGGGTCGAGGTCGGCGACCTTCAGCTCAGGAACCGCATCGAGCGGATCGAGCGCCAGCTGAAGTTCTCCAGGCCCAGGTAATGGCCCTGGTCGAAGCGGTCCGGCTCTCGAAGTCGTTCCGCACCTTCAAGAAGGAGCCGGGCTTCCGGGGCTCTCTCTCCGGCCTTTGGCGCCGCCGCTACGAGACCACCCTGGCGGTCGACTCGGTCAGCTTCCGGATCGAGCCGGGCGAGCGGGTGGGCTTCCTGGGCCCCAACGGGGCGGGCAAGACCACCACCCTGAAGATGCTCTCGGGCCTGATCCACCCCACCAGCGGCTCGGCCCGGGTGATGGGCTACGTCCCCTGGGAGCGCAAGGACGGCTACCGCAGGCGCTTCGCCCTGCTGCTGGGACAGAAGAACCAGCTGTGGTGGGATCTGCCCGCGATCGAGTCCCTCAACCTCAACGCCCGGATCTACTCCCTCGATCCCGGGGAGTGCCGGACCGACATCGAGCGGCTCACCCACCTGCTGGAGGTCCACGACAAGCTGCAGGTGATGGTGCGGGAGCTCTCCCTGGGGGAGCGGATGAAGTTCGAGCTGATCGCGGCCCTGCTCCACCGCCCCAGCCTGCTGCTCCTCGACGAGCCCACCATCGGGCTGGACGTCATCTCCCAGAAGACCATCCGCCTGTTCCTCGACGAGTACAGCCGGCTCAACGGGACCACCATGATGCTCACCAGCCACTACATGGCCGACGTCAAGGCGCTCTGCGAGCGGGTGATCATCGTCAACCACGGCCGGATCACCTTCGACGGCGAGCTCTCGGCGGTGGTGGACCGCTTCTCCCGCCACAAGCATGTCACCATCCACTGGGACGGGCCGGGCGGGCACGGCCGCGACTGGTTCCTGCGCCACGGCGACGTGGTCGGCCTGGAGCCGGGCTGCGTGCGGCTGAAGATCCCCAGGGACCGGGTGATCCCCGCCTGCAAGGCCCTGCTGGGCGCGCTGCCGGTCACCGATCTGGACATCTCCGAGACCCCGATCGAGGACATCCTGGAGGAGGCCTTCCTGCAGGGACGGGCCGGGGCCATCGAGGACTGAGCCGGGGGCGGGGCCGGTCCCCGGCCTACAGCCCCTGCACGAAGCGCTCCATCCGCTCCAGAGCCTCCTCCAGCCGGTCGAAGCCGGTGGCGAAGCAGCAGCGCAGGAAGCCCTCTCCGGAGGCGCCGAAGGCGTCTCCGGGCACGCAGGCGACGCGCTCCTGGCGCAGCAGGCGGGTGGCGAACTCCCGGGAGGAGAGGCCGCTGGAGGCGATCCGGGGGAAGGCGTAGAAGGCCCCCCGGGGAACGCGGCAGTCCAGCCCCATCCGCTGGAAGCCCCGGACCGCGAAGTCCCGCCGCAGGCGGTACTCCTCCTTCATTGCCAGAGCCGCCTCCCTGCCCCTGGAGAGCGCCTCGACCGCGGCGTCCTGCCCGATCACGCTGGCGCAGAGCATGGAGTACTGGTGGATGCGCAGCATGGCCTCGATCACCGGCGCCGGGCCGCAGGCGTAGCCGATGCGGAAGCCGGTCATGGCGAAGGTCTTGGAGAGCCCGTGGAGGAAGACGGTGCGCTCGGCCATCCCCGGCAGCGAGGCGAAGGACACGTGCCCGCCCTCGTAGGTGAGCTCCCCGTATATCTCGTCGGAGATCACCAGCAGGTCCCGCTCCCTGGCGATGGCCGCCACGGCCTCCAGCTGCTCCCGGTCCAGCGTCTCCCCGGTGGGGTTGGAGGGGTAGCTGAGGATCAGGATGCGGGTGCGGGGGCCGATGGCCGCCCGGATCGCGGCGGGGTCCGGGGCGAAGCCGTCCTCGAACCGGCATTCCAGCGTCCGGGGCGCCCCGTGGGCGCTGAGGATCCCCGGATGGTAGCTCACGTAGCTGGGCTCGCAGAAGAGAGCCTCGTCGCCGGGGTTGATCAGGGCCCGGAGCGCCAGGTCGAGCGCCTCGCTCACCCCGACGGTGACCAGGATCTGGTCCTCGGGACGGTAGCCGAGCCCGAACTCCGCCTCGAGGTAGCGGGCGATGGTGCGGCGAAGCCGCAGGGTCCCGGCGTTGGAGGTGTAGGAGGTGCGCCCCTTCTCCAGGGCGAAGATGGCCGCCTCGCGGACATGCCAGGGGGCCGGGAAGTCGGGCTCGCCCACCCCCAGGGAGATCACCCCCTCCATGCCCTGGACCAGATCGAAGTAGTCCCGGATCCCGCTCCGGGGGATGCCGGCCACGTGGCGGGCGACGGGGCTCTGGGGGCCGGGCATGGAGAGGGGTCCGCCCTCAGGCGGCCGCCTTGCCGGACTTGAGGACCAGATCGGGCCCCGAGCGGCCCTCGACGAAGGGAAGGGTGAGCCGGACCTTGGCGACGTCCTTGCGGTCGGGGATGTCGAACATCAGATCGAGCATCAGGTTCTCCAGGATGCTCCGGAGGGCCCGCGCTCCGGTCCCCTTCGCCATGGCCCGGCGCGCCAGGCCGTGCAGCGCCTCCCGGGTGAACTCCAGCTCCACTCCGTCGAGCGCCAGCAGCCGGGTGTACTGGGAGGCCAGGGAGTTGCGGATCCCGGAGAGGACCGCCACCAGCTGCTCCTCGTCGAGCTCGTCGAGCACCGCCAGGGTGGAGAGGCGCGCCACGAACTCGGGAATGAAGCCGTAGCTGATCAGGTCCTCGGGCTCCGCCCCGTGCAGCCCCTCGGCCCTCTGGCCGCCCGGATCCGATCCGAATCCCAGGTGGCCGCGGCCCAGGCGCCGCTGGACGATGCGCTCCAGCCCCACGAAGGCGCCTCCGCAGATGAAGAGGATGTTGCTGGTGTCGATCCTCAGGTACTCCTGCTGGGGATGCTTGCGGCCGCCCTGGGGCGGCACGTTGCAGGTGGTGCCCTCGATGATCTTGAGCAGGGCCTGCTGCACCCCCTCCCCCGAGACGTCCCGGGTGATGGACACGTTGTCCATCGACTTGCGGGCGATCTTGTCGATCTCGTCGATGTAGATGATGCCCATCTCGGCCCGCTTGACGTCGTTGTCCGCGTTCTGCAGCAGGCTCAGGACGATGTTCTCCACGTCCTCGCCCACGTAGCCCGCCTCGGTCAGGGCGGTGGCGTCGGTGAGGGCGAAGGGGACGTCGAGGCAGCGGGCCAGGACGGTGGCCATCAGGGTCTTACCGCTGCCGGTCGGCCCCAGGATCAGCAGGTTGCTCTTCTCGAGCGGATCGGCCTCGGGATGGTCCTTGCGGTGCAGCAGCCGCTTGTAGTGGTTGTAGACGCAGACCGAGAGGTGGCGCTTGGCCCTCGCCTGCCCCACGCAGTAGTCGTCGAGGGCGCGGCACAGGTCCGAGGGGGAGGGCAGGTTGAGCAGCGGATCCGGAGCCCGCTTCTCCTCCCGGGCGGGGGCCTCCTCCCCGAGGAGCTGCACGTACATGCTGGCGACGCACTCCTCGCAGATCACGCTCTTGGAGCCCCGGAAGACGATCAGCCCCGGATTGAGGGGCTTGCCGCAGAAGCCGCAGGCTTCCTTCTGCCGGTTGCGGGGCATGGGAGGAGCGCCCTAGGCCGGCGAGGCGCCGGGATCCCCGCCCTCCCCGGGCGAGCCCCCGCCTCCGCCGGCTTCCCGGCCGCCCTCTTCGTCCGAGGATCCGGGAGCCTGGATCTCCTTGCGGGAGAGGACCACGTCGTCGACCAGCCCGTACTCCCGGGCCTCCTCCGCGGTCATGTGGTTGTCCCGGTCGCAGTCGGCCTCGATCTCCTCGGGGCTCCTGCCGGTGTGGCGGCTGAAGATGGCGTTGATCCGCTGGTTGAGGCTGACCATGTACTCGACCTGGATCTCGATGTCGCTGGCCTGGCCCCTGCCCCCGCCGTGGGACTGGTGGATCATGATGCTGGCGTTGGGCAGGGCGAAGCGCTTGCCCCTGGTTCCGGCGCAGAGCAGCAGGGCCCCCATGCTCATCGCCTGGCCGATGCAGTAGGTGTTCACGTCGCAGGTCAGGAACTGCATGGTGTCGTAGATGGCCAGCCCCGAGCTGATGTAGCCGCCGGGGGAGTTGATGTAGAGGTGGATGTCCTTCTTGGGATCGGTCATCTGCAGGAAGAGCAGCTGGGCGATGATCGCGTTGGAGACCTGGTCGTCGAAGGGGGTGCCCAGGAACACGATCCGGTCCTTGAGGAGGCGGGAGTAGATATCGTAGCCCCTCTCGCCGCGACCGCTGTCCTCGATCACGTAGGGTAGCAGGTAGTTGTTGGAGCTGCCGGTCGACATCCTGGGGCGCAATCTAGGTTTGATTCCGTTTTCGTCAAGCCAAGCGTCCCGGGGCCCGCGGGGCCGGGTTAACAGCTTGAACCGCAACCCCGCTTCCGCTTGACTGGAGCCCTGCCGGCGCTGCGCCCGGCATTCCGAATGAAGGCGAGCAATCCATTGTGGCGGGAGCCCCTCCTGGAGCGGATGTCCCCCCGACTGGCCAAGGAGATCGACCAGTTCGAGACCGAGATCGAGCTGCGCAAGCAGGGGAAGATCGACGAGCGGATCTTCGCCGAGACCCGGCTGCGCCGGGGCGCCTACGGGCAGCGCTACGACAACGGCCGACGGCACGACGGCCAGTCGACGCGCCGGCTGGAGTATCCCTGCGGCCCTCTGACCAAGGGGCCCGAGACGGTGTGGGACGCTCCGGGGATGCTGCGGATCAAGATCCCCTACGGGGGGCTCGACGGGCGGCAGCTGGAGACGCTGGGGGAGGTGGCCGAGGAGTACTCCGACGGCATCGCCCACGTGACCACCCGCCAGTGCATCCAGCTCCACTTCGTCCACATGGACGACACCCCGTCGATCATGCGCCGGCTGGCCTCGGCGGGGATCACCACCCAGGAGGCCTGCGGCAACTCGGTGCGCAACGTGACCGCATGCCCCTACTCGGGGATCTGCTCCACCGAGGCCTTCGACGTCACCCCCTACGCCCACGCCCTGGCCTGGCACCTGATGGGGCACCCCGACTGCCAGAACTTCGGGCGCAAGTTCAAGCCGGCGTTCAGCGGCTGCCGGGAGACCTCCTGCGGACTGGTCAGGATGCACGACGTGGGCTACATCGCGGCGGTCCGCCAGGAGGGGGGGCGGACGGTCAGGGGCTTCGAGATGTACGTCGGCGGCGGGCTCGGGGCGGTCCCACGCCAGGCCAAGCTCCTCTCGGAGTTCGTCTCCGAGGAGGAGATCCTGCCCCTGACCCAGGCGGTGGCCCGGGTGTTCGGGAGGCTGGGGGAGAAGAAGAACCGGGGCAAGGCCCGCATCAAGTTCCTGGTGGACAAGCTGGGGATCGAGGAGTTCCGGCGCCTGGTATTCGAGGAGCGCGCGGCGATGGAGCCGGAGGACTCCTGGACCGCCTACCTCCAGGACAGGGACCGGTGGGGGGAGCGGCCGCTGGAGCGCCCTCCCGAGGCCGGGGATCCTCCCCAGGATCCCCGCTACCGGGAATGGGCCGGCACCAACCTCTACCACCAGAAGCAGGAAGGCTACGTCGCGGTGGCGCTGGCGCTGCCCCTGGGGGACATCACCGCCGACCAGCTGCGCTCCCTGGCCGACATCGCGCGCAGGTACACCCGGGAGACGGTGCGCTCCACCGTGGAGCAGAACATCCTCCTGCGCTGGGTCAGGGAGGAGGACGTTCCCCGGGTGTACCGGGATCTGGAGGCCGCGGGGCTCGCCCTGCCGGGGGCCGGCACCGTCCAGGACGTCACCTCCTGCCCCGGAACCGACACCTGCAAGCTGGGCATCTCCTCCTCCCGGGGCCTGGCCGCCCACCTGCGCCGCCATCTCGAGGAGAAGAGCTACCGGACCGAGCAGTGCCTGAGCGACCTGGTGATCAAGGTCTCGGGATGCTTCAACTCCTGCGGCGGCCACCACGTGGCCGATCTGGGCTTCTACGGGGTGAGCCGCAGCATCGACAAGCGCTCGGTCCCCCACTTCCAGGTGGTGCTGGGGGGGGAGTGGACCAGCAACGCCGGGGCCTACGGCCTTCCCATGGGAGCCATGCCCTCCAAGAGGATCCCCGAGGTGGTGGACCGGATCACCGACGCCTACCTGAAGGGCAGGGAGGAGCGGGAGTCCTTCCAGGCCTACGTGGGCCGGGTGGGCAAGGCCGAGATCAAGTCGATGATCAAGGATCTGGCCAGCGTCCCCTCCTACGACGAGGCCCCCGGCTACTACAGCGACTGGGGAGACGCCCGGGTCTTCACCAAGGAGGACATCGGAGTGGGAGAGTGCGCCGGAGAGGTGGTCTCGGCCTTCACCTTCGCCATGACCTCGGCCGAGCGGATGATCTTCGAGGCCCAGCTCAAGCTGGAGGCGGGCGACGCCGGGGAGGCGGCCCGGGGGGCCTTCGAGGCGATGGCCACAGCGGCGCGGGGGCTGCTGCGGCTGAGGGTCCCCAACGTCAAGCAGGATCCCGTCCAGCTGGTGGAGCAGTTCCGGACCGAGCTCTTCGACACCGAGATCTTCTTCGATCCCTACGCCCGGGGGAAGTTCGGGCAGTACTTCCTGGACGCCGCGGCCAGGCGGGAGCAGCCCTACGACGGGGAGGCGGCCCACCGGCAGATCGAGGAAGCCAGCCTGTTCGCCGAGGCCTGCCACAGCTGCGAGGCCCGCATGTCCCAGGAGGCGGCCAAGGCCTGAGCGCCCCCGCCCCTCCTCACCCCCCTGCCCCATGCCTGCTCCCCCGGACCTGCAGCATCTCAACGCCAAGGTCTACCTGGAAGACGCCGGGGATCTGCCCCTGGAGGAGTTCATCCCGGTGTTCCATTCCTGGATCCAGAAGAGCCGGCTCGACGACCTGCTCATCGACGTGGCCGACTACCGCCATGTCCCCTCGGGACCCGGCGTGCTGCTGATCGGCCACAACGCCTTCTACTCCATCGACTTCGCCCGGGGGGAGGCGGGCGTGCTCTACAACCGCAGGACGGCCTCCGAGGATCCCGCGTCCCGCCAGATCGCGCAGGCGGTCGAGAGGGCCCTCGAGGTGTGCCGCCTGCTCTCCCGGGAGCCGTCCCTGGAGGGAAGGATCCGTCCCGACACCGGCAGGCTCTGCCTGATGGTCAACGACCGCTTACTGGCCCGCAACGACCAGGAGTCCCTGGACCGGTTCCAGCCCCTGGCCGCCCAGGCCCTGGAATCCCTCTTCGGCCCCCAGGAGTACCGGTTCCAGCTGGTTCCCGATCCCCGCAGGCGCCTGACGGTGGAGGCTATCCTGCCCCGGGGCTTTCCCTTCTGAAGGCCCGGGCGGCGCCTGCGCCCGCCCTCAGCGCACCCGTCGCGAGCGGGAGGAGGGAATCCCCAGGATCCCGCGGTACTTGACGATGGTGCGGCGGGCCACCCGGAAGCCTTCCCGGCCCATCCTTTCCACCAGCTGCCCGTCGGTCAGGGGCGAGGCCGGATCCTCCTCGGACACCAGCTGCCCGATCCGCTCCCTGACGGTCTGGGAGGAGACGGCCTCGCCGTTGCCCGAAGGTACGGAGGCGGTGAAGAAGTGCCGCAGGGGGAACACCCCCCGGGAGCATCTGAGGTACTTGCCGGCCACCGCCCGGCTCACGGTGGTGTCGTGGATCTCCAGCGCCTTGGCCACCTGGGCCATGGTCATGGGAACGAGCCGGCCCGAGGCGCTGGCGAAGAACTCCCGCTGCCGCCCGGCCATCTCCTGGGCCACCCTCTGGAGCGTCTCCTGGCGCTGGTCGATGCAGCGGATCAGGAAGCGGCCCGACCTGATCTTCTCCTGGACGTACTCCCGCAGCTCCTCGGGCGCTCCGGCCCTGGAGAGCATGTCCTTGTAGGAGTTGCCCACCCGGATGCGGGGAACGGAGTCCCGCTCCAGGGAGGCCACCGGCTCCCCCTCGCCGTCGAGGACGACCCGGACCTCGGGCGCCACGTAGAGCGACTCGATCTCGGCGAAGCGGTTGCCCGGGCGGGGATCCAGGCGGCCGATCCTCTCCACCGCTTCGGCGACCCGCTCCCGTTCCGTGCCGGCATCCCGGGCGATGCGGGTGAGGTCGCGCCTGCCCAGGTCCCCGAAGTGGCGATCCAGGATGCGGTACTCGAGGCTGTCCTGCCGCCGGCTGCGCTCCAGCTGGAGCATCAGGCACTGCCGCAGATCCCGGGCGGCCACCCCGGGAGGGTCGCAGGTCCGCAGGGTGCTGACCACCCGCCCGACTTCCCCGGCGTCACGGTTGGTGGCCAGGGCCAGCTCCGCCTCCGAGTTCCTCAGGTAACCGCCCGTGTCAATGCGCCCGATGATCTGGTCGGCCAGGCCCCACAGCTCCTCGGGCAGGTCGGTGGTCCGCACCTGCTCCCGCAGCGAGCCGGCCAGGGTGACCTGGGGGGTGAGCGAATCCAGGAGGAACTGCCGCTTCTCCTCGCTGTCCGGATTGCTTGTGCGGACCAGGGTGTCCTGGGCGAAGTAGTCCCGCCATTCCTGGTCCATGTCCATGAGCCGATCCAGGCGCTCCTTCCAGGAATCGACCCCCTCCGCCCCGGCATCCTCCACCGGGATCTCCCCTTCGGGAGGAAGCTCCTCCAGCACCGGATTCTCCTGGAGCTCCTTGCGCACCAGGGCCTGGAGCTCCAGGGCCGGAGCCTGAAGCAGGGCCAGGGAATGCTGCATCTGGGCCGAGAGCCTCTGCTGGAGCTCCGGCCTCTGGGCGATTTCCAGACCCCATCCCATCAGCTCGCAGCATGGATCGGAATCGCCAGGGCCGCAAGGCGATTGGAACACAGGGAACCCTCATGCTTCAGATCCAGCGGATCCGGAAGGATTCGCCGATCGCGATACGAGCCTTTGCGAAAAAAAGCGCTTGCCATACGGCGTGCAGGTAGCAGAGTAGAAACGGTCTCCTGGTATGCGCCCTTCCCGTTCCCATAGCCTGCCTGTCGGCGCCGGGGCGTGCTTGCGAGTGCCTGCCCGCATGGGACACACCGGCTCCTTCCGCCTGAGGGGCCGCAGAGAGGAACCGAAGCGCTTCCCTGGAGTTGCGGAACAGCCCGAGCGGAAGCTGCCGACGCCTCCTCCATTCCATTTCCGCAAGCAGCACCTGCAGCACTGGGCCAGCCAGGCGTTCCTGCCTCCTCTCCCGCCCAAGGAAACCGCAAGCTTCGCAAGACAATGAAACGCCTCCTTGTCTCTTTCGCCTCACTGCTGTTCCTCGTGTTCCTGGGAATCCTCCCGCTCGATGCCGCCGAAAGCGCAGACCTGGATGACAGTTCTGACGGTAGCCCGGCCTCCCACAACTCCGGCTCCGATGATGATTACCCGGATGGTGACTACTCGGACGACTACAGCTACAGCTACGACTACAGCTACGACTACGACTACGGCTACGACTACGGCTACAGCTACGGCTACAGCTACGACTACAGCTACGGCTACGACTACAGTTACAGCTACAGCGGCTCCGACAGTAGCGGCTCCGACAGTAGCGGCTCCGACAGTAGCGGCTCCGACAGCAGCGACTCGGGCCGTAGCGACTCGGGCCAGGATCGCATTAGCAGCGCCCTGTTCAGCTTGCTTCAGTCCACTGGAGCCCTGGAGCTTGGCATCCGCAGGAACACTGATGGCGCTGCCGAGCTTTTCTTGCTGTCCTTTGCGGGCCTCAGCTACCGGATCGAGACCGCCTCCAGCCTCGATCAAGCCCAATGGTCCGAACTGATCACGCTGGAAGGCAACGGCTCCACGCTTTCGCATCCCTTGGGAGTCTCCGGTATCCAGCGGTTCTACCGGGTGGTGGTCCAGTAAACCCAAGAGGGGAGCGGAACCTGCCAGCGGATTCTGGCGACGCCCGCTCGGGCTGGTCCTGCACTGGAGAGCCGCCAGATCATGCGGGTTGGGCTGGTAGAGGATCTTTTCCGCTTTCTGCCCGTCCACAGGACCGAGATACCGAGCGCTCACGGCAGAAGCCGTCTTCCTTGTTTTTGTACGCGCAGTTCTTCCGTGCTCGCTTCCGTACTGTTCTATACCTAGCCGAGGCAGGCTCCTGCAAATCCGCCGGCGACTGGCCATCGCTTCTGGCCTAAGGCGCCGGACGCATGGAATGGAGGGCTTCGCCATGCGGGCCTCTGCCTTCCTCCCGGAACGGCCTGCGTTCCAGCAAGAGGCGCGCCTCATCCTGCCGGTGCAAGCGGCAGGCAGCAGTCGCGTTCCACCGGAAATGGACAAGAAAGTCAGCTGGCCGGACAGCTCCCTGACGAGCGGCCGGCAGGGCGTCCGGGACCGGTTCCAGAATTGGATCGAAGTCGCCGGCCGGCTCGCTAGATTCCCCCCGTGCCGGTCAACTTCACGGTCCTGGGAAGCGGCTCCATGGGCAACTGCAGCTACCTGGAGAGCGGAGAGACCCGCGTGCTCATCGACGCGGGGCTCAGCGGGCGCCAGATCCGCAAGCGGCTGGAATCGATCGGACGCGCTCCCGAACGGCTTACCGGCATCCTCCTGACCCACGAGCACGAGGACCACACCAGGGGGGCGGGCATCCTCGGAGCCCGCCTGGGGATCCCCATCTACTGCAACCGCGACACCATGGAGGCGCTGCAGGAGAGGAAGCCGGTGGAGTACGCCCGGCAGTACTTCCGCACCGGGGACGAGTTCGATCTGGGCACCATCGGGGTGCAGTCCTTCAGCGTCCCCCACGACGCCATGGATCCGGTGGGATTCGTGCTCGAGACCGAGTCGGGGAGGATCGGGTTCCTCACCGATCTCGGCTACGTCAACCCCATGATCCTGGACCGGATCCGGGACACCGTGCTGCTGGTGCTCGAGGCCAACTACGATCCCCAGCTGCTCCAGGAGGACACCCGGAGGCCCTGGAGCATCAAGCAGCGGATCCAGAGCCGCCACGGCCACCTGAGCAACGAGGTGGCCGCCCGGGCCCTGGTAGAGCTGGGCTCCGAGACCCTGAAGTACCTCTATGTGGCGCACATGAGCCGGGACTGCAACACCCCCGAGAAGGCGGGCGAGGCGCTGATGGGCGGGCTCGAAGCGCGGCACAGGGACCGGATCCGGCTGGTCTTCACCCACCAGGACCGCCCCACTCCCCTGCTCCAGCTGCCATGAGCTCCCCCGGCGCCCCGCCGCCCATGCCCCGCCGCAGGGACGTCCCCATCGGGATCCTGGGCAGCGGCTTCATCGTCGACCAGTGCCACCTGGCGGCCTACCGCAAGGCCGGGTTCCATCCCGCGGCCATCGCCTCCCGGCGCCGGGAGAACGCGGAGCGGGTGGCCCGCAGGCACGGCGTCCCCCGGGTCCACGACAGCTGCGAGGCACTGCTCGACGACCCCGGGATCGAGGTTCTGGACATCGCGGTCCCTCCCGATGTGCAGCTGCCCCTGATCCGGGCCGCCTGCCGGCGAGGGCGCGTGCGCGGGATCCTCGCCCAGAAGCCCCTGGGAATGGACTACCGGGAGGCGCTCGAGGCGGTCGGACTCTGCGAGGAGGCGGGCATCGTCCTGGCGGTCAACCAGAACATGCGCCACGATCCCTCGGTGCGGGCTGCCGGCGGCCTGCTGCGCCAGGGCCGACTGGGGGAGCCGGTGCTGGCCTCCATCGACATGCGGGCCATCCCCCACTGGATGCCCTGGCAGGAGCGGCTCGGCTGGACCACCCTCCGGATCATGTCCATCCACCACCTGGACTGCTTCCGCTACTGGTTCGGCGATCCCGAGAGCGTCTCCTGCAGCATCCGCACCGATCCCCGCACCGCCTTCCCCCACAGGGACGGAATCTGCGCCTACCACCTCTCCTGGCCCGGCGGACTGCTCGCCACCGCCCTGGACGATACCTGGACCGGCCCGGCCCGGGAGGGATGCCCCGGGGACATCCGCATCGAATGGCGAATCGAGGGGACCCGGGGACTGGCCATTGGCGACATCGGCTGGTGCCGGGATCCCTTCACCTCCCCGTCGGCCCTGCGCCACGCCTCGGTGGGCGACAAGGACTTCCACCGACCCGAGCTCTCCGGAAGCTGGTTTCCCGACGCCTTCGCCGGCACCATGGCGGGACTGCTGCGCGCCCTGGAGTCGGGGAGCCGGCCGGAGATCAGCGGCCGGGACAACCTGAAGACCATGGCCCTGGTCGACGCCGCCTACCGGAGCGCAGGCGAGCGCAGGACGGTGAGAGTCGAGGAGATCATCCATGAAGCTGGGAATCATCAATAGCGCCTTCTCCCAGGCCGGGGTGGGCACCGCCGAGGGACTGGAGCACATCGCCCGGATCGGCTTCGACTGCGTGGACGTCTTCGCCGAGGCCGACGGCATCGGGGAGGAGGAGGTCTCGCTGGTGGAGAGGACCTGCCGGAGGCTGGATCTGCCGATCGTCTCGCTGCCGGTGGTGGCCACCGGGCTGATCGACTTCAACGAGCCGGTGCGGGAATACCACCTTCGCCGCTGCCGCAAGTTCATCGAGCTGGCCGGCCGCTGGGAAGCCTCCAACGTGCTTCTGGTGCTGGGTGAGTACCTCTGGCAGAGGGAGGTCATCCCCCCGCAGGACCAGTGGGACTGGGCCCTCGAAGGCTGCCGCCGGCTGGGGGACATCGCCGGGAGGAACGGGGTGAGCATAGCCCTGGAGATGGAGCCCTTCCGGCTCAGCCTGCTCCACAACCCGGCCTCCATGGCCCGCTTCATCGAGGAGTGCGGACACCCCAGGGTGAAGGCCAACATCGACATCAGCCACATGGTCCTCTCCGACTCCTCGCCCGCCGATCTGGCACTCCTCCGGGACAAGGCGATCCATGTCCACATCAGCGACTGCGACGGCAAGGTCCACGGCGACCTGCCCCCGGGCCGGGGGGTGGTCAAGTTCGCCCCCTACCTGCAGGCCGTCAAGGAGCTGGAGATCGACGGGGCGGTCTCGATCGAGCTGGAGTACTCTCCCGAGCCGGACCGCATCGTGGAGTGGGTCGAGGAGGCCTACCGCGAGACCGACAGGCGGCTCGGAGCCGCCGGCCTGCGCTCCTGAGCCCCCTCCCGCCCGGGGGAGCGGCCTTCAGAGGATCTTCGCGACCTCCTGCCACAGCTGGTAGAGGCCGATCAGGGCCATGAGGGCGCAGGAGATCCACACCAGCGCCATCCACCCGGGCCCCGGGCCGACGCCCGAGCCCCGGCTGCGGAAGTGGAAGAGCAGCGCGGCGCAGGCGAGGAAGGGCAGCATCAGGGCCTGGGCCACCGCCCCGGCCATCACCAGCGGCAGCGGCTCCCTGACCAGCAGGTAGAAGGCCAGGTAGAGGACCGGCAGGACCAGGCAGGCGATCTGGATGCTCCTGCGCCCGGATCCGCCCCGGATCCGTCCCAGCAGCGCCAGGAAGTCCACCGAGAGCCGGGCGTTGGAAGCGGTCGAGATGAAGATGGTGGAGTAGAGCACCACCGTGGCCCCGGCCAGGAACGCCGCCAGCCCCGCCGCGCCGAAGGAGGTGCCGTAGAGGCGAGAGAGGTTGGGCACCATGTCGTCCTTCTCCACCGCCATGCCCTGCGAGTGGAGCACGGCCGCTCCCAGCAGGTAGAAGGCCACGGTGGCCACGGTGTACAGGACCATCGACACCCAGGCGTCCCAGCGCAGCACCCGGATCCATCCCCGGGCCCTGCGGCGCCATTCCGCGCTGCCGTCGTCGGGCCCCACATGCCGGGCGTATCCCTTCTCCAGGCACCAGTAGGGGTAGTAGATCAGCTCGGAGGCCCCCATCCCGATCACCCCGAAGGCGGCGAAGGCGAGACGGAAGTCGGAGGGCAGCCCCAGGCTCATCCCCTGGCCCAGCTGGGAGAGGGTGATCCCGTAGGGGGTCCAGTAGAGGGAGGCCACCGTCGCCAGGGTGAACAGGGTGAAGCCGGCCACCAGCACGGTCGCCAGCCGCTCGATGAACAGGTAGCGCCCGAACCAGAGCAGCAGGGCGCAGGAGCCGGTGATCAGGACCGCCCACACGGCCTCGGGCAGGGCCGCTCCCCCCTCCCGGAACACCTCGGCAACGGTCCCCACCATCCCCGCCAGCTGGAAGAAGGTGGCGACGAACATCGCCACCCACAGCCACACCACCCACGAGAGGCCCAGGATCCGCCCCGGCACCCGGTTGAGGATGTCCAGGGTGGTGATCCCCCTCAGGATGGCGTGCCGCCCCAGCTCGACCTGCAGGAACACCTTGACCAGGCACCCCAGGACGATGAACCAGAGCAGGGTGAAGCCGGCCTTCGACCCCAGGCTGGTGGTGACCAGAAGCTCCCCCGATCCGACCACGTTGGCCGAGATGATCAGTCCGGGTCCCAGCTGCCTGAGGATCCCCGCCGGGGTCTCGGGAGGCGGCAGCGGACGGGACATGCCCTCCAGGTTAACCGCCCTCCGGGCGGCGGCGAAGCCCTAAGCGCCCCCGGCGGCTTTCCCCTGATCGGCGCTCCGCCCCGGGGGCTCAGGCCGGCTGGGCGGCCCGGCGGCTGGTCCAGGCGGAGAGGAGGGTCTCCATGGCGAACAGGGCCAGGGCCGCGAGGACCGCCCAGCGCCAGAACTTCTGGCCGGTCTCGATCTCCTGGTCCTCGAGGCTGGCCCGGAAGTCCGAGCGGTCTCCGCCGGCGCTTCCAGCCTGGATCTCCTCCCGGGGTATCTTCAGGCCCAGCAGGACCTCCTCGGAGATCGGCGCGGTATCGCTCTCGGAGGGATCCAGGTTCACCGCGAAGGAGATGGAGCCCTCCCCCGACTCCAGGGCGTAGATCCCCGGAGCGTCCGTCCCGGAGAAGACCGGCCCAGGGACCTCCCGGAAGGCCGACTCCCCCGGGACGCGGATCCGCACCGGGGCCTCCAGCGAGGAGACGTCCACTTCCTGGCCTACCAGGTACTGCGAGCGGATCTCGCCCGCCCCGAGGCCCATGTCGAGCAGGCTGTAGAGGAAGGGGACGAACTTGGTGGAGAGGGCGAAGTTGCTCTCCCCGCGCTGCCAGCCGAAGCAGGCCACCACCAGGCGTCCCTGGTCCAGGAGGAGATCCAGGATGGCCGGGTGGCCGCTGTCGAAGCGGGCCGCCACCGAGAACCGGCCCTCGTCCTGAAGATCCACCAGGCGGTGGTTCCAGAAGCGGATCTTGGCGAAGTTGCTGTAGCGCGGATCGGCGAAGCCGGAGAAGAGGGGGTGCCCGAAGTCGATCTCCCCCAGGAGGGCGTAGTCCCGGGGCCGGTCGGGAAGCAGCCCCAGGCCCGGAAACCCGGAAAGGGCCGGAAGCGCCGCGTCCATCCCGTCCCGGTGGAGGGCGAGCAGCAGGACCGCCCCGCCGCGGGCCGCATCCGCCAGCTGCCGGGCCGTCCCCGGGGAGGGAGCGTCGGCCACCACCACCAGCCGGGCCTGCTCCAGGAGCGCCGGATCGAGGGGGGGACCGGCCGGGCGGGACTCCACGCTCACCACATGGTGGCGGGTCTGCTGGAAGGCCTTCCTCAGGTAGAAGAGGGGGCCGTCGGGATCCTCCTCCCCGTCCTCCCCCAGGTAGAGCACCAGGCTCTCCCGCGCCCGCACTGGAATCTGCCAGACGGCGTTGTCGAAGCCGTGGTCGTCCCCGTCCACTTCGATCAGGCTGCCGGATCCGGGCCCGGGGGCGAGGTGCAGGATGCGGCTCTGCCCGGGAGGGAGGTAGAGGCTCTGCCGTTCCTCCTGCCCGGCCCAGCCGTAGCCGAAGGTCTCCCTGCGGGACGCGCCGCTGCTGGAGATCCGGATCCGGTAGGCCTCCTGCTCCGAGAGGCCGCTGGCCAGCTCCGAGGCGGGCAGGACGTGGATCCCCACGTTGGTCTCGCCCTCCACCTCCACCGGATGGAAGCGCACCCAGCAGTGCCCGGGCCACTCCAGCCCCTGCAGCCCCTCCAGGTTCGCTCCCGCCTGCATGTCGCTGATCACGTGGATCTGCCACTCGATGTCCTCGGGCACCTCCTCCTCCCTCTGGGAGGCGTTCTCCAGCAGCTCCATCGCGCTGGTCAGGGCGCTGCCCAGGCGGGTGCCCCGGTGGGTGGCCTCCAGATCCGGGACCAGGCCCGCCAGGCCGCCGGAAGGGGCGGCGGCGCGCCACTCCTCGAAGGAGATCAGGGAACGGAGCCGTGTGTCGAAGCTGTAGACCGCTCCGGACGCCGCGGCTCCGGCCTCCGCGAGCCTCCGGGACAGGATCTCCCGGGCCTCCTCCAGGGCCCCCTCCCGCCCCATGCTGGCGCTGACGTCCACCAGGTAGAGGTGGTAGACGCTTTCGGCTCCGGGAGCCTGGTCCGGAACCACGCTCCGCAGGAAGGGCCGGGAGAAGGCCAGGGCCAGCAGGAGCAGGATCAGGCAGCGCAGGATCAGCAGCCAGAGGTGCTGCAGGCGGCTCTTGCGGGTCAGCGTGGGAGGCGAGGGCTGGAGGAACTGGACCGCGCTGAAGTCCACCCGGTCGCGGGACTGCCGGCGGATCAGGTGGAACACCACCGGAAGGGCCACGGCCAGACCCCCCAGGAGGAACAGGGGATAGAGGAAGCTCATGGGAGAGGCGTCAGATCGCCTTGATCGGGGTCCTGCTGCGGTGGATCCGCTCTCTCAGGAAGCCGGCCAGCTGCCGCTCCAGAGGCTGGTCGGTGGTCAGGAAGCGGTAGCCGATCCCGTTGGCGTCGCAAAGGCCCCGGATGGTCGAGAGATGGCGCTCCAGCCGCTCCAGGTACCCCTTGCGGGCGCGATCGGGGTCGATGTAGAGCTCCCGGCCCGACTCGAAGTCCCGGAACAGGCTCGCCTTCTGGAAGGTGAAGTGGCGCTCGGCCGGATCCAGCAGGTGGAATACCTGCATCTCGTGGCCGCAGGCCCGGATCGACACCAGCTTCTCCTCCATCCTCTCCAGCGGGGCCAGGAAGTCGGAGATCAGCACGACCAGCCCCCGCTTGCGCACCAGCTCCAGGATCCGCTGCAGGGGGGCCCCCAGGTCGGTGGCGCGCCCGTGGGGCGAGCGCTCCAGGTGGAGCAGGATCCGCCTGAGGTGGCCGCTGCGGTTCCGGGCCGGAACGTAGTCCCCGATGCCCTCGGCGAAGGAGAGCAGCCCGATGGCGTCCCCCTGGTGGAACAGGAAGTGGCCCAGGGTGGCCGCCAGGGTGTTGGCGTAGTCGTGCTTGGTGTAGCCGGCCTCCCCGAACTCCATCGATCGGCTCTGGTCGACCAGCAGGTAGCAGCGCAGGTTGGTCTCGTCCTCGAACTTCTTGAGGTAGTAGCGGTCGCTGCGGGCCAGCGCCTTCCAGTCCAGATAGCGGGTGTCGTCCCCGGGGCAGTACTGGCGGTACTCGCTGAACTCGACCGAGAATCCGTGGAACGGGCTGCGGTGCAGCCCGTTCCGGTAACCCTCCACCACCACCCTGGCCCTGAGCTCCAGATCGGCGATGGCCATCAGGGCCGCCGGATCGATGTAGCCGTGCAGCCTCTCCGCCTCCTGGGTCCGGACGCTCACCCTCTCCGTCCCCTGCCCCGGCACGCCGCAGCACTCCCCATGCGGCGCCCGGCCGGAGCGCTCGCTCCCGGGACCCTGGAACCGGGCTGGGAACAGGAGGATGCCTGCTTCATCGGCTGCCCATGATGAGGGGCCGCTCCCCCTGCTGTCACCAGCAAAAGCCAGCGGCCGAGCCCCCCGATCCCGCCCCTGACGGGGCTCTACCGGTTTCGGTCGCCGACCTCCACCCGGTAGAAGCGGGCGGCCGTTCCGGTATCCGGAAGGGGCACGGTCTTCCAGAAGGACTGGGCCGAGAAGAACACCCGGTTCTCGGGGACGTCGAGAGGCGTCCATCCCTCCGCCCCGCCGAGAGAGTCGCTCCACTGCACCTGGAAGCGGCGGTTGGCCTGCTGGCGGAAGCGGATTCCGTAGCCTCCGCCGGGCAGGCGAGCCATTTCGATCTTCCAGAAGTCGTCGGCCCGGCGCGGATCGGTGCCGGTCCAGTACTCGAGCCGGTTGGTGGCCCCGTCCCCGTCCGGATCCAGAAAGGGAAGGACCACCGACAAGGGCTCCCCCGGGAAGATCTCGGTCTGCCACTGGAGGTAGCTCTGGCGCACGGGCAGGGACTCCTCGATCCACTCCCTGAGCATCTCGATCGCCCTCTCGTCGAGAACCTGGGTGGCCAGAGGGGGCATCCGGCCCGACTGGTCCTGGCGGATCCGCTCGAACAGCACCGAGTTCTTCAGGCTGCCGGGAGACACGATGCGGGAACTGGTGTTGCCCAGGGGATGGTGCGCTGCGCCGCCGAGGATCTTCGCCGCGTCCAGCGAGATATGGCTGCGTGCGTCCCAGTCCACCGGCGCGATCCCCTCGGGATGGTGGCAGTAGGCGCAGTTGGCCTCCAGATAGGAGCGCACCCGGTACTCCAGGCTGTGGTCGCCGTCCTCCAGAGGCGCCAGGGCCGGAAGGGTGTGGATCCCCTCCAGCGGCGGTTGGAAGCGCCCCGCCTGGTTGAAATCCTCCAGCTGGTAGACGGTCCCGTCGTCCGACTGGTGCGCGGTGTTGAGCTGGGGGATGGTGAAGCCGAGGGCGCCGCCAGCGGAGCGGCTGTGGCAGGCGAAGCAGTCCCGCCGCGAGGGGTAGTTCCACAGCTGCGCTTCGCTTCCCTGGCGGTGCAGCTCCTCCTCCGCACCCCCGGGAGGAACCAGCTCCGCCTCGGTCCCCTCCGGATTCCACCGGTAGGTGGCGCCGTAGGGGACCCCGAAAGGGGTCTGGACCAGGAAGCGCGTCTCCAGGCGCCGCCGCGTGGAGGGATCCCCGGGCGCCATTTCCATGTCGAACTGCTTGACCCAGACGGTCCCGGTCGGATAGCCCAGGGAGCCGTCCTCGCCCACGGAGAAGCGCGTTCCCGGAGGGAGGGAGAACCAGCGCTCCTTTTCGGCATGGTCGGACCAGAAGGGGACGTTCACCCGGTAGGGCTCCAGCCGCTCCGAGGGGACCAGGGGATCCAGGGATTCGAAGGCGCCGGTCTGCGACAGGAGGGCCGGCAGGGGCTTCAGGGCCGGATCGGGTCCGGGCACCAGCCGCTTGATCCGTCCCTCGAGCCAGTCCGAGAGCAGGACCTCGCCGCTGGCCGGGTGGAGCCCGATGTCGGAGACGCCCGAGTCCCAGAGCAGCCAGCTGATGCGGCCCGCATCCTCCCCCTCCACCGGAACGGCTCCCAGGAAGCCCGCCCAGAAGTCGGAGAACAGGTAGTGGCCGTCCAGGCCAGGCAGGGAGCCGCCCCGGTAGAGGAGCCCTCCCGCGATCCCGTCGCCGTACTGCCGGCCGTACTCCGCCAGGGGAGCGGTCAGAAGGGCTCCGGGCGGGCGGGCCATCCAGCGGGGGCCGTCCAGGCTCCCCTCCAGGTACGACCAGCCGTAGTTGCCCCCCGCCACGATCTCGTTGACCTCCTCCCGGGTGATCTGCCCCGCGTCGTTGCAGTAGAGCCCCCCCCCCTGCGAATCGAAGGAGAAGCGCCAGGGGTTGCGCATGCCCACCGCGTAGAACTCGGTGCGCACCCGCCGGGAATCGACCAGCTGGCCGTTGAACGAGCCGACGCCCACGAAGGGGTTGTCGGGGGGGATCCGGTAGTGGCCCCTCGAGGCCGGATGGGGATTGGGAGCCAGGCTCCCCGGCCGCATGTCGGGATCGATGCGCAGGATCCCCGAGAAGAAGTCCCGATCGATCCGCTGGGCGTTGCCGTAGAAGTCCAGCCCCCATCCCTCGTCTCCCAGGGAGATGTAGAGGTAGCCGTCGGGCCCGAAACCCAGGCAGCCTCCGTTGTGCCAGATGTGCTCGTCGAACTGGTTGATCAGCACCGTCTCGCTTCCGGGATCGGCCCGGGAGGGATCCCCCTCCATCACCTGGAAGCGGGAGAGGCGGTCGTGGAGCCCGTTGCCCTGCGTGCTGGTCTCGATCAGGGTGTAGAACACGAAGAAGATCCCGTTCTGGGCGAAGCGGGGATGGAAGGCGAGATCCAGCAGCCCGCCCTCCTGTTCGTGGTGGACCTTGCCGGTCAGGTCCAGGAACACCGAGCGCCGGGGATCCTCCAGGTCCTCGATCAGGTAGACGCGCCCCGTCTGCTCCACCACGAAGAGGCGGCCGGTCTCTCCCGGGGGCGAGACGGTCCGGACCGGCTGGACGAAGGTCATGCCCGGAAAGGCGTCGACCGTGTGGTAGTCGTAGAGCTGCGGCTGCAGAGGGAGTTCGAGGGCGGGCCCGCGCAGGACCGCCGACGCCATCCCGATCCACAGCAGCGCCCTCCCTGCCGATGACCCTGCGATCCGATCCATTTCTTGGCGGGAGCATGGATCGTCGCTCCGGATGTACAAGGAGGAATCCGGCCGGGCCCGAGATTGGGTTTGCGGAAAGGGGAGCGCCGGTCCACAATCCGCCCCTCTCCCCGCAGGGGGGGAATCCCCGTCCCGCCCCAAGGACCGCCATCGACCCCGAGAAGTCAGCTTCGTCCCGGATGGACGCCGCGCTGGGAGCGGCGGGCGTTCCCGCGCCGGCCGCGGCCGGAGGCGGCCGCTTCCTCGACTTCGACGACGACTGGGGCGGCACCGGGATAGAGAGGAGCATGCAGCTGAACCGGATCTTCTGGTTCGGCGTGATCGTCCTGGGCGCCCTCTTCGTCGGATTCCAGCTGGCTTCCAGCAAGTTCCTGCTGATGCTTTCGCTGGTGATGGCGGGCTGGGCGATGCTCCTGCCCTACCACGCCCAGATCGCCGGCTGCCTCTCGATCGCCACCTTCAGCTCGGCCCTGCTCCTTCCCTACTTTCCGGGACGCCCCTACATGTGGGAGTTCGCGGCCTTCCTGGCCTGGTCCGGGCTCTTCGTCACCATCGCCCTGCGCCGCTACAGCCCCGACGCCAGAAGGTACCTGAGGGAGAACCGCTGGCTGCTCATGAGCGTCATGCTCTACTGCGTGGTCCTGGTGGTCACCATGTACCACCGGGGATTCGGGCTGCGGATCATGGGGACCGAGCAGATGGGAGGGCGCTTCTACTTCCAGCAGCTGATGTGCTCCATCTTCCCGGTGCTCTTCATCCTGGTCCGGTTCAACGAGCGGACCCTGTTCCGCCTGTTCATGCTGCAGTGCCTGCTCACCATCACCTTCCTGGTCTCGGACTTCGCCTACTCGATCGGCGGCGGCAGCCTCTTCGGGCTCCTCCAGTTCTTCGAGCTGCCGGGAGACGCCACCAACTTCGAGAAGCAGTACCAGCAGCAGGGCATCCGCCGCTTCCAGTCGCTGAGCATCGTGGGACAGGGGCTGATGCTGCTGCTCCTGGCTCTCCACCGGCTGGAGGACTTCTTCTCGCGCAAGGCCCTCTACCTGATCCCCTGCAGCGCCACGGTCTTCGGGGTGGGGCTGCTCTCGGGCCACCGCTACCTTTCGCTCATCCTGATCATCTCGGTGCTGTTCATCGCCTACATCCAGCGCTTCTACAACATCAGGAACTCCTTCAAGACGCTGGCCGCCATGCTGGCGGTGATGCTGCCCCTGTTCATCTGGGCCGAGAAGCTGCCGCGCTCGGCCCAGCGCGCCCTCTCCTACATTCCCGGCATCCAGATCGACAGCGAGGCCCGCTCCAACGGAGAGGCCACCCTGAACACCCGCCGCCTGCTCAGGGATTACGGATGGAAGATGATCCCCGACCACTTCTGGGTGGGACGGGGCTTCACCATGCCGGCCAATGACTACTCCCACATCTGGGATCCGACCTACCTGACCATGCACATCAACCAGGGCCGCTTCTACAACGGGTTCATCGGCCTGATGGTCAACACCGGCGTGTTCGGGACCCTGGCGATGATGCTCTTCCTGGCCGCCGGAACCATGATCGCCTTCTCGATCATGGCCATCCTGAGGAAGCACGGCTGCCACGATCTGTTCGCCCAGACCTGCTGCGTGATCGCCAGCCTGTGGATGGCCAACATCATCGCCTTCCTCTTCTTCCACGGGGACAGCGAGTTCGCGATGAAGACCTTCTCCCTGCAGGCGGGCCTGCTCATCGCCTGCAAGCGGTGCCTGGACTACCGGGTGGATCGGCTGGAGGCCCTGCCCGCGGCCCCGGTGACTCCCCGGCGGGCTCCCGTCCAGCGGGCCGTCGCCCTGGAGGGCAGCCTGTAGCTCCGCCCCTGGGCGGGGGTCCTTCCGCCCGTTCCCGTCCATGAAGGGCGAAGCATCCAGGAAGGCGGTCGAAGAGGCCTGCTCCCACTATCCCGCCAGCGACGCCGGTCTGTTCCGGGAGGCCTACGGCATGCTGGAAAGGCTGCCCCTGGAGGGGCGGATCGCCATCGAGGTCTGCTGCGGCCGGGGGGACCTGGCGGCCTGGCTGGCCCGGGTCCACCCCGGGGCCCGCGTCCACGGCATCGACTACTGGGAGGGGCACATCCTCGAGGCGAGGAAGAGGCACGGGCACCTCCGCAACCTGAGCTTCTCCAGCGGGGACGCCCTCAGGCTGGACGGCTTCCGCGACGGATCGGTCCGCCTGGTGGTCGGCCAGGCCACCCTGCACCACCTCTCCAACAACCTGCCGGGAGCGGCGCGGGAGTTCTCCCGGGTGCTGGAGGAAGGGGGGGGCTGCGTCTTCGTCTTCGAGCCCCTGGGGCACAACCCGCTGGTGGCCGCGATCCGGGGCGCTCTCAACTCCCGGCGGGAGTGGATCGACGAGTCGGCGCTCTTCGTGGGAGCCCTCGAGCAGTTCGGCAGCAGCTTCTCCTCCCACCGGATCAGCTACCACAACCTGCTCAACTACGCCGCCAAGATCCTGCCCTCCCGGCCCGCCTTCCGCTCCGTCTCCCGGCTGCTGGCCAGGCTCGACCAGCGCCTCTTCGCCCGGTGGCCGGCCCTGCGCCGGCACGCGGCCAACTGCAACGTCTACTACCGCAAGTAGCCGTGCCTAGCCGGAGGGCTCACTTCCGACCTTCCGCATGAACCGTGCCGGGATGTTCCCCCAGATCTCCCTGGGAGGCACGTCCCGGGTGACCACGCTCCCGGCGGCCACGATGGCGCCGTCCCCTATGCTCGTCCCGGGCAGGACCACCGCCCCGGCCCCGATCCACACGTTGGATCCCACCTGGATTCCGTTGCGCTCCGGATCCCAGGGAAGCTCCCGGTAGACGCCGTCCGGGAGGATCTGGTGGTTGGCCGCCACCAGGGAGACCTGCTGGGCGATGAGGCAGTCCTCCCCGATCTCGATCCGCCCCCCGCAGGCCCGGATGTTGCAGCCGCTGCCGATATGGGTGCGGGCCCCGATACGGAGGCCCCCGGGCCGGGATCCCGGGGCCGGAGAGCGGAACGCCGCAAGCTCGGAGAAGGCGCCGATGCAGGTCCCCGGCCCCACCTCCACCGCCCGGGGATGGTCGTAGTCCCAGAGCACCGGATGGCTGACGTGGATTCCGGGATTGCGCCGCTCCACCATCCACGCCCTCCAGTAGCGGGAGAGGGTGGTGCGGAGAATGCGCAGGAAGGAAGGCACGGCGAAGGCTCCTCCCGCCGCTCAGCCCTTGTAGATCACCAGGACCCCGTAGTCGGTGAGCATGGCCTTGCTGGCCAGATCCTGGTGGGTGTAGCTGATGGTGTCGATCTTGACGATGTGCTTCTCGCCCACGTCCTGCAGGAACTCCGAGACCTTCTGGTCGAACAGATCCTTGCCCACCTCGACGCACTCGGAGCGGCGTATGGTGCGGATGCGCAGCCTGCGCTCGCCGTCCCTGGTGGCCTCCATCGGAGGCAGGGCCGACTGGATCAGCGGCTTGACCGGCCCCTCGTGCTGGGGGACCGAGAAATGGGGGCCCTCCTCCCTGCTCGCCTCCGGAACCCTCAGGTGGATGTTGGCCGGATCGGCGGCCGGGATCGTCAGCACCGTGCCGCAGGAGGGGCACTGGATCTCGTTGCCCGCCCCCGCGGCGTCCACGATCAGTTCCTGCTTGCAGGAATGGCAGCTGAAGTTGATGTCCATACCGGATCCGGGGCTGGGGCTGGATGTGCCTGGCCGGGGGCTCCTCCGATCATGGAGCCGCCCAGGGCCCTTTTCCACCACAAAAGGGCGCGGCGGGCGCCTGCCGGCCTATCCGCCTTGCCACTCCCCGCCGGGGCACTAGCATCTGCCTTCTGCAAGCGAGATGACGAGGAAAGCCGGAAACCTGTTGCTGGCGCTCTCGGCGGCCCTGTGGCTGCCGGCCCGGGCCCAGATCGATCCGGAGGCTCCGCTTCCGGCGGATCCCCTGGTGAAGGTCGGCGAGCTGCCCAACGGGCTGCGCTACTACATCCGGGAGAACCGCAAGCCCGAGAACCGGGCCTCCTTCCGCCTGGTGGTCGACGCCGGATCCCTGATGGAGACGGAGTCGCAGCTGGGCCTGGCCCACTTCCTGGAGCACATGGCCTTCAACGGCACCGAGAACTTCGAGAAGCTGGAGCTGGTGGACTTCCTGGAGCGGGTGGGCATGCGCTTCGGCTCCCACCTCAACGCCTACACCTCCTTCGGAGAGACGGTGTACATGCTGGAGATCCCCATGGACGACGAGGAGATCCTCTCCACCGCCTTCCGGATCCTCCTCGACTGGACCTCGAACATCCGCTTCGACGCCGAGGAGATCGACCGGGAGCGCGGGGTGGTGATCGAGGAGTGGCGGTCGCGGCGGGGGGCCCAGGGCCGGATAAGCGACAAGCAGGTTCCGGTGATCTTCCACGGCTCCCGCTACGCCGAGAGGCTTCCCATCGGCGAGCTGGAGATCATCCGCACCGCTCCCCGGGAGGAGTTCCTGGACTTCTACCGCAAGTGGTACCGCCCCGATCTGATGGCCGTCGTCGCGGTGGGGGACTTCGACTCCCCGTCGATCGAGCGGCGCATCCGGGAGGCCTTCTCCGGCCTGGAGAATCCGGAGGACGCCCCGCCCCGCCCCTCCTGGCCGGTTCCCGACCACTCCGAGACCCTCTTCTCGATCGAGACCGACCCCGAGCTGCAGGCCTCGCTGATCCAGATCGCCTACAAGCGCCCTCCCGCCCCCCAGGGCAGCGCCGCCGACTACCGGGCCTCCATCGTGGAGAGGCTCTACACCGGGATGCTCAACCGCCGGCTCGACGAGCTGCTGCAGCGGGCCGATCCCCCCTACCTCTACGGAGCGGTGGCCAAGGCCTCGCTGGTGCGCACCAAGGACGTGGTGATCCAGATGGCCCAGATCAAGGACGGCGCCTTCGAGGAGGGACTCGCGGCCCTCCTGGTGGAGGCCCGCCGGGCCCGGGAGTTCGGCTTCACCGCCCCGGAGCTGGCCCGGGTCAAGGCCGACTACCTCCGGTCCATGGAGGCGGCCCAGGCCGAGCGGGACAAGACCTCCTCCGCAACCTACGCCGCCGAGTACATCCGCAACTTCCTGCAGCAGGAGCCGATCCCCGGGATCGACAGGGAGCTGGAGCTCTACCGGGCCTTCCTGCCCGGGATCTCCCTGGAGGAGGTCAACCGGGTGGCCGCCGGATGGACCACCCCGGAGAACCGCGTCATCCTCTACAGCGCGCCAAGGAGGGAGGGGCTCGCCCACCCCGACCGGGAGGCCATCCTGGAAGTGATGCGCAAGGCAGACTCCCTGGAGATCGGCCCCTACGACGACGGCGACACCCAGGCCCCGCTGGTGGCCGAAGCCCCCGTCCCCGGCTCCATCGTGTCACGGGAGGAGCTTCCGGAGATCGGGGTCAGCCTGTGGACGCTCTCCAACGGGATCCGGGTCGTCCTCAAGCCCACCGACTTCCAGAACGACCAGATCCTCCTGAGCGCGTTCAGTCCCGGAGGCCACAGCCTGGCCGGCGACCAGGACTACCCCACCGCATCGATGGCCGACACGCTGGTGTTCAACGGAGGCCTGGGGAAGTTCGACCGGGTCCAGCTGCAGAAGAAGCTCTCGGGCAGGATCGCCGCCGCCGCCCCCTCGATCGGGGAGCGCAGCGAGGGCGTCAGCGGCTCGGCCTCCCCCCGCGACGTGGAGACCCTCTTCCAGCTGGTCCACCTCTGCATCGCCTCCCCCCGGGCCGACCCCGAGGCGTTCCAGTCGCTGATGACGCAGCTGCGGACCATGGCGGCCAACCGCGCCAACAGCCCCCAGGTGGTCTTCTCCGACCGGATCCGGGAGGTCCTCTACCAGGATCACCGGCGCCACCAGCCCATGGACGAAGCCTTCCTGGAGGAGCTCGACCTCGACAGGGCCATGGAGTTCTACCGCTCGCGCTTCGGGGACGCCTCCGACTTCACCTTCCTGATCGTGGGCAGCTTCGAGACCGGGGACCTGGCCCCCCTGGCCGAGACCTGGCTGGCCAGCCTTCCGGCCCAGGGACGCAAGGAGGAGGCCCGCGACGTGGGCGACCGGCGGGCGCTGGGCCGGCACGAGGTCCGCGTGTCCAAGGGGCTCGAGCCCAAGAGCTCGGTGCGCATCGTCCGGCACGGACTGGCTCCGTGGTCCCCCGAGGAGCGGCTGCGGCTGCTGGCCGCCATCGACGTGCTGCGCATACGCCTGCGCGAGGTCCTGCGCGAGGATCGGGGAGGCGTCTACGGGGTCTCCGTCCAGGGAGGGCTCGACCGGTGGCCGGTGGGCAGCTACTCCACCACCATCAGCTTCGGCTGCGATCCCGATCAGGCCGGAGCCCTGATCGGGGCGGCCGCCTCGGTGGTGGCCGAACTGCGCGGCTCGGGCCCCTCCGAGGACGACTTCGGCAAGGTGACCGAGGCGCTTCTGCGCGACTACGAGCGCGGCCTCAAGGAGAACGCCTTCTGGCTGAACAGCCTGTCCTACGCCGCCCGCAACGGCCTGCCCCTGGCCCGGATCCTCGACTTTCCCGATCGGGTCGCCGCCCTCTCCCCGCAGAACGTCCGCCAGGCCGCCGAGCGCTACCTGGGCGACGCCAACCTCCTGATCGCCACCCTCTACCCCGAGAGCGGTCCCGGCCCGGAAGCGGAGGACGGCTCTCCCTGATCGGCGAGGCAGGGACCGGCTCCCCGCCTCGTCCCTGAAGACGGGAGCGGCAGCCTGCATGGCGGTCCTGCTCCGCCACCCGGCCCTGCCAAGGCCTGGGCGGGGCGTGCGGCCGATCCCCGGCGGACGCTGCGCCCCGGGTCAGGCGAGGACGCCGTGGAGGACGCGGCCGTGCACGTCGGTCAGGCGGACATCCCGGCCGGCGTAGCGGTAGACGAGGAGCCGGTGGTCGATGCCCAGCTGGTGGAGGACCGTGGCCCAGAGGTCGTAGACGGTGGTCCGGGGACCCTCCACGTGGTAGCCGTAGTCGTCGGTGGCCCCCAGGATGGAGCCTCCCCGGATGCCGCCCCCGGCCATCCAGAGGCTGAAGCCGTAGGGGTTGTGGTCGCGGCCGTTGGAGCCCTGCGAGAAGGGGGTGCGGCCGAACTCGCCGGTGAAGACGATCAGGGTCTGGTCGAGGAGGCCCCGCGACCTCAGATCCCGGATCAGGGCGGCGATGGGGCGGTCCACCTGGTGGGCCATGGCCCGGTGGCCCCGCTCCAGATCCCCGTGCTGGTCCCAGGGATTGGGCGCGCCGCCCGCCCCGACGTTCTCGGTGAGGCAGGAGAGCTCGATGAAGCGCACGCCCTTCTCCACCAGCCGCCGGGCCAGCAGGGCCTGGCGGCCGTAGGCCGCCAGCTGGGTGTCGCCCTCGTCGATGCCGTAGAGCCTGCGGACGCTCTCGGGCTCGCCGCCGATGTCGCACAGCTCGGGGATCTCCGACTGCATGCGGTAGGCGGTCTCGTAGTTGCCGATGGCCGCCTCGACGTCGCCGTGGCCCCGGATGTCGGCCAGGAAGGCCCTGTCGAGGCGGCCGACCAGGTCCAGGCGCGAGCGCTGCAGGGACGGCGGCTGGCCCGGCGACAGATCGTCGACCGCCTCCCTGGCGTCGGCCTGGAGGATCGAGGCCTGGTGGCGGGCGGGCAGGAAGCCGCTGCCGTAGAGGCCCACGCCCCCGTGGGGAGGCACCGCGTTGCCGCTCTCCAGGACCACGTAGGCGGGCAGGTTCCGGTTGGCGCTCCCCAGGCCGTAGCTGACCCAGGCCCCGGCGCTGGGATGCCCCAGGAAGGGGAAGCCCGAGTGCAGGAAGAAGTTGCCCTGGGCATGCTCGTTGAACGGGCTGACCATGGAGCGGACCACCGCCATCTCGTCGGCGCACTCCCGGAGCAGGGGGAACATGCTGCTGATGTCGATCCCGCTCCGGCCGCACTTCCGGAACTCGAAGGGCGAGGGGAAGATCCTGCCGTTGTTGTTGAACTGGGTGCGCTCGATGCGCACCGGCATCGGCTCGCCCGCCTCGGCGGCCAGGCGCGGCTTGGGATCGAAGGAGTCCACCTGGGAGATCCCACCCGACATGTAGCACAGGATCACGCTCTGGGCCCTGGGAGGGCTCCGGCGGGCCGGGCGGACCGCCGGCGGGGCGGCCAGGAGGGCCTCCTGGTCCAGCAGGCCGGCCAGGGCCAGCATGCCGAATCCGCTGGAAGCCCGCTCCAGCATTCTCCTGCGGGACATGGGCCGGGAATCACCGGACATAGATGAACTCCTTCAGGTTGAACATGGAGAGGGCCAGGTCGCTCCACGCCGGATGCGGTCCGACGCCCCGCATCCGCTCCTCCAGCTCCTGGAGCCGCCCGGAGAGGCGGGCGTGCTCCGCTTCGGCCTGCCGGTGGCGCTCCCTCTCCCCGGCGCCCAGCTGGAGGAGAAGCTGCTCCCGGGACGGAGCCGGGCTCCCCGAGGCGGAAGCCGCCTCGGGGGCGGAGAGGGCGCGATCGTAGAGCCGCGCCTCGAGGATCCGCCCCCGCAGCATGCGGTTGCCTCCCGGCTCCCCGTGGCGCAGGCCCAGGAGGATCTCGGATCCGCCCCCGGGATAGGAGACGGGAGGGGAGGTCCGGTAGGAGCCCCCGTAGGGCCGGCCGTTGCGGTAGGCCCGGATGGTCCCGTCCTCGTGGTAGGCGACGGCCAGGTGGACCTCCTCCAGGCGGGCTTCGGGCGCCGCTCCGGGAAAGTCCTCGGTGCGCCGGAAGCCGTCGCTTCCCGCGATCCACTCCCCCGGCCTCCTCTCGCCGTACACGATGGCGTCGAAGACCGCCCCGCCCCCCTTCTGCACCGAGATGGCGCCCCCGCCCCCCTGATCGAGGGCGTCCAGCCTCAGCCGCACCTCCAGGGTCTTGGCCTTCAGGCCGGCCGCCAGCGGCGCGCTGCGGGCGTAGGCGTCCCCGCCGGGCAGGACCAGGGCCCCCTCCTCGACGCGGGCCGCGCCCACCAGCTCCAGGTGCAGGGAGCCTGCGCTGTCCCTGCCGTCCGCGTCGAAGAGCCACTCGGCCAGCGGCTCCAGAGGAAGCGGCTCCGGCTCCTGGCCGGAGGCGGCCCACCGCTCGCGGGCCAGGGCCTCCAGCTCCCCGAGCTCCACCCCCAGCCGGGCCTTCCCGTCACGCGCCGAGCGGAGCTCCTCCGCCAGCGACCGGTAGCGGCCCTCCTGCTCTTCGAGGAACTCCCGCGCCAGCTCCAGCTCCTCGGGCGAGGGCCTCGAGGCGAAGGCGCGCATCCAGGCATCCCGGATCAGGGAGTCGCGATCCATGCTTCCGGCCTGCCGGGCCAGCCGGCCTCCCCAGCTCGCTGCCGTCTCCAGCGCCAGGTCGCCGTTCATCAGGGCCAGCGACTGCGCCGGCACGTTGGTGGCGTGCCGCCTGCCGTGGGCGGAGAACGGCACCGGAGCGTCGAAGGCGGACAGGAAGGGATCCAGGCGGTTGCGGAGGACCCGCACGTAGACCGAGCGGCGGGGCTCCCGCCCGTCCACCGGCCCGTCGGGCGCCGCGGGATCGAGGACCCCGGCCACGAACAGCATGGAATCGCGGATCGCCTCGGCCTCCAGGCGGCGGATGGAGAAGTGGGACAGAAGCACGTTGCCGGGATCGGTCCGCCGGGCCCCGTCCGGGGGGCGTCCGTCGAGCTGGAAGGCGCGGCTGGTGGCCAGGTAGCGGATCATGCGCTTGATCGACCAGCGGTGGTCGCTCTCGAAGCGGGAGGCCAGGTGATCGAGCAGCAGGGGATGGGAGGGGGGCTCCCCCAGCCGCCCGAAGTTGTCCGGGGTGGCCACCAGCCCCCGGCCGAAGAGGTGGTGCCAGATGCGGTTGACGATCACCCGCCGCGCCAGGGGGTTGTCGGGACGGAGCACATCCTCGGCCAGGCGGAGGCGCCCGCTCAGCCCGGTCTGGTAGGGGGTCTCGTCGATGATCTCGAGGAAGCGGCGAGGCACCCGCTCCCGGGGCTTGCGGTGGTCCCCCCGCTCGAAGAGGGGCAGGTCCTGCCCCTTCCACTCCGACAGGGCGGGAATGCGGGTGGCCACCGGGATGGCCGCCTCCAGCTCCCGCCACTGCTCCACCAGCGGCCCGGCGGCGGGCAGGCCCTCCAGGCGGTTGGGCAGGAGCCCCAGGCGCAGGCAGGCGTCGAGCAGCTCGGCCTGGGCGTCGTCCGCCCCCTCCCTGGTCCAGTCCCGCAGCGCCTTGGCCACCGCCTTGCGGTAGGCCCCGGCCGCCTCCTCCCGGCTCCCGGGCGCCTTCCCCCCCAGCTGGGCCCAGACCGGCTCCAGGGCGGTCCGGGCGAAGGAGGGCGGAGGAGGGCTCCCCGAGGGGGCCACGAAGGCCTCTCGGATGGCAAACCAGGAGCGCTCGTCGCCCTGGGTCTGCAGGGGGGCGTCCCGCGCGGCGGCCAGCTCCAGGTGCACGTCGTCGCCGGTCCAGTATTCCAGGGGATAGCGCTCCCAGCGCCACCGCTGCCTGTCCTCCCCCTGCATGGCGCGGATGGGGAACACGGTCCCGCTGCGGGGATAGTTCTGCACCACGAAGCGGGACATGGACCGGCCCGAGCCCTTGATCAGCAGCCACGCCTGGCTCTCCTGCTCCAGCGGGAAGTCGGGCGAGGCCAGGCGGGCGGCGTGCTTGGTGGAGACCAGGTGGGAATGGACTCCTCCGCAATGGATGCCCGAGAGCGCCAGATCCCCTTCGGGAGCCACGCTGAAGTCTCCCGGCGAGGTGGGATCGGGGCCCAGCCCCGCGCCCTCGCCGAACCAGCTTCCCCTCCCCTCGCTCCGGTCCATCCGCCACCGGTGCAGGAACCGGCGCTGCCGGTGCGCCTCCCAGGCCTCGAGATGGCGCCGCTGCTCCCTCTCTTCCCCGGCCCAGGCCTCCTCCAGGGAGAGGCCCCCGTCCAGGGCCGCGTCGATCCGCTTGAGCGGCAGGAGCAGCGGATCCTCCTCCGAGGCGGCCGCTATCCCCCCGGCGCCCGGAGCGAGCGCCTCGGTCAGCGAGTCCAGGGACCCGAGCCAGTCGGCGGCGATCGCCTCCCTGAGCGCGGGCTTCATCGCGAGCAGCTCCTGGCGGTGGAGGTTCTGGCGCTCCCCGGTCTCGATCGCCCTGCGCCCGGGCCGGGTCGAGCCCAGGATCGAGAACAGGGCGTGGTAGTCCCTCTGGCTGAGGGGATCGAACTTGTGGTCGTGGCAGCGGGCGCAGGAGACGGTCAGCCCCAGGAAGGCCTTGGAGAACACGTTGATCTGGTCGTCGGTGAAGCGGACCCTCTCGTCCAGGGCGTCGGTGGGCGCGAAGCCGTGGAAGACCATGCGCCAGTGGGCGGTCCCGATCAGCGACTCGTTGACGCCCGTCCCGGAATCGATCCGGGGCTCCTCCAGCAGGTCCCCGGCCACGTGCTCGCGCACCAGCTGGTCGTAGGGCACGTCGGCGTTGAGCGCCCGGATCAGGTAGTCCCGGTAGAGATGGGCGTTGCCGATCGGGGGATCCCCCTCCGATCCGTGGGACTCGGCGTAGCGGATCCAGTCCATCCAGTGCCGGGCCCACCGCTCCCCGAAGCGGGGACTGGCCAGCAGCCGGTCGACCAGATCGGAGACCGCCCGCCCGGGATCCTCCCGGTGGTCCCGGACGAACTCCAGGGTCTCCCCGGGGTCCGGGGGCAGCCCGATCAGGATCAGGTGGAAGCGGCGCGCCAGGACCTCGGCGGGAGCCGGTCCGGCCGCCTGCAGTCCCTGCTCCCTGCGCCGCGCCTCCAGGAAGGCGTCCACCGGGTGCCCCGGCTCCCCGGCGGCGGGAGGCAGGGGATCCCCGATGGGCTGGAAGCTCCACCAGCTCCTGCGCCGCTCCCGGACCGCCTCCCAGTTCCGGTCCTCCTCCACCTGCTCCGCCGAAGGGGGATGGTCGCGGGGATCGGGAGCCCCCATCTCGATCCAGCGGACGAAGTCCCGGACCACCGCGGGATCCAGCGGGGCCCCCTCCCGGGGCATCCGGGGCGCGCCCTCCTCGTGGCGGATGGCCCGCACCAGGAGGCTCCCGTCGGGCCGGCCCGGCAGGATCGCCGGCCCGCTCCTGCCTCCCGCCTCCCAGCCGGGCCGGGAATCGAGCAGCAGGCCGCCCTTGCGGCCTTCGGCCTGGCTGTGGCACGAGTAGCAGTCCTGGGCCAGCACCGGCCGGATCCGGGACTCGAAGAACTCCACCGCCTCGGGGGAGAGCGGAGCCGGATCCTCCGCCGCGGCCGAGGCGGCCAGGCAGACGGAGGCGAGGGACAGGGCCGTGCGTGCGCAGCGGCGCGGGAGGCTTCCCGCAGGACTCCATCCGGGGAACGTCACGGGGTTCGGCAAGGCACGCTACAGGAGCGCAGCGGATCTGGCAACCTCCGGCGGCGGGCCGGCCGCCGCCCGGGGATCACCAGATGCGGATCCGCTCCCCGGGGGGACGCCACATGCGGTCGCCCTCCTCGACCCCGTACAAGTCGTAGAAGGGCTGGAAGTTGCTCAGGGGGCCGATCACCCGGAAGCGGGGCGGCGAGTGGGGATCGGTCCTGAGCCGGCGCATGGCCGTCTCGGGACGGGTCGCGACGCGCCAGATCTGGGCGTAGGCGGCGAAGAAGCGCTCGGCGCCGCTCATTCCGTCGATCTCGGGAGGCTCCACGCCCCCCAGGGACCGCTTCCAGGCCCTCCAGGCGAGGGCCAGACCTCCCAGGTCCCCGATGTTCTCCCCCAGGGTGAGCTCGCCGTTGATCCCGTGCCCCTCGACGGGCTCGTAGCGGGAGTACTGGTCCACCAGCGCCCGGGTGCGCTCCTCGTAGGCCCTGGCGGAGCTCTCCGACCACCAGTCCCGCAGGTTCCCCTCGCCGTCCGACCTGCGCCCCTGGTCGTCGAAGCCGTGCCCGATCTCGTGGCCGATGACCATCCCGATGGCCCCGTAGTTGACCGCGTCGTCGGCCCCGAGGTGGAAGAAGGGGGGCTGCAGGATGGCCGCGGGGAAGACGATCTCGTTCATCCGGGCGTTGTAGTAGGCGTTGACCCTCTGGGGGTTCATGAACCACTCCTCGCGATCGACGGGCCCTCCCAGCTTCCCCGTCTGCCGCTCGTGGACGAAGAGGCTGGAGCGGCGGATGTTGCCCAGCAGATCCCCGGGAAGGATCTCCAGGCGGGAGTAGTCCCTCCACCTGGAGGGATGCCCGATCTTGGCGCTGAAGCGGGCCAGCTTGTCCCTGGCCTCGGCTCGGGTCCCGGGATCCATCCACTCCAGCTCCTCCAGGCTCTCGGCCATGGCTCCCTTGATGTTGTCCACCAGGGCGGTCATCCGCTCCCTGGCCTCGGGCGGGAAGTGGCGCCGCACGTACTCCCTGCCCACGATCTCCCCCAGGTGGCGGTTGACCAGGTGGACGGCCCGCTCGGCCCGCTCCTCGGGACGCTGCTGCCCGCCCAGGATCCGGGAGTGGAACTCGAAGTGGGCCTGGAAGAAGGCGTCGCCCAGGAAGGGGGCGGCCCAGGAGAGCAGCCGGGTTCGGAAGTAGTCCTTCCAGCTGTCCAGCGGGACGCTCTCCAGCGCCTGGCCCATGCCCTCCAGGAAGCTGGGCTGCCTCACGATCACGTGGGTCTCGCCGCCGATGCCGGCCTCCTCGAGGTACCGGTCCCAGCCGAAGGAGGGCAGCAGGGCCTTCAGCTCCCCGATCTCCATGCGGTTGTAGGTCCTGATCCGGTCCCGGTTCTCCACCCGGGTCCAGTGGAGCTCGGCGACGGCCCGCTCCGCCTGGTAGGCCCTCTTGGCCCGCCCGGCGCCCTCCTCCAGCCCGGCCAGGTCGAAGAGGCGGGAGAGCATCGCCAGGTAGGCCTCCCGGATCCGGTCGAAGCGCTCCCCTTCCAGGAAGTAGTAGTCCCGGTCGGGAAGCCCCAGGCCGCCCTGCGAGAGGTAGGCCGCGTAGCGGGTGGCGTCCCCGGAGTCCTGGGCGATGCCCAAGCCCAGGGGACGCCCGACGCCCAGCCGGCCGGCCCGGGCCCATTCCCGTCCGAACTCCTCCTTGGAGGCGATCCGCGAGATGGCCTCCAGATCGGCTTCGACGGGCCCGGAGCCCCGCCGCTCGATCCCCTCCTCGTCCATGTAGCTGAGGTAGAGATCCCGGATCCTCCGCATGCCGGGATCGGGATCCTCCATGGCCGCCGCCTCCCTGACGATGGCCAGCACCGCGTCCCGGCTCTCCTCGGCGAGGATCGCGAAGGATCCCCAGCGGGTCTGGTCCTCGGGGATCTCGGTCTCCTCGAGCCACCTGCCGTTGACGTGCCCGAAGAAGTCGTCCTGGGGGCGGATCTCCCGATCGAAGCCGGAGAAGTCGATCGGCGGCCCCTGGGCTGAGGGGGACGAGGGCGCCGACAGGGAGGCGGTGCCGAGGACCGCCAGGAATGCGGGAAGCCGGGAACGGCACATGGATCTTGCGGGCCGGGAGGATCGCCGGCGGTCAGTCATGGGGCGCATTGGGGCACAGGCACAGGGCCAGGACTATTCCGGGGAAGGCGAGGCACTGGAAGAGGACCGTCCCCGGAACCTCCCCGCTCCAGGGGTGTCCGGCGAAGCAGGCCAGCGAAGCCGCCCACAGCAGCAGGGGCGCTCCCGCTCCTCCGGGGCTGCGGCGCAGGGAAAGGGCCAGGGCCGCCAGGGCCGCCAGGGCCAGCGGAACGCCGAGGGTCCAGAGCCCCGCCCGCAGGTCCTCTCCCCCGCCAAGGGGAAGCCTCGCCAGCCCCAGGTGCAGCAGCGCGACCGGCAGGATCCACCACAGCCCCCAGGTGCGTCCCAGAGCCAGCCCGGCCAAGGGCACGGCGGCCATCAGGAGGGGCTGTTCGAGCAGGTTCTCCAGCCAGGGGGGCGCATCCTGCACCAGGGGCAGGGCCATCCATGCCGCCAGGGGGATCCACAGCAGGAGCTCCCACCGGGCCGGGAGCTCCCTGGGCTCCCGGCCCTGCTTGCGGAAGAGCCTGCCCTGGTTGCACCAGATCCCGGCCCCCAGGATCAGGACGATCGCCGCCCCGGTGGCCAGGCTTCCCCACTGGGCCCAGTCCTGGGAGTCGAGCAGGACCCCCAGCGGCTGCCCCTCCATGGGTCCGGTGCGGAACAGGCCGGGGTTGCGGGCGAGGAGGGCCGGCACGGCCTGCCCCAGGACCGCGCCGAAGCCTCCCGCCAGGAATCCGTAGAGGGCCAGGATGGCGGGCAGCGCGTTGCGGCGGAAGGCGCAGCAGAGGATCGCCCCGGCCAGGGCCAGGAGCATGCCACCCCACGACTCGGGAAGGATCTCCCCCTCCGGGACGGTCCTCGCCGAGAAGTAGATCGCGGGAAACTCCCGGGCGGCGGGATCGAAGGGACGGTTGAGCCACGCGATCCCCAGATGCCAGAGGGGCAGGACCGCAAGGTAGGGCAGCAGCACGTCCCAGGGGCCGCACCGCCTGCGACCCAGGCCCGCTCCCAGGAAGGCCCCCGCCATGGCCATCCACAGCCCCGCCTTGAGGAACAGCCCGGCCATCCCCCATACCAGGGCGTCGCCGGATCCGCCGGCTCCGGACCCGTGTATCAGATCCAGGCTCCCCTTCATGGAGAGCCCGGCTCCGAAGGTCATGGACACCGCCATCAGGCCCGCCGCCCGGGCCACGGAGCGGATCGGATAGCGGCTCCCCACCAGGCACAGGACGGCCAGTCCCGCCACCGCCCCGAAGGCCATCGCCTCCGGCGCCCCCCGGCTCCATCCCGAGGTTCCCCAGGCCAGGGCCCCGGCCAGCAGGCAGACGATGGCGTGGCACCGGGGGATGGCCCTGCTCCGGGACGGACCGCCCCGTTCCCCTCCTCCGGCTTCGGCAGCTTCCGCCATGTCCTTTCAGGGCCGGGCCGTGGACCGGAGGGCGTCCCGGGACCTCGTCTCCTCCCTATCCGGACCGTCCGGAACGGCCCCTGCGGGCGAAGTGGACCGCTAGCGCCAGCGCCAGAAGCAGGAAGACGCCGAGCCACCCCATCCAGCCCGCCTTCTTGCCGATGACGTAGAGGCTGGCCAGGGTGGCGGAGAGCGCGGCCACGAAGAGGACCGCGTTCCACGCGTTGCGGGCCGCGCCCGCCGGCATGTGCTCCCTGAGCAGGGACCGCTTGTTGAACAGGAGGAAGAAGGAGATGTAGGCGATGGGAAGCAGGGTCAGCCCGAACACCGAGGTGGGGACCGCCAGCCAGGCCTTGGCCCCTCCCCAGAAGAACGGGCCCAGCACGCCGGTGGCCGCCGCCAGGCAACCCAGGCGGAAGGGCCAGCCGGTATGGGGCCGGCCGAGCATCTCGCACACCGCGAAGCCCGAGATGAGCATCAGGATGGAGATGGTGGAGAGGGCCATGCCCAGGACTCCCAGGCCGAAGATCCAGTGGGCCACCGTGGTCCCGGTCAGGGGCTCCAGGGAGAGGGCCAGATCCTGCACGTCCCGCGTGATCAGCAGGGCCGCCAGGGTCCTCTCGCCCTCGGGAAGGACCGCCTGGTCCCCGCCGGCCGCCTCCATCGGGACTGCCTCGAGCCGCTTGCCGACAAGACTGTCGTACTGTCCGCGGTGCTTCTCGATCACCGCCTCCGCCGGCCGCCCCGCTTCGTCGAACTGGAAGGTCGGCTGGAGATGGAACTGGCTGGCGGCGGCGATCACCACGCAGCTGGTGGCCAGCACGAAGGGGATCAGCATCCCGATCGACAGGTCGTAGACCGCTAGCCCCCGGTGTTCGCGGCCCCATCCCCGTGCCAGGAGGGCGTATCCCATCAGGAAGGTCATGTTGATCCCCACCGCGGTGGCCGCCGCCGAGAGCATCACGCTCTGCTGCTCGCTCACTATGTGGCCGGTCCAGAACTTCCTGGCGTCCTCGTCCCCGATGCCTTCCAGGAAGGGCCCGAAGCCCTCGGCCGGGGAGACCAGCCGGGAGAGATCGGGAACGAAGCCCTTGAGGATCCCGCCCAGGGAGACGCCGCTGCCGGAGACGAACATCTGGATCACCACCCCAACGAAGCTCAGGACGATCATCGCCACCATCAGCTTGAGGATCCACTCGTAGACGCGGATGCCGCGGCTGCCCGAGCCGTAGCTCCAGGTGATTCCCACGGTCAGGACGAGTATCGCGATGGTGGCCGCCCACTTGCCGAAGTCCCCCGAGAAGAGGCCCAGGTTCTGCTCCAGCACCCCGGTCGCCAGCGAGAACTGGGGCAGGCTCCAGACCATGTTGGCGAGCAGGGAGGCCAGCAGCCAGGCCCAGGCCAGCACCGGATTGATGTGGTTCTTGATGGCCTGGAAGGGCCTCTCCCCGGTGGAGAGGGTGACGAAGGCGATGCAGGAGAGCATGGCCACGCCCAGCGCCATGGCGAAGGGCTGCAGCCACAGCATCCCGTATCCGGCCAGCACGCCCAGGTACAGGCTGCTGGCGAGCGAGCCGCCGCCCAGGGTGATCGCCGCCTGGAGCCATCCCGGTCCCGAGAGGCGGGTGTAGGCGGCGAGCTTGGCCAGGGATCCCCTTCCCCGCACCGAGCGGATCACATCGAGCTCCCGGCTCCCTCCCTCCTGCTGATCGCTCATCCTGGTCGCTGAATCCTGGGCCTGGCCGAGGGTCCATGCTGCCCCATCGATCCCGAATGGAAAGCCAATTATCCCGCCCGCCGCCCCCCCTCGGGATCGGGGGACAGCAGGCTCCCCGGCTCCGCCGCGGACCTGTCCGGGAAGCCTGCCGGTCCAGGGGAGGATCCCGGCACGCACTGCCCGGAATCCTGCATGGAACGGCTGGCTGGGAGAGGCGACGGCAGGCGTCCCGCCGCGCCGGGGACGCCGGAAGCCGGCCAGGTCCGGAGCCGGCAGGGACCGCGGCTACTTTCCCAGGCAGAACTCGCCGAAGATCCGGTCGAGGAGATCCTCGGTGGCGGTCCTGCCGACGATCTCGCCAACCGCCTGCACGCCGATGCGCAGCTCCAGGGCGACCAGATCGAGGGGCCGGCTCTCCTGGAAGGCCTGCAGGGCGTTCCGGGCGGCGGCCAGGGAGCGCCTCAGGGCGTCCTGGTGGCGGGCGTTGATGGCCAGGTCGAAGCGCTCCTCCCTGATCCCGGTCCTTCCCACCGCCTCGGCGATGCCCTCCCTCAGGCGGGGCAGGCCCTCCCCGGTCAGGCAGCTGACCAGGAAGGGGGCTTCGGGGCGGGAGGCCCCGGGTGCGAGGAGATCCGCCTTGTTGAGCACCTCCAGCCAAGGAGCGCCGGAGGGCAGGTCCAGGGGCTCCGGGGTGCGGCCCGCTTCCCGGACATGGAGGACCAGGTCAGCGTCGCGGACGCTCTCCCGGCTGCGCCTCATGCCCTCCCGCTCGATCGCGTCCTCGCTGGGGCGCAGGCCCGCGGTATCGGTGAACACCACCGGCAGCCCCTTCAGGCTGGCCTGCTCCTCGATGGTGTCGCGGGTGGTTCCGGCCTGCTCCGAGACGATGGCGCGATCCCGCTCCAGCAGCGCGTTGAGCAGGGAGGACTTTCCCACGTTGGGGGCTCCGACGATGGCGACCCTGGCTCCGTGGCGCAGGATGCGCCCCTCGCGGGCCGATTCCAGCAGTTCCTCCATCGTCCCCAGGGCTCCCCGGAGGCGCTCCTGCATGGCCTCGCCGGTGTCGGGCTCGATGTCCTCCTCGGGAAAGTCCAGATGGGCCTCCAGATGGGCCAGCAGGCCCAGGAGATCGTCGCGCAGGGCGCCGATGCGGCGGGAGAGGTGCCCCTGGAGATGGAGGTGGGCGGTGCGGAGGGCGCGATCGCTTCGGGAACGGATGATGTCCGCCACCGCCTCGGCCTGGGTCAGGTCGAGGCGTCCGTTGAGGAAGGCCCGGCGGGTGAACTCCCCCGGCTCGGCATGACGGGCCCCGGCCTCCAGGACCGCCTCCAGCACCGCCCGGGCCGCCACCGCCCCCCCGTGGCAGCCGATCTCCACCACGTCCTCGCGAGTGAAGCTCCGGGGAGCCCGGAACACCGACAGCAGCGCTTCGTCGACGGGGTCGCCCCCCCGCCGGACGGTTCCGTGATGGACCGTGTGGGAGGAAGCCTGGCTGGGCCTCGGCCCCCTGCCCGCCGAGGGAAGGAAGCACCGGTCGGCCACCGCCAGGGCCTCCTGGCCGGAGATGCGGATCACCGCCAGGGCCGCCTCGCCCGCTCCGGTGGCGATGGCGGCGATGGTCTCCTCCATCGTCAGTCCCGATGGCGGATGCAGTGGCCCGACTGGTTCTCGCCGTCGCGCCCCTGGAGGAAGAGGCGGGCCTTCTGGTAGCTCTTGCGGTGCAGGTAGTGGACCAGCTGGGGATCGGCGCCGGAGGGCAGGCGTGCGGCCAGGGCGTCGATCTCGGAGAAGAGGGAGGCCAGGGCCGGGCCCGAGGGGCCGCTGGCTACGACGCGCTCCAGCTCCAGCAGCCTCTCCAGCAGCTCGCTCTCCAGGCTCTCCATGCAGCCGCCATTCTCCCGGCGAGCGGCGCGAACTCAAGGCAGCAGCGGGGAGACCGATCCGTTTTTGGCTTCGATTCCCGGGCCGCCCGGGAACAATGGCCCCCATGGATGGCGAGGCAGGCGGAGGGCCCCTGGCCCTGGGCGTCGAGTGCGGCGGCACCCGCACCACCACCGGCCTCCTTTCGGGAGAGGACGCCTGGACCCAGGGAGCCGAGCACGAGGCGGCCAACCTGAGCCTGACCGGCGACGACCGGCTCCTCTCCATGTTCGGACGGATGGCCGAGGCCTGCCCGGAGGTCGAGGCGGTGGGCGTCGGCATGGCGGGGATGCGCACCGACGACGACCGCCAGCGCGTGCTGGGGCTGCTCCGCAGGGTCTGGCCCAGGGCCAGGCACTACGCCACCGACGACCTGGAGAACGCGCTGGCGGGATCCGCCGACCGGCAGGGAGGCCATGAGGCCGATGTCCTGGTCGTCTCGGGCACCGGCGCCTCCTGCCTGGGCGTGCGCAGCGACGGGACCCGGGTGCGGACCAGCGGCTGGGGCCACCTCCTGGGGGACGAGAGCTGCGGGTACGGCATCGGGCTGGCGGGCCTGAAGCTGATGGTGCGGGAGCTGGACCGCCGCGGCGGGCCTCCGCCCATGCTGGAGCAGTTCCTCGGGGAGGTGGGCCTGGCCTCGGCCGAGGAGCTGGTCCCCTGGTGCCAGATGGCCACCAAGGCGGAGATCGCCCGGGCGGCCCTTCATGTGTTCCGGGCCTGGGAGGTGGGCAGCCGGGAGTACGGGGCCATCGTCCAGCGCGCCGCCGGGCAGCTTGCGGACGACGCCCTGGCCTGCGTGGCCCGCCTGGGCCATCCCTCGCCGGTCCGCTTCCTGCTCAACGGCGGCTGCTTCTCGCGGCAGGAGGGATTCCGCAGGCTGGTCTCGGGGATGCTCTCCGAGAGGCTGCCCTCCTGCCGGATCGATCCGGAAAGCCCCAACGGAGCCCTGGGAGCGGCCCGGCTGGCCCGGGAGAAGGGACGGGCCGCCCCCTCCTCGGCGGAGCGGCCCCCTCCCCCGGCCGGCTCCCTCGTGCCCTCCTCGTCCGGGCTTTCCCCCACCGAGCGCCGCAATCCGGCCTCTATGCAGCTGCACCGGATGTCCGTAGCCGAGGCGATCGAGCTGATGGCCGCCGAGGACTCCCGGCTGCCCCAGGCGATCCTCGGGGAGGCCGGTGCCATCGCGGAGGTCGTCGAACGCGTCGCCGCGGCACTCGGGGCGGGGGGGCGGCTCCTCTACTTCGGAGCCGGAACGAGCGGCCGCCTGGGAGTGCTCGACGCCAGCGAGTGCCCACCCACTTTCCGCACCGATCCCGGGCAGGTGCAGGGTGCGATCGCCGGGGGAAGCCAGGCCCTGGAACGGTCGGTCGAGGGAGCCGAGGACAGCGCTGAAGCCGGGCTCGAGGAGGGGCGCCGCCGCGGAATCCATCGCCGGGACGTGGTGGTGGGCATCGCCGCCAGCGGACGGACCCCCTACGTCTGGGGCGCGCTGGAGGCCGCCCGCCGGGCCGGAGCCGCCACCGTGCTGATCTGCTTCAACCCCCACCTGGAGTTCTCAGCTGGGCGACGCCCAGACATCGTGATCTGCCCCGACATCGGACCCGAGATCCTCACCGGATCGACCCGGCTCAAGGCGGGCACCGCCACCAAGATGATCCTCAACATGATCACCACCCTGGCCATGGTGAGGCGGGGCAAGGTGATCGAGAACCTGATGGTGGACGTGCATCCCACCAACGCCAAGCTGCGGGACCGTGCGGCGCGCATCCTGGGTGTCCTCGCCGGGATGCCCCCCGGAGAGGCGCGGGCGCGGCTGGAGGCCTGCGGCTGGCGGATCCCCAGGGCCTGGAGGCAGTGGAGGGAGGAGCGCTCCCGGACCTAGGAGCCTGCCGGATTACGGGCAAGCCGAAGGAGAGCAGGCAGTCCGCCTCTGCTAATGATGGTGAGACACCTGCTCACCCTGCATTCCGTGAGCGATAGGAGAGACCGACTATGAGCGGGGAAGATTACATGAGAACGAGGAGGGAGGCTGCTGCCACGCCGACCCTGGGGGAGGGATTGTCGCTTCGCTCCTCACCCACCAGGGTCGAAACCGGCAATGTGAGCCCGGCTCCGGATCCCGGGGTGGTGGCCAAGCCTGTCCGGCGCCGCTTCAGCGCAGCCTGCCGGCTGCGGATCCTCGAAGAGGCCAACAAGCGCGTTCAGCCAGGAGAGGTCGGGAAGCTGCTTCGTCGCGAGGGGCTGCACTCCTCGCATCTGGCGACCTGGCGCAACGCCCGCAAGCAAGGCTCTCTGCTGGCCCTGTCGTCGAATTAGCCCGGAGTCAGGGCGGCCAGATCCAATCCGTATCGTGCCAGGCTCCTCGATCTCAATGGGGAGAAAGCTCGTCTCAGGAAGCAGCCGGAAGCAGCGAATGCGAAGCTGGATGTCGCCCAGGTGATCATGGACGCGCAGGGAAAAGTCTCCAGGCTGTTGGGACTGGGCCCCAGCAACGGGAAGAGCGCATGAAGGAAACCGCTTCGCTCACAGCCAGGATCGGCGTTGGGCCGGCTTGCCGGGCCGTGGTCGCGCGTGCGGGACCAGACTTGATTATCTCCAGACTTGAATTGAGATAGCACAGGTGCCGAATATCTGACGAACTCAAGAGAACCGAACATGCCCGGCCTTCCCAAGCGCATCATGGAGCATGCCGAGGCACTACCGGAGGCGACGCCGCTGTGTCCGGCGGCGCTGCTGCATCTCGGCAGCCGCGCCGCCGTCGACCAGGCACTGTGGCACCTTGCCCGCTCGGACCATCTCATGCGGATTTGCCAAGGCGTCTATATGCGTCCGATCGAGACGCGCTTCGGCCTTCGTGCCCCCCGAATCGCCAAGGTGATCGCCGCGCTGTCGAAAATGTGGAGGGAAACCATCGTGCCGTGCGGCGGGTCGGCGGCCAACTGCCTCGGTCTGACCACGCAGAATCCCACTCGTATGGTCTATCTCACCTCCGGTCCCAGCCGAAAGCTCCACTTCGGCTCTTCCACGGTTGAGTTGCGCCATGCACCCCGCTGGCAACTCGCGGCACCGCACAGCAAGGCGGGCCAGACCATCCGCGCCTTGGCGTGGCTCGGTCCCGCAGAGGTCGAGGAAAACCTTGAAGCAGTCCTCCCGACGCTCTCCGAGGCTGAACGGGAAGAGCTCGCAGCCGCCCGGGCCGTAATGCCCATCTGGATGTCAGAGCCGCTGAGCGCTTGCCTTGCGCATGGCTGAGCAGCGTTTCCAGGATCTCTCGCCTGGCGATAGGCGCGACGCTCTTGAAGTGGCCGAACGATTCGGCGGCCACAAGCCGCATCTTCTGGAGAAAGATATCTGGGTCGTGACGACCCTCGGCGTGCTGTTCGACACCACGTTCGCTGAGCACCTGATTTTCAAGGGCGGCACCTCACTGTCGAAGGTGTGGAGAGCGATCCGCCGGTTCTCCGAAGATGTCGACGTCACCTATGACATCCGCGCCTTCTCGCCGGACCTGGTTTCCGGTGCGGGCGACGAGGCCCTTCCGCCCACGCGCAGCCAGGAGAAGCGCTGGACGCGCGCCATTCGCTCCCGTCTTGCAGAATGGGTCCGGGACGAGGCCTGCCCCATCGTCTCGGAAGGACTCTCCCGCGTCGGCTTCGCAGCAAGGGTAAGCGCGGATGAGGATCGGCTCTACGTTGCATACGAGCCGCTGTTCGAGGAGACCGGCTTCGTTAGCCCCAAAGTCATCGTTGAGTTCGGGGCGCGGTCGACCGGCGAGCCCCATGTGAAGCGGCCCGTCGTGTGCGATGCAGCGGCTTCTCTTTCCGATCTGACGTTCCCCGAGGCGCACCCCAGCGTCATGCTGGCGGAACGCACCTTTTGGGAGAAGGCGACCGCCGCGCATGTCTTCTGCCGTCGGGAACGCCACCGCGGCGAGCGCCAGTCGAGGCACTGGCACGATCTCGCATGTCTCGACGAGGCAGGCATTGCAGCAACTGCCCTCGCCGACCGCTCTCTCGCGCTCTCGGTTGCTCGCCACAAGGCGGTTTTCTTCGTCGAGAACGATGCGAGCGGCAACCGGATCGACTACGAGGCGGCGGTATCCGGCGACCTGCAACTGGTTCCCTCCGGCTCAGCGCACGCGCTGCTCGCCGATGACTACGCAAGCATGCTTGCCGACGGCATGCTCGTCGACGAATACGAGCCGTTCGACGCGCTAATGGAGCGCTGCGCCGCAATCGAGGCACGAGCGAACAAGAGGAGAGCATGATGGCCTTCTCTCCCGAAACCGACCGTATCGCTCTGGTCCGCCAGCCTCTCTACCTCGCAAAAGACGTCACGCCGTCGCCACTACCCGATGAAGCCAAGCTCGTCGATTCATCCTGCCTCGGCGATAACCCATAGCGCAAGCCGCTGTTGAGCTTGCGGAACCTGTCAATGACAATGAGACACTTGATCCGTCAATTGATTGAGCATTAACAAAACATCGACAGGTTTGCCGCTGTGCAGGCTGACGCCGCAGCTCCCAGCCAGGAGCGGAGGCCCCCGGCCCTCCACTGCAGGGGGCGCTGCCCCCTGCACCCCCGGGACCACTCAGGGTAGGAAAAAGACACCAAACACATGGCGCAGCCTGTCTGTGCTTCCAGAGCCGAGTTGCCATGGCTAGCGCCAGCCACGGCTGTCTGGACAGCATCAGCCCGCACGATTGTCGGTAGAGTCGTCAAGACCCTGTCCAGCCGGGCAAACCAGCTGGGGCGGAGTCCTGCTTTCCGCTGCGGGCGGGTTGATCCAGACCGCCTCGGGCAGCTTCCTGGGCCTGGGGATTCCGTGGAAAAACGCTCCGGTTGGGCTCGCCAGGCGCTTTCCAAGGTGCGTCGGCGTCCTTCCAGACAGGAAGCCGCCTTCCCTTAGTGGACGGTGTCCGGGGTGAGCATCGCGATGCCCGAGTGCCGGTGTGACTCCGTGCCGCGCTGCAATCGAACGAACCGTCTCGCCGCCTCGAAGGGCTTCAAGCACTACCCTCCGCTTGAATGCCGGAGTGAACTTCTGTCTCTTCATCGACAGTCTCCTTTGTCTCAAACTTCCTTAGGAGACTGTCCATTTTTCCCGACCACTACTCTAGCCGGTGGAGATGGGGAGGGAGACCCCGATGCCGCGCTCAAGGCACCAGGCGGCGTTGTCCACGTACTTCCGGGCCCAGGCGCGCAGCCCGGCCCGCTCCTCGGAGGAGAGGGCCCGCTTGGCCACCGCCGGGTTTCCCACCACCAGGCTGCCGGGCTCGATCCTCGCCCCCTGCCGCACCAGGGCCCCCGCCCCGACGATGCTCTGCGGGCCCACCTCGGCACCGTCCAGGATGGTGGCCCCCATGCCGACCAGGCACTCGTCGCCCACCCGGCAGGCGTGGACGACGGCTCCGTGCCCCACCGTGACCCAGTCCCCGATCTCGCATGGCAGGTCGTCGGCCACGTGAAGCACGGCGCCGTCCTGGACGTTGGAGCAGGCTCCGATGGCGATCCGGTTGATGTCCCCCCGGGCCACCGCGTTGTACCAGATGCTGGAGCGGTCCCCCATGGCCACGTCCCCGATCACCACCGCCCCCCTGGCGATGTAGACCCCCCGGCCCAGCCGGGGCCGGCGGAGAAGGTGGGAGGAGAGCATGGAGGGGACTTCGGCCACCCCGGCAAGACTGGATCCGCCGCTGCCGCCGGACAACGCCAAAGAGCCCGGAGGCGGGCCTGCTCTTGTCGGCCTATATCAGGTCCCGGGAGCGCAGCCACTCCAGGGCCGAGTCCCGGTCGGCGAACTGCCCGTCGAGCTGGGCCTGGTAGACCTTCCGGAGCAGGTCCCCCAGCCGGGGGCCGGGGTCTACTCCCAGGGAGATCAGGTCCCGGCCCCGGAGCGCTGGCTCGGGAGCCGATCGCTGGACGGCGAGCTCAGCCGACTTCTCCTGGAGCCGCTTCACCGTGGCCGGAACGTCGCCGGGCAGCGGCGGACGTCCCATCGCGTCGGCCCTCATCAACAGGCAGAGCCCCTCGATGGTGTCGGGCTGGAGACGCACCGCCAGGCGCCGGACGGCCCGGTCGGAGATCGTCTCGAAGCGCGCCATGTGGTTTGCCACCAGCGGGATCACCCGGCGCAGCGCCCAGCGGGGCGCGCCGATACGCTCCAGCATGCGGGCGGCCGGATCGACGCCGGCCCGCTCGTGCCCCGGGGAGACGATGCGGATCCTCCCCTTGCGGCGCTCCCGGCGCGTGGCCAGGGGCTTTCCCACATCGTGCAGCAGGGTGGCCAGCAGGTAGACGATCCGGTCCTGCTCGGGCAGGGCTCGCCACTCCTCCAGCCCCGCCATCGCGTCGCAGCAGTGGCAGGTGTGGCGGAAGACGTCGCCCTCGGGGTGCCATTCCGGGTCCTGGAGCACCCCCGCCAGGGCCTGGATCTCGGGAAAGTGGGCGATCCATCCGCCCTGCGCCAGGAAGTCCAGCCCCCTGGAGGGGCGCTTCGAGCGGCCGGCCCACTTGAGCCACTCGTCTCGAATCCTCTCCCGGGCCAGGGTGGAGTACTCTCCGGCCATCTCCCGGCTGATCCGGACCAGTCCGGGATCCGGCTCCATGTCGAAGCGGGAGAGGAACTGCATGGCCCGCAGCACTCGGAGCGGATCCTCGGCGAAGGTCGGGGGGGCGACCACCCTCAGGGTGCGGCTCCGGATGTCCTCCCAGCCTCCGTAGCAGTCGATCACCTGCCGGCTGCGCGGGTGGTAGTAGAGGGCGTTGATGGTGAAGTCCCGTCGGCGCATGGCCTCGGGAAGGGGGAGATCGGGCTGGCAGTCCACCGCGAAGCCCCGGTGCCCGCTTCCGGTCTTGCGCTCGCTGCGGGGAAGGCTCACGTCCAGGACCGCGCACCCCGGAAGCCGGAGCTTGATGGTGCCGAAGGACCGGCCCACCTCCTCCACCCGGCCCCACCGGCCCAGCCCCGAGGCCAGCTCCTCCCAGCCGCGTCCGAACACCTCCAGGTCCACGTCGTCCTGCGGCGAAGCGGGCTCTCCGCCCAGCAGCGCGTCCCGGACGAAGCCGCCCACCACGTAGGCCCGCTCCAGCAGGGGCTCCTTGCGGAGCAGATCGAGGACCGGGCCCGGCAGCCGGCTGTCGAAGTCCGCTTCCCGGCAGGTCTGCTCCGCTGTTCCGTCCATCCCCGGCTCCAATATCGGGCAAGGGGGGAAAGGGTTCAAGGAGCGCCTGGAATCCGCCTGCCGCCTTGAGCCGGATCCCGCGGCGTGGCAGGATCGGCCCCGCCCGTGATCCGGCTCCTCCCCTGCCTCCTGATTCCCCTGCTCCCCCTGGCCCCGGCGGCGGAGGACAGCCCGCTCCGCCTGCTCAAGGTCCTGCGCCACGCCCTGGACCATCGGGGAAGGCACGCCCTATCGCCCAGCCTGTTCGACCGCGACGCCTACCAGGCCCATCTGCGCCGCCATCCCGAGCTGATCGGCGGGATGGCCTTCGACGTGCAGTGGAAGGGATCCCGGGCGATCCCGGAGGGAACGGAGCTCGAGGTCCAGGTGCGCCACGGATCGGAGGAGGGCATGCGGATCTTCTCCCGCAGGGTACCGCTGGAGCGCGAGGGGCGGAGGCGCCGCGGCTGGCAGCGGCTGGCCGTCGCGGGGGAGGAGTACCGCCGGTGGGGCTCCATCCTCGCCTGGCAGGTCCGGCTGCTGGACGGCGCCCGGGAGCTGTCGCGGCAGAGGAGCTTCCTCTGGCCCGCCGATGCCGATCCAGGTTGAAAACCGGGGCGCTCCCCCTACCCTGGTTCCGGAATGCGCATCCGTTTCACCAAGATGAACGGCGCAGGCAACGACTTCGTCCTGATCGACAACCGCAGCCGCTCCCTGGAGCTGCGGGACGATCAGGTGCGCCGCCTCTGCGATCGCCAGCGGGGCGTCGGCGCCGACGGCCTGCTCCTGCTCGAGCCGGCCAGCGTCCCGGAGGCCGACTGGAGCTGGCGGTTCTTCAACCGGGACGGCCGCGGCGCCGAGATGTGCGGCAACGGGGCCCGCTGCTTCGCCGCCTTCGTCCGCAGCCTGACCGGGGACTCCTCCCCCATGGCCATCCAGACCGGGGCCGGAATCGTGCGGGCCGGCTTCCGGGAGGAGGGGATATCGGTGGCCCTCACCCCGCCCGGCCCGGTGGAGGGGCCGCTGGAGCTGGAGGCGGGGGGCAGGATCCTGGTCCTCCACTCGATCAACACCGGGGTGCCCCACGCGGTGGCCTTCGTCGAGGGGGTAGACGGCTGGCCGGTCGGTCCCCTGGGTGCGGCGGTGCGCAACCACCCGGCCTTCGCCGGGGAGGGCACCAACGTCAACTTCGCCGAGCTCTCGCCGCAGGGGGAGATACGGGTGCGCACCTACGAACGGGGGGTGGAGGCCGAGACCCTGGCCTGCGGCACCGGAATCTCGGCCACCGCGCTGGTCGCCAGCCATGTCCACGGCCTGGAGCCGCCCCTGCAGCTGCGGGTCCGGGGCGGCGAGACGCTCGCCGTCGATTTCGAAAGGAACGGCTCCGGATTCGGCAAGGTCCGCCTGACCGGCCCCGCCGAGACGGTCTTCACCGGCGAGATCGCCATCTGATCGGCTCTCCCGCATGCTCGAAGGCGTCCACACCGCCCTGATCACCCCCTTCGCCGGGGGGAGGCTCGACGCCGGACGCCTTCCCGGCCTGGTGGACCGCCAGATCGAGGGCGGCGTTTCGGGCCTGGTTCCGGCCGGAACCACCGGCGAGTCCCCCACCCTGCACCCCCGCGAGCACCTGGAGCTGATCCGCCAGGTGGTCCAGGCGGCCGGCGGGCGCGTCCCGGTCATCGCCGGCACGGGAGCCAACTGCACCAGAGAGGCCGTCGAGCTGACCGCCGAGGCCCAGAGGGCGGGGGCCGACGCCTCGCTGCAGGTCGCCCCCTACTACAACAAGCCCAGCCAGGAAGGGCTCTACCGCCACTTCCGGGAAATCGCCCGGGCCACCTCCCTGCCCCTCGTCCTCTACAGCGTCCCGGGAAGATGCGCGGTCTCGATCGAGGTTCCGACCCTGGCCCGGCTGCACCGGGAGTGCCCCAGCATCGTGGGCATCAAGGAGGCCAGCGGCCAGGTCGATCGGGTCTCGCGCATCCGTGAGGAGCTGGGCAGCGGCTTCCTGATCCTGAGCGGCGACGACGCCACCGCCCTGCCCTTCCTGGCGGCCGGAGCCGCAGGAGTGGTCAGCGTAGCCTCCAACCTGCTCCCCGGGGAGGTCTCCGGGATGGTGCGCCGCTTCCTCCGGGACGGGGATCCGCAGGGGGCGCTGAAGGAGCACCAGAGGCTCTTCGGCCTCTTCCAGGATCTCTTCCTCGAAACCAACCCGGTCCCGATCAAGACCGCGATGGCCGCCTGCGGGCTGATCGAGCCCGAGATCCGCCTCCCGCTGGCCGCCATGGAGGCATCCCGCCAGGAACGCCTGCTTGGCACCCTCCGCCGGCTCTCCCTTCCGGTCTCGGAGGAACGGGCCCGGCTCGAGGCGATCCCGGGCTCCCCGCAGTAGCCGCCCTCCCGGCCATGAGGACCTGGCAGCGGACCGAGAGGCGCCTGCGCCTCTCCTCCATCGTCCAGGTGCTGCTCTCCCTGGCCATGCTGCTGGCGGGGATCTTCCTCATCGAGCCCTGGCTGGAGGGCCTGCTGTTCCTGGCCTGGTGGTTCCTCTGCTTCCTGCTGGCCCTGTCGGCCCTCCTCTGCGCCTTGCTGGACTTCCTGATCCTGCGCAGGGTCAAGCGCGCCCTCGGGAAGGACGGCTGAATCCTCCCCGGACCGGTCCCGCTCCACGGGGCCTCGCCGCCGGCCCGCAGGCGGCATGGAGCGGGCCGGGTGCTTGCCCGGCTCCCCCCGCCGGTTCCCCCGGGAGGCCCGTCCCCTGCGGGGTCAGGCCCGGTCCAGGAAGAGCGGGCGGATGTGCCGCTCGAAGAGGTTGGCGGTCACGTTCCGGGCGATGGACTCCCGGTGCTCTTCGAGCTGGTCCAGGTATCCGCGGCCCATTCCGGCGGCGATCTTGTAGCCGATGTGGAGCAGCTGGCGGACATGGGGATTGAAATGGGGGGAGCCCTCCCCGCCGGGAAGGTGGCGGATGGCTTCCACCAGCCGCCGTCCGTCCCATCCCTCCAGCTGCGCCGCGGAGGGAAGGCTTGCGGGATCGATGTCGATCACCTCGGCGTAGGGAGCGCAAAGCTCCTCCACCCGTCCCAGGGCCTCGGCGTAGATCCGGCGCACCAGCCCGAGCCCGGTCCCGCCCGCCTCGGCCAGTCCGATCAGCTCCTCCAGCCAGGTGGTCCCCGCGGTCTTCAGGTGCAGCCCCGCGCCGCTGCGGGCGACGGCGCGTGCGATCGGCGCGTAGAGGGAGAACTTGTCGCTCCCGGAGTGCACCGAGAGCTTGAGGCTGGAGGGAAGTCCGTAGCGGCGCGAGGCGTGCGCGACCACCGCCAGATCGTCGCTGAACTCCGCCTCGAAGCGCCCCACGTCCCCCACGTAGTCCACTCCCTTGTTGAAGCGCCCGCTGAAGCGGGGCGCGATGGTCTGCAGGGGGATCCGCTGGTCGGCCAGCGCCGCCAGGATCACCAGCAGCTCGGGAGGGGTCTGGGGACTGTCGGTCTCGTCCATGGAGACCTCGGCGACGAAGGGCGCCCCGGCCCGGGACTCGGCGACATGGCGGTGGATGCGCCCCGCCTCCCCCGCCGCCAGCAGGTACTTTCCGGCGATGGAGCGCAGGCGATCCACGGGGATCTGCAGGGGCCGCTCCATTCCCTGCACGTCCACCCTCCCCTGAAGCTCGGGATGGGAGGCGACGAACCGGTCGATGTCCGCCTCGGGGGCGGCATCGCCGATGCGATCGGCCACGTCGATGGTGAAGAAGTCGCAGCAGTCCAGGAAGGGCTCGACGTTTCCCAGGTGGATGTGGTCGGCATCCACGTAGTGGGAGAGGCTCCAGCCGCTCTGCCGGACGGCCGCGTCGGCCGCGTCGCGCACGCTCCGAGGGCTGGAACCGATGGTGGCATGCTCCCGGTGGGACTTGTTCCACACCGGCACCACCTGGACGCCCTGGTCCAGGGCCTTGCGGCAGGCGGCAAGCTGCGCCCCCGCCTGGTGCCCGAACCGGTCCCCAACGCCCAGGGAGAACCGCTCCAGCCGCATGCCTGCCTGCTCCATGCCCCATGCTTGCCAGAGACCAAGCGGATCGCTCAAGCGGGAAAGAGGGACGCCGGCGGAGCGCTGGATCCGGATACCAGCTTCTCAAGTACACAGTCCTGGAGCCCCTCCTGCAGGCCGGGTCCGGCCCTGGACGGCCCGGGCCATGGCGCGCCGGCTTTCCAGTCTGGTGTTGACATGGAGCTTGGATAGGCATAGCAAGCGCCACGAGCCGATCCCCGTTCCAGCATCAAGCGTTTCCAGCGCTGTAGCAGCCTGTGCCATGAACCGTAGCGCCCATTGGATCCTCGCAGTCCTTCTCTTGCCGGGACTTGCCGCCCCCCTTTCCTCCCAGGAGGAAGCGCAGGACGAAGAAGAGCTCACCGGCGTGGAGGAGATGGAGGCGGTCGGCGCCGAAGGCCAGGCGGCGGCTTCCGCCGACGACGGCGTCTCGGTCCTGGACGTGATCGAGTACGACGATCTGACCACCCAGGGCTACTCGGACGTGCTCCTGCAGCTGGGCCTGGCCTCCCCCTCGTTCAACGCTCCCCCTGCGGTGGGAAGCAACGGGGACGCGACGATCGTCAGGCCCCACAGCATCTGGGGACTGCCTCCCGACGCCACCCAGTTCCGGATCAACGGGAAGAGGCGGCACAGGGCCTCGACCATGATCGTCGGATTCGCCGGAACCCACTTCGCCCTGCTGGGAAGCGAGGGCTCCCAGGGCTCCGACATCAGCACCATACCCTACATCGCCCTGGAGCGGGTGGAGATGATGCGCCACGGCAGCCCGCTGAAGCACGGAGCCAACTCCGGGGCAGGAGTGCTCAACTTCGTGCTCAGGGACGACGCCCAGGGCGGCTCCGCCGAAGTCCGCTGGGGCGAGTACTACGAGCTGGGGGGAGCGGACTGGACCGTGGCGGCCAACGCGGGCATGCCCCTGAGGATCCGGAACGAGGACCGGGGCTTCTTCAACTTCAGCGCAGAGTTCAACACCACGGAGGGCACGCGCCGCTCCTCCCAGGGGATAGACGTCTCGCAGCTGTTCGAGGGAGTGCCCGAGGGAGCCGGAGGCAGCCCCGACTTCTTCACCAACCACGGACTGCCCGAGATCGGCTCCAGCTACAAGTTCCTCTACAACACCGCCCTGGAGCTGGGCGATCGGGCCGAGATCTACTCCTTCGCCAACTACAACCAGCGCCAGGAGGAGATCGGGTCCCTGTACCGGCTGCCCATCCCCCTGATCCCCTCGACCGCCAGGGGGCTCTACAGCACCCCCTTCCCCCGGGCCGACCGCTATCCCCAGCTGATCGCCGACCTGCGCCCGGATCCGGATCCCGAGACCGCGGCCTTCGTGCCCGGCTCCGTCCCGTTCCTCTATCCGGGCCAGTACTTCGATCCCGGCAACCAGGCCACCTGGCCCTTCAACTCCCGGAACCCCGAGAACCGGGTCGATCCCGGCGATCCCGGCTCCTCGCACAAGTTCCTCTCCATCAACGAATTCTATCCCAGGGGCCTGTCCCCGAAGATCGACGTCGAGCTGGAGGACTTCAGCTTCGCGGCAGGGATCAGGGGCGGCCTGGAGAGCGGGTGGCGCTACGACCTGAGCGGCGTCGTGGGCCGCCATTCCACCGAGAGCGCCGTGAGCCAGACCATCAATCCGCAGCTCCTGGCCCATCCCGACTTCGCGGGAAATCCCCACGCCATTCCCAGCAGCTACTACGCCGGCTCCCAGGTGGAGACCGACACCTACCTCAACCTGAACGTCTCCCGGGACGTCAACCTGTTCCAGAGTTCGGAACTGGGCCTCGGCCTGGAATACGGGCGGGAGCATTTCGAGACCCGGATCGGGGAGGAGTATTCCTGGTGGGTGGACGATCGGGAGGGAGGCCTTCTCGACCAGGGATTCAGCGGCGGGGCGGCCAACCACTTCGGCATATCGCCCTACAACGCGCTGGACGCCTCCCGGGACAGCTTCGGAGCCTACGCCGAGCTCTACTCGACCCTCACCGACAAGATCGAGACCCGCGCCTCGGTCCGCTACGACCACGACGGCGACTACGGCGGCACCGTCAACGGCAGCCTGTCGGCGCTCTGGCAGGTCGCCGATCCGGTGGCCCTACGCGGATCGCTCAGCACCGCCTTCCGGGCTCCATCGGTGGCCCAGAGCCACTACTCCCGGTTCGGCGCCAACTTCCAGAACTACAGGCACGCCGGAGAAGAGGGGGGCATCGAGGCCATCGCTCCCCGCCTGAGCAGCTCCGCCATCCTCCCGGCCTACCACGAAGCGGCGGTCCAGCTGGGAGCAAGGCCCCTGGATATGGAACACTACACCAGCTTCAGCCTGGGCGCGGTGATCGACGTCGGCGATCTGCGCCTGAGCCTGGACTACTTCCAGAAGCATGTGGACGATCGCATCCACCTCACCGAGTTCCTGGTTCTGCCCGAAGAGGGTTCCGGAGACGGACACGGAACGGATCCCGGAGTGCATTCCGACCCGATGATCGGCAACACCAGGATGATCCGCTTCTTCAACAACGTCTTCGACACCCGCACCCAGGGCGTCGACATCTCGGCCAGGTATCCCGTCGAGCACTCGCTGGGAACGACCACCTTCGACCTCTCGGCCATTTTCCTCGACACCACGTTCGAGGAGGCGCACGGAGCGGGGCATGTGGCCGATCAGGTCCACATCGGACGCGCTGGATCCGATCACATAGACAACGGGCTGCCGCCCTGGCACGCCATCCTCACGGCCACCCACCAGACCGGAGGCTGGGACTTCATGGGACGCCTGCGCTACTACGACTCCTACTCGGAGTACATCCTCGGCACCGCCCTCTTCGAGCCCAGCAGCCGCCTGCTGGCCGATCTTGAGGCCAGCTACCACTTCAAGAACGGCCTGTCGCTGGCGGCAGGAGTCCAGAACCTGTTCAACACCTATCCCGACGAATACGAGAACTTCCAGGATCTCTTCGATCTCCCGGCCTTCCTCGCTCCTGCCAGCCTGCAGGTGTCCTACCCCTCCATCAACTCCACCTTCGACAACAACGGGGGCTTCTACTACTTCAAGGCCAGCTACAGCTGGTAGAGCTCTCCGGAGGGGAACCGCCAAGCCGTCTCTGCCCCAGGAGAGGAAGAGCCTGTCCAGCCCTCCGGCCCGGGCCGGGAGAAGCGTCCTGCCGTCCGTCGGCCTTCGGCCGGCGTGGCGGCTTCCGGCTGCACCGCAGCCCGGGAGCGAAGACCTCGGCCGACAGCTCCGGACCGGCGACGCATCCCAGGTCCGCAAGGGGGGAACGGGCTGAGCCGCCTGGCAGGGGCTTCCATGCCCTGGCGGGAACCGGTGGAAGGAAGGCGATCCCCGAGGCCCCTCGAATCCTCCTGCGGCCGGAGAGGCGCTCAGGCCCTCATCCGCCTTCCCCGGCCCCGGCCTCCTCCGGGGCCGCCACGATCCCCGCGATGCCGTCCAGCCAGCGCCGGAAGCCTCTCCAGGGGACGGCGCGAAGGCTCTCCGCCATCAGCATGTCCTCCGAGAGGTGCCCCAGGTAGCGGGACCTGGAGGCGAACTTCCTGGCCAGGGAGCGGGGCAGCGATCCGTCCCGCTCGGCCTCGGCGGACCACTGCCGGACATCCTCCACGGAGAACTTGGGGGCATCGAAGAGGCCCTCGATCCCCAGGTCGTCCGCCTCGAACGAGGAACCGATCTCCCGCTGCAGCAGGAACTGCTTCACCAGCTGGTTGTAGGTCCAGCCGCCCCAGGTCCCGAGCCGGTTCGGGCCGAGCTCCCAGCGGGCCGGATCCCGCCCCATCCGCCGCGCCAGCCCCCGGAGCAGGATCCGGCTCAGCAGCATCCTCCCGGAAGCCGGCAGGATCCTGGCCAGGGATCCGCGGTCCGGCGAGCTTTCCTGGGACAGGTAGGAGACTCCCCTCTCGCCGGGATCCACCCGCCGGATCTCCCCATGGAGGAAGACCACCTGATCGCTGGGCGCATGGACCGAGGCCTGAACGTCGGACATCGCGGCCTCTCCGTCGCGCATGTCCCGGACCTGGGTCCTGGCCCCGCCGGCGATCACCGCGTGGATCCGGCCCGAGTCGCCCTCTTCCAGGAGCGGGTCCGACGGGACCAGGGCCCCCCGGATGTCCTTCAGGTGGCCCTGCCCGATCATGTCCTCCGCCACGGGAGCGTGGCCGGAGGCGCCGGCCAGCCGCTCCAGGCCGGCGAGCGTCAGGGCGCGATCCTTCCGGCTGACCCGCCAGCAGAGGCTGAGGATCTGCTGGAAGCGGACCGAAGGCCGGTCGTACTCGTGGACATCGTCCAGCTCGCCCCTGCGCGCGCAGTCCAGCAGGGCCCCGAAGAGCATCTCCCGAAGCCGGGCGCAGTCGCCGATCCCCAGGCTGCCGCACAGCTCGTCGATCGGTTCGCTGGGGATGTCGGCGCACACCACCTGGCAGGCGCCGCTGCGCCGGTTGCCCCGTCCGATCCGCTGCAGGAAGGAGGTGACGCTCAGGGGGAGATCGGCCAGGAGGATGGCGTCCACGTCCCCGATGTCGATGCCCAGCTCCAGGGTGGAGGTGGCCACGCAGATCCCGAAGCGATCGCTGCGCATGCTCTCCTCCACCTTCTCGCGGTGGGCCGCCTTGAGCGCGCCGAAGTGGAGGTGCACCGGCCATCTCGAATCCTGCAGCTGCCGGTGGAGGTGGTAGGAGAGGCGGTGGGCCGCGTCGCGGGAGTTGGCGAAGACCAGGTGCTTGCAGAGCCCGGCCTTCCTGATCCACCGGGCCAGGGCCGCGGCCTGTCCGCTGCGGTCCTCCTCGCCCGGGATCGGCTCATGCGGAAGCCACTGGTGGCGTATCTCCCGCGCCCTGCCGTGCCTGTGCAGCCTGGCTCCGTCCCCCAGCCAGATCCGGGCCACCTCCTCCATGTCCTCCAGGGTCGCGGTCATGCCCACCAGCTGGAAGGGAGCGTCCCTTTGGTCGGAGGGCGTCCTGGAGGTCCGCCGGATCCGGTCGATCACATGGCGCAGCTGCTGGCCCCGGGGGCTGCCGTGCATCAGGTGGATCTCGTCGACCACCACCGCACGGACCCGCTCCAGCGCCCTCGCCCGCCGGAGATGGAGGGAGTCCAGGGCCTCCGGAGTGACCAGGACGCAGAAGCGGCCCTCGGCGCTGCCCAGCTCGTGCCGGTCCCCGGTGTAGCGGGCCACGGCGCCGGGGTGGCCCTGGCCCAGGACCGAGAGCAGCCGGTGGTGCAGATCGTTGACCAGGGCCTTGGTGGGAGCGACGTAGACCGTGGACAGGAAGCGCCGCCGGAAGGTCAGGTGCCGCTGGAAGAGCGGCGTGACCGCCGCCTCGGTCTTGCCCGAGGCGGTGGGGGAGGCGAAGAGGACGCTGCGGCCCCGGAGGATGTCGGGCATGACCGCCGCCTGTCCCGGGTAGGGCATGCGCCGGTGGAAGAAGAGGGGGAAGGCGCCCGGCATCGACTTCCTGAGCCGGGCCCTCTCCTCAAGCATCCCGCCGGTATTCCTGCAGCGCGGAGAACAGGGCGAAGACCTCGGCGGCGAAGGACTCGTGGTCGAACTTCGCCTGCGGCAGCTCCTCGCCCTCCCAGGGCGTCTCCTCGGCGCCGCCCGCCTGGGCGGCCTCTGCGACCGCCTGGACCAGCCTCTCCGCCTCCATGGCCCCGTCGTGCCTGAGGAGCAGGGCCGGGACGAAGCCGGCCAGCCGGGTCCAGTGGCGCAGGACGCATTCCGAGCCGGGAACCTTCCGGTAGTTCTCCTCGCACACCCCGGCGATCCGGTCCCTGAGACGGGGATCGGCCAGCAGGCGGGCCCGGGTCCCCAGGTGGGCGCCGCACATCGAGAGGAACTGGACCACCCACTGGCGGTACTCGCCGGCGCTGGGCGGGTGGAGCTCCTCCACGTTCCCCTTCGGCCGGGTCAGGAAGCCCAGCGCGTCCTTCCTGCGCGTGTAGCCGGACCGGACCGAACGCCCCCAGGCACCGTAGTCCCGGTTCTCCTCCCGGGCGTCGGGAGTCAGTCCTACGAACAGGGCGAACTGGGGGCCCCTTCGCCAGAACTTGGGAATGTCGATGTGGCCGTGCCGCTCCCTCGGGAAGCCGCCCTTGACCGAGGTCCGGGCGGTCCGGAGCATCAGCTCGAGCAGGTTCCTGGCCTGGAGCAAGCGCATGCCCCCGAACCGGCGCACATGCTCCGCCTCGTCGATCACGATCGCCAGGCCCCGGTAGCCGAGGCTCCTGAGCACCGCGGACAGGACCACCAGGAAATGGACATGGAAGACGCTGGTGTCGTAGGTGGTGGGCAGGATCGGGACTCTCCCCGCCGCGCTGTGCTGCTGCACCAGCCGATTGAACGCCCCGTGCTGGGGGATCTGCCCGAACAGCCACTGGACCGCCCCCAGGAAGTCCGGAGCCTTCCTGGGATCGGCGACGTTGCAGATGGCCTCCATCCCGGGCCCGAACCAGGGGCAGTGCCGCAGCTCCCGCACCTTGCTCACCTGGGGCCACTTGCTGCGGATCTCGGTGATCAGGTCGAGGTACCCCTCGTTGCGGTGGCCGTCGGGAGAGCGGGGGAAGGCGAGCCCGCTGACCAGGGCCTTGTAGAAGCGCGAGCCCTTGGCCGGGTCGGAGTCCTTGGCGTCCACCTCGACGCCGGCGACCACCCAGCCCTCCTCCAGGGCCACCGACTCCACCAGCCGGAGGTGGTGGGACTTCCCCGCGCCGTAGTAGCCCATGTAGACCCTGCTGAGGCTGCCTTCCGAGGCGAGCAGGCCGCGGATGCTCCGGGCGGCCTCCAGGCCGCCGATGGTCAGGTTGTAGAGGTGGTAGGGATCGGCGGGGACCACCCCCATGTTGAAGGCCTCCAGGGCCTGGCGGAAGCTCAGGGGCGCCTCAGGATTCATCTCCAGTCATGCCGGGGGCGTTCGCTTGCCGGGCGCCGAGCGCCGATCAGTTGAGGAAGTGGATGATGTCGTCCTCGCCGCCGTCCCCGTCGCCGCCGTCCCTGCCGCCGCCGGGGGAGGCTTTCTCCTCCTGCTCGGGCGGCTCGTTGGCTCCCACGTGCTCGGCGGCCTCCTCCCCGCTCATCGCCCTCTGCTCCTGGGCCTGGAGGTTGAGGAGGCGGCAGTACTGGTAGACGAAGTAGCGGGGGCGCGGGGTCTCGAAGAGGGCCTTCTCCTGCGCCTGCAGAAGGGTCTCCATGTTGGCCGCCTGCAGCTCCTGGTCCCACTCGATCCCCAGCGCCAGGGCCGAGACCTGCAGCAGCCTCTCCCCGATGCGGCAGAGCACCTCCTTGGAGATGGAGTCCTCGATGTTGATCAGGGGCACCAGGGGGCTGGCCTCGCTCCAGGCATGGGTCCCGATGCGGTCCATCAGGGCCCGGTAGCTGGAGATCACCTCCTCGCGGAAGTCCGGGGTGGCGGCGTAGAGGAACATCACCCCGCCGAACTCGCCCTCGGCGTTCTGGTTGATCATCGAGAGCAGGTTCTCGATGGCCTGCTTCTGGGTGCGGGAGCCCCGGCGGAAGGAGGTCACCCGGGTCCCCTCGTCGAAGCAGATGAGGAAGGCCCGGTAGGAGAGGCGGCTGCGCAGGTAGGCGATCACCGTCTTGAGCCTGCGGAAGGCGGTGGTGTCGTTGGCGGGCTCGAAGAGGCCGTACTGCTCCCTCAGCTCCCGGGACTTGACGTGGTCGCCCCTGATCCAGGAGACGATCTGGGAGTCGAGCGCCTGCTGCGGATCGCCGCTGCACACCTGGCGGAGGATGCGGATTCCCAGCAGCGGCAGGGCCATGGCCATCTGGGAGTCGGGCAGGCCCCGCATCGGCCTGCCGATGCGCTTCCCGAGCTGCTGCTCGACGGACTTGGGCACCTCGCCGCCGGGATCCCCGCCCAGCTCCCGGATCTGCGCGTGGATCCAGCTCTCGATCAGGATCTCGATCCCCTTGGCCTCGGGGAATTCGGAGTCCGGCTGGCAGGGGGGCTGGAAGGACTGCACGATCCCCTGGTAGATCTTCAGGGGGGAGTTGAAGGGGCACTCCTCGCCCACGGTGACCAGCGAGGCGACCACCTCCCTGTCGGCGGCCCGGCGCGCCAGGCTCTGGATGAACTGGGTCTTGCCGCTGCCGTAGTCGCCCTCCAGGTACTTGAAGGTCCCCAGCCCGTCGGCCAGCTCCCCCTTGAAGTAGTTGTCCTCCAGGGACTGGAGGACGGGATCGGTGCCCACGTTGATGAGCCAGGAATCCCGTCCGGGCGCGATGGGAGCGTTGTTGAGGGCCCTCCAGAGCCGCTTGGCCCCGGGCCGGTCCAGCGAGAGTGCGTCCATGGAATGTCAGGCCCGGCGCCGCCTGAGGTAGATCATCGGCTTGACCTCGGTGCCCTCGGCGTTGGTGGGGACGAAGAAGGCCCGCCCCCTCACCTGGTTGAGGGTGGCGGGCACCAGCTCGAAGGGCAGGCCGCCGCCCTGCCGCTTGAGCTGGATCAGGTTGGCGATGAAGACGCCGTCGGGCACGTCCTCGAAGTTCTTGCGGCAGGGCCTCTCCCAGAATTCCCTGCCCTGGACCGCGATCTTGAACTTCTGGGCCACGTCGGCGATGAGGACGTCCTCGCCGGAGGAGAAGTTCCGGGCCATCATCCAGGCCAGCCTGAGCGGCTGGAGGAAGCTGTCCCCGGGAAGGATCTCCCGCTCCAGGCTCTTCCTCCCCTCCCGGTAGGCCATGCGGACGTAGTCCACGTCGGGAGGCAGGTCCTTGATCACCGGGTAGTGCTTGGTGATCCCCCAGGACCAGCTCATCCCGCCCTTCCCGGGAGCGAGCACGAAGGGCAGGGCGAAGAACTGGTTGTCCCTTATCCCCCTCTCCTCCTCGGGAAGCTCCAGTCCCTGCATCACCTGGAGGGCGAAGCGGCGCTGCATCTCGCTCCGCCTCATCCTCTGGGACAGATCCTCGACCTCCCGCCTGACCTCGCCCTTCTCCCGGAGGGCGCCCGTGTCGATCGGCGCCGGATCCTCGGGCCACTTGAAGGTGGAGTACTCCAGCTTCCGCTCGACGGGGGAAGGAGGGGCGTCCAGGCCCCTGGCCCGGGTCCTGCCGCTGCCGAGGATCCTCTGCAGCTTGACGAGAGGGGCTCCCCGGAAGGAGCGGAGCCAGCCCCGCTCCGCCGCCAGCCTCCCGAGATGCGGGAAGAGGCCCGCTGGGGAGGGATCCCCCTCCGTGGCGTCCGAGGTTCCGTCGAAGAGGGACGATTTGACCGGCATCAATGGAGCTGGGGATCTCCTAGCGCATCTCCGATCCGGGAAGCAAGGCAAGATCGGCGCCCGCTCCCTTTTCGGGAAGCCCCGGACGGATCAGGCGGCGGCAGGGAGCCCCGGACCGCAAGAGCCCGTCCCTTCCCCGGTCCGCTTGCGGCCCAGGCTCGCGCCCGGCGCATCGTGCATGGCAGCGAAGATCCGGGTCCGGCGCCATCTCCCGCCATATCCGGCCTTGCGGCCATCTCCATGCCGGCAGCAGGATCCGGCCCGATCAGGGGGAGTTCCATGGCCTGGTTCAGGAACAGGAAGAAGCAACCGGATGCTCCCGACCGCAAGCTGGTGGAGGCGTTCGCCGAACCGAGGGAGCGCCGCTATCCGAAGATCTTCGTGGGCCGGGAGGCGGAGGTGGATCTCGTGGAGAGGATCTGCCGGGAGTCCCTCGAGCTCGTCAGGGAGGGCCGGAAATGCGAGGGCAGCACCGTCCTCTTCCAGGGAGCGCCGGGCGCCGGCAAGTCGGCGCTGCTGACACGTCTCCAGAAGCTCTGGAACGGACGGAGGGGATCTCCTGTCGCCCTTGTGCTGAAGGCGGGAGCGCTGCGCGACGCAGCCAAGACCGCCCGGAGGATCGCCGGGAGCATCGATCCGGACAAGGCCGAGCGTCTTTTCCAGTGGACCGGCGATGCGCAGGGCGAAGTCTCCACTTCCAGGGAAGCCGGGGCCGTGGATCCCGGTTTCGGCCGCCTGAAGGAGATCAGGCCTCCGGAAAAGTGGGATCGGCCCCTCTGCATCCTGATCGACGAGATCCAGAATGTGGGCACGGACCAGCGGAACTGCCTCGACGAGCTGCACAGCGGGAATCACATGCTGCCCATCGTCCCGATCTTCGCGGGCCTGGCCAGCTCGAAGACCGCACTGGACCGTGCCGGCCTGGGGCGGATCCAGATTGCCAACATGCGGACTCTGGAGCGCCTGCCCGATGCCGGGGTGCGCGCCTATGTGGAAGGCATGCTCGACTTGTGCCGCATCGGCTGCTCGCCTGCCGATCTGGAGCGCATCGCGGGCGGCATCGCCAAGAGCTCGGAAGGCTGGCCCCAGCATGTCCATACCGATACCGCAGCCCTGTTCCGGGGCCTCTCCCAGGCTGGCTGCGACCTCTCCAGGGTCGACTTCGAGGCGGTGGAGAAGCAGGCGCGCAGCTACCGCGAGGCCAGCTGCAAGGCTCGCCTGAGCGACGAGATGGCAGCCGCCATCCACCTGGCAGCCGCCGTGCTCGAGAAGGTGCCCGGATCCGGACTGAGCCGGGGCAAGGCGCTGGAGGCGATCGAGGCGGCAGCCCTTCCCGGTGCTTCGCCCGAATGGCGCCTGCCCGAAGGAATGACGGCCATGGACTTCCTGGAGCACATGATCCACAAGGGGTTTCTGCAGCCTTCGGGCGCCGCCGGGCTCGCCTGCCCCATTCCCAGCCTGCAAGCCTGGCTCATCGAACAGAGCAGGCTCCTCCGGGTCGCCTGACGCCCGGACCGGAGCCCTTCCAAGGAAATACCTCCACAGCGCAGGATCCGGCCCCCGCCTCCCGGCAGAATCGCCGAAGGCCGGCCAGATGGAACCGTGCCTGCCGCGACGGGCCCGAAAGCTGATCCCGGCCGGCCCGGCTCCGGAGAGGAGCCGGCGGCATGGGAAGGCGTCTCCCAGCTGCGGCGAGAAAGCGGACGCGGATGCCGGATGGAAGCGGAGCGGCGCGTCCGAAGGAACCGTTGCGGTCTCCCCTACCCCGTGGTAGAAAGGCCTCTAGTGGTCCCGATCATGTCCGGGTGTTCAGAGCAGGCTTCGGGCCCCGGCAGGTCCCTTGCCGCGAGAGTCTCCCTGGGCGCTCGATCGGCGCATGTCCTTCTTGGCTTCGGGGCGGGAGCGCAGCTTCCGGAGCTGCTTCGGCGGACCGCCGGAGCAGTCCCGGCAGGAACTGCATGCCGCCGTGGTTTCCCCGCTCCGGGCTGTCCCTGTCCGGAGCGCTCCCGGCGCGCTCTCCGGCCGGAGGATCGATGGCGGAGGGAAGGCGGGCCGCTCCTCTGGGAAGCTGGCGGAATGAAGGCTTCCGGCGCCCTCCCGGGCAGCGGGACGGAGGTGGAACGGGCGAAGAGCCACGGCGGGGAAGCGGCCGGCACGGGAGCAGCGGCGGGATGACTCTGGAATACCGGGTGGAACGGGACACCATGGGGGAGGTGCGCGTCCCTGCCGGGAGGTACTGGGGAGCGCAGACGGAGCGGTCCCGCCAGAACTTCCGCATCGGGGAGCAAAGGATGCCGCAGGAGGTCGTCCGGGCCTTCGCCTACCTGAAGAAGGCGGCGGCCCGGGCCAACGCCGAATGCGGGGCGCTGGAGGAAGCGAAGGCCGTCCTGATCGGAAGGGTCTGCGACGAGATCCTCGAGGGCAGGCTGGACGGGGAGTTCCCGCTGCTGGTGTGGCAGACCGGCTCGGGCACCCAGACCAACATGAACCTCAACGAGGTGATCGCCAACCGCGGCCATGTCCTGGCCGGAGGCAGCCTCGGCGACGGCCGCAGGACCCTGCATCCCAACGACGACGTCAACCGCTCGCAGTCCTCCAACGACACCTTCCCCACCGCGATGCACATCGCGGCGTGCCGGGTCATCCGCCGGACCACCATCCCCGGGCTGGAGCAGCTGCGCCGCACCCTCGACGCCAAGGCGCGGGAGTTCGCCCGGGTGGTCAAGATCGGCCGCACCCACTTCATGGACGCCACCCCCCTGACCCTCGGGCAGGAATTCTCGGGCTACGTCTCCCAGCTCGACCACGGGATCGCCCACCTGCGATCCACCCTGGGGCACCTCTCGGAGCTGGCCCTGGGAGGGACCGCGGTGGGCACCGGGCTCAACGCTCCCGAGGGCTTCGGGGAGCGGGTGGCCCGGATCCTCTCCGAGCTGGCCGGGATGCCCCTGGAGAGCGCCCCCAACAAGTTCGAGAGCCTGGCGGCCCACGACGCGGTGGTGGCGGCCTCGGGCGCGCTCAGGACCCTGGCGGTCGCCCTGATGAAGATCGGCAACGACATCCGCATGCTGGCCTCGGGCCCCCGCTGCGGCATCGGAGAGCTGAGGCTCCCGGCCAACGAGCCCGGCAGCTCAATCATGCCGGGGAAGGTCAACCCCACCCAGTGCGAGGCGCTCACCATGGTCTGCGCCCAGGCGATCGGCAACGACGCCGCCATCGGGGCGGGCGGCATGTCCGGGCACTTCGAGCTCAACGTGTTCAAGCCGATGATGATCTACAACCTGCTGATGGCCGCCCGCAACCTGGGCGACGCCTGCCGCTCCTTCGAGGAGCGCTGCGTGGCGGGGATCGAGCCGGACCGGGAGGCCATCGCTCGCCACCTGGAGAACTCCCTGATGCTGGTCACCGCCCTCAACCCCCACATCGGCTACGAGAACTCGGCCCGGATCGCCAAGAAGGCGCACGAGGAGAACGCCACCCTGCGCCAGGCGGCCCTGGATCTGGGGCTGGTCTCCGGCGAGGACTTCGACCGGTGGGTGCGCCCCGAGGCGATGACCGGCCCTTCGGCCCGCAAGCAGGAAACAGAACCATGAGACGACTTTGCTGGACGCTCCTCCTTCCCCTGGCCCTCCAATCGGCGGACTGGCCGCAGTGGCTGGGACCGGAGGGCGCCTCGGTCTGGAAGGAGGAGGGCGTCGTGGAGGAGTTTCCCGATTCGGGCCTCGACGTGCTGTGGCGGGTCCCGGTGGGCCTGGGGTACGGGGGGCCCGCGGTGGCGGGCCGGCGGGTCTACCTGATGGACTACCAGGTGGAGAGCGGCGAGGTGCGCAACAGTCCCAGCGGGCGCTCCCGCCTGATGGGCCGGGAGCGGGTGCTCTGCCTGGACGCCGGGGACGGGAGGATCCTCTGGAAGCACGAGTACGAGCGGCCCTACAACCTCTCCTACCCGGGCGGCCCGCGCTGCACTCCCACCGTGGCCGGCGGCCGGGTCTTCACGCTGGGCGCCGAGGGGGACTTCCGCTGCCTGGACGCCCTCACCGGAGCGGTCCTGTGGGAGAAGGACTTCCGGCAGGAGTACCAGGTCGACACCCCCATCTGGGGCTTCTCCTCCCATCCGGTGGCGGAGGGGGACACCGTCTACTGCATCGTGGGAGGCTCGGGAAGCGCGGTGGTGGCCTACGAGGCCTCGAGCGGCCGGGAGAAGTGGCGCGCCCTCTCGGCCGGCTCGCCGGGATACGGCACCCCGGCCCTGATCCGCCACCAGGGGAAGGCGCAGCTGGTGGCCTGGCTGCCCGACTCGATCAACGCCCTGGAGCCAGCAAGCGGGAAGCCGCTCTGGTCCCTCCCCCTCAAGCCGGGCTACGGGATGGCGGTGATGACCCCGCGCTACCACCGGGGCCACGTCTTCGCCAGCGCCATCGGCAACGTCGGGGCCCTCCTCCGGCTCGACGGCACGGAGGCCTCCTTCGCCTGGAGGGGGACCACCCGGACCGGGGTCTACTGCGTCAACAGCACTCCCTTCATCCACGAGGGCGTCATCTACGGATGCAACGTGGAGTCGAGCGAGCTGATGGCGGTGGACATGGAGAGCGGAAGGCGGCTTTGGGCCACCCTCGAGCCGACCATCGGCGAGGGGAAGCGGGGCAGGCACGGCACCGCCTTCCTGGTCCGGCACCAGGACCGGTACTTCCTGTTCAGCGAGACCGGGGACCTGATCCTGGCGCGCCTGGATCGAGAGGGCTACCACGAGATCGGCCGCTTCCATGTGCTGGAGCCCACCAACGAGGCCTTCGGCCGCCCCTGCGTCTGGAGCCACCCGGCCTTCGCCCTCAAGAGCTGCTTCGCCCGCAACGACAAGGAGCTGGTCCGGGTGGACCTGGCCCGCAAGTAGCCCCTCGCCTACCTCGGGGTGCGCCCGTCGCGCAGGAACTGGACATGCCCGTCGAGCATGAGCCGGTTGCGGCCTCCGGGATGGGCGGAGCGGCCCCGGACCGGATCCTCGACGCCGGCGATGGTTCCGGGAAAGTAGGCGTCGACCGCCAGCTCCACCTCGGCGGGCCCCTCGGGGATCCCGATGAAGCGGTTGTTGGCCCGGCGCAGGCTGGCCACCAGCTCGGAGTCCCTCCGGCCCCAGAAGTTGTCGTCGGGCACGATCTCGTCGATCCGGTCGAAGCGCCACATCCACAGGTTCGCCAGGGGCGCGTCCTCCCGCCATCCGATCGGCTGGAGGGCCTGGACCGCCCGGCCCACCGGGGTTCCTGCCACCGAGGGGCAGGCCCAGATCCCGGGCAGGGCCCCATGGCCGGAGAAGGCCACTCCGGCCCAGCCGGAGCGCGGGTCTGAGCCGGGCCAGGCGTCCCAGGGGCGGTAGCCCCCGGGCAGGCTCGACTTCAGGTCGCGGCGGTCGGGGAAGCGCCCCTGGTGGTCGTCACGGTACATCGCCATGGCCAGCCCCGCCTGGCGCAGGTTGGAGACGCAGGCGACGCGCTCGGCCTTCCCCCTGGCCCGGGCCAGGGCCGGAAGGAGCATCCCGGCGAGGACGGCCACGATGGCCAGCGCCACCAGGAGCTCGACCAGGGTGAAGGCGCGGGAGGATCGCCTCATGGCCGGGGCAGGGCAAAGGCCACGTAGGAGTCTCCCGGCGGGGTGCCCATCTTCCCCCCTCCGCAGGCGATCACCACGAACTGGCGCCCCTGCGCCAGGTAGGTGGCCGGGGTGGCGTAGCCTCCGGCCGGGAGCTTCGCCTCGAAGAGCAGGCGGCCGTCCTCCTTGTCGAAGGCCCGGAACCGCTCGTCCTTGGTGGCGCCGATGAACACCAGCCCGCCGCCGGTGACGACCGGCCCGCCGTAGTTCTCGGTCCCGGTGGGGGGGATCCCCCGCCGGGAAAGCTCCTCGAACTCCCCCAGGGGCACCTGCCACCGGATCTCGCCCCGGTCGAGGTCGATGGCGCTGAGGGTCCCCCAGGGGGGCGCCACCGCTGGATAGCCTTCGGGATCGAGGAAGCGGTTGTAGCCTGTGTGGGTGTAGGGGATCCCGGGAGCGGCCCGGCGCAGGCGGCCCTCCTTCGGGGCCGGCCTTCCCGACGCGTCCGCCTCGCCGTAGAGGAAGTCCATCACCGCCTCCTTCTCCTGACGGGAGAGGAATCCGAAGCCGGGCATGTTGCCCTTTCCCTTCTCCAGGACCTCCTCGGACTCGCTGCGCTCCATGCGCTCGGCGATGTCCAGCAGGCTGGCCACCTGCCGCAGGGGATCGCCCTGGCGGCCGATCCCGTGGCAGGCGGCGCAGTTGCGGCGGTAGACCTCCTCCCCGGGCCCGATCGGCTCCGCTCCGTCCCCGGCCACCTTCACCATGGTGAGGATCCAGGGCATCTCGTTTCCGTTCACGTAGAGCAGGCCGGACTCCTGGTCCCAGGCCGCGCCGCCCCATTCCCCTCCCCCGTCGAAGCCCGGGAAGATCATGGTCCCGGAAGTGCTGGGGGGAACGAACTGCCCGCCGGACCGCGTCCGCCGCAGCCGCTCCAGCACGAATTCCCGGGAGCCGGGGGAGATGGAGGTGGCGTCGGCCTCGGAGAAGCTCTGGCGGGAGAAGGGAGGCGGAAGAACCGGCAGCGGCTGGGTGGGCCAGGCCGACTCGCCGTCCAGGTCCGAGGCCGGAACCGGAACCTCCTCGATCGGGAAGAGGGGCTCTCCGGTCTCCCGGTCGAACACGAACACGTGTCCCGACTTGGTCACCTGGGCCACCGCGTCCACTCTCCTGCCCTCCCGCTCCACCTCGATCAGGTTGGGCGGAGCCGGAAGATCCCGGTCCCAGAGGTCGTGGCGGACGAACTGGTAGTGCCAGATGCGGCGCCCGGTGCGGGCGTCCAGCGCCAGCAGGCAGTTGCCGAACAGGTTCTCTCCGTGCCTGTCCCCGCCCCAGAAGTCGAAGGCGGGGGACCCGGTGGGGCAGAACGCGATGCCCCGCTCCCGATCCACCACGATGCCGCTCCAGGCGTTGGCCCCTCCGCTGCGCTTCCAGGCGTCCTGGGGCCAGGTGTCGTGGCCGTGCTCCCCGGGATGGGGGATGGTGCGGAAGATCCATTCCAGCTTCCCGGTGACCACGTTCCAGGCCCGGATGTGTCCCGGCGCCGAAGCCCCTGGCCCTTCGGCCACCCGGGTTCCCTGGACGATCCGGTCCTGGTGGACGGCCCCCGGCGAGGTGGCGATCACGTGGAGGTCCCGGGCCCGCTCGCCCAGCCCCTCCTTCAGGCTGACGGTCCCGTCCCGCCCGAAGGACCGGATCCGCTCTCCGGTGCGCGCGTCGACCGCGTGGAGGCGATCCCCGGCGGCGTAGAGGATGCGGGCCCGCTCCCCTTCCGGATCCTCCCAGTAGACCACCCCCCGGTTGACCCCCAGCGGCCCCTCCCCCTCTCCGAAGGGATGGTAGGTCCAGAGCTCCCTTCCGGTGGCGGCCTCGAGGGCGAAGAGCCCCAGCCGGGGGGAGGTGCCGTAGAGCGCCTCGCCGACCACCAGGGGGTTGCACTGGATCTGGCCGCGTCCCCCGTCCCCGCAGCGGTAGGTCCAGGCGACCTCCAGCCGGTGCACGTTCCCCCGGTGGATCTGGTCCAGGGCCGAGTACTGGCTGCTGGCTTCGTCCCCGCCCGCCACCGGCCAGTCCGTCCCCTGGGCCCCTGCGGCCAGGAAGCAGCCCAGGAGGGGGAGGCAGGCGGAAGGGAGGCGGAGTCTCATGAATCGGGGGAAGGGAGCGCCACCCTACCCGCCCCTCCTGAGGCGTTCCAGGCAGGAGACGGAGGAGGCGCCTGCAATTGTCTTGTCAAACCGCGGCCATGGACCAGACTTCCGGGCCGACCCCCGACCAAGGCAGGCAGACATGCACCAGAAAAACCCCAGCCGCTTTTCCCGACGGGAATTCCTCGGCACGGCATCGGCATCGGCCTTCGCGTTCACCTTCCTCCCCAGCCGAGCCTGGGGCGCCAACGACCGGATCCAGTTCGCCTCGATCGGGGTCGGCGGCAAGGGAGGCAGCGACTCCGCCCACGCCGGGGAGCTGGGCGACATGGTGGCGCTCTGCGACATCGACGACGGCCGCCTGCGCCAGCGGGGGCAGCAGAGCCCGAAGGCCAAGCTGTTCCACGACTTCCGCCGGATGTTCGACGAGATGGGCGGCTCCATCGACGCGGTGACCATCAGCACCCCGGACCACACCCACGCCCCCGCGGCCCTGATGGCGATGCGGTCGGGCAAGCACGTCTACTGCCAGAAGCCCCTCACCCACACCGTCTTCGAGGCTCGCCTGATGCGCGAGACCGCCCAGGGCTACAAGCTGGCCACCCAGATGGGCAACCAGGGCACCGCCAGCAACGGTTTCCGGGAGGCGGTGGAGGTCATCCGCTCGGGGGCCATCGGGCCGGTCCGCCAGGTCCACGTCTGGACCAACCGCCCGGTCTGGCCCCAGGCCCCGGGGATCACCGCCCGGCCCGCCGAGTCCATGCCGGTCCCCGAGAACGTCAAGTGGGACCTGTTCCTGGGCCCGGCCCCCCGCCGCCCCTACCACCGGGCCTACCATCCCTTCAACTGGCGCGGCTGGTGGGACTTCGGGACCGGAGCGCTGGGCGACATGGCCTGCCACACCGCCAACATGGCCTTCATGGCCCTCGACCTCGGCTACCCCACCGCCGTGTCGGCCGAGAACGGCCCGCTCAATCCCGAGACCTATCCCGCCTGGGCCACGGTCAAGTTCGAGTTCCCGGCCCGCAAGACCATGCCCCCCGCCGACTTCTACTGGTACGAGGGCAAGCTGCCCAGCGGGGAGAAGAACCTGCCGCCCCGGGAGCTGTTCCACGGCATGGATCCCTCCAACAGCGGATCCATCCTGGTGGGGGACAAGGGGGTGCTCTACTCGCCCAACGACTACGGAGCGCGCATCCACCTGCTGCCCGAGGAGGGCTTCAAGGACTACCAGAAGCCCGATCCCTGGCTGCCGCGCAACGGGCGGGGCGACAAGGGAATGAAGGAGGAGTGGGTCGAGGCGATGCGGGGGGGCCCCCCGGCGATGTCCGGATTCGCCTACGCGGGGCTCCTCACCGAGACCATCCTTCTGGGGAACATCGCGATGCGCTCGGACACCAGGCTGGTCTGGGACGGGCCGCGGATGCGCTTCTCCAACTCCCGCTACGCCAACCAGTTCATCCACAAGACCTACCGCAACGGCTGGAGGCTGTAGGAGCGGCGCCGGAGGCTACGGCCGCCGGGACCTCGAGGGGCTTCCGCCCTCCAGGTCCTTGACCAGGATGCGGGAGTTGCGCCCGCTCCCCTCCCAGGCCTTCCTCCTCGGGCCGGGCAGGTCCTCCGGAGATCCATCCCGGAAGCCGGCCCTCTCCTGGAAGTAGGCGAAGGACTGGGTGGAAAGCAGGAAAAGGCGCGCCAGGCCCGCCTGGCGCGCCCGCTCCTCGACATGGCGGACCAGCTCGGTCCCGACGCCCCGTCCCTGGCGGGAGGGCTCCACGCACAGGAAGGCCAGCTCCCCCGTGCCCTCCCGGCTCCAGGCGTGGAGGGCCACGCAGCCGACCACCTGCTGGTCCTCCTCGCAGACCAGGAAGTCCCCCAGCGAAGCCTCCAGCTCCTCCTGGGTGCGGGACGAAAGCTCCTCGGAGGAGACCGGGCCCCGGGCCATCGAGAGCAGGGCCGGCAGGTCGCTCCTCTCCGCCCGGCGGATCCGGTGGTAGCCGTTGGCGTGGACCAGGGTGCCGATCCCCCGGGTGGAGAAGATCTCCGAGAGCAGCCCCTCGGGAGCCGTCCCGCAGATCAGGTGCACACGCGGCACGCCGCCCCGGCAGGCCTCGACCGCGTGGCGGGCCTTGCCGAGCGGGGAGAGCATGCGGCTCTCCCGTTCCGACTCGAGCCTCCGCGCTAGATCCTCGAACGGGATCTCCCGCACCAGGCGATCCCCCTCCAGGATCCCCTCCTGGGGAAGGACGAAGACCAGCTTGATCGCCTCCAGCGACCGGGCCACCGCCACCCCCAGCGCTCCGGATCCGACGCGGTAGGTCCTCCCGCCGCTCCCGAAGCCCAGGGGAGGGATAACGGGGACGATCCCCCGCTCCAGCAGATCGGCCAGGTGCGCCGCATCGATCTTGTCCACCCGCCCGGTGCGCTGCCGGTCCTCGCCCCCGATGATCCCCATGGGCCGGGCCCGGACCGCGTTGGCCAGCGCGGCCCGCAGGTCGCGGGCCGCCAGCCCCTCGAGGATCTGGTGGGCCGTCCGCATGCCGGCGTCCAGGGCCAGCTCCATGGTGGCCTGGTCGGTGGTCCCCTCGCCGCTCAGGTCCGAGGGGGCGATCCCCCGCTCCCCGGCCAGGCGCTCGATCTGGAAGGCGGCCCCGTGCACCAGCGCCACGCGGATGTTCAGGGAGCGGAGAACCGCGATATCCAGGAGCAGGTTGGCGAAGTTCCCGTGGTCCACGATGGCCCCGTCCACGCACAGCACGAAGGTCTCCCCCCGGAACCACGGGATGTAGTTGAGGATGCCTCTAAGATCGTTCGGGTTCACAATTCCGGGCCGCGTTTGATCCTCCCTGCCGATCATGCGAGAGTGCCCGGCCGCCGGCAATCCCCGAACCCTTGAAGCGCCTCGTCCCATACCTGCCTCCCGCGGCGGCCGGGATCGTCTGGTCCCTGCCCTTCCTGCACCCGGAGGCCGCGGCCCTGGCCTGGCTGGCTCCCTCCCTGCTGCTGTGGGCCGCCCCCCGGGAGAGCGCCTTCGGCAAGGGCTGGACGGCCGGATTCTGCTTCCACCTCTGCGCCCTCCACTGGCTGCTCAGCATGCCCCTGCCCGCCCTGGCGGCGGGGGGCTGGCTGCTCCTCTCCGCCTACTGCGCCCTCTACCCGGCCCTCTGGACCTTGCTGTGCCGCCGCCTGCTCCTCCCTCCCGGGAGCCTCCGCCGCTCCCTCTCCTCCCTTGGCTGGGGCGGACAGCAGCTCTGGGCCCTCTCGGGGGCGGCTCTCTGGACCTCCCTGGAGATCCTCCAGTCGGCCGTCCTGACCGGATTTCCCTGGAACCTGCTGGGCGCCTCGCAGTCCGGCATGCTTCCCCTGATCCAGGTCTCGGCCCTGGCCGGGATCCACGGGGTCTCCTTCATGATCGTCTGGACCTCCCTGTCGCTGAGCCTGGCCGCTGTCGCCATTGCCGACCGGGGGGGAAGGGAGCCCCTGGGATGGTCGCGCCGCCTCCTCCCGGCGGGCCTCTGCCTGGCGCTGGCCGTCGCCTGGGGCATGGCCCGCATCGCCCGGGAGCCCGGCGGCGCCCGGACATTGCGGATCGCCCTGATCCAGCCCGCAGCGTCCCAGGAGCAGATCTGGAAGGGGCTCCATCCCCAGAGGCGCTTCGACGATCTCCTGCGGATCTCCCGACAGGCACTGGAGCACGATCCCGATCTGATGGTTTGGCCCGAGAGCGGCGTGCCCATGGGGCTGGAGGAGGCGGAGCGGCAGGTGGCCTCATTCGTCCGCCAGGCCGGCACGCCCCTGGTCTTCAATCACCTGGACAGCGATCCCGGAGGGGAGAGGCACTACAACGCCGCCTTCCTCATGGACGCCGAGGGGACGATCAGGGGAACGGCCCGCAAGCGGCGGCTGGTGTTATTCGGAGAGTACGTCCCCCTGGCCTCGCACTTCCCCTTCCTCCAGGCCATGAGCCCCTACGAGAGCTCGCTGCACGCCGGGCAGGAGCCGGGAGTCCTGGAGCTGGAGAGCCCCCCCGTGGCGGCCGGAATCCTGATCTGCTTCGAGGACGCCTTCCCATTCCTGGCCCGCGACGCCGCCCTCGAGGGCCCCGGCTTCCTGATCAACCTCACCAACGCCGCCTGGTACGGGAATGGCGCGGCCCAGTGGCAGCAGGCCCGGCAGGCGGCCTTCCGGGCGGTGGAGACCGGCCTGCCCCTGGTCCGCTGCGCCAACAACGGGATCACCTGCCACATCGACCGTCTGGGCCGGATCCTGGAGGGGGTGGTGGACACCCTCCCCCATCCCCACGGCAGGGGACTGCGGGTGGCGGAGGTCGCTCTCCAGGAAGGGCGTCCCCCCACCCCCTATTTGCGGTGGGGGGACCTCTTCGGGAAGGGCTGCCTGATCCTCTCCCTGGCGGTTCTCAGCGGACGCTGGCTGGCTCGCAGGAAGGCTCCCTGGACGGCCGAAGCATGAAGGATGCCCCCGAGAGGCACCCCCTGGTGGAAATCCGCGCCTCAGCGATCCACGGCACCGGAGGATTCGCGCGCACCGCCCTGCGCAAGGGCCGCCGCATCATCGAGTACCGCGGCCGCCCCCTGGATCCCGACGAGGCTGCCAGGGAGCTGCAGGAGGGCAACCGCTTCGTCTTCTCGGTCGAGGATGACATCGACCTGGACGGCGACGTGGAGTGGAACCCGGCCCGATTTCTCAACCACAGCTGCGGGCCCAACTGCGAGGCGCGGATCGTGCGTGGCAGGGTCTGGATCTACGCGCTGAGGAGCATCCGCCAGGGCGAGGAGCTGACCTACAACTACGGCCACGACCTGGAGGACTGGGAGGATCGCCCCTGCTGCTGCGGAAGCCCGTCCTGCATCGGCTACATGGTGGCCCAGGAGCACTTCGCCAAGGTGAAGCGGCTCGCATGACGCTCCTGGCCCGCATGGTGATCGCCTCGGGCAACCCCGGCAAGGCGGCCGAGATCTCGGCCATCCTGGGGCCCCGCGTCCAGTGCCGGGCGATGGGAGAGCTGGGCAGCCCCCCCGCCCTGGCCGAGACCGGGAACACCTTCGAGGCCAACGCGGCCATGAAGGCGATCCAGCTACGTCGGTGGATGAGGCAGGCACAGGCGCTTCCCATGGGAGAGCCTCCCGCCTTCGTCCTGTCCGACGACTCGGGACTGGAGGTGGACCGTCTGGGGGGGGAACCCGGAGTGCGCTCGGCCCGCTTCGCTTCGGGGGGAGAGCAGGGCAACGCCTCCGACGAGGCCAACAACCGCAAGCTGCTCGAGCTCATGGAAGGCGCCCCTCCCCCGGAGCGTTCCGCCCGCTTCCGCTGCGTACTGGCCCTTCTGCCCCTGGAGGGACCGGAGACGCCCCGCTTCTTCGAGGGGGCCTGCGAGGGATCCGTCCACACACGCTGCCAGGGCCGGGGGGGCTTCGGATACGATCCCCTATTCGTCCCCAAGGGCCACAGCCTGACCTTCGCCCAGCTGGGCCCAGAGGCCAAGGACCGGCTTTCCCACCGGGCCCTAGCCCTCGGGAAGCTGTCCCGGTGGCTGCAGGCCCGCTAGAAGCCAGCCGAAGAATGCCATAGGCGCATTTCCAGGCCCTCCGCTACTACGGACAACGCCTTGCACCGGGTTCGCCGCCTTCCACCAGTCAGAACGGCTGATCCGGCCCGGACCTCCCTGCTTCGTGTTCCATGCTGCAGGCTGCTGGGCTATCCTTGGATAGGGCGTGAACCTCTCCTGCCGTACACGGCATGGGATAGATTATCCTGCAATCAACTGCCCCCATGCTACAGCGCCGGTTCCTCTGGCTCCCCATGGAGGGACCGGGATTCCGGCCCGCATACCAGGAGGCCCAATCGCTATTGCGCTTGCAAATTAACTCCGCCGCAACACTATGCGGCCATGAGCCGCCAACCTGTTGCCTCTCACTCACACCTGGAGCTCGTAGAGCCCAATCGGCCGCATGGACGCAGTCGGCCTGGTCCTGAAATCAGCTCTTTCCTCCTCGCCGCGTCCCTGATCCTGTTCCTCTGCGTGGGTAGCGGATGCATAGCCATTATCAATAGAGAAAGCCAGTCCGCCGAATACAAGCCCGTCGACTTTTCCAGCAAGCCGGAGGGAGCGATGGTCTCGATCAACGGCACCCTCCACGGACCGACGCCGACCACTATCATGGTGAAGCAGAGCAGGAAGCGGCCGAAGATCTCAATGTCGTTGGACGGTTACAGCACAGAGCAGTTCGCCCTTCCAGAAAATATTTTCTATGGCACTCGGTATGTTCTTCCATCGAACAACGGAGATATGAACATCGAATTTAATATGAAATCCGATCTTCGGGCTATCTGGCAAGGCAAAGCGAACAGCGACGTACATGTGAACCTTAGCCCGATCAGAAGAAACGCCGTTCCCGGAGCCGATTGAAGCAGATCAGACTCCGGCGCTGGCCATGTCGAAGTAGCTTATTCGTCCGCCCATTTTCCCGCAGGTAATAAAATGCCTGAAGCGATGAGCAACACTGCCAGGATCATGACGCCTTGCGCGTAGTGGTTGCCAAGAATTGCGAAGATACGCTTCGCGCAGTTCTAAGAATCTGTCCCGATATCACCGACTTATTCCGTGAACCACGCGATATTCAATTGCGCAAGAAAGTCCTGAATGAAATCGCTAATCGGAATAGCGGATGACCATTCACAAGCTAACCGACATCGGACAGGACCTATTTCTCCGATCTGCTGGTAGTCGTCAATGGGAACAAGCATAGCCATGGCGACATTCTCTCCGATTTTGCCCCTCTCATAGCCACATCACCCGACACTGGCAAGCACTCCTTGGATGGACAGCACAGCTTCCACAAGACATTCCTGGGAGTGGCTATGAGCCCGTGAGAACAGTCGAAGCTCTAGTGCCCAGACATGCTTCGAACTGAAACCAATTGGACCCCTGGCATGATCGACTACACCAAACTCCAGCTTTCGCTCAAGCGTCTGCGGGAGCAGAACGACAATTACCAACAGGGAAACCCGTCACTTTCCAACTTGGACAGCGAAGCCATCGCCGAGTCGGTAATCCAGCGGTTCGAGACCTGCTACGACTGCCTGTGGAAGGTGCTGAAGCGCTATTTGATCGAGGACCTTGGCATCGCCGAAGCTCCCAACAGTCCCAAGCCGGTTCTCCGCATCGCTCACGAGAACTTGTTGCTGCCCAATTCGATAGATCGGTGGCTTCGATACGCCGACGCCAGAACTGGCACCTCGCACGACTACGACGGCAAAAATGCCGAAGCCTGCCTTGCACTTGTGCCTGATTTCATAGACGACGCCACAAATCTCTACAGGCATATGAGCGGCGATTCAAGGCCATGACCCAGCTCATTGACATAACTCCCGATCAGAGAATAACGCTGTTGTCGCTCCTCTCAAAGCATATTCCAGAAACTGAATCCTGGGTCTACGGGTCTCGAGCGAGACGGACCTCTCGACCGGGATCCGATCTCGACATGGTCGTATTCGCAACTCCGGAGCAGCGCCCTCAGGTCGGTGCCCTGCGAGAGGCGCTTGAAGAGAGCAGCCTTCCCTTCCGTGTCGACCTGTTCGTGTGGGATGAAGTGCCGGAATGCTTTCGGCAGGAGATCAGACGCGAGCATGTCGCGCTATGATTCGAACGCAGAGGGACAGCATTGAGATCAGGGACGTTTTCCAAGCCTCCCCGTGATTCTAGACTCGGCATATGCGCTCCAATCGGGCGCAGCGCCCAGATGGCTCTGGTTCCGGTTCCCCAACCGAGAACCCCTGCAGCGTGCCTTGCGTTGGTCTCTATCAGACAAAGGCTTTTCGGCCTTCCCTGGTCAGGCGCTCCTGCCTGGTGAGCGCTCTTGATCGAATCTTTGGATCAGGGAAACAGCTGTTGCTCGTCGGCCAGGAGATTGGGCATCAGGACTTCACCATGGCACAGCGACACCGCCCTGTGTACTCCGAAGTACCGAAGTCGGCGCACAGCCCCTTCTGCCGCTTCGATTATTTCCGGGTTACCGGAAATGTCCGAATGCCCCGCCGGCCTGAGCTATGCCGCTCTGCACGGATTGTGGATCGGACCGGAGAGCCGAAGCACATACCCAGCTAGGGCAGGATAATCTCTGCAACTGCGGGCATACCTGCCAGGAATATGACGAACTGCGGTAAATGCGCTCTTCCAGAAACCGCTGAGGCGGCAGTCAGTCGCCTCTTGCCGGATTTCCGGTTCGAAAGCGCGTTTGGGCTACGTTCCCACCTGCTTCGAGTTATCCCAAAGGATCCACAGGGTCTATAGACGCCTCAGGTACAGGTTGCGGAAAGAGACCGGATGTCCGTGATCCTGAAGCCCGATGTGCCCCTTGAGGGGCAGTTCCGCCAGCGGGGTGCGGAACTTGTTGCGTGAGCCGTCGGGATTGGCGTTTCCCTCGGTCCACTGGGAAAGATCGGCTTCGACCACGCGCTCCCCGTTGAGGTAGATGGCCACCTCGGATCCGACCGCCCTGATGCGGCAGCTGTTCCACTCACCGGCTGCTCTCATGGAGTTGACGCGGGGCGCCAGCACGTCGTAGAGGGAGCCGGAGTCGTGCTTCCCTGGGGAAGCCTTGCCGTGCGAGTCGAGGATCTGCATCTCGAAGCCGCCCTGGACCGGATTGCCCGGATCGGTGCGGAAGAAGATGCCGCTGTTGCATCCCGGGGAGACCCGGAACTCGGCCCGCAGCTCGAAGTCGCCGAAGGACTCTTCGGTCCACAGGTAGCCCCCCGGCTCCTCCCCCCGGGAGAGGTTGCCCTCGGAGTCGACATGCCATCCCCGGCCGCTTCCCGTCCATCCCTTGAGGCTCTCGCCGTCGAACAGGGGCGTTCCCAGGTCCTCCTCGATCTCCCGGATCCAGAGATTGCGCCAGGCAACCTGCCAATGGGGATCCCCTCTCACCCCGTGCACCTGAAGGCCGATGAAGCCCTCGGCGGTCATCGAGTCCGTGACATCGGCCACTGGAACATGGTTGACCCAGGTGCGGATGCGATCCCCCTGGCAGAGGATCCGGTAGTGGTTCCAGTCTCCCGTCCGAAAGGCCCCTCGCGCCTTGGGATCGCTGCGATCGGTGCTCAGCCAGCCCCGCCTCGCCTCGTCGTAGACGAATCCGGCATGGCCGTTGGAGGAGATCTCCACCTGATATCCGTGGACCCTCCCCCCGCGGTCGTGGGCGTAGCTGTTGCTGCGGATCTGCACTCCGGAGTTGAGCTGGGGATTGATCAGATTCACCTCGAACTGCAGCTCGAAGTCGCGGAAGCGCCTGGTAGTGCAAAGGAAAGAGTTGGGGCTGCCCTGCGTGGTGGTTCCCAGAATGGCGCCGTCAACCACTTCGTAGACCGCGCTCCCGTTGATCTGCTCGAAGCCCTCCAGGCTCTCCCCGTCGAACAGCGGGACGAAGCCGCCCGGGATCTCGGCAGCCTCGACGTCGGACCGGAAGGGCGCTGCGGGAAGCCCCTCCCGGTTGTAGAGATTGGCCCCGGGGTTGTTGGCCCAGGCGTAGCGCACGCTCCGGGGTTCCTCCACCTCGGGGGAGGCGACCACGACCCGGTCAGCTTCGATCCGGGCCTGGGCCCAGACATAGCGCCCGTCGCTTCCCGCCACCGCGAAGCCCTCGAGGGAGTCCCCTCCACGGGCCACCAGTCCCGAGCCCACGCTGTCGAAGCTGAGGACTAGGGAGGCCCCGTTGCGGACCATTCCCGAGAACACTGGTCCCTGGGACACCAGATCCTCCCTTCCGTAGGCGATCCTGAGGGCCTCCAGGGCCAGCCTGCGGCCCACCTCCTGCTTGTTGCGGGGATGGATGTCGCCCGCCTCCCCGATGTCGATGGCCACCGCCAGCCCCGTCATGGGGTCGTTGCGTGCGGCCAGGTCCTGGGCCTCGCGCAGAGCGGCCCATCGCGACTCGGCAGGCTGCGCTTCTCGCTGCATGAAATTGGCCAGCTGGACGATCAGGAAGGGAAAGTCTCCCTGGCCGAACCGAGCCCGCCAGTCCCCGATCAGGGTGGGCAGGAGGGTGCGGTACTGGGTGGGGCGTCCTGCGTTGGACTCGCCCTGGTACCAGGCTGCCCCCCTCAGAGCATAGGGGACCAGCGGTGCGATCATTCCGTTGTAGAGCACGGTGACCCGGTTGGGCGACGAGCCGGGCGGCTGGGGCAGCGGCTTCAGCTCGGTCCGCTCCTTCCCCCGCTTCCACTTCCACCAGCCCGAAAGCGGCTGCGCTCCGGGCCGGGCCCCTTCGGCGGGAGCCAGGTACATCTCGTCGGGGCGTCCGTGGAAGCCGCCCTCTCCATTGGTGTCCAGCACCCGGACCGCGATCACGTTGCCCTCCTTGCGGAGCAGGCCGGCCGGAATCCGGTACCGCCTTTCGGTATTCCATCCAAGCGTGCTGCCCACCTGATGGCCGTTGACGAAGGTCGTGTCCCCGTCGTCGATACGCGCCAGGTGCAGGATCAGGTCGCTTCCCTCCCAAAGCGCGGGAATGCCGAAGCTCTTGCGGAACCACACCACCCCGTCGAAATCGGGAAGAGCGTCCCCCTCCCAGTGTCCTGGCAGCTGCATCTCCGGCCAGTCCGAATCTCCCAGCGAGGGCCGCGACCACATGGCATCGGGAGCCGACCCTGGATCGTTGTCCTTCCACCAGGCCTGGATCGACTCTGCGTAGCGCCGCAGTATCTCCTCCTCCTCGCCCCGCCAGCGGGCAACCTCGGAGAGTGCCGGACCGAAGTCGGCCAGCTGGCCAATGCCCTGGCCGCTCACCCAGGCCTCGGCCACGGTCCCCCCCCAGGTGGCGTCGATCAGCCCCACCGGGACTCCCGTCTCCTGGTGAAGGCTGCGGCCGAAGTAGTAGCCCACCGCGGAGAAGTCGGCCACCGTCTCGGGGGAGCACACCTGCCAGGAAGCCTCGAAGCTCTCGACCGGCCCGGCCGAGATCCGCTTGGGCACGGTGAGCAGGCGGATGCCGGGATGATCGGCGCTGCCGATCTCCTCCTCGGGGTTCTGCGAGAGCGACACCGGCCATTCCATGTTCGACTGCCCGGAGCAGAGCCACACCTCGCCGATCATCACATCTCCGACGACCGCTTCCTGGAGCCCCTGAACCTTCAGTTCATGCGGACCTCCGGGAGCGAAGGGGCCCAGGCGCACCTCCCAGCGGCCCGACTCGTCGGCCTTGGCGAGCATCATCTGGTGGGCCAGGCTGACGATCACCTCGGCACCGGGCTCGGTCCATCCCCAGACCGGGATCTCCTTCCTCTGCTGGAGGACCGCATGGTCGGAGAAGAGCGGATGGAGAAAGGGCCTCTCCCCCTGAACCTGCAGCGCCAGGAAAGGGAGCAGAAGGAGTAGCGGGGAGATTCTTCCTGCGGGGTTCATCAGGGGCGCTTCCTACCACGGCGGCAGTTTCCCTTCCAGCCAATACAGCGCCGGCCCAGGCATCGGCGGAGGAGGAAGCTTGCGACAGCTTCGGGCTGGGAGGCGGATCCGCCCTGAGGCTCCTTACGTTCCGCCGGTTCGGGCGCGACCGGGTGACGATCCAGCATTATCATGGTGACGATCGCGGATGTGGACTTCTGCACGGCATGGAGACGAAGGGACGATGGGCGCCGCTGCCAGGCCGCCGTTCCAGGCGCCGTGGCCACGTCGCCTGGAACGGCGGAGCTCCAGCGCTTCAGCACAACCGCATGCTCTGATTCGCCACAGAGGCAGGCTTCCGATCCCGAATGGACGGAATGGCCTGCCCTGTCTCCATTCCTCCGCCGAACGAAGTCTGGCATGCCATCGCTTCGGGAACGCCGGCCCCGTTCGAGATGATCCAGACGATCGGGACGGATGTTCCAGACTGCCGATCTGCGGCAGTGGAATAACACACCCTCCAAACCGGTTCGGCTTCGATGGACGGAATGTTCGCCCTTGCCCCTGGAGTGTCCATCGGGACGGCGTCCAGACCGATCGAGGAAGGACTCCCGGCCATTTCGAGACCTGACGATACATTTCCCTGGAAAACCGGTTTTTCACGTCTTTTCCGATACCTTTGAACCGGGTGGTTCTGCTTGTCAAAAGGCTGCCTGTTCCCTAACAGGATCCCTGCCAATGACGTACCCGCCTCCCGATTCGCCGAAGGATTCCCCCTCCCTCCGGACCACCACGGTGGGCTCCTACCCCATACCCGACTGGCTGAGGGCGTCTCCTAGCGAGCAGGCGCTGGTGGACGCGACCCGGGTGGTGTTCGACCTGCAGCGCCAGGCCGGAATCGACCTGCCCACCGACGGCGAACTCTACCGGTTCGACGTGAACCATCCCGACACCAACGGGATGATCGACTATTTCGCCCGCCGCCTGGGCGGCTGCACCACTGCCATCGGCCGTTCCCGAAGCGAGGCCTGGTCCCGCAAGCGGGAAATGTCCTTCCGGTCCCGGCCGGCGGCGGTGGTGACCGAAGCGCTGGGCGAGGGCTCGCTAAACCTGCTTCAGGACTGCCAGCGGGCCGCATCGGTGGCGGGAGGCGACTTCAAGCTGACCCTCACCAGCCCCTACATGCTGGCCCGCTCCCTGATGGACGAGCACTACCGCAGCCTGGAGTCCCTCACCATCATCCTCGCCGACATCCTGGCCAGCCAGGTCAAGGACCTGCCGGCGGCCTGCCTGCAAGTGGACGAGGCCCACCTGCCGGGCAACCCGGAGCACTCCTCTCTGGCCGCCACCTCGATCAACCTCCTGCTCGACAACTTCCAGGGAGAGACCGGGGTGCACCTATGCTTCGGGAACTACGGCGGGCAGACCATCCAGAAGGGGGACTGGAAGACGATCCTGGAGTTCCTCAACAGCCTCAACGCCGACCACCTGGTGCTGGAGATGGCCCGCCGCCCGCTCTCGGACCTGGAGGCTCTCAAGGACGTGCGGGCCGAAACCGGCCTGGGCATCGGCGTGGTGGACATCAAGATCAACCACGTGGAGAGCGCCGAGGAGATCGCCCGGCGGATCGAGGAGGCTGTCCGCATCCTGGGCCTGGACCGCTTGCGCTACATCCACCCCGACTGCGGCTTCTGGATGCTCAACAGGTCCATCGCCGATCGCAAGATCGCGGCGCTGGCGAAGGGCCGGGACCTCTTCCTGGGAAGGATCGGCTAGCCCGGCTCCCCTCCCCCCGCCCGCCCCGCAGGGCGGAACGGCTTCCTGCCCTTCCAGCAGAAAGAAGGCCCTGCTCCACCGGCTCCCGGTCGGACCGGAGCCAGGGAACAGGGCCGACTGCGGCGGGCAAGGCCGCTCCCTCCGCCAGGGATCGCGGATGGGCAGCAGGTCTCCCCCTTCGGCCGCTACTGGGCCGTCACCCGGTAGTACCGCTGGGGATCGGCGGCGCCCAGGGGATGCGAAAGCATGGAGCCGTCGCCCTCCAGGACGATCAGTTCGGACCAGTGGGGATGATCCAGGCTCTCGGCGGTCTCGATCCGGTAGTCGAGGCCGTCGGCGGACTGCCAGAACAGCTCGGCTGAGCCTTCGGCATTCCTGCGGATGCCCAGTTCCAGGGCTCCGGCGTGGTCGAGCAGGAACAGCAGCGAGCGCGGCTCGCCCAGGACGGCTTCCTCCGAACCCGCCAGCTGCCCCTCGGGCCTCAGCACCAGGCGGTAGAAGCCGGGGCGGGTGAATACCATGTTCTGGTGGTAGTGCCCCTCCGCCATCAGCTCGTAGCTGTCCGCTTCGTCGATGCCGTCCAGGGTGTTGAAATGGATATGGGGGCTGCCGAAGGAGTCCACCGAGTAGAGCAGGACTCCGCCAGGCCCTTCCATGTCCACCAGCCGCACCCGGAACCTGTCGTCCACGAACGCGTCATGGGGCACCTCCTCGGCGGCGAAGCCGAGGACGGGAACGCCTTCCCTTATTTCCTGGGGCAGGAGATGCACCTGCGTTCCCGGCTCGCCCAGGAAGTCCAGATCGGGATGGGAGGGCCGAGGCTTCACGGCCTCGGCCCCTCCGTGGATGAGGACGTCGCCGGGCAGGTGCAGGGATCCGGTGGCAGGATCCAGGAGCTCCATCTCCCATTCGTCCTCCTCGAAGGCCACTTCCACCTCCAGCACTCCCGAGGAGAATCTCAGGGGTGGATGGACCTCCAGGAGGAAGTTGACCACCTCGCTCGTGGTCTCGGTCCCGTCGCTCTGGGAGATGCCGCTGGCCCTGAGTCCCAGCTGGTACTGGCCGGGCTGCTCCAGAGCGAGATTGAAGTGGCCATGGCTTCCCGCGGCGACCGCCACGCGATCGGAATCGTCCAGGCCATCGGTGCTGTCGAAGCTGATCCGGGGCGCCCCGAAGGTGTCGGTGACGTAGAGCCAGAGAGGGCCCGGGCCGTCCAGGGAGACCAGCTGCAGGAACGCCTGGTCCTGCTGGAAGATGCCCGTTTCCAGTTCGTCCCCGGCGATACCGAGCCACAGGATGCCCTCGCGCTCCTCCTGGGGCAGTATCCAGCGAGGGCTTCCGGGCTGTCCCAGAAAGGCGAAGCGGGCATCGTCGGGCACCGGGACGATGGTGGAAGGCCCGGCGTGCATGACCACCTCGCCGGGCTCCAGTTCCATATCGGCATCATGCTGGTGCAGCGCCAGCTCCCACTCGCCATCCTCGTAGGCCACCTCGAGATCCAGCTCGCCCCGATCCACCACGGCGGCCGCCACCCGGACCGTCCTGGGCATGCTCTCTACATGGGTGCCGTCCTCCCGCTCGAGATGGGCCTGAAAGGTGATCAGATGGGTGCCTGGCCTGGTGAATCCAAGGCTCTGGTGGTAGTGCCCGTGCGGAGCCAGCATCACATGATCCGAATCGTCGATGCCGTCGCTGGTGTCCATCGAGACCACCACATCTCCGCCCCCTTCGCTGAACCAGTAGAAGTAGTCTCCGGGGCCCTCGTGCCCGACCAGGTGCAGGGAGAGGTCGGTGAACTCGTCCTCGTCGGCCTGGGTCACCATGCCCCAGAAAGGCAGTCCCTCCTCGGAAAGCTGGGGGCTGATCCACACCGGCGATCCCGGCTCCCCCAGGAACTCGAATCCCGGCGGAATCGAATAGCGCCCCGCGGTGCCCAGCTCGACGATCGTTTCATGCAGACCCGCGATCTCCAGGGTGTCGATGTTGAAGGACCACTCCCACCCGCTACCGTGGTGGCCGTGATCGTCATGATCGTCAGGATCATCATGATCGTCAGGATCATCATGATCGTCAGGATCTTCGTGATCATCAGGATCGTCGTGATCGTCATGATCTTCGCTGTAGGCGATCACGAGGTCCCCGTGGCCTTCGGCCCAGTAGAGCCTCTTGTCGACCCAGTCTACCCGCTCGGCGGCGCTGATCGGACGGATCCCAAGTAAAGCAAGGACGAGAAAGGAGGCGAACGGGATCGAGTGTCGTTTCAAGGCGGAGTGGCGATTCATTGTCTAGCGAAGTCTGCGGTGGAAATGGACGGAAGCGGAGGCCGGGACGGATTGATCCCGTTGTCGATCTGTTCCTTGAGATGCTCCGCCCGCAGGGAATCCACGTGGCCGTCGGCGAACAGGTAGTTCGCCCGGCCACGGCTGTGATCCTCGGCGGAAGCGGCGCCTCCGTGACGGTCCGGCTGGATATCGGCGATGACCTGCTTCCAGCCGACAAGCCAGCTGCGGGAATGGGAATGATCCTCGAAGGGACTCCAGCCGTATTCGTCCGAAACCTCGAACAGGAGCATCGACTTGGTCGGCTGGTACAGGTTGTGCAAGTTGAAGGGCGGGGATGCCAGGTTTCCGAAGGGATCGCGCCTTGTCACCGCCATGTACTCGTTGAGGATGTAGCTGGTCCCCCTCATGCTGCGGCGCTTCTCCCGCTGGCGGTCCGCGCTGCAGAGCCGAATTTCGTCGGTCCTGCCCACGTAGGAGCCGAGGGTGTGAAGCCACGCGGCCTCCTCTCTCTGGGTCTCGTGTCCGGTGATCGGCAGCCTCCCCTGGTAGTCGTCGGAGTACATGAGGAAGCCAAGGCCGATCTGCCTCATGCCCGAGGCGCAATGGACGCTCTTGGCCTTCTCCTTGGCCCGGCTAAGAGCCGGGAGCAGGAGTCCAGCAAGGATGGCGATCACGGCGATCACCACCAGCAGCTCGATGAGCGTGAAGGCGCCGGAGGCGCGGGCCTCGTGCTTGGGAACGGTTCCCGGGTTCATGCAACGTGCAGTCGGTCGTTCTGGTAAGCCCCTGCCCTCCCGGAGGGGAGCAGAGGAGCTAGCTTCCGCAAGAGGCCCGACAAACAGACGGAGGGCCTCCTGCAGATCCGGTAGAAGGAGAGCTAGAGAACGACCGGAGGACCCCGGGGCGAGGCGGATAGGAGAAAGGAAGGCAGGGCCTGCTGATGGCAGCCCGATAGGCCCCAGGAAAAGACTCTCCAGAGGGACGGAGAAGACGGGAAAGCAGGTTCGAAGGCGTAGCCTCCCTCGCAGCAGAAGGGATCGAGGGGATCGGGAGGCGGCGCCGGAAGATCCTTCTCGGGCGCTCCCGGATCTCCCAGGCAGCACTTCACATCCTCGCCGTGGACCAGCAGGTGGAAGGAGCTGCTGTGGGCCCCGCAGGCCAGAACCGCCAGCGCCAGCGCCCACAGGCACGCCATGGCACGGTAGGGCAGGCTATGGATGCGGGATGGATGCATCGGACGAACAGGGCCGATTTTGCAAACCGTTCGCTTAATGGCAAGCCCTTTTTTCCACCCAGCAGGCGAACGGGATGGAGAGGCGCTTCATCGTCCTGCAAAGCCCGTGTTGTCCATGGACGGGAGCGGCGGCCGGGCCGGATTGATCCCGTTTTCGATCTGCTCCTTGAGGCTCTCCGCTTCCAGGGAGTCCACATGGCCGTCGGCGAACAGGTAGTTCGCCCGGCCACGGCTGTGATCCTCGGCGGGAGCGGCGCCACCGTGACGGTCCGGCTGGATATCGGAGATCACCTGGTTCCAGCCCACAAGCCAGCTGCGGGAATGGGTGTGATCGGAGAGGGGATCCCATCCGTAATCGTCCGAAACTTCGAATAGCAGCATGGTCCCGGTCGGCTGGTACAGGTTGTGGAGTCGGTATGGAGGAGACACCGGGTTGCCGAAGGGATCGCGCTCGTCCACCGCCAGGTACTCGTTGAGGATGTAGCTGGTCCCTCCCATTATCCGGCGTTTCTCTCGCCGGCGATCGGCGATGCATAGCCGGAGCTCTCCGGTATCGCCCACGTAGGGGACAAGGGTGTGAAGCCACACGCTCTCCTCGCTCCGGGTCTCGTGTCCGGTGATCGGCAGCCTGCCCTGGTAGTCGTCGGCGTACATGAGGAACCCAAGGCCGAGCTGCCTCATGCCCGAGGCGCAGTGGACGCGCTTGGCCTTCTCCTTGGCCCGGCTAAGAGCCGGGAGCAGGAGTCCTGCAAGGATGGCGATCACGGCGATCACCACCAGCAGCTCGACGAGCGTGAAGGCGCCGGAGCGACGGACCTCCGGCCCAGGGACGGCTTCCGGGTTCATGAAAAGCGCAGTCGGGTGTTCTCGTGGACCCCTGCCCTCCCGGAAGGAAGCAGGGGAGCTAGCGTCCGCTGGCGGCCCGTCAAGGAAACTTGGGGATCCGCCTGCAGATACGGCAGAAGGAAAGCTAGAGAACGACCGGAGGCCCCCGGGGCGAGGCGGACTCGAGGCAGGACGGAAGAGCCTGAAAGTGGCAGCCCGGGAGATGACAGGGAAAGACTCTCCAGGGGGGCAGATGGGACGGGGAAGCAGGTTCGAAGGAGCAGCCTCCCTCGCAGCAGAAGGGATCGAGGGGATCGGGAGGCTCCGCCGGAGAATCCCGCTCGGGCGCTCCCGGATCTCCCAGGCAGCACTTCACATCCTCGCCGTGCACCAGCAGGTGGAAGGAGCTGCTGTGCGCCCCGCAGGCCAGCGCCGCCAGCGCCAGCGCCCACAAGCCCGCCATGGCCCGGAAGGGAAGGTTATGAAGGCGGGAAAGGCACATCTGACTAACAGGATCCATGTTTGCAAACCGTTCGCTTTAATGGCAAGCCCGGATTCGGCGGATCTTCATCCCCGGGCTCGGGGAGTCCAGGAAGAGGCCCCGTTGCCAGTCCCGATCCTGGGGGATCGCCGCTTCGCTCCTTACCCCCAGGGTCGGCGAAGCAGCGTCCCGCCTCTTGGGCATGCCGTCTTCCCCGCTCGTCGCCGATCCCGCTCGCAGGCCGCAGAGCACTGGTTCGGGAAGGAGTCTCGCCATCGCTGGCAGAGGCGGCATGGCGAGCGCCGCCGGGCAATCGCGGCTTCACACCCTCCAACCGCCCGGCTCGTCGGCAAGCAGCAGTAGCCTGCATCCGGCAAGTCCGGGCGCCTGCCCGAGCCCGGAGACTCCAGGAACAGCTTGGAAGGAAAACTCCCGGCGATCGCGTTAAGCAGCGCCAGGGAGGGACGGGAAGCCTATGCCAGGAGGGGGCGGACCACCTCTCCGTGCACGTCGGTGAGGCGGAAGTCACGCCCCTGGAACCGGTAGGTGAGGCGGGTATGGTCGAGCCCCAGGAGGTGCAGGATGGTGGCCTGGAAGTCGTGGATGTGGACCGGGTTCTCGGCGATGGCGAAGCCCAGATCGTCGGTGCTGCCGTACTCCATCCCTCCGCGCACGCCTCCGCCGGCCATCCACATAGCGTTGCAGTCGGGATAGTGGTCCCGGCCGAGGATCTTGCTGCGGGCGGTGCGGCCCTCCCGGAAGGGGGTCCGGCCGAACTCCCCGCCCCACACCACCAGGGTGTCCTCCAGGAGGCCCCGCTCCTTCAGGTCCCGGATCAGGGCCGCCACCGGCTTGTCCATCGTGGCGCACTTCTCGGTGAGCCCCTTGGTCAGGCCGGTGGCCTCCCCCGTGCCGTGGAAGTCCCAGCCCCAGTCGAAGAGCTGGACGAAGCGCACCCCCGACTCGGCCAGCCGCCTGGCCAGGAGGCAGTTGTTGGCGAAGCTCTCGGCCCCGGGCTGGGCCCCGTAGGCCTCCAGAACCCGGGCCGGCTCCCGGGAGATGTCCATCAGCTCGGGCACCTCGGCCTGCATGCGGAAGGCCAGCTCGTACTGGGCGATGCGGGTGAGGGTCTCGGGATCCCCGAACTGGCGGGACTGCAGGCGGTTGAGCTCCCCCAGCGCGTCGAGGGTACGGCGGCGCAGGCCGCGGGTCATGCCGCCGGGATCCGAGACGTAGAGGACCGGATCCCCCTTGGAGCGGCACTGCACTCCCTGGAAGACCGACGGGATGAAGCCGCTGCCGTAGGAGTTGCGCCCTCCGTTGGGCTGGACCCCGCTGGAGATGAGCACCACGAAGCCCGGCATGTTCTGGTTCTCGCTTCCCAGCCCGTAGGTGACCCAGGAACCCATCGAGGGCCGCCCCGGCCGGGGGGATCCGGTGTAGACCAGAAGCTCGGCGGGCGCGTGGTTGAACTGGTCGGTGTGGACCGACTTGACCACGCACATCTCCCCGGCGATGCCCCGGAAGTGGGGGACCGCGTCCGAGAGCTGGATGCCGCCGGGGCCGTGCCTCGAGAAGGTGCGGGGAGTCCCCATGAGCTTGGGCACCCCCGAGGTGAAGGCGAAGGTCCGGTCCTTGAGAACCGATCCGGGGCAGTCCTCCCCGTCCCTGGCCTGCAGCTCCGGCTTGTAGTCGAACAGGTCCAGGTGCGGAGGGGATCCGGTCATGTGCAGGTAGATCACCCGCTTGGCCCGGGCCGGGAAGTGCGGATAGCGGGGCGCCATGGGACGGTCCCCGCCGTGAGGGCGGCTTCCGGGCTCCGCCTCGAGCAGGCCTCCAAGGGCGATCATCCCCAGGCCCGCTTCCTTGAGGAAGTGCCTGCGAGTGCGGTGCTGCAGCAGTTCCAGCTCGGGGCTCATGGCTTGAGGAACAGTTCGTCCAGGTTGAGCAGGGTGTTGGCCAGGGCGGTCCAGGCGGCCAGCTCCACCAGGGCGTCGCCGCTCCCGGGCGTCCCCGGAAGGCTTCCGGCCCACTGCCGGGCCGCCTCCGGATCTCGGGAGAACTCGCCGACCGCATCCTCGTAGAGCTCCTCGAGCAGCGCGGCCTCGCCAGCGCTGGGATCCCTCGCAAGGCACTGGACGAAGGCCCAGGAGACGCGCGATCGGAGGCCGCCCTCCCTTTCCGCGACGCGCCGGGCCAGCCCCTGAGCCGCTTCCACGTAGACCGGATCGTTGAGGGTCACCAGGGCCTGCAGGGGGGTGTTGGATCGTGGCCGGCGCACGGTGCACACCTCCCGGCTGGGGGCGTCGAAGGACACCATCGAGGGATAGGGGTTGGAGCGCCGCCACTGGGTGTAGAGGCCCCGGCGGTAGCGGTCTCCGCCCTGGCTGGCCTTCCAGTCGATGCCGCCGCCGAAGGCGGCGGAGAGCCCGATAGGGGGCTGCGGGGGGCGGACCGGCGGGCCGTGGAGGGATCCGTCCAGCAGCCCCCCGATGGCCAGGGCCTGGTCCCGCACCATCTCCGCCTCCAGCCGGATGCGCGGCCCCCGGCTCAGCCAGCGGTTGCCGGGATCGGCCTCCCGCAGGAAGGGGGTGGTCCGGGAGCTCTGGCGGTAGGCCGTCGAATTCAGGATCAGGCGCAGGAGGCGCTTGCGGTCCCACCCGCTCTCCATCAGCTCCACCGCCAGCCAGTCGAGCAGGAGGGGATGGGTGGGCAGGTCCCCCTGGGATCCGAACTCCTCGCTGGTGGCGACCAGGCCGGTCCCGAAGAGGCGCTCCCAGTAGCGGTTGGCGAGCACCCGTGCGGTCAGGGGATTCTCCCGGCTGACCAGCCAGCGGGCCAGCCCGAGCCGATCGGGCCGTTCCTGCTCGGGAGCGTGGAAGACGGCAGGGGTCCCCTCCACCACTTCGGCCTCCAGGGCCTTGTAGTCGCCGCGGGCCTGGACGCGCGTGACGCGGCGCCTGTCTCCCTCCAGCTCCCTCATCACCGGCACGGTGGTAAGGGGCTTCTGCGAGGCGGCCTGGGCCTGCAGCTCCTCCAGCCTGAGCTGCAGGGGCCGGAGAGTGCGGGAGACCCGGCGGTGGGCGGCCGCCAGCTCTTCCCGCTGCGCCTCCTCCAGCTCGCCGGGAGGCAGCTCCAGCAGCTCCTGGACGCCGGGAGGCAGCCGGGAGAGCTCCACCAGGACGGGATCCCCGGTCCCCTCCAGGGAGAAGCTGTCGATCAGGTGGCGATCGTGGCGGCTCTCCTGGCGGAGGACCAGAGACAGGCTTCCAGCGGCGGCCTCCAGGGGCTCCTCCAGCACCAGGACCAGCCAGTGGGGCTTCCCGGTCTGCCCCCCGACCGCCCAGGCCTTGGAGCCGTCGGCGCTGCCGAGGAGCGCCGAGGAGGCCTCGAAGCCGTCCTGCGAGTAGTCGGCATGGGCCTCGGCGAGGGCCACCGGCGCCGGGCCGCCGGGAGCGATCTCCGCCCGGGGCGACGGAGCCTCGGCATGGACCTGCTCCCAGAGCGTCTTCCGGTCCCCGTCCAGCAGCTGGAGGCGGAATCCGGCCAGCCTCTCCCCTATGGAGGGCTCGGAGTGCGTCCGGTTCCAGACCACCACCCGGTCGATGGCGCGGGCCTCCCCCAGATCCAGCTCCCACCAGGGATCGTCGCTGATGGCGGTGTGGGTGGTGCTCCCCTGGTCGTAGTCACCGTCGGTGCTTCCGTCGATGGCCAGCCGGGCCGGGCCCTCGAAGGCGGTCGAGCTCTGGCGGGCGGTTCCCCCAGGGGCCAGGTTCTTCTCCCCGGCGAAGACCTGGACCTCGGCCAGGGAGAGGATCCGCTCCTTCCCCTCCAGGGAGATGCGGACATGGCGTGCGGAGATGGTCCGCTGGGCTTCGGGCTCGAATAGCAGCTCGGCCCGGGAGAGGGCGAAGTTGTCCTTCTGGGGACCGGTCCTGAGCCGCAGGGCCCGGAGGCCCCCGGCAGGGACTTCGAAGCCGACGCGGTAGACGTCCCGCTCCGGCCTCTCGCCCCGGGCCCGGACGTCTCCATCCTCCCCGATCTCCAGCCGGCGCCCCCGCGCCTCGGCCGCCAAGGGCCGGATCGGCTCCCACCGGGGCGCCTGCCTCATGCTCCGCAGCCACTCCTCCCGCTCCCGGCCGATGGCCGGATCGGGACGAGCCAGCCTCTCCTCCAGAGAGGCGATCTCCTCCAGCCACCGCCGCTTCTGCTCCTGCTGCCGGGCCGAGTAGAGGGGGATGGTCGGCTGCTCGTTCCGCTTGTCGCTGTCCTCGGTGTTGTTGAAGATGGCGAACATCCGGAAGTACTCCTCCTGGGTGATCGGATCGTACTTGTGGGTGTGGCACTGGGCGCAGGCCATGGTGGTTCCCATCCAGACCTGCATGGTGGTGTTCACCCGGTCGACGACCGCCTCGTTGCGGAACTGCTCGTCGCTGGTGCCGCCCTCGTTGTTGGTCATGGTGTTGCGGTGGAAGGCGGTGGCCACCAGGCGCGACTCCGCGCCGCCGGGGAGCAGATCCCCGGCCAGCTGCTCCACGGTGAACTGGTCGTAGGGCATGTTCCGGTTGTAGGCGTCGATCACCCAGTCCCGCCAGGCCCAGATGGTGCGGGGGGGATCGTCGGCGTAGCCGGCCGAGTCGGCGTAGCGGGCCAAGTCCATCCACATGCTGGCCCAGCGCTCCCCGAAGCCCGGATGGTGCAGCAGCCGCTCCACGTAGCGCTCCCAGGCGCCGGGACGGGAGTCGGAGAGGAAGGCCTCCAGGCTCCCGCTTCCTGGCGGCAGCCCGGTCAGGTCCAGGGCCGCACGGCGGGCCAGGAGGGCCGGGGAGGCGTCGGGGGAGAACTCCAGGCCCCGGGCCTCCAGCCGGGCCAGGACGAAGGCGTCGATGGGGTTCCTCTCCCTGCCGCTCCCCCGGTTGGCCGGAGGCTCGGGACGCCGGGGAGGCACATAGGCCCAGTGCGGCGAGTAGTCCCCTCCCTGTTCGATCCAGCGGCGCAGCAGCAGGATCTGCTCCGGGGCGAGCCCCTTCCCCGTCTCCGGGGGAGGCATGCGGTCCTCCCCCCGGCCGGCCACCCTGCTGAGCAGCTCGCTCCGCTCCGGATCCCCAGGAACCACCGCGGCATAGCCGCCCAGATCCCTGCGGGAGCCCTCCTCGGTGTCCAGGCGCAGGCCGGCCTTGCGCTGGGCCGGGTCCGGCCCGTGGCAGACCAGGCAGCGGTCCGAGAGGATGGGACGGATGTCCCGGTTGAAGTCGATCGGCTCTCCCCGGGACGGGAAGGCGCCCAGGAACACGATCCAGAGCCATGCCAAACTCCGGTCCATGCCGTCCACTCTATCCCAGGAGCCGCCTCGCTTCATAGGAAAAGCGGCACCGTCCCCCCTGCCCGGCTGCGGGGCAGGCTGGCCTTGCTCCCACTCGCAGCCATGCTGGGCTGGCTGGCGAAGAATGGGATGGCGCTCGTCCCGATCCTATTTGCAGCATCGGCGACTGGGAGGATCGCTCCTCATGTTGCAGGAAGGGGCGATGCTATATCCAGGATCCTGGTCCGTCTCTTCCAATGATGGTGAGACACCTGCCCACCCCGTCTTCTGTGAGCGATGAGCGAGCAGGATGACATGAGCACGAGGAGGGAGGATGCTGTCCAGACAGGCGTGGCTGGCGCTAGCCATGGCAACTTGGCTCCGGAGGCACAGACAGGCTTCGCCATGTGTTTGGCGTCATTTCCCCACCCTAAGTGGTCCCGGGGGTGCAGGGGGCAGCGCCCCCTGCAGTGGAGGTCCAGGGGCCTCGGCACCTGGCTGGGAGCTGCGCCGTCAGCCAGCACAGCGACAACCCTGTCGATGCGTAGAAATGCTCAATCAATTGACGGTTCAAGTGTCTCAATGTCATTGAAAGGTTCCGGACCAGCCGCCAGGCTTCCATCAGGAAATCCATGCGCCAGACCTTGTCGGCCAGGGCGTGGAAGCGTCGTTCAGGTTCCTCCTTCGCTTTTGCATGCAGCACGGTCTGGAGCTTCCGAACCTTCTCCGGCCCTGCTAGACGTTTGTCAGTTGCCAAGTCCTTCCCTCCTTTCCATGCCGCTTCCAACTCAGGACCCCTTCCCTCGGCAGGCACTACCCTGCTTCATCGGTACTACGGACCCATCCGCCATCCTGCCGGCCCGGCCTGCTCCTCGCGGAGTTCCAGTTGCCATCTGCACAGCACCGGCAGGACTTCCCGTGTTCCATGCTACCCGCTATTCCATGCATGCCAGCACCACTACCCCGGTGAGTCCGAATGGTGCATGTGCTGCTCGCTTCCCATTCGTCATCGGCCTTCCCCTTGATCGCGGAGGGTCGACTCTCACGTTAACTGTTTCGAGGCCTGCTCGGCGTTCACTCGCGTTCCGGCCTGCATGGTCGCTGAATCGCCCTGCGGCGATCCTTTTTGTCAGTGTGCTTCAGCCTGCATCGTTGCCTCTGCAGACCGCCCTGACCGCTTCTGAATGGAGCAGTAGTTTTCAGGTGGGATTCACACCCACTCGGTTAACATGACTTTTCACGGCGCACGCAATCCTTAGTTCTGCTCCCAATCTGTCCAAACGACCCCGGCCACCTCACGCCTCAATGAGAAACCCGAAGCGCATCCTCTCCCTCTTCGTCGCACTGCTGCTCGTTGCGTTGGCTCTTCTTCTCCTGGTTCAGGACGGGGAGGAGGATGCCCAGGCGTCGTTCTCGAAGCTCGCTGGAATGCTCGTCGCCACGGAATCGGGATCGTTCATCCCAGGGCCGATTACCATGGAGGACGACCCCTCTCTCGGGAAGCTGGGAGAGGATCTCCTGCAGCTTCTGGTCGACAGGGATGCTTCGGCCTATCTGGACTCCAGTGTGGTTTCTCCCGAGATTCTCGGCCATGTGAGGGAGATCGGCGAAGCCGACATACCTGTCATCCGTGACGGGATCAGATCGGCTCTCAGGGGAAGCAGAGAGGGCGTGCTGAACAAGTTATTCGCTGCCTTTAGTGGCGCTCCGCAATCTGCAAAAGGAGTAGAGCGGGTAATCCACATGGCCTCGGAGCTCGACGTGCCCGGCGAGGAGGGAACCTTCTGGGTGAAGTCGATCGAAGTCGGCAGCGTGGCCAAGAATAGCAGCGACAGCGATGTCCTGGTGGGGTATGGCATCGAGATAGACTTGGCCCTGACTCCCGATGCAATCGGCAAGCTCGACGGAAAGTACCAGGGAGAGTATGCCCTGTATGTGGACCTTGCCATGCGCTCGATCGACGGCTGGGGCCTGATTGGCCACCAGATCAGATGGATCAGCCTCCCCGACGCGCTGCTGGGGGAGGAAGGCAAGGCTGCTCTGCAAGCCGAGGCCTACGCGCAGGAATTCGGAACCTTGATGCCCGGGACTGCGGCTCCCGAGTTCGCCTTCTACGACTTGGAGGACGGCAGCGAGCTCCCCAGCAAGGCAGAGCTGAAGGACAAGGTGCTGGTGCTGGAGTTCTGGGCGACCTGGTGCGGTCCCTGCCAGGCGCCCATGGCCAAGCTGCAGACATACGTGGAGCAGAACCCTGGATGGGAGGACGAGGTGGAAGTGCTGACGGTGAGCGTTGACTCGAATCCCAAGAAGGCCTTGGCGCATCTCAATAAGAACGGATGGACCTCCACCCGGAATGTCTGGGGAGGTCCTGGGGAATTGGGCGCCAGCGCCCCCTCGGCCTACAAGGTAGAAGGAATCCCCGCCATGTACGTGATCGGCGCCAACGGGATGATCGCCAAGGCAGGAGATCCAAGGTCCATGGATGTACCCGCACTAGTCGAGTTTCTGCTGGACAATCCAGACTACACTGCCCCTGAAGCGCTCACGGCGTCGAGCCTGCGCAAGTACCTCGTCCCCGCCTGGGCTGCCCCTCATTATGCCGATCGCTTCCTGGACCGAGCGCGAACCTCGCACTGAACGGGAACGGCCGTCTCTGGCAGTGCCGGCAAGACACCTGTCCATCCTGTGCTTCTGCAACCGATGAACAAGACTGGCGAGGGGCGATGGCATGGAGACGGGCAGGGATGACTGGAAGCCTTTTCCATTCCAGCCAGCCAGGGGACGCAGGGGAAAGCGCCAGGATGCGGGCATTGGGTGCAACGGATGCCCGCTCCGCAGCCGTCCCGTGCCCGAAGAGAGCCAGCATGTCCCTCTGCGGACCGGTTGGCAGTCTCCCGTCGAGCCCGTGGGTAGCGTCTAGTCCTGGCTCCACGCCGCCTCGAGGCAGACGCCTGCGTGGAACTGCCGGATCTGTTTTTCCGGTCGGGCCGGATTGTGGCGGAATCCGTTCCTCCGCAGGGGAAACCTCGGCTTGCCTCCGCGCCCGATCCCGTTTCGCGAGCGCCTGACTCTCTTGGCGGCAGCCTGGATTGGATGCACGAGAAGGTCCCCGGCGACGGGACCTTCGGCCTTGCCGTCCGGGCTCCAAGCGCTAGGCTCGGCAGGACTCCCGCCATTGCCGGCGGCAGGATGCCGACCTCGCGCAGCATGAAGCGACACCCCGCAACCTGGAAGCTCCTGCTGGTCCTTGGAGGACTGGCCGCGGCCTCGGCTGGAGTGTACTTCCTTCCCGACGCCCACTCCCGCACCCCCGCCATGCCGGACGAGCCCCAGGATCCCCCCCGGTCAGAGGCTCCGTCTTCCGAGGAGCCCGGGGAGTCCGCCGGTGGAGCCGCCCCCGGACCGGAGAAGCCCAGGGAGATCGTCAAGGTGGTGCGCAGCGACAGGGAGTGGCGCGAGCTCCTCACCGAGACGCAGTACTACATCCTGAGGCGGAAGGGCACCGAGCGGGCCTTCACCGGCCGGTACTGGAACACCAAGGAGAAGGGGACCTACCACTGCGCCGGCTGCGACCTGCCCCTGTTCAGCTCCGAGGCCAAGTACGATTCGGGGACCGGATGGCCCAGCTACTGGAAGCCGATCGACAAGCGGCACGTGGGCGAGAAGGAGGACCGGAGCTACTTCTTCTCGGTGCGCACCGAGGTGGTCTGCAGCCGCTGCGAAGGACACCTGGGGCATGTCTTCTCCGACGGCCCCCGCCCCACCGGCCTGCGCTACTGCATCAACTCGGCGGCCCTCGCCTTCCGGGAGAAGCCCGCCCAGGCTCCTGGCCCGTGATCCGGGGGGCTATCCCCCGGCCCACACCGGACGATAGCCGCTCTCCTCCAGGATGCGCGCCGCCTGCTCGCGCTGATCCCCCTGGATCTCGATGCTTCCGTCCTTGACCGTGCCCCCCACCCCGACGGCCTTGCGCATGCGGCGGGCCAGCTCGAGCTTCTCCTGGTGGCTGGTGCCGGTGAAGTTGGTCACCACGGTGACCGTCTTGCCGCCGCGGTGCGCCTTCTGGCGGATCAGGTCCACGCGTCCCCGGCGGCCCTTGCGGGGAGGGGAGGCGGGGGAACTGGGGGGCGGACGGGACGGCTCGGGGGGGCTCGGCGGGACCTGCCTCGCGTCGAGCGCCTCGAAGGGGCTGTAGGTGAGCGGCCCGCCGCTCCGGGTCGGGATGCGCTTGTCGCTGTTCACCGCGGGATTCTGCTCCTTTCTCCACTACTTATAACCCCTGGGGATTCCGATTGCCAGATCCTATCCCTCTGCGCACACTGCCGCCTATGTCGGACGGACTTCTAGCCAACGCTCGCCTGATCAGCCCCGGACTGGATCTCGAGGGAGCCTCGCTCCATCTGGAGGAAGGGAGAATCAGCCGCATCTACCGGGCCGGGGAGCGCCTCCCCCAGGCTCCGGTGGTCCTGGACGCCCAGGGGCTGCTGGTGGTGCCGGGATTCATCGACATCCACACCCACGGGGCGGCCGGCCACGACGTCTCCCACGGACAGTCCGACTCGCTGGAGCGGGTGGCCCGGTCCAAGCTCGCCGAGGGCGTGACCACCTTCCTGCCCACCACCCTGAGCCTTCCGGAGGAGAGCCTCCGCCAGGCTTTCTCCGCGGCCAGCGAGTACTGCCGCAACCCGTCCTACGCCAGAGCCCCCTCCTTCCACGCCGAGGGCCCCTTCCTCAACCCCGAGTGCGCCGGGGTGCAGAACCCCGCGGGGATGCGCCATCCCGACATCGCCGAGATCGACGCGCTGGCCGCCCTGGCGCCCATCTCGGTGGTCTCGCTGGCTCCCGAGATGCCCGGAGGAATGGAGCTGGTGCGCCAGCTTTCCCGCCGCGGGATCGTCTCCTCGCTGGCCCACACCGCGGCCGGCTACGCCCAGGTGCGGGAGGCCCTGGCCGCGGGCGCCACCCACCTGACCCACTACTGCAACCAGATGACCCCCATGCACCATCGCGAGATCGGAGCGGTGGGGGCCGGGATCCTGGAGGAGAGGCTGATGTGCGAGATCATCTGCGACGGCCACCATGTCCTGCCCGAGATGGCGCGGATCGCCTGGAAGGCGATCGGGCCCGGGCGCCTGATGCTGATCACCGACTCCAACGCGGCCTCCCACATGGAGGGGGATCAGGACATGGACATGGGAGGCATCCGGGTGGAGGTCCGGGACGGAGCGGCCCGCAAGGCCGGCACCGACATTCTGGCCGGCAGCATCCTGAAGATGAACGAGGGACTGCGCAACCTGGCCCGGTGGACCGGGGAGCCCCTGGAGCGGCTGCTGCCCACCACCTCGCTCAACCAGGCGGCGTCCCTGGGGCTGGGTAGGCGGGGACGGATCGAGGTGGGCTGGCACGCCGACCTGGCGGTAATGGACGGCGACTTCTCGGTCCGCCACGTCCTGGTGGGAGGCGTCCGGCACGACATCGGCTGATCGTCCGGCAGGCATGCCGCTCAGGACCCTCACCCTGGGGCATTCGCCCGATCCCGACGACGCCTACATGTTCTACGCCCTGGCGCGGGATCGGATCCCCACCGGGCCCTACCGCTTCGAGCACGTCCACCAGGACATCCAGACCCTCAACCAGCGGGCCCTGGCGGGGGAGCTGGACATCACCGCCATGAGCGTCCACGCCTACGCCCACGCCAGCGGACGCTACGCCCTGCTCCCCCACGGAGCCAGCATGGGGGACGGCTACGGCCCCATGCTGGTGGCCAGGGAGCCCCTCGGCCGGGAGGAGCTCGCCAACTCGCTGATCGCGATCCCCGGCGTCCTGACCAGCGCCTTCCTGGCTCTGCAGATGTGGCTGGGCCGCAAGGCCCGGGAGATCCGGCACCGGGTCGTCCCCTTCGACCGGATCCCCGAGGCGGTCAGGGAGGGCGAGGCCGACGCGGGCCTGATCATCCACGAGGGACAGCTCACCTACGCCCGGGAGGGGCTGGCGCTGTGCCAGGACCTGGGCCGCTGGTGGCAGGAGGAGAACGGCGGCCTGCCCCTGCCCCTGGGGGCCAACGCCATCCACAAGCGCTTCGGCGAGGGGGAGCGCCGCGACATCGCCGCGATCCTGGGGGAGAGCATACGCTACGCCATGGACCACCACGAGCCGGCCCTGGAGTACGCCATGGAGTTCGGCAGGGGCATCGACCGGGAGCTGGCAGGCCGCTTCGTGGGCATGTACGTCAACCACTGGACCCTCGACTACGGGCCCCGGGGACGCCAGGCCATCGCCGGCTTCCTGCACCGGGCCCACCGGGAGGGGCTGCTGGACCACCGGCAGGAGCCGGAGTTCGTGGGCTGAGGCGGCGCCCCCGGGCCCTACGCGGTCCGCTGGTGCATCCCGATGTAGCCGATCACCACCTTGCTGGCCTGCTCGTCCCAGGCGAAGGCCATCCGGATGGTGTACCGGTCGTCCTTGTCCTTGCCCGTCCCCAGATGGGGCTCCAGCTTGAAGACGCGGCCGTCCTCGGTCGTGGTCTGGTACCACGCCTCGTGGGTCTTCATGGTGGACTCGTTCTGGTGGGGGGTGTACTTCCAGCCGCTGCAGTTCTCGCGCAGGGAGCGGTCCAGGTCGATCTTCTCGCCCATCCTCGCGTTGCGGTAGATCACCGCCAGCCACTCCATTGCCCGGAGCGCGTCCTCGGGCTTCTCGAAGCGGTTCTTCTCCACCCGGGAGTGCCGGTTGAGCTCGAAGGCCAGCTCCTTGGAGTACCTCTGCCGGGCGAACTCGACCGCGTCCCGCAGGGACTCGATCCGCCTCTCCCCCTCCAGGGGATCCCCGTTCTGCTTGAGCAGCAGGTGGTAGGTGTCCTGCCACATCTTCTGGCCGCGGCGGCTGGCCTCCAGATCCCGGCGCAGCTCGTCCCTCTCCTTCCGGATCCCCTTCAGCTCCTCCCGGGCCGACTCGAGATCGCTCCGGCCGCTCTCGTTCCGGGCGTCCAGCTCCCGGTTCCTCTCCTCCAGCTCCCTGACGCTCTGCTCCAGCTCCCGCACCTGCCAGGAGTCCTCCTCGTCGCCGTGATCCTCCTCTCCGTCGGTGTCCCAGGGAGCGAAGGCGCTCCGGATTTCCCCGTGGACCTCGACCACCCGTCCCACCAGATCGTCGAGCTTCTCCCGGATCGCCTTCTGCTGCTCGTAGGAGCCAGCCTGTCGCTCCTCCTTGCGCTTCTCGGCCAGCTGCTTGAGCCGCTTGGAGAGCTTGCCGTAGAGCGGCTCGACCCTCTCCTGGTGGATGGACACCTGCGAGCAGCAATACTCCAGGGGCTCCAGTCCGAGGAACTCGGAGAGGAGCTCCCGGTACTGCTCCTCGAGGCTGGCGAACCTCGACCGCACCGAGGCGAACACCTGCCTGTCCTTCTTCTTCTGCTCAGCCAGCGAGCCGATCTGCTGGGCGAAGCGCTCGACGCCGCCCTCCCATAGCGGATCGTCCTCGGAGAGGTCCTTCAGCGAGGCCAGCCACCTGCCCAGGGGCAGCGAGTCCTCGTTGCCGGCCATCAGGCAGAACATCAGGTCGATCTCCTCGCCGGTCCCCATTCCGGGGCAGTCCTGGTCGAAGCCGCTGCGCAGCCTGGTCCAGCCGGAGTCGCGGGGCGCTCCCGGCCCGCCGGTCCTCCGGCTCCGGTCCAGGATCCGCTGACGGTCCGGCTCCCCGCCCAGGTGCTTCACGACGGCTTCGCAGAGGGGGTCGTGGATCGCCATCCACATGTCGACCACCGAGTCGACGATGGGAGCCGAGGCGGCAAGCAGCCTGCATAGATCGTTCAGGAAGGTGAGCGGGCTCTGCTCGAGAGCCTTTTCGGTGGAACGGAAGCCCTTGGGAGGGGGCGCGTACGCCTTGATCTGCTCCTTGAACTTCCTGCACAGGTCCTCGTCCTGGGAAGACTTCCAGTCCTGCAGCACCTGCTTGGCCATCAGGCGCCGCTGATCGTCGTCCAGCTGCTGGATCAGCCGGGCCCGCTTCCTGGCCCTCTCCATCACGGTCTCTCCCACCAGGTCCTCGACAGCTCTCATGGCCTATCCTCCTCCTGAATGCAATTGCCGGCACGTTCCGGTCCGCCGCCGCTTCTCCGCAGCGGGAAGCCTCGGCGTTCATTCCCGATCCTTAGCCGGGCCTGCCGGCGTGACAAGGCATATTCCTTTTCCGGAAGGGGCGCCGGCCCTAGGATCCGCCGGGAGGACCGATGACCGAGGAAGGCAGAGCCGGCGAGATCCGCGCCCGCGGCTACATCATCCGCACCTTCCGGCTCTCGGACACCAGCCTGGTGGTCGAATGGCTGACCCGGGAGCGGGGGCGGATGGACACCGTGGCCCGGGGGGCGCTGCGCCCCCGCTCGGCCCTGGCGGGCAAGCTCGATCTCTGCTTCCTGGCCCGGATCCTGGTCCGCAGGCGGCGACGGAGCGGGCTGCACCTCCTGCGAGAGGCTCAGCTGGAGTCGGTCCCCGAGAGGATCCGCCGCTCCTGGGCCCGACTGGAGAGGCTGGCCTGCGGCATCGCCCTGGTCCGCTGGGCGACCGAGACCGACACCCCCATCCCCGAGATCTTCGACCTGTTCGGCAGGGGGGTGGAGCGGCTGGAGGGGGGGGCCGGCCCCGGTTGGGTCCCCTGGTTCGAATGGCTGCTGCTAGAGGCCCTGGGCCTGCAGCCCCGCCTGGAGGACTGCCCCGGGAGGGCCGCCCTGCCGGTCCTGGAGGAATGGAGCCGCAGCCGGGACTACCTGCGGGAGCCGGAGCCGGAGGCGGTGCGGGCGCTGGGGCCCTGGCTGGGGCGGGCCTGGCGGAGCCACTCGGGAACGGTCCCCGCCATCCGCGGCCGGTGGTACGCCTCCATGGCCGGCTAGCTGGCCATCTTGGCCAGGACCGTCTTGCGGTCCCCTATCATCTTCGCCTTCTTCTGGGCCAGGTACTTCTGGACCATGCCATGCTGCATGAGCCGGGCCGGGACCCCCTTCTGCCGGAGGTTGCGCAGCTCCCGGAAGTGGCAGACGGTCTTACCCATGGCCACGATCTCGATATAGTGCTCGCCTATTTCCCACAGCTGGCCGGCCACCAGTTCAGGACCCGAACCCGAGTTCTTCTTCATATTGCAGGGCGATGATACGCTCGTCCCGGCCGGTACACCGTTGCCTGGCGACTGGAATCCAGTCCACAATCCAGGGCCGGGAGGCCCCGGAGGCCGGGAGGAGGGCCATTGTGGCAGGGGATCGCAGTCCGGGTCGAGACATTTCGGAGCCCGGAGCCCCTCCAGCCCATCGCGCGGCAACAAATTCCAAAGGAACGGGAGGCGCGGTTGTCTCAAGCTTAGAAGGCATCACCGGGCTCCTCTCCAGATCCGCGGCTACAGGCAACAGGGACAGACCATGACCGACTCGGAGGAGAGGCCGGCCCAGGGCGCTTCCCGGCTGGCCGGGCTCTTCGAGGAGCTCGAGAAGCCCCTCCTGCGCTACGCCCGGCGCCTGGCCGGCTGCCCGTCGGCGGCCCAGGACCTGGTGCAGGAGGCCTTCATGAGGCTGCACCGGCAGGGAGCCGCGGTCCGGGAGCCCCGTCCATGGCTGTACCGCACCATCCACAACCTGGCCATCAACCGGCTGCGCCGCGAGGCCCGGCAGGTCCCCCTGGGGGACTCCGGCCGGCACGGCCTGCGCCTGGAGCAGCAGGAATCGCCCGAACCGCTCCCCCACGAGCGCTTCTTCCGCCAGGAGACCGCGGTCCTGCTGCGGCGGCTGCTGAAGGATCTCGCCCCCCGCAAGCAGGAGCTGCTCCGCCTCAAGTTCGAGGAGAGGCTCACCTACCGCGAGATCGGTCTGCGCACCGGCATGAGCGCCGGCAACGTCGGGTACCAGCTTCACACCGTGATCAAGTCCCTTGCCCGCCGGATCGAGAAGAACGGAGGCTGAAATGACCGCACCGAGCCCCGGGGACCTGGAGCCCCTCATCACCGCCTACCTGCTGGACCAGCTCGGAGAGGAGGAGCGGGCCCGGACGGAGCGCCTCCTGGCGGAGGATCCCCGGGCGGCCCGCCTGGCCGAGCGGATCAACCAGACCATCGGGGCTCTCCAGGAGGCGCTCCCCCCCGGCTCCGGGGAGGAGGCGTCCTCCTTCCCGCCCGGGCGGCGAGAGGCGATCCTGGCCCGGCTCGGCGCTCCCCCCCTCCCCGTCCGGCGGGGCGTCCCCTGGTACGTCCCCATCGCGGCGGCGGCCTGCCTGGTCCTCTCGCTCACCCTGGTGGTGCTGACCAGCCAGGTTGGCGCCCGCTTCGACGCCGCCGAGAGCCCGGCCTCCGGAGCCTCCCTGGAGGGCAGCCAGCAGGCCATGCCCTCCTCAACCGCCCGCCCGAGCGCCGCGGCCGCCGGAACGGAGGAGTTCCTCAGCGAAAGCCTCAGCGAAAGTCGGGAAGCGGCGGTGCAGGACCTGGAACGGGGCTTCTCCGCCGGAGACGGAGGCCGCGACCGCAGCAGCGCCCGCCGGCTCTTCGAAAACGCCACGCCCGGCCCGGCGGACGTGAGCCTGAACCGCGTCGGCGACAGGTTCGCCCGGGGGGAGCGGATCCGGACGGACTTCGAAACGGCTCCGATGGCGCAGGAGGCGAAGACAGTGGTGGACGAGCTCTCCCGGGTCCCCCAGCTCCGGGGCCAGCCGATCGACGGGAGGGCCGCCGCGGGCCCCTCTTTACCCGCTCACTCGGCGCAGCCGGCGAGGGAGGCCCAGGCGCCGATGGCGGGGAAGCCGGTGGCGATCCTGGAGGACATCCTGTCCATTGCCGGACAGGAGGCCGGACTCGGCTTCCGGACCGCGGGCGACATGCTGGGCACCGCTTTCTCCTCCAACGGCTCGATCGAGGCGGGGGAGTCCCTGCAGAAGGCGCTTCCCGAACAGGCGGAGATCTCGGACTACTCCCGTGCCTACTTCGCCGACGGCATCGTCGAGGGCCGGGCGACCGTCCTGGAGCGGGAGCGGCTGCGCTCGGTGGAGAAGGCCGAGGCGGCCGCCAGGGAGGCGGAGCTGGGCCAGCGGCTCGCCCTGGGCCTCGAGGCCCGGGAACCGGTCCGGAACTTCGGCCTGTCCCAGGAGGAGGTCCTGGAGTTCGAGCCCGCGGCGCGGCCCGAGCAGGCCCCCGACGCCGATGGCGACGCGCTGCACTACAGCTTCGGGATGCCCGCCCAGGAGTCGGCCGACGCCTCCCTGGAGACGGCCGCCGAGGGGGAGCACTGGGGCATCGGGCAGCAGGTGGACTTCTACCAGTCGGCCGGCGGCCTCCAGCCGGCCACCGGAGCGATCCTGCCCGAGGCGGCCCCCGAGCCGCCGGCCGGAGCCGCCGGCCGGTCCTGGAGCCGGGAGGCCGGGAACCGCGCCGGGACGGATGCGGCTCCGTTCCTCGGCGAGGCGCTGGCCGGCGAGGGCGCCCCCGGAGCGGACGCGGCGATGGACCGCCTCTACGGAGAGGCCCTGGAAGCAGGCGACTCCGGGGGCTACGGAGGCCTGGGCGGGGGCGGCTTCGGGGGAGGAGGGTCATTCGGGGACGCCTGGTCCGGGGGCCGGTTCGGAGGCCGGACGGCCCAGGAGCGGCAGAGCTTCGATATCCCGGACCCGGCAGGAGGCGGCCATGGGGAAAGGAGCGGAACCGGGGAGGAGGGCGCCGACGGGTTCGGAGTCTTCCTGGCCGATCGGGAGGAGGCGGAGCAGCGGGGACGGAGCCGGGCCCTGGAGGATGCTTCCGGGCTAGCGATCGGCGCCCTGGCCTCCCTCTCACCGGGAGACGACGGCGGATCCGTGGCGGCCGCCTCCGGAACCGCCCCGGAGCCCGGGCCGGAAGACCTGCCGAAGCAGCCGATGGACGAAGTCCGGACGAGGGGGGCGGACCTGTTCTTCTCGATGCAGCCCCGGTTCGGAGAGACGGAGACGGCGGCCCCCTCCGAAGAGATCGCCCTGGGAGGGCTCGCCATGGAAGGCATGGCGTTCGACTCCGGCCTGGCGGTCCAGTGGGACGAGCTCCGGGAGGCTCCGCAGAAATGGTCCTTCCAGGAAGGGTCCGGCCTGGGCGCGGCCTCCGCCATGGAGGCCCTGCCGGCCCCCGCCGGAGAGTTGGCCCAGGAGCTTGAGGAGCTCCAGGCCGGGCTGTTCGCCGAAGCGCCGCGGCCGGAGACCGCCTACCGGTTCCAGAAGGAGCAGGACTCGGCCGCCAGGGCCGCTGAACCGGACCTGGCGGAACTGGACTTCGCCGGAGGGGCGCCGGGCGCCATCGCCGCCGAAAGAGCCGGGGAGGTCCGGCTGGGGGAGATGGTCCAGGATCCGCAGGTTGAGCTGCCCGCCCTCGGGGAGAGCTTCGGCCGGGACCCGGGCAGGGAGGCCGCCACGCGCCGCCGGCTGGCCCGCAAGAAGGGGGCGGAGGCCGGCAGGACGGAAATCTCCCTCGGGCGCGTCCTCGAAGAGCCGGCGGCCCGCTACTCGGTGGAGGCCGAGCCGGCCGCCGCCTTCCAGCGCGAGAAGTCGGCCCGCCAGGAGCCGGTCTCCACCTTCAGCCTCAACGTGGGGGACGTCTCCTTCCAGCTGGCCCGCACCAGCCTCGGGGCCGGATCCTGGCCCGACCGCGCCAGCATCAGGCCCGAGGAGTTCTTCAACGCCTTCGCCTACAACGATCCCCTCCCCCTGAAGGAGGTCCCGGTGGCCCTGATCGCCGAGAGGGCCCTCTCCCCCTTCGGCCACGGCCAGGAGATCCTCCGCATCGGGGTGCGCACCCGCTTCTCGGGGCGCGGCCGGCAGACCCCCCTCAACCTGGTCCTGCTCCTGGACGGCTCGGGCTCCATGGAGCGGCCCGATCGGCGCCTGATCGTGCGCAAGTGCCTCGACTCCCTGGCCGACAGCCTGGAGGACCGGGACCAGATCAGCATCGTGCGCTTCGCCCGCCAGGCCCGGATCTGGGGGGAGAGGATCCCGGGCTCCCGGGCCCGGGAGGAGCTTGAGCGGATCCGGAGCCTGGTCCCCGAGGGCGGCACCAACCTGGAGGAGGCCCTGCTGCTGGCCTACCAGACCGCCCGCAAGCACTTCCTGCCCCGGGGGCTCAACCGGGTGGTCCTGCTCACCGACGGGGCCGCCAACCTGGGCAACACCGACTCCCGGAGCCTTCAGGATCTGGTGAAGGAGAACCGGCGGCAGGGAATCGCCCTGGACTGCTTCGGGATCGGGTGGGACGGATACGACGACCAGAGGCTGGAGGCCATCGCCCGAAACAGCGACGGGCGCTACGCCTTCCTCAACAGCGCCAGCTCGGTGGAGAGCGAGTTCCAGGCCAAGCTGGCGGGAGCCCTGGATCCGGCCGCCCGCAACCTCAAGGTGCAGATCCGCTTCAATCCCGACCGGATCGCCCGCTACCGCCAGATCGGCCACGCCCGCCACCAGCTGAAGAAGGAGGACTTCCGGGACGACACCGTCGACGCCGCCGAGCTGGCCCGGGCCTCCACCGGCACCGCCCTCTACCTGCTGACCCCGGACCCGGGGGGCCAGGGGGAGATCGGCACCCTCTCGGTGAGGTACGAGGATCCGCAGGTGGGCAGGGTGCGGGAGATCTCCCGCACCCTCCGGTGGCAGGAGGAGGCGCCCGGACTGGAGGATGCCTCCCCGGCCCTGCGGCTGGCCGCCGCCTCGGCCTTCTTCGCCGAGTGGCTGGGAGGCGTCCCCTACAGCCTGGGGACGGACCTGGATCTGCTGCAGCGGCTGGCGGGCCGCGCCCGCGGCGACTACCCCCTCGATCCGCAAGCCGCCAGTCTCGAGACCATGATGCTCCAGGCCCGCAGCCTGGGCAGCTCCGGCAACGCACCCTGACCCTGCCTCCATGACGCGAACGACGAACGAAGCCGGTTTTCTCCCCAGGGCGCTGCTCCCTCTGCTTGCCTGGCTCCCGCTGGGGATCGCCGTGGGCCAGGCCCCGCCGCCGGCCGGGGCGGAGGCCGGGGCGGAGGCCGGGATGGAGGCCGGGATGGAGGCCGAGATGGAGGCCGAGAAGCTGGGCATCTCGGCCGAGATGGGCCCGGAGAAGTCGCAGTGGACCCTCACCGCCACCCTGGCCGACCGGAAGGACCGCCAGCCGCCCCTGGTGTACACCACCAGCGTGGAGCGGCGGATCCGCCTGGAGGAGGGACGCCTGGAGGACCGCCGCCGCCTGCTCTTCCGCCACATCCAGGGCCGGTTCCGCCGCGTGGTCCTGGGCCTGGGGGAGCAGCCCGGGCCCGACCGGGTCGCCGGAGAGGGGCTCGAGCGCTGGAGCGTGGCCCGCTCGGCCGGGGGCGGCAGGGAGCTGGTGCTGGAGTTCGAGGATGGCGAGACGCAGCCCGGGACCCGGGAGGTGGCCGCCGAGACCGTGGCCGAGCTGGAGAGCCTCCCCCACCAGTGGACCCTCGAGGGGCTGGGATCGGAGTTCCCGGCGCTGTCCAGCGGGACCCTGGAGCTGTCGGCGCCCGAGGGGTACAGGCTGGAACTCTCCGATCCCGAAGGGCTTTGGGAGCTCGAGGAGGGGGAGTCCCGGCGCAAGTACCGGTTCCTGGGCGCCGGATACCGGGCCCGGGCCCGGGCGGGCTTCCAGGATCCCGACGCCCGGCGGCTGTCGGTCCGCGATCTGGCCGTCGAGGGCATCCTCGGCGAGGGCAGGCTCGACTTCACGGTCTCGGGATCCGCACACACCCTGGCCTCCGGAGGGGCCAGGGCCCTGGTGCTGGGAGGGGACGCCGCCCTCGCCTCGATGGATCTGCCTCCGGGGGCCGCCATCGTCCGCGACCAGGAAGGCTACCATCTGGAGGTGGACGGGCCCGGCGAGCGCCCCTTCTCGTTCGGCTTCGTGGCCCGGGTGTCCCGGAACGGGGGCTGGCAGGAGGCCTCATTCCACCTGCCCCAGGCGGCCCTGATCCCCCTCGATCTCGGGGGCTTCGACGCCGGGACCAGCTTCCGCAACCGGGCCGGGGGGACGGTGGTCCCCCGGGAGGACGGATTCCGGACCTTCCTGCCCGCCGACGGCAGGGCCCTGCTGGCCTGGAAGGGCCGGGAGGAGGAGGCCTCCTCGCGCCTCTTCTACAGCACCGAGTCGCTGGCCCGGATCCTGATGGGTACCGGGGTGATGCGCCAGGAGAGCAAGACCCTGCTGTCGGTGATGCAGGGGGAGCTGGAGGCCCTCGGCATGAGGGTTTTCGGTAGCGGGGAGATCACCCAGGTGGCGGCCCAGGGCCTGCTCTCGTGGAGCCTGTCCGAGGAGGACGCCCCCGGGACCCGGACCCTGCAGCTGCGCTTCAACCAGCCCCTGAGCGGCGAGACCGCCATCCAGATTTCGGTGCTCACCTCCCTGGGCTCCTTCCCCCTGGAGACCGAGCCGGTGCGCATCGTCCCCCTGGGAGCGACCCGCCACCACGGACGCATCGAGGTGGCCAACCAGGGGGCGGTGCGGCTGAACATCGCCCAGACCACCGGCCTGTCGCGCATCTCGCCCGGAGGGGAGGGAGCGGTCCCCGAGCCCAGGGGCGACGGCGCCTACCCCCTGCAGCGCTTCGCCTTCCGCCACTCCTCCACCGACTACGGGCTGGCCGTGGAGGTGGACGACATCGAGCCGGAGATCTCCGCCTCGGCGCTGATTCTCCACCACCTGGGGCACGACCAGATCCGGATCGACGCCGACCTGGAGCTGGAGGTCCGGGAGGCGCCGGTCCGGGAGCTCTCGCTGCGGATCCCCGCCGACCACGTGGTGGCCGAGGTCCAGTCCGACGGCCTCTCCGACTACTTCGTCCAGCCCCTGGAGGAGGAGGAGGGCCTGGCCAGGCTGCGGCTGGAGTTCGCCCAGCCGGTGGCCGGACGGCACCGCGTCGCGCTGCGCCTGGAGCGCAACCAGGCCCTGGAGAGCGAGGTGTGGACCCCGGGAACGGTGCTGCTGGAGCAGGCCCGGCAGCTGCGCGGGCACATCGGCATCACCTCGGTCCAGGGCTTCCGCATCTCACCCGCCGCCTTCTCGGGAGTGGCCGAGATCGCGACGGTCTACTTCCCCCGCCAGGTGCAGGGGCTTCAGGCCGCCTTCCAGATCACCGGAAACGCCTGGGAGATCCAGCTGCAGACGCTCCCCATCCCCCAGGAGATCCAGGCCGACTGCACCCATCTCCACACCATCGGCAACGGCCTGATCCACGGCAGCAGCGTGATCCAGTTCGCCATCTCGGGAGCCCCGATCGACACCTTCCGCTTCTCGATCCCCGAGGAGTACCGCAACGTGGAGTTCACCGGAGAGGGGGTGCGCAACTGGGTGCGCACCGAGGCGGGCTACGATGTGCAGCTGCAGTCGCCGATCATGGGGCTGCACACCATCCTCGTCTCCCACGAGCGCCCCTTCAGCGACCAGTCGGACACCCTCGACGCCACCGGGACCGAGCCCCTCGACGCCACCTCCGAGGAGGGCACCATCATCCTCACCAGCCGCCGCCCGATCCAGCTGGAGGTGGCCCAGGAGGAGGGTCCGCTTCTCAGGCTGGCGCCCGGGGAGATCTCGATCGAGCACCGGCTGCTGCTCAGCCAGCCGGTGCTGGCGGCCTTCCAGTACCACCAGCGGCCCATCTCCCTGGCCCTGGACCTCTCCACCCCGATCGAGCAGGCCTCGCTGCGCCAGATCGTTGACCGGGCCCAGTTCCGCACCCAGATCTCCCAGGACGGGCAGACCGTCACCCGGGCCCGCTACGTGGTCAAGTCCGCGGGCCTGGGCCACATCGGGATCTCCCTGCCCGAGGGGGACCAGCTGCTCTCCTCCCCGACGGTCGACGGCCGCAGGATCGTCCCGATCAACTCGGGGGACGCCTTCCTGGTCCCCCTGTCGACCGACTCCGAGGGGCCGGAGCACCGCCTGGTGGAGCTCAGCATCAAGAGCGACACCCGCAGCGCCTCCGATCTGCGGATCTCCCTGCCCGAGATCTCGGCGCCGATCCTGCACTCCCGCTGGAGAGTCGAGCCGGACCAGGGCCACCTGCTGGCCATGGCCGGCGGCACCCTGGCCCCGGCCGGGGCCCGCCAGCAGAGAAGCGGATTCCAGCAGCTGCGGGACCTGTTCCAGGGCCGGGGCGGCTGGGCTCCCGGCTCGCTCGCCCGCCTGATGGCCGGCGGCGTCCTGATCCTCCTGGCGTCGGGCCTCCTCCTGCTCGTGCGGCAGGAGAACTTCCGCAGCCACCGCTGGCGCCGCCTGGCGTGCCTGGGCCTGGGCGGCCTCTCGGGCCTGCTGGGCCTGCTGGCCTGGGCCGCGGCGATGGGCGGCGCTCCCCGGGAGGCCGCCTCCCCCTCGAACGGGGCCCTGGAGTTCGACTACTCGCTGACGATTCCCTCCGAGCCCCCCTGGATCCAGGTCCGCAACCGCCCGGCCGAGGCCGGAGCGGGCGACTACGCGCGGGGCAGCTGGCCCCTGGCAGGAGCCCTGCTGATCGCCCTGGCGGGACGGCTGCGCCTCGAGGGGAAGCGGCGCTTCCTCGCCTACCAGGGGGCGTGGCTCTTCGCCATCCTGGGAGCCCTCTCCTGGCCTAGCGGAGCCTGGGGGGGGCTGGCCCTGATCCTGCTCTTCCTCTGCTGGCACTGGCTCTTTCCCGCCCTCCGCCTGGGGCTGGCGGCCGGCGGCCGCTCCCTGCCGGCCGCGCTGCTGCTCTGCCTGGCGGCTCCCCTGGCCCAGGCCGGCGCTCCGCGGAGCGTGGTGCAGCAGCTGTCCATCGGCGAGGGCGCGGCCGCCGGCCGGGCCACCCTGGAGTGGGAGGCCGGCGAGGGCGAGACGCTCGCCCTGCTGCGCGAGCCGGCGGTTCTGGTCTCGGTGGAGATGGACGAGGAGGCCGTCGCTCTGCGCAGGGGAAGCGGCGAGGGCCGGGCGGTCGGCCTCCTGGCCCGCAGGGCGGGGCGCCACATGGTGGTCCTGGAGTACCAGGTGGCGACCGATCCCGGGGCCGCCTCGGGCGGCTTCCTACTGCCCACCCCCTCAGGGCTGGTCAACCGGATCGAGGTGGCCCTGGAGCTGCCCCGGGCCGACCTGGTGGTGGAGGATGCGGTGGCGCTGCAGAAGACGGGCGAGGAGGAGGGGGCCACCCGCTGGACCGTGATCCCCCGCCCCTCCGGGGAGGTCCGCATCGGATGGCGGCCCCGGCTGCGCGACCGCAGCGGCGAGGAGACCGTCTACTTCGCCGAGATCGCCACCCTCCTGATCCCCGGCTCGGGCCTGATCGAGAGCGTGCACAACATCGCCATCCGCCCCACCCAGGGCGAGGTGAGGCAGGTCCGGGTGGCGGTGCCCGAGGGAGTGGCGATCAGCGACGCCTGGACCCCCCACCTCTCCCGCTGGCGCTTCGAGCCCGAGAGCAACCTGCTGGACATCCAGCTCAGCCAGCCCCAGATCGGCCCCTTTCCGGTGCGGGTGCGCAGCCAGTGGATGACCGGGCCGCTGCCCTACTCCACCACCCTGGCCTTCCCCTCGGTTCCGGGGGCCTCCAGCCAGCCGGCCATGGTGGCGGTGGCCACCGGCGGCCAGGTCCAGATCGCCCGCCTGGAGCCCGCGGGGATGGTCCCCATCGATCCCCAGGACTTTCCCCGGGTGCAGATGGAGCAGGAGAGCCGGCATGTGCCCGGGGCCCGGATCCGCCAGGCCTTCCGCTACAACGATCCCGACGCCACGCTGGAGCTGGAGGCGGCGGCGGTGGCCCCCCACGTGGTGGTCTCCACCCGCGAGAGGCTCTCCATCGGGGAGGACCGCATCACCCACGCGGTCTCGCTGGACTGCACCGTCAGCCGGGCCGGGATCTTCCACCTGGAGTTCGCCCTGCCCGAGGGGATGAACATCGAAAGCGTTAGCGGCTCTCGCCTGAGCCACTGGACCGAGTCGCTGCGCGGCCAGGAGCGGATCATCGCCCTGCACCTGCCCCAGCGCAGCATGGGCCAGATGGACTTCGACCTGACCCTGTCGGGCCCGGGCCTCTCCCCCGACCAGGACCAGGCCTGGAGCGTCCCCCGGGTCCTGATCCTGGAAGCGGGGCGGCAGGACGGGCACCTGCTGCTGGTCCCCGAGCAGGGCATCCACCTGCAGCTGGCCGGCCAGGCCAACGTCTCGCCGGTCGATCCCGGCGCCCGCCAGGAGGCGGCGGCCAGGGCCCTGGCCTTCGACCTGCTCAACCGGGACTGGAGCCTGGCCTTCGAGGTGGAGCAGATGGAGGCCTGGGTCGAGGCTACCTCCCTGCAGGACGCCCTGTTCACCGAGGGCAAGGTCCGGATCACCCAGCATCTGGACTTCCGGATCAAGAACTCGGCGATCAAGTCCCTGCTCTTCGATCTGCCCGAGGAGGCCGAGAACGTGGACTTCGAGGGGGCCCACATCACCGACGAGGCCCGCTCCGGGGACTCCGGCCCGGGATCGGTCCGCTGGGAGGTGAGCCTGCAGCGCCGGATCATCGACGGCTACCGGCTGCGGCTCACCTACGAGATGCGCCTGCCCGAGGAGGAGGCCCCCTTCGCCCTCTCCGGGGCCCGGGTGGCCGGGGCCAACCTGCAGCGCAGCTTCCTGGTGCTCCGCTCCCGGGGGCGCCTGCAGACCACCCTGGGGGAGATCCCCCCCTCGCTCTACGCCACCGACTGGCACAACATCCCGGGCCAGCTGCGGCGCTACTTCCCCTCCGGCTTCCAGGTGGAGCACGCCTTCCGGGCGGTCTCGCCGGACTTCCAGCTCCCGCTGACCGTCTCCCGCAGGCAGATCGTCGACACGCTGACCGCCGAGGTGGAGGACTTCGCCCTGACCACCCTGCTCTCGCAGAACGGCAGCCACCTGACCCGCGCCGCGATCCGGCTCAGCCCGGGCAACAAGCGCAGCCTGGAGATCCGGCTCCCTCCCGGCCACACCTTCTGGTTCGCCCGGATCGACGGCCAGACGGTCTCCCCCCTGGACCAGGGGGACCGGCAGCTGATCCCCCTGATCCAGGACATCGACGCCCCCGAGACGCTGAGGGTGGAGGTGTTCTTCGAGGCGCCCCCCTCTCCGGCGGAGGCGGGCCGGCTCGACGCCACCCTGCGCAGCCTGTCCCTGGACCTGGCCGCCCGCCGGGTGGACTGGACGGTGATCCTGGATCCCTTCTGGAAGCTGGAGGACTGGGAGGGAGACCTGCAGTTCGTCGAGGAGCTCCCGGCCCGGCCCGGGGAGGCGGCGGACCTGGACACCTACCTGTCGCGCGAGTCGGAGCGCTTCGAGGACCGCAACCGGGAAGCCGAGGTGTTCCTGCAGCGGGGCAACACCCTGCTCCAGGAGGGGGACGAGCAGCAGGCGCTCTTCAACTTCAAGAACGCCTACATACAGAGCGAGCAGGACTCCGCCTTCAACGAGGACGCCCGGGTGCAGATGCGGGCCCTGCAGGCCAACAAGGCGATGGCCGGAATGGCCGCCCAGCAGGCCCGCCAGCGCAACCAGGACGGCGCGCAGCTGGACCTGGACCCCGGGCAGAACCTCACCTCGCAGCAGGTCCTGGAGCAGATCCAGCCCGACAACAGTGCCGAGCTGCGCAACCTGGCCAACCGGCTGGTGCAGCAGCAGGACGAGGCGGTGGAGGCCCCTCGGGGCTTCGAGGTGGGCCTGCCCGAGCAGGGGGAGCGGCTGGTGTTCCTCAAGAGCGTGCAGGTGGACTCCCTGGACGGTCTCTCCCTGTCGATCCGGGCCCGTTCCGAGAGGAAGGACCAGGGCTCCGGCACGGCCCTCGCTTTCGTTCTCCTGGCGGTGACGGCCCTGGGGCTCTCCAGCCGCCTGCTCCCCCGGAAGGATCTGCCGATCCCCGAGGGCGGCCGGGCGCCCCATGACGAGGCTTCTTAGCAGGAGCCTGCAAGAGTAGGACCCTCGAACCGGCGACAAGCGGCAGAAGTGCCTGGCGCAGAGGCGCTTCTACCGTCGCAGAGGCTTTGGCAAATGCGCTGCTTCAGGATCCGCCAGACGCCCAGGTCGCCGCCATGGCCCGCGCAGCCGCCGTGCAGCGTGCTGCTGAAGCTCCGGACCCGGGAGGCGTTCGGGGAGGCGCTCATGCGGGAAAGTCCTTCTCCCCGAGCTTCCGCACCAGAGCTTCGCGGTGCGCCGATAGCGCCGGCTCCGGCTTCCGGGCCTGCCGGGCACGGCCAGTTCGATCAGGCCCGCTTCGAGGGCGGGGCGCAGGGACAGGCCTGAAGCGCCTCAGGTCTTTTCAGGCCCAGTCATTCCTGAAACCGCCCGCTACCCATGGACTCTGAAAACGCCGATAGCAGCGGCAAGACTTGAGGGGTGACTTGAGGGGTACTTGAGGGGTACTTGAGGGGCAACTTAGGGGGCGACTTGCCGACGCACCAGAGCTTCGCCGGCCGCAGTGCGCCGATAGCGCTGGTTCCGACTTCTGGGTCTATCGGGTATCGTCATTTCGATCAGGCCTGCCTCGAGGGCGGGACGCAGGTATTCGGTCCTGAAGTGCATCAGGTCTTTCAGACCCAGTCTTTCCTGCAACTGCCTGCGACTCATGGTTTCTGAAAGCGCTGAAACCAGCGGGAAGACTTGTTCGGCGGCTTGGGGGGCGGCTTTGTGAATGTCTTCGAGAGTGCCCCGGAAGATGGCTTGGGGAGCCGCGTATGCGGCCGCAACCGGTAAAGCCTGCTCATGCGCTGTCAGGCACACCCGAAACCAGGTACGCTCAGCATCGCTTTCGAATACCGGATCCGGGGAGCCGTTGTTCCGCATGGCCCGAATGATTTTTGGGACTCCGGTTGAGCGCGCCTCGGCCAGGTCCAGCTCCTTGAGGAACTCGCCAATGCGGCGATTGCGGTAACGGCGGCTGACGGCCTTCCCCCGTTCGAAATCCTCCATGCGGATGGATCGATCCGCTCCGGGATAGCTCAGAACCATTAACTTCTCTTCCGTGATGCGCACTTCCACGGGTTCACGTTCTTCGTAGGAACGATGATAGATGGCGTTCACCAGAGCCTCTTCGATAGCGCGGATGGGGAAGTTCCAGAACCGCTCCGCCTGGGGTTTGTGGGGAACCTTGACGACAGTTTCCCTCAAGTAGTTTCGCTCGATGTAGCTGATCGCTTCACGCAGTATGACCGCCAGCGGACCACGGAACTCCTTCTCCTCGAAGCGATCCCCGCCGGGACCGTCGGGAAACCACACCACATCGATCTGCGTTGCGGGGAAGAATCTATGCGGCTGATCGTTGAAAAACATCAACCCAACATTCTTCGGGAACAAGGCTTCAGGCGGCCCTCCAACGATGTTCATGCGTTGACCAAGTTCAGCGACTGAGAGCTTGCGCGCTTCCTCGGCAAGGTCGCTGCCTATGTCCCGGAGGTGCTCGCAAATGAGCCGATGCGACAACTCTCCGATGGTCGCAGCCTGGCAATAGCGATCGTCGAAGGGTACAGTCGCAGCCAGGCTGAGCAACTCGCGCTCCTCTTCACCCTTGGCGCGCACCGTGCTACTAAGCTTGCGGATGTAGTAGGCCCACTCCGAACTAGCTTTGCCCAGGCTGATCCTGGCCTTGTATGGACGAGTCTCGCCGCCAAAAACCCGAAGAACCAGGATTGTCCGCCCGTCGATCTCGTAGGAGGATGTGAGCGGGTGGTAGTAGGGCCTGATCGCTGTATTGCCCAAATGCAACAGCTCGTTCCGTATCCCGTCGATGGAGCCGGGATCGAGCCCCTTGGGCGGCAGCAGAGGTTCGCCGTTGAGTTCTTCGACACCCAGGACTATGTACCCGCCGCCGAGATTCTGGAAGTCGTTGGCAAAGGCGCAGATGGTGTGCAAGACGCTATTCGGATTCCATCCGGCCTTGTACTCGATCCGTTCTCCCTCGATGCGGCCCGGACGAAGCAGGTGGTCGATGTTGATAGGCAGCTCGCCGCTCATGCCGTCGCTTCCTTGGGTCGCGGTCTCCTACGCACGGTGAAACATGGGTCGCGCCGCCCACTGGGCACGGATGCGTGCCGATAGAATCGACGCCAGTTCGTCATTGGAGTCCTGGGGGATCAGTGTCCGCCCATTCAGGAGTCGGTTGTACGCGGTTTGGCAGGGTGCGGCAATCACCAAAACGCAGTTCGAGAGCGTCCGCCGCCTCTTTCCCAAGAAGCGGGGAAAAGTCCGCTGGGTCAACCCATGAGCTCTGTCGTTTACGTGGTGTCAATGTCAGATGAAAATGTCGCACTTTTGGTGGTCTTGGCACCCCTTGATCATTGCGCTGCGCCACCGCGGCCCTTCGGGCCGTACGGAGGGAGCGAAGCGACCGGTTTGACGTGCTTGGCGACGGCCAGGCCGTCTGGCTCGAGCCCTTCGAGCAGGGGCAGACACTGTTCCATGATTGTGGAGGCGCCGATGGTCTTCATCGTCTCGCTTCCCCATTGCCCGTGCTATGTGACCGGTGTGGAAACATGCCCGGAATCCTCGGCCAGGCGCGCGGCAAAGGCGAGAGCGCTTGCAAGGAGTTGGTCGGCCGTTCCGGAAGTTCGGACGGCAAGCAGTTGGAGCTGGCCGCTCCGGCATCAGGCTCGCGCTTGGGCGGGCTGGACAGTTAGCGATGTCTGGAGGCGTAGCCACCGCCAGCTTCGCCGATGGCGTGAACGAACGCCTTCGGCCTGTTCAGCGCGGTCAGAATCCCGTTGCCGTTCGGTACTGCGGCAGAGCGGACAGGCCCTGGCCTTTTTTACACCCAAGCAGTCCGAAGGCACAGGGGCAGCGGCTCCCCAAGACGCGGCCTGGCGAAAGGGCAATCCGGATCGGGAATCGCTTCCGGCTCCTCCCCATGACCGCCGCCGACAGGGCCTTTGGAATTGACACACGGAGGGAGGCCTGATGGAATCGCCCCCTCCCTCCGAGGGGGGAGCCCTCTTCCGGCCGGCAGGATACTCAAGCGGTCAACGAGGACAGACTGTAAATCTGTTGACTTAGGTCTTCACAGGTTCGAATCCTGTTCCTGCCACCATTCCTCCCCTGCTTCCTGCCCCCTCCGATAGAAAGCGGACAAGGGGGAAGGCGGAAGTCAGGAAGGGCTGGAGCCAATGATCGGATTTGAACCGATGACCGACGGTTTACGAAACCGTTGCTCTACCACTGAGCTACATTGGCCCGGAGCTCCGGCGGCGGAGGATCGGAGCCGCATCTGCACTATGGACTTCTCCAGGGCGGGATGCAAGCGCGGATCGCAGCTGCTGCTACCTTGACTCCCGGGCCTCCCTTTCGGCCCGGGGATCGAACTGGGGATTGGGCTCCCGTGGCATGTCGGCCCCTATCTCACGCCTCCACCGGTCCAGCTCCTCCATCATCTCGCCCGCCTTCCGGGGGCGGGCGAGGGACAGGTCGTGGCGCTCCCCCGGATCGGTAGCCAGGTGGTACAGCTCCACCGCCCCGTCCTCGAGGTAGTGGTGCAGCTTCCAGCCGCCCCGGAGGACGACGCTGCAGGGACGGGTGCGGAAGAGGGGATCGCGCTGCTCGTCGTGCAGCCCGTCGTAGGACTGGAGATAGGCGGGAAAGTGCCAGAACAGCGGGCGGATCTCCCACCCGGCGGCCTCCCCCCGCAGCAGGGGTGCGAGATCGCGCCCGTCCAGCGGCTGGTCGGGAAGCTCCGCCCCCATCGCCGAGCAGAGGGTGGGAAAGATGTCGACCCCGTGCACCGGGACAGGGCAGCTCCGCCCGGGCAGGGCCACCCCTGGCCAGCGCACCACCAGGGGTACCCGTATCCCCCCCTCGTAGTAGGTCCCCTTGTAGCCCCAAAGTGGATCCATGTCGGTGGCCGGTCCGTAGCCCCCGTTGTCCGAGGAAAGCACCACCACCGTCCGCTCCCACAGGCCAAGATCCTCCAGCGCCGCACGCAGGCTCCCCACCCCGTCGTCGACCGACTGGATCATCGCGCCCATGGCGGGATGGCCATGGAGGGAGCCTCCGGGCCGCTCCCTCCACTCCTGCGCAAGCTCACGCTTGGGCTGAAGCGGGGTGTGGACCGCGAAATGGGAGAGGTAGAGCAGCCAGGGGCGATCCCGGTTCTCACGGACGAAGTCCACGGCCTCCCGGACCAGCCGGTCGGTCAGGTACTCCCCCGGCGGAGCCTCCTCCAGGCCCGGCGCACCGGGGTGGGGAGGATAGTAGCCCCTGGGAGGACTGCCCGAACGCCCCCCACCGATGTTGACGTCGAAGCCGTGGTCTCCAGGATCGGGCCCCAGGTGCCACTTGCCCATGGCCGCGGTACGGTAGCCCGCCCGGCGGGCCTGGTCGGCCCAGGTCCGGATGCCCGGATCGAGATCCGACACTCCGGCCACATGCTCCAGCCTCCGGTGCTGCGCGCTGCCCCGGGGCCGGGTCCCAACATTGTAGATCCGGTGCCTGGGGGTGTACTGGCCCGAGAGCAGGCTGGCGCGGGAGGGCGCGCAGTTGGCCGCCGCCGCGTAGGCCTCGGTGAAGACCGTCCCCTCGCCCGCCAGGCGATCGATGTGGGGGGTGCGGAAGTAGTCCGAGCCCATGAACGAGGCGTCCTTCCAGCCGAAGTCGTCCAGGCAGACGAAGAGGATGTTGGGGCGCTCGGCGCCCCGTCCCCCCAGAGCTGCCAGGAGGAGCAGCATCGTCGCAAGGGTTCTCATGTGGTCTCCAGCCTCCGGGCCATGTCACGAAGCCTTCCTCGCAGTATCTTTCCGCCGGGACCCAGTGGCAACGGGGAAAGCGGCACCACCCTCCGGGGGTACTTCCAGCGGGCCAGGCGCTCGCGTGCCCATTCCGCCACCGCGCCGGGATCCGCTCCGTCCTCCCTGCGCCACTCCACGAAGGCGACCACCTCCTGGCCGAGGCGGGGATGGGGAGCCCCCACCACCGCTGCCCGGAACACGTCGGGATGGAGGCACAGCGCCTCTTCCACCTCCCTGGGGCTCACCTTGTAGCCGCCCCGGACGATCAGGTCCTTGATCCGGTCGGTCAGGTAGAGGTAGCCGTCGGAGTCCATCCACCCCAGGTCCCCGGTGCGGAGCCAGCCGCCCTCGATCGTGCTGGCCGTCAGTCCGGGCCGGCCGTGGTACCCCAGCATCACCGCATGGCCCCGGATGCGGATCTCCCCTGCCTCTCCCGGAGGCAGGGGCTCGCCCTCGGCGTCGGCCACCCGGACCTCCATTCCCCAGACCGGAAGGCCGGCCGAGCCCTCCCTGGGCTCGGCATGGGGGGGATGGATGGTGGCCATGGCCGCGGTCTCGGAGAGTCCGTACCCCTGCAGCAGTCGCACACCCCAGCGCTCCTCCACACTCCGAGCCAGCAGCGGCGGAACCGGGGCGCCGCCCACGGAGCCGAGCCGGAGGCTTTCAAGCCCCCCGCCCCCGTCCTGCGGGGCGTGGTCCAGAAGGGCCTGGTACATGGTGGGCACGCCGCAGAAGTAGGTGGCGCCATGCTCCCGGATCGCCCGCAGCACCGAGCCCGGCTCGAACCTCTCCAGCAGGACCAGGGAGGCTCCGCTGATCAGGCCGGCGTTCATCTGGGCGCTCTGGGCGTAGCAGTGGGAGAGCGGCAGAACCACCAGGCAGACGTCCCGGGGCGTGAGCTCCACGCGCTTCCAGCCGGCCACCGCGGCGGTCAGCAGGTTCTGGTGGGTGAGCTCCACCCCCTTGGGCTCGCCGACCGTGCCCGAGGTGTACTGGATCTGGGCCACATCCCCCGGCCCGGTCGGCGCCACGGAGCAGGGAGCCGCCTCCGGAGGCGGCTCCCCGTCCAGCGGCAGGGCGAGCAGTCCGCCGGGGAGCCCCCGATTCCCGCCCTGTTCGCAATAGAGCAGGGCCCTGGCCCCGCAGTCCGCCACGATCCCCTCCAGTTCCCGGCCGCTGAGCAGGGGGCTGGCCGGAACCGCCACGGCTCCGGCCCTGAGGATCCCGAAGTAGCCCGACAGGAACTCCCGGCGGTTCGGGCAGACGAGCGCCACCCGGTCCCCCGGCTCCACACCCGCCTCCCTGAGACGGAAGGCCGTCCCGGCGGCCATTCGCGCCAGCCGACGGTAGCCGAGGGGCCCGGAACCGTCCCGAAGGGCGATCCTGTCCCCCTGGATCTGCGCCGTCCCCTCCAGGATGATCGAGGCGTTTAGCATCGAAATCGGCGGCTTTCCCCCGGAAAACCGGGGGATCGTCCCGTCCGTCCGGAAGGATGCCTGGGCCATTTTCCCATTGACTACAATTGGATCAATGTCAATATCTTGATGCGTAGCGCATTTCTGTCTGTCTCTGTCGCTCCCAACGGGAGGTTCCAGAGGGCCGTCGACCTCCCCGCAGGAAGGAGGAGGCGGTCCGCCGGAGCGCTCCCGAGCAGTGGACTAGTGCGAGGGGATTGCCAGTCCGGTTCGCCGGGGAATGCGGCTCGGGTTACGGCGTCCTGCCCCGGCGGATCGCGTCGGAGCGGGGATGGATAGGCATGAACGGAAAGCAGGAACGGGCCGCTAGAGCCGCCTCCCCCCGAGGGAGAAGGGCGGATCGCGTCCCGGCCCCCGGGAGGCTCTCTCCCCGGGACCGGGGGGGCAGCTCCTCCGTTCCGTCCGGAAGTCCCACCTGACCCAGACGCACTGTTCCGGTGCACTGACTGGCTTGGATCCAGGTTCTCTCTTTGCGATTGTTTCACTATTGAAGTTCCGGTTATGAAGCGTAACTGCGTGTTGAGTCGGCAGCCGGTCCGTTTCCTGGGGAGGTGGCTCGCGGCCCTCCTCGTGTCGGGCATCCTGGTCCAGCCGTGGGCCGGCGAGCTGTCCCTCGACTTCGAGACGGATCCCGCCGACGCCGTCGACTTCGAGACCACCGGCGAGATCTGGAGCCAGCGCGTTCCAGGGCTGGCCGGCACCGGCAGCGGGGGAGGAGAGTTCCTGGTCCTGACCCAGGCGGAGAACTCGCAGAGCGCCTCCGTGGTCCTCCCCGACCTCGACAGCGGCCAGGTGGTGAGGGGCTTCCGGGTGTCCATGGACATCCGCACCGGCAACGGTGCCGCCGACCGCCCCGCCGACGGCTTCTCGGTCAGCTTCGCCCGGGAGGGCGATCCCGTGCTGAACGCCCCCTACAACGCCTTCCCGACCACTCCCGAAGGGGGGTCCCAATCCGGGATCGCCGTCTCCTTCGACACCTATCCCGGCAACACCATGCAGGACGGCTCTCCCGACTACATCGGGATATACGCGCATGTGGACGGCGTGCCCGTCGGAGGGCGGGCCTTCCCGGTCCTCAACGGGGACTGCGAGGACTCCGAGAGCCTCCAGACAGGCCCCAGGGGCGAGACCGCCGAGTCCCTCTGCTGGCAGCCGCTGGTGATCGAGCTCCACCGGAACAAGCTCCTGAGCGTCTCCTACAAGGGAGTGCCTGTACTGGAGGAGCTGCCCATCCAGTGGGACGCCAGCCCGGGCCGCTTCGTGATCGCGGGCCGGACCGGCGGACTCAACGAGGCGAAGCACATCGACAACCTGAGCATCGCCACCGAGCTGACCGTGCCGCTCAGCCCGCTGGTTCCCAATCCCGCCTGGGAGATCTTCACCGACGACTTCTCCCTGATCGAGCCCAGCGCCGCCTCCACCGCCCCCCTTCCCCCCCAGTCGGTGCCCCTGCCCGACCTCTCGGCTCCCCGCTTCGACACCCTCAGGTACGAGGCCCAGCATCCCCACTTCGAGGGAGGCGCCGGCAACATCGTCCCCCGGGTCGGAGACGGGGTGGTGACCTTCTCCGGAACCACCACCGAGCAGTGGTGGTCGGGGGGCACCCTCCGCCACAAGGGCCGCTTCGAGGCCCGTCCCGACGTTCCCGCCACCTTCTCCATCGAACGGGTCAAGGAGGCGGGGGTCGGCAGCGCCTCCCGCAGCGCGGTGATGGTCTACGACGCGACCCAGACCCGCTACGTCCTCTTCGCCGACGTGCGGGGCGAGGGAGGGTGGACCTACAACCGCTTCATGAACTCCCTGGGCGACAACCCCACCGGAACCGGCCAGGCGATCCCCGCCTTCGACGGCGACGCCTACGACCACGGAGGCCCGGTGACGGTGAAGGTGGTCGCCGACGGGACCCGGGTGTCCCTCTCTCTGGACGGGGTGGAGGGAGCCTCGGTCTACTTCCCCTTCTCGCCGGTGATCTTCCACTTCGGGGCCTTCGCCCGGGCCAACGGGGACACCGCCAGGACCACCTGGGACAACCTGCGGATCTCGGGAGTGGCCCAGGGAGTCCCCAACACGGTGTTCGTGTGCGCCGGGAGCCTGCTGAGCGGCAGGAGCACCGTGGTGGTCGAGGCGATCATGGAGCAGCTGCCGCACATCCAGGACTGCGCCGCGGTCACCGCCGAGGACCTCGCCTCCATCCTGACCCTGGACCTCTCGGGCAGCGACATCCGCATGCTCCAGCAGGGCGACTTCTCCGGGCTGCCCTCGCTGGTGGACCTGAACCTGGACGACAACCGGCTGATCCTGCTTCCCGGAGGGATCTTCGACGGGCTGGTCTCCCTGCAGACGCTGCGCCTGGGGAACAACAGCCTGCTCCGCCTGCCCGAGGGAGTGTTCCAGGACCTGGGGGCGCTCGAGACGCTGGATCTGGGGCATAACCGCATCTTCAGCCTCGACGGCGACACCCTGGTGGGCCTGTGGGAGCTCCGTCACCTGGACCTCTCGGGCAACGACCTGACCGGGCTCGACGCCAGTCTGCTCAACGGCCTCTACAACCTCAAGACCGTCAACCTGTGGGGCAACCAGCTGGCCAGCCTTCCGCCGGGGCTGTTCAGCGGACTGCTGAGCCTGGAGGGCATCAACCTCTACGGCAACAACCTGTCGCGGATCCCCGGAACCCTCTTCTCGGGGCTGGAGAGCCTCAGGGACCTGGGCCTCGGAGGCAACCCCCTGACGGTCCTGTCCCCCCAGACCCTGTCGGGTCTCTACGGCCTGGAGCGCCTCTTCCTGTCCAACGCCAACCTGGCCATCGTCGGCCCCGACGTCTTCGAGGACCTGATCAACCTCAAGCAGCTCAACCTCTACGGCAACAACCTGATCAACCTGCCCAGCGGGCTGTTCGACAACCTGGTCAGCCTGGAGTTCCTGGGGATCTCCGAGAACTTCCTGAGCGTCCTGCCTCCCAGCCTTCTCGACAAGCTGGCCAGCCTCCAGGACATCCAGGTCGCGGGCAACCAGTTCAGCAAGGCCACCCAGGAGTTCCTGGACCGGTTCAAGCTGGCCCTCCCGTCCCAGTCCGTCGATCCGGGCACCATCTCCTTCTCCACCGATCCGTCCAGCTTCATCACCGTCAGCGAGGGCTACTTCACCTCCTACACCATCAAGCTGGGCTTCGAGCCTCCGGTCGACGTGACGGTCAGGCCGGTCTCCGACTACCAGTGGCTCTTCCACCTGCCCAGGTCCCTGGTGTTCACGCCCGAGAACTGGGACCAGCCGCAGACCGTCAGGCTCTTCGGCATCTACGACCGCAACCTGGACGACGCCATGGCCAGGCTCTGGCACGAGTTCCAGGTGCTCAACCTGGTCCACCGCAGCGAGTCCTCCATCTCGGTCCACATCTCGGACCTGGACGAGCCGCGGCTGGACTGCCCCGACAGCCTCCTGCACGGGAGGACCGAGAAGATCGCCATGGCCCTGCTGGACCACCTGGGAATCGACGACTGCGCCTCGGTGACCTCCGAGCAGCTCGCCTCGATCGCCGAGCTCGACCTGTCGGGCCTGGGGGTCGACTCCCTGCGCACCGGGGATCTGGACTCCCTGACGGGCCTGGTCCGGCTCTCGCTCAACAACAACCGGCTGACCACCCTTCCGGACCGGATCTTCCGGCACTGCTCCTCCCTGGCCTGGCTGGACCTGAGCTACAACCGGCTGGACCACTTCAACTTCAACGTGCTCTCCGACACGCCCCATCTGGAGACCTTGCTGATGGCCAACAACCGGCTTAGCGGCCTTCCCGGAGGCTTCTTCGCGGGCCTGGGCGATCTGGAGAACCTCTCGCTGGGCGAGAACCGCCTGGAGAGCGTCCAGCCGGGCCTGTTCGCCGGCCTGGCCTCGCTGAAGGCCCTGGACCTCAAGAACAACCGCCTCTCGGAGCTGGAGGACGGCGTCTTCGAGGATCTGGGATCCCTGCTGCAGCTCGTTCTCCAGGGCAACCGCATCCACGCCATCGGCGCGGGCGCCTTCCAGGGCCTGGACGAGGTCCTGTGGATCAACCTCAAGAACAACCGGATCGCCTCCCTGCCCGACGGGCTCTTCGCTCCCCTGGGCCGGCTCACCCAGCTGTGGATCAACTCCAACCAGATCGCCCGCCTGCAGGCCGGGGTGTTCGAGGGCCTGGACTCCCTGCTCCAGATGAAGCTGGACGACAACCGCATCACCGACATCGAGGAGGGCGCCTTCGCTCCGGTGTCGGACACCCTGATCTCCCTCGACATGCGCAGGAACCTGCTGGTCCACGGCAGCCTCTCCACGGCGATCCCGGCGCTGCGCGAGGCGGGGATCTTCCTCCTGGCCGACTCCGAGGCGCACCCCTACCTGGAGATGGTGTCGGGCGACGGGCAGTCGGCCTTCGCCACCTCCCCCCTGGACCATCCCTTCGTGGTGCGGGCGATCGGCCCCGACGGCCAGCCCGCCGAGGGCGTCCTGATCGCCTTCCACGTCGTGCAGGGGATCGGGAACCTGGCCCCCAGGTACGTCCGCACCGACGCCGAGGGCCTGGCCGTCACGCTGCTGCAGCCGGGCTACAGCGAGGGAGCGAACCTGGTCGAGGCCTCGTTCCTGGGCTCGGTCAACCGCGTCCGCTTCGCCACCTCGGTCGTCCCCCGGGTCAACCTGCCCCCGGTGGCGGCGGTCCAGCCCGAGGACCAGACCCTGATCCTGGGCGACGTGCCCACCCGCATCGACATCGACGGATACTTCACCGACGTTAACAAGGACCAGATCTTCCATCTGGCGCACTCGGGCGACACCGGAGTGGTGGAGGCCTCGGTCTCGGGCACCGTGCTCTCCCTGGCTCCCGCCGGACTGGGGAGCGCCACGGTGTTCCTGGTCGGCCAGGACCGCGAGGGCACGGAGGCGATGAGCGAGTTCGAGGTCACGGTGGTCGAGCCCCAGCCGACCGACTACGACACCGACGACGACGGGCTGATCGAGATCCACAACCTGCGCCAGCTGAGCGCCATCCGCTGGGATCTGGACGGCACCGGCGAGCCCGAGTACTGGTTCAACCTGCCGTTCTACCAGGACGCCTTCCTGGGGGCGATCGAGAACATGGGCTGCCCCGACGGGGAGTGCCTGGGCTACGAGCTGGCCGCCGATCTGAGCTTCGACACCAACGGCAACGGGATCGCCGACTCTGGCGACGACTACTGGAACGACCAGAGCGGCTGGGTGCCGATCGGCATCCCCACGGTCCGCACCTCCTCCTACGCCGCCGACTACTCCGGGATCTTCGACGGCAACGGCCACACCATCTCCCACCTGATGGTCGGCCGCCGGTACGAGACCGGCAACGGCCTCTTCGCCGGGCTGGCGGACAGCGCCCTGGTGGGCAACGTGGTCCTGGCCTCCGCCAGCGTGACCGGAGGGCACTGGACCGGGACCATCGCCGGCTACAGCTACGGAACGCTCATCAACGTCCACTCCGAGGACGGCACCGTGGTCGGCGACGGCATGGTGGGCGGACTGGTCGGATTCAACGGGGGCTCGGTCCTGGCCAGCGCCTCCAGCGGCCAGGTGAACGCCCGGACCATGGCGGGAGGCATCGCCGGATGGAACGCCGACAACATCGCCGCCTGCGCCAGCTTCAACGCCCGGGTCACGGCCTACGAAGGCATCGTCGGGGGCCTGGCGGGACGCTCCTTCGGCGTGGTGGCCAACAGCCTGTCGGCGGGCTACATCGACGGGGCGGCCGCCGGAGGGCTGGTCGGAGAGGACTACGGCTTCACCTTCGGCAGCTGGTTCGACGCCACCGCGGCCCCCATACGGCTGGGCGGCTCGCCCCAGGGACTGCCCACCGAAGCGCTGCAGGCGCCCACCGGCCCCACCGGCATCTACACCGGATGGGACTTCGTCGACTTCGACGTCGACGGGGCGGCAGACGACCTCTGGGACTACGGCACCGAGATCGACTACCCGGTCCTCCGCAAGTCGCCCCGCATCCTCTCGCACTCCATCGCGGCGACGGTGCAGAGGCACCAGCTGCTGATCGGGCTGGTCTCGCACTGGCCGATGGAGGAGATCCAGGGGGCCGTCACCCCTGACGTGGTCGGCGGATACCACATGGACGTGGTCAACCTGACCGAGGAGAGCCTGGTGCCGGGGCACGACGGAGCGGGAACGGCCATGTCCTTCGACCGGGCCGACCAGACCCTCCTGGTCCGCACCAGCGCCCCCGAGGACCTGCTGCCGATCAACAAGCACGCCGCCTTCACCATCTCCATGTGGGTCAAGGTGGCGGGCGAAGGCCAGAACGACCTGCGCCTCTTCTCGGAGAGCAGCACCGGAAACAACAACCCGCTCTTCAACATCGGCACCCACAACCAGGGCAGCACCGGCCAGCTGGACCTCTACATCCGCAACGGGCCTGCGGGCTGGCCCACCGTCGGGCACATCTACTCGGAGCAGGAGCCGCTGGACGGGACCTGGCGCCACATCGCCTTCACGCAGCACGCCAACGGCAGCCGGTTCGTCTACGTGGACGGGGCGCTCGACCCGCTGGGGATCGGTCCCCGGCCCCCGACTGGCGCCTGGGACATCGACACCACCTCCATCGGAGGGATCCAGCGGGCCAACCCCTCCCACTGGGTGAGCGGCGACATCGACGAGGTGGCGCTGTGGATGCGGGCCCTGAGCGCCAAGGAGATCAAGGCCGTGGTGCGCAACGGAGTCCCCGCGCTGCAGCCCCTGCCCTGATCGGGCAGCACCCTCCCCCAGCCGCTCCGTCCGGCGTAGCCCCCTTAAAGGGCGCCGGACGGGGCGGCGGAAGGGGATTCCAGCGGGGATCCACTCCGGCGCTCTTTGCCAGCCCTCTTCTCCTGCCAGGAGCGAACCGGCTCCTGCTACAGGCTGGCCGAAGGATCGGATCCCCCCCAGCCCCAGACATCGGCCATCGCCTCCCGCCTGCATGGCCGACTCGGTCCGCCCTCCCCGCGGGCCGGATACGAAGATCTGAGCAGGGCGGTATGGCCTGGCTGCAAACAGTCACGCCTCAGCCGACACGCTGGTCATTGCCGCCGACCGGATCCCGGATTCCGTCCTGTCCCCACACAAGGGGCGGGGCAATGGTGTCAATGCAAAGCGAAAAAGTCCCGCTTCTGGCGGGCTCGGCACCCTTTTCCATCTCGCTGCGCCACCGCTGCCCTCCTCCTCAGCTCTTTTTCGTGCCCCCCATCAGGGCCTGATGCTCGCTCATTCGGCAGATGATCTACACCGGTCTGCAACCCGTAATCGGGGCCATCTGCATTTGATAGAGGTGCGTCATTTACAATTGTCCTAAACATACGTCTCTTGACATCACCTTTTACTCTTACCACGCACGCATTTCGGTGGAGCCATTTATGTCATTGACAGTCCCTTTCTAATTTAAAACCATCGCCGTAGCTTATGAAACAAGTTGCAGCGATATTGGTATTAGGACTGGCACTGGCGTCGGCTCTGGCCTCGATGGGATGCATCCATGTCAAAAAGCTCAACGAAGAAGTGCCGGAGATGAAGCAGGCCTCCAACCTGATTGAGCAGGATAACTCCGACCTAAAGAAGGATCTGGAGCAGGAGAACCAGCCTGTCATGAAGAGCAGGGATACGGAAAGCTCTCATCCATCGCTGGGATCTGTAGCGGGGGACGGTGAAGGCAATCAGAACCCCGGGCTGTTACCCGGGATGTTGTTTCCCAAGGAAGAATGGGGCTTTCGGGGAAATGACACGCCTGAAGACATTCTGCTATCCATAGTCTCTTCTTGGCGAGAACACAATTTTGCAAGCTATGTGGATAACTATGCGGGAATCTTCACTCCCGAGGCGCAGGAACTAATGGATCTGGATAGCAAAACAGAAGAGGAGTTCTTACGGGAAACCGGCAAAATGGATTTTCTTCTGGACCAAACCACCGGAATCCGGGTCCGCGGTTCGGACCAGATCGACGACAACACCATCAAATTGCGAGTCATTCTGGAAGGAACGGGTGCGGCCAGCACCAAGCTGGCAAGGCTGCAAACCGGCAATAATACGACAACAGTATTTGATTATGAATGCGAATTAGCATTGCATCGGATCGATGGCAAGTGGTATTGCGATCCGTTTAGTGACTGAACCACTCTACGCATCGTTGCGGTAGCAAGCTTCGGGCAGCAGAAGGAGTCATTCGCAAATCGAGGCTCTACCGAAAAAAGTGTGGTTTAAGCGACATGGGGGTTGTGCTTGACGAAGTCGAACTTCCCGGCGATGAGGAAAAAGACGATGCGGATGGTCTTGAAGCAGCGGTAGCCTCTGGCCCGGCGCTTTGCGGACTGGAACAGCCCGTTGAGGGCCTTGGTGAAGCCGTGGGTGCAGCGTGTTCTGGACCAGGCTGCGATGTCGTAGATGTGCTTCTAGTTCATCCTGGCGACGGCCTTCATGGGCCCGATCTTGAAGCGGTTCACGTTGGCCCCGCTGGTTGAGCATGCCCCTAACTACGTGTATATCTGCTTTCGGCTGAGGATCTCCCGCAGCTGCTACCGACACATCCAGTCTCGGGCTGTGCGCTTGCCGACGAAGCTTACCAGGAGCACATCGAGGTCGGCTCGCTGTGCGGGCCCGAGACTGTCAGGATTCTTGAGCAGGTTCCATCGCAGGCCCCAGCCCTTGAGATCTGGGTCGCGCTGCTTCTCGATGCGCCGGGTCGCGTTGAGCGCCTTGGAGGCGTGGGCAACTACGTGCAACTTGTCGAAGGTGATCTCTACGTTGGGCAGTTGATCGACGATGACGCTGATGAATGCGGGCGACATGTCGATGGAGACCGATTGGTCCGCCTTGGGATCGCCGCCGTGCGCCGCCAGCGCGTCGGCGAACTCTCCGACGGTCCTGGCTCTGCGCCCCTCGCCGACGAAGACGACGCGGCGTACGTCTGCGTCTACGGCGACGGTGGCATTGTCGTGGACGCGCTCCCGGGAGGTTTCGTCGAAGTCGATGGCACTGGTTTCGGAATGGTCGGTCTGTACGACGACTATGTCGACGCAGCATGCACAGATTGATTGGGCCCGGTATTGGGACGTTTAATTAAAGCATTGGCACAGAGTGGTCAGGCGTTTCGCCACCATTGGAAGAGGTGGTTGCCCCCTTATTGTTGTTGACGGGGTCAGGCAAGGTGTGCAGAGTTCGCCCCCTCAAGCAGCCAACAGTGAGGCTATTCCATCATGATAGCACCAAAGCACATCCGGATCCTATCATTCTCCCTCCTTTTTGCCCTGCTATCCTTGCCTTTGTCTCAGGAAAAGGAAGGGGATGCCCAGGAGCTATTCTCGAAGCTTTCTGAAAAGGTTTTCGATCAGGGACCAAAGGAGAAGTCGATCACCATGGAGGATGATCCCTCTCTCAAGAAGCTAGGGGAAGATCTCTTGCAGCTTCTTGTCGAAAGAAATGCATCGGCATATCTGGATTCCAGCGTAGTTTCTTCCGATGTTCTCGCGCATGCGTTCGGATACGATGAAGTTGATGCGCCTGCCATTCGCACCTATATTATTACAACTCTCAAGAGAAGCGTAGAAAGCGTACTGGACATGGCTTCGAAGCTCGCAATACCCGACGAAGAAGGAATATTCCAGGTGAAGTCGATCGAGGTCGGCAACCTGATCAAGAACACCAGCGACAGCGATGTTCTTACGGGAACGAAGATCGAAATCCAGTTCACCCTGACGCCCGAAGCGATCAGCAAGCTAGACAGGAAGTACCATGGAGAGTATGCCCTGTTCGTTTACTCTGCCTTGCGCTCGGTTGACGGTTGGGGACTGATGGGTGATGACCAAATCAGATGGGTTAACCTCCCAGACGCATTGTTGGGTGAGGAAGGCACGGCTACTTTTCGCGCCGAGAACTACCTGAAGAAGCATGGGACCTTGATGCCCGGAACTGCGGCTCCCGAATTCACCTTCTACTCCCTGGAAGAAGGTGCCGAGTTTGACAGCAAGGTGGAGCTGAAGGGCAAAGTGGTGGTGCTGGAGTTCTGGGCAACCGGGTGCGGCCCTTGCCAGGCGCCCATGGCCAAGCTGCAAACATACGTGGAGCAGAACCCTGGATGGAAGGACAAGGTGGAAGTGCTGACACTTAGCATCGACTCGACTGCAGCGAAGGCCTTGGCTCATCTCAGGAAGAATGGATGGACCTCCACCCGAAATGTCTGGAGCGGCCCTGGTGAATGGAACGCCAGCGCACCCTCGGCCTACAAGGTGAAAGGTATCCCCGTCACGTATCTGATCGGTACCGACGGGATGATCGCCAATGCTGGACATCCAGCGAACCTGGATATACCTTCTCTGGTCGAGGAACTCCTAGACAATGCAGGCGGAACCAGTCAATGACATCGAGACACTTGATCCGTCAATTGATCGGTTTTTTCTAAGCATCGGCAGGGATGTCTCGCTGCGCTGGACACAACGAAGCTCACAGCAAGAACCAGAGCCCTCCCTCGCCCCATACTAGAGTGGTTTAGCACCTGAGTAGCGGTGCCTGGAAAGCATTGCCCCATGCGACTATGCTTTTTTCTGCCATCCGCTTTTTTGCCCTCTGATAGCGCTGGCTTGCCTGGCCCTAGGCTGCGGAACTTCAGGCAAAGATGACGCAGCCGCTCCTTCAATCACCATTTCCTCTTTTCCTCAGAATGCATCGGTGCACCTGGACGGGGATGTTCTGGGAACGACTCCATTAAAACTAGCAATGGATTCAATGGGTTTTGACATGGGATCGATGAAAGGCAAATCGCAAATTACACTGAAACTGGATGGATACCATCCCGAGCTGGTAAGGTTTACCCTATATCCCTCAGATCTGGAGGTTAGGGCACACGTGATTGGAGGATACGGCTCCGCTACTGGTGCATCCGGTTTGACCGAGTCTGTCTCTGTGTTTCTCCCTTTAACGCTACTCAAAGATTATCACCCAGGAGAAGGCAGTTCGTTCCAGTTTATTCCCTTGCAAACACGCTTGTATAGGTAGTGCCTGCCACAATGGTGCCTTTAATGAAAAAACGTCTTGGATTATGCTGTCCGGAAGCCGTGACTGACACTAGAAGCCTGCCGGATTTCGGGCAAGCAGAAGATGAACAGGCAGTTTTCTCTCTTCGGGCGAGATAACCCTGTTATGCCGGCGGCAGTGCGCGAGGCAGGTTCCGGGGAGATGCGCTAGTACGCCGTTTAGCGGTCCGCAAGCATGGGCAACACCTTCCGTCCGATCGACATCTCCCAGATCTACCTGCTCCCTCCCTCGGTGCAGGATCGACTCCCCCCAATCATCCGGCCCGCTTCGTTGTCGATGCAGTTGGGGAACTGGATCTGGCCCTGATCCTCCCTGCCTACTCTCCCAGCGGCAGAAATGCCTGCCGCCCGAAGGTGCTTCCGGGGCTGCTCTTCTGCGTCTATGCGAATCCGTCTCTGCCAGACCATAGCCTGCTGCTGGATCCGGTCCCGTTGAAGCGTCTGTCGGGACTCTCCGGCTGTCTTCTCCCTGGTGTTCAGCTTCGGAGCGGTGTCTCCGTTACAGCCTGCCGTCCCCAGCTTCCAATCGTCGCAGGACCTGTCCCCCGGGAAGGATCCCACCGTCGGCGCCCAAGGGCGGGCGCATGGAGAATCACTGTTCGCTCCCGGCCAGCTCCAGCCGGGCGCGCATCCTCTCCCACTGGGGCCTGCGGGACGGGAGGATCCGGGCCAGCTCCTCGCAGATGCGTATGGCGGCATCCCGGCCCCCCCGGGCCTCCAGGAGGGAGCAGGCCTTGAGGGCGGCCTGCTGGATCCAGAAGTGATCGAAGCTCTCCTCCTCCCGCAGGTTCTTCTGGAAGACCACGTCCATGTAGTCGGAGAGGGGATCCTGGCGCAGTCCCGGAGAGCCCGCCGCCGCTTCCAGAAGCCTCTCCCGGATCATGCCCTGGGAGACCCGCGCCCCGCTCCTCATGGCGATGTCGGCATGAGGGCTGTCGACCACCCTCTGAAAGGACTTCATCGCCAGGGGGTAGTGCCCCATGATGTAGCCCAGATCTCCTGAGCGCCCCTGGGCCAGGGCCGCGATCCGGGTGCCGGGCGCCAGATCCTCGGCCTCCCAGAAGCAGGCCTGGGAGCGGCAGAAGAGCTCCAGCCGCCGGTCCCCCTCCTCCTCCAGCCTGCCCTGCTCGTAGAAGGCGTCCCCGAGGTGTATCAGGATCTCGGCCCTGAGGTGTATCAGGATCTCGGCCCTGAGTCGGTCCGGGACCGGCGTCTGGTAGCGGGGCAGCCCCTCCAGGTAGCCGACGGCCTGGACGAAGTCCCGCTGGTGGAAGGACGCCCGGGCGGCCATCAGGCGGGCCTGGCAGTCCAGATGCGGGCTGGACGGGCCCGTGCCGTCGAGGATCTGGCGGTAGGACGACTCGGCCCGGTCGTACTCCCCTCGGTTGAAGTGGTGGTTGCCCCGCCACCAGCGGGCCATGTCAGCATGCTCGCTCCCGTCGTGCTCCTCGATCAGATCGCCGAAGATCCGGTAGGCCTCCTCCTCCTTGCCGAGAAGTCCGGTGCAGCGGGCCAGAGAGTACAGGATCCGCGCCTGGTGCCCGTGTTCGGGATGGCTGTCGAGCCACTGTCGGTACAGCCCGGCCGCGCCGCTCCAGTCCCCCTCCCGCTCGTGGGAGTAGGCGATGACGTACTCCAGCTCGGGCCGGAGGGGGAAGGAGGGAAACTCCTCCACCACCTGCCCGAAGAGCTCCCGCGCCGTGGATTCCTCTCGGACGTCCACGAAGTACTGCCCCGCGATCAGGCGGCCCTTTCCGCTGAGCAGATCGTCGGGGAAGCGCCGCACAAGCTCCCGGACCGCTTCAAGCGCCGCCTCTCCGTCGCCGGCCTTCACCGCGGCCCGGACGGTCTGGTAGAGCAGGCGGGAGAGAAGGGCCTCCCGTCCGGGGAAGTCGGGCACCGAGTCGAGGACGATGCCTCGGTACTGCTCGAGAGCGTCGCCGTACCGGCCCAGGGCCAGCAGGCCGTCGCCAACCTTGAAGCGGGACACCGCCCGCTCCTCGCCCGCGTCGAACAGGCCGGCGGCCCGGCCGAAGGCGTCGATGCTCCTTTCGGTCCAGCCCAGCTCCCAGTGGCACCAGCCCAGGTGGAAGTAGGCATGGGCCAGCAGCGCGGACTCGGGGAACTCCCGGTCGAGCCGCTGCATCAGGTCCCGAGCCTCCACGATCCGGTCCTGGGACGGGGGCTCCTCGCCGCCCTCCTGGATCCGGCTGTAGTGGATCTGCAGCTTGATCCGGCCCAGGGCCAGGAGCGGGATGTCGGTCAGAACCTCCTGCGGAGCTTCGGCGACCAGATCCTCCAGGATCCGCTCCACCGCCTCGAGGGGCCTCTGCCTCAGGTGCAGGTCGACCAGCCGGCTCCAGGCCTCCTGCCTCCTCTCCAGGGAGGCGCCGGGCGCCAGGTTCATCTGGTAGGCGGCGATGGCGGCTTCGGGCCGACCGGAGGCTAGCCGCGCCTCCGCCAGGGCCGCGGCCGACTCGGTGATCCATTCCCGGTTCTCGGTCACCATGGCCAGCTCAAGTAGCGACTCGGCGTTCTCCAGGGCCAGGGCCAGCTCCTCCTCGGCCAGGTAGAGCCGGGAGAGAAGGAGCCGCCGCCGCCACACGTACTCGGTGTCGAGATACCAGTCGGTCACCTGGGAGAGGGTGCGGCGGGCCCGGGCGTAGAGCTCCAGATCGATAAGAACCTGGGTGAGCAGGAGCCTTCCGCCAACCACGAAGGGCAGGGCCTCGGGATCGCCGGGCCGGATGGCCGCCGCCTTGCCGAAGGGGCTCTCGGGCCCGTCCAGCAGGTCGAGAACCGGCTGGCGTCCTCCGGTGTGGTAGCGGTTCCAGGCCTCCTCGACCACGTACTCCAGGTAGCTGGGCGAGTTGGGGTTCTCCAGGCGCAGCCGGAGGAACTCCTCGGCGGCGGCGGCATGGTCCCCCTCCAGGGCGTAGCGATGGGCCCGGGCCCGCAGCCGGTAGGCCTCGGCGCGCTCGGCCAGCTCGGAGTCGGGATAGAGCTCCACGAAGCCGGCGAACTCCTGCTCCGCCGCCTGGTAGAATTCCTGGTCGAAGATGCGCAGGGCGGCGTCGAAGGCGATCCGCTCCTCCGGCTCGGCCGCCGAGACCGCCGGCAGGATCCAGGCCAGCAGGCAGGCAGCTAGGCGTCGGCAGGCCATGGTCAGGCAGCCGCCCCGGCCCGAAGCTGGGAGCGCAGGAAGCGGCCGGTGTGGCTGCGCTCGCAGCGGGCCACCTCCTCGGGGGGGCCCGCGGCCACGATCTCCCCGCCCGCCCCGCCCCCCTCGGGCCCCAGATCGATCACCCAGTCGGCGAGCCGGATCACATCCGGATGGTGCTCGATCACGATCAGGGTGTTGCCGGCGTCGCGCAGCCGGAAGAGCACACGGAGCAGCTGGTCGACGTCCTGGAAGTGCAGGCCGGTGGTCGGCTCGTCGAGAAGGTAGAGCGCCTGCCCCCGATCGGAGGGACGCGCCAGCTCGGCGGCTATCTTCACCCGCTGGGCCTCGCCGCCGCTGAGCAGGGTGGCCTGCTGGCCCAGGGCGAGATGCCCGAGCCCCACCTCGCCCAACGCGCGGCAGATGCTCCGGATCTCCGGAACCGCCGAGAAGAACCGGATCGCCTGGTCCACGGTCATGTCCAGCACATCGGCGATGCTCCTGCCCTTGTACTCGACCTCCAGGGTCTCGCGGTTGTAGCGCCGCCCCCTGCAGGATCCGCAGGCGACATGGACCGGAGGGAGGAACTGCATGTCGACCGCAATCATGCCCCCGCCCCGGCACTTCTCGCAACGCCCTCCCGGGACGTTGAAGCTGAACCTGCGGGAGGTGTAGCCCCGGGAGCGGGCCAGGGGGACCCCGGCGAACAGCTTCCGGACGAGCCGGAAGGCTCCGGTGGCGGTGGCAGGATTGCTGCGGGAGGTCTTCCCGATCGGGGACTGGTCGATGGCCGACACCTTGCGGATGCTCCCGGCCCCCCGGATCTCCCGGTGCCTTCCCGGACGCGCCCGCCCGCGGCCGATCCTGGCCTCCAGGGACCTGCGCAGGATCCCGTCCACCAGGGTGCTCTTTCCCGAGCCGCTCACCCCGGTCACGCAGGTGAGGCAGCCGATCGGGAAGCGGGCGTCGAGGTCCCTGAGGTTGTGCTCCTCCGCTCCGATCACCTCCAGCCAGGGGGTGCCGGGACCGGGCGTGCGCCGCTCCGAGCGCCTCTCGATCCGGGCCCTGCCCGAGAGGTAGCGCCCGGTCACCGAGCCCTGGGCACCGGCGATGTCCCCAGGCGTGCCCTCGGCCACCACCCTTCCCCCGTCTCTCCCGGCGCCCGGGCCCATGTCCACCACCCAGTCGGCGGCCCGGATGGCCGACTCGTCGTGCTCCACCACCAGGACGGTGTTGCCCAGATCGCGCAGGCGGCGCAGGGTGTCCACGAGCCGGCGGTTGTCCCTGGGATGCAGCCCGATGCTCGGCTCGTCGAGGATGTACAGCACGCCCACCAGCCCCGCCCCGATCTGGGATGCCAGGCGGATGCGCTGCGCCTCTCCTCCCGATAGGGTCCCGCTCTCACGGTCCAGGGCTAGGTACCCCAGGCCGACCCGCTCCAGGAACTCCAGCCGCTTGCGGATCTCGGAGAGCGGCTCCTCCACGATCCGTTCCTTCTCCGGCCCCAGCTCCAGTCCGGCGAAGAACTCCCTGGCCTGGGAGATGGTCAGGGAGCATACCTCCATGATGGAGAGGCCGGGCAGGGCCGGGCCCCGGGGCGCGGCCTTCGCCGTGCCGCCGCCCAGGCGGACGGCGAGGACCTCGGGACGCAGGCGCATCCCCCCGCAGGCGGGGCAGGGGGCCGGCTCCAGGAAGGAGGCGTGCTTGCGGGCCAGGGAGCGGGCGTCCTGGTCCTCGAGGATCCGCCTGATGCGGGGTAGCACACCCTCGAAGGCGCCCCCGTTCCCGTGGAGGACAGCCTGGCGGCAGGGTTCCTCCAGCTGCCCGAAAGGGGTGTCCAGGTCCGCACCGTGGGCGCCCACCACCGCCTCCAGATCCTCCAGGGCGCTGGCGCCGATGCGGGTGCCCTCCCAGGGCAGGATGGCTCCCTGACGCAGCGATCGCCCGGGATCGACCAGCAGCCGGACGCTGGGCTCCATCACCCGCCCCAGCCCCAGGCACCGGGAGCAGGCCCCCTCGGGCAGGTTGAAGGAGAAGTGGCGGGGTGTCATCGGAGAGAAGACCCGTCCGGTGGCCGGGCTGTAGAGCCGGTTGGAGAGGCGCATCTCATTCCAGTCCCCCTCCCCCTCGCGGTGGAGGACCACGACCACCCCGTCTCCCCATTCCAGGGCCGTCTCGGTGGAGTCGGCCAGGCGGGAGCGGACTCCGGGATCGAGCACCAGCCGATCCACCACCGCCTCCAGCGGCCGCTCCCGGTCCGGCCCCAGGGCGCCGGGATCCGCCTCGGAGATCTCGACCAGCTCGCCGCCGATCCGTGCCCGGACGAATCCGGCGCGCCCCAGCCTAAGCAGGGCGTCCCCGGCCGTCTCCCCCTCCTCCGGAGAGACGGGAGCCAGCAGCATGGCCCGGCTGCCCGGGGGCAGGCCGAGGATCTCGTCCACGATCTCGCTGGTGGACTTCTGCCGGATGGGCCGGCCGGAATCGGGGCAGTGGGCCTGGCCCCCGTGGGCGAAGAGCAGGCGCAGGTAGTCGTAGAGCTCGGTGGTGGTGGCGATGATCGAGCGGGGATTGGAGGCCGCCACATGCTGGTCGATGGCGATCGAGGGGGAGAGGCCCTCGATCGAGTCGACATCGGGCTTCCTGATCTGCCTGAGGAACTGGCGGGCGTAGGAGGAGAGCGACTCCACGTACTTGCGCTGCCCCTCGGCGAAGATGGTGTCGAAGACCAGGGAGGACTTTCCCGAGCCGCTCACCCCGGTGAACACCGTCAGCTTCCCCCGGGGGACGCTGAGGGCCACGTCCTGGAGATTGTGCTCCCTGGCGCCGACGACCCTGAGGCAGCCGCTTCCCATGGACCGCGTGCCGACCTCCGGAAGACAGGCCCCGCCCGTTCCTTCCGGAGGCCCGGAGGCTACTCCAGGACCGCCCGCCACGCTCCGGAGGCGGTCAGCGAGCCGGCCGAGTCGCGGAACTGCCAGCGCCCCTTGAGGGATCCCAGCTTCTCCAGGGAGGCCTTCACCGTGACCTCCCCCTCGTTCATGGACGACTTGAGATGCAGCTCCATCTTGACGGCCTTGAGCTCGTCGATCTCGCCCTCTCCGCCGTTATCCATCCTCACCAGGCCCGAGATCCCCTCCCCCTGCTTGCTGATCACCAGCTGGTGCTCGTTGTCCCCCCCGTCGAACTCGGCCGTCACCTTCCAGGTTCCCGGAAGCACCGGCGCGATGGAGCGGGACGCCTTCCAGTCGTGCTCCGAGCGCTCTCCGTCGCGGGAGATGTGCCACTTGCCCTTGAGGTTCCCCTTGTCGTCCAGATCCGCCCTGAGCCCGATCCGCCCCTCCCATCCGTCCCTCTCGAAGGGGGAGTCGATGCTCAGGACGCCGTTCTCGAAGACGACGTTCCTGGCCTCCATCGGAGGCCGGTCCCTGGTCTCGACTCTGGCCACCAGCTTCCCCTCCTCCTCGGAAACCACGAAGAGGCTGGTCTGGATCTCGCCGTCGGGAAGGGTCGCCTGGGCGATCCACTTGCCGGCCACCTTCTTGGAGTGATGCTCGGCCCATGCCCCGCACCCGGCCGACAGGAAGGCCACCAGCAACAGTCTCTTCAGCATCTACGTCTCCTTGTTCTGTTCTTCGGCCCCGCGGGCTGCGCCGTGCATGCAGGGGGCGGTCCCAGACTACCGGGAAGCCGGCTTCTGGCAAGGCCCGATCCCCGAGGGACCGGCGCCCCGGGAGTTTCCTTCCCCTGCCCCCTGCCCTGGGATAGCATCGGCCGCCAGTGGACTGGCTCGACGACAAGGGGTGGTTCGCCGTCGCCGTGGCGCTCTACGGCGCCTGCACGCTCTATTCCGTCTTCGTCTGGAAGCGGGGATTCCAGAGGGACCGGTGGACGGTGAGCCTGCTGCTCTCGCTGGCCTTCGTCCCCCACACCATCTCCCTGCTGCAGCGGACCCACTCCCTGGGAGCCTTTCCGGGCACCAGCATCTTCGGGGCCTGCCTGTTCGTGCTCTGGGCCATGACCGCCATCTCCCTGCTCCTGGACCTGTGGCCCCGCCTCGACTTCTCCGGGGCCTTCGCCTCCCCGCTGCTCTTCGGCTTCGGGCTCTTCGCCCTGATGCCGGGTCTGGACCAGAGCTCCGACCAGCTGGCCAGCGGCCTGGTCGGCCTGCATGCGGCCCTGATCCTGCTGGCCTACGGCGCCTTCGGCCTGGGCGCCATCGCCGGAGCCATGCTGCTGACCCAGGAGCACGACCTGAAGTTCAACAAGCGGCGCGCCTTCATCTCGGGACTGCCCGCGATCCAGCGGCTGGACTGGACCGGCGGCACCCTGCTCCTCGCCGGCACCCTGCTGCTGACCGCCGGCCTGGGGCTCACCCCCTGGATCTACCGGGATCCGGCCAACGCCTTCGAGTGGGACATCAAGATCCTCTGGTCCGGCCTGGTCTGGCTGGTGTACGCCTCCCTGGCCACGGCGCGATGGCGCTTCCAGTTCCAGGGGCACCGCTTCGCGATGGTGTCGCTCCTCGCCTTCTCCTTCGTGCTCCTGACCTTCTGGGGGACCAACCTCCTCTCCGGCACGCACCATCCGCCCCAGCAGACGGAGCCCCCCCCTCTCTCCGCCGGACGCTAGAGCCCGGGCGGAGAACCGGAAACCCCCAGGATGCGGAACCGGCGACAACCCCCTGGCGCCGCCATGGGAGCCCAGTCCTCCTAGGAAGCATGCCGTTCCTGGTCCTGGGCATCAGCCACCACTCCGCGGGAGTCGGCCAGCGCGAGCGGCTGGCGATCACCGATCCCCAGCTCCCCCAGGCGCTGCGGGAGACGAGGGAGAGCTCGGCGGCCCAGGAGCTGGTGGTGCTCTCGACCTGCAACCGGGTGGAGCTCTACGCCATCTGCGAGGGAGGCGAGGCGGAGTCGTTCCAGGCCCTGTGGCGGGGACTGGCCCGCAGCCGGAACTACCAGGGGGAGATGGATCCGGGCGTCTACACCCTCTCGGGACGGCAGGGCATCCGGCACCTCTACCGGGTGGCCTGCGGACTCGACTCCATGATCCTGGGGGAGACCGAGGTGCTGGGGCAGCTCAAGCAGGCCTACCGGCTGGCCCTGGAGGGCGGCCACTCGGGGCGCAGGCTCAACCGCATCTTCCAGAAGGCCTTCCAGGTGGCCAAGCAGGTGCGCACCGACACCGGGATCCAGAAGGGCCCCACTTCGGTGGCCTCGGCCGCGGTGGAGCTGGCCGAGAGGATCTTCGACGGGCTGGAGGGGCACCACGTGATGGTGCTGGGGGCGGGCGACACCAGCGAGAAGACCGCCCGGGCCCTGCTCTCTCGGGGAGCCTCCAGCATCCTGGTCTCCAACCGCTCCCACGAGCGGGCGGTGCGGCTGGCGAAGGAGCTTGGGGGGGAGGCGATCGGCTTCGACCAGTGGGACCGGGTGTTCCCCCGCATCGACATCGTGATCAGCAGCACCGCCAGCCCCCGCCCCTTCCTCGACCGGGATCTCTTCCTCGGCCTGTCCAGGAACCGGCCGGCCCGACCCCTGCTGCTCATCGACATCGCGGTCCCCAGGGACATCGATCCCACGGTGGGCCTGCTACCCAACACCTACCTGTACAACATCGACGATCTGCAGAGCCTGGCCGACGAGCGCCGCCAGAGGAGGACCCGGGAGGTGGAGCGGTGCGAGGCCCTGATCGAGAGCCACATCGACGAGACCCTGGACCGCCTCTCCGGCTCCGCGCTGTCGATGCTCTGCGGCCTGCTTCCCGGCGGACGCAGGCAGGGGGAGAAGGAAGGGGGCCGGCGGCGATGAAGCCGCTTCCCCGAGGGGGTTCAGATATCGATCACCCGCTCCCGGCAGGGGGCCCTGCCGACCGAAGGCCTGGCCCGGCGCGCCCGCCAGGCGATCCATGCCCGGGCCGCCGCCGCCACAGGCAGGGCCACCAGGAGGAACAGGCCCGAGATCAGCAGCGCCAGGGCCGCGATGGCCAGGATCCCCGCCAAGAGAGCCGCGGCGGGCAGGATGCGGAACGGCCGTCCCTCCCGCCGGGACCAGGGGCCGGCCCGGTTGTCCAGATTCCCGTGCATGCCGATCAGGGTTCCCACCCTACCACATCCGGCTGCCCGGCGAAACCGCTTCTGCCCCGTTGACGCCCGCCGGCCGCCGGCACCAGTATCGGCCCATGGCCCGCTTCGCCGGCGACAGGAAGGAGGGGGAATGGATCACGGCAAGGTGGGAGCGGGCCCTGGTGGCGTGGGGAGTGCCTCTCCTGCCCCGCTGGATCCACACCTGGCAGCTCACCCTCCTGACCCTGCTGTGGAGCCTCCTGGCCCTGCTGTGCTTCCACCTCGCGCGCGGGAGCCTCTCCTGGCTGTGGGCGGTCTCGGCCCTGGTGGCGCTGCAGTACCTCACCGACCTGTTCGACGGAGCCCTGGGCCGCCACCGGGGTACCGGGCTGGTGAAGTGGGGCTTCCACATGGACCACCTGCTGGACTACCTCTTCCAGGGATGCCTGGTGATCGGCTACTGGATGATCGCCCCCGAGGGCCTCGACCTCTGGTTCCTGGGGATCCTGCTCCTGACCGGAGGCTTCATGGTCAACTCCTTCCTCTGGTTCGCCGCCACCAACCGGTTCGAGATCAGCTGGATGGGGATCGGCCCCACCGAGACCAGGGCCCTGGTGATCGGGATGAACGCCTCCATCGCCTTCCTGGGCACTTCCTGGTGGCCGGCGACCGTTCCGGCCGTCCTCGCCTGCCTGCTGCTGGCCCTGGCCTGCCTGGCCTACCGCACCCAGGCCCGGCTGTGGGCCATGGACATGGAGGCGGTGCGCCGGGAGCGTGAGCGGGCCGGGCCTGGGGAAGGGGGGCTCTAGAGCAGCCCCTTGGTGCTCGGGATGCGTCCCTCCATGCGGGGATCCCGCTGGCAGGCCATGTCCACCGCCTTGGCGAAGGCCTTGAAGAGCGCCTCCACCACATGGTGGGGCTCCTCGCCGTAGAGCAGCTCCAGGTGCAGGTTGCAGCGGGACTCGTTGGCGAAGCCCTGGAAGAACTCCCGGGCCAGGCCGAAGCGGAAGCGGCAGGCCATGTCCTGCTCCCGTTCGTGCGCGATCACCCGGTAGCCCAGCCGGTCCATGCCCTTCCACACCAGGACGGGACGGCCGCAGAAGTCGATCACGCAGCGCGCCAGGCACTCGTCCATGGGGACCAGGGCCTCGGCGAAGAGCGGGTTGCGGGGATGGTATCCGGCGCCGTAGCGGGCGATCCCCGACTTGTCCCCCAGGGCCTGGAGGAAGGCCTGCCCCAGCGCGATGCCGCAGTCCTCGACGGTGTGGTGGGCGTCCACCTCCAGGTCGCCGCGGCAGGCCAGGCCGAGGTCGATCAGGGCGTGGCGCGCCAGGAGATCCAGCATGTGGTCGAGGAAGGGGATCCCGGTGTCCGCGCTCCCCTCCCCCTTCCCGTCTATCGCCAGCCGGAGATCGATCCGGGTCTCTCCCGTGCGCCGCCGTATCTCCGCTTCGCGTTTCCTCATCCCGGGGTTTTGTGCTTGATGGCCCTGCGCCGCGCTTCCCACGATGGCCCGGAGGCCTGCCCGGAGGCAGGCGCCCCCATGAAGGTGCTCCTGGCCAGCCTGCTGCTTCCGGTCCTGGCGGCGGCCTCGGACGGGCTCCGGCCCAGCGTCCTGCTGATCCTGGCCGACGACTGCACCTGGAACGACCTGCCCGCCTACGGAGGCCGCAACGCGCGCACCCCCCACCTGGACCGGCTCGCCCGCCAGGGGCTGGTCTTCGACCGCGCCTTCCTGGCCACCGCCATGTGCCAGCCCTGCCGGGCCGAACTCTACACCGGACTCTACCCCCTGGGCAACGGCTGCGCCTGGAACCACTCGGCCAGCCGCCCGGGAACCCGGAGCATCCCCCACTACCTGGGCCCCGTGGGCTACCGCTCCGGACTGGCCGGAAAGGTGCACGTCAAGCCGCCGGAGGCGTTCCCCTTCGAGCCGGTGGCCGGCTTCGACCCCAGCTGCGTGCGCAGCCCCACCCGGGCCCACCGGCTGGAGGGGGTCGGGGAGTTCATGGCCAGGGAGGGCCCCTTCTTCCTGGCGGTGGCCCTGGTCGAGCCGCATGTGCCCTGGACCATGGGCGACGCCTCCCTCCATCCGCCCGGCTCCCTGGAGCTGCCGCCCAACATCGCCGACACCCCCGCCACCCGGGAGGCCTTCTCCCGCTACCTGGCCGAGATCGGCTACATGGACTCGCAGGTGGGCGACCTCCTGGAGGCGCTGGAGGAGAGCGGCCGGGCCGATGAGACCCTGGTCCTGTTCACCTCCGAGCAGGGATCCCAGTTCCCGGGATGCAAGTGGACCAGCTGGAACACCGGCATCCACACCGCGCTGATCGCCCGCTGGCCGGGCCGTGTCCCCCGGGGGGAGCGCACGGCGGCCCTGGTCCAGTACGCCGACATCCTGCCCACCCTGCTGGAGCTGGCGGGAGGCGAGCCGCCCGAGGCGCTGGACGGAATCAGCTTCCTGCCCGTGCTACTGGGCCGGTCGGCGAGGGGGGAGCGGGCCTACGCCTACGGCATGCACAACAACCTGCCCGAGGGCCCCCCCTACCCGATCCGGTCGATCACCGACGGGATCCACCACTACATCCTCAACCTGAGCCCCGGGGAGATCTTCCTCGAGAAGCACCTCATGGGATGGAGCGGCTCGGGAGAGCTGAGGAACCCCTACTGGCAGACCTGGATCGCCCAGTCCTGGAACCAGCCCGACACCTACCGGCTGGTCAGGCGGTACATGCGCCGGCCCGGCCGGGAGCTGTACCACCTGGCCTCCGATCCCTACGAGCTGGAGAGCCTGATCGGCTCCCCCGCACACCGGGAGGCCGAGGAGGAGCTGCGGAGCGAGCTGGACCGCTGGATGCGCGAGCAGGGGGATCCGGGCGCGCCGCTCGACACCCCCCTGGCGCTCCAGGCCGCCCGCGACGGGAAGCTCCCCCTCCACCGGCGCGCCGCTCCATGACGGGATCCCCTCCCCCTTCCTCGGCCCGGGACCGCTGGATGCTGGCGGTGGGGCTGCTCTCGGGCCTGATGGTGGCGTGCGTGGCGGCCGGGGACTTGATCCACCCGGCGGTCCAGATCTGGATCTACGCCTTCTGCATCCAGTGGATCCTCGGCATCCTGATCCAGTGGAACCTCTGCAAAGGACCGGGCGCCCGGGGCTGGCGCATCGCCTGGGCCTCCACCTCCGTCCTGCTCGCCGCCTTCATGTTCTGGATCCTGATCCTCGACCGGACCGGGCTGGAGGAGCGCAGCGGCCCTCCCGCCCCCGAGCGCCTGGTCGGAGGCATGGAGCCGGCCACCGCGGCGATGATGATCGGGGTCAACCTGCTCTCCTACGTGTACGTGTTCCTGTGGGGGGCGGGCTTCCACCGCGCCATCTTCCCCCGAAGGTCGATCGAGCGCATCCGGGCCCTGTCCCAGGACGATGGACCAGCCTGAAGCGGATCCGGACCGGCTGCTGGTCACCTCGATCATCGTGGGGGCCTACGTCCTGGTCTGCCTCCTGATCGGCGTCTGGGCCGCGCTGCGCACCCGGTCCTCCGGGGACTTCTTCATGGCGGGAAGGAGCCTGGGCCCCCTGCTTCTGGCCTTCGCCGCCATATCGACCATGATGAGCGGCTTCGGGTTCATCGGGGCCCCGGGCCTGGTCTACCAGAACGGCACCACCTCCTTCTGGATGGTCATGCCGGCCATCGTCAGCTTCGTGGTCCCCTGCCTGCTGGTGGCCAAGCGCTTCAAGGTGTTCGCCGATCTTTTCGACATCCTCACCCTGCCCGACGCGGTGGCCGTCCGGTACCGGAGCGAGACCTGCCGCTTCCTGGCGGCCCTGGTGATCCTGCTGGGCGTTCTGGCCTACCTGGGCACCCAGATCCTGGCCATGGGCCAGGCCGCGGCCGGCGCCTTCGGGATCGACTTCACGGTGGCGATCGTCGCGGGGATGTCGGTGGTGATCCTCTATGCGGTCTTCGGCGGGGTCATCGCCGGCATCTACACCGACTTCGTCCAGGGCGTGGTCATGGCGGTGGCCTCCGTCTCGCTCTTCGTGATCTCGATGCTGGTGGTCGGAGACGGGGACATGGGGGCGGCGACCGGGAACCTGACCCGGGTCTTCCACGAGAAGGGCCTGGGCGACGCGGTGGGGCCCTGGGGGACGGCCGGGGCCATGGCCGCCCTGAGCTTCCTGATCCTCTTCTCCCTAGGGGGATCGGGCCAGCCCCACGTGATCACCAAGTTCCTGATGGCCAGGGACACCGCCTCGGTGCGCCGCACCCTCCTGGCGATCGCCCCCGGATACACCCTCTGCCTGCTCCTGTGGTTCAGCGTGGGCTTCGCGATGAAGTACAAGGTGCTGATCGGGGACGCCGCCCCCCTGTCCAGCCCGGACCAGGCGGCCCCCGAGTTCCTGGTCCGCTACACCCCCTCCTGGCTGGCCGGGATCGTCTTCGCCGGCCTGTTCGCCGCCTGCATGTCCACCGCCGACGCCTTCCTCAACATCGGGGCCGGGGTGTTCACCCGGGACTTCCCCCGGACGTTCCTGGGCAGGAAGGTGAGGAACGAGCTGCGGATGGCCCGAATCTCCACCGTGCTCCTGGCGGTGGGGGCCACCACCTTCGCGCTGTGGGCCAAGGACCGGGGGGACCTGATCGCGGCGCTGGGCACCTACGGGTGGGGGCTCTTCGCAGCGGCCTTCGTCCCCATGGTCGCCATCGGCTTCAACTGGAAGCGGGCCACCTGGCAGGGAGCGGCGGCGGCCGCTGCGGTCGGCATCCTGGTCAACGTCGGGCTGGATCTGGCCAGGAAGTACCCCAGCCAGGAGGAGCCCTTCTACGCCCTCCCCGGGGGTGTGAGCCTGGGGGCCGTGGCTCTGGCCTCCTCGATCTTCGCCTTCGTGGCGGTCTCCTTCCTGACCCGGCCCGCCTCCCTGGACTCCAGGCTTGAGGAGGCGATGGACGCCTGAGAGACTGCGACGCGTAGACTGCGATGCCGAACCATGAAACGACTGCGCAACCTGGCGCCCCTCGCTCTCGCCGCCGGCCTGGCCGGCGGCTGCCTCGGCGCCCGGGAGGAAACCGTGGCTGAGGAGCCCCCGGCGGCGCCCGATCCGCAGTGGAGCCTGGCCACCTTCGGGGGCGGCTGCTTCTGGTGCACCGAGGCGCTGCTGGAGACCCTGGACGGGGTGAAGGACGTGGTCAGCGGGTACTCTGGAGGCCACAAGGAGGATCCGACCTACGAGGAGGTCCTGACCAAGACCACCGGCCACGCCGAGGTGGTCCAGGTGTCCTTCGATCCCGGGGAGATCAGCTACGCGGAGCTACTGGCCAGCTTCTGGCAGGCCCACGATCCCACCACCCTCAACCGGCAGGGCAACGACGTGGGGCCGCAGTACCGGTCGATCATCCTCTACCACGACGAGGAGCAGAGGAAGCTGGCGCTGGAGTCGAAGAAGGCCGCGGCCCAGGACCTGTCCGATCCCATCGTCACCGAGATCGTCCCCTTCGAGAAGTTCTACCCGGCCGAGGACTACCACCAGGACTACTTCCGCAGGAACCCCAGCCAGTCCTACTGCTACTTCGTGATCCGCCCCAAGCTGCGGAAGTTCCTCGAGCAGGCGGCCGGGAAGGGAAAGGGCTAGTCGGCGGGCACCAGGCGCTCGATCGCCCGGAACTCCACGTCCATCTCCTGGCCCCCGTGGAGCTGCAGGGCGAAGTGGCCGCTGCGGCGGCCCGACTCCTCCCCCCGCAGCTCGGCCGACCTGCGGCCGTTCATCGCCACCACCACCCGGTCCTCCCAGGCCGACAGGGTCAGATCGTTCCACTGGCCGGGCCGGTACCAGCGGGTCCTCTCTCCGGCGGGATGCTTCACCACCCAGGCCCGGCCCCCCGTCTCGTAGAGCCCGCCGGTCTCGTAGGAGGTGTCGAGCTCGACCTGGAAGCCCCGGATCCCCACCGCCGAGTCCTGGGGCTCGGAGCGGAAGTAGAACCCGCTGTCCCCCTGGTTGACCCTGAACTGCAGGCGCACGGTGAAGTCGTCGTAGCTCTCCCGGCTGAGCAGCAGCCCGTGGCGCCGCTCCTGCGCCGGGCTGGTCCCGCGGATGATTCCCGTCTCCGCATCGACGGTCCACCGCCCCGCGGGACCCGCCTTCCATCCCTCCAGGGTCCTGCCGTCGAAGAGCGGCTCCCAGCGGTGGCGGCCCAGCTCCCGGATCCTGATATCGCGCCAGTGGATCTCCATGGGCTCCTCCCTGCCGGTGCCGTGGACCTGGAGCGCGATGAAGCCGCCCAGGGTCAGGCTGTCCCTCAGGTCGGCCGCGGGGACGCCGTTGACCCAGGTGCGGATGCGGTCCCCCACCGCCTCGATGCGGTAGTGGTTCCACTCGTTCTGGCGGAAGGCCTTCCGGGCCGGCTCGTTGTCCGACAGGTCGCCGATCCACCCCCGGCGGGACTCGTCGTAGATCCCCCCCGACCAGGCCCGGGCCGAGGGATCGATCTCCACCTGGTATCCGTGCACCGCTCCGTTGCGGAAGCCGGGCCGGCTCTGGCTGCGGATCTGGATTCCGGAGTTGAGCCCGGGGTGCACCTTGAACTCCAGCTCCAGGACGAAGTCGTGGTACTCCCGCTCGGTGCACAGGAAGCTGTTGGGGCCGCCCTTGACCGTGATCCCCACGATGGCTCCGTCCCTGGCCTCGTACCTGGCGTTCCCTCCCCGCTGGACCCATCCCTCGAAGTCCCTGCCGTTGAAGAGCTCCTTCCACCCCTCCTCTCCGGCCGCTTGCGGAGCCAGCAGGAGAACGGCCGCCAGGCAGGCGGGCTTCGCGAGCAGTCGTTGGGGCTTCATAGAGTCGGGTTGCCAGAACCAACCACATCCGGTTCAATCAGGCAATCCAAAGCAGGAAGGGCGATCCCCCCATGAGAAGCTCCAGAGAGACCGGCGCCTTCACCCTGATCGAGCTGCTGGTGGTGATCGCCATCGTGGCCATCCTGGCGGGGATGCTCCTGCCGGCCCTGTCCAGGGCCAAGGAAAAGGCGAAGGGAGCGTCCTGCTCCAGCCAGCTGCGCCAGATTTCGCTGGCCACCCGCCTCTACGCCGACGACAACGGCGACCGAGTGCCTCCGGTCGAGCACGTCGTGGGCCGGTACTGGTACCACCGCATCTCCCCCTACATGGGGGACGCCGGCTACAAGGAGGATCCCCACGGCCGCGCCGGAGGGGTGATGCGCATCCTGATCTGCCCCTCCACCCGCAGCCCCGACCCCGATCCGGCGCCGGGCGACCGCTGGTGGGGCTCCTCCACCTCGACCTGGAGATCCTTCGAGTCGGAGGGGAGCTACGGGATGAACCTCTGGCTCGACAGCCTGGGCCTCTACCGGGACGACTTCCCCCTGGACCACTACTACAGCCGCTTCGGCGAGGCCCCCTCGGGCGTGCCCGCCTTCGCCGACTCGGTCTGGGTGGGCTCCTGGCCCGACGGCGGGGACCGGGTTCCGCCCGGATTCGAGGGAAAGGGCTACGGCAGCGGGGGCTTCCCCCACAGCAAGGGCTACTTCATGGGCCGCTTCGCCATCGAGCGGCACGGGAAGGGCCTCCAGGTGTCGTTCGTGGACGGCCACGCCGAGTGGATGCCCGTCGCCGGCCTGTGGGCCCTGGACTGGCACCGGGGGAACACGCCCGACCACGACCTCTCCATCCCGTGAGCGCCTGGATCCTGATCCTGGCGCTGGGAGCCGCTCCCCCCGCCCGGGAGAGCCCCCCGCCCGGGGAGGGGGCGAAGGTGGAGACCCTCGGGGGAGGCCGCTTCAGGGTCGGGCAGGTCGAGGGGGACGCCGCCAGGGCGGAGATCTCGTTTCCCGCCCGGGTGAACCTGCGCGACGTGCCCATGGAGTACGCCGTGGTGGGAGAGGCGGGCAAGCTCCACGAGTCGGTGCTGCGCACCGGCTGCGATCCGATCGATATCCACCTGGCCATGCTGCTTCTGGGCGTCGCCCCGCCCCGGAAAGGGGTCTTCCCCTCGGGACAGCCAATCGAGGTGAGGCTCTCCTGGGAGGCGGGGGGCAGGGAGCGCCAGGGACGGATGGAGGACTGGATCGTGGTGGGCGAGGCCCGGCTGCCCATGAGCAAGGGCCCCTGGATCTACAACGGATCCCTCCGCAGGAACGGGGTGTTCATGGCCGGACGGAACCACTCCGTCCTGGCCCTATACCGCGATCCCGAGGCCCTGGCCAACAATCCGCGGGAGGGCAGCGACAACGACGACATCTGGCTGCCCCGCACCACGGCCATCCCCCCGGAGGGAACCCCGGTGCGGGTGACCTTCCGCCGCCTGGGGCCGCCCCCCGCCCGGAGCCCGGGAGGAACCCCGGCCCCTGCGGACGGACTAGGGGACGGGACGGAGCGCCAGGCGGAAGAAGCGCCGGTCGTCCCCTAGATCCAGGCCGATCCGGATCCACCTGCGCCCACCCTCGTCCTCCTGCCGGACGGAACCCGCCACGGCGGACTCCCACCGGACCAGGTCGGCGGAGGCCTCCAGGCTCCACATCCGAGCGGGGGCCCTCGGGCTGACCGGAAAGGCCAGGCGCCATCCCGCCCCGTCGGGCTCCAGCCGCAGCCCCCCCTCCCGGGCGTCGGCCTCCAGGGGATCGGTCCCGTGGAGGAACTCGGCGATGTTGGGCCGGAGATCCCCGTCGGGATCCTCGTGGGGCATGGTCCCGTCCCCCTCCCCGCCCATCTCCGAGAAGATCCACCGCCGGTAGAGGGACAGGAAGCTCCCCGGATCGGCCGCCACCGCGATCCAGGAGCCGGCCCAGCCCGGATCGGGAAGCGACCAGGGATCGGCCAGCGCCAGGGCGTCCCCCTCCCCGTCGGCGGACCCGGGCCAGGGAGAGGAGTCCCGGTATTCGACCCGGAAGAGCTCCTCCCCCTGGGCGCCGGCCAGGATCAACCGATCCCCCCCGTTGCCGAGCCTCCCCCCCGAGAAGGGCCCAGCCAGCCGGGGATGCTCCCCGAAGCGCAGCCTCCACGCCTCGGGATTCGCCGCCAGGATCAGGGAGTCGCCGGGCTCCAGCGCCCGCACTGCCGACCACTCGCCGAACTCGTACTCGACGCCGTCCAGGACGCTCACGCCGTCCAGGCTCACCGGCTCGGGGCCGATGTTGGACAGCTCCAGGTACTCGAAGAGGGAGCCGTCCTCGAATCCGGCCTCCGCCTCCGCCCCGGAGGGATCCAGGGGATGGTAGTGGATCACGGTCAGCGCCAGGCTGCCGGTCGGGTGCTCGGACGCCCCCACCAGGAACTCCACGTCCTCCAGGGGCGACCACACCCCGCCGCGCTCGGCCCGGGCCCGGATCCGCACCGAACGCTCCAGCGCCAGGGGCCCGTCGTAGATCCGGACCCCCTCGCCCGGCCCCGTCCCGATCCTGCCCTGGCGCCGGGCCGCCAGCATGGGCCAGAGCAGCAGGTCGGAACTGGAGTCGCCGACGTTGAGGCCCTGGACCGCCAGCAGGTTCTCGCCCCGGCGCAGCAGCCGGACGGCGTCCTCGAGGTCGTAGGCCGCGAATCCGGAAGCGTCGCCGTCGGGGTTGGCGTCGAGCGCCCAGGTGCGGAAGGAGGGGACCGTACCCGGCTCCCCCGGGGCGTTGCTGCGGGCCACCTCGGAGCCGTTGAGCCAGGCGACGAATCCGTCGTCGCAGCGGATCAGCAGCGACAGCTGGTCGAAGTCCGGCTCCTCCTCCAGAAGGAACCGGGTCCGCAGGTGGAGGCTGGCCTGGGTGCCGTCCTCGGCGCGGCCCAGGAAGTCGAAGGCCGGATCGAGGAGATTCTGGTAGCCCGAGCCCCGCTCGTAGCCGGCCCCGCCCTCCCCGGCGGGCCAGCCGGAATCGTCGAAGCCCTCGAGGAACCATCCTTCGACCGGTCCGCTGGGCATGATCACCCGCTTGGAGGCGTCCTGGGCCACCAGATCGAACTCCTCGGCCCCGGGAAGGGACTCGGGACGGGGATCGACGCCGTCGACGGTGAAGTACAGGGTCTCCCCGGGACCGCCGCTCATGGCCAGCCGGTAGCCCGTCTCCACCCACCCTCCCCGCTGGGAGAGCATCGGCGGATCCAGATCGGGGATCCAGCCCCTGGCCCGCATCTGCTCGAGGACGATCCCGCTGCGGCGCCCGAAGTAGTCGTGGAGGGGATGGCCGGGATCGCCCGAGCGGCCCAGCAGGGCGCCGTTGTTGGCCAGCCAGTCCAGGCGGGTGAAGGGCTCGGTGCGCCGGTTGTCCCCCCAGCGGGCCGACTCGGCCCGCATGGCGCGGTCGAGGGTGTCCATGCGGGCGGTCCACAGCCAGCGGGCCGGATCCTCCGAGAGCGTGCCGTGGCTCAGCGCCGCCCAGGCCCGGTCGGCGAACTGGCGGCGGTAGACGGGATGGCCAACCAGGTCGTGGTGCAGGGCGGTGGGGCCTCCGGCGTCGTCCCGCCCCAGCACGTCGTCCTCGGCGCCGTGGAGCCCCTTCTCGGCGTCCCAGCTGTGAAAGCGCCACAGGCCGCCCAGGGGATCGCGCCGACGGCTGGCGTACCAGTTCTGGTGGGCCCAGTCGCGGTTGCCCACATAGTAGTTGACCAGCATGTAGTCGATGAAGCCGGGAACGTCCAGCAGGCCGGGGATACCGGAATAGAGCGCGGGATCGCTGCCGATCCGGGCGGCCAGGCCGTGGAGGCGCTGGTAGGCCTCGGCGTCCCCGGCCACCACCGTCGCGGCGTTGTGCTTGATCGAGTCGTACTCGAGGTTGTCACCTCCCAGATAGGCCGCGGCGAAGTTGTCGTCGGGCCGCTCGTGCAGGGTGTGGACGCCCCAGTAGAGGCCGTTGAGGTAGAGGTGGACGTGCCTGCCGTGGGGAGAGAGCCCTCCCATGGCGTTGTGGAGGTCGGCGGCGTACTGGTCGCGCATGTAGAGCGCCCGCCTCCGCTGGGCCTCGGGCTCGACGCCGCCGCCGTAGTGCCAGACGTTGTTGAGCCGGGCGTCGAGCACCAGGGTGTCGAAGCGATCCACTGGAGAGTCCTCGAAGACCCGCAGGCCGAGGCGGGGACGGAAGATCAGGCGCATCGACAGCTTGTCAGACTTCCAGCGCCGGGGGCTGCTCCCCCCCACGATCTGCACCGTCGACTCGTCCTGGTGGCCGTCTCCCCCGGGAAGCAGGAACTCGAACGAGGCGCCGATCTCCTGGTTCTCCCCCCTGATGTAGATTCCGCCGGGCCCGAACATCTCCTCGAAGTCCAGGCCCAGGGAGACGGTGGCCAGCTCCAGGAGATCCCCGGGTCCGGGCCGGACCTCGGGATCGGGATGCCCGACGATCTCCGGATCCATCTCCCAGTCGGGGCCCGCATGCCCCCAGGCCGCGCTCTCCCGGCCCGGGCCCTCCTGGCCGAGGACCTGCTCCGGGAACAGGTAGCTCTGGGTGTCCACGTCGGTCGCAACGTATCCCTCCTTCCAGGCCATGGCCCGCAGCACCGTGGTCCCCCCGATCGCCACCAGGGCCGTAGGCCCCTCGCCGGGATCGGGGGCCTCCACCTGGACGCCGTGGCCGGGCGAGGGCGGCGATCCGTCCAGGGTGTAGGCGATCACGGCCCCCGGGGTGGCCGAGGCCACCTCCACCTCGAACGGCTCACGGTAGAATCCCCGGTCGTCCGAGAACCGGGTGTCCTCCACCCATCCCTCGACGAAGCCCTGGTCGTTGGGCCGGCCGGGAGTGGGCTGGAGGAAGTGCCTGGGCTCCCCCCCCTCCGCGGGGATCCCGTAGGAGACGTCGCTGCGCTGCTCGGGGTAGTCCCGGTAGCTGTCCACCTCCGCCAGGATCCCTTCCTGCCGGAGGTGGAGCCCCAGGTACCCTCCCGCATCCCGGGAGATGCGGAAGCCGGCGTGGAGCTCCTGCGGAGGAGAGCCCCGGTCCGTTCCCGAGGCGCGGACCAGCAGGTAGGACCACGGGGGCATGGCCATCGGGGGGAAGGCCCAAAGGTCCGGGACACCGGGGTCGTCGCTCAGGTAGTACCCCTCCAGATCCAGCTCCTCCGAGGAGGCGTTCCACAGCTCGATCCAGTCGGACCTCCGGCCGTCCCGGTCCTCGAGACCGTCGACGTTGGAGGCGAGGAACTCGCTGATCACGAGCCCTTCGGCGGCCAGGAGGACGGACGGGGCGAGGAGGCCCGGCAGCAGCGTGGAGAGGATCTTCATGTTCGGTCCGGCCGATAGCATGGATCCGTCCCTATCCTTTTGCAAAGGGCAACCGGTCCGGCTAGGCTGGCGCCCGGGCGTGGGTTTTGCCGAGATCATCCGAAGCATCGACTGGGAGCCCTGGATCCGGAGCTCCCTCAGCCCGGATCCCTTGCCCCTGGAGCGCGTGATCCGGGAGCGGCGCCAGGGGCCCGGAGCCTTCGCCACGCTCATCTCCCCGGCAGCCGAGTCCCGGCTCGAGGATCTCTGCCGGCTCTCCCGGAGCATCACCCAGCAGCGCTTCGGCAGGGGGATCCGCCTCTTCGCCCCCCTCTACCTCTCCAACGAGTGCATCAACAACTGCGGCTACTGCGGCTTCTCGAGGGACAATCCCATCCTCAGGACCACCCTGACCCTGGAGGAGGTCCGGCAGGAGGCACGCTCCCTCGGGGCCGAGGGCTTCCGCAACCTGCTGCTGGTGTCCGGGGAGCACCCCCGCTTCGTCTCCGGCGGCTACCTGGAGGACTGCCTGGCGGCCCTGGGGCCGGATTTTCCGGGGCTCTCCCTGGAGGTAGCCCCGATGGAGACCTCCGAGTACCGCTCCATGGTGGCGGCCGGCGCCGAGGGGCTGGTGGTCTACCAGGAGACCTACCAGCGGGAGCGCTACCGCCAGCTGCACACCGCGGGCCCCAAGAAGGACTTCGACTGGAGGCTCGACACCCCCCAGAGGGCCTACCGGGCCGGCTTCCGCCGCCTGGGGATCGGGGCCCTCTTCGGCCTCTCCGACTGGCGCCGGGAGGCCCTGGCCCTGGCGGCCCACGCCGATCACCTGCTGCGCGCCTGCTGGAAGGCCCAGCTGACCATCGCCTGCCCGCGCCTGCGCCCCTGCGCAGGCTCCTTCCAGCCCTCCCACCCCCTCTCCGACCGGCGCCTGGTCCTGCTGACGGCCGCGCTGCGCATCGCCTTCCCCGACGCGGGCCTGGTCCTCTCCACCCGGGAGCCGGCGCGGCTGCGCGACGGGCTCTTCCCCCTGGGCGTGACCCTGGCCAGCGCCGGCAGCCACACCGAACCCGGAGGCTACACCGGAGCCGGAAGGCCGGGCCTGCACCGGACCCAGAGGGGACGGCGCCTCTCCGCCGGGGACTCCGCCGAAGGAGCCACCGGGCAGTTCGATATCGCCGACCGGCGCCCGCCCGGGGAGATCGCCCGCCGCATCCGCAGCCTGGGCTACGATCCCATCTGGAAGGACTGGGACCGGGCCCTCTGCGCCTGACGCCCCGGCCCGCCCAGCCTTCGATCCCATGGAAAACGTCGCCATCATCGGTTCGGGCTGCGCCGGACTGACCGCCGCCATCTACACCGCCCGGGCCAACCTCCGCCCCCTGGTCCTGGCCGGGGCCATGCCCGGCGGCCTGCTCACCACCACCACCGTCGTGGAGAACTACCCGGGCTTCCCCGAGGGGATCGACGGCGTGGAGCTGATGCAGCGACTGCAGAAGCAGGCCGAGCGCTTCGGGGCGAGGATCGAGCACGGCACCGTGGAGAAGGCGGATGTCTCCTCCTTCCCCCTGTCGCTCGAGGTCGACGGCAGCCCGCTGGAGACCCGGACCCTGATCATCGCCAGCGGAGCCGGCCACCGGAAGCTGGGGCTGCCCAGCGAGGCGGCCCTGGAGAACAAGGGCGTCACCTACTGCGCCACCTGCGACGGGGCGCTGCCCATGTTCCGGGACAGGCCCCTGGTGGTGGTCGGCGGCGGGGACTCGGCCTGCGAGGAGGCCACCTACCTGGCCCGGTTCGGCTCCAGGGTCCACCTGGTCCACCGCCGCGACGCCCTCAGGGCCTCGAAGATCATGGCCGAGCGGGCCCTCTCCCACGAGAAGATCGAGCCGGTCTGGAACTCGGTGGTGGAGGAGATCCTGGACCCCAAGGCAGGCAAGGTCACCGGAGTGCGCCTGCGCAGCACCGTCTCGGGCGAGGAGAGCTTCCTGGAATGCGCCGGGGTGTTCGTGGCCATCGGGCATGTGCCCAACACCCGCCTCTTCGAGGGGCAGATCGACATGGATCCGGCAGGCTACATCGTTCCCTCCGGGGGATCCCGCACCAGCGTCCCGGGGGTCTTCGTGGCCGGGGACTGCTCCGACTCGGTCTACCGCCAGGCGGTCACCGCGGCGGGCCTGGGATGCGCGGCGGCCATCGACGCCGAGCGCTACCTGGCCTCCCTGTAGGAGCCGCGGCCCCTCTCTTGAAGCGAATCTCCCCCGAGGAGCTCTCGGCCTGGATGGAGCGGGAGGAACAGCCCCTCCTGCTGGATGTCCGGCAGCCCCACGAGCACGCCCTGGCGGCCCTGCCAGGCTCCCGCCTGATCCCCCTTCCCGAGCTGGCCGAGCGCCATCGCGAGATCCTCGGCTGGCAGCAGCGCGACATCGTGGTCTACTGCCACCACGGATGGCGCAGCCAGAGGGCCATCCACCTGCTCGAGGCCATGGGCTTCGAGCGGCTCTGGAACCTGGAATCGGGCATCGACGGATGGTCCGGGAGGGTCGATCCCAGCCTGGCCCGCTACTGAATCCTTCTTGATTGTCCGGAAGGATCGCCCACCATGCCCCCTGTAATGGACAAGCGTTCGGCATTCACCCTGATCGAGCTGCTGGTGGTGATCGCCATCATCGCCATTCTGGCGGGCATGCTCCTGCCCGCCCTCTCCAAGGCCAAGGAGAAGGCCAAGCGGGCCAAGTGCCAGAACAACCTGCGCCAGATCGGGATCGCGATGGTGATCTACGCCGACGACAACCAGGACCGCCTCCTCCAGGCCCGGTTCAATTCGGTCCAGATCGCTCTCAACCCTCCCGAGAGGGAGGCTGCGGCCCAGGTCGGGCTGATCATCAACACCAACGACGGTGTGGCCAAGATCTGGACCTGCCCCAACCGGCCCAGCTTCCCCACCTACGAGGAAGAGTACAATCAGTGGCTGATCGGCTACCAGTACTTCGGCGGCATCGGCGAATGGAACAACCCGGCGGGGAGGTTCCCTTCCCGCAGCCCGGTCAAGCTCTCGGTGAGCCAGCCGGGCTGGGCCCTGGCCGCGGACGCGGTGATGCGGATCGACGGGGTATGGGGCGGCACGGAAGCGACTCGGAAAACGTCCTTCAAGAACATGCCTCCGCACCGCAACAGCGCGGGCCTGCCCGAGGGGGGGAACCAGCTCTACGTGGACAGCTCGGTCTCCTGGGTCCCCTTCGAGAGGATGTACTTCCTCCATAGCTGGGACATCAGTGGAGCCCGAGACGCATACTTCTATCAGGAGGATGTCCCTCCTGGGATGGAGGACCGGCTCGAGTCGCTCCGGGCCAGGCCCTAGCCCCGCCGATCCCGGCCCGGGGCGCCCGGCCCGGACTCCCCGGGGAATCCCTGCTGGCGCAGGGCCTCGTAGAGCACGATGGCCACGCTGGCGGCCAGGTTGAGCGAGCGGGCGCGGGAGGAAAGCATCGGGATGCGCAGCCACCGGCCTGGATTCTCCCGGACCAGCCCCGGAGGCAGCCCCGCGGTCTCACGTCCGAAGACCAGGTAGTCCCCCGGACCGTAGCGCGCCTGCGCGTAGTGGCGGGGCCCCCCGGACTCGACGTACCACAGGCTCCCCCCCACCGGGTGCTCCTCCCGGAACTCGGTCCAGCCGGGCCACCTCCTCCACCGCACCTGCTTCCAGTAGTCCATGCCGGCCCTGGCGAGGCGGCGGTCGTCCATCCCGAAGCCCAGCGGCTCGATCAGGTGGAGGAAGGCGCCGGCAGCTGCGCACAGCCTGGCTACGCTGCCGGTGTTGGGCGGGATCTCGGGCTCGAGCAGCACAACATGCATCGGCAGCCACCTTGCCGCAGGATGGGAGGCGGCACAAAGCGGTTGAGGCTGCCGCGCCCGATCCAAGGCGTCGGGATTCGGCAAAGGCAGGATAAAGGAATCGAGGACCATGGCCTCGAATCGCGAAGCCGCATCGTGCTCCGCGGTGGAGCCCGGGCCGCCCATCCGAACCATAACGGCAAGCCGCCGGTCTCGCATCCCCTAGTCCCGTGCCTCTGTCGGCAGATCGACAGCGGGGCGCCGCAATGGCGGCATGGACGCCTGGAATCCTGCGGGATCCCCGAGCGGCATCGGCTTCCTGGGACCGGCGGTGGGGGACATGCGCGCCACCGCCTTGCCGCGGCGGGCAATGACCAGCACCTGGCCCGCCTCCGCCTCGTCGAGGCGGGCTTGGGCAGCATCGACGGTAGCCATGGACAGCCTGGCATGGCCATGCAGGCGGCCGCACAATTGCCTTGCTCGCCCGGCCTGGCTGCAGGCTCGTCGGTTCGGACTCCCCTCGCCGCGCGTTTTGCCGGCCGAGGCTGGCCAGTAGGGTCCAGGCTGCCTGGGCAGTCCTGGCAGGCGGCGCTGTCCCAAGGCCTGATCGACTGGTACCGCAGCCTGGCTGCGGAGGCAGGCATTGGATCCGACGGCCGCCCACAACGAACCAATCCGTCGCGCTCGAGCGACGAAAGCAGGCAGGCGCCGGGGCAGATGCGCTCAATCCGGCTGCGGATTCGAGTGGGAACCGCCCGGAAGCCGGGCCTGTCCCGACGGTAGAAAGGGACTCCGCAGCACGGCGACGCCATCCGGCTGAAGCCATACCGCGAAAACTGTCATCTCCTTAGATGCTCGCCAATTCGGAACCTGAGAACCGGATCGTGCGTGGCACGCGCCTGTCCGGCATTATCCCGCCGGGGATCCTGCCCGGTTTTCCACAGCAGCCCCAATTCCGCGCATGAACCTGGTCTCCCAAGATTCACGCTCGGCGAAACTTGACACCGTCGAAGCCTTCGCACACGAGGGCCGCGGCCATACGTTCCCGCAACCCTGGCCGGCAGCGGCTTCGATCGGCCGGAGCAGCCTGCGGTTTTCGGCCCGGCATTGCTGATTCCATGCCGCTTCCGCATGCCCTACGCTGCCGCCTATGAAGCTTTCCATCGATTTGACCGGGCGGGGCAGGGGCAGGGACAGGGCATGGGAGCAGGCCGCCAGGGAGATCGGCGGGGAGTTCAGGAAGGGAAGCTTCCTCGAATCTCCCAGGATCACGGTCTGGATCAAGCATTGGACTGTCACCATGGACCGCTACAGTAGTAGTGGAGGAGGCAAAGGAGGTTCGACTACCTACACCATCATGCGCGCTCCCTTCGTCAGTTCCGGATCCTTGCGCTTCTCCATCTACCGGAAGCGCCTCCTGTCGGGCCTGTTCAAGAAGCTCGGCATGCAGGACATCGTCGTGGGATTCCCGGAATTCGACGACGAGTTCATCGTGAAGTCCAGCAACGAGACCATGATCCGCCAGCTCTTGATGGACTCCGAGCTGAGGAAATGCATCCAGGAGCAGCCCTCCCTCAACCTCTCCCTGCTCGACGGCCGGGCCAAGTTCATTCGGGGACCGCTACGGAATTTCCTTCCCGAGAATGTGGACGAGCTCTACTTCGATGCCCGGGGCATCGTCCGGGAGGTAGAGCGGATCAAGTCGCTCTTCCACCTCTTCGGCGCCACCCTCTACGCGCTGAGCCGGATCGGAGTCGCCATCGAGGCCGACCCTGGCGAGATCCGCTCCTGATCCGCCAGGCCTGCCGGACCGGCTCTGCCTCCGCTGGGACGGCCCGGCGATGCAGCGCGCTGGATCTGTCCAGTACCGGCCAAGGCCAGGTCCCGCTGCCCAGCGGGAAGGAAACGGAAGATCTCCTCGAGAAGCCAGGCGCTCCCAGAGGGCCACGAGGAAGCAGCGCCTCGGGGAGGAACCTTGCCGGTTCGGCTCTCCCAGGCAGCTCCTGGCCATCGGCGGATGGACGCCGGCGACCATCGCTACAACGCGCGGGCAAAGCCTGTAAGCCCGCCGCGTTCCCTCCGGAAACCGGGACGCCTCCCCGCCCGGCCTCCGCCACCGTCCCGAAGGCGCAAACGCGGCACAGGGCGCCGTGCAAGTGTCCCGTCGGGCTGGCCGGCGGACGGGGATCCGATTGACAGTCCTTCGCGTGCGGCAATAGGATCCCGCCGCTTGCGTTCCCGGGTACGGGGAACCACGCTCTCCATGGAGTCCCTGCTATCCCTCTTCAAGTTCCTGTTCATCCTCCTCGAGGTCGTTGTCCTTTTCAACCTGCTCATCATCGTGCACGAGCTGGGGCACTTCCTGGCGGCAAGATGGCGGGGGCTGAAGGTGGAGCGTTTCGGGGTCTGGTTCGGCAAGCCGCTCTGGCAGAGGGAGTTCGGAGGGGTGAAGTACTCGCTGGGATCCATCCCGGCCGGAGGCTTCGTCGCCCTGCCCCAGATGGCCCCGATGGAGGCGCTGGAGGGCAAGAGCGACGTGTCCTACAAGGATCTGCCCCCGATCGGTGCGCTCGACAAGATCATCGTGGCCTTCGCCGGCCCCGTCTTCAGCTTCGGGCTCGCCTTCGCCTTCGCCCTGATCGTCTGGAAGGTGGGGTATCCCCGAAGCAGCGGCGAGACCACCACCGTGGTGGGCTATGTCAAGCCCGGCTCCCCGGGGGAGAGGGCCGGCATCCTGCCTGGGGACCGGATCCTGGAGATCGACTCCAGCCCGGTGGGCCGCTGGTCGGGGATCGGCGAGGACGCCATCGTCTGGCATGTGGCCAACAGCGCGGGAGCCACCCTTCGGATCCGGGCCGAGCGCCGGGGGGAGGTGGTGGCGATCGAGGCCACCCCGGAACTCCCCAGCGAGAAGACGAAATGGTACGAGAGGGACAATCTGCCCCAGCTGCAGATCGGGCCCCAGCACCCCAGCGTTGTGGGCGAGGTCAAGGAGAACAGCCCGGCCGAGCTCGCCGGCATCCTCCCCGGAGACCGGATCCTCTCGGTGGACGGCATCCCGGTGCACCACTATGGATTCGTCTCCGACTACCTCAAGGGAAAGCACGACGGGGATCTCCGCCTGGCGGTCCGGGGGGAGGAAGGCGAGGTGGAGCTGACCGCGGAGGAGGCCGCCTCCTACGGGGAGGAGACGGAGATCGTCTCGATCCAGGGGATCCGGCTCGATCCGCCCCGCTCCCTGGAGCAGTGGACGGAGTCCCGCAGGAAGCTGGAGCTGGAGCTGGCGATCCTGAGGGAGGGAGGCGAGATCCTGGCGGTGGCCGAGCCGGTCTTTCCAGTCTACCTGAGCGAGATCGACGAATCGGAGAAGACCCTGATGCTCGGAATCACCTGGGCCCCGCCGGAGATGGCCCTGGCCTATCCCGGCCCCTGGGAGCAGATCCGGACGAGCGTCTCGGCCATGGCCAACACCATCGGCGCCCTCTTCAAGAAGGACTCCGACATCGGGCTTGGGCACCTGAGCGGGCCGGTGGGGATCGGGCACATCTACTACCGGCTCTTCGACAGCGACTACGGCTGGAGGCTGGCGATCTGGTTCAGCGTGCTCCTCAACGTGAACCTGGCCCTGCTCAACCTGCTTCCAATCCCGGTGCTCGACGGCGGGCACATCGTGATGGCCACGGTGGAGGGGATCTTCCGCCGCCCCATCCCCTACGCCATCCTCAACTACGTGACCAACGCCTGCGCGCTGCTGGTCATCGGCTTCATGCTCTACGTGACCGTCTTCGACGTGTTCGATCTGGGGACGAGCGCGAGCGAGCCGCCCGAGTTCCGCTTCGCCGAACCCGAGCAGGCCCAGTAGGCATGAGGTACTCCCCCTCCCCCTACCGGTGGAGCCGCCGCCCGGCCCGGGAGGTGGTGGTGGGCGATCCCCTGAAGGGAGGGGTGGTCCTGGGAGGGGAGCGCCCGGTGGCCCCCCAGTCGATGATCACCTGCGACACCCTGGACACCGGGGCCTGCGTCCGCCAGACCCTGGATCTGGCCCGGGCCGGCAGCCGCATCGTGCGCATCACCGCCCAGACCGTCCGCCACGCGGCCAACCTCGAGCGCATCGTGGCGGAGCTGCGGCGCAGGGGCTGCCTGGTGCCCATCGTGGCCGACATCCACTTCAAGCCCGAGGCGGCGCTGGAGGCGGCCCGCTGGGTGGAGATGGTCCGGATCAACCCCGGCAACTACGCCGACAGCAAGAAGTTCAGGATCCGCGAGTACACCGACCAGCAGTACCGGGAAGAGCTGGAGCGGATCCGGGAGCGCTTCGCCCCGCTGGTGGAGCTGTGCCGGGAGCGGGGGCGTGCCATGCGCATCGGAACCAACCACGGCTCCCTCAGCGACCGGATCATGAACCGCTACGGGGACACCCCCCTGGGCATGGTGGAGAGCGCCCTGGAGTTCGCCCGCATCGCCCGCGATCTGGACTTCCACAACTTCAAGTTCTCGATGAAGTCGAGCAACCCCAAGGTGATGATCCAGTGCTACCGGCTCCTGGCGGCCCGGCTGGAGGAACTGGGGCCCGACTGGAACTACCCCCTGCACCTGGGGGTGACCGAGGCGGGCGACGGCGAGGACGGGCGCATCAAGAGCGCCATAGGCATCGGCTCCCTGCTCTGCGACGGACTGGGGGACACCATCCGGGTCTCCCTTACCGAGGACTCCCCCAACGAGATCCAGGTCTGCAACAGCCTCCTGGGGGAGATTGGCGGCCTTGTCCACGCCCGGGCGGAGATTCCGGAGCTGCCCATTTCCTGGGATCCCTTCGAGTACCGGCGCAGGGAGACGCCCGAGGTGGAGCTGTGCGGGCGCCCGGCCGGCCATTCCCATCCCATCCGGGTGGTGGTCCCCCAGGCGGCCGCTCCCGGCCTTCCGGCCAGCGGCGACCTGGCGCCCGAGGCCGTCTACGAGGACCTCAACGTCATGGAGGCCGATCCCCGCTCGGCGCTGGAGGTCCCCTGCGACACCCAGTGGGTGACGGTGGCCGACCATCTTCCCCTGCCCCCCATCGCCGCCTTCCGCCTGCTGGCGGCCCGCCTGCGTCTCCACGGCAGAAGCAACCCCATCCTGCTCAAGGACGCCCTCGGCGAGCCCGACCCGCCGCTGGCGCCGGAGATCGCCCTGCTGCGCAGCGCCGCCACCCTGGGCTCCCTCATCTCCGACGGGATCGGGGACGCCCTCCTGGTCCGCAACGAGGCCGATCCCGGCCGGGCTCTCCGCCTCTCCTACGGCATCCTCCAGGCGGCGGGAAGCCGCTCCTTCAAGACCGACTACGTCGCCTGCCCCTCCTGCGGGCGCACCCTCTTCGACCTGCAGACGGTGACCGCCCGGATCCGAGAGCGCACCGGGCACCTCAAGGGGGTCAAGATCGCGGTGATGGGCTGCATCGTCAACGGGCCCGGGGAGATGGCCGACGCCGACTTCGGCTACGTGGGAGGAGCCCCCGGCAAGATCAACCTCTACGTGGGCCGCTCCCCGGTGGAGTTCAACATCCCGGAGGCCGAGGCGGTGGACCGCCTGGTGGATCTGGTCCGGGAGCACGGCAGGTGGCGGGATCCGCTGCCGGCCTGATCCCGCCTGATCGGTTGCAAGCCCCCCCGGGGAGGGCTAGGCTGGGCCCGAACTCCGCTCTCCCCGCCATGAAGGACTCCCCATCCTCCCCTCGCACCACCCGCCGGAAGTTCCTCGGCAGGACGGCCGGCGCCGCCGCGTCCCTCTGCGCCCTGCCGCAGATCCTCCCTTCCTCGGTCCTTGGCCGCGAGGGGGCCGTGGCTCCCAGCGAGCGGATCGCCATCGGGATCATCGGCACCGGCAACCAGGGGACCAACGACATGCGCCAGTTCCTGCGAGACGAGCGGGTGCAGGTGGCGGCGGTGTGCGACGTCAACCGCAAGGGGGCCGGATACTGGAACGGAGGCGTCGCCGGGCGGGATCCGGCCCGCGAGATCGTCGAGAAGCACTACGCGCAGAAGGCCGCCTCGGGAACCTACCGGGGATGCGGCTCCTACCGCGACTTCCGGGACCTGCTCGACCGGGACGACATCGACGCCGTGGAGATCGCCACTCCGGACCACTGGCACGCCATCCCCGCCATCCTGGCGGCCAGGGCCGGCAAGGACATCTACTGCCAGAAGCCCCTCTCCCTGACCATCGCCGAGGGCCGGGCCATGAGCGACGCCGTCGCCCAGTACCGGCGGGTCTTCCAGACCGGCAGCCAGCAGCGCTCCGACCAGCGCTTCCGCCACGGATGCGAGCTGGCGCTCAACGGCCGCATCGGCAGGCTGGTGGAAGTGGAGTGCGGCCTGCCGTCGGGCCGCCCGGATCTGGGCAAGAACGGCGACCGCAAGCAGCCCGAGCCGGTCCCCGACGGCTTCGACTACGACTTCTGGCTGGGACCGGCGCCCGACGCCCCCTACTCCCCGGCCCGGGTGGGCGTCAACTTCCGCTGGAACTACGACTACTCGGGCGGACAGCTCACCGACTGGGGCGGGCACCACCCCGACATCGCCCAGTGGGGCATGGGGACCGCCCTGACCGGCCCGGTCCGCATCCGCAACGCCCGGGGCAAGTGGCCCGAGGATCCGGTCTGGAACACGGCCACCGAGTACTACTTCGAGGCGGAGTACCGCAACGGCGTGATCCTGAAGATCTCCACCGAGTTCCGCATGGGGGTGACCTTCAAGGGGACCGAGGGCCGGGTCCATGTCAACCGGGGGCGCATCGAGGCGGATCCCGAGTCACTGCTGGAGGAGGAGTTCGGCCCCGAGGAGATCCGCCTCCAGGCCAGCGACAACCACTTCCGCAACTTCATCGACTGCGTCCTCTCCCGGAAGGAGCCGGTGGCTCCGGTGGAGCAGGCCCACCGGTCGATCTCCATCTGCCACCTGGGCAACATCGCCATGCTGCTGGGCCGGGATCTGGCCTGGGATCCGGACACCGAGCAGATCGTGGGCGACCACGTGGCGCACTCGCTGATCAACCGCCCCTACCGGGCCCCCTGGACGCTGCCTGCATGAAGATCCTGGCCAGATGGCTCCTGGCCGCCTCCCTGATCGCCAACCTCGCGCTGGGCCTGGCCTACTTCGGCCGCTCACCCGCCAGGCCGGCCGACGCCGCCGCCTGGACGCCCAGGGAGGAGCCGAAGCCGGCGCCGCAGGAGGCACCGCCTGACGCGTCGGCAGCCGGTGCCCCCGCCCGGGTCCTGCCCCTCCGGTGGGATGCGGTGGAAAGCGACGACTACTCCCAGTTCATCGGGAACCTGCGCCAGATGGGATGCCCGGAGCCGACCATCCGCGACATCGTGGCGGCGGAGATCAACGGCCGCTTCGAGCCCGAGTTCCAGGATCTCCTGCGCGCCTCCCAGGATTTCGAGTACTGGCGGGTGGGTCCCGGGCACCCGGAGACCCGGGCGCTGATCCTGGGCCGGCTGGAGGAGCTGGAGGGCCGGCGCCAGGCCATCCTCGCAAGCCTGCTGGGGGAGGAGTACTTCCCCCGCCGCCCGCTCTACTGGCGCACCCTCCCCGAGCTGGCGGAGCAGGGCCGCTTCGCCATGCTTCCCGAGGATCTGAGGGCCGCCCTGCCCGGCATGGATCCCGCCCAGCGGCGGCTCCTGCTGGAGCAGAGCCTTCCGTCCGAGGATCTCTTCGAGCACCAGGTGCGGTACTCCGCCCGTTCCGATCAGCTGCGGGCCCGGCTGGCGGGGCTGGAGGCGAGCGAGGAGGAATTCCGCCAGCTCTTCCAGCTGGAGGAGTCCCTCTCCGGCCCCATGTCGCCGGGTCCGGAAGACGATGCGGAGGCGATGATCGGCTCCCTGGCGGAGACCCGGGAGGACGGCTACCGGAAGGTGCTGGGCGAGGAGCGCTACCGGGACATGGCGCGGCGCCACGATCCCTTCTGGCAGGCCCTCAAGGGACACGCCCAGGAGACGGAGATGAACCCTCGGACCCGGGAGGAGGTGTGGAGCCTCAAGCAGGAGTTCGGGACGCTGCTGACCGAAACCATGGCGGACCAGGAGCTCTCCGGGGAGGAACGCTGGGCCTTCATGGAGATCGCCAGGGCCCAGCTGAGCAGCCAGATCGACGAGCTGGCCGGAGAGGGGGCGGCCCGGCGGCTGGAAGCCTACCTGCCGTCCCCGGCGTGGTCTCCCGCCGACCCGCCGCCGTTCCCGCTGGATGGCGGCATGCCCTGGAACATGATCTTCCAGCTTCCGCCCGGACCGCAGTCGGGTTCCTTCGTCCTGCCCGATCCGCTCGACGCCCAGACCGTCGTCAGGGAGATCGAGTCTCCGGAAGGCGGCCGCCAGATCCTCCTGGTTCCGTCCCTGCCCGGCCCCGGCGGCTGACCGTCTCCAGGCCTTCCATGAAAACCGATACCCGATCCAGCCCCCAGCTCTCGCGCCGCCAGTTCCTGGGAGGCAGGGAGGCCTCCCTGCCGCAGATCGTCCCCTCCTCGACGCTGGGCCGGGGGGGCGCGGTGGCTCCGAGCGAGCGCATCGTGATGGGAGTCGTCGGCACCGGAGGCAAGGGCATCAACGACATGCAGAACCTGATGCGCGACGAGCGCGTGCAGATGGCCGCGGTCTGCGACGTGTGGAAGGCCTGGGACCGCAACGGGCGGATGGCCGGGCGGGAGCCGGCCCGGCAGCTGGTCGAGGAGCACTACGCCAAGCAGACCGCATCGGGCTCCTGGAGGGGCTGCCGCTCGTTCCGGGACTTCCGGGACCTGCTCGAGATGCGGGACCTGGACGCGGTGGCCATCGGCACTCCGGACCACTGGCACGCCCTCCCCGCCGTCCTGGCGGCCCGCGCCGGCAAGGACATCTACTGCCAGAAGCCCCTCTCCCTGACCGTCTCCGAGGGCCGGGCCATGAGCGATGCGGTGGAACGCAGCCAGCGGGTCTTCCAGACCGGCAGCCAGCAGCGCTCCGACCGCCGATTCCGCCACGGCTGCGAACTGGTGCGCAACGGGCGCATTGGCAGGCTGGTGGAGGTGGAGTGCGGACTTCCCGGGGGATGGTCGCGCAGCGGGTGGAACGTGGATCTCACCTCGCCCGAGCCGGTCCCCCGGGGCTTCGACTACGACTTCTGGCTGGGGCCCGCCCCCTCGGCCCCCTACATCCCCGCCCGGGTGGGCGGAACCTTCCGGTGGAACTACAACTACTCGGGAGGCCAGGTCACCGACTGGGGCGGCCACCATCCCGACATCGCCCAGTGGGGCATGGGCACGGAGAGGACCGGCCCGGTGGCCATACGCAACGCCAGGGGCGTCTGGCCCGACCATCCGGTCTGGAACACCGCCACCGAATTCCACTTCGAGGCCCACTACCGTTCGGGAACGGTGATGAAGGTGTCGAGCCAGCTGCGGGGTGGCGTGACCTTCAGGGGGACCGAGGGATGGGTCCACGTCAACCGGGGCCGCATCGAGGCCGAGCCCCGGTCGCTCCTGGAGGAGACCTTCGGGGAGGACGACATCCGGCTGGCGCGCAGCGACAACCACTACCGGAACTTCGTCGACTGCATCCTCTCCAGGAAGGAGCCGGTGGCTCCGGCCGAGGAGGCGCACCGCTCCATCTCCATCTGCCACCTGGGCAACATCGCCATGCTGCTGGGAAGGGATCTGGCCTGGGATCCGGACCGGGAGCAGGTGATCGGGGATCCGGTGGCCCACGCCATGCTCAACCGGCCCTACCGGGCCCCCTGGTCCCTGCCGGCCTAGCCCTTGCTCACCTGGAAAGGAGCGCCTCGGCGATCTGCACCGCGTTGAGGGCGGCCCCCTTGAGCAGCTGGTCCCCGCATACCCACAGCGAGAGCCCGTTGTCGAGGGCGCAGTCCCTGCGGATTCGCCCCACCTCGCAGTCGTCCTTTCCGGAGACCGCCAGAGGCAGCGGATAGCGGTTCTCCGAGGGACGGTCGTTGACCCGGATGCCCGGAGCCGCCTCGAGCGCCTCCCGGGCCGAACCGGGATCCACCGGACGGGCGAACTCCGCCGTCAGGGCCACCGAGTGGGCCCGGTAGACCGGCACCCTCACGCAGGTGGCGCTGGCGAGCAGGCCGGGGTGGTGCAGGATCCTGCGCCCCTCCCGCTCCAGCTTCATCTCCTCGCGGGTGTAGCCCGACTCCAGGAAGGAGTCCACATGCGGCAGCACGTTGTGGGCGATGGGATGCGGATAGACCTCGGGGCTGGCCGGCTCCCCCCGCTGGGCCTGGCCCAGCTGGCGGCGCAGCTCCTCGACGGCCCGAGCCCCCGAGCCCGAGACCGCCTGGTAGCTGGAGGCCCACACCCGGACGAGGTGGAAGCGGCGATGCAGGGGGCCCAGGGCCATCATGGCGATAGCGGTGGTGCAGTTGGGGTTGGCGACTATGCCCCTGTGGGCTGCGATGTCCCCTCCGTTGATCTCGGGAACCACCAGGGGGACCTCCGGGTCCATGCGGAAGGCGCTGGAGTTGTCCACCACCACCGCGCCCGCCTCGATCGCCAGGGGGGCGAATCGCCGGCTCAGCGAGCCGCCCGCGCTGAAGAGCGCCAGGTCGATTCCCTCGAAGGAACGTTCCGAAAGCTCCTCCACCGGATAGCTGCGCCCTCCGACTTCAAGCCGCCTTCCCGCGGAACGCGACGAGGCCAGAAGCCTGAGCCCCGAGCGGGGAAATCGGCGGCGCTCCAGGACAAGGAGCAGCTCCGCTCCCACCGCTCCGGTGGCTCCCACCACCGCGACATTGGGCGATCCGTTCACCAGGGCGGGTGAAGGTAGCCGAAGCGGAAAGCCTGTCAAACCGGAAGGCGGACCAGGCGAAGCGATGCAGCCACCCGCATGCAGCCTGATGGTGCCCGCCTCCTTCGCCAGGCCTCTCCACCTCAATCCCCTGCTCGCAGCGACACGATGCCGTGCATGCCCGGGATCTCGTGCCGTTGCGGTGGCAGCTCGCGCACGGCGGTCAAGCTCCGCTTCCTGCCTGCCGAACGCTCAAGAATCGCAATCCTTCGTCCCATTGGCAATGTGCCGAACTGGACTGCGCCATGAAACCAGTATTTGAACAATATATGCTATGTACAGAAAGCTGGCGCCCGCTGAAACGCGCTTCGAACGGCGGCGGGATCCTTGAATCGGCATGACCACGCCAGTCGCAACAAGGGAAGCCGCGGCAAGGAAAGTGCGTTTAACCAACACGTGAGCAATCCTTAGATTCGAGCCCGATCTGTCCAAACGACCCCGACCACCTCACACGGCTCCCAACAGCTGGTGGTAGTAGGAGATCGTTCCGTCCCTGCGATGCTTCTCGCAGCAGTCTTCGCAGCGGATCTTGTCCGAATGGAACCATCCTGTTCCGTCGATGCCGATCAACAGGTGGCCTCCAATGTACTTGTACTCGTCGAGAACCTTGCCGCGTTGCAGCTGGGCCAGGATCGAGTGGAATGGTGCGGCCAGCATTTCCGGATCCACTAGATCGATGACTTTGCGAATCGCCGTGTCGCAAGGAACCTTCATGACCTTGAACAGGTTGATCAGGTTCTGCTTGATGGTCTTCTCGTTGTGAGCCGCCTGGTCGAACTGCAGCAGCGAGGGGTATTTCAGCGAAAACATCGCAAATGCCGACATGAGATAGTCGCATAGAGAGTATTTCCGCCCATTGACAGGGCTTTTGATCCGGTCAAAGCATTCCCGTATCAAGGAAATCAACCCTGGCTTGCCGAGCGTCTTTCGAAAAGCTGCCATTTCAGTCCTGAAATTCGACCGTGGAAAGGCCAGGGCTTGAACATCCGGCCCTCAGTTGCGTGCTTGGATACGCCACCTGGCCTTGCAGCCAGGTCCTACGGTACAACTTCTCGAATGGTCTACGACTCGTCTACCCTGCCACACTCTCGGCTGGAATCAAGTTTTTACGATCTCGAAGCCACGATGCGTCGAACATCATGCCACATGATCCCGCATGCGTCATTTTGCCACACCCTCTTCCTGCTGCCAGAACATGGAGGCAACTGGCGATGAAATGGTCCGTTTCCCACCCCACACCCAGCGTTCGACGACCATTCCTCCAGGCGATGGGACCGGATAGTGGCTGGAATGGGCGAGAAACACGTTGGGGGGCTGCCCTGTTCCGGCAAACCGGAGCAGGGAGTCCTCCTACGGGCGCATTGGCCTCCCGAGCGTATCCCGAGTCCGCGAATGGGCTTTCGAGAATGTCGCGAAAACAAAGGGCTTTTGTGCTCTAGTGGGAACTGCTGCTTTGCGGAGGATGCGGCATTCAACCGTACCGTCCGGGCAGCGGCGTACCAGCACAGCATCGAGCCGGAACAGGTCCTGAAGGTCTACCAGGTCGAGCTGAGGGATCGCCTGCTTCGGCCATCCAGCTGAACACTCCCGTCCTGCCCTCCACGGAGTCCGGACTCCCCCGATAGACCGGCCAGCCGGCCAGGTAGGCAGAGACCTACTGGACCTCGACTCGCCATGGGAGTCGACGGACGAAACGCGGTGCCTTCGCCCCGCACGTCGGCTCGATGCCTGGGCGAGCCGCCGCATGCCCGGCTTCTGGCACTGAGAGCCGCTTTGCAGACGAAGAGCGAGGAGAGCCCCCCAAGCGTCTTGCATGCGATGGCAAGGAGGGCTGCCGATTACTCCCGCCGCCATGAGCAGTCCGTCTCCGAACCGAGCCGAATGCTTCCTGGAGGCCTATCGCCCGGTGGCCGCGTCCTTCACCCGCACCCGCTCCAGAGCCGAGCGCACCCGCTCCAGCTCGGGCGGAGCGAAGAGGCTTATCGTACCGCACTGGCCGTCGTAGCCTGGATCGCTGCTCACGCTCCGGGCGCGCATCCGCACCAGGGCCTCGGCGAGGTAGGGAATGCCGGCTTTCTCCAAGGCCGAGACGGAGGCCCGGCCCAGGACCTCGAGCTCGGGACCCACCGTGGAGACCACATGGGAGCAGAGGGAGCGCACCCGCTGGGACCGGCAGCCCTTCCCGGTCATTTCGGCCACTATCGAGGAGAGAGAGACGAAGCTCTCGTAGCCCTCTCCGGAAGAGGGCTCCTCGCGATCGGAGAGGCGCTCCACACGGTGGAGCACTCCGAGGGTCAGGCTGCGGCCGCAGGAGGGGCAGCGGCCATCGTGCTCCCGGGGCCTTCTGCCGATGCCGCAGCGGCGGCATCCGTCCAGGTAGTACTTCCCCTCTTCGGGAAACAGTTCCACGGTCCCTCCATAGCCATGGCCGGTCCGGAGCGCCTCCATGATGGCTGGGTAGGAAAGCCCGGTCCCGAAGCGGGTCGCCTCCCGGCCGATGCGCGAGGGGGAATGGGCGTCGGAGCCGGACACCAGGGCGAAGCGGTCGAGAAGCGAGACCCTGCGGTTCATGGCCGGGTCCGAGGAGAGCCCGGTTTCCACCGCGAAGACCGATCCGGCCAGATCGCGGTAGCATTCCTCGATGGCGTCGAACCCGGATCGCGATCCCAGCGCCGAGTACCAGGGCGTCCAGATGTGGGCGGGAATCAGCACGCATCCCGGTCCGCAATCCAGCACCAGTTCCAGCAGGCTCCGGGAGTCGAGACGCAGCACCGGACGGGCGTTGGCGTCGAGCCTGCCGTAGGGCGCGATCCTCCCGGCCAGCCTCCGGGCGCTATCCAGGCAGGGCACGCACACCAGGTGGTGCACCCGCCGCGTGCGTCCCTCCTGGCGGTATATGGTGCATAGCTCGGTCTGCAGCAGGAACCGGGCGCGGCGAGAACCGGGCTCGATGCGGAAGAGGCCGGGCTCGGCGGGACGGAGCCGGCTCTCCAGCTCGGCCATCCATCCCGGATGGGTGAAGTCGCCGGTGCCCACCACTCCGACGCCCTTCCGGTCCGCGTGGGAGGCGATGGAATCGAGATCCAGATCGCGGCTGGTGGCGAAGGAGTGGCGGGAATGGATGTGCAGGTCGGCGTAGAACATGGACGTCAGCCCCGCTGGCGAATAACGCAAGGCGCCAGCAGGACCAGCAGAGCCGCCACGCAGCCGATCCAGGCCAGGACAAGCTCTCCGTCGGAGGACGACAGGCAGGGAGCCAGGAAGATCCCCAGCGATAGAAGGCCCGCCGAAGCCCTTCGCCAGAGAGCGAGGGAACGGCGCAGGCGCCCCTCCAGAGCGGCCGCCCATCCCGCCACTGCCACCAGGACGGCAGCGAGCGAGCCGACGATCCGCAGCGCCGAGCCCTCCCCCAGCAGGGCGGGCTCGAAGAGGAAGGCGAACGGGATCAGGAAGGCTACCCAGCTGAGGCGGAAGGCGTGGAGCCCGGTCCGGATGGCGTCGGCCCCGGCGATATTGGCCGCGGTGTAGGAGACCATGGCCACCGGCGGGGTCACCATGGAGAGCACGCAGAAGTACATGACGAACAGGTTGGCGCCCAGGGCCGGGGCTCCCATGTCGACGAGGACCGGGACGAAGAGGGTGGAACCGATGATGTAGGAGGCCACCGTGGGCAGGCCGGTCCCCATGATCAGGCATCCGCCCACAATCGTCAGCAGCTGGAGCAGGTCCAGCTCCCCTCCCGAGGAGACGATGGCCCTGGAGAACTTCAGGGCCAGGTTGGACTGCACCGCGATCTCGATCACCAATCCAATTGCGGCTATGGGTATGGCCACCTCGCAGGCCTGGCGGGCAGTCCCGCCGACGGCCTTCCACCATTCGGGAATGGAGAGCCGCCGGCCCAGGAAGGAGACCAGGGGGCAGCTGGCCGCCGCGATCACCGCCGACAGAGGGGCCGAGAGCCCCTTGACCAGCAGCGCCACCAGCAGCAGGGGAGGGATCAGCAGGGGGAGGCGCCGGTGAAGGGCCGGGCCTCTTCCGGGGTCCGCAGGCCCGGCGCAGGAGGAAGCCTTGCGGGCCCTCAGATCCACCAGCAGGAAGAGGGAGAGGTAGAAGGCCAGGGCGGGGATCAGCCCGGCCAGCGCTATGCGGGCGTAGGGAAGCTGCAGGATCTCGGCCATGACGAACGCCGAGATCCCCATGATCGGGGGCATCAGCTGCCCTCCGGTGGAGGCGATGGCCTCCACTCCGGCCGCCTGGTGGGCCGAGGAACCGGTCCTGCGCATCAGGGGTATGGTGAAGGTCCCGGTGGTGGAGGCGTTGGCCACGGCGCTGCCGCTGATGCTGCCCATCAGGCTGCTGGAGATGATGGCGGCCTTGGCCGCTCCCCCCGATCGCCTGCCTCCCAGCCGCAGGCCGATGTCGATGAAGAAGCGTCCGCCTCCGATGGCGGAGTAGAAGACCCCGAAGAGCACGAAGTAGAAGATCAGGCCTGCCGAAGTGGAAGTGGTGATCCCGAGCGCCCCGTTGGCGGTCAGGGCCAGGCTCTCCAGCCACTCTCCCAGGGGCGCTCCCCCGTAGCGGAACATCTCGGGAAGCCAGGGCAGCCGGCTCCACTCGGGAAACCACTGGCCCACCCGGGAAAAGAGGAGGAACAGCAAGATCACCGAGAGCAGGATCCAGCCCGCCAGCCTCCTGACCCCCTCCAGCAGGATCGCCAGGAGGAGCATTCCCGCCCAGGGGTCGATCGGGGAGAGGGGGTCTATCCCCTCCATCCGCTGGGACAGCCGGTCCGCCTCCAGCAGGTAGTAGGCCAGGAGGGCCAGGGTTCCGCCGATGCACAGGCCGCCGGCCAGGGCGCGCCCCCAGCGGGGGATCCGGCCCGGATGCAGCGGGCGGGCGAGGAACAGGACCAGCAGGGCCAGGACCAGGTGGACGGGCCTCTCCCTCAGGGGCATCTGGGGCCAGAAGAGCAGGTAGATCTGGAAGAGGATCCAGAGGAGCCCCAGCAGGGAGATCAGCTGCCATCTCCAGGGAGCCCGGGCCATCGGACGCTCAGGGCTCCATCCAGCCTTGTTCCAGATAGTAGCGCCGGGCCCCTGGGTGCAGGGGGATGCGGACATGCTCCTCCTTCCAGGCCTCCTGGGGCCTGAAGCCGGCCCAGGCCTTGTGCGTCCTGGCCATCCTGCCGGCGCTCTCGCAGAGGGTTCTGGTGATCAGCCAGGCGGTCTGCTCGGGAAGATCCCGGTTGGCCACGAGGACTGTTCCCAGATCGACGGTGGCCAGGGGACGATCCTGTCCTGGATAAACCTTGGGCATCTCCCTGGAGGAAAGCCCGCGCTGCGACAGGTGGTCCCTGGTCCGGTCGGGCAGGCCGAGAAAGCGCACCCTTCCGGTCAGGGCGACCGCGGTAAGGGTCGGGTGCTCGAGCGGAACCGCGTCGAAGTAGAGGTCGGCGCGTCCGTCCCGGAGGATGGCCGGAATCTGCTTGGCGTCGACCTGGAGGATCCGCCCTCCCCGCTTCTCCAGGTCCTCCCGGGTGGAGCCCAGCGATTCCAGGACCATGTCCACCAGCACCGGAACCACGCTGCCCCTGGGCTTCATCACGATGCGGGGAGCAGGCCTTCCGGCGAGGATCGACTCGAGATCCCCGTGCCCCGAAGCCTCCAGGTAGTCCCGGCGAGCCAGGGCGCAGAACCAGACCGGATTGAGGCCTCCGGCCAGGGCCCGGATCCCGTCGTGCCTCTCCCCTCCGTAGACCTCCTGGCGGCCCTGGTAGGCCCAGGCCGCCGATACCGCGTTGCTGAGGCCGATCTCGGCCCGTCCCCGGCTCACCACGACGGGATTGACGATACCTCCCCCCTTGGCGACTACCTCGATGCGCGTTCCCGGAGGGACTTTGTCCTCCAGCAGGTGGTAGAGCGTGGCGCCGAACACGTACCAGGAGGTGCCCAGCCGCATGGTGGCGATGCGCAGCTCCTCGGCCATGGCGGCCCCCAGGAGAAGCAGCAGAACGAGGAATGCGGGAACCGGACCGGCCTTCATGGAGCTCGAGGAGCGTTTCTACTGGAAGAGCAGGCGCCATGCTATAGCTTTCGCAGAAGCCTGGCCAGATGGCGTCCTTCCAGCCCCAGACTCTCTCGGTGGTGATTCCGGCCTTCAACGAGGAGAAGCTGCTTCCCTCCACCCTGGCATCGCTCCGCGCCGCCCTTCCCGCCCTGGAGGAACGGGGATGGAAGTGCGAGATCATCGTCTGCGACAACAACTCCACCGACCGGACCGCGCAGGCGGCCCGCGAGGGCGGAGCCCAGGTGGTCTTCGAGGAAAGGAACCAGATCGCGCGGGCACGGAACCGGGGAGCGTCCGCAGCGCAAGGAGAATGGCTGCTCTTCCTGGACGCGGACAGCCAGGTCAGCTACCGGCTCTTCGAGGCCCTTGGCCAGGCCATCGCCCGGCCCGAGGTCCTCGGCGGAGGCTGCTGCATCGATCTTCCGCCGGGTTCCAGGCTGCGCCTGCGCCTGATCGCCGAGCTATGGAACACGCTGAGCCGGCTGACGCGCTGGACCGCAGGATCCTTCATCTTCTGCCGGCAGGAGATCTTCCGGACGATCCGGTTCTGCGAGGAGGTCTACGCCGGAGAGGACGCCCTCTTCGGCAGAGCGATGAAGAAGGCGGCCCGCCGGCACGGCATGACCACGGTGATTCTTTCCCGGACCCGGCTGGTCACTTCCGACCGGAAGTTCCACCTGTACTCCGGACAGGAGCACCTGAGGATCCTGGCCCGCTTCTGCTTCCGCCCGTTCAGGTCCATGCGCGATCCCGGATCCTGCCGGTTCTGGTACGACGGAAGGCGATAGCGCAGCGCCATCCCCTGGCCGAGCCCTGGGCTCGGGGCAGGCCGCAGCGGATGGCGGAGGGGGCGCTTAAGGAGCCACGGCGCAGGCGGACATCACGGCCTGGCTCATTCCGTGGACGATGTGCTTGTCCGGAGGGCAGACCGTGGCCAGGCACCCTCCCAGATGCGCCTTGGCCATGTCCCCCTTGCCGTGGACGAAGTAGAAGGGGCAGAGCCGGGTCCTCCCCTCCATCTCCTCCAGTGTGCCCCGGTCCGGATCGTACCAGCGGATAGGACGTGTCTCGGGCCGGGCGAAGCGCTGCAGCACATGGGGGTTGCGGGGGAAGCTCTCCAGCGCCCTCTCCACCACCCGGCCCCACTCGCCGGCCGGAAGGTCGCTCCCCCAGTGGACGCCCCGGGCCCCCCAGGCCTGGGGGGAGAATCCGGAGATCTTGAGGATCAGGCTCCGCTCCTTCTGCGAAAGGCCGGCCAGCTGCCTCCAGTCGGTCAGCTCGAGCCCGGGATAGGCGGCATCGGGAGGCAGAGGCTGCGGATCCAGGGTCCAGGTGTAGGGGATGCAGGACTGGAGCCGGCGCAGGAATCCGCCTCCCAGCTCCCTCCTCCAGTAGTCCCTCAGGTTGCGGTTCCAGAACAGGCTGAAGAGCAGCTTCTCCTCGAACAGCGGGCAAGGCGGCGGAGTGAGGTCGATGCGGCGGGAGCGGGCGGCCTCGAGGATCGGTCCCGAGCCCGGCACCTGGCCGAGATCGAACAGCTCGAAGAAGCGGTAGACGGCCTCCCCGTCCCCGGGGCTCCCGAAGGCTCCGTCCCGCACTTCGCAGGGCGTCCGGGCGGAGAGCTGATCGGCCATCCAGCGCATCTCGGGCCGGTAGGCTGCCGCCTCGTCCGACACCATCAGATGGATCCGGGAAGCCTCCCCGAAGATGCCCCGGAAGCCTTCCACCGGACCGGAGGGCCCTCCCAGGGGAGGGCCTGCTCCCTCGGACTCCGCCAGCAGGCCGTAGACCTGGTTGAGCCATCCGATCAGGCCGATGCCTCCTGGAACGCTGTCCAGCTCGGTGATGGCCAGGCCCTGGGAGGTCAGCAGGATGTCGGGACGGATGACGCGGGGGATCTGCTGCCGGAAGGCGGGATGGCGCTGGAGCGCCACCAGGGAGTCGGGCTTGCCCTGATCGAGCAGGCGGGCCACCCATCCGGGCATCTCTCCCGCCACGCTCTTGCGGTAGAGCCGATGCGAGGCCCGCAGGAACTTGAGCAGGATCCGGCCCAGCTCCTCGAGCTGGCGCGCCAGGCCGGGAGAAAGGGGGAAGGGATCCGGGGAGAAGCGCCAGGAGTGGCCCGCGAACAGCCCCTCCGGAGGCATGCGCTTCCGGGCGAACTCGTAGCGTTCCTCGGCACGGGCGCAGGAAGCGCCGGCCTGGGGAGCAGCGCTGGGCTCCATCCCGGAGGCAGGCCCCCTCAGACGCGTATGTGGCCCTCCCCGTAGCCTAGCCACTTGTAGCTGGTCAGCTCCTCGAGCCCCATGGGCCCCCGGGCCCCGATCTTGTCGGTGCTGATGCCGATCTCGGCCCCCAGGCCGAACTCGGCCCCGTCGGTGAACCGGGTGGAGGCGTTCCAGTAGACCGCCGAGGCGTCCACCTGCTCGAGGAACCGCCGGGCGGTGCCGGGGTTCTCGGTCACGATCGCCTCCGAGAGCCCCGATCCGTGCTCGTTGACGTGCTCTATGGCCTTGTCGGCGCCTGGCACCGACCTGGCCGCCAGGATCAGGTCCAGGTACTCCCGGTCCCAGTCCTCCGGCTCGGCCTCCACCAGCCTGGCCCCGGCCGGGAGGCGCCCCTTCAGGACCTCCCGCAGCCAGCCGTCTCCGCGGATCTCCACCCCCTTCTCCGCCAGGGCTCCAACGATCCGGGCGATCAATCCCGGGTCCAGGGCCTGGTCGATCAGCAGGGTCTCCATGGCGTTGCACACACCGGGACGCTGCGTCTTGGCGTTGAGGGGTATGGAGACCGCCCGCTGGGGATCGGCGTCCCGGTCCACATACACGTGGCAGAGTCCCCGGTGGTGCTTGATCACCGGGATGCGCGCCGACTCGGAGACGGCGCGGATGAGGCCCTCCCCGCCCCGGGGCATGCACAGGTCGATCAGGCCGGTCATCGAGAGCAGGATGGGCACCGCCTCGCGGTCGGTCACCGGCACGACCTGGATCGCCTCCTGGGGGAAGCCGGAGCTCCGCTCCCGGGCGGCCTCCACCATGGTGCGGGCCAGGATGCGGTTGGAGTGGAGAGCCTCCTTGCCGCCCCGGAGGATGGTCGCGTTGCCCGACTTCAGGCACAGCCCGGCGGCGTCCACGGTGACGTTGGGACGCGACTCGTATATGATCAGGATCACGCCCAGAGGAGTGGCCACCTTGTGCAGCCTCAGTCCGTTGGGCCGCTCCCTCCGGTCCAGGACGCGCCCCACCGGATCGGGAAGCTCCGCCACCTCCCGGAGCCCCCGGCTCATGGCGGCGATGCGGGCGTCGGTCAGCTCCAGCCGGTCCAGCATGGCGCTGGAGAGCCCGCTGCGCCTGCCCGCCTCCAGATCCTGGAGGTTGGCCTTCTGGATGGAGGCGGCCGACCGGTCGATCGCCTCCCCCATGGCCATAAGCGCCCCGTTGCGCTCCTCCTCCGAAAGGCAGGCGAGCTTCCGCGACGCCTGCCGGGCGCTCCGGGCCATTCGGTCCAGCTGTTCCGCTAGCGGCATGGGGCGGAACATAGGGAGCGGGACCCGGAATTGGAAACCGATTCCCCCCCAGGAGCCGCCAGCTGGGAATTCCGGAATTGCCATGCCCCGGCGGTTGTGGAACCGATGGGTGCCTACCGGTGGACGATAGGGATTCAATCCTCGAGGCGGCCGACCTCAAGGCCAGGGAAGCCTCCGCGCCCCGGGGCACCCGGTCCGCCCTGAGGCGGGCTCTGGCCGATCTGCTCGGGGAGCGGCCGGGATGGATCCCCGAGGAGAGCCTGGCGGAGGTCGGGCCCCTGGCGGAGGCGGGGGATCTCCCCTCTCCCGCCTCCCTCCCGCTGGAGCAGCTGGCGGTGATCCGGCTCAACGGAGGCCTGGGAACCTCGATGGGGCTCGACGGGCCCAAGTCGCTCGTTCCGGTGCGGGATTCCTGGAACTTCCTGGACTTCATCGCACGGCAGATCCTCCACCTCCGCCAGGGAGGGCACGCGCCCCGTTTCTACCTGATGAACAGCTACCGCACCCGCCGGGAGTCGCTGGCCCATCTCCGGTCCTATCCCGGCCTGCCCGATCCCGGAGGCCGCTTGGACTTCCTCCAGGGCCGCATCCCCCGCATCGACTGCGGCTCGCTCCTTCCGGTCCGGTGGGAGAGGGATCCGGAGCTGGAATGGTGCCCCCCCGGCCATGGCGACATCTACTGCTCGCTGGAGGCCAGCGGGCTTCTGGAGAGCCTGATCGGGCAGGATGTCCGCTACCTGTTCGTGGCCAACTCCGACAACCTCGGAGCGACGGTGGATCCCGCTCTGTTCGCGCACTTCGTCCGCAGCGGGGCCGGCTTCATGATGGAGGTGGCCCGGCGCACGCCCTCCGACCGGAAGGGAGGGCACCTGGCCCGCCGCCGCCGGGACGGTCGCCTGGTGCTCCGCGAACGGGCCCAGTGCCCTCCCGGGGACCTGGACTTCTTCCAGGACCACCGCCTACACCAGTGGTTCAACACCAACAACCTGTGGATCCGCACCGGCGCCCTGAGCTCCCTCCTCGGCAGCGGCTCGCTCCTCCTGCCGTCCATACGCAACCGCAAGCGGATCGATCCCGCCGTTCCCGGCTCGCCCGAGGTCTGGCAGCTGGAGACGGCCATGGGAGCGGCCATCGAATGCTTCCCCGGCTCCCAGGCCGTCGCCGTTCCGAGGAGCCGCTTCTCCCCGGTCAAGACCACCTCGGATCTGCTGGTGGCCGGCTCCGACGCCTGCGTCATGGGAGCGGGCCACGAGCTGGGCCTGGCTCCCTCCCGCAAGGGGATCCCCCCCCTGGTGGACCTCGATCCCGCCTTCTTCGGACGGCTGGCCGACTTCCGGTCCCGCTTCCCCCGCGGCTACCCCTCCCTGATCGGCTGCCGGTCGCTCGAGGCCAGGGGGGACATCTCCTTCGAAGGAGGCGTGACGTGCCGAGGCAGGGTGTCCTTCTCCAGCGGTGGCGGCGCCTCCCGGAGGGTGCCGGCCGGAGTCTACGAGGACCAGGAGCTCGTCCTGGGGGAATAGGTCGGCCGGGGCCGCCTCGAGGGGCGCACATTCCCGCTGCGGCCCCCGCCGGATCGGCCCCGGGCAGGGCAGCGGGCGTCCGGCTTCGGGCTTGAACCGGATCCTCCCCGGCCGGAGAATGCCCGCACCCGCCCGGATTGCCATGCGGCTCCGCTCCAGCTCGCGGAGCGGCGCTGCTCCGTCATCGCGAAGAGCCAGGAGACGCGCCTTCAGCGCCATCCGCCGGGGCGCCAGGACGGAGACCGCAGCCAAAGGGACCATGCAGCTCGAGGATCACGCTGGGGACGTGGCCGGCAAGGCTCGACGGGGACTGCAGATTTCCCTCGGGAAGGCGGCCCGGGCCGCGGGGATCGGCGAGGAGGCCCTGGAGCGCTTCGAGAAGGAGGGAACATTCTCCCCGGGAATGGACTTCGGCCGCCTGGCCGGTCTTCTGGGCCTGGAGGGAGGGAGGCTGGAGCGGCTGGCCCAGGGCGGCTCCCCCCTTCCCCCGGACATGGGGCCCTGGCCCGGCCTGCACCGCATCTCCGGGGACGAGGGAGGGATGATGGTCCACTGCTACCTGGTCCACGACCCAGTCTCCGGCCAGGCGGCTCTGTTCGACACCGGCTGGTCGGTCCAGCCCATCAGGAGCCTGGTGGAGGGCCTGGGGGCGCAGCTGGGCCACCTGTTCGTCACCCACTCCCACCACGACCATGTGGCCGCCCTCTCCCAGGTTCGGGAGGCCTGGCCCCGCATCCGGCTGCACGGCAGGTGCCCGGGCATGCCCGAGGACCAGCTCCTGAAGGAGGGGGAGGCGTTCCAGGCCGGCTCGCTGAGGATCGCCTGGCGGGAGACCAGCGGCCATGCGGAGGACGGAACCACCTACCTCGTCGAGGGAGCGGGGCCCGGCGCTCCCCTGGCGGCGATGGTCGGCGACGCCATCTTCGATAGCTCGATGGGCGGGGCCCCCCGGCGCTACGAGCACGCCCGGCGCCGGGTCAGGCAGGAGATACTCTCCCTTCCCGGCGACACCCTGATCTGTCCGGGCCACGGGCCCATGACCACGGTGGAGGAGCAGCTCCGTCGCAATCCCTTCTTCCCCGGCGCGGCCTGAAGTGCCCGCTCCGCCTCCAGCCGCCCCGCCCAGGAAGAAGCGCTCCCGGCGCAGGAGGATCTTCCTCTGGACCTTCTGGATCGCCAACGTGCTGGGGCTGCTCCTGATCATCCCCCTGCTGCGGGACACCTTCCCCCTGCTCTCCATCCTCTGGACCACCCGCAGCGACGACGCGGTGTCCCGGAGCGCCTACTACCAGACCAACCAGAGCGCCCTGCCGGAACGGCTGGCCGAGGATATCGAGTCCGGGCTGGAGGAGATCGGGCACCTTCCCGAGGAGGAGATCGAGGAGATGCTGGCGGCCTACTTCGGGGAGCGGCCCCCGGAGCCGGCCGCCGGGGACGGCCAGGGCTTCGACGCCGACTCGGGCAACTTCGAGCGGATCCACAAGGTGCTGCGGAAGAAGCAGGGGAAGAGCTACCATGTCTACATCGTCCAGATGAAGGACCGCTTCGGGCGGCGCTCCCGGTTCGTGGAGGCCTTCGAGAAGCCGGACCCCGGCTACGAGCGCACCATGCAGCTGCTGGGACTGATCGAGAACAACTCCCAGCTGCGGGCCATCTACAACGGGATGCTCCCCTACCTGGACAGGAAGTCGGCCGAGGCGGATCCGCCTGCCGAGAGCCCGGACAATCCCGCGGTGGAGATGGGCCACGAGTGGGAGCAGGAGCTGCTGCGCCAGAAGGATCCCTCCCCCTGACCTGCCGGTTTCCGCGTGCCATGCCTGCGCGGGCATGCCACAGTAGCGGCAAGGAGAGCATCCCATGGACCAACCTCAAGTCACCCTTCGAGGCCAGCTGCTCCTGGACAGCGGAACCATCCGGGAATCGATCTTCGAGCGGAGCGTGGTCCTGATCTGCCACCACGACGGCGGGGGCGCCTTCGGGCTGGTGATCAACCGCTCGACCCGCAAGGAGGTCGAGAGCTTCGTGAGCAGCTCCGAGGCGATCCACCAGTCGATCCGCAAGCACATCCTCTACCTGGGGGGTCCCCTCAATCCCGAATCGATCAAGTACCTCTACAGCGACACCTTCGCGACCCGGACCCAGGGGGCGGTGCTGCAGAACCTCCACGTAGGGCACTCCATGGAGGATCTGGTCCGCCTGGCCGAATCCCCCTCCCCGAGCCGCGTGATGCGCATCTTCGCCGGCTACTCGGGATGGAGCCCGGGCCAGCTCGACGCCGAGCTGGCCGACGGGCGGTGGTTCACCCACCCCGCCTCCCTGGACCTGGTCTTCAGCTCCGAGCCGGAGAAGCTCTGGAAGTCGATCCTGAGCCGCAAGGACTGGCGCCACCGCCTGGTGGCCATGGCTCCCAAGGACGTCCGCCTCAACTGAGGCCCCTGCGGGGGCCTTCCCCCGTAGCTTCCTGCGCCCTTCCGGAGGATCCCCCCGGAAATAATCCAACGTTTTCCCCTCCGCCCGGTCAATACGGGGAAAACAAGGAACCGGGTCCGGATGGAACGGGCCCCGACTCTCGAAGCCATGAAGGCCAAACACCGCTGCCTGCTGCTGTCCACCGGCGCCCTGCTCGCCCTGGGCCTCTTCTACCTGGATCCCCTCCAGGGGCTGCCCGGCGGGACCGCCTCCCCGCCCAGCGTCCGTGTCGACGAGACGCCTCTGGAACGCGCCGAGGGGGTGGTGGCCAGCTACGCGCCGGCCATCCGCAAGGCCCTGCCCAGCGTGGTCCACATCGACACCGTCCGCCAGGTCCGGCAGTTCCCCTTCGAGGTCCGGCAGTTTCCCTTCGGGAACTTCCGGGCTCCGAACTACCGTCTGCCGCCCCCGAAGGAGCTGGAGGGCTCGGGCTCGGGCTCGGGAGTGATCGTCAGCGAGGACGGGTACATCCTGACCAACAACCACGTGGTCGAGGGAGCCGACCAGATCAGGGTCCGCCTCTCGGACGATGGCAGCATAATGGAGGCCGAGCTGGTCGGAACCGATCCCCAGACCGAGATCGCGGTGATCCGGGTCGAGGCCCGGGATCTCCCGGCCATCACCCTGGCGGACAGCGACCAGCTGGAGATGGGGGATGTGGTCCTGGCCATCGGCAACCCCTTCGGCATGGGCAAGACGGTCACCAAGGGGATCGTCAGCGCGGTGGGCCGCAGTCTGACCGCGGGTCTCATGCGGCAGAATGACACGCAGCAGATCGACGCCTACATCCAGACCGACGCGGCGATCAGCCCCGGGAACTCGGGAGGGGCCCTGGTCGACGCGGCGGGCAGGCTGGTGGGGATCAACACCGCGATCATCGTCCGTGGAGGCGGCTATGGCGGGATCGGGCTCTCGGTGCCGTCCAACCTAGCCAGGAGCGTGATGGACCAGCTGGTGGAGCGAGGCAAGGTGCGGCGCGGCTACCTGGGAGTCGGCGTCCAGGACCTGACCGAGGACCTGGCCAGGAGCTTCGGGCTGGAGAAGGCCCAGGGCGTCCTGATCGCCGAAGTCTTCGAAGGCGGCCCGGCAGAGGAGGCGGGACTGCAGGAAGAGGACGTGATCGTGGAGGTGGACTCCCGGCCGGTGAAGAACCGGCGCAGCTTCACCTCGGGCATAGCCACTTCGCCGGGAAAGTCCTTGAATCTGAAAGTGATCCGCAAGGGAGAGAGCCTCGAACTGGAAGCCGCCCTGGGGATCATGGAGAACGACAGGTACCTCGAGACGTATCTCTCGGGGAAACCGTGGAGCAACCGGGGCCTGGCGCCGGACGACTCGCCTGCCCTGGGACTGGCCCTGGAAGAGAACGGGAACTTTAACCAGGCGTTCGGCCAGGCGTTCGGCCGCAGCGTGCGGGTCGAGCAGGTGGAGCCGGGAAGCCCGGCCGATCTGGCCGGCATCCGTCCCGGAGACGTCATCCTCAAGATCGAGGGCGAGCCGGCCGGCGGCGTGCGCCAGGTCCTGGAGCGGCTGCGCCGCTCCTCCGGTCCGGTGCTGCTCAAGATCCGGAGGTATGGCGCCAGCCTGTTCGTGGTGATCAAATGAGCGGGCCCCGGCCGCGTCAATCCGGTTGACCCGCAGGGCGCGGGAGCCTAGGCTGCCCCATCCGGCCGTTCCTCCCCCGGGGGCCTCGCCGGAGCCTCCTCCGTCCGATGCGCCACACCATATCCATCCTGGTCGAGAACCGGTTCGGGGCCCTGACCCGGATCGCGGGGCTCTTCAGCGGCCGTGGCTACAACATCGACACCCTCAACGTCGCCCCGACCCAGGACCAGAACACCTCCAAGATGACCATCGTCACCTGCGGCGACGACGCCACCCTGGAGCAGATCGTCAAGCAGCTCAACAAGCTGACCGACGTGCTCTCGGTGACCGACTTCCGCCGGCACGAGTACATCGACCGGGAGCTGGTGCTGGTCAAGATCCGGGTGGACCGCTCCAGCCGCCCCGAGATCATGCAGATCACCGACATCTTCCGGGGCAAGATCGTCGATGTCCAGGCCCAGACCCTCACCGTGGAGATCACCGGCGACGAGTCCAAGATCGACAAGTACATCGGGCTCATCGAGCAGTTCGGGGTGGTGGCCCTGACCCGCACCGGCAAGGTGGCCCTGTCCCGGAACTAGCCGTCCCTACCCGAGAGATGCCAGCGAGAGTGTACAAGGACAAGGACGCCGACCTGGGCGTGCTCACGGACAGGACCCTGGCGGTGGTGGGCTACGGCTCGCAGGGCCACGCCCACGCCCTCAACCTGAAGGACAGCGGCTGCCGGGTGATCGTGGGCCTCTACCCCGGCAGCAAGTCGAGGGCCGCCGCCGAGGAGAACGGCTTCCGGGTGGTGTCCACTGCCGAGGCGGTGGCCGAGGCGGACGTTGCGTTCGTGGCCCTTCCCGACACCCGGCAGGCCGACGTCTACCGCAGGGACATCGAGCCCAGCCTCGAGAAGGGCAAGACCCTGCTCTTCTCCCACGGCTTCTCCGTCCACTTCGGGGCGGTGGCCCCGCCCGAGGAGGTGGACGTGATCCTGGTGGCCCCCAAGGGCCCGGGGCACATCGTCCGCCGCCAGTACCTGGAGGGCAAGGGGGTCCCCGCCCTGATCGCGGTCCACCAGAACCCCAGCCGCAAGGCCCGCAAGACGGCCCTGGCCTGGGCCAAGGGGATCGGCGCCACCCGTGCGGGAGTGCTGCAGACCACCTTCAAGGAGGAGACCGAGACCGATCTGTTCGGCGAGCAGACCGTGCTGTGCGGTGGGGCCACGGCCCTGATCCAGGCCGGCTACGAGGTGCTGGTAGAGGCCGGCTACCAGCCCGAGATGGCCTACTTCGAGTGCCTCCACGAGCTGAAGCTGATCGTGGACCTGATCAACGAGTCGGGGATCTCGGGAATGCGCTTCTCGGTCTCCGAGACGGCCAAGTGGGGAGACGTCACGGTGGGGCCCAGGATCATCAACGAGAGCGTGAAGAACCGCATGCGGGCCGCCCTGAAGGAGATCCAGTCGGGGAAGTTCGCCCGCAACTGGATCAGGGAGTACCAGGGCGGCTACAAGCGCTATGGCCAGCTGCTCAAGGAGGGGGAGAAGTCGGAGATCGAGAAGGTGGGCCGCCGCCTGCGGGGGCTGATGCCCTGGATGCGGAAGCGCTCCCTCAAGGGCGTCCAGTCCTCCTACTGAGCCCCGATCGAGCCCGGTCCCGCCCGATCCGCGCCAGGGCGGGGAAACCATCGCGCCCCCGGGGTGTTCAACCGGTACAGAGAGATGAAACATTCCCTCCTTCCATGGGGGCTGCTGGCGGCAGCGGCCCTTCTGGCTCCTGCCGCGGCCCAGGAGACGGACGCGGAGCCCCCCGGCGAATCCGCACCGAAGCTGCTCGACGAAAGGTACCGGACCATCCTGGACCGCAACCCCTTCAACCTGCAGCCCGAGCCAGAACCCGAACCGGAGCCCGAGCCCGAGCCCGAACCGGAGCCCGAGCCCGAGCCGGTCTCCATCGACCATCTCAACCTGGTGCTGGTCGGCTTCGACACCCGGGGCGGCAAGAGCCGGGTGTGGATCTCCATGTTGGTCCCGGAATCGGGCGAGGAGGGGCAGCCTCCGATCTCCCGTCACTACGGGCTGCGGGAGGAGGACGAGCAGAACGGCATCAAGGTGGTCAGTATCGATCCCCGGGGAGTGGTGGACATCGAGTACGAGGGCTCTCCCCACCAGCTGGACTTCAAGAGCCACGGCAACAAGGCCAAGGCCAAGGCCAAGACGGCCCAGAGTACATCGGAAAGAGCCAGGACCAATAAGAGAATCGCCTCAAGGCCCGCGTCCGTCCTGGGCGACAACAACATCAACAGGAATCCCCGCACCTCCCCGACCCAGGCCAGGCAGCGTTCCGGCCAGGGATCCACCAGCAACTCCGCCCAACGCGCTCCCTCCGGACCGGCGCTCAGCAGGGACGAGCAGCTGATCATGATGGAGACCCAGAGGGTGATGTGGGAAAAGGAGGGCAGGAGCACCCCGCCGATGCCTCCCCTCAGGGATCCCTCGACGATACCGGGACTGCCGGGAAGGTGAGGCGGGGGAGAGCCGATCCCCCTCGCGGGGAAGGGGGGCGGCCCGTTCCCTCCGGCCCCTGATGGAACTCCCCTGGCATCTGTGGGTCGACACTGGAGGGACCTTCACCGACTGCCTGGCCCGGAGCCCCGGGGGCGGGATCCGGCAGGCCAAGGTCCTCTCCAGCGGACGCCTCAGGGCCACCCTGATCGGCATCGGAGGAGACGGCGATTGCCGGATCGGGCCCGCCTGGCCCGACTTCGACGGATTCCTGGACGGAGCCCGCATCGGGCCGGTGGGTTCTCCCGGCAAGTCCCGAGTCGTCCTATCCCACCAGGCCGGCCCCGGACGGGTGGTGGTCGAGGGCGGTATGGAGGCAGCCGGGCCGGGCGACCCCCTGGAGATCGACTTCGGCCAGGAGGCCCCGGTGGTCGCCGCCCGCCTGGTCACCCGCACCCCCCGGGGCCGCCCCCTGCCGCCGATGGAGATGCGGCTGGCAACCACCCGGGCCACCAACGCCCTACTGGAAGGCTCGGGGGGGCGGGTGGCGTTCTTCGTCACGAGGGGCTTCGCCGACCTGCTGCCGATCGGGACGCAGCAGCGTCCCCGCCTCTTCGACCTGGACATCCGCAGGCCGAAGGCGCTGGCCCGCCATGTGGTCGAGGTCGACGAGCGGATCGGCGCCGACGGCCGGGTCCTCAAGCCGCTGGATCCCGGCAGCCTGGAGGAGGAGGCGGGCCGCCTGCTCGCCTCGGGCGTGGATTCGGCCGCCATCGCCTTCCTGCACTCCTGGAGGAACCCGCGGCACGAGCGGCTCCTGGCCGAGCGGCTGCGCGGCATGGGCTTCGGGCACGTCTCGGTCTCCAGCGCCCTGGGATCGTCCATCGGGTTCCTGCCCCGGGCCGAGACCGCAGTGGTCAACGCCTACCTGGCTCCGGTGATGGAGCGCTACCTGGAGACGATCCGGGAGGGGCTGGACGGGCAGCCCCTGCAGCTGATGACCAGCGCCGGGGGCCTGGTCCCCGACCGGTCATTCTGCCCCAAGGACGCCCTGCTCAGCGGCCCGGCCGGCGGGGTGGTGGGCGCGGCCATGAGCGGGAGGGAGCTGGGCCGGGAGCGGATCATCGGATTCGACATGGGAGGGACGAGCGCCGACGTCTCGCGTTATGCCGGGAAGTTCGACTACCGCTTCGAGCACCGGGTGGGACCCGCCACCCTGCTGGCCCCCTCTCTGCGCATCGAGACGGTGGCGGCCGGAGGCGGATCGATATGCAGCCAGGGCCTCGAGGGCCTGGCCGTGGGGCCGGAGAGCGCCGGAGCGTCGCCGGGCCCGGCCTGCTACGGGGCCGGAGGCCCCCTCACGCTGACCGACGTCAACCTGCTGCTGGGACGGATGGATCCGGACCTGTTCGGCATTCCGGCGAGCCTCCCCGCGGCCCGGGCCGCCCTGCGCCGGCTGATGGAGTCCATGGAGGATCCCCTCCGGATCGGCGAGGAAGCGCTGCTGGAGGGCTTCCTGCGGATCGCCGACCAGAGGATGGCCGACGCCATCAGGAACATCTCGGTGCGCGAGGGCTACGACCCCGCCGGCTGCACCCTGGTGGCCTTCGGGGGGGCCGGCGGGCAGCACGCCTGCGCCATCGCCCGGATCCTCGGCATCTCCAGCATCCTCCTTCCCGGACGGGCCGGCCTGCTCAGCGCCCACGGACTGCGCTTCGCCCACCTGGAGAGCTTCCACCGCGTTCCCGTCCTGCGCCCCCTGGAGGCGGTGCGGCCGGATCTGGAGGCGATGGCAGAGGAGGCGTCCCGCAAGGCGGCGGGAGAGCTGGAGCGGATGGGAGCGCCGCCCGGACGGACGGACCGGGGCCGCCTGCTGCTCCACCTGCGCCTGGAGGGGCAGGAAGCCTCGGAGGAGATCGAATTCTCCGAGGGCATGGACGTGGAGAAGGCCTTCCTGGAGCGCTACCGGAGGATCTTCGGATACCGGCCCCGGGGACGCCGCGTGGAGCTTCTCTCGATGGTGGCCAGCGCCCGCTCCCGGGACCAGCCCCCGCCCTCGCCGCGCCCCGCGGCCGCTCCGGGACGCCCCGGGCGCAGGCCCGAGGGGGAGCTGCGCCCCCCTGTCGGGGATCCGGCCCGGAAGGTGCCGGTCCACCACCGCGGCGCCGTCCGGGAGGGGGAGAGCATCGCCGGACCGGCCATCGTGCAGGACGGGTGCTCGACGGCGTTCGTCGATCCGGGCTGGCGGGCCGCCGGGCAGCGGGACGGAGCCCTCCTGCTGGAAGCCGCGGAACCTCTCCGGGAGAAGCGGAGCGGCGGTGAGCCGGATCCGATCCGGGAGGAGATCCAGGCGCACCGGTTCCGCCACCTGGTCTCGGAGATGGGCGTCCGGCTGGAGCGCGCCTCGGTCTCCACCAACGTGAAGGATCGCCGGGACTTCTCCTGCGCACTGCTGGATCCCGAGGGGAGGCTGCTGGCCAACGCTCCGCACATCCCGGTGCACCTGGGGGCCATGGGACGCTGCGTTCGGGCCGTGCGCGAGGCCCTGGAGCTGGCTCCGGGCGACATGGCGGTGACCAACCACCCCGGCTACGGAGGCTCCCACCTCCCCGACATCACCGTGATCTCGCCGGTCTTCGACCGGAGCGGGACCCTGCTGGGCCATGTGGCCAACCGGGCGCACCACGCCGAGCTGGGAGGCGTCCTTCCCGGATCGATGCCCCCCGGCGCCCGCTGCCTGGAGGAGGAGGGCGTGGTGATCGCCCCCCGGCACCTCTACCGCCGGGGCGAGGCCCGCTGGGAGGAGATGGAGCGCATCCTGCGGGAGGCCCGCCATCCGAGCCGCAGTCCCGAGGACAACCTCGCCGACCTGCGGGCCCAGGCCGCCGCCGCCCTGGAAGGCTCCAGGGCGCTGCAGCAGCTGGCCCTCGGGGAGGGGACCTCCTCCCTGCTGGGGATCATGGAGCGGCTGCGGCAGCGTGCCGCCGAGGCCATGGAGCGCGCCCTGAGGGCCCGGCCGCCCCTCCGCCGATCCCTGGCCGAGACGCTAGACGACGGGACTCCAATCGCCATCGCCATCGAACTGGAGGAAGGAAGGCTGGCCATCGACTTCGCCGGCACCGCCGCCAGCCATCCGGGCAGCTTCAACGCCACGCCCGCCATCGTCCACAGCGTGGTCCTCTACGTGCTGCGGCTGCTCGTCGACCGTCCCCTCCCGCTCAACGAGGGCCTGCTTGAGCCCATCGACATCCGCCTGCCGCGCTGCTTCCTCAATCCCGAGTTCCCCGGGGATCCCGGGCAATGCCCCGCGGTGGTCGCCGGCAACGTGGAGACCAGCCAGCGCATCGCCGACGCCCTGGTCCGGGCCCTGGGGCTGGCGGCCGGAAGCCAGGGCACCATGAACAACCTGATCTTCGGCAACCGCAGGGCCAGCTACTACGAGACCATCGGCGGGGGGACCGGAGCGGGCCCCGGCTTCGACGGGGCCCACGGGGTCCATTCCCACATGACCAACACCGGCATCACCGATCCGGAGATCCTAGAGAGCCGCTTCCCGGCGAGGCTCGACCGCTTCGCCCTCCGGACCGGGAGCGGGGGCCGCGGCAGGCGTCCGGGAGGCGACGGCCTGGTCAGGCAGCTGACCTTCACCGAGCCGGTCGAGGTGTCCCTGCTCTCCCAGCGACGGCGGGAGCCTCCCCCGGGGCTGGAGGGCGGCGGCCCTGGCAGGAGGGGGCAGCAGTCCGTGCTCGATCCGGACGGCTCCCGCAGGCCGCTGCCCCACGCCTGCAGCCTCTCCCTGGAGGCGGGCCAGTCGCTGCTGATCGAGACTCCGGGAGGAGGGGGGTGGGGATCGTGAGCGGGGAGGATCCGCCGGCCATCGAGGTGGTGGATCTGGAGCGGCGCTACGCCGGCCTGGCGGCCGTCAAGGGCGTCTCCTTCAAGATCGGACGGGGGGAGGCGGTCGGGTTCCTGGGTCCCAACGGGGCGGGCAAGAGCACCACCCTGCGCATGCTGAGCACCTTCCTCGCCCCGACCCGGGGATCGGTGCGGATCAACGGCCACGACGCCTTCGCCGAGCCGATCGCCGCCCGGCGGTCGCTGGGGTACCTTCCCGAAGGCAATCCCCTGCCCCCGGAGATGAGGGTGGAGGAATACCTGCGCTACCGCGCCCGGCTCAAGGGAGCCCCGGGAAGGGAGCGGACGGCCCGGACCCTGGAGGCCTGCGGGCTGGTCCCGGTGCGGAGGCGGCTCCTGGGCCAGCTCTCGCTGGGGTACCGCAGGCGGGTGGGCCTGGCCGACGCGCTGGTGCACTCCCCTTCCCTGCTGATCCTGGACGAGCCCACCTCGGGACTGGATCCGGGCCAGCAGCGCGAGGTGCGCTCGCTGATCCGGGCCCAGGCGCCCGAGCGGACGGTGCTGCTGTCCACCCACCGGCTCTCGGAGGTCTCCCGGATCTGCGGCCGGGTCCTGGTGCTCCACCAGGGCCGCCTGCTGGCCGACGAGCCGACCCGGACCCTGGAGCAGCGATTCGAAGGGGGGATCCTGGTCGAGCTGGAGGGCCCGCCCGGGGCGCTGGAGGACTCGCTGAGGGAGTGGGCCCCGGGACTGGAGCCGGTTCCCGAGGGGGAGGATCCGCCCTTCCGCCGCTTCCGGCTGGAGGGCCGGGCCGATCCAGGGCTGCGGGTGCGGATCTTCCAGGAAGCGGCCCGGCGCGGCTGGAGGCTCCGGGAGCTGTCCCAGCGGAGGAACTCGCTGGAGGAGGTCTTCCTCCGCATGACCGGCTCGCGATGAAGCTGGTCCTGCTGATGGCCCGCCGGGAGCTGGCGGCCTCGTTCCGCACTCCGGGCGGCTACCTGATGCTCGCCTCGGTGATGTTCCTGACCGGCCTGAGCGTGCTGGGAATGGCCTGGGCGGCCAACGGGGAGGCTCTCGACATCCCCATCACCGAGGCGGTCTACAGCTCCCCCTTCTTCTGGATCATCGTGCTGCTCTCGGCCCCGGCCGTCACCATGGGGACCTACGCCCAGGAGAGGGCCAGCGGCGCCTGGGAGACGCTCATGACCGCGCCGGTCGGCTCCCTGCAGGTGGTGATCGCCAAGTTCCTGGCCGCCTGGATCTTCTTCCTCCTGCTCTGGGCCTTCCTGCCGGCGTGCCTCTACCTCCTGGCGCCCCACTTCGACGATCCCTCGCTGGTCAACTGGAGGATCCTGCTCTCCAGCCTGGCGGGGATCGGCCTGCTGGGAGCCCTCTACGTCTCGATGGGCACCCTGGCCTCCTCCCTGGTCCGCAGCCAGGCCCTGGCCGCGGTGCTGGCCTTCGCCCTGGGGATGCTGCTCTTCCTGCAGAGCTTCCTGGCCTTCCGGATCGGGGATTCGGGAGGGGCCTGGGCCGGATTCTTCGCCGCCACCTCCCTGTTCCTGCAGCTGGAGGACTTCGTCCGGGGAGTGATCGATTCCCGCCACATCGCCTTCCAGCTCTCCCTGACCGGGCTGTTCCTCTACCTCAACTGGCAGGCGGTGGAGGCGCGCCGCTGGCTCTAGCCAGGCCCATGGGAAAGCCGAGGCGCATACCGACCCTGCTGTCCATGGCGGTCTCGATCCTGTCGGCCGCGTCCCTGGCCGGCCTGGCCAGCTTCATCGCGGCCCACTATCCGGCGCGCCTGCAGCTCTCCCCCCACCACCGCTACGAGCTCTCGCCGGACACCCTGGCGGTCCTGGAGCGGCTGGAGAGCGAGGTGGAGGTAGTGATCTACTCCCGGCGGGACGAGCCCACCGGGCTGCGCTCCTCGATCGAGCTCCTCCTGGAGGAGTACGCTCTCCGCTGCCCGCTCCTGCGCCTGCGCCAGGTGGACTACCTCCGAGACCGGGCGGCGGCGGACGCGCTGGCCCGGTCCCACGGCCTGGAGTCGCGCCCCGACTCGGACACGGTGATCTTCGCCTCGGGAGGGCGGAGCCGGAGGATCGCCTTCGGGGAGCTGCGGGAGCTGCAGGTGGCCGACCGGGTGCAGCAGGCCCTCGGCCGCAGGGAGGTGCGGGAGGTGGGCTTCCGGGGGGAGCAGCTGTTCACCTCGGCCCTCTGGCACCTGTCCGCGGGCACCTCGCCCCGCGTTGCCCTGGTGCAGGGACACGGGGAGCACCATCCCGAGCAGGAATACTCCCAGCTGGTGCGCGCCCTGGAGGAGAGGAACTTCCAGGTGGAGCCCCTCGACCGCCTCTCCTCGCTGGAAGGCTACTCCATGGCCCTGATCGCGGGCCCCCGCTCCCCCTACTCCCCGCAGGAGATCGAGGCGCTCGACGCCTACCTCCGCGGCGGAGGCCGCCTGCTCCTGCTCCTGGGGCACCGGAGCGCGGGGCAGGCCGACCGGCTGGAGGCCTGGCTGCGCCGGTGGGGCGTCCGCATGGGAAGCGCCCCGGTGGAGGACGAGCCCCAGCGCATGGGAACCGGCATCGCGGTCACCGAATTCGCCGACCACCCGCTGACCGCCCCCCTGGTGGAAAAGGGCGTGGGAGTGCAGCTGACCCTGCCCCGCTCGGCCGGAATCCTCCCCGGGACGGCCCGGAGCCTTCCCGGATGGAAGGGCATTCCCGTCGCCTTCACTTCGCGGCGCGGCCTGACCCGGGGCTTCCGGGGGCCGGTTCCGCTTGCGGCTGCGGTGGAGGTGGAGAGGGCGCAGGGGCCCGCCGCCCGCATCCTGGCCGTAGGCAGCTCCCGCTTCCTGGCCGACGACCGGATCGGGTCCCTGGCCAACCGGGACTTCGGCGTCCTGGCCGCCGGATGGCTGGCCGGCGAGACCGCCCTGATCCAGGGGATCGGCCCCCAGCCCATCCACCGCTTCCGCCTGGCTCTCACCGGCGAGGAGTTCCGCCGGCTCGCCTGGCTGATGCTGGGGATCGGCCCCGGATCTGTCATTCTGCTGGGGACTGGGGTATGGTTCTACCGCCGAATCTGACGATGCCGCCCATCATCCCCCAGCACGGGGAGCCCGGTCCATGAGCTGGCGCCACGCCCTCTCGATGCTCCTTGCGGCCGGGATGGCGGGCCTCTGGGCCTGGAGCCTGGCTCCCGGCGCCCCCCTGTCCCCCTCCTCCCGTCCCCGGGTGCTCCCCCGGGCCGATCCGCTCGATATCGCCTCCATCCGCATCGAGGGCTCCGGGGAGGAGATCCGCCTGGTCCGTGGCGGCTACGGCTGGAGCCTGGAGAGCCCGGTCCGCTATCCGGCCGACGCCATCAAGGCGGAGTCCCTGCTCGAGGGCCTTCTGGATCTGGCCAGCACGGGAAGCCTCAACCCGGAGCCGGAGGCCTCCTACGGACTGGATCCTCCCCGCCTGACGGTAACCCTCCAGGGCCAGGGCCGGAAGGATCTGGTCCTGGAAGTGGGGGACCGGGACGCCGAGGTGCAGTTCGTCCGCCTTCGGGGCTCGAAGACCGTCGAGGCGGTCGAGCGGAACGCCCTCGGGATCCTGGACAAGGGCGCCGGACACTGGCGCGACCTGCGCCTGCTTCCCTTCGATCCGTCCCGGATCGTGGACTTCCGCCACCAGGGGGAAGGAATCCTCCGCCTCAGCCGCAGCACCGGCAGCCGGGAATGGACCATGGTCGATCCGGCGCCCGGAGGCCGCCTGGACGACTGGGCCTTCGCCCGGTTCCTTCAGGATCTGGGACGGCTGCGCATCCAGGAATTCGGGAGCTGGGGCACGGAAGCGGTCCAGGCCCGCTGGGAGTTCCTCCTTTCCGACGGCGCCGTCTATCCGGTGGTCCTCTCCGGCCCGGATCCGGACCGCCCCGAGAGGTTCCTGGCGAGGCTGGGCGAGACGGAGACCCCGGCAGCCATCCCCTCGGCCTTCGTGCGCCAGTACCGCCGCCCCCACCGGATCTTCCGCAGCCCCTTCCTTCTGGACGCCGGGATCGGCTTCGACCGGATCGGCGTCGAGGCCGGAGAGCGCTACCAGCTGGCGCTGCAGCCTTCCGGAAAGTGGCTGCTGGAGAGCCCCGAGGTCCTGGAGACCGATCCCCGGCTGATGGGGGACTTCGTGCGCCAGCTGGCCGAGCTCCGCATCGAGGAGTTCGTCAGCGACAGCCGGTCCCCCTCGCAGGACGCCTCCCTGCCGTCCGCCCTGCTCTCCTTCCGCTTCTCCCAGGAAGGGGCCGATCCGGTCCTCCTCCGGTTCCATCCCTACCGCGACCGCCTGTTCCTGGCCCGGCGCAGCGACGAGCCGCGATCGCTCTACGCGGTGTCACGCGAGCAGGTCCTGCAGCTTCCCGACGAGGGCTGGAAGCTCCGCCAACGGAGGCTGTGGGACTTCGGGCCCGGAGATGTCGCCGGCATCAGGGCCGCCTCCTCGGAGGGCGGCGAGCGGCTCTGGAGGCGCACGCCCGAAGGATGGCTCCGCGACCAGGCTCTGCTTCCTGAAGTCGAGGGGGAGCGCCTCGAATACCATCTCGCCCGCATCTTCGAGCCGGATGCCTGGATCCTGCGCCGGGAGGGCGAGACGCCCCTCTCCTCCCTGATCGGATCCCACACTGCCCTGGAGATCGAGCACGGGCGGCAGCAGTCATCGACCCTGCTGCTGGGTCCGCCCTCTCCCGGCGCGGGACGCCGTGCGGCCACCCTGGTCGGCGGCTTCCCCACCCTCTTCGAGTATGCGCCGGGCCACGCCGATCCCCTGGAATGGATCCTGCTCCACCAGTAGCCGTCCGGAGGAAGGGGCGGCGCCTCCGCCGGTGGCTTGGGGGGATCCTGGCCCTGCTGATCCTGGCGCCGCTTGCGTCGCTGCTCTACCTCAGCCAGGTGGGACTCCCAGCTCCCCTGCAGCGCCACATCCAGGAGCGGATCCGAACGCTGGGCTTCGAGCTGGAGATGGAGGAAGCGCGCTGGTTTCCCTCCCGGGGCATGGTCGCCCGGCAGGTGAGGCTGCGTTCCCTCCGGCCCACGCAGGCCCCGCTGCTGCGCGTCGCGGAGCTGGCGGTGGACTCCTCCCTCGACCGGATGGAGCTGCGCCAGGCCACCCTCGAGCTTCCCGGCCTCTCCCTCGAGGCCGACATCGACCAGGCCTTGCTGGAGCGCACCTCCGAAGGCTCGTGGATGCTGCGCCGCCTGGCCGGCCGGATGCTCCACGTGGAACTGGAGATCGAGGCGACCATCCGCAATCCCAGCCTGCTGGCGCCGGACGAGCAACAGGAGATCGACTGGGAGCCATGGAAGAGGCTTGCCGAGTCGATCTCCAGCCATCTGGCCTCCTCGCCTGGATCCGATCTCCCCCGCCTGAAGGCGTGGATGGATCTGGACGGGGCCGATCCCTGGAGCGCCAGGGGGAGGCTCGAGCTGGCCTGCGAATCCCTCCGGCTTCCCTCCCAGGGGGAGTTCAGGCAAGTCTCTCTGCACCTGGACCTCCTCCCGCCACGCAGCCCCTCGGAGCTGTCGGTCCAGGGACGGCTCTCGGCCGGGAGCTGGAGGAAGGACGAGTCGGGCATCCGGGATCTCCTCCTGGAGACCCTGGTGCGATGGACCCCCTCGGGCCTGGTCCAGGCCAGGTGGTCCGCGGACGCCGGAGAATCCCGGATCGGACCGGCATCCTTCCCGGCGCTCTCGCTGGGGGGGCTGACCCGCCCGGCCTCCCCGGGCCTGGAGAGCCGCATGGCGCTCGCCATGCCCGCCCTCCACAGCCAGGAGGCGGCGCTCGAGGAGCTGGAGCTGGCCGCCACCCTGGTCCATCAGGGCGCCGATCACCGGAGCGCAAGCGGCTCCTGGAGCCTGAAGGCCCGGAACCTCTCCACTCCCTGGGCCAGCGCTCCCCAGGCCAGCCTCTCGGGCCGGCTGGGATCGCAGGGGACCGGCTCCATCGGCGACCGGTCCCTGGACCTCCATGCCTCCATCCCCACCCTCGCCCACCGATCCCTGGCCCTCGAAGACGTCCTGCTGGATGCCCGATGGCGGTCCCCCCGAATCCTGGTGGACCGGCTGAGTGCCGGAATCGGCCAGGGAGGACTTGAAGTCGAGGCTACGGTCGACACCTTCTCCCGGCTTCTCCACCTGCACAGCTCGGCCTTGAGAGTTCCGCTCCACCAGCTGGCCCCCCTCCTGCCCGAGAAGCCTCGCCAGTGGCTCGGCCAGTACCAGTTCGACTCCCCTCCCCTGATCCGGGCATCCGGGCAGATCTCCCTGCCACAGGGCGGCGTGGAACAGGACCTGCTGAGCACCATGAAGATCGACGGCTCCTTCCGCTCCGGCAAGGGCTCCTTCCGCAGCATCGGCTTCAGCTCGGCCTCCTCCACCGTGGTCTTCGAGGACCGGGCCTGGAGCCTCCCCGACCTGCACGTCGTGCGCCCCGAAGGCGAGCTGCGCCTGAGCCTCCGCAGCGACACACTGACCAAGGATCACCACTGGGGCTTCCAAGGCACCATCGATCCTCCGGCCCTTGTTCCCCTGCTCTCCCCGGCCCAGCGGAAGGGCCTGGCCATGTTCCGGTTCCCCGAGCCCCTTGCCGCCCAGGGCACCCTGGAAGGACGCTGGCGGTCTCCTGGCTCGACCCGCATCGACGCGGAGATCGATCTCTCCCGGTTCCTGTTCCGAAAAGTGGAGCACAGCTCCCTGCAGGCCCGGGTACGGCACGCCGGCCGCATCACCGTGGTGACCGGAGCCCGACTGCAGGGGCCCAGCGGCTCCTTCCAGGCACGGAAGGTCCGGATCGACGGAAGCGCCGGAACAGTCGCCTTCGAGAAGGGCCTGTCCACCCTGGATCCCATGGCCACGGCACGGATGATCGGTCCCTCGGTGGTGGAGGGCTTCCGCCCCTACCGCTTCGATCGGCCTCCCATGGTGCAGGTGGAAGGGACCATCCCCTTCGATGGCGGCCCCAAGGCCGATGCCCGCTTCTCGGTCCAGGGCGGACCATTCGGATGGAACCGCTTCCGCTCCCCCCGCATCGAGACCGAAGTGGAGTGGAAGGGGCGCCAGGTCCGCCTGCACCCCTTCCAGGCCGTCTTCTACGGGGGAACAATCCAGGGACGCCTGGATCTGGAGCTGGGAGCAGCAGGAGCCACCCCCTTCGCCCTCGAGGCGAGATGCCGGGAGGTGGATCTCAACTCTCTGCTCATCGATCTGTTTCCCGGCAAGAAGCAGCCCACCGGACGGATGGAGGGGCAGCTGCGCATCGACCAGGGCCTCACCCAGGACAACCACAGCTGGCAGGGTTCGGGCTGGGCCAGAATGGATCAGGGAGTTCTATGGGACTCCCCGCTCTTCGGAATCATCTCCAAAACCCTCAACGCTCTCTCGCCAGGCCTGGGCAACCAGAAGGCAGTCTCGGGCGCAGGCACATTCCATATGCAGGAAGGAGCGCTGGTCAGCCAGGATCTTGCCATCGAGCTCGAGCCCTTCACCCGGGTGCTCTACCAGGGAAGCGTCGACTACCAGGGAAGGCTGGACGCCCGGGCCGAAGCGCAGATCCTCCGGGAAGCCCCCCTGCTGGGAAGGGAGATCAGCATCATGCTCCTCCCCGTCTCCAAGCTCTCGGTTCTACGCATCGGGGGCACGCTCGAGAAGCCCTCGGTAGAGCCGGTCCTCGTCCTGCCCAAACTGCTCTACCAGCTCTTCAACGCCTCAGAAAGGACAAATGGGTCGTAGCTCCCTGATACGACTGCTTCCGGGAAATCAATTACAGCTCTACCGAAAAAAGCGCCATATGCGATCAACATATAATTCGAGGACGCTCCAAGGACTCTCAAACGTACGGCGCAACCTGAACACGGCTCGTCATCGGATTAGCTGCTACGGCTAGAGACTCGTCCAGATTCCGTCAAGGAGAGCAAGCCGGTTGAGCCAGGGGGTAACGAGCTGGGGCATACTATCAATCAATCAGACCGATTAGCAGAGGCAGCCAGCCAGGCTGCCCGGATCTAACATTGCCAACACGAAACTCCGCAGAGACAGCTAACTCCGCAGAAAAAGTCCAGCATAGACAATCTGCACGCTAGCAGTTCATATTAAAAAAATAAGCCAGGAGACAGCCGAGGCATAACTTCAGTTCCATCCATAATAGCTTTCATGGCTTCGTCATATTTTTCATATGGAACACCAATAACTTCATGCCCTGGAGGCATAGAAATACTCAATTCTCCCAATTGCCATTTACTGTCCTCTGGAGACCAATACAAAGCCAGCTGCATATTAATGACAAAAACGTAGTCACTGGAAACTAGAGCCAAACAGAACTTTGCCCATGCAACACTGCCATTCAGATCATATACATCCTTAGGAGATCTGTAATACTTGAATTTTGATTTTTGCTTTCCGTATTGATAGACGACGTATCCCCCAGGAGCATAATCAGAGGAATTAATCAATCCGGATATTTTCGATTGCGAGCCACGCACATCAACGAGAACGCTATCGGGAATGAATGAATGGAATCTCACAAATGCTCCTGAATCGATATAGTTGCTGTAACTGTTGCTGATCTCGCTGTAATCATTGGCTATGTCGTCAATGCCAGAATCGACGCCGTAGTAATCCGGATCCCTGAAGGTCAGGTAGCTTTCCAAATCGCCCGATGATAGATAGTAGAGCCAATTTGTCAATTTATCGGCAAGAGACACTCTTTGATTTTCCGAGATTTCACGGCTGTTGCTTGCAACAATATCGGCGATGATATTGGTCATTTCCCTACTGTCTAGTTCCACATGGGACATTCTTTTCCACCTGATTTGCTGGTTTTTTTCTGCTTTTCTTAGCCCTTCTGAAACCACAGGAAGCTGACCGCTATCCGGCTCGACATCATGTTCGCGGCTCAAATAGAGGTAAGCACACAATCCAATTGCAAGAACTCCCAGCGTGTAATAGAGCGATTTCATAACTGGCTACGCGATCGATGTTCGACTTCCGGCATTCTTCAGTCCAGCAAGCTCATAGGGACAAAGCACTTCCGCAGCCTGCCAGTCTTTGAAAAAAGGCCTTGTCCCATCCGTTTGCTCGGACATGCCATTTCTGGCCAGCTACAACCTTCCGGGCATTTTCGGTTGTCTTTTTCATTTCTGAATGTTGCTCGGCCTTGCGCCTCCCCGCTTCAACTTGCCCCAAAGCGCATACTTGGATCTGCTTTGGTTCTGACTCGTCCATTGTCAAGCTGTGTCAATTGGACCGATGTTCCCCGTGTTCGATCTGGCATTCCTGATGTGCTACCGCATCGGTTTCTGCTTCAGGATTCGCCAAGCGTCTGTTCAAGGCTTCAGCCTGGTCCATCTTCCTAGATACGCTTATGGTTTGAACGACTGGTTTATGTGAACATTAGCAAGATTCGGATACTGCTCGCCTTGGAGGACAGCACAGGTTGTTAGGCTCCCCTTGTTGCAAGCAACGAGCCAAGCCGGTAAGGCCGTGCGTTCGTTCCTGGAGATTCCGACGGTTTAATGTCCCGTCGGAGTAACCCGGTAGTGTCTGCCAAAACCAGAGCTAGCGTGCCGATCCTGGAAAAGTCTTTCCTGCTGCACCTCCTCGGTCTGTGTAAAGGATCCGGTCGTTAATCGTATTTCCAGACTTATCGAGAGTGCAATGAGTAGTTCCAGTCACCGTGAAACTCATTCTCACGCAGCGAGAGCGCGGCCATCTCCGCCTTGGTGATCTTCTCTCCGGTTGGGTTTTTTCTCATATCGAGCTTTGCTTTGATCCGTAGACCGGCGTCGGATTGTGTGTTTCCAATCATGTCGACAATGGTCTCGAATGTCCGTAGCATCTTGCCCCACCAGTTCTGCGAGATGTGGCAGAACAGCCGATGCTCGATCTTGTTCCACTTGCTGGTGCCTGGGGGGTAGTGGTTGACATGAATGAGCAGGCTCGTCTCGTCGGCAAACTGCTGCAGGTGATTCTTGCACGCTCGCGAGCGGTATCCGTTGCTCCCACCCGCATCAACAGTGATGTACAATTCCGACGCCTCGGGATAGCGTTTCTTGCCCAACTGGCTCCACCAGCGCCGCAGCGATGCTACGGCAATAGCAGGCGTCTCGTGATCTCGTCCGGCATTCACCAACGCCTCGTTGCTCCCCATGTCGTAGATGCCGTAGGGAATCGCCTTGCCCCTGGCGTCCTTCGGAAAATCATGCACTAGCGATTGCTCAGGGCACCCCTTTGGCTGCCACTCGCGCCCACCGTTGGTGTAGTCCCCCACTAGCTCCTTCTTCTTCATGTCCACCGAGATCACCGGCTGAGCGTGTTGCAGAAACTCGTCAGTTTTTGCGTTGATGTGCCCGAACTGCGCATTGCGGTCCGGATGCACGACCATTTCCCGGCTTTTGCGCACCGATTGAAGACTGTAGCCAAGTTCACGTAGCAAGCGGCCCACAGTCGTTGCGCATACCTTCCACCCCGCCTGCGCAAGCGCTGCGGCGAGCTTCGCTCGGCTTTTGCATGTCCACCTCATTGGCGACTGGGGATCACCGCGCGTCAGCGGGTGCACCAGCTTCTCCAGCGCTTCCTTGATGCCCGGCTGAGATTTCTCGATGTCCGGTCGCCCAGCTCCCGGAAGACGCACTCCGTCTTGCTCGAGGTCGCCAGATGAGATCTCACGGCACCCTGTCCGAATGGTCTGACGCGATAATCCAGTAGCATCCGATACCAGCGAGAGCCCTCCATACCCGATAGCAATCGATTCGGTGGCTGCCCAGATGCGACGCACGCGCTCGTCGAGAATCTTTTCGACCGCTGCGTACTTCTGAACGATTGTCGCTTCGAGCTCGACATTCCGCCTTACATAGGAAGCGTAGCAGACAATATCCAACCTAAAACTTATTATTTCGTGTCCTTACCCTGTGGCCTCGGAGATGTTCTTGACGTGCCTGACTATTTATTTCAATGATCCCTCAAGCATGTCTTCCTCCAGTAGATTCGTTGAATAAACTCTAGACGGATATGAATATTCGAAAAAACCTGAGTCTACATCGTCAGGATCTACATTCTCGCCAAGCAGCACTGACAGTTCTTCATGCCATTCTCTATCTGCTTTTTCAAATTCTTGCAGAGTCATCTGTTCGAAAGCGACCAGATCTCTTGAAGGTCTTTTGGCATCATGATCATCTATCTTGGATAAAGTTCCATCTCTATCGTTGTACTCACGATACCGTTCCGGCGTGAATCTGCTTTCTATATAGATGCGATGATCACGGTCAGCCATGTAGGCATCTATATCTATTCCTTCTGGTGGGTTAAGCAAATCTCGGTTTCGCACTAGTCTGGTTCCACCATTTACAACAGCCTGGTTCATAGCACCAAGGTCTCCATCGAAATGTTCGTCTAGATAATCATTTCTCATTTTTTCCGCAGTGTATAAGCACAGCAATTCGTCTTTAGTCGGGTTAAACCATTTGGTGTTTTCAATAATGGATCTTCCAGCGCGGGAATTATGGATCTGGTAGTCCAATAATTGGCTGTAGGCCATGACCTTGGACAATTCAACCCACATTTCGTCTTCGAGGTCACGAATAGCCTTCTCGGTGTTGTGAATTCCTGCATACACAGATCGTGCATCTTCAATCGTATATGGACCCTCAAGCACTAGGCGAAGATCTGCAATTATGTTCTCCAAATCTGTGAATCTGGGAAGAAAGTTGTTCGAAATTGCTGTGACCATTTTCCAGTCAGTCTCTTTCTTGTTCTTTGCAGGATCGGATTTGGAAGAGTCAGTTGACAGGTTTCTATTGTTCGTCGACTGGCTTGTGTCGTAGCCGTTAGTAAGGAAAGAAACAGACAAGAAAGCCAAGGCAAACAGCCCGGCTACAATCAAAATACAGGCTTTCATCTCTGTTACAGCATCAAGCCCTTGTCCGGCACACAACTAGTTCCCCGGGGAAGGGCTTTCTTGTTCTGGCTCATCAGGATTCTTGTCAGGGCCAGGCGGTTCGATTCCCATTATCCCTTCGACAGATTCAGATACTATTATGGAACAACCGCCGGGACAGGCAGGAGGAATAAACTTACGTATTATTTCGCAAGGATTAAGTCTTTCTCTGAAGATAAAATCTGGCTGACTGTTGCCAAGCCCGTCTTCTTGCTTGACTGTGATTTCAAACAAAGGGCTCCTTCTATATGATTGGCTTTTATGCGCATAAAACGTTCTTTCTATGAGAGCTAATGTCTAGAATATGGTCGTCTCATTTTTTTCAAAGTGTCCCAGATTTGCCGGCCTTTCCCTCCGAATCAGCTAACGGAACATCATCATCGTTCAGGCCATGGGAGCTGCCAGTTCGGCCCGAACACGCCTCAGGAGGTTGATGGTCTTGTCGATGCCGGCCTCCTCGGAGTCGTTGCGCCCTTCGTACTCGACGCCCACATAGCCCCGGTAGCCGGCATCCAGAACGATCTTCATCATCCGGCGGTAGTCGGTCCGGATCTCGTTGCCCTGCTCGTCGAAGTCGTGGGACTTGGCGCTTACCGCCTTGGCGTAGGGCATGAGCTCCGCTACCCCCTGGTAGCGGTCGTACCACTCGTCCCCCTGGATGCGGAAGTTGCCGAAGTCGGGGAGGGTGCCGCAGTTGGGCATCCCCACCATATCCATCACCCCGGCCAGCCACTTGCCGTTCGACGAGAGCCCTCCGTGGTTTTCGACGATCACGTTCATGTCGTAGCCCTTGGCGAAGGTCGAGAGGCGCCTCAGGCCGTCGGCGGCCCGCTCCATCTGCTCACCTGGAGAGCCTGCGTTGCCAGTGGCGGCGTTGACCCGGATGGAATGGCACCCCAGGGCACGGGCGGCCTCCACCCACTTGAAGTGGTTCTGGACCGCCTGAGAGCGGGCAGCGTCCGACGAGTCTCCCAGGTTCCCCTCCCCGTCTATCATGATGAGCAGGCTCTTGACTCCCTCGCCGTCGGCGCGGGTCCTCATCTCGGACAGGTAGGCGGTATCCTCCGCCTTGTCCTTGAAGAACTGGTTGACGTACTCCACCCCATCGAGCCCGAAGCGCTGACGGGCGACGATGGCGAAGTCCAGATGGTCCATCTCCCCGCCGAACAGGGACCTGTTGAAGGACCACTCGGCCAGCGAGATCCGGAAGCTGGGGGCGTCCCTCCTGCTCGCAATGCAGCCGCTGCCCAGCCCCGCCAGGGCCCCCCAGGCAGCCGTCGCCTTTAGGAAGGAGCGGCGGTCAATGGTGTTCTGGTTCATCTGCATTCGCTTGGCTGCTCGAGTCCGACTGGCCGCCGGCTTCCCGTTCCTGGGGCTGGCGGAAGAATACCAGGAAGAGCGCCATGACCACGCCGGACATGATGGCAGGAACTGTCCAGATTCCCTGCCAGTTCCTGCCCAGGAGGTCCTCCCGCCACAGCCCCTTGATCTCGGTCCAGTCCTGCAGGAGTCCCAGGAGGTACTCCCGGTCGTACGTCTCGGCCGTCCCGTCCTGCAAGCGCTGGGCTCGGCCTTCCAGGTAGTTCCTGGTGCCCTGGTGATCCCCCACCCATCCGCGATCCTCGTCGTCGAGGAGCTCCTGCAGCCCGTCCACACCCTTATCGAGATGGGGCTCCAGGTACTCGGCCATCCCTTCGGCGTCCAGCTCCAGTTCGCTCTGCAACAAGTCCTGCTCCAAGCCATCAAGATCCCTGGCCTCGATCCGCTTCCCGGCCTGGGAGTCGATGTTCTCCAGGATTTCGGAGTATTCATCCCAGCTTTCGGGACCGGATTCCCCGTAGGCGAGGGCGATGACGCCCTCGATATGCTTCAGCTCCTCGCTGCGCTCCTTGTAGGCTTCGCCGGCATCTACCGAAACCTGGGGCGTGAAATGCTTTTCCACCATGCCGCACAGCTGGAATCCAATGAACATCCCCAGGCCCAGGGTGAAGAGGGCCACCATGCCCTGGGCCTGGCCCCGTATCGCCTTGGGGGCCACCTTGTCGGTGTAGATCTGCCCCGTCACGAAGAAGAAGTCGTAGCAGATTCCGTGGAGCAGGATGCCTCCGATGACCATCCAGGCGACAGCATCGGGAGCCCCCAAGGCAAAGAGAACGTAGCGGAGGGTCCATGCCAGCATGCCCACCGCCAGCATCCACTTGACACCCAGCCGGACGAATAGAAACGGCAGAACCAGCATGAAGAGGATCTCGGTCGCCTGCCCCAGGGTGGTCAGATCGGCCTCCATGCGCCCCATGTCCAGGAACCGGCCGATCAGCTGGTAGTAGAAGGCCAGGGGGATGCAGATCAGGACCGAAGCGACGATGAACGCCAGGTAGGACCGGTCCTTGAACAGAACCAGAGCGTCCATCCCCAGGAGCCGCCCAATGGTCTTTTCCTCCTCCTTGAGAAGCGAGGGCGGCGTGTTGGGAAGGCTGAGGCAGTAGATGCCCAGGAACAGGGCGGATCCGGCCGTCAGCCAGAACATTCCGAGATTGGCTCCCCATCCGGCCCGGACAACCATGAAGACCGAAGCAATCCACCCGATTGTTCCCAGCACCCGGACCAGGGGGAACTGCCTCCCTGAATCGGTCATGTTGCGCATGCACAGGGTGTTGGCCAGGGCCAGGGTGGGATAGTAGGTGAGCATGTAGAGCAGCAGCACGCAGATGATGGCTACTGGATTAGGTTCCTGTACCGACATCAGGAAGATGGCCAGGAGCATGATGGCGGCCCCGAGAATGTGCAGAGCCCCCAGCACGATCTGCACCGGAAAGAACCGGTCTGCCAGCATGCCCACGAACAGCGGGGCGAGGATCGCGGCGATGGGCCCGGTGGAGTAGAACATCCCGATCTGGGTCCCGTCGAAACCAATGGGATCCAGGAAGTTGGGAGCGGTGACGTACCAGGATCCCCAGACGAAGAACTGGATGAACATCAGGGCCTGGAGCTGGACTAGGAGCCTGGGATTCATCTTGTCGCAGGGGGGGTACGGATCACTGGCGCCGGCCAGAGGCCTTGTCTCCGGGAACTGGGCCCGAAGCTAGCATGGGGACGGGCCCGGGACAATTCACCAGTAGGGATGCCATCCCATCCGGTAGCGGAACAGGGGATAGGGCCCGTGCCAGTAGTAGGGATGCACGTAGACTCTCTGCACCGCCATGCTGGTCGAGAGCATGTAGTCCACCACCTGGCGGCTCACTCCGGACTCCAGCAGGCTCTCCACCTGGGAGGAGTCGAGCTGGTAGACCGCCCTGCGCCTTCCGAGGTAGTCGAGCACTACGGGATCTGGCACCTGCTTCTCGGCCAGGTAGGCGATGTCGGACACGTCCAGGGGCAGCCGGCTCTGCATCTTGGCGGTCAGGACCGGATCCACTCCATGGGCCGACTCGAGGTAGGAGTAGTCCACCCGGGAGGAAGGCGTCACGCACCCGGCCAGGAGCAGCGGGAGCAGCAGCCATCGAAGGTAGCGCCTCATGCGGGCTTCCAGCCTACGGGACGCTCGGCGGCGTGGCAAGAATCTCCCGCTCCATGGACACGGCCGGAACCTTCCCTCCAGGATGCGGCAGCCCTCATGCGGAGCGGACACGAGCGGCGGACCGCCATCGGGCCTGCCGAGCCCCTGGAGCGGGGAGATTCTCCGTAGCGCCGAACCGGATCCTGATCCCCCCGTCGGCGGGCCTCCTGTGTTTGACACCCGAGGCGCCGGTTTCTAGACTCCCGTCCCCGGCCGGAATCCCCCTGGAACGCCGTCCGCCCGATCCCGTCATCGACGCCTCCTGCATGAATTCCGCCCTCCGGCTCCTTCTCGCGGCCGTCTATGCCGCCCTGGGAACCGGATGCTCCTTCCAGTTCGGAAAGTCCGGCGAGGACGAAAAGAAGGAGCCCCGCGCGGTGCCGGTTGAGACAATCCGGATCGCACTCGGCCCCATCGAGCGGATCATCGAGGCCACCAGCTCCCTGGAGGCCGAGCAGGAGGTGCGGGTGATCTCCCGGTCGGCCAACCGGGTGGTCCGGCTGCTGGCCGAGGAAGGGGACTTGGTGGACAAGAGCCAGCTGCTGGTCCAGCTGGAGGACGATGTGCAGACCACCGCGCTGGCCCGGGCCGAGAACCAGCTGGCCAAGGCGCGGGAGGAGTTCGACCGCCAGGAGAGCCTCTACCGGCAGGACCTGATCAGCCTGCAGGCCTACCAGGATCTCAGGTACGATCTCAGGGGCCTGGAGCTCTCGGTGGAGGACGCCCGGCGGGAGCTGGGCTACACCCGGATCGAGGCTCCCATCGGAGGCTCGGTGGTCCGGCGCATGGTGAAGCTGGGCGACGAGGTCTCCATGGGCCAGCACCTCTTCGACATAACCGACTTCGGCTCCATCGTCGCCCGCCTCTACATCCCGGAGCGGGAGCTGGAAATCCTGGAGGTGGGCCAGGAGGCGAGGGTCACGGCCACCGCATTCCCGGGACGGACCTTCCCGGCCCATGTGCTGCGCATCTCCCCCATCGTCGAGGCGGGATCGGGCATGGTGCGGGTGACCATCGCCTTCGGCGACATCGGCCCCCTGCGCCCGGGCATGTCCGTCGTGGCCGGCATCGTGGTAGACACGCGGGCCGAGGCGGTCCTGGTCCCCAAGCAGGCCCTGACCTACGACGGGGAGAGCCAGTTCCTTTTCCGAGTCCGCGACGACGACACGGTGGAGAGGCTGGAGCTGGATCCGGGCCTGGAGAACTCCCTGGTGATCGAGGCGCTCTCGGAGATCGGGGAGGGAGACACCATCGTGCTGGCGGGCCAGGCCGGCCTCAAGGACGGAGCCAAGGTCCGCCGGGTCGAGCCGGAAGGAACCGATCAGGGCTGATCCAGCGCAGTCCCGGCCTCCCTTGGACCCTCCCCCCGACAGCCAGAACGCCAGGGGCAGCTTCCTGGTGGATCGCCCGGTGGCCATCCTGATGGTGTTCATCGCCCTGCTGGTCTTCGGCTACTTCTCCTTCTTCCGGCTTCCGGTCACTCTGATGCCGGAGCTCAACTACCCCACCCTGACGGTGCGCACCGAGTATCCCGGCGCGGCTCCCGAGGAGGTGGAGAACGAGATCAGCCGTCCGATCGAGGAGATCCTCGGCGTGATCAACGGCCTCAACCGCATCAGCAGCGTGAGCCGATCGGGGGTGAGCGACATCACCCTGGAGTTCGTCTGGGGGACTGACATGGACGAGGCCAACCAGGACACCCTGGAGAGGCTGGACCAGATCTTCCTGCCTGCCGAGGCCGAGCGCCCGCTGATCCTCCGCTTCGATCCCTCCCTGGATCCGATGATGGAGCTGAGCCTCTCGGGCAGCGGCCCCGAATTCGAGGGCGCCTCGGGCCTGCGCCGCCTGCGGCGCATCGCCGACCTGCAGATCAAGCGGGAGCTGGAGCGGCTCCCCGGGGTGGCCGCGGTCCGGGTGCGTGGAGGCCTGGAGGAGGAGATCCACGTCCGGGTGAGCGAGAAGGCCCTGCAGCGCACCGCCATCCCGGTGCAGACGGTGGTCGACCGGATCCGCCAGGAGAACATCAACGTGGCCGGAGGCACGGTCAACGAGGGCAACACCGAGTACATGGTGCGCACCCTCAACGAGTACACCAGCGTCGGCCAGATAGCGGAGACCGTCCTGAAGCGCACCGGGACCGGCGAGATCCGGGTCGGGGACGTCGCCGAGGTGGTCCGATCCCACCGGGACCGGGAGCTGATCACCCGTACCGACGGAAACGAGAGCGTCCAGCTCGACGTCTACAAGGAGGCCGAGTCCAACATCGTCTCGGTGGCCAGTGCGGTCCGGGACCGGATCGGGGAGGCCGGAGACCCGGGCCGGGCCGGAGCCCCGGACTTCCTGCGCAGGAGCCGGCTGGCCCCGCAGCTGCTGCGCGAGGAGAACGTCCTGCTGAAGGTGGTCGCCGACCGCTCGGTCTTCATCCAGAGCAGCATCGAGGAGGTGCGCAACACCGCGATCCTGGGGGGGATCATGGCGGTGGGCGTCCTGTTCCTGTTCCTCAAGAGCCCGATGGCCACCCTGATCGCGGGACTGAGCATCCCCATGTCACTGTTCATCACCTTCGCTCCGCTCAACGTCCTGGGAGTCAGCCTCAACATCATGTCCCTGGGGGGCCTGGCCCTGGGAGTGGGGATGCTGGTCGATTCCTCCATCGTGGCGCTGGAGTCGATCTTCCGGTGCTACTCCGAGGGGGATTCCAAGCGGCAGGCCGCGGTGCGGGGCATCAGGGAGGTGAGGGGCGCGGTGACCGCCTCCACCCTCACCTCGATCGCGGTCTTCCTGCCCATGGTCTTCGTCGAGGGCATCGCCGGCCAGGCCTTCGGGGACCTGGGCATGGCGGTGGTGATCTCGCTGCTGGCCTCGCTGGGGGTGGCCCTCTTCTTCATCCCGATGCTGGCCAGCAGGGAGAAGCCCCGCTTCCAGGAAGGGTCCGGGACGGGAGGGAAGGGCTCCGGCCTGCAGAGCCTGGCCCTCTACCGGAGGGACGCGGCCGGCTGCAGGAAGGGCTGGCGCATGGCTCTCCTGCCCTACCTCTGGGCCCGCCTGCCCGTCGCACTGGCCCTGGAGCTGGCGGGCCGCCTGGCGGGATGGACCCTGGGCCTGGTCCTGGCCCTGGCCGCACGGGCCGTCCTTCCGGCCCTCAAGCGGGGCTCCGGCCTCCTCTTCGCCCTGCCCTCCCGCTTCATGGCGGCCTTCCTGGTCTGGATCCACCGGGTCTATCCCCGGATCCTCGGACAGACCCTCTCCCATCCGGTCCCGACCCTGCTCTTCCTGATCCTCTCCCTGTGGGCCACCTGGTGGATCGGGCGCGGCCTGGGCACCGAGCTCCTTCCCGAAGTGCACCAGGGGGAGTTCACGGTGGAGGCCAGCCTCCCCATCGGCACGCCGCTGGAGGAGACCCAGCGCATCCTGGGCCGGATCGAGGAGTCCCTCCTGGCCGACAGGGAGTCCATCGCCGCGGTCCTGGTCAGCTACGGCTACGACGCGACCAACATCAAGCGATCGGACGAAGGGGAGCACACGGCCCGCTTCAAGATCCTGCTCGAGCCCGCCGAGGGGCTCTTCTCGGGAGGCCTCCTCCCGGGCCGCTCGACCCGGGAGAGGGAGGAGCGGGTCCTGGAGCGCATCCGCCGCCTCCTGGACGACATCCCGGGGATCGACGTTCGGGCCGGCCGCCCGGTGCTGTTCAGCTCCAACAAGCCGGTGGTGGTGGAGATACGGGGGGACGATCTGAGGCAGCTGCGGAGGATGGCCCAGGAGGCGGAGGCCCTCCTGAAGGACCTGCCCGAGCTGGCCGACGTGGAGACCACCCTGCGCCAGGGGGCTCCCGAGATCAGCATCCTCTACGACCGCCGGAAGCTGATGCGCAACGGCCTGGGCATCGGGGCGGTGGCCGACCAGGTCAGGACCCTGGTCAAGGGCAGGGAGGCCACCCGCTACAACCAGATCGACCGGCGCATCCCCATCGTGGTGCAGCTGGACGAAGCCGACCGGAGGGAGCTGGACCAGATCCGGGGCCTGACCCTCAATCCCCAGAGCGAGCGGCCGGTCCCCCTGCGGGCGGTCGCCGAGGTGCGCATGGACGAGGGGCCCAGCGAGATCCGCAGGGTGGACGGCAACCGGGTGGCACTGGTGCAGGCCGGCCTGGGAGAGGCCAGCCTGGGCGAGGCGGCCGCCCGCATCCAGGCCGAGCTGGACGGCCGGCTCGACTGGCCGGTGGACATGTCCTACTCCCTGGCCGGCCAGAACCTGGAGTGGCAGCGCAGCCGGGCCAGCCTCTTCCTGGCGCTCGGGTTGAGCGTCTTCCTGGTCTATGTCATCATGGCCTCCCAGTTCGAGTCGCTGGTGCAGCCCCTGATCATCATGGGATCGGTGCCGCTGGCCTTCCTGGGCTCGGTCCTGGGCCTGGCCCTCATGGGCATCAGCATCTCCATCGTGGTGTTCCTGGGATGGATCCTTCTGATCGGGATCGTGGTCAACAACGCCATCGTCCTGGTGGACTACGCCAACATACTGCAGAGGCGGGGCCTCTCCCCGCAGGAGGCCGTCGAGCGGGCCTGCAGCGTCCGGCTCCGGCCGGTGCTGATGACCGCCGCCACCACCATCCTGGGCCTCCTGCCCATGGCCCTGGGCTGGGGTGACGGGGCCGAGATCCGCACCCCGATGGCCATCGCGGTGATCTTCGGGCTGGCCAGCTCCACCGCCCTCACCCTGCTGGTGATCCCCTCGCTCTACCTGATGGCCGCCCGGCTCGCCTCGGTCATCCTGGGGCCCGCCGGGCCGGACCGGCGATGAAGGAGCGGGAGTCGATCGCCGGGAGGCTGGCCGCCTTCTCGCTGGAGCGGCGGATCACCATCCTGGTGCTCCTGCTCACCATCCTGGTGGGCGGCTTCATCGCCATCGAGGGCATTCCCCGCGAGCTCTTCCCCCGGGGCTACGAGAGCAAGTTCCTCAGGGTCCAGGTGCCCTGGCCCAACGCCCCGGCCGAGGAGGTGCTGGAGAAGATCACCCTCCCGCTGGAGGAGGAGCTCTCCACCGTCAAGGGCCTGGTCCACCTCAACACCTTCTCCTCCCAGAGCAGCTCCAGCGCCTTCCTCCAGTTCAAGCGGGGGGTGGACGTGGACGTGGCCTACCGGGAGGTCAGGGACCGGGTGGAGCGGGCCCGCCTCCAGTTCCCCGAGGACGTCGAGCAGGCTCTGGTCCTGCGCGACGATCCGGACGACTTCCCGGTGGCGATGCTGGGCCTGGCCATCGATCCCTCCATAAACGATCCCTACAGCCTGGTGGAGAAGAAGGTGATGCGCCGCATCAAGCGCCTGGACGGGGTGGCCAGCGTCCGGGCCGACGGGGTGGCCCAGAAGGAGATCCTGATCGAGATCGACAAGCGCCGGGCCGACGCCCACCGGCTCAACATCTACCAGATGGCGCAGGATCTCGACCGGGACAACTTCACCATGGCCAGCGGCCACGTGGAGCAGGGGGGCAGGAAGTTCCTGCTTCGCTCCCTGGCCACCTACGCCACCGTCGACGAGATCCGGAACCGCCCCATCTCCGAGGACCTCCGGCTCGGGGACGTCGCCGACATCAGGTACGAGGAGCCCGAGAGGAAGTTCTCGGTCCGGGTCAACGGCAGGCCGGCCGTGGCGGTGATCATCTTCAAGGAGGGGGAGGCCAACACGGTGGATCTGGGAGAGAGGATCGAGGCCGAGGTCGAGGCCATGAGGTCCGATCCGGTCTACGAGGGCGTCCAGATGGAGCTGTTCTTCAACCAGGGCCGGATCATCCAGTCCCAGATCGGCAACCTGGCCCAGGGAGGGAGGATCGGCGGGCTCTTCGCCATCCTCATCCTCTACCTGTTCCTCAAGCGGATGCGCATGACCCTGGTGGTCTCGGCCTCCATCCCGCTCAGCCTGCTCGTCGCCCTGCTGACCATGTACTTCGCCGGCGAGTCGCTCAACATGATCACCATCCTGGGCCTGGTGATCTGCGTGGGCCTCCTGGTGGACAACTCGATCGTGGTCTCCGAGAACATCTACCGGCGCGCCCAGGACGGGGAGCCGCTGCGGACCGCCTGCGTGCGGGGAGCGGGCGAGATCGCTCTGGCCATCTCCATGGCCACCCTCACCACGGTGATCGTCTTCCTGCCGGTGGCCCTGGTGGAGGGCGAGGGGCAGTTCTTCCTGATGCGCCTGGCCATGCCCATCTCGGTCTCCCTGCTGGCCTCGCTGGGAGTGGCCCTGGTCTTCATCCCGCTGGGAGCCTACCTCACCAGGGGCCCCAGATCCCGGGAGTCGCTCTCCCCCCTGCAGCGGGTCCCGGACTGGATCTACCGGCGCACCTTCGTCCCGCTGGGCCGGGCCTACGAACGGATGCTGGCCTTCTCGCTGCGGCGCCGCCTGGACGTCTTCCTGGCGATCGTGGTCCTCTTCGGAGCGACCTTCGGGGCGGTGGCTCCCCGGCTCAAGGTGGTCCCCAACCAGGAGGAGGACCAGCAGTACTTCCAGATCGGGGTCGAGATGCCCGAGGACTCCAACTTCGAGCAGACCCGCGCCTTCTTCTCCCGCCTGGAGGAGGTGATGGAGGCGAAGAAGGAGGAGCTGGATCTGGAGGGCTACCTGCTGATGAACTTCAAGCGGGGCGGGCGCATCGACGGCTGGCTCAAGCCCGAGAAGGACTACGACCTGAAGGCCAAGGAGATGATGAAGATGGTCATCGACGCCTTCCCCGAGAAGCCCGGGGTCGAGTACCAGACCGGCCGGGAGAGCCAGATCGAGGAGGCCAGGGGCAAGGAGGCCTACGTCCTCCGGCTGGAGGGGGAGGACGCCGGGCAGCTGAGCGATCTGGCCGAGGCCCTGGAGAGGCCCCTCCTGGCGGTGCCCGGGGTGCTGGGGGTGCGCACCGGGCGCGAGAGGCCCCCCAACGAGCTGGCCCTGGTGGTGGACCGGGAGCGATCCAGCACCGGAAACGTCAACCCGGAGTACATCTCCGGGGTGGTGGGCTACGCCCTGAGGGGCCGGAGGCTCTCCCGCTTCAGCTACCAGGGCCGCGAGATTCCGGTCACCGTCCGGTACCAGGAGGAGGACCGGGAGGATCTCGACGCCCTCTCCAACTTCCAGGTCCCCTCCATGGACGGGAGGGTCTTCCCCCTCTCCTCCCTGACCTCGGTGGAGAAGACGCAGGTCTCCCAGGGCATCTTCCGGCGCGACAAGAAGACCTCCCACAGCATCACCCTGGATCTGGAGGAGGAGGGCGCCGCCGAGACCCGGGAGACGCTCGACGCCCTCAAGGGGGCGATGGATCTGCCCGAGGGCGTCTCCTTCGGGGGGCAGGGCTCCTTCGCCGAGCTGCAGAGCGAGATCCAGAGCCTGACCTTCGCGGGGATCCTCTCCATCCTCTTCATCTACCTGCTGATGGGCTTCCTCTTCGAGAGCTTCATCCTTCCCCTCTCGATCATCCTCACCATTCCCCTGGCCGGAACCGGGATGGTGTGGATCCACTACCTGTTCGGCTACGACATCGACACCCTGGGATTCGTGGGAGCCATCCTGCTCATCGGGGTGGTGGTCAACAACGGCATCGTGCTGATCGACTACGTCCGCCGCCTGCGCCGCAGCGGGATGGAGCGCGGCCTGGCGCTGGCCGAGGCCGCCCGCCGCCGCTTCCGCCCCATCGTGATGACCGCGATGACCACCATCATCGGGATGATCCCCCTCACCCTGAGCAAGCCCACCGAGATCGGCCTCAGCTACAAGAGCTTCGGCCTGACCCTGATCGGGGGGATGACCACCGCCACCCTGCTCACCCTGCTGGTGGTCCCGCTCTTCTACACCTTCTTCGACGACCTGCGCCTCCTGGGGGGCCGGGCCCTGGGCCGGGTCCTCCGGGATCCTCCCCCGCAGCGGGGCTAGCGGCCGGGGGCGGCCATGCGCCAGACCCGGAGGATCTCGGAGGCCCCCCAGGCCTGGGCGTCGCACCCCCTCTGGACATGGGGCGCCTCCCCGTCGAGGATCTCGGGAACCTGCCCCAGGCAGCCGGTGCGCATCAGGGAGCCGGCCGACCCCAGCCAGGCCCGCGCCGCCGCCCTGGCGTCGGGGGAGCGGTCCCAGGCCGCCAGGACCGCCTCGCAGAGGGTTCCCAGCGGCCAGGTCCACGCGGTTCCGTTGTGGTAGGCCGGCTTGCGCCGGGTGTCCTCGTCCCCCTCGTAGCGTCCCCAGAAGGGGTTGCCGGGATCGTTGAGCAGGCGACCGGCCCCGTCGCGGACCGGCAGCGGCAGCCGGACCGGCAGCGGCGCCAGCGAACGGACCGCTCCCGGCACCAGCAGCCATCGCAGTGCGGCCTCGACCGAGCGGCGGGCCCGGTCCCCGGGAGGATCTCCGAGCGCCACCCAGTGCAGCTGGTTGCTGCGCAGGGCGGAATCCACGGCTCCCCGCGCCGCCGGAACGCCCCGCTCCGCCCGGATGCAGTCGGCGTAGTGCCCCGGCCCGTCCTGCCAGAACAGCTCCTCCACGGATTCCTTGGCCAGCCTGGCCCAGCCTCCCCAGGAGCCCTCTCCGGGATCGGGCGCCCCGATCCGCTCGAGCAGGAGCAGCAGCTGCACCCACAGGGCCTGGATCTCCACCGGATAGCCTTCCCGGGGAGTGCCGGCCGGATGGTCGGTGTCCATCCAGGTGAAGTGGGAGGGGCTCCGCACCAGCCCCGATCCGGGATCCACCCCGATCCCGTTGGGCGTGCCCGACAGATAGCCCCTGGCGACGGACCCGAGCACCTCCGCCAGGGTGCGCTCCCCCGCCTTCTCCCCGAGGAATCCGGGGCCCGCCTCCCGGAGCAGGTCCGAGCAGACCAGTCCGAACCAGAGGGGGGCGTCGGAGGTGTCCCGGTTGGAGGTGTCCTCGCCGTGCAGGCTGTTGGGCAGGGTCCCCCCCCTCTCGTAGCTGCCGAAGACCTTCAGAAGCTGGAGGACCTCCTCGCGGTGGCCGCCGGCCAGCATCCCCCGGGCGGCGATCAGGGAATCGCGGCCCCAGTCGAGGAACCAGGGGTAGCCCGCGATCACCGTGCTGCCCCCGCCTCGGCGGACCACGAAGGCGTCGAGGGCCCGGGCCAGCTGCCCGCCGAAGGCGTCCCCCTCGTCCAGGCCCGCCTTGCGGGCGATCTCCAGATTGCGCTCCTCTCGCTCCCGGAACCGCCCGGCGGGCCGGACGTCGTGGGCGGACCGGTCCCCGGCACCGAGGGCGAGGTGCAGCCCGCGATCCGGCTCCAGGGGAAGGGAGAACCAGCCCGGGCTGTAGGCGTCGCCCCATCCGTGCTGCCCCCGGCTGGCCTCGACGGGATGGGGAATGCCGACGCACCACTCGGGGGCCGGATGGTAGCTTCCGCCCGAGCAGCGGACCTCCAGACGCCGGTCCGGAGCCGGAGCGAACTCGAAGCCCCGGCCCCCGTCCAGGCCGCGGACATGCCGGGAGAAGTGCTGCTCCGACTGGGGATTGCGCTGCGTCTCCCAGTGGAAGCTGCGATCCTCGATGTCCACCCGGGCGGTCAGGGAGAGCTGCAGGGCGCGGGCCTCGCCGGGAGTGGACTCCCACCCGAGGCCGGCCCGGCCGAACATGCGCTGGAGCGTCTCGGGCCCGATCCGGGCCTCCTCCAGCTGCCGCAGGCGGACCGCCACGGCGTTCTCCCCGTGGACCATGTCCGCAGCGGCCTCGATCAGGGCGCGCCTGCCCCGCCCTCCGCTGGCCAGGAAGAGCCACCGGGCCGGAGGGCCCGGAGTGAACTCGATCAGGTTGCTGCGGTTGAGGGGGCTGATCAGCCCGTCCACCTCGGCCCACAGGCGGATCCGCTTGGCCAGGACGTGGCGATCGACCGGCGCCGAGGGGCTGAGGTTGGCCGCCAGCAGGCAGTCGTACTTGGACTTGATCCGCCCGAAGTCGACCGCCATCCGGGCCATCGCCCCGCGTCCGTTGGCCAGCAGGACCATGGGCGACTCCAGCCCCCCCGAGCGGCCGATGCGGTGCGGATCGAAGGATGCGGGGAAGGAGGGCTCGGAAGCCAGGAAGAGGATCGATCCCCGGGAGATCTCCCGTCCCGCTTCCTGGCTCTCGAACTCGAACTCCACGAGCCTCTCGCTGCCGCCGGGCGGGGCGTGGAGGCAGGCCAGGAAGTCTCCCCCGGGAAAGGGGACCGAGGCCCGGCGGCAGGGAGGATCCTCCTCGAGGAACCGCACCACGAAGGGCTCCGAGTCCCGGAACAGTGCCCAGTGGCCGGGAGGGACCGGCAGGTGGCGGGGCCGATCCCCGGGCTCCCAGCAGGCCACCGCCGGGAAGGGATCCCCCTCCCCGCCCTCCCCCCAGGGAGCGGAGCGGTTGCCCAGGGCGCAGGAGGAGAGGCACGAGAGGAACCGGGCGGGATCGGCCAGCGCCTCGTCCAGAGCGCGCTCCTCGTCGAAATCCTCCACGAGGCCCTGCGGCCAGGCTTCCTGGATGGCCTGGGCCATCCAGGCCCTGGCCCCCTGCCGGAGCCGGTACTCGTCCCCGGCCAGTCCCGAAGGCTCACGGGAGGCGGAAAGGCAGTGGACCGCCGAGGGCTCCAGGACGAGGCTCACCTCCGACTCTCCCAGAGGCTCCGCCGCAGGCAGCGGCGCCTCCAGCAGATCCTCCCGGCACCAGCGCCACACCGACGCTTCCAGGACCACCCGCGAACTCTCCCCGGTCCGGGTGTTGGCCAGCACCAGCGCCCGGTCGGCCCCGTCCTTCGAGATCCGCTCCAGGACGTAGACCGGGGAGTCGGGCTCGCTGAGGCAGCGCAGGCGGGCTCCGTCGAAGAAGCAGGGATGGGAGGCCAGCAGGCGGTTGAGCGAGCCCAGCTCCTCCACCAGGTTCTCCGGATTCCCCCAGTTGAGGCCCGTGCGCTGGTGGACCACGATCTTCTCGGTGGCCAGCCACTCCACGCCGCAGGTGAAGCCGTATCCTCCGCAGGTGCTGGCCAGCCCGCAGAGCCGGTTGCGGAGGAGGGACCAGGCCGCTCCCCGGGCGGCCAGGCGGGGATTGTCGTGGGTCTCGCTGTAGTGCAGGTAGAGCCCCACCCTCCGGCTGGCGTCGAGGGCGTAGTCCAGGTAGTCGTGGATCTGGCGTCCGGAGTAGTTCTGGAAGAGTTCGGAGTAGGCCCACTGCATGCCGCCCTCGCCGAGCAGCCCCTCGGTTGCCTCCCAGGATCCTCCCAGCCCCTCCAGCAGGAAGACGGCGTCGGGGAACTCCTGGCGCACCCGGGCGGTGATGTACCTCCAGTAGGCCAGCGGGACCATGTACCCGGCATCGCAGCGGAAGCCGTCCACTCCCCTCCGGCACCAGGCGAGGAACACCTCAGCCAGCTCCCTGCCCAGCTCCGGATCGTGGTGGTCCAGCTCCACCAGGTCCTCCCACACGGTGCCCCAGGCCCCCGGGCTGGCGAAGCGCCCGTCCCGGTGGCGCCGGAACCACTCGGGATGCCTTTCCTGCAGCCTCGATCCCCATCCCGTGTGGTTGATGACCAGATCGAGGAAGACCCGGGCCCCCATCCGGTGGGCCTCGCGGGCCAGCTCCCGGAACTGCTCGAAGCCCGTGCTGCGCTGGTCGAACTCCACCAGGGCCGGGTCCACCGCGTCCAGGTCCAGGGTGGCGTAGGGGCTTCCGTAGCGCCCGAATCGGGCCTTGAGAGCCGGAGTGGGGTTGACGGGAAGCAGGTGGAGGATCCTGCATCCCAGCCGGTTGACGATGTGGTCCAGCCGGGCCTTGAGATCCCGCAGCGTGCCCGAGGGCGGGATCACGGCGCAGCCCCGCTCCTCCAGGCGGGCGATCTCCCCGTCCTCCTCCCCTGCCCCCAGAATCCGGGACTCCGGGGCGGTGCCGCCGAAGAGCCGCGGCCAGGCGCAGTAGACCAGATTGGCGGTGCGGTACTGGGCAGGATGCACCGACACGCAGAAGTTTTCTCCTGGAGGCCAGTGCTGGAATCCCTTTCCGTCGATCAGGAACGCCTTGGCCCAGTAGTGCCCGGTCTGGGCAAGCATCGTCCGGAGGCGGAACCGGCCCTGGACGTACGCCATCGGGAGGTCACGGCAGGCCTGCTGCGCGTAGGGCGCGGAATGCTCGAAGGAGCGGACGATCTCGTCGTTCTGGATCTCTCCCGCCCCCAGGGTGGTCCGCAGGCAGGCCCGGCATCCGGAGAGATCCCCGCCGGCATCCAGCACGAATTCCAGGCAGTCTCCCACGAAGGCCACCAGCCTCTCCCCCGGAGAGGGAGTCATGGCCAGCCGCCGGCTCATGGGATGGAGGGAAAGGCGGGATCGGCGCCCCGCCGGAACGCGCCGGAGCCCGATGGCGCCTGCTCGGTCGACTCGCTGCGCAGCACCACGGTGTGGCAGGCAGTCTAGGTTCCCCTTCCCTCCCCCTTCAAGGCCATCCCGGAACCGTTGCGCCGCCGCCGGGATCCTGCCTGCCGGCGGCTTGACATTCGGGGGGACGCTGGGTTACTTGGCCGGGTGCGCAGGGCTGCAACCGGCATCTGGTGAGCCGCCTTCCTGACCAGACGCTCTCGGTCCTGGAAGCCACCCACTCCCATCCCCACCAGTGGCTCGGCATGCACCACGGGGAGCGTTCGGGCGTCCAGGGCCTGCTGGTCCGCTGCTTCTTTCCCGGCGCCCTCTCCTGCACCGTCCTGGATCCCGGCTCGGAGAGCGGATGGAGCCTCCCCCTGGCGCAAGCCGATCCGGCCGGCTTCTTCGAGGGATTCGCCGCCGACCGCCAGACGGTGTTCCCCTACCGGCTGAAGGTCGGGTGGCCGGGCGGCCGCAGCTGGGAGACCTGGGATCCCTACTCCTTCCTGCCCACGCTGGGCAACGACGACCTGTACCTCTTCAACGAAGGGACCGACCGCCAGGTCCACCGCAAGCTGGGGGCGAGGTGCCGGACCGTCAACGGCATCGGAGGCATCTCCTTCTCGGTCTGGGCCCCCAACGCCCGCCGGGTGTCGGTGATCGGCGACTTCAACCAGTGGGACGGCCGGAGGCACCCCATGCGGTCGATGGGATCCTCCGGGGTATGGGAGCTCTTCCTGCCCGATCTGCCCTCCGGCCTGCTTTACAAGTTCGAGATCCTCGACTTCCACGGACGGATCCGGATCAAGACCGATCCCTACGGATCCTCCTTCGAGCACCCTCCCAACTGCGCGGCGCAGACCCCTTCCAGAAGCGCCCACGAGTGGGGGGACCAGGAGTGGATGGAGGAGCGCTCCCGGACCGACTGGCTCTCCCGCCCCCTATCCATCTACGAGGTCCACTTCGGTTCCTGGAGGCGCGTCCCCGAGGAGGGCGGCCGCCCCCTCACCTACCGGGAGGCCGCCATCCCCCTGGTCCGCTACCTGCGGGAGAACCACTACACCCATGTCCAGTTCCTCCCCCTCTCCGAGCACCCCTTCGAGGGCTCCTGGGGATACCAGGTCACCGGCTTCTTCGCTCCCACCCACCGCTACGGGACTCCCGACGACTTCCGCTACCTGGTCGACCAGCTCCACCAGCACGGCCTGGGCGTCATCCTGGACTGGGTGCCCGCCCACTTTCCCCGCGACGCCTTCGCGCTTTCCGAGTTCGACGGCACCCACCTGTACGAGCACGAGGATCCGCGCCAGGGGGAGCACCAGGACTGGGGCACGCTCATCTTCAACTACGGACGCCCCGAAGTGCGCTCCTTCCTGATCGGGAGCGCCCTCTCCTGGTGCGAGCAGTTCCACATCGACGGGCTCAGGGTGGACGCGGTGGCCTCGATGCTCTACCTGGACTACTCGAGGCGGGAGGGGGAGTGGGTGGCCAACTCCTTCGGAGGGCGGGAGAATCTCGAGGCCATCGAATTCCTGCGCGAGGCGAACGACATCATCCACGAGACCTGTCCGGGAGCGCTGATGATCGCCGAGGAGTCGACCGCCTGGGACGGCGTCACCCGCCCCACCAGCCAGAACGGGCTGGGCTTCGATCTCAAGTGGAACATGGGGTGGATGCACGACCTCATCCAGTACTTCGGCAAGGATCCGCTCTACCGCAAGTGGCACCAGAACCAGCTGACCTTCGGAGCGATCTACCAGAATTCGGAGCGCTTCAGCCTGGTCTTCTCCCACGACGAGGTGGTCCACGGCAAGGGATCCATGCTGCAGAAGATGGGGGCCGGATCCATTTCGGAGAAGGCCAGGCACCTGCGCGCCCTCTACGGTTGGATGTGGGGCTGGCCCGGCAAGAAGACCCTGTTCATGGGAAGCGACTTCGGCCAGTCGGGCGAGTGGAGCCACGAGCGGAGCCTGGACTGGCACCTGCTCCAGTACCAGGATCACGAGGGCGTCCGGAAGCTGGTGGCGGACCTCAACGCCTTCTACCTCCAGCACCCCTCCCTCGGACGCAACGACTACGATCCCGAGGCCTTCCGCTGGATCAGCCACCAGGACCACGACGCCTCGGTCCTCTCCTTCCTGCGGGGGACCGGCCAGGGAAAGGATCTGGTGCTGGTGGTAGGCAACTTCACTCCCGTGCCCCGAAGCGGCTACCGCATCGGCGTGCCCCGCAGCGGGCCCTGGAGGCTGGCGCTGCACACCGATCAGCAGCGCTACGGCGGAAGCGCGGTCCCCTGCCCCGCCATCGTGGAATCGGAGCAGGTCCCCTGGGACTCGCAGCCGCACTCACTGCGGCTGGCCCTTCCGGGAATGGCCACTATGTTCCTCCAGCCAGGCGACTGACATTTAAGCCAGTTGGATGCGTCGCAGCGCATTCCACTGTGCAGCCAGCGAGCGCAACCTGGAGCATGGACGGATCCTGCGCCTTCGCTGCCCAGGCGTTCATTCCAAACATGCAATGCGGACATGCCTCTGGAAGCGCCATGTCCGTCAGGATCCCCGCATGCAACGGCCCGGGCATCGTTTAGAAGTACAATTCCGGAACATGCTCTACCGCCACTTCGGGTCTGCCCTTCGGAAGCTTGTCGAACAATCGATTGAACATGGAGTCCAACCTGTTCCGCTCCAGCGGATTTGCTCTCACGTCGCCGATTCCAATTACTGAAAAGAACATCTCCAGCCCAATATATCCATGTCTATGGTATCCCCCGGAGAATTCCAAAACAAGCGCTTCCCTCCCTTCGTGCAAACAACCACATCGCATGCATCGTAGCCATCCTTTTCACTTTGTTTATTTCGACATGCGCGCTTCCTTCAAGCGCCACAATCACGCCATCATGAGAATGAAGCTTGCCTGCCTTCTTGTAGTACACATCGAGTCCGTACAATATATAATAATCGGAACAAAGAACAAGCACAGAAAGAAGTATATGCCGCTACGGCCGTAGCGGAGATACATATATTAATTCATCGTTAGCATATAAATTACATGCGTAACTTGAAATCGTCAGTTAACCTGACGCATTCTCAATATCATCGAAATGCATCATAACTGACACTATATCCAGTTAAGACAATATGCAAAGTACAATAAAACGAGCATTAATCTTACAAATACATTTAATTATTTGAGCAGATACACCTGAACTTACACTTACTTCACTGTCACCACCAAGCCCGGCCCGCCGCAGAATCCCTTGCCACCCGGCTGGTCGGGACCGCCCACATTGCCAACATTCCCTGCCATTCCTTGAAACGACACTTTTTGAGGTTCACCAGTGTAACACGGATGACTGAACATGACACTTGTCACTGATTCCTGCGATGTAATTTTTTTCAATTCAGAATCTTCATAACCAGCAAGAATTGTCCGCAACTTGCGAAAAGCCATAGCATTCTGCTCCTGATCCTGAGGCATTTGCATCTTCATATAGCAGTCTTCGGCAGATTTAAAGTTCCCCAATTGAATATAAGCGAGTGCCATATTATGTAATACACCAGCACACTTAGATGACACTTTTTTATAGCAAGAAATCGCCATTTCAAAATTCATTTGGCAGTAGTACGAGTTTCCACAATTAAACATACATGTGGAAAAACTCGAATCTAACTCCCACGCCTTTTCGTAATCCCTAATTGCCTTTTCATGTTCATTCAAAAGTGCGTAAATATTGCCACGATTATAAAGGACCGCATAATAGTACCATGGATGTTTCTTACGAGGGCTGTTTTCGTTAATATAATTCAAATCATTTAACGCATTATCGTAGTCCGATAGCGCTTTAGGATAGAGCTTCGCTGCTGCGTAGGCATTACCACGATAAAAGTGAATTATTAATTGTTTGCCATCCAAATCCAAACACTTCCCATAAGCAACAATCGCTTTGCATAGATGTCCGTCGTTCATCGCCTTGTTTCCTCTTCGTAGTTGCGACTGAAAAACCTGAGACTGAGAAACCTGAGACTGAGAAACGTACGGAGCTTCCGCACGTTCAATCTTGCAAATACCAAGCAAATCTGGGAAAATAGTGCGCTCCGAAATATCAATCTGTTCCAGTTCATCTCGCAAGCCTTTTTTGTCATCAGCGTCAATCTCAACCTTAGAAAATTGGGTCTTTTCGATTATTGGCCGTCCAATAACGAAAACACTACGTTGGCCAAGTATGCGAAATGCTTCGTCGCCTGTTAAATCAGGTTCCCAAATCAGATAGTTCGATCCTAACCAACGCTGATCTCGGGAAAGCTCTCGTGAAAAAAGTGAATCAATACTTTCAACTTCTAATTGTCGATTTGTAATCAAGGTGTTTGGTCTTTTTTTGTCCAGAATGAACACATTGCCATTGGAATCCATTTTTTTACCGTTGCAGCTTGGATCACCACAAGCAAACCACAGCGCAACAAGCGGATTATATGTAAAGTCGAGTAAACCTGTTGCTGCTCCAAAGTGTTGTAGCTTCGCAAGGAGTTGCATATCATCGATCGATTGATTCGAATTATTGCAGGCAATTACTTGACGAACTCGGTCAATTAATTCATTATGATACCTGATGTACTCTTCAATAAACTGAGGATGTTCGAGGGGGATTTCATTTGCCACAAGTCTTCGAACAGCTCCCGAACACAACTTCCATTCAGCATATTCCTGTCCTCGAAAGATTTTCATGTCCAAACCTTCTGTGGCATTCTGCATGCGCTCAATATATTTGGTAAGTAACTTCATTTTTAAACCATAGGAGTCTTATGGCTCTACCGAAAAACGTGTGGGTTAAGCGACATGGGGGTTGAGCTTGGCGAAGTCGAGCTTCCCGGCGATGAGGAAGAAGACGGTGCGGATAGTCTTGAAGCAGCGGTAGCCTCTGGCGCGACGCTTGGCGGATTGGAACAGCCCGTTGAGGGTCTCGATGAAGCCGTTGGTGCGGCAGGTTCTGGCCCAGGCTGCAATCCCATGGCCGAGCTATCCCATGAAAGGCACGGCATGTGAGGACTCCGGGCCGATCGTAGCCTCCAGGCCAGTCCGCTATCGCACCAGGACTTCATTCTCGGACTCCCAGCAGGCCGGAGATGGCCTCTGCTCCTCCCCGCATCAGCGATTCCCCCACCAGCAGGGCCTGCACGCCCGCATTCCGCATCCTCTCCACATCGCCTCTGGTCCGGATTCCGCTCTCCGCTACCAGCACGATCTCGTCGCGCCGCCGATGGCCGACCAGGCTCGCGGCCAGGCGCTCTGTGACGCCCAGGTCCACCTCGAAGCGGCGAAGATCCCGGTTGTTGATCCCGATCAGATCGGCGCCCACCGCCAGGGCCCTCTCTAGCTCCGGGTGATCGTGGACCTCCACCAGCACGTCCAGGGAGGCGGATCGGGCCAGGTGGTGGAGCTGCTCCAGGAGGGGCTCCTCGAGGATGGCGGCGATGAGCAGCACCGCGTCGGCTCCGTTCTCCACCGCCTCCAGGATCTGCAGGGGATGGAGGATGAAGTCCTTGCGCAGGATGGGCAGGCTGGAAGCCTCCCTGACCGCCCGGAGGTGGGAGAGGGAGCCCTGGAAGTATCCGGCATCGGTGAGGACCGAGAGGCAGTGGGCGCCCCCCTTCTGGTACTCCCGGGCGATCCGGGGAGGATCGTAGTCGGAGCAGATGGTTCCCGCCGAAGGGGAGGCCTTCTTGATCTCGGCGACGAGTCCCAGCGAAGCGTCGCGAAGCGCCTGGCGGAACGGCCGCCGGCCGCCCCGCGTGGCTATGCCTTCGAGCAGCGTCCCGGGCGACACTTCCCGCTGGGGCAGGGCCCGGATCTCGCGCCGCTTGTCGGCCACGATCCGGTCCAGGATGGTCATCGGGACTCCGCCGCATCGGCCGCCACCCCGGTGGGGCAGCCGGCCTGCAGCCAGACGTTGACGAAGGGATCGAGATCGCCGTCCATCACTCCCTGCACGTTGCTGGTCTCCACGCCGGTGCGCAGATCCTTGACCATCTGGTAGGGCTGGAAGACGTAGTTGCGGATCTGGTTCCCCCAGGAGACGCTTCCCTTCTCCCCGTAGAAGCGATCCATCTCCCGCTTGGCCTCGTCCTCCCGCAGGGCGTAGAGCCTCGAGGTCAGCAGCGTCATGGCGGTGGCCCGGTTCTGGTGCTGAGAGCGCTGCGTCTGGCAGGCCACCGACAGCCCGGTGGGCAGGTGGGTGACGCGCACCGCGGTCTCCACCTTGTTCACGTTCTGCCCTCCCTTGCCTCCCGAGCGGAACGTGTCCACCCGGAGATCCGAGGAGGGGATCTCCAGGTCGATGTCCTCCTCGATCTCGGCGATGACGTCGACGCTGGCAAAGCTGGTGTGGCGGCGGCTGTTGGAGTCGAAGGGGGAGATGCGCACCAGGCGATGCACCCCCCGCTCGGCCTTGCAGTAGCCGTAGGCGTTCTCCCCGGAGATGAGCACGCTGGCCTTGGAGATCCCGGTGCTCTCGCCCGGAAGCGAATCGGTGATCTCGGCCTTCCATCCCCGCCGTTCGCACCAGCGCTGGTACATGCGGAGCAGCATCACCGCCCAGTCGCAGGCCTCGGTCCCGCCCGCGCCGGCGTTGATGCTCAGGATGCAGTTCTTGCCGTCGTGGGGGCCGTCGAGCAGCATCCGCAGCTCCAGCTCCTCCACCTCGCCCTCCAGCCGCCGAACATCCCTCTCCACTTCGGCGAGCACCCCGGGCTGGGCCTCCTCCGGCTCGGCCTCTCCCAGCTCCACCATCACCGAGACGTCGTCGATGGCGGACTGGACCTGGGTCAGGGGCCCGATCCTGCGCTTGAGCCGGGATGCCTCGTCGGTGACCTCCCGGGCCCGCTCGCGGTTGTTCCAGAAGCCCTCGCCCGACATCTCCGCCTCGAGCTCCGCCTGGCGGCTCCGGATGGCCTCCGCGTCAAAGATACCTCCAGAGCCGGGACAGCTTCCCGTTCACCTCCACCAGACGCTCCTTGACAGTCTCGAACATGGCGCGCCCCATGGTAGGGATCCCGCCCCTGCCCCGGCAACCGTATAGTGGGCTTCCATCGCCGGCAGCTCCGGCTCCGGTTCGCCCCGGGCCGGACCTCTTCGCATCGACCCACCGGAGAACCGCCCAGCGGACGCGGTCCGGCCGCCCCCGCAGAGCCCTTGCACCGCTTCTCCTTGAAGCGGGATCCCGAGGCTGGTAGGAAGGGAGCCAGATGGATTCGCAGCTAGCCGAATACCTTCCGGTTCTGCTCCTTTTGTGCGTCTCGGCCCTGATTGCCGTTGGAGCCCTCGCCATATCCGTGGCCCTGGGCAGCCGCGGCGTCCGCAACCGCATCAAGGACTCGGCCTACGAGTGCGGCATGCTTCCCCAGGGGGAGGGCACGGCCCGCTTCTCGGTCAAGTTCTACCGAGTGGCGATGCTCTTCATCCTGTTCGATGTCGAGGTGGTGTTCCTCTACCCCTGGGCCGTGGTCTACCGGGAGCAGCTGGCGGCCAACGCCAACTGGATCTTCGGCTCCATGATGGTCTTCCTGGCGCTTTTCGCCGCCGGAATGGTCTACGAGATCAAGAAGAAGGCCTTCCATTGGTAGGCGGGCCGGGGAGCGCCGGAGACTCCCGGCCCATGGCCTCCCTGCCCACCGTCCACCTCAAGCGGAACGCCGCCGAGCGGATCCTGGCCGGCCACCCCTGGATCTTTCCGGCCAACATCGACCGGGTCACCCACGACCCCCAGGACGGCGGGGAAGTCCAGGTGAGGGACGCCCGCCGGCGCTTCCTCGGCACCGGGCTGTACAACTCCCGATCCCGCATCCGGGTGCGGCTGCTCTCGCGCCAGCGGGAGGCCATCGACACCGGCTTCTTCCTCCGCCGCCTGAAGCAGGCCCGGGCCCACCGGCAGAAGGTCGTTCCGGAAGCCCGTTGCCACCGCCTGGTCCATGCCGAGGGGGACCTCCTGAGCGGACTGGTCGTCGACCGCTACCACGACACCTTCTGCCTCCAGGTCTCCTCCCTGGGAATGGAGGCGCGCCTGCCCCAGATCCGGGAGGCCCTGCTCTCCCTGGCTCCCGGCGCCGAGTTCGTGGAGCGCCGCGATCTCCCCTCCCGCAGGACCGAGGGGCTCTCCACCGGGACGGCTGAAGGAGAGCCCCGCAGGCAGGTGGTCCAGGTCAACCAGCTGCGGCTGGAGGTGGATCCGGTCCGGGGGCACAAGACCGGCCTCTACCTGGACCAGCAGGCCAACTACCAGGAAGCGGCCAGGCTGCTCCAGCGCTGGAAGGTGCGGAGCCTGCTGGACGCCTTCGCCTACCAGGGGGCCTTCGCCCTCCATGCCGCCAGCCTGGCCGGCTGCCGGGCGACCGGCATCGACCAGAGCCCGGAGGTCCTGGACCAGGCCCGGCGCAACGCCTCCCTCAACCAGCTCTCCTCCCAGTGCACCTTCGAGGCGGCCAACGTGTTCGACTGGCTCAAGGGGGCCCCCCGGGAAGCGGCCTTCGACGCCATCGTCCTGGATCCCCCCTCCTTCACCCGCTCCCGCTCCTCGGTGGAGGACGCGCTCAGGGGCTACAAGGAGATCCATCTGCGCGCCCTGCGGCTGCTGGCTCCCGGAGGGATCCTCCTGAGCTTCTGCTGCTCGCACCACGTGGACGCCCCCACCTTCGAGGCGGCGATCCTCGGGGCCGCCTTCGACAACCGCCAGCATCTGCGCCGGGTGGCGCGCTTTGGGCAGTCTCCCGACCATCCGGTCCTGCCCGCGGTCCCCGAGACCGGCTATCTCAAGGGCTTCGCCTACCAGGTGCTGGAGCTCTGAAAGCCCCGGGACAATGGGGGCTACTCCAGCTCGAGCAGACGGCGCTGCCAGCGCATCAGCCGGGGGAGGCTTCCCTTCCTGTCCCGGGAGAGGGCCAGCAGGGTCGACTTGCTGGCAATGATGGTGGGGTCGATGCCCAGCTCTCCGGCCCTTGCGTCCCGGATCTTCCTCATCGCCTCCATCGGGGGGCCATCGCCCCTGCCCTGGCGCCTGGGCGCCTTGGGAGGCGGCTTGGGCCAGTCCTCCGAAGGCATCGCCCCCGCCGCTTCTACGCACTTGGCGAGGCCGAGGATCCGTCGCCGGGAGAACCGGCGCGGGATGTGCTTCCTCCAGCCCTTCCCCTCCCCGCAGCAGATCGAGATCTGCAGCAGCCGGTCGTGGCTCAGGACGAAGAAGGGGGGACGGTTGCACCTGCAGGCCTCCTTCTCCCGCCACCCCCACAGCTCCCGCAGGAAGGCCTGAGCCCTGGGCGCCAGATCCTTGCTTCCCTTGATCCGCCAGGGATCCTCGACCTCCTGATCCATGCTGCGGACCGCCTCCTCGCCCAGCGCTTCGCCGACCTCCTGGAGCCACTCAAGCCGTCCCTTCCGGGCCAGCTGCTCGGAGAGGATCCGGCGCAGGGAATGGAGGTAGCGGACATCGTTGAGCGCGTACTCCTCCATCTTGGGGCCCAGGGGGCGCTTCCCCCAGTCGGCCCTCTGGAGCTCCTTCTCCAGCTTCACCTGGTGGAACCTCTGGACCAGATGGCTCAGGCCGAACTCCTTGAAGCCCAGCAGCCGGGCGGCCCACATGGTGTCGAACACCCTGGGCCTCAGGAAGCCGTGGTGCTTGGCCAGGAGCCGGAGGTCGTAGTCGGCCGCATGGATGATCAGCCCGGCCTTTCCCAGCCGATCCCACAGGGGGGAGAGATCCAGCGGCGCCAACGGGTCGATCAGGACCCCCTCCCCCGGCAGGGACAGCTGCAGGAGGCACAGCTTGGAGGGATAGGAGTGGAAGCTGTCGGCCTCGGTGTCCAGACCGATCCAGGGAGCGCCCCGGGCCCGGTCGAGCCACCGGGCCAGTTCCTTGCCGGTCTCGATCACGGCCTGGAACTGGAACTTCCAGGCAGTCGGCGAAGAGGAAGTCCAGGATGGGCCGATCTCATCTGCAGGGCGAACTCCGGCCTGAGGCGGCGAGATCGGGAGATCCCATGCAATCTCCCCGAGTCCGGTCCCGGGGCAGGGACGAGCATACCCCCTTCCCCTCGCCTCCGGCCTGGTCCGGCGCCCGGCGCAGCGGCTTCTTGTCCCGAAGCCGCTTCATCGCTTCCTCGAAGCTTCCGAAGCGTCCCGTCCGCTGCTGCAAGCCTGGATCGGCGTCCAGTCCGCCGGGCTCTTCGATATCGGACTTGTCGGCCACCGCCACGAGTCTGGCGATCCCCTCCTGAAGCGCCTCTCCTGCCGCCCGGCGCCCTTCCAGCCAGGCTCCGTGGGCCTGACGGCGCAGGCCGGGATGCCGGGCCCGGCCAGCCGCAGATCCTCCAGGGCCCTGCAGCCCATCTCCCAGGCAAACGCCATGATCTCGAGGAGAAGGTCCTCCAGCTCCTTCGAGAACCGCCTGCGGAACGCTGCGATGGCGCCGTGGCCGGAATGCTGGTTTCCGGCGATGCAGAGGAAGGCGACCGATTCGCAGGTCGCCGCTTCCAGCTTCCGGCTCGAGAACACGCCTGCTGCGAAGCCGCAGAAGATCATCCCCACAAGAGCCTGCGGGTGGCAGGCCTGAATGCCGCGTGGAATGCATGACGAGGGGATCGGGGCCAGCTCCAGGCGCTCCACGATGCACTTGACCATGCGCGCTGTAGAACGCTTGAGGGGGCCAGTCCTCCATCGGGGCAGCCAGCAGAATCTGATAGACGTGAACGTTCGGACCGAAGTCGTATCCCATGTTTGCGAACAGCCAGCCTCGTCGAGTCGGCCCGCCCCCTCGGAGAGTGCCTCGCCGTCCGCTGCCGGGACAGGACATTATTGTGCACCGCCAGAAAAAGCGGAACCTGTCAATGACATTGAAACGCTTTATCCATCAACTGGCTGAGCATTTCCACGCATCGGCAGGTTTGTCGCTGTGCTGGGTGCCGCCGCAGCTCACAGCGAGGACCGGAGGCTCATGGCCCTCCACTGCAGGGGGCGCTGCCCCCTGCACCCCAGGACCACTTAGGGTAGGGAAATGGAACCGAACACATGGCGCAGCCTGTCTGTGACTATGGAGCCGAGTTGCCAGGCTAGTGCCAGCCACTGCTGTCCGGACAGCATCAACCCGAACGTTTACCAGCATAGGCCGAAGAAGCCGCACACCCTGACCGGGGCGGGGAGGGAGTCCACTACCGCCCCATCCCCTGGTCGCCCTGGGAGCGGGAGGAATCCTTGGCTTGGCGGAGATCCTCGGCCGCCCTTTCCGCCGCCAGGGCCGCCTCCCATTGGACGAGGGCCTGGTCGAACTCGCCAGGGGGGGCGGGTTTCTCCGTCCCCGGACGGGTTCGTTCGATCAGCCACCTGCGCAGGCTGGGGATGGGACAGACCAGGGAGCCTGCGTCGTTGGACTGCAGGGCTCCCTTCTGGATCAGATGCCCAAGGAACTGGTCTGCGTCCATTCCTTTCGGAAGCTTCCAGCTCCTGCTATCCGGAGCGGCTTCAATCTTCTTGTCGATGAAGTCTAGCACCCTGCTGCGGCGCAGGCCTCCATCAGCAGGCAGCTCCTCCATGACCGCCGCCACCAGGTCCTCGGCGTTTTCCATTTCGGTGCTTTGGCGGGCTTGACAGCTCTTTTTCCGGTACTTGCGTGCGCGCTTCAGCATGGAGCGCAGATCGATGTTCTTGATTTCGCCTTCGGCTGGGCCGAGGGCCCAGAAGAGAGCGGCGGCCTCGGTCCGGACATGCTGGGGCCAGCCCTCGGAACGCTCCACGACGCCGTCGGACAGGCAGCGCAACGCGTAGCCGACGCCCAGGCCGATGCGGCAGTTGACCAGCATCCGCTTCACGCAGGAGCGCACCTCCTCGCCGGCAAGGGCTCCCAGGGTGCAAACGTTGCCTATTTGCAGGCGGCTGAGGCCGGCCTCGGCCAGGGCGGCGGTGGAATTGGCCAGGCCGGCGTAGATGGGGACGATGGGAAGGCGGTGCTCCCCGAGATGGAGGGCCGTTAGGACTTCCTCGTGGGATTTCCCGACGTTCTGAATCTCGTCCACCAGGATGCAGAGGGGCTGCTTCCAGTCCTGCGGAGGAAGGACTTCCTTCAGGATGGAGAAGGATGCGGCTTCCGGGTCGGTCGCACGGGTGGTCGACCCTTCCGCTCCGATGACTCCAAGGCCAATTCTGGCTCCAGTGTTCGTGACGACCTTCTGGCGATAGTCCTTCGCCTTGGAGGGATCGATCTTCCTGATGATCTCGAGCGCCGCCGACTCCGGATCCTTGAGGGAGATCTTGTCCATTGACAGGATATGCGGGCGGTCCTTCTTCCCGTCCCATTCCTCCTCCAGGTGCGAGAGGACAGCGGTCTTACCGGCCCCGGGGGCGCCCTGTAGGACGATGGTGTACCCAGCAGCTTTCTTCTGGTTCCTGGTGCGCTTGAGCGCTTCCTGGCAGTTGGCCTCGATCAGCTCGAGGATGTCCTGGCGGCCGACGAAGGCGGGAGCGGAATCCCTGTCGAAGGGGCGGCTGTAGCTCTCCAGCAGTTCCCGGTCGTACTGTTCGCGGCGCTTCACGGCTGTAGGCATCCTGCCACCGATAGCGTCTTCCACAAGAAGCCGTACATTCCGATTGGGGCGGGGAGGGGGGCCACTACCGCTCCATCCCCTGGTCGCGCCGAGAGCGGGAGGAATCCTTGGCTTGGCGGAGCTTCCCGGCCGCCCTTTCCGCCGCCAGAGCAGCCTCCCACTGAGCGAGGGCCTGGTCGAACTCGCCCGGAGGATCGGGTTTCTCCGCCCCCGGACGGGTCCGGTCGATCAGCCACGAGCGCAGGCTGGGGATGGGGAAGGCCAGCGTGTCTGCGTTGATGGGCTGCAGGGCTCCCTTCTGGATCAGATGATCAAGGAACAGATCGGCGTCCATTCCCTTTGGAAGTTCCCATCCGGTGCCTTGGCCGACTTTGGCATTCCCTTTGATGGCGTCCAGCACCCTGCTGCAGAGGAGGCCTCCGTCAGCAGGCAGTTCCTTCATGACTGCCGCCACCAGGTCCACGGCTTTCGCCATTTCGGTGCTTTGGCGGGCTTCATAGCTCTTTTCCCGGTACTTGCGTGCGCGCTTCAGCATGGAGCGGAGATCGATGTCCTTGATTTCGCCTTCGGCCGGGCCGAGGGCCCAGAAGAGAGCGGCGGCCTCGGTCCGGACATGCTGGGGCCAGCCCTCGGAGCGCTCCACGACGCCGTCGGACAGGCAGTCCAGCACGTAGCCGGCGCCCAGGTCGATGCGGCAGTTGACCAGCATCTGCTTCACGCAGGAGCGCACCTCCCCGTCGGCCAGGGGTCCCAGGGTGCAAACGTTGCCTATTTGCAGGCGGCTGAGGCCGGCCTCGGCCAGGGCGGCGGTGGAATTGGCCAGGCCGGCGTAGATGGGGACGATGGGAAGGCGGTGCTCCCCGAGATGGAGGGCCGTTAGGACTTCCTCGTGGGATTTCCCGACGTTCTGGATCTCGTCCACCAGGATGCAGAGGGGCTGCTTCCAGTCCTGCGGAGGAAGGACTTCCTTCAGGATGGAGAAGGATGCGGCTTCCGGGTCGGTCGCACGGGTGGTCGACCCTTCCGCTCCGACGACTCCAAGGCCAATTCTGGCTCCAGTGTTCGTGACGACCTTCTGGCGATAGTCCTTCGCCTTGGAGGGATCGATCTTCCTGATGATCTCGAGCGCCGCCGACTCCGGATCCTTGAGGGAGATCTTGTCCATTGACAGGATATGCGGGCGGTCCTTCTTCCCGTCCCATTCCTCCTCCAGGTGCGAGAGGACAGCGGTCTTACCGGCCCCGGGGGCGCCCTGTAGGACGATGGTGTACCCAGCAGCTTTCTTCTGGTTCCTGGTGCGCTTGAGCGCTTCCTGGCAGTTGGCCTCGATCAGCTCGAGGATGTCCTGGCGGCCGACGAAGGCGGGAGCGGAATCCCTGTCGAAGGGGCGGCTGTAGCTCTCCAGCAGTTCCCGATCGTACTGTTCGCGGCGCTTCACGGCTGTAGGCATCCTGCCACCGATGGCGTCATTCCGCAACAAGCCATTCGCCCTGACCGGGGCGGGGAGGAAGTCCACTACCGCTCCATCCCCTGCTCGCCCTGGGAGAGAGAGGAATTCTTGGCCAGGAGGAGCTTCTCGGCCGCCCTTTCCGCCGCCAGGGCCGCCTCCCGCTGGACGAGGGCCTGGTCGAACTCGCCCGGTGGATCGGGTTTCTCCGCCTCAGGAAGAGTCCGGTTGATCAGCCAGGCGCGCAGGCTGGGGATGAGGAAGGCCAGCATGTCTGCTTTGATGGCTGCAGGGCGCCCTTCTGGATCAGATGATCAAGGAGCAGATCGGCGTCCAATCCTATTGGAAGCTTCCAGATCCTGTGATCCGGAGCGGCTTCAAACTTCATGTCGATGAAGTCCAGTACCATGCTGCGGAGCAAGCCTCCGTCAGCAGGCAGCTTCTTCATGATCGCCGCCACCAGGCCTTCGGCCTCCCGCATTTCGTCGCTCCGGCAGGCTTCATAGCTCTCTTTCCGGTTCTTGCGTACGCGCTTCTGAATGGAGCGGAGATAGAACTCCTTGATCTCGCCTTCGGCCAGGCCGAGGGCCCAGAAGAGAGCGGCTACCTCGGTCCGGACATGCTGGGGCCAGCCCTCGGTACGCTCCACGATGCCGTCGGACAGGCAGCGCAACTCGTAGCCGGCGCCCAAGCCGATGCCGTCTCCGCCAATGATGGTGGAACACCTGCCCGCCCTCATTCCGTGTTCCACTGGCAAGTTCGAGGACATGAGCACGGGCAAGGATGCCATCACGCCCCTGGGGCGACAGTCGCGAAGCGCCCCGGAGCCGGGATAGGTGCTGGGATGCCGGTCCTTGATCCCGAGGGGGCAGCCATTCCTGTCCAAAGGCTGGCGCAGGCGTCCGTCCCTACTGGCATCCGGCTCCCGAGCCGAGTCTGGACGGGCCCGGGCATGCCGTTTCGGCTCCCGAGCCGCAGGCTGGGCTCGCCGGTTGCCCGGAATCCTCCCCCATTCGTCCCTGCAGGGGGCTTTGCCCCCTGCAGGGATGAGCCGGACTTCTCCAGCCAGAGCGCAGGGAAATGCCGAGCCATCCCGTTCCGGAACCATCGGATGGATGCCCGCAATCCAACGGAAGGGGACGTTAGGAGCGCCACGGCCTCATTGAAGCATCACGCAGCCAGCAACGGAGAAGGGGCGGGAAGCGGGCGCCGTCCGGGCATCTGAGGTTGAATCCAGCGCTACCTGATCCCAGAATGGCTCCCCGGGCCCCTGCGGCGTTCCTTCGGTTGAATGGGAGATTTCAAAGTCCAGTCCGACATATACGAAGGTCCCCTGGATCTCCTGCTTCACCTGGTGAAGAAGCAGGAAGTCGACATCTACCAGGTCGATCTGGCCCGGCTGGCTGCCGAGTTCATCGCCTACGTGGATCGCATGCGGGAGCTGGATCTCGACATAGCCGGGGAGTTCGTGGTGATGGCGGCCACCCTGATGCAGATCAAGAGCCGGGAGCTCATCCCCCGGGAGGATCGCGATCCCGAACAGGAGGACGAGGATCCGGACGATCCCCGCTACGAGCTCATCCGGCAGCTGGTGGAGTACCGCAAGTTCAAGGACGCCGCCGCCGGTCTGGAAGGCATGGAGGGCGAGCAGGAGCAGGTGTACGGGCGCAGTCCCGCACGGCCGGATCTCCCTCCCGTCTCCCTGCCCCCGGACCTGGGAGGGACGACCGCTTTCGCCCTGCTTCAGGCGGTCAACTCCATCCTCTCCCGCGTCCGCAAGAGGGAGGAGGATGCCCGCCACATCCACGCCGACCCGTTCACCGTCAGCGAGAAGATCCAGCTCATCCGCGACACCCTGCTCCGGAGCAGCCGGGTGCGGTTCTCCCAGCTCTTCTCGCGGGTCCGCACCCGCCCCGAGGTGGTCTGCACCTTCCTGGCCATACTGGAGCTCATCCGGCTCCACGTGATGAGAGTGGCGCAGGCCGAGCCCTTCGGGGAGATCGAGCTCGAAGCGAGGCCTCCCTCGGCTGAGGAACTCCAGAGCGTTCCGTCCGGCTGATCCCCTCAATGGATCTGGACCTGGTCATCGAATCCCTGCTCTTCGCCTCGCCCAAGCCCCTCTCGGCCCCCGAGCTGAAGGAACTGTGCCACCGGTCCGCCGAGCACGCCGGAGAGGAGGGGGCCTCCCTGCCGCGTCCCACCGCCCGCCAGATCGACAAGTCGCTCCAGTCCCTGGAGCAGCGCTACCAGGAAATGGGGCGAAGCTACCGGCTGCACTGCGTGGCCGGCGGCTGGCAGTTCGTCAACCGGACCGAGTTCGCTCCCTGGATCCGGGCCATGCTGGGGCGCAAGCCCCGGCCGCCCAGGCTCTCGCAGCCCGCTCTCGAGACGCTGGCCATCGTCGCCTACCGCCAGCCCCTGACCCGGGCCGAAGCGGAGCACATCCGGGGCGTCTCGGTGGACGGGGTGGTGCAGACCTTGCTGGAGCGCAACCTGATCGAGCCCCTGGGCAGGGCCGAGGTGGCGGGTCGCCCCATGACCTACGGGACCACCGGCCAGTTCCTGGAGTACTTCGGCCTCGCCTCGCTGGAAGACCTCCCCGACGCCCCGGAGCTCCAGCGGATCGAGGCGCCCTCCCCCGGACCTCCCCCTCGGGAGGAGGAAGCCGGGGACGCCCCGGAAGCAGCCCCGGAAAACCATGCCGAGGACAGCAGCGATGGCTCCCGAGAAGACCCCCCGGCTTGAGGAAAGCGAACTGGAGGAGCATCGCAAGGAGATCGATGCCCTCGATTCCCGGATCGTCGATCTGCTCAACCAGCGCACCCGCCACGTCCTGGAGATAGGCCGCATCAAGCAGGATATCGGAGGCAGCATCTACGCCCCCCACCGCGAGCTCTCGGTCATGGAGAAGGTGGAGGGCATCAACCAGGGGCCGATCCCCAACCGCTGCCTGCGCGCCATCTACCGGGAGGTCATGTCCAGCGCCCTCTCCCTCGAGAAGCCGATGTCCATCGCCTTCCTGGGCCCGGTGGCCACCTTCACCCACCAGGCCGCCATCAGCCGCTTCGGCCACAGCCTCGACTACCACCCCATGAAGACCATCGACTCGGTGTTCACCGAGGTGGCCAAGGGGCTGGCCGACTACGGCGTGGTTCCGGTGGAGAACTCCACCGAGGGCGTGGTCTCCAACACCCTGGACATGTTCGTGGACAGCTCGATCCAGATCGTGGCCCAGATCATCATGCCCATCCGCCACTGCCTGGTCTCCTCGGGCCGCATCGGAGGGATCGCCACCCTCTACTCGCACCCCCAGGCCCTGGGACAATGCCATACCTGGATCCAGGCGCACTTCTCCCGGGTGGAGATCATCGAGACCTCCTCCACCACCCGGGCCGCCGAGCTGGCCGCCGGCAACGCCGAGGCCGCCGCCATCTCCAGCGCTCTGGCCGCCGAGCAGTACGGGCTGGAGATTCTGGAGTCGGACATCCAGGACCACGAGGCCAACATCACCCGCTTCCTGGTGCTGGGCACCAGGTGCAGCCCCCCCACCGGCAAGGACCGCACCAGCCTGATGTGCCGGATCACCCACAAGGTAGGGGCCCTGCACCGCGCCCTGGCTCCCTTCCAGAGGCACCGGGTCAACCTGACCAAGATCGAGTCCCGCCCCAGCAAGCGCAAGGCCTGGGAGTACTTCTTCTTCATCGACATGGACGGGCACATCGAGGACGCCCCCCTGCAGCAGGCGGTCCGGGAGCTGGAGCAGGAATGCGGGGAGATCAAGTGCCTGGGATCCTATCCTGCCGCTACCTGAGTGGTTGACTTCCCCCGCCGCGGGGATCCAGTCTTCCCCTCCCTGCCGGTAGGCAGCTGCCAAAATGTTCGCACATATCCGCAAGCACCAGAAGTGGCTGATGGTGCTGATCATCGCCATCGTGGTGGTGTCCTTCGTGATCTTCTTCACGCCCAACATCGATCCCATGTCCCTGGCGCAGGGGGAGAGCCGCCAGATCGCCGCGTACATCGACGGCGAGCCGGTGCGGGTGAAGGAGTTCCAGCAGGCCTACCGCGAGACGGCGCTCAGCTTCTTCCTCCAGTCCGGACGCCTGTTCGATCAGGCCTACAGCGACTCCAGAATGGATCTTGCCGCCGAAAGGATTCTCCTGGTCGATAGGGCCGAGGAGTTCGGGATCCTCTCCTCCTCCGCAACAGTGGCCAAGTGGACGGTAGAGATGTTCAGCATGCCCGGCACCAACCAGGTGATGAGCTTCCAGCGCGACAGGTACGACGGCTTCATGGAGAATGTCCTCCCCAGGCACGGCATGGGGGAGGACGACTGGGATCCCTTCGTGCAGAACCAGATCGCCATCTCCCAGGTCTACGACATGGCGGCCCTGCCCGGCGAGCTGGTGGTTCCCCGGGAGGCCGAGCGCGAGTTCGTCCAGAACCACCGCAAGGCCGAGGTGGAGGCGGTGTTCTTCTCCAAGGACGACTTCACCAACTTCGCCCTGAGCATGGACGGCCTGGGCGCCTTCTACACCAACCGGATGGCCATGTACCGCAAGCCGGACGAGCGCAGCCTCCACTACATCCGGCTAGCCTCCACCAACTACCTGGCCCAGGCCGAGAGCCGCCTCTCGGAACGGACCAACCTGACCGAGATGATCGACGCCATCTGGAAGGAGAAGGGCACCAACTCGTTCACCGAGAACGGAATCGTGCTTTCCGAGGAGGATGCGAAGGAGAAGATCCGGGGCGAGGAGCTGGAGACCGAGGGCCAGCAGCTGGCCTGGGAGGCGGCCAACCAGTTCATCCGCAAGCTCTCGGAGATCGACGGACTCGAGGCGGAGCAGCTGCCGAAGCTGGCCGAGGAGGAAGGCTACGAGGCGAAGAAGACCCCGTTCTTCAACCGCCAGCAGCTGATCCCCGACATCGCCGGGGACTACTCCTTCACCCAGGCCGCCTACGCCCTGACGCCCGAGGCGCCCTTCACCATGCCCATGCGGGGCAGGGACGGGGTGTACGTGGTGGCGCTCGACTCGATCAAGGAGAGCGAGGTGCCGCCCCTGGAGGAGATCCGCGCCCAGGTGCAGCAGGACTACCTGGACGACAACGCCCTGACCTCCAGCCGGACCGCCGCCGAGGACTTCCTCCAGGAACTCGCCGCCCACATGGAGGAGGGGCTCTCCTTCGGGGAGGCAAGCGGGAAGATCGGCAGGGAGGTGGTGCCGCTGCCGCCCTTCTCCTCCCGAGACGCCCGGCTGCCCGACGGGGATCCCCGTGCCGACTTCCAGGCCCTGAAGCGCGAAGCCTTCGCCATGAGGGAGAACGAGCCCAGCGATGCGATACACACCCGGGACGGAGCCATGGTCCTCCAGGTCGTCCGCTTCACCGACCCCTCCCAGGAAGACATCGATTCCGGCCTACCCGACACCATGAAGACCCTGCGGCAGTCCCGGCGCGCCACGGCGATCCGGGCCTGGATCCAGAAGGAGTCGGCCGCCATCCAGCTGTTCTCCTCGCAGGAGGAGGCCAACTAGGGCCCGCCGGACCCTACTCCATCCATCGGCTGCGCCGGGGGGCTCCAAGCCGGACGGAACGCCGCCACGAAGACCAGCAGGAGGCCCTGGGCCGCCGAATCCGCTGGAAGCTGGACATTCCGGGCCGCCCCCACGAAGCGGGCCGCGCTTGTTGGACTGGAGAGTCCCCCGCGGCTCCAGGCGAGCTCCGCCGCGACCCCCTATCGCTGTGCGCACCGCAGGGAACGGCCCGGACGCCATCGCCTTTCAGGTCCCGCCGGCCGGAAGCCGTTCTATCCAGTCACGTCCATCCCGGCCCAGTAGCGGGCGATCCGATCGGCCGACGCTGCCGATTCCACAGGCGGCAGCTGCAGCCTGCGCCCGTCAAGCATGCGGGCGCAGGCTTCGCCGCAGCACGGGCCGGGCCTAGTAGTAGCGGATGAACCCCTTCTTTCTGAGGGTCGAGATCCACTGCTGCTGCAGCCTGTTCCTCTCCTCGGCCAGGAGAGCGATCTCGATGTCCTCACGAACCTCGGAGAGGGGCCGGGGCTCGGGCGGCTTCCGATCCTGCACATGCATCAGATAGCATCCTTCCTGCATGTTGATCACTTCGCTCATGCCGCCCTTTTCGATGGAGAAGGCCGCCTGGGCCAGATCCTCCCGGAGAACCGTCCTCTCCACCCAGCCCCAGTCGCCTCCTTCGGACCGGCGCACTCCGTCGTCGTAGACCGAGGCCATGTCGGAGAAGGAGCTTCCTTCCAGGATCTTCCTTCGGACCTCGCCGAGCAGCGAGGGGGCATGCCCTGCGTCGTTGGGGAGGTGGGCGATGAAGATCATCCACAGCCTCACCCTCTCGCCCAGCATGTACTTCTCCTGGTTCTCACGGTAGTAGCGCTCGATCTCGTTGGGCGAGATCAGGACCACCGAGTTGACCTTGGAGGAGGTCAGGGCGTCGACGATGATCTGCTTGCGCAGCTCCCGCCTCCACGACTCGTAGGTGCTTCCCCGGGCGATGATCGTCTGGGTGAGGGTCCTCCGGTCCCCGTACTCCCTGCGGATCCGATCCTGCACCTGATCCTCGATCACGCTTTCGGGCAGCGTGTACCCCTTGGTCTCGAACTCGTCGTGGATCAGCTGGCGGTCGATCAGGATCTCCAGGTACTGCTGCCGCAGCTCGTTGACCTTCTGCCGGAACGTCGCCGGATCGCTGCGGTGCTGGCGGAACAGCTGCTCCTCCAGCATGGCCGTCCTCTCCTTGATGTCGTCCACCGTGATGGGGGTGTCGTTGACCATCGCCACCAGCCCGTTGGCCCACTCGGGAGAAGCGCCGCGGACCGGGCAGGACGCCGCCAGGAGCAGGGCCAGGACGGATAGATGCTTGGCCGGCAGGAACGCCTTCATCGGCCCGCCATGCTAGCCGCTGCCGGTCCGTCCAGCGACTACAACTTTGCTGCCTCCAGCGGGCGGAGAATTGGCGGGGACCCGCTTCCTCGCAGCGCGATTCCGGAGCTTCGGCCGGCCAGGGCCCCGTTGGATACCGCCTCAAGGGCCCGCCAGGGGCGGCTCCCGCCCGTCTCCTCGCCCACGGACCGGCCGTCCAGACCGCCCGCCGTGCCTCGAAGCTGCTGCCTCGGGACAGCCATCCCGGCCCGGTAGCCGCCTGTCCGCCTGGGATGGCGGACAGCCTTCGGGGATCCGTGCGGGATGCCCTCCCCGCCCGTCCGTCGGAAAGTGCGATCCGGACCTGGCTGTCGGCGTGGCGAAACGAAGACGTGAACCAACGGGAAAGCGTTCCGGCAGCGCCCGATCCCTCCTGTCCCTCTCCATTCCAACGCCAGATCGGGCAGGAGCCTGCCGGAAACCGGGAAACCGTCGAGAGACAGATCCGGGACAGCCGCTCGACTCTCCGGAAGACGGAAAAAACCTGGCGTGCCGGAGCGCTCTCTTCGCTACAGAGGACATAGGCAGATGCGCTTCTGCATTTTCCGGCAGGCCCCAGAGCACCACGGCCTGGCGAGGGAAGCGGGCCGCAGCCGAATGCGAACCGGATGCGGCCGCTTCATTCGCCGATAGCGGCCCGGCCCCACCGAAGAACGAAGACCGGCCCCCCGGCTTCCATGCGAGGGGAACTGCCGAATCGAGACAATATGCCACATATGACACATTGAGCATAAACGACACAATAAGCGAGTCGTTTTGGCTCGCTTCAGGCATTCGTGCGGGCGGAGACAGTTTTAAAGGACAAGGCTATCTTATTGATGGCCAGCATTTTGCATGACACCTGTTCCCATTGGCACGGTTCCTGATGGTATCAATGGCGACGGGGCCGCTCCGGAAGGCCGGGTGCGGCCGGCAGCTTGAACTGAAACCAGCAGCTAGGAGAACTGACATGAACACGCTAGTCCGATTCCGCCAGCCCGCCTGGAACCTGTTCCGGGAGATGGACAACCTGAGCTTCCCCCTGGGGCTCTTCCAGAAGATGAGGGAGGAGGCCGACGAGCGGAGCGCCCAGTCCGAGTGGACGCCCCTGGTCGACATCACCGAGAAGGAGGACGCCTTCCTGCTCAAGGCTGAGCTTCCCGCGATGAGCCGGGAGGACATCGCCCTGAAGGTCGACAACGGGGTGCTCACCCTCTCGGGAGAGCGCGGCTCCGAGGCCGAGAGCAAGGAGAGCAAGGTCCACCGGGTGGAGCGCTACCACGGGAGCTTCCTGCGCTCCTTCGTGATCCCCGAGAACGTGGATGCGTCCCGGGTCTCCGCCCGCTACAAGGACGGAGTCCTGGAGGTAACCCTGCCCAAGGTGCCCGAGGCCCAGCCCTCCACCGTCAAGATAGCGGTGGAGTAGGCCTCGTGAGCCTGGACTTCCCTCCGGGGGGAGAGAACTTCGGCGCCGTCCGGGAGACCGGGCGGCGCCTTTTTTTCAGCCCGGGGGCCATTCCAGGGGCCTTCCCCCCAGGACGTGGCAGTGGAGGTGGGGAACGGACTCTCCCCCGTCGCGGCCGTTGTTGATCACCAGCCGGTAGCCGTTCTCCTCCAGGCCCAGCTGGCGGGCGGCCCGGGCCGCTCCCAGAAGGAGGTGGCCCAGCAGCTCCCGGTCTTCGGACCCGGCCTCGGCGATGCGGGCCACGGGCTTCCTGGGCACCACCAGGACATGGACCGGGGCCTGGGGATTGATGTCCCGGAAGGCCAGGATCCGGTCGTCCTCGAGCACTATCTCCGCCTCGATCTCCCGGGCGGCTATCTTCTCGAACAGGGTCATCCTCGCTTTCTCCTTCGTGGCGCTCCTCCCCGGGGGGAAGGACGGACGCATATCGGGCGGACCGGCGGGCCGCTCCCCTAGCTCTTCACCAGGAGGACGCAGTCGGAGAGGGCGTGGGCCTGGAAGCAGTCCCGCAGGTAGTTGGCGATCTGATCGTGGAGCAGCTGGCACCTGCGGGTCCAGCGCCGGGCCCCCAGCACACGCTTGACGCACCCGCGGAGTCCCTGGAAGTGCACCTCGTCGGGCCGGCCCTCCAGGAGCCCCTCGATCTTCCGGCGGACCCGCAGGCAGAGATCCATCTCCAGGCTCTCCTCCGTTCCGGCGAGCAGGTCGTTGAGGTCGGAGCTGACGATCCGGCACTCCTTCGGGGAGGCCTGGACCACCGACTTGAGCCCCTTCTCCAGCGCCCGGGCGAACTCCTCCAGGGTGATGCACACCCTCTCCTCCTCCCGGAAGAAGTGGAGCACCGCCTCGGAGACGCTGCGCAGCACATGATCGTCCGCCCAGTCGACCGCCGAGGAGAGCTCGGCGGCCATCTGCTGGGCCGAGCACATCACCACGCTCCCGTCATCCGCCTTGATGACGAGGCAATCGGGCCGGGGGGAGTTCATGGGAGGTTCCGGAATCTCGGAGGGATTGTCCGGGCCCGGTGCGCCTCCGTCAAGGTATCAAGTCATCCGAAGCGGCGATCCAGCCTTCCCTGGTGGTAGCGGCCGCGCTGCTCGGAGGTCATGGAGGGGAAGTCGGGGCTCCGGGATCCCCGGTCGGCCCTGAGCCAGGGATCGGTGATCTGCGCGTCCTCCTGCAGAGAGCGCCAGGGCCGGATCCCGAGCCCCTGGAGGATGCCGTGGTAGGCGTGGACCGCCTCCAGAGGGCCGACCCGCTGATCCGCCACCTGGCGCAGCATCTCGATGAAGCCCGGCTGGTGCTCGGCATGGTTGATCTTCCGGCCGAACAGGGCCACCCGGGCCCCGTGCCTCTGCGCCTCCCGGATCAGCAGGAAGGCGTCGTGGGAGGTGCCTGCGCCGCCTCCCAGGATCCCGACCACCAGCTGCGGATCGTATCCCGCCAGCTCCTCCATGGCCCGGGGGCCGTTCCAGGCGATCTTCAGGAACAGCGGGCGGGCCCGGGAGGTGACTCCCGCCAGGCTGCGGACGATGTGGTCGTTGACGAACTCTCCCAGGCTCCCGTCCGGAACCCCCGAGGGGACGTTGGGATTGAACACCTCCAGAAAGTAGCGGAAGCCGAGCGACTCGGCCTCCTGGCGGAAGCTGCGGAAGGCCTCCAGGCTCTCCCGGTCGCGCTCCAGGTCGTTGACGAAGGTGATGGAGTAGAGCCCCAGGCCGGCGCCCGGCACGGGGCCCTCGCCGCACCGGTCCCGCCCGCAGCGGATGCCTTCCAGGGTGGCCGAGCGGAAGGGGCGCGAGGCCTGCTGCAGGTAGCGCCCGTGGCGGACGGCCCAGATATCGGTGGCGTCGTTGACCCGTGCGGCGGGCGTCACCGGGGAGCCTTCGAATATCCCCTCCTCGATCGCCAGCCGCTCGTTGACCGAGGCCGACATCAGCATGATATCCACCAGGGACCGGCCGACGATCTCCCGGATCTGGTCGAGGAACTGGGGCAGGTCGCGCCAGCCGCCCTCACGGCGGGGGCCCGTGGCCCGGATGCCGAAGGCCATGTCGGGATCCTTGGCGTCGGCGATCACGAACTCCCGCTGCCCCCTCCCCGACAGGATCGCCGCCAGCCTTCTGTCGAGGGACTTCACCGGAGCCGGTTGGGGAGATCAACGGCCGGTTCCGGCCTGCCGGCGGGCCGCCTCCAGGTTCTCCTTGAGGGCGGCGGCCGACTTCTGCAGGCCGGTGGCCTCCCGGGGCCAGAGCTTGAGCTCGAGGTGGTCCCGGATCCCCTTCCTGCCCACCACCGCGGGGACGCTCAGGCTGATGTCCCGGATGCCGTAGGCCCCCTCCAGCCGGGAGGAGACCGGGAGCACCCGCATGCTGTCCAGGGCGACGGCGTGGATCACCTCGGCGATGGACAGGGCCACCGCCCATCCGGCCCCTCCCTTCCTGCCGATCACCTCCGCCCCGCTCTTGCGGGTGCGCTCGAAGATCCGGCTCTGGAAGGCGGGGGTGCAGCCCCGGACCTCGGCCAGCGGCAGCCCCTGCAGGGTGGCGCTCGACCACACCGGCAGCATGGTGTCCCCGTGCTCCCCGAGGATCCAGGCCCGCACCTGGGAGGGGGGCAGATCCAGCTCCTGGGCGATCAGCGAGGAGAACCGGGCGGTGTCGAGCATGGTGCCCAGCCCCAGCACCTGCGGGCGGGGCAGGTCCAGCGTTTCGCCGGCCAGATGGGTGAGGATGTCCACGGGGTTGGAGACCACCAGGACCACCGCCTGGCGGGAGTATCCCGCGCCCGAGATCCCGCCGAGGATGTCCATGAAGAGGGACACGTTGCGGGCGATCAGATCCATCCGGCTCTCGTCGGGCTTGCGCCGCAGCCCGGCGGTGATCAGGAAGAGGTCCGAGTCCGAGGCCTCCTCGTAGCCGCCGGCATGGATCCTCTGGTCGGCGCACAGGGCGCTTCCGTGGAGCAGATCGAGCGCCTCCCCCTCGGCCATGTCGCGGTTGACGTCGACCAGCTGTATCTCCCTGACGATCCCCCCGGTCTGCAGGGCGAAGGCGGCGCAGGCCCCCACCCTTCCCCCTCCGCCGATGATGGCGACCTTCATGCCCTGGTCTCCTTCCGCTCCGCGCCCGCCTCCATGCGCTCCATGATCTCGTCGGTCAGCTTCTGGACCAGATCCTCCAGGCCGCCGGGGCCCGGATCCGGGGCGTCCTTCTCCGGGGGGGGAGGCGCCTGGCATCCCGCTCCGGGATTCCACTGGTCGTTGTCGCACAGCTCGCACTCCTTGAGGCCGAAGCGGGGGTCGGGGATCCCCATGCCCTCCTTGATCTTCAGTAGATCCCCGAGCTGGCCGGCGCTCATGGTCTTTAGGGGCGCACCCAGCTGCGAGGCCACCCACACGGTGCGGCAGTAGGCCTCCAGGATCTCCATCTTGAAGTAGGCGTCCTCGATGCCGAGGTGGCTCCAGGAGACCGCGCCGTGGTTGCCCATCAGGATGGTGTTGTGCTTGTCGGAGAGATCCGCCACCAGCCGTCCCATCTCGGGCGTCCCCGGAGTCCGGTAGGGGGCGATGGGCACCTTGCCAACGAACACCTCGATCTCGGGGATCATGCAGGTGGGGGGCTCCACCCCGGCCACCGCGTAGGCGGTGGCGTGCGGCGGATGGCAGTGGACCGTGGCCTTGGCCCGGGGCTGGGCCTTCATGATCTGGAGGTGCATCAGTATCTCGCTGGTGCGCTTCCTGGTCCCGGCCAGCTGGTTGCCCTCCAGGTCCACCAGGCAGAGGTCCCCGGGCTCCATGAAGCCCTTGGAGACCAGCGTCGGGGTGCAGAGGGCGCGATCCTCGCCGACCCGGACGGCCATGTTGCCCCCGTTGCCGTCCACATAGGCGCGCTGCCACAGGCGCCGCCCCATCTCGCAGATCCGCTCCTTGGCCTCCTCCATCTCACGGGAGTGGAAGAAGCCGCCGTCCCCAGCGGGGGCCGGCGACGGGCTCCCCCCCCTGGGGGCGGCCTCCTTCTGGCGGATCAGATCGCGGGCCAGGGGGGTCAGGAGGGCGCCCTCGGGAAGCGAGGCGAGCGGCTTGCCCTCCTTGAGCCACGACTCCACGTCCTTGGCGCTCAGGACCGTCTTCATCGGGCGGGCTGGTGGAAGACGCGGTCGATGATCGCCGCGTTGATGGCGTCCACCGGAACCGGGTTCTCGAAGGGGGCCGACGCCTCCCGGCCCTCCACGTACCCGATGCGGGAGCCGAGGTGCGCCCCCAGGCTGTCGTAGACCACCAGGGAGGGCTCCGCTCCCATCGCCCCCTCCCCGGGGCCGCTCCACTGGTCCGGCCCCTCGGGACTCACCACCAGCCAGCGGGCTCCCTGCAGGCCCGCGGCCACCGACGAGAGGGTGACCCGGCCGACCACCTTTCCGATCCTCACGCCCGACGCTCCTCCTGGTCCACGATCGCGCTGATCATCATCCGCACCGGGCTCCTGGAGTCCCCCACCGCCTTGCGGGCCGCCAGCCCGTCGGAGGTCACCACCACCCTCTGGTGCATGCCGGCTCCCCAGGGATCGATGGCCACCACCGGGACCCCCTCAGGCTCCCCCTCCGCCCCCAGGGGCTGGCAGAGGACCATGCGCCAGCCCTGGAGGCTGGGATGCTTGCGGGTGGAGGTCACGCTCCCTTCGACGCGGGCCAGCAGCATCAGTGGATCCTCAGGTTGTCCACCATCACGCAGCGCCTCACCCGGGTGAAGGTCCGGGGATTGGTGACCCCCTCGCCGGTCGGGGTGGCGATCGAGTAGCTCAGGTAGCCCTCCCCCCCCAGCCCCAGGCCCGACATGCAGGGGCCGTTCTTGACGAAGAGGGTGGTGTCGAGGGCCCGGGCCATGGCGGTCATGTGGTCCACGTTCCGGGAATGGATGATCGAGGTGTGCCGGTACTGGCGCTCGGCCACGCGGGAGGCCTCGATCCCCTCCTCCACTCCCGGCACCCGGACCACGGGAAGGAAGGGCATCATCTGCTCCTCACTGACGAAGGGGTGGTCGGCGGAGGTCTCGGCGAAGAGCAGCTTCCTCCCCTCGGGCAGGGAGACGCCGGCCGCCTGGGCCAGGCGGCCGGCGTCCTTCCCGATCAGCTCCCGGGAGACCACCGGCCCGGGGCAGCCGGCCCCCTCTCCCTGGGGGAAGCTGAAGGCCGCCCGGGTGAGGGCCTCCAGCTGGGAGGCGTTGAGGCGGAAGGCTCCGGCCCGCTCCATGGCGGACATGAATTCCTCCGCCGCCGGATCCTCCACGAAGACCTCCTTCTCCCCGATGCACAGCAGGTTGTTGTCGTAGGCGGCTCCGGCGACCGTGGCCTCGGCCGCGCGCCGCATGCAGGCGGTGCGGTCCACCAGCACCGGCGGGTTTCCCGGTCCGGCGCAGATGGCCCGCTTTCCGGTCTTCATCGCGGCCCGGACCACTCCGGGGCCTCCGGTAACGCACAGCAGGCGGACGCCGGGGTGGAGGCACATCTCCCGGAAGGAGTCCAGGGTGGGCTCCTCGACCATGCAGATCAGGCTGCGGATGCCGGTCTCGCGCTCGATGGCACGGTTGAACTCCCTGACCGCCACGGCCGCGCAGCGGGCCGCCGACGGGTGGGCGTTGAAGACCGCGGCGTTGCCCGCTCCCACCATGTTGACCACGTTTCCCGCCAGGGTGGGGATGGAATGGGTGGAGGGGGTCACCGAGCCGACCACCCCGAAGGGGGTGTACTCCTCCAGGGTGATTCCGTGGTCGCCGCTCAGGCCCAGGGGGCGGATCCACTCCACCCCGGGCACCAGGCGGATGATCCGCAGCTTCTCGATCTTGTGGTCCAGCCGCCCGATCCCGGTCTCCTCCAGCTCCAGCCGGCCCCAGGCCTCGGCGTTCTCCTCGCAGAGGGCCTTGACGATCTCCTCGACCTTGCGGCGCGCCTCCATCCCCTTGCGGCGCAGATCCTCGAAGGCGTCCTGGGCCGCGTCGCAGGCCTCCTGGGCGGTGGCGAAGACTCCATGGGAGGCGGAGTCGGAGCGCCGCGCGGGGGCCTTCCTCTCCGGCTCCTGCCGAAGGCGCTCCAGCACCTCGGAGACCACCTCCCGGACGACCGACTCGTCGATTCCCGCGCTCATTCGGGGACGTCCTCCCCGGCGGCATGGAAGATCCGGCGTCCGAGCACCTCGACCGAATCCACGATCCCGATGATCACCGAATCGACCGGAAGGGACTTCATGCCGGCCGAGAGGCGGGCGCTGCTTCCCTGGCAGAAGAGGACCATCTCCCCCTCGCCCGCACCCACCGTGTCGACCGCCACCACCGTGTTCCTGCCCGGGAGGAACCGGGAGGCGTCCTCTCCATCGACCAGCATGGGGCGCAGCAGCATCAGCTTGCGCCCCTCGATGGACGGATCCTTCTTGGTGGCGACCACCGAACCTTCGACCCGGGCCAGGAACATCGGATCCCTAGCTGCGTCCCGGAAGGACCGTGTCGTGGTGGGGGCGGGCGATCACGTGGACGCTCACCAGATCCCCCCCGATGGCCTTGATCGCCTCGGCCCCGGCGTCGGTGGCCGCCTTGACCGCGGCCACATCCCCGGTCACCACCGAGGTGACCAGGGCGCTGCCCACCTTCTCCATGGGGCCCGCCAGGGACACGTTGGCGGCCTTGAGCATCGCGTCGGTCCCCTCCACCAGGGCCACCAGGCCCCGCGTCTCGATCATTCCAATCGCCTGATTCGCCATGTGTTCAGTTCCTTTCCAGATACCGCCGGACCTCCCCGGCCACCACTTCCTCCTCGTTGGCCGGGATCACCAGGATCCTCACCCGGCCCTCCCCGGCACCGATCTCCCCCTCGCGGCCCAGGACCTCCTCGTTCCTCTGCTCGTCGAGGACGATCCCCAGCTCCTGGAGCCCCTCGCAGATCCGGGAACGGATCCGGGCCCGGTTCTCCCCGATGCCCGCGGTGAAAACCAGGGCGTCCATCCCTCCCAGGAGGAGGTGCCAGCTGCCCATCCAGCGGCGCGTCTCGTGGACCAGGAAGTCGAGCGCTTCCCGGGCCGACCGATCGCCCGCCTCCGCCTCGCGCTCCAGGTCCCGGGCGTCGTTGAATCCCCCCGAGATGCCCTTGAGCCCCGACTGGCGGCAGAGCCGCCGGGAAGCCTCCTCCCCGCTCCATCCCTCCTCGCGCATCATGTGCAGCAGCGCGAAGGGGTCGAGATCCCCGCAGCGATCGTTCTGGGGCAGTCCCGACTGGGGGCTGAAGCCCATGCTGGTGCCGATGGCCACTCCGTCGCGGATCCCGGTCACCGAGGAGCTGCCTCCCAGGTGGCAGGAGACCACCCGCAGGGCGGGGGGCTCCACCGGGGCCCCGGGGCCGTCGAGGTAGAGCCTGTCGGCCCGCCGCGACACGTCCTCCCGCCCCAGGAGCTGGGCAGACCTCCGGGCGACGTGCTTGTGGCTGGCCCCGTGGAAGCCGTGGCGGCGGACTCCCCGGAGGCGCCATTCCTCCGGCACCCCGTAGCGGGTGGCCGCCTCGGGCATCCACTGGTAGAAGGCCGTCTCGAAGAGGGCCACCAGGGGAACGCCGGGAAGGCGCTCCCGGAAGATCCGGATCCCCTCGAGGTAGGGGGGGTTGTGGGCCGGAGCGGCGGGAACGGCCCGCTCGATGGCCTCGATCACCGGAGGATCCAGCCGGACGCAGCCGGTCGCCCCGTGGGCCAGCACGGTCTTGAAGCCCACCGCCGCCAGTCCGCCGTCCCCCTCCAGATGGCCTGCCTGCCGGAGCTCCTCCAGGCAGCGGTCCACCGCCTGGCGGTGATCCTCCACCCGCTCCAGCGAGCCCCGGGCCAGGCACCGGGGCCGCTCCTCCGGGCCGAACTGGAAGAGCCGGTACTTGAGGGAGGTCGATCCTATGTTGGGGATCAGGATCCTCACGCCTCTAGTCTAGGCCAGCCAGGGGCCCAGGGTGCCCAGCTCCTCGTGAGGGCGGGGGATCACCTGGACGCCGACCACCTCGCCCACCTGGGCGGCGGCGGCCGCTCCGGCGTCCACCGCGGCCTTGACCGCCGCTACGTCCCCCCGGAAGAAGGCGGTCACGTAGCCGCTGCCTACCGGCTCCCAGCCGTTCATCCGGATGTCGGCCGCCTTCAGGGCGGCGTCCCCGGCCTCCATCAGGGCGCAGAGGCCCCGCGTCTCGATCATCCCCAGTGCCTGTTGCTTCATGGATTGAGTCGTTCTCGTTTGCCGGATCGCCCTCCTACGCCTTCCTCGCCGGGGGCTTCTTCGCCTCCACGAACTGCGCCACCAGATCCGGGTGGGGCCGGGCCAGGATATGGGAGGAGACCAGCTCCCCCACCCGTCCGGCCGCGGCGGAGCCGGCGTCCACCGCCGCCTTGACGCTGCCCACGTCCCCCTGGGCCAGCACGGTGATGAAGCCGCCCCCGATGGCGACCGACTTCACCAGGCGCACGCTGGCCGCCTTGACCATGGCGTCGCTGGCCTCCACGGCCCCGGTGTAGCCCTTGGTCTCGATCATTCCCAGTGCCTCGCTCATCGTCTATTTCCTCTCTTCGTTCAGGCGAGCAGCTCGCAAACGCTGGACTCCTCCAGGCGGCAGGCGTTGCCCTCGTCGGTGTCTATGTGTACCTCCAGCTTCGAGGCCGGATCCACCCTGACCAGCATCCTCTCCAGGACCAGCCCGCAGTCGCCTCCCACCCTCAGGCGCATGTCCTGGCGGTCCTCGACCCCGTAGCGGGCCGCCTCCTCCGGGTTCATGTGGACGTGCCGCAGCGCCCGGATCACGCCCTGCTCCAGCTTGAAGAAGCCTGCCGGGCCCATCAGCATGCATCCGGGGGTCCCCTCGATGTCGCCCGAGCACCGCAGAGGAATGTCGAATCCCAGGGCGATGGCGTCGGTGTAGGAGAGCTCCACCTGGTTGATCGAGCGGCAGGGGCCCAGCACCCGCAGGTTGGAGATCACCCGGCTGCGGGGGCCGATCAGGGTCAGCGTCTCCCTGGCCGCGTACTGCCCCTCCTGGTAGAGCCACTTGAAGGGCTCCAGCCGGTGGCCCTTGCCGAACAGGATCTCCACCGTCTCCTCGGTCAGATGGCAGTGGCGGGCGCTGACGTTGACCACCAGCGGGCTGGCCGCCGGGCCGGGACCCGCCGCCGCAGGGGGCGCGGCCAGCCGGGCCCGGAGCGCCTGCCGCACCATGTCCTCCACCAGCGAACGTTGTAGCGCCATCGCCATCGGATTGCCTCGTACGGCCTCCATCCTGGCCCGCCCTGGCAGATTGTCAACAAAAACTTCCAAAATCTTCCAGAAACTCCCAGAATGCCCCCTGCATGCAGGCAGAGGAACGACAGAGCCACATCGAGTCCCATCTCCAGAGGGTGGAGTTCGCCTCCCTGGACGAGCTATCGGAGAAGGTGGACGCCTCGGTCTCCACGGTGCGCCGGGATCTGGCTGCGCTGGAGTCGAAGGGGACGGTGCGGCGCACCCACGGGGGGGCCCGCCTGGCCACACCCCGCAGCGACGAGTTCGCCTTCGCTGCCCGAGACACCCGCCAGTCGGAGGAGAAGGAGGCGATCGGACTTGCTTGCGCCGGCCTGATCCGGCCGGGAGAGAGCGTGATCATGGACGCGGGGACCACGGTCTACCATGCGGCACGCCACCTGGAGGCCAAGGAGCCCCAGATCCTCACCAACTCGCTGCCCGTGGCCCAGCTCTACGGGGCCTCCCCCAAGGTGGAGGTGCTGGTTTCGGGAGGGGTGCTCTATCCCCGCCTGGGAGTGCTGGTGGGGCCGCTGGCGGTGGAGGCCTTCTCCCGGCTCCACGCCGACGTGGCGGTGATGGGCGCAGGCGGAATCACCGACAAGGGAGTCAGCAACTCGCACGCCCTGCTCATCGACATCCAGCGGACCATGATCCGGGCAGCGCACCGGGTGATCCTGTGCCTGGACCACACCAAGTTCGGACGGCAGAGCATCTCGTCCCTGTGCCCGCTCTCGGACATCGACATCCTGATCACCGACGCCAAGGCCCCCCAGAAGCTGCGGGAGGAGATCTCGAAGGCCGGAGTCCAGGTGCTCACCGCCTCCTGAAGGCGTTGCGGGAGGCCGCCCTCTCCTGCTTGAATCCCGGCATGGAAGCGCGCGACCGACTCTCGGACAGCCTGGTCCGGGCCGGGCTCGTCGCCGTGGTGCGGGCCCATGGCCGCAGCCAGGCGCTCCCGGTGGCGCGGGCCCTGCTCGGGGGAGGAATCCGCGCGGTGGAGATCACCCTCACCACCCCCGGAGCCATCGAAGCCATCGGCGACATCTCCAGGGAACTGGGAGAGGAGCTGCTTCCAGGAGCGGGAACCGTGCTGGACGCCGACTCGGCCCGCCGGTCCATCGACGCCGGAGCGCGCTACGTGGTCTCGCCCGACTTCCGGCCCGAGGTGCTGGAGGCGTCGCACCAGGCAGGCGTTCCGGTCCTGATGGGGGCCTACACCCCGTCGGAGATGCAGCGGGTCCACGAGGCCGGAAGCGACTTCGTGAAGTTCTTTCCCGCCGGCTTCGGGGGAGCCGCCTACGTCAAGGCGGTCCGGGGCCCCCTTCCCCACCTGCGGATCGTCCCCACCGGAGGGGTGGGCCTGGAGAACATGGAGTCCTTCCTGGCCGCCGGGTGCCCCGCCCTAGGGATGGGATCCTCCCTGGTCTCCTCCCGGATCCTCCAGCAGGAGGCCTGGAAGGAGCTGGAGGATAGCGCCCGCGCCCACTGGAAGCGCTTCGAGGAAGCCCGCCTACGAACTCAGTCCCGGACAGGATAGAACCTGTCCCGGTGGCTCTCGGCCAGGGAACGGAGCCTGCTCAGAACATCGGGATGCTCCTCCTTCACATCCCTGCTCTCGAGGGGATCGCGGTCCAGCCGGAAGAGTGACAGTCCGATCCGTGCGGTCCGGTACCTTCCCGGCTGGCCATCGGCTCCGGCGCTCTCCAGGGTCCGGTAGCTGTGGGACAGGTGAAGCTTCCACCGGCCGTCCCCGGCTATCAGTCCCTGGAAGCTGCTCCCGTTCGAGATGGGATAGTAGGCGCTGGGGTTGACGGCCCCATCCCTTCCGGAGATCCAGTCCCACACGTCGCGTCCGTCCACCGGGTTCTCCGGCAGCTGGGCTCCCGCCAGGGCCGCGAAGGTCGGCAGGATGTCGAGCGAGGAGAAGAGCCGCTGCGACACCTTCCCTCCCTCGAGGGCGCGGGGATACTTCAGGATGCAGGCGTTGCGCAGGCCCCCGTCGAAGCTGGTCCCCTTGGCCTCCCTCCAGGGAGTGGTCCCCGCCCGGTTGCCGTAGGATATCCAGGGGCCGTTGTCCGAAGTCCACAGCACCACCGTGTCCCTGGCCACCCCCGTCTCCTCGAGCGCCCTGGCTATCTCCCCCACCGACCAGTCCAGCTCCATCATCACATCGCCGTACAGGCCCTTCCCCGACCTGCCCAGGAACTTGTCGCTGCAGAAGAGCGGAACGTGCGGCATGGAATGGGGAAGGTAGAGGAAGAAGGGATCGGAGCCGCTGCGTCGGATGAAGTCGACCGCCTTCTCGGTGTACCAGGTGGTCAGCTGGGCCTGATCGGCCTTGGTCACCCGATCGATGGTCACCCTCCCGTCCTCCCAGTACTGGAGCGGATGCTTCCCCCAGTGCTCGGGATTGCCAGGGTGGAACTCCCACATGTCGTTGGAGTACATCAGCCCGGCCGTCTCGTCGAAGCCCCGGACATGGGGACGGGTGGCGGGCTGGTCGCCAATGTGCCACTTTCCGAAGAAGGCGGTCCGGTACCCGGCCGGCTTGAGCACCTCGGCCAGGGTGGCGAACCGGGGAGACAGTCCCCTGGCCTTTGGACCGTGGGCTCCGAAGACCTGGGTCCGCCCCGGATAGCACCCGGTGAGCAGCGCGGCCCGGGAAGCCGAGCAGACAGCCTGGGGGACGTAGAAGCGGTCGTAGCGGACGCCGGTGCGGGCCAGCTCCTCGACATGAGGCGTGGGCCAGGCAGGCTCCCCGAAGGGGTGGAAGTCGCTCCATCCGGAATCGTCGAGAAAGACGATGACAAAGTTGGGAGGCCGCTCCTCGCCCCAGGAAGGCAAGGACGGCAAGAAGCACAGCAAGCAGACGACGAGCTTCCAGCGTGGCATGGGCTCGAAATTAGGGATAGGAGCCGGCAATGCAACGGAACACGGCCGGGGCTCGCCGATCAGATCCAGGAACATGCTTCCGGGCCATGAAACGCTTCAGGGAAATCAGAGCCGGTTCGTCCAGTCACTTCTCGCTGGCTCACGGGTAGTCCCTTCCTCGAGAGCAACCAGTGCCGAGGGCGAGAACATGCCAGGGGCCATGCCGTACAGAATATCCGCAGACGCTCGGCCGTCATTCTCCATACCCGCCCTGGGCCGGGGAATCGGGACAGGGATCAATCCCGCCGCGTGGGCCGTCCTCAGACTGCGGCCGGTTTCGACTTGACCACCATGGTGCGGGCTAACAGGTCGTGGACTCCCTGCTTGCGGGGATGGAAAGCGACGACCAGAAAATGCAGTGGGAGGAGCGGGACGGGAAGGTACCCCAAGTAGCGCACAAGGCACTGTCTCGGGCTGGGCTTGCCTCCCGTATCGGAATCTATCAGGCGGAGCCCGGTTATCCACTTGCCCGGGGTGGTCTGCGTCGAGCGCCAGCAGGCGATGATCAGGAAGGGGTAGAAGCACCAGTTGACAATCAGTTCGGCCACTATATGGACGGTGGGCACGATATGCTGCCAGACGATATTGAATGGAGGACCTCGGTGAATTGTCTCCTTCCGGATGACACGGAATGTGAAGTGGGCCGGTGGACTGAATCCCAATTTAAAAGTCGATGTTCCAGCCTGATGGACCGGACGGGAGCTTCCAGTGAGGTGGTCGGGGCCTGGATTTAAGGGAAGGGTAAGGATGAAACCTAGCGCAAAGAGCAGGACGGCATCGATGAGAGTGGCAAGGAACCTGTGCCAGAAAACCGCGTACGCGACGTTATCCATCTCGTTCATGGCTGTGGTAAACGAAATCGTTCGGACGGAGCGAGAGCAAGCCTAGGATTTATCCTCGTGCTGGTCAACTGCCCTTGAATCTTCGCTCGTTTCGACTGCCGTTGTCCAGCGAATTGCTGCTTCTACTCAGACAGCCGGGGATAGACCCAGCAATGGCAGCTCGGAATCCGAGACGCAGACAGACAACACCGTGTCGCCGTATGATCGTTGGCCATATTCCCTCCAGAGCAGTCCGGGAGCGCAGGAGGCAGCGCCCTCTGCAGAAAAGAGCTGGAAGCCTCCGGCTTCAGCAGGGGCAGCAGCGTCGCGCCCAGAATAGAAACCGTCATGCGTAGGATTGTTCCAACAATCGACGGAACCAGTGCTCGATGTCATCGACAGGGTCCAGGGCCCGGAGCTTTGGTACGCATCCAGTCAAAGCCGTAGCCCGCTTCCGGCCAAAACACGCCTTACAGCCAGTCGAGCAGACCTCGATCGGGCAGCACATGGCGCAGGAATTCGTCCGCTGGCAGGCACCACACACCGTCGATCCGTGTGCGCTTCGAACCCCGATGCAGCAGGACAGCGTCCGCTTCCGGGTACTCCTCGCGAAATGTCCTCAGTGACCGGAGATCTGCGGTGTGCACTGCTCGGGAGTTCTTAACTTCGATGGCCTGCAGGCCATAGTCGCCGTACACTATGAAGTCGACCTCGGCACCGGTCCGCGTGCGCCAGTAATACAGTACTGACCGGCGGCTCGAATAGGCCCCCCATGCACGGAGGTGCTGGGCGACCAGACCCTCCAATGCCTGCCCGTCCATCTCGTGAAGTCTGTCGAGCGGGCCCCTCGGGCGCAGGGAACGGAACACTCCCGCGTCGAACAGGTAGAACTTCTCCCGGCGTACCGTGCTGCGTTTCGCACGCTTGCGGAACACGGGCAGGCGAAAGGCGAGCAAGAGGTCTTCCAGAATGTCCAGGTAGCTTGACACGACCTTGCGCGTCACCTCGCACTCCCGCGCCACCGCAGAGACATCGAGTCGCCCTCCGTGAGAGAAGGCGATGATCTCGAGAAAGCGGGCAAAGTTCCCGACGTTGCGGGTGAGTCCTTCAGCGCGCACCTCCTGATCCAGGTAAAGGCTGGCATAGCCATCCAGGACGCCCACCGGGTCGGCCGCTCCGGTCACCAGAGGCAACAGTCCGTTTGCAAGAGCTCTAGGGAGATCGAAGCCGGGCAGTTCTGCCGCCATGAAAGGGTGCAGGGTCCGCTGGAGTGCTCTGCCGCCCAGCAGGTCCACGCCGCCCTGTCGCAGCTCTCGCGCACTGGATCCCACCAGAACGAACCGTGGCGGACTCGGCTCCTCGAGAACTGCATGGACGACGGTGAGAAGTTCCGGGACTCTCTGAATCTCGTCGATAACCACGGTAGCCGCTCTCGACGACCCTGCTAGTAGCTTGCGAAGCCGTTCGGGCCTCGCTTGCAAACTGCGATGCAGCTGAGGCTCAAGCAGGTCCAGGAACAAGGCATTGGGAAGCTGGTGCCGCGTCCAGATGGTTTTTCCAGTACCACGCGGACCGAACAGAAAGCAGCTCTGTGCCGGTATGGAGAAAAACCTCCTTACTACTTCCATTTTGCGCCCCAAATCGGTCCTTCCAGGGAAGATTTGGCAGCTGCCCTATGACTTGTCAATGATCGACAGAATCTCAATACCCATCGCCCGACACGTGGATCAATCCGACACGGATGGAGCCGTCCCAGCCAACCAGAGATCTGGCGATGCTCTACCTGGGGTGCATTAGCCAGCGCTTCTCGGCCTCGATGCATCAAGCAGGACACACCATTGGTGCCAAATAGAAGACAATCTATTTTCATGAGCGGATGTCAGATACAGTACGAGCTTGCCGCAGCTCGACAATCGCCGATTCAAACCCGTCATTCTCGTCACCAGGCCATGTTCCGAACAGATCTTGGGCCGACTTAAGCGGCTTCACATTTTGAACATCGGCCAGATCTTCCAAGGCATGTGCCCCCCAAAACGACGTGCGGAATGCGATCCCCTTGGGCAAGAGTCCGGTGGTTGCTCCTGCCTTGTCGTACAGCGGCTCAATATCATGAATTCTGATGCTGGTTGTCCTGCCAGCGGATGGATCCTCGATTGGCTCGCCGACCACACGAACATATCCAAGAATATTCTCAAGGACCTCGTCCATATGGGAATCGTCAAAATAGCAGTGGACTGGTTCTCCAAGGGAAGGGTGAACACGGCAGCGGGCGCCTTGTTCGTTGAAGTCGGCCATGAGCAATCTACCTTCGATCTTTCGTACGTTTGTTTCCGGATCCTGGATGCGCTCGCAAATCCGAACAAGCCCGCTCGGTGTCAAGGATGCTTCAATGGGATTGTGCCGGTTTCTCAGACGGAACGACACCCTGGTGATACCATGCCCAAGAACCATTCCGGCATCTCGCCATGCCATGAGAACTCCGATGTCGTAGCCAATCGGCAGAGTGCCGGTGTTGCCATCAGTTTGAACCGTCGCCAAACCGTCAATCGCCATTTGCAGGATTTCCCTCCCTGCATCCATGCAGGGAAACTGCTGATCCGGCCTGCTACGCTCAAAGCCAAGAACCGCCGCTGCGATTCCAGAGTTCAGGGACACGAGCTGAAGGTTCACATCGCCCTCGACGCTTCCCCGAATCTTGCCCCTGCGCCGACTCTCAGCTTTGCCGCGAAGCACACGACCGACGCGCTGCAATACCTTGTTCATGCTAGACAGAAAGCGCACCAGCTGGGGCACGGGGAACGTCCCCTGTCCAACAACGCTACCATGAAAGCGCATTAACAACATAGGGACTTTCTGATTCATGGTCCGGCCATCTTGGTAGGCTCTATTGAATTTCGTGTAGATCATGCGATATCAGGTGTTTCCGCTAGACCTTTATTATTCCCATCGGGCTATGTCTCCAAAACCTGAAACTCTCCTATTACTTTCTACCTGTGACCGTGTCAACCTTTCGAAGGATGATCCATCGTACAGCACCGGAATCGGCCGCGAACGGCCAAGCCGTTCGCGGCCGAGATCCTGCCAGATCTTGGACGATCTCGAGCAGTAGTACAGCAGGAATAATGGATGGACGGCGATCCGTTGTGTGGGAATAGCTGCCATCGTGATCTTCATTCGAACGCTTTTGTTGGTTGCTCAACTCGATATCCGAGGCATCCCTGTCTTGACAAATGTCAGCCACCTTCCGCCAGGGACCAGACAGCGTATCAGGATCGTGCGCTTGATTATCTGTCGTATCAAGCAGAAGAACGACGTGATGATGTTTCGGACCTATGAGACTGTCGTGGATTCGTATTACCAGCACAGAAACGGAATCCTTGCTTCATGTGAACTCCGATCCGGACTCGGGCAGACATCCGATTGGAGTTGTAACTGACTGGCTCTGAAAGGTGAATCTTGTCATTGGATCAAGACGGATTTCGTCGCTCTCGGCACTACGGGATCCACTCAAGATCGCGTTGGCAATTTGAATGAATGCCTCTTGGGGGCTTGGAACACGATGTTCCTGCAAGGGGGACCCAGGATCGGGTTTGCTCCCACAGCTCCCGGCCCGTATGGTCGCCCGCCAGTGATTCGCAACATCATCTTCGACTGGTGCGGCACCCTGATGGACGACATGGAGGCCGTCTGGCTGGCCACCAACCACACCCTGGCCCGGGCGGGGGTCCCGGCCCTCAGCCTGGAGGCGTTCCGGCGAGAATTCGAGCTTCCCTTCCGCCACTTCTACGAGCGGCTCACCCCCCACGTGACCCTCACCCAGCTGGACATCTGGTACAAGCGGGACTTCAGGAGCGAGATGCACCGGGTGCGCCCCCTGCCCCACTCCCTCGGCTTCCTCCGCTTCTGCCGGGAGAGAGGCATCCGCATGTTCGTGCTCAGCTCCATCCACCCCAGCCATTTCCAGCTCCACATGGAGATCACCCGATTCGCCCCCTTCTTCACCGAGACCTTCGTGGGGATCGAGGACAAGCGCAAGGCCATCGCGGGGATCGTGGAACGCTACGGGATGAAGTGGGAGGACACCCTGTTCGTGGGCGACATGCGCCACGATATCGAGTCGGCCCGGGCCGGCAACATCGTCTCCTGCGCGGTGCTCACCGGCTTCGACTCCGCCGACGAGCTGCGGGACTCCGCCCCCGACCTGACGGTGGATAACCTCGATCAGCTGCGCGAGATCCTGGAGGAGAACCAGGGCTCCCTCCCCCTGCCCCAGCCCCCGAGGGCCGCCCGCCATCCCCTGGCCACGGTCGGCGCCCTGGTCTTCGACTCCCAGGGGCGGGCGCTGATGACCCGGTCCCGGAAGTGGTCTCACCGGTGGGGAATACCCGGGGGGAAGATCCGCCGGGGGGAGACCGCCGAGGAGGGCCTGCGCCGCGAGATCCTCGAGGAGACCGGACTGGAGATCGAGAACATCCGCATGGCGATGGTCCAGGACGCCATCGATCCTGATGAATTTCACGAACCGGCCCACTTCCTCCTGCTCAACTACACCGCCACCGCTGCCTCCTCCGGCCCGGTGCGGCTCAACCAGGAGGCCCACGACTACCGGTGGGCGCAGCTGGACGAGGCGCTCGGCATGGATCTCAACGCGCCCACCAGGAACCTGATCGAAAGAGTGCGGAGCGAAGGTCCCCGATCCGGGCAGGATCCGCAGAGTCCCGACCTGATCCACCTGGAGGACATAGAGGTCCACTGCCGCATCGGGGCCGAGGACGCCGAGCGGGCGCACCCTCAGAGGCTTCTGGTCCGTGTGATCCTGGAGGCTTCGCTGGACAGGGCGGCGGCGAGCGACCGCCTGTCGGACACCATCGACTACGCCCGCCTGGTGGAGGACCTCCGCTCCTTCGTGCAGGGAAGGACCTGGATCCTGCTGGAGCGGCTCGTCCACGAGCTCTGCCAGCGGATCCTGCTCGGATTCGGAGGCCGGAAGGTCACGGTGGAGGCCAGGAAGCAGGTCCTCCACGCTACCCGCTACGTGTCGGTCAGGCGCACCCTCGCCTCAGGGCTGGGGGAGGCTCCTGCGCAGCTGCGACTCGACCTGCCGTAGCGACAGGTCGGTCTGGGACGCCAGGCCAGCGGTCACTCCCGCCACCGAGGCAGCCGACACCGAGGTGCCCTGGATCAGGTAGGTGGAGCCGTCGTAGGCTATGTGGGAGTGCCCCGGAGCCACCACGTCGACGAAGGTCCCGTTGTTGGCGTAGGGGGCCAGGGAGCCGTCGGGAAGCGAGGAGGTGACCGCCAGGAATTCGGGATAGGCAGCAGGAAAGATCTCCCTGGTGCCGCCCTCGTTGCCCGCCGCCCCTATGAACACCACCCCCTGGCTGTGGGCTTCGGCGACGATATCGCGCAGGAAGGGAGCCGACTCCTCGCCTCCCAGGCTCAGGCTGAAGACGCCGGCCCCCATCTTCAGGCCGGCGACGATGCCGGCGGCCACCTGGAAGGTGGAGGTCTCCTCGGCGCTGCCGTAGATGTCCACTGGCAGGATGCGCACATCGGCAGGCTCGTTGGCGACCACTTGCCCAATCCCTTCCAGCAGGGTGAGGGCCATGGTGGTTCCATGGGTCGGCTCTCCACCGAGGGGAGCCTCCTGCCCCTCGCCCAGGACCACCGGATCCAGGAGGAAATCGGAGAGCCCCGGGGCATCCTGCTGCACCTGGGTGTCCAGCAAGGCCACCACCAGGGTGTCCTCGCCCACCTCGGGATTGGCCCGCACCTGGAACGGATCGAGGATCGGAGGCCCTGCCCCCAGATCGGGGGACAAGCCCGGCAGGCGGTAGTTGTCGGCCACATCGATGCCATCCTCATGGGCCAGCAGCTCCCTGGCCCGATCGGCGCTCTCGGCGTCCTTGAAGCGGAAAAGCCAGGCATCGTGGCCCTCGATGCTGCCGACGATCTGGGCCCTGAGGCTCCGGGCCATATCCCGGACTTCGGCCTCGCTCCCCGATCCGAACGTGAGGATCAGCTCGTTGTCGATGCGGGCGTCCGGCTCGGGCGCCTCCAGGCGCTTGATCGCAGCTGCGGCGGAGTTGCGGTAGACGCACAGCTTCGGCCTGCCCTCGCGGTCCTGCATCAGGGCGAAGTTCCACACCCCCAGAATGCGCCGCAGGGCTCGGTGAGCCGGAAGGGGGCCGAAGCGCATGGTCAGTTCAGCCTCCAGCTCGGGCTCGATCCACACCTGCCAACCGGTCTGGCTGGAGAGGGAGATCAGGACATCCACCAGGGAATCCTTCTCCAGGGAGGCCTCCACTGTCCGGGTGGCGGGATCCCACCGGATCCCTGGATCGGCGCGGATCCACGCCGCCATGGCCCCCAGGATCCCCAATGCCAGCAGTCCCCTCATTGCTCCATTCGGGTTCAACACCCGCAGCGACTCAAGGTTGCGCTCCTCAGCCGCTCCCGATGCGCGCCCTGACGAAGAACGGGCCGTCGCTCTCCCTGGGAAGGGGCAGGGACTTGAGCGTCCCCCTCTCCCCCCGGAAGGGATCCTCCACTCCCGGATCGAGGGTCCGCCAGGGCGAATCGAGACTGCTGGTGGCCTCCAGCTCCAGGACCAGCCCCGGATCGGAGACCGCAGGGAACCGCAGCTGGAGCGAGTCGCCCTGCCTCAGGATCTGCAGCCGCCAGTAGTCCCCGGAATCGGCCGGATCGGTGACGAGACGGTACTCCAGCATGTTGGACATTCCGTCCCCGTCGGCGTCTCCCCCCTCATCGGCCACCTCTCCCAGGTGCCTCAGGGACCACTCCTGGTAGGCCTCCCTCGGCAGCGACTGGGAGATCCACCGCGAGATCGCCTCGATGGCCCGGTGGTCGGGGACGCGGGTGGCCACCGGAGGCATGCGATCGCTTCCGGTGGAGATCATCCGCTGCAGCAGCTCCGAGGCGGAAGGCTCCCCCGGAACCACCACCCGGCGGGCTGGACTCAGCGAAGAATTGGCCAGGGCTCCCCCGACGATCCCGGCCTCGGCCAGGGGAGCCTCCATCCGGGCGTCCCAAAGTCCGATGGCCTCTCCTCCCGGCCGGTGGCACTGGCCGCAGTTGACATGCAGGTAGGAGCGAACCCGCTCCTCCAGATCGGCCTCCTGATCGTCGAGAGGCGACAGAAGCCGAGACGGAACAGGCTCCCGTTCCAGGTACCCTGCCTGGTGGAGGGCCTGGAGCTGGGGCCCATGGAAGCCCTCCCGGTCCAGCTGCTCGGCGGAGAAACCCAGAGCCCCGCCCGCCTGGCGGGTGTGGCAGGCCAGGCACTCGCTGCGTCCTGGATAGCGCCAGAGCACGCTTCTGAGCCCGTCCTCCGCCTCGATCTCCAGCAGCTCGTCCCGGCCCTCGGCCTCCACCAGCCGGGCCTCCCTGCCGTCCTCGTCCCACCGGTAGGTGATCCCGTAGACCCCGCTTCCGGCCTCTCCGGCAGGCTCCCTGACCAGAAACCTGGTCTCGAGGCGGCGGCGGGATCCGGGATCCCCCTCAGCCATCTCCATCTCGAAGTGCTTGATCCAGACCATCCCCTCGGGGAAGGACCAGGGGCCCGAGGGGGAGTTGCCGATGAGGAGGTCGGTATCAGGCAGGGCGAACCAGCGCCGCTTGTCGGCCCCGTCCGACCAGAAAGGGGCGCGGATCCGGTAGGGAACGATCCCCGGCTGCGGCTCCAGGGTGGAGAGATCCCGGAAGGCTCCGGTCTCCGAGAGGGTGGCGGGGAAGCCGGGCCCGCCCCCGGAGGACCGGGGCTCCAGGCGCAGAAGGCGGTTGGAGTTGAGATCGGCCACCAGGACGTCGCCGTTGCGGGGATCGGTGCCGAAAGCGGAGATCCCCACTTCCCGGGCCAGCCGCTCCCACTGCGGCGGCCGATCCTCGCGGAGGCGCAGCGACCAGATGTTGCCGCTGACGTAGTCGCCGAACACGTAGGCCCCGTAGAGGTCCGGAATGCGGCCTCCCCGGTAGAACACTCCTCCGGTCACCGACTTGCCCTGGAAGGTCCCGGTCCCGTGGGGGTACTCCAGGATCGGCTCCTGGAAGCTCGCTCCGGAGGGAGCCGGGCGCCACGGCCCGTCCAGGCTTCCCTCCCGGTAGTTCCATCCGTAGTTGCCTCCCCTCTCGACAAGGTTGATCTCCTCGCGCCGCCCCTGCCCCACATCCCCGGTGTACAGCGCGCCGGTGGCCGGGTCGAAGGCCATGCGCCAGGGATTGCGCAGGCCCACCGCCCAGAACTCGGTGCGCACCCGGTCCGTAGCAAGCCGGCGCCCCAGGAACTCCGTGGCTCCCACCCAGGGGTTGTCGGGAGGCACCCGGAACCGGGCGCCGCCGACAGGATCCACGGGGATGGCGGCATGGGGATTGGGGGGCAGGCTGCCCTCGCGCCGGTCCACGTCAAGGCGCAGGATCCCGGCGAAGAAGTCTCGGTCCAGCCGCTGGCTGTTGCCCAGGCTGTCGTTGGCGGCCCCCTCGTCCCCCAGGGCCAAGTAGAGGTAGCCGTCGGGCCCGAAGTGGAGATCCCCTCCGTTGTGGTTGCCGGCGTCGTCGGCCTGGCTGATCAGCACCAGCTCCGAATCGATCAGGCCCCGGTCCGGATCGAGGGGGTCGACCTGGAAGCGGGAGAGGCGGTTGGGGGAGCGCGCCCCCCTGGCGGTGTAGAACACGTAGAAGTAGCCGTTGTCCCGGTAGCGGGGATGAAAGGCCAGTCCCAGGACTCCCTGCTCGCCCGCGCCAGACTCGGCGATGCGGCTGAGGGAGAGGAACAGGGAGCGCCCCGGATCCTCCCCGCCGTCCACCACCCAGATCCTACCCCGGCGCTCCACCACGAAGAGGCGCTGGTCGTCTCCGGGGGGGCTCGTCAGGGCCACAGGATGGCTGAAGCTGGGCAGCCGGGAGAATGCCTGCTCCAGTCCGTAGCCTGACTGCGGGGGAAGGGATGGAAGCGCCAGGGCGAGGGCGGGCTCCCGCTGCAGGGGCTGGCCCACGGAGGCCAGCGCCGCGCCCCAGAGCAGGACCCCCGCCATCGAGCCTCGCCAGCAAAGCCCTGCATCTCTCCTGCGAGCCATCTGGTACCTACACTGCCGCAGTTCCGCCCGGCTGGCCATGGCAAAATAGCGTCGCCAACCGGCCCCGGCTTCGCGCTTGCCAGGTGGAAGGGGCGACGCACAATGCCCCCGGCACGACCCGAGAGCGGACGGTTCCGGGATTCCCGTCCAGGTGAGCACAGGAGCAGCCCACGCCATATCTTCCCGCTAGGGGGGAATCCCCATGACCAGCGCCCCCGTATGGATCAGCCTGGCCGGGGCCCTGGCCTGCTTCCTCCTGCCCGGCCTTGCCGACAAGGCGGCCAGGCGCGTCTCCCTCGCCACCGCCCTCCTGGGCCTGGCAGCCTCGCTGTGGCTGTTCCTGAGGTACCCTTCCCTGGCCGGCGAACCGGTGCAGTGGGAGCATTCGCTTCCACTGCTGCCCGCCCTGGGCCTCCACTGGCGCACCGGGGCGGACGGCATCAGCCTGTCGATGATGGTGCTCACCGGGCTGTCGGCCACCACCGCCGTTCTCTTCTCCTGGAACATCGCCAGAAGGGTCCGGGAGTACCACGCCCTGGCGCTGCTCCTGGTGGCGGCCGTTTACGGGGTGTTCGTCAGCCAGGACCTGCTCCTGCTGTTCCTCTTCTACGAGCTGGCGGTGATCCCCAAGTACTTCCTCATCGTCATCTGGGGATCGACCCGCAAGGACTACGCCGCCATGAAGCTGGCGCTCTACTCCTTCGCCGGAGGCACCCTGGTGCTGATCGGCCTGTTGTGCGCCTGGGCCGAGGCCGGAGGGGAGGCCTTCGGTTTGCGGGAGCTCCAGGAGCACTCCTTCCCCATAGCGTTCCAGAAATGGGCCTTTCCGGTGGCCTTCCTTGGATTCGCGGTCCTGGCCGGCATCTGGCCCCTGCACACCTGGGCCCCGGTCGGCCATGTGGCCGCCCCCACCGGCGCCTCCATGCTATTGGCCGGGGTGGTAATGAAGCTGGGGGCCTACGGGGCGCTGCGCTTCCCCATGGCCCTGTTCCCCGACGGCTGGGAGGCGTGGCGGATCTGGGTGGCCCTGCTGGGGGCCATCGGCATCCTCTACGGCGCTCTCGCCGCCCTGGCCCAGAGGGACTTCAAGTTCGTGATCGGCTATTCCAGCATCAGCCACATGGGCTTCGTGCTGCTGGGATTCGCCACCCGGGAGGAATGGGGCCTCTCGGGAGCGGTCCTGCAAATGTTCTCCCACGGCCTCCTCGCCTGCCTGCTCTTCGCGGTGGTGGGGCGGATGATCCACGCCAGGACCGGCACTCGCGACCTCTCGGAGCTGGGCGCTTGGAGGCTCTCCCGCCAGCTGCCCCTGGCCATGGCGGCCTTCGTGGTGGGGGGCCTGGGAGCCATCGGAATGCCCGGCCTGAGCGGCTTCGTCGCCGAGCTGCACGTCCTGGTGGGGACCTGGAAGGCCTTCCCCCTCCTGCTGATCCCCGCGGTCCTGGGGATCCTGGTGGGGGCCGGCTACACCCTCTCCGCCTACCAGAGCGCCTTCGCTGCCCGACAGGGGCCGCCCCGGGACGGTCTGCCCCCCCTCACCCTTCCCGAGAAGGCTGGGGCCCTGGCCCTGATGGCGGCCACCCTGCTGGCCGGCCTGTTCCCGGGCCTGCTCCTGGACCGGATCCTCCCGGCGATGGATCTCTGGATCCCGGGTAGATGATGGAGGTCCCCTACGCCGACATCCTCCGCCTGCTGCTGCCCGAGACGATCCTGGTGGCGGCGGGGCTGGTGGCGCTGGGGCTGGATCTGTCCCTTCCCGCACGGATATCCCCCGGGCTTCGTCGGGGATGCCTTCCGGCCATGGCCCTGCTGGGATGCGCCGTGGCGGCCCTCCTGGTCCCGGGAACGCCGGACGCTCCCCAGGAGGCGGCCCGTTGGATCAACCCCGTAGGCGCGTCCGTCTGGGTGCGCCTGGGCCTCCTCGTTCTGGGAATGGCCGCCCTGGCCCTGTTCTGGCAGGCGGGCCTCCCCCGCCACGCCGGGGAGGCCTGCTTCCTGCTGCTGGCGGCTCTGGCGGGCCTGCTGCTGATGGCCTCCGCGCAGAACCTGCTCCTGGCCTTCCTGGCCCTGGAGCTCTCCGCCCTCTGCCTCTACGCCCTGGTCGCCCTGGACCGCAGGGCCGCATGGTCGGCCGAGGGGGCCCTGAAGTACTTCCTGCCCGGAGGGGTGGCCGCCGCCTTCACCCTGTTCGGCCTGAGCCTCCTCTACGGATCGGGAGGAAGCCTGGCCATCAGCGATCTCTCCTCCCTCGACGGCTCCCCCCTGGTCCTGGCCGGTGCGGTCTTCCTGGCGGTGGGATTCGGCTTCAAGGCGGCGCTGGTCCCGATGCACTCCTGGGCGCCCGACGTCTACCAGTCGGCCTTCGCCCCGGTGGCGGGCTTCGTCGCCTCGGCCTCCAAGCTGGCCGGCTTCCACCTGTTCGCCCGGATCTGGCTCGAGGGGCTCGATTCCCCGGGCGGGGGGACGGGCTGGAACGAGATCCTGGTCCTGCTCTCGGCGCTCTCGCTGCTGGCGGGCAACCTGGCGGCCCTGGCGCAGGCACGCCTGCGCCCCCTGCTGGCCTGGTCGGCCATCGCCCACTCCGGCTACATCGCCTTCGGCGTGCTGGCCGCCGATCCGCTGGGCCAAGCGGCCATGCTCTACCACCTCCTGACCTACGGCCCGGCCGTCCTGGGTCTCTTCGCCCTGGTCCACCTGGTGGAGACGGAGAGAGGCTCCGACCACTTCAGCAGCCTGCACCGCCTCCACCGGCGCCACCCGCTGGAGGCCCTCTGCCTGGCGATCTTCCTGCTCTCGCTGGCGGGCATACCCCCCATGGCCGGCTTCCTGGGGAAGGTGGGCCTGTTCGCGTCCCTGCTCCGCTCCCCCCAGGCGGTGCACACGGCTCTGGCGGTAGGCGGCATCCTCCTTTCGACCCTCTCGCTCTACTACTACCTGCGGGTCCTCGGGCACGCCTACGCGGAGGAAGGCGGGGAGGAGCCGTCCTCCCCCGCCCCTCTCCCGCTGCGCATCCTGATCCGCTCTCTGGCCGCCACGGTCCTGCTCTTCGGCTGCTTCCCCCAGATCCTATGGTACCGGCTCCATGCCGGGTGATCCGCACCGCACAAGCCCATGCATCCCATCCTGGCCCATCACTCAGGCCCGCACATCGCCGAGGCCCTTCTGATCCTCCTCTTCTGCGTCCTGCTCGCCCTCGGGATCCGGGGGCGCAGACGCCGGCCGGGCCCGCGCTGACACCCTGCCCGCCACCGGTCCCCGTCCCTCCGGACCATGCCATCGGAGCGGACTGGATCGCCTCCTCCCATCGGACCGGGCAGGCGCTGCCCGGTCCGATGGGAGAGCCTGCCGCCAGACTCCAGAAGGCCTGGGCCCGCCCTCCTGCGCTCTGCCCTGTCGCGCTTCGAGATCCGTCGGCAATCGGGGAGCACGGCGCCGCAACCGAAGAATGCGGCTGCGGCGTTCGCAGTCCGGAACCGTGCCGGCAACGGACGTGAATCTGCCATGCCTCGAATCCCGGCACGCAACCCGCAGGCTCCCGGCTTCGCCTGCAGGCGTTTCTCCGCTTCGCCGGACTGGACCGGGGTCCGGCGCATCCAATCGCGTCGGCTGATCCGCCCTCCGCCTTCTTCCCGCTTGCAGAGAGCCGCCGGTTCTCCGGGCCCGGACTCGGGAATCGAGGATTCCCCTGCCCGGCGACGGACCGCCCGTGCAGGCGATCCGCCGGAGACAGCCGGGCATGGCTCGCGCCGCAGGCTGCGGAGACGGGCGGTTCCGTCCCCGCCCGTAACGATCCGGGAAGGCAGTCCGAAACGGCGATGAAGCCGGGCAGCCGCCCTCCCGCCGGCATGCCCGGCATCCGGACCGCCCTGGAATGGCCTTGCCGCCGGCGGCGCCTCGCCGGTAGCTTGGTGCAGCTGCGCGATGGCTGCGATCGGACGCTTCCAGAAGGGGGACAAGACCTTCTACGCCAAGGTGGTCGAAGGCGGGATCTACCCGCTCAAGGGGGACGTCTTCGGCTCCCCCTCCTACCAGAGGGAGCCCCTGGCGCCCAGGGGGATACGCACCCTGGTGCCCTTCGTCCCCTCCAAGCTGATCGCGGTGGGGCTCAACTACGAGGACCACGCCCTGGAGTCGGGCGCCGCCCTCCCCCGGGAGCCGCTCTTCTGGCTGAAGGCCCCCACCTCGCTGCTCAGCGACGGAGGCCGCATCGAGGTGCCCTACCCCGGCCACCGGACCGACTACGAGGCCGAGCTGGCCGTGATCATCGGGCGCAAGTGCCGCAACGTGGCCCGGGAGGCCGCCTCGCGCTACATTCTGGGCTACACCGCCGCCCAGGACATCAGCGACCGGACGATCCAGAAGTCCGAGAGCCAGTGGGCCCGGGCCAAGTCCTTCGACACCTTCACCCCGCTGGGGCCCCATGTGGAGACCAAGATCGATCCCCGGGAGCTGACCATCCAGCTCTTCCAGAACGGCCAGCTGCGCCAGAACTCCCAGACCGGCCGCATGATCTTCGACTGCTTCGAGCTGGTCAGCTTCATCTCCACCCACCTCACCCTCCTGCCCGGCGACGTGATCCTCACCGGAACCCCCAGCGGGGTGGGCCCCATCTCCTCCGGCGACCAGCTCGAGGTCCGCATCCAGGGGATGGCCCCGCTGCGCAACACGGTCAAGTAGCCCACCCTCCGGCGATGCGCTGGACCCGGACCCTCATCCCCACCCTCAAGGAGACCCCCGCCGAGGCCGAGATCCTCTCCCACCGCCTGCTGCTGCGGGCGGGACTGGTCCGCAGGCTGGCCGGAGGGCTCTACACCTTCCTTCCCCTGGGGATGCGGATCCTGCGCCGGATCGAGGACATCGTGCGCCAGGAAATGGACCGGGCCGGGGCCCAGGAGGTGCTCATGCCGGCCTTGCAGCCGCCCGAGATCTGGAAGCGCAGCGGCCGCTACGAGAGCGCCGCCCATGTGCTCTTCAAGGCCAGCGACCACCAGAAGCGGGAGTGGATCCTGGGCCCCACGCACGAGGAGGTGGTCACCACCCTGGCGGCCTCGGAGATCCATTCCTGGCGCAGCCTTCCCCTCAACCTCTACCAGATCCAGACCAAGTTCCGCGACGAGATCCGGCCCCGCTTCGGCCTGATGCGGGCCCGGGAGTTCGTCATGAAGGACGCCTACAGCTTCGACGTTTCGGCCGAGGCCGCCCGGGCCAGCTACCAGGCCATGTACCAGGCCTACGCCCGCATCTTCCGGCGAGTCGGCCTCGACGCGGTGGCGGTCCAGGCCGACTCGGGGGTGATGGGCGGCCAGGAGTCCCACGAGTACATGGCCCCCTCGGAGACCGGGGAGAACGTGATTCTCTACTCCAGCGGCTACGCCGCCAACCGGGACAAGGCCGTCAGCGCCCTGCCCTCCCGGTTCGAGGGCGGCAGCCCCGGCTCCCCTCCCCCCGCCGAGCCCTTCGAGACCCCCGGCTGCCGCACCATCGAGGACCTGTCCTCGCCTCCCTGGAACGTCCCCGCCACCGGCCAGATCAAGACCCTGGTCTACATGGCGGACGGGAAGCCCCGCCTGATCCTGCTCAGCGGAGCCGACTCCCTCAACGAGGCCAAGCTGGCCCGCCAGCTTGGCAGCGCCGACTTCGCCCCCGCGAAGCCGGAGCAGATCCAAAGCCTGCTGGGGGCCTCGCCCGGCAGCCTGGGAGCGGTGGGGGTCGAGGGGACGGAGATCCTGGCAGACCGCATGCTCAAGGGGGGCTTCGGCCTGGTCACCGGGGCCAACCGCGACGGCTACCACCTGCGCTCGGTGTGGATCGAGCGCGACATCGAGGTAAACCAGTGGGCCGACCTGCGCGAGGTGCGCGCCGGGGAGCCCTGCCCCGAGACCGGGGAGCCGCTAAAGCAGCGCAACGCGGTCGAGCTGGGCCACGTCTTCCTCCTGGGGACCAAGTACAGCGAGAGCCTTGGCGCCCACTTCCTCGATCCGCAGGGAAAGCGCAAGCCGATGGTGATGGGCTGCTACGGAATCGGCATCACCCGCACCCTCCAGGCCGTGATCGAGCAGAACCACGACGAACAGGGCATCCTGTGGCCGGTCCCGGTGGCCCCCTACATCGTCTGCCTTACGGTGCTGGACCCCGATCCCGGCTCTGCGGCCATGCGCCAGGCCCTCTCTCTGCACGACGCCCTCCTGGAGGACGGGATCGAGGCGATCCTGGACGACCGGGACGAGAGCCCCGGAGTCAAGTTCAAGGACTCGGAGCTGGTGGGCTTCCCCCTGCGCATCACCTTCGGGCCCCGATCCCTGGCCCGCCAGGCTGCGGAATGGAAGCCCCGCGGGGGCGCCATGGAGGAAGTCCCGCTGGCCCATGTCCGGGAGAGGATCGTCGAATGGGCCGGCTCCCGGAGACGGGGCGGCTAGGCCGCCCTCTCCGTCCGTTGCCCGGATCGGCTCCGGTGCGGGAAGCCGCCGCAGCGCGCCACGAAGACAGGAGTCCTACCCCTGGCGGGAGACGCCCCGACCGCTAGCGGCTTCTTCCCGCCGCCAGAGCAGCTCTCTCGACGCGGCACGCCTGAAGCCCTGACGGCAGGAAGCAGGCCATGCCAGTCCATCCTGCCCGGCAGGTTCAGCTCTGCCGCCGTCCTTCTCAGTCCATGTCGAAGGACCATTCCTGGATTCGAATGGAAGAAGCCAGCCTGGGCTGGTTTGCCAGCAGTTATGGCAAACCATATTTCTGATCAGCTGCCAACATCTCTAACAACTCGGACTTTTGTCACAGGCACTAAATATAGATTCTACCTGTATATTAATGGATCTCCATCCTTTAATTGGGATCTATGTTCGGCAATCACAGGAAAACCACGTCCCATGTTGGCGAAATTATCAATCGGTATCTCATTAAATATCCGGAAACTCATCTCCTCCGCCTCCTCCCTGCTAGGCCTCTGTTCTCCGTGCAAAAACGAGTATTTGGAACCATAGAGAGCAGCCATCATGTATTGCTTTGTCGATTCAGCTCTTTCTCCCCATGTAACACCTTCGTTGTTCCATATTTCATTTGGATCGCGTAATAAGGCTTGGCTATGCACCAGCAAATCGTCAAACGCCTCTATCACCAGAATAGTGTTGTCAGCGTATCCATACTCGTTGATTATGTCATATACCATTTCAAACTCCTCTGTAAATCTTAGCTTGCCGTCGTAGAAAGTCTTTAATTTGGAATGATTGGCAACCATGCCCCTTGCCTTCACAGCCGGAAACATTGCGGCCTCGTATTCCGATCTATACTGCTGCATTGCTTCATTGTATGCATCGGCCATATCCCCAAATTCAAACAACGTCTTGACTCCGTCGTTTCTAGCGGCATCCATATAATCCACAAAATTTGGCTGCTGTAGCTGTATATCTGGCAGTTCAAACGCTTCTAGAGAAAAGAAAATTGTCGGATGGTGCTTCTTCTCGTACGGGAAATTCTCGATCCATTCCTTTCTACTTTCCAACCATTGCTCTTTTTCGATCTTCTCATTTCGAATTTCATCAACATATTCTTTGTTATCGCGCAGCCATTTTTCATCGTCTTCAATTCTTCTTTGGGCCTCTTTATTTTTATCTGCAATGGTTTTTTTGCGAGACTCTTGCATTGCTTTTAATGCTGCACCTAAAGGATTGGCTGCGCTGTCGGATTCGTCCCTGTTAGTATTTATAGAAATTGCGCCAGAAATAATTTTTTTGTCGCTCGATTCCCGTATGCCGTCCGATGCGCTATCATCGTTAACTGGTCTGAAAAAAATAAGAGCAATCCAGATCAAGGCTCCCCCAAAACATGCCAGCACTATATACTTCATAACAAAAAAACTTTGAGCATCCTGTCATATTAAACGAACAACATTATGCCTCTACTGAAAAAAGCGTGGGTTACCGTCTCTTCCAAGAAACTCGGGGGGGGGGGGGGATATGCTCGAAACATTGAGTTCAAGCAACAATGTCTTAATAACCAAACTGAAAACTGCTTGATTACTACCTGAGTAGCTACCTCTAGTCACGGTTCCTGCTCATGTTTCTTGCAGACCGTATCCGCACGCGCCTTCCAGTGACTACGATGACTGCGACTTCGTCCATGGCTTGTTCATGGAGCTCGATCAGTGTCTGGATGGCCTCCGCTCTCTCTTCAGGTGTCATACCGACGAGACGCACGATTCAGGGATGCGGAAGTCCCCGTAGGAAGACGAGTTCCCCAAATCCTTGCCCTCTGTGACGAGCAGCGAATCGTCGATGGCTTGCGGACACTGATCACGCACGGAGAGCACATCGTGCCCGAGCTCCAGAAGAGCTCTGCGTAACGGCACAGACTCGGCGCATTCGTCGATCAGAAACTTCACGAAGTCTCTCGAACGTCGATGCGGTCATGGACTTGCTCGCCGACCAACAGGCGATGGGCGAAGAGCAGGCATGCCTGGACATCCCCCGGTTCGAGGAACGGGTAGTGCTCAAGCAGGTCCTCGACTGTCTCTCCAGCCGCGAGATTGCCCAAAACATGCTCCACGGCTATCCGCATGCCTCGGATGATCGGCTTTCCGCCGAAGATGTCGGCTCGGAACGTGATGCGGTCGAGCAGCTCATCCTCTTGAGTCATGGGATTCTCCTCCGCTTTCTCCGTCGTCAGTTCGAGTTTCCGTGAGGTCACCGGAACCTGTCAATGACATTGAGACACTTGATCCGTCAATCGATTGAGCATTTCTACGCATCGACAGGGTTGTCACAGTGCTGGCTGACGACGCAGCTCCTAGCCAGGTGCGGAGGGCCGGGACAACTTAGGGAAGGGAAATAGGAATTGAACACATGGCGCAGGCTGTCTGTGGCTATGGAGCCGAGTTGCCATGGCTAGTGCCAGCCACGGCTGTCTGGACAGCACAAACCCACAAGTTATTCAGTAGAGGCTGCCAAATCTGCCTCGCTCATCGCTCGCAGAATACAGGGTGGGCAGGTGTCTCGCCATCATTGGCCGAGACGGTTCCGGCATTCTATTCGAGGAGGTGGCAGAACATCCCGTCGCGCAGCTTGGGCTCGAACCAGGTGCTCTTGGGGGGCATCATCTGGCCTTCGTCGGCGACCTCCATGAAGCTCTCCATGGGTGTGGGGTGGAGCGAGAAGGCGACGCCGCCCCCGCCGCCATCGACCCGCTCCTCCAGCTCCTCGGTGCCTCGGCTCCCTCCCACGAACGAGATGCGCGAGCTGGTGCGGGGATCGTCGATGCCCAGCAGCGGCCCCAGGATCCGGTCCTGAAGCCAGGCCACATCCAGCCGCTCCCGGGCCGGGGCCTTCTCGTCCACCTCGAAGGCGAGATGGTGCCAGCGTCCCTCCAGGTACATGCCCATCCGGCGCTCCGCTCCGGGAACCACCGGACCGGCAGCCTCGGAAACCTCGGCCACCTCCCCTATCCGCTCCAGCAGGACCGCAGCGCCCATGCCCGCCAGGTCGTGCACATGGCGGTTGTAGGGTAGGATCCGCAGATGATGGTCGGGATAGAGAGCGGCCACGAAGCCGCCGCTGCCTCCCGCACCCCCGCGATCGCGGGCCACCCGGGCGGCAGCGGCAATGCGGTGGTGGCCATCGGCGATGTAGAGGCGGGGGATGGCCCGGAACTGCGCGGCGATCCATTCCTGGTCCTCGGCCGAGCCGATCACCCAGGCGCTGTGGCGGACCGAATCCCCGTCGTGGAAGTCCACGCACGGGGGGCCCGAGGCGAAAGCCTCCAGCCGCCTCTGGAGGGCTGGCACCGCGCGGTAGGCCAGGAACACCAGTCCGGTCTGGGCCCCCAGCGCCTCCATGTGGGCAACCCGGTCCTGCTCCTTGTCGGGACGTGTCGACTCGTGCTTGCGGATCAGGCCCGACTGGTACTCCTCGCAGCTGGCCAGCGCCACCAGGCCCAGCTGGCAATGCCTTCCTGCGACCTGCCGGTAGAGATGGAAGGCGGGCTCGGAATCCCGCCTCAGCCACCCCTCCGAGAGGAACCTCTCCAGGCGCTCCCGCCCCAGGGCATGCGCCTGACGGGCTCCGGACGGGGCCTGCCCCTGGATCCCGATCTCGGGCTTGCTGATCTGGAAGAAGCTGTGGGGGCGATCCGCAGCCGCCTGCTGCGCCTCCTGGGTGGAAAGCACGTCGTAGGGAAGCTCGCAAAGAGCTTCCTCAAGTCCGGGCCGGGGGCGCACCGCCCGGAATGTCGCGACCGTAGCCATGGTGGCTCCCGCTCGGGGAGGCAAGGGGAACAAACAGGCGGTCCGGCGGCTTGTCAACCGTGGATCGGATTGAAGGTCAGTCGGATGAAATTGCTTGAAACGGAAGTGGATCCGGGGGACATTCACGGGACGGACGGCATGCGCTCCCGATAGATGGAACATCTCTGCTCCTGCGCAGCGGAACTCTTCCGCCCCTGCGCACCAACGTCGTACCCGGGGGTTTCTTGAGTCGGCCCGGATTCTCCCGCAACCGCCGCTTCCGCGCTCCTCGCATCCGGATCAACGAGAGGATCCGGGCCAGGGAGATCCGTGTGGTGGACTCCTCGGGAAAGCAGATGGGGGTCTTCAGCCGCCACGAGGCCCTCAAGCTGGCCAAGGAGAAGCAGGTGGATCTGGTGGAGGTCGCCGAGAACGCCACACCCCCCGTCTGCCGCCTGGTCAACTTCGGCAAGTACCAGTACGAGCAGTCCAAGAAGAAGAAGGAGAACAAGAAGAACCAGCACTCCAACCGCACCAAGGAGGTGCAGCTGAGCGTCAAGATCGATCCCCACGACCTAAAGACCAAGCAGAACCACGCCATCGACTTCCTCTGCGAGGACATGAAGGTCAAGGTGACCCTGCGCTTCCGGGGCCGGGAGAACGCCCACAAGGAGGTGGGCGTCGAGGTGGTGGACCAGTTCGTCGAAGTGCTCTCCCCCTGGGGCCACCCCGACGCCCCGACCCGTAAGATCGGCCGGGGCCTGATCGTGATGATCAACCCCCTGCCCCGGGTGCAGCGTGCCCCCCATCCAGGCCACATCTCCCCTCCCCCTCCCGACGAGACCTCGCCCGAGGACTCTCCCGAGGAAGAGGAGGAGGAGCTGCCCGCCGCCGCCCAGGTGCCCGGCCAGGAGGGCTAGGCTAGCCCCCGCGGCGGACCATCTCCTCGAGCACCCGCTGCATCTGGAGCTCGGCCAGCTCCCCGGTGGCCTCGTCCAGCTCTCGGGTGCGGCGCTCCAGCTCCTTCCAGTCCCCTTCGCCGCCCAGCAGCTTCTCCACCCCGGCCAGCGCCCGGTCGATCCGGCACCGGGCCCCCTCCTGCAGCTCGGGGCCGCATTCCTCCAGGGCCTGGCGGGTCGCCTCGAGGGTTTCCTTGGCCCGGAGCGTACCTTCGATCCACCGGCGCGAGGCCAGGTCGTCGAGGGCGTGCTCCACCGATTCCTCCACCATCCGCTCGACCTCCTCGTCGGCGACGTCGACCGCCGCCTCCAGGGTCACCGTCCGCTCCCGCCCCGAGCCGAGATCCCTGGCCAGAACATGGAGCACCCCGTCGGCGTCGATCTCGAACTGTACCCCCACCCTGGGAACCCCGCTGGGCTCGGACTCGGCCTCCAGGGTGAAGCGGCCCAGGCTCCAGTTGTCCCGCGCCCTCTCCCTCTCCCCCTGCAGGAGGTGGACCAGGATCTCGCGCTGGCCGTGGACCGCGGTGGTGAACACCTCTCCGGCCTTGGCCGGGATGGTGGTGTTGCGGGGGATGATCACGTTCATCAGGCCCCCGAAGGTCTCGATGCCCAGGGAGAGGGGAGTCACGTCCAGCAGCACCATGTCCCGGCGCCTACCCTCCAGCATCGCTCCCTGGATCGCGGCCCCCCGGGCGACGGCCTCCTCGGGATGCTGGGACAGATCCAGGACCGGGCCCCTGCCCCGCTCCCCCCGCCCCATCCTCAGGTCCCCCTCCAGGGCCTCGAAGTCGGAGCAGCCGAACCAGCTTCCCACCTTCTCCCGCACCAGGGGCATCCTCGTCTGGCCTCCCACCATCACCACCCGGTCCAGATCCCGGGCCTCCAGGCCGGCGTCGGCCAGGGCCTGCTGGCAGTGGCGCAGGGTGCGCTCGATCACCGGCGAGGCGATCGATTCCAGATCCCGCCGGGTGATCTCGGTCCTCAGCCCGAAGGCCCCGGCCAGGCCCGGCAGCTCTACTGTTCCGGCCTCGTTCGCCGAGAGCGACTCCTTGGCCCTTCGGGCCGCCTCCCTCAGCCGGGCTGCGCCCGCAGGATCCAGGCTCGGAGGCCCTCCCTGCTCCGCCACCCTCTCCAGCAGCAGGCTAGCCAGCCGCTCGTCGATGTCGTCGCCCCCCAGCCGGGTGTTCCCGTGGGTGGAGAGCACCCGGAAGACGCCCTGGTTCAGCTCCAGGACGGTCAGGTCGAAGGTGCCTCCTCCCAGATCGTAGACCGCCACCCGGGACTTCTCCCCCAGCCGGTCCAGTCCGTAGGCCAGGGCCGCGGCGGTCGGCTCGTTGACAATGCGCTCCACCACGAGCCCCGCCAGGCGTCCCGCCTCCAGGGTGGCGCTGCGCTGCGCGTCGTTGAAGTAGGCAGGAACGGTGATCACCGCCCGCTCGACCCTCTCACCCAGGGCCTGCCGGGCCACCTCCATCAGGTGCCTGAGGATCTGGGCCGAGACCTCCTGGGGCGAAAGGAGGCACTCCCCCGCCCTGACCCATAGCGCGTCCTTCTCGCCCCGAGCCAGATCCCCGCTTCCGCCGTCGCTTCCCCGGTCCCCCCAGCGAAGCCCCATGGAGCGCTTGACGGAGCGGACCACGGCCCCGCAGGGCGCGCTCTCCGGCTCCCCCACCCGGATCCCGTCCTCCCCGTAGCTGACCACCGAGGGCACGATCCGCCTTCCCTGCGGATCGGCCAGCACGATCGGGAAGCCGGAGTCCACCACTGCGATGGCCGAATGGGTGGTGCCCAGGTCGATGCCGAAGATCCGGCCAGCCGGAGCGGCAGAGCCCTCCCCGGGCCGGGAGGCTGGAGGGCCGGGCGGGGAGGGAGGAATCGCTTGACCGGTCCTGCCCCCCGGGAGAACCTTCGGGCCATGCGTCCCCTCCTCGGCAGGCTTCTCCTCCTGCTCCCCTTCTGCTCCTTGCTGCTTCACGCGTCGCAGCGGCCCAACATCGTCTTCATCTTCTCGGACGACCATGCCGTGGGGGCGATCAGCGCCTACGGATCGGAGATCCTGCAGACCCCCCAGATCGACCGCCTGGCCAACGAAGGCAGCGTCTTCCTCAACTCCTTCTGCGCCAACTCCATCTGCGGCCCGTCCCGCGCCTGCATCCTCACCGGAAAGCACAGCCACATCAACGGATTTCGCCGCAACGGGGAGCGCTTCGACGGCTCCCAGACCACCTTCCCCAAGCTGCTTCAGGCGAGCGGCTACCAGACCGCCCTGGTGGGCAAGTGGCACCTGTCCAGCGACCCCACCGGCTTCCACCACTGGGAGATCCTCCCCGGCCAGGGCAGCTACTACAACCCGGTGTTCCTCCAGATGGACGGCACCCGCAAGGAGTACACCGGATACTGCACCGACATCGTGACCGACCAGGCCATCGAGTGGCTGGAGGAGCAGCGGGATCCCGGCCGCCCCTTCATGCTGATGTGCCAGCACAAGGCCCCCCACCGCAACTGGTCCCCGGCCCTGCGCCACCTCTCGTACTTCGACGGCAGGGACGTGCCCGAGCCCCCCACCCTGTTCGACGACTATCAGGGGCGCACGGCGCTGCTCCAGGAGAACGAGATGACCATCGACCGCCATTTCCACTGGGGTCACGACGCCAAGTTCACCGGGGAGAACCAGGCTCCCGAGCACTTCGCCGGCAGGCACAGCAACGGGGAGTACCGGCGCATGAACGACGAGCAGCGCACCGCATGGGACGCCCAGTACGAGCCGGAAAACCAGGCCTTCCTGGCTGATCTGAAGGCCGGGAAGCTCTCCGATGCCGACGTGCTGCGCTGGAAGTACCAGCGCTACGTCAAGGACTACCTGCGCACCGTGGTGGCCGTCGACGAGAGCGTGGGCCGCATCCTCGACTACCTGGACGCCAACGGGCTCCGGGAGAACACCATGGTGATCTACTCCTCCGACCAGGGCTTCTACCTGGGGGAGCACGGATGGTACGACAAGCGCTGGATGTTCGAGGAGTCCCTCAAGATGCCCTTCCTGATCCGCTGGCCCGGGGTGGTCGAGGCGGGAACCCGCTCAACCGCCCTGATCCAGAACATCGACTACGCCCCCACCTTCCTGGAGGCGGCCGGAGCGCCCGTTCCCGAGGAGATGCAGGGCCGCAGCCTGCTGCCCCTGCTGGCCAACCGGTCCGAGGCGCCCTCCGACTGGCGGGACGCCGTCTACTACGCCTACTACGAGAACGCCTCGGCCCACGCGGTGCCAATCCACGACGGGGTCCGCACCCAGGACCACAAGCTGATGTACTTCCCCCGGGGCAACCAGTGGCAGCTGTTCGATCTGGCGGCCGATCCCCTCGAGATGCGCAGCGTCCACGACCAGCCCGACTACCAGGACGTGCTGGCGGGGCTCAGGAAGCGCTACCGCGACCTCAGGTCCTTCTACCGGGTGAACAACGCCACCATCCCCATGACCCGGGCCGACGAGGACTGGTGGCGCCAGCGGGAGCGGGACATCCAGCAGCGGCTGCGCGAGGAGGGCCCCCACGATCTGGCCTTCATCGGCGACAGCATCACCCAGGGCTGGGAGGGCCGTGGACGCGACGTCTGGCACAAGCGCTACCAGGGGATGAAGGCCGTCAACCTGGGCTTCAGCGGCGATCGCACCGAACATGTCCTGTGGCGCCTCTCCCGGGGCCCCGCGGCCGCCTTCAGGCCCAAGGTGGCTGTGGTGATGATCGGCACCAACAACACCGGACACCTGATGCAGGAGCCAGGCCAGGTGGCCGAAGGCGTCGAGGCCATCGTCCAGCTGATCCGCCAGCGATCCCCCTCCACCCGTATCCTCCTTCACGGGGTCTTTCCCCGCGGCCGGAACCCCATGGACGAAGGGCGGCTCAACAACGTGGCCATCAACCAGCACCTCAGGCGCCTCCACGACGGGGAGCACGTCCACTACATGGACATCGGCCCGGCCTTCCTTGAGCCGGACGGCACCATCTCGGCCTCGGTCATGCCCGACTACCTGCACCTGAGCCAGGCAGGCTACCGCCGATGGGCAGACGCCATCGAAGGCAAGCTCGTCGAGCTCGGGCTGTAGAGCCCCACCAGGATCCTGCTTCTAGAGCAGCCGAGATCAGCAGCAAGCGAGACCTGAATGTCTCTCTATAGCTTGTAGATCTCCTTGTCGTACTTCTAGGGAGCTTTCCGTGTGCTCTTGGGAGGAACTACGGGTTCGAGTCCCTGCTCCCTGACCGCCTGACATGCCCCGTCGTCTTCGTATGCCCTGTCCATGACCTGGAATCTGGAAGGTTTCCGGGAATCGAGCTGCGGAACCTGTCAATGACATTGAAAAACATGATCCTTCAATTGATTGAGCATTAACACGCATCGACAGGTCTGTCACTGGCCAGACCTAAGGCCACCGCGCCACTCCTTGACTCTACTACTTGAATCATTCACACCTCTTTATACATCAACCGAGGGCGTGGACTCACAGATTCTCAACTGCCACAATCCGTCACGGTAAAGAAACGTTCAAATGATCACCAACAACATAACAGTCCTCCATGACTCATAGAGCTCTTGGGTATCTGACACCGATCTGTTTGACCGAATTAACAATCGACCGGGCGATTCCCATATTTGACGTGCATCAAATATCAGTTCTGTTCATAGATGCCGAGTTTGTGTCAGGTGGCTTAACGCCCCAAGCATTTGTAACTTCAAGCAATGGAAACGGGTCCGTTTCATTGCTCCATTCGAGGAATGGGGCAGCTGTCTGGCTATATGGACCAGGTTCAGGACAGTCAAATTGCACGCGAGACGGTACGTTAAAGGTGCTACCGAAAACGATTGCTTCTCCAGATTCAAGAATGGCCACCTGATCTAAAAGGCGTCGAGCTTGAACAGGGATTATGCGACGTAAGAAATCAATGTCTTCTGGGTTTTGTAATCTATGGCTAATAAAGTTTGCGCATTGACTAATAATTGTTGGGCTGATTTCACTCGGTCGTTGACTTGCAATTATCAAAGAAATACCAAACTTTCTGCCCTCCTTAACGATTCGCTCATAAGAAAGACGAGCTAACTTATGACCACGATCTTCGTCGGGGCTCGCTGGACAGACATAATTATGCGCTTCTTCAAGAACCAAAACCCAAGGATGCTTGAATCGGCGATCCGCAGGAAGCATTTCGCGAACTTCAAGCAATATGCGACCCACTACCGAACAAGCATAAGGCAATGCTTCATTGCTTAACATCGAAAGGTCTAGGATCGACACCTTCGGGCCAGTCTTGCCACCAAAACCAAAGCGAGTAAGCCAACAAGCAAAGTCTTTGATATTAATATTATCGTCTTCATAATTCAAAAAAGCTTTCCACCGTCGATCATCTATTCGAGCTTTTAGTCGTAGTTTTAAAGTAGTCAGATGCCCTTCAATTCGGAATTTGTCTTCCATCGAACCCGCACTGTTGAGAAATGAGGGATTGGTCAACGTTTGACGAGAAATAAACAGCGGAGAATCTGCTGTTCTTATACCCTGATCAGTTGTCACACCTTTAGCTGCAATTCTCGACTTAATCCTTGATTTAAGATTAGTGGTAGCATCCAAAATTAACGCCTGGTTATCTAATACTTCATTGCTATATGGACTTATATTTCTATGTTTTTCAAACAGAGACTTAAATTCCACAACGTCAACACCATAATTCAACAAACAGTTACAAACCGCATCGCAATATGATCCTGAGTCCTTTCGCTTTAGATTGGGCAATTTGTTAAATAGTTGATCAATGCACCTCAAAGAATGGTGCAGGAGATTGGTGTCCATTTCTTGTATATCAAAGTTTCCCTTAGCAATTGCCCACCAGTCTTTAAGTACTGGTTCCTGAGTCTGTTCAGCTGTGCTCAACCAAGAGCATATTTCCTCAGCGTTAAAGAACCATATCGGGATGCTGAACTCTTCGCCGTTAAGATAAACACGGTTTGGATGTCGCCTAGCGACATCGGCCATAACAGAAAATGCCTTGGAATACTCACCGTTGATGTCGAGCACAAAGACATGGGGTTCATTTCTGCTATTCTTAATTGCACTCATTGCCTTCTGAATCAAGTTCGATACTGTAAAGGACTTGCCTGAACCTGTGTTGCCAACGATGGCTAGCGGGCGTGAAAAGAGATCATTATATGACGCCTTAACTACAACAGATGACTGGTCTATTTGCGAACCTATCCGTAAATCTAAATCGAAGTCATTATCAATATAGTTTTCTGGCTTGTTCCTCCTAGGAGCCGATTCGAAAATTGATTTAAGGGCACTGGGGGAGCCGATCTCCGCCGGTGTATCAAGTGTCGGCAGAATAGTGATAGCAGGGTTGAAAATACTCCCTTGAATTGTGCCAAGTAGCTGAACATTTGCGACACGACGCGGCTTCATCAGCTCTAAGGGCAACTTATCGTCAGCAGCAGTTTCGCTGCATTCCCGAGCTTCAAGATTCGTAATGATTCCGATTACATCCTTTCCTGCGCCAATTGAAAAGGTAAGATATGAATTGATGGCGACTGCCACCTGAACTCCTTCCGACGATGCCCGGAGCGAGGATCTGGTTTCGGAAAGCAATTCAACCTTAACCCATATACCATTGACGGCAACGATATGTCCAATAACGCGCTGATTATCAAATGCTATCATTTCGAATAGATCGAGCCAGCGTTGGCTGACAACAGGCTACCGGATGACTCAATTTGCTTTTCGAAGCGGCGCATGCGTAAAAAATCGTTTAGCCATTGGACATCGGGCATGATGCAGTGCGAGAAATCATCAAAAGTGGCAAAACCGTTATTTGCATTTTTACGGGCATCATTTGTTGTACTCAACACAAAGGCACGCTTGCCTAGATCCTTGTATTTTCGTACTCGGTCAATTGTTGCACTATTCGGATTGGGCTCGACAACCAGCATGACTAATGATGGATTCACCAGTGAGTCTTCAAGAATTCTTGTTAAATGGTCATCACCGAACCCGTACCCCAAAACTAGAAAAAATGTTTGAGGGGCACTCAGTTGAATTTGTAGAGCACGATAAAGATGTGCAAAAGGCATTGTCAACGTCTGCACGAATTTGTTAGCTGTTGGAAGAATTCCGATAGCAGGCAACTGGTCTGCCTTCTGTAAGAGTTTCTTGGCTTTTTCCTTCGGATCATCAAGGATGCAATAGTCACTAAACGCGTTTAGGTCAGGATGTCGTGAGAATATTTTATTGTTACGTAGATACCAGTGAATGGAGCCATGCAGTTTATAGAAGCGTAGAAACTTATCGAAACGCCGCACACGACCTTCGGACACATTTCCTGGATAGTAGATATCTAGACCATAAACTGAGGGATCAAAGCGAGCGTTTGCGTGACCGGTAAATCCGTCAAAATAATGGATTCCGATTTGGTCGCATGCTTGTTCGAAGAGTGTGTCATAATTGAGCGTAAAGAGATTAACCCGACCAAGATTGTTATCACGAGCAACCAGCTTTGCTAGAAACGTTAAGTGCGAAGCAACGCCATTGGAAGTGTCTGTTGCAATATTTACATCGGGTAGCTTCAGTGCACATTCCAAGAAGATAGCGGATTGAATCCATTTGACAAACCATGACAGGTCTTTTTGGGTCGGAGCGTTGGTTTCCTTCCATTGAACACCGTTGAAGGGTGAGTTTGGTACTGATCCAATGAAATGGCAGTTCACTATGTACGAAAGCCAGTCTTCGAATTTCAGTTTTGAAGGCTGGGGTATTTGTGCGAGCCGCTTGTCAATAATCGCTTTTATACCTGATGGCGCATCGGGTAACAACCTCAAGGTCTCGAGCGTAGCACGTTCCAGATCATCCATTATCTTGCCACCAGAAGTTACAGAAGTTCCAGCGCCAGTTAGAACGACGAGATTCTCCATTCGTAGCCATTCGGAGATGAGAGCTTGCAGTCGCTGACGACTTTCCTTAGCATTTTTGCCAAAAAGAAGATCGTTGGTTTGTCCGTCCTCTGCCAGTCCTATTAACTGGTATTCTCTTTGAGGGTCGTTGACGATGCCTGACATTGTTGGTTACATTATTATTTTCAGGAGCTTTTTCTTATTGCTCAAAGTTCTTGTTTGATATATGGTAATTCCATTGGACTTCCAAAAGGTGATCGGCTTTTAATGTTTAAGAATAGTATTACCTGAAAAGATAAGGTGCTGATTCCGTCTTCATGGGAGGCATACGAAGGGGCCAGCTCTGCCTTCCAAGTAAATCGTTCAATTCCTTGGTCTCGGAATTTCTTAGGTATCAAACGGGAGAATAGTTCTGCAAAAGGAGGGAGGCGTAGAGGTTTACGTTTTGGTCGGCATTGATAGAGCGGAGAATCCGCTTCATTCTCCAGTATCCAAGCTATGCGGGGATGCAGCAAGTGGATTCTGCGGTGGAATGAAGACAGCTTCGCTGGTTCTGAGCTGGGGATGCAAGTGCCAGGCGGAAAGGACAACCATCGCGCACTAGACGAGTACGACAGAGACGAACTCGGGTAGTATTGCCCATGCTGGGAATCAGTCGCCCACCGGTTCACCGGAACATCTACGATAAAACAGGCGAGCATTATTGCCATATTTGATATAAGCATAATGGAAACTCCCGGATTCTGGGACAGATTGGTCAGGAATTCTGGCTCTACCGAAAAACGTGTGGGTTAAGCGACATGTGGGTTGAGCTTGGCGAAGTCGAGCTTCCCGCTGATGAGGAAGAAAACGGTGCAGATGGTCTTGAAGCAGCGGTAGCCTCTGGCGCGGCGCTTGGCGGACTGGAACAGCCCGTTAAGTGCCTTGATGAAGCCGTTGGTGCGGCGTGTTCTGGCCCAGGCAGCGATTCCATGGATGTGCTTGCGGATCATCCTGACGACGGCCTTCATAGGCTCGACCTTGGAGCGGTTCACGTTGGTGCACCACTGGTGGAGCATGGCCCTGACTACGTGGATCTGTTTGCGGTTGAGGATCTCCCGCAGCTGCTCCCGGTACATCCAGGCACGGGCTGTGCGCTTGCCGACGACGTTGGCCAGGAGCGCATCGAGGTCGGCTCGCTGAGCGGGCCCGAGTCTGCCAGGATTCTTGAGCAGCGTCCATCGCAGGCCCTTGAGATCCGGGTCGCTCCGCTGCTCGATGCGCCGGATCGCGTCAAGCGCCTTGGAGGCGTAGGCGACTACGTGGAACTTGTCGAAGGTGATCTCTGCGTTGGGCAGATGCATGGCAACGCGGCTGATGAATGCGGGCGACATGTCGATGGAGACCGATTCGATCACCCTGGGATCGCCGCCGTGCGCCTCCAGCGCGTCGGCGAACTCTCCGACGGTCCTGGCACTGCGCCCCTCGCCGACGAAGACGACGCGGCGTGCGTTGGCGTCTGCGGCGACGGTGACGTAGTCGTGGCCACGCGCCCGGGAGGTTTCGTCGATGGCGACGGCGCTGGTTTCGGAGAGGTCGGTCTGTGCGACGGCCATGTCGACGTAGCAAGCACAGATCGACTGGACCCGGTGCGGCGAGAGCCTCGTTAGCCGCTCTGCTGCGGCAAAGGGCATCTGCTGGCACAGGGTGACGACGAGCGCCTCGAAGAGGAGCGTGAAGCCGGAGCGGCGTCCCGCCCAAAGCGGCTCCACCAGTGCCACTCGTCCATCCGGCAGGCGCACACGAAGAACGCGGGCCACCAGTTCGGACTCGTGCTGGAAGAAGCTCAGGTGGCGGAAGCTCTTGATCAGCGTGTCATGCACCGGATGGACGCCCTCGGCATCGCCATGCGCAAAACGTGGGCCCCGACAGAAATCGACACGAACGATCAGCTTGCGCTCGGACTCGTCGAACTTCAGAGCTGTGACAACCCAGGGTTCGGACAAGTCGAGAGCGACAGTGAACAGTTCGTTGTTCATAGGGCGTTCCTGCTATGGTTGAACCATGCCGAAGAAGGCTTTCTGCTCCATTCGGGCCGACCTCAGTGTGTTCGCCGACACTGGGGCGTCAAGATCCCACTATGCCGGTCGAACACCCGTCATCGAAGCTCTGGACGGCTGCCCGGAACCTCGACGGCATCGAAACGCTGGACGACCCGATCGATGGAGCGATCCGCCGCATAACTAACTGTGCTGTCCAGGGGACAGGCGCTCTGCAGCGATCCACCGAGGCCGAGGCGGCCCCCCCTTGCTGCAGGGGGCGCTGCCCCCTGCAGCAAGGGGACCACTTAGAATAGGAAATGGAACCAAACACATGGCGCAGGCTGTCTGTGACTATGGAACCGAGTTGCCGTGGCTAGTACCAGCCACGGCTGTCTGGACAGCACAAACCCACACGATTTTCAGTAGAGGCTTCTTGAAGGAGCGCAATCACAGCATCCCGAACGCTCATTCTCTCCACTCCTCAGCGGCCAGCGGCAGCTCGTTCAACTCGGCTCTGGCCTCGCGCCACGATGGATAGCAATCAGTCAGGATCGAGACAAACCGGTCGCTGTGTGTCGGCTCGATGAGATGGACCATCTCATGCACCACGACGTACTCAACCAGGTCCTTGGGCTTTTTGACCAGCTCTGTATTTAATCTGATGTGACTTGCATTGTGGTTGCAGCTTCCCCACTTGGTTTTCATGCGCTGGAGGTAATAGGCCACGACGTGAACGCCTAACTTCGGCTCCCATCTGTCAATTAGAGGAGGGATGAACTCATGCAGAAGCGACTTGTGCCATTCATGGATGATGCTTGCTCTTTTAGAGTGGTCGCTCCCCGGGCGAACGCTCAAGATGATACGCTTGTGAACAAGTGTGACGCAGGGCTTTGAATTCTGTTCCATTACCGTCATCAAGTATCGACGGCCCCACAGGTAGTGGCTTTCTCTCTCCACGAAAACACGCGGTGATTCCCGTGCCTGTTTCCGTAGCTTCTCTTGCTGCTCGCAAATCCAGCTTATCTTTGAAATGGCATAGGAGCGAGCGACCTCCGGACGCGTCTCCTTCGGAGCGGACATGGTAACCCGGCCATTGGGTGGGTGGACGGAAAGATGTACGTTCTTGATCTCTTTCTGAGTCACCGTGATCGATATGTCGCCAAGTTCGATTACTTCACTCATGCGTATCCCAATTGATTATTGATGATTTTAAACAGTGCCACTGTCGCCTTGCGGTCGCGATCCATCAAGGGGAACAGGGCGTTAAGCACCTGCTTTTCTCGCGTCTCGTCTCCCTTCCATCCCGCCGGGGCCTTCTCGCGCATTGCACGGTCGATGTCCAACGCAAGCCTGGCCTTCTCATCTTCGTCGGTGGGACATTGGAACGTGTCTGCAGGAATGCTCGCGAGGTTGTTGAACAGCCGGATTGCTTCCGGATGGCCGTTCAACACCGTGGGGTGCGTTCCTTTCGTTGCCGGGCCCGCCATACGGAGCACAAGTGCCTCGGCCTTCTGCAGGAAGTCCTCATACGACTCGGTATTGTTGCGCTTCAGCTCGATGAGGTCATCCAACAGCTTCGACATTTCCTCGTAAAAATTCGGGTCGGTGAGTTGATCGCGGATGATCGTCTTGCGGATGTTGTTGATGATGCCCTCTGCCACCGCGTTCTTCGAAAGTTTGCCCTTCTCGTTGAGCTTCTTAGCAATGGCGTCATGGATACCCGTCTTGATGATCAACTCAACCAGCGAATAGTTATCAACCGACCCAAGTGGGTCGGCCGGATCAGCCTGGATGTAGGTATTGATGAGGTGGCGCATGTCCGCTTCGTACGGCTTGATGTCCAGTTCCTCACCGGAGTGCTTCTTGATAGCGGCCCGGATATCGCTGAAGAATTCGACTTCGTTGTTGAGCGCTGCGATCTCGGCATTGGTGTAACCAGCGTCCGAAAGGTTTTGCGAAATGGCAGCAAAGGCCCTTACGAAGGTCGCGACAGCCTTGTAGAACGAGATACGCATGACCTCGGTCTCGCTGAGGGCGTTCGGATCGCTGGAGTCGCCACAGAAATAGTGGAGATACTGTTCCATCTCCCTGGGCTGAGCCACAGGCTCACACAGATACTTCAATCCTTCGAGGGCGGCATCGAGCTTCTTCTTGCCCTCTTCAAGCCAGTTCTTCACAACCACATTGACATCGCTACCATCGGCATCGATGTCCAGTTCGTCGGAACTGTAAACGGCGATGGCTTCCCGCACATCATAGAACAACTCCTTGAAGTCCACGATGTGTCCGTAGTCCTTGTCGTCCCCATCGAGCCGGTTCGTCCGACAGATGGCCTGAAACAGGTTGTGATCGTGCAGTTCGTTATCAAGGTAGATGTACGTGCAGGAGGGGGCATCGAAGCCGGTCAGGAGCTTGCTGACAACGATCAGTAGCTTGCAGTTGGCCGGTTCCTCAATGAACCGGCGTTTCATCTCGTCCTCGTACTGCTTAGTGGTCTGGCCGTCGAATAGCACATGCTGCGTGTAGGTATCGAACTTATACCGTTCGTCGCTGTTGGCGGGCTCACACGAGATGGCATTATGGTTCGGTTCATACGAGGTGATGATCCCGCAATACTGACCGAACGATGTGTTCTGAAAAAGCCGGAAATAGTGGCACGCGTCGTAGATCGACGCCGCAACCAGGATGGCCGTGCCACGATCATTATTGAGACGCGGCTTGAGGCTAAAGTCTTCGATGATGTTGGCGATGATGCGTTGTTTGCGTTCATTCGCGCTCATCAGCTCTTCCATCGTGGCCCATCGCTTGCGAAGCACCGCCTTCTGGAAGTTGTTCAGGTTCTGCGTCTTCTGGTTGAACCAGGCATCAATGGCCTGCTGCGAGGCCAGCCTCTGGGGGACGTCGCGCGCGCCGTACTTGAGGTCAAGCACCACCTTGTCCGCCACGGCTTCGTGGAACTTGTAGGTGTGGATGTATGTGCCGAAAACTTCGCGTGTGGTCTTTCTGTCCTTGAGGAGCAGCGGCGTGCCGGTGAAGCCGATGAAGATGGCATCCTCCATCCATCGCTTCATCTGCCGGTTCATATCGCCGCCTTGGGTGCGGTGGCACTCGTCCACGAACGCGTAGAAGCGCCCGTGAATCGGCGGCGGATCGCCCTTGAGGTCGGACGTGTCGAATTTATGAATCAGCGCGCATAGCAAACGAGGCGTGGTCGCGCCCAGTTTCTCGGCGAACTGCGCCCGCGATGTAATGCGCGGTGAGGGGGCGTCTTCGCCGATTATCCCGGCGTTGCGCATGACGCCCACGATCTGCTTATCCAGTTCGTCACGGTCGGTGACCACCAGGATGCGAGCGTCGGGATCGTATTCCATCAGCCACTTGGCCAGCAGCACCATAAAAATGCTCTTGCCACTGCCCTGGGTGTGCCAAATCACGCCACCCTCGCGTTTGCCGATTCGTTCATGCGAGGCCTTGAGGCCAAAGTACTGGTGCGGCCGAGGCACCTTCTTCTGGCCCGCGTCGAAAATGATGAAGTTCCGAATTAAATCGAGAAGGCGATCCTTGCGGCACATTTGCGCCAGCGGCCTGTCCAGGAGCGTTCCCGGCTCCATCGCCGTGCCGCCGTCTTCATCCTTCCACTGCACAAAGTATTTCTCCGGCGTGCCGGTGGTCCCGTAGCGCAGTCCCTGCGAGTCGCTTCCCGCAAAAGCCAATTGTACGGAGGAAAAGAAGTTCTTGTTGAATATCTCTTCCTGATTCGTGATGATCTGACGCACCCCGTCGGCCACCTCCACCGAACTGCGCTTGAGCTCGATCACGGCGACAGCAATCCCGTTGATGTAGAGCACCAGATCCGGCCTGCGCTCGTAGCCACCCTTGAGTGTCACTTCTTCGGCCAGGGCGAAGTCGTTCTTTTCCGGGTGCTCCCAGTCGATCAGATGCACATCCTCGTGCGGCCGCCCTGCACCGATCTGCACCTTCACCGGGTAGCACAGCAGGTTATAGGTGCGCAGGTTGGCCTGATACAGCGTGACGCCGGTGGTATCGGCGGCGGTTTCCAGCTTCTGCAACGCGGCTGAGATGTGCGCGTCCGTGTAGCCGCGCTCACGGAGGTTCGTCCGCAGCAGCTCCGCCTCGATGGGTCGGTTGTTCTCACGCTGGTGCCAGTCGCCGAGATAACGATACCCGAGCCAGTCGGGGCGGGTCTTGTCGGTGAATAGGGCTACCACGCGGTTCTGGGTCAGCCTTTCGGGTCGGGCTCTTTCAGGCATGAGAACCTCCGGCAATTTCAGACCCCAGCAGGGCGTCGCTCTGTATGATTGCTTCGGCGATGTTCGCATCGGAGAACGCGGCGCGATCTAGCTTCGCCTCCCACTCCGGATGGCTGGTGATCACGTCCTTAACGGCAGCGACATCCACGGTCTTTCCGGATGCCCGCAGTTCCAAAGCCGCCATGTCCACGGTGGCCAGCACCTCCAGATCGTCGTTTTTTTTGTAGCGGAACTGCTCCAGCCACTGGATTACTTCCGGGCCGTACCACTTCTCGAAGTAGCCTTCGGCCTGGGCGATGTTGTCGGCGGCAATGAATCCGCTGTGCCCCATCGGGCCTTTATGCTGCGTGATGTAGCCGTTCTGCTGGGCAATTTTTTCCGGGCCGCCGTACTTGGTCTGCGGGTTGTACGGCCCTGCCGCCTTCTTGAGATAGCCATCGGCTTCCCGTTCCACGTGGCGGTGCAACAGGTAGGAAAGCTTCGTGTATCGCTTGCGGCCGAGGGGGTAGTCCTCTCCTCCGAAGTGCTTGACCAGCGTGGTGATCACAACCGCCTCGTTGATCGCCCAGTTGTGTCCCTTGGCGTTGCCCGATGCAGCATCAGTCTGCTCCTCCGACGCCTGAGGCTCAACCAGCCGCGTCTTGCCGGTCAGCAGTTCCTGCATCATTGCTTGCTTGAGGGCGGCGGTCTTGGCACGACGCTTCTTGAGGCCTGCGATCTCGGTATCCATGTCGTAGAATACGGCCGCGATAGCACTTTGCTCATCAATGCTGGGCAGGCGCATCTCAACGCTCGCAATGTGCGACCGGTTTGTAGCATAGACCTTCGTGCCCGCTGCGAGCCGCCGCAGCTGGCTGGCGAACACCGGGCAAAACTGAAGATAGGCCTTGAATCCATCCGCCAGGACATCGTTATCGAACCGAGCGGTGATGGTGTGGAGTCCCGCCACCAGTTCGGTGCTTCCCTCTCCGTAGATTTCCACGGACTTGCTTACGCCCGCCAGGTCTTCCGACGCATCGGCGAAGACCAGATCACCATCACGCAGCCGATCAAGACCCTTCGCCTTTTCCTCGGGCAAGCTTGGTAGAGATGCGGGTTCAAGCATGGCGAGCGTACTGGCATGGATGTCGCCGTAGTGCAGATACTTCACCGGCCCATCTGGCCGGAGTTCAGCGCGAGAATTCGTTCCGTGGCTCAAGAACCTGACGTGGTCACCGAGCCGCGTGAGGGTCCATTCGTCCTTGAAGCCTTCGAGACGGCTCTCGCCTGTGAGGAGTTGCTGAATGGCGGCCTGCTTGAGGTCGAGTTTCTTGGCGATCAGCCGATCCACCCCCTCCAGCAACGCATCCACGAAACTCAACGCTGTAGCGATGGTTGTCTGTTCATCCACGTCGGGCAGGTACATCTCGACAGAAGAAACATGCTTTCGATGGGTCGCGTAGACTTTTGTGCCTGCTGCAAGTCGCCGAAGCTGATCGACAAACGGTGGACAGAATTGCAGATATCCCTTGAATCCATCGGCCAATATGCCTTTGTCGAACCTGGCTGCAATGGTATGGAGCCCGGCAACTACCTCGGTTTCTCCCACATTACGTAGTTCAATTGACTTGCTCACGCCAGTCAAGTCTTCCGACGCATCCACAAGAACCAAATCGCCGTCCTGCAATCGGTGAAGGTTTTTGGCTTTAGCCTCGGGGAGGGCCGGGAGATTGCCGGGAGAGAGCATGGCGGACGCCGAAGCGTGGATATCGCCATAGTGCAGATACTTGACCGTTCCTTCGGCCATCAATTCGGCGCGCGAATTCGTGCCATTGCGAAGAAAGACAACATGGTTGCCGAGTCTGCGCATCTGCCAACCACTAGGCGGTCCATTGGGCCGCAGCGAATGATCGTCTCGAGTCAGTTCCATACCGCCCCCATTCTCGCCAGGTGTTCGTCCACACGGGTGGACAGGTCGGCCACGCGATCAGTGAGCTCCGGCAGCGGTGTCTCGTAACGCTCCGCAAGCTGACGGATGCGGCCAGTGAGCGTCTGCGACACCCGGTTCAGTTCGCCCCGAACGGCGTTGGCCAGAGCAGTCATCCACTTGTCGTCGACGACCAGCGTTTTGATTTCCTTGACGCTGAGCGTAGGGTACTTGTCATAGGCGAGATTGTCAAGGGCGGCGTCCGCCTCCTTGACCTTGCTCTTGAGGGAGCTCTGCTCGTCGAGCAGTTCCAGGTAGCGAACGGTGACTTGCAGGTCTGCGAGTTCCTCGGGCAGCGGGTCCGCCTTCAGTCGCTCGCGATACCGCGTCTCAATTTCAGTCAGCAGTTCGGCGGCCTCCTTCGTCTTGGCCTTTTGCTGTTTGTCGGCGTCGAGGTACTTGTGGAGCGTCTTCTGCTCGATCTTGTCACCGGTCGAGGCAAGGCAGTCCTTGATGGCCTTGAGTGTCAGGTTGCCCTTGCTGTTTTTCAAGACCGAAATGTGGTGATGGTCGGTGAGCTTGCGAAGCTCGGCCGCGTACGCTTCGGCTCCTTCGATTAAAGCACTGTACCTGTCGCACGCCGCCTTGTCTTTCTCGTTCAGGACGGCGACAAGCGCCTGGGTGTACGCCTCCTGAGCTTCGCCCTTGGTCGACACATCCTTCAATGCGCCCTCGTCGCCGTCGTGCTCCTCAACCAGTTCGGTTAGACTGGCGCTGACGGCGTCGAGTTCGGCCTGGGCGGCATCCAGATCGGCCTGTTCCTTAGCGAAGTAGCGGGCGACGATGTAGGGTTTGGGGATCAGATCGCAGGCCCAGCCCTTGTCCTTCATCTCACCCTTCTTCTTGCCGCTCTTGACTTCCTCCAGCACTCGGTTGGTTTCTGCCACCCAGCCGTCAGCGGCAATGAGGTAACAATCGTCCTGCATCGTTGCGGCCCAGTAATCCATCAGGTGTTGGTACATGTCATAGGAATCCAGCAGCGGCGCGGCTTTGAATGTGGCAAGGAGGTCTTCCGCGATGGTCGCGATCAGTTCCTTGGGCTGGCCTTCCTGATCGAAACCCTTGAGACGCTTCACATTCGCGGCTCGCCACTTGTCGAAGATATCGGTAACGGTGGCTTTGAACGCGGCGAATTCTTCATGGCCGCTGATAGTGGGCTTGATTATCTGAGTCTCGACACGCAACTCGGAATAACCTTTGTGCCCATTGCCCTTAAACAGGGCTTTCCTGAGCGACGGCATGACCGACCAGTAATGTTTGAGTCCTTCACTCGGCGGCGTCGCCTTTTCATTCCCATCGATATCCCGATTGGGAATGCCGCCGTTCAGGTGAGCGTGGATGTCCTGAATGTCTTCGGATTCGGTGCTGTCCACGTAACGCGGCAGGTTTAGGTTGTAATCGTTCTTCGGATCGGCGACCTCCTCGAACGGCACCATGCGGGCGAAGTGCAGCGTGTTGATCTGCTTATTGAAGGTATCGACGATCCGGTGGATATCCTGTTCACGGAGGCGGTTCTTCGCGCCGTCCTTCATGAAGCCCTTGGACGCGTCAATCATGAAGATGCCTCGGCGGATATTTGCATTCTCTTTGTCGAGCACGAGGATGCAGGCTGGGATGCCGGTGCCGTAGAACAGGTTGGCGGGCAGCCCGATGATACCCTTGAGATACCCGGACCGCACGAGCTTCTTGCGGATCACGGCCTCGGCATTGCCTCGGAACAGAACGCCGTGCGGCAGGATGCAGGCGGCTTTGCCGTTGCTCTTCATCGAGCGGATGATGTGCAGCAGGTAGGCGTAGTCGCCCTGTTTGCCGGGCGGTGAGCCCCAGGCGAAGCGCTGATAGGGATCGACGCTGGGCGTGATGCCGTTGCTCCAGGTCTTGTCGGAGAACGGCGGATTGGCCACCACGTAGTCGTAGATGCGGAGCTGTTCGCCGTCCTTGAACTTGGGGCTGGCAAGCGTGTTGCCCTGCAGGACATTGGCTGTCGGGAAGTCGTGCAGAATCATGTTCATGCGGGCGAGACCTGCCGTTGTCTGGTCTTTTTCCTGCCCTTCGAGCGTGATGTGCTTGCCCGCCTGGGCGGCGACCTTGAGCAGCAGCGATCCCGATCCGCAGGTCGGGTCGTAGGCCGTGGTCGATGCAACAGCGGTCTTGGGCGAGATACCGATGACCAGAGAGATGACGCGGCTGACCTCAGACGGCGTGTAGAACTGGCCCTTGCTCTTGCCGCTCTCGGTGGCGAAGTGCCGTATCAGGTACTCGTAGGCATCGCCGAGGATGTCGTCGTGGTCTGCACGATTTTTTGAGAAGTCCAGCTCCGGCTTCTGGAAGATGCTGATCAGATTCGTCAGGCGATCCACCATTGCCTTGCCTTCGCCGAGCTTGTTCGGGTCGTTGAAGTCGGGAAAATCGCTGCGGGCCAGGCGGGAGTTGCTGTCGATCAGCGGCTGGATGATCTGCGTGTTGATCTTGTCGCCGATGTCGCTATTACCCTTGAGCTTGACCATGTCGGTGAAGCTCGCGCCCTTGGGGATGGTTACCGGCGGAGCGAAGTCGTCGGAATTGCCATACTTGTCGGAGATGTACTTGATGAACAGCATGAACAGGACATAGTCCTTGTACTGGCTAGCATCCATGCCGCCGCGCAGTTCGTCACAGCTGGACCAGAGCGAGCTATAAAGCTGAGATTTCTTCAGTGCCATTTCCTGTTTCCTTAATCACCATCGCGGCCCGGGCTGTTGGAATCAGTTTCACCCGCGCCACCGGCTCGAACCCAGTCATCGATTTCAGACAGTTTGAAACGAAAGAGACGGCCAACATTATGCGCGGGAAGACCCTTGTTGTTTATCCAGCGATATACGGAGTCCTTGTTGACGTCGAGATGCGCAGCCACATCATCGACGCCGACCCATCGTTCTTCAGCAGTCATTTCAATCCTTTTCGCCAGCTATCGGTCAAGTGTCCATTAAAAACCAACGAAAACAGATTGTATTATACATGAGAAAGCCAATGACGTCAATGGCAAAATGAAGCCACTTTTTTCCGCCGAATTTGTGGAATGAGTTGTGACTTCAATAGTTTACTCTGGCCAGATTCCGTGTGGAGGGGACATCTGCTCCAGGTGCTTTGCGGCATCAACATACACCCACGCCGAGATAGTCTGCCCTGAGATATAATCTTGCTGAATTATTTCAATTGATTCAGAGTAGTGGTCGAGGAATTGTGGACAGTTTGCTAAGGAAGATTTCGGACCAAGGAGACTGTCAATGAGAGACGGAAGTTCACCACGGCATTCAAGCGGAGGGTAGTGCTAGAAGCCCTTCGAGGCGACGAGACGGTACGTTCGATTGCGGCGTGCCACGGAGTCACACCGAACCAGGTGAGCAAGTGGAGGGCAGAGGCACACGACGGGCTTCTGGAGGTATTCGCCCACCACAAGGGGAATGGAACCGACCGTAGGACGGAGCGACTGGTCGAGACGCTATACACGCGGAACGGCGAGCTGACGGTGGAGCGGTTTTTTTTCGCAGGGTTTGAAGCGCTTGGGAGGCGTGAGAAGGTAAGCTGATCCGCGAAGACGAGAGCATGACGCTCTCACGGAAGTGCGAACTGGCGGGTGTGAGCTGCTCGTCGCTGTAATACGAACCCAAGCCGGCGGACGAGCAACTCCTTTCGCTTCAGCTGCACGTGGACCGTCTGTACATGGAGTTCCCCTACTACGGGACGCGTCGCGTGAGCTTGCATCTGAAGCGCGAGGGCTACGAGGTGGGCCGGTCCCTGGCGCGTAGCCTGATGTTGGCAGTGAACTGGCGGACGGTGTATCCGGGACCGCATACGTCGAAGCAGCAGCCAGGGTACCAGATCTACCTCTATCTCCTTGGTGGCCTTGAACATATCTAGCCAGGAGAGATGATCTGTGCGGACATCACCTACGTTCCGGTACGTTCCGGTGCGAGGCGGGTATCTGTACCTGGTGGCGATCATGGACTGGGCGAGCCGGTTCGTGCTGGCGTGGGAGCTGGACAACACGCTAGAGGTGGGATTCTGCGTGAGCGCGCTCGCAGAGGCGATGGAACGGTATGGCCCACCGCTCATCTCGAACACGGACCAGGGCAGCCAGTTCACGAGCGAGGCTTATGTCGGGGCGCTGACGGAAGCGGGTGTGCGCATCAGCATGGGCGGCCGGGGCCGATGGATCGACAACCGGTTCATCGAGCGGCTGTGGAGGTCGCTGAAGTACGAGGCGGTGTATCTAGAAGAGCTGGATGGCGGTCGCCACGCGCGCCAGGTGATTGCGTCATGGATGACCCATTACAACCACGGACGACCGCAGAGGTGTACTTCGAAGGTCGGCGGCCGCCGCCGACCGCGTTCCGGTCGCTACGCTTCCTCCACTCGGACGGCGGCGCGATCCTGGAATCGGCTTGATCCAACCAGTCGAGACGAGGGACCCTGCGGCAAAGGAACAAGGGCATTTGATCGACACGGGAGTAGAGTCAAGGGGTGGCGCGGTGGCCTTAGGTCGGGCCAGTAGCAGTTTGCCGACGCTTTCGCTCATGCCGGTGCCTGAGGTGCCCTTCCATAGCTCCGTTTCCACCCCCTGCTCGTCGAACCGGACGTGCAGTTTTCCCGCATCCGGCTCTCAGCTGGAATCATGATTTCGCTCACGGATGGTCCTAGAGTCGGAAAAAGGTGCGTTTTGTGGCGGATAGGCGCACAAGCCCCTCCTGGTTCCACATGGCTAGACTCGGGAAATGTGCATATTTCCCGCTCCGCGCCTTGTACTTTCTCCTGAACCACTGTCGCAGCCGCCTGGTTGTGTGAGCGTCGATGGCCCGGTAGGCAAGGCTTGCCTGCCCGAGGCAGAAGTAGTTCGCCCAGCCGGAGAGCTTCCGGTTCAGGCTCTCTATCATCTCCCGCTTGTCCATCCCTACGGACCGCTTGTCCGTCATCTCGCTGACCCGGTGGCAGATGCTCTGGACGCTCGCCTTGGAAGGACGGGTTCCGATGTAGCGGCTCCCGTTCGTCGGGCGATAATTCCAGCCAATGCGGTATCCCAGAAACTCGATGGGTTCCTTGGGGCACTGGACGCATCTGGTCTTCCGTGCGTTGACTGGCAGCTTCAGAATCTTCATCATCCGACCGACTTCGGCCAGCATGTCCGCTGCCGCAGCCTTGCCGATGACGCAGAAGTCGTCAGCATAGTTCACAATCCCCGCACTAAAGCTCTGGGCATGGCCCAGAGCTTTCCAGCCGAGTATGAAGCGTCGCATGTAGATGTTGCTCAGCAGAGGGGAGATTGGCGCCCCCTGGGGAGTTCCCTTCTTCTCTCTGCGAGCCCGGTTCGTGCGACGCTTGCCTCCTTTTCCATCGTCCTCTACCACCGGCATGACCAGCCATGCCTTGACCAGTCCAAGCATCCGCCCGTCGCTCACGCGCCTGGCAATGCTCTTCATCATCTGGGCATGCGGTATCTCCCCGAAGTAGTTGGAGAGGTCAGCGTCGACCACTTGATCGTAGCCTCTGCTGATCAGGTAGTGGATGTGGTTGACCGCATCCTTGGCACTTCGTCCTTCCCGGTATGCGAATTGCTCCGGTTGCAGGTCCGCTTCGAATATCGGCGTCAGCAGAAGCATCGCCGATGTCTGCGCTACCCTGTCCCGGATGCAAGGGATCCCGAGAGGGCGGAATTTCCCCGGCTGTTTCTTCGGAATTAGCACCTGACGCACCGGTTTCGGCTTGTAGACGCCTTCCCGAAGTTCCTGTGACAGTTCCCCGAGCCAACGCTCCACTCCATAGGCCACAATGTCCTGCACCGATTCCCCGTCCACCCCGGCTGCTCCGCCGTTCCGGCAGACCAGCCGCCAGGCTTCCATCAGGAAATCCATGCGCCAGACCTTGTCGGCCAGGGCGTGGAAGCGTCGTTCAGGTTCCTCCTTCGCTTTTGCATGCAGCACGGTCTGGAGCTTCCGAACCTTCTCCGGTCCTGCTAGACGTTTGTCAGTTGCCAAGTCCTTCCCTCCTTTCCATGCCGCTTCCAACTCAGGGCCCCTTCCCTCGGCAGGCGCTACCCTGCTTCATCGGTACTACGGACCCATCCGCCATCCTGCCGGCCCGGCCTGCTCCTCGCGGAGTTCCAGTTGCCATCTGCACAGCACCGGCAGGACTTCCCGTGTTCCATGCTACCCGCTATTCCATGCATGCCAGCACCATTACCCCGGTGAGTCCGAATGGTGCATGTGCTGCTCGCTTCCCATTCGTCATCGGTCTTCCCCTTGATCGCGGAGGGTCGACTCTCACGTTAACTGTTTCGAGGCCTGCTCGGCGTTCACTCGCGTTCCGGCCTGCATGGTCGCTGAATCGCCCTGCGGCGATCCTTTTGTCAGGGTGCTTCAGCCTGCATCGTTGCCTCTGCAGACCGCCCTGACCGCTTCTGAATGGAGCAGTAGTTTTCAGGTGGGATTCACACCCACTCGGTTAACATGACTTTTCACGGCGCACGCAATCCTTAGTTTTGCTCCCAATTTGTCCAAACGACCCCGATCACCTCACGAGACTCGCCTGCGGCTTTGCGTCCGGACCGCTCCCGCTCGTGGCGCCGGGCCGCCCGGTCGCGAATCGCCTGCTTCGCTTCCCGCAGCGCCTTCAAGCGATCCTCCCTGCGCTCGATCTCGGCGGGCACGTCCAGCTCGCAGGTTTCCCCGGCATCCGCATTGCCCGCCATCACCATCAGCTTGGCGATCTCTTCCTTGAGCTGCTGTTCCAGCTGCTCGGCGTACTCCCAGCTCAAGGCCTTGTGCTTGCTGGCATTGGCCTGGATCTTCGTCCCATCCAGACTCACCTTGCCCATGCGCACAAAGCCCACCTCCTTGACCAGCACCATGATCTGGAGAAAGAGCCCCTCCAGTTCCCCCAGGAACCGCTTGCGGAATGCCGAGATGGTGTCGTGGTCGGGATGCTCGTTCCGGGACACGAAGCGGTAGTCCAGCGTGTCGTAGGTCGCCCACTCCAGCTGCCGGCTGGAGAAAACCCCCTTCGCATAGCCGTAGAAGAGCAGCCCCAGAAGCATCTCCGGGTGGTAGGCCTACCTGCCGCTGGGAGAGTAGGCCGAGAGAATCGGGGTCAGATCTAGCTCCCCAACTACATCGACAACGAAGCGGGCCAGATGATTGGGAGGAAGCCATTCCTGCACCAAGGAAGGGAGCATGTAGATCTGGGAGTTGTCGATCGGACGGAAGGTGTTGCCCATGCTTGCGGACTGCTAACCGGCGGACCAGCGCGTCTACCAGGAACCTACATCGCGCACTGCTGGCGCGATAGAATTATCTTGCTCGAAGAGAGAAAACTGCCTGTTCTCCTTCGGCTTGCCCGAAATCCGACAGGCTCCTAGCCGAGCTCTCCGATCCCGTCCTGCTCGAGATTGACGTATTCGAAGCGCTGAGAGCGGGTGAGAGTGAGAGCGCTCAGGAGGAGTTGTCGTTCGCCTATCGCTACAGGTCGTCGAGCAGCCTGGCGGCGGCAACTGCACGAATCTCCTTGGCCAGGCGATAGGTGTCGTCGCCAGCGTGAACCAGGTCCATCGAGTGCAGGCCAAGATCGGCCATGGCCGTCCGCATGGAGCGGGTGACCGCGGGCGAACTGGTGCGCTTGACCTCGAATCCACGCAGCCGGCCGCGCTGGTCCTGGACTACCAGGTCGATCTCGGCACCCGCATGCGCCGCCCAGAAGAAGCACTGGCTCTCCTCGATCCGGAGGGTCCGGACGATGCTCTCCACGACGAAGCCTTCCCAGGATGCGCCCAGCTTGGGATGGCGTTCCAGGGCGACCCGGTCTCTCATGTCGAGAAGCTTGTGCAGGATCCCAGAATCGCGGATGTAGACCTTGGGCGACTTCACCTGGCGTTTTGCGAGGTTGGCGCTCCAGGGCTTCAGCACGCGCACCATGTACGTGGCTTCCAGCACGTCGAGGTACCGGCGCATCGCGTGCTGGGACATGCCGAAAGCCCGTCCCAGCTCCGATCCGTTCCACAGCTGGGCGTGGTAGTGGGCGATCATCGTCCAGAAGCGCTCCATGGTCTGGATGGGAATCGAGATGCCGAGTCCGGGCATGTCCCGCTCGAGGAACGTCGCCACGAAATCCTGCCGCCACCGATAGCTCTGGGCATGGCTCCGGGCCGTGAAGGAACGCGGGAATCCGCCCCGCAGCCAGAGCTGGTCCGCTTTCCCAGGGCCGACCTCAGCCAGCGAAAGACAAGGCAGCTCGTAGTAGGCGATGCGGCCCGCCAGCGACTCGGAGGTCTGTCGGAGCAGATCGGGCGAGGCGCTGCCAAGAACGAGAAACCTCGATCGGAGCGGACGCCGGTCGGCAAGCACGCGCAGGGCAGGAAAAATGTCCGGGGCGCGCTGCACCTCGTCGAGAACGACGAGGCCGGTCGGCTCTGACAGGGCGAGCAGCGGATCGGCGAGACGCGCCCGATCGGCCGACGACTCGAGATCGAAGAAATGCACCCGGCTTCGCCGCTGGGCGACCTGTCTGGCGAGCGTCGTCTTGCCGGCCTGGCGGGCGCCGATCAAAGCCACAACGGGATTGTCGCGCAGCAACCGCTGAACGGCCTTGAGATGCTCGTTCCGAGGGATCATCCGGCCGCCACTCTACCACGAAAAATGGACGTCTGACATCCAATTTTCAATGTTCGAGCCATGCGCCCAGGCCGAGCGCCTCGACCATGCGCCTCGACGCCGGAACATGGTCCGGCAGACCTGCGTCTGGGCGGCGCGGCTATGGGATGCGGCCTGGCTGCGCAAGCGAAGGGCGCGGCTAGCCGTTGCCGCCGGCATCGCCTGCCGCAGCCAGTTGCCCGGCATTCCCCCCGTCCGCATCTTCCCCCGGCCGACAACTCCTTCCGGGCCGTGGCGACTTTTCATGTTGCTGCGCCGGCACATCGTCCTTCAACGCATTTGGCGCAGCCCGGACCACGAGCTGCGTCCGCCAGGCTCCGGAGTCCTCGCTGGCGATCACACCGTAGTGGCCTGGCCGACGGGGGAGGCGGCGCAAGCATGGCGCGGCGGCCGGGTGCGCATCGCCTGCCGCACGTGCGAGATTCGCCCATCCAGGCGCAGGACTCCCTTCGCGTGCGTCCCGAAGCCGTGAATCGCACCGCTCGTCCTGAGCCGGATGCCTGAAGCCTGAAGGGAACCGGCCCTTGTTCCAGATCGGGCCGGCCGGGCCGCTTCTCCCCCTCGCTTCCTGGCCGACGCCATGGCCGGCAGCAGCGGCCGCCTGCGCATGGAGGATCTCTCTCGATCTTTTTTCCAATTTAGGCCTTGCCTTTCCCTGGGTGTTTTGGTAGGAATCCCTTCAAGGGTGGCGGAACAGGCGGCAGCTCGCTGTGCTTGTTTTGCCGGACAACGATAGAGCAGCGCTCGGCTCCCGGATCGACGCCGAGATGGGGGAGACGCTCCTGGAGGCCCTGCGGGAGCCGAGCACTGTCGAGATCCTCCTCAACGCCGACGGCGGCCTCTGGCAGGAATGCCAGGGACTTCCCGCCCGCCGCATCGGCAGCCTCACCTACGTCAACGCCATGCAGCTGTTCGGCACCATCGCCCACTCGCTGGGGGTGGTGATCGGAACTGCAAATCCGATCCTGGAAGGCAAGCTGATCAACGGCGGCGCCCGCTTCGAGGGCTGCATACCGCCGGTGTCGGCGGCGCCGATCTTCGCCATCCGCAAGCCTCCCTCGTCGGTCCTGCCCCTGGACCGGTTCCTGGAGCAGGGGATCCTCAGCCGCCGGCAGCTCGGCCAGATCGACCGGGCCCTGGCCAGGCGCAGCAACATCCTGATCGCCGGGGCCACCGGTTCGGGGAAGACCACCTTCGCCAACGCCCTGCTGGCCCGGATCCGGGAGATCGGGCAGGACCAGAGGGTGGTGGTCCTGGAGGACACCCCGGAGCTGCAGGTCGAGGCGCCCAACAGCGTCTGCCTGTGCACCACCCGGACGATCACGCTCCGGGACCTGCTGCGGTCCACCATGCGGCTGCGCCCCGACCGCATCGTGGTGGGCGAGACCCGCGGCGGAGAGGCCCTGGAGCTGCTCAAGGCCTGGAACACCGGCCACCGGGGCGGCATCTCCACCATCCACGCCAACTCGGCCCGCGCCGGGCTCCTGCGGCTGGAGGAGCTCTGCGCCGAGGCCACCGAGCGTCCCTGCTTCGGCCTCATCGCCGAGGCCGTCGACCTGATCCTGTTCCTGGCTCGGGACTCCCGGCGGGGACGGCGGCTCGAGGAGATCCTCCGGGTGAGGGGACACGATCGAGCCAGCGGCTCCTACCTCCTCTCCCCTTCCAACCGCAAGAACCGAGAACCATGAACAACCCGGCCACCCGCATCCTCCGATTCCTGACCCTCTGCGCGCTGCTCCTGGCGGCCCTGGGGGCCGAAGCCTCCACAGCCACCACGGGACTGCCCTGGGAGGCCCCTCTGGCCACCATCCGCGACTCCCTCACCGGGCCCATCGCGGTGGCCATCGGCGCCATCGCCTTCTTCGTGGCGGGGGGGATGCTGATCTTCGGGGGCGAGATCGGCGACTTCACCAAGCGGGTGATGTACGCGGTGCTCTCGGCGGCGGTGATGCTCCTGGGCGGGTCCATCATCTCCACCCTCTTCCCCGGCTCCACGCTGGTCTAGGGAGGCGCCATGGAATCCGGAGAGGAGCTCCGCCGAAACCGGGTGCACGCCTCCCTGCTCTCCCCCCTGCTCTTCCTGGGCGGGGAGAGGGAGCTGTCCCTGTGCGCCATGCTCCTGTCGGTGGCCCTGGTGGTGCTGGTGCAGAGCGTGGTCTCGGTGGTCCTGGGGCTGGTCCTGTGGTTCGCCTCCATCCAGGCGCTCCGCTGGATGGCGCGCCGCGATCCCCAGTTCAGCCGGGTCTACCGGCGGGCCCTGGGCTACCGGCTCCGCTACCCGCCCTCGTCCAGTCCCCAGCTGCGCCTGGCCCGCCGGCGCACATCCCGGTGGGAGGGCCTGTGATCTCCCTGGTGAGCCTGCGCAGCCCCCAGGAGCGGTCCCTGCCGGATCTCCTCCCCTACGCCCTGCTGGCCGCCGAGGGGATCCTCCTCAACAAGGACGGCAGCCTGACGGCCTCCTGGAGCTACCGCCCCCCGGACGACGCGGGGATGGGCGCGGCGGAGCGCAACACCCTCAACCAGAGGCTCAACCGGGCCTTCCGGGGCCTGGGCACCGGGTGGTGCCTGCAGGCCAACGCCATGCGCCGGAGCTGCCGGGTCTACCCCACCGCCGCGGCCAGCCACTTCCCCGATCCGGTCTCGGCGGCGATCGACCAGGAGCGGCGGGAGTACTTCGAGGAGGCGGGACGCTCCTTCGAGAGCTTCACCGCCCTGAGCCTCACCTGGATGCCCCCGGCGGTGCGGAGGCTGGAGGGCCTGTTCCTCTCCGGAGAGGAGGGAGGCGGCGCCCCCGGCGACGCCTCCCTGGAGCAGTTCCGGCGCTCGATCGGGGAGTTCGAGGACAGCCTCTCGGTGGCCGTCCCCTGCCGGAGGCTGGCGATCCGCAGGGAGGGAGGGATCGAGTACGACGAGCAGCTGGAGCTGATCGAGGAGTGCGTCTCTGGAGAGCGGCGCAGGGTCCGGCTTCCCGACTGCGGTATGTACGCCGACTCCTACGTGGGGAACTACCCGCTGATCACCGGAACGGTCCCCAAGGTGGGGGACCGCTGCGTGGCGGTGGTGCACATCGCCGGCTTCCCCGGCGCCACGCGGGCGGGGCTGCTCAACCCCCTGCTGGACATGGGGATCGGCTTCCGGTGGTCCACCCGCTTCATCCCCCTGGACCCCTGGCAGGCGCAGCGGGAGATCCGGGCCTACACCCGCAAGTGGTCCCAGCAGGTCTCGGGCCTGGTGGCCCCGCTGGCCGGGAGGGAGCGGGGCAGCGTCAACCGGCACGCCCTGGACATGAAGCGGGACGGCGAGGAGGCCGAGTCGGAGGCCGAGTCGGGCGAGGTGGCCTTCGGGTACCTGACCGGCAACGTGGTGCTGATGGAGGAGGATCCCGGGCGGCTCTCCCGCCAGGCCCACGAGGTGCGCAAGGCGATCCTCTCCCTGGGCCTGGGGGCCCGGATCGAGGACTTCAACGCGGTGGAGGCCTGGCTGGGCTCGCTGCCGGGCAACTCCTGGGCCAACGTCCGCCGCCCCCTGGTCCACTCACTCAACCTGGCCGACCTGTGCCCCACCTCGTCGGTCTACGCCGGCGCCGCCTCCTGCCCCTCCGGGAAGTTTCCGGCCGGATCGCCTCCCCTGGCCATCCTGATCACCGGCGGCTCCACCCCCTTCCGGCTCAACCTGCACGTCTCCGACGTGGGGCACACCCTGATCTTCGGCCCCACCGGAAGCGGCAAGTCCACCCTGCTGGCCTTCCTGGCGGCCCAGATGCTCCGCTACCCCCGGGCCAGGATCCACGCCTTCGACAAGGGCCTCTCGCTCTACGCCCTCAACCAGGCGGTGGGAGGGCGCCACTACCGGGTGGGGGAGGGAGGCCCGGCGCTGGCGCCCCTCTCCCGGATCCACGGCGATCGGGAGATGGAGTGGTGCGTGGACTGGGTGGAGGGCCTGGTCCGCCTGTCGGGCCGCGCTCCCACCGGCCCCGAGAGGGAGGAGATCCGGCGGGCCCTGGGGACCCACGCCCGCAGCGGCCACCCCTCGCTGGGCGACTTCATCGTCCAGGTGCAGAGCCTGGAGCTCAAGGCGGCCCTGGGGACCTTCGCCAGCCTGCCGATCTACAACGGGAGCGAGGACTTCCTGGGCGGGGACGGAGCGGCCTTCGACTGCTTCGAGATCGGGGAGCTGCTGGAGCTGCCCGAGGAGAAGAGCCTGCCCCTGCTGCTCTACATCTTCCACCGCATCGAGCGCGGCCTGGACGGGGCCCCGACCTTCCTGCTGGTGGACGAGGCCTGGACGGTGCTGGGGCACGAGGTGTTCCGGGAGCGCCTGCTGGAGTGGCTGCGGACCCTGCGCAAGGCCAACGCCGCGGTGGTGCTGGCCACCCAGAGCCTCTCCGACGCCTCCCGCAGCGGCCTGCTCGACGTGCTGCTGGAGGCCTGCCCCACCCGCATCTTCCTCCCCAACCCGGCGGCGGTCCTGGAGGAGGGATCGCGCCACTACCGGAGCATGGGCCTGGGACCGGCCCAGCGCCAGATCGTGGCCGAGGCCCGGCCGCGCCGCGAGTACTTCGTCGCCAGCCCCCTGGGCAGCCGCCTGGTGGACCTGGGGCTGGGCCCGGCGGCCCGGGCCTTCTGCACGGCCGGGTCCCCGTCCGAGATCCGGGCCCTGGAGGAGGAGCGGCGCCGTTCGGGCCCCCGCTGGCCCTGGGCCTGGATCGAGCGACATGCCGCGGCCCTGCTGGCCCTGCTGGCGCCCCTGGCGCCGGCCGGGGCCCAGGAGCTGTTCGGCCCGGCGCCCCCCGGCCCGCGCTGGCGGGTCGAGGAGGCCGAGGAGGAGGGCCGGTGGTCGATGCGCCTGGACATTCCCGCCCACCGCCGCCTGGGGGCGGGCAGCCCGGAGTACTGGGCCGTCCCCGAGGGCGGGGTGATCCACCGCGACCTGCTCTGGGACGAGCGCGCCCTGTGCCGCCGGGCCGGGATCCCCTTCGCCGTCCGCAGCTGGAGCGGCTCCCACCTGGCCCTGGGGCACGCCGCCGATCCGGCCACGCTGATCGACGCCCGCCCGGTCGAGAGCGTCCCGGCCGGCCGCAAGTACGACGATCCCTGGCGGGCGGTGACCCGGCACGACCAGACCCTGGCCGGCAAGCTCTGGGCCCTGCTGCGCCACCAGCCCGGCTACCGCGCCGCGCTTCCCGGGCTGGACCTGGAGGAGCGCGGCGGGCGCATCCTGCCCCGCACCCTGGTCCTGCCGCCCATCGTGGGGCGCCTGCGCCCCGGAACGCCCTACGGCGGAACCGGCTTCGAGGGCCTGGAGCTGGACCCAGCGGACCGGGAGGCCCTGATCGAGGCCGAGGCTCAGGGGATGATCCTGGAGTACCGCCGCTCGGGCCGGACGGTGGAGGTGCGGCGCTCCGCCCATGTGCGCAGCCGCCGCAACGAGCCGGTCAGCCTCTTCCTGGCCCTGCACCGGCTGCAGGAGGAGCGGCCCGCCTTCCACCGCTGGCGCTACGACCAGCAGGCGGAGCTCTCCCGGGCCGTGGCCGCGCTCCCCCTGGTGCCCAACCGGAACCTGGAGGCGGTGGCCGCGGGAAGGGAGCCGGCCTTCGTGGAGGTGGGGACGGCCGACTACTGGGAGGCTGTGCTGCGCCTGGGGGACCGCATCGCCGAGCTCGGGCGCAGCGGGGAGCTGCAGCGGGTGGCCTGGAGCGGGCCGGGAGGAAGCCAGATCCGCACCACCGACTTCCTCACCTGGCTGGTATCGCATCCGGTGCGGCGCCAGGCCCCGCAGGGCCCCTCCCCCGGCCAGGTGCGCCGGGAGGGCGCCGGCGCCGATCCGGCGTCCTTCCTGGACTGGTTCGAGCGGGCCACCGCCCCCGTCCCCGGCCCGCCCGGGGAGGCCGACGCGATCCGGCGCATGGCCGAGGAGCTGGCCTCGGGCTCGGGCCGGGTGCCGCTGGGGACCATGGCGGTGCAGGCGGCGATGTCGGTCCTGATGGCCGACTACCTGGGCGCCCTCTTCGCCTTCTTCGGGGGACGCATGACCGAGGCCACCCAGGCCCGGGTGGAGGGCCACTGGATCGCCATGGAGTTCGCCGAGCGGGGGCTGGCCCGCCAGGGCCGGAGGAACCTGGAGGCGATGGAGTCCCTGCGGGCCCTGGCGGAGGCGGCCGCCCGGCCCCTCCCCTCCCTGCTGCGGCTCCAAGCGCCGCCCGCTCCCGGGCTCCGGATCCTGCCGGATCAGGGCAGCCTCCGTGATCGGAGCCTCGGCCTGGCGGCGGCCCGGGCCCGATCGGGGATGGAGGCGGCGGAGCGCCTGCTCCACTGGCAGGCGGCGGCCGAAGGGCTGGAGGCGGGCGCCCGGCTGGCGGCCCGCCAGCTGGACGCGGAGCTGGGCGGCGGCCGCCTCCGGGTCCTGCACCACCTGCGGCGGGCGGGGATCGAGCGCCGCAGGCTGGAGCAGGAGCGGCGGGATCGGGATCTGGAGCGCCTCCGGGAGCGGGAGCAGGACCGGACGCGCTCCCTGCGGGAGGCCCGGCTGAGGCTGGAGGAGTGGAGGGGGGAGCGGCCATGAAGCCGATGCTTCCCTTCTTCCTGCTTGTCTGGGGGCCCCTGCCCCTGGCCTGGGCCCTGTTCGGGGGAGGCGACTCGGCCACCGAGATCACCCAGTCGGCCAACCTGCTGCACCTGGAGAGCCAGAAGGATCAGGGCCGGCGCCAGCTGGCCACCCAGCTGCTGGAGCTGACCAACCAGCTGCACCGGCTCGTGCTGGCGGAGCGGGCGGCCCGCCGCCTCGACACCGGCGCGCTGGCCCGCCCCGACGCCGCGCGGCTCTCCCGGCGACTGGACCGGGCCTTCCCGCTGGAGGAGAGCCGCCTGCGCCTGGCCCGCCTCCGGGAGGTCTCGCAGCGGGCCCTCCCGGCCCTGGGGCCCGCCCGGGTCCGGCTCGAGGAGGAGCGCGTGCGGCGGCGCCGGGCGGAGCTTGAGCGGGCCTCGGGCCGGGTGGCCGACGCGGCCCTGGCCGAGATGGAGGAATCGCGCCGCCGCATGGAGGGGCTGGAGCGCCTGGCGGGCGAGGCCCATGGGGAGCTCCAGGCGGTCCAGCTGGCCAACGAGGCCCTGGCCGAGAGGCTGCTGCAATGGCTGCACCTGCGGGAGGAGACCCTGTGGCGCCACCAGCTGGAGATCGAGCGGCTCTCCCTGGAGGAGGAGGAGAGGGTCCGCTCCCTGGCCGCGGTCCGCCAGGCGTCGCAGCGGGCCCGGGAGCGCCTGCGGCAGCTGGCCCCGCCATCCCGGGAGGACCGGCCATGAGGAGAGCCCTGGCCCTGGCCCTGGGCCTCCTGATCCTCGCCCCCTCCCCCTCCCCGGCCCTCTTCGGCAGCAACCCCCTGTCGGCCCGGGAGAGCACCCAGCTGGCCAACCGGGCCCAGATCCGCAAGCGCCTGAAGCTGCAGGCCCGCCAGTACCTGGCCCAGGTGGAGGAGTGGCGGGCGCAGAACCGGGCCCTGGCCCTGGGGGAGATGATGGCGCGGCCCCTGGCCTCGCGGCCCCGCGGATCGCTCGACACGCTGCGCAGGGCCAGTCCCCGCCTGGAGGCCTCGCTGGCCCGGATGCGGGCCCTACCCGGCCCGGAGGACCTGCAGGGGGACCGGCGCCCCCGGGCCCTGGCCGAGCGGCGCAAGGCGGCGGCCGACGGGCGGATCCGGATCTCCCGGGACTACTCCCTGGAGCTGGAGGAGCGCAGGGAGGCGCTGCGGCGGGGCCGCCTGGCGATGGAGCAGCTGCGGGAGGCCAGCCGCCGGGCCGAGGGCCTCTTCCAGGCCCTGCAGATCCGGGACCTGCTGGAGGGCGAGCTCTCGGGACAGCTGCTCCACTGGCAGGACCAGCGCCTGGTCCACCGCCAGGCGCTGGACGAGAAGCGGGCCCAGGACCGGGCGCTGGCCGACGAGATCGCGGCCCAGCGCAAGGCCGCCGCCGAGCGGGCCCGCGACCGCATCGCGGCCTGGAGGAGGGAGGGGCGGTGAGGATCCTCCCGGCCCTGATCCTGGCGGCGGGCGCCCTGGCGGCGGCGCCGCCGCTGCAGGCCCAGGTGGCCCCGCCGGGCGAGCTGCAGCTGGTCGACGACCTCTCCTCCCTGGCCTCGGTCTGGGAGGCCAACATGCGGCCCGCCCTGGTCCGCCTGTTCCTGATCCTGGCCACCCTGGACCTGGCCTGGACCGCCCTGGGGCTCTGCCTGCGCCAGGGGGTCCTCGAGGCCTGGGCCGGGCGGCTGGCGGAGAAGCTGCTCTTCTACGGCTTCGGCCTGGCCCTGCTGCGCTTCGGCCCCGACTGGGCCGAGGCGGTGATCCGCTCCCTGGTGGCGCTGGCGGGCCTGGCCCAGGGCGGCGCCGAGATGAGCCACCGCACGCTCATGGAGCTGTGCTTCGAGACGGTGGCGGGGATGCACGAGGGGATGGGCTTCTTCGAGGGCATCGGGCTCTCGCTGTTCATCGGCCTGGCGATACTGGCGATACTGGCCGTCTTCGCCTACATCTCCTTCGTTCTGATCCTGGCCTGGGCCGAGGCCTGCCTGGTGCTGGGGGCCGGCACCGTGGTGCTGGGCCTGGGCGGATCGGAGTGGACCCGCTCCTACGCCCACCGCTACCTGCACTACGCCTTCCTGGCGGGCCTGCGGCTGTTCATCACCCTGCTGATCGGGAGGCTGGGGATCGTGCTGATCGGGGACTGGGTGGCCGACCTCCAGGCCGACGACATCGTCTCCATCTCCCACGGCCTGATCTCGCTGCTGCTCTTCGCCCTGCTGATCGGCTCCCTCCCCGGCCGCTTCGTGGCGGCCCTGGGAGGAGGCGGCGGCCCCCCGGGCGGCGGCCTGGTAACCCGCTCCTTCTCCCTGGCCGGCTCGGCCCTCTCCGGCGGCGCGCCCCGCCTCCCGGCCGCGGTGGTCCGGGAGGGAGCGCCCGGTTCGGGAATCCGCAGATGAAGGCCAGGGAAGACAAGGCCGGCCGGCCGGCCCCGAGCGGCGACAACCCCTACCTGAGGGGCCGGCGCGAATGGATGGAGCGCTACGGCGGGCTGGTGCAGCAGGCCCGCCTCTGGCGCCGGACGGCCTTCGCCGCCCTGGTCCTGGCGCTGGCGTCGGTAATCGGGGCCCTCAGCCTGGCCCACCGCGCCCGCTGGGTCCCCTACGTGATCGAGGTGGACACCGAGGGGCGGATCCGGGGGGCCGGCATCCCCCGGCCGGGACGGGCCCCCGGCCCCCTGCAGACCAAGGCCTACCTGGCCCACTGGATCGAGCAGGTCCGATCGGTGTGGAGCGACGGGGCCGCCCAGCGGCTGGCGGTGCGCCGCGCCTTCGCCTCGCTGTCGCGCCGCGACCCGGCCTTCGCCTTCGTCTCGGGCTTCTGCCAGGAGAACTGGAAGCGGGCCGGCAGCGAGAGCGTCTCGGTGGAGATCCTGGGCGCCCCCCTGCCCATCGCCGGCCGGTCCTGGCAGGTGGAGTGGCGCGAGACGGTCCACTCGGCCGGCGGGGAGCGCCTGCGACAGGAGGACTGGAAGGCGACCGTGGAGATCTACCCGGCCCAGCCTCCCCCGGGCCAGGCCCTGCTGGACAATCCCCTGGGCCTCTACATCCGCAGCGTCGACTGGACCCGCCGGGGCGGCCAGCCCCACCAAGCGCCATGAAAGCCGCCCTCGCCCTCCTCGCCCTCGTCCTTCCGCTCCTGGCCCGCGGGGCCGATCCCGTCGCCGATGGCCTGGAGGAGGCGCTGGAGCGGGAGCTCTCCCGGATGGGCGAGCTGGAGGAGCTGCGCTCGCTCCTCGACGGCATGCCCGCCGGGTCCTGGCCCGGGGCCCTCCCCGACGAGCTGGTGCGGGAGCTGGCCCGGGGCGAGGCCGGCCAGGAGGCCCTGGAGCGGCTGCAGGAGTGGGAGGAGGCCTTCGGCCCGCCCGAGATCGGCCCCGGCGGGTCGATCCGCTACCGGGCCGACGGCCCGGGCCCGGTGGTGGTGGTCCGGCCGGCCCAGCTGACCCTGATCCGCCTCGGGGAGGGCGAGGTCCTGCGCGACCTCTTCCTGGGCGACCCCGCCCGCTGGACCGCCGAGGCGGCCCTCTCGGGGGCCGGAGCCCGTGCGGCCCCGGTGCTGGTGGTGGGGGCGCAGGCGGCCAGCCTCACCACCAGCCTGGTGGCGGTGACCGACCGCCGCAGCTACCGGCTGCAGCTGGTCTCCTCCTCGGTCCACCACATGCCCCGCATCGCCTTCGAGACTCCCGGGGCTCCCGCCGGTCCCGGCCTCCGGGCGGACCTGGAGGCGCTGCGGGAGCGGCTGGACCGGCTGGAGGGCCGGCTGCGGGAGCGGATCGCCGCCCCGCCCGGCCCGGGGGCGGCCCGGCTGGACTTCGGCTACCGCCTCCGGGGCGGCGAGCGGGCGCCCTGGCGCCCCCGGCACGTCTACAACGACGGCGCCCGCACCTACATCGTGATGCCCGAGGAGATGGCCGTGGAGCACGCCCCGGTCTTCCTCCTGCGCGACGGGAGGGACCTCCTCCCGGTCAACTACCGGCTCGTGGAGGGCCGCTTCGTGATCGACCGCATCTTCTCCGAGGGGGCGCTGGTCTCGGGGACCGGCCGCCGCCGCCAGGAGGTCCGCATCCTCCGCACCTTCCGCCCGGCCCCATGAAGATCCTCCGGCGCCTCCCGGCCCTGTGGCCGCTCCTGCTCCTGGCGGCGGCCTGCGCCCCGGACCGCTCCCGGCACCCGCTGCCCGGCCCCGGGGCCGCAGCGCTGGCCGGGATCCTGGTCCAGGGGATGGACCGTCCCCCCGGCCCGGTCTCCCTGGCGGGCCATCCGGAGCTGGCCCCGGCGGTGGGGGAGGCCCTGCGGCGGCGGGGCTGGGAGATCCGGGAGGAGGCCCCGCCGCTGGAGGTCCGCTGCCTGCCCTGGAAGGGGGAGCTGCTGGTCCGCCTGGACTCCCCCTGGTTCGTCCTCTCCCAGGCCTTCGCCCCCGGCCATGGAGGGGTCCTGCGCCCCGCCACGCCCCGAAGCTTCCTGCTCAAGCCCCTCGATGAAGAATCCAGCTGAACTGCCCCCCGAGGACCCCCGCGTCGATCCCGCCCGGGGCGTGCGCCGGCTCAGCAGGAAGCCGGCCCTGATCGCCCTGGGCGTCGCGGCCCTGGCCCTGGTGGTCCTGCTCGAGGGCGTCCTCTCCCGGGGCCGCTCCCGAACCGAACGGCCCGGGGAGGAGCGGGCCGAGGCCCCGCTGTCGAGCCGCGGCGCCCTGGAGGCCCTCCTGGCCGACATTCCCCGGGGGCGCATCGGGCCGCCTCCCGGGACCGGAGACGGCCCCGGTCCCGCCCCAGAAGCCGGACCGGAACCGGTCCCCGCCGCCTCTCCCGGACCCGATCCCGCACCCGCGGCGCCTCCCCCGGAGGAGATCCTCCCCTCCCTCCAGCCGGCCGTCCCGGAGCCGCCGCCCGGGCCCGATCCCGGGATCCCCTACCCGGCTCCCGTCTCCGTCCCGCCCCTCGCGCTGCATCCGCCGCCCCCCCCTCCGCCAGGCGAGCCGGTCCCGATCCGGGTTCCTCTCCCCCTGCCCCTTCCCGCTCCGCAGCCGCCCCCGGCCGGGGATCCGCCCGGGGAGGCCCTGCGGGCCTGGGAGGAGCGCCGGGAGGACGGCCAGGCCGTCCACCCCTGGCGCCTGCAGCAGGCGCCCGCCCCGCTGGAGCTCAAGGCCGGAACCCTGATCCACGCCACCCTGATGAACGCCGTCCGCTCCGACCTGCCCGGACCGGTCCTGGCCCAGGTCGACTCCCCGGTCTACGACTCGGCCAGCGGGATGCACCTGCTGGTCCCCCAGGGGGCCCGCCTGTTCGGCAGCTACGATCCCGAGCAGGACTACGGGGACCAACGGGTGGGGATCGCCTGGGAGCGCCTGATCTTCCCCGACGGCTCCAGCCTGACCCTGGGGGGGATGAAGGGACTGGACCGCCAGGGACAGGCGGGGGTGCGCGACCAGGTGCACCGCCATCTGGGCCGCATCTACGGATCGGCGATCCTGCTCTCGGCGGTCAGCGCCGGGGTGGCCCTCGCCACCCAGCCCCGGGAGGTGGCCGGCACGGTGGTCAACGTGGGCGGCCAGGCGTCCCTCTCGCCCCAGGACGCCGCCAGCCGGGAGGTGGCCCTCAACCTGGGGCGCACCCTCAACCGGCAGCTGGAGCGCTCCATCGACATCCAGCCCACCCTGGTGATCCGGGCCGGCAAGCGGATGGCCCTGATGGTGGAGCGGGACGTGGGCTTCGAGCGGCCCTGGCCGCCCGGCCCGCCCGATCCCCGGCCCCCCAGGAAGCCGCCCCGCTACCACCATCCCCTGGGAGCGGCCCCGTGAGCTGCGCCAATCCCGACTTCGATCCCGAGGACCCCATGGAGGAGTCGGCGCTCCTGGGCGAGGCGGTGGCGGTGGATCCCGAGCTGGCCGAGGCCATGGAGGCCCTGTGCGGGCCGCTCGAGGAGATGGAGGAGCACCGGGAATGAGGTACCGGGACTACGTCCGGGCCACCGCCCGGGAGTTCGTCGCCCTGATGGACCAGGGCCGCCCCCCCTGGCGCCCCCTCTACGGCAGGGAGCGGCGCCGCCCCGAGGAAGCGGTCCCCTCCAACGCCTTCACCGGGCGAGCCTACCGCGGCGGCAACGCCGGGCGGCTGTGGATCGAGGCCCGCAGGCGGGGCTGGCCCCAGGGGCGCTGGCTGACCCTCCGCCAGGCCGGCCGCATGGGGGGCCGGGTGCGCCAGGGCGAGAAGCCGGTGCCGGTGGTGTTCTGGACCGACCGGGAGCTGCGCCGGCGAGCCGATCCCGGAACCGGAGAGGCGCGCTGGTTCCAGGCGCCGCTGGACCGGCCGGTGATGCGCGTCCACATGGTGTTCAACGTGGCCCAGGCGGACGGGCTGGAGGACTCGCCCCGGACGGTCCGGTGGGACCGCGCCCCGGGCCGCCGGGAGCGCCGCCTGCGGGAGCTGACCGGATTCCGCCTGGAGGACTCCCCCGGCACCCCCTACTTCCATCCCCGCCGGGACCGGATCGGGATGCCTCCCCGCCCCAGCTTCCCCGACGAGGACGCCTGGCTGGGATCCCTGACCCACGAGCTGGTGCACTGGACCGCTCCCTCCCGGCGCTGCGGCCGCCCGACCGGCCGGCCCGGGGACTTCCTCTACGCCCGGGAGGAGATGGTGGCCGAGCTGGGCTCGCTGGTGATCTGCTCGGAGCTGGGGGTGGCCAAGGACCTGGAGAACAGCCTCTCCTACCTGGGATCCTGGACCGGGAAGGCGCGCTCCCGCTTCCTGGAGGATCCGGTCCGGGTGCTGGGGCTGTTCAACGACGCCTGGCGGGCCAGGGACTACGTGATGGAGGGCCGGGAGATGGAGCGCGAGCCGGCAGGGCCCCTGGCCCGGGGCGCCCGCCTGCGGATCCCCTTCTCCCGGCTGGGCCAGGCGCGCTCCCAGGGGCAGACGGAGGGGATCCGGCTCTCCTGGGAGCGGACCGCCGACACCTGGCGGGCGATGGGCGTGGGCGAGCGGCGGATCACCCGGCTGGCCCGCTGGGAGGAGAGCAGCGAGGCGCGCCGCGAGGAGGCGGCCGGACGCCGCCGGAGGATCTACCTGGACATCCCCTTCTCCCGAAAGGACGAGGCCCGGGATCGGGCCCGCAGGGAGGGGATGCCGCTGTGCTGGGATCCGGAGTTCCGGGGATGGTACACCTACCAGGGAGAGCTGCGCGGCTCCTTCCGGGCCTACCTGCCCAGGGAGGAGGCCGGGACCGGCCTGTCCAATCCCGGCTCCCTGCGCCAGGCGGTGATCCGGGCCGGAGCGTCGGAGGCGCCCTCCAGCTTCCAGCTGGACGGACGCTTCCACCGCCTGCGCGCGGAGGGCGACCGCAGGGGAAGCCGCTCCCTCACCTACGTGGGCCGCTCCACGGGCCTGGCCCGGGCGGTGATCACCAACCACAGGACCGGGGAGGTGGTCCGCTGGAAGGACGACGACCGCCGCTTCTCCACCGACCAGTGGCGGCGGCTGCGGGTGCTGCGCCAGAACCGCGAGGAGGAGCGCCGGGCCGAGGCGAGCCGGGAGCAGGAGGCCGCCGCCCGGCAGGCCGCCCGGAGCGTCCGGGAGGCCCGCCCGGCCTCCCCCGCCCACGCCTACCTGCGGGCCAAGGACCTGGAGCCCGGCCCGGGGATCCTCCAGGACGGCTCGGGAAGGCTGCTGGTCGCGGTGCGCGACACCGCGGGCCGGATCCGCAGCCTCCAGACCATCGACGGGGAGGGCCGCAAGCGCTTCCTGAAGGGCGGGAGCATCCAGGGGCACTTCGTGCCCTTCGGCCGCCCCGCCCGCGGCGAGCCCCTGGTGATCGCCGAGGGGGTGGCCACGGCCCTGACCCTGCACCGCATCACCGGGCTGGCCTCGGTGGCGGCCCTCCATGCCGGCAACCTCCTGCCGGTGGCCCGCAACCTCGCCCAGCGCCACCGGGACTGCCCCCTGGTCCTGGCCGCCGACAACGACCACGCCAGGCCGGACAACCCCGGGTGGACCAAGGCCCAGGAAGCGGCCCGGGCCCATGGCGGGGTGGCGGTCCGGCCCCGCTTCGGGCCGGACCAGGCCCGGCTCACCGACTTCAACGACCTGGCCCGCGCCCGGGGCCCCGAGGCGGTGCGGGAGGTCCTGGCCCCGGCGCTGGCCCGGGCCCGGGAGGGGGGACGGAGGCGCGTGCAGGACCGGGAGCGCTGAGATGACGGCCCCGGAAGCCCCCCTCCTGCTCCGTCTGGCGGCCGCCCTGGCCATCCTGCTCCTGTGCCTGGCGCTGGCCTTCTCCCTTTCCTGGCTCTGCCTGCGCCTGGCCCGCCAGCCCGACCTCTCCCTGGGGGAGCACCTGGGGCAACTGGCCCTCAGGGGGTCGATCCCGCGCCGCCTGTTCCTCCTCTCCTTCCTGATGCTCGGAGCCTTCGCCGCCCTTTGCGTCCTGGTCTACCGGGGCGAGGGCCGTCCGCTTCCCGAGCTGCACGGATCGGCCCGCTGGGCCAGCCATGGCGAGATAAGGGCCTCGGGCCTGCTGGACGGCCAGGGGCTCTACGTGGGGGGATACCGCCACCGGGGCCGCCTCCACCACCTGCGCGACGACAGCGACACCCACCTGCTGACCTTCGCCCCGACCCGATCGGGAAAGGGGGTCTCGATCATCCTTCCCTCCCTGCTCACCAACCACCGCAAGAGCTTCTTCGTCTTCGACATCAAGGGCGAGAACCACGCCCTGAGCTCGGGCTGGAGGGAGCGGGCGGGAAGCCGGATCCTCAAGCTGGAGCCCGCCTCGCGCGACTCCCACCGCTACAACCCCCTGGACGAGATCAGCTGGAAGTCCCCCAGCGCCATGCGCGACATCCAGAACCTGGCCGGCATCCTCACCGCCACGGGCAGCACCCATCCCTCCCGGGACCGCCACTGGGAGGACAAGGCCCGGGAGGCCCTCACCGGGCTGATCATCCACGCCCTGGAGGATCCCGACCGGGAGCGCACGCTCCACGCCATCGGGCGCCGTCTCACCCGGACCCACATGGGAGCCGAGGAGATCCTGGGCGATCTGATCGACTCCTGCGCCAACGAGGAGGGCTGCCGGCTGCTATCGGCCCTTCTCACCACTCCCGAACGGGAGCGGGGCAGCATCCTCTCCACCCTGCGCAAGAGCTTCGAGCTCTTCGCCGATCCCATCCTCAAGGCCAACACCTCCGAGAGCGACTTCTGCCTCGACGACCTGACCGACGGCCCCGAGCCGGCCACCCTCTACTTCGTGGTCCAGCCCAACGACCTCGATCGGCTGGGCCCGCTCTGCCGCATCTTCCTCACCCAGCTGCTCAACCGCCTGGTCCACGGCCTCGCCTTCGGCGACGGCCGGGCCCGGCGGCCCGGAACCCATCCCCTGGTGCTGATGCTCGACGAGTTCGCCTCCATGAAGGGGATCCCCGCCTTCGAGACGGCCCTGGCCTACATGGCCGGCTACGGGGTGCGGGCCCACCTGATCGTGCAGGATCTGGACCAGATCAACCGGATCTACGGAAGGGACAGCAGCATCCTGGGCAACTGCGCCACCCACATCGCCTTCGCCCCCAACACCAACGCGACGGCCGAGTACCTCTCGAGGGCCCTGGGCACCCGCACCGTGGTCCGCACCCGCATCTCAACATCGGGAAAGGAGTGGAGCCTGGGCAGCAGCCGCTCGGTGTCCAGCGACGAGGTGTCCCGGCCCCTGCTCACCCCCGACGAGACCCGCCGCCTGGCTCCCATCGACCTCTCCCGTCCCGAGGATCCCGGAGGCCGGACTCTGATCCTGCGGGAAGGCCAGCGCCCCATACTGGGGACCCGCATCCTCTACTTCCGCAACCCGGTGCTCTCGGCCCGCTCCCGCCTGCCCGCCGCCAGGGTGGCGCGCCCGGATACATGACGGCGCAGGACGGAGAGCGCCGCGTGCCGGACTCCCGGAGCCGCCGCTCCGGATGCGGAGCAGGCGCCGGACAACCGCTTTCTCCAGGGCCAGCACGTTCCGCGAGGACGATGGGGCGGGAAGCATTTCAGGATTGCAATAAAGATAGGAATATGATAGGAGAGCTCCGAAGCCTTGGGAGATCTCCCATGAGAGACCCAGCTTTCCAGCCTGCCGTCTCCAAGGACGTTCCCCGCCCGGAACCGGGCATGGGAACCGGCGTCCCGGCTCCCTCCCCAGCTCCGTGCGCCCGGCGCTTGCACGGGAACCTCGGAACCTTCCCGCCCGGGAACCGGGAAGCCACGAAGTCCCCCGCCCCTGCCGGCGGACCCCCGGCCTTCCCGGATCGCATGGCCCTTGAAGAAATGGAGCATGCAGCATTTTTGTATTGCTTTTTTATCAATTATTTGATAGAAGATTCCCAATGCCTGGGAAGATCTTCCATGAGACGCTCCCGCATTGCGCAGGCCGCGCCGGGGGAAGGCCCCTGCCACGGCCCGGGAATCCGGGACCGGGGGCCGGACGGGATCCGGGCATGCCTGCGGAACCGGGGACGGAACCGAGACGCCTGCGCCCGGAGCCGCCTCTCACCTGAAGCCATGAGACTTCCGGGATGCCGCCACTCGCCCTTGCAGGCCGGCATCCCGGAAACGGGTCAGGAATCCATGGCGGCGCGCCTGGAATCCGCTTCCCAGCGGGACATGGCTCGCAGCCCTGCCTCGGGGAATCGGGTCTGCTTCCACTGCCTTCCCGGCTACCCTATCGCCCCGCTCCTGCCTGCTGCGCACCCTTCCCTGGACTGCTCCGCGGCCTGCCCGGTGGAACGGATCCGGCAGAACGGGGCCAAGGCTGCGGTCCCGATTCCCTTGGACCTGCTCCCTGATCGTCTTCAGGCCTACCGCAGGATCCTCTCTTCGGAATCCGGATCCCTTCCTCAGGGCCTGAACTGGTTTTCCAGCGCCGCATCCGCCCGGAGCGGTCTTCCGGGCGGCGCGGCGCGGGCATGGCGTAACCACCCTCGACGGCGTGCTCGCCTCCAGGGTCGCGGGGCATGCCCCTCCCTTGGAAAGTCCCGCAATCGTGGATCCGAAAAGACGGAGCCGGGAGACGCGGAGAACAGCCATCCGCCTGTTCCACCACCCTACCCCGCGCTATCCCGTCTCCGTCCCCCCTCCCTGGAGAGCGATCCTCCGGGAGGGGGTCTCCTTCCCCTGCCTGTCCGGACCGCTTTCCCTCCAAGGCGGGAAAGCGAAAGCTGTCCGGGCATCTGCCTCGCCATGAGGCCCCTTCCCCATTCCGGCCCGCGGGCCGGTGCATGCCGGGGACATGGGACCAGCGCCGAAACCCATGTCCAGTTCGCGAAAGCCTCCCTCCTTACCTTGCCTGTCAAGCCATGGCCTCCTGCAGCGGAAAGAGCTTCCCGGGCCGGGGCTTCCCTTCGCCTTCCGGACCTGCACCCAGCTGCCCCGCATCGCGGGCAAGTCGAGGCGCAGGCACTTCCCTCGCCACAAAGCCCTTTCCCCGTTCCGGGCAGAGGGCCGGACCGATCTGGGTTCATGGGGCTGTTGCCAAACACATGGACATTTCACCAAGGCCCCCTTCTGTCCCAGCCGGCAGCCCCCGGCCCCCCGAAAGGGAACCGCCTTCCCGGGCCGGGGTCTGTCGCGGACTTTCGCTCCAGCGCCTCGCTGCTCCCCAGAAGGAGGAAAGCGAGGGAGCGCAGAGCACCCTGCTCGCCAATTGGCCCTTCCCGACTCCGGGCAGAGGGCCGGCCCGATCTGGGTTCACGGGGCTGTATCCGAATACATGGACAATTCACCGAGGCCCCCTTCTGTCCCAGCCGGCGGGCCCCGGCCCCCCGAAAGGCTGCTGCCTTCCCGGGCCGGGGTCTGTCGCGGACTTTCGCTCCAGCGCCTCGCTGCTCTCCGGAAGGAGGAGAGCGAGGGCGTGCAGGGCATGCCGCTCGCCAATTGGCCCCTTCCCGACTGCGGGCAGAGGGCCGGCCCGATCTGGGTTCACGGGGCTGTATCCGAATACATGGACAATTCACCGAGGCCCCCTTCTGTCCCAGCCGGCAGGCCCCGGCCCCCCGAAAGGCGGCTGCCTTTCCGGGCCGGGATCTGCCATGGCCTTTCGCCGCAATGCCTCGCACGCCCGTGGCAGGAGTGAGCAAGAACGCCCAGGAATCTCCTCCACCCGAATGCCCGGCACTCCGTCCCGGTCCGCAAGGGCGTTCCCGCAGTCCTGCCCCCTTGCGTTCCTGTCCGAAGCAGGGTGTTCCGCCCGCATGCCAAGGCATGGTTCCATTGGCAGGCGAAGGAACGGAAGTCCCGTGCCCGCAGCATGACTGTACGGGATCCCGATGTCCGGAATCAGGGATGGATCCTGGAGCGAGACAGTCATGATTCACCTGGCGCTGATTGGCGGATTGTTTCCAGCAGGGGCAGAGGAACCGGCCTTCTCGGATGTACAGGTCCTGTCCACGGAGCTCTCGCTGGATCAACTGGGGCCCAGCGAACTGGGCATCGACTGGCGCCAGGTCGACTGGCTGCCCGAGCCGCCCCGCAGCGATGAAGAGACGGAGAGACTGCGCCTGCTGCAGAAGGACCTGGGGGAGGAAAGGCGCCGGCGCATCCGGGAACAGGCGAACATGACCTGGCGATACTGGAACCTGGAGCTGAAGCATCGCCCGGCCAGCGTCCGCTTGCTGGAGAGGATGGATAGGGAACTCAAGCGGGCCCTGATGGCGCAGAAGCTCCGCTTCGACCGTGTCAGGCCGTCCTTCGTGGACGAGGCTGTCGAACTGGTGGTTCCCAATCCCGCCCACCCGGCCTATCCATCCGGCCACGCTGCCCAAGGCCTCTTCTACGGGGAGGTATTCGCTGCCTGGGAGCCGCACCGGGCCGAGGAGCACAGGAGGATCGCGATCGAAGTGGGCAGGAACCGGGAGTACGCCGGCGTGCACTACCCCAGCGACACGCAGGCCGGCCGGGCCTTCGCCCGCTACGTGATCGCCCGCTGCCTGGGAAGCGAGGTGTTCCTGCGATGGTGGTCGGATGCGGCCAAGGAGTGGGAGAGTGAGGGATCGACGTTCAGGCAGATGACCCTTTCCCTGAGCAAGGCCGCAGGGATCGAGAAGCGGATCCGGTGACAAGGCGAAGCATCCGTCTGTGGCGCTGGCTGATCGGCCTGCAGCTGGGCGCGGCGATGGTCCTCGCAGGTATGCTGCTGATGGGCATCCGGATCAATCTGGAGGGCTCCATGCCCCAGGGGGTGTACCGGCTGGAAAAGGAAGGGATCGGCAAGGGCGACGTGGTGATGTTCCGGCTCGCTTCCCGCTGGCAGCAGCTCGCCTGGGAGCGGATGTACCTCGGAGAAAGAAGCCAGTCCCTGCTCAAGTTCGTATGCGGAGTTCCCGGCGACAAGTACCGCATCGATCGCCAGGGGATCAGGATAAACGGCACATCCCTTCCCGACTCGGCTCCACTGGAGCGGGACTCGGAGGGAAGGGCGATGCCCTTCGAGATCCGGGAGGGAACGCTGGCACAGGGACAGTTCCTGGTGATCAGCGACGGCAAGGCCCACGGATTCGACTCCCGCTACTTCGGTGTTGTAGAGGAGAGGGACGTGCAGGGAAGGATGGTTCTGATCTACCGGTTCAATCCCGCCCCTTCCACCGCCAGAGGAGGCATGATCCCGATCTCCATGCAAGAAGCGCCGATGAAGGGAGCGATGCGTGGCTGTCCGAGATTTGGCAGCTCTGCTGTGGCGGCACGCGCACGCCGACCGGACTCCGCTTCCTGGACTGCCGAGAGCATAGGAATCGAGATCGGTCGTCCCATCTCGATGCGGAGCCAGGCACCGGAACGGACCGTGCCTTGACGCACGCTTTCCTGCTCGACGCTCTATTCGTGCATGACGCTGGACCGGCCCGAAAGCCGGTCCAGCGTCATCCCGGCGCGTGCAGGCCCTGGCCCGAATCCAGCGGCGACAGCTGGGCGACGGCGGCACCGCTCCTGCATTCCGCAAGACGCAGTTCGTAGAGCTTCTGGAGATTCAGCCAGAACTCCCCCGAGGTCCCGAAGAAGCGTCCAAGACGGAGCGCCGTGTCGCCGGTCACCGCCCGCCTCCCGTCGAGTATCTCGGCGATACGGTCCGTCGGCACATCGATGCGCTTCGCTAGCTCCGCTGCGCTCATGCCGAGCGCGTCGAGGTCCTCACACAGCGTCTCGCCCGGATGGATGGGTTCGCGCATGCCCTTCATAATCTCTAATGGTAGTCCACGATCTGCACTTCGGCAGGCCCCAAGCTCTCGTCAGGCCACTTAAAGCAGATCCGCCACTGATCGTTGATGCGGATGCTCCAACATCCCTTGCTCCGGCTCTTGAGCGCCTCCAGACGATTGCCCGGCCGTACGAGCCGTACGAGATCACCGAGCCGCGTGGCAGCATCCTGCTGGTCCAGCTTGCGCGAGGCGGTCCGGGCGAAGCCAGTAAACGCCGCCACCCGGATCCCCCGGTGAAACGCCTCTGTCCTCCGGTCGGAAAAGCCGACGATCAACAATAGTTCCAGTTCCGCACCAGCCCCGCGCACTATCCGAGCCAACAAGCCCGTGTTAAGTCAAGCGTAGGACTGGCCCCGACCTAAGCTCACTGCGCCCTCCTCGACTTGCACCCCCGCATGGGGCAAGTCACTCAAGCTGCAAGGAACGCTTCACATTCCAAGCAGCCGACTCCCCGACCAATGGCATCATCGGCCGACAGACAGCAAGTCCCTGGGCACCTGCCCAAGTATTGGAACCTCCTGAAGCAGTCAGGAACGGACTCCCGGAGAAACGATGCGAAGAATCCGTTGTCAGGCGGAGGGATAGCGTTTTCCCAGCTGCCAGTTCCAGTATCTCCGGGCGAAGCGCCTGAGATCCTCGAGGATCATGTAGTTGATCGGGACAAGCAGCAGCGTGACGAAGGTGCCCAGGAGGACCCCCCAGGCCAGGGACACGGCCATGGGGATCAGGAACTGCGCCTGGGTGCTCTTCTCGAACGAGATGGGAAGCAGTCCGGCGAACGTGGTCATCGAGGTGAGCATGATGGCCCGGAAGCGGGCCATCCCCGAGGTGCAGACCGCGCGAAACAGAGCCAGCGGGTCCTGCCGGTCCGATTCCCGCAGCCTCCGGTTGATGTAGTCCACCAGCACCAGGCTGTCGTTGACCAGCACCCCGCTCAGGGCCAGCATCCCGAAGATGCTCATCATGCTCACGTTCATTCCCATCACGATGTGCCCCACGATGGCGCCGGAGAGGCCGAAGGGAATCACCGACATCACGATCAGAGGCTGGATGTAGGACCGGAAGGGGATGGCCAGGAGGCAGTAGATGGCGAAGAAGAGCAGGACCAGCCCCGCGTAAACCGATCCGAACGACTCCTTCTGCTCCCTGGCCTCTCCTTCCAGGCTGAACCTCACCCCCTGGTACTTGGCCAGCATCGTGGGCAGGGCCTCGTTGATCTCGCGCTTGATAGCCTCCAGGTTGGCCGTCGCCTTGTCGGCGTCGGCCCGCACGTTGATGGCTCGGTTGCGGTCGATGCGGTTGATCCGGGCAGGACTGCGTCCCTCTTCGAGCAGCGCCGCGCTGCGGACGGGAATCTCGCCGCCCTGGCGGGTGCGGATGTGCATGCCGTCCAGCGCCTCCTGGGTGGATCTCCCCTCGGGGGGATAGCGCACCATGACCCGAACGTCGTCCCGGCCGCGGGGTATGCGCTGGGCCTCGGCCCCGAAGAAGCCCTGGCGGACCTGGAGAGCCAGATCGCCCTGCTCCACGCCCAGCAGCTCCATCTCGGGCCTGATCCTGATCCGGATCTCGCTCTTGCCGTCCTGGAAGGTGTGGCTGATGTCGAAGAGCTGGGGATAGCGGGCGAGGAAGGCCTGGACCTCGTCGGCAGCGGACTCCAGATCCTGGTAGTCGGGCCCGGTCAGCTGGATGTCCAGCGGGCTCCCGGCCCGACCGATCTCGGCCAGGATGACCATCTCCTTGACTCCGGTGATGGGGCCGATCAGCTGCCGCAGCCGGGCCAGGATCTCGAACAGGCGCAGGGGGGTGGAACGCTCCTCGGGAGGCCTGACCCGGAAGGCCACCTCGCCCAGGTGGCTCTGTCCGCCCAGAGCTCCCTGCCCGGCTCCTCCGGGCGAGAACCGGGACATCAGCAGGTTGTGGCCCCCCACCGCCGAGAGGATCTCCTCGATCACGTCCTCGCCCTCGCTCTGCTTCAGCTCCTCCCTGAGGATCTCCACCTGCCGGGCGATGTGGCCGACGTGGCCTATGGTGACGTCCTCGTGGGTGCCCACGGGCATGGACAGGCTGACCACCGCCACTTCGTTGTCCACCCGGGGGAAGAAAACGAAGAGTATCCGGTTGCTCAGGAGGAGGGCGAACAGGGTCAGGAAGACCAGGATGAAAAGGCTCAGGAAGGAGTAGCGCCATACCAGAGCGCGCTTCAGGAGGGGGAAGTAGATCCGCTGGGCCACCGTCTTTAGCCCCTCCTGGAACCGGACCTGGATCCTTCCGAGCAGCCCCCACCGGCGGGAAGGGCCGCGGGGTCCCTTCAGGTGGCTCAGGTGGAAGGGCAGGACCAGCTTCGACTCCACCAGGGAGAAGACCAGGACCGGGATCACGATGAGGGGGATCTGGGCAAAGATGTTTCCCCGCTCCCCCTCCACCATCAGCAGGGGGACGAACGCGGCCACGGTGGTGAGCACTCCGAAGACCACCGGCACGGTCACCTCGTGGGTGCCCTGGATGGCGCTGGCCAGTCCGGGCTTCCCCTTCTCCAGGTGGGTGTGGATGTTCTCGGCGGTGACGATGGCGTCGTCGACCACGATTCCCAGCACCAGGATGAATCCGAAGAGGCTGACGATGTTGATGCTGGCTCCCAGGACCGGGATCAGGGCGATGGCCCCGAAGAAGGAGACCGGTATCCCCAGGCAGACCCAGAAGGCCAGGGCCGGCCTCAGGAACAGGGCCAGCAGGGTGATCACCAGAATCCCTCCCTGGGCGGCGCTGCGCAGGAGGGTGTTCAGACGGCTGACCACGATCTGCGAGTAGTCGTTCCAGAAGTGCAGCTCGACCCCCTCGGGCAGGGTCGGAGCCACCTGAGCCGCGTACTCCTTGACCCGCTCGGCCAGGTGTATGGCGTTCTGGCTTCCGGAACGGCCCACGTTGAGCAGCACGCAGGGACGCCCTTCGTAGCGGGCGAAGAGGGTATTCTCCTCGAACCCGTCGCTGATGGTGGCGATGTCTCCCAGGGCGATGCTGGTACCGTCGGGACGGGAGATGAGGACGATTTCGCGGAAGTCCTCCTCGCGGTAGGCCCTTCCCTTGGCGTGGATCAGGATCTCCCCTCCCCGGGTCCTGATGCTCCCCGCCGAGAGATCCACCGAGGCGTCCCTCACTGCCCGGACCACGTCGTCCAGGGTCAGGCCCAGGGAGCGGAGGACGCTCTCGGGCGCCTCGACGGCCACCTCGTAGGGACGCACCCCGGCGAGCTCCACCGAGCCGATTTCAGGCAGGGAACGGATCCCGTCGCGGAGCTCCTCCCCGGTAGCCCGCAGGTCGCGCTCGCTCATGTCCCCCGCCAGCACCACCGAGATCACCGACCTGCGGCGCTGGGCTAGGAACACGATCAGGTCCTCCAGTTCCTGGGGCAGGGTGCTGATGGCATCGACCCGAGACTGGATGTCGTCGAGGAGGTTCCGGGACCGGTATCCGCTCTCCACTTCCACCACCACCCGGCACCTCCCCTCCTCGGCGGTGGAGAGGATCCGCTTGATCCCCTCCAGATCCTGGATCGCCTCCTCGATCCGCACCACCACCGACTCCTCGACCTCCTCGGGCGTGGCGCCCCGGTACTGGGCCGAGATCTCGACGTTTTCCAGCTCGAACTGGGGAAAGACCTCGACCGGGACCGACCGCATCAGGGCCGAGCACCCCAGCAGGATCAAGGAGACCATGAGCAGGTTGGCCGCCACCCCGTTGCGGGCGAACCATTCCACCATGCCCTTCATATCGTCCGGTCGCGTTCTGCGGACTCCATGGACCTATCCGGAGCCCATGGCCGGAACGGTCCGGGCCGGGAACCCGAACGCCGGATCCGGCAGAAGGATCCACGAGAGCATCCTCCCGGCCTGAGGTTCAGCCCGGCCCGCTGCGGACCGGGCGGCATGCCTCTGCGGGATCCGGGCCACCTGCCGATCGGGCTCTCCCCCTTTCTCCAGGGGATCCCCGCTCCTCCGGTGCTGCGCCTCCCCTCGCTGAAGATTGGAACGAATGGGATCCAGGCGGAGCTCGGCCACTGTCCGCGCGCAATGCCCGTAGCAGTCATCCATGCCCGGCAGCCTTGCGTCCTTCCCGAAGCAGGCGTCCTCGCGCAGGCCGGAGGCTATCTCGGCCAGTCTGCCGACGCCTTCGGCAAGCGGCAGGGTGCGGATCCGGGAATGCGCCGCTCCCTGGAAGAGGATCCGGATGCGCCAGCTTCCGTGCGCCGGTCCGCTCTCCGCCAGCTGGACGCTGGAGTAGCCGGAGAGCCTCCGAGCCGCTTCCGGATCGCTCGCCATCAAGGAGCAGGGAAGGACGTCAAGGGCGAGAACCGCAACGGGAACCAGTATCCGAAGCGACTGAAGCATCGGCGAAGCCCCATCTTCCGGTGCCGGTGTTCCGGATGCCAGTTCCAAATGCCCGCCTGCTTTCAAGCGGCGGATGCCGCGGGCAGCTGGACAGCGCCTGTCCATCGGATCTCGCGTTCCCGTCAGCAAAGCCCGCCCGCTCGGGACCAGCAGGCTCCCGCCAGCAGCCGGCGGCCGAAGCCGGAACGGCATCGGCCGAAAGCGCCAGCCAGCGGAACCGGCAGCGTGAGAGGCAGCAACGCATATGGCGAGCGAAGACAGCGCTGACCTCCTTGCGGCCGAGAGGGCGGAATCTTCCATTGGGCCTGCCCGATCATGCGGCGAGGGCGAAATGGAGCTCCGCGCACACGCCGAAGCCGCATTTCCCCGAAAAAACGCTCCGTTGGCTGCAAGCGGCTCCCATCCGCCATTGCTGAGAGGGGCGGGATTGTGCGTGCCTGGCAGGATCCGGCCGGCGGCTACCGCTCGCGTTCCTCCTCCGAGACCAGCTGCAGGGAGAACTCGGCCGCGCCGGAGGCCTGGCGGCAGGCCCGCCGGAAGCCCGCACCGCCCCGGACACGGAACCTGCTCCCGAACTTGGCCCGGGCCATGCGCAGGGCCGCTTGCAGGGTGGCCGGACGGGCGTCGGAGGGGATCAGGCGGGAGCCCTGGTCCCGGATGCGGAAGGATCCGGGACCCTTGTAGATCAGGACTCCATCGGAGCGCACCTCGCACTCGAATCCCTCGACCTCGATTCCCAGGCTCCTCCAGTCCCGGATGGCCTCCAGGCAGTCCTCCCGGGCGGCGGGCACGTCGGGAGAACGTCGGCGCAGGGCCTCGATGGCCTCGATCTCCCCGGCCCTTGCCAGGGAGTGGAGGTAGCCAGGCCAGGTAGGCCGCTCGACGCCCGACTGATAGCGGGCCAGAGCCTAGCGGCAGGCTCGTCGGTTCTCCCTCCGGCGCTTCTCCCACCGGGGCAGGGACTCCCGGAGGATCTGCCGCAGCGTGCGCCTGTCCCGGGGATCGGAGGCGGTCCCCAGCCTGCGGCGCAGCTGCCGCTCCTCCTTCCCGATCTCCTGATCTTGCTGCTGGTGGAGGGAGCGGATCCTGGCCCGTTCCTCCTGGTTGAGACGTCTCTGGCGGGCGCAGCGCTGCCGGTAGCGCTGGTAGAGACGGGGAGCGACGAGCGACCGGGGCGAGTAGGAGGAGCGCGGCTCGGCCCGGCCGGTAGCGGGCTGGAACTCCCCCAGCAGGTGGCGGAGGCGTCTCCAGGAAAGGGCTCGGCTCACCAGGGAGGCCCGGACCCGGATGCCCAGGGCGCGGTGGGCGAACACCAGCCCCTCTCCGGACCTCTCCATTGCCGCGTCACGCTGCCCCAGCAGGCTCTGCACCTCCTCCCAGCATGCGCCTGGCCGGGAAAGCGCCTCCTTCAGCTCGGGAACGGCCTCCCGCCTCAGCCATGCGGCAAAGCTCTCCAGGTCCTTGTGGACCTGCATGTCCTCCTGGCGGGAGACGGCGCCGCGGCGCAGGGGATGCGCCTTCAGCCCGAGCTCGCGGCACAGGGCGTTGCGGCGCTCCCCCAGGCGCAGGAATGTGCGGTAGACCTCGCGCAACCGCCCGCTGGAGTCGAGCAGATCGTAGACCACATGCATATGGAGGTGGAGGGTGTCGCCATGCAGGGCGCAGATGCGCCGGTTCTGGTGGCAGTCGAGCGACTCCAGCAAGCCCCGCTCGATATGGGAATAGTCCTCCATGGAGAGCCGGTCCGACTCGTCCTGCTCGAAGGAGACGATCAGGTGTCCGGTCAGGTTCCCGGAATGGGGACGGATGCGGTGGCGCATCTCCACCGCATCGGCGGCCATCCTCCATAGGCCGCCAGCCAGTCCGTCGGTCCGCTCCATCCCGAAGCCGTGCAGGGCCACGGAGACAAGTCTCCGGGAGCGGCTGGCGTCCGGCGCGGTGCAGATGTAGCGGGCCAGACGCCCGAACGAGCGTGCCTGGCGGGCGGGAGCCAGCTTGGCGATCATCGTTCCAGCCACTGCCCGAGTTCCTGCAGAAGATCCCGCAGCGACTGCCGGCCCGAAGGCCGCGGCCAGGCGGCGATCGTTCGTTCGACGCGGCGGTGGAATCCCCTGCGGAACAGGGAGGCTGGGCGGGCCCCCAGGGCCCGTTCCCTCATCCAGTCTCCCAGGCGGATCCTCGTTCCCTCGGCGAAGCCCTCGACCAGGGCCCGCTCCCTCAGGCGCTCCATCGCAGGACGGGTAAGCAATACATTGATCTCGAAGATCCTCCGGCCGCGGGGAAGGGAGCCGCAGCGAACGGGGGCCGGGAAGGAGGGAGGATCCTCCCACAGCCTCCGCTGCAGAACGCCGATCACGGCAGAGAGCCGTGCCAGGTCCTCCCTGGCTCCGGCCCGGTTCCCCTGCTCCATGAGCATGGCGAGAAGCCGGAGAAGGCCCTCGACCCCCTGGGAGTCGCGCAGGGAACGGATACTGGCTCCCAGGGACGCATCCCGGACGAAGGTGGAGAGCATGCGGCGCCTGCCACGGCGGTAGCCGGCCTCGAGCGCGCTGGCCCGGAGCCTCCTCCGCTCCCCGGCCGAGACCATGACGTAGCAATTGCCGAACCGGGAGGATTCCCCGCCCGGGCCGGATGCCGGGCAGGCGCTCAGCGATCCACTGGGCAGGGTGGAGCGGCAGGAAGAAGCTGCTGGACCCCCCTTGCCGGCAGGCGGTAAGGCGATGCGCTGCCGGGAAGGGGCGCCCGTCGCGATCCCCGGCGGGAACCGCCCGGCAACACGACCAGCAGAACCTTCCAGGCCTTGTGGCATCGCTTCCGCCTACCCTAGGGTTTTTTCTTATCATTTTTTCTGAAGAATATCAAGCCCAATGGGAGGAAACCGAAGAGTGGCCGTCCCCCAGCTGCATGGGGGGTTGCGATGGCGCGGAAGAACCGGGCCGTGAGCTGGCCGCGAGCCGGAGGAGCATCCCCGGCAGGAACCCCGAGCCATGCTTCGAAGCCCTTTGCCCTGCCGTCCATGGACGCCGGCCTCGCTACGATCGTTTGCCGCTCCCTTCCCGATCCGTGCTTGGCGATGTTCGGAAAGGCCGTTCTGATCCGCTAGGTCGGTCCGGGAAAAAGCGCACGCGTCTGCGGCAGGGACCGCATGGCGCCGCCTGGTACCTGCCGCGCTGGAGGATCCGGTCCTGCCCCTTGCTCGGCCCGATCGCTTAGAGGTCCGGATGGACCACGTACCCGTCCGCAGGCCGAGCGGAACGAAGCGTTCGCCCGATATCCGGCCCGCATCGACTGCGAGAGCAGCCAGACGCGCCCACAGGCCGGTGCCGCAGCGGATTGCGCCATTCCTGGCATTGTCGCGGACGGCCGCGCGCGGGCAGGGGGATTCCGGAGAGGGGGACGGAACTAACGGCCCGGACGCAGCCCCGTTATGGCAAGAGCATCGGACGAAGCCTTTCCAGCCCGGCCGCAAGCGGCCCTCCTACTCCGCAGAGCCGGAGCATGCCCGTTCTGGAGCCTGCGTGCGAAAAGCCGGACGGCTTGCGGATGGCCGGAACCGTCCCCTCGGTCGAAAGGGAGCGTTCGATCCCGGCCGATCCGCCGCCCTGCGAAGCAGGCGCCGCCGGTTTCGGATGGACCCGGCTCCATGCCCGCTCATCGGCCGACATGCCGGCCAGCCGCGCCCCCTACGCGCCCGGACGGCTCTCCGGCAGCAGGGCCGGGCCATGGCGAAGGAAGCCTTCCAAGCCCGCTTCGGCCCTCTGGGAAGCGGGTGCATCCGTGGATAGCCGCTTCCCTCCCGGCCTCCTTCAGATCATGCTCATCAGGCGGGCGTCGTACTCCCGCTCGCGGGTGATTCCCGGCAGGGGCACGGGATAGCGTCCATCCTCGCCGGCCTTGAGCGGGGCCTCCGACTCGAAGGTCAGCTCGTCGATGCCGGGCGCGAACTCGTGATCCGAGCCGAGAATCTGCTGGTAGGAGATCTCCTGCCCGGTGTGGGCCGCCATGCGCCCCATGGAGCTGACCAGGCTGGCGATCGCCCCGCGCTCCGCCTCGTTGTAGGGCCTGTCGTTGCGGATGGCGTCGATCAGGTCCTCCCACTCCAGCAGGTAGGGGCTGGTCTCGGGCTGGGGATAGCCCCAGAGCAGGTCTGCGGAGTCGATCCTGTGCCCGGAGAAGAGGCGGCAGCGCCCCGGGGAATGGGAGCTGGTGGAGACGATTCCCATCCCCCGGGCCCCGTGGACATAGCTGGCGAACTTGTCGCGGCAGCCGGTCATGGTGCGCCCGTCGAGGTGGAAGCTGGTCCCGTCCTCGAAGCTGTACTCCACCGAGTAGGTGTCCATGTTCTGGTCCACGCTCTCGCCCCGGTAGTGCCGGCCTCCCACCGCATGGGCGCTGACGGGCCAGGCGTTCTTCATCCAGCAGCACTCGTCCACCTGGTGGATGTAGAAGTCGCTGTAGAGGCCGCCGCTGGCCCAGAGGAAGCTGTGGAAGCGGGCGATCTGGTACATCAGCTCGCTCTGGTTGGCCGGCTTGGGGCCCGAGAAGGCGGATCCGACCGGACCGTGCATCCGGTAGGCCCGCATCGAGACCAGATCGCCGATCTGCCCGTCCCGGATCCGGTCGAAAAGCTCCCGCCGGGCCCGGCAATGGCGGACCATCAGCCCCACCCCCACCTTGAGGTTCTTCTCCGAGGCCTGCCGGGCCAGCTCGATCATCCTCCGGGTGGTGGGCCCGTCGACGGTGACCGGCTTCTCCATGAACACGTTGACCCCCTTCTGGATGGCGTAGCGGAAGTGGACCCAGCGGAACGCCGGAGGGGTGGCGAACACCGCCACGTCCCCGGGACGGAGCGAGTCGATGGCGTCCCGATAGCCGTCGAAGCCGACGAAGCGGCGCTCCATGGGCACGTCCACCTGGTCGGCGAAGCTCCGCTTGAGGGCGTTGTAGGAGCCCGAGAGCCGGTGATCGAAGACGTCGGCCATGGCCACCAGGCGGGTGGGGCCGTTGGACGCCTTCAGCGCGTCGGAGGCGGCTCCTGTCCCCCGGCCCCCGCACCCGATGAGGGCCACACGGATCGTCCCCTCGCCCTGGGCGTGGACATGGGGCAGGGCCTGTCCGGCCAGGGCCGATGCCGCGGCCAGCCGGCCTGCCTGCTTCACGAACTGTCTGCGGGTTGTCTGCTTGGCGCTCATGTCTTCTGCGGCCTTCGGTCCCGGACCCTCCCCTCCGTTGCCTGCTCCCATTCAACGCCCGCTCCGGACAGAATGCAACGGACAAGAAGAGCGCGGGAACCGCTCCCCTCCCCCCGGAGAGCCGGGAGCGGCGGCCAGGCCTCCGGCGGACCGGACGGCCTGCCGGTCCTGGGCGTTGGCGTTCGGGCGGGACGCGGCTACGGGCTCCCGGGAGGATCCTTCCGGAGCTCCCAAGCCACCAGCCACTCGGTTTCCTGGCGCACCCCTCCCCGGGCCAGGATCCGCTCCTCCAGATCCTTCATGTGGCCGGCGCCGTAGAAGATGCCCAGCTTCCGCCTTCCGGCCGCCAGCTCCCGGTCGAGGACCGACATGGCGATCTGGTTGCGCTCGTTCAGGATCACCGAGCCCCCTCCCGCGCCCACCCCCGACAGGATCTTCTCCAGGTGGTTCATGTCCTTGGCCAGGATCCACTTGATCCCATGGGCCCGGGACCGGCTGGAGAGGAAGATCCCGAGCAGATCGCCCAGCTCCGGGGCGGACTTCTGGCCCGACAGCTGCAGCTTGTAGTCCTCGATCGCGGTCTGCAGCATGAAGGTCCACAGGCTCTCCCCGCGATCCTTCTGCCGGCGTGTGAGGGTGAGCAGGTCCATGTCCGCGTGGACCAGGTTGCCGGCGGTGTAGTCGATCAGATCGCCCTGGAACTCCAGCTCCAGAAGCGACTTCATGCCCTGCTGGATCCCCCCCACCAGCTTGAAGCTGGCCATGCGCCGGCGATCCTCCTCGGGGACCGCACGGGGCCTTCCCTGGCCGCCCGGCCTTCCCGGACGGGCTCCGGGCGGCACGACCATCTCGTAGAGCAGCGCGTCGTAGGACCGGAACCTCCGGTTCAGGTCCTGGTAGTAGGCGCGGTCGCCCACGTGGATGACCGCGATCAGATCCACCTGCTGCCCATCGGGCATCAGGTAGCCGGAGATGGCGGTGTCCACATGCCCCTCGTGGGGGCCCGTCTCCACGAAGCGGAGGAAGCCTCCGGACTCCTCCTCGGCCCGCAGCAGGCCGGCCAGCAGCAGCCACGCGGCCAGCGCCCAGGCGCACCGCAGCCCCAGCGAGTCCCCGATCTTCACTTCTTCCTCTTCTGGAAGGCCTCGACGATGTCGTCGGACACGTTGCCGGGGCAGGGCGCGTAGTGGGAGAACTCCATGGAGAACTGCCCCCGGCCGGAGGTCATGGAGCGCAGGTCGCTGATGTAGCCGAACATCTCCCCCAGGGGGGCCTCCCCCTTGACGCGCACCCCGGTCAGCGACTTCTCCTGGCTCTTGATCACCCCCCGGCGCCGGCTCAGGTCCCCGATCACGTCCCCCACGTTGGCGTCGGGGCAGAAGGTGTCGACCGTCATGATCGGCTCCAGCAGCTGGGGGCCCGCCTTGGGGATGGACTGCCGGTAGGCCGAGCGGGCCGCCACCTCGAATGCCACCGCCGAGGAGTCCACCGAATGGTGGTCTCCGTCGGTAAGCACCACCCGGAAGTCCATGCAGGGATACTCGGCCAGCACTCCCTTTTCGGCCGAGAGCCGGAAGCCCTTCTCCACCGCCGGCCAGAACTCCCGGGGCACGTTCCCTCCGGTCACCTTGGACTCGAACTCGAAGCCGGAGCCCGCCTCCAGGGGCTCCAGGGTGTACTCGATCTTGGCGAACTGGCCGGCCCCGCCGGTCTGCTTCTTGTGGATGTAGGCGTCCTGGATGGCGCGGGTGATGGTCTCGCGGTAGGCCACCTGCGGCTTGCCCACCGTCACCTCCACGTTGTGGGTGCGCTTGAGGATGTCCACCTTGATGTCCAGGTGGAGCTCCCCCATCCCCTTGAGGATGGTCTGCCCGCTCTCCTGATCGCTCTCCACGTGGAAGGAGGGATCCTCCCGGACCATCTTGCCCAGGGCGATGCCCAGCTTCTCCACCGCGGTCTTGTCCCTGGGCTCGACCGCCATGGAGATCACCGGATCGGGGAACACCATCGGCTCCAGGGTGGCCGGACGGTCCGGATCGCAGAGGGTGTTCCCGGTCCGCACCGTCTTCATCCCCAGCAGGGCCACGATGTCCCCCGCCTGGGCCGAATCCCGCTCCTCCCGGGAGTCGGCGTGCATCTCGATGATGCGCCCCACCCGCTCCTCCTTGCCCGAGAAGGTGTTGAGGATGCTCGTCCCCTTGGCCAGGCGCCCCGAGTAGATCCGGGTGAAGGTCAGCGCCCCGTAGCGGTCGTCCATGATCTTGAAGGCCAGGGCCCGCAGGGGCTTGTCCGGATCCACCAGGGAGTGCTCCCCGGTGGGGTTGCCCCTGAGGTCGATCTCCGGCTGGGGCGGCACCTCGTCGGGAGCGGGCAGGAAGTCGACCACCGCGTCGAGCACCGGCTGGACGCCCTTGTTCTTGAAGGCCGAGCCGCAGTAGGTGGGGAAGAAGGCCAGCGAGATGGTCCCCTTGCGGATGCAGCGCTTCAGGGTGTCGACGCCGATCTCCTCCCCGTCCAGGTAGCGCTCCATCACCTCGTCGTCCTGCTCCACCGCCAGCTCGACCATCTGGGAGCGGCGCTCCTCGATCTCCTCGGCCATCCCGGGGGGGGGATCCTCGACCACGAAGTTCTCGGGCTGCCCCGAGTCGTCCCAGACGTGCGCCTTGCGGGTGAGGAGGTCCACCACCCCCCGGAAGGTCTCCTGGCTGCCGATGGGCAGGACCATCACCAGGGGCCTGGCCCCCAGGATTTTGCGGATCTGGTCCACCACGCTGTAGAAGTCGGCCCCCACCCGGTCCAGCTTGTTGACGAAGATGATCCGCGCCACCTTCGAGTCGTTGGCGTAGCGCCAGTTGGTCTCCGACTGGGGCTCCACCCCGCCCGATCCGCAGAAGACTCCCACGCCCCCGTCGAGCACCTTGAGGGAGCGGTAGACCTCGATGGTGAAGTCCACGTGCCCGGGGGTGTCGATGATGTTGAGCTGGTGGTCCCTCCAGAAGGTGGTGGTGGCGGCCGACTGGATGGTGATCCCCCGCTCCTGCTCCTGCTCCATGAAGTCGGTGGTGGCGGCCCCGTCGTGGACCTCCCCGATCTTGTGGATCTTGCCGGTCAGCTTGAGGATGCGCTCGGTGGTGGTGGTCTTGCCGGCGTCCACATGGGCGAAAATCCCGATGTTCCTGTACCGGCGGAGGTCTGTCATCGTCGTCGTGTCTCTGGATGTGCCGAAGGGCGGCGGGCAAGCGGAGGCTTGCCGCGAAGGGCGGATTCTGCGGCCGAGGCGGGCCTCTTGGCAATCCGTGATTTCCCCATTCCCTGGTTGCCCCCGCCCCCCTGCGGGCCTAGGATCCCGCGCCCTATGACGCTGACCGAGAAGCTGCTGGCCCGTGCCTCGCAGAAGGCCTCGGTGAAGGCCGGGGACAACGTCTGGGTGCGGGCCGACATCCTGATGACCCACGACGTCTGCGGACCGGGATCGATCGGCGTCTTCAAGCGGGAGTTCGGCCCCGAGGCCCGGGTCTGGGATCCCGAGCGGCTGGTGATCATCCCCGATCATTACATCTTCACCGCCGACTCCCGCTCCAACCGCAACGTCGACATCCTGAGGGAGTTCGCCCGGGAGCAGTCGCTCCCCTACTTCTACGACGTGATCGACGATCCCCAGGGCGAATGGCGCTTCGATCCCGGGAAGGGCGAGCTGCGCCGCCAGTACGGCAGCCGCTACGCGGGCGTCTGCCACACCGCCCTGCCCCAGAAGGGGCACACCCGTCCCGGCGAGGTGCTCTTCGGCACCGACTCCCACACCTGCATGGCCGGGGCCTTCAACCAGTTCGCCACCGGGATCGGCAACACCGACGCCGGCTTCGTGATGGGCACCGGGAAGCTGCTGCTCAAGGTGCCCGAGACCATGCGCTTCCGACTGTCGGGCTCGCTGCGGCCCGGGGTGATGGCCAAGGACGTGATCCTCCACATCATCGGGGAGATCGGCTTCGACGGGGCCACCTACCGGGCCATGCAGTTCGACGGAGAGGGGGCCGCCTCCCTGACCATGGACGACCGGATGACCATCGCCAACATGGCGATCGAGGCGGGAGGCAAGAACGGGATCTTCGAGTTCGACCAGGCCACCCGGGAGATGGTCGACGCCCGCACCCGGCAGAACGGAACCCCTTCCGGGTACGAGCCGGTGGAGCCCGACCGGGACCAGAGCTTCGTCTACGACATGGAGGTGGACCTGGACCGGCTCGAGCCCACCGTCGCCTGCCATCCCGACCCCGGGCAGCGCCGCAGGGCCTCCGAGCTGGAGGACGTCGCCCTGGACCGGGCCTATGTCGGATCCTGCACCGGAGGCAAGACCAGCGACTTCCTGGCCGCGGCCCGCCTGCTCAAGGACCGGAAGGTGGCGATCGACACCTTCGGGGTGCCGGCCACCCCGGAGATCGTGGAGGACCTGCAGAGCGAGATCTGGGAGGGCCGCTCGGTGTGGCGGATCCTGGAGGAGGCCGGAGTGAAGATGACCGAGAACGCCGGCTGCGCCGCCTGCCTGGGAGGCCCGGTGGACACCTTCGGGCGTATGAACCGGCCGCTCAGGTGCATCAGCGCCACCAACCGGAACTTCCCGGGGCGCATGGGGCACAAGGAGTCCCAGATCTTCCTGGCCTCGCCCGCCACGGTGGCGGCCAGCGCCCTGACCGGACGGATCACCGATCCCAGGACCCTCGGCGCCTGAGGCCGATGACCGCCGCCCGTCTCGACTCCTGGCTGGAGCGGGCCGTGGTCCTGCTGCTGCTGTCGATCCTGGCCTTCTCCGCCCTGGCCACCGGAGCGGTCCGCCCGCTGGACTTCCTGGCGGTCCAGGGACTGGCGGCCCTGGCCCTGGCCTGCTGGATCCCCAGGTTCTGGCTGGGGACCGGCCACCGCCTGCTCTTCCCCCCCTTCTGCTGGGCCATCCTCGCCTTCCTGGGCCTGGCCCTGCTCCGCTACTGGCAGGCCGACCTGGAGCACGTGGCCCGCTACGAGTGCCTGCGCCTGCTGGTCTACGCCTGCGTCTTCCTCCTGGCCCTCAACCACCTGCAGAGCGAGAGATCGATCCAGCTGGCGACCCTCTTCCTGGTGGTTCTGGGCGCCCTGATCTCCTTCTACGCACTCTACCAGTTCGCCACCCGCTCCGAGCACGTCTGGCACTTCGTCAAGCCGACCCAGTACGCCAGGCGCGCCAGCGGGACCTTCATCTGCCCCAACCACCTGGCCGGCTTCCTGGGGATGGTCCTCCCGCTGGGCGTGGCCTGCGTCTTCGCGGGACGCTACTCCCACACCGTGAAGATCCTGATCGGCTACGGATGCCTGGCCATCCTGGCCGGGATCGCCGCCACCCTCTCCCGGGCAGGATGGGCGGCCTCCTGCCTGGCTCTTCTGGCGCTCCTGATCCTCCTGGTGAGGCGTCCCCAGTACCGCATCCCGGCCCTGGCGGCCCTCGGCGCCGGCCTGCTGGCGGCCCTGATCGCCTACCAGAGCAGCGGCTACATCCAGGAGCGCGTCTCCCAGATCGACGACTTCCGCCGCGACGCGCGGGTGGGGCTCTGGTCCTCGGCCTGGCGGATGTGGCAGGACAGCCCCCTGCTGGGCGTGGGGCCAGGCCACTTCGACCACCGCTTCCACCAGTACCGTCCGGAGAGCATCCACCAGAGGCCGGGACGGGTCCACAACGACTACCTCAACACCCTGGTGGACTGGGGCGTGCTGGGCGCCGCGATCGCCGGCGGAGGCGCCTTCCTGCTGCTGTGGTCCCTGGTGCGGTCGCGCAAGTACCTGGAACGCTCCTCCCGGGACCTGGGAGCCCGCCGCAGCAGCAACCGCACCGCCTTCCTCCTGGGAGCCATCGGCTCGGCCACCGCCCTGGGGGTTCACTCCCTCTTCGACTTCAACCTCCACGTCCCGTCCAACGCCCTGCTGCTGGCGGTGATCCTGGCCATGGCGGCCAGCCACACCCGCTTCCTGACCAGCCGCCATTGGGTTAGAAACACTCTCGGACTCCGCTGCCTCCTCGTCCTGGCGGCCGGCTGCGCCATATGGATCCTGGTCCAGTCGGGCCTGCGGGGGCTGGGGGAGCAGCGGCTGCTCGAGGAGGCCCGCGGCCTGCGGAGCGAATCGCCGCAGCGGCTCGGCCTGCTCAAGGAGGCGGCCCGGAGGGAGCCGGGAAACTTCGAGACCAGCTACCGGATCGGCGAGGAGCTGCTGCGCCGGGGATTCGGCGCCGGGCCCGGCGCCGACGGCCTGCTCGAGGAGGCCGTCGGCTGGTTCCGAAGCAGCCTCGAGGTCCACCCCGGCCAGCCCCTGGCCGAAGCCGGCATCGGCATGGCCCTGGACCGCCTGGGCCGGTTCGAGGAGGCGGCCCCGCACTACCGGAGGGCTCTGGAACTGGACCCCAACAGCCACCGGATCCAGACCCTCGCGGGCTGGCACCAGCTCAACCTGGGCGACCATCCCGCCGCGGTCCGGCACTTCCGCCGCAGCCTCGAGATCAAGTCGTGGGACAACCACGACCCGCAGCTCTACCTGGACTGGATCGGGCGCATGGATGCGCCCTCCGTCCCCTCCGTTGCTGCTCCCGGCGAAAAGTAAGGCATGGTTGCCCCGTATCGCTCCCCCCTCTCCGCGCTGGATCCCCGTCTGGCAGACGATTGGAGGGGAGGAAGGCGTTCATCTGCAAACTATCGGCTCGTCCGGAACCTGCTCAAGAAGACACCTCATCCCTCTCTCCTCGGATCCTGCCAGACCACCTGCCTGCTCGCTCTGCCCGTTCCATACCGTCAAGAGGATATAGCAGGAGAGCGTCGAAGCTGCGCATCTCTCGAGATGCTCCATGCCTCTCCACCAGCAGCACTGTCCACATCGCTGTTCGGCATCTCGCTGGAAAGTATCGATCCGTCCAGCAGACATAGGCCCTCGAGGGATAGGCTGCTCCACCAGCTGATCGCTGTCATCGAAAAAAAAAAAACAGAAAGGGGTTGACAACCAGAGGCAGTACCTGTTTCCTCGTGTCTCGAGCCCTTGGTCCTGCCGAAATAGGTAGTCCGAAGGGAGGGGGGCGAAGGTCCGCCGTTCCTTGTGGGGCGCAGTTGCTAGCACGTAGCCACATCAAGCCGAACAAGCCAGCTATGAACGACATGAACGCACAGATCTCGCAGATTCCACCGAACTCACTACCTGACGGCCGTTCCCTGTCCAGCTCGCAACCAGAGCGCACGGAGCATCACCCCGGAGTGCTCACCAACTCGCTGTCTGCCGCGTGGGCTGCCTTGCTGACAGTGCTCCTGGCGATGCCGACTGTGTTCCTCCTGCTACTGGGCTGGATCGTGAGTACCCTGTCGAAACTCAGGAAAGCAGTCAACCCTCAGAACGTGAAGAGCAGGACCGCTTTCAAGCGACTTTTCCCAATCCAGTCTCGCATGTCAGCCATTTTCGGATCCATTCATAAATGCGCTCTGCCATGGAGGGGACTGTCCTCTCCATTCAAGGCATTTGCCATGGTAGGTGTTCTTGCAGGATCAATGCTGATCCCCTCCACATGTTTGGGCCAGCCAGCGCCAATATACGACCTATGCTTTCATAGAACTGGTCAGCAAAGCTGGAACATCAGCGGCCCAGCATATGCTATATTCTTAATGCCGGAACGTTACAAAGAGGAAGATTACGATAACCAAATAACTCGTACCTACCACTTTCAATGGTACGGCCTCAAGTATGAGAATAGATTTGACCATGAAACAGGAGAATGGAAAAAAGTAATTAGAAACAACAGAGTAGTCACAACTACTCCCGCGTTCTACAGATACTGGTGGGATGCCTCGCCTGAGCATGGCAGTTACTACTACTGTCGGGTTATTATGACAGAGACTGACTATTCCACTGGCGATGTCGAGTGCAGTACTAAATACTACTCATATGTCGATTTTTACAGTGCGCATGAATTGGCGCATGTAGGGTATAACGGAGCAAATGACCAAAGCCTTAAAACTTACTATTTGGAAATTGATTATGATCCAGCTGGGCAGCTTCCGTGGTATCCTGGTTATTCCTGCTGGCCTAGTAGCCAACGACCTCCATGCAACCCTAACTACTACTATCCGCGGTACCTATACGGTTCCCCCTACACCCCGATCTACGGGCCCGGGTATTGAATTGTTTCGATCCGCAGTTCACCCAGGCTAGTTTTTGTTTTCCACAGGTTTTTTCTGCCATGTGCTGGAGGAGGTTTGCCATGAGGCTTTTGTTGCATCCGTTGATGGCGTGCTGTGCCATGCTACCGTTCAAAGCAGGAGGGGGGGAGGTATCCTTCGACTTCGAAAGCGATCCGTACGAGGAGCTGGAGTTCACCTCCACTCAGGCCGAGGTATGGAGCAAGTTCCTTGCCGTCGAAGGCACAGGCAACGACGGAGAGTTCCTGGTGCTTACCGAAGCAACAGGCAGCCAGCGGACCACCATCGTCTTCGAGGACATCGACGACGGCAAGCTGGTCAAGGCCTTCAACCTGAAGATGGACATCCGCACCGGCAACGGAACCACCGGCCGCCCCGCCGACGGCTTCTCGATAAGCTTTGCCCGTGCGGGAGATCCGCTGCTCGAGGATCCCTATGACAACTTCAGCGGTTTTCCTCCTGAAACGGGAGCCCCCACCGGCATCGCGGTCACCTTCGACACCTGGGCCGGCAACACCATGCGGGGGGGCGTAGCCGACTACGAGGGCGTGTACGTCCATGTCGACGGAGTCCCGGTCGGGGGAGTCAGGATGAACACCCGCCACGGAGAGTGCGATGATCCCGACAGCCTGCAGACCGGCCCCAGGACCCAGAACTCGCCGGAGGACCAGGACAAGTACGGGATCGGCGAGTGGGGAGGCAATCCCGACTCCCTCTGCTGGCAGCCGTTCGAGCTCAACCTGGATCCCGACGGCGTGCTAAACGTCACCTACAAGGGAAACCCTATCCTCGAGGACTTCCAGACCGCGTTCTTTCCCAGCGCAGGGCAGGTCGTGCTGGCCGGCCGAACAGGCGGTGCCAACGAGCTCAAGCACATCGACAACTTGAGGCTCACCACCGTTCTCGCCGACAGAGCCCTGGTTTCGGGATTCACCTCCGCCGCCGATAGCTTCAGCATCAGCCTCCGGGACATTAACGACAGCGTCGTCGACGACAGCGATGTGGCCCTCTCCCTCAACGGCGAACCGGTCACACCTTCGAGCGTGTCCAAGAACGGGGAAGTCACCACCGCAACCTACGACTCGGATGTGTTGTGGCCCTCCGGCTCCGAACAGACCATCGGCGTGAGCGCCAGGCTCCAAGACGGCTCCCGCCTCGAGCGGGAATTCACGTTCACCGTGCCCACCTATGTCCTGATCGGCAAGGATCTGAAGCTGGAGGGTCCCTTCACCGAGCGGGGCTTCCTGATGCGGGTAAAGCAGCCCCAGGATGGCATCGGCCTGCCCAACAACACCAACCAGCGGGAGAGGCATCTGGCGGATCTGCTTGTGGATGCAGAGGGCGATGTCTACCAGAACGTGGTCGACTACGGGGGATCTGGGTACACCTCCGACGAGTTCGGATTCGTCAAGGTCGACGATTTTGTCAACTTCTCGATCGACAACGCACAGGGAGCAGCCACTGACAACGGAGTGTTCCGGACAGGCGGGACAGGCGGGATAGAATCCACCGATGTAGCAGACAAGGAGATTCCCGGGATTCCCGGTGACAGAGCAGAGGGACAGACCGACGCCATCACCGCCGAGATTCTCGCCGTGGTCGAAGTGCCCGCTGCGGGGATGTACCGCTTCGCTTTTAACTCGGACGACGGCTTCAAGACCACCGCCGGGGTCAACACCACCGATGCCCTCGATTCGATCTACCTGGGGGGCTTCAATGGAGGCAGAGGAGCAGCGACCACCTTCTACAACGTTGCCTTCGAGGAGCCCGGCTTCTACCGGATCCGCAACATCTGGTACGAGGGAGGCGGCGGAGCCAACCTGGAATGGTGGCTGGCGGAAGCGGACGGGACTCCGATCGCCCTCTTCAACGACGATGCCAACGGGGGATTAAAGCTGTACCGAGACAACATCTCTCCGGACCAGGGCTCGGTTATCGTGGCATTGCCGAATCCCGATGCGACAGGACAGCGCCCCGATCCCAACATCCAGGTCGTCATCAACAGCGAGGACAGCCTGGATCTCAATTCGGTTAGCGTGACAGTCGACGGGGTGAGCACCGATGCCACGGTGAGCCGACAGGGCAAGAATTCCACCATCAACGCTACCGCTCCCGATGGAACCCCCGGCTCAATCCGCACCGTGGTCCTCGAATACGGCCTGGACGGGCAGGCCATCACGCGGGCCTGGCAGTTCACCACCGACGACAATGTTCTCGACTGCGCCTTCGCCACAGTTCCGGGATCGGGAACCACCAGCGGCTTCAACTACTTCACCCACCAGGGAGGCGGTAACATTGTCAATCTGCTCGTCGCCGAGAACAGGCTAGAGAGCGACGCCCCCAACGGAGCCGATCCGGCCCGGGGGACCATCGACGGGGTGATCAACTTCCAGCAGGAAGCCAATTCCACGCAGGGCTACTTCAACGCCGGCAACGGCTATCAGGACGACTTCCTTCCCGGCATCGGCATAGACGGCGACAAGAATCATATCGCCACGGAGTTCACCGCCTACCTGGAGTTTACAGAAGCCGGCTACTACCGCATGGGGGTGGCCAGCGACGACGGATTCAAGGTGAGCAACAAGATGGCCGGGGATCGAGGCGATCCTGAAGAAGCCGCTGCAGACGCGCTGGGACACTACTGGGGCGGACGAGGAACTGGCGAGACGTCCTTCGGATTCTTCGTTCCGGTAGCGGGAGTCTATCCCATGCGCCTGGTCTGGTTCGAGGGAGAAGGAGGTGCCGACTTGGAGTGGTACAGCATCAATAGCAACGGAACGCGGAGCCTGATCAACGACCCCGACGACGACAACGCCATCATGGCCTATCGCGAACGCAACGAGACAATGGTGAACTGCCCGTCGGGACTGGGAGTCATATCGGTCTCCTTCAAGGAGGACGGCGGAGCCGAGATCTCATTCGAGGGCAGTCTCCTTTCGAGCGGCACGGTGGAAGGACCCTACACCGAGATTACCGGCGTCACTTCGCCCTACACCATTCCCGGCAACACCGAGCAGATGTTCTACATCTCCCGCTAGCCTTTCGCTTTCCGGGGCTGGAAGGCCGGTTTCCACCGGCCTTCCAGCCCTTTTTTTGCTTCTGAAGGGCTAGAGTTCCTGCAGGCTTGAAAAGGAGAGCCCAGGGACGATCAAGCAAGGGTCTCGAGCTAGCTGGCCCGGATCGACGCCTGCTTGCGCCTGAATCCGGGCGACCTCTGCCCTATCCATCCTGTTCTTCCAGCCTGGCAAAGGAACGCAAGCGCCGATCGGCGGGGAACTCCTCTCCAACGTGCCCTCTTGGCAGGCAACAGCATCAGCATCGCCAGGCGGGACCATGCCGTCCGAGGATCGGCCCCCAGGATCCGCCCGCTATCCGCTCCCGTCTCTGCCATTTGTCGCGAATCGCCGCCAGCCAGTGTTTGGGCGGCTAGCCGACAACCCCTCCCGGGCCGCCTGCAGCGGACTGGAGACTATGGACGATAGGCAACGCACCCCGGAAGGCCTGTTTGGTTCCGATTGCAGGCAATCCGTTCGCGTCGATTGCCCATCAGGCCGGTTTGCCATGTTCATTGCCGGAACAGGCCGCCAGCCGGCTGGAGCCGAGCGGGAGGCATGCAAGCGGCCTTTCGATCCGGTGCTCGATTCCAAGCCTGAACAGCCACGGGGTAGATGCCCAGTCAGCCATGCAGCCTATGGAGCATCCAGGATCCTTCCGGGAACCGGCTTGCCCCCCATGTCCGGATCACGATGGATGCGCTCGCCATGATTCCAACTGAGAGCGCCCGTCGGGATGACGGCAAGGGCGCTTTTTCGAGATGGCATCCCGCAGAAAGAGGATCGGGAAGCGGCTGACCAGGGGAAGGAAGGCCTTCTTCTCCCTCCTCGTCCTGCTTTTATGCCTGCTCCTGCTGCTGGCGATCGAGGGAGGGGCCAGGCTCCTGGGACTCGGCTACCCCACGCGGCTGCTGGTGGAGGAGGAAACGGACGGGAAGCGGTTCCTTGCCGCCAACCACCAGTTCTTCCGGATCTTCTTCCCCCGGGCGATGTACCGGTCCCCCCAGGCTATCCGGCTGACCCCGGAGCCGGCCCGGGATACCGTCCGGATCCTCCTCTTCGGGGAGTCGGCCGCCATGGGGGACCCGGAGCCGGCCTGGGGACCGGCCCGGATCCTGGAGCGCCTCCTGGAAGCCCGCCATCCGGGAACCGACTACGAGGTGGTCAACCTGGCGGTCACTGCCATCAATTCCCATGTCATCCTCCCCATGGCCCGGGAAGCGGCCCGGAGGATAGGCTCCGACTTCTGGTGCCTCTACATGGGCAACAACGAGGTCCACGCCCAGTTCGGGCCCGGCACGGTGTTCGGCTCCCGGGCCTCCAGCCTCGGCTGGATCCGGGCCGGGATCCGGGCCAAGAAGACCCGGATCGGCCAATTGGCCAACTCCCTGCTCGAATCGGGAGAGGGGCGGGCCGAATGGGGCGGCATGGAGATGTTCGCGCAGGAGCGCGTCTCCCGGGAGGATCCCCGGCTCGAGTCCGTGTACCGCAACTTCGAGAGGAACCTTGAAGACATCGTGGCATGCGGGCTGGAGAGCGGAGCCCAGGTCCTGGTGGGAACCGTGGCGGTCAACCTCCGGGACTGCTCCCCCCTGGCCTCGATCCCGCCCGATCACCTGGCGGAGCCGGAGAGGCGCCGCTGGGAAGGGCTTCTGGAGGAGGCGGGGGCGGGACTGCGGGAAGGCCGACACGCCGAGGCGCTCGAGGAGATCCTGCAGGCCCTGGAGCTGCACCCCGGACATGCGCAGCTTCACTACCTTGCGGCGCAGTGCCACTGGGGCCTGGGAGACGACAGGAAGGCGCTGAAGTCCTTCCAGGCGGCCAGGGACTGGGACGCCCTCCGGTTCCGCACCGACGACCGGCTCAACCGGATCCTGCGCCAGTCAGGGGAGTCGCTTCCCCCGGAGCGGGCGGGAGTGGTGGACATCGACCGTCTGTTCCTGTTCAACGCCCCCCGGAACATTCCCGGCAACGAGCTGTTCTGGGACCATGTGCACTTCCGCTTCCCCGGCAGCTACCTGGCAGCCCTCGCCTTCGCCCGGGAGATCGAGTCCAGGAGGGAGGATCTGCCCCGGGACCTTCCCGGCTGGCTCTCGCTCGACGACTGCGCCCGGGACCTGGCCCTGACCCTGTGGAGCGACTGGCGCATGACCCGGACCATGCAGGAGCGGATGGGCCTGGAGCCCTTCCTCTCGCAGTCGGTCCACCCCGCCCGCCACCAGCGCTTCGCACGGGAGCTGGAGGATCTCTCCGCCGGAATGGCCCCCGAGGCCTTTCCTTCCCAGAGGGACGCCTTCCATGCGGCTCTCGGCCGCGATCCCCTGGACTACCAGCTGCGCTACCAGTTCGGGCTCTTCCTCCAGGATCACGGAAGGACCGGCGAGGCGATCGGCGAATGGCAAAGGGCCGCCGGAGAGATGCCCCTCTTCCTCAAGGCCCACTTCCAGGCGGGCCTGGCCCTCGTCGACCTCCCGGGCCGGGCGGCCGAGGCCGAGGCGCACTTCAGGCAGGCGCTGCGGATCCGCCCCCACACCGCGGACATCCTGATCGGTCTGGGCAGGGCGCAGCTGGCGCAGGGGCTCCACCGGGAGTGCCTCGAAGCCCTGGAGGCGGCCCTTGAGCTCCGTCCCGGCTCCAAGCAGGCCCTCCTGCTGCTGGCCCAGGCCTCCAGCGCGCTGGGCCGGGAGGGGAAGGCCCGCAGCTACCGGAGAAGGGCCGAGAGCCTGGAAGCCAACCGCGGACCATGAATCCCGGAGCGGACCATGTCCTCGTGCGCCGCTACCGGAAGGACGGGGGAATGGAGCGGAGCGAGGACTGGGTGAGTTCCGAGCAGCCCCTGGAGATCCGGATCCGGGGCCGGAGCCTGGCCGTCACCATGCGCACTCCTGGAGAGGATCGCGAGCTGGCCGCCGGCTTCGCCGTCTCGGAGGGCCTCCTCTCTCGGAGGGAGGATCTGGTGGAGGTGGACCACTGCCGCCAGGAGGGGGCCGGCCGGCCGGAGAACATCGTCAACATCTTCCTCGCCGCCCAGGTGGAATGCGACCTGGAGAGCCTCACCCGCCACGTGTTCGTCTCCTCCAGCTGCGGGATCTGCGGCAAGGCTTCCCTGGAGGCCCTGAGGAGCCGCTGGCCCCCGATCGAGTCGGACTTCGGCATATCGCCCGAAGGGCTCCTCGGCCTGGTCCCCCGCCTGGAGGCGGCCCAGAGGGAGTTCCGGCGCACCGGCGGACTGCATGCCGCCGCCCTCTTCGACCGGAACGGAGCCCTCAGGGCAGTGCACGAGGACGTGGGCCGCCACAACGCGGTGGACAAGGCCGTAGGGCGAGCCTTCCTGGAAGGCGGGTTCCCTCTGGAGGACTCCCTGCTGCTGGTCAGCGGACGCGCCTCCTTCGAGATACTGCAGAAGGCCCTGGCGGCGAGGATACCGGTGGTGGCCGCGGTCTCCGCCCCTTCCAGCCTGGCGGTAGAGGCGGCCCGGGAGAACGGGCAGACCCTGGTGGGATTCCTCCGCCCCGACGGCTTCAACATCTACGCCGGCGCCCAGAGAGTCGGGAAGGAGGCCGGAAGGGACGGGTCCGGCCGGGACTAGAAGCCCTTCCGGAAGGCCGCCTTCTCCTCCTCCGAAAGCTTTCCGTCGCCGTCGGTGTCGTACTTCTCCAGGAAGCGCCGGGAATACTCCTGGCGCTCCTCGGGAGTGAGGGAGCGGATGCCGAAGTCCACCTTCCCCGGGGCCTCCTCCAGCATTTCCGTCGGCTCTCTCGAGCTGCGATGGAAGGGGCTGAGCAGGACATAGCTGGACTTCCCTTCCTCCTCCTCTTCGGCATCGTCGGGATCGCCCTCCCTTGGGCCGAATCCCGGAACATGGACCTTGAGCCGGGGCAGCGAGCTTCCCTTGGGACGGACCAGGGAGTAGTTGAGGTGGCCGAAGAGGCGGCGCAGGGCCTGCGCCACCGGCAGGTCCCGGAACTGGGCCGTGAGGGTCAGCGTGGTTCCCTCGGGGATCCAGATCTCCCAGCGGGCCGCGTGGCAGATCTTCACCAGCGCCTTCTCCAGCGGCCAGTCGTCGAAGCGGGCCGTCACCCGGTTGGTGCGCAGATCCCAGATCAGGACTTCGTCGTCCTGCAGGGAATCCGCCCGCAGGGCGGCGGGCAGGCCGGTAGCGGGACCCTGATCCGCTTCCGGAAGGATCGGATACGGAGCGGCGCCGTCCGGAAAGCCGTAGTAGCGGGCCGCCAGATCTTCATCCGGGATCGCTTCAGGAGCGGCGCCGTCCGGATCGGAGATCTGGGCGGATAGCGGCCCAGCCGCCAGAACCAGAGCGGCGAGGGTGGGGCGGAATAGCTGCATGGTCCAGTGGATGGAATCGTACCACGGCCCGGGACCATAGGCAAACTGGCAATCGGGACTGGCCTGTCGGGACTGGCCCCCAGGGCCGGTGTCCCCTACCCTGGGTGAATGTCCCAGACCCCTTCCGAGTCGCGGCTGAGCCGCCGCCAGGCCCTGGGCGGCCTGGGCGGCCTGGGCGCCGCAGGCCTCGCGGCCGCAATGCCCGCCGTCGGCTCCGCCCAGGCGCCGCCCTCCCCCTCTCCCTGGAAATACTGCCTGAACACCAGCACCATCCGCGGCCAGGACCTCCCCATCGACCAGGAGGTGGAGGTGGCCGGCCGGGCCGGATACGACGCGATCGAGCCCTGGATGGGCAAGCTGCACGCCTACCGGGAAGGGGGAGGATCGATTCCCGATCTGCGCCGCCGCATCGAGGACCACGGGTTGGGCGTGGAGAGCGCCATCGGCTTCGCTCCCTGGATCGTCGACGATCCAGAGAGGCGCCGGAAGGGGCTGGAGGAGGCCCGGCGGGACATGGACCTGCTGGCCCGGATCGGCGGCAGCCGGATCGCCGCCGCCCCGGCCGGCGTTCCCCGGGGACAGGCGGTGGAGCCGGACGCGGCGGCCGAGCGCTACGCCCGGCTGCTGGATCTGGGCAGGGAGGCCGGGGTGGTGCCCCAGATCGAGATGTGGGGCGGCAATCCGAGCATCGGCCGGCTGGGCACCGCCCTCTACGTGGCCCTGGAGAGCGGCCACCCCGACGCCTGCTTCCTCGGGGACGTCTACCACATCTACAAGGGCGGGTCGGATCACGAAGGCCTCGGCCTGCTCGGCCCCAGGGCCCTTCAGGTGTTCCACTTCAACGACTATCCCGCCGACCCCCCGCGCGCGTCGATCCGGGACGAGCACCGGATCTGGCCAGGGGACGGGATCGCTCCCATCTCCCGCATCCTCTCCCTGTTCGCCTCGGCGGGAGCCGCCCCGGTTCTCTCGCTGGAGCTCTTCAACCGGGAGTACTGGCGGATGGACGCGGCGGCGGCGGCGGAGACGGGGCTGGCGAAGATGAAGGCGGCGGTGGCCCGGGCCGGGGCGTGAGGGGGGCCGCGGCCTTCCTCTCCCGGAGCCGCTCCTCCAGGAACCGTTCCAGCTCCTCCAGCTTCCCGTCGGGATCCTCCTGGCCGAGCCGGGGCATCCGCCCCCTGTCGGTGAGGTAGTCCTGTCCCTGGCGCAGCAGCGCCTTGCCGCGGCGCACTTCCACGGACTGGATCCCCATCCCGGCGGCCAGCCGCTTGATCCGGGCCACCTGCATCAGCCGCCGCGCCTCGGGCGGCAGGGGGCCGAACCGGTCCCTCAGCTCCTCCTGGAGATCGTCCAGCTCCCGCTCCTCCCCGGCCAGGGCCAGGCGGCGGTAGATCCCGATCCTCTGGGCCATGTCGGGGATGTACTCCGGGCAGAGGGAGGCGAGGGGCCGCTCCGCTGCGCCCTTCCCCTCCTCCCGGCCCAGCGACAGGAAGTCGAAGCGGACGCCGACATGGCGGCGGGGCCTCACCTCCTCCCCCTTCAGGGAGGCCACGCTCTGCTTGAGCAGCTCGCAGTAGAGATCGAAGCCGATGGCCGCGATGTGGCCGCTCTGCTGGGCTCCCAGGATGTTGCCCGCCCCCCGGATCTCCAGGTCGCGCAGCGCCACCTGCATCCCGCTGCCCAGCCGGGAGTACTGCCTCATCGCGTCCATCCTCCTGCGGGCGTCGGAGACCGTCCCGGAGTCCCGGGGGATCATCAGGTAGGCGTAGGCCTGGCGGCTGCTGCGCCCCACCCGGCCGCGCAGCTGGTAGAGATCGCTCAGGCCGAAGCGGTCGGCGCGGTCGATCACGATGGTGTTGGCGTTGGGGATGTCCAGGCCGCTCTCGATGATGGTGGTGGCCACCAGGACGTCGGTCTCCCCTTCCACGAACCCGACCATCGCCCGCTCCAGGGTCCGGGCCGCCATCTGTCCGTGGCCGACCGCCACCCGGGCCCCGGGGACCAGCTCCCGGATCCTGCCGGCCACCCGCTCGATGGTCTGGACCCGGTTGTGCAGGAAGTAGACCTGCCCCTGGCGGGAGAGCTCCCGGAGGATGGCGTCGCGGACGATCCGCTCGTCGTAGGGGGCGACGATGGTGCGGACCGGAAGGCGGTCCTGGGGCGGGGTCTGGATGGTGCTCAGGTCGCGGGCCCCGACCAGGGAGAGGTAGAGGGTGCGGGGAATGGGCGTGGCGCTCAGGGTGAGCACGTCGACCAGCTGGCGCATCCGCTTGAAGCGCTCCTTGTGCCGGACCCCGAAGCGCTGCTCCTCGTCGATCACCACCAGCCCCAGGTCCTTGAACGACACGTCGTCCTGGATCAGCCGGTGGGTGCCCACCACGATGTCCACCGTCCCCTCGGCCAGGTCCTGCAGGATCCTCCGGGCCCGGCCCCGGGTCCGGAGGCCCGAGAGCATCTCCACCCTGACCGGATAGCCGGCCATCCGCTCCCGGAAGGTCTTGTAGTGCTGCTGGGCCAGCACCGTGGTGGGCACCATCAGGGCCACCTGCCTGCCCCCGTCCACCGCCTTGAAGGCGGCCCGGATCGCCACCTCGGTCTTGCCGAAGCCCACGTCGCCGCAGATCAGGCGGTCCATGGGCCGGCCCGACTCCATGTCCCGCTTGCAGCTCTCGACGGCCCGGATCTGGTCGGGCGTCTCCTGGAACCCGAACCCGCTCTCGAAGTCGGCCTGCCACCGGGAGTCGGCGGGAAAGCCGCCCTCCTCCCTCTCCTGGCGGCTGGCCTGGACCGAGAGCATCTCCCCGGCCAGGTCCTGAACCGCCTCCCTGGCCCTGGCCTTGGCCCGGCTCCAGCGGCTGCCTCCCAGGACGTGGAGGACCGGCTGCGCCTTGCCCGCGCCGATGTACTTGCTGACCAGGTGCGCCTCGCCGGCCGGGACATGGAGGCGCGGCAGCTGCTCCGCCTCCCCCGAGGCCCCGTACTCGATCACCAGGTACTCGTCGGCCCGGGCCTCCCCGTCCCCCCGCTGGAGCCCCAGGAAGCGGCCGATCCCGTGCTGCAGGTGGACCACGTAGTCGCCCGGCTCCAGCTCGGAGAAGTCCACCTCCATGGAGGATCGCACCGCGTCGGCGCGATCCCCGCCGTCCGGGCGCGGCGTCCGGATCCCGGAGCGCCCCACCACCTCGGAGTAGGTCACCGCCGCCCAGCGCAGCCGGCGCGACACCCATCCCCCGCCCAGGCCTCCCACCTGGAGGCTCAGCCCCTCGGCCGGCAGGGAGCCGCCGGCCTGGCTCCACAGCTGCCCGAAGCGGTCCAGCTCCCCCTGGCTGCCTCCGAACAGCTCCACCCGCCAGCCCTCCTCCAGCCAGTCCCGGATCCGGGAGAGATATCCCTCCCGGCCCTCCGGGCCCGTCCGGGCCGGCTCCTCGAACCCGGGCAGGCCCTGCGGGGAGGGGGCCTCCAGGGAATGCCAGTGGCGGATCTCCGCGCCCGCCCGGAGCGCGCGGGACCGGATCTCCTCCCAGGAGAAGCCGCCCGCCGCGCCCGGCTCCCCCTCCTCCTGCGAGTGGCACATCGCCAGCAGGGATCCCCGGGGGAGGTGATCGGCCAGGCACCCGGAGGCCGGGGAGGCCATCTGGGAGATCTCCCCTCCGGGGGAAACCAGCGCCGACCCGATCCTGGAGCGCGAGAGCTGGGTGTGGGGATCGAACTCCCGGATCGACTCGATCTCGTCGCCGAAGAACTCGATCCGCAGCGGCCAGGAGGCGGAGACCGGAAAGACGTCCACGATCCCCCCCCGCCGGCTCGCCTCCCCCCGCTGGCCCACCCGGGGCTCGGGCAGGTATCCCCGGGCCAGCAGCCGCTCCACCAGCTCCTCGGGCCCGATCCTCCCCCCCCTCTCCAGGCGCAGGACCAGGCCGTCGAGCTCCTCCGGCCGGAAGGTCCCCTGCATCAGGGCCGCCTCCTCGGCCACCACCAGGGCGGGCCCCTCCCGCAGCGCCATCAGCGCCTCCAGGCGCTCCCCGGTGGAGCGGGAGTGCTCCGATACCAGGTCGGCCTCCTCGCGCCGGGGAAAGATCAGGAGTCTCGGAGCGGGGGATCCGTCTCCCGGGAGCCACCGGGTCCAGGTGCGCAGCTCCTCGGCCGCCCGGTCCAGCATGCGGGCTCCCTCCACCACCAGCGCCAGGGAGGTCTCCGGCCTGCGGCGGCGGAGCAGGGCGGCCAGGAAGGGCCAGGAGGCCGGGGCCAGCCCGTAGGCCTCCCCGCACCGCTCCAGCCTTTCCAGCCAGTCCCCCCCGGCCCTCTCCTCCAGCTCCCCGAGGACCTGCGCCGCCCCGGTCACCGCTCCTCCACCACCAGGACGCGGCCGGGGAGGACCGGGCCCGCGCGCTGCACCCCGCCGCCGGGCCATTCCACCCTCAGGTCCTCCGCCGTCCCCTCCCTGCCCAGGCCCAGGGTCACCTCCAGCTCCGACTGCGAGAGGTAGCTGCGGAAGGGCATCACCTGGCGGGCGTGCTCCCGGCCCCCCGAGCGCCACCGGATCCAGGCTCCGATGCCGTCGCGGTTGAGGCCGCGGCCCCGCAGGCGGACGCGGGCCCAGCGGTGGCCCAGGTCCTGATCGTTGCGGAAGAGCCGCGCCGGACCCGCGATCTGGGTCGTCGCCACGTCGAGGTCCCCGTCCCCGTCGATGTCGGCGAAGGCCGAGCCCCGGCCCACGATCGGCTCGAACAGGTCCTCTCCCGCCCGGCCGGGGCCGACCTCCAGGAAGCGGCAGCCGTGCTCCGGCCCCGCGTTCCAGAACAGCTGGGCCGGCTGGCGGTACTCCTGGCTCCTCTGTACCTGGGAGATCTCCTCGTCCAGGTGGCCGTTGACCGTGAGCAGGTCCTGCCATCCGTCCAGATCGTAGTCGAAGAAGAAGAGGCCGAACTTGAGCAGCAGGCGGCTGGCGGGCCCGATCCCGGCCACCACCGCCTCGTCGGTGAAGACCATGGGGCGGCCCTGCTCCACGTAGAGGGCGGTCATCTCGTTGGCGAAGTTGGAGATCCCGATCGCCAGGGCGCCGTCGTCCCGGTAGCGGGCGCTGTCGATCCCCATGGCTCCCCGGGCCTTTCCGTAGGCGTCGTAGGCGATGCCGGAGCGGGCCCCGGTCTCCCGGAAGACGCCCCCTCCCTGGTTGTGGAACACGTGGTTGGGCACGGTGTCGTTGGCCACCACCAGATCCATGAGCCCGTCCCCGTCGAGGTCCACCGGGGCCACCCCCAGGGACTTGGCCTCGGGGACTCCGCTGGCCGGGCTGCGGATCCGGATCCCGGCGGCCTCGGAGACCTCCTCGAAGGCGCCGTCGCCGCGGTTGCGGTACAGGAAGGGGAAGGCCCCCTCGAAGTCGTTCGGCTGGCCGTAGGCGCGCCCGATCCCGGTCAGGGTGGTTCCCTGCCGCATGTCGATCCCGGGGCTCCACTTCACGTAGTTGGCCACGAACAGGTCCAGGTCCCCGTCGTTCTCCATGTCGAACCAGGCGGCGCAGGTGCTCCAGTCGGAGCCGCCGCCCCCCACCCCGGCCTCGGCGGTGGCGTCCTGGAAGCGCCCCCCGCCCAGGTTGCGGAACAGCCGGTTGGCGCCCACCGCGGTCAGGTAGACGTCCCGCAGCCCGTCGCCGTCGTAGTCGGCGACGGCCGCCCCCATGCCGTAGAGGGGGACGTCGAGCCCCGAGCCCGCGGTCGCGTCCTCGAAGCGCCCGGTCCCGTCGTTGCGGTAGAGGGCCGCGGTGGACTCCTCCCCCTCCCCGTCCCAGGAGGTCCCGTTGACCAGCAGGAGGTCGGGATCGCCGTCGTTGTCCATGTCGAAGAAGGCCGCCCCTCCCCCCATGGTCTCGGGCAGCAGCTTGTCGCCCCGGGCCCCGTTGCGGTGCACGAAGGCGATCCCCGCCTCGGCCGAGATCTCCCGGAAGACGGCCCGGGGAGGCTCCACCGGAGGCAGGACCGGGACTCCGGGCGCCTCCGGCCGGCCGAGCGGCCCGGGCTCCCCGCCCCCGTCCCGCAGCAGCCACCACGCGGCCAGCGCCGCCGCGGCCAGGAGCAGCCCCGCCCCCAGCGCCAGGCGGCCGCGCCCCCCGGCGGCCCTTCCTCCCTTCCCGCCCATGTCCCTACGGCCCCCAGGCGCCCGGCCGGTGGAGGTCGTGGATCACCACCGGCTGGGAGGCGTGCCGGGCCGCGGGATCCCGCTCCCGGGCCAGGGCCACCGCCCGGTCCCGGGCGTTGTCGTCGGAGCGGTAGCGGTCGTGGAGGGCGCGGTGCTCCATGGCCGCCTCCTCCTCCCCCAGCAGCGAATGGAGGATCCCCAGATTGTGGTGCGCGGTCTCGTTCTCCGGATCCAGGGCAAGGGTCTCCCGGAAGGAGGCCGCCGCCAGCCTCAGGATCCGCTCGTACTCCCCGGGGCGGCCCCGCAGGGTGGGCGACATGGCCAGGTAGGTGAGGCCCAGCTCGTTGTGCGCCCGGTAGTCCCGCGAGAAGTCCAGCCCCCGCCGCACCATCTCCGCGTCCCGCTGCTCCAGCAGCGACCGGAGATCCGCCACCGCCCGATCGAAGAGCCCGTTCTGCCGGTTGACCATGGCTCCCAGCCACAGGAGGGGCCCGCGCGGGGCCGGCGGATCGAAGGCCGCGGCCCGGCCCAGGGCCTCCCCGGCCTGGGCCACGCGGCCCTCCCGCAGGTAGACCCGGGCCAGGTTGAGCGGTCCGTCGGGACGCCCCAGCCGCTCCACCATCCCGAAGGCCTCCTCGGCCTGCGCCAGCTGGCCGGCCCCCTCGCCGGCCCGCAGCAGGCCGATGCCGTAGTCGTTCCAGCGCTCCCATTCCGGCGCCGGGTAGCGCCTGCCCTCCCCGCCGGCCACGGGGAGCGCGACTCGGTCGGAGGCGATCTCGGTCACCGGCAGGCGGTTGACGTGCCCCTCGCCGTGGACGTGCCTCATGTAGCGGGAGTCGAACTTGCGGTGCAGCACCCGCGCCTCCACCTCCAGGTCCTCCCGCTGGCCCTCGGGGACCCGGAGCCGGTAGTGGACCACGTCGGCGGATCCCGGGGGTATCTGGTTGTCGTAGAGCGGAACGAAGATGTCGGCGGCGTTGCGCCGGTCGATCCGCATGCCCTCCCGGTCCAGCATGTAGACGTTGACGAAGTGCGACCAGGGATCCACCTCCAGATCCCGGCTCATCCCCCCGCTGCGGCCCACCACCCGCTCCCCGGAGCGTACCGTCAGCTCCACCCACACCTGGTTGGAGTCGGCGGTGCCCTGGGTGAAGGCGTGCCCGGTCTTCAGGTTGCGCAGCACCACCTCCAGGAGGTACTCCCCTCCCGCCTCCAGGGGGGGAAGGCCTCCGCCCAGGGGGGCCGAGAGGCCGCCGTCGATCCGCCCTCCGGCGCGCAGGCCGAAGAGGTCGACGCGCAGCGAGCCCTCCAGCATGGCCCGCTGGGCCGCCATCGCCTCCTCGCTCCCGCCCAGCGAGGCGACGAAGGTGTTCCCCCCGGCGAACTGGTGGTCGTGGATCGAGAGCTCGCCGCCCTCCTGGAAGCGGGCGGCCCCGAAGTCCTCCGAGGGGCGCAGGGGCATGTGGCAGAGGTTGCAGTCGGCCTGCGCCCTGGGGGGGTAGTAGAAGGACTGGGCGCTGGAGCCGGAGACGCCGCTGAGCAGGAAGCTGTCGTAGTGGTTCTGGCCCCGCAGCCACTCCCGGTATCCGGTCAGCTCGCCCGGCAGGCTCGCCTTGTGGCAGGTGGAGCAGAACTCGGCGCTCCGGTGGAGCGGCTTCAGGAAGGTCTTCCGGTGGAAGTCGGGCTTGGCCCGGATCAGCTGGCGGTTGACGAAGCGCAGCAGGGGGCTGCGGCTGGAGGCGAAGGGGTAGTGGAGCGGCTCCTCGATGGTGTAGTCGGCGTTGCCCCGGGGGCTGTTGACGTGGGTGATCGCGTGGCAGACGGTGCAGGTGATGCCGGCGTGGGCGGTGGGATGCGACTCCATGTCGAAGTCCGGCCGGTCGAAGGCGCCGCTCAGGAAGGGCACCGGGTCGTGGCAGCCGGCGCACCAGCGGGAGGCCCGGGCGCTCCCGTCCCGCTCCATGAGCATGGAGCGGGTGTCGCGTATCGAGAAAAGGTAGGGCTCGTTGTTGAAGGAGCTGAAGCGGTGGGCGCTGTGGAACCACCCCTGGTAGGCGTCGGGATGGCACTCCCGGCAGTAGCTGTCCATCATCAGGGTCTCGGCCGGGATGAAGTCCCCGCTGGCGGTCCGGGCCAGCGAGGGCTCGAAGTACCGGGCCCCCTCGGGGGGCCCCTCCCGGTTCCAGTGGCGGGGATCCCGGGAGTGGAGCCACACCAGGATCGCCGCCATCGGGACCAGCGCCGCCGCCCAGCCCAGCCCGGCCCTCCAGCGCACCCTCGGTCCCGAGAGCCGGTGCATCAGGTAGAGCCCCACCAGGACCGCGGGAATCGCCGCGTGCAGCCAGTAGACGATTCTCCGGGTCCCGGGATGGCGGATCTCCAGGCCCTCCACCCGCATCAGGGCGACCCCGGTGATCACCAGGGCCAGCGAGCCCAGGGCCAGGGACCAGCCCAGGCGGACCGCCCGCCGGTTGGGACGGGAGCGGGCCCGCCGGGCGTGGCCCAGGACGAAGCCCGCCAGGGGAACCGTCAGCGCCAGCCCCAGGACCAGGTGCGCCAGGAACATGTACTGGTAGAAGTGGTCCTGGTAGCTCTCCTGCCGCCACCACTCCAGGAAGGTGATCCCCGAGAGGTAGGCCGAGTTGACCATCAGGAGGGCCGTCAGGGCCAGCAGCAGGCGCAGCAGCAGGCGCAGCCGCGGCCCCACCGTGGGGGAGCTCCCCCCGCCGGTCCTCTCGCTGCGGCCCTTGTCGATCGCCATCTCCGGTCGCCCTTGCCGCGATCCCGGAGCCGGGATACGGTCGGTCCTGCGCCGGCGCCATCCTAGCCGCCCGGAGCTCCGGGAGCATCCAGAAAACATCCCCGCCCGATGAGCATCGCCGAGAACCTCGAGGCCCTCAGAGGGAGGATCGGCGCGGCCGCCCGCCGGGCGGGCCGGGATCCCGGGGAGATCGCCCTGGTGGCGGTGGGCAAGGGGCATCCGCCCCGGGCCATCGGGGAGGCCAGGGAGGCGGGTCTCAGGATCTTCGGCGAGAGCCGGGTCCAGGAGCTCAGGAGCAAGATCCAGCTGTGCCCCGGCGACCTGGAATGGCACTTCATCGGGCACCTCCAGACCAACAAGTGCCGGGAGGCGGCCTCCTGCAGCCGCATGGTCCACGGAGTGGACAGCGAGCGGCTCGCCCTGGCCCTGGAGGCCGCCTGCCGCAAGCTCTCCCGCACCCTGCCGGTGCTGCTCGAGGTCAACGTCTCGGGCGAGGCCTCCAAGCACGGCTTTCCCCCGGAGCGGCTCCCGGAGATCCTGCCCCGCCTCGGCGGGCTGGAGCGGCTGGAGATCCTGGGGCTGATGACCCTGGCCCCCTGGAGCCCCGACCCCGGGGCCGCCCGTCCCCACTTCCGGCGCCTGCGGGAGCTGCGGGAGCGCGCCGAAGCGGTCCTGGGGGCCCCCCTTCCCCACCTGAGCATGGGGATGAGCCGGGACTTCGAGGCGGCGGTCGAGGAGGGGAGCACCCTGGTCCGGATCGGGAGCGCCCTGTTCGGCCCGAGGCCCTCCGCCTGATTGGCAAAAGCGCCGCTTTCCCCTACCCTCCCCGCGCCGATGGAACTGAGGGTGGAGAACTACCGGGAGGAGATCGCCCAGGCGCTCGACCGGTACAACAGGTACGTGGTCTGCCTGGAGAAGCCCACCGAGAAGTTCCAGCTGTCCCTGGTCAGCCTGCTCAACAAGGCGATCAAGGCCTTCGGGGAGCGGGAGGCCGGGCTGCGCCACGGGGTGGCGCTCGACTCCCACGTGACGGTGATCCTCAGCGAGGTCCCGGGAAAGATCCCGCTGTGCGGGATCTACTTCAACCTGCACACCCCCTACTGGCGCAATGAGTGAGCCGCGCTCGCACGCCCCGGCCCCCGCGGGCCTCCGGATCCTCCCCGTCCTGCTCCTGGCCTGGTCCCTCCCTCCGGCGCTCTCCCAGCCGATGGAATACCCTCCCACCCGCAAGATCCCCCATGCCGACGAGTACCACGGGACCAGGGTCGAGGATCCCTACCGCTGGCTGGAGGAGGACGTGCGCGAGTCCCCCGAGGTGCGCGCCTGGGTCGAGGCCCAGAACCGGCTCTCCTCCGCCCACCTGGAGTCGCTGGCCCACCGCGAGCCGATCCGGAGCCTGATCGCCCGCCTGTGGGACTACGAGCGCTACAGCCCCCCCTTCCGGCGCGGCCGCTGGCGCTACTACTGGAAGAACGACGGCCTGCAGAACCAGGAGGTCCTCTACCGGCATGCGGTCGCGGGCGGCGCCCCGGAGCTGGTGATCGATCCCAACCTCTGGTCCGGGGACGGCACCCTGGCGCTGGGCTCGGTCTCCCTCTCCCCCGAGGGCCGCTACCTGGCCTACAGCGTCCAGGACGGGGGCTCCGACTGGCGCACCTGGCGGGTGATGGAGACCGGCTCGAAGAGGATCCTGGAGGACGAGATCCGCTGGGTGAAGTTCAGCGGCGTCGGCTGGACCGCCGACGGCAGGGGCTTCTTCTACAGCCGCTATCCGGCCCCGGATCCGGACCAGGCCTTCCAGTCGCTCAACAAGGACCAGAAGGTCTACTACCACCGCGTCGGCTCCCCGCAGGAATCCGACACGCTGGTCTACCAGCGGCCGGACCAGCCGGACTGGGGCTTCCTGCCCGAGGTCACCGAGGACGGCCGCTACCTGGTCCTCACCGTCTGGAAGGGGACCGACGACCGCTACCGCGTCCTCTACCGGGATCTGGAGGATCCCTACGCCATGCCCGCCGATCTGGTCGGCCACTTCGACAACGAGTACACCTTCCTGGGCAACGAGGGGCCGCTCTTCTACTTCAAGACCGATCTGGAGGCCCCCAACCGGCGCGTGGTGGGGATCGACATCCGCCGCCCCGGCGAGATCCTGGAGATCGTCCCCGAGCGGGAGGAGGCTCTCCAGGAGGCGCGGATCGTCGGCGACGCCCTGATCGCCGGCTATCTCCGCCACGCCAGCTCCCGGGTGCGCCTCCACGACCTGGACGGCGCCTTGGTCCGGGAGCTGGAGCTGCCCGGGATCGGGACCGCCGGGGGCTTCACCGGGCGGCGAGGAGATTCGGAGACCTTCTACAGCTTCGCCAGCTTCGGCACCCCCTCCACCGTCTACCGCTACGACCTGCTCTCCCAGGAGGGCGGCATCCACCGGCGGCCGCAGGCCGCCTTCGATCCGGAGGACTACGAGGTCGAGCAGCGCTTCTGCCGGAGCCGGGACGGCGCCCGGGTCCCCTTCTTCGTGGCCCGCCGCAAGGACGTCCGGCCCGACGGCGATCTGCCGGTCCTGCTCTACGGATACGGCGGCTTCAACATCTCGCTTCCGCCCCGCTTCTCCATCGGCAACCTGGCCTGGATGAGCATGGGCGGGGCGTACGTGCAGGCCAACCTGAGGGGAGGGGGCGAGTACGGCAAGGAATGGCACCAGGCCGGCACCCGCCACCGGAAGCAGAACGTGTTCGACGACTTCATCGCGGTGGCCGAATGGCTGATCGCCAACGGCTACACCCGGCCCGGACGGCTGGCCATCAGGGGAGGAAGCAACGGCGGCCTGCTGGTGGCCGCCTGCATGAACCAGCGCCCCGATCTGTTCGGGGCCTGCCTGCCCGCGGTGGGGGTGATGGACATGCTGCGCTTCCAGAAGTTCACCGCGGGGCGCTTCTGGGTCGACGACTACGGGTCCTCCGACGATCCCGAGGACTTCCGCGCCCTGCTGGCCTACTCCCCCTACCACAACCTCCAGCCCGGCACGGCCTACCCGCCCACCCTGGTGACCACCGCCGACACCGACGACCGGGTGGTGCCGGGCCACAGCTTCAAGTACGCGGCGCGGCTGCAGGAATTCCAGGGAGGGGAGGCTCCGGCGCTGATCCGGATCGAGACCCGGGCCGGGCACGGGGCCGGCAAGCCCACCTCGATGATCATCGACGAGCTGGCCGACCAGTGGGCCTTCCTGGTCCACCACCTGGACTTCGAGCCCCGCCTCGCCCCCGGGCCCTGAGGCCCGCCCGCTACTGGGAGCGGGCCTCGTCGCCCGCCGCCGCAGTCCCCTCGAGGATGTCGGCCACCACGCTCCGGCCCCCGGTCGGCCCGGACACCCGCAGCCGGGACACCTTCTGCCCCTCCCGATAGAGGAAGAGGAGCTGGCCCTGGGGCGGCGCCTCCTCCAGGGCGTAGTCGATCACCACGAAGCGCAGCCGCTCCTCCACCTTAACCACCAGGCCCGTAGGCTCGTCCAGGGGCAGGATCACCGGGGAGGGGCCCGAGTAGGCAGGCCCTCTCGCCTCGGGCGCGTCCCGGCGCGCCTTCCCGCCGCAGGCGGCCAGGAGAGCCAGGAGCAGGGGCAGCCACGCCCGCCGCCCGCCGTAAGGGAGCCGCCCGCGCCCCGTCGGCCCATGGCCCCCGCGGCGGGGGGAGCGGGCGTGGATTCGGATCGGCATGGCGCGCGGCGGACTCCGGGAGGCGAGGGGCCATTGTCGCGTCCGGAGCGCCCGGCGGCAATCCCTTTGCGGCGCGCCGCATCCGGCTCCCGCCCCGCTTGCCAGGGCCCGGCCCGGCGCCTACCCTGGGCCGCGGTGAGGATCCTCTTCGTCGGCGACGTGGTCGGCTCTCCGGGGCGCCGGGCGGTGCGGGAGCTGGTTCCCCTGCTACGCCTGGAGCACGGGATCGACCTGGTGGTCGCCAACGGCGAGAACTCGGCCGGCGGCGCGGGCGTCACTCCGGGAACCGCCGGGGAGCTCTTCGACTCCCGGGTCGACGTGATCACCTCCGGAGACCATCTCTGGGACGAGAAGACGGTGGAGTCCCTGCTGGCGGACGAGCCCCGCTTCCTGCGCCCCCTCAACTATCCCCAGGGCACGCCCGGCTCGGGCTGGACCCTGTGGCCCGACGACCGGGAGCCGAGGGCCGCCGTGATCAACCTCCAGGGCCGCACCTTCATGCCGCCCCTCGACAACCCCTTCCACGCGGTGGACCGGATCCTTCCCGAGATCCGCCGCAGGACGAAGGTGATCTTCGTGGACATGCACGCCGAGGCCACCTCGGAGAAGGTCGCCATGGCCCGCTTCCTGGACGGGCGCGTCACCGCCGTGGCGGGCACCCACACCCATATCCAGACCGCCGACGAGCAGATCCTGGAGGGGGGGACCGGCTTCCTCTGCGACGCCGGCTGCACCGGCGGGCAGGACGGGGTGCTGGGACGCTCGGCCGGCCCCGTGCTGAAGCGCTACCTGACCGGCCGGCCGCAGCGCTTCGGCGTGGCCAAGAAGAAGGCGATGCTGCAGGGCCTGCTCCTGGAGGCCGATCCCGCGAGCGGCAGGTGCCTCCGGGTGGAGCGGATCCGGGATCCCCTTCCCGAGTAGCCGGCGCCCCCGCCGGCCCGGGGACCGGGGCGGGGCGGGCCTCCCGCGGCCGGACCGATCAGGAGCGGGGGATCGCCCCGGCGCATGGGCGGACGCTTGGCCGGGGGCCTCAGGTCCACTCGTCCAGGGCGTCCTCCGGGATCTCGTCGAGGAACCGGGAGCGCATCAGGTAGCCGCTGTCCCGCCCCGGCTGGAACCGCACCACGGGATGCGAGAGGTAGAGCTGCTTGCGGGCGCGGGTCGCCGCGACGTAGAACAGGCGCCGCTCCTCCTCGAGCGACTCGGCCCGGGCCGAGGGGAACAGCCCGTCGCAGAGCATGATCAGGAACACCGCGTCGAACTCCAGGCCCTTGGACTGGTGGATGGTCGACAGGCGCAGCATGCCCTTCTTCTCCGCGTCCCCGGCCTGGTCCTCGGCGTCGACGTTGGACTCCAGCGCCATCTGGTCGAGAAAGGCCTCCAGGCTCTCGTACTGCCCGATGAAGGACGCCATGCTCTGCACGTCCTCCAGGCGGGACTGGGCGTTCTCGTAGGTGTTCCCGAGCCACTCGGAGTAGCTCCGGTCGAGGATCAGCCCGATCATGTCCGAGGGGCTCTTCCTTATCTCCGGCTCCTCCAGATCCCGGATCAGCCGGGTCCAGCTCGCCCATTCCTGGCGGGCCTTCCTGGGAGCGGACTCCAGGCACTCCCCGAAGGCCTGGTGGACCGCCTTCCCCGGTGCGCCTTCCTCCCCGGCCCCCAGCGCCTCGCGGAACCTGATCCAGAGCCTGCCGCTGGTGCGCTCGCCGATCCCGGGCAGCATGGCGGCCAGCCGCCTGAACGAGAGCTCGCTCAGGGGGTTGACCACCAGCTGCAGCCAGGCCAGCACGTCCTTGATGTGGGCCTGCTCGAAGAAGCGGACCCCGCTCAGGATCAGGAAGGGGATGCGGCGCTCGCTCAGCTCCATCTGCACCTCGATGGCATGGGAGTGGGAGCGGTACAGCACCGCCATCCCGCCAAGCGCCATGCCCTCCTCCTGGAGCCGCTCCACCTGGTCGGCGACGAAGCGCGCCTGCTCCTGGGCCTCGTAGCACTGGCAGAGGACGGGCCTGGGCCCCGATGGCAGGGAGGGACGCAGCGTCTTCCTCACCTGGCTGGCGTTGCGGGCGATCACCTCGTTGGCCAGCCGCAGGATCTCGGGGCTGCTCCGGTAGTTGGTCTCGATCCGGAAGGTGCGGCTCCGGGGAAAGCGCTTGCCGAAGTCGACGATGTTGCTGAAGTCGGCGCCCCGCCAGGAATAGATGCTCTGGGAGTCGTCCCCCACCACCATCAGGTTGCCGTGGTCCTGGATCAGGCCGAGGATGATCTCGTTCTGGAGGCGGTTGGTGTCCTGGTACTCGTCGACCAGCACGTAGCGGAACCGCCGGCGCATGGCGCGGGCCGCCTCGGGGCTCCTCTCGAAGAGCCCGAGCCACTCGACCAGCAGATCGTCGAAGTCCATCAGGTCCCCCTCCCGCTTCCTCCGGAGGTACCTGGAGCGCACCTTGCGGATCCATTCCGGATCGGCTTCCAGATAGCCGAAGTGGCGCTCCAGGACCTCCTCCAGGGCGATCATCCGGTTGGCCGCCTGGGAGAAGACCTCGAGCAGGACCTCGGCCTTGGGGGCCGAGGCCTTCCGGGCCGGCTCGCCGGCCGCCTGGACGCACTCCCTGACCAGCTTCCTGGCATCGGACCGGTCCATGATGGAGAAGCGGGCCGAACGCCCCGCCTCCTGCGCGTACATCCGGAGGAAGCGGTTGCCGATGGAATGGAAGGTGCCTCCCCAGATGCTCCACGACCGGTCTCCGGTCAGTCCGGCCACCCGCCCCATCATCTCCCTGGAGGCCTTGTTGGTGAAGGTCAGCAGGAGGATCTCCCGGGGGGAGAGGCCCTGCTCCAGCAGGGAGGCGACCCGGTAGGTCAGGGTCCGGGTCTTTCCCGATCCGGCTCCGGCGATCACCCGGATCGCGCCGCTGGGGGGAGAGGCGGCCGCCTCCCTCTGCTGCTCGTTGAGATCCCCCAGGTAGTCGATGCCGGAGCCGTTCCTCCCGGGTGACTGGGCCATGCGAAGGGGCGTCGGTTCCGGTGCGGCCGGGGAAGCGGAGGCGAAGAGGGGAGGCGTCAGGGAGTGGTACCCCGGGAGGGATTCGAACCCCCAACCAATTGATTAAGAGTCAACTGCTCTACCGTTGAGCTACCGAGGCCAGAGGCGGAAGACCGTGCCACCGCCCCGGCGGCCTGTCAACCCCGGGGCCCCTTTCGGCACCGCCCGGGCCCGCGGGCCGGGGGCCTCAGGGGAGGATCACCGCCCGGTAGAAGCGGTGGGGGATCGGGAGGCCCGTCTCCTCGTCGGCGGGAGGCGGGGAGCGGTCGATCCACTCCACCGGCTCCTCCCCCAGGGAGATCTCGGCCAGGGAGCTCCAGCGGACCAGGTCGACGGTGTGCTCGATCCTGGCGCGCCGCCCGGGGGCGCCGCTGATCTCGAAGCGGAAGCCCTCCTCGGTCCGCTGCCGGGCGGCCAGCCGCGGCAGCTGCGGCGCCGGGGCCACGCCGTCGATGGCCTGGCGCATCTCCCCGATGGACTCCGAGAAGCGCTGCCGGGACTGGTGGGTCCGCAGGTAGAGGATCTCCCAGAGCTGGTGGGAGGCCGAGCCCTCCACTCCGCTGAGGATCACGATGTCCGAGCCGAAGGCGGTGCCCCGGTCCGGGGGGAAGAACCGGCCCAGGACCTCGTGGCGGGTGTCGTCCAGCACCAGCTCCAGCCCGGTCGAGTCGGCGAAGGCGATGGTCCCCCCGCTGGCCGGCCCCTGGACCGCCTTCTCCAGCCCCACCACCACCACCGGAACGCCGGACGGATTCCCGCCCCGCTCCCGGTAGTGGGCGCTGATGTCCTCCTCGACGACCGCCGAGTTAGCACGGCAGATCGATCACCAGTAGCTGAAGAAGTCCAGCAGGACGATCGATCCCCGAAGGCCGGCCAGATCCAGAGGCTCCCCGCTCCTCAGCTCGACCAGCTCGAAGGGCTCGGCCACGTCGCCCACCCTGGCCTGCGCCAGAGACTCGGTGGAAGGGAGCGCCGCCAGGGCGCACGCCGCGGCCGCCACGATCCCGGAACGGAGGCTTCGCTTCGCAATCATGCCAGAACCGCCGGCCAGGGAGAACCGGCCGACTCCCTTCATTGTCCCTCTCCCTCCCCTCCGGTCAAGCGGAACCGCCGCTGGAATGCTTGGCTGGACTTCGCTCCCCTCGCCTCCCAGGCCGGGCCGGCGGACAAAGGGCTGGAAGGCCGGCCTCTCCTGCCCTGGATCCGGAAGGCGGAGCGGCGCTCGAGCGGCCTTCGATCCTGGCGCCGGAGGCTTTCCAGGGGCCGCTCCCCTGCCGCCCGGCTGGCGCCGGGTTCCCTGCGGGAGGCGAAGGCCGTCAGGGGGGGGGATCCTGCTCCCAGGTGGCGGGGTGGGGCTGGTTGTCGTTGTTCCAGCGGCGGCGGGCCTCGTCCAGGGGAGCGGCCAGCTCGGTCAGGGGAGCGGACTCGACATGGGTGTCGGCGAAGAGGGCGTTCATGCGCCCCGTGTGGCGCATGGGCTGCTCCCGGTGCCGGGAGTCGCCGGGCCGGAGCTGGATGCTCGTCCCGAACCTGTCCACCTGGGAGTCGCCCGCAACCAGCATGTCGGAGGGGGCGCGCACCTGCGAGACCCGCACCGGGACGGGGATATCGCCCTCCAGTCCGAGCCAGGCGCCCCCCATCCCCAGGACGCCCCGCGGGTCGTGCCGGGTCAGCCAGCTGTTGTCTCGGGCCTCGGTGCCGAATCCGTTGTAGCCGTAGCTGCCCCCCTGGAAGACGAAGATCTCCCCCAGCCAGAAGTGGCCGGTCCTCCCCCGGTAGGAGGGGCAGTGGAACATCCTGGACATGTCCAGGTAGTCGACGAGCAGGGTGTACCACACATGCCGGCCGGGAGTGTCGAAGATGAAGGGGTACTTGCCCGATTCGTCCCCGTAGAGGGCCAGGGCGATTCCCAGCTGCCGCAGGTTTCCCTGGCAGTGGGCCGACTTTCCCTTCTCCTTGGCCCGGGAGAGGGCCGGCAGGAGCATGCCCGCCAGGATGGCGATGATCGCGATCACCACCAGCAGCTCGATCAGGGTGAAGGCGCCCCTGGGCGATGCCCTTCCGGAGGTCATGGCACGGGAGGCGCGGCGACGCGCAGCTGTCCGGGCAGGATCCGGAACTCGCAGGGCAGATCCCCGGCCAGCTCCCCCTCCAGCTGGAAGCGGTCCCTCTCCCGGCTCTCCATCCGGAAGCGGCGCCCCCTGAGGAACCTCACGCCGCGGATCCTGGCGAGGCCCCGGGCCAGGATCCCCCACCCCAGCGGGGCCAGGCGGGACCAGCGGATCCCCTCGAAGACCGCCGCGTGGAGCAGTCCGTCGCAGAGGCTGGCGCCGGGAAAGATCTCGAAGCGCCCCCCGTAGTAGCGGCCGTTGCCGATGAGCACCAGCTCCCCGTGGAGGGTCTCCTCGCCGTTGGAGAGGGTCAGGCGCCGGCGGACGCGCCCCATGGCCCTGAACAGCGCCCCGAGGTAGGCGAGGGAGCCGAAGCGCTTCTTGCTCTCCCAGTCCACCGCCTCGATGGCCTGGACATCCAGGCCCGCTCCGCCCAGCTGCGCGAAGTAGCGCTCGGCCGGGCGGCCGTCCTCCCGGTAGCCGGCCACGGCCAGGTCCACCCTCCGCTCCCGGCCGGAGCGCAGGATCTCCAGCGAGGCGTCCAGATCGAGGGGCAGGCCCAGCTCCTTGGCGAAGACGTTGGCCGTGCCCAGGGGAAGCAGTCCCAGCCGCACCCGGGAGAGGGCTCCGGGCACCTGGGCGACCCCGTTGAGCACCTCGTTGAAGGTGCCGTCCCCGCCCACCGCCACCAGGGTCCCGAAGCCCTCCTCCACCGCCCGGCCGGCCTCGATCCGGGCGGCGCCGGCCGCGGTGGTCTCCCGGAACTCGAACTCCCCTCCCAGCCCCGAGATCCGATCCCGGAACTCCGCCGCCCTGCTGCCGCCGGCGACTGGATTGAACAGGACGCACGACTTCACCAGCCGGCCAGGCCGCCCGCTATCCGCCGCTGGCGGGGAGGAGGGCCTGATCCTCCATCCACGAGACGAAGCTCTCCAGCCACTGGGCCGCCGACCTCCCGGCCCCCTCCCCCATGGCGAAGCCGTGCCCCCCCTTGGCGAAGATGTGCAGCTCCGCCGGAACCCCCTTGCCCAGGAGGATGGCGCAGAGGTCGACGCATCTGCCGGGCGGGGTGACGCGATCCCCGCCTCCGTTGAAGATGAAGACGGGATGCTTCTCCGGGGCGTTCCGGGCCACTTCCTCGAAGCCGTCCCACAGCCAGGGATAGAACAGCCCCACGAAGTCGGGATGCCCCTTGTCCCGGTACTCCTCCTTCCAGTACCTCCGATCGAAGGCGGCGCTGAAGGCCAGGTGCCCTCCGGCGGAGAAGCCGGCCACGCCGATCTTGCCGGGATCCAGGCCTAGCTCCCCGGCCCTGCCGCGGAGCAGACGGACGGCCTCCTTGGCGTCGGAGACCACCTCCGGAAGGTAGGCGTCCCAGTCGTGGACGCGATCCATGTAGTCCTGCGCCCCCTCTCGGCGCTCGTTGGTCCGGTACTTGAGCACCAGGGTGGTCACTCCCCTGCGGGCCAGCCACAGGGCGATGTCGTGCCCCTCCCAGTCGAGCCACACGTCGCGGTAGCCGCCTCCGGGGCAGAGCACCAGGCCCGCTCCCCCTTCCTGCGGATCGGCGGGGGAGTGGATCGAGTAGGTGGGAACGCTGACCTGGCTGAAGGCCCGGCACCGGCCGCTGGGAGCCCACGGCTCGACATCCCTGGTCCGCACCTTCTCCCCGCCGTCGTACACGATGGGATTGCCGCCCAGATCCTTCCAGAGTGGCCTCTCGACGGGCAGCTCGGCCGGACGGGCGGGAGCGGCGGCGAGGAGGAGGGCGCCCGCGGCGAGAGCCGCCAGCCCCCGCCTGCGCAGGGCGTCGGTCATGCCTCCAGTGTGGAGGGGCCGCTCCCCCGGGTCAATCCGCCTGTGGAGCCTCCGTATCCCGGGGGCGGGGCGGATCCGGTCCGGCCCCGGGCGCCGCGAAACCCTGATCCTCCAGCCAGGCCAGGAAGTCCTCCTTCCACCGGGCCGCCGACCGGCCCTCCCCGTCGCCGAGGGCGAAGCCGTGGCCTCCCTTGGCGTAGACGTGCAGCTGGACGGGCGCCCCCCGCTCCAGGAGGCGCGGATAGAGATCCAGGCACAGGGCGGCCGGAGTGCCGGGATCCTCCCTGCCGTTGAGCATGAAGACGGGGGTGGCGAAGGGGGATTCGCGCACCGCCTCCGGAAAGTCGTCCCAGATCCACGGATAGAACATCCCGGCGAAGTCGGGCTGGCCCCTCTCCCGGAGATCCCCGGTCCAGTAGCGGGCGTCGAAGGCGGCGCTGAAGGCCAGATGGCCTCCGGCCGAGAACCCGATCACCCCGATGCTCCGGGGATCGATCCCCAGGGACTCGGACCGCCCGCGCAGGATCCGCACCGCCTGCCGGGCGTCGGAGACCACGGCCGGAAGATAGTCGTCCCAGGCGCAGATGCGGTCCCTGTAGCTCGTTCCTCCCGGACGCAGCTCGTTGGTCCGGTACTTGAGGACCAGCGACGCCACCCCCCTGCGGGCCAGCCAGATGGCGACGTCGTGGCCCTCCCAGTCGATCCGAAGCTCCCGGTAGCCGCCTCCAGGGCAGATCACCACCCCCGCCCCGCGGCTGGTTCCGGGAAGCGCGGGATGGATCGAGTAGGTCGGGACCGCGACGCGGCGGAAGATCCGGAACTGCCCGGTAGGGGTCCATGGCTCGGCCTCCTGGCGGATCAGCTGCTCCCCCTGGGGATAGTCGACGGGGCTGCCGGAGAGATCCGCCCAGAGAGGCTTCTCCTCGGGCAGATCGGCGCCGCGCGTCCCGCCGGAAGCGAGCCCCGCTCCCAGGACCAGGATCGCCGGGAGGAGCCGTCGGGGCGCAGCGGGCATCAAGGGAGGATGGCCCCCGGGCCCCGCCCGGTCAACGCCTCCCCGGAAGCCGTGGACGGCCTTCCCCGCCGGCCAGGAGGCCCTGGTCCTCCATCCAGGCGACGAAGCCCTCCTTCCACCGGGCGGCCGACCGGCCGGCCCCCTCGCCCATGGCGAAGCCGTGGCCTCCCCGGGAGAAGATGTGCAGCTGGACCGGCATCCCCTTCCCGCGCAGGACGCGGTACAGGTCCAGGCATCCGCCCGGCGGGGTGACCCGGTCCTCCCCTCCGTTGAAGATGAAGACGGGGACGGAGCGGGGCGCGTCTCGGGCCACCTCCAGGTGGTCCCCGCGCAGCGAGGGGTAGAACAGGCCCAGGAAGTCCGGATGCCCTTCCTCCCGGAGGCGCCCCGCCCAGTACCTGGAGTCGAAGGCGGCCCGGAGCGCCAGGTTGCCCCCCGCCGAGAAGCCCGCCACCCCGATCCTGCCGGGATCCAGGCCCAGCTCGTCCGCCTTGCCGCGCAGGATCCGGACCGCCTCCCTGGCGTCGGAGACCACGGCCGGGTAGTAGGTCTCCCAGTCGAAGACCCGCTCGAAGTAGGTGGCCGCTCCCGGGATCCTCTCGTTGGTCCGGTACTTGAGGACCAGCGACGCCACGCCCCTCTCCGCCAGCCAGAGGGCGATGTCGTGCCCCTCCCAGTCCAGCCACACGTCCCGGTAGCCTCCGCCGGGACAGAGCACCAGGCCCGCCCCGGACGCCTCTCGGCCCGCCGCGGCCCGGTGGATGGCGTAGGTGGGAACCGACACCTGGCTGAAGGCCCGGCACTGGCCGGTCGGCGACCAGGGCTCTGCCTTCCGCGTTCGCATCCGCTCTCCGTCCTCGTAGACGATCGGGTTGCCCGCAAGATCCTTCCAGAGGGGCTTCTCCTCGGGCAGCTCGGCGCCGAGCGCCCCGCCGGGGAGGAGTCCCGCTGCCAGGGCCAGAATCGCCGGAAGGAGCCATCGGGGCGCAGCAGGCATGGAGGGAGGAAGGCCCACGGGCCCCTCCGATTCAGAGCCTGCCCAGGAACCGGAGCCGGCATTCCGTGCTTTGAACATGTCAGTCGAGCTTTCGGCCTGTCGTTCTGCGGATCGTGGCCGTCCACGCTCCATCCTGGCCAGGAAAGCCTGGCCCTTGGGGGCCAGCCTGAAGGGCCCGAGATCGGCGCTGTCCATCACCCGCCGCACGATCGCCCCCTTCGAGCGGAAAGCGCCTGTGGAGGGAGCGACGAGCACCCTTCGGAGTCGCGTACCGACGTGGCTGTGGAACGTGCACGGCACCCGGGGAGGTCCGGGATCGGAACCGGCCGTTCCATCTCGAGCGCCGGCATGGGCCATTCCGTGGCGCAGCTTCCGTCCAATGCCCTGGCCCATGCAGGACAACGGGATGGCTGGAGATCCCCTGGATGGAACCGATGCTGCCGGGATCCGCCCGGAGCGGCAATCCCCGGTACATCGGCTGATCCGCGGAGAAAGCTCTCGCGACGCGATGGGCCAAGGCATGCAGGCGCCCGATCACTGCGGATCGCCGATGGACCCGATCTCGTAGAGCGGGTCGGCTTCGAGCGCGCTTTCGTGGGAGGCGATCTCCTCTTCCACCGCACCCACTTCGCCGAACCGGGCCAGGTGGAACAGGGCTTCGCCCTCGTTCACCGGGGGCAGCCGGTTGATGCCGATGACGATGCCTTCGGCAGGGGCGTGGACGGCTTCGCTGTCGGACGAGAAAGGAGCGGACACCGTGCCGAGCACATCGCCGGCCCGCACGAGGGCGCCGAGGCGGACCACCGGGCGGAAGATGCCATCGGCAGGCGCCCGTACCCACCGGGTGGAATTCGCCACGTACGGCTCGCTGCGCATGCGGGCGCGGCGAGCCGGGAGCATGTCGAGCCCGCGCATCACGTTCACCACTCCCCGCACTCCGGCCACAACGCACTTCTCGTCGAGCCGCAGCGCCTCCCCGGCCTCGTAGACGATCGCCGGGATGCCCTCCCGCCCCGCTTCCGAGCGCAGGCTGCTGTCCAGGAGCCTCGAGTCGACGATCACCGGAAGCGAGAAGGCCCGGGCCATGTCCTCCACCCCGGGCTGGTCGAGAGCCGCCCGGATCTGCGGGAGGTTGTCCCGGTGCGCCGCTCCGGTATGCAGGTCGATCACGTGCGTGCAGCGCTTCACCACCGAGCCGAAGAAGAAGTCCGCCATCCGGGAGGCGAGGGAGCCGGCCTGGCTGCCCGGGAAGCTGCGGTTCAGGTCGCGGCGATCCGGAAGGTAGCGGGACTTGTTGAGGAAACCGAACAGGTTCACCACCGGAACCAGCACCAGGGTGCCGTGCAGCCGGTCCAGGGCGGCGAGCGTTCTCAGGCGGCGGATGATCTCGATGCCGTTGAGCTCGTCGCCGTGGATGCCCGCCGCCACCAGCAGCGCCGCGCCCTTCCAGCGGCCGTGGATCACCTCGACGGCCAGGTCGAGCGGGGCCTGCGTGTAGAGCTGCGCCATGGGCAGCTCGAACTGCGACCGCTCGCCGCGACGCACCCGCCGTCCGGCGATCTCGAACGGCGCCTGCAGGATGCCGGCCTTGCGCCGTGCGTGCCTGGCGGCCGGGGCGTCCTCCGGTCCGTTGACGGGGGACGCGTTCCGTTCAGCCGCTGCCACGGGTGCGCGTCCTGCCCTGGCGGGCGTTGCGTTCTATGAACTCGATGATCCGGTCCGCCACGTCGACGCCCGACGCCTTCTCGACGCCCTCGAGGCCCGGCGAGCTGTTCACCTCCAGCACGAGCGGCCCGTGGTTGGAGCGGATCATGTCCACTCCGGCGATGTTCAGCCCCATGGTCCTTGCCGCCGCCACGGCCATGCGCCGCTCGGCGGGGGAGATCTTCACCTCATGGGCGCTGCCCCCGCGGTGCAGGTTCGAGCGGAATTCGCCGGGCTGGGCCTGGCGCCGCATCGCCGCGACCACCTTGTCGCCGATCACGAAGCAGCGGACGTCGGAGCCCCCGCTCTCCCCGATGTACTCCTGGATCATGATGTTGACATCGATGCCGAAGAAGGCCTCCATGACGCTCTCGGCCGCCTTGCGGGTCTCGCAGAGCACCACCCCCACGCCCTGGGTTCCCTCGAGCAGCTTCACCACCAGCGGCGCGCCCCCGACCATGTCGATCAGCCCGGGTATGTCGTCGGTGGTGTGGGCGAAGCCGGTGATCGGCATCCCGATGTCGCGGCGCGCAAGCAGCTGCATGGAGCGCAGCTTGTCCCGCGAGCGGGAGATGGCCACGGATTCGTTGACCGCGTAGACGCCCATCATCTCGAACTGGCGCACCACGGCGGCGCCGTAGAAGGTGATCGACGCGCCGATCCGCGGGATCACCGCGTCGACCGGCGGCAGCGGCTCTCCCCGGAACCGGATCGAGGGCTTCGCCGTCGCCATGTTCATGTAGCAGCGCAAGGTGTCGATCACCGAGGGCTCGTGCCCTCGGGCCTGGGCTGCCTCCATAAGCCTGCGGGTGGAGTAGAGCTTCCGGTTGCGTGAAAGGATGACGATTCTCACTGTCCGCCCTCCCGTTCCTGGTCAGGTTGTTCCATTGCCTCCCTGCTGGTGATCAGGTAGGTCCTGCCCGCGTCGACGACGAAGCGCCGGCGCAAGGCGGTGCGCCCGATCAGGATGGGAAAGTTCATCTCGTGGCGGGCTGCGAGCGTGAACTCCACCGGCCATTCGTCGCCGCCGATCCTCAGCGCCGTCTCGACGAGGAAGCGCTCCTCGGCCCGGCCGCCGGAATTGCGCACGGTCTTGCGGCCCAGCACCGGCAGGCGGAACGGACAGGCCGCGCTGGGCAGATCGCTCCTGTCGAGCTCGAATTCCACGCAGTCCTCGCCGTCCACCTGCAGGGGCCTGATCCTTGCGGCGTGCAGCGCCGAAGTCCGTGCTCCAGTGTCGATCTTGGCCTTGATCGGGTCCGGATGCAGCATAGGGAGCACTACCCATTCCAGCCAGCCTATGGCGCGTTTCATGGCGTCCCCGATCCCGACGGCGGTTCGGAGCGGCTATGCCTGGCCGCCTTCGCCGGACCACAGTTCGGGCCGTGCGGTCCGGACAGGCGGAGCCGTCCCGGACTCCTTCGCAGCTGCATGGCCTCCATGGTAGGCTCAGCCGCCGCCGCGCCTCCAGCACGGAACGTATCCCGGCGGCTACCGGGGGGCCTTGCGGGCCACCGCCACCAGGTTGTCGGCCAGGCCGGCCAGGGCCAGGATCCCTTCGGCGGCCCGGTAGATCCCCCGCAGGGGCAGGAGCATGCGGGACTCCTTCCAGGAAGTGGTCCTGCGCAGAAGGCGGGCCCTCTCGGCGAGGGGGACCGGCCGTCCCCGTCCGAGGAGATCCTGGAGGATCACCACCGGATTGAACATCATGGTGGAGAGGTGGACCACCTGCAGCTCCGGGACCCTCTCCAGGAAGCCGAGGAGGGAGCGGCGGGAGAAGTAGTTGAGGTGCTCGGGCATGACGTAGCGGTAGCGCTCCCCGAGGATCCGGGTGGCGAGGCCGCGGCGGTTGGGCACCAGCAGGAAGCAGTGCCCCCCGGGCTCCAGGAGACGGGCGGCCCGGGACAGGAAACCGAGCGGATCGGCCAGGTGCTCGAGGACCGCCCAGAAGGTCACCGCGGCGAAGCGGCGGTCCCCGAAGTCGTGGTCGAGGAACGGCTCGCCAATCGCCTCGATCCCCCGGGCCCGGGCGTGTTCCAGGGCGGGCCCCTCCACATCCGTTCCTGCGGCCCGGTAGGCTCCCAGGCCCTGCAGGCGGTGCAGGAAGGCCCCCGTGGAGCAGCCCACGTCGAGCACGCTGCCTGCGGGGCAGAAGCGGCGGAAGAGGCGGAGCTCCCGCCGGTAGCGGGCCGGGCGGTAGTCGCTCTCCAGCTTGTCGCTGGAGAGGTAGTAGGAACTCCCGATCCGGCGGTAGTGCTCTCCGTCGGCCATCTCCCTGGGAACCGGATCGGCGTACCACAGGTCGCAGGAAGGGCAGGCCACCACCTTCAGGTCCCCCTTGCGCCAGCGTACATCCGGCCGGGACCGGGAGCAGAGGGGGCACTTCCTCCCGGCCGGCTGGGGAACCTCCTCACTCACGGATCCGCGAGTCCACGACGATGGTGACCGGACCGTCGTTGACCAGCCGCACCTTCATGTCCGCCCCGAACTCCCCCCTGGCCACCGGGGCTCCTGAGAGCCGCTCCAGCTCCTCCAGGAACCGCTCGTAGAGCGGCCGGGCCGCCTCCGGCCTGGCCGCCCGGGCGAAGCCGGGCCGGTTGCCCTTGCGGGTGGAGGCGTGCAGGGTGAACTGGCTGATCACCAGCAGGCCGGCGCCGGCGCCGGCGAGCGGGAGGTTCATCCGCCCCTCCGGATCGGGAAAGAGGCGCATGCGGACGATCTTGCCGCACAGCCATTCGATGTCCTCGGCGCCGTCCCCTTCCTCGATGCCCAGCAGCACGAGCAGTCCCCTGCCGATCCGCGCCCGCTCCCGTCCCCCGATCTCCACCGCCGCCTCGGCGACCCTCTGCAGCACCACTCTCATCCGTCCGGCCGGCGGCAGCATGTCACGGCTCCCGGCCGGCGACCAACCGGATAAAGCGGCAGGGGCAGCTGGAGGGGCGTCTCCGGGATCAGGAGCCGGCCTCGGGGAGGCCCGCGCCCTTGCCGGGCCGCTGCGGCGCAAAGATGCGATGCGGGCGCTCCAGCGCTCCCGGACGCTGCGGAGCGCCAGCCGGTTGAACCGGAGCTCGCCCCTGGGGCATGATGGGGAGGGAAGGCCCCTGTCCGCCGGCGCCGCTAGAGCCGGCAGGCCGGGCGGACCGCCCCCTGCGCCATGCCGATCCCCCTGGTCAGTCCCGAGCAGATGCGCCGATGGGAGGATGCCACCTGGAAGGCCGGGATCTCCGAACGGGAGGTGATCGCAAGGGTCGGAGAGGCCCTGGCCGGCTGGATCCGCTGCCGCCTCCCCGCCCGGGCCCGCCTGCTGGTGGTGGCCGGGAAGGGCCACAACGGGGACGACGGCCGGGCCGCCTTCGAGGCCCTCGGCGGCCGTGAAGCGCGGCTGGTGGAGATACTGGATCCCGCAGGCGGACTGGAGGATCTGGAGCAGGCGCTCCTGGAGGAGCCCGACGCCATCGTCGACTGCCTCTTCGGCATCGGCCTGGACCGTCCGGTCGAGGGCGGATGGCGGCGGGCCATCGAGGCGATCAACGCCAGCGCCGCACTCCGGCTGTCGGTGGACGTTCCCTCGGGACTCCACGCCGGGACCGGGGAGGCGCTGGGCGCGGCGGTCCGGGCCGACTACACCCTGGCGGTGGCGGCCGCCAAGACCGGAACGATGGCGGCCCGGGCCGCGTCCCACGCCGGCTACGTCCGGATCCTGGAGGATGTCGGCCTGGTTCCCTGGCAGGGCGATCATCCCGTCCGCTTCAGCTCGGCGAGCGACTTCGCCGGCGCCCTTCCCCGGCGTCCCCCCTTCTCCCACAAGTACGACTTCGGGCACCTGGCGATCGTCGCCGGAAGCCCCGGCTACCACGGAGCCGCGATCCTGGCGGCCCGGGGGGCGTCGAGGGCCCGGCCGGGGCTGGTGACGCTCCTGGTCCACGAGGGCTGCTACCTGCCGGTGGCCTCGCAGCTCCAGCAGGCGATGGTCCGGCCCTGGAGCGGGGAGGGCTGGCCCCTGGAGAGGATCGGAGCGGTCCTGGTGGGCCCCGGACTGGCCTGCGGGGAGCTTCCCGGCTCCTGGAAGCGCTCGGCGAACGCCCTCTGGAAGAAGGCCCCCCATCCGGTGGTGGCCGACGCCTCGGCCCTCGACTGGCTCGAGCCGGGCCCCGCCGGCGGCGGACTCCGGGTGATCACCCCCCACGCCGGAGAGGCGGCCCGGATGCTGGGAGTCTCCTCCCGGGAGGCCGAAGGGGACCGCCTTGGCGCCCTGCGCGCCCTGTCGGCCCGCTACGGGGGCTGCCATGTCGTGCTCAAGGGAGCCCACACCCTGGTGGGCTCCCGGGAGGGCCCCGTCTACGCCAACGCCACCGGCGATCCGGGCCTGGCCCAGGCAGGCAGCGGCGACGTGCTGGCCGGCTTCCTGGCGGGCCTGCTGGCCCAGCCGTCCCTGCAAGAAGACGCCGCCCTGACGCTGCGCCTGGGAGTGTGGCGGCACGGAGAGGCGGCCGAGAGGCTCGGCCGGGAGCGGAGCAGCTGGACCGTGGAGGAGCTGCCGCAGGCCCTTCTCGCTTGATGCCGCCCCCGTCCGGATGGCACATTGGCACGCCTGGACCGGTGGCTCGAGCATGAACAGGCAACTTAGCTTCCTCCGCAGGCCCGCATTCGTCGCGGCCCTGCTGTCGATCTGGACGGCGGCCGTTCCCGGCCGCTGCGACCTGTTCGAGATGATCAACGGCGACACCTACGAGGGCACCGTCTCGGTCATCAACAAGGAGGGCCTGGTGGTGGATCTGGACATCGGGGGTTTCTCCGAGCGCCTGGAGCTCGTCTTCCTGAACCAGGCGACCCTCAACCGCCTCTACGCCTATCCCGAATACCGGCATTTCGTGAAGCCCTACCTGGACCTTCCGGATCCGCCCATCCGCCCGCCAGAGATCAGAATCAACCCGGTGGAGCGGCTGGAGCGCTTCGATCCCGAGGACTCCTTCTTCTCCGCCCTGGGAACCCCCATCGGCCTCTTCTTCCTGTTCCTGTTCCTGGGCGGCAACCTGTTCGTCTCCTACGAAGTGGCGCGCTACCGCCAGCACAGCCCCGCCCTGGTTTGCGGCATCTCCATCCTCATGCCGGTGGTCACGCCCCTGCTGTTCTTCTTCATGAAGCCGCCCCCCCCGCTGTACGAGGAGGAGGAGTATCCGGAGGAGGCCGAGGAGGAGGCAGCCCAGGCGGCGCCCGCCTCCATCGCCCAGCCGGGCATCTCCAACCGCAAGCCCAGCATGCTGGGGCTCAAGAAGTCCTCCGGGGGCAGCCAGGCCAAGGCCGCCTCCACGGTCTTCACCCGGGAGGACTCCCAGTTCAACCGCACCTTCTTCGAGAAGCACTTCGCCCCCTTCTTCCTGGTGATCCCGCCCCCCCAGATCAAGGACATGGTGATGGCGTTCAAGGGGCCCAAGGGGGAGCTGGTGGCCAAGCGCATCACCCGCATCTCGGGCAACGAGATCCACTTCCAGCTGATCTCCGGCCAGAAGGAGATGGGCATGAGGTACGGCGAGATCCTCCAGGTCCGCCTGAAGCACAAGGACGAGCAGTAGCGCTCCCCGGCCGGCGGGCATGAAACCGGTGCGCTGCGTCTTCCTGGGAACCGCCCCGCTGGCCCGCATGGTCCTGAAGGCGCTGCTGGACCAGGAATGGATCCGGATCGCGGGAGTGGTCACCCAGCCGGACCGGCCCAGCGGCCGCAGGCTCGGGCTGGAGCCCACCGCGGTGAAGGCCGAGGCGCTGGAGCGGGGGCTGCCGGTCTGGCAGCCGGAGTCGCTGGGCCGGGACGCCGCGCTGCTGGACCGGCTCGGGGAGCTGGCCCCCGATTTGCTGGTGACCGCCGCCTACGGCCAGCTGCTAACGCCGCAGGCCCTGGCGATCCCCTCGCGGGGCGCCCTCAACGTCCACGCCTCGCTCCTGCCCAGATACCGGGGGGCGGCGCCCGCTGCCTGGGCCGTGGTCCGGGGGGAGGCCGAGACCGGGATCACCATCATGGAGATGGACCAGGGGCTCGACACCGGCGGCATCCTGCTCCAGGAGCGGACCCCCATCGGCCGGGAGGAGACCGGAGGCGAGCTGCTCGACCGCCTGTCCCCCATGGGAGCCCGCCTGCTGCTGCGCGCCATCCCTCCGTACCTCTCGGGGAAGCTCCGGTCCCGTCCCCAGGACCACTCGCTGGCCACCCATGCCCCGCAGCTCTCGCGGAGGGACGGGGAGATGGACTGGGAGCGGCCGGCGGCGGAGCTGGCCTGCCGGATCCGGGGCCTGAGCCCCTGGCCCGGGACCTGGAGCCGGCTGGAGACCGCCCGGGGGGCGGAGCGCATCCTCTTCTGGAAGGCCTCCCCACTGGAGGGCCGGGACGCCGCGCCCGGGACCGTGGTCCGGGCCGGCCCGGAGGGACTGGTGGTGGCCTGCGGGGAGGGAAGCCTCAGGATGGAGAGGCTGCAGCGGGCCGGGGGCCGGGCCCTCGACGCCCGGTCCTTCCTTTCCGGACGGCCCCTGGATCCGGGATCCCGCTTCCTGCCGCCGGCCCGGAACGGCGGCTGAATCCATGAAAAGACGATACTGGCTGGTCAAGCAGGAGCCCTCGGCCTGGTCCTGGGCCGACTTCGTCCGGGAGGGCCGGAGCGAATGGGACGGAGTGCGCAACTACCAGGCCCGCAACCATCTCCGGTCCATGAGGCTGGGCGATCAGGTCCTCTTCTACCATTCGGTGACGGGCAAGGAGGTGGTGGGCGTCGCCGTAGTGGCGCGGGAGGCCTATCCCGATCCCACGGCACGGAAGGGCGACTGGTCCTGCGTGGATCTCGAGCCCCTCGAGGCTCTGGAGTCCCCGGTCTCCCTGGCTGCAATCAAGGAGGATCCGGCCCTGGCCGACATGCAGCTGATCCGCCACACCCGCCTCTCGGTGATGCCCGTCGACGGCGGGCACTTCAGGCGGATCCTAGAGCTGGGCGGAACACCGCCGCCCTGACCAGATCCCCTGCCCGGCCAGCTGCTCCCGTGCCTGCCGGGCCCATCCCCGGTTGGCGGCGGGACTGGCGGGGCTGGGATGGAGGATCCCGGCGACGCCCGCCGGCGTTCCCTCCAGGGCCCGCTCCGCCCTCCTGCGGGCGAAGGTCCCCACGCCGACCACCCACTGGGGCTCCAGGATGCGGACCACCTCGCGCAGGTGGCGGTCGCAGATCTCCTCCATCGCGGCGGCCTCCCCCCGGGGTAGGCGGTCGGGGGTGAAGTTGCGCCCCGAGGCCTCCAGCAGGGCCAGGGGGCAGTAGTTGGCCACGAAGTGGTCGGCGAAGAAGGCCTCGGGAGTCCCGAACTCCTCCCGGAAGAGCCCCCAGAGGCGGCGGCCGCTCACCTCGGAGCGGCGGCACCGGAAGCCCTCCACCGGACGCCTGGGATGCATGTCCGGGGGCTGCTCCACCCCCGTCCCGATGCGCAGCCAGTCCCGCACCATCTCCACGTCCCCGAAGGGCACCGCGGTCTGCACCATCCCGAAGGGTCCCGGGTTCATGCCCAGGAAGACCACCCTCTTGCCCGACGCGGCGTAGCGGCCGAGGTAGGCCTCGTGCGCCTTGCGGGCGTAGGACAGGGGGTTGTAGACATGGGCCACCGGATGGGAGAAGGCCAGCCTGCCGGCCTGGGAGGCTAGACGCCTGGAGGCCCGGATCAGGGGAGGAAGGGAGGGGCTCATCCGTCCGCCCCGGGAGGCGATCCGGATCCGTGGTGGCGGATGTCCACCGCCTCGTTGAGGTAGACCACCAGCTCGGCGATGTTCTTGGCGTGGTCGGCGATCCTCTCGATGCACTTGGAGACCACCATGAGGTGGTGGCAGGGATGGATCCGGTCGCGGTGGAGCGACATCTGGTCGAAGAGGTCGTCGTGAAGCTCCTGGTTGCGCCGGTCCACCTCCCGGTCCTGGGGAACGACCTCCCGGGCCAGCGCGGCGTCGGAATGGATGAAGGCGTTGAGGGCCTGGTCCACCATCGCCAGGGCCAGGGAGGTCATCCCCGGGATCTCGCCCGTCTTCTCCAGGGGGGCCCACTGGTTGAGCATCCGGCAGCGCCGCGCCATGGTGGTGGCCTCGTCGCCGATGCGCTCCAGATCGGTCCCGATCTTCATCGCCACGGCGACGAAGCGGAGGTCGCGCGATCGGGGAGACAGGGAGAGCAGCCGGATGGCCAGCTCGTCGATCTGCATCTCCAGGGAGTCGATCCGGGAATCCTGCGCCTCCACCTGGCCGGCCAGCTTCTCGTCGCGCCCGACCAGGGCCCGGCAGGCCAGCCTCACCGCATGCTCGGTGCGGCTGGCCATCAGCAGCAGCCTCTGGTTGAGCTGCTCTAGCTCGCTCTCTAGATCGGGCTCCATGGCTCCCGCCCGCTCCAGCGCGCCAGAGGATCCGGAGCGTCCCGGGCAGCCGGGCAGTGTGCCCTCCTCCGGACCTCCAGTCCAGGTTCCAGCCACGGGGGCAACGCCGGGATCGCCCCGACTGCGAAGTTGCCCCAGCCTCGACGGGATGGCAGCGTCCGCCTGTCCCATGGCTCCTGGCGATCCCGATCCTGGCCTAGTAGAGGAATACGCCGAACCCTGGGATCGGCAGTCCCCCCCGTTCTTCGTGGGACGGGAGGAAGTCCTCGCCCGCATCGAGAAATGCTGCCGGCGAGCGTTTAGGGCGATCTCGGGAGGAAGGCCCGCAGGAAAGTCGACGCCCGGGCTCACCTTCATCGTCCAGGGCGCTCCGGGCGCCGGGAAAACGTCCCTGCTGGACCACCTCGATTCCTCCCGCTGGAAGGACGGGAGGGACAGTCCCCAAAGCCTGAGGCTTGCAAGAGGCGCACTGGCGGATCCCGTCGATGTCGTCCTGAGGATTGCGAGGGCCGTCGCGCCTCGCCAGGAGAAGCGGCTGCGCCGGAGGATCGCTTCCTCGGCTGCCGCCTCTGCCCAGGAGACTCGGCCCGCAAGAGCGGCCTTCGATCAGCTGGCAGAGCTTGTCCCGCTCTCGGAATGGAAGCGGCCGCTCTGCATCCTCGTGGACGAGATCCAGAACTCGGCCAGGGAGCATGGCCCCTGCCTCGACGAGCTCCACCTGGGAGAGCACGGCCTGCCCATCGTGCCGGTCTACGGCGGACTGGCGGACTCCAAGAACGTGCTGCAAGGAATAGGGCTGGCCCGGATCCGGCTCGGCAACGTCCGCACCCTCGGCCCCCTCTCCGATGCCGAGGTGCGCTCCTACCTGGAGCAGATGCTCGACAGCTGCCGCATCTCCGTTTCCCGGCCCGGACTGGATCGCCTGGCCGACGGGATCGCCGAAAGATCGGAGGGCTGGCCCCAGCATGTCCACACCGAGACCGCAGCCCTGTTCTGGGGACTCTCCCGGGCCGGATGCGATCTTTCCCAGGTGAAATGGGAAGCCGTCCAGCGGCAGGCCGACGGATACCGTCAGACCAGCTACGAGGACCGCCAGAGCCCTGCCATGCGGCGCTCCAGGAAGCTGGTCGCCGCAGTGATGCGCTCGATCCCAGTTGAAGGGATGAGAGAGGGTCGAATCCTGGATGTCGTCAAGTCCCATGTCCGGTCCGATGGAGGGACGGAATGGCGGCTTCCGAAGGCAATGGACGAAGAGCAGTTCCTGGATCACCTGCTCCATCAGGGAGCGCTGCAGCCCTGCGACGACCGAAGGTGGTCCTGCCCGATTCCCAGCCTTCGTGGCTGGCTCATCGCCGAAGGCGAGCTCCAGACGGAGGCTCCGCCGCCGGAAACCTTGGACGGATCCCGCGGGGAGGAGGCCGGATAGGCGGTCCTCCAAGCCTCGGGACGGGCTCGGGATGGCCTTTGGGCCGGGAACCCGCCAGGATCAAGCGGAAGCCCTCGGGCCGCGGCATGGGGGATCGGAACGGCTGGCTCCCATCCTCGGATCCAGCCAGGGAACCGCCCCGTCCTTCCGGAATGCTCGACGCCCGGATCCGGAGCCGGCAAGGCACGGCACACCACAGCGCAGGCATGCTTCGGACCGCTCGCGGATCTTCGCTTGAGCCGGACCGCCCGCCTCGGCTATGGTCCCATCCCTGGCTGGTGGCCGTAGCTCAGCTGGTAGAGCCCCAGATTGTGGTTCTGGTTGTCGCGGGTTCAAGTCCCGTCGGTCACCCCGCCCCTTCCTCCCGCCCCCCCCCGCCGCCCTTCCCAAGGGAAGGTTTGCCAGGGGAAGGCCCTCCCCCTAGATTGCGCCGCAGCTCCAGACCCAGCGCCACCCAGGTACCATAGCCATGTTCGGACATCCCCCCGGGCTCAAGACCCTCTTCTTCACCGAGCTCTGGGAACGCATGAGCTACTACGGCATGCGGGCCATCCTGGTGCTCTTCCTGGCAGCCGAGGTGGAGAAAGGGGGGTTCGGCATGGACATCGAGACCGCCTCCGCCATCTACGGGCTCTACACCGCGATGGTGTACCTGGTAGCCCTGCCCGGAGGATGGATCGCCGACCGCATCCTGGGAATGCAGCGCTCGGTCCTCTACGGAGGGATGGTCATCGCCTGCGGGCACTTCTCCATGGCGGTCCCCTCGGAGGCCACCTTCTACCTGGGCCTGGCGCTCATCGTGATCGGGACCGGCCTGCTCAAGCCCAACATCAGCGCCATTGTCGGCGAGCTCTACCCCGACAAGGGCGGGCAGAGGGACGCGGGCTTCTCGATCTACTACATGGGCATCAATCTCGGAGCCTTCATCGGGCCCCTGATCTGCGGATACCTGGGACAGAAGGTCGACTGGCACTGGGGATTCGGCGCCGCCGGCGTGGGCATGGTCCTGGGGCTGATCCAGTACCAGATGGGACGCCTCGACCTGGGCAGGGCCGGCCTCGAGCCCAGCGTCTCCGAACAGGAGCGCCAGGCCTCGCTAACCCACCTGCTGCAGGGCCTCTGCGTGACGGGACTGGTGTTCCTTCTGGGCTGGGCGCTCCACCTCACGGGCATCTGGTCCTTCTCCATCACCGTTTTTGTCAAGTTCCTGGGTATCCTGATCGCCCTGCTCACCCTGGTGTACTTCGGTCTCCAGCTGAACTCCTCCCGCTGGAACAGGGACGAGAAGCGGGGAATCTTCGCCATCCTCTTCCTGGTGATCGCTGCCGCCGTCTTCTGGGCCGGCTTCGAGCAGGCCGGATCCTCGATGAACCTCTTCGCCGAATACTTCACCGACCTCTCCGTTCCTTCCCGGGATGGGACGGGCATGGACACCATTCCCGCCTCCTGGTTCCAGTCGCTCAACCCCCTGTACATCATCCTGCTGGCTCCCCTCTTCGCCTGGTTCTGGGGCTGGCTCCAGCACCGCAACCCGTCCATCCCCACCAAGTTCGGCTGCGGCCTGGCGCTGCTGGCCGTGGGATTCCTGATCCTGGGCTGGGGCGCGACCTACACCGGCAGCGCCACCGCCGAGGAAGTCAAGGGCGATCCCACCTTGGCCGTCCTGGTGTCCCCCAACTGGCTCGTGGTGACCTACCTGTTCCATACCATGGGCGAGCTCTGCCTGAGCCCCATTGGGCTGAGCAGCGTGACCAAGCTGTCTCCCCGGCCCCTGGTGGGGCAGATGATGGGGATGTGGTTCATGGGAGCGGCGCTGGGCAACCTGCTGGCAGGCATGACCGCCGGACTCTTCGACGAAATGGAACGCGGGGAGCTATTCTGGAGCGTCGCCCTGTGGTCCGGAGCCGCTGGGGCGCTGATGGCCTGCCTCCCGCTGCGGAGGCTATTCGGCAGCGTCCGCTAGCGGCGAATTGCATTACTTTCCTCTCCGGATCGGCCTAGGCTTCCCTGCGTGTTTGCCGCCTCCGACTTCTTCGATCTGGACCGGACCGAGCATGGAGCGATCTTCCAGGGCGCCGCCAGGGCCTGGGAGATCCTGACCCGGCTGGAGGCCTACGTCGGGGAGAACCTGGTCCCGGCCCAGAACCACGAGTCCCTGGGACACGCCTACATCGCCGAGGACGTGGCCCTGGGCGAGGGCACCCTGGTCGAGGAGGGGGCCATGATCCTGGGCCCCTCGATCATCGGCCGGGACTGCCGCATCCGCCACAACGCCTACATCCGCCCCTTCTCGGTGATCGGGGACGGATGCGTGATCGGCAACGCCACCGAGATCAAGAACTCCCTGCTCTTCGACCAGGCCAGGGCGCCGCACTTCAACTACGTCGGCGACTCGATCCTGGGCTACCGGGCCCACCTGGGCGCCGGGGCCAAGATCTCCAACGTCAAGGTCACCACCGGAACCATCCTGGTGGACGCGGTCGACGAGTACGGCAACCCCGTGGACAGCGGACTGCGCAAGTTCGGGGCGTTGGTGGGGGACCACTGCGAGGTGGGATGCAACGCGGTGCTCAACCCCGGCTCCATCCTCGAACCCTGCTCCATCGTCTATCCCAACCTCTGCTTCCGGGGGATCCTTCCCCGCCACAACATCGCCAAGAACCGCTCGGCGATCGAGGTGGCGATGGGACGGCCCCGGGACGGGTGGCCTCCCGACGCCTTCCAGAGCGCCCAGTCCTGACCGGAGGCTCCCTGGTGGGCCCCATGGATCTGGATCGGGACCGGTTCCCCGGCTACGTCGAGGGCTTCTTCGGGCCCGGGGGCCCCCTCTCCGGCGCACCGGGCTACGAGCACCGGCCCGAGCAGCAGCAGATGGCGGTGGCCGTGGCGGAGGCCCTGGCCCAGGACGGGCTCCTGGCGGTGGAGGCGGGCACCGGGGTGGGCAAGAGCCTGGCCTACCTGGTCCCCTCCATCGTCTTCGCCCTGATGGAGGACCGGCAGGCCATCGTCTCCACCAACACCATCAACCTCCAGGAGCAGCTGGTCGGCAAGGATCTGCCGAACCTGCGCCAGGCGATGGATCTACCCTTCGGCTACACCCTGCTCAGGGGGCGGGCCAACTACCTCTGCACCCACCGGCTCGGCCAGGCCCTGGATCTGAGGGAGCAGCTCTTCCCCTCCCGCAGCCACGAGGAGCTGGAGCGCATCCGGCTCTGGTCTGAGTCCACCCGGGAGGGAGCCCTCTCGGATCTGGATCCCCAGCCCGATCCCGAGGTGTGGCAGCAGGTGTGCTCGGAGAGGGGCGTCTGCACCTCCGCCACCTGCGGCGCCCGTGCGGCTTCGGAGGGGGGCCGCCGGACCTGCTTCTACCAGAAGGCCCTGCAGTCGCTGAGGGACGCCCAGGTGGTGGTGCTCAACCACACCCTCTTCTTCGTCCTGATGGAGAACGGCATGCTGCTGCGCGGCAACGAGTTCGTGATCCTCGACGAGGCCCACGAGCTGGAGCGGGCCGCGCTGCAGCAGATCGGGATCGGGGTCGCCCGCATGCAGTTCCAGCACGCCCTGCACCGGGTCCACAACCCCTCCACGGGAAAGGGGCTGCTGGTCCCGGGCACGGCCGGCCTCGAGGGAACGCTGCGCAGGATCGCCAGGCTGGAGGAGGCCGGCGACGAGCTGTTCGGACGGATCGGCGAGGCGGCCCGGCAGGCTACGGGCTCCTCCCCCGACGCCCCGTGCCGCCTCCGCGCCCCCCTGGAGGTGGAGAACACCCTGGACGCGCCGCTGGGGGAGCTGGTGGACAGCCTGTCGCGCCTGGCCGAGTCGGGCAGCCACGACCGGATCGTCCTGGAGCTGCAGGAATGCGCGTCGAGGCTCAGGGAGCTTGGACGCGACATCGGCGTGTTCCTCCGCCACGAGGATCCGGACCTGGTCTACTGGGTCGAGAGCCAGGGCCGCAGGAGGAGCAACCTCTGCCTGCGCGCCTCCCCGGCGGGCATGCAGGACTGGATGAGGGACAACCTGTTCGGGCTCCGGGAGGGCTCGGGCGATCCTCCCGTGCCGGTGGTGCTGACCAGCGCCACCCTGGCCGTGGCCCGGGAGCGGGAAGAGAGGGGGGAGGAGGACGGCCTGCGCTACTTCGCGGACCGGGCCGGCCTGCCCGGCTCCGCCCGGCTCCTCCAGGTGGGCTCCCCCTTCGACTACCGGCAGAGCATGAGGATCCTGGCGCCCCGGAGCATCCCCGATCCCCGGGATCCCGGACACCAGTCCGAGCTGGAGTCCTGGATCCGCCGGATCGTCGAGGAGCACCACGGCAGGACCCTGGCGCTCTTCACCAGCTACAGGCAGATGCAGGAGACCTTCGAGGGGATCGGGCCCAGGCTCGAGGAGCTGGGCATCCCGCTGCTGATGCAGGGACGCGGCGCCTCGCGCACGGAGCTGATCGAGAGGTTCCGCCGGGAGGCGGACTCGGTGCTGCTGGGCACCGACAGCTTCTGGCAGGGGATCGACGTTCCCGGAGAGTCCCTCTCCTGCGTGATCATCGCCAGGCTGCCCTTCCCGGTGCCCTCCCATCCCTTCGTCCAGGCCATCGGCGAGAGGATCGAGGCCCGGGGCGGCAGCGCCTTCCGGGAGTACTCCCTGCCCGAGGCGATCCTCAAGTTCCGGCAGGGGGCGGGACGGCTGATCCGCTCCCGCTCCGACCGGGGCGAGGTGGCGATCCTCGACTCCCGGATCCATACCAAGCCCTACGGAAGGCTCTTCCTCGGCTCCCTGCCGGAATGCCCCGTGCGGCGCCCCTGAGGCGGCCGGGCGGGATCTTCCGGCCCGGAAGGGCAGCGGCTTTGCGGTGCCGGTGGTCGGACTCGAACCGACACGAGGGAACCCTCCCGGGATTTTAAGTCCCGTGCGTCTGCCATTTCGCCACACCGGCAAGGGTGCCGCGATCATGGCCCCGGGCGGCGGCGCCAGGCAAGGCGGGACTCGGGCGCCCGGCGCGTCCCCCGCCCCGGGCAGGGAGAGCGCGGCCGCTCCCCGGGGAGCGGCCCGCTAGAAGCGGATCACCCTCTCCTGGCGGCGCACCAGCCGGACCAGATCCTCCAGGCCGATGCGCTCGAAGGCGATCCTCGGCTCGCCCTCCAGGCAGGGATCCCCGCTCTCGGCCCACACCGCGGCGGCATGCCGCTCCAGGACCGGCAGCGCGCTCCCGATCGCCTCGGCTTCCACCAGCCTGGCCGGGGAGCGGACCAGCATCAGGGCGGCCGCCTGGCAGAAGCAGGCCTCCACCTTCCGCCCGGACACGGCCGCCAGCCCCGCGGCCACCCGCACCGCCTCGGCGGCCCGGTGGCTGGTGCGCGGGTCGGCACTGATCAGGACGAGCATCGGCGGGGGTCAGCAGCAGAATCCCACGAAGCGGTCGGTTCCGAAGACGACGTCCGAGAGCTGCCCGAGCCCGCCCCAGAGCACCGGCTCCTCCAGGGGCACGCCCCTGCGCCGGGCGGCCAGGGCGCATCCGGAGATCCGCGCTCCCATCTCCGCCAGCCGGGCGATCTCCTCCCCGGAGGCGTTCAGGACCGCTTCGTCGAGCAGGTAGAGGCGCACCAGGATCCCCTGCCCCAGGGCGGCCCGGACCAGATCCATCCCGTACCGGTAGGAGAGCGAGCCGGGAGGCATGGCGACGAGAACCCCCAGCGTCCTGTCCGGCGCGCTCATCCCCGCGGGATCCCCCCGCCGGCCTGGAGAGGTCGGACGCCTCCGGAATCGCTCCCTGATCCCGTCTTTTCCATGCGGTTGCCTGCAGGCTCGGCCGGACCGTAACGCCAGAAGGGAAGCGGGCCCCCCGGAGGCCGATCGGCTGGCAGCACCAATGAGGCCGGCGGGCCCGGGACGGGTCAAGGCCCAATGCCCGCCCCGGCGCTGCCGCTGCCGCCGGGGGAAGCGGCAGCGCTTGCTACGGCCCGCCTCGGCGCCCTAGCTTGCCCCCCTGCCCCGAGCGGGGCTTCCCTGGTCCATGAACGATTCCCTAGTGCAGAGCCTCCTCGCCCAGCGGATCGGAGGCAGCCGGTACGGCAAGTCCGCCGCCATCTACAAGTTCGAGAAGATCAAGCGGGCCAAGGAGGCCGCCCGCCAGGCCCATCCCGGCCGGGAGATCATCGACATGGGAGTGGGCGAGCCCGACGCCATGGCCGACGCGGAAGCGATCCGGATCCTGGCGGAGGAGGCGGCCCGGCCCGAGAACCGCGGCTACGCCGACAACGGGGGAAGCCGTCTGCTGGAGGCCGGGAGGGGCTATCTGCGCGAGGTGTTCGGGGTGGAGGATACGAAGCTGGGGATCCTGCACTCCATCGGCAGCAAGGCGGCCCTCTCCATCCTGCCCGCGGCCCTGGTCGATCCGGGGGATCTGGTGCTGACGACCACACCGGGCTACCCGGTCTTCGCCACCCACTCCCGCTACTACGGGGCGGAGGTCGCCTCCCTGCCCCTCCACCCGGGCAACCGCTTCCTGCCCGACCTGGACTCCGTCCCCCGCTCCCTTCGGGAGAGGGCCAAGGTCCTGGTGCTCAACTACCCCAACAACCCCACCGGCGCGGTGGCCGACCGGGACTTCTTCGCCCGGGTGGTGGACTTCGCCCGGGAGAACCGCGTGGCGGTGATCCACGACGCCGCCTACGCCGCCCTGGTCTTCGAGGGGAGCCCCCTGAGCTTCCTTTCGGTCCCGGGAGCGGCCGAGGTCGGGGTCGAGCTCCACTCGGCCAGCAAGGCCTTCAACATGACCGGCTGGCGCTGCGGGCTGGTGGCGGGCAACCCCCTGCTGGTGCGCGCCTACGGCGACGTCAAGGACAACACCGATTCGGGCCAGTTCCTGGCTGTCCAGCACGCGGTGGCCTGGTGCCTGGAGCATCCGGAGATCACCCGGGATATCGCGGCCAAGTACTCGCGCCGCCTCGACGGCCTGGTCCGGATCCTCCGGGAGGCCGGATTCCAGGCCTCCAAGCCGGGAGGATCCTTCTTCCTCTACGTCCCCTCCCCCCGCTCGGTCGCCCTCCCCGGAGGGAGCCGCGTCGGATTCGCCTCGGCCGAAGAGGCCTCCCAGTGGCTGATCCGGGAGCGGCTGGTCTCCACCGTGCCCTGGGACGACTCGGGCGCCTTCCTCCGCTTCAGCGCCACCTTCGCGGCCGAGGGAGAGGAAGGGGAGCGGCGGGTGCTGGAGGAGTTCGCCCGGCGGCTCGAGGGCCTGGAGTTCGGTTTCTAGGCCCGGAGGCTACCACCAGAAGGTGGGGGTGCCGGTGGTCCGCACCAGGTGCTCGCTGAAGGGGTTCCACGAGGCATGGCTGTCCATGTAGAGGGCGTTGCCTCCGGCGGGGATCTGCCTGTCGAGATGGGGGGAGCTGTGCCCCCTCCAGCCTCCGTCCACCTGGGTGTAGTTGTTGCTTGCCCGGTCCTCGGTGTCGGATCCTACCGAGAGGGTGGCGTCGGCGGCGACGATGGCCTCCGAAGTCCCGATCGACACCACGCTCCGGTCGCGCAGGGTGATCGTCGCGTTGCCCAGCTTCTCGAAGGTGTTGGTGGCGATCACCCGGGGGGAGTAGCGTGTGGCGAAGGCGTAGCCCAGCACCTTGAAGTTGCTGGTCCAGTTCCACAGATCGTCGTTGTTCTGCTTGGCGAAAGACGGGCAGTAGAGGATGTCCCGCTCGAAGCCGTAGGCGAGCAGGTTGGAGACCGTGGTCTGGGGCATGTCCCAGGGCCAGTTCCCAACGACGCCCTCGTTGGAGCGCATGGGAGGCAGGTAGCTGTCGTTGTCCCCGGCGTAGAGGTGGAAGACGATGCCGCACTGCTTGAGATTGCTGAGGCAGCTGATCCGCTTGGCCTTCTCCTTGGCCTTGGAGAGGGCCGGCAGGAGCATGCCAGCGAGGATGGCGATGATGGCGATCACCACCAGCAGCTCGATCAGGGTGAAGGCCGTTCTGCTATGTGGAGGGTGCATGGCTGGGAGTCTGGGACTGTGCCGGAAGGCGTCCTGCTAGGCAACCGGATCCTGCAGCCGCCAGGAGGGCGGGTCGCCCATCCCCAGCGGCAGCGGGGCCACCGGCCCCTCTGGGGTCTCCAGAGCCCGCAGCGGCCGGGAGCCTCGCACCAGGGAGAATGTGCGGGAGGAGGCCTCCATGCCGTAGAACCGGGGGCCGTTGACCGAGAGGAACCGCTCAAGGGCCTCCCTGCCCTCCGTCTCCGAGGGGTCGTGGCCGGCGCGCTCGAAGGCGGTGGCGTACAGCTCCGCCGCCACTCCGCCGGTGAAGCACCCCGCGGCGCACCCGCACTCGGTCACCTTCCGGGCATGGGGTGCGCTGTCGGTGCCGGCAAAGAACCGGTCCTGCCCCTTGCGGGCCACCGCCTGGCGCAGGGCCTGGCGGTCCTCGGCGAACTTCGCCACCGGCAGGCAGTAGAGCGGATGGCGGAATCCCTGGACCAGGTGGCCCAGGGTGTAGAGCAGGTGCTGGGGGGTGACGGTGGCTCCGGTCCCGGGACCGGCCTGGCGCACGAAGTCCACCGCGGCCCTGGTGGTCAGGTGCTCGCAAACGATGCGCAGGCGGGGATGCCGCTCCCGAAGGCGGGGCATGGTCTCGGCGTAGAAGCGGGACTCGGCGCTGGCATGCCGGTCCAGCCATTGCTCCCCCTCCAGGGAATGCTCCTCGCCGTGCACGCACAGGACGGTCCGGGTCTCCTCCATCTGCCGCAGCACGTCCCCCCCAAGCCAGTGCTCCATGGGCATGCCGTGCTCCGACCGGGTGGTCGCCCGGGGCGGGTAGTACTTGCAGGCGGCCAGCAGGCCCCGGGAGGCGCCTTCCTCGATCATCGCCGGGGTGGTGTGCCGGCTCAGGTAGAGGGGCACTACTACCGAGTCGAAGGCGTCCCCCCCCGCCTCCAGGATCATCCTCCGGTAGGACTCCACCGACCAGTCCTCCCCCTGGTCCGCCTCCCGGACGCGGGTGGCCGGTGGGCTGGTGTTGGGCATGGCCACCACCCCGCAGCAGCCCATCCCTAGGTGGGCCCGCACATAGGCCTCCATGGAGGCTCCCTGGCGGAAATGCACATGCATGTCCTGCCAGAGGGGCAGCGCTACGCGGCTCATTCCCAGGGCAGGAGGATCGAGAGCAGGAGGGCCATGGCGAAGCCCACCACCGAGATCAGGGTGGAGACCACGGTCCAGGTCCGCAGGGTCTGCGACTCGCTCATGCGCAGGTAGCGGGAGATCATCCAGAATCCCGAGTCGTTGACATGGGAGAACCCGGTGGCTCCGGCGGCGATGCAGATGGCGGCCAGCGCCAGGTCATGCTGCCCCAGATCGCCCACGAAGCCCTGCATCAGCCCGGCGGCGGTGACCATGGCCACCGTAGCCGACCCCTGGGCGACGCGCACCAGAAGGGCGAAGATGTAGGCCAGCGCCAGCGCCGGGATGCCCGAGCCCCTGAAGGCCTCCTGGAGCGCATCGTCGATCCCGCTGGCTTCGAGCACTCCCTTGAAGGCTCCTCCCGCCCCGGTGATGAGGATGATGATCCCGGCCGGGCCCAGGGACCGGGTGGCGATCTCGACCAGCTTCTCGCGGCTGGTTCCGTAGCGCCTGCCCAGGAGGTAGAGGGACGCCAGGGTGGTGGCCATCAGGGCGATCACCGGCTGCCCCAGGATGTAGAGGAACTGCCAGGCCAGGTGCAGCTGCCCCAGCTTCTCCCGGACGTCGCTTCTGTACGCGTCCGCGTCGTCGTACTCCTCCGTCAGCTGGGAGGCGGCCGTCTGCTCGACCAGCGAGCCGGCCAGGATGAGGAGGATCGGCAGGGCGATCAGGCCCAGGATCAGCCCCATCCCGGGAAGGCGGCCCGGTTCCGGCGAAGAGGCCTCGTCAGGCTCGGGAAGGCTCACCTCCACTCCCCGGGCCAGGCGCCGGGCAATCCAGGGCCCGCAGATCAGCGCCGTGGGAACGCCTACCAGAAGGCCGTAGAATATCACCAGCCCGAGACTGGCGTTGAGAAGCGCCGCCACCACCACCGGGCCCGGAGTGGGAGGGACGAAGGCGTGGGTGACGGCCATTCCGGCCACCAGGGGAAGCCCGAAGATCAGCAGGGACCTGCCGGTGTCCCGCGCCAGGGCGTAGAGAAGCGGCGCGAGCATCACCAGGGCCACGTCCAGGAAGACCGGCACCGAGACGATGAAGCCTGTCAGCAGCATGGCCCAGGGCGCTTTCTCCCGGCCGAACGCCCGGACCAGGCCGGCGGCCAGGCTCCGGGTGCCGCCGGAATGCTCCAGCAGGGCTCCGAAGATCGCTCCCATCCCCACGATCAGGGCGAGGAAGCCCAGGGTCTTCCCCATGCTGTCGCTGATCGTCGAGACCGCCTCGATCAGCGGCGCCGCATCGGGATTGACGAACGGGGAGGCCACCGAGACGACCGCCGAAACCAGGATCAGCGCCAGAAAGGCCTGCAGCTTGAACCGGAGAATCAGGACCAGCAGCAGCACGATGCCGAACGCCAGCAGGGCGATCAGGGGACCCACGGGCAGGGCGGCCAGCATGAGGTGCATCGGCCGAAGACTACACCAGCCCTCTCGCCTTCCGTCAATCATGCCCAGGGTTGGGCGTCCGCACGGCGGACCTTCGGACAATGGAGCTTCGCCGGCCGCAAGCGCCGGGAGGAGGGGAGCTTCGTGCCGCTCCATCGGCCGGGGGCTGGCCCGGAGCACGGAAAAGCGGATCCGCCGCAAACCTGCCCGCACGGCGCTCCACGCGGGACGATGGAGAAAGCCGACCTGACCTCGGCCTCCTCCCGGCAGCCGGTCCAGGCCTGCGCGCATCCGTTCCGGACGCTGGAGCAGGCGTGGCCGGATCCGGCCAGCGGCGGCTGCTTGTCCGCCCCCTGCCCCCGGGTCTAGGATGCGGGGACCAGCCCATGAAAACCATCCTGCCCCTCCTCCTGCTCCTGGCGGCCGGCCTGCTGCCGGTCCGCTCCCACCCTCCCCTGGAATCCGAACTGGAGCCCTTCCTGGGCGAGCCGGCCTTCGGGATGCAGCAGCTCTACCCGGACGGACGCTTCCCCAACGTGGCCGTCTCCCGGCATGGAACCGTCCTGGCGGCCTGGGGCAGCGACGGGGTGGATGTCCGGCGCAGCAGCGACGGAGGTGAGTCCTGGGGGGGGGAGATCGCCATCGCTTCCTGGGGCTACCATGGCGGAGGGCTCACCGTGGACGAGCGGGGAGGCTCGATCCTGGCCTTCGTGGAGGAGAGGCATCCCCCCGCCCCCATGGCGCAGTTCCGCAGCCTGGACGAGGGGGCGACCTGGAGGCAGGAGAAGATGGAGGTGGCCGCCGACAGCCGGGGAAACCTTCCCTCGCTGCACATGAACGAGTCCGGCATCACCCTGCGGCGGGGGCCGCACAAGGGCAGGCTGATCCGGCCCACCCGCCACTTCGGCAAGAGCAACGATCGCTCCGAGTGGCCCACCCACTACACCAACGCCATCTACAGCGACGACTCGGGCCTCAGCTGGAAGACCAGCGATCCGTTCCCCGAGCACGGAACCGGAGAGGCGGCGCTGGTGCAGCTCGTCGACGCCAGCCTCTACTACAACTCGCGGCTCCACTGGCAGGAAAGGCCCGAAAGCCTGCGCCGCCGCAGCGCGCGCAGCCAGGACGGGGGCCTGAGCTGGAAGGACTGGAGGATCGTGAAGGCGCTGCCCGACGGCCCCCAGGACACCAGCTACGGCTGCATGGGCGGGCTGGCCCGGCTTCCGGTCCTGGAGCGCGACATCCTGCTCTACAGCAACTGCGACAGTCCCTCGGGAAGGCGCCGGGGAACGGTCTGGACCAGCTTCGACGGGGGCCGCACCTGGCCGGCCAGGACCCTGGTGTTCGAGGGCGCCTTCGCCTACTCCTCCATCGCCGCGGGCCGGCCCGGAACCCCTTCCGAGGGCCGCATCTTCCTCTTCTTCGAAGGCGGGCCCGAGGGCGGAGGGACCATGGCCCGCTTCAACCTCTCCTGGCTCAGGAAGCATGCGGTAGCCACCGGAGACGGCGATCTGCCCGAGGACTGGGCGGGCCGGGAATCCGGCGAGCAGGCCGAATAGGGGGCCGGGAGCTCCAGGATCGCGGGGGCGGGCATGCCGGAGCCGCTCCGGGCTGCCTGAACTCCTGCCGGGACGCCGCCGCTCCCTTGCTGCCGTTCCAGAGGGCGGAGCATGCGGGCGCTCTCCGTCAAGGGGCCTGCCCGGGGCGGGCCGCGACCGGGGAGGAAGCCTCCGGATCGCGGGGCAGGAACGGCCGTCCGGAGCGGCTCGCCGGGCGTCTTCTCCCCGAAGCCGGTCCGGGGAGATCTACCGGACCACCAGGTTGACCAGCTTGCCCGGCACCACGATCGCCTTGCGCACCGTCCTCTCCCCCAGCGCCTCGACGATGCGCTCGTGCCCGACGGCCAGCTTCTCGACGGCCTCGGGGGCGGCCTTGGCGTCCACCTCGATCCGGGCGCGGATTCTCCCGTTGATCTGGACCGGGATCTCCACCGTCCTGCTCGCCAGCAGCTCGGGGTCGTGGCGGGGCCACTCCTGCCAGGCCAGGAGATCCCCCTTCCCGCCGGTCATCCGGGCATGGAGCTCCTCGGCCAGGTGGGGAGCGAAGGGCTCCAGCAGGCGCAGGAAGGGCAGGAGCAGGGAGCGGGGCGCCCGCTCCCAGCCGCTCGCCTCGTTGACGAACACCATGAGGGCGGAGATGGCGGTGTTGAAGTGCATCGCGTCGAGATCCTCGGTCACCTTGCGGATGCAGGCGTGGAGGGCCCGGCTCTGGTCCTCGCCGGGGGGAACGTCCGCGACGCGCGGGGAGATCCGGATGCTGTCGAGCAGGTCCTGGGGATCGGCCCGGCCCAGGGCGCTCTCCTGCTGGAACTCCCGGTCGCTTTCGGGATCGACGAACAGCCGCCAGACCCGGCCCAGGAAGCGGTAGACCCCCTCCACCCCCTGGGTGTTCCACGGCTTGACCATCTCCAGCGGCCCCATGAACATCTCGTAGAGCCGGAAGGCGTCGGCCCCGTACTTCTCCAGGACGCTGTCGGGGTTGACCACGTTGCCCCGCGACTTGGACATCTTCTGCCCGTCCTCCCCCAGGATCAGCCCCTGGTTGACCAGACGGCGGAAGGGCTCGGGGGTGGAGAGATGGCCCAGGTCGTGGAGGACCTTGTGCCAGAAGCGGGCGTAGAGCAGGTGCAGCACCGCATGCTCGGTCCCTCCCACGTAGAGATCGACGCCCGGCCTGTCCCCGCCGGGGCCGCCCATCCAGTACCTCTCCGCCTCGGGATCGCAGAAGCGCTCGGCGTTGTCGGGATCCAGGAAGCGCAGGTAGTACCAGCAGCTGCCCGCCCACTGGGGCATGGTGTTGGTCTCGCGCCGGGCCCCGTCCCCGGCCCGGCACCACTCCGCCGCCCGGGCCAGGGGGGGATCCCCCTCCTCGGTGGGCTTGAAGTCGTCCAGGTCGGGAGGAAGCAGCGGCAGGGAGCCGGGATCCAGGCCGAAGTGGCGGTCGCCCCGCCACACGATGGGGAAGGGCTCGCCCCAGTAGCGCTGGCGCGAGAAGAGCCAGTCCCTCAGCTTGTACTGGACCGCCCTGCGCCCCCTGCCCCGCTCCTCCAGCCAGTCGGCGATCCTGCTGCGCGCCCTGGCGCTGGGAAGCTCGTCCAGGAAGCCGGAGTTGACCGCGATCCCGTCCCCGGTGTAGCCGACCGACTCCTCCTTCCCGGGGGCCTGGACCACCTTCTTGATCGGCAGGTTGAACTTCCGGGCGAACTCCAGGTCGCGCCCGTCGTGCGCGGGCACCGCCATGATCGCCCCGGTCCCGACGCCGGCCAGCACGTAGTCGGAGACCCACACCGGGATCTCCTCGCCGTTGGCCGGGTTGATCGCGAAGGCGCCGGTGAACACCCCGGTCTTGTCGCGGGCCAGATCGGTGCGCTCCAGATCGCTCTTGGCCGCCGCCATCCTGCAGTACTCCTCGACCTCGCCGCGGCACTCGGGACGGACCGCCTTCCCGATCAGCGGGTGCTCGGGCGAGAGCACCAGGTAGGTGGCCCCGAAGAGGGTGTCGGGCCGGGTGGTGTAGACCCTCGCGGTCCCCTCCCCGGCGGAGAGCCGGAACTCGACCTCCGCCCCTTCGGAGCGGCCGATCCAGTTGCGCTGCATCCCCTTCAGGGAGTCGCTCCACTCCAGCCCGTCCAGGTCCTGGAGCAGCCGGTCGGCGTAGGCGGTGATCCGCAGCACCCACTGCCGCATGGGGCGGCGCTCCACCGGGAAGCCGCCCACCTCGCTCCTGCCCTCCACCACCTCCTCGTTGGAGAGGACCGTCCCCAGCTGCGGGCACCAGTTGACCGGCAGGTCGTCCACGTAGGCCAGGCGGCGCTCCCGGCGCCAGTCGTCGATCTCCTCCTCGGTGGCCTCGGGATCGCCGGGCAGGCAGGTCTCGATCGGCTCGGCGCGCCCGGTCCCGGGATTGTACCAGCTGTTGTAGATGGCCAGGAAGATCCACTGCGTCCAGCGGAAGTAGCCCGGATCGGTGGTGTTGATCTCCCGCTGCCAGTCGTAGCTGAAGCCGAGGCTGCGGATCTGGCGCCGGAAGTTGGCCACGTTGGCCCCGGTGGTCTCCCGCGGCTGCTGCCCGGTGCGGATGGCGTACTGCTCGGCCGGAAGGCCGAAGGCGTCCCAGCCCATGGGATGCAGGACGTTGTAGCCCAGGGCCCGGTGGTAGCGCGCCAGGATGTCGGTGGCGGTGTACCCCTCGGGATGCCCGACATGGAGGCCCGAGCCGGAGGGGTACGGGAACATGTCGAGGATGTAGTACTTGGGGGGCAGCCGGTCGGCCTCCACCCGGCCCGAGAGGCCGTGGCGACGGGCGAAGGGGTGGCCGGAGGGGATCTCGTCGCCGGGATTCCAGGCGCGGAAGACGTCGTGGCGCACCCAGCGCTCCTGCCACTTCCGCTCGATCTGGGGGAACGGATAGGACTTCCGCGTCTGGCCCATAGGCGGGGCATAGTGGGGAAAACCGCATCGCGGCGCAATCCCCGCCAGGGCCGCCCCCGGGCTGCCTCCAGGCGCGCTACTCCGAGCCCACCTGGCTACGGATGCTCCCGGCGATGCGGGCGCTCCACCGCTCCACATCCGCCATCTCGGCTCCCTCGATCAGCAGCCGGGCCTTGGGCTCGGTGCCGGAGTAGCGCAGCAGCACCCGTCCGCCGTCGGGCCGGATCTCCCGCTCGGCCTCGGCCACCAGGTCCAGCACCCCGTCCAGCTCCTCGAAGGGGATCTTCTCGCGCACCCGGACATTGCTCACCAGCTGCGGAAAGCGCTTCCAGCACCCGGCCAGCTCCGCCAGGCCCTTGTCCCGCTCCTTCATGATCGAGAGGATCTGCAGCAGGGCCACCAGCCCGTCCCCGGTGGTGCTGTAGTCCCCGAAGATCAGGTGGCCGCTGGACTCCCCGCCCAGGTTGAAGTCCCCCTGGGTCATGCGCTCGATCACGTGCTTGTCCCCCACCGGAGTGCGCTCCACCCGTCCGCCCGCCTCGCGGATGGCCTCGTCGAGCCCGGCGTTGCTCATCACCGTGGCCACCACCGTCTTCTTGCGCAGGGATCCCCGGCTGAGCATGTCCAGCCCGGCCACCGCCAGCACGTCGTCCCCGTCCACCATGCGCCCGTTCTCGTCCACCAGCAGGACCCGGTCGGCGTCCCCGTCGTGGGCCGCCCCCAGGTGGGCCCGGTGCTCCCAGACCTTGCGCCGCACCAGCTCGGTGTGCATCGAGCCGCACTCGCGGTTGATGTTGAGGCCGTCGGGCTGGTTCCCGTAGACGAACACCTCGGCCCCCAGCTCCCGCAGGGCGCACGGGGTGGCCTTGTAGGCGGCCCCGTGGGCGCAGTCCACCACGATGCGCATCCCGTCCAGGGCCACTCCCCGGGAGGCGCTGGACTTGGCGTACTCGACATAGCGGCCCAGGGCGTCCTCGATCCGCACCGCCTTGCCGATCTCGCTGGCGGTGGGCTGGATGGACTCGATCCGGCCCCCGAAGATCAGCTCCTCGATGCGGCGCTCGATCCGGTCGTCGAGCTTGCAGCCGTCGGACTGGAAGAACTTGATCCCGTTGTCGTGGTAGGGGTTGTGCGAGGCGGTGATCACGATGCCGGCGTCGGCGCGCAGGCTGCGGGTCACGTAGGCCACCCCCGGGGTGGGCAGAGGCCCGATGAGCAGCACGTCCACCCCCATGGAGAGGATGCCCGAGGTGATGGCGTTCTCCAGCATGTACCCCGAGAGGCGGGTGTCCTTGCCCAGCACCACCTTGTGGCGGTCCTGGGAGCGGGAATCCAGCTTCTTGACCACATGGGCCACCGCGCGGCCCAGCTTGAGGGCCGTCTCGGCGGTCACCGGCGGCACGTTGGCCCGTCCCCGGACCCCGTCGGTGCCGAAGATCTTCTTTCCGTTGCCGTTCATGCGGGACGGCTTCCCGTCCGGATCGCCCGGGCCGCGGTCCGAGCCGTTCGAGGAACCAGGCACATCGTATCTCCCCATCCTGGATGAACCTAACCGGGATAGGGGGCGTTGTCAACTGGAGACGGCCCGGCCACCGCCCTATCTCCCCTCGACCTCCACGAGCACTCCCTGGGGCTCGACCTCCACGATCTCGAAGCGGCCGCTGCTGCTGCCCGCCTTGCTCCACTCCAGCGGCTTCCACTGGCTGGCGGCCGGGGGAGGCGCCGAGAGGTCCACGCCGACCCGGATATCGGAGCGCTGCAGCCGGTCCAGGAGGAAGGCGTCCCCCTGCACCTTGACCTGGACGGACTGGGGATCGATCCGGTAGCGGTTGGTGTCCCAGGCCGCCTTGGTCAGGTGGACGGGAATGGCGTCGATCAGCTTGCTGGCCTGCACTCCCCGCTGCTCCTGGTCGGTTCGATCCTTCCTGAGCGGCGCCCCGATCAGCCACCACGCCACGGTGGCGATCAGCACCGAGGCGATCTTCCACCCGGTGTTGCGGCGGAGGTGCCGGACGAGGATCACGAGGCCTGGGTCTTGGTGGAGGCGATCCGGGTCCCCTTGAGGGCGCCGAGCCAGCGCTTGATCGTCCGCTGGCCCGAGCGGTGCTCGGAGAGCAGGATGGCGCCGAGGCTCGAGCGCAGCTCGTTGGAGCTGATCCCCCGGATCAGCTGCCCCCGGTGGGCGAAGGAGATCATGCCGGTCTCCTCGGAGACCGACACCACCACCGCGTCGGTCTCCTCGGTCAGCCCGATGGCCGCACGGTGCCGGGTGCCCAGCGACTTGTTGAGGTCCTTGCGGCGGGTGAGCGGAAAGATGCAGGCGGCGCGGGCGATGCGGCCGCTGCGGATGATCACCCCCCCGTCGTGGATGGCGTTGTTGGGGAAGAAGATGGTCTCCAGCATCTCCGATGTCACCTCGCAGTCCACCTTGACCCCGGAATCGACGATGTCCTCCAGGGAGATCGACATCTCGATGGCGATCAGGGCCCCGATCTTGGCGCTCGATAGCAGATCGGCGGCCTGGATCACGTTCTCCAGGTTCTCCCGCTGCTCCCGGGTGCTGTAGACGCTGGAGAAGCTTCCCAGCGAGGAGAGCATCCTGCGGATCTCCTGGTGGAATAGGATCAGGACCGCGAAGGGGGCGAAGGAGAAGAACGAGCCGAGGATGGCGCTGAGCACCGAGAGATCGAGGAGGCGGGTGAAGGCCCAGATGGCGGCGAGGGCCAGGAAACCGGCGACCACCGACCAGCCCCGGGTCCGCCACACGAAGCGGATGATCCAGTAGATCCCAACCGAGAGGATGCCGATCTCGAGGATCGGCCTCCACACCAGCTCAACCAGGTTCCAGATCATCGCACCCCTCGATCGCCCGCCAGGCCTCCAGGGCCCGCACGGTCGCCCCCACGTCGTGCACCCGGAACACCCTGGCTCCCGCCTGCCAGCCCCAGCAGGCGCAGGCCAGGCTGCCCGCGAGCCCCTCGGACCTGCTGTCGATGCCGCTGATCCTCCCCAGGAACGACTTGCGGGAGACGCCCACCAGCAAGGGCCTAGAGTGAATGGTAAACGATTTCATCGCCCTCATCAAGGCAAGATTGTGCTCCAGGGTCTTTCCGAAGCCGATCCCGACATCCAGGACCACCTGCTCCGGGGCGACGCCCGCCTGCCGGCAGCGCTCCAGGGCCCGGCCGAAGAACTCCCCCACCTCCCCGGCGACGTCCCGGTAGGCGGGACGCTCCTGCATGGTGGAGGGCTCCCCCTGCATGTGCAGGCAGACGTAGCCGGCCCCGCTTTCCGCCACCGCCTCCAGCATGGCGCGATCGAGGCGTACGGCTCCCACGTCGTTGATCACCTCCGCCCCCCTCTGCAGGGCTTCCCGGGCCAGCTCCGGCTTGCGGGTGTCGACCGAGAGGGGCACGGGGATCCGCCCCGCCAGCCGGTCGAGCACCGGCAGCACCCTGGCCCGTTCCTCGCCAAGGGGGACGGCCCGGGCGCCCGGACGGGTGGACTCCCCTCCCACATCGATCAGGGAGGCCCCCTGCCCGGCCATGGCCAGGGCCCTGTCCAGGGCCCGATCCGGATCCAGGTAGAGGCCCCCGTCGGAGAAGGAGTCGGGAGTCGCGTTGAGGATGCCCATGACCAGCGGGCGGCTCTCAAGCCGCAACGTGCGGCTGGCCATCCTCCATTCCATTGACCGATCCTCCTCTCCTGCCCGGCTATCTCCCTTTCCTTGCCACCGATCCCCCGATCGGGTAGGGAAACGGGCATTATGGAAGGATCGGAGCGATGGTTCAACGAAGCTGTCCGGCTGATGCCGGGCGGCGTCAATTCGCCGGTCCGATCCTTCCGGGCGGTGGGAGGCAAGCCCTTCTTCGTCCGGTCGGCCCGGGGCTCCCGCCTGACCGACGTGGACGGCAGGGAGCTAATCGACTACGTGGGCACCTGGGGCCCGGCCATCCTGGGGCACGCCCCCCCGGAGGTGGTGCGGGCAATCACGGAGTGCGCGGCCGAGGGCACCAGCTTCGGTACCCCCCATCCCCGCGAGGTGGAGATGGCCCGCCTGCTCTGCGGGAGCCTCCCCTCGATGGAGAAGGTGCGCCTGTGCAACTCCGGCACCGAGGCCACCATGTCCGCCATCCGACTGGCCCGGGGCTTCACCGGACGCAAGAAGGTGGTCAAGTTCTCGGGCTGCTACCACGGCCATGTCGACTCCCTGCTGGTCAGGTCCGGCTCCGGCGCGCTCACCCTCGGAATCCCGGACAGCCTGGGTGTTCCCGAGGAGTTCACCCGCGACACCATCGTGATCCCCTTCAACGACTTCGACTCGGTCCGGGCGGCCTACGCGGCCAGCGGCAAGGAAATCGCGGCGGTGATACTGGAGCCGGTCCCGGCCAACGCCGGCCTGTACCTCCCCCGCGAGGGATTCCTGGAGTTCCTGCGGGAGATCACCGCCCGGGAGGGCTCGCTTCTGGTCTTCGACGAGGTGATGACCGGCTTCCGGCTGGAATGGGGCGGGGTGCAGAACCGGCACGGAATCAGGCCCGACCTCACCTGCCTGGGAAAGATCATCGGCGGAGGCCTGCCGGTGGGGGCCTTCGGGGGCCGGGCCGAGGTCATGGACCGCCTGGCTCCGCTGGGCGGCGTCTACCAGGCCGGGACCCTCAGCGGCAATCCCCTGGCCCTGGCAGCCGGCCTGGCGGCGCTGGAGCGGCTGCGGGACGGGGAGGTCCACCGCAGGCTGGAGGAACGCGGCCGGCAGCTGGAGGACGGGCTGCGCCAGGCCATAGCCGAAGCGGGCGCCACGGTCCAGGTGCACCGGGACGGATCGATGTTCTGCCTGTTCTTCTGCGGCTCCGAGGTGACCCGCTTCGAGGAGGCCCAGGCGACCGACGCCGGCAGGTTCGGCCGCTTCTTCCAGGGCATGCTTCAGAAGGGGATCTACCTGGCGCCCTCCCCGTTCGAGACCCAGTTCCTGAGCGCCGCCCACAGCGAGGAGGACATCCGGAGGACGGTGGAGGCCGCGGCCTGGACCCTGAAGGAGCTGGGCTGATGCGCACCCTGGGGCTGGATCCGGGAACGCGCCGCATCGGGGTGGCCATCAGCGACGGGCTGGGCCTGATCGCCCAGCCGCTGGAATCCCTCCCGGCCCACCCCCTGGAGAAGGTCTGGGAGCGCCTGCGGGCCATCCACCAGGAGACCCCCCTGGAGGGGATCGTGGTGGGGCTGCCCCGCAACATGGACGGCAGCCTGGGACCGGCCGCCCGCTCGGCCCAGGACTTCGTCCGGAGGCTGCAGGAGGCCCTGCCGATCCCGGTCCGCGCCTGGGACGAGCGCCTCACCACGGCCCAGGCCCAGCGGGTCCTGGTCCAGGCCCGGGTGCCGCGCCGCAAGCGGAAGAAGACCATCGATCCGATGGCCGCCGCCCTGATCCTCCAGAGCTACCTGGACTGCCGTACGCCCGAGGCATGAGCCGCCAGGTCGTCCGGCTCACCATCGCCTACCAGGGCACCCGGTACCATGGATGGCAGGTCCAGCCGGGCCGCGACACCATCCAGCAGCGCCTCGAGCAGGCGCTGCAGCACTACTGCCCCTCGGCGGGAAGGATCCACGGCTCGGGGCGCACGGACGCCGGGGTCCACGCTCTGGGCATGGTGGCCCATGTCCGGATCCCCGAGGCGGAGCTCTCCCTCGAGCCCCGGCGCCTGCGGCTGGCCCTGAACCACCGCCTTCCCGAGGACATCCGGATCGTGGAGGTGGCACGGGCCGAGCCGGGATTCCACGCCCGCTTCGACTGCCGCCGGAAGCAGTACCGCTACCTGATCTGGAACCATCCGGCCGCCAACCCCCTCCTGCGCCATGCCGCCTGGCATGTCCCCTCCCCGCTGGACCGGGAGAGGATGCGGGAATCGGCCCGGCGCCTGGTAGGGCGCCACGACTTCCGCTCGCTGGCCTGCCACACCGGCTATGCCGTGAAGAACGCCGTGCGGGAGCTGCACCGCTGCGAGGTCCTGGGGGAAGAGGAGCTGATCACCCTGGTGATGGAGGGAGACGGCTTTCTCTACAAGATGTGCCGCTCCATCGCCGGACTGCTGCACCAGGCCGGAAGGGGGAAGAGGAGCCCCGAGGAGATGCCGAAGCTGCTCGGGGACCGGAACCGCAGCCACGGAGGCGTCACCGCCCCGGCCCATGGACTGGTCCTCCACTCGGTCAGCTATGGCCAGAAGGACTGAGCTCCCGAAAGACTGATTCGGAACCTCCCGGCGCCTTCGAGACGCCGACCGCGCCGGCCGGGTGGGCAGTCCTGCTGCTGCCCTCAACGATCTTTCGGGCGGTTTTTCTCGAATTGCACCAGGCTGTCGTTCGATCGAGGGGAAGGGCCATTGGACTTGCAGGAGGCGATCGGCTCCTGCTGCCCGAGGGAGGGCTTCCTGGAAGGAAACAGCGGACCGATCCCGTTTGCATGGGAGGCAATCCGGGCGAGCTCGGCGTCTTCCACCTCGGATTCGGCGACGGCTCTCATTCGGCAGGAGCGGCCAATAGGTTCATCACGAGGCGGATCGTCAGGTCCTTGTTGGCCGGATCGCTCTCGGCGATCAGCAGAGTGAGCGACGTCAACGCCCGAGGGCCGAGCCGACTCCCAATGCCTTCCTGCTGCATGTAGAGCAGGAACAGGAGTGCGCCGATGCGCTTGTTGCCGTCGGTGAACGGGTGGTCCTTCACGACGAGATAGAGCAAATGCGCCGCCTTTTCCTCGCGGCTGCGATAGAGCGCTTCGCCGAACATGGTCTGCTCGAGGTTCCCGAGAATGGCGGCGAGCGCGTCGTCGCGCTGATTGCCGAACAGCGCCGTGGCCTCGCCTCGCGCCGCAAGATCCCGCTTGAACGTGGCGATCGCCCCAAGGGCCCGGTCGTGGTCGAGCGCGCTTGTGGCGGGAAGCGCGCCGGGCGGCTCCTGCAGCCGGTCTTCGTCGTATTCCAGCAGCAGGCGCCAGGTCTCGGCATAGCCGGATATGAGGTCGAGCACGGCCTGCCCGGTCTCGTCCTCCGATGCCTGGCTCTTGAGCTTCCGGGCAAGCAGGTCGAGCGTCCGACGCGCATCTTCGTGCCCGCACTCGGCCAGGATTCGCTCGTTTGCCGTGAAGCCGCGCGCAAGTTGCTCGACGAGGGTGCGCGTGGCCCATTGCAGAAACCGAACGCCGCGCCTCGAATCGACGCGGTAGCCGACCGAGACGACGGCATCGAGATTGTAGTGCTTCACTTGGCGGCGCACCCGCCGCCGCCCCTCGGTTCGAACTACCGGGAAATCCTGGGTAGCTTCCCTCTCGCTCAGTTCCTCGTCGGAGAAGATGTTCTTCAGGTGCAGTCCAACATTGCCGGTCGAGGTCCGAAACACGGCCGCCATGTCCCGTAGCGAGAGCCAGACGGTCTCCTGCTCCAGACGCGCTTCGACGCGCACCTCGCCGTCGGGGCTCTCATAGACGACGACCTCTCCGCCGGGCGCGGCAGCCGGTGCCACGCCGCTCATCGTCCGCAAGCCCCCGCCGGCGAACCGTTGGAACCGCAGCACGGATTCCTGGCCGGGACGAGCGCATCGGCAAAAGGAGCGCTCATCTCGCCGCCCAGGCATCCCGTCCGAGAGCATCCAACGCCTCGGAACTTCCGACGCCCAACATTCGGAACGCATCCCTGTAGAGCGTCTGCCTCTCAACCGTGCCCGCCGCCAGCGCGTGGGCGAACCACCGCCCGACCCGCGCAAGCGTGGTGCGGCGAAAGTTCCCGCCACTGGCCTTGTCCGACTGGACCAGCTTCCTCAGACGTTTGTTCTCCTGCGACCAGGCCATGCCGAAGCGCTCGTACGTGAGCCAGCCCGCATCGAGCAGGGAGCGCTGAACGGCCAATGTGCCGGCTTTGCAGCTACGCGCCAGCCGGAACAGCGCGTCCGGGAGTGGCTCGTTCCGCTGTAGATCGGATCGCAGGGCCTCCAGCAACACCAGCAGCAGTTCGGCCACCCCGGCATGAGGTGTTCGGGATCGTTCGGACGAATCGAGAGCAGAACCAGGGATTGCTCCCGTGTTGATCAAAACGCCCCTGTATCCCTGCCGCAGCGTCCCTCGTTTCGACTGGTGTGGTCAAGCCGATTCCAGGAGCGCGCCGCCGTTAGTGTGCAGGAAGCGTAGCGACCGGAACGAGTGCGGCTGAGGCCGCCCCCCGAAGCACGCCTCTGCGGAATCCGTTAGACCGACGCAATGCTGTTTCAGCGATCTTCCGGACGGATTCTCCCAGATTGCTCCGGGCTGGATTCCGATCGAGGGATTTGCCATTGGACTTGCAGAGGGATCGGCCCCTGCTGCTCGAGGAGAGAACTTCCTGGAAGGGAAAGGCTGCCACCTGCCCCGTTTGCGTGGGTTGCAGCCGAAGAAGCCGGCTCCGCTTTCCGAGGCCTTCGTGCCAGACTCGGCCCCGGAAGGCCTCGGGCGTCGGACGGCGGGATTGTACTGCATGAGGCGGGAGGCGCAGCAGTCGCCGCTCTGTCCGGTATCGAAGACGCGAGGATCCGCTTCAAGCTCCAGCATCCGGGCCGCTCTGGGATGCGATGGGTGGTTCCAGCGGTGGAAACCAAGGCGGTTCCGCCGGCCAGGGGCCCCGTTCCGGAAGGCCGCACCGCTGCGGGGCTTGCGGCCGCACGGGCTGGAGCGCCCGCTCTGGTTGCCCCTCCTCTCGTCAGGTCCGCCGGGGGGCCAGCGGCTCGAGAGGTGTTCCTGCCGGGTGCCGGGAAGGGCCTGCGGCAGGGCACGCCCCGGACGGGAGCCTTAGCTGTCTTGGCGCTTGTCTTCGCCGGCGTCCGGTGGAAGAATGGGGAGACAGGAAGGGTGGCTGAGCTGGTTTAAGGCACCTGATTCGAAATCAGGCGTGCGTACTCCGTACCGCGGGTTCGAATCCCGCCCCTTCCGCCATCTCCTCCCCCGGCGCCCCCTGAAGCTCCATGGCCAAGATCACGGTTAGCGAATCCGCAGTCGTCGCTGCTCCTCCCGATCAGGTCTTCCTGAAGGCGAGGGACTTCGCCCGCTTCAAGGAGTGGGCCCCCTGGTTCGTGGCCGAGCCCGACTGCCCCACCAGCCACTCCAGCGACGGCTTCGGCTGGAACGGACGCTACGTGGGCGAGGGCAGCATCCGCGTGCTCGAGGAGTCCCGCCCCGGCTCCATGGAATGGAACGTGGACTTCGTCAGGCCCCACAAGACCAGCGCCCGCTCCGTCCTGGAGTTCCGGCCGGATCCCGAGGGCTCCCGGGTGACCTGGACCATGCACGCATCGCTGCCCTTCTTCCTCTTCTGGATGAAGGACACCCTGAAGGCGATGATCGGCATGGACTACCGCAGGGGGCTGCTCCGCCTCAAGGACTGGTGCGAGAAGGGGAGGATCCTCTCCCGTCAGGAATACCTCGGGGTGATCGACCAGGAGCGGCTCCATTGGGCGGGGATCCGCTCCCAGGCCACCTTCCGGACCGTCGGAGACAGGATCAAGGAGGCCTTCTGCCGGATCTCGGAGTGGAAGGAGTCGGACGGGGAGGCGGCGTTCCAGGATCGGGCCGCCTGCCTCTACCACAAGTGGGACATGGCCGGCGAGAAGGTCGATTTCACCGCCGCCATGCTGGTGGACCGCGCTCCCGGCACGCTCCCCCGGGGGATGGCCTCGGGAGACGTTCCGGCCGGCCCGGTCTACGCCGTCAGGCACACCGGCTCCTACCGCCATGTGGGGGACGCCTGGGCGGGAGGCATGGCCCGGGGAAGGGAGAAGGCCTTCAAGCAGGACATGAAGGCCGCCGCCTTCGAGATCTACGAGAACGATCCCAGGGAGACTCCCGAGGAGGAGCTGAGCACCCTGGTCTGCCTGCCCGTCGCCCGGTAGGCGGCCGGGCTGGTACGCACGGCGGGGGTCGAACCCACAACCTTCGGCTCCGGAGGCCGACGCTCTATCCAGTTGAGCTACGTGCGCAAGCGGAAGGCTCTCCTCAGGCGGTCGCCGCCGGATTGGCGGCGGGCTGGTTGATGCTCTCCACCTTGACCTTCAGGGCCGCTTCGATGCTCCCGTGGAGCCTCAGCTCCACGTCGTACTCCCCCAGCTCCTTGATCGGGCTCTCCAGCTGGATGCGGCGGCGGTCGATGTCGACGTCGAACTGCTGCTTGAGCTCCTCGGAGATGGTCGACGCCGAGACCGAGCCGAAGAGGCGGTTGTTCTCGCCGGTCCGCACCTTGACCACCAGGAACAGCTTGGAGAGGCTGGAGGCCAGCTCGTTGGCGGCGCTGACCTCCCGGGTCTCCCGCTCCAGCCGACGCGCCTTGAGCACCTCCATCTGCCGCACGCTCCTGCCGGTCGCCGGAATGGCCAGCCCGCCGGGAATCAGATAGTTGCGGGCGTAGCCCGAGGCAACCTGGACGCAGTCCGATTCGCTGCCCAGCCCGCCGACGGGCTTGAGCAGGATGACTTCTTGCTTGGACATGATCGGTCTCAGAAGGGGATGTCTTCGTCTTGGTCGGGCCCCCCTTGCTGGGGCGGCGGGGACGCTGGCGGAGGGGCGGCGGACGGCTGCGGGGCGGGAGGCGCGCTGGCGATCGGCGGCGAGGCGGGGGGGGCGCCGTGGCCCTCCTGCTGCGGACGGGAGTCCAGGAAGGAGAAATTATCGAGGACGACCTTCAGTCGGCTCCGCTTCTGGCCGGTGTTCCGGTCCTCCCACTGGTCGGTCTGCAGGCGGCCCTCCACCAGCACGGGGCGCCCCTTCCTGAGGTAGCGGGCGATGGTCTCGGCCTGCTTCCCCCAGGCTTCGATGTCCACGAAGGTGGTCTCCTCCTTGAGCTCCCCCTGATCGGTCCGCCAGGCGCGGCTGGTGGCCAGGCCCAGGCCGGCCACGGCCCTTCCGGTGTTGGTGTGCCGCAGCTCGGGATCCCGGGTCAGGCGGCCCACCAGCACCACCTTGTTGTAGCTGAAGCTAGCCATGCCTTGGGGAGGCCGCCTCGGCCTTCTGGGCCGGCTTGAAGGGAGCCCTCTCCCCGGCCAGCTGGATCGAGGATCGGAACACGTGCCGGTTCTCCCTCAGCGAGTCCTGCACCTTGCGCAGCCCCTCGCCGCCGATCTCGAAGACCATCGAGAAGTAGTAGCCGCTCTTGATCCTCCGGTTGGCCACCCGGGCGAACGATCGGGTGTCCATCGGCTCCACCGAGGCGATCTTCCCCCCCGCCTCGGTGATGGCCGAGGAGACCCCGTCCATCATCTTCCTGACGCCGTCCTCGTGTCCGACGCTGTCGAGTATGAACAATCCGTCGTATCGCTTCACCGTTCCTGCCTGGGTCTGTCCTCGATGCGTCCGTTGTAGCGGCTCATGGCAACCTCCATGCCCTCGGTCCTCAGGGCCAGGACCTGATCGTACACCCGCCGGACCACGCTGTCCATCAGAGCCGACTCCTCCTCGGCGAAACCGGAGAGCACATGGTCGGTGACCGTCTCCCCCTCCCGGGGACGGCCCACGCCGATCCGCAGGCGCGGGAAGCTCTCCGAGCCGATCGACTGGGAGATGGACTCGAGCCCCCTGTGGCCCCCGCTGCTGCCCTGGGGGCGCAGCCGGATCGCTCCCAGGGGAAGATCGATGTCGTCGGCGATCACCAGGAAGCGGCCTTCGGGCACCCCGAAGCGTGCCAGCAGCCGCGAGGCCACTTCGCCGCTGCGGTTCATGAAGCTGTGGGGACGGGAGAGCAGGGTGCCGGCGCCGCCCAGGAACACTTCGGAGAGGTCCGAGCGCAAGTCGTGATCCGGCCGGAAGTTCCCCCGGCAGCGTCCGCAGATGTGGGCGACCGCCATCGCTCCGGCGTTGTGCCGGGTGCCGGCGAAGCCCTGTCCGGGATTGCCCAGCCCCAGGACCAGAAAGGGGGGCTCGCTCATCGCTGCGGCGGCGGGCTGCCGCCTACCCGCCGCCTTCCTCGGCCGGCTCCTCGGCCTTGACCCGGGGCTCGGTGATGGTCACCACCGGGACGCTGGCCTCGCCCAGCGCCTCGACCCCCTCGGGCAGCGGCATCTCCCCCAGGTGCATGATGTGCCCCGCCTGCAGGTCGGTCACGTCGATGGTGATTGCCGGAGGCAGATCGCGGGGCAGGGCCCGCACCCGGGTGCGGAAGAGCACATGCTCGAGCGTGCCCCCCGAGGTCTTCACCCCGATGGCCTCCCCGATGGTCTCGATCGGAACGCTGATGGTCACCGGCTCCTCGGGATCGACCTTGTGCAGATCGATGTGCAGCGGCTTGCCGCTCAGGGGATGGTGGTCCACCACCTGGATCAGGGCCAGGTGGCCGCCCTCCGGCGCGTCCTGGATCGTGAGGTCCACCAGGACGTTCTCGGAGACCGACTGGTGCACCAGGTGCTCGAAGTCCCTCTCCGAGACGTCGATCACCTCGCTGTCGATGCCCTTGCCGTAGAGCACGCCGGGAATGCGGCCCTGGGCGCGCAGCTTCTTGAGCCGGTTTCTCCCCTTTATGGCCCGTCTTCGCGCTGTGAGCGGAACTGCTTCCATGTTCGTGTTGCTGCCGGCCCTGCCGCCGGGGACGGATCAGCCCCTGGTCGTCTCGAAGAGCGAGGTCACCGAAAGGTTGCCGTGGATCCGCTTGATCGCCTCCCCCAGCAGCTTGGCCACGGACAGGACGGTCAGCTGGATCCCGTCGTCCGCAGGGCGGGCAACTGTATCAGTGGCGATCAGCTCGTCAATGGCCGAATTCCTCAGCTTCTCGAAGCCGGACGGGCTGAGCAGGGCGTGGGAGACGCAGGCGAGGATCCGTCCAGCCCCGTGCTTGCGCAGGGCGGCAGCCGCCGCCGCGAGGGTCCCCCCGGTCTCGGTCAGGTCGTCCACGATCAGGGCGGTGCAGCCGTCCACCTCCCCGATCAGGTTCAGGGTCTCCACCTCGGTGGGGCTGCGCCGCCGCTTGGAGACGATGGCCAGGTCCACCCCCAGGAACTGGGCGTAGGCGTGGGCCATCTTGATGCCTCCCGCATCGGGGCTGACCACCACCAGATCGTCGAACCTGCGCTCCCTCAGGTACTCGTAGATCACCGGAGAGGCGTAGAGGTGGTCCACCGGGATGTCGAAGAAGCCCTGGATCTGCTGGGCGTGGAGATCCACGGTGAGGATCCGGTTGGCCCCGGCGGCGACCAGCAGGTTGGCCACCAGCTTGGCGGTGATGGGCACCCGGGGCTGGTCCTTGCGGTCCTGGCGGGCGTACCCGTAGAAGGGGAGCACCGCGGTGATCCGCGAGGCGCTGGAGCGGCGCAGCGCGTCCATCATGATGAACATCTCCATCAGGTGGTGGTTGGTGGGAGGGCAGGTGGACTGGACCACGAAGGTGTCCTCCCCCCGGACGTTCTCCTCGATCTTCACGTAGGTCTCCCCGTCGGGGAAGGTGGAGACGGTGGAGCGGCCCAGCGGAATCCCGATGTACTCGGTGATCGCCCGGGCGAGGGGAACGTTGGAGGTGCCGGCGAAGACCTTCATGGGAGATGGCAGGGGGAGAGCTTGTGGATGTCTGGCGCCGCCGGGCGGGGAACTGATAGCCCCCTCCCCTCGCGGCCTTCAAGCGCAATTGGGCCCGCCCGCCCTCAGCCTCCGCCGGCGGCCCACTCCAGGGCCTCGAGCACCGTTCCGGGGGTGAGGATCTCGGGAAGGATGCGGGGCTCGGCCTCCAGGCCGGCGGGATAGACCAGCACCATGGGCACCCCGGCCCGGCCCCGGCGCCTGAGCTCCTCGGCGATCTCGGGATCGAAGAGGGTGTTGTCGGCCCGGAAGGCGAGGGTTCCGGTCTCCTCCAGCTTCCGTCGCACCGGATCGATGGCGATGCTGGTCCGCTTGTTGACCAGGCAGTTGTAGCACCAGTCGGCGGTGAAGTCCACCAGCGCCGGATGCCCCTCGCTCCGGGCCCGGGCCACCGCGTCGCGATCCCAGGGATGCCACAGGATCCCCTTCTCCCGGACGGCTTCCGCCCCGGCCTCCCGCGGCCCGTCGCGCCAGGCGAGCTCCCCCTCCAGGACCCACAGGCCTCCCCCCGCCCCGATCAGCAGGGCCAGTCCCGCGGGAAGCAGGCGCCGCCCGCTCCGGCCCTGCACGAACTGCCCCCAGATCCAGGCCGAGGCGGCCGCCAGCACCATCAGCATCCCCATCCACAGCGGCGCTCCCGATTCCGGGGGGAAGTGGGCGAGCGCGACGCTGTAGAGCCAGAGGGCGGTGGCCAGCATGGGAAAGCCCATGGCGGTCCTGAACTGCGCCATCCAGGGGCCGGGGCGGGGCAGCAGGCCCAGCAGCCGGGGATTGGAGCTGAGGAGCACGTAGGGCAGGGCCAGGCCGGCCGCGATGGCGGCGAACATCAGCACGATCACCAGCGGAGGCTGCGCCAGGGCGAAGCCCAGGGAGACGGCCAGGAAGGGCGCGGTGCAGGGGGTGGCCAGGAAGGTGGCCAGCACCCCGTTGGAGAAGGCCCCCCACTGCCCCCGGCCGCCGGCGAAGCGGCCCAGCAAGCCGGCCAGCCCTCCCCGCGCCCCGATCTCGTAGACCCCGAAGAAGTTGAGGGCCACCAGCAGGACCAGCAGCATCATGAAGACCAGGAACTGCAGGTTCTGGAACTGCATCCCCCAGCTGGCCTGGCGCCCCGTCTCGCGGACGGCCAGAACCAGCGCGGCCAGGACCATGAAGGTGCACAGCACCCCCAGGGCGTAGAGCCATCCCAGGCGGCGGACCCGTCCCGGATCGCCCGCATGCTGGACGAAGCCCAGGATCTTCAGGGAGATCACCGGGAGCACGCAGGGCATGAAGTTGAGGATGATCCCGCCCAGGAACGCGTAGAGAGCCATCTGCAGCAGGAAGCCCCAGCCGGGCGGCGCGGCGGCCTCCCCCTCCCCGGGCGGGGCGGCTCCGCCCGGGGAGGGCTCCAGGAGATCGGGTTCCAGGAGAAGAGAGGCCTCCACCGCGCGGGCGCTTCCCCCCTCCTCCAGAAGGACCACGCCCAGGATCTCCTCGGGCCACCCGCCTTCGTACCGGTAGACGCTCTTGACGAGCCCTCCTCCCTCGCTCCGGTCCGTCCCTCCCTCGACCGAATAGCTGGAGTGGGGATGGGGAAGGAAGTCCGCCAGGGTCCAAGGGGGATCCTGCTTCGAGGGTAGGATCTCGAAGCGGCGCCGGTCCTCCTCTGCAGGACCGGTCCAGCCGGCACGGAGCTCGCCGGCCAGGCCGGGCTGGGGAACTCTTTCGAGCCAGCTTTCGATCCGCGCTCTTTCGGGAGCGGGCGCTCCCGGCTCCCCCACCCTCAGGACCGCCTCCACCTGCGCCGACCGAGGCACGCAGAGCGTCTCGCACTCCAGCCAGTCGACCTGGCCCCGGATGGGATACTCGCCGGGGGGCGCGTCCGCCGAGATGGCGAAGGGAAGCACCACGTCCTGGCTGTAGATGTAGGAGTAGATCCCCTCGGTCTCGTATTTCTCGGGAAGCGGCCAGAGGATGGGGCCTGCCCGGATCCCCTCGGGCAGGTCCCACTCGATCCGCGGCGGGGTGCCGGCGTCCCCCCCGTTGCGCCAGTAGATGTGCCAGCCCTCCTTGAGCCGGAATTCCAGTCCCGCCCACGCCTCCTCGCCCTGGGAGGCGGAGACGCTGCCCAGCAGCAGCTCCACCCGGGTCTCCGGGTCGGCCCGGCAGGCCGGAGCCAGGAAGAGGATCCCGAGGAGCAGGGCTGGAAGGGAGGCCGGCTTCATTCCGCCGTAGAGGGGAGAAAGCACGGCTCGATCATTTCCCGGCCGTCTCCGGAGTCAAGCACGCATCCGACACCTCCCAGCCCCAGTCGGCCCCGATCACCTGCCCGGTGATCCCCCGGGACTCGTCGGAGAGGAGATGGACCACCAGCCCGTCCAGATCCTCCGCCCTTCCGATCCCGCCGGGCGAGAGGGGCTGGCGCGCCCGGGCGTAGGCCCTGACGTCCTGGTCCTCCTGGGCCCTGCGGGACATGGGGGTGGCCACCAGGGCGGGGGCGATCACGTTGAAGCGGATCCCGCTGGAGGCGTACGCGGAGGCGCAGGAGCGGGCGAGCCCGGCCAGGGCCGCCTTGGCCGCGGCGTAGGCGTGGGTCCCGAAGTGGCGGGAGGCGGGGGCGTGGCCCAGGACCGATCCGCAGTTGAGGATCGAGCCCGGGACCCGGCGGGCGAGCAGGGAGCGGACCACCGCCCGGTTGGAAAGGAACGCCGAGGTGAGGTTGTGCGAGAGGGTGGCCTCCCACCCCTCCAGGGGGATCCGGTGGAGCGGCCCGTCCCCCGCCCCGCGGCCCGAGCCGCCGGCCACATGGTAGAGCCCGTCGAGCGAGCCGAACCTCTCCAGGGCCATCCGCACGGCCTTCTCGGCGGTGCCGTCCACGGCGGCGTCGCCGCAGAGGCCCGCGGCGGGCTCCCCCAGGATCTCCAGGGCCCGGTCCAGGCTCCCGGCGCTCCTTCCCGCCACCACCACCCGGGCCCCCTCCCGGACCAGGGCCCGGGCCGCCGAGAGCCCCAGCCCGGTGGTCCCCCCCATCACCAGCAGGGTCCTCCCCGAGAGGCGGCTCACAGGACTCCGGTGCGGCGCAGGAACTCGTCCACCCGGCGCAGGTGGAGGGACAGGTCGCACACCTCCTCCAGCCTCCGGCGATCGACCACCGCGGCGGCCTCGGGATCGCCGAGGACGCGCTCCCGGAAGCTGGCGTCCTTCCGCCCGGCCCGGATGTCCTTCCAGGTCTCCATGGCGTTGCGCTGGACGATACGGTAGGCGTCCTCCCGGCTCATCCCCCGGCGCACCAGCTCCAGCAGCACCGTCTGCGAGTGCCAGAGCCCGGCCGAGGCCTCCAGGTTGCGCTGCATGGCGTCCTGGTGCACCAGGAGCCCCTCCACCAGGCGGGCCGCCAGGTCCAGCATGTAGTCGAGCAGGATGAATGAGTCGGGGAAGATCACCCGCTCGGCCGAGCTGTGGCTGATGTCCCGCTCGTGCCACAGGGCGACGTTCTCCATGGCCGCGGCGGCGTTGCCGCGCAGCACCCGGGCCAGGCCGCAGAGCCGCTCCGCCGAGATGGGGTTGCGCTTGTGGGGCATGGCGCTCGATCCCTTCTGGCCCGGAGCGAAGCTCTCCTCCGCCTCCAGGACCTCGGTCCGCTGCAGATGCCGCAGCTCGGTGGCCCACCGGTCGATGCTGCATCCGGTCAGGGCCAGGAAGGAGAGGCACTCGGCATGGATGTCCCGCTGCACCACCTGGGTGGCCAGGGGGGCCGGGGCCAGGCCCAGGGCCCGGCAGACCTTCTCCTCCACCGCTCCCGAGAGATGCGCGCCGGTGCCCACCGCTCCCGAGATCTTGCCCACCGCCACCCGGGGGCGGAGGGCCTCCAGCCGCTCCTTGGCCCGCCCGAACTCGTCGTGCATCAGCGCCATCTTCAGCCCGAAGGTCAGGGGCTCGGCGTGGATCCCGTGGCTGCGCCCGATCATCGGGACCAGCCGGTGCTCCAGGGCCTTGGAGCGCGCCGCCCGGCGCAGACCGTCCAGGCCCTCCCCGATCCGGTCCAGGGAGCGGACCATCTGCACCGCGAAGGCGGTGTCGAGCACGTCGCTGCTCGTCAGGCCGAAATGCAGCCAGCGCGACGCCGGAGGCCCGATGTTCTCCGCCACGTTGGTGGTGAAGGCCACCACGTCGTGGTTGAGCGTCCTCTCCAGCTGGCGGCACCGCTCGATCGAGAAGGAGGCCCGGGACTCGATCCGCTCCAGATCCTCCCGTGGAACGATTCCCTCCTCAGCCAGTGCCCGGGCGGCGAGCAGCTCGACGCGAAGCCACAGATCCAGCCTGGCCTGCTGGGACCACAGGCCCTTCATCCCGGGCCGGGAGTAGCGGTCGATCATCGGCAGGGCTCAGTAGCGGGACCCGCTCCGCTTCCGGATCCGGTCCCCCGCCTGCCTGAGGATCTCCCTCTCCTCCTCGGTCAGGCTCTGGATCCCCTTGTCCGAGATCTTCTCCAGGATGGGATCGATGTCGCGGCTGACGAAGTCTCCCGACGCGGGGCGGGCCGGACGGGGATCCCTCCGGCGGGGCGTCCTGGGAACCGCCTTGGCGAAGTCCAGCCAGCCAGAGGGGCGGGAGCCGCCCTTGAGCAGGGAGCCCGCGTAGAGCGCCCCCCCCAGCAGGCCGCCCAGGTGCCCCCCGTGGGCGATCTGGCCGTCGCCCATGAACAGGATGCCGAACACGGCCAGCCCCGCGGCCATCCACAGGATGGTGCGGCCCCGGAAGGTCACCGGCAGGACGAAGGCCAGAAGCACCGTGATCCGCCGATCGGGAAAGAGCCGGGCGTAGCATGCGAAGATGCCGAATATGGCGGCCGAGGCCCCGACCATCGGACTGTCCTCGAACCAGGGAAGCAGGGCCAGGAGGACCTGCAGGACCCCTCCGGAGACTCCCGCGAGGAAGTAGAGGCGGAGAAAGCGGGAGGGCCCCAGTATGCGCTCCACCTCACGTCCCATCAGCCAGAGGCAGAGCATGTTGAAGAGGAGGTGCAGGGGAAAAGCGCTGCGGCTGTCGTGGAGGAACTGGTAGGTGACCAGCTGGAAGAGATAGCCTTCCTTCAGCCCCTCCAGGCTCAGGTAGAAATACCGGTCTACGGGAAACTCCACCCAGCGCTCCAGGATCATCTGGACCACGAACAAGGCCACGTTCGCCAGGATCAGCCCCCGGGTGAGCCTGCCGTAGCCACCGTAGGATCCGGCTCCCATGTAGTGACGATCTCCCAGCACCGGAACGCAGGATAGGTGAGTCGGGCCGTTGTTCAACCGGTTTTGCCGGAGCTGCGCAGAGCCGGCGAACCGGCCTGCAGCGCGTTCCCGGCGTGGGCGTCCTGCCGGGACCTGCGGACCGCGTCATAAGCGCTGCCCGACCGCTTCTTGCCAGACGGGATCGCCAACGAGCCGCCCCTGGCGGTCTGGCGCAGGAAGACGGGCTCTTCCCCAACCGTACCGCAGGCGCCGTTCACAGGGTCGCAGCCCCGTGCCGGCTGGGGGATGGAGGGAGGAACAGGAGCGCCTCAGCGCAGTCCCGGACCGGTCTGGCAAGAGACTGCTCCTCCCCTCGCCCCGGATCCCCGGCCGGAGCTTTCCTCTGTCCTGCCGGCTGCCAGTTTTGAAGCCCTGGCGGAGCCTTCCCGTAGGGCCGCTGGAGGAAGCCCGCGGCTATCGGCCGGGGGGAAGTCCAGGCGGGGACGGACGAAGTGGAGCTCCCAGGAGGACGGAACTGGATGCGTTCCTCACTCTCCCTCTCCGGGGTCCACCGGCATGACCACCCAATCGCGGTAGGGATCGGGTTCGGCCGGATGGTCGCCCAGAGCCAGCTCCCGCACCTCGGCAAGAGGAATCTCGCTCCGGCCGTGGATGCCGGACTGCAGCACCAGATCGCCGAACTGGGCGGACATTTCCTCGAAGAGCAGCGCCTGGCCGCCCGAGAGCTTCACCCGGATCTTCCCTTCCGGCCCCCCATCCCCGGGCACGGCGATCCGCACCACCTGACGGACCAGATCGAGGCCGAGCCGCCGTTCCGAGATCCGGGTGCGAAGCAGAAGGTCCTCCTCGTCCATCGATACCAGCTCGCCCCGAAGCACGTCGCCGTTGCGGGCCACCACCAGATGGGTGGGAGGGGGACGGCCGCCGAAACGGGGAACTCGGAGCGCCTGGCGGACCAGATCGCCCACCCCGTCCTGCTCCTCCGTCTCTTCGCCGACTCTCGACCAGATACCAGCTCCAAATTCGCGCATGATCTCGATTTGCTCTTCCGGATCGAGTTCGCGGGCGATCAGCTCCCCCAGCTCGGGATCCCATACCATTCTCGGGGGCATTTGGGGCATGGGGGGATTTCCGATCCATCTGCCCGGAGGCATGTTCCTCGGGTTTTCCTCGTCCAGCCGGAAGGGCTCACGGTCCATCTCGATTGCCCTGACCCGATCCAGGGGCAGGGAGCGCCTGCCCAGCAACGGAGCCTCCAGTTCCAGCCGTCCCTCTCCGCAGGCCACCACCCGGCAGTACAGGGACTGGTTTCCGAACAGCCGGACCATGTGCGGATACTCCGTATCTGCGAACCTGCGATTCACCGGGCTGTTGGCGACGATCCTCAAGGGTCCGGTCTGGGGCAGCGGCTGTGGAGAGGAGGCTCCTTCGGGGCGCCACAGCAGGGGATTCTCTCCATCCCCTGACAGCAGGCGCCCGCTGAACTCCAGATCATCGCCCAGGTGCAGCACATGGCGCGTCTGGCCGACGAAGGGCTCCGACGAGACGAGCAACTGCAATGCGGCCAGTCCCTCCCGGGAGAATTCCAGTGGTTGCTCCGACAGTTCCGTGGCCAGCCTCAGGGATTCTCCGTCCGCTCCAAGCAACCGGCCCTTCAGCGAGATGCCGTCTCCGTAGGAAAGCAGGGCGTCGCCCGTCGGCTGGGATCCAGCCTCGGCCATGGGGAAGTACACCCGTTTCACATCCTCCAGATCCAGCTCCCTGCCGGACTCCCCGGACGCCACGATCCATCGACCGGTTTCCGGATCGTGAAGCAGGTCGCCCGGGAGAACATTCCCTCCCGACAGCCTGATCCGCTTTCCTGACTGGAATTCCTCGGGAATGCCGGATGCGGTCCTGTAGATGCAGATCCGAGCCACCTCCAGATCGGTTCCCTCGTTTTGAAGGGAGAAGGTGGTCTGCCCCGTGACCACTTGCGCTCCCTCCCAGCGGGCCATCAGGGCTCCCTTGTAGTCCAGGACCTCCAGGAGCCTGGACTGGAGATCGTAGCAGAGCCGCAGCCGCAGCTCCCTTTCCTGGGGATCCAGGATCTTCACCACCTCGAAGAAGTCGCCCCGGGTCGCGACCAGCGCATCGTCCCAGGTCTCCAGCCAGAAGGAGTCCTCCCGACTAACATGCTGCAACGACTGGCCCAGCCCCAACGAGAACCGGGGACTGCCGCTGGAGTGGATCTCCACCTCCATCTCGAAGCTCGGGGGGAGGTCGATGTCCAGAAATAGCGAGTCGTTGCCGCTGGTACGCAACCGGCCATCTTCGCTGGAGGTCCAGCCGTCCAGCTGCCCGTCGACTTCCGGCAGCTCGGCATCCTTGTGCAGGATGAGACTGCCTTTGTCGGGAAGGGAATAAGTAGGGCATATCAGGGGAGAGCTCTGGTCCCCCATGAACTGGAACCTGAAGGGCCGCCAGCCAGTGGAGTTCAGTTCCATGGAGCGAGGGAAGCGGGGGCCCATCATACGGCCCCGCCTAGGATTGTCGTGCCTGAGGCCATCCAGCTGTATCGACTGTCCTCCCACTCTCAGGGCGGCCCAATGGGGAGCCTCCTCGACATCCTCCTGCTTGAAGGTGGCCAGCCCCATGGAGACAGTTGAAGTTGCCATGGCAGGCGCTGTGCGTGCGCCCCCCAGGTTGATCTCGCCTTCGAACACCAGGGCCTGCGGCTCGTCCAGGGAAGCCACGGAGAAGTCGATTAGCCCATCGGGCAGTTCGCCTTCGGCGACGAGCTCCATCCGCGAGAAGTCCGTGAACCGGCCACCTCGGCCACCGGCCTCCCACCCCTCATCCAACCTGTGTACCCGGTAGCGGAGGTTGCGGAGGATTCTCCGGTCCCGCACCAGCCAGTCCAGGTAGCCTTCTGCCAGGAAAACCCTGTTGGAATCGTCCAGGCGCTCCATGGTCCATAGCGCATCCCGGGCGATCCGCTCCAGATCGACGATCGGGCTTCGGACCAGGAATCCGCTCTCGTCGGCTCCCACCAGATCGGCCGGAAACGAGTCGCCTGCATGGGTCCGGACGATGAAGTCTCCCCGCAAAGGCATGGGAGAAGCCTTGAAGTCGATCGATTCGATGAAGGCGATATCGAGATCCCACGGCTGGGGCCAGAGGGGGCTGGCCCAGTGGACGCGCCCCTCCCCGATCTCGAGCAGGGAGCCCGGAAGCACGTCCCCGTTGCGCCATCTGATCTGGTCAGCCCGAGCCCATCCTGCACATCCCGCCAGCAGGCAGGCGCAGAGAAGCAGATGAAACAGCCTCGTCTTCATTCCCATTCAGTTTCGGAGAGAATCCTTTGCACCCTCTCCCGCTGCCATGGCGTCAGGTATCCCTTGTCCAGTTCCCGGGCGATCCTGAGGGTCAGATCCTCCACGGTCTCGTCCGGGACCTTTAGCAAAGCTTCCAGGCCTTCGCCGTCCACCATATGGGCTATATGGGGCGGAAAGCGGTTGGAGGATTCGAGATCTCGGGAAGACGTCGGCATCATCGCCACTTTCATGGCCCTGGCCCGCTGGGAAGGCGAAAGGTGCAGCCGATGGTCCATCAGCGCCGTAGCGTAGGTTTGCACCGCTCCGAGCCGATCCTCCCGACTCCTGCGCTTCTGCCGGGCCCATCGCTCCACTTCCTTAACCGAGAGGACGTCCCGCAGGGCCACCTGGTATATCCCGTTGCCCACGAGCGAATCCAGATCCAGCTTCCAGACTCCCGTCCCAGTAACCGGATCCTGCGGGCCTATGGGATCGCCGAACATGTCTAACCTCGGCCCGAATGCCTGCTCCTCCGGTTCCATTGCCCATCGACGCACGGCGCCCCTGCTAGCCACCCGGATCCGGGTACGGGACGAATCGTCGGAAAGTTCCAGGGCTTCTCCGTGCCGATCCAGGTAAAGCGCCGCCATTTCCGTCAGGACCTTCTTTCTCTCCAATTCTTCATCCGGCCTCCTCATGCCCCATCGGCCGCCCCATTGGATGTTCTCTAGTTCCGACTGGACTTGCTCTATAAGGCGCCGCTTCATGCGGAACTCGTCCGAATCGATCCTGTTGTCCGCCCGCTGGCTTTGCAGATCCTCCAGCTCCCGGTCCAGTCGGGCCTTGTCCATGAGGGAATAGCGTACCTCATCGTCCTCTATCTCTCCCGGCCTCCCTGTGCGGATCAGCGTCCAGAGAGCGTCCTGGGTCGAGGTGCGGATCAGGTCCCGGTTCACATCCGGCAGCGACAGCGAAGGCAGGCTGGCCAGGAAGAACCTGCAGTCCCTTTCCAGGGCCGACGAGAAATCCGGAGTTCTAGCCCAGGAATCCAGCCCTTCGATCCACGCTTCCCGATCCTCCTCCGGAACCAGGAGCAGGGTATCCATCCAGGCAAACGCCAGACGACGGGATGCAGCGTGGAAGCGGTCCCTCCGGGCCTCTGCCAGAGCTTCGGCAGCCTCCAGCTGCGACTCCTCCATCACCTGCTGCACGCCCTCCCTCGCCCTCTCGTAGTCCATCAGGAAGCTCCAAAGGCCATCTGGCTTGGAGAGGTGAAGATGGTCCGATCCGTTTCCGAGGAATGGAGACGCCTTCGGAAGGATCCCGTTCGAGAGGATCCCTTCGATTTGCGTCCAGTCCTTCTCCGCGGCTTCCTCCAGTCCTTGCCGATCTGGCAGCTCGGTCGAGTAGGAAGGGTCCAGCTGGATGGCATACCTGGCAACGATCTCGATGCCGGCGTCTTCCCCCACGAAGGAATCCAGGATCTCCTCGAGCCGATCGGTGTCCCCGCCCGGTCGGGGGCGTTGGCTCAGCCTTTCCAGGATGGAATGAACGATCCCCCCCAGTCCCTCTTCCGACCGGGAGATCCGGCGAAGATTCGCCAGAAAGGGATGAAGCATGCCCGCCAGTCTTTCGCCTTCCTCCTGATCCAGCAATCCCTCCTGGATGAAATGCCAGATCTTCTGGTCGAGCATCAGCTCGAGAAAGGATGCAAAGGAATCTCCCCTCCTACCGTCGGCTTCCGGAATCGCCATCCGAGGAAGGCTTTGACCGAAGGTGCGCCTGAGCTGCTCTGGATCGGCAGGAACACCCTCTGGCAAGACCACCCTTCCAGGCGGATTTGGCGGAGCTTGAGCCACGCTTCGGATCTCCGACAATGCTGCCAGGAGAAACGGCAACAGGACTGCAATCGCCTTGTTCATGGCATGACCGGCTTCCGGATACCCGCACTTCCTACGATCGGCCTGTGCTCGCGTTCCATTCGCAATACAGCATCACCGCATCACCATTCGCCTGCGAGAGCCTCGAATATCGGTCGCTCCCCGCTGGCTGAAAGACTCAGTCAGAACGACAGCGAGTCCCGTGGCGGTAGCAGACCCCAGGCTTGACACTGCACTATCGAAGCGCAAGGAAAAAAACAGGAGGGGACGCCAGGCTAGGGCAACGATCCGTTCGCTGGGTGGCGAACAGAACGGACAGGCCTTTCCCACGTGGGAGATCGAACGGGATCGGCATTGGTCCCGCCGACGAGGGTGTCTACAAGCTCCATGCTCGCCGTGGACATCGCATGGCTGAATGGGCTAGACTTGCGACGGCCGAGAAGCCGCCGCTTTGCAGAACTTCTCGGGAAAGCGCTACTGGTGTGGCCAACCAGTCTGCAGAGTGCACACCCACTCGGGCTTGCTCCTGGCCCGAAGCGCGGCATTGTCCTTGCTCATCGCCAGCTGTATCCAGCTGTCGGTACGGAATGCGCCATTCTTGCTGAAACAGGACTGATGCTCAGCGGAACAGGTCCTTTCCAGAAGCTGTCCATGCCCGCAAGATCCCTCCCAACCCTCCGGCAAGCGGACCGCAATCGCCAGGATCGCTGACCAGACTGGATTGGGGAGGACTCCATTCCCACCCCATCGCCAATGCGGCCGTTGTTCAAAAGATCGAGATATAATCGACATCGGATCGCTACCCCGTACTGGAACTCCAGGTTCCAGAAGATCCAGCGAAACCGTAATTGTCTCATGCAGGTGGGGTTCTGCCATCCCGCCCACTCGACTTGCACTCGACAATGCAGCGGATACCCCGGCCCGCGTACCGCTTGATTCACAGCTAGCTGGGCCAGCCTTGAATCCCATCAGCTGAATCCAGGAGAAACGGCTACCTGCGTGAGAACGCAGCGTCTTGCAGGCATTGAATTCCAGGATGCAAGTCCGAACAGGAATGTCCAGCAAACAACACCGCTCGTTTCCGGGTCAATCCTCCAGAATCGTTCCGTAGGCACTTCGCCTAGGCTGTCCAGGCAGTGTTGCCGCACCTGACCATGAAGTACTGGAAGACATGGAAGCCTGACTGGATGAGATCGTGCATTACCTGGGGCAGAAGCAGGCAAAAGGCGAATCCTGAAGAAGTTCCTGATCGGTTGACTTGGAGTCCGCTTCATGTGAAGCTGGCCCCTGGATTGGCGTGATTCCAACTAGGAATGTGTCTGGAAGAGTGAGCAAATCAAATGTGATGAAGGCTTCATCCTGGCCCAGGATCGAGCGCTTCAAGATCGAGAATTATCGGGCTCTGCGTGCTGTCGAGCTTGATAAGCTCACACCTTTCACTGTGCTGCTCGGCCCCAACGGAAGTGGCAAGTCGACCGTGTTCGATGCGTTCGCCTTTCTCGCAGAGTGCTTCGAAGGCGGCTTGCGCCGGGCGTGGGAGAAACGCGGGAAAGCGCGTGAATTGAAATCCAGGGGTATCGATGATCCGGTTCGGTTCGAGATCGCCTACCGTGAAGAGAGGGAGAGCCCGCTGATCACCTACCACATGAGTGTGGATGAGAAGAACGGCCGCCCTGTCGTCGTTTCGGAATGGCTTCGCTGGAAGCGCGGCAATAGCGGAGTCCCGTTCAAGTTTCTCGAATATGAGAACGGCAAGGGACGTGTCATTTCCGGAACTGAGCCGGAATCGAAGGATCAAAGGATCGATGCACCCTTGAATTCAGACGATATACTGGCAGTCAACGCGCTCGGACAGATGAAAGATCATCCCCGCGTGCCCGCGCTCCGGGATTTCATCATGGGCTGGCATGTTTCGCATCATTCGCCGCCGAATGCCAGAGGGCTAACCGGTTCCGGGCCCGAGGAGCACTTGAGCAAGACTGGCGATAACCTCGGCAATGTCATACAGCATCTGTCCGCTGAACATCCGGAAGTTCTTGAATGCATTTTCCACATTCTTAGAAAGAGAATCCCAAAAATCGAAAGCGTGGCGGCCACCCCTATGCAGGACGGGAGACTGCTGCTCCAGTTCAAGGATTATCCGTTTTCCGACAGGATCATGGCTCGGTTCGCATCCGAAGGCACCCTCAAGATGCTTGCCTTCCTTGTCCTTCTTCACGATCCGGATCCGCCGCCATTCATCTGCATCGAGGAGCCTGAGAACAATCTGCATCCCAGATTGATGCACGAGCTTGCCGAAGAATACAGGGAGGCATCCAGCTCCACTCAAATCCTCGCTACGACCCATTCTCCCTTTTTCGTCAACGCTCTGCGAATCGAGGAGGTTCGGCTGCTCTGGCGCGACGATGCCGGGTATTCCGTATGCAAAGGCTTGACCGACAACGGCAAGGTCAAGGAATTCATGGATTCCGGTGCAGAACTGGGGGATCTCTGGATGGAAGGGCATTTCGGGGTCGGGGATCCTCTGGATCGCGGAGGCTTTCCGGCGCTTTAAGTGGACCGGTGCTGACAATGTTCGCCAGACATTTTGAGTTTCTCGTCGAAGACCAGTCGATGGAGGCGTTTCTTTCGGGTATTCTACCGAAAATGGTCTCGGGTACTGTCGGATTTACAATACATTCGCATCAAGGCAAGGTAAATCTTCTGAACAAGCTCGCCAGCCGGCTGAAGGGCTATACCAAATGGTTGCCCGAGGGATCCAGAATCGTTGTAGTCGTTGATCGGGACAAGGATGAGTGCGGGAATCTCAAGGATCGTTTGGAGCGCATCTGCATGGATTCCGGACTCAGGACGAGAAAGTCAACCGGAGGAGCCGACTGGCAGATTGCGGCAAGGATCTAGATCAAGGAGCTCGAAGCGTGGTATTTCGGCGATTGGCAATCTGTTGCCAGGCATATCCTAAGATCTCTTCGTCAATCCCGAAGCAGTCGAAGTATGGAAATCCAGATGCCATCATGGGAGGAACATGGGAGGCATTCGAGCGGGTGTTGCAGAAGCATGGCTACTACAAGCAGGGACTGTCCAAGGTCGAGATCGCCGGACAATTGGGAAAATGCATGGATCCGGAGCGTAACTCGTCCCGCAGCTTCGCGTCGCTACGAGACGCTATCGCGGATGTCATTTAATGACTTTACGAGCACTGGCTCGGAAGTCTTCCTCTCGATAGCTTGTGCATTGCCGGACCAAGCGCAGATTGTAGGCCAGGATCCCGGTTCGACTAGCAGGCGATCATGCATGCGTCGAAACCTGCATCAAACCATTCCGGAAATGCTCCGATTGGCGCAAAGCTCGAGTCCGATCCGCTTCTCGAGGAAGCCCAGGTCCGGCCGCTTTCTGGATCTGGAGCAGGTCATGGAGGACTGCACCGGTTCCGGATCCGCCTCGGCATTTGAAGTGTGGCCCGGGAGAAGCGTCTTCCACATCCCCTGCGGGGCGGGCTTCAGGACGAGGGGGGATGATCGGCAGGGGAGAGAGCCTGGACGTGCAGCCGGACCAGTAAGGCTCCTTTGCTAGCCGTAGAGCGGGGCGAGCCGCAACAGGATGCCGGCACAGGCGGCCATCTCCCGCTCCCCAGAGAGAGGGTTCCCCCTCGGCCAGGAAAGGACAGGCCGTCCAGCTGGGAAGCTGCCGGAACAGCCCCCACCCGCCCGCTGCATCCGCTCCTTGCGGCCTTCCTCCCCTCCAGCGGGTGGGCAGGCTCCTATTCCCTGATCCGTCGGATTAGAGCAAGCCCGGGGGAGCGGCAGTGAGGCAGCCCGCCGCTGCAGGCAAGATCTAGCGCTCGTAGACGGGAAGCAGCCGGTAGTTGAGGGCCAGCGCCAGGACGTTCATGCCGGTGGCGTAGGCCCGGCCATGCGAGGCGGAAGCGAAGCCGCCGTCCGGCTCCTGCTCGGCCCTCAGCTCCCCGACAAGCCGCAGGTTCCAGGCCTTCCAGGCCTGGAAGTCGGTCTGGAACAGGGCCTGGGCCATGTAGTAGCGGAGGTAGTGGAGATAGCGGTGGCCCTCCTGTGCCTCGGCTCCGCTCGCCTCCCGGACGTAGCGGGCGAGCGCCCGGTACTCCGGGTTGTCCTTCTTCCGGGACATGGCGTAGACCAGCGCGGCGATGGACGAGCGGATTCTGGAGACGCCGAAGGACATTCCTCCCATGCCCCCAGAGTAGGAGACCGTCCCGTCGGGAGCGGTCATGGAACGGAAGTAGTCCATCGCGTCGTCGATGGAGGCGTCGGGCACCGGAATGCCTGCGTTGCGTGCCGCCAGCAGCCCCACCAGGACGGTGCCGCTGACCGTGGTGTCGGCGTCGGAGGAGTCGATGCTGTAGCGCCAGGCCCGGTAGGGATTCCGCCTCTGCGCCTCCAGGGAGCACTCCGCCGCCCGCTGGAGCCCCCGGGCGATGGAGATCCGCCGTCCCTCGGGAACGCCGCTTCCCCGCCACAGCAGGTCGTCGTTGACCGCGCCGTAGGCCTCGGCCAGGGCCAGCTGGGCGAAGCCGTGCTGGTACATGGAGCCATGGCTCTGCGATTCCCCCGACAGGTAGCCGGTGGCGCCGTCCTGGGCCGTCAGGATATGGCGCAGGCCCCGCCGGACGTTGTCGGCCCAGGCGCCGTAGTCGGGATCCTCGCCTCCGGAGAGGAAGGCCATCACGCAGATGCCGGCGATGCCGGGGCCCGGGCTTTCGCTCCAGCCGCCATCCGCGTCCTGGCTCGAGGCCAGGAAGCGCAGGGCCTTCGAGTGGATCCGCTTCACGTCCGGGGGGACGCCCTCCCCGAAGCGCAGCTCGGGGGACTGGGCCTCCGGCCGCACCGGGCCCCATAGCGGAAGGAGGAAGATTCCAGCGGCGGCCGCCGACCTCAGGAGGGACGCCTTCACGGCATTTCTTCCTCCAGGGCCCGGATGAAGGCGTCCATGCCCTGCCGGTACTCCGCGGGCCACTCGCGGCCCGAGAGTCCGGTGGACTGCTCGGGAGCCCGCATCTCGATCAGGGCCCGGATCCCGCCCTGGCGGCGAAGCAATTGGCGCATCAGTGCGGAGCCCCCTGTCCCGCCCTGCGGATCGGCCCCTCCCGAAGAGGCGGACTGGAGCATAGTGGCGGACGGGAGCAGAGACAGGCTGCCGGCCGATCCTCCGCTTCCCGATCTCCCGCCGCCCGGCTCGCTCTCGCCCTGCAGCAGCAGCTCGATCGCCTCGTTGATCGCGCCCAGGGCCCGCGCACCGGACTCCTCCGGCTCGAGGTACGGGCTCGCCACGTCCTTCTCCAGCAGGTACCTGCTCGCCTCGTCCATCGCCTCCGAAGCGAGTCCGATCCGCAGCAAGTCCCTCTGCAGCAGAGGGGCCACGGGAAGGGCCCACAGCTCCCGGAGGAGCGCGCGGGTACGGTCGGCCAGCGCCGACTGGGTCTCCCCCAGCCGGACTCCTTCCTCCCGGCCGCGCTCCGATCCCGGATCTCCCGCCTTCCATCCCCGGACCCCGTCCCTCAGATCCAGCTCCCCCTCCACGATGCGCACCAGCTCCAGTACCAGTCCGGGAGGCACGCCGCTATCCCCCCCACCTCCGGAGTCCCCCTGGCCGGAGTCCTCGCCGCTTCCGGCCAGGTCCTGCGCCCAGGCCTCCAGGAGTTCGGCCCAGTTCACCGACTCGATGGCGGAGAGCCCCACCCGGTTGCTCCGTATGGACTGGGCCAGTTCCGCCAGCCGCTCTTCCACCTCGGCGGCCCCCATCTCCGCCAGCACCTCGCGGTAGCGCTCGATGAAGATGCGCTCCACGAAGGCCTCAAGCTCCTCCAGGAATTCGCCCATGGACTCCGAGGCGGCCGTCTGCCGTTCCGCCAGGGCCCCCAGGCGGGCCTGCGCCCGGCCGCCGGTCTCGGAGAGCCCGAAGGTTCCGAGCCCCTCGAGCTCGACTGCCAGGCTCCACTGTTCCCGAGAGGCGTAGCGGAGCCTCGACACGAAGGTGGAGCGCTGCAGGCTCCGCCGTATAGCCGTCAGCGCGTCGAGGATCTCCTCCAGAGCCTCGACGACGCCCTCCTGGACCTCCAGCGCCCGCTCCAGGGAGTCCTCCTCCTGCTCGCCCCGCTCCCCGGACTCCTCTTCGGCAGGCTCCGTGCGCCCGGGCAGGCCAGGCGTCTGGAACAGGAGCAGGGCCGGGCTCCCGTCCTGCTGGTCCTGCGCCTGCGGATCCTCCCCGTAGGGATCCTCGGACCAGAGCAGCTCCTCCAGGAGCAGGGCCACCAGAGGCATGCGATCGGAAGCCAGCCGCTCCAGCGTCTCCAGGGAGCGGGCCCAATTCTCCAGGTCCTGGGGATCGCACTCCTGGTTGCGCATCGCCTCGGCCAGGCGCTGCCTTCCCTCCTCGGCCAGCTCCGCCGCCCGGGATGCATTGGCCCTTTCGGCCTCGGCCAGCTCCCGGATCCCGGCCTGCCGCTCCTCCTGGGCCAGTTCCTCGGGGGTGAGGGCCAGAAGCTCCTCGGCGTTCTGGTGGAGGAGCCGCTCCCGCTCCTGCACCTCGCGCAGGGCCTGGAGCCACTCCGCCAGCCGCTGGGCGATCCACTGCAGGTGCTCCTCGGGCGACATCACGTGGACCAGCATCCATGGAGAGCCGGAACGCTCCCGGCCGGGCAGGTAGTCCTCGGCCCAGGCCCGCAGCCGCAGGGTCTGCGGCTCGATCCCCTCCTCTCCGGGGCGGAAGGCGGCCCGGGCCACGGCGTCGGTCCTCGATGGATCCCCGCTGAACGCTATCCGCTCCCCCCGGACCGTACCGGCGGCTCCGGACTCGGAGAGGCTCTCCCATTCCAGGCCGGCGCGGCGGACGCCGTAGTCGTCCACGGCCCGCAGATCCAGGTCCAGCGCCTCGGTGGAGAGGAGCACCAGCTGGCCCCGGAAGGCGAGGATCTCGGCCCGGGGAGCCCGATCCTCGCCCGGCTCGACCGACAGGGTCCTGGGCTCTCGGGAGGCCAGGCCCAGGCGGTCCCCCCAGGCCAGCAGGTGGATCGAGTCCTCCTCCGCCAGCAGGGCGGCGGTGCGCAGGGCGGCGCCCTCGACCTCCTGCTCGGCGCCGTCCAGGGTGGCCCAGGCCAGGGGGCGCGAGGCCGTGCCGTGGAAGGACACCCGGCTCTCCCGCAGAGGCCGCACGATCCCGCCCAGAGCGTCCAGGCGCAGCGGCTCCTCCCGCTGCAGGTATCCGGGCAGGGACACCTGGGCCCAGAGCTCCTCCATGCGGGGCCGGAAGGCGGGCCGCAGCGGGATCGGGCGGCGGTCGTCCCCCACCCGCAGCTGGATCGTCCTCTCGGCCGTCTGGGGCGGTAGGGCGAACCGGTAGGCCCCCGCCTCCCTCGGAGCGGAGGCACCGCCAAGGCGGGCCGATCTGGGCTTCCAGTGGGATCCCGGATCGAGGCGGGCCACCAGCTCCAGGGGCTCGGCGTAGGGGACCGTGGCGCCTCCCTCCACCTCGGCGATGCGGGCGAAGGTGAAGCGCCCGGCCTCCCCCAGGGGAAGGATCCAGCGCAGGAAGGCGCTGTGCGCCGCCGGAGGGACCAGAAGGAGGAGGCACAGGAGCAGCGCGGCGGGGACCGCCGCCGCCCAGCCCCAGGCTCGGAAGCGCGTGCGGGGCAGGGCCCGGGACAGGTCCCTGCGGGACAGCTCCTCGTCCACCTGCCCGATCGCGGCCCGCAGCAGCTCCGGGCTCTGGCGGCCCGGGGCGCCCTCCCGGGCCAGCTCCACCACGCCCAGCAGCTGGTCCCCCAGCCGGGGCAGGCCCCGGCGGATGCCCCGGGCCACCTGGTCCAGGCGGCGGTGCCCCAGCACCCAGCGGCGCAGGCCCAGGGGCAGGTACAGGTAGCAGCCGGCCGTGCCGGCCAGGAGCAGGGCCAGGCGCGCCAGGGCCGGGGTGTCGGCGAAGCGGTCGAGCAGGAACACCAGGAGGCAGGAGAGTAGCAGGCCGGCCGCGGCGGCCAGGAGCCCCTCGGAAGTCTTCAGGAGCCAGACCCTCCGGCGGTACTCCTCCAGCCGGACGCGCAGGCGCAGCGGAAGCAGGTCGGGATCTCCCGATGGATCGGCGCTGGCCATTGGTTTCCGGGCCTAGATGGTGCCTGTCCTCCGGCGCAGGAACCAGAACAATCCCAGCAGCAGGGTCAGGCTTCCCCACCACAGGGGATGGGCCCACAGGCGCAGCCGGCGGGTCTCGGGGCGGGGGTCCGGCAGGGCCCGGATGCGGGCCGGAAGCGAGGACGCCTCGGCCGGGGACACCACCGATCCTCCGGTCAGGGACGCGATCTCCCGCAGCACGTCGTGGCGGGCGGGACCGCCCTGGCGCTCGCGGTCGAATCCCTGCACCGCCAGCTCCAGATCGGCCCGGGCCCCGGCCTGGGGGCAGCGGGCCTCCAGGCGGTGGACTCCCGGCTCGTCGGGCTCGAAGCTCCCGGAGAACAGGCCCCTCTCGTCCCCCCGCCCGGGCTCGAGGTTCACCGTCCGGATCCGTCCCGAGGGGGCGGCGATCCGCACCTGGACCTCGCCCTGCTCCAGCAGTCCTCCCACCGCGTCCAGCACGTTGGCCTGCAGGGCCACCCGGGTGCGGATCCGGGGGATCTCCGGGGAGCAGAACAGCCGCATCGACTCCCCCCTGGCCTTCTGGCGCTGGTAGGCCATCCAGCGGACCACCTGGCCCCAGAAGCGGTAGTGGTGCAGGTCCTCCACCCCCTCCCGCCAGCGCCAGGCCCCGTCCGTGCCCATGAAGAGCGTCTTGCCGGCCCCGTGGGTGCGGGTGGCGATCAGGGGCAGGCGCCCCGAGGGGCCCTCCCGCCATTCGTGCACCGCCAGGACCTCGCTGCCGAGCCGGGCCCGGATCGCCGGAGCGTGCCAGTGGAAGCCGGGGAGCCGGCGCCACACCCCGGCGCTGGCCTCCGGATCCCCGGCCAGCTGCACCAGCAGGCTGCTGCGCCCCGCCCCGGTGAGGACCAGGCGCCCGGGCCGCTCCGATCCCTGCCCCAGGGGCGAGCCCGGATCGGTCTCGACCGGAAGCAGATCGTCCAGCGGGCTCCCCCGCAGGGTCTCCTGCCAGCCCTGGCGCCCCGGAAGGAAGACCAGGCCCGCGGCCTGGGAGCCCACCCAAAGGCGCAGCTGCAGGGCCTGCTCCTCGGTGAGCTGCCCCGGAGCCAGGCCCGCGTCGCCCAGGAAGGCCACGTCGTAGCCGGCCAGATCCTCCGGCGAGGGGAACCGGTCCAGGTAGCCGGGGCCGTCCCCCACCACCGGAAGGCGGGGATGGAAGAGCAGGCAGCGCACGTCCACTCCGGGATCCCGCTCCAGGGCGTTGCGCAGGTAGCGGTACTCCCAGCGGGGCAGCGAGTCGATCACCAGGGCCCGCAGGGCCTCCAGGCGCACCGAGACCGGGGCCTCCCGCCGGTTGTTTGCAGAGTTGCGGTCGGCGGGAACGGGCGCCAGCTCCAGGGAGAGGACGTGGTCCCCCGGCTCCTGCGGCTCCCAGGCCAGGGCGGAGCGCCACCGCCCCATGGCCGGGACCCGGACCTCCAGGGTCCGACGCACCTCTCCGTCCACCGCGAAGTGGAGGACCGCGTCCTGGTCCTGGCCCAGGGCGCTGCCCAGGGCGTAGGGGATCCGCACCGGCTTGCCCGCCACGCAGAAGGAGGGGGCGCCGAACTCCTCCAGCGCCAGGTCGGGCAGCGGGACCTCGCTGCCCGCCGCCACCGCGAACACCGGCACTTCCCGGGAGCGCAGGCGGACCGCGGCCCGGGCCGGGGGCAGGCCCTCGTTCCAGTCGCCGTCGCTGAGCAGCACCACCCCCCGCAGGCCCGGGTGGCTTTCCAGGGCCTGGACCAGGGCCCGGTGGATGTCGGTGCCTCCGATTCCCTCCTCCGAGGAGAAGGACTCCAGGGCCACCTCCATTCCGGGAGCCTCCCAGGCCTCCCGGTCCAGCAGGGGGGCGATCGAGGCGGCACGGGTCTGCAGGCCCTGTGCGGTCTCGAGGTCGGCGATCTCCATGCTGGCCGAACGGTCCGCCAGGACCGCCACCGTGTCGCGGACCTGGGCGGCGCTCTCCCAGCGCCACTCGGGGCCCCAGAGGCCGATCCAGGCCAGCAGCGCCAGCAGCAGCCGGAAGGCCTCCATCCGGGCCACGCGCCATCCGCCGCCGCTGCGGCGCCAGGCCGCCGCCGAGATCCAGGCCAGGAGCGCAAGCAGCGCCAGGCCCGCCCACGCCGCCGCCCCCGATCCCTCGAATGCGAGTCCCGATCCCACCGCGCTATCCTCCGGGCGCCGGATCGGCGGCGCCCTCCCCGAAGGGCCGCGGCGGCAGGCACAGGACGGACTCCAGGACCAGGGCCCCCAGAAGCAGCAGGAAGAGGAGGGGCCAGATCTCCCGGGCCAGCGGCCGGGAGGCCGGCACGCCCTCCCCCACCCGCCGCAGCGGGAGCTCCCCGAAGAGCTCGTCCACCTCTCCGGCCCCGATCCGGGGAGCGCCGTCCTCCCGGACGCTGCGGTTGACCGCGATCCACCGTCCGTCCGCCTCGAAGACTCCGGCATCCAGGCCCCTGCGCTCCCCGGAGGCGTCCGGCGGGGCCACCCGCCGGGCTCCCGCCAGGAGATCCTCCAGGGAGGCTCCCGCCTCCCGGTGGGACGCCTCCCCCAGGGCCTCGGCCCCGCGCTCCAGGATCCTCTGCAGCATCACGAAGAGGCCCAGGGGGCGCTCCCGCAGGTTGGACCACCCGGAAACGGGAAGGGTGCCGAGGTGGTAGACCGATCCCAGCCCCAGATCGCGGCGCTGCAGCAGGGCCCGCCCGTCCTCCAGGCGGGCCAGGGGAACGCCCCCGCTCCCCGGGTCCAGGGGACGGAACCGCAGGCAGCGGATCTCCTGGAGGGGAAGGGCCTCCCCGTCGGCGGTGCTGGCCAGCAGATCGGCGTCGTCGCGCCACCAGGAGAGGCCCTGCCCCCCCTCCAGGGACTCCGCCTCCCCCCAGCTGGCCCCTCCCAGGGAGCCGCCCGCCTCGCCCGGATCGGGCGCCAGCACCAGCACCATCCCGCCCCTCCTGGCCAGATCCTCCATCCGCCCGGCCAGCTCCGGGCCGGGAGGCGGCCCCTGCCAGACCAGCAGCGAGAGCCCCTCCCAGCCCGCGGCGCCGGCCTGTTCCGGGGCCCGTATCTCGACCTCGTGCTCCGTGCCGGGCGCCGAGGGGACCTCCAGCGCCGCGGCCAGGGCCCGGGCCAGCTCGGGGCTCCGGGTCGCCACCAGGGAGCGGCGCGCCGGAGGCTCGGCGAAGACGAAGTAGAAACGGTCGTCGGCGGGGTTGGCGTCGGAGAGAAGGCGCGCCTCGCCCCAGCCGGAGCGCTGCCCCTCGTCCAGGGGGATGGCGACGCCGCGCAGGACCGCCTCTCCAGGCCCTCCCTGGACCTCCAGGGGAAAGGCCTGCCCCCCGATCCTCGCCTCCACCGGCACCGGATCCCCGCCCTCGAGATGCAGGCGCAGGTCGAGGAGCAGGGAGGAGGGGCGGCGCAGCGCCCGCTCCACCCTCACCGAATGGTTGAGCCCCTCGCCCTCGGGAAGCTCCATCAGCAGGAAGGAGAGCCCCTTGCGCTCCGCCAGCCGCTCCCTCAGGGCGGGCCAGCGCCCGCTCTCGGGATCCCAGGCCGGCGCCTCGCTGTCGGTGCAGATCCACAGGTCGGCCCGGGCCACCTCCTGGCTCGTCAGCCACTGCTCGGCGCTCTCCAGCATGGCCGGCAGGTCGGCGGGAGCGGCCAGCGGGCCGGCCAGAGCCGGATCGGTCAGGTCGGCGGGCGACTCGAGGATCCGGACCGAGCCGTCGGCGCCGTCCACCAGGACCAGGTCGCGCCCCCAGGAGCGCTCCCCGAGCAGCTGTCCCAGCCGCTCAAGCATCAGCTCCCTGCGGGAGGGGCCCCCGGCCGTCGCGGCCCGCTCCATGCTGGGCGAGCGGTCCAGGAGCACCAGGGTGGCGTCGGGCCGGTCCCACCCCCAGCCGGAGGGAAGGGCCGTGAGCAGGGGCCGCCCCGCGGCGGCCAGCAGGAAGAGAAGGGCCAGCACGCGGGCGAGCAGGATCAGCACCCGCCTGAGCCGGGAGCGGCCCCGGTCCCTCCGCCTGGCCTGCTGCAGGAAGCGGATCGCGGCCCACGCCACCCTGCGGTGGCGGGTGCGGTTGAGCAGGTGGAGGAGCACCGGCAGGAGCGCCAGGGGCAGGGCGTAGAGCATCCACGGCTGCAGCAGGGTCACAGCCCCCTCCCCTGCTCCCGCCGCAGCGCCAGGAAGCGCAGCAGCACCTTCTCGGGATCGTCCTCCAGCCCGACCCGGTGGCAGTCCATCCCGGTCCGGTTCAGGATCCCGGCCAGCTCCCTGCGCCACTCGGCCAGCGCCCGGCGGTAGGACGGGGCCACGAGCAGGGAGTCGGCCGAGACCGGATCGCCCCCCTCCATGTCCTCGAAGCGCACCGGCCCCTCGAAGCGGAAGTCCAGCTCGCTCTGGTCGAGCAGGTGGAAGAGGCTCACGTCGTGGCGGCGGTAGCGCAGGTGCTCGAAGGCGTCGCGGAGGAGACGGGGGGCGAGGAAGAAGTCGGAGAAGACCACGATCAGGGCCCGGGAGGAGACGCTTTCGGCCACTTCGTGCAGCGCCTCGACAAGGCCGGTCCCGCCCTCTGGCTCCAGCTCCTGCAGCCGCTCCAGGACCATACGCAGATGGGCGTCGGTGCTCCCGGGGCGGATCTGGGCGTTCAGGGAAGGACCGGCCCCGTAGAGCCCCACCGCGTCCCCCTGCCGGAAGGCGACGCAGGCCAGGGTGGCCGCCAGGGTCCGGATCCGGTCCATCTTGGTGGCGCCTCCGGTCCCGTAGGCCAGGGAGCCGCTGGTGTCCACCACCAGGCAGAGGCGCAGGTTGGTCTCGGCCTCGAACTCCTTCACGTAGAGCCGGTCCGAGCGGCCGAACATCCGCCAGTCCAGCCGGCGGGGATCGTCCCCCGGGACGTACTCCCGGTACTGGGAGAACTCCAGGCTCGATCCCCTCACCGAGCTGCGGTGGCGCCCCGCCAGCTGCCCCATCATGGGCCGGCGGGCCGACAGTCCCACCGCGGCCAGCCGGGCCAGCACACGCTCCTCGGGCAGCCTCAGGGATCCGAGGGATCGGCGGCTCACGCCGCTCCTCCCGGGATCGCGCCCCGGAGGATCCGGGAGGCTGGATAGACGGAAGCCATCTGCAGGGGGGACCGGGAGCCATTCTCGTGCCGCCTCCCCGGGATTCAAGCGCGTATGCCTCCCCGGATCCGCCGCCGCCTCTCCCGGAGCGGGGCGGCCGCGCCGCAGCCCCGCCCCTCACGTCCGCTAATAGTTGTTGGATCCCCGACTTCCTTGCGGCAGCATGCCTCCCTCTAGAGATGATCAGCCTTCCCCGACTCCTCCTGGCGCTGCTGGCGGCCCTGGCGCTTCTCCCGGCGGCCGCCATCCAGCTCTCCTCGGGCGAGGCGGGCCGGATCTCGGACATGGTGGCGCAGCTCCTCTCCACCAAGCACCTGCGCCAGGAGGCCTTCAACGACCGCCTCTCGAGCATCGCCCTCGACAACTACCTGGACACCCTGGACGGCAGCCGCCGCATCTTCCTGCAGGGGGACGTCGACGAGTTCCGGGAAAAGTACGCCTCCCAGCTCGACGACCTCCTGTTCACGCGCAACGCACGGCCCGCGTTCGAGATCTACCAGCGCTTCACCAACCGGCTCTCGGAGCGGGTCCTCGAGCGCAACCGGAGACTGCTGGAGCGGGAGTACGACTTCTCGCTGCAGGAGGAGATGGAGATGGACCGCGGCGATCTGCCCTGGCCCGCCACCCAGGAGGAGGCCGACGGCATCTGGCGCAAGCGGATCAAGGCCTCCCTGCTGCAGGCCCGGCTGGACGAGGAAGGGGACCAGGACAAGGAGGAGGAGGATCCCCGCGTCCTCTTCCAGAAGCGCTACGACCGGATGCTCGAATCGATGGCGGACCTGGATCCCGACGAGATCCTCCAGATCTTCCTCACCTCGGTCGGACACGCCTACGATCCGCACTCCAGCTACATGTGCTCCTCGGAGGTGGAGGACTTCGAGATCAACACCATCAAGCTGGAGCTGTCGGGCATCGGGGCGCGGCTGATGAGCGACGACGACGGCTACTGCCAGATCGTGGAGATCATCCGCGGGGGACCCGCCGACCTGAGCGGGGAGATCCAGCCCGAGGACCGGATCACCGCGGTGGCCCAGGCCGACAAGGAGTGGGTGGACGTGGTCGGCCTGCGCCTGCGCAAGGTGGTGGACAAGATCCGGGGCAAGCGGGGCACCGAGGTGAACCTGCGGATCCTGAGCGCCAAGGACTCGCAGACCCGGGAGATCTCGCTGATCCGGGACGTGATCAAGATCAAGGAGCGCCAGGCCAGCGCCCGGATCCTGCAGATGCCGGGGCCCGGGGAGGAGCCCGTCAAGCTGGGGATCGTCGACCTGCCCCAGTTCTACGAGGGCTCCGCCTCCCACGTGAGGCTGCTGCTGGAGCGCCTCAAGCGGGAGGAGGTGCGGGGCGTCCTGCTGGACCTGAGGCAGAACGGGGGCGGCATCCTCGACGAGGCGGTCCGCCTCGCCGGCCTGTTCCTCTCGGAAGGCCCGGTGGTCCTGGTCCGGAACTTCCGGGGCGACGTGCTCCCCCTGACGGACCCCGACGAGGGGACGGCCTACGAGGGCCCCCTGGCCCTCCTGGTCAGCCGCCACAGCGCCTCGGCCTCGGAGATCACCGCGGCGGCCCTCCAGGACTACGGGCGGGCCCTGGTGATCGGGGACCGGGCCACCCACGGCAAGGGCACGGTCCAGACCCTGGAGGATCTGGACCGGACCAGCCGGTTCATCCGGCGGGCCCTCTCGGGCTCCGGCGCCGATCAGAAGGGCAAGCACGGCATGCTCAAGTTCACCGTCTCCAGCTTCTACCGGGTCTCGGGAAAGCCGACCCAGAAGCTGGGAGTGGGCGCCGACATCGTGCTGCCCTCGGTGGCCAACCACCGCGACGACATCGGGGAGGAGCACCTGCCCCACTGCCTGGAGGCCAGGGAGATCGCCCCCGCCGAGCACCGGCGCTACGGCCTGGTCGCCCCCCATGTCGAGGAGCTGGCCGAGCGCTCCCGGCTGCGCCGGCAGGAGGCGCAGGACTTCGCCTACATCCGGGAGGACATCGAGAGGTACCTGGAGTTCCGCCAGAGGCGGACCCTCTCCCTGAACCTGGAAGAGCGGCTCGGGGAGATCGAGGAGGACCGCAGGCGCGACCAGGAGCGCAAGGCCGAGCGGGAGTCCCGCCCCGCCAGGGAGGAGACGGTCTGGCTGGCCACCCTGGAAGGCGCCGCCGGAGACGACCCCCTGCCCGTCCTGCCCCATCTGACCGCCGAGGAGGATTCCGGGGACAGGGAGGAGGAGCGGCGCTACGATCCCAGGCTCAGGGAGTCCCTCCAGATCCTGCTCGACTACGCCGGGCTGCTCGCCCAGCAGTCCCCGGAGGTGGCGGAGTCCTCCGGCCCGTAGCCCGCCCGCCGGGCCCGACCGATCGCCGATCGCCCGTGGAATGCCTTCGCCTATCCGGCCTCCGGATCGTATGATGGAAGCCCCGGGCCTCCCCCGGAGGGCGGCCCCCGCCCCCCGCGGCGGGACCGGCCGGGCGGCTACCGCCGCAGCGCGCTGATGCCAGAGAACAGAGAGAAGCCGACCAAGGACCAGAAGGGCGAGGAGCCGAAGCAGAACTCCCGATCCCTCCTGATCTGGATCGCGGTTCTCGGCCTGATCCCCATGTTCCTCCTGCTGCTCAACGGCAGGGGGCAGTCCCAGGGCCGGGAGCCGACCCATGTCCAGCTGCTCCACCTGATCACCAACGACCACGTGAGGGCGGGCTTCTACCACTTCACCCAGCACGAGTCGCTCAGGGTGGCGGGCGAGCACGTGGCGGGGCACTGGAGCGGCGGCGAGTTCATCCCCGACGAGGGGAGCCGGGAATCGGTCCGCTTCGAAATCGACACCCTAGCCACCGACGAGCTGGAGCAGGCGCTGGCCGGGTCGGGCAGGTTCAGACTGGACCAGCCCAACACCCTGTTCGTCTCCCTGCTCTCGGCCATGCTGCCCATCCTGATCATCCTGGGCTTCATCTACTTCATATTCTTCCGGCAGATAAAGATGGCGGGCAAGGGGGCGCTCAGCTTCGGCAAGAGCAAGGCGCGCATGCTCAACAAGGAGAAGAACCGGACCACCTTCCGGGACGTGGCCGGGGTGGACGAGGCCAAGGACGAGGTCTCGGAGCTGGTGGACTACCTGCGCGATCCCCGCAAGTTCCAGAAGCTGGGGGGGAAGATTCCCAAGGGGGTGCTGATGATCGGCTCGCCGGGCACCGGCAAGACCCTCCTGGCCAAGGCCATCGCCGGCGAGGCCGAGGCCTCCTTCTTCAGCATCAGCGGCTCGGACTTCGTGGAGATGTTCGTGGGGGTGGGGGCCAGCCGGGTGCGGGACATGTTCGACCAGGCCCGCAAGAACACCCCCTGCCTGATCTTCATCGACGAGATCGACGCGGTGGGGCGCAGCCGGGGGCACGGCCTGGGGGGAGGGAACGACGAGCGGGAGCAGACCCTCAACGCCCTCCTGGTGGAGATGGACGGCTTCGAGACCCAGGAGGGGATCATCATCATCGCCGCCACCAACCGCCCCGACGTCCTCGATCCGGCCCTGCTGCGCCCCGGGCGCTTCGACCGCCAGATCACCGTCAACCTTCCCGACATCCGGGGCCGGGAGGCGATCCTCAAGGTCCACGCCCGCAAGGTGAAGCTCAACGCCGGGGTCGACCTCAAGGTGATCGCCCGGGGCACTCCGGGCTACTCCGGGGCCGAGCTGGCCAACCTGCTCAACGAGGCGGCCCTGCTGGCGGCCCGCAAGGACCACAAGTCGATCGGCATGCCCGAGATGGAGGAGGCCCGGGACAAGGTCCGCTGGGGGCGGGAGCGGCGCAGCATGGCGATGAGCCAGGAGGAGAAGGAGATCACCGCCTGGCACGAGGCGGGCCACGCCCTGGTGAGCGTGCTGCTGGAGGACACCGATCCCCTCCACAAGGTCACCATCATCCCCCGGGGACAGGCCCTGGGAGCCACCATGTCCCTGCCCAAGCAGGACATCCTCAACCGCAAGCAGAAGGAGATGGAGGCCACCATCGCCCTGACCATGGGAGGGCGCATCGGCGAGCAGTTCTACACCCACGACTTCTCCACCGGAGCGGCGGGGGACATCCAGCAGGCCACCAGCATCGCCCGGGCCATGGTCTGCCGCTACGGCATGAGCGACAAGCTGGGGATGGTCCAGTACGGGGACGACAGCGACTACGTGTTCCTGGGCAAGGACATGGTGCGCAGCAAGGACTACAGCGAGAGCACGGCCAAGGAGATCGACAACGAGGTCAAGCGGCTGGTCGACCAGGGCTACGACCTGGCCAGCAGGATCATCAACGAGAACCACGACAAGCTGGAGCTGCTGGCCACCACCCTGCTGGAGCAGGAGACCCTCACCGGAGCCCAGGTGGAGGAGATCGTGCTCAAGGGGACCTTCACCCCGCCCCCCAAGCCGCCGGATCCGCCGCCCCAGCCGGCCGCCGACTCCAAGGAGGCGGAGGGGGAGCAGCGCAAGAGCGGCGAGGCCGGCTCTCCGGGGCTCGAGGGGGCCGCGCCCGCGGCCGCCTGAAGGCAGGCCCCCGAGAGGCCCTCCCATGCACCCTCCCCTGATCGCCCCCTCCCTCCTGGCGGCCGACATCGGCAGCCTGGAGCGGGAGCTGGAGCGGGTGCACCGCTCCAGGGCCGAGTGGCTGCACCTGGACATCATGGACGGCCACTTCGTCCCCAACCTGAGCTTCGGCCCCGACGTGGTCCGCTCGGTGCGCCGCCGCACCTCCCTGCACCTGGACGTGCACCTGATGTGCAGCCGCCCGGAGATCCTGATCGGGCCCTTCCGCGACGCAGGAGCCGACTCCATCACCGTCCACGCCGAGCTGGGGGAGCGGACCGCCTCCCTGCTGGACCGCATCGAGCGGACCGGAGCCCAGGCGGGGCTGGCGATCAATCCCCCCACCCCGCTGGAGGCCCTCCTCCCCCACCTGGAGCGGATCCGGCTGGCGCTGGTGATGACCGTCAATCCCGGATTCGGGGGGCAGAGCTTCCTTCCCGGATCCCTCGGCAGGATCCGCCAGGCGGCGCGGTGGCGCCGGGAGAGGGGCCTGGACTACCGCATCGAGGTCGACGGGGGGATCCACCCCGGCACCGCCCCGGCATGCCTGGAAGCGGGGGCCGACGTGCTGGTCTCCGGCTCGGCCCTCTTCGGCAGCGGCGACCTGGCCTCCACGGTGGAGGCCCTGCGCCAGGTCCCGCTTCCCGGCTGATCCCCCTCGGGAAGGGGCGCCCGGCGGCGCTCCTCCAGGGAGGGGCGGACCCCCAGGAAGAGAGCCAGGAGGATCCTCCTGGCGTGAGCAGGGGGCGGTAGCGGCTCCAGTCCAGGACGGCTGCAGGGTCCGGACCAGAGCCCCCAGGGGAGGAAATGGCCTGGCAGGGCTCCTCCGCCTCCCCTACCCTCCCCGCCATGCCCTTCGCGGACTGCCCGGAGCGCCACCGCGACGCCGTCGGCAGGATCCGCAGGCGCCTGGAGAGCGACACCATGGCCCACGCCTGGCTGCTGCTCGGCGAGGATTCCGGCTCCCTCGAGCAGCTGGCCACCGCGGTGGCCATGGCCCTCCAGTGCGAGGATCCTCCCGGACGATCTCCGGGAGGCGCGGGGGCCGACTTCTGCGGAAGATGCCGCTCCTGCCTCCAGGTGGCCGCCCGGCGGCAGGCGGACGTCCTCAGGGTGGCCCCGCAGTCGAAGTCGCGGGTGGTCACCATCGACCAGATCCGCGAGGTGCTCGGACGGGTCGGCCGCAAGTCCTACTGCTCGCCCTTCAAGGTGGCGATCGTCGAGGGGGCCGACCGGATGAGCCTCCAGGCCTCCAACGCCTTCCTCAAGACCCTGGAGGAGCCGCCCGGAGAGACGGTCTTCCTGCTCCTGGCCGCCAGCGCCGGACGCCTCCCGGACACCATCCTGTCCCGCTGCATGGCGATCCGGGCCGGAGGCGCCTCGCGGCGGGACCGGGAGGCTCCGCCGGCCGCGGACGCTCCGGCCTCCTCCCGGAACGGCGGGGACGGCGCGCCGCCGGGCGTCCCGTACCCGGAGATCCAGGGACCGGACTCCCTCCAGGAACGGGAGGACCGGGAGTGGCTCCGGGGATTCGTCGAGGGGATCCCCCCCAGCCCCGGAACGGCCCAGCGCTACCTGCTGCTCGGCCGGCTGCTGGCCCGCCTGGAGGAAAGGAAGAAGGACATCGGCAAGGCGCTCGGGCGCTCGTCGCCGATCTCCGGCCTGCCGGACCTGAAGCCCGCGGAGCGGAAGCGCCTGGAACGGGAGCTGGACGCGTCGGTCGAGGCGGCCTACCGCCGGGCCCGCTCCGAGATCCTCTCGGGACTCCACCGGTTCCTCCGCGACGTCTGGATCCACACCCTCCGGGCCGGCCCGGGCCTGCTCCTGCTTCCCGAGCTGGCGGAGAAGAGCCGGCAGGTCGCCTCCGGGCTCGAGCCCGCGGCGGCCCTGAAGAACCTGGAGAGGGCCGAGGATCTGCAGCGATGCCTCGACTCCAGCATCCAGGAGGCGCTGGCCATGGAGGCGGCCCTGCTGGGATTCGCCCTCTGAGGCGCCGGGCATGCCGTCCCTTCCTTCCGGCCGCCGGCTCTGGCCCGCTCTCGCCGGAGGGGCGGCGGCCCTGGCCCTCCTCAAGCTGGGCAACCCTCCCATCCTCCCCGCCGATCCCCCCGGCACCCTCCTGGAGTGGATCTTCTTCCAGTGGCCCCCGGTCCTGGGGCTCGTCCTGGTCGCCTTGCTGATCCTGGCGGCGCTGCCCGGGCTCCGCCGTCCCTCCGGCGTTCCCGGGATCCTCCTCTGCCTGCCCGCCCTGTGGTACGGCTGGGTCTGCCTGTCGGCCTTCGGGACGGTGGATCCGCAGCTGACCCGCATCGTCCTGCTCCACTTCGGAGCGCTGGTCGCCCTCTTCTACCTGGGCTGCCTCCGCCTCTCCCGGGCCCGGTCCCTCGAGGGCTTCCGCCTGCCCCTGCTCCTGGGCTTCTGCCTGGTGCTCCATGCGGGATTCGGCCAGCGGCTGGGGGGCCTGGAGGAGACCAGGAGGATGATCGAGTCCCGGCTCGGGGAGCCGGAGCTTCCGCCCGGGGAGCGGGAGCGGCTGGAGGGGATCCTGGAGCGGGCCGGCAAGGAGCGAATCTTCTCCACCCTATTCTATCCCAACTCCCTGGCCGGCGGGATCCTGCTGCTGGGCCCCCTGTGCGCGGCGATCCTCTGGCGGCTCTCCGGGTTCCTCCGGATCCCCAGCCGCCTGCTGCTCTGCGCCCTCCTGGCCTCGGCTTCCTGCGCCTGCCTCTACTGGACCCAGTCGAAGTCGGCCTGGCTGGCGGCCCTGGCCCTGGCGGCCCTGTTCCTGCTGCGCCTGCCCATGGCCCCATGGGCCCGCCGGACGCTGCCGGTCCTGGCCCTGGCGGCCGGGCTGGGAGGCTTCCTGTGGAAGTACTCGGACTACTTCCGGGAGGGCGCAACCAGCGTGGCGGCGCGGCTCCACTACTGGAGCGCCGCCGGCGCCGCCGCCTGGGAGAACCCCCTGACCGGCACCGGGCCCGGCACCTTCCACCGGACCTACTCGCGGCTGCGCCCCGAGGAAGCCGAGCACGCCCGGCTGGCCCACAACGACTACCTGCAGCAGGCCTCCGACTCGGGGCTGCCCGCCGCCCTGCTCTACCTGGCCTGGATTGGCGCCTCGCTCTGGCGGCTGCGCCCCCCCCGCCCCGATCCCCTGCAGGAGGCGCTCTGGTACGGCATGGCCGCCTTCGCCCTGCAGAACCTGGCCGAGTTCTTCCTCTACGTCCCCGCCCTGTCCGGGACTTTTTTCCTTTTGCTGGGATGGGCCCTCGGACAAGGATCGCCCGGTGCGGCGCGTCCCCTTCCAGGCCGCGCCCCGCCTCCATGAAGATAAGCTGCCTCAACGGCCCCAACCTGAACCTTCTGGGCCTGCGCGAGCCGGAAATCTACGGGAAGGTCCGCCTGCCGGAGATCGCGGCCATGATGCGGCAGCGGGCGGGGGAGCACGACATCGAGATCGACTTCCGGCAGACCAACAGCGAGGGGGAGCTGGTCGGCTGGATCCACGAGGCCGCCGAGGACTCCAGCTACCTGGTGCTCAACGCCGGGGCCTACACCCACACCAGCGTGGCCCTGCGCGACGCCATTGCGGCCATCGGGACGCCCACCATCGAGATCCACATCAGCAACATCCACCGGAGGGAGGAATTCCGGCAGCGCTCCCTGATCGCTCCGGCCTGCCTGGGGCAGATCTCCGGCTTCGGGATCCACTCCTACTTCCTGGCCCTCGACGCCTGCATCATGAAGGAGCGCCAGAAGCGCGCCTCCAGCCAGTCCGGCGGGGACTGATCCGACTATCCCCTTGATCGGGAGGGAGCCCCCTCCTAGGCTCGGCGCAGCCCGCTTCCAGAGGGGGTTGGTAGCTCAGCTGGTAGAGCAGCGGCCTTTTAAGCCGTCGGTCCAGGGTTCGAGCCCCTGCCAACCTACCACCGGCCCCGCCCCCTGCCTTCCCGGGAGGGAGATTCCATGACCGCCGCCGCAGATCCGGCCAGTCCCACCTCCGAGGAGCTGGCCGAGCTGCGCGCGGCCAAGGAGGCCCTGGAGCGGCCCGGCTTCGCCCTCCGCCTGGCGCGCCTGGTGGGGCGGCCCCTGGAGACGGGCTTCGGGCTGCTCCCCGAGGGCTGGTCCCGGATAGTGGACCGCTCGGTGGAGCGGGCCCTGCGCCGCGCCCTCTCGGTGGCCCTGCACAGCCTGGATCGCGGCCGGCCGCCGCGGTCCTCCGACCGGCTGCACATGGTCCTGGCCGGGGCGGCGGGCGGGGCGGGCGGGATGTTCGGGCTGGCGGCCCTTCCGGTCGAGCTGCCGCTCTCCACCGCGATCGTCTTCCGGTCCATCGCCGACATCGCCCGGCGCCAGGGGCTTCCGCTGGGGGACCCCGGCATCCGCCTGGCCTGCATGGAGGTCTTCGCCCTGGGCTCCCCCGGCGATCCGGGCGGGCCGGACCGGACCAGCCGCTACTGGGCGGTCCGGGCCGCCCACGCCCGGATGATGGACCAGGCCGCCCGGATGGCCGCCCGAGGCGCCCTGGCCGAGGAGGCCGCTCCCCTTCTGGGCCGGCTGGTGTCCCGGATCGCGCTCCGCTACGGCCACCTGGTCTCCCAGCAGGCGGCCGCCAGGGCGATCCCCCTGGCGGGGGCGGCGACCGGCTCCGCCCTCAACCTGATCTTCATGAGCCACTTCCAGAGGATGGCCCGCATGCACTTCGCGGTGAAGCGGCTCGAGCGCCGCTACGGGAGCGGGACGGTCCGGGAGCTCTACCGATCGATCGCCCTGCCCATCGGCCGGAGGGAGATCCGGAGCCGGGAGGCCTGGACGGTCTAGGGGCGTCCTTGTCCGGCCTGTCCGTCTGTGGGAGGATCCCCCCCGTGAGCGAGAGGATCACCGGCCTGGCCAACGGGCTGCTCCAGTCCTATGTCAAGCACGGCGGGATCAACCATGTGGACGGCGCCAACCTGCCCTCCCGCTCGGCCATCGCCGGGATCGCCATGGATCTGCTCCGCCTGCTCTTCCCCGGCTACTTCTACGACCAGCGGGTCCACCGCACCGAACTGCTGATCGAGACCACCAACATCCTGGCCTCGGTCTGCGTGCGCCTCGAGGAGGAGATCTTCAAGAGCCTGGAGCACTTCCCTCCGCAGGGCCTGGATCCCGGGGACTTCCGGGGCCAGGCCGGGAGCCTGGCCACCCGGATCCTCGAGCAGCTCCCCTCGGTCCGGGAGATCCTGCGCACCGACACCGAGGCGGCCTACAACGGGGATCCCGCGGCGCTGAGCCGCGAGGAGGTGATCGTGGCCTACCCCTTCGTGGAGTCGATCGCGGTCCAGCGGCTGGCCCACCTGCTCTACCGCCTGGAGATCCCCCTGCTGCCGCGCATCATGACCGAATGGGCCCACGGGCGGACCGGCATGGACCTGCATCCCGGCGCCCGCATCGGCCCCTACTTCTTCATCGACCACGGGACCGGAACGGTGATCGGGGAGACCAGCCGGATCGGGGAGAAGGTGAAGATGTACCAGGGCGTGGCCCTGATCGGCCGCTCCCTCTCGGGCGGACAGGCCCTGCGGGGCACCCGGCGCCATCCCACCATCTGCGACCGGGTCACTCTCTACGCCAACGCCACCGTGATGGGAGGCGACACCGAGGTGGGAGCCGGCAGCACCGTCGGGGCCAACGTGTTCCTCACCCACAGCGTCCCGGCCGACTCCCTGGTGGTGGCCGAGGAGGTCAAGGTGCGGGTGGTGAGCAAGAAGGAATCCCGCAAGGATCCGGCCAGGATCTGAATTGCGTACCGGATCCGGAGCAGCGGCCGGGCGGGCGGACCGCCGCGCTCCCCGGTGGAGCAGGCGATTCAGGAACATGGCGGCATCCGTCCCTTCGGCGAGATCTCGCGCCGCGTCCGGTCCGGGCCCGTGCGGATCTTCCGGGTTGCCGCATGCCGGAGGGAAACCGTGCCGGTTCCATGGAGCGGACGGCCCGGCCGACGCCGGGAGGCGCGCGGCGGTCGAGTCCGCTGGAAGGCCCGGAACTCGCGCGGCTCCGGGATCCGGGATTGCGCCATTGACAGATCCCGATGGCCGGGTAGCCTCCCCTCTCCCGCGCCCGGCTGCGGAAGGCGCGCCCGTCCGCGGCCCCGGCCCGGAGCGGCGCTCCCGTTCCCTTCCCCCCGGAGGAACGATCGGCCCAGGGGCCTTGCCGCCCGGGAACGAGCCATGAAGAGAACATACCAGCCCTCGAAGATCCGGCGCAAACGCCAGCACGGATTCCTCAGCCGGAATTCCAGCCGGAGCGGCCGGGCCATACTGGCCAGCCGCCGCAAGGCGGGCCGCAAGAGACTGACTCCCGCCTGAGCGGCCCTCGATGCCACCCGCCCTAGCCTTCCGCAGAGCCAGCCGCATCCTCAGATCCCGGGAGTTCGGCGAGATCCGGCGCAGGGGCGGAAGGGCGCAGGCCCGCAGCGCGATCATGAACTGGCACGCCCCGGGGGACCGGGCCTGCTCCCGGCTGGGGCTGGTGGCCGGCAAGAAGCAGGCGGGGAACCGGGCCGTGGACCGCAACCGGGCCCGCAGGCTGCTGCGCGAGGCCTTCCGCCGCATGCAGCCCCGCATCTCCCCTCCTGCGGACATCGTCCTGATCGCCCGCAAGGGCATCGGACGGCGACGGCAGATCGACGTTGACCGGGATCTGGCCGGGCTGCTGCGCCGGGCCGGCCTCCTCGAGCGCAGCGCATGATCCTGCTCCGCAAGGCCGCGGCGCTGCCCATACGGCTCTACCAGATCACCCTCTCCCCCTTGCTGTCGCTGCTGGGCGGACCGGGGGGGGGATGCCGCTTCCATCCCACCTGCTCGGACTACGCCATCGAGGCCATCCTGAAGCGGGGGATCCTCCGGGGGACCTGGCTGGGCCTGAGGCGCATCGCCCGCTGCCATCCCTGGGGACGCGCCGGCTCCGATCCGGTGCCCTCAGCCGGGAGAGCCCCCGCTCCCCCGTCCCAGGGCAGCTGAAACCGCCCATGGACCGGACCGGCTTCATCATCCTCATCGCCTGCTTCCTCCTGCTCCTGGGATGGGGCCCCTTCGTCGACAAATATCTCACTCCCCAGAACCCGCAGCAGGATTCCCCGGCGCAGACCCCGGACAGCCCCTCCCCAGGGACGGCGGCCGGACCCTCCGGGGAAGCCCCCGATCCGGCTCCCGGGCCGGAGAACCTGGCGGCTCCTGTGGAACGGGATCTCCCCGAGTCGTTCGAGGCCGAGGAACGCTCCCTGGAGAACAGCCATGCGATCTACCGGCTGGACAACCTCGACGGGGGGATCCAGAGCATCGAGCTGCGGGATTATCCCGTGCCCGCGGTGGCCCGGACCGGGGAGGAGCAGGCGAGCGGAGCGCTGATCAACCGCACCTCCCTCCGGTCGGTGATGAGCCTGAGGCTGGGAGGCCGGTGGATCGAGGGCTGGCGGATGACCTCGGACGGCGGTTCGGTCCAGATGGAGAGGGAGCTGGAGGGCGGCCTGAGAGCGACCAAGATCTTCACCCCCCAGGAAGACTACGTGGTGCGGGTGCGCACCCGCATCGAGAACGTCTCCGGCCAGGCCCTGAGGCTCCCGGAGCGGGAGTGGCTGGTGGGGACCGCCGCCCCCATGGAACCCGAGGACGACCAGATGCTGATCGGATTCAGCTACGGCGCAGCCTCGGACGTGGAGCAGATCCGCCAGTCCTGGTTCGAGAACCGCACCCTGGGATGCTTTCCCGGCACCCCCCGCTTCCTCTACCAGGAAGGCGCCTCCCCCGTCGCCTGGGCCAGCGTCGACAGCCAGTTCTTCACCGTGGCGCTCGTTCCCGAGGCCTCCAGCCCGGCCGACTCGATCCAGTCCCAGTGGACCGATCTGGCGCTGGAGGGGGAGGAGCGCGTCAAGTGGAAAGTCAGCCGGGGCTTCGAGACCACCCTGCGCTGGAATCCCCGGGTCCTGGAGCCGGACGAGGCCCTCGAGGAGGAGTTCCGCATCTACGGGGGCCCCAAGAAGTACAGCGTCCTCTCGCGGCTGGGCAAGGAGCTGGGCAACGACATCGAGGAGGTGATGGGCTTCGGAGGCTTCTTCGGGTTCTTCGCCAAGGCGCTGCTCCTCTCGATGAACGGCCTCCACTCCCTGGGGCTCGGCTACGGCCTCTCGATCGTGGCCATCACCTTCATCATCAAGCTGCTGTTCTGGCCCCTCACCCAGGCCAGCACCCGCTCCATGAAGCGGATGTCGGCCCTCCAGCCGCAGATGAAGGAGATCCAGGAGAAGTACAAGGACAACCCCCAGAAGATGAACAAGAAGCTGATGGAGTTCATGCGCAGGAACAAGGTCAGCCCCCTGGGGGGATGCCTGCCGATCCTGCTCCAGCTCCCGGTCTTCTTCGGCTTCTACACCATGCTGCAGAGCGCCATCGAGCTGCGCGGCGCCAGCTTCCTGTGGACCGCCGACCTCTCCAAGCCCGACACCATCTTCGTCGTGCCGGGCCTGGAGATCCCCTTCAACCTCTGGCCCCTGCTGATGGGGGCGGCGCAGATCTGGCAGATGCGGATGACGCCGGTCTCCCCGGGCATGGATCCGACCCAGCAGAAGATCCTGAGGTACATGCCCATCATCTTCGTCTTCATCCTCTACAACTTCTCCGCCGCCCTGGCCCTCTACTGGACCGTCCAGAACATCCTGTCCATCGTGCAGATGAAGCTGATCCGGCACGACCCGATCCCGGTTGCCGCCGCTGCCGCAGGCAAGGCCGCGCCCCGCAAGATCGCCCCGCCCTCCGAAAGCCGCAAGCCCGCCAGGAAGAACCGCAAATGACCGACCAGCCCAAGCAAGTCCTGGAGGAGATGCTCCGCCTGCTGGGATTCCAGGCGGCGGTCTCCGAATCCCGGGGGGAGAAAGGATCGGTCCTGGACATCGAGACCGACGATCCCGGACGGCTGATCGGAAAGCGGGGGCAGACCCTGGCCCAGATCCAGTACATCCTCAACCGCATCCTCCTGAAGCGGGATCCCGAGGCGTCCCCGGTCGCCCTGGATATCGAGGCCTACCGCGACAAGCTCCGCCAGAGCCTGGTGGACCGGGCGCTCAGGGCGGCCGACCGGGCCCGGAGAGGCCAGGACATCGTCGAGCTGGAGCCGATGAACGCCTACGAGAGGAAGATGGTCCACCAGGCCCTCAAGGACGTCGAGGACATCGAGTCGCAGAGCGTCGAGGTGGAGGGCACCTCCAGGAAGGCGATCATCCTCCGGCCCAGCGCCTGAGGAGACGAAAAAGGCGCGACGCCCCCTTGACGGAGCGCCGCGCCTGATGAGGGGAAAGCCGGAGTCCCGGCCCTACTTCCTCTTCGAGGAAGCCTTCTTGGCGGCGGCCTTCTTCCTGGCCGGGGCCTTCTTCTTCGCAGCCGCCTTCTTGGCGGGAGCCTTCTTGGCCGCAGCCTTCTTCTTCGCCGGAGCCTTCTTGGCAGCGGCCTTCTTCCTGGCGGGAGCCTTCTTCTTCGCAGCCGCCTTCTTGGCGGGAGCCTTCTTGGCCGCAGCCTTCTTCTTCGCCGGAGCCTTCTTGGCGGCGGCCTTCTTCCTGGCCGGGGCCTTCTTGGCGACCGCCTTCTTGGCGGCGGCCTTCTTGGCCGGGGCCTTCTTCGCTGCAGACTTCTTGGCCGCAGCCTTCTTCTTCGCGGGAGCCTTCTTCTTCACGGGTTGCTTCTTGCTCGGGGACTTTCCTACCGGGTTCTTGATGATGTTCTTCATCCGCTCCACCTGGCTCTCCATCGCTTCCTTGACCTCGGGGATCTTGTTGAGGATGGACGTCAGCGTGTTGCAGACCTTCTCTACCTTGGTCCTTCGGGCGTCGTTTCCGAGTTCGTAGCCTTTCTCCTGAATGAAGCCGGCGAGACGTTCGTAGATCTCCCCATCAGCAAACCGTCTCATTTCGGGCGAACATCGCCCAGAAACCCCTCCATTGCAAAGACAAATTGTCCAAGCCGCTACAAATGCGGCATTTCATCTTCGCGATCCCCGATCCTCGCGCTCCGGGCGCCGGCCAGGCAGCCGATCCGGAGGGCGCCCGCAACCGCCGGTTCCGGGCCGCCGGGGCTTGCCTTGCGGAGCGGGAGCCCGCCTCCCTATCATGGCTCCGCGCAGCGGAATGAACACGCCCAACCGGCTCACCGTCTCCCGATTCGCGCTCACCGCGCTCTTCCTGGCCATCCTCTTCTCCGGAGCGCCCGCATCGGAGAGCCTGGCTCTGGCGGTGTTCGTCGCCGCCAGCCTGACCGACTACCTCGACGGGAGGATCGCACGCAGGGACGGGCTGATCACCCGCTTCGGGATCCTCATGGATCCGCTGGCCGACAAGATCCTGATCTGCTCCGCCTTCATCGCCTTCATCGAGAGGCAGTGGATGCCGGCCTGGATGGTGGCGCTGATCGTGGCCCGCGAGCTGGCCATCACCGGCCTGCGGCTGCTGGCCGCCTCCCGGAACGTGGTGCTGGAGGCGGAGCGCTACGGCAAGCACAAGACCGCCTCCCAGATCTTCGCCATCATCGCCATCCTGGTCGTGGCCAGCTACCCCCAGTGGGCCCAGTGGGGCGCCCCGGGCGCGGCCGTGTTCGGCTGGCCCCTGCTGGGCGGGCAGCCCTGGGTGAAGACCCTCGCCGGGATCGCCAAGCATGTCGCCGTGGCCCTCACCCTCTACTCGGGCCTGGTCTACCTCTGGCGCAACCGCTCCCTCTACATGGACGATGCCTAGCCGGGGGTGGGCGCTGGCGGCGGCCACCGGCGGAGGCCTGGGCCGTCTGCCGCGGATGCCGGGAACCTTCGGCACGCTCCTGGGGATCCCCTGGCTGCTGCTGCTCTGGCAGCTGCCCCACCCCGGATGGACGCTGGCGGCGATGGCCGCCGCCCTCTGGGCCGGAGCGGGGGTGTGCTCGCGCGCCGAGGCGATCCTGGGGGAGAGGGATCCGTCCTGCATCGTGCTCGACGAGATCCTCGCCTTTCCGGTGGCCTCGCTGGGCTGGATGGGCTGGCTTGCGTGGATCGGCCCCGAGGCCGCGCTTCCCTTCGACGCCCCCCTCCCCTGGGCGGCGGTCCTGGCCGTGCTCTTCCTGCTCTTCCGATTCTTCGACATCGCCAAGCCCTGGCCGGCGGGGCCGGCCCAGCGCCTTCCCCGGGGCTGGGGAATCGTGGCCGACGACGTGATCGCCGGCCTCCAGGCCTCGCTGGCGACCCTGCTGATCCTGCTTCCCCTCGCCGCTTGACTCCGCCGGGGGATCCTGTGACAACGATCCCGATGAGCCTCGTGCGCCCGCCCCTGGGGATCCTCCCCTCCCTCGCGCTGGCCCTCTGGACCGCGGGGACCGGGCCCCTGGAGGGAGCGGACGGTCCCTCCTACCGGGTGGTCGTCGAGAGCGGGGCGGTGGACCGGCTCGGATCGATCGTCCGCATGGAGGCGCCGCCGGGCATCTGGGATCCCCGGCTCTCCCTCGGAGACCGGGAGATCCCGGTCCAGGCCGCTTACGACGGATTCCTCTACTTCGTCCTGGAGAGCCTGGAGAAGGAGAGCTCCGCCACCTTCACGCTGGACAACCGGACCGGCGGAGAGCGGCCGCCCCGGAAGGTCCGGGTCCGCGCCGACGGCTCCTCGCTGCTCTTCTCGATCGGCCAGTCCCCGGCGCTCCGCTACCAGGGAGCCCCGCAGGGCCTGCCCCGCCCCGGCATCGATCCCGCCCACCTGCGCGGAGGCTACCTCCATCCCCTCTGGACCCCCCAGGGCCGGATCGTCACCGACGACTACCCGGCCAACCACCTGCACCACCACGGAGTGTGGACCGCGTGGCCCAAGGCCGTCTTCCAGGGACGCGAGGCCAACTTCTGGGAGACGGGCCGCAAGGCGGGCACGGTGAAGTTCGACGGCCTCGACGCCTTCTGGAGCGGAGCGGTGCACGGCGGCTTCCGCAGCCGCCACCGGCTGGTGGACTTCACCAGCGGAAGCGAGGAGACGGCGCTGCTCGAGAGCTGGGAGGTGCGGATCTACGCCCTGGAGGACCGCCACGTCTTCGACCTGGAATGGGTGCAGGAATGCGCCTCCGGAGATCCGGTGTCCTTCCCCCGCTACCGGTACGGGGGGCTGGGCTACCGGGGCCACGGCCAGTGGGACGGCCGGCCCAACGCCTTCTACCTGACCGGCAACGGAGAAAGCGACCGGATCAAGGGGCACGCCACCCGCGCCCCATGGTGCCACGTCGGGGGGCTGACCGGCGGAGCCTTCTGCGGGACGGCCATCCTCTGCCACCCCGGCAACTTCCGCGCCCCGCAGCCGATGAGGATCCATCCCGACGAGCCCTTCTTCTGCTACGCCCCCTCCCAGGCCGGGGACTGGGAGATCCGGCCCGGCGAGCCCTACCTGTCCCGCTACCGCTTAGTGGTCTTCGACGGAAGGCCCGACAAGGCGGTCCTGGACCGGATGTGGCAGGACTACGCCCGCCCGGTCAGGGCGAGGATCGAGTAGCGGGAGGGGGAATCCGGTGCGAGGTCCCGGAGGTCCAGGCGAGGCTCCCGCCGTCGATGCGGAGCTCCTCGCGGGACAGGACCAGGGAATGTCCCAGCAGCTCCAGCTCCAGCGTGCCCGGCGGGGGCCATCTCTCCCAGGAGACCACCTTCCCGAAGGGCATCGCCGCCTCGTCCCGGTCGAAGCGGACCTCGGTCCGGACCGGGGAGGCGCTCCGGCCCTCGAAGCTCAGCTCCACCCCCTGGATGCCCAGAAGCTCCTGCCCGACCACCACCCGGGGGGGCTGGTCCCCGCCGGCCGAGAAGCCGAGGACCCAGCAGACGGTCTCCCCGGGTCGAAGGACGATCTCCGCTCCCGGCTCCCAGGCGATCTCCCGGTAGTTGACCACCAGGCACCGCCCCATCAGCTCCACCAGGTGCCCGTGGAGATCGAGGGTGAGGGTTCCCGGAAGGTAGGTGGTGTCGAAGAAGACCACCTGGCCGAAGGGGATCCGGACGCCGGGTCCGTCGAAGGAGACCGTCCGGGGCTCCAGTCCGGTCCGGACCCCCTCGACGCGCAGGACCACGTTGCTGATCCCGAGGGAGGCCTGGTCGATGCGCACCCGGGGAGAGCCGTCGGGGTGGCTCGAGAACTCCAGCTCCCAGGGACCCCGGGAGGTGCGCAGCTCCCCGTCCCATCGGAACAGGAGGAAGTAGGCCGCCAGGCAGGCCAGGAAGACCGCCGCCGCCGCCTTCCACGGCAGCCTGTCCCGCTGGGGCCCGCTGTCGTCTCTCTGCTCCTCCACTCTCCCCGCCTCGGCGCGGCCCCCCACCCATACCAGCGCAGGCGGGCCGCCTTCCAGATCAATCCCGGTCCGGGAGGGCGATGGAGCCGGTGATCGCCATCGTGGGCCGCCCCAACGTGGGCAAGTCGGCCCTGTTCAACCGGCTGGCGGGCCGCCGCGCCGCCATCGTGCACGACCTCCCCGGGGTGACCCGGGACAGGGTCTCCCTGAGGATCGAGTGCCAGGGGCGCAAGGCGGTGCTGGTCGACACCGGAGGCATCGGGCTGGCTCCGGGAGAGCGCTGCGAGGACCGCATCGCCAGGGGAACGCTGGAGCAGGCCCAGCTGGCGATCGAGGCGGCCAGCCTGATCGTCATGGTGGTGGATGTCCGCCAGGGACTGCTCCCGCTGGATCTGGAGGTGGCACAGCGGCTGCGGCCCTCCAGGGCTCCGGTGCTGGTGGCCGCCAACAAGGCCGACAACGGCGCCGACGCCCTGCAGGCGGACTCCTTCGCCTCCCTGGGCTTCGGGCCGATCCTTCCGGTCAGCGCCATCCACGGCCATGGGATAGGCCCGCTGCTGGAGGCCATCGGCGAGAGCATGGGGGAGGGCCCGCCCGGGGAGCGGCCCAAGGATCCCCTCAAGCTGGCCATCGTGGGACGGCCCAACGTGGGCAAGTCCTCCCTGATCAACGCCCTGGAGGGGAGCAGGAGGCTGATCGTCGACGAGACCCCGGGAACCACCCGCGACGCGGTGGAGGTCCCCCTGGCCATCCCCTCCGGGGGGGAGGACGAGCGCTACCTCCTGATCGACACGGCCGGCATCCGCAAGCGGCGCCGGGTGAGCGACTCGGTGGAGTACTTCAGCGTGCGGCGCAGCGAGGAGGCCATCGCCCGATCGGACATCGTCCTGCATGTGCTCGACGCCGAGGCGGGAGTGACACAGCAGGACAAGAAGATCGCCGACTGGGTGGCCCGCCACTCCCGCGCCTGCATCCTGGTGGTCAACAAGTGGGACCTCTACGCCCGGTCGCTGGAGAAGGCTCCCAGGCAGCAGGGGAAGCCCCGGCCCTCCCTGGCCCTCTTCGGCCAGTGGGTCAACCTCCAGATGTTCTTCGAGGATCACGCGCCGGTGGTCTTCACCTCCGCCCTGGACGGCTTCCAGCTGGACCGGCTGATCGACGCGGTGCGCCATGTCGCCTCGCAGCTGGTGCAGTCGGTGCCCACCGCCATCCTCAACCGCACCCTGCACCAGGCCATCGACTCGCAGCAGCCCGGCAGCCCGAACGCCCGCCTCAAGTTCTACTACGCCACCCAGGCGGGCCACTCCCCGCCCACCTTCCTCCTGTTCGTCAACCGCAGGGAGCTGTTCACCCCCCAGTACCGCAGGTACATCGAGAGGACCCTCCGCCAGGCGTTCGGCTTCGAGGGATGCCCCCTGCGCCTCCTGCCCAGGAGCCGGCCCCGGACCATCGATCCGGTCCGCAAGGGCCGGAGGAGGCCCCGCCGCTAGCCGGCCTGGGCCAGCAGGATCCGCAGGGCCCCGCCGGATTCCAGCACGGCGGCCATGCCCGCGGGAAGGAGGGCGAAGCGCCCGGGCGCCAGATCCACCGCCACCCCGCCGCCCTCCAGGCGGGCCCGGCCCGAGATCGTCCCCACCACCCGGGCCCGGGGAGCCGGATCCAGGCGGCGGCCTCCCCGAAGCTCCACCTGCTCGGCCCGGAAGGCCGGATGGTCGGCCAGGACCCTCCGGCGCGTCCCTCCCCTTCCCTCCTCCCAGGGGGAGTCCACCAGAGCGGGCTCGTGGTCGGAGAAGTCGATGGACCGGAGGGACTGGCCGACATGGAGCTCCCGGGGACGCCCGTCGAGCCCCATGCGGTTCCAGTCGAAGACCCGGTAGGTGGTGTCGGAGTTCTCCTGGATCTCGAAGATCACGTTCCCCTCCCCGATGGCGTGGACCCGGCCGCTGGGAAGGAACATGGCGTCACCGCTGCGGACCGGTATGCGGTGGAAGCACTCGGCCACCCGTCCCTGGCGGAGCCGCTCCTCGAACAGGTCCCGCCCCACGCCGGCCCGCAGCCCCACGTGCAGCTCGGCCCCGGGATCGCAGTCGGCCATGTACCACAGCTCGGTCTTGGGCTCCCCCCCCAGGGCCCGGGCCCGATCCGCGGGGGGATGCACCTGCAGCGAGAGCCGCTTCCTGGCGTCGAGAATCTTGACCAGCAGGGGGAACCGCCGTTCCCGGCTCCCCGAAAGCTCCTCCCCCCGCTCCTCCATGAGGCTTCCCAGGGAGCGTCCGGCCAGGGGACCGGCCGCCACGACGCTCTGGTCCCCGGGCCTGTCGCAGATCTCCCAGGACTCGCCGGTGGGGGTCCCCCGCGGGACATCCTTTCCGAAGAGGGCGCCGATCCGGTCGCCCCCCCACACCCGCTCCTTAAAGATCGGATGGAAGATCAGCGGATGGAGGCGGCTCATTCCTGGGAGCGGGATCCACGGCGGCGCGGGCCGGCTCGCGCACCCGGCCCAGGGCCCTGTACTTGCGGTAGCGATCCTCGAGCAGCGGGCCGGAGCCCTTGCGCCTCAGGCGGCCTAGGGTCTCCTCGAGAATCTGGCGCACCCGGGAGTACACCGCCTGGGGATCCTGGTGGGCCCCTCCCAGCGGCTCGGGCACGATCTCGTCCACCAGGCACATCGACTCCAGCTCCGGGGCGGTCAGCTTCAGGTTCTTGGCCGCATCGGGCACCCGGGCGGGATCCTTCCAGAGGATCGAGGCGCATCCCTCGGGACTGATCACCGAGTAGTAGGCGTTCTCCAGGATCAGCACCCGATCGGCCACCCCGATCCCCAGGGCTCCCCCCGACCCCCCCTCCCCGATCACCAGGGCGACGACCGGCACCTCCAGGAGCATCATCTCGCGGAGGTTGACCGCGATGGCCTCGGAGATGTGCCGCTCCTCGGCCTCCACCCCGGGATAGGCGCCCGCGGTGTCGATGACGGTGACCACGGAGAGGCCGAACTTGTCCGCCAGCTTCATCAGGCGGAGGGCCTTCCGGTAACCCTCGGGATGCGCCAGGCCGAAGTTGCGCGCGATCTTCTCGCGGGTGTCCCGACCCTTCTGGGTGCCGACCACCACCACCCGCTCGGAGCCCAGGCGGGCGAACCCCCCGATCATGGCGCTGTCGTCGGCGTGGAACCGGTCCCCGTGCAGTTCGGCGAACTCGTCGAAGGCGTGGCGCAGGTAGTCCAGGGTCTGGGGCCTTCCGGGATGGCGCGCCACCTCCACCCGCTGGAAGGCGGTCAGGCTGGAGAACACCTCCCTGCGCTTCTTCTCGATCTTCTCCTCGATGCGGCGCAGCTCGTCCACGATGCTCAGCCCCGGGCTTCCCCCATCGGCGTCGAGCCGGAGCTCGTCCAGCTTGCGCTGTAGCTCGGCGATCGGCTTCTCGAATCCCAGGTAGACGTTCATGGATGGCGGATCCGCAGGGCATTCTGCCCGTGGCGCTCCCTCTCCTTCAACGCGGAACCGGCCAGCGATGCAGAGGCCATGGACACGCCGATCGACGAAGCCACCCCCCGCATGGCCTCGCTGCGCCGGAGAAAGGATCCGCCGCAACGCCTCCCGAGCTGCCAGGCAAAGGGGATGGCCGGCAGGCTGCGGCCCGGGATCCGGGCTGCCATTGGCCAGGCCCCTGCCGGCTCCGTCCAGGCGCACCTTCGGTCCGGCGCATCGGCGGAGACGGCAAGCTCTCCAGCCGTGCGGGCCGCATGACCCGCACGAGGAGCAGTGGAGGCAGGACGACTCCCGCCGGCTGGAGGAGCCGTCGGGATCAGGACGGGCCGCCTCCAGGAAGCGGAGGAAGGTCGGTGTCGATCCGGGCGCTCTCCCGGAGGGCGAGCAGATGGCCCAGGGGGGTGGGGCCCCCCTTCTCCAGTGACTTCTGCAGGGCGGCTTCCTTGCCCTCCCCCGAGATCGCCACCCAAGCCTCGCCGGCCCGGGCCAGGAGGGGATAGCCCAGGGTGATGCGGCGGGGCGGCGGCTTCGAGGCGTCAACCTCAAGGCAGTGAAGGCGGCTCCGCCTGTCCCTTGAAAGGTTTTCGGGGAAGAGGGAGGCCACATGGCCGTCCTCTCCCATGCCCAGCAGGACCAGATCCAGCTGGGGCTCCGCTCCCAGCTCCCGCTCTATCATGAGGTTGGCGTTCCGTTCCAGGGGCGGGGCCAAGGTGGCGAAGGGATGGCGCCGCTCCATCGGGATCCCCAGGGGATCGAGCAGGCGCTCGCAAGCCAGGCGGTAGTTGCTGCGCGGATCCGCGGGCGGGACGCAGCGCTCGTCGGCCCAGAAGAAGTCGACCCGGCCGAGGTCCCTTCCCCGCGCCAGGCTTGCCAGGCAGGAGAAGAGGGCCTCGGCGATCCTTCCTCCCGAGAGGGCCACCCTCAGGCGCTTGCCGTCGGCCCGGTCGAGGAACCGCTCCGCCACCGCTCGGGCCAGCTCCGCCGGGCCAGGGTAGCGGACGAGCCGGACGCCCGGTGTCCGGCTCATCGGGCCAGGCCCGGATCCGGCTCCCCGGCATGCGGCGTGATCCAGTGGCGGCTGTCTCTTCCCATCAGCTCGTCGGAGGCGGAAGGCCCCCAGGTTCCGGCCGCGTAGAATTCCTGATTGCCCAGGGGGCGGTCCGCCCAGGCGCTGCGGATCCGGTCCACGAGCGCCCAGGCCGACTCCACCTCGTCGCGGCGTATGAACAGGGTGGAGTCCCCGGCCATGGCCTCCAGCAGGAGACGCTCGTAGGCTCCGGGGGTGTAGGCCCCGATGCCGGTGTCGTAGCGGAAGTCCATCAGCACCTGCTCCAGACGGGCGCTGCTTCCGGGGGACTTGCCGTTGAAGCCCAGGCAGATGCCCTCGTCGGGCTGGAGCCTCAGCACGATGGTGTTGGCCACCACCGGAGCCGAGGGATCCGAGGCGAAGAGGACCTGGGGCACGGGACGGAAGCAGATGCGGATCTCGCTGGCCGTGGCGGGCAGGTTCTTTCCGGTGCGCAGGTAGAAGGGCACGCCGGCCCAGCGCCAGTTGTCGATCTCCAGCTTCATGGCCACGAAGGTCTCGACCAGAGACGCGGGATCGACGTCGGTCTCGTCGCGGTACGCCTTGCGCTGATCGCCGCCGACCACGCCCCCGAAGTACTGGCCCCGGATCACGTTACGGATGGCCTCCTGACCGGCCAGGGGGCGGATGGAGCGCAGCAGCTTGACCTTCTCGTCGCGGATCGCCTCGGCGTCCAGGGAGACCGGAGGCTCCATGGCCACCAGGGCCAGCACCTGCAGCAGGTGGTTCTGCACCATGTCGCGCAGGGCTCCGGCCTCCTCGTAGTACCCCCCGCGGGTCCCGACCCCCAGGCACTCGCTGACGGTTATCTGCACATGATCGATGGCCTTGCGGTTCCACAGGTTCTCGAAGATCGCGTTGGAGAAGCGGAAGGCGAGGATGTTCTGGACCGTCTCCTTGCCCAGGTAGTGGTCGATGCGGAAGACCTGCTTCTCGTGCAGGCACTCGGTGATGTCCCGGTTGAGCTTCAGGGCCGTGGGGAGGTCGTGCCCGAAGGGCTTCTCGATCACCACCCGCTGCCAGTGGGGATCCTGCTGGTCCTTGCGGACCAGGCCGAAGGCGCTCAGGTTGCTGATCACCTCGGCGAACCGGCTGGGAGAGACCGCCAGGTAGAAGAGCAGGTTGTGGCGGAGCCTGTCGTCGCCGCTCCGCCCCAGCGCCTCGATCAGGGTCCGGTAGGCCGAATCCTGGGTGAGGTCCCCGGAGCAGTAGGAGATACCCTGGGAGAACCGCTCCCAGTCGCTCTCCTCGCCCCGCCAGGCCTGGGGCAGGCGCCTGAGGGCGGCCAGCAGCTCGGCCCGCCAGGCCTCGTCGGTCTTCTTCCTGCGGGCCATCCCCACGATGCGGAAGGGGCGGGGCAGCCGGTCGCAGAGGAACAGGTGGTAGAGCGACGGAATCAGCTTGCGGGAGGTGAGGTCGCCGCTGGCGCCGAAGATCACCAGGGTGCAAGGAGCCACCTCCCGCTGCCCCTGCCGGCTCCAGCACCCCAGCCTTTCGTCCAGCTGATCCAGTTCCTCCATGGCTGGGCGGGGATCAGGAACGGTAGCGGGCGAGGAAGCCCTTGCGCCGGGACTCCAGATCCTCCCGGCGCTGCCTTGCGATGAGGCGGCCGTAGCAGGCTGCGTCCGAGGCGATCATCTCCAGCCGGGACTCCAGCGCCGCCCCGAGGCTCGTTTCTCCGTCGAAATCCTCCTTTTCGTGGAAGGAGGCTCCGTAGGGAAGGCACCAGGCGTAGCTCTGGCGGGCCACAGTGCGGATCTGGTCGTGGACGGTCAGGCCCCGCTCGTGGGAACCAACCACCGAGACGAAGAGCTTGCCGGCGAACTCCTTCCAGAAGTGATCCAGAAAGTTCTTGAGCGCGCTGCTCATGCTCCCGTGGTAGTCGGGAGTCCCCAGCGCCAGCACATCGGCTCCGATCACCCGGTCGCGCATGGAGGCGTAGGCCGGGCGCTGGTACGCCTCCTCGGCGTTGAAGAGCGGCATGTCCTCCTGAGAGCAGTCGAACAGATCGGTCTCCGCTCCCTGGGCCTCCAGCATCTCCCCCAGCCGCAGCACCGTCTGCCGGGTACGGGAGCGACTTGACAGGTTTCCCACCACCAGGAGGCACCGGAGCCGCTGCTGCTCGTCACTCATCGCTCACGCTGACCATCGCCTTGACCACCCCGGTCTCGCGCCGGGTGTAGGAAGGGAACTGGGAGGCCAGATCCCGGAAGCCGGTCCGGTGGGTGATCCAGGGAGCGGTGTCGATGGCTCCGGACTCGATCAGGCCGATGATCCGGCCGAAGTCCCCTGGAAGGGCGTTGCGGGAGGCCAGAAGGGTCATCTCCCGGCGGTGCAGGACAGGATGCGGGAACGACAGATCGCTGGTGGAGATGCCCACGAAGACCAGCCTTCCGGCTGCCGCCACCCAGTGGACTGCGCTGGACATGGAGCGGTGGCTGCCGGTCGCGTCGATCACCAGCGGGAAGCCGAGCCCTCCGGTGATCTCGTCCAGGCGCTCCTTGGCCCCTTCCCCGGCCTCCACTGCCTGCTCCACTCCCATCCTCTCGCGGCAGAAGGACAGCCGGCCCGGATCCAGATCCAGGACGGCGACCCGGCAGGAGGCCAGCCGGGCGAACACGATCGCCGACAGGCCGATGGGACCGGCTCCGATCACCAGGACCCGCTCTCCCTCCATGGCCTTGCCCCGGTCCACCGCATGAGCCCCGATGGCCAGGGTCTCCACCAGGGCCAGATCCTCGAATCCCAGCTGCCTCGAGGGGTGGAGCTTGCGCGCGGGCATCAGGAACCGGGGACGCAGGCCCCCGTCCCGGTGCACTCCCAGAACCTCCAGATCCTGGCAGCAGTTGGGATGGCCGGAGCGGCTAGCGGAACTTCCGGGCCGGTTGATGTAGGGCTCGACCGAGCAGCGGTCCCCGACCCGCACTCCCTGGCATTCCTCTCCCAGCTCGAGCACTTCCACCCCCAGCTCGTGTCCAGGGATCACCGGATAGCGGAAGAAGGGCATGCGCCCCAGGTACCCGGCAATGTCCGTGCCGCAGATCCCCACCCTGTGCACCTGGACCAGTGCCTGGCCCGGCCCCGGGCCCGAGGGCTCCTCCCTGTCCGCCAGGCGGAACACCTCGGGCTCCTCCAGTACCAGTGCCTTCATCTCGCCGCTGCGCGGGACATGTAAGAGCCTGGGAAGGCGGCTTTCAAGAGATTGCCGCCGGCGGGGGCAGCTGCCGATCCATCTCCTCGAGCCGGTAGCCGAAGCCAGGACCCTCGAGGGTGGAGAGGTCCACCCGTCCCTTCCGCCGCCGGTAGAGCCCGGGATGCACCAGAGCCTCGCAGGCCGAGGCCTCGGGGTAGAACTGCATGGCATTGGTCTCCACCCCCATCAGGGTGCCCACCTGGGCCGCCAGCAGCACATGGGGGATCTGGGCCAGCATGGGATTGGTCAGATCCTGCACCATCAGCGACATCCCGTAGGCCCGGGCCCAGCATGCCGACAGCAGGGCTCCCGACTGGGTCTTGCAGGTCTTGAGCGCCACCCCGTTCCAGCCCAGCTCCCGGCCACGTCCGATGTGGCGCCAGTCGTGGGCGCTCTCGTCGAGAAAGAGGGGCTTGAGGGAGGAGAGGCCGGAGACCTCGATGGGCCACTCCTCCAGATCGTAGGGGAAGGGCTGCTCGACGTAGAGCAGCATGCCGAAGAGCCGGGGGTGTTCCCGCAGCAGCCTCTCCAGCATGGCCCGGACGTACTCCGGGTCGGTGACCGTGCAGTTGAAGTCCGCCGACAGCCAAGACGCTCCGCATTCCTCGGCGATCCGCCCCACCCTCAGGAGCCGGTCCCAGTCCCAGGAAGGATCGTCGCCCCTCAGCTTGATCTTGAGGCACTCCAGGCCGTCCCGCTCGATCCAGTCCCGGAGCAGGACGGGGTATCCGTCCTGGGGATCGGCTCCCCTCGCCTCCTCCTCCTCGATCGGATCCAGCCCCCCCACCAGGTGCCATGCGGGAAGGGTGGAGCCCGGGACCGGTTCCAGGAAGTCGCAGGGCTGGCGCCCGGCGAAGCGCTGGTCTCCATCGAAGTAGTCCTGCAAGGGGCGGTTGAGGAACCGGCCGTTGTAGGTCTCCCAGACCGGAAGCCCGACGGCCCGCCCGAAGGCGTCGTGAAGGGCGATGTCGTAGGCCGAGGCGCAGACCAGGGCGGCCAGCCAGGGCATGGAACGGGAGGGGCGGGAGCGGTTGAATTCCTCGAGCAGGCCTGGAAGGGCGTGTTCCTGGAAGGCGATGCCCAGCTCCAGCGGATCCCCCCATTGCGGCGAAGACGTGAATTCCTTGCAGAGGCGGAGGGAGAAGTCCTTCAGGGCCTGGTAGCGGCCCTGGTAGTCCTCGGCCATCGGCCATACCCATTGCACGCTCAAGGGCGTCTCGCCCCAGCCCTCGGCCAGGCGGCCCTCCCGGGTTGAGACTCGGATCCGCACCCGGGACACTGTGACCTCGGTGGTCACCTCGCTGCCGAACTTCAGGGGCAGGCGCGTGCGGACGGGCAGCAGCCAGAGCGCAGCGGACTCGATGCGGATGTCTGTGCCTGCACCCATGGACGCTATGCCCCGGGCTGGCGGGAAGAACTGGGGAACAGGCTCAGCCAGGCCAGGATCGCCACCACGATGCACATCGCTCCCGCTACGGTGAAGGGAAGCTGGGCGTCGAAATGGAAGAGGGCGGTCGCCCCCGATGGCACCAGGAGCCGGGCCAGCATGGTCACGCTGTGGCTGACTCCCATCACCGCTCCCTGTTCCTGGGGGGAGGCGGCCTTGGAGATCATCGAGTGTATGGGGGTGCGGGTGAGAGCCGAGAACACCGAGAAGATGGCGATCACCGCCAGAAGCATTCCAAGATCCGGAGCTCTCGGCAGCATGAAGGTGGAGAGGCCCAGGCCCAGAAGGCCCAGCACCAGAAGGAGCGGATCTCCAAAACGGCGGGAGAGCCTTCCGATCCAGGGATAGACCATCAGGGTGATCACTCCCGCCCAGGCCAGAAAGTAGCCCAACTGGGACCGGGTGTAGTCGTAGTAGTTCTCCAGAAGCAGGGCGAAGATGACCTCGAAGCAGGTGAAGCATATGGCCGCCAGGAAAAGGAGAACGACCAGGATCCGGATTCTCGAGTTGCCCATCACCGCCCTCCACTGGTCCCCGACGGTCTGGATCCGGGACCTCTGGCCCTCCTTCCTGAGGGTCTCCGGCAGGAAGAAGAAGGCCATCAGGAGATTGAGGCCGCAGATGGTTCCCGCGGCAAGGCCAGGCCCCGAATTTCCGAGCAGCTGCAGGCTCAACGAGCCGATCAGGGGCCCGACGATGAAGCCCAGGCCGAAAGCCATCCCGAAGAGGGCCATCCCCCCGGTGCGGTTTTCATGATCGGTCTGATCGGCGATGCTCGCCGAGACCACTGCCAGGGCCGCTCCGAAAAACCCCGCCAGGATTCTGGACAGCAGGATAACGAGGATTCCCGTCCATCCCTCCATCATGTCCGACGATCCCAGGGCGAATACCAGATAGGAGAGGGTTGAGCCCATAAAGCAGGCAAGCAGCACTGGACGGCGGCCCAGGCGATCGGAGAGACGGCCCCAGAAGGGGATCAGGAAGATCTGCACCAGGGGATAGGAGCTGACGATAGCTCCGATCTGCCACCCGGTGGCGCCAAGCTCGTCCACATAGACGGCCAGCAAGGGAAGGACGATGCCGAATCCGCACAGATCGAGAAAGAGCGCGGTGAAGAGTATCAGTCCGGTTCGGTTGTTCATTCCATCCGTAGCGACAGGGCGGGAAGGCTACACACATGGCAAGGGAGCGCTAGGAAGAAAAGCACCGCTCTCCAAAGCTGGCGCCAGGGGAATGTGCATCCTACCTGACGACTTCCCTGGAATGGCCGGGACTTCGGTTCAGACGCTCGAAGCCGCTTGGAACCCGTTCCCGCCCTACACCTGCGCCGCCATTGGCTCCAGCCGGCCAGATCAGGCCCGGCAAGCATCGAGATGGAACCAGTCCGTTACAACCGATGCTCTCGCATGATCAGAAGCTGAAGAGGATGGCAAATGGCCAAGATCGCCAATGCCGCATTTGAGCCGCATTCTCCGGCTGCACCGGGAGCGCTTGCGCTTAGTTCCAGGATCGGAACAGAAATGGATCAAGGCCTGATCCATCGCCCACCATCGGCAATCTCTCTCCTTGATGAACAAGCCTGCCAGCAGAGCAATGCGGGATTTGAACATCGGAAAAGCGCCGCAGAAGCAGATCCCCGCAAATCCATAAAGCACGAAAACGGCTTCCTGCGTAATGCCATGTGCCCGAAAACCGGATGCGTCATGAAACATTATCCATTTGCCAATCCATTGCAGACCGAAAAACAATGCACAAATGCAAAGACAAAGAATCCGCTGAAGAGCTGCACAATGGCCATCTATAATGCCTCTACTGAAAATCGTGTGGGTTTGTGCTGTCCAGACAGCCAGGGCTGGCACTAGCCATGGCAACTCGGCTCCATAGTCACAGACAGCCTGCGCCATGTGTTTGGTTCCATTTCCTACCCTAAGTGGTCCCGGGGGTGCAGGGGGCAGCGCCCCCTGCGGCAGAGGGGGGCCAGTGGCCTCGGCCTCGGCGGATCGCTGCAGAGCGCCTGTCCCCTGGACAGCACAGTCATGCGGAGGATCGCTCCATCGACCGGGTCGTCCAGCGTTTCGATGCCGTCGAGGTTCCGGACAGCCGGCCAGAGCTTCGCTGACGGGTGTTCGACCGGCATAGCGGGACCTTGACGCCCCAGTGTCGGCGAACACACTGAGGTCGGCCCGAATGGAGCAGAAAGCCTTCTTCGGCATGGTAAACCATAGCAGGAACGCCCTATGAACAACGAACTGTTCACCGTCGCCCTCGGCTTGTCCGAACCCTGGGTTGTCACAGCTCTGGAGCTCGACGAGTCCGAGCGCAAGCTGATCTTGCGTGTCGACTTCCGTCGGGGTGCGCGCTTTGCGCATGGCGATGCCGAGGGCGTCCATTCGGTGCATGACACGCTGATCAAGAGCTTCCGCCACCTGAGCTTCTTCCAGCATGAGTGCGAACTGGTGGCCCGCGTCCCGCGTGTGCGCCTGCCGGATGGACGAGTGGCACTGGTGGAGCCGCCCTGGGCGGGCCGCCGCTCCGGCTTCACGCTCCTCTTCGAGGCGCTCGTCGTCACCCTGTGCCAGCAGATGCCCTTTGCCGTGGCAGCTCGGCTGGCGGGGCTTTCGCCGCACCGGGCCCAGTCGATCTGTGCTTGCTACGTCGACATGGCCGTCGCACAGACCGACCTCTCCGAAACCAGCGCCGTCGCCATCGACGAAACCTCCCGGGCGCGTGGCCACGACTACGTCACCGTCGCCGCAGACGCCAACGCACGCCGAGTCGTCTTTGTCGGCGAGGGGCGCAGCTCCAGGACCGTCGGAGAGTTCGCCGACGCGCTGGAGGCGCACGGCGGCGATCCCAAGGCGGTCCAATCGGTCTCCATCGACATGTCGCCCGCATTCATCAGCGGCGTCGCCGAGCATCTGCCCAACGCAGAGATTACCTTCGACAAGTTCCACGTAGTCGCCCACGCCTCCAAGGCGCTCGACGCGACCCGGCGCATCGAGCAGCGGAGCGACCCGGATCTCAAGGGCCTGCGATGGACCCTGCTCAAGAATCCTGGCAGCCTCGGGCCCGCTCAGCGAGCCGACCTCGATGCGCTCCTGGCCAACGTCGTCGGCAAGCGCACCGCCCGTGCCTGGATGTACCGGGAGCAGCTGCGGGAGATCCTCAACCGCAAGCAGATCCACGTAGTCAGGGCCATGCTCCACCAGTGGTGCACCAACGTGAACCGCTCCAAGGTCGAGCCCATGAAGGCCGTCGCCAGGATGATCCGAAAGCACATCCATGGGATCGCCGCCTGGGCCAGAACACGCCGCACCAACGGCTTCATCGAGGCACTCAACGGGCTGTTCCAGTCCGCCAAGCGCCGCGCCAGAGGCTACCGCTGCTTCAAGACCATCCGCACCGTCTTCTTCCTCATCGCCGGGAAGCTCGACTTCGCCAAGCTCAACCCCCATGTCGCTTAACCCACACGTTTTTTGGTAGAGCCTCTATAATAAAGCATCTAAAACATGAAGCAAGGCGGCAAGAAGGAACGAAACTTCATGTCCAACGACTGCTAAACAATGTGGTTCGGCAACAATGAAACCAAGCATCCGCTGCCAGTTCAAGCCGTTATAGAAACGAAGAGCGACAACAGAATCAACAAGGAACACTGCCATGGCTCGGAATTAACTCGATTGAACCAGGTGCATGATCGTCATATCAGATCACGGAAAACAGCGATTCAGAGGCAAAACCGTCTTGGATCTCCAAAGCAATCGGGAATTCCAGAAATGGCAGGTATTTTGGAAATAACGCTGACATCAGGGAAATCGTGCCGGATGCTCCAGATTCCGGAAAAAAGATCGGAATAACAATCGGAAAACGAGTCGTACTGAAGAACGTACGACATTCCATCTGTGCATTCGTAGCGCATTCGAATGCCGCCCGCTTCATCGAATACGGAGCCATCTACACGAGACAGGGAATCTGGATACTTTCCATGCAGCAAGCGATGCCGCTCTAGAACAGCGGCATTCCGCGCTGCATGAATCAGCAATTGATTGGATCCATAGCAATCGACAAAACCAGCTAGATAATCGACTTCAATCGAAGCACAAGGCGGGCTATTCAAGACATGACGGTACAACCCGGATCTGTTTCTGAGCCATTTGGATAAAAAGATTATAGAGTCTTTACAATCTCTTGACGGATCCGAACGGTGCCTAGCGCACTCCTCTGCCAGATCGTTGGCAAATTCATGCACCGCGATGATGTGTGAACGACAACGACGCAGGGCAGTGGCTTCCATCAGATCTCTTGTAAGTAGGCATTCTGGAATATCAGGACAATACCAATCAATATCACATTGAAATCTATATAGCGAAATCTCAACATCGTGTAATGTATCGGAACAAATGCCGACCGCATTACGGTAGATCCAATCTGCTTCTGAACGTAGAAAGCCGGAAAGAGGACTGATCGAATCCATGGATTCAAGCTGATCCAGGGTCTTTTCCCATTCATGGACTGTCCCTGCATGCAGCTGCTGAAGGAGCCTTAAAGCGCCAAGGAGATGACGAATATCGTCCAGTTGGCCCAGTTTCATCAAAACGGGTTCCAAGCCACCTGTGTTCGCCAGTTTCAATCCCAGTCTGAGCAACCTGTGGGCTTCGGCGTGCTGGCCCAGAATGGCATGCGAAACGGACAGCAATTCAATGATTCCTCCGATAGCGCGCTTGATCCTGAATTGAGCCATGTCTAGATACCAATCGTCGTCGATCAGTGTATCTGGAATGGACTTGTTTTCATCCAGAAAGGATTCAATCAATCCCAAGTGCTCATAGCACTTCTTGCAGTTATCGAGGAACACAATCGACACCTGCTCCCAGTTGTCGAAGGTTCTGCTGCTGAACTGCATATTCAACGTGCTGCCTCCATTCAGCAAATGAAGGGCTCGCTTGTACAGCCTGCGCAATGTGCAATAATGCTCACTGGTCCGAAAAAATCTGCATGTACAGTATGGCTCGCTTGAAGAATCATACTCTGAATTCAGCAGAAGCTCGTAGTTCAACAAGCGTTTCTCGTCTACCAGAATATCCCGCAAATCCAGGAATGCTCTACGTTCATCGCACTTGATTGCTTTCTCGGGACTCCACCTGCCCTTGCTTTCAAGATCTGCTTTCAGCGAAATGATTTTTCCATGATAGTGCTTCTTGAGCGCTTTTCCAGAGGCATACACAAGAGCGAGCGAGACTGGCACGGCTGCAAACAGTCCAAGCAGCCAGCCGGGAACAGCGATAGAATTGTACCAAAGCAGGAAAGCGGACAATGCCAGAAGAACGATCGCGAGAGCTATCAGGAAGCTTGTGGCGGCGAAAGCCTGTCCGGATTGCCTGGGGCGCTTGGAGATGCTATCCATGAATATGATTGCTGCAATGGCAGAACGAAGCCGACAAGTTGTCCATCATTGCAACGCCTCGGCAGCAGAAGATTACCGAAAAAGAGCCGATGCCTGGATCAAAACAGCAAGCGGAATCGATCAACCATTGGATTATTTTCCTCGCAAGAGGGTCTCCGGCAGCATTTGATCAATTGCAAGATCGATGCCAAGATGAGTCCTGAATTGTCTCCTGAAATTATCAATCCATCGAAGCCTGGAGTCCTGCGGCATTCTGCATGGCTATCCGTTTTTTGAATCGATGAGAACGTCTTCCGCCTCCAGCCGCAGCGTGGATAGAAACATGCTGTAATTCATATCAAGCAGCCAGGAACACGCGCCCCAGCATAAGCGCTACATAATTATCCAACGAACTGTATTTCCACCTCTGTCCAGGCGTTTCCAGCGCAAACCGCTTCCCCGTTGCTCACCGAACCAGCTGTCGTCTTCCGACGGGGAACTTCTCCGCCATTCTCCATGCCGTCGGTCCTCCATTCCAAGTTCCGAGTCCTGCCATCGGAACGATTGTTCCTCCGTGGAAGGCCCGTCCAATTCTACGCTGCGTCTACCTAGATAGCGGTCGTCCGGCAGCGTATTGAGCGGGAAACCAGCCAGTCCTCGTGATGCAGAAGCGCAATCTTTTCCCAGCCTGCATCGTCGGCAGGCGCAGCCAGTCCCGGTCGACAGCTCAGCAAAGGCGAACCATGCCTTCTTGCCTCGAGCCTAGTTCCAGACGCCATTCTGTCAATTCGCTTTCTCCAAGTCGGAAGAGCCTGGCATTGCGAAGCCATGGCCGCTGCTTGCGGCCAGCTTACGTTCCATCTCCTGATGGACGGCTAGCGATGACCGGAGTTCATCTGTCTGATCGCTTTTCCGCTTTCAGTGCCGGAATCCGGATTTGCATCGGCGATGCAATCGCCATGGATATGACGCTATGTCAATGTCAGATGAAAATGTCCCACTTTTGGTGGCTTTGGCACCCCTTGATCATTGCGCTGCGCCACCGCGGCCCTTCGGGGCCGTACGGAGGGAGCGAAGCGACCGGAGTACGGCCCCGAAGGGCTTCATCCCGTACCTCCTCCGCTGCTCTCCTTCGCCCTCCCCATCAGGGCCTGATGCTCCCTCATCCGGTAGCTGTTTCCCCGGATGTTGACGATGTGGCTGTGGTGCACCAGGCGATCGAGCATCGCCGACGCCATCACCTCGTCGCCAAGCACGCCGCCCCATTCCTCGAACCCCTTGTTCGAGGTCAGGATCGTCGAAGCCCGCTCGTGGCGAGCGTTGATCAGCTGGAAGAAGAGCACTGCGCCATCCCGGCTCACGGGCAGGTAGCCGATCTCGTCCACCACCAGGACTGCGGGATGGACGAGGACCCTCAAGCGATGGGCCAGCCTGCCAGCGGCTCGGGCTTCGGTCAACGACTCGACCAGACTGGAGAGCGTGCCGTAGTAGACCCGTCGGCCTGCCTCGGCCGCCGCGATGGCCAGGCTGATCGCCAGATGCGTCTTACCGACTCCCGGAGGCCCCAGGAAGATGACATTCTCCGAACGTCCCACGAAGCCGAGCTCGTGCAGGCTCTCGATCTGTTCGCGCCGTATGCTCGGCTGGAAGGAGAAATCGAACTGCTCCAGCGTCTTGACCGCTGGCAGCCGTGAAGACCGCATGGCGGTGAAGAGCCTCCGGTTGTTCCGAAGAGCGATCTGCGCGTCGAGCAGCTCCTCGATGGCCTCGGTAGCTGTCGCAGCCCCGCTGTCGGCCTTGGCCAGGATCCCGTCCACCGCTTCCAGAGCCCCGGGCATTTTCAGATCGACAAGCATCGAGCGCACCCGATCGCGCCGCCCCATCGCCTTCTTCACTGTGCCACCTCCGCGTAGGTTCGCAGGGGACGCCGTTCCACCTCGACGGCAGCCGGCGGCCGTGCCGCCTGGACCCTCTCTCGTGCCTTCAGAGCCGCCTCAGGGGCTCCCAGACGCCTGTATGGGCCTACAGCCAGGGGATGCAGGGCATGCCGCTCGGCTCGCTTGAAACGGTCTGCAGGGCGCTCCCCGGTCGTCCCGTGCACCCGCACGTTCGCAGTGTCTTCCAGCCAGTGGGCCGCCTGCTCGTTGAGGTCCTCGTCGTTGAGGAATTGGCGTCCGTAGCAGAAGCTCTCGCGCAGGTAGCGGATCGGCCGCTCCACCTTGCCCTTGGTCTGGGCACGGTAGGGGCGGCACGATCGTGCCGCAAATCCCCAGTGCGACGAGAAGCGCAGGAACTCCTCGTTGAGCGTCAGCCGGCCTCCATCGGTCCGACGGTCCGAAACCACCACCGAGCGCATCTGGTCGAAGAGCATCTCCCGGGGAACGCCTCCGAAGTAGCCGAAGGCGCTCTCCAGGCCATCGAAGAGCGTCTCCATCGTCTGCCGCCGATAGAACCGCAGCCACAGAAGCCGCGAGAATCCGAGCACCACCACCAGTGCATGGCGGCGTCCCCATGCCATCCCGAACGACGCGAAGTCCACCTGCCCCTGCCTTCCCGGCGGCGTCTCGAAGCGGACCGCTTCCTCTTCCATCTCCCGGGGTCTGATCTCCCGCACATGGTCACGAACACGGCCGTACCCGCCCTGGTATCCTGCCTTCCGGATCTCGTCGTACAGACGCATTGCGCTCAGCTTTGGGTAGTCCGCCAATCGAGCCTCGATTATCCCCTTGTAGGCGTCCAGCTTGTGCGCCTTCGGCTGCCTCGGTCCGTACTCTGCCTTCGCCTCCAGGCCCTGGCCCAGCTTGCCGCCTTCGATCCATCGGTGAATCGTCCGTCTGTCGACTCCCAGCTGCCGCGCCATCGCCGTCTTCGTCATTCCCTGCTCCAGGCACTCCTTCGCCTTCAATCTCGTCTCCTTCCCGTGCATCGCTTCCTCTCTCCTTCCCGGCCCCAACGCCTCGGGAATGGAGGGTTCCGAACCTCTCCGCAACCCGAAATTGGGGCCATTTTCAGTTGACAGAAGTGAGACATTTTCAATTGTCCCCAACACGCTAGCCAAGAGATTCAGCCTTCATCGTCCGTTTCTCGGATCGGTACCGTTTCAGCGGGATCTCCTGCCAGTCCGGGCAAGCCGGCATTCGTCCCGCTAGGCACCAAGAGCGGCTACACGTCTTTCGCCTGATCCTCTCGAATTCCGAATCCACTGTGGCTGCGCGGCTTTGCCGGATTCCTGATCCCCGAACCCGGCATTCTTCCGAAGGACTGGATATGCGGACTGGGCCATGGCGGGCACGCCTTGTACCTGAACCACTGCGCCCCATCGAGGCGTTGTGCTGGATGAACAGTTCGCTACAGCCTATCTGTCGGGGCGATCTCAATCGACCGGAAGAGCTCCTTGTCTTTCGGAGAGCATGGAGCCGGGTAAGGCGTCTGCGCTCAGCGCCAGGTGCCGGTTCGCCGTTCCGGATCCCAGGGCATGTCCCAATGTCGTGGTTCCGCAATTGTTTCTGGCGGTGGAGCGTCCATGGAATGCGAGCGGGAGGAGCTCTGGGCGGGGGCTCCACGGCATGGATCGTGGGTGCTGGAATCGACTGCATCGAATCGGGCGCCGCCTGACAGCGTACACCCGCCCTGCCGGGATCCCGGCTTGTGAAGCACGGTCCCTTCCGCTACTAGTGCGCCTATCGTGGCAGTCGAGGAACAGGTTGTCGTTTCGACCGGGACCCGAGCCGAGACGGAGCTGGATCCTCTCTACTCGGTCGTCTGCTGGGACGACCCGGTCAACCTCATGGAATTCGTCACCTACGTCTTCATGCAGGTGTTCGGGTGGCAGCGCGACAGGGCCAACCGCCACATGCTCGAGGTCCACAACTCCGGCAGGAGCGTCCTGGTCCGGGAGTCCTTCGAGAAGGCCGAGCACTACGTGCACCAGCTGCACCACTACAACCTGCAGGCCACGCTGGAGCGGGACTAGCCACGAGCCGTCGCATGAGGATCGAGCATCGCGGCGAGGACGCCCTGACCCTGTGGATGGAGAGCGGCGAATCCATCCTGCTTCGCTCCTGGCTGGAGGAGTACCCCATGATGTCCGGGGAGGACCGCACGCTCTCGGAGCGGAGCGCCATCCCCCGGAAGGAGGAGTTCGACCAGCAGCTCCGCTCCTGCCTGCAGGAGCATGCCCAGTCCAACCAGGACCGCCTGCGGCGGTGGATGGAGGAGGACTGGACCTCCCGTCCCGACTGCGCCCTGCTGCGGATCGGGGACCAGGACCGGGACTGGCTCCTCCAGGTGCTCAACGACCTGCACCTGGGCAACTGGAAGAAGCTGGGATCTCCCGACGCTCCGGACATGGAGAGGATCCTGGACCGGGTCAAGCCCCTCTCCAAGGAGCACCTCCACCTGATGGGCTTCTACCTGACCATGCGCATGCAGGCCATGATCCTGGATGCCTGACGGCGGCGGTCTGGTGGCGGTGGGGGGCTCCCTCGAGGCTTCGGCCCTGGTCCAGGCCTACCGGCGGGGGATCTTCCCCTGGAGCGAGAATCCGGTCACCTGGTGGTGTCCCGATCCCCGGGCGGTGATCGAGCCCGGCCGGCTCCATGTCCCCCGCAGCCTGGAGCGCCTGCTGCGCCAGGAGCGCTTCGGCTTCACCCTCGACCGCTGCTTCCGGGGGGTGATCGAGGGATGCGTCCGGGGGACGGATCCCTCGCAGGACTGGATCACCCCGGGTTTCGTCTCCGCCTACTGCCGGCTGCACGCCATGGGGCATGCCCATTCGATCGAGGTGTGGAGGCGGGGGGAGCTCGCCGGGGGGCTCTACGGCGTGGCCCTGGGCGGCCTCTTCACCGGGGAGTCGATGTTCCACCGCGCCTCCAACGCTTCCAAGGCCGCCCTGGCCGTGCTCCACCGCACCCTCTTCGCCGCCGGCTTCCTCCTCTTCGACATCCAGATGCTCACTTCGGTCACCCGCCGGATGGGAGGCACGGAGATCCCCAGGAGCCGTTTCCTGGAGCGGCTGGAGCAGGCGGTGGAGGAGCCCTGCAGCTTCCCCCGGGACCCCCTCCCCTGGCGGACGGCTACCAGCCCATCTCCCCGGAAAGCGCTGGCCGGACCCTGACCTCCACCGAAAGGGTCTGCCCCTCGCCCCCCCGGTAGGTCCCCCTGAAGGGGGCCACGTCCCGGTAGTCGCGTCCGTGGCCGATGCGGATGTGCTGCACCCCCTCCCGCATGTCGTTGGTCGGATCCATCCCCGCCCAGTGGCCGTTGGGGCAGTAGACGTCCACCCAGGCATGGCTGGCCTGGCCGCCCACCAGCGGCGCGCCGGAGGAGCTCTCGATGTAGCCGCTGACGTAGCGGGCCGGGATCCCGGCGATGCGCAGCAGGCCGATCATCAGATGGGAGAAGTCCTGGCAGACCCCCTGCCGGGTCCGGATCAGATCCTCGGCGGTCGAGGAGACGTCGGTGGTCCCGGGATTCCAGGTGTAGTTCTCGTGGATGTGGCGGTTGAGGCCCTCCACCGCCTGGGCGAAGGAGGCCTCGGGAGGCAGCAGCCTCCGGGAGAGCTCCGCCTGCGAGGAGGTGAAGTCCACGTGGCGGGAGGGGCAGAGGTAGTCGTAGAGCCCGATGCGCTCCTGGCGGCAGAGGGCCGCGGCCTCGCCGACGGCGAGGTCCAGCCCCGAGAGCGGATCCTGGGACGGAAAGGTCTCCACCTCGCAGTAGGAGGTGGCGGTCATGCGGTCGTGCCGGAAGGGGATCGAGAGGGTCTCCACGCAGTTTCCGAAATAGTCGACATAGCTCTCCAGCGGGACCGAGGGGGACACCTGGGTGCGGTAGCGGACCAGCTTCTGGCGCCCGTCGCTGCGGGGCAGGAGCCGCAGCTCGCTGAAGGCCTCGACCACCGGCTGGGCGTAGGCGTAGTGCGTGGAGTGCTCGATCCGGTAGCGCATCGCGGCCTCAGTGGAACTCGGACACCTGATGGTGGACGCACCGGTCGGCGATCCGGTCCGAGAGGGCGCGGGTCTCCCCGATCCGACCGTCGAGCCAGGCGAGGACGGCCGGAGCCTCCTCCAGGTCCAGGTGTTCGATCCGATCGAGGATGCTGCGGCAGGAGGCGGACAGCGGATCCTGGGTGGCGGTGATCGACCGGGGCGGATCGGGCAGGACCGACCCGAGGGCCTCCTCCACCTCGGAGAGGCTGGCCTTCAGCGACCGGGGAAGCTCCGGATCCCGGATCAGCTTGCGCACCGTCCCCAGCCAGCGGCGGCGCGCTCCCAGCGACTCGGGCGGGCACTCGCTGCACGCCACCATCCGGATCAGGGCGTCGAGGGCCATGGCGGCGGGAAGCCCCCCCGAGTCCTCGGCCTCGATGATCCGGCGCAGCGCCGCCAGGGTGTGCAGGGCCCGCTCCAGCGCCACCCCCATGCGCCAGAACCTCCAGCGCTGGTCCCGGGCCAGGTGGGTGGCCATGGCTCCGGTGAAGGCGTCCAGGCAGAGCATCAGCTCTTCCTCCCGGTCCCGCTCCGGGCGCTCGGGGGCATCGGGCGCCAGGAGGCTCTCCAGCCGCTCCAGATGGGCGAGCGGCTTGGGCGGAAGGATCTCCCGGACGGCCTGCCCGTTCTCGCATCCCAGGCCCAGGCTGTGAACGACGGTTCCCGCCCTGGCCTGCTCCGGGGAACCGGGCGGGGAGGATCCGCCGCCCGGCCCGGTAGGAAGCGGAGGGCCCGCCAGGGGAGCGAGCAGCGGGGCGTGGGCGGGCCATTCCTCCTGGATCTGCCTCAGGGTGCGCAGCCCTCTGAGGGCGCACTCGGCCCGCTCCAGGTAGCGTCCCAGCCACAGGAAGTGTCCGGCCCGGCGGCTCGAGAGGCTGATCCGGCGCCGCGCGGGCAAGGCCGGCAGGGGGGAGGGGCCGGGTTCGTCCCCGATCCCGTTGCCGATCCAGGTGTCCTTGAATCCCAGGCCGCCATGGCAGCTGAGGGGCAGCATGTCCCCGGCCCTTCCCTCGATCGCGAAAAGCCTGAGGGTCGCGGGAGGCGTCTCGGTTCCCCGGGAGGTGCGCAGGGGCAGCCGGGGGGAGTCCACCCGGGCCTGGGCGACGAAGGCTTCCGGCCTGCGCCTCAGCTCCTCCAGCGGATCGGACGGCGCGGGATCCCCCTGCAGGGGCAGCGCCCTCCAGTCACCGGGACGGGAGAGCGCCTCGGCGAGGACGCCGGGGTCGCGGCACCAGCGGCGCTCCGCGGTGGGCAGGATCAGCCTCTTGCCCAGGTAGAAGCGGCACATGCGGTCCAGGCGCGAGCCGATCAGGCGGTTGGCCGCCAGGCCGCTGCCGAGCGCGTTGCACAGGCTCAAGGTCTGCTTGCGCACGCACATGGCCAGGCCCGGGATCCCCTGCCCCCGGTCGGCGTCGAACTCCACCGCGTCGAGGTTGCGGTCCTCCACCAGGCGGAGGATCACGTCGATGGGCTCCAGGCCCCCCACCGTCTTGAGGTGCATCCGGGAATCGATCACCGCCAGGTCGTCGGGCGCCACCCAGGGGATTCCCATGGAGCGGGCCAGGAAGGAGTGCGGCCCGGGGCTTGCCGGGGAGAGCAGCGCCGCCTGGCGGTGCAGGGCTCCGTCCACCGCCTGGAGGCGCAGCCGGTCGTGCAGCAGGCGGGCCCAGGCCGGGGGCGGAGGCGGGGGGCTCCCGCCGGCCAGCTCCCCGTAGACCTGGCTCCACGCCGGGCGTGCGCGCAGGGCCTGGACCACTCCCGGAAGCCGGTCGAAGCGCTCCTCCTCCACCATCCACCGCCCCGAGGGATCCTGCGCCACGTCCAGGCAGGCGAAGGCCAGGTAGCGCCCGCCGGGCACCGGCAGGTCGACCGCGGCCCGCAGGAAGGCGGGATCGGAGTACACCCACTCCACCGGCAGGATTCCGGCACGGAGCGCCTCCCGGCCGTCGTGCATGTCCTGGAGGAAGCGGTTCCACACCTCCAGGCGCTGGGCCACCCCCTCGGCCAGGCGCGACCACTCGGGGCCCGGGACGATCCGGGGCAGCGGATCCAGATGGGGCAGCGGGCCGGAGGGAGGGTAGCGCCGGAAGCCCCCGCCCTCCTCCTGCATCAGGCGGCCGGCCTGGCGCGTCATCCGCTGGAGGGCGTCCGGATCCAGGAGGCCGGCGCGGCGCTCGATGTCCCCTTCCAGGCTCCGTGGATCCATGCCGGAGCTACCGGGGATGGAGGGGGGGCGTCGCCGGCTGGGCCAGGGGCGGATGGATGCAGTCCTCGAGGAGGGCCTCCCCGATGTCGTGGATCAGGACCTGCGCCTCGGAAACGGTATGCGAGAGGCCGGCCCGGTGGATCTCCTCGATCGAGGCGTAGCGCAGCCGGCTGGCCAGCCGGCCGCTCAGCTTCTCCGACTGGCTGGAGAAGCGGCCGCTGGCGGCCCTAGAGATGCGCCGCAGGGCGCGCTCGACGCTCGAGACGCAGAAGAGCATCGATCCGGGGAACTGCTCGTTGAGCAGCAGCAGCTCCGAGACCCCGACCGGCTCGACCCTCGAGGGGTAGAGCCTCTGGTAGGTGGAGCGGGCCTGGCAGATCCGCAGCGCCGCCATCCAGTTGTAGTAGGTCCGGTCGGCGTCGGTGGTGTCGGCGGCCTCCAGCTCGTCGCGGGTCATGAACTCGCTCCAGCCGCTCATCTCCGTCCTGGGCTCCTCGGCGCCCTGGAAGAGGTGGTAGCGCTCGTCGAGCCACCGCGACACCTTGTCGGCGCGCTCCAGGTGCTTGCCCAGCTGCAGGAAGTCCCAGCCGTCGCCCCGCAGCATCATGGCGTCCACGATGCCCTGGAAGAGCTGCAGCGACTTGGCCAGGCGCTGGAAGAACTCGTAGGCGTTGCGCTGGTAGTGCTCCCGGGCCCCCTGGCCGGTGCCCCAGAGGTAGATGCGGTTGATCTGCTCCCACATCTCGGGGGTGATCTGCTCGCGCACGGTGAGCGCGTTCTCCCGGGCCAGGGCCAGGCAGGCGGCCACCGAGCTCTCCAGCCGGCGCTCGAAGAGCAGGCGCCGGCTTACCTCCTCCCTGCCGGTGTCCCCGGAGAGCTGGCGGTAGCTTCCCAGCATGCCCAGGGCGTCGAGCAGGGGGCTCCAGTCCCGGGAGAGGCGACGGGACTGCTCCGAGGGGATGTCCAGGATCATCTGGAGGTGGGTGCCCACCATGGAGGCCATGCTCTCGGCGCGCTCCAGGTAGCGTCCCATCCAGTAGAGGTTCTCGGCAACCCGGCTCAGCATGGTATCGGCACGCTTGGGGTCCTAGTCCTCCAGCACCCAGGTGTCCTTGCTGCCGCCCCCCTGCGAGGAGTTGACCACCACCGAGCCCTTCCTGAGGGCCACCCGGGTGAGCCCTCCCGGCAGCACCGAGACCGACCTGCCGCAGAGGACGTAGGGGCGCAGGTCGACGTGGCGCCCTCCGATCCCCTCCTCCAGGAAGCAGGGATGGCGCGAGAGGGAGAGCAGCGGCTGGGCGATGTAGCTGGAGGGGCTGTCCCGGAGGCGGTCCCGGAACTCCTCCAGCTCCCGACGGCTGGCCATCGGCCCCACCAGCATCCCGTAGCCGCCCGATCCGTCGACCTCCTTGACCACCAGCTGGTCCAGGCGATCCAGGATGTAGGAGAGCGAGGAGGGATCCGAGGCCGCCCAGGTCTCCACGCCGGCCAGCAGGGGCTCCTGGTCCAGGTAGTAGCGGATCATCGCAGGCACATGGGCGTAGACCGCCTTGTCGTCCACCACCCCGGTGCCGATCGAGTTGGCCAGGGCCACGTTGCGGGAGCGGTAGGCCCCCACCAGCCCCGGCACCCCCAGGACCGAGTCGGACCGGAACACCAGGGGATCGAGGAAGTCGTCGTCGATGCGGCGGTAGAGCACGTCGACCATGCGCAGGCCCCGGGTGGTCCGCATGTAGACCTGGTTGTTCTGGACCACCAGGTCCCTCCCCTCGACGATCTCCACCCCCATCTCCCGGGCCAGGAAGGAGTGCTCGTAGTAGGCGCTGTTGTGGATCCCGGGGGTGAGCACCGCGATCGCCGGATCCGGCTTGGGGCAGATGTGGCGCAGCAGCTCCAGCAGCATCCCGGGGTACTTCTCCACCGGGCGCACCCCGTAGTCCTCGAACAGGCCGGGAAAGACCCGCTTGAGCGTCAGCCGGTTCTCCAGGACGTAGGAGACCCCGCTGGGGCAGCGGGCGTTGTCCTCCAGCACCAGGTACTCCCCCCGATCGTCGCGCACGATGTCCGTGCCGCAGATGTGGACGTAGATGTTGCCGGGCACCTGGAAGCCCATGAACTCCTTGCGGAAGTGCCGGGAGCCCTCGATCGCCTCCCGGGGGATCTTCCCGTCGCGCAGGATGCGCTGCTCGTGGTAGATGTCGTGGAGGAACAGGTTGAGGGCGGAGATGCGCTGGATCAGGCCGGCCTCGATCCGCTTCCACTCCCGGGCCGGCACGATCCGGGGCAGCAGGTCGAAGGGGAAGATCCTCTCGGTCCCCTCCTCGTCCCCGTAGACGGTGAAGGTGATCCCCTGGTTGCGGAAGAAGGCTCCGGCCAGCTTCTGGCGCTCGGCCAGCTCGTCCGCCGAGAGGCCCTGGAGGCGGGCCGCCAGCTTCCGGTAGTGGGGCCTCAGGGCGCCCTCGCCGTCGACCATCTCGTCGAAGAAGCCCTCCTCCCGCCTGTAGCCCTGGAGGAGCCCCGGCTGGGCCGTCTGGTTGCTGGGGTCCATCGCACGCGTCCGGCCGCCCGCCCGGACCGGCGCCGATCCTAGCAGGCGCCGGGATCCCGATCCAGGACCCATCCTACCGGGCCAGCATGCTCCGGTAGAGCTCCAGGTAGCGCTCCGCCGCCGCCTCCCAGGAGAAGTCCCGGGACATGCCGCGGCGCCGGTAGGCCTCGAGGCTGGCCGGATTCCGGTAGACGGACCGGGCCCGGTAGATGGCCTCCAGCAGGGCGGCCGAGCTGTACTCGTCGAACTTGATCCCGGTGGCCTCCCCGGGACTCTCGCCCTGGTCCGCCACCGTGTCCCTCAGGCCTCCCGTCTGGCGGACCACCGGGATCGCGCCGTAGCGCAGGCCGTAGATCTGGTTGAGGCCGCAGGGCTCGAAGCGCGAGGGCATCAGGTGGAAGTCGGAGGCCGCCCCGATGCGGTGGGCCAGAGCGGGCTCGTAGCCGATGCGCACCCGGGCCCGGTCGGGGAAGTCCCGCTCCAGGCCCCGCATCAGCTCCTCCATCTCCGGATCCCCGCTGCCCAGCTGGACGAACTGGATCGGATGGCGCAGGGCCTGGCGCAGGGCCTGCTCCAGGATGGGCATGCCCTTGTGCTCCACCATGCGGGAGACGCTGCCGAAGAGGGGGACGCGCCCGCCGGACTCCAGCGAGAGGTCCCGCTGCAGGCGGCGCTTCTCCAGGGCCTTCCCCTCCATGTCCCGGATCGAGTAGGGATGGGCCAGGTGGGGGTTGCCCTCGGTGCGCCACTCCTGGTAGTCCGCCCCGTTGAGGATCCCCGAGAGCCGGCTGCGGCGCCTCCGCAGCAGGCCGTCGAGGCCGCAGCCCAGCTGCGGGCCCAGGATCTCCCGGGCGTAGGTGGGGCTCACCGTGCTGATCGCGTCGGCGAAGGCCAGCCCCGCCTTCAGGAAGTTGATCCGCCCGTGGTACTCGGCGCCCTCCATGGAGAAGTACTCGGCGGGCAGGCCGGTCAGGGGCCATTCCTCCGGGGGGAAGATCCCCTGGTAGGCGAGGTTGTGGATGGTGAGCAGGACCCGGGGCGGATCGGCCCAGCGCCACTGCTCGGCCTTCAGCATGGCCGCGGCCATCGCCGCCTGCCAGTCGTGGAGGTGCAGGATGTCGGGCCTCCAGTCCAGGCTCCGCGCCAGCTCCACCGCCGCACGGGAGAGGAGCAGGAAGCGCCGGGCGTTGTCGGGGTAGTCGGCCCCCCGCTCGCCGTAGAGCCCCTCCCGGCGGTAGAACCCGTCGTGCTCGAGGTAGTAGACGCTCAGGTTCTCCCCGGGGCGGCATTCCACCACCCGGCACCCCGCCTCCTCCCCGCCCATCCTCGCAACGAGGGTCCGGTCCCGGGAGGCCACCGGGCCCTGCTCCGGCCCCAGATCCCGGTAGAGCGGGGTCACCACCCCGGTGCGGATCCCGATCCGGGCCAGGCTCCGGGCCAGCGCCGAGACGACGTCGGCCAGCCCTCCGGTCTTGGAGTAGGGGGCCAGCTCGCTGGCCCCGATGAGCACCTTCATCGGCCGGGGACCGGGATCCGGTCGGCCTGGAGGAAGGGCTGGAGCGCGCCGGGGATCCGGATGCTCCCGTCCTCCTGGCGGTGGGTCTCCACCAGGGCCACGAAGAGCCGGGCCAGGGCCGTTCCGCTGCCGTTGAGGATGTGGGGATGGCGGACGCCCCCCCCGGAGTCCCGGTAGCGCAGGTCCATCCTCCGGGCCTGGAAGTCGGTGCAGTTGGAGCAGCTGGACACCTCCAGCCAGCCGCCCTGGCCCGGGGCCCACACCTCGAGGTCGAAGGTCCTGGCGCTGGAGAAGCCCAGGTCGCCGGTGCACAGCTCCACCACCCGGTAGGCCAGCTCCATCTCCTGCAGCACCCGCTCGGCATGCCCCAGCAGCCGTTCCAGCTCGGCGCGGCTCTCCTCGGGCTCGACCACCGCGATCAGCTCCACCTTGTCGAACTGGTGCATCCGGATCATGCCCCGGGTGCCCACCCCGGCGGCCCCCGCCTCGGCGCGGAAGCAGGGGCTGTAGGCGCAGTAGCGCAGGGGAAGCGTCCCGGCCGGCAGGATCTCCTCCCGGTGGATGTTGGCCACCGGAGCCTCGGCGGTAGGGATCAGCCACAGATCCCCGTCCGCCCCCCCGCCCGGCGCCGCCCGGTAGGCCTGGTCCACGAACTTGGGGAACTGCCCCACCCCCTCCATGCAGCGCCGGGCCACCACGAAGGGAGGCGACACCTCGAGGTAGCCGTGCGGGCCGGAATGCAGCTGGAGCATGTACTGGATCAGGGCCCGCTCCAGCCGCGCCCCCCAGCCGGTGTAGAGCACGAAGCCGCTCCCCGCCAGCCTGGCCCCCCGCTCGAAGTCGAGCAGCCGCAGCTCCCTGCCGATCTCCCGGTGGTCCCCGCGGGAGTCCTTCCGGGGCGTCCCCCAGCTGCGCACCACCGGGTTGTCCCTCTCCGAGCCCCCCTCGGGGACCGAGCCGTCGGGGAGGTTGGGCAGCGAGAGCATCAGGTCGCGGCGCGTCCTCTCGGCCCTGTCCCGGAGCCCTTCCTGCTCGGCGATGCGGTCGCCCACCCGGCGCATCCTCTCCCGCAGGGCCTGCGCCTCCTCCTCCCTGCCCTCCTTGAGCAGCCGCCCCACCTCCCGGGACTCGCGCTTGCGCAGGGAGCGCAGCTCCTCCGCCTCGGCCAGCGCCCGGCGCAGGTCCCGGTCGCTCTCCAGCGCCCGGTCCACCAGGGCCTCCTGGCCGTCCCGGCGCAGCGCCAGCCGCTCGCGGACCTCGCCGGAGCGCTCCCTCAGCTGCCGGATGTCCAACATCGGCCCTCCAGTAAACCGGCGGGCCGCGGAGGGTTCAAGATAGATACCCGGGGGCCCCGCCGCCCGGCCGCCGGCTTTCCCTTTGACGCCCGGGAGGGGACTGCCTAGCGTACAAGGGGAAACGACGCCTGCTCCCGGATGATCGGCCTAGCCAAGACGCTATTCAGAAAGGTATTCGGAACCCGCAACCAGCGCGAGGTCCGCAAGCTCCAGGGCCTGGTGGACCGGATCAACGGGATCGAGGAGTCCTACCAGTCCCTCTCCGACGAGGAGCTCAGGGCCAGGACCCGGGAGTGGCAGGGCCGCCTGTCCAGGATCGAGGGCGACGCCGAGCTGGCCGGGGCCCTGGACTCGCTGCTCCCCGAGGCCTTCGCCGCGGTCAAGAGCGCCTGCCGGCGCCTCTGGGGCTCGGAGATCGAGGTCAAGGGGCACTTGGTGAAGTGGGAGATGATCCCCTTCGACGTCCAGCTGATCGGGGGCTACGCGCTCCACACCGGGCGCATCGCCGAGATGGCCACCGGCGAGGGCAAGACCCTGGTGGCCACCCTGCCGGTCTACCTCAACGCCCTGGCCGGCCGGGGGGTCCACATCGTGACCGTCAACGACTACCTGGCCAGCCGCGACAGCCAGTGGATGGGCGCCATCTACCGCTTCCTGGGCCTCTCGGTGGGCTGCATCCTGCACGACCAGCCCCCGCCCCTGCGGCGCGAGCAGTACCAGTGCGACATCACCTACGGGACCAACTCCGAGTTCGGCTTCGACTACCTGCGCGACAACGGCATGGCCTCCCGCACCGAGCAGCAGGTCCAGCGGGGGCACTACTTCGCCATCGTGGACGAGGTGGACTCGATCCTGATCGACGAGGCCCGCACCCCCCTGATCATCAGCGGCCCGGCGATGGTCCAGAACGACGACCGCTACGACCAGATCAAGCCCCAGATCCAGAGGCTGGTGCAGCGCCAGAAGCGGCTCTGCTCCGGGTACCTCGAGGAGGCCCGCGGCATCCTGCGCAAACTTGAGTCCGGCGAGGCCACAGACGGGGACCGGGCCGGGACCGAGCGCGAGCTGGGCCTTCTGCTCTACCGCGCCAAGATGGGCGATCCCAAGTCCCCGGGCCTGCTCAAGCTGCTGGAGAATCCCGAGAACCTCAAGATCATGAACCGGGCGGAGATGTCCCTGCACTCCGACCAGACCAAGAAGGAGCTCTACGGCCAGAAGGAGGACCTCTACTTCGCCATCGAGGAGAAGCGGCACGACGCCGACCTGACCGAGAAGGGACGCGGCTTCATCAGCCCCGGGGATCCCGACTCCTTCGTCCTGCCCGACCTGACCGTCTCCTACCACGAGATCGACTCCGACCCCTCGCTGTCGGGGCCCGAGAAGGGGCGGCGCCGGGAGGCGGCGCAGAAGGACTTCGAGGAGAAGGCCCAGAAGATCCACGCCATCTCCCAGCTGCTCAAGGCCTACTGCCTCTACGAGAAGGACGTGGAGTACGTGGTGCAGAACAACGAGGTGGTCATCGTCGACGAGAACACCGGCCGGCTGATGACCGGGCGGCGCTGGAGCGACGGGCTGCACCAGGCGGTGGAGGCTAAGGAGGGGGTCGAGATCAAGCGGGAGACCCAGACCTACGCCACCATCACCATCCAGAACTACTTCCGTCTCTACGCCAAGCTGGCGGGGATGACCGGGACCGCCGAGACCGAGGCGGGCGAGTTCCTGGAGATCTACAAGCTGGGGGTGCTGGTGATCCCCACCAACCGCCCGGTGGCCCGCAAGGACGCCAACGACTCGGTGTTCAAGTCCCGCCGCGAGAAGTACGCGGCGGTGATCGAGGAGATCCGGGAAAAGCACCGGGAGGGGCGCCCGATCCTGGTGGGGACCGTGTCGGTGGAGGACAGCGAGCTGCTCGACCGGATGCTCAGGAAGGAGAGGATCCCCCACTCGGTGCTCAACGCCAAGTACCACGAGCAGGAAGCGGAGATCGTGGCCCGGGCCGGGAAGAAGGGCGCGGTGACCATCGCCACCAACATGGCCGGACGGGGCACCGACATCAAGCTGGACCCCGGCGTCGGCGAGCTGGGGGGCCTCCACGTGATCGGCACCGAGCGGCACGAGTCCCGCCGCATCGACCGGCAGCTGCGGGGGCGCTGCGCCCGCCAGGGGGACAACGGGTCCAGCCACTTCTTCGTCTCGCTGGAGGATCGCCTGATGCGCCTGTTCGGCTCCAACTGGGCGGGCAAGATCATGCAGCGGGTGATGGAGGAGGGGCAGGAGATCGAGCACCCCATGCTCAACCGCACCCTGGAGCGGGCCCAGAAGCAGTGCGAGCAGCACAACTTCCAGATCCGCAAGCACACCCTCGAGTACGACGACGTGATGAACAAGCAGCGGGAGATCGTCTACGGCTTCCGCAACGAGATCATGCACCGGGAGGATGTCCAGGAGCGGATGCTGGAGATCATGGAGGAGGTGCTGGTCGACCAGGTCGAGGAGGCCTCCGGGGCGGAGGAGGATCCCCAGTCCTGGGACCTCCAGGGCCTGGCGGGATGGATGCTGCAGAACTTCCCGGTCGCCGTCTCGCCGGAGGAGCTCGGGAAGGTGGCCCGTGAGGGTGAGGGGGAGGCGATGGAGGAGTCCGGCACCCTCTACGAGGGCCTCTCTCCCGGGCAGGCGTCCCTCTGCCGCCACCTGATCGGGAAGGTGCGCGACACCTACCGGATCAAGGCCGAGAGCGAGGATCAGGACCAGCTCCAGGCCGTCGAGCGCTCCCTGGTCCTCTCCTGCGTGGACCGGCTCTGGCAGGAGCACCTCTACGCCATGGACGGCCTGCGCAGCAGCATCGGACTGCGAGCCTACGGGCAGCGGGATCCGCTGCTGGAGTACAAGAGCGAGGCCTTCAAGACCTTCCAGGACCTGATGGCCCGCATCAAGCGGGAGATCTGCCGGGGGATCTTCCGCAGCGCCACCAGCCTGAGGGCCTACGAGAGCTTCCTCACCCGCATCAACCGGCAGTCGCGCCTCCAGGACGCCGCCTCCCCGGGCGAGAATCCCCAGGCGCTCCGGGAGCGCAGGATGGCGCAGGCCGACCAGATGGTCCGGTCGGCCAGCCAGCTGGTCGCCAGCCGGGGCCGCATGGGCGGCCCGAGCAAGAAGAAGGGGAGCCCGGTGCGCGCCGGGCCCAAGATCGGGCGCAACCAGCTCTGCCCCTGCAACAGCGGGAAGAAGTACAAGAACTGCTGCGGGCGCGGCTGAAGCACCGGCCCGTGGCGGAGCGGCCTTCCCGTCTCCGGCGGCAGGCGGCCCGGCCTCGCAGGGACTGATCGGCGGCGCCGGAGACCGTCCGGACCGGGCAGGCCGGATCCCGGGGAAACGGCCGGACGCGCCGCATGGCCGATCCGTCCCTCCGAAGGGCCTCGTGCTCCGATCGGAACGGTCCGATCGCGGATCCGGTCCCCGAAAGCCTGCCGGAAAGGAGGCTAAACAGATTGAGCTGTTCAGTGATCTATCCGAGGAGTTATTACCTTGCGTATGGTCGTAGCGACCGATGCCGACCAGGGCGGCGGCTCCCTTTCCTGGCGGGGAAGACTTATGCGAGGAGGCGGAGGCGGGACTCTCCTTTGCGGAGTCGACGTCCATCTCCCGCCGCTAACGGGCCAGCGTGCGGCGGAGATTGGCGAGAGAGAGCTTGGCGGCTGGATCCTCGGCCTGCAGGTACTGCATGATCTCCTGCTGGAGGTCTACAGCCGGCACGCACAGCGTAACGTTGTATTGGAGCAGCTGCGCCCGGTTCTGGTGCAGGAACACACCCACGCCTCCAAGGCGCTCGACGCGACCTGGCGCATCAAGCAGCGGAGCGACCCGGATCTCAAGGGTCTGCGATGGACGCTGCTCAAGAATCCTGTCAGCCGCGGGCCCGCTCAGCAAGCCGACCAAGATGCTCTCCTGGCCAACGTCGTCGGCAAGCGCACAGCCCGAGCCTGGATGTATCGGGAGCAGCTGCGGGAGATCCTCAACCGCAAGCAGATCCACGTAGTCAGGGTTATGCTCCACCAGTGGTGCGCCAACGTGAACCGCTCCAAGGTCGAGCCCATGAAGGCCGTCGCCAGGATGATCCGGAAACACATCCATGGAATCGCAGCCTGGGCCAAAACACGTCGCAGCGACGGCTCCATCAAGGCTCTCAACGGGCTATTCCAGTCCGCCAAGCGCCTCGCCAGAGGCTACCGCTGCTTCAAGACTATCCACACTGTCTTTTTCCTCATCGCCGGGAAGCTCGACTTCGCCAAGATCAACCTCCATGTCGCTCAACACACACTTTTTTCGGGAGAGCTTGCCGTTTAAACGAATACGGAACGAGCAGCTCATCCCCGATTGAGTTCAGAAGAACAAGGGTGAGAATATCTTCCGTACATATAAGGAACTTCCGTTCCTTCGATGATGAAACCGTTTACTTTAATGATTATGCTTGCTTGGTTGGACCGAATGGTGCCGGAAAGTCAACGGTATTGATGGCATTAAACGTATTCTTTCGAGAAAATGAAAGTATTTCCACAAATCTTAGTCAACTGCAACTAGAGGACTTTCATTGCAAAAACACCGCTCGCCCAATCGAAATCACCGTTATTTTTGATGACTTGAGTGAAGCTGCCCGAGAAGATTTTTCAAACTACGTTCGTCAAGGCCAACTTGTTATTAAGGCCGTTGCGAATTATAATCGAGATAGTGGAAGGGCTGAAGTCAAACAGCATGGACAACGCCTTGGCATAAGAGCGTTTATTCCGTTTTTTGAAGCAGAGTCCAGTCGGGCAAAAGTCATTAAACTAAAGCAGATTTACAATGAGATTCGCAATCGATATACCGACCTTAGAGAACCGAGCAATAGAGAGAATATGATATCAGCGCTCCGCAAGTACGAGGAAGCACGGCCGGAACAATGCGAACTCATCCCCAGTGAGGATCAGTTCTACGGTTTTTCCAAGGGAGCCAACCGCCTCGCAAGGCACGTCCAATGGGTATATGTTCCCGCTGTTAAAGATGCGTCTTCGGAGCAAGCGGAGGCTCGCAATTCAGCTCTTGGAAGACTTCTCACGCGTACTGTTCGATCAAAAGTTAATTTTGACGAAATAATCCAGACGTTACGAGCGGACGTACAACAAAAATATCAAAAATTGCTCGATGATAATCAGAATGTTCTTGATGAGATTTCGACTTCTCTGAAGACGCGGATATCCGAATGGGCACATCCTAAAGCGCATTTGCGCCTTCAGTGGAAGCAAGATCCTGATAAATCAGTTCGCGTGGAGGAACCTCTGGCGCACATTCTTGCTGGTGAAGGAAAGTTTCAAGGCGAACTTGCAAGATTTGGCCACGGATTTCAGCGGTCTTACTTGTTAGCATTGTTGCAGGAGCTGTCCGGAACCGACGATACATCCGGCCCTACACTTATTCTCGCCTGCGAAGAACCTGAACTGTACCAGCATCCACCACAAGCCCGGCATCTTGCTACAGTCTTGAATTCTCTTAGTCAATGCAACGCTCAAGTCATTATATCGACGCACGATCCACGTTTCGTTTCGAGTCAAAGATTTGAAGACGTTCGCATGGTGCGCAAGCATCCCAAAAACCAAAATTCTGCGGTGTCTCAGGTGACACTGGATGAAATTGCACAGGCCATTGCTAACGCAACGGAAAAGCCACCGGCTATGCCAAAGGGAATTCTGTTAAGGATACACCAAGCTTTGCAGCTTGATCTCAGCGAGATGTTCTTTACCAGCAATTTGATTCTCGTTGAAGGCCTGGAGGATGTCGCCTATCTCATGTCTTGCATTCAACTTATGGATAAAATGGATGCATTTCAACGACTGGGTTGCCATATCGTACCGGCAAATGGCAAGAGTCAGCTTCTTCAACCGCTTGTGATTGCAAGAAAAATGGGAATTTCCACCTATGTAGTCTTCGATGCGGATGCAGATAAGCCTGACATGAATGGAAGCAAGGCGAAGCACGAGAGGGATAATCGTGCGCTTTTAAAACTGCTTGATAGTTCGGCCAATGAGGTGGCGCCCGCCGAAACCAAACACGGACGTGGTTTTACGATGTGGCATTCGGATATTGAATCAGTAGTCAAGACGGATGTCGGAGAAGATCGATGGACGGCTTGTCGGCAGCAAGCTGACGAAGAATACGGACATGTAGGGCATGTAAGGAAGCATTCGCTCCACATCGGAGCAAGCCTTGCCTTTGCTTGGCAGTACGGGAATAAGCCGGCTGGTCTTTTGAGGGTTTGTGAGGCCATTCTCGACCCAACAAGCTATGTACCTTAGCAAGTGTTTTGGTAAGCGTCCAACACGCAAAGTTGGAAACCGTCGGGGACAGCTTGCCCGAGCGTTCGTGGGCTTCACCGATTCTGATGGCTGCCTTGCACCCTGGCGGAGCCACGCTAAGCGGTGTTACTGAAATCGAACCATCGTCTATCTTGAATTCGAGCCGACCCGCATGCACCGGCTATGTGGGGAAGCACTCGGGCAGCTCGCTTCGGCGGATGGGCTTCGAACGCGTAGTTGGTGTAATGACCGCGCTGGATCTACACGGCAGGATCCGGTATCTGCCCCTGTCCGACCGGTGCAGCATACGTCTGCACGGCCCCGGTCCAAAGCTATCATGGATCGACAATCTCGGCCTTGCGGAGACAATCCACCATCATGGCGTGAAATAGCTTGCGGTGCCGGTGTTATTTGCAGCGATTGGCCGGTCGGGTTTTCCAGATTGCTCCGGGGTGACATCCGATCGAGGGGGGGGGGGGAGCCATTGGACTTGCAGGAGACGGGCAGCTTCTGCTGCCCGGGGAGATGACATCCTGGAAGGAAAAGCTGCCTGATCCCGCTTGCGTGGGCGGCAGCCGGGGGATTCAGCTCCGCTTTCGGAAGACATCGTTCCAGTCCTTGGCCCCGACAGGCCTCAGGTTCCGAACGGCTGGATTGTCCTGCATGAGGCGGGAGGCGCAGCGGTCGCCGCTCTGGTCGGCATCGAAGGCGCAGAGGATCCGCTCGAGGCTCCAGCATCCGAGCCAATCGGGGATGCGGTGGGTGGTTCCTGCGGTGGAGACGAATTCGGTTCCGCTGGTCCTGAGCCGGGGATGCATGAGCCATGCGGAAAGGGCGTCGATGGCGCTCTCGACGAGGATGGCAGCAACGAGCTTGGACGGTCCAACGGCAGCCAGAAGCCGCCGCGGTCCTTGCGCGAGCCACGGGCCATGCCCCGGTAGCGGGAGCCGTCGGGGCGCACGAGCGTACCGACTATCTCGGCTCCGGTGGGATTGCGCTGGACATCGGTGCACTGGAAGAGGGCGTTGTGGCGGTGGTCGGTGAGGACCAGTCCCAGCTGGTGGCAGCGGGACAGGAGGTGATCGGGCAGGGAGCGGACCGAGGCCAGGTAGTTCCTGACGACGGGCCACCCGGCCTCGCTCGCTGGTACGGGGCAGGATCAGCGGAACCTGTCAATGACATTGGGACACTTGATCCGTCAACTGATTGAGCATTTCCACGCATCGACAGGGTTGTCGCTGTGCAGGCTGACGACGCAGCTCCCGGCCAGGAGCGAAGGCCCCCGGCCCTCCACTGCAGGGGGAGCTGCCCCCTGCACCCCTGGGTCCGCTTAGGGCAGGGAAACGATACCAAACATATGGCGCAGCCTGTCTGCGCCTCCGGAGCCGAGCCGCCGACAGGCTGGCCCATCGCCTGAGAGTCCTTGTCCATCCCGCAGCCCTGGTGGTGGACGAGATCGGCTGCCTGCCCGTGAGCCGGGATGGCGAAGTGCTCTTCTTCCAGCTGATCAAAGCCCGCCACGATCGGGCTTCGACGACCCGACCACCTCAGGGTTCGAGGAATGGGGCGTCGTGCTTGGCGACGAGGTGATGGCGTCGGCGATGCTCGATCGCCTGGTGCACCACAGCCACATCGTCAGCATCCGGGGAAGCAGCTACCGGATGAGGAAGCATCACACCCTGATAGGGAGGGCGCAGGAGAGCAGCGGAGGAGGTACGGGATGAAGCCCTTCGGCCCGTGGTGGCGCAGCGCAGCGACCCAGGGATGCCAAGACCACCATTATCGGGACATTTTCAATTGATACCGACAAGGACTGATGCCGGCGGCCTCGAAGGGTTTGGAGAGGCCCCTGGCGCATGCTCCGCCCGACTTCCGTGCGCTCCGGAGAGCCCTCTGCCGCCCCTCCCTCCGGGGACCGCCGCAGGCGGCGGGGAACGGCGCCTCGGCGGCTTCGAAGGACATGCCCCGCCCCCCGGAGCGTCCGGGGCGCGGATCATGGGGAGGGCGTAGCGACAGCCCTTGCCCCGGTCCGGCGCTGGGGCTAGCCTTGCGAGCGATGCTCCCCGCCTCGCCAGCCTGCCTGGGCTGCAGGAAGGATCCCCCGCCCCGCTCCGGTCCATGCCCCTGACCCGGGTGCGCTTCTTCCTGGGTCCCGCCGGAAGCGGCAAGACCCGCCACTGCATCCGCTCCATCCAGGAGGAGCTGGCCTCGGATCCCGACGGGCCGCCGCTCCTCTGCCTGGCGCCCCAGCAGTCCGTCTTCCAGATCAAGGAGCGCATCCTCAAGGAGCCCGGCGAGCGCCGCGTCCGGGGCTTCACCCGCCTGCAGGTGCTCAGCTTCGACCAGCTGGCCAGGGAGATCCACAGGGCCTCGGACGACTGCGGAGCGGAGGTCCTCAAGGCCGAGGGCCGCAGCCTGGTCCTCTACTCCCTGCTCCTGAAGCACGGCAGCCGGTTCGGCTCCCCGGCCGGAAGGGAGCATCTCTTCGCCCTCTCCGCCCGGATGGACCGGCTGCTCCGGGAGCTGGATCCCTACCGCCGGGAGCTTCAGGAGCTCAGCCGGAGCGCCGCCGGATCCCTGGCCCTCAAGATCGGCGACCTGGAGAGGCTCTCGGGTCTCTACCGCCAGTGGCTGGCGGACCACCGGTGCCGCGATCCCGAGCTGTTCCTCCCGGAGACCCTCCGGCAGCTGGAATCCCTCTCCCCACAGGAGGGGATCTGGGCCCCCAGCAGGATATGGATGGACGGATTCCAGCGGCTCGATCCCCGGGAGCTAGCCCTGCTGATCGGGGTGATGCGCCGCTGCAGGAGCGCCTGGCTGTACTTCTGCCTGGACCGGGACCGTCCCGGCAGTGAATCAGGAGACCTGCTCGACTTCTGGAGCTGCCTGGACCAGGAGGCCGACGGGTGCCGCCAGGCCATGGAGCTGCACCCCAGCTTCCTGGTGGAGACGTCGTGCCTGCCCCGCTGCCCGGAAGCCTCCCGCTGGAGGGAGAGCCCCCAGCTGCGGCACCTGGAGCGCCGCTGGACGAGCCCCGAGCCCTTCCAGGGCGCCCCGGCCGGGCCGCAGATCCGGATCTCCGCCTGTCCGGACCGACACGCCGAGGCCGAGCATGTGGCCCGCTCCATCCTGAGGGAGGTCCGCCAGGAAGGGATCCGCTTCCGGGACATGGCGGTGATCGTCCGCCGGCTCTCGGACTACTCCTCCGAGATCCGCTCGGTGTTCACGCGGCGCGGCATCCCCTTCTTCCTGGACCACCGGATCCGGGGACGCCACCACCCCGCGGTCCTGCTCACCCTGGGGGCGCTGAGGATGGCGGTCCATGGCTGGCGCAACCGGGACTGGTTCTCCGTGCTCAAGACCGGACTGGCCGGTTCCGACGCCGGGGAAGCCTGCCGGCTCGAGCTGCAGGCCGGGCGCAAGGGCATCGAGGGGAGGCTCTGGACCAGGAGCGGCATCCACCGGGAGGCGGGCCTGTCCCGGGAGAGGCTGGCCCGCCTGGCCGCCCCCTTCGTGCAGCTGGCCCGAAGCCTCGGCTGCGGCGGGGACGCCCCCCTGCCCGTGGACGGCGCGGCGATCCGCAAGGGCGTCCGGGAGCTCTGGTCTGCGCTGCGGATCGAGGAGGTCCTGGAGGGATGGAGCCGCTCCTCCAGCCAGGCGGCGCACCGGACCCTGTGGGGGGAGCTGGACCAGTGGCTGGCCGGCGTCGAGCAGGCCCTTCCCGGCCGGGACCACACCCTCGGGGACCTGCTGGCCCCCCTGGAGGCGGGCCTGGACAGCCTGACCGTCGGAACCATCCCCCAGGGAGCCGACGAAGTGCTGGTCAGCCAGGTGGACCGCACCCGCACTCCCGAGATCCGCCAGGCCTTCCTGATGGGAGCCAACTCCTCGGTGTTCCCCGCCCAGCCCGAGGGCGGGTCGCTGCTGGAGGAGTCCGAGCGGGAGGCGCTGGAGGAGGCGGGCATCCCGGTCTGCCCCAGCACGCGCCGGGGCCTTGCCCAGGAGCAGTACCTGGCCTACATCGCCTGCACCCGCCCCTCCCGCAGGCTCCATGTGAGCTACGCCCAGCTGGGCGGCGACGGGCAGCCCTTGACCCCTTCCCCGCTGGTGGACCATCTGCAGCACCTCTTCCCCGGCATCGAAATCGAGAGGATTCCGCCCCTTCCGGCCCCGCCCCCTCCGCCCGATCCCGGACCGGCGGTCCTCTCCCCAGCCCTGGCCCGGCGGCTCTTCCTCGACCGGCAGCGGCGGCTCCCCACCTCCGTCTCCCGGCTGGAGGAGTACGCCCAGTGCCCCTTCCGCTTCTTCGTCCGCTCCGGACTCGGGATCGAGGAGGAGCGGCCCCACGATCTCGGCCCGATCGAAGCGGGCACCTTCCACCACCTGGTGCTACAGAGGTTCCACCAGAAGGTGCGGGAGGAGGGAAGGGAGTGGCGGGATCTCACCCCCGGGGAGGCACGGGATCTGATCGGAAGCCTGGCGGACCGGGAGGCCCGGGAGTACCACGGCCGCATCTTCCGGAAGGATCCCCGCCAGGCCTTCAACCTGGAGGGGCTCAAGGCGCAGCTCCAGGACTTCGTCCAGGCGCAGGTCGAGTGGATGCGCGAGGGGGGCTACGGCTTCGATCCCGCCGAGGCCGAGCTGTCCTTCGGGGGAAGAAGGGACGCCCTGGAGGCCCGTCTCCTGGAGCTGGAGGAGGGGGCTGTCCTGGCCCTCTCGGGAAAGCTCGACCGCGTCGATCTGGGAAGCGGGGGCGCGGCGGTGGTGATCGACTACAAGTCCAGCAGCAGGCAGCCGAGCCGCTCCCGGATCGAGAAGGGGCTCGATCTGCAGCTCTTCGCCTATCTCGACGTCCTGGAGAGCCACCCCGGCATTCCGGACCGGCTCGGGCTGGACGGCAGTCCCCGGCCCGACGCCGTCTTCCTGGCGCCGCTGCAGGGCAGGCCCGCCAGGACCCCGGAGGACCGGGATGCCCTCCGGGAGGAGGGCCGGCCCCAGCGGGTGCTCGCCCTCCAGGGCTTCTTCCAGCGGGAGGCCCTCTCCCGGCTGGCGGGCCGGCAGCCCGATCCCGGGCCGCCCTGCCTGATCCCCTTCCGCCTGAACCGGGACGGAAGCCTGAACAGGCAGCGGAGCAACCACCTCTCCAGGGAGGAGTTCGAGGATCTCGCCGGCCGGACCCGGAGCCATCTCCGGACCATGGGCCTGCGGATCCTCGGGGGCGGCGTCGGGGTGGATCCCTACGAGCCGGGCTCGTGCCAGTCCTGCGGCTACGCCTCCGTCTGCCGCATCGATCCCCACTCCCACCAGTTCCGCAGGGATCGGGAGGAGCCGTGAGCCCAGGGGAGTCCACTCCGGCCCAGCAGCGGGCGATCGACGCCGAGGGCAACGTCCTGGTGCTGGCCGGGGCCGGGACCGGAAAGACCCGGGTCATGGTGGAGCGGTGCCTGAAGCGGGTCGGGGATCCGGCGTCGGGAACCGGCATGGACCGGATCCTGATGGTCACCTTCACCGAGGCGGCGGCGGCCGAGATGAAGCACCGGATCCGGTCCCGGCTGGGGCAGCTCGCCCGGAGCTGGAAGGGGAAGGCGCGGGCGCACATCCGGGAGCAGCTGGCCCTGGTCGACGCCGCCGCCATCGGCACCCTGCACGCCATCGCCCTGCGGCTGCTGCAGGAGCACGCCTCGGTCCTGGGCCTTCCCCCCCGGGTCCAGGTGCTCTCCCCCCCGGAGCTCTTCCCCCTGCGCAGCCGGGCCCTCGACCAGACCCTCGAAGCCTGCTACGCCGATCCCCGCAGGAAGGATCTGGCCCGGTGGATCCGCCTGGCCAACCAGGGAGCGCCCGACCGGGCCCTGTCTCCCGGATCGCGCTCCCATTCCGTCCGCCGCCTGATCCTCCGCCTCCACGACCACCTCCAGTCCCTCCCCTTCCCCGGGAAATGGCTCGATCTCCAGAGGGAGAGGTACTCCAGCCCGGAGCCGGAAGCCTGGCGGCTCTGGCTCGCCGAGCGCTTCGACGCCCTGTTCCGCAGGCCCTGGATCGCCTCCCTCCGGAGCCTCCTGGACGGCGCCCCGCCGAAGAAGCGCCAGGATCTGGAGGACCGCATCGGGGCCCTGGAGGAGATGGGGAGCGATCCCCTGGAGGGGAGGGGGCATCTCGAGCGGGCCACTCGCAGCGCTCCGGCGGGCAGCGGCCATCCCTTCGGGGAGATGCGCTTCCTGGAGCGACTGCTGCGGGATCCCGGAAGCGGTTCCTCCGCCATGGCCGGGGACTGGAGGCTCTGCAGCAGCTGGATCTTCTCCCTCTCGGAGCTGGCCCGGGCCTTCGGGGAGCGCTTCGCCCTCCTCAAGCGGCAGCGGCAGGGGATCGACTACCCGGACATGGAGCAGCTGGCCCTGCGCCTGCTCTACCCCGAGGGCCCCGACCGCGGATGCGGGAGGATCGCCCGCCGGCTGCAGGAGAGGTTCCGGCTGGTCTTCGTGGACGAGTACCAGGACATCAACCCCGCCCAGGACGCCATCGTCTCCGCCCTCTCCCGGCCCGAAGGCAACCGCTTCATCGTGGGGGACGCCAAGCAGAGCATCTACGGATTCCGCCAGGCCCGTCCCCGGATCCTCGAAGGGTACCAGGAGCGGTGGCCCAACTCCGCCATCCATCTGCGGGACAACTTCCGCAGCCGCCCCGCCCTGCTCCGGTTCTTCAACCGCTTCTTCTCCCGGCTGGGCCGGGAGGTCCCCGGCTTCGACTACGGCGGCGAGGCGGAGCTGGTCCCCGGAGCCGGCGGCGCCGGCGGATCCGAGGCCCGGGTGAGCCTGCACCTGGCGGTTCAGGACGGGAGCCGGAAGCGGGAGCGGGTGGAGAGCGAGGCGCATGTCCTGGCCCGGGCCATCGGCGACTGGGTGCGCAAGGGAGGCCCCGGGATCGCCGGCCGGGACGGCGGCGCTCCCCGGAAGGCCTCCTGGCGGGACTTCGCCATCCTGGCGCGGTCCCACCGGAACTGCGCCTCGGCGTTCGCTAGGGCCTTCTCGCAGCACCGCATCCCCCTTTCGTCCGGAGGGGACAGCTTCCACGATCTGCCCGTGGTCCGGGATCTGACCGCGCTGCTCCGGACCATGGACAACCCCCTGGGCAGCGTCCCCCTGCTGGCGGTCCTCCGCTCGCCCCTGGTCGGGATGGACGCCGACCAGCTGGCGATGCTGCGCCTCTCGGATCCGGAGGGCTCCCTCTGGGACGCCCTGAGGATCCTGGCGGATTCCTCCGACGAGGAGCGGGCCGGGGCCCGCGCCAGGGCCGGCCGGTTCCTGGAGCGGCACCGGCGCTGGCAGGAGGACCGCCGCAGCCTGGCTCCCTCCGAATGCCTGGACCGCTTCCTGGCCGGGCTGCCGGAGTCCCGGTTCCCGGACCGGAACTCCGATCCGCAGGTGCGGCAGTTCTTCCAGCTGCTGGAGGGGTACGAGGAGGAGCACGCCCCCGACCTCTCGCAGATGGTTCAGTGGCTGCGCCACCGCCAGGAGGAGAGCGGGTCCGCCGAGCCCTCCGGCAGCGACTCGGTGGACGCGGTCCGCCTGATGACCATCCACAGGAGCAAGGGGCTGGAGTTCCCGGTGGTGGCCCTGGCCCGGATCGACGAGCGCTTCAACCAGGAAGGGCTCGGGGCCCCGCTGATCCTGGACGACGATCTGGGGCTCTGCCCCATGCTGTCCCTGCCGGGCGCCAGCGGAACCTGCCCCTCCCTACCCCACCTGATGGGAAGGAGCCGCCTGAAGCGCTCCCTCGCGGCGGAGGAGGCCCGGCTGCTCTACGTGGCCATGACCCGGGCCCGGGAGCACCTGATCCTCTCGGGGAGCTTCCGGTCGCAGGAGGAGATCCGCCGCCCCGGAGGCCCCTCCTACGCCGGCTGGATCCTGCCCTGGGCGAGGGAGAGCGCCGGCCTGGGCCGGGAGGGGGAGGAGGAGGGGGAGGCCGGGGGGATCCGCTGGAAGGTGCACCTGGACCCGCCTTCGCGGACCGGAAGCGGCGGCCAGGAGCGTCCCCGGGCTCCCGCGCCCGATCCGGACCGGTGGACCTACCCCTACCGCCTGGCCGCCGCGCTGCCTCGCTCCGGCTCGGCCAGCTCCCTCCGGAAGCAGGATCCCCCCTTCCTCCCCGGGGAGCCCGGCCCGGCGGATCCGGCGGTCTCCCCCGTCCGCAAGGGCCTGGCCTACCACCAGGTCCTGGAGCTCCTCGATCCCGACCGGGCCCTCTCCGTGGAGAGCGTGCTCAAGGCGTGCAATGAGCTGGCGGCCGGCGGCCGGATCTCCCAGGCGCAGCTCGGCCTGCTGGATCCCGGGGCCATAGCCCGGTTCTGGAACTCGGAGACCGGGGAGAGGATCCGGAGGAGCCGGCGCTGGATCCGGAGGGAGCTGCCCTTCGAGGCGGCCTTCTCCGCCCGGGAGCTCAGCCGCCTGGGATTCGACTCGATCGAGTTCGACGGCGCCACCGCCGGGGAGGTGGCGATCGTCAGCGGCATCGTGGATCTGGCGGTGATCCGGAAGGAGGAGATCTGGATCCTGGACTACAAGACCGACCGCGTCGGCTCCCGGGAGGGGATCGCGGCCCGGATCCGGCACCACGCCCCGCAGGTCGGCCTGTACCGCGCCGCCATGGAGCGGATCTACGGCCGGCCCGTGACCCAGGCCTGGATCCACTTCCTGGACGCCGGAGCCACCGAAGCCGTGCCCCCGCCCGGGGAAGCCGGGCCGGAGCCCGGGGCGGACGGCGCGGACGCGGCCTGATCCGGGATCCCCCGCGTCCGCGGTCCGGGAGGAAGGAGCGGCGCCCGGCCGGGCGTCGGCGGAGAGCGGGCTCCGCCCCGCCCTACATGTGGGCGACGATGTTGTCGCCGAACTCCGAGCAGCGGATCTCGGTGGCGTCCTCGGTCAGCCGGGCGAAGTCGTAGGTGACCCGCTTGGAGCGTATGGCCCCCTCCAGCCCCTTGACCACCAGGCCGGCCGCCTCCTTCCAGCCCAGGTAGCGCAGCATCATCTCGCCGCTGAGCACCACGCTGCCCGGGTTGACCCGGTCCTGGCCGGCGTACTTGGGAGCGGTGCCGTGGGTCGCCTCGAAGATGGCGTGGCCGGTCTGGTAGTTGATGTTCCCTCCCGGAGCGATGCCGATCCCCCCCACCTGAGCCGCCAGCGCGTCGGAGAGGTAGTCGCCGTTGAGGTTGAGGGTGGCGATCACGTCGAAGTCGCCGGGCCGGGTGAGCACCTGCTGGAGGGCGATGTCGGCGATGGCGTCCTTGACCAGGAGGGCGCCCCCGTCCAGGGCCGCCCGCTGCTCCTCCCGGGCCTTCTCCTCCCCCCGGGAGGCTCGGGCGCGCTCGTACTGCCCCCAGGTGTAGACCCGATCGCCGAAGATGCGCTCGGCCGCCCCGTAGCCCCAGTCCCGGAAGGCCCCCTCGGTGAACTTCATGATGTTCCCCTTGTGGACGATGGTCACGCTCCGGCGCCCTTCGCGCAGGGCGTAGTCCACCGCCGCCTTCACCAGCCGGATGGTCCCCACCGAGGAGACCGGCTTGATCCCGATGCCCACCTCCACCGGCGGGGAGCCGTGGCCGGGAGCGGCCCCTCCCATGTACTGGTCGATCCGCTCCTGGGATCCGAAGCGGATCTTGGCGAAGTCGCCGGGGAACTCCTCCTGCAGGAAGCCGAGCAGGCGCCGCGACTCCTCGGAGCCGCCCTGGTACTCGATGCCGGCGTAGATGTCCTCGGTGTTCTCCCTGAAGATCACCATGTCCACCCGCTCGGGATGCCTCACCGGCGAGGGGACTCCCGGGAAGTGCCGCACCGGACGCTGGCAGACGAAGAGGTCGAGCTTCTGGCGCAGGGCCACGTTGAGGGAGCGGATGCCTCCGCCCACCGGGGTGGTCAGGGGGCCCTTGATGCCCACGCGGTAGCGCCCGAAGGCGTCGACGGTCTCCTGGGGCAGCCACTCGCCCGTCCGGTCCCTGGCCGCCTGGCCCGCGTACACCTCCAGCCAGGCGATCCGACGCTCCTGCCCGTAGGCCTTCTCCACCGCCGCGTCCAGCACCCGGACGCTGGCCGCCCAGATGTCCCCTCCGGTGCCGTCGCCGCGGATGAAGGGGACGATCGGCCGGTCGGGCACCGACAGGCTCCCGCCGGACATTCCGATGGCCTCGCCCCGCAGGGCGGTTGGTTCGGCGCTGGACATGGGGGAAGCCGCCCTACGGCCGGGAGTCGCCGTTCCCGCCGCCATCGGAGGCCGCCTGCGCCTCCCCGCCCTGGATCAGGACCTGGATCCGCTCCTCGGCCTCCTGGAGCTTGTCCTGGCAGATCTTCTGGAAGCGCACTCCCTCCTCGTAGTGTTCTATGAGCTTCTCCAGGCTCAGATCGCCGCCCTCCATGCTCGAGACGATCTTTTCCAGCCGGTGCAGGGCCTCCTCGTAGGAGGGCTCCGCAGGGGGGTCTGCCTTCGGTGCCACGCCGGGCAGGCTAGCAGAGGGCCGCGGGCCTGTCCACGAAAGGCGGCCCCTCCGGGGCGATGCGAGGGCCGGCCGGGCCAGGGAGGCAGAGGGATCCGGTTGCGGCGGGAAAAGCGGTGGGACCGGGGCTCCGCGGGGGCCTCAGGCCGCCGAAGCGCCCTGGAGGCAGGAGGCGCCTGCGGAGGGGCCGCACGCCGCCGCCTCCCGGATCCGCCCGGCGATGGCGGGCACGGTCAGGCCGTACCGCTCACGCAGATCCCCGACGCCGGAGGCGTGCTCGACGAAGCTGTCGGGCCAGCCGATCCGCAGCACCGGGACGCCGACGCCCTTCAGGGAGAACAGCTCCAGCACCGCGCTCCCGTAGCCTCCCGGAATCACGTGGTCCTCCAGGGTCACCACCAGATCCGCCGACTCGCCGAAGCGCAGGTGGACCTCCTCGTCCAGCGGCTTGACGAAGCGGGGATTGACCACCGCCACGTCGTGCTCCCGGAGCTCCTCGGCCAGGGCCATGGCCACCGGATGGAAGTTGCCCAGCCCGAAGAGGGCCACCCTGGCCCCGTCCCCCCCGGGGAACTCCCGGACCACTTCCGCGGCGCCGGGCTCCAGCGGCGCCGGGCTCTCCTTGATCGCCACCCCCTCGGCTGCGCCGCGGGGATAGCGGATGAACGCCGGACAGGAGGCGCCGTTGGCCATGAAGAGCATGTCCACCAGCTCGTCCTCGTCCTTCGGGGCCATCACCATCACCCCGGGGACGCAGCGCAGGTAGGAGATGTCGAACATGCCGTGGTGGGTCGGGCCGTCCTGGGGGGAGAGGCCGGCCCGGTCCATGCAGAAGGTCACCGGAAGGCTCTGCAGGGCGGCGTCGTGGATGATGCAGTCGTAGGCCCGCTGGAGGAACGTCGAGTAGATGGCGCAGACCGGGCGCAGCCCTCCCGCCGCCAGGCCGCAGGCGAAGAGGACCGCGTGCTCCTCGGCGATCCCCACGTCGTAGTAGCGGTCCGGCATCTCCTGCTCCAGCAGCTTGAGCCCCGTGCCGCTGGGCATCGCCGCGGTGATCCCGATCGCCCGCGGATCCTGGCGGCAGAGCCGCACCATGGCCCTGCCGAACACGTCCTGCCAGGCCGGGACCCCGCCCTTCTTGCGGGTCGAGGCGCCGGTCCGGGCGTCGAAGGGTCCCACCCCGTGCAGCTTCTCGGGATGGGCCACCGCGGCCTCGAAGCCGTGGCCCTTCCGGGTGACCACGTGCAGGATGATGGGCTCCTCGGCCGCCTTGGCGTACTCCAGGGCGGCGATCAGGGTGGGCAGGTCGTGGCCGTCGAAGGGGCCCAGGTAGCACAGGCCCATCTCCTCGAAGATCAGCCCGCCGGGGCGCTTCTCCTCGGTCCCCGGATCCTCCTGGGAGCGCAGCGCCAGGCTGGAGACCCGCGCCTTGAGGAAGTCCTCGCTCCAGCGCCCCAGCCGCACCGCCAGCTCCCCCTTGGGCAGCCACTTGACCAGCCTCGAGAAGCTGTTCTGGGCCCGGGAGTAGGCGGGGTTCATCAGCAGCTTGTTGAGGTAGCCGGAGATGGCCCCCACGTTGCGGGCGATGCTCATCTCGTTGTCGTTGAGGATGCCGATGAAGCGCCGGGTGGTCCCCGAGATGTTGTTGATCGCCTCGTAGGTGATGCCGTTGGTGAGGGCCGCGTCCCCGAACACCGCCACCACGTGCCCGTCCCCTCCCAGCTTGTCGCGTGCGGCGGCGAAGCCCAGGGCCGCGGAGAGCGCGGTCCCGGCGTGGGCCGCGCCGTAGCAGTCGTGCTCGCTCTCGGCGCGCAGGGCGAAGCCGTTGAGCCCCCCCGTGGTGCGGATGGTGGCGAAGCGGTCCTTGCGCCCGGTGAGCAGCTTGTGGACGTAGGTCTGGTGGCTGACGTCCCAGAGCAGCCTGTCCTGCGGCGTCTCGAAGCAGAAGTGCAGCGCCAGGGTCAGCTCCACCACCCCCAGGTTGGAGCCCAGGTGCCCCCCGCTCTTGGAGAGCTTCTCGAGCAGCTCGCCGCGGATCTCGCCGCCCAGCTGCTCCAGCTGCTCGAGGGACAGGTTCTTGACGTGGGCGGGATCGTCCACCATGTCCAGCAGGCCGTCGCTCATAAGCCCTGGAAGCGGTGCATCTCTGGATAAATCTCGGGGAAAGGAGGTCCGGCCCGGAAGGGAAGCGGACCGGAGCGGGCCCTTCGCCGATCGGGCCGGCGGGCGGCGAGTCTGGCAGAATCCCCCCCGGGGGTCGAAGGAAATCGCCGGACGCGGCCCCCGGGCCCGCGAAGCCCGGGCCTCCCCGAACCGGGCGCCGCGGCGGAGGAAGAGCCGCGTCCGGAGCGCCGCCGGGACGCTCTCCTCCCGGCCGCGGTTTGCCGGACATGCTGCCCGGACCGCGCAGCCGGACGGCCCGCAGCGGCTTGGCGGAGGCGGGAGAGGGCGGCGGCTGGAGATCCCGGGCCCCCTCCAAGCGCCCGGTTGACCCCGGGGGGCGGCTGGGCTATGGATCGGATCCGTGGCCGAGACCGAAGGCAGATCCGCCAAGGAGATGTTCCTGGACTTCGCCCGCCAGCGGGGCATCAAGATGACTTCCCAGCGGATGGCCATCGTGGACGCGGCCTTCGGCACCGGCGACCACTTCACCGCCGATCAGCTGCTGGACCGGGTGCGCCAAAAGGACGGCTCGGTCAGCCGGGCCACCGTCTACCGCACCCTGCACCTGCTCACCGAGAGCCGGCTGGTGCGGGAGATCGACTTCGGAAGGGACCAGAAGTACTACGACCCCAACTACGCCCTCCACCCCAACCACCACCACATCATCTGCCAGGACTGCGACCGCATCCTGGAGTTCGAGGACGGCCAGCTGGAGGAGCGGGAGGGGGAGATAACCCGAAGGATGGGCTTCGCCCTCCAGTCGCAGCGGATCCAGATCACCGCCCACTGCGAGAAGTTCCTGCAGTCAGGATCCTGCGAGCGCAAGGACGGTGGCTGAGGCGGAGGCCCCTTCCCCGGAGCACCGCAGCCGGACGCCCTCCCGGGCGTGCTCCCGCCGCACCATCGCCAGCCCCAGGCGGCGGCCGCTGCGGGGATCCTCGGCGTGGCTGGAGAGGAATCCAGCCTTCCTCCCCCCGGCCAGGAGATCGGTCCTTCCCCTCCCGGCCTCCCCCTCCCCTATCTCCACCCGGACCAGCCGCCGGTTGAGGCGGCCGACGGCGCGGATCCGGTTGAGCACCTCCTGGCCGATGTAGCAGCCCTTGGAGTAGCCCACGACCCCCTCTTCCGGGCCCAGCTCCGGGGCCAGGATCCCCGGTGCCATGTCGACGGGGAAGCGGGGAACGCCCGCCTCGAGGCGCAGGACCTCGAGGCTGTCGGTCCCGCAGGGCTCCACCCCCGCCTCCTCCAGGGCCCGCCTGAGCCCCGGAGCCGCCTGCGGCGGGTGGTAGAGATCGTACCCCAGAGGTGTGAACCGCGGCCTGCGGGCCAGGTGCACCTCGCCCCAGAGGGGGTGGTCCCTCGCCGCCATCCGGCCGGGCCCCGGCAGCTCCCCTCCCAGCCCCAGCGCCTCCAGGGCCCGGACCGAGTCCGGGCCCTGGACCGAGATCAGGCCGACCAGGGGGCCGGCGTCGGCGATCTCGACGTCGTCGGCCACCAGGAACCGCTCGAAGCGCTGGCGGAGGGCCCCGGCGCAGCCGGGCTCGCAGTCGAGGAGGAGCTCCTCCTCCAGCAGGTAGACGGTGGCGTCGCCCTCGACCCTTCCCCGGCTGTCGGTCACCAGGGTGTAGCGCCCCTGGCCCGGCTCCAGGACGCCGAGATCGCAGGTGACCTGCCCGTTGAGGAACCGCACCCGGTCCCGCCCCAGGAGGCAGAGACGGGAGCGGGACGAGAGGTCCAGCCAGGCGCTCCCCCGCTGCAGCCGCTCCAGCTCCTCGACCGTGGCCCCGCCCTTCACCTGGCCGCCCTTTTTCCCCTGGCTCCCCGCGCCGGGGCAAGTAGAATCGCCGCCGATGAATCGGGCGGCGCGACTCGGGTTCCTGGCCCTGGCGGCTCCGCTGTGCGGATGGGCCCAGTCGGCCCTCCCCCCCGCCCACGACGGGGAGATCTCCTTCGCCCGGGACATCGCCCCCCTGCTCGAGTCGCGCTGCGTGCGCTGCCACGGGCGGGGACGGAGCCAGGGAGGCTTCCGCATCGACACCCGGGAGCTGATCCTGGAGGAGTCGGCCACCGGCCCCTCGGTGGTTCCCGGCGACAGCGCCGGCAGCTACCTGGTCGAGCTGGTCGCCGGGACGGATCCCGGCTTCGTGATGCCCCAGAAGGGCGCCCGCCTGACCGGCAGGGAGGTGGGACTGGTGCGCGCCTGGATCGACCGCAACCTCCCCTGGGAGGAGGGGATCGACTTCCGCCGCAGGCCCTCGCCCAACCTGGAGCCGGCGCGCCCTCCCCTCCCGGAGAGCCCTGGCGGCTGGATCGCCTCCCATCCGGTGGACGCCTTCGTCTCCGGCTACTTCCGGGACCAGGGCTTCGAGCCCCCGCCCCCGGTCTCCGACCGCCTGTTCGCCCGGAGGGCCTGGCTGGACGCCGTGGGGCTCCTGCCCCCGCCCGGGGAGCTGGAGGCCTTCCTGGAGGATCCCCGCTTCGACAAGCGCCGGCGGCTGGTCGAGCGCCTCCTGGCCGACCGCCGCGGCTACGCCGACCACTGGCTCTCGTTCTGGAACGATCTGCTGCGCAACGACTACCGCGGGACCGGATTCATCGACGGAGGCCGGCGGCAGATCTCCGCCTGGCTCCACCGGGCCCTGGCGGAGAACCGCCCCTACGACCGGTTCGTGCACGACCTGGTCTCGGGGAGCCCCGGGGCCGAGGGATTCACCAAGGGGATCGTCTGGCGCGGGGTGGTCAACGCCAGCCAGCAGCCGGCCATGCAGGCCGCCCAGAACGTCAGCCAGGTGTTCCTGGGGGTCAACCTGAAGTGCGCCTCCTGCCACGACAGCTTCGTCGACGACTGGACCCTGGAGGACGCCTACGGCATGGCGGGCTTCTTCTCCGAGGGCCCGCTGGCGATGCACCAGTGCGACCGCCCCCTGGGGCGGAGCGCCCCGCTGAAGTACCTCCACAGCCGCGAGGCCTCAGCCTCCCCCCCGGCCTCCCGCAGCGAGAGGATGGAGCAGCTGGCCGGGATGCTGGCCCGCAGGGAGAACGGACGCCTGTCGCGCACCATTGTCAACCGGCTCTGGTCCCGCCTGATGGGCCAGGGGCTGGTCCCGGACCGGGAGGGCATGGAGGCCCCCGCCCGGATCCCGGGGCTGCTCGACTGGCTGGCGGAGGATCTGGCCGATCACGGATTCGACCTCAAGCACACCCTGGCGCTCCTGATGGCCTCCCGCACCTACCAGCTGCCCTCGGTCCCCGTGCCCGATCCCGCCGAAGAGGACGGCGCCGCCTTCCGGGGGCCCCTCCTGCGGCGGCTGAGCGCCGAGCAGTTCGTCGACGCCCTGGGCTCGCTGGCCGGGAGCCGGTTCCGGTCCCCGGCCAGCTCCGGCATCGACCTGAGCCGGACCCTCCCCGAGGAGGCCCGCAGGGAGCTGGAGCGGGGACTTGCCCGGGCGGAGTGGATCGCCCTCGAGGAGCCGGGAGGTGAGCCGGCCTGGTTCGAGCGCCGGTTCGAGCTGGAGGAGGCGCCCGCCTCGGCCGACATCTGGGCGGCCGCCACCGGGGCCCTTGAAATCCGCCTGAACGACCGCCGGATCGGAGAGGCCGAGGCGGGATCCGAGGTTCGCCACTGGTCGCTCAAGCCCCACCTCGGGCCGGGAGAGCACATTCTCCGCATCGCCGTCCTCCCCGGAGATCCGCCGGTCCGGCCAGCCATCCACGCCCTCGTCCGCCTCAGCGGCCAGCCCCAGCAGCGGGGCCCGGCCCGCTACCTGGGAAGCGGCCTCCACTGGGAGGGCTCCTCCCGGATCTCGCTGCTCCAGGATCCGCCCATGGATCCGCGGGAGGAGGCGATGCGGAGGATCGCCGCCATGCAGGAGCAGGGGAGGATAAGGAGCTCCATGGTGGCGGCCGATCCCCTGACCCGGGCCCTGGGCCGCCCCAGCCGGGAGCAGGTGGTGGTCCGGCGGCCCTCCGAGGCCACCACCCTGCAGGCGCTGGAGCTGACCAACGGGGAAACCCTGGCCGAGTGGCTCTCCCGAATCGCCCCCGCCCTGGAGAGGCGGTACGCCGGCCGTCCCCGGGAGCTGGTCGAGAGCCTCTACGCGGCAGGCCTGGGACGCCCTCCCCTGCCCCGGGAGGCCTCGCTGTGCATGGGCTTCCTGGAGGACCGCGCCGACGGGACCGGAGTCGAGGATCTGCTCTGGGCCCTGGCGATGCAGCCCGAGTTCCAGCTGATCCGCTAGGCAGGCTAGGCGCGCTCCTGCACCAGGACCCGGAAGGAGCGGCCGAAGCCCTCGGGATGGGCCAGGGTCCCCCACTGCCGCATGCGCCGGGGAGTCATCCACTCCCCGGCCGCTCCCCGGCGGACCCCCTCCTCGAGCGCCCGGGAGAGGAACCTCTCCTGCAGGACCAGATCCCGGGTGCGCAGCCCTTCCTCCTCCCCCGCTGCGGACAGCTCCGAGAAGTCCACATGGCTGGTCAGGTCCTGCTCCCCGGGCGAGTCCAGCAAATCCCCCGACACCCGGTGCCCCCGGTAGGCGCGGAGGGTGCCCTCCGCCCTGTGGGGCATCAGGAACTCCAGGGTCGGCAGCCCGTAGTCGACGGTCGCCAGGAGGCCCCGGCCCAGCCGCCGCGCCGCCGACTTCCACCAGTCCCTGGCCCGCCGGCCCCTCTCGGTGGCGAAGCCGTCCCGCAGCCGCTCCAGGCACTCGGAGGGCACGGCCGCCAGGGAGCCCAGCAGGCCGCTCCGGGGATCCAGCGCCTCCATCCGCCGCCACTGGAAGCGCCCCCCCTCCCACCCCACCCCGCAGCGGATCCACCGGCCCCTCGCCCGGTCCCAGCGGAGCCTCTCCACCGGTAGGGCGTCTAGCAGCTCGTTGGAGAAGAGGATCCCTTCGAGGCCGCCCGGAGGGAGGGAGCCGAGCGAGGAGCGCCACGCCACCCTCGGGGCGTGGTCCGACAGCCGCTCCGCCTGCCGGGCCCGGAAGGCGGGATCGGGCTCGACGATCTCGTAGCGCAGGCGGGAGTAGAGATCGCCGTGGGCCGCCCTGCAATGGTCCAGGATGTCGCAGGCCAGGCGGCCGTCGTGGGCCCCCGCCTCGACCCACCGCACCGGGCTCCACCGCCTCTCCCGGGTCCATCCCGCCAGCCGCTCGCAGAGGAGCAGCCCGAACAGGTCCCCCACGCTCACGCTGGTGAGGAAGTCGCCCCCGCGCCCGATCCTCCCCTCCCTCCGGTAGTAGCCGTGGTCCGGGTGGTAGAGGGCCTCCTCCATGAAGCGGGAGAAGGGCATGGGCCCCTCCTCCGCCATCCGGCGGGCCAGGATCCGGTCCAGATCGCTCCTTCCGATCGGGGTTGACATGGATTTCCGGCGGGGGCAGAGTGCCTGCTCGTCCCGGGTCGATAGAGCCTCTCTTGCTCCCTTCGGCGAGGAAAAGTCCACTTATTTCTTGCCAAGGGGGGAAAGATCTGGTCTCTTACCCCCGGACGGTGCGATGCGCCCGGAGGAAAAGATCTTTTTCTGTTGACTCCGGGAACGCCTCCGCCGAAGCTGGTCCGCACAAGGTACTGCTACAACACAGTTAGTAACACATGAGAACACGAACGCTACTCGTCGCCGTGCTGGGAGCGCTGAGCCTCTCCGTCGCCGTGGCGCAGACCTCGGTCAACGCCGTGGGCTACGTCAACAAGAGCCTGGGGTCGGGCTTCAGCCTGATCACCAACCCGCTGAGCTTCGGGGACAACATGCTCTCCGAGCTGATCCCCTCCGCTCCCGACGGCTCCAAGGTCTTCGTCTTCCGCAACGGCGCCTACGACACCGCCTCCTACCTGAGCGCGCTGAACTCCTGGACCAAGGACCTCAACCTGCCGGTCGGAGAGGGCTTCTTCTTCGAGAACACGTCCGACACGGCTGTGACCGTCACATTCATCGGCGAGGTGCTCCAGGGAGGGGACACCAACAAGCAGGTTCCGGCTGGCCTGAGCATCCAGGGCTCTCTGGTTCCCCAGGCAGGCAGCCTTTCCGACCTGGCGTTTCCCGGCGGCGACGGCGACGCGGTCTACGAGTGGACCGGCGCAGGATGGGCCAGCCACTCTTATCTCGAGGTGCTGGGAGGATGGACCTCGCAGCCGACGATAGCAGTCGGAGACGCGGTCTTCGTCGACAAGGCGACTGCTGCCGAGTGGAGCCGCAACTTCAGCATCCAGCAGTAGGCAGGCTCTTTTGGAGAACACGCAGAACCAACCAATCAAGATGAGAAAACTACTGTTCGCAGCGCTTCTGGCTCTGGGAACCTCGGTCGCCAGCGCGCAGGGAACCCTGAACCTCCTCAACAGTAATCCTGACGCTCAGGTGACCTATGGTACCGATCAGTTCGGCCATACCATAGGAGCTGGCGTGGACTCGGACTTCACCGCCTATCTCCAGATGGACGGCGAGACCGTGGCTCAGACTCCGTTCATCCAGAACGGCATCTTCAGCGGCGGCACCGTCACCCTGGACGGCGTTCCTGGCCCGGGACCAGTCTCCTTGGAAGTCTACGCCGAGAACACCGACGGGACTCTCTACGGTTCGTCGGGAATCTTCTCACAGCCTCTGGGCGGAGTCGGCACGCCTCCCTCCACTCCGGCAGGTCTGGCCATGCCCGGATTCCAGGTTGTCCCCGAGCCCTCGCATGTCGCTCTCGCTCTTCTGGGCGGTGCGGCCCTGCTCTTCTCCCGTCGCCGCAAGAAGAGCTGACCAGCAGTCCGTCGCCAGCACGGTCTAGCAGTTCACTGTTCTCTATGGTGGCCGTCCTCCCTTCGGGGAGGGCGGCTTTTTTTCTTCTCCCGGAAGCCCAGAGCTAGGGCCGCCTACGTGGGGATCCCCGCCTGCCCGGCCCCGCCCTTTCCAGCTTGCCCCCCGACAGGGTTAGTGGCAGGATCCCATACGTAGTCCCTGGAGAGCCCGTCTTCCCTCTCCTACCTGAAGTTCCCCGGTGGTGACGAAGGCGCGGTCTGCGAAAGGACCGGATAGGTGCCGCATGGTCCAGCCACTCGTACCTCAATGCAATGCCCCGGGGGGGATGGACCTCGCACCCCGCTCCGGCGGTCGGCGATGAGGTTATCATCGACATGGCAGCCTCTGCCGAGTGGTCGCAGCTTCGCCATCCAGCAGGCGAGTCATTTAGAGAACACGTAGTGCCAAGCAGCCAAGATGAAAGTACGACTGTTCGCAGCGATGCTGGCTCTAGGAACCTCGGCCGCCAGCGCGCAGGGAACCCTGACGTTCCTCAACGGCTCTGCTCCGGTGACCTATGGTACCGATCAGTTTGGCCATACCATAGGAGCTGGCGTGGACTCGGACTTCACCGCCTATCTCCAGATGGACGGCAAGACCGTGGCTCAGACTCCGTTCATCCAGAATGGCATATTCAGCGGCGGCACCGTCACCCTGGACGGCGTCCCTGGCCCAGGACCGGTTGATATGCAAGTCTACGTCTCCAACACCGACGGCTCTTTATACTGCTGGTCGAAGATCTTCTCCCAGCCGCTGGGAGGAGTCGGCACGCCTCCCTCCACACCGGCGAAGCTGGCCATGCCCAGCTTCGAGGTGTGTGTCCCTGAGCCCTCGCATGTCGCTCTTGCGCTTCTAGGTGGAGCTGCTCTGCTCTTTTCGCGTCGCCGCAAGAGCTGATCAGCAATCCTTCGCCAGCGCGGTCAACCAGTCCGCTGTTCTCTGTGGTGGCCGTCCTCCCTTCGGGGAGGACGGCTTTTTTTCTTCTCCCGGAAGCCCTGCAGAGCTGGGACCGACGACGTGGGAATCCCCGCCTGCCCGGAACCGCCCCTTCCAGCTTGCCTCCCGACGAGATGGTGGCAGGATCCCATCCATAGTCCCTGGAGAGTCCGTCTTCCCTCTCCTACCTGGAGTTCCCCGGTGGTGACGAAGGCGCGGTCTGCGAAAGGACCGAATAGGTGCCGCATGGTCCAGCCACTCGTACTTCGATGTCTCGGGAGGATGGCCCTCGCAACTCGCTGTGGCGGTCGTCAATGCGATCATCACCGACAAGGCAGCCTCTGCCGAGTGAGTGGGCGCAGCTTCACCATCCAGCAGGGAATTAGTCGAAAACACGCAGAACCAAGCTGCCAAGATGAGAATGCGAATGTTCGCAGTGCTTCTGGCTCTGGGAATCTCGGCCGCCAGCGCGCAGGGAACCCTGACGTTCCTAAACGGCTCTGCTCCGGTGGCCAGTTGGACAGGGCCGCCTGTGTGGTCCGATTTCACAGCCTACCTGGAGATGGATGGAAAGGTCGTGGCTTCGGCTCCCTTCATCTCCAACGACTACGGATACGCTGGTATCTTCAACGGCGGCACCGTCACCCTGGACGGCATCCCTGGCCCAGGACCGGTTGATATGGTAGTCTACATCTCCAACGCCGACGGCTCTCTCCACTGCTCGTCGGGGATCTTCTCCCAGCCGCTGGGAGGAGTCGGCACGCCTCCTTCCACTCCGGCGAATCTGGCTATGCCCGCATTCGCCTTATGTCCGGAACCCTCGCACGTCGCTCTCGCTCTTCTGGGCGGAGCGTCCCTGCTCCTCTCCCGTCGCCGCTGCAAGAGCTGACCAGCAGTCCGTCGCTAGCGCAGTCTGCCAGTTTACTGCTCTCTAAGGTGTCCGTCCTCCCTTCGGGGGAGGGCGGCTTATTATCTTCTTCCGGAAGCCCTGCAGATCTGGGGCAGCCGATGTGGAGATCCCAGACTTCCCGGACCCGCCCTTTCCAGCTTGCCCCCTGGGAGGGATGGTGGCAGGATCCCGTCCATAGTCCTTGGAGAGCCCGTCTTCCCACTCCGACCTGGCGTTCCCCGGTTGTGACGAAGGCACGGTCTGCGAAAGGACCGGATCGGTGCCGCATGGTCTAGCCACTCGTGCCTCAATGCCCCGGGGGGATGGACTTCGCACCCCGATCTGGCGGTCGGCGATGCGGACTTCATCGACATGGCAGCTGCTGCCGAGTGGGTGCAGCTTCGCCATCCAGCAGGCGAGTCATTAAGAGAACACGTAGAGCCAAGCAACCAAGATGAGAGTTCGACTGTTCGCAGCGATTCTAGCTCTGGGAATCTCGGCCGCCAGCGCGCAGGGAACCCTGACATTCCTCAACGCCTCTGCTCCGGTGTACTATCCCCGATTCACTGGGAAACCCGAAGGGACGGGTTTAGGCTCAGACTTCACCGCCTATCTCGAGATGGACGGAGAGACAGTGGCTTCGGCTCCCTTCATCTCCAACGCCAACGGAGGCACCGGCATCTTCAACGGAGGCACCGTCACCCTGGACGGCGTCCCTGGCCCAGGACCGGTTGATATGGTTGTCCGCATCTCCAACTCCGACTATTCCCTCTACGGGACCTCGGGAATCTTCCCCCAGCCTCTTGGCGGAGTCGGTACGCCTCCCTCCACTCCGGCGAATCTGGCCATGCCCGCATTTGTGGTGATCCCTGAGCCCTCGCACGTCGCTCTTGCGCTTCTGGGCGGAGCGGTCCTGCTCTTCTCGCGTCGCCGCAAGAGCAGATCAGCAGTCCTTCGAAAGCGCGGTCACCCAGTTCGCTGTTCTCCATAGCGGCTGTCCTCCCTGCGAGGAAGGCAGCTTTTTTCTTCTCCCGGAAGCCCTGCTGAGAAGGAGCCTCCAACACGGGAATCCCCGCCTTCCCGGACCCGCCGTTTCCAGGTTGCTCCCCGGCAGTGATGAGTTCAGGATCGCTGCCGTAGCACTTGGGAAGACCGTCTTCCCTCTCCGATCTGGCGTACCACGGTGGCGGCGAAGGGATCGGTACCGCATGGTCCAGCTACTCTTACCTCGATATACGGGGAGGATGGCACTCGCAGCCGACTCCGGAGGCCGGCGATGCGGACTTCGTCGACATGGCAGCCGCCGCAGAACGGGATCAGCTTCGCCATCCAGTCAAGAATCATCTGGAAAAAACACGTAGATACAAACTGGCAAGATGAGAATGAGACTGTTCGCAGCGATTCTGGCTCTGGGAACCTCGGCCGCCGACGCCCAGGGAACTCTGACGTTCCTCAACGGCTCTGCTCCGGTTAACTATTGCCCACTTTCCGGACACGGGCAGCTCGCAGGCCAGCCGGTTGGCTCCGATTTCACCGCCTATCTCATGATGGATGGAGAGACCGTGGCTGAGACTCCCTTCATCACGAACGCCAACGGCGACACCGGCATCTTCTTCGGCGGAGTCATCACCCTGGAGGGCATCCCGGGACCGGGACCAGTCAACCTGGAAGTAATGGCCTATAACCCCGACGGCTCTATCCTCACCAGCTCGGGAATCTCCATCGAACTCGGCAGCTTTATCTACGCCAGCTCGGGAATCTTCTCGCAGCCTCTGGGCGGAGTCGGCACGCCTCCCTCCACTCCGGCGAATCTGCACATGCCCCAATTCTGCGTGTGGATCCCTGAGCCTTCGCACGCCGCTCTCGCTCTTCTGGGCGGAGCGTCCCTGCTCCTCTTCCGTCGCCGCAGGATCTGACCAGCAGTCCGTCGCCAGCGCGGTCTGCCAGCACACTGTTCTCTATGCGAGAAAGGAGAGGTCGGCTTGGGGATCCCAGCCTGCCCGGACCGCCCTTTCCAGATTGACCCACGTCAGGGATGGTGGCAGGCTTCCGACACCTGGTTTGGGGGGTCCGCCTTCCCGCTCCGGCGCGTTCGTCTATCGGTTAGGACACGGCCCTCTCAAGGCCGAGAGACGGGTTCGATTCCCGTACGCGCTGCCAGTCCCGGCTCCCGCCTGGAAGACCGCGACGCCTGGGGGATTGACCCCGGAGCGGAGGCGGTGGCACCATCGCTGGCCGCCCCCGGGCGGTCCGGGAGCCTCCGCCGGATGACCCCCTTCCAGATCATCTTCAACCCCCTGAGCGCCCGGGAGCTGTCCCGCCTGCCCCGGGATCTGCAGCTGGACATCCTGGGCAAGTTCCGGGGCTTCCCCCAGGACATGCGCTCGGCCGACATCGGCCGCTTCGGCCAGCTGGAGCGCGACGGACGGTCGCTCTACCGGTACCGGCTGGGCGACTACCGGGTCTACTTCGAGCGCAACGAGCTGGGGATCGTGATCCACCGCATCCTCAGCCGGAACACGCTAAAGGACTTCCTGTACCGCTCCAGCCTGCCCACCCGGGAGGACCAGCAGCTGGAGAAGGATCCCCGCTTCTGGGAGCTGATCGAGAGCGGCAGGAGCCAGGAGTCCGGCTAGGAGATGTCCCCGCCCAGCTCCACGTTCCAGTAGGCCACGTCGAGGAAGTGGCGCCAGCTGGCGTGCCCCTTGTGGTCGGCCTGGGCGGCGAAGGGCCGCCACTTGGGCCGGGAGGGCTTGCGGATCAGGCGCATCGAGGCCTCCCCCGGAGTCCGGTTGGCCTTGCGGGCGTTGCAGGGGATGCAGGAGCAGACGATGTTCTCCCAGCTGGTGGGCCCTCCCCGCTCCCGCGGGATCACGTGGTCGAGGTTGAGGTCCCTCCGGTCGAACACCCCGCCGCAGTACTGGCACTGGTTCCTGTCCCGCTCGAAGATGTTGAAGCGAGTGAACTTGACCTCCTTGCGTGGGAAGCGGTCGAACATCAGCAGCAGGATCACCTGGGGAACCCCGATGCGGAAGGAGACGGAGCCCACCAGCGGATCCGGCATCCCCTCCTGGGAAAAGTCCCGCCACTGGCAGAAGTCGAAGGTCTGGAAGCCTCCCTCCGCATCCTGGAAGACCACCTGGGCCCGGCCTTCGAAGAGGAGGGTGAGGGCCCGGCGGGCGGTGCATATGTTCACCGCCTGCCACAGGCGGTTGAGGACCAGCACAGGACTCTGCAGGGGAACCGCGGCCATCGGGCATCCTATCCGGACGGAGGCCGATCGGTAGCAGGAAGGGAGGGCCGGAGTCAAGCAGCAGCCCTGGATCCTCCATGCCGCCCGGGGGGGGGACCGGATACCCCCCGGCCGTGGATCGCGGGCGGCCAGTCCCGAAACTTCTCGAACAGCGTGAACTTCCGGCGCTACCCTCCAGGGCACTGGTGCACTCTATGAAGCGATTCGTCCGGCCCCTGCTCCTGGCCGTGATGGCGGCGGCCCCTCCGGCGGCCCTCGCCACGGGTGAGGGAGAGGCCTATGTGGAAATCTACGGCCTGATACTGGAAGGAAAGGACAAGCAGGACGCGGGGATGCGGGACGAGGCCGTCGAGGCCTGGGAGGAGGCCCGCCGGAAGCTGCTCGCCTTCCGCGGCAGGTTCCCCTCCTGGAATCCCGAGGTGATCGGCTTCCGGCTCCGCTACCTAGACGAAAGGCTTCCGGAGCGGCCCGCCCGGATGGCGGAGGCCGGTCCGCAAATGGCTCCCGCTCAGCTGCCGGTCCAGGAGCCGGACGCGGAGATCCTGCAAGGGCAGCTGACCGCCAGCGGCGAGCAGATCCGGCAGCTGATCGCCGACAACCAGCTCCTTGTGGCCAAGCTGAGGGAGGCGCTCTCGGCCCGGCCCGCCGACATCGATCCGGCCGAGGTGCGCAAGGCGGAGTCCCGGATCCGGGACCTCGAGAAGCAGCAGTCCCTCCTGGAGTGGCGGCTGGAATCGGAAGGGGACCGGTCCCGGCCCGGCGCCGGGACCGGGGAGGCGGCCGCCGACCGGATCCTGAGGCTCGAGGAGGAGAACTCCGAGCTCAAGCGGCAGCTGGACGAGGCCGGAAGCCGCGCTGGGAAGCTGGAGAGGGAGAACAGCCAGCTGCGCCGCAGGCAGGAGCAGGACGGGGGGGGAAGGCGCGGCTTCTTCTCGCTGGGGCGTCGCGAATCCCGCCAGCTGCGGGATCTCAAGGCCAGGCTGGCGGTCTTCGAAGCGGAGAAGGTTCCCTGGGACGAGGACGAGCTGGCCCTGGTGCGGACCATGGAGGAGAGCCCCGCCTCGCCCGCGCCGGCTCCCCGGAGCGCCCAGCCCCTCCCGCTCCGGTCGCAGCAGCAGGAGGACCAGGCACGTGGCGCCTTCGGGGAAGGCGACCTGGAGAGGGCTTCCGGCCTCTGCCGGGAAATCCTGGAGGAGCACCCCGGCCATGTCCCCGTCCTGCTCCTCCTGGCCCGGATCCGGATCCAGCAGGAGCAGCTACAGGAGGCCGGCGTCCTGCTGGAGCGGGCCCAGGAAGCCGGTCCGGAGTCGGCCGAGGCAATCTACCTGGGCGGCATGCTCCGCTTCCACCAGAAGAAGCTGGACGAGGCGATCTCCTGGCTGTCCCGGGCCATCGCCCTCGACCCCTCGGACGCCGCCTGCCAGAACCTTCTGGGAATGGCGCTCACCGAGGCGGGGCACGCCGAAGCGGCCGAGACGGCGCTGCGCAAGGCCATCCGCCTGCAGCCGGACTTCGCCGAGGCTCACGCCAACCTGGCCATCGTCTACGCGGCCCAGGATCCGCCCTACGCCCAGCTGGCCCAGTTCCACTACCAGAAGGCGATCCAGGCGGGACACGCCGCGGTGCCCCAGCTGGAGCGGATGCTGGGGGAGTGAGACGCGCCGCCGCAGAGCAGGCCCTGGCCTGGATCGAGGTGCGCACCGGCCGGGGGCGCGGCCTCTACGAGATCACCTCCCAGGTGGCGGCCTGCGTCGGCGAGCACCGACTGAGGACCGGGCTGCTCTCCCTGCACGTCATGCACACCTCCGCCTCCCTGCTGGTCCAGGAGAACGCGGATCCCGGGGTGCAGCGGGATCTGGAGCGCTTCTTCGGCGAGCTCTGTCCCGACGGCCATCCCCTCTTCGAGCATGTGCAGGAAGGACCCGACGACATGCCCGCCCATGCAAGGAGCGCTCTAACCCAGAGCAGCCTGGCCCTGCCGGTGCGCCGCGGCTCCCCCGATCTGGGGCAGTGGCAGGGCATCTACCTGTGGGAGCACCGAAGCCGCCCCCACCAGCGCCGCATCTCCCTCCACCTGCTGGGGGAGTTCGACTCGTGAGCGCCGCCGCTGGTGCTCGCCGTGGACCTCAGCTTCGGAGATCCCCTGCAGGAGCTGGCCTGCGACGAGGTCCTGCTTGAGCTCTCCGAGGAAGGCGGCCTGCCCCCCCTGCTCCGCTTCTGGGAGCCGGACCGGGCCTTCGCGGTCCTGGGATGCGGCAGCCGGCCCGGGAGGGAGCTCGACGGGCAGGCCTGCCGACAGGGAGGCCTGCCCGTCTTCCGCCGGGCCTCGGGGGGCGGGACCGTGCTCCAGGCTCCGGGATGCCTCAACTACGCCCTGGTGCTTCCCCTCGAAGACCGGCCGGAATGGGCCACGGCGCAGGCGGCCAACCGCAGCATCATGAAGCGGCACCAGGAGGCCCTGGGCAGGCTGCTGGACGGGGAGGTCCGGATCCAGGGGCTGACCGACCTGACCCTCCGGGGACGCAAGTTCAGCGGCAACGCCCAGCGGCGCAGGCGCTCCGCCCTTCTCTTCCACGGCACCTTCCTCTACCAAATGGACCTCCGCCTCATGGACCGGTTCCTCTCCCATCCCCCCAGGGCGCCCGAGTACCGCTCCGGCCGGCCCCACTCCCGCTTCACCTGCAACCTCCCCCTCTCTCCGCAGGCGGTCAGGACCGCGATCGGGAGGGCCTGGAGCGCCGGAGGATCCCTCTCCGTCCCGGAGCTGGCCTCCCGTGTCCGGTCCCTGGCCCGGAGGAAGCGGGAGGATCCCCGCTGGCATCCCCGGGATCCGGGCTCCGAGGCATGAGGATCCCTCCCCTGCTCTGGCCCTTCCTGGCGCTGGCCCCCTTGCTGGCGGAGGGCGCCGGACCGGTGATCAGCGAGCTGCTGGCCGACAACCAGGGACGGGGGCGCGACGACTTCGGAGAGCGCAGCGACTGGATCGAGATCCACAATCTCGGCGGCGAGGCCCTGGATCTGGAGGGCTGGGCCCTCACCGACGATCCGGAGCTTCCGCGCAAGTGGGTGTTCCCCACGGCCGCCATCGGGGCCGGAGGCTACCGCGTGGTCTTCGCCTCGGGACGGGACCGGCGGCAGGAGGGAGCCCCCCTGCACGCCGGCTTCCGGCTCAGCAGCGAAGGCGAGTACCTGGCTCTGACGCGCCCCGACGGCACCCTGGCCGACGAGATCGTTTTCCCTCCGCAGAGCCCCGACATCTCCTTCGGCCTCTCCGACCCCGGATCCTGGCAGACCCCGCTCCTGGGGCCCGGCTCGCTCGTCCAGGCCCGGGTCCCCGAGGACGGCGAGGACCACCTGCTCTGGCGGCAGGACGGATACCAGCCCCAGGACTGGATCGAGGGAGCCCTCCCGGCCAGCTTCGGCTACCGCATCGGCGGCTCCGGGCTGGATCTCTCCCCGATGCGGAGGCGGAACGCCAGCGTCTACCTGCGCATCCCCTTCCAGCTGCCCCGCGACACGCCTCCGGAGACCCTGCTGCTCAGGCTTCGCTACGAGGACGGATTCGTCGCCTGGCTCAACGGCCTGGAGATCCTGCGGAACAACGCCCCCTCAGCCCTGGCCTGGGACTCCAGCGCGACCAGGTCCCGCCCGGACGACGACGCCCTGGCTCCCGCCGACTTCCCCCTCTCCAGCGCGGCGGCCGCACGGCTGCGGCCCGGCTCAAACGTACTGGCGGTCCAGGGACTCAACCGGACCGCATCGGACTCGGACTTCCTCTTCGGGGCGGAGCTCCTGGCCGGCTGGCCCGGAGAGGAGGATCCGGGCAGCTACCACCTCCTGCCCACTCCGGGCAGGCCGAACGAGGAGGGACTGCCGGGAGTCCTTCCGGCCCCGCTCTTCTCCCAGCCGGGCGGGCTCTTCTCCGGATCCCTCTCCCTGGAGCTGTCGCTCCCCCCCGGCGCTCCCGAGGGCGCCTCGATCCGCCTGACCCGGGACGGGAGCCTTCCCACCGGGCAGTCGGAGGAGTACCTCGGCGCCATCCGGATCCAGGAGTCGGTCCTCGTCAACGCCCGGATCTTCGCTCCCGACGGGCGCTCCAGCCCCCCGGCCGGGGAGACCTACCTTCAGATCCACCCGGACCTGGAGGACTTCCGCTCCGAGCTGCCGCTGGTGGTGCTGGAGAACTTCCGGGGCGGACGCCCCCCCCAGAACCAGTTCCAGCCGGGAGCGATGGCGGTCCTGGCTCCGGGGCCCGACGGCCTGGCCTCGCTTCCGGGACGGCTCGACACCCTGGCCCGGGCGGGACTCAAGGTGCGGGGCTCCAGCACCGCGGGCCGCCCCAAGCCCTCCCTCTCGATCGAGGCCCGGGACCTGTGGGGCGAGGACCGGGGCATCGCCCCGCTGGGGCTTCCCCGGGAGGCCGACTGGGTGCTCTGGGGGCCCTACAACTTCGATCTCACCCTGATGCACAACCCCCTGGTCTACGAGCTGAGCCGCCGGGTGGGCCGCTACGCCTCGCGCACCCGCTTCGTCGAGGTGTTCCTCAACACCGGAGGCGGGCCGGTGAGCGCCGCCGACTACCACGGAGTCTACGCCCTGATCGAGAAGATCGACCGGGACGAGGACCGGGTGCCCCTCTCCCCCCTCTTCCCGGAGCACGACCGGATGCCCCAGGTGTCGGGCGGCTACATGGTGAAGATCGACCGGGCCGACCCCGGAGACACGGGCTTCCAGGCCGGAGGGCAGACCCTGCGCTACGTCTATCCCAAGGAGACCGAGATCGAGGCGCCGGAGCGGGATCCCCAGAGGCAGTTCCTGCGCAGCTTCTTCGGCGACATGGCCTCGGCCCTAAACGGCAGCGGCTTCCGGGACCCCGGCGCCGGCTACGCCGCCTACATCGACGTGGAGGCGGCCATCGACCACCACCTCCTCAACCTGGTGGCCTTCAACGTCGACGCCTTCCGGCTGAGCACCTACATGCACCTGCCCCGCCAGGGGAAGCTGACCTTCGGCCCGGTCTGGGACTTCGACCGCGCCCTGGGCTCCACCGACGGGCGGGACGCCAACCCCAGCTCCTGGAGCGGAGGGGGGGGCACCGACTTCTACAACTACACCTGGTGGAACCGGATGTTCCAGGACTCCCGCTTTCTCCAGCGGTACATCGACAGGTTCCAGCAGCTGCGGCGCAGCTCCTTCTCCACCCGGTCGATCGAAGGGATCGCCGACGAGATGGCCGACCTGCTGCGGCAGGCCTCGGCACGCGACCTGCAGCGCTGGGGCCAGCGGCCGCGCCGTCTCTACGGAGGCACCTGGGAGAGCGAGGTGGAGCACATGAAGACCTGGCTGAGGCGCCGCATCGCCTTCCTGGAGCGCCAGTTCGTCTCGCCCCCGGTCATGGGCCCGGATCCTTCCGGCGCCCTCCTGGCGATGGCCTCCCCCGACGGGGGGGAGATCTGGTACACCGCCGACGGAACCGATCCCCTCTCCCCCAACGGGCGTCCCGTCGCCAACGCCGAGCTCTACGCCGGCCCGATCCCCCTTTCCGGGACCGGCGGGCCTGTCGTGGCCCGCGTCTACCAGCGCGCTCACCGCTACACCAGCAGCAGCCGGAGCCCTCCCCGGATCAGCTACTGGTCGGGACCGGCCTCCTACGGCGGCGCCCGCTCCGCCCTGCCGCCTCGGCCCGGGGATCTGGCCCTGGGAGAGCTGCACCACCGACCTCTGCCCCCCAGCACCGCCGAGCGCAGGGCCAGCCGGCACTACACCCAGTACCGGTTCCAGTACCTGGAGCTCTACAACGCCTCCCGTGCCCCGCTGGACCTGGCCGGCGTGCGCGTCGAGGGCGATGTGGAGCTCGCCTTTCCGGCGGAGGGATCCGCGGTGCTTGAGCCTGGAGAGCCGCTGCTGCTGGTCGCCGACCGCTATCCCTTCGCGCTGCGACACGGAAGCCTCCGGGCCGCCCGATACGAGTACTCGGGGGAGCTGGGAGTCGAGGAGGGGTCCTTCCGCGTCCTCGGCCCCTGGGGCGAGGAGCTCCTGGCGGCCGCCTGGAACCCAGGAATCCTCCCCGCCGGATGGGAGGAAGGGCTTTCGCTGGAGCCCGCCTCAGCCGGCGACACGAGCCTGGCCCAGCGGAGGGACTGGAAAGCCGGCACGGCGGCGGGAGGCTCTCCGGGCCGGATCGAGGACGGGGGCCTCACCGGGCCCAGGGTGGTCATCTCCAGGATCGCCAGCCGCAACGATCCTGACGGCTCGGACTACGTGGAGCTGGCCAACCTGGGGGAGTCCCCGGCCCTGGTGGGAGGCTGGTTCCTCACCGACCAGCCCGGCACGCCCCGGAAGTACCGCATCCCCGAGGGAACGGAGATCGGGCCGGGTGAGAGCCTGGCGATCCTCCAGTCGGAGTACGGCCGGGCCTCGGGCGGCTTCCCCGGCTTCGCCCTCTCCGCCCAGGGCGAGGAGATCCACCTCTTCAGCGCCATCGGGGGCGACATCGACGGCCATCCCGACGGCTTCGCCTTCCCGGCCGCCGGCGAGGGGGAAGTCCTGGGCCGCTGGGAGGACTCCCGGGGAGGCGTCCACCTGGCGGTCATGGCCGAAGCGTCCCCCGGAGGCGCCTCCGGGCCCGCTCCGCCCCGGCTGGCGGCCATAACCGAGGCGGGAACGCTCCCCGGCACCTCCATCCGCTATCTCGAGGTGGCCTCGCTGCAGGGGCCCGGCAGCCCGCCCCTCTCCCTGGCCGGCTGGAGGCTCGAGGGAGGCCTCGCCTACCAGTGGGAGCCCGGCGCCTTCCTGGAGCCGGGGCAGCGGATCCTGGTCCTCTCGGCCGATCCCGGCCGTCATCCCTCCCTGGAGTCCGGCCACGGCATCCCTCCGGGAACCGTCCTGGCCGGCCCCTACCAGGGCCGGGCCGCGGGCCTGGTGCAGCTGGAGCGGCCCGATCCGGGCCTGGGACCGGATGCCCGGGTGGCGGTGGACATCGTCCGGCTTCCGGAGACGGAGGGGGCCGTGCAGCGGAGCCCCGAGTCCGGCTTCGGGCGCGAGCCCGCCAGCTGGCGGGACGCTCCCGCCACCCCCGGCGGGCCGCCCCTTCCGGATCTTCGGATCCTCTCCCTCAGGGCGGAGCCCCAGGGGATCCTGCTGGAAGTCCGGATCGGCACGCCCGCCCTGCTCCAGGCCGCCGGCTCCCTGGACCGGCCCTGGGAGACACTCCAGGCCCTGGAGCCCTCCCCGGAGGGCCTGCTCCAGGTCGCCGATCCCTCGCCCCCGGCCGCGCAGCGCTTCTACCGGCTGGTCCCCGCCGGAATCCGCTGACCGATGCAGAACCGCTTTCCGCTGGCGGTCGAGGCGCTCCAGGACGGCGTCACCCCCATCGACGAGCGCTTCATCCGCAAGGGGCGCCACCTCTCCCGCTACAGCCCCCGGAGACGCATCGCCCTGCCCCTGCACCGGACCGGGCAGGATCCGCTGCAGCGCATGGTCAACGTGCTCCAGCCCGGCACCTACATCCGGCCGCACCGCCACCGCCACGCCGAGACCATCCTCCTGCTGCGGGGCCGGCTCTGGTGGATCGCCTTCGATCCCGAGGGGCGGCCCGCCGAGCGCGGATGCCTGGCCGGGGGCAACGGATGCCACGGGGTGGATCTCGATCCCGGCATCTACCACACCCTGATCGCCCTCCAGGAGGACACCGTGCTCTTCGAGGCCAAGAGCGGCCCGTTCCATCCGCAGGAGGCCAAGGACTTCGCCCCCTGGGCGCCTGCGGAAGGGGACCAAGGGGCCGGCGCCTTCCTGGCCCGGCTGCTGCGGGACTGCCACGGGGAAGAAGGCCCGCCCCCCTCCCATGCACGTCGTCCAGATTCTCCCTGAGCTGGAGGGAGGGGGGGTGGAGAAGGGCGTCCTGGAGGTGGGAGCCGCCCTGGCCGCGGCCGGCCACCGCTCCCAGGTGATCTCGGCGGGAGGCCGGATGGTGGCGCAGCTGGAGCGCGAGGGCAGCCGCCACATCCGGCTTCCGGTCCACCGCAAGAGCCTCCTCTCCCTCCGGCAGGTCCGCCCCCTGCGCGGAATCCTGGAGCGGGAGCGGCCGGACATCGTCCACGTGCGCTCCCGGCTGCCCGCCTGGCTGGCCTGGCTGGCCTGGAGGAGGATGGACCCGGAGTCCCGACCCCGCTACCTGACCACCTTCCACGGCTTCCATTCGTCCAACCCCTACTCCCGCATCATGACCCGCGCCGAGAGGGTGATCTGCGTCTCCCGCTCGATCCGGGACCACATCCGGAGCAGCTACCCCGATGTGCCGCCCGGGCGCCTGCAGGTGATCCACCGGGGGATCGATCCCTCGGTCCACCCCTTCGGCCACCGCCCGGACGCCGCGTGGCTGGAGCGGTGGAGGAGGGAGCATCCCGCCCTGGAAGGCAAGCGGCTGGTCGTCCTTCCGGGACGGTTCACCCGGCTCAAGGGGCACCTGGACTTCGTCCGGGTGCTCTCCCGCCTCGATCCCGGGAAGCTCCGGGTCCACGGCCTGATGGTGGGCGGAACGCATCCCCGCAAGCGCGGCTACCTGGAGTCGGTAAGGGCCGCCGTCCGCAAGGCGGGCCTGGAGCCGCATGCCACCCTCCTGCCCCACCGCAGCGACCTGCGCGAGATACTGGCCACCTCCGAGGTGGTCCTCTCCTGCTCCCTCCAGCCCGAGGCCTTCTCCCGGACCACCCTCGAGGCCCTCTCGCTCGGGCGCCCGGTGCTGGGCTACGACCATGGCGGCGTGCGGGAGCAGCTGGAGATCCTCCTGCCCGAGGGGCGGATCCCCCCGGGGGACCACCGGGCCATGGCCGAGCGCCTGGCCCGGTGGCTGGAAGGCCCCCTGCCGGTCCCTCGTCCCAACCGCCGCTTCACCCTGGAGCGGATGCTGGGCCAGACCCTGGATCTCTACCAGAGGATGCTCGGCTCGTGAGGCGGACGCTCCGGCCCGCCTGGACGGCCCCCGGGCCGATGCGCGCCTCCGGGAAGCCCCGCCCCCCTTACCCTCTCCGGACGGGTGGACGGAGGCGGACGCCGCCCCGCCTGCCATGAGCGCTCCCCCGGACAGGGACGCGCCCTGGGGCCGCTACCGCCTGCGGGGATGGAAGCGGGCCTGGCTGAAGGGGCTGCACCTCGTCCCGGCCCTCCCCGGGCTCCGCCGACCGGCCCTGTGGCTGCGCAAGGCGCTCAAGGAGGCGCTGGAGGGGCCCGTCGACGCCGAGGTGTGGGGGCTGCGACTGCGCCTGGAGCCGCAGCGCAACCTCTCCGAGAGCCGCATGCTGATGATGCCCCAGTTCGCCGACCGGAAGGAGCGGGAGTTCGTCGCCGAGGCCTTCCGGGACGGCAGGGGGCTCCTGGTGGACATCGGCGCCAACGCCGGGCTCCACACCCTGTGGGCCGCCTCCCTGGGGCCCGGCGTCCGGGTGGAGGCCTTCGAGCCGGATCCCTCGCTGTGCCGGAGGCTCCGGGCCAACCTGGACCGCAACGGCCTGGAGCAGGTGCGGCTGCACCCCGTCGCGCTGGGCGGAGCCTCCACGCAGGGCTACCTGCTGCGCCACCAGGCCAACCAGGGGCAGAACCGGCTGACCGGCGCACCCGGCCCCCAGGCCCTGCCGGTGCCGGTCCGCACCCTCCAGGAGGCGCTGGAGGAGGGCGGCGTGCGGCAGGTGGACGTCCTCAAGATCGACGTCGAGGGGCACGAGGCCGAGATCCTGTCGCCCTTCTTCGGGAAGGCGCCCGAGAGCCTCTGGCCCCGGGCCGTCCTGTGCGAGGAGCCGCGCCCGCCCCGCGTCTCGGAAGTCTCGAAGCTGATCGTCGCCAGCGGATACGCCCGGGTCGCCCGCACCCGGATGAACGGGATCTACCTCCGGAAGCGCTGAAGGGCGGGCCGGTCCAGCAGCCACCGGGCGCTGCGCCGGGCCTCGGCCAGCTGCCGGGCCGCCGGAGGCAGCGCCTCCCCCTCGGCCAGGCGGGAAAGCGGGGTGACCATCCTCCGGCGGATCAGGTCCTCCAGGCCCTCGGCCAGGCGGGAGCGGCCCTTCCAGGGCAGGTCGAAGACGCCCACCCGGCATCCGGCGGTGAGCGCCTCGTAGACCATGGACACGCTGTCGGGGCTCGCCCAGGCCTGGCCGCACCGGCCCAGCTGCCCGGGAAGCCACCCCGGAGGGGTCTGGCGCCAGGACAGCCGCCGGAGATTGGGCAGTTCCGGAACCTGCTCCAGGAAGCCCTCCGGAGTGCGGCGGGAGGTGGTGAGGGTCCACGACACCCGGGAATCGCGCATGGCCGCCTCACGGATCTGCCGGAGCAGCGAAGCGTCCGACCAGGCCACATGACGGGAAGGGCCGCCCACCAGGATCAGGCCCCGGCCCGGATCCGAGTCCTTCTGGGGAACGAGCGGATTGAGCACGCCATCGACCACCAGGGTCCGCGGCCCCTCCGGCAGCCTGTCGTGGCGGGGGACGATGGCGTAGTCGAACAGCCATCGCCAGGGGATCCCGGGATCCATTAGCGCCACCGTCGCAGCGCCGGTCGCCAGGGCGGCTCCGAGCATGGGCGTACAGGTTCGCCGGCCCGCGCCGACCAGAAGATCGGGACGGGTCAGGCCCCCGGGCCGCGATCTGCGGAGGCGGAGCTCGCCCGCCTCGATCACCGTCTCCTCCACCCTCGCCAGCCGGGAAAGGGCGAGCAGGAGCCCCTCGGACTGGCGCCGGTGGCCCGGCCGGTCGTCGACCAGCCGCCACACCCGCAACGCCTCCCTCCCCATGGGGCGGAAGCATCGGCGGGCGACTGGCGGGATTCAAGCGCAGGCGGAGAGGCAATCCTGCCCGGCCGTCCGTCCGGCGCCGCCCGGATCCGGAAGCGGCGGGGGACCGGGGACGCAGGCCGGGCCAGGGACCGGCCGGGCCCTTGCTTGACCCGGAGGATCCGGCCCATATCATTGCTGGGCGGCATGAGATCTTGAACCGCGGCCCTCTCCATCCTGCACCCGTCCTCCTTCCGATCCTGGCGCTGGTCGCCTCGGCGGGACAGGAAGCGCCGGCCCAGGAGGATCCGCCCCGCTGGGAGAGCCGGGCGGGGCCCTTCCACCTGGTGGAGGAGTCCGGCGGAGAGTCGAGGCGCTCCTCCTTCTTCCCCTTCTACTCCCGCGCCGAGGATCCCGCCATCGGGCAGATCGAGAGGGATGTGCTCTACCCCCTGATCAGCTACGACCGCTACGGGGAGCAGTGGCGCATGCACTTCCTCCAGATCCTGAGCCTCTCGGGAGGAGGCAGCCAGAGCCACGACTGGAGGCGCTTCACCCTGTTCCCCTTCTACTTCCGGCAGCGGTCCTCCGATCCGGAGCAGGACTACCGGGCGCTGTTCCCCTTCCGGGGCACCCTCAGGAACCGGCTGATGCACGATCGCGTCGACTTCACCGCCTTCCCCCTCCATGTGCGCACCTGGAAGCGGGACGTGGTCACCGATCACTGGATGATGCCCTTCTTCCACCTGAGGCGGGGGGAGCAGCTGTCGGGATGGCAGCTGTGGCCCCTGGCGGGATGGGAGGAGAAGGGGGTCACCACCCGCACCAACGTCCTGGACGAGCCGGTGGTCTCGGGAGGGCACCGCCGCTTCAGCCTGGCCTGGCCCCTCTACTTCCGGGACCGCTCCGGGATCGGCACCGGCGAGGAAAAGCTGCAGCACGCCCTCCTGCCCCTCTTCAGCTACGAGGCCTCCCCCAGCCGGAGATCGCTGACCGCGCCCTGGCCCCTGGGGCTGACCCTCACACGGGACGAGGAGAAGGGATACCGGGAATGGGGCCTGCCCTGGCCCCTGGTGGTGTTCGCCCGGGGCGAGGGCAAGCGCACCGACCGGCTCTGGCCGCTCTACGGGCAAAGCCGGAACGCCAGCCAGAGGCGCAGCTTCTACCTCTGGCCCCTGTGGCGCACCTACCGGCTGGAGACCGACCACGTGGTGGAGCGGCGGGGACGGGCCGCCCTGTTCCTCTACCGGAGCCACCGCATCTCCCCCAAGCAGGGCGGCCCCGCCGAGCGGGGGGGCTCTCTGTGGCCCCTCTACTCCCGGCGCTCCCGCAGCGACGGCCGGACCGAGATCCGGGTCCCTGCCCTGATGGACAACTTCTTCCCCGCCAACGAGACGGTGGAGCGCCACTACACCGCCCCGACCACCCTCTGGTCCTACCGGCGCAGCGCCTCGGGGGAGGAGACCGAGGCCTCCCTCCTGTGGGATCTCTACGGCAGGAGGAAGGGGAAGGAGGAGACCGAGATCCGGGTCCTCTTCGGCCTGGTGCGCTGGAGGAAGGACCACCAGGAGCGCTCCCTGCGGGTGCTCGGAGCGCGGATCTGGAAGAGGAGCCGCAGCCGGCCGGGCCATGTTCCGACAGATCGCTGAACTGGTCGACCTGGCCTTCCAGGCCCTGTGCCGCATCCGCCTGGTCTGGAGCCAGCGGCGCAAGGTCGCCGAGCAGCTCTTCGAGATCGGGTGCGCCAGCCTGCTCATGGGCTCGGTGCTCTCCTTCTTCATCGGGGGGGTCCTGGCCCTGCAGTCGGGCCCCACCCTGGTGGAGCGGGGACTGGAAGGGGTGATCGGCCAGCTGGTGGGCCTTTCCCTGTGCAAGGAGCTGGCGCCGGTGATGATGGCCATCCTCATCGCCGGGCGCATCGGCTCGGCCATGGCCGCCGAGATCGGATCCATGCGGGTCTACCAGGAGATCGACGCCCTGCGGACCATGAACATCGATCCGGTGGCCTACCTGGTCATCCCCCGCCTGGTCGCCATCTGCATCTCGCTGCCGATGCTGGTGATCTTCTCCATCCTCTTCGGATGGTACGGAGGAGCGCTGATCGCCTCGTTCAACCAGGAGATAGACGTTCCCATGTCGATCTTCTTCGCCGGACTGAAGAACGCGGTGGAACTCGAGGACATAATCGGAGCGCTGGTCAAGAGCTTCGCCTTCGCCTTCAGCATCGGCCTGATCAGCTGCCACCGGGGCATGAGCACCCGGGGAGGCCCCAGGGGGATCGGGCGGTCGGTCACCCTGGCGGTGGTCAACTCCATCGTGAGCATCCTGATCCTCGACTACTACCTGACCCGCATCTTCCTCTACATCGACTGATGGACCTGGCTCAGGAGAGAGGCGTCGAGGTCGAGGTGGAGGGCCTGAGCCGCAGCTACGGAGGCAGGCAGGTGCTCCGGGACATCTCCCTCCGGATCCAGGCGGGGGAGATCTTCGTGATCATGGGCCCCAGCGGCAGCGGCAAGAGCGTGCTGCTGCGCCACCTGATGAGGCTGGAGCAGCCGGACCGCGGGGACATCCGCCTGAACGGACTCAGCATCAGCGACCGGAGCACGCTCGACCTGTTCCGGTCCACCATGGTCTTCCAGTCCAGCGCCCTGCTCAACTCCCTGACCGTGGGCGAGAACGTGGGGATCTACCTCCGCGAGCACCGCCTCCACCCCGAGGCCCGCATCCGGGAGATCGTGCGGGAGCGCCTGGAGCAGGTGGGGCTGGGCAGCATCGAGAACCAGTATCCCAGCCACCTCTCGGGCGGGATGAAGAAGCGGGTGGCCATCGCCCGGGCCCTGGTGATCGACCCCCAGCTGATCCTCTTCGACGAGCCGACCAGCGAGCTCGATCCGCTGATGTCCAACGTGATCACCGAGCTGATCGGACAGCTCAACCGGTCCACCGGGGTGACCACGCTGATCGTCACCCACGACCGGGAGCTGGCGCTGCGCCTGGGCAGCCGCCTGGCCATCATCCGCGACGGGGAGATACTGGCGGTCGGGAACCTGAGGGAGATCTACTCCCAGAAGGAGCCCTTCATCCAGGAGTTCCTGATGGCCGGCCAGCCCTCCCTCAGGACTCCCTCCGACCTGCAGGAGAAGGAGCCCTGAAACCGCTTGCCGCGCAGGACGGAGCCCCTATCCTCCGACCGCATAGATGAAGGCCAACCTGGAAAGCCGGCTGGGCATCTTCGTGGCGATCACCCTGCTGGCCCTGCTGCTGCTCATCGAGTTCGCAGGAGGCCTGGCGATGTTTCGGGACCGGATCGAGGTGGGGGCCCGCTTCACCGACGTCCACGACCTGAAGCCGGGGGCCCAGGTACGCATGGCCGGAGTGGTGATCGGGCGGGTCGAGGCCATCGGCTTCGAGGGCAACCAGGTGCGGGTCGGCATGGAGATCGACTCCGACAAGGCGCCTTCCATCCTCACCGACAGCGTCGCCTCGGTGCAGTTCCAGGGCCTGATGGGCCAGAACTACATCTCGATCGAGTTCGGGGATCAGGGCGCTCCCATCCAGACCGGCACCGAGCTGGCCACCCGGGCCCAGCCCAACATCAACTCCCTGATCGACCGGATCAGCGGAGTGGCGGGGGGGATCGAGAAGGTGACCGAGGGCTTCAGCGACGACAAGTTCACCGACGTGCTCGGCCCGCTCGCCGACTTCGTGATGAACAACAAGGATCACGCCAACGACATCATCGCCGACCTGAAGGACACCATCCACCAGATCTCCGAGGGTCAGGGAACCGTCGGGCGCCTGATATTCGACGACGACCTCTACCGGGAGGCGACCAACGTGATCGCTCAGCTGCGCAGGCAGTCGGACAACATGGAGGCCGTCCTCACCGAGGCGCGCTCCCTGGTGCAGGGGGTCCGCGAGGGAGAGGGTACCCTGGGCAGGCTGGCCACCGACCAGTCCCTCTTCGAGGAGGGCCGGCTGGCGATGGTGGAGCTCAAGGAGATCCTCCAGAAGATCAACCGCGGCGAGGGCAGCATCGGGATCCTGGTCAACGAGTCCTCCCTGATCCAGAACGCCAGGGCGGCCCTTCAGAAGGTGGAGAAGGCGACCGAGGGACTCGAGGACCAGGGCCCCCTGAGCGTGCTGGGCCTGGTGGTGGGCCGCCTGTTCTGAGATGGCCGATCTCGTCGCCGAGAGCCTCTCCCTCTTCTCCAGGCCGGAGATCTGGGTCAGCCTGCTCACCCTGACCTTCCTGGAGGTGGTCCTGGGGGTGGACAACATCGTGTTCATCTCGGTGCTGGCCTCCAAGCTCCCCCCCGAGCAGCAGTCCCGGGCCCGCAAGATCGGGCTCTGCATGGCGCTGCTCTCCCGCCTGGCGCTTCTCTTCAGCCTGAGCCTGATCATGAAGCTGGAGGCGGCCCTCTTCACGGTGTGGGGCAACGGGATATCGGGCAGGGATCTGATCCTCTTCTTCGGCGGAGCCTTCCTGCTGGTCAAGGCCACCCTTGAGATCCACGACAAGCTGGAGGGAGTCGAGGGATCGCGCTCCAAGAGGGTGGCTCCCACCTTCGCCAGCGTGATCGTCCAGATCATGATCCTGGACGTCGTCTTCTCCCTCGACTCGGTGATCACCGCCGTGGGCATGGTGGACGAGATCGCGGTGATGGTAATCGCCATCGTCATCGCCATGATCGTGATGCTGGTCTTCATCGACAGCATCAGCCGCTTCATCGAAAGCCATCCCACCATGAAGATCCTGGCCCTCTCCTTCCTCATCCTGATCGGTGTGGTCCTGGTGGCCGATTCCCTGGACCTGGAGATTCCCAAGGGCTACATCTACTTCGCGATGTTCTTCTCCTTCGGAGTGGAGATGCTCAACATGAGGCTGAGGAAGCAGCGGGAGCTGCGGCGCCTCAACCGCCCCTACCGCTAGGCCGACCGGGAGCGCCTCCCCGCCGCCATGGAGCCCGCCGAGGCCAAGAGGACGCACCAGCGGCTCTCGGCCCAGATCCGGAAGCACCAGCACGCCTACTACGTGGAGGCGAAGCCCCTGATCCCGGATCGGGAGTTCGACCGCCTCTACCGCCGGCTCCAGGATCTGGAGAGTGGCCACCCGGATCTAGCCACCTCGGACTCCCCTACCCAGCGGGTGGGAGGTGAGCCGCTGGAGGGCTTCCGGACCGTGGCCCACTCCTCCCCCATGCTCAGCCTGGAGAACTCCTACAGCTGGAAGGAGGCCCTCCAGGGCCTACGGGCCATGAAAGCCCTGCTGGATCCCGGGGAAGAGGCAGCCTGGACCATCGAGCCCAAGGTGGACGGGGTGGCGGTGAGCCTGCTCTACCGCCAGGGATCCTTCGTCCAGGGCCTGACCCGGGGCGACGGCGTCCGGGGCGACGATATCACCCTGAACCTGCGCACCATCCGCTCCCTGCCCCTGGTCCTGGAGCACCCCCGCACCCCGGTCCAGGAGCTGGAGGTGAGAGGCGAGGCGTGCATTACCCGCCAGGATTTCGAGCATCTCAACCAGCAGCGCAGGCAGAACGGCCAGGAGCCCTTCGCCAACCCTCGCAACACCGCCGCCGGAGCCCTCAAGCTGCTCGATCCCCGCCTGGCGGCCGAACGCCGACTGCACCTGATCGCCTACCGCATCGTCAGAGTCCTTCCCGCCAGCCTCATGCCCGAGACCCATTCCAAATGCATAGAGTTCCTGGAGCAGGCCGGCTTCTGCCGACCCGCCTACTTCGAGCGCCGCGCTACGCCCGAGGAACTGGAGGCATGCATCCACGAGATCGGCCGGAAGCGGGAGGAGCTCCCCTACCTCATCGACGGAGCGGTGATCAAGCTGGACCGGATCGATCAGCAGCAGCGGTGCGGAGAAAGGGCCAGCACCCCCCGCTGGGCCCTGGCCTACAAGTACGATCCCGATGTGGCCCGCACCCGCCTGAAGGACATCTTGGTCCAGGTGGGCTGCACCGGAGCCCTCACTCCGGTCGCTCTCCTGGATCCGGTCCTGATCGCCGGAACCACCATTAGGCGGGCCTCCCTGAAAAACGAGGAAATGATCCGGAGAGGCAAGTCCGGCCAGCAGACCGACATCCGGATCGGGGATCTGGTCGAGGTGCGCAAGGCCGGAGAGATCATCCCCGAGGTGATTGAGGCCGTGATCGAGGAAAGGCCCGAAAAGTCGAAGCCCTTCGACTTCCTAGAGCACATCGGCCACGAGTGCCCCGGCTGCGGCGGCCCGGTGGAGCAGCGGGAGCTGCTCGATCCCAGGATCCGCTCCAGAACCTGGTACTGCATCAGCCACCGCTGCCCGGAGAGAGTTCAGCAGCAGCTAGTGCGGATGGGAAGCCGCAACGCCCTCGACATCGACCAGATGGGAGAGGTGGTGGCACGGAAGCTGGTGGAGCGCAAGGCGGTGGCGACTCCCCTGGACCTGTTCCAGCTCGGCCCCGAACTGCTCAGCGTCCTCAACCTGGCCCCGGACGGCTCCTTCCGGCTGCTGGGCTCGATCCGGGCCCGCAAGCTGCTCCAGGGAATCGAGCGGGCCAGGACCCGGGAACTGGAGCGGTGGCTCTTCGCCCTCTCGATCCCCCACCTGGGAAGGGAGGTGGCCCGCCGCCTGGCGATGATCCACGGCAGCCTGGAAGCCATCGCCCGTTCTCCGGCGCTGGAGGGCATCTCCCTCCTGGAGGGAGGCAGGAACCAGGAGCGGATCGTCAGGATCCTCGACTGGTACAGGCTCAAAGCCCGGAGCTCCGAAGCCGGGATCCGGATCCTGGAGGCCATGGCCTTCAAGCTGGCCGGAGTCGTGGGCCCCAGGGTGGCCCGCTCGGTGCTCGAGTGGTTCGCCTCCGAACCAGGGCGTGAGACCCTGCGCCGCGTCGGGGAGCTGGGCATCCGCCCCTCGGTTCCCGCTCCAGCGGCCTCGGACCGCCTTGCGGGAAAGAGTTTCGTTCTCACCGGAACCCTGGAGGGACTCACCCGCCAGGAAGCCAGGCAGCGGGTGGAGGATCTCGGAGGAAAGGTCGCCGGAGCGGTATCGGCCAAGACCGACTATCTGGTGGCGGGCCGAAAACCGGGCAGCAAGCTGGCCAAGGCCCGGAGCCTGGATGTGGCTGTGATCGACGAGGCGGTATTCCTCTCCCTGACCGAGGCTCCGAAGGATTCCTCCCGTGCCACAGACTCCAGCGCCCTGGAGCCCATCGTCGGAGAGACTGCATGCTCCAACCCTGGCGAGGCCTACCGATCCTATTTGGACCTGTGCCGGAAACGGTCGATCAGCTACTCCATTCCCGACGAAGGCTTCGCCGCCTGGCTCCTGAGGCTGGGGGTGGCCAGGGATGCTGCCGAGCTGCTCGACCTGGCGGGACGCCTCGGGAGAGGAAAGCGATCCTCTAGCCCTAGTCCCGGCCCGGAACCCTCCGATTCGCTCCTGTTTTCATGAATCCGCAGCACGAGGTCGAGTACACCATCCACGGGTACGACATGCAGTTCGTGGAGATCGAGCTGGATCCCCAGGAGGCGGTGGTGGCCGAGGCGGGAGGTATGCTCTACATGGACTCCTCCATCGAGATGGACACCATCTTCGGGGACGGCTCCTCCGGGAACCAGGGCTTCCTTGGAAAGCTTCTTGGAGCCGGCAAGCGCATCCTGACCAGGGAGTCGCTCTTCATGACCCAGTTCCTCAACCGGGGCATGGGCAAGGAGAAGGTGGCCTTCGGAGCGCCCTACCCGGGAAGGATCGTGCCGGTCCACCTGGCCCAGCTGGGAGGCGAACTCATCGCCCAGAAGGACTCGTTCCTGTGCGCCGCCAAGGGGGTCACCGTGGGCATTGCCTTCAACATGCGGCTCAAGACCGGCTTCTTCGGGGGAGAGGGCTTCATCATGCAGCGCCTGAACGGGGACGGATGGGTCTTCCTGCACGCCGGAGGCGCCATCCTGGAGCGGACCCTGCAAGCGGGGGAGACCCTCAAGGTGGACACCGGCTGCATCGTCGCCTACCAGCCCTCGGTCGCCTTCGACACCAAGTACGTTGGCAAGATCAAGTCGGCCCTGTTCTCGGGGGAGGGACTCTTCTTCGCCACTCTCACCGGGCCGGGAATGGTGTGGATCCAGTCCCTGCCCCTGAGCAGGCTGGCCGGTGTTATTTGCAGCGATTATCCTGACGGTTTTCCCCAGATTGCTCCGGGCTGACATCCAATCGAGGAGGGGCCATTGGCCTTGCAGGAGGCGATAGGCGCTTGCTGCCTGAGGAGAAGACTTCCTGGAAGGGAGAAGCTGTGCCTGATCCCGCTGGTTTGAGCGGCAGCCGATGGAGCAGCTCTACTTTCCGGGCACGTCATTCCAGTCATAGGCCCGACACAGGCCTCGGGCGTCGGACGGCCGGGTAGTCTGTCCCTGCATGAGGCGGAAGACGTAGCAGTTTTCGCACTGGTCGCCATCGAAGACGCATAGGATCCGCTTCAGGTTCCAGCTCCAAACCGTTAGGGGATGCGGAAGGAGATTCCCGAGGTAGAGACGAAGATGGTGTCGCTTGCTGGGGGACAGCCGAAAAAAGATCCTCCGATTCACCGGAATATCTGCGCAAATAACACTGGGCGCATCGCGAGCTGCATGCCCCGGAAGAGCTGAGGGGCGCCCCCCGCTCCCGCACCCAGCGCCGGGCCTTCATCCAGTAGGGCGCAGCGCCCCCCGGGGCGCCGTCCGCTCCGGAATCCGCAGTCCCGGGCGCCGCCGGAACCTTTCCTCCAGCTGCCGGGCAAGGCTTCCGTGAGATCCGGTTCCGGCCTCGGTGCGGGCCTCGAGCTCCACCAGATCCCTCTCCCGGCCCGCCCAAACCTGATACTCCCCTATCTCTCCGTTCTCCCGGACGAACTCGTCCACCGCCGAGGCCCCCTCGGACCACCGCCATGCCGTCGCAGCGTCCGACAATGCCTCCCTCGAGGGAGATTCGCTCGTCCCTGGCGTATTCGGATCAGCGGGAAGGCGCTGCGCCCGAGGGTGCCAAGCGCCAGCTCCCCCTCCTCCCCCGGACGGGCCGGGTCCCCGCTCTCCAGGCGGAGTCCCCCGGCGTGGAAGAAGATGCCGATGCAGTTGAGTATCCCCGCTTTCCGGGGACGCTGGCGGATCGGCGGCCCCGTCCCGGTCGTTCCGTGGCTGACGATAGTTCCGGAACTCGGGCCATGGCCGTTCCAGCCGCTGGCGCGCACCGGGCATGCTTCGGCCCGGATCGCCGAGCAGCGGATGTAGGATCCCGGAGGAAAGGCCGCCGTAGCCGGGCTGGGCAAGGCCCGGAGCCTGGATATGCCAGCCCCCGACCGAGGCGGCCTGCCTCTGCCAGGAAGAGGCTCCGGACGATTCCCCATGCTCCTGCCTGCTGCGGACCTGGCGAGGGCTGCCGATCCAATTCGGACATGTGCCGGAAGAGGCCGATCGGGTTCTTCCTTCCCGACGCCGGATTCGCCGCCTGACCACCGGGTCTGGGAGAGACGATCCTCGATCCATTGTCCCGGAACGGCGCCCTCCGGTACGCTCCCGCCTTTATGATCCCGCAGCAAGAGGCCGAATTCTCCATCCACGGGGACGTCATGCAGTTCGTGGAGATCGAGCTGGATCCCCAGGAGTCGGTAGTGGCCGAGGCGGGATCGATGCTCTGCATGGACTCCTCCATCGAGATGAAACCCATGTTCGGGGACGGCTCCTCCGAGGACCGGGGCTTCAGCCTGCTGGAGGCCGGCAAGCTCCTCATGTGCGGAGAGTCGCTCTTCCTGGCCCATTTCCTCAACCGGGGCCCGGACAGGAAGAAGGCGGCCTTCGGCGCGCCCTATCCGGGCAGGGTCGTGCCGGTCCACCTGGGCCAGGAGGGAGGCGAGCTAATCGCCCAGAAGGACTCGTTCCTGTGCGCGACCCAGGGGGCCAGCGTGGGCATCGCCTTCATCAAGCGGCTCAAGGCCGGCTTCTTCGGGGAAGAGGGCTTCATCATGCAGCGCCTGAAGGGGGACGGGTGGGTCTTCCTGCACGCCGGAGGCGCCATCCACGAGCGGACCCTGCAAGAGGGAGAGATCCTCAAGGCGGACATCGGCTGCGTCGCCGCATTCCAGTCCTCGGTCGCCTTCGACATCGAGCACGTGGGCAGGATCAAGTCGGCCCTGTTCCCGGGGGAGGGGCTCATCCTCGCCACCCTCGCCGGTCCGGGAAAGGCATGGATCCAGTCCCTGCCCCTGAGCAGGCTGGCCGGGCGCATCCAGAAGAGCCTGCCCGAAAAGAGCTGAGGGGCTCCCCCCTACTCCCGCACCCAGCGCCGGGCCTTCATCTCGAAGCGCGGCAGCGAATCCCGGGGCGCCGTCCGCACCGGAATCCGCAGTCCCAGGCGCTGGCGGAACCTGTCCTCCAGCTCCCGGGCCAGGCTTCCGGAAGATCCGGTCCCGGGCTCGATGCGGACCTCCAGCTCCACCAGATCCCTCTCCCGGCCCACCCGGACCTGGTACTCCCCTATCTCTCCGGTCTCACGGACGATCTGGTCCACCGCCGAGGGGTAGACGTTGACCCCCCGGACCACCACCATGTCGTCGCAGCGCCCGATGATGCCTCCCTTGAGGGAGATCCGCTCGTCCTGGCAGCCGCATCCGCCCCGGGGAGCCAGCTCCACCAGATCCCCGGTCCGGTAGCGGATCAGCGGGGAGGCGCTGCGCCCGAGGGTGGTAAGCACCAGCTCCCCCTGCTCCCCCGGACGGGCCGGTGCCCCGTTCTCCAGGCGAAGCGCCTCGGCGTGGAACGAGCCGTCGATGCAGTGGAGAGTCCCCGCTTCCCGGGGGCACTGGTAGGTCGCCGGGCCCGTCTCGGTCATTCCGTGGTGGTCGAAGATCCGGGCCGTGGGCCAGAGCCGCTCCAGGCGACGGCGCACACCGGGCAGGCTTCCGCCCGGCTCGCCGGCCACCAGGATGCAGCGCAGGGCCAGCTTCCGGGTGTCGAGGCCGGTCGAGGCGGCCGCCTCGCCCATGCGCAGGGCGTAGGTGGGGGTGCAGGCCAGGACCGTGATCCGGTTCTCCTCGATCGCCTGCAGCCGGGTCAGGGTAGGCATGCCGCCTCCCGGAAGGCTCAGGCCGCCGATCCGCAGGGCGGCCTCGAAGGCCGACCAGAATCCCAGGAAGGGGCCGAAGGAGAAGGCGAAGAAGTAGCGGTCCCGGGCGCCCAGGCCCGCCTTCCTCAGGACGGTCGCCCAGTCGTCGACGATGCGGTCCCAGCCTTCCCGGGTGTCGAGCCACCTCATGGCCCGCCCCGAGGTGCCGCTGGTCTGGTGGCAGCGGACGTAGCGGCCGAGCGGGAGGGTGAGGTTGGTTCCGTAGGGAGGGTGGTCCAGCTGGTCCCTCACCCACTCGTCCCTGGTGGTCAGGGGGAATTCCCGCTGGAAGTCCTCCAGCGATCCGAAGTCCGGAAGCGCCCCTCCGGCCTTTCTCCGGTAGAAGGGGTTGGCGGGCAGGACCTCCCGCAGGAGGCGGTTGACGCTCTCCAGCTGCTGGAGATCGCTCCTCAACGGCCGGGATCCTCCCAGGCGGGGAAGCTCTTCACCATCGTCGGCTCCTTCCCCTTGGCCTGGGACGGTCCCGGCGGCGGCTTGAAGTAGGTCACCAGCATCCCGCCGGCCGCGGCCAGGACGATGCCCAGGTAGAAGGGAAGGCGGATGGAGGTCAGGCCCCCGGCCGGCGGATGGAGCAGGATGGAGACCAGGGCGTTGACCACCGGAGCCCCGGCGAAGACGATGGCCATCACCACCGCCGGGGCGCCGCGCGCGCCGAAGGCCAGCAGCACCCCGAAGGCCCCCGCCGCTCCGGCGATCCCCGCTACCAGCGACCACCACATGCCCGCGCCGGTGTACCCGCTCAGGGCGGTCCCCTTGACCAGCAGCACCGCCAGGGGAGCCAGCACCGCGGTCAGGAAGTAGGCTATCCCCACGAAGAGGAAGGCCTTGTAGCGGCCGGTCACGGGGTCCGCCATCGACACCTGCCCCTTGTGGAGCAGGATCCCGTAGACGCCCCAGCAGGCCACGGTCATCAGGGCGAAGTAGATCCAGCTCATGCTCCGCCGATCCTTCCCGTCGTCCATGGCATCGTTCCATCCTCCCTCTGCGGCACGGAGGGGAGGCTAGCAGGACGGGCCGGGGGGGAAAAGGGCCGGATGGCCTGCCCGGATCAGGAAAGCGACCAGGGCTCGCGCATGGGGCGGGAGAGCAGCCGGTTGGCCTCGGGGTCGCCGGGGAAGACCTCCCGGACGGGGTCCCAGCGCAGGCGGCGGCGCAGCGCGATGGAGTGGTTGGCCAGGTGGCAGATGGTGGAGACCCTGTGGCCGATGTCGGCCGGGAAGTAGGGATCCCTGCGGCTCTTCACGCAGTCCAGGAAGTTGCGGTGCTCCCCCTCAGGCTCGGTGAAGAGCCGGATCTCCTCCTCCCCGACCACCGAATCGCGGATGGCTTCGGAGCTGGCCTCCAGCTCGCCCCGCCATCCGGTGTTGCCCACCCAGCCCTCGCTTCCGGTGAACCGGATGCTGGGATTGCCGGGGCGGCAGGTCATCTCCACCCCGTTGGCGTAGCGGAAGGCCACGTCGTAGTCCTTCACGGTGTCGTAGAGCCCTCCCTCCCAGTAGCTGCCCCGGCCCTCCACCTCCACCGGGCCCGAGCGCTCGGTGTCGTTGGCCCACTGGGCGGTGTCGAAGAGGTGGGTTCCCCAGTCGCAGATGATCCCCCCGGAGTAGTCCTGGATCCAGCGGAAGTTGAAGTGCACCCGGTCGCGGGTGTAGGGGGCGAAGGGGGCCGGACCGAGCCACATGTCGTAGTCCAGTCCGGGAGGCACCGGCTGCTCGGCGGGATCGCCCGGGACCTGGGGCTGGCGGGGGAGGATCACGTCGATCCGCTGCAGCCTGCCGACGCGGCCGTTGCGGACCAGCTCGGCCATCCGGTGGTAGACCGGAATGGCTCGATCCTCGGTGCTGGTCTGGAACACCCGTCCGGTCTTCCTCGCCTCCCGCACCAGGATCTTCCCCTCGCCGATGGTCAGGGTCGGCTTCTCGCACTGGACGTCCTTGCCGGCGCGCATGGCCATGACGCTCATCGGCACATGCCAGTGGTCCGGGGTGGATATCATCACCACGTCGATGTCGGGCCGCTCCAGCAGGACCCGGAAGTCCCGGGTGGAGGCGCATCCCGAATCGCCGTAGTGCTGGTCGACCTGGAGGCGCGCCCGTTCCAGGCGGCCGCTGTCCACGTCGCACACCATCACCACCCTCGCGTCCTTCTGGTGGAGGTAGTGGCGCAGGTTGTGGCGGGTCCCGTGGGAGCCCATCCCGATGAATCCGGCGGCGATCCGGCCCGAGGGGGCGTCCTTCCCCAGGAGGCGTCCCGGAACGAAGGCAGGGGCCGTCCCCAGGGCCAGCACGGAGCCCAGGAAGGAGCGCCGGGGCAGGCGGATCGGCTTCACGAGCCGAGCTCCTCGACGGCCACCTCGAAGGCCTGGCCGTCGACGTTCATGCGGTAGCGGGAGGCCGCGGCTGCAGGAGCCTTGGGCGCGGCGGGAGCAGGCGTCTCACCCCGGAGGACCTTGGCCAGCTCCTGGGGGAACATGGCGTGGAGCACCGCCAGCTCGTCGGAGACGGGAAAGCCATTCTCGTCGAGCTCCCGGCGCAGCGCCGGCATGCGGGGCTCGAGCCTGTCGGCGGGACGGCAGTCGATGGCCTCCTCCCCAGCCTGCGCCTCCGCCTGCCTGCGCCGCTCGGGATCGACCGGCCCGGGTGTGCGCCCGTACTTCCCCAGGAGGATGTCCATGGCGGGCTGGGAGAGCATCTTCCAGCGCCCGAACTTCACGTTGAGCATCGCCTGGGTGCCCACGATCTGCGAGGTCGGGGTCACCAGCGGGATCCAGCCCAGCCGCTCCCGCACGTAGGGGATCTCCTCCATGACGTCTCCGAGGCGTTCGCTCATCCCCTGCTCGCGCAGCTGGTTGCGGAAGTTGGAGAGCATCCCGCCGGGCACCTGGTAGACCAGGATGTCGGAGTCCACCCGCTCGTTGCGCGGGCTGGTGTAGTCGCCCAGCTCCTCGTAGACCTTCTCGAAGTGCTCCCGCAGGCGGGCCAGCTTGCCAACGTCGTAGTTGGGCCGGCGCGAGCTCCTCTCGAGCATCTTCTGCATCAGCAGGGTGTCCGGCTGGCCGGTTCCGTTGGCGAACGGGGCGATCGAGGTGTCCACCGCGTCGACTCCCGCCTCGATGGCGGCGTAGTAGGAGGTGGCCCCCATGCCCACGGTGCTGTGGGTGTGGAGGACCAGGGGGACCTTGACCTGCTCCCTGAGCGCCCGGATCAGCTCGTAGGACACCGAGGGGGAGATCAGTCCCGCCATGTCCTTGACGCAGATCGAGTCGCATCCCATCGACTCCAGATTCCGGCCCAGCTCCAGGAAGGTCTCCAGGGTGTGCACCGGACTGGTGGTGTAGCAGATCACCCCCTGGGCGTGCCTGCCCTCGGCATGGACCGCCTCCACCGCGGTGGACAGGTTGCGGGTGTCGTTGAGCGCGTCGAAGATGCGGAAGATGTCCATCCCGTGGCGGCAGGCGCAGCGCACGAAGGCGGCGACCACATCGTCGGGGAAGCTGGTGTACTGAACCAGGTTCTGCCCCCGCAGCAGCATCATGTGCGGCGTGCCGGGAGTCCGCTCCTTGAGGGCGTCGAGGCGGTCGAAGGGGTTCTCCCCCAGGAAGCGCAGGCAGGCGTCGATGGTCGCTCCGCCCCAGGTCTCCAGGGCCCCGAAGCCCATCTCGTCCAGCAGGCCTGCCACCGGCAGCATCTGCCCGGTGCTCATGCGGGTGGCGGCCAGCGACTGGTGCCCGTCCCTCAGAACGGTGTTGTTGAAGACGATGGGATCGGAACTCATTGAACCGCAGGGAGTCTGATGGCGTGCGCCAAGCGCTGACAAGCCCGTATCGGGGCGACGCCCCGATACGCCAGGCAAGCCAGAGACAGGGTTCCAGAGCGGATTCAAGGAACCGGCGGATCGGAACTTCCTCTGCTCGGGGCCGAGCCGGATCAGGCCAGCCTCCTGCTTGTCGAGGCGGTGCGGGGAAGTCCGGAGCGGGGGGCCATCCAGGCTCCCGGGTCCGCGTTCTGGTACATGCCCCCGGCTTTCCGCCGCGGCCGGCTGCCGGACGCTTGGGCTCTCCGGGCCTCCATGGTGGAAGAGTTCTCCGGCACGGACCGGAACGGAGATCGACCCGCCGGCAAGCCGAAGGGATCTGGCATCCACGAGGCATGCAGCGCTACGGCCGGTAGCCGATGACCGTCCTGACGCCGCAGCCGAGAGGCCGGACCGCTAGGGAAGCACCTCGAAGTAGTCGGGGGTGACCTGGGCCGGGTGCTCGAAGCCGCAGGCGTGGGCCAGCTGCAGGAGCTCCTTGCGCAGCGAGACGATGTAGTTGGCGCAGCGGGCCGACTTGTGCCCCGGATCGAGGCCCCGCACCAGCCAGGCGTTCTGCGTGGCCACCCCGGTGGGGCATCCCCCGGTGTGGCACCGCTGCGCCTGGATGCAGCCGATGGCCAGCATCGGCTCGCGGGCCAGGCTGATCATGTCGCATCCCATGCTGAAGGCGTGGAGGGCGCTGGCCGGAAAGCCGAGCTTGCCCGAGCCGATGAACAGGATCCCCTCGTCGAGGCCCGCCTCCCGGAAGATCCGGTGGACCCTCCGGAACCCGATCTTGAAGGGAAGCGAGACGTGGTCGGCGAACACCAGCGGAGCGGCCCCGGTCCCCCCCTCGCCCCCGTCGATGGAGACGAAGTCCACCCCGCGGTCCCCCCTGGCCATCAGCCGGGCCAGGTTCCTCCAGAACCCCATCTGCCCCACCGCCGACTTGATCCCGACCGGCAGCCCGGTGCGCTCGGCCAGAAGCTCCACCCAGTCCAGGAGTCCGTCCGGATCGGAGAAGGTGGAATGGCGGGAGGGGCTGACGCAGTCCTTCCCCACGGGTATGCCCCGGATGGCGGCGATCTCGGGAGTGATCTTCCGGCCGGTGACGATCCCCCCCAGTCCCGGCTTGGCTCCCTGGCTGATCTTGATCTCGATGGCGCGGATCCTCGGCTCCCCCTCCACCACCTCCAGGAACCGCTCCAGCGAGAAGCCTCCGTCCGGGCCGCGGCAGCCGAAGTAGCCGGTGCCGATCTGCCAGACCAGATCCCCTCCGTGCCGGTGGTGGGGGGAGACCCCCCCCTCGCCGGTGTTGTGCAGGCAGCCGGCGATCCGCGCTCCCCGGTTGAGGGCCTCGACGGCCCGCGCGCTCAGCGAGCCGAAGCTCATGCCCGAAAGGTTGACCGCCGAAGCGGGACGGAAGGCCCTGCGTCGGGAGCGCGCCTCGCCCATCACCTTGAGCGAGGGGACCGGGTAGGCGGGATCGTAGCGGGGATCCCCGGGCGACGGGGGGTTGAGCGGAAAGGTGCTCTGCTTGACGATCAGGTACTTGCGGGTGAGGTAGAGGTCGTTGTCGGTGCCGAAGCCGTAGTAGTCGCTCTGGCGCTTGGCGGTGGAGTAGATCCACCGCCGCTGGTCCCGCGAGAAGGGGCGCTCCTCGTTGTTGTTGGTGACGATGTACTGGCGCAGCTCGGGTCCAACCGACTCCAGCCAGTAGCGGAAGTGCCCGATGACGGGGAAGTTGCGCAGGATGGCCCTGCGGGTCTGGATCAGATCGTGGGCGGCGGTCAGGACCAGGACCGCGCCCAGGATCCCAAGCGCCCACATGGCCACAGACCAGAACATCCGCCCGCCGCTAGCCGCTCATTTCATGTCGGCCAGGGAGGAGACCACCTTCCCCGCCAGTCCGTACTCCCGGGCCTCCTCGGGATTCATCCAGTAGTTGCGGTCGGAGTCCTTCTGGAGCCGCTCCAGCGGCTGGCCGGTCTGCTCCGCCAGGGTGCGGTTGAGCCGCTCGCGCATCTTCACGATCTCGCGCGCCTCGATCTTGACATCGGAGACCGAGCCTCCGAATCCCCCCAGGGGCTGGTGCAGCATGAAGCGGGTGCTGGGCAGCGAGAAGCGGTCCTTGCGGGGCGGCGCCGAGTAGATCAGGGCGGCGGCGCTGGCCACGCATCCCATGCCCATCACCAGGATCCGGGGCCTGACCGCCCGGATCAGGTCGAACATGGTGTCCCCGGCGTCGACATAGCCGCCGGGAGAGTTGATGTACACCCGGATGGGGCGGGTGGAGGACTGGCCCGCCAGCACCAGCAGCTTCTGGCTGAAGTCCTTCGCCGAGTCCCAGTTGATCTCCCCGAAGATGGTGAGGATCCGCTGCTTGAGCAGCTCCCTGCCGACATGGCCCTGCAGGGAGCCGCCTTCCTCCGATTCCTTGTTATCGCTCATCCGAAGAACGCCTGCGCCAATCTCGACCAGCGCCAGGGGCGGATCAAGCCAATTGTCCCTGTCTCCGGCGGGCGCCGGAAGGGAGGCGGAAAACGATGCGGTAATGGCGCCGGGAGAACAAATGCCGGCCCGCCCCCCTTGGCGGACCGGCACAGTTCCCCGGAGAAAGCGGTTGGGAGGCTATTGGCCGCTTCCTTCGAGAAATTCAAACGTCGGCCCGCCGTCGGGGCCGACAAACTGTATGACCACTCCCCGGGAAAGATCCACCGAGTCCCAGGCGGTCCTCACCTCGGCCAGATCCCGGACCGGGATCGAGTTGATCGCCGTCACCCGCAGCCCGGGCATCAGCCTGCCGGAGCGGGAGGCCGGGCTGCCGGCCACGATCTCCGCGATGTAGATCCCCGTGTCGGTGTCCAGCCCGTGAAGCCTGGCCTGCTCCTCGTCGATCTCCCTGAAGCGGAGGCCCGAGGTCACGACGGCCGGACGGGGCCGCTCCTCGGGAGGGACGGCGGAGGACCCGCCGCCCACCTGCCATTTCTCCGGAACCACCGGAACCTCCATCAGCCGATCCATGCGCACGACCGACAGGGAGACCGGCTTGCCCACGGTCCGGCTGCGGATCTGGTTCTTGAGCTGCGAGACGGTGTAGACCGGCGTCTCCTCCACCGCCACGATCACGTCGGCGGGCTGGAGCTCGGAGTGCGCGGCCGGTCCGTCGGGATTGATGTAGGTGACCAGGACCCCCCGGTCCACCTGGTCGAGGAACCGGTTGAGATCGTCCCGATCGGACAGGGACTGGATGCCGATGCCCAGCCTCGCCCGGGTGAAGCTTCCGTGCTCGATGATCTCCCCGGCGATCTCGCGGGCCATGTTGATGGGGATGGCGAAGCCGATCCCGGTGTTGATCCCCCGGACCAGGGTGTTGATCCCCAGCACCTCCCCCCGGATGTTGACCAGGGGACCTCCGCTGTTGCCGGGATTGATGTTGGCGTCGGTCTGGATGAAGTCCTGGTCCGAGTCCGGGCCGCCCAGGGAGACGCCCGAGCGCCCCTTGGCGCTCACGTGGCCGAAGGTTACGCTGTAGTCCAGTTCGAAGGGGGCCCCGATGGCGATGGCGACCTCCCCCACCCTGACCTTGTCGGAATCCCCCAGGACCGCCGGCTCGAAGCGGGGAGTCCGCTCATCGGGAACCATCCGGATCACCGCCACGTCCGACTGGGGATCGGTTCCGCGGACGGCGGCGGAGAAGCTGCGGCCGTCCCTGAGGCGCACCCGGAGCCTGGAGGCCCCCTCGACCACGTGGTTGTTGGTGAGGACATGCCCCTCCTCGGAGATCACCACGCCCGAGCCCCGGCCCCCGAAGACCGGCCGGCCGGACTCCGGATCGGGCTGGGCCACCTCGATGACCACCACCGAGCCGGACACCGTCTCCGCCACCTGCACGAAGGCGTCGTTGAGCCTCCGGGCCAGGTCCAGGGAGTCGCCGGTCCCCGTCCCCGCGCCCAGGAAGAGGCAGGAGAGGATCAGGAGCGTGCGGCGGCAACTCATGGCAATGATCTCACTACCCAACATCGACCCTTCCATGGGTGAAACGTTCAAAACCCGGATGGAACCAGAAAAAAGCGCATAGGCGGCGCCCTCGCGCCCCGCCCTGCACCGCGGATCGCCGACAGGGCGAGAGCGGCCCGGATCGGCTCTCCACCGCCGCCTATGGCGCGCGCTGCTCCCTCCCCGGTCCGCCGGGAACAGCTATGAGAGGCGGGACTCGCCCCGGATCCGCCGCCTGCGGCCAGCGACAGGAGGCGCCGCCGGCCTTCCCTGCTATGGAGCCGGAGCACGGCCCATCCCCTCCGGCGGACGGACGGAGGGGCCCGCTTCATGGGGCCGCCCTCCGGTCCCCTGGGAGCCCGGATCCAAAACCCTGATTGACTAGGCTACCCCTTGCGCTAGCCTGCCCATAGGTTCGCTCCGTCAACCGTTCCATGCTCGAAATCGTCGAAAAGCTTCTGGAGCTTCAGGAACTGGATCGGCAGATCCTGCAGCACTCCTCCCGGCTGGAGCGCATACCTCCCGAGCGCAAATCCCTGATCTTCAAGGCCAGCGACTCGGGCAAGGAGCTGGAGGAGGCCAAGCTGGCGGCCCACCAGCTGGAGAGCCGCCGCAAGGAGCTGGAGCTGGAGGCCGAGAGCGAGCAGGCGAAGATCGGCAGGTACTCCGAGCAGCAGCTGCAGACCCGCAAGAACGAGGAGTACCGGGCCCTGACCAGCGAGATCGAGGGCTGCCGCCGGCGCATCTCGGACCTGGAGGACAGGCAGCTGGAGCTGATGGAGGAGGCCGACCGGGCCCAGGAGCGCATCGAGCGGGCGGAGAGGACGGCCACCCAGACCCGCGAGCTGGCCGACCAGGAGGCGGTCCGCCTCGACCAGCACGAGCAGGAGCTGAAGGAGCGGCTCCAGGGGCTGCAGCACGAGCGCTCCCAGCGCTCGTGCCATGTGGAGCCCTCCGTCCTGACGCGCTACGAGCGGCTGCTGCGCAACCGGGGGGACCAGAGCCTGGTGGGCGTGGACCGGGGCAACTGCGGCGGCTGCCATGTGCGGCTGCCTCCGCAGATCGTGATCAGCTGCAAGGAGCAGAAGGCCATCATCGACTGCCCCAACTGCGGGCGCATGCTCTACTACGCCGAGGGCATGCTGATGAGGCCCGCCGACTGACGCTCCGCCCCCCCATGGCGAAGATCGCCGGCAACATTCTGGAGACCGTCGGGTACACCCCCCTGGTGCGGCTCAACCGGATCCCCAGGGGGCTTGGAGCCACCATCCTGCTCAAGTGCGAGTTCTTCAACCCGCTGGGCAGCGTGAAGGACCGCATCGGCAAGGCGATGATCGAGGATGCCGAGCGGCGGGGCGTCCTCAGGCCCGGCACCACCATCATCGAGCCCACCAGCGGCAACACCGGCATCGCCCTGGCCTTCGTGGCCGCGGCCAAGGGCTACCGCCTGGTCCTCACCATGCCCGACACCATGTCCAGGGAGCGCCGGGCCCTGCTGGGGATCCTCGGGGCCGAGCTGGTGCTGACCCCCGGGGCGCTGGGAATGCAGGGAGCCATCGACAAGGCGCACGCCCTGGCCCGGGAGCTGGGCGACTGCTGGATCCCGCAGCAGTTCGACAACCCGGCCAACCCCGAGATCCACCGGAACACCACCGCCGAGGAGCTCTGGGAGGCCACCGAGGGCCGGATCGACATCCTGGTGGCCGCGGTGGGCACCGGCGGCACCCTCACCGGATGCATGGAGGTGCTGCGGCGCAGGAAGCCCGGCTTCCAGGCCATCGCGGTGGAGCCGGCCGACTCGCCGGTGATCAGCCAGACCCTGGCCGGGGAGCCCCTCCGTCCCGGCAACAACCGGATCCAGGGGATCGGGGCCGGCTTCGTCCCCTCCAACCTCCACCTCTACCGGAGCCCCGGCCAGCCGGCCATCTCCGAGTGCATCCAGGTGGAGAGCGAGGACGCCTTCGCCATGGCCCGGCGCCTGGCCCGGGAGGAGGGCATCGTGGCGGGCATCAGCTCCGGGGCCAACCTCTGGGCCGCGATGCAGGTGGCGGCGAGGCCAGAGAACCGGAACAAGACCGTGGTGACCTTCGGCTGCTCCACCGGGGAGCGCTACCTGAGCACGCCCCTGGCCGATCCGCAGCCCTGAGGGGGGCGCTTCTTTTTCGGTTGCCCTCCGCTCCTCCTTGCGGCAGTGTGGCCTCCCGAAGAGGCCCCCGCCACCCAAGCCGCCTTCGCGATCCTGCCCGTCCGGCGGCGGGATTCCGTTCCGAGGTTCCGCCGGACTCCATTCCCGACGCGCCGCCGGCGCCCTCTCGGGAGCCCTCGACCGTTTGAAGATGAGCGACAGAAAGAGGCCGGACAAGAGATCCGACAGGAGACCCCCCCGGGGCGGAAAGCCCAGGTCGGAGAAGGGCGAGGGATGGCTGGAGCTCTCGGAGAAGGGCTTCGGATTCCTCAGGAGCCCCGACGGCCACTACTCCCCCAAGCCCACCGACATCTTCGTCACCCCCGACATGGTGCGCAAGTGCCACCTGCGCGAGGGCTCCTACATCAAGGGGCGCACCCAGCCGCCGCACCGGGGCAGCAACCCGCAGCTCCGGGAGGTCTACGAGGTGGGCGGCAGGACCTACGCCGAGTACCTGGAGATGATGCGCTTCGAGAACCTCACCACCATCGATCCTATCGAGAAGTTCACCCTGGAGACCTCGCCCGACGAGCTGGAGACCCGGATCATCGACCTGGTCACCCCCGTCGGCAAGGGGACCCGGGGGCTGATCGTGGCCCCGCCGCGCACCGGGAAGACCACCATCCTCAAGCAGATCTGCAACGCGGTGACCACCAACCACCCCGACGTGGAGGTGATCGTTCTGCTCATCGACGAGCGGCCCGAGGAGGTCACCGACTTCCAGCGCTCGGTCAAGGCGGAGGTGATCGCCTCCTCCAACGACCAGGATCTGGAGACCCACGCCCGCCTCTCCCGCCTGATCATCGAGCGCTGCCGCCGCAAGGTGGAGGCGGGCAAGGACGTGTTCGTGCTGATGGACTCCATCACCCGGGTGGCCCGGGCCTACAACAGCGTCCACGGGGGCAGCGGGCGCACCATGACCGGCGGGGTGGACGCCCGGGCCCTGGAGATCCCCCGGAAGATGTTCGCCTCGGCGCGCAAGATCGAGGAGGGCGGCAGCCTGACCATCCTGGCCACCGCGCTGATCGACACCGGATCGAGAATGGACGAGCTGATCTTCCAGGAGTTCAAGGGGACCGGCAACATGGAGCTGATCCTCGACCGGAAGCTCTCCGACCGGCGCCTCTATCCGGCCATCGACATCCCCAAGAGCGGGACCCGCAAGGAGGAGAAGCTGTTCGATCCGTCCCAGATCGAGGCCATCCGACGGCTGCGCCGGCAGATGGTCGACCTCAACCTGATCGACGCGATGGAGACCCTCCTTGGCGCCCTGCGCAAGTGCAAGACCAACAGGGAGTTCCTCTCCCTGATCTCCGCCTAGCCCCCTCCCCCCCGGCCCGTGGCTGCCCCCAAGCCGGCCCCGCTCTCCCGCCCTCCCCTGGAGCGGACGGAGCGCATCCGCTCCTGCGCCCGGGCCGTCGGCTGCATCCGCGGGAAGGCCCGGCGCCCCTTGCAGGCCCCAGGCGGACGCGGCTGCGGGAAGGCCGGGCTCCGCCCGGAGCTCCCGGGGCGGAAGGAGACCGATCGATGGATACCGGGCTGGGACGGAGAGCGCCAGGAGCCGGTTGAACGGATCCCACAGGCCGGCCCCGCGATCCGGGAAAGCCGCCGGCCATGACCTCCCGGGCTCCGGCCATCGGCATCCTGGGAGGCGGACAGCTGGCCCGGATGCTCTGCCAGGCGGCCACCCGGATGGGGGTCAGGGCCCTGACCCTGGAGCGGGAGGCCGACTGCCCGGCCGCCCGGGCCGGAGGGGAGCACCGGACCGGCGACTGGAACGATCCGGGCGCGGTCCTGGAGCTGGCCCGGGAGTGCGACGCCCTGACCATCGAGCACGAGTTCGTCGACGCCGGGATCCTCAGGACGCTGGAGGAGCGCTCGGTGCGGACCGTCCCCTCCTCGGAGTGCCTGGCCCGGATCCAGGACAAGCTCCGGCAGAGGGAGATCCTCAGGGAGCGCCGCATCCCGGTCCCCCGATTCCTCCCCGCCGACTCCCTGGAGGATCTGGAGGCGGCGGCCCGGGCCTTCGGCTACCCCTTCCTGCTCAAGCGGAGGCGGGGCGGCTACGACGGCAAGGGAAACCTCACCCTCCGCTCGGCCCGGGATCTGGCCCCGGGCTGGGAGGGCTTCGGGGGCGTCCCCGGAACGCTCATGGCCGAGGAGTTCTGCCACTTCGAGAGGGAGATCGCGCAGATGGCCTGTGCCAGCCCGGGGGGCGGCACGGTGGCCTGGCCGGTGGTGGAGACCCTCCAGAAGGACCACATCTGCCATGTGGTCCAGGCCCCCGCCCGGATCGGGCCGGACCGGGCCCGGGAGGCCGGACGGGTGGCCCGGGCCGCGATCGAGGCGGTGGAGGGCGCCGGCGCCATGGGGGTGGAGATGTTCCTGGCACGGGACGGGAAGATACTGGTCAACGAGCTGGCGCCCCGGGTGCACAACTCGGGGCACTACACCATCGAGGGGTGCGAGGCATCGCAGTTCGAGAACCACGTCCGAGCCATGCTGGACTGGCCGCTGGGCTCCACCCGGATGTCGCGCCCGGCCGCGGCGATGGTCAACATACTGGGGGACGCCCCGGGGGAGGGCTATCCCCGGGGCGTGGAGCGGCTCCTGGAGATCCCCGGAGCCAGCCTCCACCTCTACGGCAAGGCCGCCAGCCGTCCCGGCCGCAAGATGGGCCATGTGACGGTGCTGGCCGACACTCCCGAAGACGCGCTCGACCGGGCCGCCCGGGCGGCCCGATCACTGACCTTCTCCGCACCGACATGAGCCCCTCCTCCAGCCCACCCCTGGTCGCGGTCCTGATGGGCAGCGACTCCGACTGGCCGACGATGAAGGCCGCCAGCGAGGTCTGCGCCCGCTTCGGGATCGCCCACGAGAGCCGGGTCCTCTCGGCCCACCGCACTCCCGTGGACATGGCCCGCTTCGGCGCCCAGGCGCTGGAGCGGGGCCTCAAGGTGCTGATCGCCGGAGCCGGGGGCGCGGCCCACCTTCCGGGGATGCTGGCCAGCCACACCACCCTGCCGGTGATCGGGGTGCCGGTGGAGAGCCGCAGCCTCGGCGGGATGGACTCCCTGCTCTCCATCGTCCAGATGCCAAGGGGGGTTCCGGTGGCCACGGTGGCCATCGGCAGCGCCCAGAACGCCGGCCTGCTGGCCGTCTCCATCCTGGCCCTCTCCGACCCCGGCCTGTCCCGCTCCCTGATCGGGTACCGGCGGGAAATGGAGGAGGAGTCCCGCGGCAGGAACAAGAGCCTGGAATGAAGCGGCCCCTATCGCCCCGAGGATCGATCCTCGCCCTCCTCCTCTCCCTTCCCCTCCTGCAGGCCTGCGCGCGCCAGCTGGAGATCTACTGGATCGACGTCGAGGGAGGGGCCGCCACCCTGGTGGCCGCCCCCTCGGGCCAGAGCGTCCTGATCGACAGCGGCAACCCGGGAGGCCGCGACTCGGCCCGGATCCACCGGGTGGCCACGGAGGCGGCGGGACTGGAGCGGATCGACTTCCTGATCACCACCCACTTCCACCTCGACCACTTCGGCGGCGCGGCCGAGCTGGCCCGGCTGATGCCCATCGGCATGGTCCTGGACAACGGCATCCCGGAGATCAGCCCCGACAACCGTCCCGGCGACACCCGCTTCCCCCTGCTGATCCGCCCCTACCGGGAGATGGAGGCGGAAGGCAGAAGGATCCTCGAGCCGGGAGACAGGATCCCCCTTCGCCAGCGGCCCGGCACGGCGAAGCTGGAGCTGGTCTGCCTGGCGGCCGACCGGAAGGTCATGGAGCCGGCCGGCCCGGCGACTCCCTCCACGGAATGCGCCTCCCTGCCCCCGGCGCGCCCCCCGGACACGTCGGACAACGCCGACAGCATCGTGATGCTGCTCAAGTACGGAGCCTTCCGCTTCTTCGACGCCGGCGACCTGACCTGGAACGTGGAGCCCCTGCTGATCTGCCCCATGAACATCGTCGGATCGACGGTCGACGTCTACCAGGTCACCCATCACGGGCTGGACTCCAGCAACAACCCCGCCCTGGTCCGGGCCCTGGCTCCGGTGGTGACGGTGATGAACAACGGGGCCGCCAAGGGCTGCGGCCCCGGGACCCGAGCCACCCTGGCGGGACTGGCCTCGGCCCAGGCCCACTACCAGGTGCACAAGAACCTGCGCCCGGAGAGCCGCGTCAACACCGCCGACGATCTCATCGCCAACCTGGAGCGCGACTGCCAGGGGAACTACATCCGCCTGTCGGTTCTCCCCGACGGCTCGGAGTACACCGTCTCCATCCCCGGACGCGGCCACCAGCGGACCTTCAGGACCACCATCAAGCAGGAGAACTCGGCGGACTGAACGGATCCGGTCCGTCCTTGAAAGGGCCGGCCAGGAAGAGCCTCCCGGACACCCAGGGGAATCCCGCCCGGAGATGACGACGGAAGCGCTCCGGCATCCGTGCTTCCGGAACGATCCGTCGAGTCCATGGACATGCCGCAGCCACGGAAGGAACGGGCGGCGACGCCGGCTGAGCGTTTCTCCCCTACCGCTCCATCCCCTGGTCGCCCTGGGAGAGGGAGGAATCCTCGGCTTGGCGGAGCCTCTCGGCCGACCTTTCCGCCGCCAGGGCCGCCTCCCACTGGACGAGGGACTGGTCGGACTCGCCCGTGGGGTCGGGCCTCTCCGCCTCCGGACGGGTCCGGTCGATCAGCCAGGCGCGCAGGCTGGGGATGGGAAAGGCCAGCGTGTCTGCGTTGACGGGCTGCAGGGCTCCCTTCTGGATCAGATGGTCAAGGAACAGATCGGCGTCCATTCCTTTTGGAAGCTCCCATCCGGCGCCGTGGCCGGCTTTGGCGTTCCCCTTGATGGCGTCCAGCACCCTGCTGCAGAGGAGGCCTCCGTCGGCAGGCAGTTCCTTCATGACTGCCGCCACCAGGTCCACGGCTTTCGCCATTTCGGTGCTTTGGCGGGCTTCATAGCTCTCGTTCCGGTATTCGCTTGCGCGCTCCATCAAGGCTTCGACCTCGATGCGCTGGAGTTCGCCTTTGGCCAGGCCGAGAGCCCAGAAGAGAGCGGCCGCCTCGGTCCGGACATGCTGGGGCCAGCCCTCGGAACGCTCCATGATCGCCGTCGGACAGGCAGCGCAACGCGTAGCCGGCGCCCAGGCCGATGCGGCAGTTGACGAGCATCTGCTTCACGCAGGAGCGCACCTCCTGGGCGGCAAGCGCGCCCAGGGTGCGGACGTTGCCGATTTGCAGGCGGCTGAGGCCGGCCTCGGCCAGGGCGGCGGTGGAATTGGCCAGGCCGGCGTAGATGGGGACGATGGGGAGGCCGTGCTCCCCGAGGTGGAGGTCCGTCAGGACTTTTTCGTGGATCTTCCCGACGTTCTGGATCTCGTCCACCAGGACGCAGAGGGGCTGCTTCCAGTCCTGCGGAGGAAGGACTTCCTTCAGGATCGAGCAGGAGGCGGCTTCCGGGTCGGTCGCACGGTTGGTCGAGCCTTCCGCGCCGACGGCTCCAAGGCCTATACTGGCTCCGGTGTTCGTGACTACCTTCTGGCGATAGTCCTTCCGCCATGGAGGGAGCGATCTTCCTGATGATCTCGAGCGCCGCCGTCTCTGGATCCTCGAGGCTGGTCTGGCGCATCCTCAGGACACGAGGCCGATCGGGATTCCCGTCCCATTCCTTCGCCAGGTGCGAGAGGACGGCGGTCTTGCCCGCCCCGGGGGCTCCCTGGAGGACGATGGCGAGCCCGGCGGCGGGCGCGTTCCTTCCGATGGCCCGCATCGCTCCGCGGCAGGTGTCCCGGATCAGCTCGAAGACGTCCTGGCGGCCGACGAAGGCTGGCGCGTCCTGCCTGTCGAAAGGCTTGCTGTAGTCTTCCAGCAGTTCCCGTTCGTACTTTTCGAGGCGCTTCAAGCTGTAGGCGTTCTGTCATCGATGGCGCATTCCACAAGGGCGAAGGGAGGGAGAACCGGGCGGAAACGGCGCTGCGCCTGATCCTGGTAGTTGGCTGAGCCGCTCTGCGCATCGCCGGCCCCGGCCATCGGCCGAAGGTTGCGGGATGGAAAAAAGTCCCGCCATCGACGGCGGAGCCGGGCCTCCGTACAGGCGGACGGCCTTCCGGAACCGGCCGGCAGCTACTCCCTTCCATTCCTGGCACGGGATCCGCAGATACAGTCGAGCGGCTACTCCAGCCTGTCCCGATCCGGCGAGAGCAAGCCGAAGGAGGCGCTCCGCCCCTGGGCTTCCCGCCGGTTCACGGCCGGATGTCCTTGCGATCCTCGGCGGACAGGTTGGGCTCCTGCGCGCTCAGCCGCCTGACCCCAAGCTCGGCATGGCCGGGATCCAGCTCGCAGCCCACGAAGCGCCGCCCCAGATCTCTGGCGGCCACCCCGGTGGTGGCGCTTCCCGCGAAGGGATCCAGGACCCAGGCCCCCTCGATCGAGGAGGCCTGGAGGATCCGCTCCAGCAGTTCCAGCGGCTTCTGGGTGGGATGGCGCCCGAACTGCTTCTCCCCGGCCGAGGGGGGGCAGATGCTCCAGACCGACTTCATCTGCTTGCCGCCGTTGGCCGCCTTCATGTCCCGGTAGTTGAAGACGTGGCGGGAAGCGGCGCCGCGGGCCGACCAGATCAGCGTCTCGGTGGCATGGGTGAAGCTCCGGCAGGAAAGGTTCGGGGGCGGGTTGGGCTTCACCCAGGTGATGTCGTTGAGCAGCTTGAATCCCAGCTGCTGCATGGCGAATCCCAGCGAATGGACGACATGGAGGGTTCCCGACACCCAGATGGCTCCATCGGGCTTGAGCAGACGCCGGCAGCGCTCGAGCCACGAGCGGTTGAACCGGTGGTTCTGATCGGGATCCCGGGACCTGTCCCAGGATCCCTTGTCCACCTTGACCATCCTTCCCGAATGGCAGGTGATCCCCCCGTTGGAGAGGAAGTAGGGCGGGTCGGCGAAGATCAGGTCGAAGGCGCCCCCGCCGCTCCGGTCGAGCATGAGATCCATGAAGCGCAGGCACTCTCCCTGGAACAGCCGGATGTCCCCGCTCCGGCTGGAGTAGGCGCAACGGATGCTCTCGGGGATGTCGCTCACCTGGGGCGAGTATGCCCGCCGCCCTCCCGTTGGCAACCGCCGCCGCCATGGATCGTTGCAAGCGCCTCTCACGCGCCCCTACCATGGCCCGGAGCGGCCGGGGCCCTTCCCGGCCCGCCCCAGGGGCGGGCGGTCCCGCTCCAGGGCTCTCCGGGGAGGAAGCCGGTCCGCCGTCATCCCTGCCCCAGGGACCACCGGATGAGGAGCAAGGCCATATATCCAGGCAGTTTCGATCCCATCACCAACGGGCATCTGGACGTGATCGAGCGGGCGGCCCGGCTCTTCGACACCGTGGTGGTCGCCGTGGCCCGCAACCCCGCCAAGCGCAGCGCCCTCGGCATCGGCACCCGCAAGGCCCTGGTGGAGCGCTCCACCCGGCATCTGGACGGACTGGAAGTCGACTCCTTCCAGGGACTCCTGGTCGACTACGCCCGCCAGGTGGAGGCCCAGGTGGTGATCCGGGGCATGCGGGCGGTCTCCGACTTCGAGTTCGAGTTCCAGATGGCGCTGATGAACCGACAGCTCGACGCCAGCATCGAGACCATCTTCCTGATGCCCAAGGATCACTTCGTGTTCCTCAGCTCGAGCATCGTGAGGGAGATCGCCCGGTTCGGGGGACGGATCGACGGCATGGTCCCCGAAGCGGTCAGAGAGGACATCCTCAAGAGCCTGGAAGGGGCGCAGACATAGAGGCGGCGCCTTCCGGAAACCGCCACCGCTGTCAATGATGGCGAGACTCCTGCCCGCCCTGCATTCCGCGGCCGATGCAATGGGATCCCGGCTACCGAGCCGCACACAGAGCTCTCCGGATGCCTGGCAGGCTGCGCTGGCCGCCGGACAGTCCCCCGCATCGCCTGCAAACCGCTTGCGGCACATGCCGCGCATGGCGCTCGACGCGATCCCCCGGACGAGCCAGAATCCTGGCAATCTCCGCGATCGCCGTGGCGTGTTCCGGCCAAGCGCCTGACGATGCGGTCGGCAGGCTGATCCCCGGAGCAGACCGATGCAGAAGCCAAGACTCCTGTCGGGCGGCAATCCCCAGATCCCGAAGGGCGACGGGGATGCGCCCGTGCAAGCCTACATCGCGGCCATGCCGGGCTGGAAGCGCAGGGTCGGCCGCCACCTGGACGCGCTTGTCGAGCGCAGCGTGCCCGCAGCCCGCAAGGCGGTCCGCTGGAACTCGCCCTTCTACGGCATCGAAGGCCAGGGGTGGTTCCTCTCCTTCCACTGCTTCACGAAATACGTCAAGGTGAGCCTGCTCAACGGCGGCTCGCTGCATCCCCTCCCCCCTTTGGCCTCCAAGCACGAGCACGTGCGCTATTGCCACATCCACGAGGACGACGAGCTGGACGAGGAGCTGCTGGCCGGCTGGCTCGAACAGGCATCGGCGCTTCCGGGAGAGAAGCTCTTCTGACGCAGCGGGCGCGCGTCCCGGCCATGCGGCTGGACCGCGCCAGCCGATCCCGTCCCGCCCGACGGCCAGGCGGAACGCCGCTGCTGCCAGCGGCGATCGTCCGCATGGCTTGCCGAATCGTTCCGGGAGGGCTTCGGACCGAGGCATGGCCTGCCGCTGCCGGGCGAGCCCGCCGATCGGCGGGCGGCCGGAAAGCCCGATGCGCAGCTCCGCCGGCCTCGTCCACTGCAAGTTGTTCGGAGCGTCTCCAGGGACCGCAAGCGTCGGCAATGGAAACCCTGGCCCGGACAGAGCCCGAAGCATGCACCGCTCATCGTTCCGACGCCCAGGCCAGCGCCGCCCGGAGCGCCGGTATCCGTCCGGGGAGATGAAAACTCGATCTCGCCCGGCCCGTTCTGCCACCATGGGCGACGTCCTTCCTCCGCAGAGCGGATTCATGGCAGGCCCCTTCCGTGCGAGGAATGCGGGCGCAGCGCAGGCGGGGAAAGCGCGTGTCGTCCGGCGGGAGGGAGCCGGAAAGAACGATCCGGAAAGGAGGCAGGACGCGGGAGGCACAGGCGCCGGCAGCATGCCCGCCCGGGCGGCGGAGAATGCCGGGAAGGGCGCCGCGTCCCGGCATCTTGCAGCAAGCACCATGCCACTCGAAGTCCACTTGGGCCGCCTGCAGAAGGGACCGGCCGAGCGCCAGGGAGAGCTTCCGGCGCAGGAGCTGGATCTGGACATCCGGGACGAGCTGATCCGGGTCGACGGCCCCCTGGCCTACCGGCTGGTGGTGGAGCTGCGCGGCCCCGTCCTGCTGCTCACCGGGGTCCTCCGCCAGTGGTACCGGTTCGAGTGCGCCCGCTGCCTGTCTCCCTTCCGCCGCCGCGTCGAAGCGGTCCTCGAGGCCAGGGAGATCCCCCTCCAGGGCGAGGAGGCGGCCTCCGTCCAGGGAGAACATGCGGACTTGACCCCGGCCCTTCGCGAGGACATCCTCGTCCTTCTGCCGTCGCATCCGCTGTGCACGGCCGGATGCCGGGGGCTGGGAAGCGGACACCCCTCCCAGGATCGCCTGCCCGGCGCCGGAGATCCCCCTGCGGTGTGGAGCGCCCTGGACCGGTTCCGGGCCGGACGGAGCTCCCAGTGACCTGAGCCGAAGAACGTATGGGCGTACCGAAGAGAAAACCATCGCGTGGCAAGCGCCGCTCGCGCAAGGCTGCCAACAGCGCCTTCCATCTCCCGCAGCTCAGCGAGTGCCCCCAGTGCTCGGCGCCCTACATCCCCCACAGGGCGTGCCCCAGCTGCGGCTACTACCGGGGACGGCAGGTGTACGACATGGACGCCGATCTCATGGTCTGACCCCTCCCGGGCCGTCCCTCCATCCCTTATATGCGCATTGTCGTCGACGCCATGGGCGGGGATCGCGGCTGCGGGGTCATCGTCCATGGCGCCCTGAAGGCGCTGGGAGCCCAGCCGGGCATCGAGTCGATCGCCCTGGTCGGGCGGAGGGAGGCGATAGAGCCCCACCTCTCCGGGGCCGACTCCCGCATCGAGATCCTGCATGCCGAGGAGGTCCTGTCCATGGAGGACAGGCCGATCGACGGCATCCGCCGCAAGCGGAACTGCTCGATCGCCAAGGGGGTGGACCGGCTCCTGGCCCGCCGCGGGGACGTGTTCATCTCCCCCGGCAACACCGGAGGAGTGGTCACCGTATCCACCATCAGGCTGGGACGGCTTCCCGGGGTGGACCGCCCGGGGATCGCCACCATCATTCCCACCGCCCACTCTCCCTTCGTTCTGCTCGACTCCGGAGCCAACCCGGACTGCAAGCCCGAGCACCTGGCCCAGTACGCCGTCATGGGCAGCATCCTCAGCCAGGAGGTCCTGGGCAGGGCCAGCCCGAGGGTGGGCCTCCTGAGCGTGGGCACCGAGCCGGGCAAGGGCAACGCCCTGACCCTGGAGGCCTACCGGCTCTGCCAGCCGCTGGACATCAACTTCGTCGGCAACATCGAGGGGCACGACCTGTTCCGGGGAGAGGTCGACGTGGTGGTCGCCGACGGCTTCGTGGGCAACATCGTCCTCAAGACCTGCGAAAGCCTGGCCGGAGGCCTCTTCCGCTGGATCCGCACGGAGCTCAGGGCCCGCCCGCTGCGCTGCCTGGGCGCCTTCCTGGCCCGGGGCGCCTTCCGCAAGATCCGCAGCCGCATGGACCCGGACAACTACGGAGGGGCCCATCTGCTCGGGATCGACGGGAACGTGATCATCGCCCACGGCTCGGCCACCGCCCGCTCCATCGCCAACGCCATCGGCCTGGCCGCCCAGACGGTCGATCACTGCGTCAACCAGCGCATCGTGCAGGAGATCGCCAAGGCGGAGGCCCCCCTGGCCGCACCGGCCGCCTCCCCGATCGCATGACCCTGCCCGACCGGGAAGTCGACTTCGTCAACCCCAGGGCCGCGCACCGGTTCCGGGGCCGGACCTGCTCGATCCTCTCGGTGGGCTCCTACGTTCCCGAGCGGATCCTCACCAACGCCGAGCTCTCGCGGCTGGTGGACACCAGCGACGAATGGATCACCTCCCGGACCGGGATCAAGGAGCGGAGGATCGCGGCCGAGGAGGAGTCCACCTCGCACCTGGCGGCCAGGGCCGCCCGCGCCGCCATGGAGCGGGGGGGGATCGCCCCGGAGGACATCGACCTGATACTGGTGGCCACCATCACCCCGGACATGGCCTTCCCCGCCACCGCCTGCATCGTCCAGCGGATGCTGGGGGCCGCCAACGCCGCCGCCTTCGACCTGGAGGCCGCCTGCTCCGGCTTCATCTTCGCCCTGGAGGTCGGCCAGCAGTTCATCATGTCGCAGACCTACGACACGGTTCTGGTGATCGGCGCCGAGAAGCTCTCCAGCATCATCGACTGGCAGGACCGCAACACCTGCGTCCTCTTCGGCGACGGGGCCGGGGCCGCCATCCTGCAGAACCGGCCCGGATCCCACGGGCTGCTGACCACCGCCATGGGATCCGACGGCAGGAAGGGGGATCTGCTCTGCCTTCCGGCCGGGGGATCCTCCCTGCCGGCCACCGAGGAGACGGTCAGCAAGCGGCTGCACTACCTGCGGATGGACGGGCGCGAGACCTTCAGGAACGCGGTCAACGCCATGAACCGGGCGGCCCGCGAGGTGCTGGAGCGCTGCCGGCTCGACATCCGCCAGATCCAGCACATCATCCCGCACCAGGCCAACAAGCGGATCATCTCGGCGGTGGGGGAGCGTCTCGAGGCCACCAGCCAGCAGCTCTTCGTCAACCTCGACAGGTACGGCAACACCTCGGCGGCCTCGGTGGCCATCGCCCTGGACGAGGCGGTGGCCTCGGGCCGGGTCGAGCGGGGCGACCTGATCCTCCTGCTGGTGTTCGGGGCCGGCCTGACCTGGGGAGCGGCGATCATCGAGTGGTGAAGGGACCATCTCCTTCGCTGCCAGCAGGATAGCCGCCCATTCTGGGAGGGTCGGGGCTGCTGCGGACGACCTCCCGAGCCTCCCGCAGCCCCTCCGTTTGCGGCGGGAGCGGGGGCGGCCGGCGGCCCCGGACGGGGGATCCCCTCCCCGGCCCGTAACAGGCCCGGAACCCTCCCCGAATCGTCCCCGGAGCGGTTGACAGGGACCGGATCTGTGGCACTGTTATGGCGTTCTGGCCTGCGAGCGCGGGGCAGGACTCGGCGTCCCTGTCTTTTCTTGTGTCGAAACCCCCTGCCATGGCCAGTTCCAGCGATCCGAAGCCACCCGTCTCGCACGGCGTCCCTGCGGAGCTGTCGCTGCCCGCCCGATCGGTGCACCTGAGGTCCACCGGCATCGAGTTCCTCTCCAGCGAGGAGATCCCGGTCAACAAGGTGCTGAACGTGGAGATCCGGTCCCCGGGAGAGGAAGCGGACATCCAGTGCCAGGGAATGGTCGCCCGCTGCACCGGCAACCGCCACAACGGCTACGTGGTCTCCATCTTCTTCTTCAGCCTGGCCCCCGAGATGCTCCAGCGCATCCAGGACACGGTCCAGAGGCGCGCCATGCGCTAGCGTCCGGCCCGGCCGGAGCCGTTCCCTCCCCTCCCATGGAGATCTTCAGGCGAGTGCTCAAGGCGGCCGTCGACGGCGGCGCCTCGGACGTGCACATCAAGATCGACGCCCCGATCATCGTGCGCATCGACGGCCAGCTGATCGCCATCGAGGCCCCCAAGCCCACCGCCGAGTGGATGGCCCGGATCCTGGAGAGCATCGTCCCCTCCCACCTGCAGGAGCGGCTGGAGCGGGAGCGGGAGATCGACTTCTCCTACCTGGCCAAGGGGATCGGCCGCTTCCGCACCAACCTGTTCCAGCAGAGGGGCTCCTTCTGCCTGTCGATGCGCTACGTGAAGACCCAGGTGCCCGGCTTCGAGGAGCTGGGACTGCTGCCGCAGCTGGAGGAGCTGGCGCTGGCGCCCCGGGGCATCGTCCTGATCGCCGGGACCACCGGCAGCGGCAAGTCCACCACCCTGGCGGCGATGATCAAGTGCATCAACACCCGGCTGGCCCGCCACATCATCACCCTGGAGGACCCGATCGAGTACGTCTTCGAGGACGACAAGTCGGTGATCGAGCAGCGGGAGATCGGGCTGGACTCGCTCTCCTTCGCCGCCGGCCTCAAGCACGTCCTGCGCCAGGATCCCGACATCATCATGATCGGGGAGATGAGGGACTCCATCAGCTTCACCGCCGCCATGAGCGCGGCCGACACCGGCCACCTGGTGCTCTCGACCCTCCACACCACCAACGCCTCCCAGTCGGTCACCCGGATCCTGGACTTCTTCCGGCCCGAGGAGCGGGACCAGATCCGGCGCCAGCTGGCCGGCTCGCTCAGGGCCGTGGTCTGCCAGCGCATGGTCCTGCGGCGCGCCGGAGGGGTGATCCCCGCCCTGGAGATCCTGATCAACTCCCCCACGGTCCGCAAGCTGATCGAGGAGAACCGGCTGGAGAAGCTCGGGGCGGCGATCGAGACCGGAGCCGAGGAGGGCATGCAGAACTTCAACCAGGCGCTCTACCAGCTGGTGAAGGACCGGGTGGTCTCCGAGGAGGAGGCCCTGGCCAAGGCCACCAACGCCAAGGCCCTGGAGATGAACTTCCAGGGCATCTTCCTCGACGAGGGCAAGCGGATCCTCGGCTGAGCCGGAGGGCCTCCTGGCGGGTTGACATCCCTCCCGGCCCGGGGCAGACTCCCCCTGCTCCTTGTGTCGAGCCGCCCAAGATGAACATCCTCCGAGCCTCGTTCGTTCTCGTGATCCTGCTGGGCGGCGCCGCCCTGGGCATCGGTCACTTCCAGGTCAAGGAGAGGATCGAGGGGCTGGAGGGCGACCTGCAGCTCTCCCAGGACAACGAGAGGAGGACCCGCGCCGATCTCCGGAAGGCCGAGAAGGAGGCCGAGGAGCTGGAGGGCGAGAACGAGACCCTGCTGGCGGTCCAGGGCGACATGCTGGACGAGCTCGAAAGGGTGAAGAACCAGTACGTCCAGCAGAGGGCGCGGGCCGACAGGCACGAGGCGGACCTGGAGGACGCCAGGGCCAAGCTCCTGGCCACCAGCCAGGATCTGACCGCATGGAGGGCGCTGGGCGTCACCAGGGACGCGGTCAGGACCATGAAGGACGACCTGCGGGACGCCCGCCGGATCATCGACGCCGGGAACATGGAGCGGGAGATCCTCGCCAAGGAGATCGCCCGGCTCCAGTACGACCTGGGCCGCTACGAGGGCGAGAGCGTCGAGGTGGCGATGCGGGAGGGCCTCAAGGGGCTGGTGGTGGCGGTCAATCCCGAGTGGGACTTCGTGGTGGTGGACGTCGGCGAGAAGGACGGCGCCCTCGCTTCGGGCAAGATGATGGTCAGCCGCGCGGGCAAGCTGGTCGGAAAGATCCAGCTGACCACCATAAACGAGTCGCAGAGCGTGGCCAACATCCTGCCCGGCTGGAGGCTGGGCCAGGTCCAGGTGGGCGACACCGTTCTCCACTGAGCGCTCCTTCCTCCATGAGAGAGACCCTGGCCCGGCGGGGCAGGCCCGCCCTCCTGCTGCTCGCCGCGGCGTTCCTCCTGGTCCTCTTCTCCGGCTGCGCCACCAGCGGCGGCGCCAACGACTCGGCCCGTCCCTGGGGAACGCCCCGGGACTGGGAGCACGGGATGCCCTCGGGCATCACCGAGGGCCGCTAGCGGCTCCCCCCCTTCCGGGGGGCGGCCGGCCGCTGCCTCCCGTCTCCTCCGGACGGGCCCGGCAGAGCGTCTCAGGTGGCGTAGTCGATGCAGCGCATCTCCCGGACCACCGTCACCTGGATCCTTCCCGGATACTGGGACCTCTCCTCGATGCGCCGACAGACCTTTCCCGCCAGCTCCTCCGCCTTGCGGTCGGTGATCTCCTCGGGCCGGACGAAGACCCGCACCTCGCGGCCGGCGTTGAGCGCGTAGCACTTCTCCACCCCCGGGAAGGACCTCCCGATCTCCTCCAGCGCCTCGAGACGGTTGATGTAGGCCTCCACCGGCTCGGAGCGGGCTCCGGGCCGCGAGGCGCTGACCGCGTCGGCGGCGGCCACCAGCCGCCCCAGGACGCTCTGCGGCTGCACCTCCTCGTGGTGGCTTGCGACCGCCTGGGCCACCTCCTCGCTCTCGCCGTGCTGCCGGAGGAACGCCGCTCCGGCCACCGCGTGGGAGCCGTGGTGCTCGCCGCCCAGCGCCTTGCCGATGTCGTGCAGTAGCCCGGCCCGGGCGGCCAGAGAGCCGTCCAGCCGCATCTCCACCGCGATCAGCCGGGCGATCTGGGCCACCTCCACCGAATGCTCCAGTAGGTTCTGGGAGTAGCTCCTGCGGAAGTGCAAGCGCCCCAGCCGCCTGGCCACCTGGGGATCCACGGGACCCAGGCCCAGGCGCCGCAGCGCGTCCTCCCCCAGCTTGACGGTCCTCTCGTCCATCTCCGAGGCGGCCATCTCCACCACCTTCTCGATGCGGACCGGATGGATGCGCCCGTCGGCGATGAGGCGCTCCATGCTCACCCTGGCGATCTCGCGCCGGACGGGATCGAAGCCGGAGATGGTCAGCTCGTCGCTGGAGTCGTCGATGAGCACGGTCATTCCGGTGGCGTTCTCGAAGCAGCGGATGTTGCGGCCCTCCCTTCCGATCACCCGCCCCTTCATCTCCTGGCCCTTGATCAGGACCGAGGCGGCGGTGGACACCGAGGTCTGGCTCCCGGCGTAGCGCTGCAGCGCGATGGCCAGGATCTGGCTGGCCCGGGCATGCGCCTCCTCCTCGGCCCGCTCGACGATCCGGGCGGCCAGAGCCGCCGCCTCGTCGCCCGCCTGGCTCTCGGCCCGGGAGAGCAGCTCGGCCCGGGCCTGCTCCAGGTCCATGGACGCCAGCTCCTCCAGGCGCCGCTCGCACTGCTCCTCCCGCTGCTCCAGGCGCCGGGCGCGGGCCTCGATCTCCCTGCCTTCCTCCACCAGGCGGCTGCGCTCCTGGTAGAGCCGGGACTCCCTCCGGATCTGGTCCTGCATCCGCTCCTGGAGCTTCTCCTCCCTCTCCTGCAGCCGCTTGCGCTGCTCGTCGGCCAGGCCCCGCTCCCGGTCCTCCTCCCCGTCCCGGCCCCGTCCGGAGCGGGAGGCGGACCGCCGGGGGATCCAGGAGTCCAGGTCCAGGGCCCGCAGGATCAGCAGGGCCAGGCCGCAGACGGCCAGCAGGTAGACCAGGGCGCTGGCCAGGCCGCTTGAGGTCATCGGCGGCAGGGGGCGGCCCCGGGAAGCGGCGCCACGGGATGCCAGCGATCGGGGGTGGCGATCCCGTCCATGCGCTGATCCCAGGAGTCCTCGGGCAGGCGCTCCACCAGCTGGCAGGCGTGGGCCACCCCGAACCTCGGGCCGCCGGCTCCCGCCAGCAGACGGTCGTAGAAGCCCCGGCCGCGCCCCAGGCGGCGGCCGGACAGGTCGAAGGCGAGGCCCGGAACCAGCGCCAGGCCGAGATCCCCGGGGGCGAGCGTGGGGCATCCGGGACCGGGCTCCGGCACGCCGAAGCGGCCCCTCTCCAGCTGCCGCAGGTCCTCGACGGCCCGGAACCGGTAGCCCGGCCCCGCCTCGTCCCAGGACGGGTAGGCGAAGCGCTTTCCCGCCGAGAGGCCCCGGCGCACCAGGCCGGACAGGTCGATCTCCGCCCCGATGGCGGCGTAGATCCCGATGCAGCCCGCCCGGGCGTAGGGAGCCAGACCCTCGAGGACGCGCCCGGCCCGCTCCCCCGCCCGGCGCAGCTCGTCCCCGGCGATCCTCCCCAGGCGGCGGCGCAGCCGCTGCCGGATCCGCTGCTTCTCCCCGGCGCTCACGGGCTCTTCCCCTCCTTCTGCGCGCGCCATCCCCTGAGCCTCTCCCCGATCCGCCTCTCGGCCCCCTCCTCGCTGGGGGCGTAGTACCTGCGGGGGCTTTCGAGGTACTCCTGGGGAACGAAGTGGCCGGGATGGTCGTGCCCGTACTTGTAGCCCGCCCCGCGCCCCAGCCGCGACGCCCCCTGGTAGTGGGAGTCCCGCAGGTGCTGCGGCACCGCAAGGGTGGGATTCTCCCTGACGTCGGCCAGGGCCTTGTCGATGGCCTCGATGGCGCTGTTGCTCTTGGGGGCGGTGGCGATGTAGATCGCCGCCTCGGCGATGGGGATGCGGGCCTCGGGCCAGCCCACGAACTCGGCGGCCTGGTGGGCGCTGGAGGCCAGCACCAGGGCCATGGGGCTGGCCAGCCCCACGTCCTCGGCCGCGCAGACGATCAGGCGGCGGGTGATGAACCGGGGATCCTCCCCGGCATGGATCATCTTGGCCAGCCAGTAGAGGGCGGCGTCGGGATCGCAGCCCCTCATCGACTTGATGAAGGCGGAGATGGTGTCGTAGTGCCCGTCCCCGTCGTAGACCACCGCCTTCCTCTGGATGCACTCCTGGGCCGCCTCCAGGCCGATGGTGCGGCCGCCCTCCCCGTCTGCGGGGACGGTCAGCGCCGCCAGCTCCAGGGCGTTGAGCGCCTTGCGGGCGTCGCCGTCGGCCTTGCGGGCCAGGTGCTCCAGGGCCGGGCCGGTGATCCGGAGGCCGCCGCCGCCCAGGCCCCGCTCGCCGTCCTCCAGGGCCCGGCTCAGCAGGACCGCCAGATCGCCCTCCTCCAGGGGCTCGAGCTCGAAGATCTGCGAGCGGGACACCAGGGGGGAGTTGACGAAGAAGAAGGGGTTGTGGGTGGTGGCCCCGATCAGGCTGACCACGCCGCTCTCCACATCGGGAAGGAGCACGTCCTGCTGGGCCTTGTTGAAGCGGTGGATCTCGTCGATGAACAGCAGGGTGGGCTCTCCCAGGCGGGATCTCCGCTCGGCGGCCGCGCCGAGCGCCCGGCGCATCTGGGCCACGTTCGACTCCACGCCGCTGAGCCTCTCGAACCTCGACCGGGTGGCTCCCGAGATGATCCGGGCCAGGGTGGTCTTCCCCGTGCCGGGAGGCCCGTAGAGGATCAGCGACTGGATCCGGTCCGCCTCGATGGCCCGGCGCAGGAGCCTGCCCGGCCCCAGCAGGTGGCGCTGCCCCAGGAACTCGTCGAGGGTGCGGGGGCGCATGCGGGCCGCCAGCGGGGGGCGCCGCCCCCCTTCCTCGTCAAACAAAAGCTCGCGGGACATCCTCTGCCGCCTCCAGGAAAAGACCCCGCCTGTGCCGCAAGAGACTGATCACTCCGAACGGGCATGGACAGGTGGAGCACGCCCTCCGGCCTCCGACGTCCCCTCGTCGGGGGCGTGCCGTCGGCCGGACGCTGGGCTTCAGCTCCTTGTACAGTGGATTAAGGTCCGGGAATCGCCTCAATACACGAACACCGCAGGGCTGGCTACCTGGATGGGTCAGCCGGTATGGACTCCTTTCAAGGAACGGGGCTGCCGCGCCCCGCGGGGGGCGCCGGAGGAATGGTCCCCCGCCCGGCCGGGAAAGTCAAGCGGCATGGGGGCCGGGCCGCTCCAGCCGGGGCGGAGGGAAGCGCTTCCAGGGATCGCCCCGGCCCTCGAGACGGGAGCGCCAGAGGTCGATCAGGGCAATCGCCTCGGCGACGAGCAGCCCGTGGTGCCGGCCGGGATACTCCGAGAGGTATCCCCTGGAGAGCGAGAGCAGCGAGCCCGCCGGGCGCAGGCGGCCCCTGCTCAGGTGGACGAAGGCCCCCGCCAGCTGGATGAGCCCGCGGTAGAAGTGGTCGAGAGGCCCCTTGCGCAGGGGGAGCCACACCTCCTCGAGCGCCTCGTGGGCCTCGTAGTAGAGCCCGCGGTTGAAGAGGTCGAAGAACTCCAGGTAGCCGGAGGGCCATTCGCCCCGGGGACTGCGGATCGCGGCGGTCTTCACCTGCGTTTGACTTTGACAGGAAAAGGGCTCCGGCTCAAGAATCGGGGGATGGCCAAGCCGCCCCTCGGTCGGGGTCTCAACGCGCTGCTCGGGGAGGAGAAGGCCCCGCAGGCCGAGCCCGCCCCTCCCCCGTCGCCACCGGCTCCCCCCTCGCCCGCCGGGTCCGGCGAGGACAGGCCCCCGGCCCGGGTCCCGGCCGCCAGCATCCGCCCCTGCCCCTTCCAGCCCCGGCGGGAGTTCGAGCAGGGGGCCCTCGAGGAGCTGGCCGACTCGATCCGCGTCCAGGGAGTGATCCAGCCCCTGGTGGTGCGCCCGGCGGAGAACGGCTACGAGCTGATCGCCGGGGAGCGGCGCTGGCGGGCCGCCCGGATGGCCGGCCTGGAGCAGGTTCCGGTGGTGATCCGCCAGGCCGGGGAGCAGGAGGCGATGGAGCTGGCCCTGGTGGAGAACCTCCAGCGCGAGAACCTCAATCCGCTCGAGGAGGCCCTGGGGCTCAGGCAGCTGATCCAGGACTACGGGCTGACCCAGGAGGAGGTCGGCAGGAAGGTGGGCAAGAACCGGGCCACGGTGGCCAACTCCCTCCGCCTGCTCCAGCTGGCCCCGCCGGTCCAGTCGCTGCTCCGGAAGGGGAGGATCTCGGCGGGGCACGCCAAGGCGCTCCTGAGGCTGAAGGACCCAAAGGTCCAGGAGGAGCTGGCCCTCCGGGTGGACCGTACGGGCCTCTCGGTGCGGGACGCGGAGAAGTGGATCGCCCAGCGCGAGGCCAGGCGGGCCCCCGCCCCGCCCGAGCCGGCGCCCCGCGATCCCCACATCGACCGGCTGGAGGAAAAGGTCCGCGACCGGGTGGGATCGCGGGTGCAGATCCGCTACCGGGAGGGCAAGGGGATCCTCTCGCTCCACTTCTTCTCCGAGGAGGACCTGCAGCGGATCATGGGCCTCCTGGGGGTGCGGCCCGACTGAGGGGCCCGGCTCCTCCGGGATGGAAGCCTCCGAGGACATCCGGTCCCGCTGCCTGGAGGCGCTACGCGGCCAGGCCGGCAGGGTCCCCTCCCTGAGCGCCTTCGTGGGCCTGGACGGCTTCGTGGACGAGATCATCCACGTGGTGGACAAGCGGGAGGACGCCCGGACCTACGGCCGCATCCCCACCCTCTACCGGCTGGGGGACCGCATCGCCCAGGCGGCCGGCCGCAGCACCAACATCGAGCTGGTCACCCAGAGGGTCAAGCTGGGGGGCAACGGCCCCATCCTGGCCAACGCCCTGGCCCGGCTGGATGTCGGGGTCTGCTACGCCGGGGCGGTCGGATGGCCCCGCCTCCATCCCGTCTTCGCCCCCCTGGCCGAGCGGGGCGAGGTCTTCCCCCTGGCCGAGGCGGCCCACACCGACGCCCTGGAGTTCGAGGACGGCAAGCTGATGCTGGGGAAGATGACGCCGCTGGCCGATCTGACCTGGGAGGCGATCCTGGAGCGCATGGGGAGGGAGGCCTTCCGGGACCGCATCCGCAGCGCCCGGCTGGTCTCCTTCGTCAACTGGACCATGGTCCCCCACATGAGCTCGATCTGGAGGGCGATCCTGGAGGAGGGCATGCTCCAGTCCTCGGGGCAGAGCGCCTTCTTCGACCTCTGCGATCCCGAGAAGCGCAGCGACGGGGACATCCGGGAGGCGATGGAGCTGCTGGGCGGTTTCCGGCGCCACTGCCGGGTGATCCTGGGGCTCAACGAGAAGGAGGCGATCGAGCTGGCCGAGGCCCACGGCATCCCGGTGGGAGCGGCGGTCCCGGAGGAGCGCTGCGCCCTGGCCGAGGCCCTGTTCCGGGCCCTAGACGTGGACATGCTGGTGGTCCACCCCGTGGCCTACGCCCTGGCGGTCTCCCGGGAGGCTACCGCCTGGACGCCCGGCCCCTTCGTCGAGCGCCCCCTGCTGACCACCGGGGCCGGAGACCACTTCAACGCCGGATTCTGCCTGGGCGAGCTGCTGGGACTGGGGCCGGACCTCTCGCTGCAGCTGGGGGTGACCTGCAGCGGGTACTACGTCCGCAGCGGAAGGAGCCCCGGCCGGGAGGACCTGATCGGCATGCTGGAGGACTGGCCCCGGCCGGCATGATCCTCCCCCTGGTCCAGTACGGGGATCCGGTCCTGCGCCGCCAGGCCCGGGCGGTCCTCCCCGGCGAGGAGGGCCTGGGCCCCCTGATCGGGGACATGCTGGAGACCATGGAGCGCCACGAGGGGATCGGCCTGGCGGCCCCCCAGGTCGGCCGGTCCCTGCACCTGGCGGTGGTCGACATCCGCCCCGCCTCCTCCCGCCAGTCGCGCCTCTGGCTGGAGGACGCCCCGGCCGACGTCGAGGAACACATGCCGATGATCCTGATCAATCCCGAGATCCGGCCGCTGGACGAGGCCAGGGAGGCGAGCGAGGGCTGCCTGAGCTTCCCCGGGATCTTCGGCGAGATCCCCCGCCCCTACACCATCGAGGCGAAGACCCTGCAGCTGGAGGGTCCTCCGCTGCAGTTCCGCTGCAACGACCTGCTGGCCCGGGTGATCCAGCACGAGACCGATCACCTCAACGGCATCCTGTTCATCGACCGCATGACCTCCCGGTCGATGGATCTGGTGCGGGAGGAGATCGGCGAGCTGCAGCGCCAGACCCGCAGATCCCTCCCGGCGTAGAAGCCGGGCCGGGACGGCTCAGGCGTCCCGGAGCCGCCGCCCGGCCTCCTCCAGCCAGCCCGCCCCGGGAGGGGCGTAGGGACGGAAGACCTCCTGCTCCCCCTCGCTCTCCAGGTGGAGCAGGGCCCGGTGGAGCCCCAGGGCGTTGGCCCGGGTGCTGTCGATCAGGGCCGCCGAGTCGGCGGCCCCCATCTGCAGGAGGACCTTCGCCCCGAATTCCTGGAGCGACTTCCGGGTCAGCCAGCGCACCGCGCTGGGATAGGAGTCGGCCGAGACCACCGCATGGAGCCCGCGGGCCGCCCCGTTCTCCAGGATCTCCCGCAGCCAGGCGTCGGGACCCTCGGCCCCGTCGCCCAGGTCGAACTCGTCCCGGGGCTTCAGACGGCTGCGGAACTGCACGTCGGGGACGAACAGGAACCGGGAGGCGTCCCCGGCGGAACCGGACCCTGCCGCCAGCTCCTCGAGCCCCTCCTCGGCGATCAGTCGGACCCGGCCGCCCGTCGCCGCCAGGGCCCCCTCCAGGAACCGGTGCTCCGCGGCGCTTCCCAGGAACCAGAAGCGGGCCCGGCGGTCGCTCGCCGCCAGGGAGACCAGGGCGCTGGCCAGAAGGGAGCGGGCCATCTCCCGGTTCTGGCCCAGGATCAGCAGATGGCGGTCGGCGCGGGCCTCGAAGGCCACCTCGGTGGGGCCCTTGATGGCGTTGGGCTCCCCCAGCCAGCAGCGGGGAGGGCCGCCCCCTGGAAGACTCCCATCGAGGGCGGAGGCCAGCAGGGCGTTGCGGCGCAGGTCCGCCGGAGCGTTCCCCTCGAACACCACCGGCCCCTCCGCCCCGGGAGCCCTCTTCCGGAGCGTCTCCAGATAGGCGTCGCGCTCCTGGTCCGGAAGCCAGGCCGCCTGGAAGCGGCTGTTCCTCTCCAGGGCCCCGCCGCCGTCGTTGTAGATCCCCTCGCCCGGACGGGAGAGCAGCCGGGGCGCGGTGTTGTCCTCGTCCATGGCCAGCGCGGCGTCGGCCTCGTCGCACTGCAGCGCGATGCGGATGTTCATCTGGGCGAAGGTGGCGCGGGCCATGGTGTAGCCCCCTCCCAGGGTCTGGGAGCCCAGGATCGCGTGGATCCCGAAGGCGCGTCCCTGGCGCACGATGCGGTCCAGCAGGGTGGCCGCGATTTGGGCGAGGGCGTCGTCCTCCACGAAGTACTCCTGGAACTCGTCCACCAGCAGCAGGGTGCGGGGCAGGTCCCTTCCGGTCCGGCGGCGGTACTCGGCCAGATCCCGCACCTGGGCCTGGCGGAACAGCTCCCCCCGGCGGTGCAGCTCCCGGTCCACGCGCTGCAGCACGCTCAGGCCGAAGTCCCGATCGCTCTCGATGGCCACCACCCGGGCGTGGGGAAGGCGGTGGGCGGCGTAGCACTTGAACTCGACCCCCTTCTTGTAGTCGACCAGGTAGAACTCCACCTCGCGGGGAGAGCACCACAGGGAGAGGCTGGTGATCAGGACATGCAGGAGGTTGGACTTGCCCGAGCCGGTCTTGCCTACCACCAGGGCATGCTGCTCCAGGCCCCGGCCCAGGACGAGCTGCTGCAGGCGGGAGGCGCTGGCCCGCCCCAGGGGGACCTGGATGTGCTCGAGGGAGCTGCGCGACCAGATCTCCTCCCCGGAGGGAGACACCAGTTCGAAGGGAGCCTCCACCCGGAAGCCCTCGGAGTGCTCCCGGCCCAGCCGGCGCAGGGTCTCCTCGCCGACGGGCGGCGGATCGTCGAGAAGGACACGGGCCTCCCGGCACTCAAGCCCCTGCCAGGAGACGCCCTCCTGGCCCCAGCGGAACCTCTGGCCATGGCGGTCCAGATCCTCCTCCAGGCCCGGATCCCCCAGGGGCAGGCGCAGGTCGCGGTGCAGGATCAGGAAGATCCCGCAGCGGGGGCCTCCCGCCAGCAGGCTGCGCAGGGTGGCCAGGGCCCCCTCGCCCAGCTGGGCGGGAAAGTCGGCCATCATCAGGTAGCGGTAGCGCTCGGCCATGGAGCCGGCCTGCCGGTTGTAGCTGGAGAGCGAGTCGTGGTCCCGGCGCAGGCACATCTGAGTGATCCGCTCCATGTCGAGGGCCAGGTCCTTCAGCCTCTGCTCCATGGGCTGGGCCTGGGTGTGGATGCCGGGGCCGAGGATCCTCGGATCCTGGTCGGAGAGGTGCATCAGCCCGGCGAAGCTGCGGCCCAGTCCCACCGGATCGAACAGGGCGAAGTCGATTCCCCCGGGAGGCGAGGCGGAGAGCAGCCGGACCAGGAGGCCGCAGAGGAAGGAGGAGACGCTGGAGGGAGCCGCTCCCCGGGTCTCCAGCACCAGGGCGGCGCTGCCGGGCATTCCCAGCGCCAGGGGCACGCTGCGGACTCTTCCTCCGGGCCCCGGAAAGCGCAGCTCCCCGATGCGGGCCTGGGAGGTCTGTCCGGCCGGGACCGGGACCGATGCCCGCTCCAGCTGGTCCCAGACGGCCTGGGCCCTCCCCCTCCAGTCCCGCTCCCACTCCTCCTGGCGGCGGTCGAAGTCCCGGTTCAACTCCTCCCGCTTGCCGACCTCCTCCTTTTCCAGGCGAGCCAGGCCCTCGGAGCGGGAGAGGGGACGGTGCCGGCGATGGGCCTCGAGGCGGGCTTCCCATGCGGTCTGGTGCCTCTCGGCGAGGCTCAGGGCGCGCCGCTGGAGCCTGGGAAGCTCCTCCGCCGCCCGGCGTTTAGCCTCGGCGTCCACCACGCGCCAGGCCGCCTCCAGCTCCTCCTCGGTCCTGGCGTAGGCGGCGGATGCTTCCTGGAGGGCCGCCTCGCGCTCCTCCAGGGCCGCCTGGCGTCCGTCCTCCAGGCCCCTCTCTATCAGCGACGAGATGCGGGCCAGATCGTCGGCGGGTCCCCTTCCCAGCCACCATCCCAGACCGTAGCCGAAGAGGACGGCCAGGCAGCCGGCCCCGATCCACTCCCAGGGGATGGATTCCCCGCCATCAAGGAGGCGGGCCAGGGCTCCGCCGGCAGCCACCAGCGCAGCCAGCAGCCACCACCGGATGCGGGCGAAGAGAGCCGGGAGGATCCGCCAGGCGAAGCGGCTGGAGGCCTCCTCCATACGGGCCACGAGCCGCTCCACCGGATCGGTGGAGGGCTCGGGGGAAAGCGGGCCCTCCTGCTCCAGACGGAAGCTCCGGTACCCCCTCAGGAGCCTCTGGCATCGATCGAACAGCTCCATGAAGCCGGTCCGCTGCCCCTCGATCCGGGCCAAAGCCTCGCGGCAACGGGCCTCCGCCTCCCGGTTGCGCTGCTCGCAGGCTCGGGAGGCCTCCAGGAGGATCTTCTGGTTCTGATAGCGGCGCTGCTCCCGCAGGCCTTCCAGGGATTCCTCCAGGGCCTTCCGGCAGGCCCGATGGGCCCGCTCGATCCTGTCCCTCCGCTCCTGGCCGCGCCGATTCAGGCGCTCCTCCTCGCCCTGGTGCGCGCTCCGCAGGGCTTCCTGCTCCCGCTGGAAGGCGTCCCGGGCCCGGGCGCGCAGGATGGCGTACCGCTCGGCAAGGGCCTCGAGCTCGCTCCGCCGCTCCTCACGCAGCTCCCCGTCCCTCAGGCGAGCCTGGCGCAGGATCCGGTCAAGCTCGCCGACCCGGCCGCGGATCTCCCCCAGGGGCAGCAGGCTACTCACCGCACTCCTTCCGGATCCGGTCGAGCAGGACCTCGAGCTTCTCCATCGCGTGCACCGTGCGGCTGATTCCGATGTCCAGCTCGCCGAGGATGTCTCGCTCGAACTCCTCGGCCTTGGCGTCCTGCCAGGACTGGCGGGTCCGCTCCCACTCCTGCCTCAGGCTGCGGGTCAGGGCCGCCAGGCGGCTGCGTGCAGCTCCGCTCATGAAGCGGCGGAATAACCCTCCAGGACTTCGATCAGCCTCTCCAGCCGGGCGACACCCTTGCCCAGCAGGTGCGCCAGCTGGGTCTCCATGTTCTCCACTTCGCGCACCAGGGGCTCGGCGTCGGGAGGAAAACGCCGGATCCAGTGCGCCACCCGCCGCAGCTTCTCCTCCGCCGCCTCGAGCTCCCGCTGCGCCCGCTTCAGGGCCAGGCGGGGCTCGCTGCCGCGGCTTCCGGACACACCGGGTCCCCAGAGCGCATGGCGGGCCATCTCCACCTTGCGAGAGCGGATCCTCGCCTGGCGGGTCCAGTGCCGCTTCTGCGTCTCCTGGAGCCAGAACCGGACGCGCCGCGCCTCGAAGCCCGGCTCCCCCGCCACCGCCAGCGCCTTCTCCCGGTAGCGGATCAGGGCTGAGCGGAACCGATCCAGGGCCTCGGTTTGCGACAGATGCGCCTTGGGGGACATCAGCGCTGCTCCAGGTAGGCCTCAATGCGCTGCGCCTTGCGCAGCAAGAAGGGAGCGTGGCGTCCCGAAAGCTCTACGAACTTGCGCAGGGTGCGCATGGTCTGGCGGAACTCCTCGGCGAACTTCCGGTGCTCCTGGTCCTGCCAGGAATCTCCCAGCCCCTTGAAGCGGGCCTCCAGCAGCGAAACGCTGCGCTGCAGCCCGGCACTGAAGCTCTTCAGCTCCCGGGCGAAGCGCCGCACCTCCTCGGGGTCCATGATCGCCTGCGACATCTCGTTTCCTCCTTCCTGTAAAACGGCCCGGAAGGGCCGGTGATCGAATCCGCCTCGACCATAGCCAGAACGGATAACTGGGAAAAGTAGCTCTACCCAAAATCATGTGTGTTGTAATCTGCAGCGTTTTCCGGCGTTTTTTTCCAGGTTGCTCCGGGCTGACATCCGATTGTGTTTGGGACAATTAATAATATCGCACCTCTGTCAACTGCAGATGGTCCCAATTACCGGTTGCGGAGAGGTTCGGATCCCCCCCTCCATTCCCGAAACATTCGAGCCGGGAAGGAGAGAGGAAACGATGCACGGGAAGGAGACGAGATTGAAGGTGAACGAGTGCCTGGAGCAGGGGATGACTAAGTCGGAGATGGCTCGGCAGCTGGGAGTCGACAGACGGACGATCCACTAATGGATCGAAGACGGCAAGCTGGATCGGAGTTGTTATTTACAGCGATTATCCGGGCGGTTTTTCCCAGATTGCTCCGGGCTGACATTTGATCGAGGGGGGGAAACCATTGGGCTTGCAGGAGACGGGCAGCTTCTGCTACCTGGGGAGAGGACTTCCTGGAAGGAAAAGCTGCCTGATCCCGGTTGCGTGGTCGGTAGTCAAAAGAAATGAGTCAGCTCTGCTTTACGAGTAAGTCGTTCCAGTCATAGGCCCGACGGAGGTCTCAGGCGTCGGACGGCCGGATTGCCCTGCATGAGGCGGGAGGCGTAGCGGTCTCCGCTCTGATCGTCATCGAAGGCACAGAGGATCCGCTTCAGGTTCCAGCATCCAAGCCGTTCGGGGATGCGATGGGTAGTTCCCGAGGTGGAGTTGAAGATGGTGTCGCATGCTGGGAAACAGCGAAAAAATTCCCAATTCACCGAAATAACTAAGTGAATTACACCGAGGCCTTCTGCCAACAAGAGATGACAAGGAAGGAAAAGCATTCAGGGGAGGTTGCTCTGTTCCGTTTCCGGGTGATTGGCGAGCTGCTCCACCTGGTCCGGGGGAGCCGCGAGTACCGTGAGGAGATGAGCCGGCTGACCGGGAAGCCGTGGGCGATACCCGGCTCGGATCGGACCCGGGTGGCCCGCCAGACCATCTGCGACTGGCTGCAGATGTACGATCCCCAGCGGGGGGTCGATTCCCTGCGGCCGAAGATCCGCTCCGACTGGGGGCAGCGCCGGAAGATGTCGGTGGGGACGATGGAGCTTCTGATGGGGATCAAGCGCCGCAGTCCGAAGCTGAGCGTCAGGCAGGTGATCGAGACGGCGCGGAGGATCGGGGAGGTTCCCGAGGGGGACAGCCTGGCCCCCACCACGGTCTACAGCCTTCTGCGCAGCGAGGGGCTGATGGATCGGCAGAAGGAGGGCCAGGTCCACGACCGCCGCAGGTTCAGCTACGCCAATGCCGGGGAGCTCTGGATGAGCGACGTGATGCACGGGCCCCGGGTGTTCGACGGGAAGGGGAGCAGGCGCAAGACCTGCATGATCGCCCTCCTGGACGATGCGACCCGGGTGGTTCCCCACGCCGAGTTCGCCTTCAGCGAGTCGGAAGTGGCGTTCATCCTGGCGCTCAGGGAAGGGATCCTGCGCCGCGGGATTCCCTGCCGGCTCTATGTGGACAACGGGGCCTGCTACCGGAGCCGCCAGCTGCAGAGGATCACGGTCAACCTGGGCATCAACCTGATCCACGCCACGGCGAGGGCGCCCCAGGGCAAGGGGAAGATCGAGCGCTTCATCCGCACCGTCCGCCAGCAGTTCCTCCCCCAGGTGGAGGAAGCGGACGCCGCCTCGCTCGAGGCGCTCAACAAGCGCCTGCGCACCTGGATCGAGGGAGAGTACCACCACACCCCGCACCGGGGGCTCGACGGCCGGACGCCGCTGAGCCGGTGGCTCGAAACCGCGGACAAGGTGCGGCTCTCCTCAAGCATCGATCGGATCGAGGATCTGTTCCTCTTCCAGGCCAGCCGCAAGGTCAGGCAGGACTGCACCGTATCCCTCGCCTGCCGCAGCTACGAGGTCGACTCGGTCCTGGCCGGCAGGACCGTCACGCTCCTCTACGACCCGACCGCTCCCGATCGGCCCGTCAAGGTCGTGTACGACGGAAAGAGCTACGAGCCGGGACACCTGGTCGATCCGGTGGGCAACGCCCAGGCCAGGCGCAGGCCCAGGAAGCCCGGTATCCGGTTCGGCAATCCCTTCGCAGCCAAGGAGAGCTGATGTACGAACAGCATTTCGGGCTCCAGTTCCTGCCCTTCGAGTCCTCGATCAAGGCCGACCGGACCTTCCCCAGCCGTGCGCTCGAGAAGGCGGCCACCCGGATCGGCCACCTGGTCAGGCGCAAGGGGGTCGGGAGCATCACCGGCGAATCGGGCAGCGGCAAGACCACCGTCTGCCGCAAGACCGCCGCCCAGCTCCATCCCGGGACCCACCAGGTCTTCTACGTCTCCCTCTCGACGGGATCGGTCCTCGACATCCTCAACACCATCGCTGGGGAGTTCTGCCTGCCCGCCCGCAACCGCCGGGCCGCCGCACGCAAGGGCATCCAGGAGCAGATCTCCCTCATCGTCGCCGAGAACCGCAAGCACCCCGTCCTCGTCTTCGACGAGGCCCGCCTGCTGCGGGACGAAACGCTGAGCGAACTGCGCCTCATGCTCGCCTTCGGCATGAACGACGACGTCCGCCTCACCCTGATCCTGGTCGGCCTCTCGGAGCTGGACCGCCGCCTCTCCATGACCATGCACCAGTCCCTGCTCCAGAGGCTCATAGTCCGCCACCAGATGGACATCCTCGGCAACGAGGAGATCGAGACCTGCATCGGCCACCGGCTCGCCCTGGCTGGCGCGCCCGGCCAGGTCTCGCTCTTCGAGCCGCAGGCCATGGAGGCCATCCGGCTGGGCTCCAAGGGCATCCCCAGGCTGGTCAACCACCTCGCCCACTTCTCCCTGGCAGCCGCAGCCGGGCAGGGAGCCCGGCAGGTCGCCTGCGAGCATGTCGAGATGGCCTCCGGAGAACTCGGCATATGAGCGCGTCCCAGGAACGGCAGCCGGCTCTGCCCGATCCGTCCCAGCTCCGGGAGTTTCCGCTGGGGCCCCTGGCCGCCTATCTCGGATGCCGCCAGGACCCTGGCGATCCCAGGCGCTGGAGACGCCCCGGCTCGATCCTCAGCATCGACAAGGGGAAGTTCTTCGACCACAAGGCTAAGTCCGGCGGCTACGGAGCCATCGATCTGGTGGCTCACGCCCGCTCCTGGTCCTGAAGCCGGGCCATCGGCTTCCTCGCCGAGCTGACCGCCGGGACCCAGGAAGCCGGCGCCCCTGGACAGGGCCTGAGCCTGCCCCGTCCCAGCGAGGCCGGCTGGCCCGTCGTCAGCAACTGCCTGGTCTCGGTCCGCTCCCTGCCCGATCGCCTCCTGTCCCGCTGCCACCAGCTGGGACTGGTCTTCGCCGACCACCGCCGCAACGCCCTCTTCCAGTGCACCGATGCCCAGCGCAATCCCACCGGAGCCGAGATCGTCGGGACGCTCGTGCGCCCCGACGGCTCCCGCTACCGGGGCATGGCCCGTGGCTCGCGCAAGGACCGCGGCGGCTTCTGGCTGCCGGTGGACCGTCCCCGGCCCGTCGCCGCCATCCTCGTCGAGAGCGCCATCGACGCCCTATCCGCATGGCTCCTGCATCCCCGGCTCAGGACCAGCGGAACCGTCTTCGTCTCCACCGCAGGAACCACCCATCGCATCCCCGAACGGCTCGGATGCTGGAGCCTCGAGCGGATCCTCTGCGCCTTCGATGCCGACCAGAGCGGTGACAGCTGCGCCTCCCGCCTCATGCAGGACAATCCAGCCATCGGGCGCCTGAGGCCTGTCGGAGCCGAGGACTGGAACGATGTCCTCCGAAAGCGGAGCTGAATCCCCAGGCTGACGCCCATGCAAACGGGATCAGGCAGCTTTTCCTTCCAGGAAGTCCTCACCCCGGGCAGCGGGAGCTCTGCCCGTCTCCTGCAAGTCCAATGGCTTACCCCCCTCGATCGGATGTCAGCACGGAGCAATCTGGGAAAACCCACCCGGATAATCGCTGTAAGTAACAGCACAAACCCACACGATTTTCTGTAGAGGCTCAATACATCTACGACATGATCCTGGTGTCGCTACATGCTGCGCCATAGCTCTACCATTCGATTTCAATCCATGTATACACTGATTTCAGCAGTACTGGATCCAGCCACACAGAAACAGGTTGTCAGTCGAGGTTCTTTCTCGGTTATTGGCCTCGGATCTCCCCGAAAGCATCTGATGAGCGCATCGTTCCGCATGGACGACCGCCAAGCGAACGCACTTCATTTCTAGTTCGTTCATTCGTACCTCGTAATGAGTCAACCGAGGGCGCAGGCTCACGGATTCAGGAATAATTCAATAATGAATGCTATAAAAACCATACATATTCGGTGGCACATCGCTAATATCTTTTGAATTCATGAGCGCTGCCATTGCCTGCAAGTAATTAACAAGCACAAATTCGGCAATATGAGAATAATCATGAGGTATATACGGAGTAAGCGATCCGTCAGGTTTAACTCTGAAAAAACCATCAGGACGAAGTGCAGTTGGCAAGATCTTGCCTGTCTCAACATCATTGGCATAGTCGATGAATGCTGCTTGCAAATCTGGTGGAAAATCATAACTATTTATATCGCTATCATTAAAACTATGATGATGCAAGAGACTTGCTTTAATTGCCTGATCTATATTCGAAGACCATGCCCCGCTGTTTGCAGCGTCGATTACATCATTATCAATGCCAAATAAAAAAGTGTGAAAATAATCGGCAGAATCAAACGAATAGCGAGGCGCAAGAAGCTTTCTTAAGGCTTTCAGCCTGTAGAACAGCAATCTCTCATAGTATATATTTTCTCGTGTTTTCTCAAAACCGATATCGTATCCCATATAAAGCAGAGTCAGCACAGTATGCCTATGTTTTCTCAATTCATAGTAGGTGGCATCCGAAAGACGTTCCAAGAAAAATCTAGAATATCCCTGATAATCACCAGATTCATTGTCGAGTTCATTGTCAATAACAGAACGGTAAATGGTTGGCAGCACCATTAAATCCGGATCAGGCTGGGCCCAAAGCGCAGGCAAGGAATTAATATATCTTTGATAATTTGTCTCTGAATAATTATCAGGAGGATATGACAGAAACACTGGACGGTTTTCAAAAAGAGGAACAGGAAGGTAAAACCTGTTCCAAGCATTCGTATGCATACTAGTAATCCGATCATGTATTAGTCTTTGATATCTTATTTTCAGGTAGTTTTGATTTGTTACAGTTACTGTTGTGACATACATGCCAATGTTATCACGATAGAATTCGATGCTATTCATGTCTTGAATATCTTCAGATCCCTCCACGTTAAGCAGAACAGTATGCTCGCTGTATCCTTTGGGGAGCTTGGAATGCTTGCCAATCAGATGCTTGCCTTCGAATGCAATCATGGACTCATCATAGTTAGAGATGCCGTCCGAGTTATAGTCTTCTTCTATATCGAAGTCGGAATCGGAACTGAAGGGATTGGTTCCAAATCGGTATTCAGCCATGTTGGGCAAACTATCTGCATCGAAATCTTCCTTGGAGTCCAAGATGGAGTTAGCAGATAGATCAAGAAATGATTCCGGAACTCCGTCATTGTCCAGGTCGGCTGCGGAATCTGGATTGGTAGGACTTGTTCCGGTAACAAGTAGCTCGAAGCCGTCTGTCAGTCCGTCTTCATCCGCATCCCACTTGCTGCCCGATGTGAAGAATCCCTGGTTCGCTGGAAACAGGCTTGCCGGAATGCTGTTGGTCTTGCCAGCCTGGACTTCTCCCACTCTTTCCCAATAGAAGCCAATGGACATGCTGGCCAGATAGTACAAGTCGTGAACCGCATTGGTTTGATCTGCATCGAGCGTGAAATTCAGATGCGATTCGCCATTGGCAGTTGTTGTTCCGACAAAGCGGGTAGTTGCCTGCCGTGAGCTGGATGAAACCAGCGACTCTTCCTGTCCGCTTGATACCAGGATCAGCGATGTGCTTCTACCATCAATGGCTTGAATCTGGTCCCAGGCATTCATTAGCGACGAGACACCGTTTATGTCCATGGGAGCCAGAAACAGCCAGGATGCGTCCGTAATCTCGCCATTCGGATCCAGGCTGTACGCATCGAGAGGATGGGAATCGTACCGGTTGATCTCGAACTTGTTGGAGACGCGATCGTTGTCGAAGTCCTCGTAGCCGTCCGATGTACCGTTGCCGTCGCTGTCTGGGTTGAGAGGATCCAGATGGTAGTAGGAGAACAGATGCATTTCCTCGTATCTAGAAAGTCCATCGCCATCCAGATCCGAATGGATGTCCTCGAGCGAATTCACAGAGCTTCTGACTATTTCGTAGTCTCCCGTTTCCGAATCCGAATAGTGCCTTACCTTGACATAGTAGGTTCCAGGGTCTACATTACGACTGATGTAGAAATTGCTGAAGCCGACGATTGCGTCGTCGCTGGATTCCAGCTCCTTGCCCGAGTGATCCAGCAACTGGCCGAAAGTGTCCATGCTGCCGGTAGTGTACACGGTCAAGGTTCCCTGGTTGGTTACGGTCATCCTGTATATGCTGTAGTCGCCTGCATTTTCAATGGAAGCTAGATGACTGGTGTCGGGATCGAGCGACAGATCGTAGGGGACTGTGGTGTAGTTGACAGTGCTGGCGAAGGATGTGGCAACTCCGTATCCGCCTGTTCCATCCAGCATCGAATGGTGCATGACAAGGTAGTAGCGTCCCTGATAGACTTTCTGAGCGATACGCCTTCCGCTTTCCGGTTCGATGTCGTCGTTCGATTCAAGCACGTTACCTGCGGAATCCAGAAGATACCTTCGAGTTTGTGCATCGCCGGAAAGCTTCACGGACAGGGTCCCCGTCTGTTGGATATCGATCCGGTATGCGCTGTAGTTGCTGTAGCCTCCTGCCTTGTCGAACGAATCCGCATGCAGTCCATTGGCGCTAATAACGCTGGAGGCGCCCAGATCTACATCTTCGAAAATGGTTGAAATAATATAGCTGCCTGTCTCCTTGGGAGAGTAGAGCCTGATCTTGACATAGTATGTGCCAGGCTCCACGTATCTTTTCAAATAGCAGTTGAAGTGGTTCAGAACTGTACTGCTGCTGTCGTACAGCAGATCGATCACATCGTCGTTTTCGCAAATCAGGCTGTCCTCGCTTTCGTAGAACCTTCCGTACTTGTCGCCTTGGTACAGAGATCCATATGTATCCGAAAAGCCCCCTGTGATCACATGCAGAATACCCGGCTTGGGAACGTCGATGCGATATAGGTTCTCTTCGCCTGGCTTGTCGATGGACTCGCCGCCATCAACGTGGATCAGGCCTATCTGCTCATAGTCGGTATCGCTGCTCACATAGGCATGCAGCTTGAAGAGTGCGGAATTCTGGGGCGTTTTTTCAAGTCCGATCTTGATATAGTACGTTTCGCCGGGATCGTAGTCGTGCGACAGGCGGAAATGGTCGTCCTCCCCGCTGTCGCTGTTCCTGGCCAGCTCGCAACCTTGCGAGTCGAGCAGAACGCCGTAGGTGTCCACCGATCCGTAGTTGCTTGTAAAGTACTCGCTGAATTCTTCCGAATACACATGCAATGTGCCGGTCTTGTACGTGATCTTCGAGGTGTCGATCCGGTAGATGCTGTAGTTGGTGACAGTGGCTGGAGAAATGCCGAGGTACAAGCCGGTCTTGCGGTAGTTCAGTTCGTTTGCCTTGAGCATGGACGGTTCAACCAGTGCCAGGTCCTCGCAATCGTCTGCTGCTGCCGTAGCCAGGCTGCATGCGCAGGCGCAGAGGGCAGGAATCGTATGGCGCAGGCTTCTGGAAGCGAACGCCGGAACCGGAACCCCAATGCTCCTCCTTGCCCGATGGGCGGTTCGCGCCACGGCTCCGATCAGAAAGCTCCCTGCGTTGACGCATCCGCCCGTCATCAGGAGAATTTGCACGAGCAGAAGGCGGAGAAGGCCGGGACTCCTGCATTCTCTTTCGGAATCCGAAGTAGGGACGTGCGTTGTTTTCATTTGCTGCGATACCATCAGTCCACCCTGAGTTGCTAGTTGCAGTATTGGCAAGACATGTCTTCTGATTGCGAATGGAATAGCGAAAATCTCATTTTTTATTGTCGACAGACGATATCAGCGTCAATTACCAGATCTTCGGATTCCCGCATCTTGTCCTGGCTGCTTCAGAAAGGATCTCTAATAATTATTTATTATAAGCCTGGGGAAAGGGGCTCTCCGTGAGGAGGACACTGGCATGAAATACAAAGGAGAAGGAGATATGAAGCGAAAATGGATTCCCCGGTGAAGAAGGCTTTCAAATCACAGGGGAAAGCCAAGATCGTTCATTGACAGTTGAACACCTAACGTCATGCCTTCGGCAATGACGCTCGACTGCTGGGCGATCTCCTGCTCTGCGGGCATCCCCGGAACGTCTGGGAATGTGCGTACGACTTGTACTTCTGATGTGCTGCCGATCAGCGCCTCACGACGCCGAACTCATTCAACATGCTGATTGGAAAGAATCGAAGGCTTGTTTTACAGCTGAAGACCTAGCGCGCGAGCTGAATTCGATCCGTGCACAAAGAACTGGTTAAATGCGTTCGATAGGCACAGTCGACTCGCTACATATCTTCTAGAAGCTGTAGGCAGCCTTGATGTAGTAGAAGCCGCCGCCGAAGCCGTAGGGAGAGTTCTCGGCGTAGAGGATTCCCACGCCCTCGATCGCTTCCAGTGGATTCAGGTCGGTGTACTCGTCGAGGACGTTCTGGGCCCCGGCGGCCAGGGTGATCCCGGAGCCAAAGGCATAGGAGGCCTCAAGGTCCACCAGCACCTTGGCTCCGTACTCGCCGCGCCAGCTGTCAGCCGCATAGCCCACGAAGTCGCCGTAGTAGCGCAGGCGGGGCAGCACCAGCCTCCAGGCACCGAACTCGTGGTCGGCGCTCAGGGTGAAGCGGTAGTCGGGCAGGGAGTCCTCAAGCTGCTCGACCCGCTGGGCATTCACGTACCTTCCGGCCCGCTCCACCTCGGTCCTGTTGTAGTTGACCGCGAGGCTGACCGTGGTGGTCCCCATCTCCGTGTCGAAGGGATAGCTGGCGACCAGATCCACGCCCTGGGTGACGGTGTCGAAGTCGTTGGCGAACCACCGGACCTGGCTATAGTTGTTGGGATTGGGCGCATCGGCCGGCCAGGGGGAGAAGGAGGTCAGAGCGATGCGGTCGTCTACCGAGACCCGGTAGTAGTCGAGGGTCACGTCCAGGCTGCCGACGCTGAAGGCGGAGCCCACGCTGACGCTGAGGGAGGTCTCGGGCTCTAGGGGCCTGCTGCCCTCGAACTCCCCGGGCGGAAGCTCGCTGAAGGGGAGCGTGGCCACGTCCGCCAGGCCAATGCCTCCCCCGGGCAGGGCAGCGAAGGCGGTGGTCACGTTGCGGACGCTGGCCTGCCCCAGGGTAGGCGCCCGGAAGCCGGTGCTCACCGAGCCCCGCAGGGCGAACTGCTCGCTGAGCTGGTAGCGGGCGGAGATCTTGCCGTTGGTGGTGTCGCCGACATCGCCGTCGAAGTTCTCGTAGCGGACCGCGGCGCCGACCAGCAGCCTCCGGGTCACGTTGGCCTCGAGGTCCAGGTAGGCGGAGGCGCTGCCGCGGTCGGTCACCCCCGAGATGGAGGGCGGGAAGGCGGGAAAGCCGTTGGAGCCCACTCCGAAGCCCTGCTCGGCGACGCCGCCCGGACGGCGGTCCACCCACCAGGCGTACTCCTCGCCCGCCTCGATCTCGAACTCCTCGATCCGGTACTCCAGACCCGCCGCGACGTTGAGGGGCGAGCTGAACATCTCCAGATCGACGGCCTTGGAGAAGTCGAGGTTGAAGGCGTGGTCGGTCTCGATGTAGTTGCCCGGCCGGTAGTTGAGGGGGATGCGGGCGGGATCGTCCCGGAAGTCGGGGTGGGCGATCAGCTGGGGGTTGATGGTGTTGCGCATGTAGAACTCCGACTTGTGGCGCCCGATGGACGCGCTAGCGTCGTAGATCCAGCCGCTCTCGAACTCTCCCCGGATTCCCCCCACCAGGGACATGTCGGTGATCGTTCCGCCGAACTTGGGCGTGAAGCCTCCCGGGAACTTCTCGTTGAAGGCGAAGAAGTCGGGGCTGGCGGCCACCGCCGCCAGGGCGTCCGGATCGGGGATCAGCGCCCCATTGTCGGGATCGGGAAGGAGCCTCACCACCGGAACGGTCGCCGGATCGGGATCGTGGCGCAGGTCGGCCACCTTGACGGTCTGGTACTCGACCCCGTCCATCTCGACCACCTCGCCACGGTTGACCCCCGAGCGGTTGGTCGGGTTGCGGAAGAAGAAGCCGCCCTCCACCTTGCGGCGGGCAAAGCTGGGCATCAGGTAGAGCTGGGAGGAGTCGCCCAGGTCGAGCCCGGTGTTGCCGAAGAACTTGTAGTCGTACTCCACGTCGGGCTGGCCCCAGACCTGGGCGTAGGGCTGGCGGATGTAGGGGCTGATGTGGTCCTCGTTGGCGTCGATGAGCGCCTGGGCGTCGGCGCGCTGGGCGCTGCGCACGGTGTCCTGGGTCTCGGTGTACTCGACGCTGAAGTTGGCGAAGCCGGAGGGCTCCCCTCCGATGCGGATCGGCATGCCGGCGTTAGCGGCTACGGTGTAGGAGGCTCCGTCTCCCTCGTAGTACTGGCCCCAGCGGGTCTCGACCCGTCCACCCTGGGCGTCGTCCTTGAGCACGAAGTTGATGATCCCGGCCACCGCGTCGGAGCCGTACTGGGCCGAGGCGCCGTCGCGCAGCACCTCCACCTGCCTGAGGGCGATGTAGGGGATGGCCGCCAGATCAGGGCCCTGGGCGCCGTCGGAGATACCCCCGCCCAGGAAGGTGATCACCGAGCCGCGGTGCCTCCGCTTGCCGTTGATCAGGACCAGGGTGGAGTCGGGGGGAAGCCCCCGCAGGGTGGCCGGGCGCACCAGGGTGGCCGCGTCGCTGATGGGCTCGGTGCCGACGTTGTAGGAGGGGACCGTCTGGGAGAGCAGCGCGTCCATGTCGGTGAAGCCGCGCGCGCTCAGGTTGTCCTGGGTGATCACGTCGACCGGAACCGGCGACTCGGCCACCGAGCGGTCGGGGACGCGGGTGCCGACGAAGACCGCGGTCTCGACCTCGGCGGACGCTTCCTCGGCCATGCCCGCGTCGCCGTTCTCCTGGCCCTGGGACATGGGCAGGCCGGCCGCGGCGATCAGGAACAGCCAGCGGACCTGGAACACATTGGGTCTCATAGCGCTACTTCGATTGAACCTCGGCAAAGCGATTCCTACACCGTCCCATTGGCGAGGGTACGACAGCCTCCCGCCCCCCGGCCCGGAGCCCCGCCCGCGGCTGCAGCCGGGATCTCGCATGCCAGGAAAGGGGCCAATAAAGTTTGGGGTTTTCCGAAAGTCAAGAGGGAAAAGGCCGATTTCGCGGGGAGCGGGCCGGGAGGCCGGAGCGGAGCTGCGCAGGCGCCGGCCGCCCGCCAGGCGGACTACGGAGAGGCCCTGAGCCTCTCCCCGATGGCGTCGAGTCTGCGGCGGACACCTGGCGTGGACTTGATCGCCTCGGCCCGGCGGTAGAATTCCCTCGCTTCCTCGAGGTTCCCCTGATTCACCGCGATCCTCCCCTGGTCAAGGAGGGCCTTGTACTCGAACTCGGGAACCATGGCTGCTCTGCCGTAGTAGATCATGGCCCGGTCCGGATCGTCCTGGACTTCGTAGTAGTTCCCCAGGATCCTCAGGGCTTCGCCGTTGAGGGGATCGATCTCCACCAGGCCGAGCAGGATGGCGGCCGCCTCTCCGGTATCGCCCAGCTCCATCTCGATCCGGGCCTCGGCCAGCTTCAGGCGCGACTCGCTCCGGGGAGTGGAGGCCGGCAGGCTGCCCTCCCGGACCTGGGCGAGGTAGTCCCGGGCCTCGGGGAAAAGCCGCTGCCCCAGGAGCTGGTGGAGGGGCTTGAGCAGATCGTCCCAGCTGGCGGGCCTCCGCTCCCGCAGCGCCTCCTGGTAGACCGCCAGGGCCCGGTGCGGCGTCTCCTCGGCGAGGTACAGTTCCCCCAGCTGCATCTTCGCATTCCAGCTGGCGCCGCCCATGCCGGCCGCAACCTCCAGGTTGACGATCGCCTCCTGCCGGTTGCCCTCGGCACGGTGCCCCTCGGCCTGTTTCATCCAGAAAACCGCCACCTCAGGCTGCTCCCCGATCAGCTCCTCCAGCAGGGCGATGGCCGCCTGGGGCTGGTGTGTCTCCAGCAGGCAAACGGCCTGCCCCAGGCGGAAGTCGGAGCTGTCCGGGCTGAACATCCGGGCCATGCGGTAGGCGGAGAGGCCCGACTCGTGCTTGCCCTCAAGCAGGTAGGCGTAGCCCAGCAGTCCGTAGGACTGGGCGTCGCCGCCCCCCAGGGTGATCACCTTCAGCCAGGTGGGGATCGATTCGGCGAATTCGCCCAGCTGGACCTGGCAGAAGGCCAGCGTCCGCCAGGCGCGGCGGAAGTCGGGAAAGGCCTCGAGCGAGCGCCCCAGGGCCCGCTTGGAGGCGGCGTATTCCCTCGCCTGGAAATGGAGGTTGCCCAGCAGGAAGTGCAAGGCCGGGCCGCTGTCGGGCTCCAGCGACTGCTGGATCTCCCGGATCGCCTCCTGCGGCCGGTCGGCCAGCAGGGGAAGCACCCGCGCGTAGACCTGGCGGTCCCGGCTGGACAGGGTGGGCTCGATCGCTCCGTTGACCCCGTAGGAGGCCATGAAGCGCCGCTGGAAGCCGGGGCTGTCGGGATCCGAGTCGGAAAGGGGGAAGGGCTCGGCCGCCTCCAGGCACCCGGCCAGCAGCATTGCGCAGATCCACTTTTTCATCGGCGGCTTCACCTGGAGGACTGGAGGGTGATGGGAAACCGGGCCCTGACCTTGACCGGCCGGCCCTCGATCTCGGTGACGGTGAAGCGCACCTGGTTGGCCAGGCTCCGGGCCAGGCCCTCCACCGCGGAGTGGGAGTGGGAGGCCTCCAGGATCTTCTGGAACCGGCTCCTGCCCCTCTCGTCGATCAGGATCTCCACCACCAGCCTGACCTCCCGGACGCCCTGCCGCTCCAGCTGGCGCGGGTAGTCGTAGCGGGGGGTGTTGATCCGGGATGGCGGGCTGGCCAGCTCGTCGAAGTCGAAGACGTCCTGGATGGCTCCCATGGTGTCGGCCTCCAGGTCGAAGGCGCCGGACTGGATACCGATGGCGACCGCGTCCCCCATGCCGGGATTGAGGTAGACGTCCAGCTGGGTGAACTCGATCTGGAAGTCCTCCTCGGGCAGCTCGGGCATCTCCTCCTCCTCCGGCTCCGGCTCGGGCTCCTCCTCTTCCTCCTCCAGCTCGGGAGGCCGGGGAGGCTCGATCGCCACCACCTCCATCTCCCGGACCACCCACCGGTCGTAGTCCCCGCCCTGGAGCGCCTGGCTGAACGGGATCACCAGGTAGAGCAGGGCGGCCATGGCCACCGCGCCGATCGCCGCCGCCCAGGCGGCCATGCGGCTGCGGCTGGAGGGAAGCTCGCTGCCCATGCCTACTTCCGGGTGGCCAGGTTGATCCGGGTGGCCCCGGCCAGCGCCGCCTCGTCGTGGACCCGGGTGTAGACCCCCACCGAGGCGTTCTCGTCGGCCTGGATGATCACCGGCTGGTCCTTCTGCTGCTTGAGCAGGCGGCTCACCACGCCCCTGACCCCCCGCACGGTGATGTTCTCCTGGTTCCAGATCACCTCGTCGTCCTCGGTGACCGCGATCAGGATCGACTGCTTCTCCAGCTGCGAGGCCGAGGCGGCCTGGGGCCGGACCACCTCCACTCCGGTCTCCTCCACGAACACCGTGGTCACGATGAAGAAGATGAGCAGGATGAACACCACGTCGATGAGCGGCGAGACGTTGATCTCGCTGCTCCGCTCCGAGGACCGGGAGAGGAACCTGCGCGCTCTCATGCCGGGGCCCCGGCCGGGGGAGCCTCCCCGGCCCCCTCCTCGGGGAAGAGCCACTCCACGTTCATCATCCAGTAGGAGTTGTAGCGCTCCAGCCGGAGGATCGAGCGGCGCAGCAGGTTCCGCCTCTGGACGATCAGGGCCAGCAGGACCAGGCCGGGGATGCTGATGATCAGCCCGGTCTGGGTGGTGATCAGGGCCTCGGAGATGCCCGCGATCACGTTCTCCAGCCGGGATCCCTCGCTGCGGACCATCCCGTTGAAGGTGGAGAGCATCCCGGTCACCGTCCCCAGGAGGCCCACCGAGGGCCCCAGGGCCACCAGGGTCCCCAGGAGGCGGATCCTCCGGTTGACGGGCCCCAGGTACTCGTCGCGCACCTCCTCGAAGTGGCGCCGCACCTCGGCGCTGGTGGCGGCGGTGATGTCGAGCAGCTCCCAGAGGACGCTCCACCGTCCCGACACCCGCTCCATGATCTGCTTGTTGCTCCAGTCGCAGACGCGGCTGCGGACCAGGAAGTGGAGGCTGAGGTTCAGGAAGAGCTGCAGGCCGACGAAGTAGATCATCACCGCCAGCCCGAACATGGGCAGCATCAGCCAGCCCCCGCTGGACCAGATCGCCACGGCCTCCGCCAGGAACCCGCTCTCCGCTGGGGCAGCCCCGGGCATGGCCTCAGTCCCCGCCCCCCTCCCGGCCCATCGACTTCTGGGTGGCCGCCAGGCCGGTCCGGGAGCGGGCCAGGCTGTTGGAGAACTCCACCGCCACCCGCTCCAGGTGGGCCATGATCCCGTGCACCTTGCGGGAGAGCAGGGCGTGGATCAGCAGGGCCGGGATGGCCAGCACCAGGCCCAGCTCGGTGGTGATCAGCGCCTCGGAGATGCCCTTGATCAGCGGCTTCGGATCCCCGGCGCCAAAGATCCGCATCAGCTCGAAGGTCTTGATGATCCCGGTGACCGTGCCCAGCAGCCCCAGGAGCGGGGCGGTGGCGGCGGTTACCGCGATCACCGTCAGGAAGCGCTCCAGCCGGGGCTGGATCCCCAGCAGGGTCTCGCCGACCGCCTCCTCCACCATCTCGACGGGCTCCTCGGCGTGCTCGATCCCGGTCTCCAGGACCTCGCGTCCCGGATAGGGCTGGCTGCGGGCCAGGGCCAGGGCCCGGTCCTTCTTCTTCTCCTGGAGCAGCTCGACGATCCGGCCGGCCGCGCCGGGCGAGGAGCGCCGCACGAACAGGAACATCTGGATCGTCTTGTAGATCACCACCAGGGTGGAGACCAGGGCGAAGAAGACGATGGGGTAGACCCAGACGCCTCCCGCCTCGAGGTGCTCCCCGAGGGTCTCCCTGGTCTCCAGGACGGTCAGGGCGTCCCCCAGGCTGGCGTCGACGGGGAGGGAGCCCGATCCGCTGCGGACCGCCCCGGCGACCTGCTCTCCGAGGGCGGGATCCAGGGCGCGCACCCGGGGCTCCAGGGTCTGGCTCTCCTCCACCCATCCGGCCTTCGAGCCGGAGTCGTCGGAGAAGTAGAGCAGCGGCCCCACCTGGAGGAAGCGGCCCTGCACCAGCTGGTCCGACTCGTCGAGGGCGCTGCCCGGGTAGCGCCTGCCGCCCACCAGGGCCTCGGCGCGCCCGGTGGAGGCCTCCAGCAGCCCGAGGGTCTCCTCGAGCTTCGCCTCGTCGGACGCGTCGGGGTCGGAGAGCAGCGCGTTCAGATCCCTGACCAGCTGCCCCTCCACCGCCATCTCCCCCGAGGAGAGGGAGGCCTCGAAGGAGTTGGCGAGCTCCCCGGAGAGGGAGGAGAGGACGTAGTCGATCTCCCGCCTGCGCCCGTCCACCCTCTCGCGCAGCTTCTCCAGGCCCAGCTGCTGGCTGTCCCGGGCGGCCATGAGGCCGCGCAGGGAGCTCCGCAGCCGGCGCGCCTCGCCCTGGACCTGGTTGAGCTCGGCCCCCAGGGGGAGCTTCTCGTCGGCCACCCGGCTCTGGACCTCGGAAAGCCTGCGCAGGGCGTCCTGCAGGCGGGCGTCGTGGGTCCGGTGGAGATCGTCCAGGCTCTGGGCCGGGGCCGGCAGGGCGCCCAGGAGGAGGATCAGGGGCAGGAGGCCCGCGGCCAGGGAACGCTTCCAGGCGGCGCTCATTCCACGGCCTCGACGGGAAGCGGAACGAACTCGGCGGCCTGCGTCTGCCCCTCGGCCACCTCGATCACCTTGCGGATGGCGCCGGCCAGATCCCGCCTCGAAACCGAGATCCAGCCCTCGGGCCCGGGCCTGAGGACGCCGGCGTCCCCGTCGGACTCGCGGAGGTAGTAGCCGACCCCCAGGCCCAGGTAGACCGACTTGACCGCCGCCTTGCCGCCCTGGCCGTCGTCGCGCACCTCGACATGGACCTCGGGGGAGCCCCGGTCGAACTTCTGCACGGCGTCCAGGATGCCGATCGCCACCTGCATCCTCTGGGCCACTCCCGCCTTGGTTCCCTGCTCGCCGGGCAGGAGCCGGTAGAGGTCGGCGAGCCGCTCCTGCAAGGGGCCCGGCAGGCGGGCCCTGAGGGCGTGCAGCCGGGGCTCTATCAGCTGCAGGCGCCCGGCCAGCGCCTCCTCCCGGCTCTCCAGCCGGGCCTCCTCCTCCAGCAGCTCGAGCCGCTCCTGCTCCGCGGCGGTGGTGGTCTCCTCGAACTCCCCGATCCTCCCGGCGAGCTCGTCCCGCTCCTGGGCGGCCAGCCGGATCAGGTCCTGCAGGGTCTGCCTCTCGACCCTCCAGCCGGCCTCCGTCCGGGCGATCGCCTTCTCGGCCGCGACGTAGTTCCGGACCACGTCGCGGACGTCGTCCACCTCGGCGGCCCAGGCGGCGGCCCACAGGAACGCGGGGCAGAGGCAGTACCTTGTCATACCTTGTGGTGCGGGAGGCCCGGGGCGGAACGGCGGCCGCCGGGGACGCCAGGCCGGGAACCGCGACGGAATCTATGAGCCGGGCGGCCCCTGAAAAGGAAAAAAAGCGGCGGGCTCCCTCCGGCGGGTCCCGGGCCTACTCGAAGGAGATGGGCCGGGGCCGGACCTGGTCCCCGGGGCGCAGGGGCGTCTGGAGGGTCTTCAGGTAGGCGAGGATGTCCTCGATCTCCCCGGGGGCCAGCAGCACTCCGAAGGGGGGCATGGGCGAGACCTCGGAGGGGAAGCCCTCGGCGATCTCGGCCTGGGGGTCCAGCAGGCTGGCGCGGAGGTGCTCCTCCGTCCTGATCAGGGCGATGCCGTCGAGCGCGGGGCCCACCGCCCCTCCCTCCCCTCCCACCTGGTGGCAGCGGATGCAGGAGGCGACCGGATCCTCGGCGAAGAGCCTGCGGCCCCGGACCGGATCCCCCTCCCCGGGAGGCTCCTCCCCGCCGTCGCCCCCTGCGGAGTACACCGCCTTCTGGAGGGAGAGGCTGTCGTACCAGGCGGTCCCGGTGGAGCGGCCCCATCCCCCGAACAGGGCGTTGACGGTCACCTCCCTGCGGCCGGCCGAGCCGAACACGAAGGACACCTCGGTCCAGCCGCTGTCCCCCTGGACCGCCTCGGAGAGCGCCCCCTCCATCCCGTGGACGTTGAGGAGGGCCCCCATCGCCCCCTGCACCCCCTGGGTGCGGATCCAGCCCGAGAGCCGGTACTCGGTGTCGGGCTCGACCTCCACCCGGGCGCGCCAGCCGGCGTCGGCCCCCTGGTCCGACGAGATGCGCAGGGCCCGGCGCCCGTCCCGGGCCTGGCCCCCGCCGGAGGCCACCGTGAACCCGGTCCGGTTGGGGGCGCTGTAGAACTGCGGGCTCCACCCCTCGGGCCGGTCCCCGCTCCCCTCCTCGAAGGAGGGGTTGGGCAGGAGGTTGGGTCCCCACGAGAGGTTCCCCGGGGAGATCCCGTGGCGCTGCGCCAGGGCCCGCAGGGCCAGATGGAGCCAGGGATCCCGGCGGTTGGTCGGATCGGCCAGCAGGCGGGGAACGGCCCTCCGGAGCACCGGCGAGGCCTCTCCCTCCAGGTGCGCCAGCCTGGCGAAGGCCTCGCGCCGCACGTTCGGGTCGGGATCGGCCACCACCGCGGTGTCGAAGAGCAGCCGCTCGGCCTCGGGGCCCGTCCCCAGGGCCCGGATCGCGTTCCGCCTCAGGGCCGGATCGCCGGAGAGGAGGGCCGCCTGGTGCACGCTCCGCTCCAGCCGCCCCATCCCGTGCAGGGCCCACAGGGCGTGGATCGCGCCGGGCTCCGCCCCGACCACCTTGCGCCCCAGGCCGGGAACGGCCTCGGCGGCCCCGCCCTCGACCAGGAGCCGCTGCGCCTGGAGCCGCCAGAACAGGTTGGGGTCGGAGAGCGCCTCCGCCAGCTCCCCGGGACCGGCCCCGGCCAGGGACTTCCGGGGCGCCCGCTCCGGCGCCTCCTCGGGCACCAGCCGGTAGATCCTGCCGTGCAGGCGGTCGCGGTTGGGGTTGATGTGGGCGTTGCCCGCCCCCCGCTGGGCGTCGTAGCCCCCGCGGCCGGCCGAGGGGGTGGGATTGTGCTGGATGATGAAGTTGTACCAGTCGGCGATCCACAGGTGGCCGTCGGGCCCCACCTCGGCCGCCACCGGGCTGAACCACTCGTCGGAGCTGGCCACCAGGCTGAAGGCGTTCCGGGCCCGGTAGCCGGATCCCTCGGGCTCGATCCGGTAGCCGCCCAGGAGATGGCCGGTCGGGCCGCAGACGAAGGCCATGCGGTCGCGCCAGGAGGGGGGGAAGGCGTCCGAGGTGGCCAGGGCGTGCCCGGCCGCGGCGGTGTACCTGCCGAAGGCGTCCACCTGCCGCACGTTGGGGGTGATGGGATGGAAGGCGGTGGAATCGGCGATCATCCGCGCCGACATCCCCCGCCCTCCGGCGTGGCCGGTGGCGGGGAAGCCGCCGAAGAAGCTGGGGCTGTCGTTGGCGGCCGAGCCGAAGACGTCGCCGGCCGAGTTGAAGCCCAGCCCCCAGGTGTTGTTGCTGAACTGGTGCAGGAAGACCGGCTCGCCGCCCCCGGCGTCCATGGAGAAGACGCCCATGCCGAAGCTGCTCGATCCCGAGCGGTAGCCCGAGTAGCCCACCGTGCCCCAGATCCGGTTGTCGAATCCGTAGCGCAGGTTGGAGGGGCCGGCGTGCGTGTCCCCAATCCCCCATCCGGCGCCGACGGCCTGGCGGACATCGGCCACGTCGTCCCCGTCGAGGTCCTTCAGGAAGAGCATTTCGGGAGCCTGGGCCACCACCGCCCCGCCCCGCACCAGGACCAGCGAGGTGGGGATGTTGAGGCCGTCGGCGAAGACGGTTCCCCTGTCGGCGCGCCCGTCCCCGTCGGAGTCCTCCAGGATCCGGATCCGGTCGCCGCCCCTGCGCCCGGGGAGGATCCGGTTGGGGTAGTCCACGCTCTCGGCCACCCACAGGCGGCCCCGCTCGTCCCAGGCGATGGCCAGGGGGTTGACCACCTGGGGCTCGGCGGCGAAGAGCTCCAGCCGGAATCCGGCCGGGGCCCGGGTGTGGTCGAGGCTGTCCCCGGCCGGCAGCGGCAGCTGGTAGGCCAGCGGCTCGGGACGCCGCTCGTAGTTGGGGATGTCGCCGCGCCGCTCGTAGTGCAGCGGGGCCCTCTCCTCCAGGAAGGCCCGCCAGGAGGCCTGCCGCTCCTCCCCCACCGCCCAGAGGATCCCCTGCCGCAGCAGCCGGTGGAACTCGGGGCGGCTCCAGACCCGCTCGTCGTGCCCCGAGGCGGTGTAGAACACCCTCCCCTCTCCCTGGGTGCGCGCCCAGGTCCAGGGCTCGGGTCCGTCGTGGGGATCCCCGGGCTGGGCGTCGCGCACCTGCAGCACCACCCGTCCCTCGGGATTGTGCCGGTGGTGGACGTAGGTCTCGTCCCAGGCCTCCAGCTCCGGCACCCCGGCCAGGGCCGGGTGCCCCGAGGCGACGTGGCGGACCTTGAAGACGCCGGAGCGGTGGCTCAGGAAGCGGCCCCCCACCAGCTGGTCGAAGCCGGGCTGGTTGGCGAAGCACCAGCTGGCGCAGTGGACCGGGACGAAGCCCCCGCCCCCCTCCACGTAGCCGTGCAGGTTCTCCCACTGCGCATCGCTCAGCTCCGCATGGTTGGCGTAGAGGAGGAGCGCGTCGAAGCGGGCCAGCCGGGACGGATCGTCCAGGGCCTCGCCCACCGACGTGGTGTAGTCGAACCAGATGGCCTCGGGCCCCAGCGCCTGCTGGAGCATCGGGTAGTAGAGGCTGGAGTTGTGGTGCTCGCCCTCGTGGCCCAGGAAGAGCACCCGGATGGGCCCCGCCTGGGGCTGCGGGGCGAGGATCAGGGCCAGGAGCGCGGCCAGGAATGGGGTTCCGGGGTGCATGGCTTCTTCGGGGGTACCAGGGCCGATCCTCCGGGGCGGGGCCGCGGGCCGCAAGGCGGAAAGCGTCCGGCAGCCGCAGGGCCGAAGCCCTTCAGGTCCTGTCCTCCAGGTCGATCCGGAGAGTGGGCTCGGCGGGCGGATCGGGGGCCTCCGTCCGGGCCTGGTCCCGCTGCTTGCGCCAGCGGGACCACCACTCCCGCCTCCGGTCCTCGCTCCACCCGTCCCCCGTGGCGAGGTCCCGGAGGGCCTGGCGCAGCAGCCCGGCGTCCTGCGGGCGCCGGGCCGGATCCTTCTCCAGGCAGCCCAGGAGGAGGGCCGCCAGGCCCGGATCCCAGGGCCGCCCGGGGACCGGGCGGAGCGGGGACGGCCGCTCCCGGGCGTGCTGCTGGATGATGGCCAGGGAGGTCCTCCCCTCGAAGACGTGCCGGCCGGCCAGGAGGTAGTAGCCGAGCGCCCCCACCGAGTAGAGGTCGCTGCGGTGGTCGGCGCCCTCGGGATCGGCCGCCGACTCCGGGGACATGAAGTGCGGGGTGCCGGCCACGGTCAGGGTCCGGGTGGCGTCCCCCTCCTCCCCGGAGCCGTCCCGGAAGGACTTCACCAGGCCGAAGTCCAGCACCTTCGCCATGTCCGCCTCTCCGCCCCGGTCGCAGAGGATCACGTTGGCCGGCTTGACGTCCCGGTGGATCAGCCCGGCCCGGTGCGCCTCGCCGAGGGAGGCGCACACCTGGTCCAGGATGTGGGCCACCCGGGCCGGGGGCAGGGCCCCCTCCTGCCGGACCAGCTCCCGGAGGGTGATGCCGTCGAGGTACTCCATGGCGTAGAAGAAGATGCCCTCGGGGGTGCGGCCGTAGTCGTAGATCTGGATGGTGTTGGGGTGGACCAGCCTGCTGGTCAGCCGCACCTCCCTCTCGAAGCGCTGGATCGCCTTGCCGCTGACCTCGCCGGGCGGCAGGAGCTTGATCGCGGTCTGGCGCCGCAGGAGGACGTGCGAGGCCAGGTAGACCGAGCCCATCCCCCCCTCGCCGATCTTCCGCCTGAGGGTGTACTGGCCCAGCCGGCGCGCCTCCAGGGAGGCCTCCTCCACCTGCCTGCGGAGCATGGCGTTGAAGCGGGAGTAGAGCAGCAGGACCAGTCCGCAGAGGATCGAGATCAGCAGCAGGATCTTGAACACCAGCTGCAGGACCCGCAGGGGCTGGTAGGCCTCCTCCCGGTCGATCTTGGTGGCCACTCCGAAGCCGTGCTCCTCCAGCCAGCGCCAGGCGCCCACCACCGGCACCCCGCGGTAGTCCCGGAAGCCCTCGATGTCGATCCCGCTCCCCTCCCCGGCCGCCTGCTCCACCAGCGGAAGCAGGGGCCAGGAGCCGGGAGGATCCTCCGGCTCGAAGCCCTGGACGAGATTCCCGCCCGGATCGCGGAGCTCCAGCGCCAGGGCCGAGCCCTCCCCCGCCGGCAGCAGCCCCCTCTCCCGCAGGAAGTCCTCGAACCGGCTGCTCGAGAGCATCAGCCCCTCGGCGTCGAAGGCGAAGGTCTCCCCGGACTCCCCCGAGCGGGCCACCGACAGGATCCGAGAGAACTCGTCGGAGGGGCGCAGAATCAGCCCCAGGGCCGCGACCACCTCCTCTCCGGAGGCGTCACGGACCGGAGCGGCCACGGCCATGATGGACCGGCTCCGCCGTCCCCCGCGGGACCGTGGACCGGCGCCTGCGTCGGGCCCGCGCCCCCCGCCGGCCCGGGCCGAGGGAGATTCCGCCGGCCTCTCCGGGGGAGGCCGGCGCTCCCCCCGCGATCCGGGGCCCCGGAAACGGTCCCCCGCCGGTCCGCCCTGCGGCCGGTAGGGAGTCAGGAGGACCGGCCTCTGCTCGCTGAACAGGCTCCGGTAGCCTTCCTGCACCTCCTCGTGGAGGGGCATGCCCAGCATCTCGTCGACAGGAGAGGCGATCACCGTTCCTTCGGGATCGATGACCACGAAGCTCATCCGGCGGTCGGGGCCGGGCGGCCGCCGCTGCGGGTCCTGGGCCCCCCGCGCCGGAAGAGGGGCCGCCGGGCGGAGAAGGGGAGCGAGGCGCTCCCGCAGCGCGGCCACCTCCGTGCTGCTCCTCAGCGCCTCGGGCCGGCCGCCGTGCCGCGCGGCATGCTTCGAGACCGCCTCGACGCCCGACCGGACCCCCTCCTCCCGGGCCAGCGTCTCCACCAGGCGCAGCTGGTTGGCTATCCAGATCTCCAGCGAGGCGACGTTGGCCTGGATGTCGGAGCGGATCTGCTCATCCAGCTGGTTGTGCAGTGCGCGGCGCACCACGGAGTCGCACCACCAGCCGGCCAGGGCCACCACCGCTAGGACCGCCGCCGGCGTCCACCACGCCACACCCTTGGATCTCCTCCCCATGGACCGGTTCCACAGACGCCCGGCGGGCTCCCGTGGTTTCGCCCGGGCCCCTTTTAGGCTCGCCCCGCCTCCCCGGCCAGGCTATCGAGGGGCCCGGCCCCATGGCGAGACAGGACTTCGGAAAGACGCTCTGGGCCTGGGTCCGCAGCTTCCTCGCCCACTACGGAACGGTCCTGGCCCTGATCCCCCTGGGCCTCTACTACAGCTGGGCCACCTGGACCCAGCAGCACGAGCAGGGAGCGGCCTCGGCCCGCAGCATGGCCCGGGAGATGATCGGGAGCCACCAGCCGGGGGACGCCGTCCTGATACTGGCTTCCCGGGGAGCCGCCGCGGAGGAATTCGCCCGGCTCCTGGAGGAGCGGCTGGAGGAGGCGGGCCTGGTGGTGGCCGAGCGGCTCAACGGGGCTCCCTCCGATGTCCGCCGCGCCCTGGAGTCCGCCGCGGCCGGCCCGGTTCCCGTCAGGGCCATCGCCGGCGACCGGACCACCCTCGGCTACCCCTTCCTCCGGGATCTGGGGGAGCGCTTCCCTCCCCTGGGCGGCGCCGAGATCCACCGTCCCCGCGCCTACCACTGGCCCGCCTTCCTGACCGCCACCAACCTGATCAACGTCGCCGGGCAGATCTCGGTCATCGCCATCCTGGCCATCGGGATGACCATGGTGATCATCACCGCCGGAATCGACCTCTCGGTGGGCAGCCTGATCGCCCTCTCCTCGGTGATCTGCGCCTGGATCATCCAGCAGGCCGGAGGGGCCGCCGGGGCGGGCGTCCTGGAAATGGCGGGCGCCTCGGCCGCCGCCATCCTGGCCTGCGCCATGGTGGGGGCCTTCACCGGGGCGATGGTGGCCCAGTTCGCCATTCCCGCCTTCGTCGTCACCCTGGCGATGATGATGGCCTGCCGGGGGCTGGCCTTCATCATATCCGGCGGGGAGAGCATCAACGACATTCCCGACGGGTTCACCTGGATGGCCCTGGGCAAGGACCTGATGGGGATCCCCAACGGCGTGATCCTGATGGTGGCCCTGTTCGTCCTGGCCCACCTGATCATGTCGCTCACGAGGTTCGGCCGCTACATCTACGCCATCGGGGGAAACCTCCAGGCGGCCCGCCTCTCGGGAATCCCGGTCAAGCGGGTGATCCTCTCGGTGTACGTCGCCTGCGGCGCCATGGCGGGCCTGGGAGGCGTCCTGATGACCTCCCAGCTGCAGAGCGGGAGCCCGAAGAACGGCGCCGCCTACGAGCTCCAGGTGATCGCCGCGGTGGTGATTGGGGGAACCAGCCTGTTCGGCGGGGAGGGGCGCGTCTTCGGCACCCTGATCGGGGCCCTGATCATGGCGGTGATCAGCAACGGCATGAACCTGACCGGCGTGGACAGCTACACCCAGGACGTGGTCTTCGGGCTGGCGGTGCTGGGGGCGGTCCTCCTGGACCGGATCAAGAAGATGGCGTAGGGTCCCGCGTCCTCTTCCTCCCTCCGCCCGGGACCTGCGCCGGGCCATTGGCAATTGCTTTCGCAGGGGCCCCCGCCTAGCTTGGCCGGCATGGAGGACTCGGACTTCTTCAACTCCCCCTCCCGGATGATCCTCGGGCAGGGGCCGGGTCAACTGCTGATGGGGCCCGGCCCCAGCAACGTCCCCTCCACCGTCCTGCTCACCCTGGCCGATCCCCTGGTCAGCCACCTGGATCCCCTCTTCCTGCAGCTGATGGACGAGATCAAGGGCATGCTGCGCCAGGTGTTCCTCACCAGCAACGAGATGACCTTCCCGGTGAGCGGGACCGGCAGCGCCGGCATGGAGTTCTGCCTGGCCAACCTGATCGAGCCGGGGGATCCGGTGGTGGTCGGGGTCAACGGCCTGTTCGGGAACCGTATCTGCGATGTCGCCGAGCGCTGCGGGGCGGAGGTCCACCGGGTGGAGAGCCCCTGGGGCCAGATCGTCTCCCCCCCGCAGATCCGCGCGGCGGCCGAGAGGATCCGGCCCAAGCTGGTGGCCGTGGTCCACGCCGAGACCTCCACCGGCGTGCTCTCCCCGGTGGAGGAGATCTCGCACGTGGTCCACGACACCGGGGCCCTGCTGGTGGTCGACGCGGTCACCTCCCTGGGCGGCTCCCCGGTGCTGGTCGACGACTGGCGCATCGACGCCGCCTACAGCGCCACCCAGAAGTGCCTCAGCTGCCCCCCCGGCCTGGCTCCGGTGACCCTGGGCCCCCGGGCCATGGAGGCAATCGCCAGGCGCAGGACCAAGGTCCGGAGCTGGTACCTGGACGCCAGCCTCCTGGACCGGTGGTGGGGCAAGGACCGGGTCTACCACCACACCGCCCCCATCTCCATGAACTACGCCCTGCACCAGGCGCTGAAGGTGATCCGGGATGAGGGGCTGGAGGCGCGGTGGGAGCGCCACCGCGCCTGCCACGAGAGGCTGAAGGCGGGGCTGGCGGAGCTGGGGCTGGGGATCCTCTCCCAGGAGGGGCACCAGCTCTGGCAGCTCAACGCGGTGGAGGTGCCCGAGGGGGTGGACGCCGCCGCGGTCCGCCGGGAGCTCTGCGAGAGCCACAGCATCGACATCGGGGAGGGGCTCGGCCCCCTGCAGCACCGCATCTGGCGGGTGGGCCTGATGGGGGAGACCTGCCGGGAGGAGAACGTGGACCGCTTCCTCGGGTGCCTGAAGCCGCTGGTGGGGAGATAGGATCCCTGCCCCCCCTGGAGGGGGGGGTCACCACCGTCGTCCCGGTCTACAACGGGGCCCGCTACCTGGGGGAGGCCCTGGACTCCCTGGCCGCACAGACCCGCCCGGCCGACCGGGTGGTGGTGATCGACGACGCCTCCACCGACGGCACCGCGGAGCTGGTCCGCGGCCATCCCCGTCTGGACTGCCATCTGCTGCGCAACCCCCGCAGGCTGGGGCTCTTCCCCAACATGAACCGCGCCCTGCAGCTGGCCCCCGCCACGCGCTACCTGCACCTGCTGCATGCCGACGACCGGCTCCATCCCGCCTTCCTGGAGGAGATGGTCCGGGCCCTGGAGGACTGCGAAGCGCCCTCCTTCTCCCTCTGCCGGACCGAGGAGATCGGCCCCGGGGGAGAACGGACGGGAGGGCCTCCCGGCGAGGGGGCGCAAGGCTTCGCCATCCTCTCCCGTCGGGACTTCCTGGCGCGCATGAGCGAGCTGCGGCCGTCCTGCTGCGCGGCCCTGGTGATCCGCTGCGGCGGCCAGCCCCTGCCCTTCGGCTTCCGCCCGGACTTCCCCCACCTGGCCGACGTGGTATTCTACGCCCAGCTGGCGGCGCAGGCCCGCTCCATCCGGGAGACCCGGCGCGTCCTCTGCCAGATGCGGGTGCATCCGGAGAGCGCCACCGCCCGCCACGTCCGCAGGATCGGGCCCTGGGTGGCCGACGAGTGGCGGGCCATGGAGACGATTCTCCCCTGGATCCCCGAGGGGGGCCTGGCCCGGTGGACCAGGAGACAGAAGCTGCGCTGCCTCTTCGCGGCCCGCTCGCGGGTCAAGGAGCGGATGTTCCTGGAGTCGGATCCCGTATACTCCCGGGACATCGATCGGGCGGTCCGGGAGCGGGTCCCCCGCCTGCACCGCCTGCTGGGAAGGCTGGCGGTGCGGATCCGGGATCTGGCGCGCGGCCCGCTACCCTGAGGACTCGCCCACCTGGTAGCGCAGGAAGCGGGCGATGGCGATGGAAGCGTCCCCCAGCTCCTTGCCCACCGCGGCGAGGTGATCCTTGATGGCTATCTCGCCGTTGCGCCGCACGAAGCCCTGGTCCACCAGGCAGACGTCCTGGTAGTACTTCTCCAGCTTCCCCTCGATGATCCGGGGGACGGCCTGGGGAGGCCTTCCCCTGGCCTGATCCTCGGCGATGGCCCGCTCCCGGGCCACCGTCTCCTCGGGGACCTCCTCGCGGGAGACGTGGAGCGGGTTGGCGGCGGCGATCTGCAGGGCGACGTCCCGGACCAGGCGGGCGAAGGCCTCGCTCCCCACGGTCTCCTCGCTTCCCGCCGCCACCTCGACCAGCACCCCGATCTTGGCGCCGGTGTGGATGTAGGCCGCCACCAGCCCCGTTCCCGAGACTTCCATGCGGGTGTGCCGGCCGATGCGGATGTTCTCCCCCAGCCGGGACACCTGCCCGGTGCGCATCTCCTCCAGCCGCTCCGGGCCGGCTCCCTCGAGGACCGCGCCCGCCAGCTCGTCGCAGAAGGCCGAGAAGCTCTCGTTGCGGGCCACGAAGTCGGTCTCGCAGTTGACCTCCACCAGGACTCCCGAGCGGCCGCCCGGGTCGATCCGGCAGGCGATGCGGCCCTCGTTGGCCGAGCGGCCCGCCTTCTTCGCCGCGCCCGCCGCCCCCTTCCTGCGGAGCACGTCGACGGCGGCCTCCATGTCGCCCCCGGCCTCGTCCAGGGCCTTCTTGCAGTCCATCATCCCCGCGCTGGTTCGATCGCGGAGCTGGCGGACCATCGCTGCTGTGGTTGCGGCCATGGGATATCGGGTGCGGGTCGGCGTTCTGGCTGGTCCGGATCAGGCGGGATCCGGGGACGGGGCGGGACCGGCGGAAGCGGGCGCCTCTCCGGCAGCCGCCGCCTTGAGCTCGGCCGAGGCGGAGGCGGCCGCCTGCACGGCCAGGGCCTCCTCCCTGGCCTTGCGGGCCTCCTCCTCGGCGGCCTTCTGCGCGGCCCGCTCGGCCTCCTCCTTCTCCTTCCTGCGCTTCTCCTCGGCGCGGGCCCTGGCCCGCGCCGCGTCCAGCTCAGCCTTGGCGTCGGAGAGGCCCTCGGAGAGGATCCCCAGCAGCAGGCGCAGGGAGCGGATCGAGTCGTCGTTCCCCGGGACGGGGTAGGCGACCTGGTCGGGATCGCAGTTGGTGTCCACGATGGCCACGATGGGGATCTTCAGGCGGACCGCCTCGGCCACCGCGTTGCGCTCCCGGTTGAGATCCACGATGAACAGGGCCTTGGGGAAGCTCTCCATGTCGCGGATGCCGTCTAGGTTGCGGTGCAGGCGGGCCAGCTCGCGGTGGAGCATCGCCTGCTCCTTCTTGCCGTAGGTGGCCATCTTGCCGTCGGCGTCCATCTTCTCGATCTCCTGCAGGCGGCCCAGGGACTTCTTGACCGTCTTCATGTTGGTGAGGGTGCCCCCCAGCCATCGCTCGGTCACGTAGGGCTGGCCCGCCTTCTCGGCGGTCTCCCGGACTGCCGCCTGGGCCTGCTTCTTGGTCCCCACGAAGAGGACGTTCCCCCCCTTCCTGACGATGTCCGAGAGGAAGCTGCCGGCCTTGGCGAGGCATTCCACGGTCTGGGCCAGATCGATCACGTGGATGCCGTGCCGCTCCTGGAAGATGAAGCGCTTCATCTTCGGGTTCCACCGCCGGGTCTGGTGCCCGAAGTGGACGCCGGCCTCCAGCAGCTCCTCTACGCCTGTCTCTCTCGCCATTCCTTCCTCGTGTGCTTCCTTCGGCCGGTCGATTCGACCTGGCCGTCCCGCGGCTTCCGGGATGCGTCCGGTGTTGTTGCGGCCGCCCGGGGGATCCCTCCCCCCGGGGCTTGGTCATGGCCGTTCGGTTCCCCCAGCCGGGCCGGGGGGAGGCGGATGCTAGGCCAAGGCCCGCCCGGGAACAACCGTTTTCCGCCGCCTCAACGCGCCTCCCCGACGCCCCTCCCGGCCCGGGACATCACCGGCCAGCGGTCCGAACGGAAGCGGGCAGGATCCCTCCCCCAGGAACGGCTCCGGCTCGAATCCGGACGGCTCGCCGGGGAGCGCGTGGAACGGCTCGGAACCGCCGACTGACGAACGTCCCCGTTGCCCCCGGATCGCGCCGGGACATCGCAGACTGACTGGAAGGGATGCCGGCCTTCGACTCCGGGCCGGGGTTCCTGCCCGGGAAGATCAAGCGGACCGGGGAGAAGAACCGGCCCCATCATGGGGGGCTTCATGGATCACGCCATACCCCGATTCTCCCGGTGCAAGCTCAAACTCCACGCTGTCGGCTTGGCCATCTCCTGGGAAAAGCCATCAAGACGGGAATGCAGATCGAATAACTCTCCGACCCGATGGACAGTTCGCAGCTTCCTGAATGGCTCGGTGGCGAAGGCTCCCCAGGCAATGGCAAGACGCAGCCCGACTCCCCTCCTCGTCGAGCAGGAAAGCCGGGTCAGGCGGATCCAGTTCCAATCCGTAACCGTGATCGGCCTGGAGCGACACGTCGACGCTCCAGGCACAGGCGACCTTCCACCATCGCGAAAAGGGCCCTCCGGACATCGCGCCCCGCTCAACAACTGGTAATGGTCCCAGGATCGCCGTCCCCCGAGCACGGCTCCCGACTTCGACTGCTTCCGGGGTCCACGGAATCCAGCGCCTCCGCCGCTCTCGACGCCAGTCCCCAAAAGGCTTTCCTGGACGTACTGACAGGAATACCGGGAATGAGCATCCATTGCGGGCTTCGCCTTCGGACCTTGTCCCGCCAAGGAGCTATGCCATCAGGTGGCCGAGACGCACCAAGCAGCCGACCAGGGCAAGCTCCTGGAACGGGGCCAGACGCATACAAGACAATCAGTTAGGCTCTCCGTCAGATCGGCCATCTGAGCTTCCATGTTCGAACTGGCAACCGATTGTCGGGGGTTGCTCATTGATCGCGAAGATCGATATACCACTTGCCATCGATCCGGCGTATTTTCAGAGGAGGCATAACAGGATCCTCAAACAGAAACTCAGAGTCACCGTCTTCCATCGCCCCCAACCCGGTATCTGCCCTCCACTTGGCATTTGCCGCCCCTATGCCCTTCATGATGAATTCCACCTGGATGGTATCGTCGGAGAGCTGCGTCGAGCCAATCACTTGAACCCCGGTAATATGTTCCGAAGCCATCTTCAATCCGTTGGAAATCCGCTCGAACTCCTCGTCTGTCATGTCTTCTGTCATGTTACCAAAAGTCTCGAAAACCTGTGCCCGCAGCTCGGGGACAACAAGTTCCGATACATTTGCGACGTTGAAGTCCAGCAAATAGGACGATACAAAGGACGCCAGGGCGTCTTCAGGCGTATCGTTTCCCCGGAAAACCAAATCTTCCATGAGAATCAGCTCGGGAACCTGGTTGCTCTCCTCGCCTTCCGCACCAGAGGTCAGCGAAGGGCTGGAGATTCCCGCATCCCTGTCCCTGCTGAGGGACTGGTTCTCCTGCTCCAGAAGATCCAGTTTGGTCTTGATCCGATCGATCTCGGCGGCAATGCGCGTCAGGCGGGAGACCTCCCCGCGGAGCCGGTGCACCTCGTTAGCACCCTCCTCCAGACCGGCCGACTTCTCCTTCTCCCTCTCCAGCGCCCTCTTGAGCTCGTCGTTTTCCTGCTCGACCAGGCTGGAGGCCTGCTCCCTTTCCAGCGCGTCCTTGTCGAGCTTGACGACCTCGATCCAAAACAACAAGGCCATAGCCGAAACCAGCGCCAGGCCCAATCCCAATGACGTCGCCACCTTCCTCATGGCAATGTCGTCGCGTAACCAGCGCACTCCTCGATGCTCTTCACCACACATTTCCATTTATCGTTGCTATCTGCAACGATCTTTCAAGTCGTCTCTCTGGAAGATCTTTCAAATGAACTTCCGTGATAGAACTAGAAACCGATTGTTGGGGCTTGCTCATCGGTCGGGGCTTGCTCACCGAACGGATCGATATACCACTTGCCATCGATCCGGCGCAATTTCATAGAAGGCCAAACAGGATCCTCTACCGAAATCGTCGCAGCGTCACCAGTATCCATCGCTCCCCTCCTGGCAAGGGGGGACTCCCCCATGCCCTTAATGAGGACGTCCATCTGTATAGTGTCGTCGGATATCTGCGTCGAGCTGATCACCTGAACCCCAGTGAAATATTCCGGATCAAATAACTGATTAATTCCTTTTTGCATTTCATTGTAACCCTCCTCTAACTCCTCGTCTGTCTGGTCTTCAAGTCCCTCGAACCATTCTTCCTGTAATTCGGGGACAAAGAGTTCTCCCATGTTCGCAAAGTTGGCTTCCAGCATGGAAGATAAGAAGGATGCCAGGGTGTCTTCAGGAGTATCGTTCCCTCGGAAAACCAAATCTTCCTTGAGAATCAGCACAGGGACATGGTTGCTCTCTTCGCCTTCCGCTCCAGAGGCCAGCGAAGTGCCGGAGGTTCCTGCATCCCTGTCTCTCCTGAGGGACTGGTTCTCCTGATCCAGACGATCCAGTTCGGCCTTGATCCGTTCGATCTCGGTGGCCACGCGCGTCAGGCGGGTGACCTCCCCGCGGAGCCGGTGCACCTCGTTTACATCCTCCTCCAGATCAGCCGACTTCTCCTTCTCCCTCTCTAGCGCACTCTTGAGCTCGTCGTTTTCCTGCTCGACCAAGTTGGAGGCCTGCTTCCTTTCCAGCGCCTCCTTGTCGAGCTTGCCGAGCTCGATCCACCACATCAAGGCCAGAGCCGTAACCAGCGCCAGGCCCAATCCCAATAACGTCGCAATCTTCCTCATGGCTTTGTTGCCGCGTAACCAGTCCCCCTGGGTTCAAGTCCAGGCCGTTTTTTCCGTGCATGTCCATCCGTAACCGTCATCTACAACGATCTTTCGGGAGGTTCGTCAGGCATTAACTCCTAATTGCTCCGGGCTGGCTTTCGATCAAGAGAGACGTCAGTGGTCTTGCATGAGGGATCGTCTTCTGCTGCCCGAGGAGAAGAATCCCTGGAAGGGATAATGCTACTGGATCCCTCTTGCGTGAGCGGCAGTCCAGGTAGCCGGCTCAGATTCCGATGACGTCGTTCCAGTCCTCGGTCCCGACAGGCCTTGGCATTGGACAGCTGGATTGTCCAGCATGAGGCGGGAAGCGCAGCGGTCTCCGCTCTGGCCGGAATCGAAGGTGCAGAGGATCCGCCTGAGGTTCCAGAATCCGAGTCGTTCGGGAATGGGGTGGGTGGTTCCCGAGGCGGAGACAATGACGGTTCCGCTGGTTCTGAGCCGGGGATAAGCCATGCGAAATGGGCGTCGATGGCTCTCTCGACGAGGATGGAGGCGACGGGCTGGAGCCGGTCCACCGGTAGCCAGATGCCGCCACGGTCCTTGCAGCGAGCCACGGGCCATGGCCCGGTAGCGGGTCCGTCTCAGGCCGCACATGCGCCCCGACGACATCGGTTCCGTTGGGACTACGCTCGGTACCGGTGCACGGGAAGAGGGCGTTTCGGCACTGGTCTGCTCAGACCAGTCCCAGCTGATGGCAGCGGGTCAGGAGGCGAACGGCCAGGGAGCGGACCGAGACCAGGCAGTGCCTGACGACGGGCCAGCCGGCCTCGCTGGGACTAAGCAGGATCAGGCCCTGAAAGGGGCGCAGGCTTAATGGGTCTCGGCCGTCAGTTCGGCGAGGAAGCGGACTGCCCGGTGGCGACCACCGAGCGGGCTCTCTGCTCTCTCGTTTCTGTCGCTACTCGCAATCCTCGCTTTCTCAGGAGGCTGCAGCGTCGGCCGCAATCCTGGCGGGAGTCCTCATGCTCGGATAGCGAGCCGTGAACACTCTGCAAAACGCTGGCCCCCGGAGTCTCTGCCGCAACGCCTGCCCAGCTGCAGCCCGGAACCTCTGAGGCGCACTGGCGGACTCGCGCATCTTCGGTCGGAGGATGCACGAATACCTCCTTCGCCTGGCCGTTCCGGCGCCGCTCTCGTGGGAAATGCTTCGCAACGACACCAGAGACCACTGGTTCGGCACCCGGCCGCAGGTTCCCGAATTGCATGAATGGATCGGCAGCCGCTTCTGCAAGCCGGACCGGACAACCGTTCGGGGATCTGCATGCCCCCGAATAGGCGCATGAATCTCAAGCTATGAACTCGGAATGACAGGCAGGGCGGGCGGATCGGGCCCGAGGAAGAGGCGCCACGTGTTGCTGGCGATCAAACCGGGGAAGCGACGACTGCCTGCTCTGGAACCGCCGGATCCAGCGTCCGGCCTTGAACATCCACTCCTGGCTGCCGGCCAGCACCGGCATGTCCCGCGGCGGACCGCTAAGCGGAGCAGCGACTTGCCGAAAGATCCGCTTGCGGCAGGCAGCGGAGAGGCGCCGACAGCGGATCCCGGCGCCTGGGCTCTTGTCCGCCGGCAAGAGTCGGGCCTCGACCTCGGGAAGGCATGTTCCGGAATGTCCGCAGCAGGCGCCTTAACGGCCCATGCCATGCCGCTTGCGATCGGCCAGCCCCGGATAGATCGAAGACGAACCAGCCGCCTCAAGCCTGATGCCGGTCGATCCTGTCCCGGCCTGGGCTTTCCTTGACAGTGGGCGGTCCGGCGCTAGCCTCCCCCCTCCGGGCCTTCCCCGTCGGCTCCGGCTTCCTATCGACGGGCGCCGGCGGGCGCGGGAGAGGCCGAAGCGAGCAAGGAGCCTTGAGTGGATTTCGAGGAAATCAAGTCTATCGTCGAGTTGATGGATCAGAAATCCCTGACCGAGTTCGAGCTGCAGCGTGACGACTTCAAGCTGCGGATCCGGCGCGGGAACGGAGGCTACGTCGCCGCCACCCAGGAGGGCGCTCCCTTTCTCCTGACCCCTCCGGATCCCTCCCGCCCCCCCGAGACTCCGGCTCCCGGCGAGCCCGAAAAGGACTCCCCCGCCTCCGACGTCTCGGAGATCCGCTCCCCGATGATCGGCACCTTCTACTGCTCTCCCTCGCCCGAGGCGGCCCCCTACGTTTCGGTGGGCTCCGAGGTGGAGCCCAGCACCGTGGTCTGCATCATCGAGGCCATGAAGGTGATGAACGAGATCAAGGCGGAGAAGAAGGGCGTGATCACCGAGATCCTCTCCGAGAACGCCAAGCCCGTGGAGTTCGGCCAGGCCCTGTTCCGGATCCGAACCGGATAGGCCGGATTGGGGACATGTTCGAGAAGATCCTGGTCGCCAACCGGGGCGAGATAGCCGTCCGCATCATCAGGGCCTGCCGGGAGCTCAACATCCGGTCGGTGGCCGTCTACTCGGAGGCCGACCGCAACTCGATGCACACCCAGATGGCCGACGAGGCCATCTGCATCGGCCGGGCCCCCTCCCTGGAGAGCTACCTGCGCATCGACCGCCTGATCCAGGCGGCCGAGATCGCCGACGTCGACGCCATCCATCCCGGCTACGGCTTCGTGTCGGAGAACGCCCACTTCGCCGAGGTGTGCGAGAGGTGCAACATCCGCTTCATCGGTCCCAACGCCGCGGCGATGAACGCCCTGGAGAACAAGGCGGTCAGCCGGGATCTGGCCCGCAAGGCCGGGGTGCCGGTCCCCCCCGGCTCGGAAGGGGTGGTGGAGTCGGAGGAGGACGCCCTCTCGGTGACCAAGGAGATCGGCTATCCGGTGATGATCAAGCCGGTCTCGGGAGGCGGAGGCCGGGGGATGCGGGCGGTGCACAACGACATGTCGCTGCTCAAGGCCTACCACACCGCCCGCAGCGAGGCCGAGCAGTGCTTCGGCGACTCCCAGATCTACATCGAGAAGCTGATCGAGAATCCCCACCACGTGGAGATCCAGATCCTCGGGGACGGCAGGGGCCGGGTGATCCACCTGGGGGAGCGGGACTGCTCGATCCAGCGGCGCAACCAGAAGCTGATCGAGGAGTCCCCCTCCCCCCTCCTGGCGCAGAAGCCCTTCCGGGACCTGCGCAAGCGGGCCAGCAGGGCCGCAGTCAAGCTGGGCGAGCTGGCCCAGTACACCAACGCCGGAACCGTGGAGTTCATCGCCGACGACAAGGGCAGCTTCTACTTCCTGGAGGTCAACAAGCGGATCCAGGTGGAGCACCCGGTCACCGAGGAGGTCACAGGGATCGATCTGGTCAAGCAGCAGATCCTGGTGGCCTCGGGCGAGCCGGCCTCCATCGGACAGGGCGACGTGCGCTTCTCGGGCCACGCGATCGAGTGCCGGATTAACGCCGAGGACCCCTTCGAGGGCTTCCGGCCATCGCCCGGGAGGATCAACATGCTCTACGTTCCCGGAGGCAAGGGGGTGCGCCTCGACTCCCACGTCTACGCTGGCTACACCATCCCGGCCCACTACGACTCGCTGATCGCCAAGCTGATCGCCTACGGCAGGGATCGCGACCAGGCCATGGACATCATGACCCGGGCCCTCTCCGAGTTCGTGATCACCGGGGTGAAGACCACCATCCCCTTCCTGCTGGCCATCCTCAAGGATCCGGACTTCCGCCGCGGCGACTACACCACCCACTTCGTGGACAAGTTCCTGGAGGGGAGCGCGGGCCAGATGCGGGTCGGCCCCTCCTGATCCCATGGCCGCCAAGCGCCCGCTGGCGGACTGCCGGCTCTACGCCTTCGTCGACTGCGCCTACCTGCGGGGCCGCCCCCTGGACTCCCTGGCCCGCAGCCTGTGCCGGGGGGGGAGCGACATCGTCCAGCTGAGGGCCAAGGGCAGGAGCCCGGAGGCAATTGCCGGTATGGCCGGGGAGATCGCCCCGATCACCGAGGAGCACGGCGTGCACCTGGTGATCAACGACCATCTCGAAGTGGCCCTGGAGCAGCCCTCTCCCTTCGTGCACCTGGGACAGGAAGACTTCTTCGGCCAGGGCCGCAGCCGGGTCGGCGAGCTCGCCGGGGAGGGAGCCCGCCTCTCGGTCGGCCTGAGCACCCACAGCCCGGAGCAGTGCGCCCGGGCGGTCGAAGCGGGAGCCGACTACGTGGCCGTCGGCCCGGTGCACTCCACCCCGACCAAGCCCTCGGCCCGTCCGGTCACCACCAGCCTGGTCCGCTGGGCCGCCGACCACGTCTCCATCCCCTGGTTCGCCATCGGGGGCGTCCGCCCGGAGAGCCTGGACGGGATCCTGCGGGCCGGAGCCCGGCGCGTCTGCGTGGTCTCGGCCATCCTCGAGGCGGAGGATCCCGAGGAGGCCTGCCGGGACATCCTCCGCAGGCTGCCCAGCCCATGAGCGTGCTCGTTGTCGGAACCACCGCCCTGGACACCATCCGGACCCCGGCCGAGACCCGCCACCGGCTCCTGGGTGGATCGGCCAGCCACGCCGCGGTGGCCTCAAGCTTCTTCGCCCCCACCAGCCTGGCGGGCGTGGTGGGCAGCGACTTCCCCGAGGAGTACCTCGGCCTCTACCGGCGCTTCGGGATCGATCTGCAGGGACTGGAGCGCAAGACGGGACCGACCTTCCACTGGGACGGGGAGTACGAGGCCGACATGAACAACCGCAGCACCCACGAGACGGTCCTGGGGGTGATCGAGGGATGGAAGCCGGAGCTTCCCCCCGCCCTGCGAGAGAAGACCCACATCCTCCTGGCCAACTGCGAGCCGCGGCTCCAGCTCCACGTCCTGGACCAGATCCGCTCCCCCCGGCTGGTGATCGCCGACACCATGGATCTGTGGCTGAACATCGCCAGGGACGACCTGCTGGCCCTGCTCGGGAGGATCGACTGCCTGGCGCTCAACGACTCCGAGGCCCGCCAGCTGACCGAGGAGGACAGCCTGGTCCGGGCCGTCGGCGCGATCCACGCCCTGGGCCCCGAGAACGTGATCGTCAAGAAGGGGGAGCACGGCTCCCTGCTCTCCCAATCCGGCGAGCTCTTCGCCGCCCCCTCCTTCCCCCTCTCCCGCCTGGTGGATCCCACCGGGGCCGGCGACACCTTCGCCGGAGGGCTGGCCGGCTACCTGGCCTCCCGGCCCGGCGCCTTCGGGGATCGCCTGCGCCAGGCGGTGATCCACGGCACCGCAGCCGCCTCCTTCTGCTGCGAGGGATTCGGACTGAACGCCACCGTGGGCATCAGCCGGGATGACATCGACCGGCGCGTGGCCCAGCTGGGCGATCTGGCCCGCTTCTAGACGCGTCCCGGAGGGCTCCCTTGACAAGACGCCCTCCGGGACCCAGGCTTCCCCCGTTGCTCACGCAGTCCGTACGCGGGTGTGGTCCGATGGCGGAGCGGCGGCCTTGCGGGCCGCACGCGAGGCCCCGCTTCCCCTCTCCCGCTCCACTCCCCCTCCGCCCATCCCATCCGGCATGAAGCGCCTGCTCCCCATCCTTCTGCTGTCCACGGCCGCCCAGGCGGCCGAACCGGCCCGCATCACACTCACCGTCGAAAGCCTCGAGGCCCTGAAGGAGGACTACGGCCAGGTGATCGCCGCCTTCGCTCCCCCTGACGCGGAAGTGCCGGGAATCGAGGAATGGATCGAGGATCTGGGCATACCGATCGAGCACGTCGATCCCGCCCTCCCCTGGCAGGTCGAGGTCCATGTCGGAATGGATCCCCAGCTTGCCTTCCAGTTCGGCGCGAGCCTGCGGATTCCGGTATCCGAACTGCGGATTTCGGTCGCCGACCTGGCCCGGGACAGTTCCGGCGTCTCCGAGATCACCAAGGCGGGATCCTACGCCCGCCTCTGGTTCGGCGATCTCGAAGCCGGCGTCCCGGGACGCCAGTCCCACCTGGACTGGCACCCAGGGAAGTTAGATCCCCCCGAGAGCACCCTGTCGCTGAATATGAGGCTCGGACACGAAGTGCGGGACTTCGTGCAGGGCCAGATGCAGATGGCCCGGGGCATGCTTGCCATGTTCACGGCCTCCGAGGAGGCGAAGGCCGGGGGCATGGACCCCGAGCTTCTAGCCCGCCTCTACGAGACCTACATGGATATGTGGATCCAGATAGTCGACGGGATGCAGTCGGTGGATGTCCTCCTGTCGGTCGAGGACGGGGTGCTGGCTTTCGAGGAGAGGATATCCCCGGTCCCGGGCTCGGCCCTGGCCGGCATGCTGAAGCCAGGCAAGCCCATAGGAGCGGTGGCGCGCTATCTCGATCCCCACTCGGCCGTGGGGCTCGTTGTACGCTACGAGGGCAGCCCCGAGGTCCGGGAGATGTTCCAGGAGATCACCCGGATCGGCCTGGAGATGAACAGGATCGACACAGACGATCCGATCCACCTCAGGATGGAGGAGATGCTGGAGAAGTACCTTCCCATGGAGTTCGCCCTCTCGGTGGACTTCTCCGACGGCATACCGCTCAGCGGGGCCTACCACTTCGAGGGGGAGGACGCCGGGGAGGCGAGGGAGGAGATCCTGGACATGGCAGAGGCTGCGGGCCAACTGATGGTGGGAGAGGGAAAGCCATACAGCAGCTTCAAGATCGAGCGTGCCGTCGAGAGGATCCAGGACATCGAGATCGACAGGTTCAGCTTCGAGATCAACCCGGACCGACTGGGTTTCCAGATCGAGGACGAAGCGGTGCGGGAGCGGATGGAGAGGTTCCTGGGAGAAGGCGAGCAGTCGGTGCTGATGGCCATCGCCGGGGACGACACGATCCTGTCCGCCACGCCTGATCGCATGGAGGCCCTGATCGGCCGCGGCGACCGGGATACCGCACCGGAGCTGGGGCCGAGCACCATGTTCCAGGCGAGGATCGCGCCAGTCCGGATCGCCAGGCAGCTGTTCCCCGGCTCGAGGGTCGCCCGGCTGGACCCCCTCTCCGACCTGGTCCTCCGCCTCGACCTCGACGGCACGATGGCATTCCGCCTCGAGATCCCGCTCTCTTGGGGAGCCCTCTTCGCTCTCCAGTATCCGGAATAGGAGCCTGCCGGGAACGCGCCAGGCGGGAAAGAGGCAGGGCGGAGATCCGCCCGAACCGTCAGGAGACGGCTGTCCGGCCTGGCACAGGGAGCGTTTCCGTCGCTGCGGAGGGCAGGGAGACGCCCTCCGTACGATATCCGGCAGACGCCTGCCTTCGTCCTTGGTCCGCCCTTGACAGGGCGCCCGCCAGGAAGGAGGATCTCCCTGTTGCCCACGCAATCCGGATGCGGGTGTAGTTCAATGGTAGAACGGCAGCTTCCCAAGCTGCATACGAGGGTTCGATTCCCTTCTCCCGCTCCATTCCCCTCCCGCCCCTCCCTTGCAGCATGGCACGCGTCCTCTCCTTGCTGCAGCTATCCTCGGCCGCCCAGGGGAGCGAGCCGGTCGGAATCCCGCTCTCCCTCGAAGGCCTGGAGGCCCTGATCGGGTGACGCGGCCAGGCCCCCTCCCCGGCGCTCCTGGCGCGGATCGCCAGGCAGCTGCTCTCCGGCCCGAGGGCGGCCCGGCTGGATCCCCTATCGGACCTGATCCTCGGTTTCGATCTGGACGTCACACCGGCCTTCCGCTTCGAGATCCCGCTCCCGGCGGGAGCCCTGTTCGCGGCCCAGGACCTGGAATAGGAGCCTGCCAGAACGCGCCAGGCAGGAGCGAGGCAGTACAGGAGAGCCGCTCGAACCGGCAGGAGGCTGCGGAAAGATCTGGCGAGAGGCGGCTTCTCGCCGTTGAGGAAGACATAGTGATGCGCTCGAAGCGCTGCAAGGCGGACGCCTAGAGGGCCGGGACGATGGACAGCAGCGGCATCTTCCGGGGCTGCATCCCGGCCCTGATGACCCCCTGCGGGGCGGACGGCAGGCCCGACCACTCCGCCCTGGAGGCGACCGCCCGGAGCCTGGTCGGCGCGGGCATGCGGGCCGTGGTCTACTGCGGATCGATGGGGGAGTGGCCGCTGCTCACTCTCGAAGACCGTCAGAAGGGGATCGAGCGGCTGGTCTCGGCCGGGATTCCGGTGATCGCCGGGACCGGGGCCCAGAATCCCCGGGAGGCGGCGCTCCACGCCCGCCACGCCCGGGAGTGCGGGGCCCAGGGGCTGATGCTCATTCCCCGGGTGCTCTCCCGGGGGACCTCCCCCCAGGCGCAGAGGGACCACTTCGCCGGGCTGCTCCAGGCCGGAGGCGGACTTCCGGCAGTGATCTACAACAGCCCCTACTACGGATTCGAGACCCGGGCCGACCTGTTCTTCGACCTGCGCCGGGAGTTCCCCTCCCTCGTCGGCTTCAAGGAGTTCGGAGGGGCCGCCTCCCTCAGCTACGCCGCCGAGCACATCGCCCACCAGGATCCCGGCCTGGTCCTGCTGGTTGGCGTGGACACCCAGGTCCGGCACGGATTCCTGAACTGCGGAGCGGCCGGGGCCATCACCGGGATCGGCAACGTGCTGCCCCGGCCGGTCCTGCGCCTGGCGGAGCTCTGCCGGAGAGCGGTCAGGGAGGGCGGCGCCCGCGACCGGATCCTGTCCCGGGAGCTCTCGGAGGCGCTCCACACGCTCTCCCTCTTCGACGAGGGGCCCGACCTGGCGCTCTACTACAGGCACCTGATGGCCGAGACGGGGCACGAGGGCTACCTGCGCCCGATCCACCCCCCGGACCGGCTCTCCCCCTCCCAGAAGGAGTTCGCCACCCGCCAGCTGCGCCAGTTCGAGCGCTGGTGGGAGGGGTGGGAGGGCCGGGAGGGATGATCCGGGTCGTCGACTCCCACACCGAGGGGGAGCCCACCCGGACGATCGTCGAGGGAGGGCCCGACCTGGGAGACGGCTCCCTGCGGGAGCGGCGGGAGCTCCTGGCCGCCAGCTTCGACGGATTCCGCCGCACCGCGATGCTCGAGCCCCGGGGCTCGGACATCCTGGTGGGGGCCCTGCTGGTCCCCCCCTCCGATCCGTCCTGCGCCGCCGGGGCGATCTTCGTCAACAACCGGGGCTCTCTGGGGATGTGCGGCCACGGTGCCATGGGAGTGGCCGTCACCCTGGCCCACCTGGGACGCATCGGGGAGGGGGAGCACGTCCTGGAGACCCCTGTGGGGAAGGTCGTCCTGCGTCTGGCCGGCGGCAGCCGGGTCACGGTCGCCAACGTGCCCTCCCGCCGCACCGCCAGGGCGGTGGAGGTGGAGGCGCCCGGTCTGGGGCGGATCCGGGGAGACGTCGCCTGGGGCGGCAACTGGTTCTTCCTGGTCCCCGAGCCGCCCTGCCCTCTGGAGCCGGCCAACGCCGGAAGGCTGGCCCGGGCGGCCCGGGCCGTCCGCCAGGCCCTCGCCGACCAGGGGATCGCCGGCGAGGACGGCGGCGAGATCGACCATGTCGAGTTCTTCGGCCCTCCCCGGAGCCCCGGGGCCCACAGCCGCAACTTCGTCCTCTGCCCGGGCGGAGCCTACGACCGCTCCCCCTGCGGCACCGGAACCAGCGCCAAGCTGGCCTGCCTGGCCGCCGAGGGCCGGTGGCCCCCCGGCAAGGCCTGGGTGCAGGAAGGCATCCTGGGCACCCGCTTCGAGGCGAGCTACCGGGAGGGTGACAACGGGGAGATCCACCCCTCGATCACCGGCAGGGCCTTCGTCACCAGCGAGGCAAGCCTGCTGGTGCATCCCGACGATCCCTTCGGCCAGGGGATCCCCCCCGCCTGATTCCGTGGCCGAGAGGGTCCTCATCGTCGGCGGGGGGATCGTCGGCCTCGCCTCGGCCCACTACCTCGGAGAGCGGGGCTACCGGGTCGCCCTGATCGACAAGGGGGAGCTGGGCGGCGCCTGCTCCCACGCCAACTGCGGCTTCGTCTGCCCCAGCCACGTTCTGCCCCTGACCGAGCCCGGAGCGGTGCGGACGGCGCTCGGCTCCCTCTTCCGCCCCGGCGCGCCCTTCCGGGTGCGTCCCCGCCCGAGCCCCAGGATGTGGAAGTGGTTCTGGCAGTTCGCCCGCCGCTGCCGCCGCCCGGCCATGCTCCGGGCGGGCCGCGGCATCCACGCCCTCCTGGAGTCGTCGATGGCCGAGTACCGGAAGCTGGTCCAGGGCGGCGTCCTCGACGGGCAGTGGCAGGAGCAGGGACTGCTCTACGTGCTGAGGACTCCCGCCGGGATGGAGAGCTTCGCCCGCACCGCCGACCTGGTGCGCCGGGAGTTCGGAGTGGCGGCCGTCCGCATCGAGGGCCGGGACCTTCCCTCGGTGGAGCCCGCCCTGCGGCCCGGCCTGGCGGGCGCATTCCACTACACCGGAGACGCCCACCTGCGCCCCGACCTGCTCAACCGCCAGTGGATCGATCTCCTGCGGCGCAGGGGGGTGGAGATGGAGCCTGGATGCGCCCTCCGGAAGATCCGCGTCCGGGACGGGCGGATCGCCGGCCTGCTCACCTCGCAGGGCCCCAGGGAGGCCGACCGCTACCTCCTGGCGGTGGGGGCCTGGAGCTCCCTGTGGGAGCGGGATCTGGGGATTCCCCTTCCGGTGGAGCCCGGAAAGGGCTACTCCCTGACCGTCGAGCGCCCCTCCAGGTGCCCGAAGCATCCCCTGCTCTTCCCCGAGCACAAGGTGGCCGCGACTCCCTTCCGGGACGGCTTCCGGCTGGGCTCGATGATGGAGTTCGCCGGCTTCGACTCCTCGATCCCCCCCGCCCGCCTCCGGCAGCTGCGCCGGAGCGCCGAGCCCTACCTGGCCGAGGAGCCCCCCCGCCCGGACCGGGAGGCGTGGTACGGCTGGCGCCCCATGACCTGGGACAGCCTCCCGGTGATCGGCCGGGTCCCCTCCCTCTCCAACGCCTACCTGGCCACCGGCCACAACATGCTGGGGCTCTCCATGGCCGCGGGCACCGGCCGGCTGATCGCCGAGCTGATCGGGGGAGATCCTCCCCACATCGATCCCGGGCCCTACTCCCCGCGGCGCTTCCTCTGATCGGGGGCGGACGAGAGGCCCCGATCCCGGGCCTTGATGGAAGCGCTCCCCGGTCCTAGGCTGGGGCCTTCCGCCTGCCGGCCGGGGGGCGCCGCCAAGGCCCCTTTCCCGACGCCTGCGGCGCCGTCTCCGCCGAGAAAGGAAGCCCATGCACCGTCGCGACGCCAGCGGGGGATGGAGGGGGTGGCTGGCCCTCCCGCTCCTGGCCCTCCTCGCCCAGGGGGAGGAACGTCCCAACATCGTCCTGATCATGGCCGACGACGCCGGCCGGGAATGCTTCGGGGCCTACGGGGGCGAGGACTACCAGACGCCCCGGCTCGACGCCCTGGCCCGGGAGGGAGCCCTCTTCGCCAACTGCCATTCCACCCCCATCTGCACCCCCAGCCGGGTCAAGCTGATGACCGGGCAGTACGGCTTCCGCAACTACACCCACTTCGGGTACCTGAGCCCCAAGGAGCGGACCCTGGGGCACATGCTGCAGGAGGCCGGCTACCGCACCGCCATCGCCGGCAAGTGGCAGCTGAACGGGATCTACAACCAGCTGGCGGGCTGGCAGGACGGCGCCCGCCCCCTGCAGGCCGGTTTCCACCGGTCCCTGCTCTGGCAGGTCACCCGGGACAGGGCCGGGGGGGGAGAGCGCTACTGGAGCCCGATGATCGAGCGCGACGGCGAGATCGTCTCCGCCGAGGAGAACCTGGGGAAGTACGGGCCCGAGCTCTTCACCGACTTCCTCTGCGCCTTCATGGAGCGCCACCGCGACCGGCCCTTCTTCCTCTACTACCCGATGGTCCTGGTCCACGACCCCTTCGTGCCCACCCCCCGGACGGTGGGCGGGGGGCCCAGGGATCCCCGGGGCAACAAGGCCCCCCGGGATCCCGGAGAGCGCAAGGCCAACTTCGCGGCCATGGTCCGCTGCATGGACCGGCTGGTGGGGCGCCTGGCCGACAAGGTCGAGGAGCTGGGCCTCTCGGAGCGGACCCTGATCCTGTTCACCGCCGACAACGGAACCCACCCCTCCATCCGCACCCGCTGGAGGGGGCGCATGGTGCAGGGAGGCAAGGGATCGATGAAGGACACCGGGACCCATGTTCCGCTGATCGCCCGCTGGAAGGGGCGCACGCCCCCGGGAACGGTGGTCGCCGATCCGGTGGACTTCACCGACTTCTACCCCACGCTGGCCCAGGCGGCCGGAGCCAGGACCGGCTGGAGGGATCCCGTCGACGGGACCAGCTTCCTGCCCCGGCTGCTGGGGGAGGAGTCCGCCGGGCGCGAGTGGATCCTGTGCCACTACCAGCCCTACTGGGGCAAGCAGCCGGGGCAGTTCGCCATCAGCGAGGGCCTCAAGCTGTTCCGCAGCGGGGAATTCTACCGGGTCTCCGGGGGGATCGAGGAGCCGGCCGATCCCGGCGATCCGGCCCTGGCCGCGATCCACGCCCGCCTGGCGGCGCTGCTGGAGCGCTGCCCTCCGGCCCCGACCGGGAAGGGCGGGCGCGACACCGCCTTCCGTCCCGTCTGGCCGGCCTGGCCCTCCCTGACTCCCGGGGATCGGGCCCCCTGACGATGACCTCCCCGGAGCCTTCCTGGACCAGGGAGCTTGACCGGGCGGTGGAGGAGCGGGCCGGCCGGCTGGTCGAGATCCGCCGCCACCTCCACCGCAACCCCGAGCCCAGCGGCCAGGAGGTGAACACCACCCGCTACCTGGCCCGGACCATGGAGGAGCTGGGCCTGGAGCCGTGGATCGGGAAGGACGGGTGCGGACTGGCGGTGGAGGGCCCGGCCCCCCGGGATCTGCCCCGCATCGCCCTGCGCGGGGACATGGACGCTCTGCGCATCCAGGAGGCAGGGGACTGCGAGTACCGCAGCCGGGTGCCGGGGGTGATGCACGCCTGCGGGCACGACGCCCACGCCAGCTGCATCGCCGGCTGCGCCATGGCGCTGGTGGCGCTGGAGAGGGCGGGAGCCCTTCCCTGGCCGGTCCCCTGGAAGGCCGTCTTCCAGCCCTCCGAGGAGGAGGCCACCGGGGCCCTCTCCCTGATCCGCCAGGGGGTCCTGGAGAACGTCCGATCGATCTTCTCCCTGCACATGGATCCGGGCCGCCCGGTGGGGGGGCTGGCCATGCGGGACGGGGCCTTCACCTCGGCCTGCGACGAGTTCTCCATCGAAGTCGAAGGAAGGGGCGGGCACGGATCCCGCCCCCAGGACTCCCGGGACGCGCTGCTGGCCGCCGCCACCCTGATCGCCGGGATCTACCAGCACCTGCCCCGCCGCTCCGACCCGCTCAGGCCGGTGGTGGCCACCATCGGAAGCGTCTCGGCCGGCGAGGACGCCAACTCGATCCCCGCCAGCGCCCTGATCCGGGGCATGCTGCGGGCCGCCGGGGAGTCCTGCCGCGAAAAGCTGCGCAGGGACCTGCAGGAGCTGGTCGGCGGCATGGAGGCGCTGACCGGCTGCCGCCACCGGCTGGCCTTCCCCGCCGGCTGCCCCTCGGTGCGCAACTCCCCCCGCCTCAACCGCGTGCTGCTCCAGGCGGCCGCCTCGATGCCCCAGGACCTCGAGGTGGAGTGGCTGCCCGATCCCAGCATGGGGGGGGAGGACTTCGGCGAGTACACCGTCCGGGTGCCCGGATGCATGTTCCGGCTCGGATGCCGGACCCGGCCGCCAGGAGGCCTGCTCCACTCCCCCCGCTTCGACCTCGACGAGCGCAGCCTCGGCCTGGGGGTCGGGCTGCTGGTCCGGGCCGCGGTCCTGGAGGCCGATCCGGACCGGCCGGAGGCGCCCCCCGACGACGATGGAAAAGCTCAAGTTCGCCTCCAATAGCCTCCCCACCGTCGGGGTCGAGATCGAAGTGGCCCTGGTCGACTCCCGGAGCGGGAGCCTGCGCAGCGGGATCCTCGAGATCCTGGGGGCCCTCCCCGAGAGCTGCCGCGACAAGGTCAAGCCGGAGCTGATGCAGTGCTACCTGGAGGTCAACTCCCGGACCTGCGAGACCATCGACCAGGTGCACCGGGACCTGGCCGGGAGGCTGCGGGAGGTCCAGGGCGTGGCCGACTCCCTGGGGATCGGGCTCTACTGGACCGGAACCCATCCCTTCTCCTCGTGGAAGGACCAGGAGCCCTACCCGAGCGAGCGCTACCGGAAGCTGCTGCACCTGCTGCAGGATCTGGGCCGGCAGCTGGTGACCTTCGGGCTGCACGTGCACGTGGGGCTGGAGTCGGGGGACAAGGCGGTGATGGTCTGCAACCGCCTGCTCAAGCACCTGCCGGTGCTCCTGGCCCTCAGCGCCAACAGCCCCTGGTGGGACGGCCGCGGCACCGGCCTGCTCTCTCACCGGATCAAGATCATGGAGATGCTGCCCACCGCCGGCCTGCCCCCCCTGATGAGCAACTGGAGCGAGTACCTCTGGCTGGTCAACCACCTGATCTCCACCGGCTTCATCAACACCGTCCGCGAGATCTGGTGGGACGTGCGCCCCCACCACAACTTCGGCACCGTCGAGATCCGGATCTGCGACACCCCCGGATGCCTGCGCGACGCCATGGCCCTGGCCGCCCTGGTCCAGTGCCTGGTGGTCCGCCTTTCCGACGAGATGGACTACGGGGCCTACCAGCACGACGGACACCCCATGGTGATCCGGCAGAACAAGTGGCAGGCCACCCGCTACGGCCTGGACGCCAAGATCGTCGACGGGATCTCGCTGGAGTACAAGACCGCGCGCCAGCGCCTGGAGGACCTGCTGGACGAGCTGGCGCCCACCGCCCGGACGCTGGACTGCGTCCACTGGATGGAGCACGCCCGGGAGATGGCCCGGAAGGACAACTGGGCCCGCCGGCAGATGGCCGAGCACGACCGGACCGGGAGCCACTCCCGGGCCATCCGCTCGATGATCGAGCTCTCCCGGCTCTGAGGAAGCCCTCCGATCCCTAGCCCTTGGGCGCCGAGCTGCGCTCGGACATCCAGAGCACGTCCTCGTTGTTGGGCGAGGCTACGTTGAGGGGGATCAGATTGCCGTACTGGGGCGGAACGATGGTGCGGGAGTCCTGCCACTTGCGGATCTCCGAGTGGCCGTCGGCAAAGGAGAAGCCGCAGGCGCCGTTGTGGTAGCTGGCCGGATAGTCGATGATCCGGGCCTGGCCCAGGTCGGCCCGGCTGCGCATCTGCACCGCGAAGGCTGCGTCGTTGATGCTACCCGGATGCTCGTCCACCAGCACCCACACCATGGAGGGGGCGGGGGCCACGATGTCCGAATCCTTGGCGTAGGTCCGGAACCGGTTGCTGGGCAGCCAGTCCCCGCGTGCGAAGCTCTGGCTCATGGAGTTGCTGCGCACCCGGGGGCGGACCCCGTCTGGCAGGCGGACGGTCGCCTTGTCGGCCGGGCACTTCCAGATATCGGCCGTGTTGCCCGCGTAGGAGTACAGGGGGCTCTCGTGGACATGGAGGGTCGCATCCCAGTTGGCCTGGTTGCCGGCGTTGTAGTTGAGCGTCCCCCCGGTCCACACCGGCCTGCCGTTCAAGTTGCCAAGGGCTGAGACCAGGCCTCCCTCGTGGTCGTCGGCGTACATGCGCCAGGCAAGCATCAGGTTCCGCAGGTTGTTGAGGCAGGAGATCCCCATGGCCTTCTCCTTGGCCTTGGAGAGGGCTGGCAGGAGCATGCCCGCCAGGATAGCGATGATCGCGATGACCACCAGGAGCTCGATCAGGGTGAAGCCCCGTTCGGGACGGCGCGGTTGTAACTTCATGGCTGCACAGGGGGAATACGGCCTTTCGGGGAGATCCTGGCAAGGGCAGGGCCTCGGGATCAAGCCCCCATTTCCCGGGATCCCCGCCTCCCGGAGCCCCGTGGGGAAATCCGCCTTTGCGCTTGCAAACGATTCGCAAGGCCGGCCACCCTCCCTCCCCCGTTCCCAACCACAGATGAAGCACCGAGCATTCCTCGTCCTGGCCCTTGCAGCGCTGTTCCTTCTCGCCGGCTGCGCCGCCGGCTCCGGGGAGTCGATGACCTCGTTCACCCTGATGGTGGTCCTGATCACCTTCGGGGCCACCATGGCCGGCGGCGCCGTTCCCATCCTCTGCCGCATCGACAGCAACCGGATGTTCCTGGAGCTGGCCACCTGCATCTCGGCGGGGCTGCTCCTGTCGGCCGCCTTCGCGATCGCCATACCCGAGGGCTTCGGCCAGCTGGCGGGAGGGGGCCATGCGCACCAGGATCACGAGGAGCACGAGGAGCACGAGGAGCCGGACGGAGGCCATCCGCCGGAAGAGGACGGGGAGGAGGAGGAGGACAGCCACCAGGCGGAGAAGCATGTCAAGTGGGGAGGACTGGCTATCCTGGCGGGCTTCCTGGTGATGTTCCTCGCCGAGAGCCTGGGATTCGGCCACGACATCCACGAGGAGCACCATGGCGAGGCCGGGGGGCACCTCCACCATCCCTCCCCCGCCATGGGCAAGAACACCGTCCTGGTGCTGGTCGCCGGGCTGACCCTCCATTCGGTGGCCGACGGCATGGCCATCGGGGCGGGGGCGGCATCGGGCTCGATATCCCTCACCCTGTCCCTGTTCGTGTCCATCGTGGCCCACAAGATCCCGGCCGCCTTCAGCCTGGTGGTCTTCAGCCAGCACGCCCACGGGAACACCTTCCCCACCTGGCGCAACCTGGTGATCTTCAGCCTCTCCACTCCGCTGGCCATCCTGGCCACCTGGGCGATCCTGGACGGCCTCACCCACCTGCACCTGGGGCTGGTGCTCCTCTTCTCGGCCGGAACCTTCATCTACGTCTCGACCATCGACGTGCTGCCCAACGTGCTCAAGGCCGGGCGCAGAAAGCAGACGGCCCTCCTGCTGATCCTGGGCGGCGCCCTGATGCTGGCAATCGACTTGCTGCTCGCCTTCCTGGGCTTCTCCCACGGCCACTGAACCTCCCGCCCGGAGGCGGCCCCAAGCGGGCCGGGGCCCAATCCGGGGTTGCGATCGGGGGCCATGTGGAGCATATTAGGCCCGTGGTTCCCAGGAGCGGCGTCGGGAGTGCGGTCCGCCGCGCCTCCGGACGCCCGCTACGCGGATCCGGCCCCGTGCCCGCGCCGATCGCGCCGACAGGAAATCAGGCAGGTAGTCGTAGTTCTGTATGGATTTCAGGAACGTCCCCTCCGGCGCCAAATCGGCGGAGTCCGTCCACTTCAGCCACCTAAGCGGGATCACCCGCGTCTCCAAGTCCTCCTGGACGCCCTCCACCGACGTCTTCTTCTCCGAGGACAGCCTGATCATCCAGGTGGAGGTCGCCGGAATGTCCCGGGAGGACATCTCCCTCGAGGCGCAGAACAAGAACCGCCGCCTCTGGATCCGGGGACGCCGCACCCTGAAGGCCGGCAAGCTGCGCCCCCGCTACATCCTCATGGAGATCAACAAGGGCAGCTTCGAGTTCTACATCGATCTGCCCGACGGCTACCACCTGCCATCGGCCACCCCCGTCTACCACAACGGCATCCTGCGGATAGAGATTCCTCTGGTCCGCGGCCCGGAGAGCTAGTGCCCCGGGACGGGAGACCAGGCGTGGAGGGCCCCGGCTCCCCTCCGCCCCCCTGCGCCCCGTTCCGCCGTCCCGTCCCCCCGGCCGGAAGCGGGCGGCCGCTCCCGGTCCTCCCCTCGCGCCGGCGGACGCTCCCCCCCCCGGACATCCGCTCCGGAGCCTCTCCGAGGGGACCTGCCCCGGAGGAAGCCGCCGCCGGTCTCCCGACCGAGCCGTCTGGCGCCCTCCGGTGTTCCCTCAGGACCGCGGCTAGCATATCCTCCCCCCCCGTCCGCTCCATGGCCAGAGCCGCCGACAGAACCAGGGGAAGGCGCGCCCCGGCGGGAGCGCTTCCCGGCCGGGCGCCGTCCTCCGCCCCCTCTCCAGGCGCCCCGCCAGCGCGCGGACTCGGGACCCGGATCCTCCAGAATGCCCTCTGAGAAAGATCCAGGACTCGATCCGCTCCAGGTGTTCACCGGGACCAAGCCTCCCCCCAAGGAGGAGCGGGAGATCCCCGGGAAGATTCCCATCCTGGGCCTCACCGACATCGTGATCCTTCCGGGGGTTGAGGCCGACCTGAAGATCGACTCGGCCGAGGGGATCCAGCTGATCGAAGACGCCGTCTCGGAATCCTCTCCCGTGGGGCTGGTCTTCCAGCGCAACGACAAGGTGCTCAAGCCCTATCCCGAGGACCTCCACGGCTTCGGCTGCCTGGCCTCGATCGAGAAGCTGGGGCAGACCTCGGAGAAGGAGATGACCATCTCGATCCGGGGCCTGGAGCGGATCCGGATCGGCCGCTACGCCTCCACCAGCCCCTACCTGGTGGCCGAGATCGAAGTGGTGGAGACCGAGGCGGAGAGCAGCCCGGAGCTCACCGCCCGGATCGAGATGGCCCGCAAGGAGTTCAAGAAGGTCATCGCGGTGGCCGACAAGGTCCTGGAGAGCCAGCGGCTGGCCGTCTACAACCAGGAGGATCCCGGGCGCATGGCCGACCTGATCGCCGGCCTGCTCCACTACTCCAAGCTAAACGAGAGGCAGGAGATCCTGGAGGCCCACCGCCTGGACCGGAGGCTGGAGCTGCTCTACCCGCTGCTCCAGCGCGAGGCGGACGTGCTCAGCGCCACCTCCCGCATCGTCCAGCAGGTCGATGTCGGGGCCAAGACCGAGCAGAGGAACTACTACCTCAGGAAGCAGATGGAGGCCATCCTCGAGGAGATCGGCGAGCAGGACCCGGTCTCGGCGGTGATCGGGGAGCTGGGCCGCAAGGTGGAGGAGAACGGCCTCTCCGAGGAGGCCGCCCGGGTGTGCAGGAAGGAGCTGGAGCGGCTCAAGTACATCTCCTCCTCGCTGGCCGAGTACCAGATCACCCGGGACTACGTGGAGTACCTCGCCGACCTGCCCTGGAAGGCCAGCGACTCCCGGAGGAGCCTGGCCGGCCTGGACATCGGCAGGGCCAGGAGGATCCTCGACGAGCACCACTTCGGCATGCACCGGGTCAAGGAGCGGGTGGTCGACGCCCTGGCCTCGATGAAGATCCGCCTCTCCCGGGAGGACCGCGGCGGCAGGGAGCCGGTCAAGAGCACCATCCTGTGCCTGACCGGCCCGCCCGGCGTGGGCAAGACCTCGCTGGGCAACTCCATCGCCGCCATCCTGGGCCGGAAGTTCGCCAGCATCTCCCTGGGAGGCATGAAGGACGAGGCGGAGATCCGGGGCCACCGCCGCACCTATGTCGGGGCCCGGCCCGGACGCATCGTCCAGACCCTGGCCCGGGCCGGGAGCAACGACCCGGTCATCCTCCTGGACGAGATCGACAAGATCTCCTCGGACTCCCGGGGCGATCCCGCCTCGGCCCTGCTGGAGGTCCTGGATCCCCAGCAGAACCGCTCCTTCGTGGACAACTACGTCGATGTGCCCTTCGACCTCTCCCAGGTCTTCTTCATCGCCACCGCCAACTGGCTCGACCACGTGGCGGCGGCCCTGCGCGACCGCATGGAGGTGATCGAGCTCTCCAGCTACACCCTGGAGGAGAAGCAGTCCATCGCCGAGAGGCACCTCATCCCCCGCCAGCGGGCCTACCACTGCCTCGAGGGCTGCCCGGTCCAGCTCGGATCCGCCTCGGTCCGGCACATCATCTCGGGATACACCCGGGAGGCGGGGGTGCGGGAGCTGGACCGCCAGATCGACACGGTGCTGCGCAAGGCCTCGATCCAGTCCCTGGGCCAGGACCCTCCCAGGACCGTCCGCATCAGCAAGAAGTGGATCCGGACCCACCTGGGACCCCAGAAGTACCACCACGATCCGGTCGAGCCGATCGAGGATTGCGGCATCGCCGTCGGCCTGGGATGGACCCCCCTGGGCGGGCAGATCCTCTACATCGAGGCGATCCGGATCCCGGGCAGCGGCAAGCTCCTGCTCACCGGATCGATGGGCGAGGTGATGAAGGAGAGCGCCCACGCCGCCTACACCTTCGTCAGGAGCCAGGCGCCGGCCCTGGGGGTCTCCCACCGGGAGTTCGAGCGCCACGACACCCACCTCCACGTCCCGGCCGGGGGCATCCAGAAGGACGGGGCCAGCGCCGGGGTGGCCATCGCCGCCGCCCTGGCCTCGCTCTTCACCCAGCGCGGCCTCCGGCCCGGCCTGTCCATGACCGGGGAGGTCACCCTGCGGGGAAGGGTGGAGCGGGTGGGCGGCATCCGCGAGAAGGCGCTGGCGGCCCTGCGCAGCGGGATCCGCACCCTGATCCTCCCCCGGCAGAACCAGAGCGATCTGGAGAGCATCCCCCGGGAGGCCCGCAGCGAGCTGGAGGTCCATCTGGTGCACCGCGTGTCCGAGGTCTTCGAACTGAGCCTGCTGCCATGAAGCCCCCGCTGCTCTCCCTGCTCCTGATCCTGCTCCTCGGCCCCGCCGCCCTGGCCCAGGAGGGCGATCCGGTCCAGGGCGAGCTGCTGGCCGGGCGGATGCGGGAGGCCCGCCTCTGGGACCAGGCCGGCGCCGAGGGCCTCCTGGACGTCCGCGGCCGGAGGGGGCGGCGGAGCTCCCGGGCGATCCTCCTGGCCGCCTCAGCGGCGGAGCTGGGATGGCGCAGCTCCTTCAGCGTCGATCTGGAGGAGGGAGCCTCCGTCCGGCTGGTGGTGGACCACGGCCCCGGAAGGCCGCCCCGCTACCTCCTCTCCGAGGGGAAGGACGGAGAGGAGGGATCCCTGCGGGAGCTCGGGGCCGAGGAGATCATGCGGCCCTTCGCCGAAGGGGACTTCTGGCCCGCCGACCTGGGCCTCCACCACTTCCACTGGCCGGTCCAGATCCTGATCCCCAACCCCCGCATCGCCATGCGCAAGGGCATCTCCTGCCATGTCCTGGAGAGCCGCCGGGAGGAGGGGGACGACGACGGCTACTACCGGGTGCGCTCCTGGATCTCGCGCCGGCACGGGGGCCTGATCTACGCCGAGGCGTCGGACCGGAACGGACGCCGGCTCAAGACCTTCGAGGTCTCCGACATCGAGAAGGTGGGGGAGGAGTGGAAGGTGCGGGAGCTGCGCATCCGCGACTCCCGCAGGCGCTCCACCACCCGGCTGATCCTGCCCGAAGCCCCTCCCTCCGGCTGATCCGCCCCCCGGAGGGAATCTCGGGCCCTCCGTTTATTTCGGGGGGGAAATGGGGTAGAATACCGGGAAGAATGGCGCAGAGGAACGGGGCAGAGGGAGCCGGGCAGAGGGACTGGAGCCACATCCTCGGGGTGGGATGGCTCTGCATCTCCCTGCTGGTCCTCGGATCGCTGGTGTCCTTCAGGACCGCCGACCTGCCCTTCAACAGCCTCCCCCACAACGAGGTCCCCAGGAACTTCATCGGCATCTTCGGGGCCTGGCTGGGCTACTTCTGCTTCCTGCTGGCCGGCGCCCTCGCCTTCCTGATCCCGGCGCTGCTGGGAGGCTACGCCCTCTCCCACTACTTCCCCCAGTTCCAGGTCCCCTTCCGGAACCGCCGCTGCCGCTGGATCCTGATCTCGATGCTACTGGCCTGCTCGGGGCTGATGGACCTGATCACCGACCGCCTGCAGCTCCGGCTGACGGTCGCCCCCTTCGGGGCCGGCGGGCTGGTGGGAGACCTGATCAACAACTGGATCCTCTCCCCCCTCTTCCACTGGTCGGGAGCCCTGACCATCTACCTGGGGGTGTACGCGGCCGGCGCGGTGATGATCGCCCGGGTGGACATGGCCGGCCTGCTGCGCCAGGCGCCCTCGAAGCTGGCCGCCCTGCCGGGACTGCTGGTCCGGACGGGAAGGGGGCTCCTCTCGGCTCCCTCGCGGCTGGCGGGCGCGCTGGTCCACCGCCTGGACCGGAGCTACTCCCCCGAGGAGCGGGAGCTGATGCGCCGCAAGAGGCAGCTGGAGCGGGAGGCCCGGCGCCTGGGGATGGACATCGCCCCCCTCCGGGACAACGCGTTCCAGGCTCCGCCCGAGCCCGAGATCCGGGACCACAGCCGGCCCGTCCGCCCGGCCCGGCCCGCGCCTCCGCCTCCGCCCCCGCCGGCGCTCCGGCCCCGGCCCCGGCCCCTGGCCGCCCGGGAGCCCGATCCTCCCGAGGCTCCCGAGCCGGTGATCACCCTCCCCTCCCAGGACGCCGGACCGGCCCCGCAGCCGCCCATCTCGGTGGCCAGGCCCCCCCGGGTGGGCGTGGACTACTCGCTCCCCGGGGTCGACATGCTGGACATGGCGGACCGGACCGGCGTGCCCGCCGAGAGCCGCGAGGACCTGATGGCCAACGCCCGCCTGCTCCAGGACACCCTGGGCCAGTTCGGCATCCAGGTGGCCCTGGGCGACATCACCAAGGGGCCCACCATCACCCGCTACGAGCTGCTCCCGGCGCGCAACGTCAAGCTGGAGAAGATCTCCGGCCTGGGCCGCAACATCGCCGCCGCCCTCAAGGCCGAGCACATCAACATCCTCACCCCGGTGCCGGGCAAGGGGACGGTGGGCATCGAGATCCCCAACCGCTACAAGACCAAGGTGGTGATCCGGGACCTGCTGGAGTCCCCCGAGTGGTCCCAGGCCGACGCCCGCCTGCCGCTGGTCCTGGGGAAGGACGTCTACGGCAAGCCGATGGTGGTGGACCTGGCCGACATGCCCCACCTGCTCATCGCCGGCAGCACCGGCTCGGGCAAGTCGGTCTGCATCAACGCCATCATCGCCTCGCTGCTCTTCCGCTACTCGCCCGAGGAGCTCCGCTTCGTGATGATCGATCCCAAGGTGGTGGAGCTGCAGCAGTACAACAAGCTGCCCCACCTGGTGGTCCCGGTGGTCACCGATCCCGCCAAGGTGGTCCTGGCCCTGCGCTGGGTGGTCAACGAGATGGAGAAGCGCTACCAGATCTTCTCCAGGGTGGGAGTGCGCAACATCGGATCCTTCAACCAGCGGGAGATCGTGGAGGAGGAGATCGGGGCCTGCGGCTCCCCGGATCCCGGCGGGGAGGATCCGGAGGAGATAGCCATCCCCAGGGAGGAGGCCATCGAAATCCCCGAGCGGCTCAGCCACATCGTGGTGATCATCGACGAGCTGGCCGACCTGATGCTGGTGGCCCCCAAGGACGTGGAGACCGCCATCGCCCGCATCACCCAGATGGCCCGGGCGGCCGGCATCCACTGCATCGTCGCCACCCAGCGGCCCAGCGTCGACGTGATCACCGGGGTGATCAAGTCCAACATCCCGGCCCGCATCGCCTTCCAGGTGGCCTCCAAGATCGACTCCCGCACCATCCTCGACAACATGGGGGCCGAGAAGCTCCTGGGCAAGGGGGACATGTTCTACCTGCCGCCCGGCTCGGCCAAGCTGGTCCGGGCCCAGGGAGTGCTGATCACCGACGCGGAGATCCAGAGCATGGTGGACCACATCTGCAGGCAGGCCGAGCCCAGCTACGAGGCCGAGATCCACAGCAAGCTCTCGCGTCCCGCCCAGTCCGCCCCCGAGGCCGAGTCGGAGGAGGACGAGGAGCTGCTCGAGCAGTGCATCGAGGTGATCCGCACCCACCAGAAGGCCAGCGTCTCCTTCCTCCAGCGCCGCCTGAGGATCGGCTACACCCGGGCCGCCCGGGTGATGGACGAGCTGGAGAACCGCGGCGTGGTGGGTCCGGGGCGGGGAGCCGAGCCCCGCGAGATCCTCGTCGACCTGGACCGAGACGAGGGGCTGGGGGCCTGATCCCCCGCCCTCCCCCGGCCCGCCGGGGACGGTCCTGCGGAAGGGGTTCCGGCCAGTCCCGGCCGCCGCCCGCCGGGGCCCCTTCTCCGGTGCGCCGGCGCCCTTCCCCCTCTCCGGCTCGGCGGGTCCCGTAGGGCTGCCGGCGGACGGGGATCCACGTTTGACTCCTCCAGGCCCCTTCCCTAGAGTCGCCGCTCGTTTTCCGGTCCCGGCGGCCGCCGGGACCGGCCCCCTACGCATCATGGTAAAGAAGAGAGGCGCGAGCACACCTCCCCGCCGGATTCCGAAGTACGTCTACTCCTTCGGAAGGGGCAAGGCGGCGGGCAGCGGGAGGATGAAGGACAAGCTGGGCGGCAAGGGGGCCAACCTCGCCGAGATGACCCGCATCGGGCTTCCGGTCCCTCCCGGCTTCACCATCTCCACCGAGGTGTGCACCGCCTACTACGAGAACCGCCGCCGCTTTCCCGAGGGCCTGCAGGAGCAGATCGAGAGGGGGGTCAGGAACATGGAGCGCATCCTGGACCGGAGGTTCGGCGACGAGAGCAGGCCGCTGCTGGTGGCGGTCCGCTCCGGGGCCCGGGAGTCGATGCCCGGGATGATGGACACCATCCTCAACCTCGGCCTCAACGACAGGACGGTCAGGGCCCTGGAGGAAGCCAGCCAGAACCCCCGCTTCGCCTGGGACTGCTACCGCCGCTTCATCCAGATGTACGGAGACGTGGTCCTCGGGGTGCAGAAGCGTCCCGAGGAGGAGCACGATCCCTTCGAGGCCGAGATCGACCAGCTCAAGCGGGAGCTGTTCCCGGGCCGCAAGGAGGTGGACGACTCGCTGCTCGACGCCGACGCCTTCCGTGAGCTGGTGTCGCGCTTCAAGCGCCTGATCAAGGAGCGCAAGCGCCGGGCCTTCCCCACCGATCCCTGGCAGCAGCTCTCGGGAGCGGTGGGAGCGGTGTTCGGCTCCTGGATGAACGACCGCGCCATCGTCTACCGCCGCAAGTACGGCATCCCGGCCGAATGGGGCACCGCGGTCAACGTCCAGGCCATGGTCTTCGGCAACACCGGGCAGAACTCGTGCTCCGGAGTGGCCTTCACCCGGGATCCGGCCACCGGCGAGAAGGTGTTCTACGGCGAGTTCCTGATCGACGCCCAGGGGGAGGACGTGGTCGCCGGAGTGCGCACCCCCCAGCCGGTCGCCGAGCTCAGGAAGGCGATGCCCGGCGCCTACAGGGAGCTGGACCGGATCCGGGGCGTGCTCGAGTCCCACTTCACCGACATGCAGGACTTCGAGTTCACCATCGAGGAGGGCACGGTGTACATGCTGCAGACCCGCAGCGGCAAGCGCACCGGCATGGCGGCGGTGCGCATCGCCTGCGAGATGGCCGCCGAGAAGCTGATCGGCTGGGAGACCGCGGTCAGGCGGGTTCCGGCCGAGCAGCTCGACCAGCTGCTGGCCCCGATCTTCGATTCGGCCTCGCTCAGGTCCGCTAAGCGGATCGGGACCGGCCTGCCGGCCGGGCCGGGGGCCGCCACCGGGCGGATCTACCTCAACGCCGACCGGGCCGAGGAGGCGGCGGCCAAGGGGGAGAAGGTCCTGCTGGTGCGCGTCGAGACCTCGCCCGAGGACCTGCGGGGGATGATCGCCTCCGAGGGCATCCTCACCGCCCGGGGAGGGGTCAGCTCCCATGCGGCCCTGGTGGCCCGCCAGATGGGCAAGGTGTGCGTCTGCGGGGCCTCCGGCCTGGAGGTGGACTACGAGGCGAAGACGGTCGGCGCCGGCGAGGCGGTGTTCCAGGAGGGCGACTTCCTCTCCATCGACGGGACCACCGGCCAGATCTACGGAGGCAAGGTGAAGACCGCGCCCTCGGAGATCATCCAGGCCCTGGTCGAGAACAGCAAGAAGGCCGGCCAGAGCCGGACCTTCCGCAACTACCAGCAGCTGATGGGCTGGTGCCAGCGGGCCACCCGGCTGCAGGTCCGCACCAACGCCGACTCCCCGGAGCAGGTCCGAAACGCCGTGGCCTTCGGGGCCAGGGGGATCGGCCTGTGCCGCACCGAGCACATGTTCTTCGAGGACGACCGGATCAACGCCATGCGCGAGATGATCCTCTCGGACAAGATCGACGACCGGCAGAAGGCCCTGGAGAAGCTGCTGCCCTACCAGCGGAGCGACTTCGAGGGGATCTTCAAGGCGCTGGACGGGCTCCCAGCCACCATCCGCCTGCTGGATCCCCCGCTCCACGAGTTCCTGCCCCACGACCATGCGGCGCAGTCGGAGCTGGCCGAGCGGCTGGGGGTTCCGGTGGAGACCATCGCCAAGCGGGTGCACGAGCTCCACGAGTTCAATCCCATGCTGGGGCACCGGGGCTGCCGCCTGGGCATCGTGTATCCGGAGATCAGCGAGATGCAGGCCAGGGCCATCTTCGAGGCGGCGGCCGCGGTCCAGAAGAAGGGAACCAGGGTGCGTCCCGAGATCATGGTGCCCCTGGTGGGCTTCGAACGGGAGCTGGAGCTGCAGATCGAGGTCATCAGGCGGGTGGCCAAGGAGGTGGCCAGACAGAAGAAGACCCGGTTCAGCTACCTGGTGGGCACAATGATCGAGGTGCCCAGGGGGGCGCTGACCGCCGACGAGATCGCGCGTCACGCCCAGTTCTTCAGCTTCGGAACCAACGACCTGACCCAGACCGCCCTGGGCATGAGCCGCGACGACTCTGGAAAGTTCCTGCCCTTCTACCAGGAGGCGGAGATCATCAAGTCCAACCCCTTCGCCAGCATCGATCAGACCGGCGTGGGGCGCCTGATGGAGATCGCCATCGAGAAGGGCCGGGAGGCCTCGCCCGGCATCAAGCTGGGAATCTGCGGCGAGCACGGCGGCGAGCCCTCCAGCGTCGAGTTCTGCCACCGCGCCGGGCTCCACTACGTGAGCTGCTCCCCCTACCGGGTCCCCGTGGCCCGGCTGGCGGCAGCCCAGGCGGCCCTGGCCGGCAAGAAGGCCGCCAAGGCCCCTTCCCGCAGGAAAAAGGCCGCAGCGCGCAAGTAGGCGCTCCCCGCTCCGCGCGGGGCCTGCTCCGTTGCCAGCGGGGGCCCCTCGGAGGCTCCTGGCGAGGGCCTCCCGGCCCCTGCGCGGCCTGCCGCGGAAGGGGCCTTCCTGGCGGATCGGGTTTCCGGCAAGACCGTTGACACCCGGGGATCGCTGGAGCACCATGGCATCCTCAGCCATCCAGCAGCTCCTATGAAGACAATGCACCGCCGCCGGTTCCTCCGTACCGGCATGGCCGCCACGACCGGACTCGTCGCCATGCCCTACATCGGCCGGGTCCAGGGAGCCAACGACAGGATGGGAGTGGCCGTCCTGGGAGTCGGGGGACGCGGCAACTCCCACATCGGAGCCTTCGTGAAGGATCCCAGGACCGAGGTGAGGGTGATCGTCGATGTGGACCAGAAGATCGGGAACTACCGCTGCAACGAGATCGAGGAGCGGCAGGGACGCCGCCCCATACTGGTCAGCGACATGCGGCTGGCCTTCGAGTCGACCGACATCGACATCATGAGCACCGCCACTCCCAACCACTGGCACGCTCTGGCCGGGGTCTGGGCGATGCAGGCCGGGAAGGACGCCTACATCGAGAAGCCGATCAGCCACAACATCGCCGAGGGAGCGGCCCTGGTGGCCGCGGCCAGGAAGTACCGGAGGATGTGCCAGGTGGGAACCCAGTGCCGCTCCAACCCGGCCATCATCGAGGCCATGAAGTTCCTCCACCAGGGAGGCATCGGCGAGGTGAGGCTGGCCCGGGGGCTCTGCTACAAGCGGCGGCGCTCCATCGACGCCCTGGGGGACTACCCCCTACCCGAGAACGTGGACTTCAGCCTGTGGAGCGGCCCGGCCACCTACACCGTGCCCCGCCTCACCCGCAAGCGCTTCCACTACGACTGGCACTGGCAGCGCCACTACGGCAACGGGGACCTGGGCAACCAGGGGCCACACCAGACCGACATCGCCCGCTGGGGCCTGAACATCGACTCCCACCCCTCCACCATCTTCAGCTACGGCGGGCGGCTGGGCTACCAGGCCGAGCGTCAGGATCCCGCCTATGTCGACGCCGGCGACACCGCCAACACCGAGGTCTCCATCTACGACTACGGCGAGAAGTGCCTCGTGTTCGAGACCCGGGGCCTCGATGTCACCGACTCGGACGACGAGGAGATCAACCGCCTGTTCGGCTCCACCAAGGGCAACAAGATCGGCGTCGTCTTCTACGGCAGCGACGGCTACCTGGTGCAGAAGTCCTACACCCACTGCGTGGTCTACGACAAGGAGTTCAAGATGGTCCGGGAATTCAAGGGAGGCGGGGACCACTTCGGCAACTTCCTCGAGGCCTGCGTCAGCCGCGACGCCTCGCATCTCAGCTCCGACGCCTGGGAAGGGCACCTCTCGGCCGGAATCAGCCACCTGGGCAACATCTCCTACTACCTCGGAGAAAGCCAGAAGGCACCGGCGAGCCGCATCCTGCAGCAGCTCTCCGAGGTTCCCAGCCGCGACGACGACGAACGCACCCTGCATCGGACCGTCGCCCACCTGAAGCGCAGCGGGGTCGACCTGGACAAGCATCCCCTTTCCCTGGGACCGGTTCTCCGCTTCGATCCCGAGAAGGAGACTTTCCCCGGAAACGAACAGGCCAGCCAGCTTCTGACCCGGACATACCGCAAGGGATTCGAATGCCCCCGGGCCGATCAGGTCTGAACAGCCCTCCAGACAGAGCAGGGCGGACAGCTGCAGCCTGCGGGCGCTGTTCCGTTCCCATGCAGCGCTGCTGCCGGCACGGACTGCCCCATCAACGAGGAGGATCTTCCACGATGGCTGCCTTCGAACAGACGGATCCGGCGGCATGGACGATGGACTGCAGCATGAAAAGGAGATCTGGCAAAAGGCGGCGCCCGATTACGGTCATCATGGCTTCGGCCTGGATGCCAGCGCTCTGAAATGCAGCCGGAACCGAGATCCTATCCTCATGGATCTGGGTCCTTTCCGGCCCATGAAGAGCTCCCGAGCTTGGAAGAGCCGTCTGGAATTGCGCTGCTGGCTGCATCCAAGCGCCGCTCTGCGCCTTGCGAACTGGCGCTCCCTCTGGATTCAGCAACCAAGAACGCCCCGCAGACGGCATGCGCTATCCGGCGGGTTCCGGCTCATGTACAACCTTCTATGCATTTCATCCGAGAGCATCCACTCGTTCGTCTGGGCACAGCTACAGACGATCGATGGCCGGATTCATTATGCACATGTACGAGAACAGCACACACCAGCAAGCGCATTGGTGGGCGGAATGGCGCGCTATTCGCATAACGAGACGGATCGTAGCCGACAGCCACAATGTCGGATGAAGTCAATTGGATACGATCGACAGAAAGCCCCTGCGGTCCATTTGCAACCGCCCCTAGATTAGACGAGGCGACAATGCATGAAGACGGAGCAAATGCTCCAGCCCGGCTTTGTCCATTTTTTCTGTATTCTGCCGACACGAAGATAACAGGCGAAAGACAAATAGCGACTTAATGCAAGCATTGCCACTGGCAGCCGATCTGGACATCGTGCAGATATCAACGAGTCCGCACAGACGCCGAGCTGCGGAAATACCTATGCATGGACAGCATAGTCGTGTCGACGAAGAGGATCATTCTGGCACATGCACGAACTACTGACTGAGGGCGATCCGGCACGTTCTGGCCATATTGCAGCAAATCCATGACATCCAGCGCCAGATCTCCCCGACTCCGAGCTTTGCTTCCATGATCTCGATCGAAAAACCCGGCACGGATGCTCGCCGCCAGATCTTGCCAATAGCAATGACGGCATGCGCGATAGTTCTGTTCATATCGATAACTATTGCTCCATTACTTTGGGATGTTTTCTATGTGCCCTACACGACATCTTATGAAAGATTCAAGGACGACATTATTTCCACAGCACATCTTCAGGCTCCGGGCCATTTGACTGCAAGTGCGGGTCCCTATTCCCGCGAAAGCATCGCGCCGTCTCCAGCTAATTGGGACAATGCCAACAGCTGCAACTACCGTGCCTACGACGAGAATGCCCTGACAATGCGTGGAAACTATCGCTCTACAGTAATGGACAGCCATTGGGCATGGTACGACGAAGCCGGCAAGAAATGGGGCCATGCGCATTGGACTGCCAATGACACTGCAGATAATGGCGAGACACCATTCAATAGAGGCGAACTCCATCGGGCCATGAACGCTCGCATTGATTCGTATTTGAATGATTTCGCTTTCTCAGACAGATTGCCTGCCGGCAATTCGCCAATCAAGTACATACTCCAGATTGCATGGGCCAGCTCGTCCAGAATCGAAGCCATGCAGTTCGATCTGATCGGAGATCTTCTGGACAGAAGCCTTGAGAGCAGTCCAAGACTGATCAATCACTACTTCAATGGATCTTTGGCAGATGCGATAAGCATAATGGAGGACGCTCCATTCTCCCTGCGCTTGTCTTTTGACGATGCTGCTTCTCAGCTTTCCGGATCCGAAGCAGAGGCCATGAAAATGAAATACGACGACAACTACATCGTATACCAGATCCGGCATCTGGACAGGGAGAGAAACAAGTATACGAAAGCCCTTCTTGATTTTGCAAGACAGGCGAACGCTGGTTTTCCTACCTGGCTTTCCTACAGCAAGGCCAAAATGGTATGGGAGAAGACATCCGCCAGGACGGGACACTGGATACGCCTGGAGTGGAAGCCCTACCTGAGAACAGGCTGGCTTCTGGCGCATTCCGTCGACAGCGAGTCCTATGACTTGCTGGATGAAAACGAGATGATCAAGGACGAAAAGGTAGTAGGTGGACTCAAGATGTTTTGGACGGACAGATATGTTGTTGAACGCGACAGCTATTTTATCAGGGACGATGAAGGCAACGTGATCGAAGGACCAGATAATTTCATTCGGTTCCCAGGCTACAGCAACGTTCCACGCTTTTGCTATGGCTTCACGTGGCGGAATGAATCCGGGATGTGGAACTATACATTACCAGAATCTCCCAAGAATCCTTCAGAGTGGGGAGGATATATGCGCCATGACAAGGCTATGGGTGCTGAGCTTCTGAAGAAATATTCCGGGCAGCGCGATTCGTTTAGCGCAATGCTTCACTTGACTGAGGAGATCATGCAGAACGTAACGGAATCAGTGAAACTCTTGGAGACTGAGCGTAAACAGGCATGGATCGAAAGGTTTCCATGGAAGCCGGTGGTCGATTCCAGTTTTCCGTATGTTCCCGAGAAGTACGTTCCGTCCTACCAGGGAGATCCGATCGAGGAAAAGATCGTCAATGCTCAAAAGGAAAACTATGCTGCTTTGAAGAATCTGTTCTCCAACGAACTGAGGTATACCGCTCAGTTCGAGATGATGCACGATATTCTTGCGAAGTACGGCAGGACCGAGGATCCAGTTCTTGCCGTGGAGATTTTCACATTGTTATGGCATCACTTTTTTTACAAGTACCGTGACGAAGAGAGAGCCAGCTCCTTTGCAAGAGGCATTGTAGCGTCATTGACGGACCCTAGAAGTGGAGACGAATACTTTTTTTCGGAAGCCGGCAGAATCGAAGCCGAGGAGATCATGCAAGCGCTGCTGTCTGGAGTGCAAGGAATGGAAAACTTGCCCAGGCCCTATTATTTTGCAGAGGGAAATGCAAGGCGGCGAATGACTTTCGATCAAGCAGTACGATCCGGCGATCCCGCTCTTGTCGGTGATTTCCTTGTTCCCTACAGGGGGTGGGCGGCAAGATACGAAGCGCTGCTTCGCAGGCAGAAGGAGCAATCCGAGAACATGTGGGATGTTGGCATCCCTGATCTTCCTCCCGGCTATCCTCCTGGTCCTGCCGTAATTCTAGTTCCCCGTGTTGGGGAGGACGGCGAGCCTGAACATGGAGAGAACGGGAACCCGGAAATGGATGCGATTGATCTGGGAGTCGTTGGCAAGGCATCGGATCTCGTGCCTGCTGCCAGCCAGCTCCGATCCGGATCCAGTATCTCTTCGCCAGCCGGTTCGCAAGGATCTGAACGAGTCTCTCCATGACTTCAAGACGCATGTCTTGCCTGTTCTCTCAACGACTCGAGTCTTTCTTCAGAGAGTGGCATGGCCAGTGACCGTGGATGCCGGGGACGAGACGCATCTAGACGAGATGGAAAGCAAGCAACTGCGGTGCATGACTTCGATAGTCGACAACCTGATTTCGAGCGGAGGCAGGCATTGAATCCGACAGTTCTGGAATTGTGCGCTGGCGCGGGAGGCCAGGCTCTTGGCTTCGAGAATGCCGGATTCGAGCATGCGGCCCTCATCGATTGCGATCCTCATTCCTGCGCCACTCTCCGCATGAACCGGCCCTACTGGAACGTGATCGAAGCAGACATCCAGCGCTTGGGCGCAGGCTACTGGAAGGGCGTGGACGTTGTAGCGGCTGGTCTTCCCTGTCCGCCCTTTTCCGTTGCCGGCAAGCAGCTTGGCTCAGCCGACGAACGCAACCTCTTTCCGGCATTTCTGCGGATCGTATCCGAAGCGAAGCCGCAGGTGGCAATAGTGGAAAACGTGCGGGGGCTGCTGGAGCGCCGGTTCACCGCCTACCGGGAGCATGTCGCCGGCGAGCTGGCGGCGCTGGATTACGCCTGTCACTGGAGAATGCTGGACGCGGTCGAACACGGAGTTCCACAGCGGCGGGCACGGTCCTTCCTCGTAGCATTGCGAAACTCGTCAGAATTCCGGTGGCCCGAGCCAAACGGCGGAGGCGGGACTGTTGGCGAAGCGCTCTACCCCTCCATGTCGGCCAACGGCTGGCCTGGTGCCGAAGCCTGGGCTCGTAAGGCTGACCGGCCTGCGCCGACCCTTGTGGGGGGATCCCGCAAGCATGGAGGCCCGGACCTGGGACCTACCCGCGCACGGCGGGCCTGGTCGGAACTCGGAGTGGATGGCCTCGGATTGGCGAACGAGGCTCCGGGACCAGGCTTTCGAGGGATTCCACGCCTGACTGTCGAAATGGCTTCGAGGCTGCAGTCGTTTCCCTCCGACTGGAAACTGGCCGGGGGCAAGACGCAAAAGTACCGCCAAGTCGGGAACGCCTTGCCTCCCAAGCTGGCAGAAGCGGTTGCTACGAGAATTCGTGCATGCCTCGCGTGAGTTCAAAGCAGAAGCTCGGAGACTTTCTCCGGTTGCATGTGGGGAAGGTCGTCACATCCACCCAGCTGCAGCATGCATCCGGCGGCGCCTCGGAATGGGCGCGACGCCTGCGGGAATTGCGCGAGACAGGCTGGGCCGTCCGCTCGCATAACGACCGGGCGGACCTCAAGCCGGGGGAGTACATCCTGGAGAAGCTTCCGTCCAAGGAAGCTCAGGCATACGTTTTCGCTCGACCTGTCTCGAAGCGCATCCGCGCTCAAGTGCTCGAAAGGAACGGCTACACCTGCCAAATGTGCGGTGCCGGAGCGGGAGAATCCGACGAACTGAATCCTGGCCGGACAGTGCGTCTGCATGTCGGCCACATTGTGGATCGGAGCCTCGGAGGGAAGGACGAGCTTTCGAACCTGCGTGCCCTCTGCAGCGCGTGCAACCAAGGAGCCAAAAACATCGTGCAAGAACCGCCGAGCAGGGTCTGGCTTCTAGCGCAGATGCGGCGAGCCAGTCTGGACGACCAGCTTGCAGCCTTGCGGTGGCTGAGAAAGAAGTTTAGCGAGGATTGCAGCCAGGAGAGGCAGCGATGAGGCTCAAGCGCCAATGGTCCCGGCTGGAGCATCCGTGCAGAATGCGGCAGCCCCGGCGCCGAAGCAGCTCCGCGTGCGGTTGATCGGCACAGGCGCTGCCAATCCTTTTGCGCCAAAAAAAGGGGGCCGGCTCCCCATGGCGAGGAACCGGCCCCCGAGAGGGCAGCGGCAGAAGCAGCCGTGGCCGCTGCAGCCTAGTACATGCCGGCCCCCGGCCCGTGGTGGTCGCCGCCTCCGGGGGCGGGCTTTTCGGGCTCGGGGATCTCGGTGATCAGGCACTCCGTGGTCAGGAGCAGTCCGGCGATGGAGGCCGAGTTCTGCAGGGCGGTGCGGGTCACCTTCTTGGGATCGACGACCCCCGCCTTGACCAGATCCTCGTACTCGCCAGAGGCCACGTTGTAGCCGCTGTTGCCGCTGCTGTTCTTGACCTCCTGCACGATGAGGGAGCCTTCCTCGCCGGCGTTGGCGGCCAGGGCGCGCAGAGGCTCCTCCACGGCACGCTCGACGATCTGGATGCCGATCTGCTCGTCGCTGCTCTCGGTCTTCACCCCGGTGATGGCAGGCAGGCAGCGCAGAAGCGCCACGCCTCCTCCGGGAACGATCCCCTCCTCGACCGCGGCACGGGTGGCATGCAGGGCATCCTCGACCCGGGCCTTCTTCTCCTTCATCTCGGTCTCGGTCGCAGCGCCGACATTGATCACGGCCACTCCCCCGGCCAGCTTGGCCAGTCGCTCCTGCAGCTTCTCGCGATCGTAGTCCGAGGTGGTCTCCTCGATCTGCCGGCGGATCTGCCCCACGCGTCCCTGGATGTCGGAGGGCTTGCCGTTGCCTTCACGGATGGTGGTGTTCTCCTTGTCCACCAGAACCGACTTGGCCTGGCCCAGATCCTCGAGCTGGACGTTCTCCAGCTTGATTCCCAGATCCTCGGTGATGCACTTGCCTCCGGTCAGGATGGCGATGTCCTCCAGCATGGCCTTGCGGCGATCTCCGAAGCCCGGAGCCTTGACCGCGCAGGAGGTGAGAATCCCCCGCAGGCGGTTGAGCACCAGGGCCGCCAGGGCGTCGCCCTCGATATCCTCGGCGATGATCATCAGCGGCTTGCTCAGCTTGGCCACCTTGTCCATCAGAGGAAGCAGATCCTTCATGTTGGAGATCTTCTTCTCGTAGATCAGGATGTAGGGGTCCTTGAGGCTGGCCTGCATGGACTCGGAGTCGGTGACGAAGTAGGGGGACAGGTATCCCTTGTCGAACTGCATTCCCTCGACCACGTCCAGGGAAGTCTCGATCGACTTGGCCTCCTCCACGGTGATGGTTCCGTCCTTGCCCACCTTGTCCATGGCGTCGGCGATGATCTCGCCGATGGTGGGATCCCAGTTGGCCGAAACCGTGGCCACCTGCTTGATCTCTTCCTTGTCCTTCACCTCGGTGGAGATCTTGGCCAGGTGGTCCACACCCGCCTCGACCGCCCTGAGGATGCCCCGCTGGATGCCGATGGGGCTGGCCCCGGAGGTCACATGCTTGAGACCCTCGCGGTAGATGGACTCGGCCAGGACGGTCGCGGTGGTGGTTCCGTCGCCCGCCGCGTCGCTGGTCTTGCTGGCCACCTCGCGCACCATCTGGGCCCCCATGTTCTCGTAGGGGTTCTCCAGCTCGATCTCCTTGGCCACGGTGACCCCGTCCTTGGTGACGGTCGGAGAACCGAACTTCTTGTCCAGGACCACGTTGCGCCCCTTGGGCCCCAGGGTGGCCGACACGGCCCGGGCCAGCTGGCGCACACCGCGCAGCAGCGACTGCCGCGCCTTCTCGTCGAATTCCAGTTGTTTCGCTGACATTTCTTTTCCTTTCCCCTTCCGAATCAGTCGATGACGGCCAGGATGTCGTCCGAGCTCAGGATCTTGTACTCCTTGCCGTCGAGCTTGATCTCGGTCCCCCCGTACTTGCTCACCAGGACCCGATCCCCCTCCTTAACCTCGAAGGGTATCTTGGTGCCGTCGTCCTTCACCTTTCCGGTGCCCAGGGAGACGACGACGCTCTCGGTCGGCTTCTCCTTGGCGGAGTCGGGGATGATGATCCCTCCATGCGTCTGCTCGCCCTCTTCGGCCGGTTCTACAAGAACCCGATCCCCAAGGGGCCTGATCTTCGATGCCATGTATCTTCAGTCTGTAGTTGTCTGCAGTTCGATGGGACGCCGCTGGAGCACCGCACTCGCGAGCCAGGAAGCATCCCCGCTTCTAGTCAAAAGCTGGGATCTCAGTCCCGGTCCTTCTTCTCGTCCACCACCTCGGCGTCCAGGATCGGCCCCTCCTTCTCGTCGTCGGAAGAGGGCTTCGGGGAATCGGCCGAGGCTCCGCCCTCTTCCGGCGCCGCGCCGCCTCCCTGCTCGGCAGCCGCCTTCTGGTACATTTGCGCGGTCGCCTCGGAGAGGACCTTCTGGAGGCTGTCGGTCTCGGACTGGAGGAGGGAAGCGTCGGAGCCCTTGAGCGCCTCCTTGACCTTGCCGATGGCCCCCTCCACCCCCGACCGGCTCTCCTCCGGGATCTTGTCCTCCGCCTCCTTGAGCAGCTTCTCCCCCTGGTAGACCAGGTTGTCGGCCAGGTTGCGCAGGGTGACCTCCTCCTGGCGCTTGCGATCCTTGTCCGCGTTCAGCTCGGCGTCCTTGCGCATGCGCTCGATCTCCTCCTGGCTGATGCCGCTGCTGGAGGTGATGGTGATCTTCTGCTCCTTGCCGGTCCCCTTGTCCTTGGCGCTGACGTTGAGGATGCCGTTGGCGTCGATGTCGAAGGTGACCTCGATCTGGGGCACTCCCCGGGGAGCGGGCGGGATATCGGTCAGGTTGAACTCGCCGATCTTCTTGTTGTCCGAGGCCATGGGGCGCTCCCCCTGGTAGACCTGGATCTGCACTCCCGGCTGGTTGTCGGCGGCCGTGGAGAAGACCTGGGACTTGCGGGTGGGCACGGTGGTGTTGCGCTCGATGAGCTTGGTGAAGATGCCTCCCTCGGTCTCGATCCCCAGGGAGAGCGGGGTGACGTCCAGCAGCAGGACGTCCTTGACGTCCCCCTTGAGCACGCCTCCCTGGATGGCGGCCCCGATGGCCACCACCTCGTCGGGATTGACCCCCTGGTGCGGCTTCTTGTCCACCAGGTGGTGGGCGGTCTCCACCACCTTGGGCATGCGGGTCATGCCTCCCACCAGCACCAGCTCGTTGACCTCCCTGGCCTCTATCCCGGCGTCCTTCAGGCAGTCGTTGGTGGGCCCCACGGTGCGCTCGAAGAGCGGCTCGCACAGCTGCTCGAGCTTGGACCGGGTCAGCTTCATGGTGATGTGCTTGGGCCCGGAGGCGTCGGCGGTGATGAAGGGCAGGTTCAGCTCGTAGTCCTGCGCGCTCGACAGGGAGATCTTGGCCTTCTCCGCCTCCTCCTTGATCCGCTGGATGGCGTCGTGCTGCTTGCTCAGATCCACCCCCTTGTCCTTGCGGAACTCCTCGATCACCCAGTCGATGATCTTGTTGTCCCAGTCGTCCCCTCCCAGATGGGTGTCCCCGTTGGTGGCCTTCACCTCGAAGACCCCGTCGCCGATCTCCAGGACCGAGATGTCGAAGGTCCCGCCGCCCAGGTCGTAGACCGCGATCTTCTCGTCGCTCTTCTTGTCGAGACCGTAGGCCAGGGAGGCGGCCGTCGGCTCGTTGATGATGCGCAGCACCTCCAGGCCCGCGATCTTGCCGGCGTCCTTGGTGGCCTGGCGCTGCGAGTCGTTGAAATAGGCGGGAACGGTGATCACCGCCTGGGTGATCTTCTCTCCCAGGCGGTTCTCGGCATCGGCCTTCAGCTTGCCCAGGATCATCGCCGAGATCTCCTGGGGGCTGAACACCCTCTTCTTTCCGGCATCCTCGACCTCGACCGCCGCGTCCCCGTTGGGGGCCTTGACCACCTTGTAGGGAACCAGCTTGGCCTCCTCGGCTATCTCGTCGAACTTGCGCCCCATGAAGCGCTTGACCGAGTAGACGGTGTTCCGGGAGTTGGTCACCGCCTGCCGCTTGGCGGCATCGCCCACCAGCCGCTCGGACTTGGTGAAGGCCACCACCGACGGAGTGGTCCGCTTCCCCTCGGAGTTCTCCAACACCGCGGGCTCCCCTCCCTCCATGATCGACATGCAGGAATTGGTCGTCCCCAGATCTATGCCCAGAACCTTTGCCATGAATCCATTTTCCTGGCCCCTCCGCAGCAGGCGCCGTGCCAATTCCCTGAATCAGGAATCAAGTAGCTGGCTGCCAGCTACTTGCACTGGAGAATTGCTGGAACAAGCCCCGAAGGACGGCGCCGGAACGTGACAGGATGGCACAGCGCGCCCGCTCCAGCTGTGCCACCGCGCCCCACCCCCGCCCCGGGACCGGTTCGAAGGGGGAGCGGCCGGCAGGAGGCCTTCCTGCCGAGCGGGAGCCAGGCGCGCCGCCACGGAAGCCTTCCGGTCCCTGGAAGCCGGAGGCCGGGCAGCTCGGACGGTTCCCTCGGAAGGATCCGGCCGTCCGGGAACGGGAGAGGGCCGTTCCCGCTCAGAACTGGTAGATCGCCCTGATGCGGTAGAAGCCCCCGTTGTAGCCGTAGGGGGAGGTCTCGGGCCAGAGGGATCCCAGGAACCTGGTGGCGTCGGGATTGATGGAGGACGGATAGGTGTCGAGCAGGTTGTCGACTCCGGCCGCCAGGCGCAGGCCGTTGCCGAAGTCGCGCTCGATCTCCAGGTCCACCAGCATCCGGGCAGAGGCCTCGGTCAGGAACACTCCCGCCGCGTACTCCACGAAGCCGCCGTAGTAGCGCAGGCGCGGAAGGAGGATGCGCCAGGAACCCAGCTGGTGGCTGGCCGAGAAGGTGAAGCGGCTGCGGGGCAGGGCCTTCTCCAGCTGGTGTATCCTCATGTCGTTGACGAAACGCCCCGCCCGGTCCACCCGGGTGGAGTTGAAGTTTGCGGCCAGGGTCAGGAGCGACTCTCCCAGCGAATGCTGCAGGGGGTGGAGGGCCACCAGGTCCACTCCCTGGGTGGTGGTGTCGAAGTCGTTGCTGAACCATCGGACGTACTCGTAGCCCAGGGGATTGGGAACGGGGTTGCCGTCGGCATCCTCGGCCGGCCAGTCCGATTCCGAGGTGAGAGTGATCCGGTCCTTGACGCTGATGTGGTAGTAGTCGAGCGTCAGCTCCAGATCCCCGAAGGCCAGCACCACCCCCGCCCCCACCTGGAAGGCGGTCTCGGGCTGCAGGGGGCGGGCGTCGGGAAAGGCTCCTGCGGGCAGCTCCTCCACCGGCAGGGTGGCGTTCTCGACCAGATCGATCGATCCGTCGGGAAGGGTCTGGGAATAGGTGGACTCGTTCCGGACGCTGGCCTGGCCCAGGGTGGGCGCACGGAAGCCGGTGCCCACCGATCCGCGCAGGGCCACCTGCCGGCCGGCCTGCCAGCGCCCCGTCAGCTTGCCGTCCAGCGAGCCCCCGATGCTTCCCTCGTAGCGCTCGTAGCGGGCGGCCAGGCCGACCAGCAGATCCTCGGTCGCCCGGGTCTCGAGGTCCAGCCAGGCGGCGGCGCTGCCCCGGTCGCTGGTTCCGGCGATGGCGGGGGGAAAGGCCGGAAATCCGTTGGTGCGCGCTCCGAAGCCCTGCTCCCCCATCCCGCCGGGACGGGTGTCCACCCACCACGAGTACTCGTCCCCCGCCCCGACGGCGAACTCCTCGACCCGGTACTCGAGTCCGGTCGCGAGGTTCAGCGGCGAGGCCAGCCAGGACAGGTCGAGGGAGCGGGAGATGTCCAGGTTGAGGATGTAGTCGGTCTCGGTGTAGCTCCCCGGCCGGAAGTCGGTGGGGATCCGGACGGGATCGGAGCGGAAGTCGGGATGGGCCACCAGGTGCGGATTGAGGGTGTTGCGCATGTAGAACTCGGTGCGGTGCCTGCCGATGCCGGCGCTGGCGTCGTAGCGCCAGCCGCTCTCCAGGACGCCCCGCAGCCCGCCTCCCAGGGAGATGTCGGTGACCACCCCGCCGTACTTGGGAGTGAAGCCTCCGGGCATCTTCTGGCCGAAGGCGAAGAAGTCGGGATCGGCCGCCACCCGGGCCAGATCCCCGGGATCGGGAACGAGCGTTCCGTTGGATTCGATCAGGCGGATCACCGGGACCGTGGCCGGATCGGGATCCTCCCGGAGATCGGCGACCCGGATGGTCTCGCCCAGGATTCCCTGGTAGATCCCGCTGCGGGTGATCGGGTTGCGGTAGTAGAAGCCCCCTTCCACCTTGCGCCGGGAGAACCCCGGGAAGAGGTAGAGCTCGCTGCTCTCCCCCAGATCCAGGCCCATGTTGCCCAGGGCCTTGATCTCGTACTCCACGTCGGTGTTGCCCCAGACCTGCGCGTAGGGCGTCCGGACGAAGGGGCTGATATGGGCGGCTCCGGCGTCGACGAGCGCCTGGGCGTCGGCCCGCTGGGCGCTGCGCACGGTGGACTGCCTTTCGGAGTACTCCACGCTGAAGTTGGCGAAGCCGTTGATCGCGCCCTGGCGGCGCAGCGGCATGCCGGCGTTGGCGGCCACGGTCCAGGCGGCCCCGTCCCCTTCGTAGTGCTGGCCCCAGCGGGTCTCCACCCGGCCCCCTTCGGCGTCGTCCTTCAGCACGAAGTTGAGGATCCCGGCCACCGCGTCGGCGCCGTACTGGGCCGTGGCCCCGTCGCGCAGCACTTCCACGCGCTTGAGGGCGATGAACGGAATCGAGGCGAGATCGGGCCCCTGGGCGCCGTCGTTGACTCCCCCGCCCCAGAAGGCGATCACCGAGGCCCGGTGCCGCCGCTTTCCGTTGATCAGCACCAGGGCGGCGTCGGAGGGAAGCCCCCTCAGGTTGACCGGACGCACCAGCGAGGCCGCGTCGCTGATCGGCTGCTCGTTGACGTTGAAGGAGGGGACGCTCTGCGACAGCTGGGAGGCCAGGTCGGTGAAGCCCGAGGAGGCGAGGGTTCCGCTCCCGATCACGTCCACCGGAACCGCCGACTCCTTCTGGGAACGGTCCGGTGTGCGCGAGCCCACCAGGAGGGCGCCCTCCAGGGCAGCTTCCACCTCCCCTTCCTGCCCGGCGGCCGGCAGGGCCGGAGCCAGGGCGGCCAGGGCCGCCGCCAGTCCCGGGAGAAGCCCTTCCGACGGTTTCCGTCTCCGCATCCGCTTCATGGTTCCTGCCTCCGTTCCGGCACGCTGCGTTCCGCCCGCCGACAGTCGATCATGGAGTCCGTCCCCGCAATGGCGCAAGCTTGCTGCCCCATGCCCGACAGGAACCGACGCCGCCGATGACCGAGGAGGAGAGGCTGGAGAGGACCCTGGAGGCCTTCGACGCCGCCAACGCCCGGGATCCGAACCTGGAACGGGCCGGCGAAGGGACGGTTCCCCACGAACTGGCCGACGCCCTTAGGGTGCACCGCTGGGTGCTGCGCCTGGATCCCCAGGCCTCCACGGCCCTGCTGCTGGCCAGCCGGTGCCAGCACCTGCGGCGCTGGGAGATTCCCCGGAGCAGCTATCCGGCCGGCCGGGCCGGCTACCTCCGCTGGAGGAAGAGGCTCAGGGAATACCATGCCCGGTGCGCCTCGGATATCCTCGAGGAGATGGGCTGGCCCGCCGGAGTGGCGGACCAGGTGCGCCAGCTCAACCTCAAGAGCCGGCTGGGCCAGGCCGGCGACATCCAGACACTGGAGGACGCCCTCTGCCTCGCCTTCCTGGAGTCGGAGTACCCCGCCTTCCTCTCCCGGACCTCCCCCGATCGCATGGCGGGCATCCTGGCCAAGACCTGGAGGAAGATGTCCCCCCGGGGACGCCGCCACGCCCTGGGGCTACCGCTGGAGGGCCGGGCGAAGGCGCTGCTCGGGGAGGCGCTCGCCTCGGAAGCGGCAGGAGGCCTGGAAGTGGAACCCCCCCCTGCCGGTCCCGAAGGCTGAGCCCTCGGGACCGGAGGCGCCCCCGCCCACGAACGCCGCGGAGGCGCTCTGGACGGAGCAGGAGTCCGGCAGGCTCCCGGCGTCCGCCGCCGGAATAGGAACGCATGCCGGCGAAGAGCCCGATCCAGCCGGAGCAGGGACACGGACGGCGCAGAAGCGCGACACAGTCCCCCGGAGCGTGGCCGGCGACAGGCAGCGAAGGAACGGCGCGAGCCGGTCGAGGCGCAAGGTCCGCCGTGGCCAGCACGGGGAAAACCCGGATCCGCCTGATCTATCCTTGATCCGGAATCCGAGCAGCTCCTACCTTCCCGCCATCCGGACACGCCCCCGACTGCGGGATCGGCCCGTTCGCGCCTGAAGCCCGGCCGGGCAGATCCAAGATCCCCAGCGGGGGCGATGCGGTTCAGAAGCCTGTTCCGGTCCGAAGAAGCCTTTCCGACACCTGCCATGGCGGAACCGCACCGCACACCGAAGTAGGGCCCCGGACTCCCGCTCCGCCCCGTCCCCTCGCACTCCCGACCGCATCCATGAGACGCCTCCTTGCGCCGCTTCTTCTGATCCTCCTCGCCTTCGTCCAGACGGCGTCGGCCCAGGAGGTGCCGAAGTCGATCGACCAGCGGATCGACGACTTGATCGAGCCGGTTGCCGATATGCTGATGTCGGTGGTCTTCTTCTCCATTCCCGTTGGAGCGGACATGTCGATCCCGATCGTGCTGATCCTGCTGGCAGGAACGGCCCTCTTCCTCACCGTCTACTTCGGCTTCGTCAACTGCCGGCTCCTGGGCGTGTCGGTGCGCACCATCCGCGGACGCTACTCGAGCCCCGGCGATCCGGGGCAGATCACCCACTTTCAGGCGCTGGCGACCGCCCTGAGCGCCACCGTGGGGCTGGGCAACATCGCGGGAGTGGCCATCGCCATCGGCCTGGGAGGTCCCGGAGCGGTCCTGTGGATGGTCCTGATGGGCTTCTTCGGCATGACCTCCAAGTTCTGCGAGTGCACGCTGGGAGTCCGCTACCGGCGCATCGACAAGGACGGCACGGTCCACGGCGGAGCGATGTACTACCTGAGCCGGGGCCTCAGGGAGCGCGGCCTGGAAGGCCTGGGCAGCGTTCTGGCGGCCCTCTTCGCCATCTTCTGCATCGGGGGAGCCCTGGGGGCCGGCAACATGTTCCAGATCAACCAGAGCAAGGAGCTCTTCAACGAGACCTTCGGGCTGTTCTCGGACCACGGCTGGATCTTCGGGCTGCTGGTGGCCATCGCCCTGGGGGCGGTGATCATCGGCGGAATCGTATGGATCGCCCGGGTCACCCAGTTCCTGGTGCCCTTCATGTGCATCCTCTACCTGCTGGCCTCGGCCACGGTGATCCTGGTCAACATCGCCGATGTGCCCGCCGCCTTCCGCACCATCCTCGACTCCGCCTTCAGCGGGGAGGCGGCCGCAGGCGGAGCGGTGGGAGCCCTCATCGTCGGCATCCAGAGGGCGGTCTTCTCCAACGAGGCGGGCGTGGGCTCGGCTCCCATCGCCCACTCCTCGGTCAAGACCAGAAAGCCGGCCAGCGAGGGGCTGGTGGCCCTGCTGGAGCCCTTCATCGACACGGTGCTGGTCTGCACCGCCACCGCCCTGGTGATCGTCCTGACCGGATTTGGAACGGTCAACGCCCGGGTGGGCAACAGCCCCCTGGCCGTGCACGACCAGATCGGATCCTCCACCGCCTCCTCGACCATCGAGGCGGGAACCATGGTAACGCTGGACGGGACAGCCTGGTGCCTGGTCCAGGAAGAGGCAGAGGGCAGCGAGGGGTGGGCCCGGATAGGGGGCTTCCAGGGCCTCGTCAAGAGCCAGGCCATCGCGGCCGGCCCGGAGAGCTGGACCTACGCCGATGCCACAGTCCCCTTCCTTCCCCAGCCCGGGGCCGAAGAACCCGAGCCGGTTGACCCCCGGGAACTGCGGATCCTGGAGGCCTGGTTCAGTCTTGTGCCCAAGGACGGCCGGGACATTCTCCATTTCCGGCTCCTCCCGGAGGAAGAATTCCCTATGGTGCAGGGCTCCAACCTGGGCATCTGGCGGACTTCGCAGGCCTTCCGGTCCACCATCCCATGGTTCCCTCCCCTGTTCTGCTTCATCGTCCTCCTCTTCGCCTTCTCGACCATGATCTCCTGGTCCTACTACGGCGAGCAGGCTCTCGGCTTCCTGACCGGTAACAATCCGGCAATAGCGAAGGGCTTCCGCCTGCTCTTCTGCGCGGTGATCGTGCTGGGATCGGCCGGCACTCTGGGCAACGTGCTCAACATCTCCGACGCCCTGTTCTTCTGCATGGTGGCTCCCAACCTGATCGGGGTCTACCTGATGCTGCCGGTGGTGAAGGAGGAGGTGGCCAGCTACCTGGAGCACTGCGCCCGGATCGACTCGAAGAGGGGGTAGGCCAGGCAGGGGACCTCCAGGGCAGCCGGATCGAGAAGCCCCCCCAACGGGCATGCCGGCCCGTCTCCGCGGATCAGGACGGTCGGCGGCGCTGGAGGCAGCCGGACCTGGTAAAAAAGCGCAGGAAGGATCCCGCTTCCTGGAAGGGCGCGGCGCTAGGCGCCTCCCAGGGCCAGATGCCAGCTCAGCAGAAGCAGCCCCAGGGCCGCCAGGCCGCACGCCAGGCTGCAGCGGGCCTCCTGCAGGGCGGCCGTGCCGAACCGGCCCATGACGGCCCCCAGGGCCAGGCCGGTGAGGAATCCCCCCATGTGCGCCCAGATGTCGGAGTCGGGATCGAAGCCCAGCAGGGCGAAGATCATCAGCGCCGCGCAGAGGCCGGAGGCGGCCACGCGCATCGACCTCGGATCCCGGCCCACCCAGGCGGCCGCCAGGGGCGCGAGCATGCCCAGGGCCCCCATCACGCTGCCCGAGGCGCCCAGCCCCAGGTAGGGCTCCCGGTGCATCGCCAGCCCCACCAGGTTCCCCCCCACCCCGCACAGCAGGATGCCCAGCAGTCCCGCGCCGATCCCGAAGCGCCCCATCGCCAGGGCGAATAGGACCCAGCCGAAGGAGAGGTTGGAGGCCAGGTGGGCCAGATCCCCGTGGAGCATGGTGGCGGTGAGGACGAGCCACCACTGGCCCTCCAGCGCCGCCTGGCTGTCCAGGATCCCCTGGTCCTCGATCCCGGGAAAGCGGTAGGAGAGGTAGAAGAAGGCCGCGAGCAGGACGCACCACAGGGCGCTGCTTGCGCCGCGGAACTCGGGAGCGGGAAAGGCCGGCCGATCCAGGGGGGTGCGGTTCTCGCCGCGGAAGCGGCCGACCGTCTCCCGGGCCAGGTCGCCGTCGGCTCCGGAGACCACCAGGTAGTAGCGGTCGGCCCTGTGGATCTCGTGGGGGATGGACTGGCTGGCCAGGGCCAGGCTGCAGTCGAGGGCGTCCCTCCGGCAGCGCATGGGGAGGTACTCCAGGTCCATCAGGCGCGTGCCCGGAAGGCGCTGAGGGCCGCGCCGAAGGCGCCGGCCATGTCCCCCAGCCGGGCGGGCAGGACCGGCACCCGGTCCCTGGAGACCATCCATTCCCTCTCCTCCAGATAGCGGTCCAGGAGCGGGAACAGATCGTCCCCCGCCCGGGCGACGCCCCCTCCGACCACCACCGCCTGGGGATCGAGCAGGTTGATCAGGGAGACGATGCCGCAGGCCAGGCCGAGGACCGACCGGCGCCAGACCTCCGACGCGTGGGCGTCTCCCCGGCGCACGGCCCCGATCAGGTCCCGGGTGGCGGAGAACCGCCCTCCGGAGCGCTGCGAGAGGCTGCAGTTGCCGATGGCCATCTCCAGGCTTCCCGGAGTGCGGCAGATGTCGGCCGGTCCGTCCGGATCCAGCGACATGTGCCCCGCGTGGCCGGCCCGGCCCCGGGCTCCCCTGAGGATGCGGCCATCGACCATGGCGGCCCCGCCCACTCCGGTTCCCAGGCTCAGGAACACGACATGGGAGAGGCCGCGGGCGGCCCCCCTCCACGCCTCTCCGGCCAGCGCCGCCTGGGCGTCGTTGAGGACATGCACGGGGCGCTCCAGCCTCCGGCTCCAGTCGAGCCCCACCAGCCCCTCCAGCCGCCCCGGCATGTGGGCGATGGAGCGGGCGTCGCCGGCGGCCAGGCCCGGAGCCGCCAGGCCGCAGCTCTCCAGCCGGGGGAAGGAGAGGGAGTCCGCCTCCGCCGCAAGCTCCCCGACCAGGCCCGCGAAGTCCTCCCCGGGAGCGAACTCCCTGCGGCGGGACCAGAGCTCCTCCCCCCACTGGTCCAGGACCGCCGCCTTGACGCTGGAGCCGCCCAGATCCATCCCCAGAAGGCTCGCCGGGCTGCGGTAGCGCCGCCACACCAGCCGGAAGGCGGGAGCGAATCCGCCCGGATCGCCGGAGATCCGCTGGTCCACCCTCCGGGGTGAGAACCAGGCTCCCTCCGAGATCTCCCCGGGGTCCAGGTCGAAGGGGCCCTCGGCGAAGCACCGGTAGGCCTGCACGAACTCCATGCCCGTCCCGGGGCAGGCGTCCAGCCGGAAGAGGTCCTCGGGGGGCCCGGAAAGCTCCAGTCCGATCTCCTCGCGTCCCTCCCGCAGGACGCAGTCCCCATAGCTCTCGCCGACGTCCACATGGCCCGAGACCGAGGAGTCCCACAGCCCGGGGCTGGTGTCCTTGGCGGGGGACCGCTTCTGCAGGAACACCTCCCCCGCCTGGTTGAAGACCAGCAGGTGGACGGCGCGGTGCCTGAGGCCGCGCCGGTGGATCTCGGAGCGGGGCGCCCTGCCGACCACCCGGTCGCGCTCGTCGACCACGTCGAAGATCTCGTCCATTCTCACTCTCCTTCTCCGGGGGGGGCGGGCAGCATGCGGGCCAGGGCGGCGAAGGTCTCCGGCGCCAGCGTCTCGGCCCGGCAGCGCGGGTCGATGCCCAGCCTCCGGAAGCTCTCCCCGAGAAGGCCGGGATCCCAGCGGGCCCGCAGCAGGCCGAAGAGGATCTTGCGCCGCTGGCCGAAGCCCGTCCGGGCCAGGAGCAGGTAGGCGTCCTTGAGCGCGTGCTCCGCCAGGGGCCGCTCCCGGCGCTCCAGGACCAGGCAGGCGGACTCCACGTCGGGCCGGGGAAAGAAGCAGGAGGCCGGGATCCGGAGGGACCTCCCGGGACGGTACGCCCTCTGGACGATCAGGGAGAGGATCCCGTAGCCGGGGCTGCCGGCCCCGGCCGCCATCCTCTCCCCCACCTCCCGCTGCAGGGTCGCCGCCATCAGCACGGGCGGATGCTCCATCAGCGCCAGCTCGCAGACCAGGGAGGATCCCACCGAGTAGGGAAGGTTGGCCACCAGCTTCCAGCGGCTCCAGTCCCGGCGGCCGGGCCCCCGCAGGTAGTCCAGCGCGTCGCCGTGGCGCAGCTCCAGCGCCTCCCCGGCGGGAATGAGCCCCTCCAGGGCCGCCACCAGCCTCCGGTCCTTCTCGATGGCCAGCACCCGGGCCCGGCGGGCGAGCAGCTCCCGGGTCAGGGGGCCCAGCCCGGGACCGATCTCCAGCACCCGGTCGCCCGGGGCGATCCGGGCCAGGTCGGCGATCCGCTGGATCTGGTTGCGGTCGCAGAGGAAGTTCTGCCCCAGCGAGCGGGTCAGGCGGATCCCCGACTCGCGCAGCACGCGCCGCATCTCGGTGATCGTCATCGCCGCGGGGATCCTCCCGCCAGCCGCCCCAGGCAGGCGGCCAGGGACTCCATCTGCGAACGGCCGACGATCAGGGGCGGGGTCAGGGCCAGGACCTGGCCGCGGCGGCCGCAGGGCAGCGCCAGGAATCCATGGGAGAGCAGCTCCCGGGCCAGCTCCGCCGCCCTCCCCTCCTTCCCGAAGTCGGCCCCCAGCATGAGCCCCCTGCCCCGCACCCGGGCCCGGCCGCCGAGGGCCTCCTCCAGCAGCCGCGCCAGCTCGGCCCCCGAGCGGCGGCTGCGCTCCACCAGGCCCTCCTCCTCGATCAGGCGCAGGTTGGCCAGGGCCATGGCGCATCCCACCGGATGCCCCAGGAAGGTGCTGGTGTGGATCGCCTCCGGACGCTCCTTGGGCCAGGCGGCCTCCATCAGGCCGGCCCGGCCCACGCAGGCCGAGATGGGGAATCCGCCGGCCAGGGACTTGCCCACGCAGAGGAAGTCGGGAGCCACCCCCTCGAGCTCGCAGGCGAACCAGCCGCCGGCGCGCCCGAAGCCGGTGTAGATCTCGTCGAGGACCAGGCAGGCCCCATGGCGATCGCAAAGGCCGCGCAGCAGCTCCAGGAAGCCCTCGGGGGGAACCCGCATCCCTCCCCGCCCCTGGATCGGCTCCGCCAGCACGCATCCGATGCGCCCGCCCGCCAGCAGCGGGGCGATCCGCCGCTCCAGATCCTCCAGCCGCTCCCCCTCGCCGGGAAAGGGGACGATCTCGGCGAAGGAGGCCAGCTGGCCCTCGAAGCGCCGGCGGAAGCGTCCCCAGGAATTGGGGACCAGGGATCCGTAGCCCAGCCCGTGGTAGGCGTCCCGGAAGGCGAGCACCCCCGTGCGCCCGGTCAGGCGGCAGGCGCTCTTGAGCGCCGCCTCCACCGCCTCGGATCCGGTGCTGCAGAGGATGCCGCGCCCGCTCCCCCCCGCCTGCCACCGCCCGTAGGTCAGATCGCTGAGCCGCTCGAGCAGGAGGGCCTTCTGCCGGTGGGGATGCACGTCCCCCATGGCGTGGAGCAGCGCTTCCATCTGCTCCTGGCCGGCCCGGACCACCTGAGGCGGGGCGTGGCCCGCGGCGGCCACCCCGAAGGCCGCGGTGAAGTCCAGGTAGCGCCGCCCCTCGCTGTCCACCACCTCCATGCCCCGGGCCCGCTCCCACACCACCGGCCACTCCTCCCCCCCGGGCATCCAGGTGGTGTCGGGGGACTCGAAGCGGCGGAGGAGATCCAGCGCCTGCCGGCGTGAGAGGCTCCCGGAGCCCGCCCCGGGCCCCTCTGGGGGTGACTGCGCCATCCTCCCCGCTGGGAATAGCCTGAAGGCCCCTTGCTGTCATTCCGATTCCGGCCCCGCCCCGGCCGCAAGGCGCCTGCGCCTACACCCCCGGCTGATCGGGAGGCCAGACCAGCTTGTGCATCTGGAGCTGGAAGCGGACCGGGAGCCGGTCCCGGAGGATCCGCTCCGCCAGCTCCCGCCGGCCGAGCGGATCCCGGGGCGCGGGCTTCAGCTGGGGATGGAGCTGGGAGGGGGCCAGGGGCTCGGCCAGGGAGAAGAGGACCGTGCAGCGCCCGGCCAGGCCGTGGCGGGACACGGCGTCGCGCGCCCAGCGGTAGTCCTCCAGGGTGGCGATCACGAACTTGGCCTCGTCGGAGGGGCGCAGCTCCCGGACGTTCTCCCAGAGCATGCGGTGGCTCTCCCCGCTGCCCGGGCACTTGATGTCCACGATGCGGCGCACCCGGGGGTCGATCCCGGCGATGGAGTGGGCTCCGCTGGTCTCCAGGAGCACGGTCTCGAAGGCGTCGCACAGGGAGCCCATCAGGGGGCGCACGCCTTCCTGGAGCAGGGGCTCCCCCCCGGTGATCTCCACCAGGGGCAGGGAGCGCCGGCCCTCCCGGGAGGGCGCCTCCGCCAGATCCTCCACCCGGGCCAGCACCTCCTCCCCCTCCATCGGGGCGCCCCCCGAGAAGGCGTAGGCGGAGTCGCACCAGGAGCAGCGTAGATCGCAGCCGGCCAGGCGGACGAAGACGCAGGGCCAGCCCGCCCAGGAGCTCTCCCCCTGGATGCTGCGGTAGATCTCGCGGATGCGCAGCCGGCCGGCCATCGGGGACGGGGCTAGCCGGTCCCGGCCAGCTCCTGCCAGAGCCAGGCCGACATGGCCGTTCCCCGGCGGAAGGCCTCCAGGCTGATCTTCTCGTTGGGCGAGTGGGTGTTGTCGTCGGGCAGCCCCAGGCCCAGCAGCAGGGTGTCCAGCCCCAGCGACCGCTTGAAGTCGTTGACGATGGGGATGCTGCCGCCCTCCCGCATCAGGACCGGCTTCCTCCCGAAGGCCCTCTCCAGGGCCCGCAGGGCGGCCCGGGAGCGGGGCCCCCGGTAGTCGGCCAGGTAGGCCTCCCCGGAATGCCCGGGCTCGAATTCCATGGAGACGGTGGGAGGGCGGAGGGACTCCAGGCGGCGGCGCACCGCCTCGAGCGTCCGGGCGGGATCCTGCTCGGGCACCAGGCGGCAGGTCAGCTTGGCGCGGGCCCAGGAGGGAACTATGGTCTTGGTGCCCTCGCCCTGGTAGCCGCTGGTCAGCCCGTTGATCTCCAGGGTGGGACGGACCGAGACCCGCTCGTAGCAGGTGTAGCCCTCCTCGCCGAAGAGGGCCGGGGCCCCCACCGACCGGCGCAGTCCGTCTCCGCTCATGGGGAAGCGCGCCAGCGACCGGCGCTCCTCCTCCTCCAGGGGGAGGATCCCGTCGTGGAATCCCGGAACGTCGATGGAGCCGTCGGCGGCCCGCAGGGCGCCCAGCATCTGGCAGAGGACCATCGCCGGGTTGTCCACCGCCCCGCCGTAGATCCCCGAATGCAGATCCCGGTCGGGACCGGTCAGGAGCACTTCGCAGGCCGCCACCCCGCGCAGGCCGTAGGTCAGGGCCGGATGGTCCAGGCCGGGCATGCCGTTGTCCGAGATCACCACCCCCTCGGCCCGCAGGTCCTCCCGGCGCTCGCGGAGGAATCCGGCCATGTGGCCGCTGCCCACCTCCTCCTCGCCCTCCAGCAGGAACACGATGCCGCAGGGGAGCGGGGTGCCGGTCCGCAGGTAGGCCTCCACCGCCTTGAGGTGGGCGAAGTGCTGGCCCTTGTTGTCGTTGGCCCCCCGTCCGTAGAGGGAGCCATTCTCGATCCTGGGCTCGAAGGGCGGGGAGATCCACTTGTCGAGCGGGTCGGGCGGCTGCACGTCGTAGTGGCCGTAGACCAGGTAGACGGGCCTGTCCCCCTCCCCGGCCCCGGGAGTGCGGGCCACCACCACCGGGTTGCCCGGAGTCCTCTCGACGGCGGCCTCGAGCCCTATCCGGCGGCAGTGCCCGGCCACCCAACCGGCGGCGCGCTCCATGTCCCCGGCGTGGGCGCTCTGGGCCGAGACGCTGGGGATGGCGATGTACTCGCACAGCTCCTCCACGAACCGGTCCTGGTGGCTGCGGAGATACTCGAGGACCCTATCCATGCGGCTGCTGCTGGGCTGACTGTTCGACGAAGAGCGGGATCCCCTTGCCGGGGGGCAGGCGGGGGACGAAGGCCAGGTCCTCCCGGGCCCGGTCCATCGCCGCCCGGGTGTGGTCCTGGTAGAAGGGCCAGGGGTTCTCGAAGTACTCGGGTTCCAGGGAGGATCCCAGGGCCCGGCCCAGGAGCCGGACCAGCCGGTTGAAGCTGAGCCCGGCGCCCGTCCCGCAGTTGTAGATCCTGCTTTCGGGAGCCCGCAGCGCACGGACGGTCATCTCCACGGCGTCGTCCACGTGGACGAAGTCCCGGGACTGCTCCCCGTCGGCGAACACCCGGGGCCGCCTCCCCTCGCGCATCTGCCCCAGGAGCTGGTGGACCATGCTGGCGGCGGCGCCCTTGTGGCCCTCGCCCGGCCCGTAGACGTTGAAGTAGCGCAGCCCGACGATCCTCCAGGCGGGATGCCGGCGGGCGTGGATGCGGGCCAGGTTGTCCATCTGCGCCTTGCTGAAGGCGTAGGGGCTGCCGGGGTCGGGCTCCTGGTCCTCCTCCATGGGCGGCCCGCGCCTCCCGTAGGTGGCCGCCGAGGAGGCGTAGACCACCGGCGTCTGGGTCGGAGCGGCGAACTCCAGCACCCTGCGGAAGCCCTCGACGTTGTCGTGGACCATCAGCAGCTGGTCGGTTTCGGTGGTCCTGTTGATCGAGGCCAGGTGGAAGATGGCGTCGAAGGCGCAGCCGCCGAACTGGCGCTCCATGTCCAGGCGGGAGAGGTCGGCGGCCACCAGATCGCCCCGGTAGCGGGCCAGGTTGGCGAAGTGGCCGGAGCGGAAGTCGTCCACGACCGACACCTGGACTCCGGGGTAGCGCTCCTCCAGGGCCGTGGCCAGGCGGGACCCGATGAATCCCGCTCCCCCCGTCACCAATGCGCTCTTCATTCCACCTTCGAGGCCCGGGAGGCCCGCCAGGGATCCGATTCTCGCAGGAGCAGGAGGCGATTCCAAGCGCGAGCCGGAGCGGAGCGGATCGGGATTGCCTCGGCCTTCCGATTGCTGTTTGCTCCGCCGCAAGAGACATTGAGCTCCTCCCCCTCCACCGCTCCGGCTCCCGAGTGAACGTCCACACCTTCCGGGAGAGCGGATTCGAGGAGCGGATCGGGGAGATGCTCCGCTCCTCCAGCCTCCTGGATCCGGAGGTCCTGCGGCGCGCCTCGGAGATCGTCGAGCAGGTCCGCAGCAGGGGCGACGAGGCGCTGGCCGAGCTGGCCCGACGCTTCGACGGGGCCGACCTGGATCCCTCCGGGCTGCGCGCCGATCCCGGGGAGGCGGGCGAGGCCCCCCCGGACTTCCCCGGGGAGGCGGTCCGGGAGGCCCTGGAGAACATCCTCGGCTTCAGCCGCAGGGCGATGCGCCGGGACTGGGAGATGGCCAACTCCCACGGGGCCCGCGTCGGCGAGAAGTTCGATCCCCTGCAGCGGGTGGGCATCTACGTCCCCGGGGGGAGCGCCCCCCTGGTCTCCACCGCCCTGATGACCGTGGCCCTGGCCCGGAGCGCCGGATGCCCCCGGATCGCGGTCTGCACCCCCTGCGACGGAAAGGGCCGGATCCATCCCGGCCTCCTCCACGCCCTCCGTCTCTGCGGCGCCACCGAGATCTTCCGCGTGGGGGGAGCCCAGGCCGTGGCGGCCATGGCCCTGGGAACGGAATCGATCGCGCCGGTCGACAAGGTCTTCGGGCCCGGCAACGCCTACGTGGTGGCCGCCAAGCGGCTGCTCTACGGCGAGGTGGCCGTCGATCTGCTTCCCGGCCCCAGCGAGGTGCTGATCCTGGCCGACGGTTCGGCCCGGCCCGAATGGGTGGCCGCCGATCTCCTGGCGCAGGCCGAGCACGGCTCGGGCCGGGAGCGGGTGGCCCTGGTCACCCCGGACGGCGGGCTGCTCGAGGCGGCCCTGGAGAGCCTGCGCGGGCAGCTGGAGCGGCTGGACCGGAACGGGAGCGCCCGCCGGGCGATCGAGGAGAACGGGTGGTTCCTCCAGACCCGGGACCTGGAGGAGGCCATCGCCATCGCCAACCGCTACGCGCCGGAGCACTGCCAGGTGATGACCGCCGATCCCCGCGGGGCGGCACGGGGGATCCGGACCGCCGGGGCCCTGCTGCTGGGCCACCACTCCCCGGCCGCGCTCGGGGACTACGTGGCCGGTCCCAGCCACGTGCTGCCCACCGGGGGGGCCGCCAGGGGCTTCTCGGGGCTCCGGGTGGAGCAGTTCCTGCGCCGCACCAGCATCGTGGAGTACGGCAGGGAGGAGCTGGAGAGGGCTCTGCCCGCCCTGGAGGCCCTCTCGCTCATGGAGGGGCTGCAGGGCCACGGCCGATCCGCCGCCATCCGCTTTGACCGACCCTGATCCAGCCGGGCTGGTCCGACCCCACATCCGGAGCCTCGAACCCTACGTCCCCGGAGAGCAGCCCCAGGGAGGGGGCTGGACCAAGCTCAACACCAACGAGAGCCCCTTCGGGCCCTCCCCCGGAGTGAAGGAGGCCCTGAGGCGGGCCGTCGGGGACGATCTGCGCCGCTATCCCAGCCCCGACGCCGGGCCGCTGCGCCGGAGGCTGGCCGAACGGCACCGCTGCGACCCCGCCTCGGTGATCGTGGGCAACGGCTCCGACGAGCTCCTCGCCCTGGCCTCCCGGGCCTTCGCCGCCCCCCCGGAGGGGACGATCCAGTACTTCGTCCCGAGCTACTCGCTCTACCCGGTCCTGGCGGCCATCCAGGATCTCCGGACGCGCGCCGTGCCCCTGGAGCCCGGCTTCGGCATCCCCGGACCGGGCGCCTGGAGCGAGGACGCCCAGCTCAGCCTGATCACCACCCCCAACGCCCCGGGGGGGAGGTACTACCCCGCCGAGGAGCTGGCCGCGCTGTGCCGCAGGACCCGGGGGGTGGTGGTGCTGGACGAGGCCTACGCCGACTTCGCCCCCGGGAACGCCATGCGGCTGGCCCTGGAAGAGCCCAACGTCCTGGTGGCCCGGACCTTCTCCAAGGGCTGGTCCCTCTGCGCCCTGCGGATCGGGTACATGGTGGGCCATCCCGCCCTCGTCGGCGCCCTGCACCGGATACGGGACAGCTACAACGTCAACGGCCTGGCGCAGAGGGCGGCGCTGGCGGCCCTGGAGGACCGGGACTGGTACCGGGAGCGCCAGGCGGAGGTGGTCCGGGAGCGCCGGGCCCTGGCCCTGGCTCTCGGGGAGCTGGGCTTCGAGGCGCTTCCCAGCGCCGCCAACTTCCTGCTGGCCGCTCCTCCGGGCGCCCCGGCCGCCCAGTGGCTCCAGCGGCTCCGGGAGCGCCGGATCCTGGTCCGCTGGTTCGATCGGGCCCCGGTCTCGGGAAGCCTGCGGATCACCGTCGGCAGCCCCGAGGAGAACCGTCGGCTTCTCCGGGCGGCGGAGGCCGTTTCCCGGGAGCTGGGAGAGGGCCGGGAATGAGCATGCAGAGCGATCCGCTGTGGAGGGAGTACGGAGAGATCTTCCGGTCCCTCGACGACTTCTCCCTGGCCCGGTGGATGTCCCAGACCCTGGGGCAGTTCCGGGGCAGGGTGGTGCGGCTCTCGCATCCGCTGATGGTGGCCTACCGCCTGGCCAACGATCAGGCCTTCGAGCGGGACGTCTGGCCCAGGCGGCTGGTCCCCGCCCCCCATGGCTACCACCCGAGCCCCTGCTGCTCCGCCCCCTTCCTGCCCCGGATCCACTACGACGTGGCCGAATCGGGGCTCCTCTGCGAGCACTGCTGGGAGATCCTGGTCCCCTTCGGCGATCTCCCGGCGGACTTCCAGCCCCTGCTCAGGGACTGGGGAGAGCGCTACGACCGGAAGCACCAGGTGGCCCACTGGACCGACGAGGAGATGGCTAGGTTCGAGGGCGACTTCAGCCAGCACCGCGCCGAGAGCGTCTCCGAGGCCCTGGGCCTGCTCAGCGGCCTCCGCGGGGAAATCCTCCCGGGCCTGCTGGATCACTACCCGGCCCTGGTCTGGGACGATCAGGACGAATGCCTGGAGATCGGCCCCGAGGACATCCGCTGAGCCGGGGGGAGCGTCCCGAACCCCTGGCCGGGCCGCCTACCGGACGCCGGGGTCCGGAAGGACCGGAGCCCGCGGGCCCCTCCCGCCCAGCGAGAGGATCCAGAGCCCCGCGAAGGCTATCGCCCCGTTGATCGGCAGGGCCAGGTAGCCCAGCCCCGGCAGCAGGATGGAGAGCCGCCAGGCCAGGAAGGGGGCCGCCAGGCAGACCGGAATGACGCCCGCCTCCCTGGCCCGCCGGCGGGTGAGCAGGCCGAAGCCGAACATGCCCAGCAGGGGGCCGTAGGTGTACTGGGCGGCCTTGAAGAGCGCGTTGACCACCGACTCGTCGCCCAGCCAGTGGAAGAGGAGGATCACCGCCAGGATCAGGAGGGCGAAGCCCAGCTGGACCCGCCCCCGCAGCCGGGTCCGCTCCCGCTGGCCGCGGCTCCCCTTCTCGAATCCCAGGAAGTCCACGCAGAAGGAGGTGGTCAGGGCGGCCAGGGCCGAATCGGCGCTGGAGTAGGCGGCCGCCACCAGCCCCAGGGTGAAGGCCAGGGCCACCAGCCCCCCCAGGTGGTCCAGAGCCAGCAGCGGGTAGAGCTCGTCGGCGCGGCGCGGCATCCACTCGTCCCCCTCGGCCATCAGCAGGCTCTCGCCGTCGAAGGCCAGCAGCCCCCTGGACTCGCCGTAGTGGTACAGGAGGAAGCCCAGGAGCATGAACATGATGGAGGTGAGGACGAACACCGCCGAGAAGCAGTAGACGTTGCGCGAGGACTCGCGGGCCGAGCGGCAGGTCAGGTTCTTCTGCATCAGATCCTGGTCCAGGCCGGTGGTGCAGATGGCCATGAAGGCCCCGAAGAGCATGTCCTTGAGCCAGAAGTTGGGATGGCCGGGATCCCGGATCCAGACCTGGCTGCGGGCGCTCTCCTCCAGCAGCTCCCCCACCGCGCCCGGGGAGAGCTGCAGGTCGGAGAGGATCCAGGCCAGGGTGAGCGCGGCCGCCAGGAGCAGGAAGGCGGTCTGGATGGTGTCGGTCCAGACCACGGTCCTGATCCCGCCCCTGCGGGTGTAGAGGAAGATCAGGGCGATGGAGAGGGCCACCGGAGCCGCGAAGGGGACGCGGATTCCGGCCCGCTCCAGGATCAGCTGGAACACCAGGGCCACCAGGTAGAGGCGGAAGGAGGCCCCGACCACCCGGGAGACCAGGAAGCAGCCCGCCCCGGCGTGGTAGGCCCGCCGCCCCAGGCGCTGCTCCAGGTAGCCGTAGATGGAGGTCAGGTCCAGGCGGTAGAAGAGGGGGACGAGGACCAGGGCCACCACCGCGTAGCCGGCCAGGTTGCCCAGCAGGATCTGCAGGTAGCTGAAGGCGCCGGAGCCCACCGCCCCGGGCACCGACAGGAAGGTCACTCCCGAGAGCGAGGTGCCCACCATCCCGAAGGCGACCACGTACCAGGGGGAGGCGCGGTTCCCCCGGAACCAGGCGTCGTCGTCGGATCGCCTCCCGCTCAGCCGGGCCACGAGGCAGAGCAGCCCGAAGTAGGCGGCCAGGGCGGCCAGGATCCCCAGGGGGCTCATCCCTCCCCTCAGGGATCGGCCCGCACGGCCCGGTAGAAGCGGGCCGCTCCCCCGGCCTGGTCCTCCACCGCGACGGTCTCCTCCTGGGCCACGCCGGTGGAAAGCTCGCTCCAGACGGACAGGTCCTCCGAGAACTCGAAGCGGTAGGCCAGGCCCGGACGGGCCTGGGCCTCGATCCGCACCCGGCCGGGAGCCGTGCCGGCGCGCCCGATGCTCAGGACCAGGGGCCCTGCCTGGGAGCCGGGATAGGCGGAGCCTCCGTTGAGCCGGGCCAGGCCGGAGTAGGGCAGCCCCGAGACCTCCGAGAAGGAGCCTCCGATCAGGATCCGCCCGTCCTCCTGGAGGGCCACCGCCGAAACGAACTGGCGCGGGACGAAGTAGGCCAGGTCGGGAGCGAAGTCCAGATCCACGGCGCCGTCGGCCTCCAGCCGGGCCAGGCCCGGCCGGGGGATCCCGCCCGCCTCGGTGAATCCTCCGCCCAGCAGGATCCTCTCCTCGGGATCCAGGACGACGGAGAGGACCCAGAGGTTGGCGCCGTGGATCAGGGAGAAGCTCGGGTCGACGCTGCCGTCGGGAAGCAGCCGGATCAGGTTGGGATAGGGGACTCCCTGCGCCGAGAACTGCCCTCCGACCAGTATCCGGTCCTCGGAGTCGACCGCCAGGGAGAAGACCGCCGCCCCCGCGGGCAGCTGGGCGTCGAAGCCCTCGTCAGGGGATCCGTCGGACAGCAGGCGGACGAGGCCGGGCGATTGCTCTCCGTCCGCTTCTTCGAACCATCCTCCCGCCAGCATGCTGCCGTCGGGCAGCACCTCGATCACGTTGACCCAGTTGTCGAAGTAGGGGGAGAGGTAGCCCTGGTCCAGGCGTCCCTGCGGGTCCAGGAGGAGGATCTCGTTGAGCTCCCTTCCGGTGGCGGCTTCCAGGAAGTTGTTGGCCGCCAGGATGCTTCCGTCCTCCAGCGCCGCCAGGGCGGTCACATAGGTGGTGGGCGGCTCGAAGGAGCCGTCCACCAGGCCGCTGCCGTCCAGGAGCCGCAGCTGGCCGCGTCCCCCGACCAGCCCGCCATCGGGAGTCGGGGCCATGGGAAAGAAGCCCACGTACCCGACGGTCTCCTCGTCCAGGATCCGGGGCCGGTATCCGGTGTCGGGACGGCCGTCGGGAAGAAGGCGCACCAGGCCGGGGACTTCCTCCCCCCCGGCTTCGGAGAAGTTGCCGGAGACCAGGATCCCGCCCCCCTCCTGGGGAAGGATGCGGGCGACGGGCGGATACAGCGGGCTGGCCGGCAGCACGCCGATGAAGGGAGCGTCGAATCCCGGCGCGGGATTGCCGGTCCGGAGCGAATCGACCAGGACGACGGCCGTCTGCGACGGTTCCCCCAGCTCCGTTTCCGGGGAGGGGTTCCAGAGGGAGAGAGCCAGGCTCTCGTCCTCCTCGACCAGGCCGTCGGCGACGATGTCCAGCTCGACGAGCTTCTCGGTCTCCAGCTCCCCGAAGGCCAGGATCCCCTCCTGGGCGGCGTAGTCGCTGCCCGAGCGGGCGCTCAGATCCGAGGTCCCGTAGCCGACGGTGAAGCTCGAGGAGCTCTCGCCCCGGCGGATCACCCGGACGGACGCCGCTCCCTCGCCCTCGTGTTCGATCTGCCGGGATCTCAGGAACTCCACCTCGCTCTGCCGCCGGTTCCTCCAGAGCAGGCGGCTGATCCGCCCCGTCCGGTAGCCCTCCGCCGTCCGGAAGTCGCTGCCGACCACCACCCGCCCGTCCTCCAGAGGGATCATGGCGTGCACCTGGGAGAATTCCTCGTGGCCCAGGTCGCCGTGGTAGGTGGTCCCGCCGTAGGGGCCGAAGTCGCCGTCGATGGCGCCGCTGGAGGAGAGGCGCGCGATGCCCGGCCGGGCGAACTCGTCGACCGTCTCGAAGGCCCCGATCATCAGCACCCGGCCGTCCTCGTAGACGTGGAGCCCCCCCACCCATCCGGCCGCCTCCCCCCTCTCCAGGCTGAGGAACTCGGCTCCGGTTCCGGCATCGAAGCTGTCGTCGAAGGTCCCGTCGGAGTGCAGCCGTGCGATGCCGGTGCAGGCGTGCCGGTCGTATTCGTCGAAGTCCCCGCCGATCATGATCCGGCCGTCGGGATGGAGGGCCATCGCCTCGATGCTGGCCAGATAGCCCGAGGCCCCGTCTCCGGGATGGAAGCTCTGGTCCACCGATCCGTCCGCTTCGAGCCGGGCGATCTTCTCCCGCTCGAATTCGTCGATCTCGTTGAAGTGACCCGAGACCAGGATCCTCCCGTCCGGCTGGGGCAGGACGACCGAGATCCAGGCGCTCTCGAAGGCGTCGTCGGTGCTGGCGATGCCGTCTCCCAGATCGAATCCGGGGTCCGGGGAGCCGTCGGGAAGGAGCCGGATCAGGCTGCCATGCGGCTGGCCGTCGTACTCGGAGAATATGCCCGAGGCCAGGATGCTTCCGTCGGGCCGCGCTTCGATGTCGAACACGACGGCGCCCGGTCCGCCGAAGCCGGATCCCGGATCGAAGGAGGCGTCGAGGGAGCCGTCGGGATCGAACCGGGCGATCCGCGCCCGCTCGCTGCTGCCGACGGCGCCGAAGTAGCCGCCCGCCAGGATCTTCCCGTCGGGCTGGACGGCCACCGCCATCACGGCCGAGTCCGGGATGCCGCCGGACATCGTGAAGGAGGGATCCCGGACCCCGTCGGGCCCCAGCACGATGATCCTGTCCACGAAGAAGGAGTCCTCCCGGCGGAACTCCCCCGCCGCCACGATGCGGCCGTCGGGCAGCAAGGCCATGTCTCGGACCCGGTCCCGGGGATCGAGATCGCTCTGGAAGCTCCGGTCGATCAGCGTCCCCCGGTACTCGTTGTCCTGGATGTACAGCCGGGCCCGGGACCGCTCCCCGACGATCGCCCCCGGGGAGGGGCCGGAGAGGGAGAGGAGGATGGGCTCGCTGCCTTCGGCCAGGTGGTCGTCCAGGAACTCCACGCTGAAGGCGGCCGAGCTCTCGCCCGGAGCGAAGTCGAGGACTCCCGAGGCGGCCACGAAGTCGATCCCGCTGCGGGCGATGTGCTCCTCGGCGAGATAGGAGACCGACGCCCGGGAGTCCAGGCTCCCGCTGCGGACCACCTCGACCTGGCCGCTCCTTTCGTCCTCGAATCCGTGGAACTCGAGAGCCCCGAACTCGATCACCGAACCCTCCTGCTGGGAAAGGACCTGGGGAATCCAGAGGCAGGACAGGAGGAACAGGAAGGCTCTCCGCTTGGTCTCGTCGATCATGGCAAGCCGGAAGAAGCGGAAGCGGTCCGGATGCTCCAGCCCGGCCATCCTAGTCTCCCGCTGGATCCCCTGTCCAGGAATGCCTTCCGGCGTGCGCCGGATCCACGAAGCCGGGGGGACCGGCCTCCCTTTTGGCTTGTCCGGCCGGCGGGGCCGGCCGAGAATCGCCCACCGTGAGCTCTCCCCCTGGGCCTCCTCCCCCAAGCGGCTCCTCCCGGAAGGTGGATCGCCGCGCCTTCCTGCATGCCGCGGCGATGGCCGCGGCGGCCGCTCCCCTGATCGGCGAGGAGCCGGCCCGGCCCGATTCCGAGAGCCTGGCCGCCCAGCTCTACGGCAGCCTCGGCGAGGAGCAGCGATCCCTGCTCTGCATGCCCTACGGCCATCCCCGCAGGCTGAAGGTGGACAACAACTGGCACGTCTCCAGGGCCCGGGTGGGCCGGGACCTGGACCCGGACCAGCAGGACCTGGTGCGGCAGATCTTCCTGCAGCTGCACAGCCCCGAGTACCGGCGCAGGGTGCTCGATCAGGTGGCCTGGGACAGCGGCGGGGAGGGTCTGGAGGGCTGCTCGGCGGCCTTCTTCGGCGAGCCGGGCCGGGGAGGCTTCGAGTTCGTGATCACCGGACGGCACGTGACCCGCCGCTGCGACGGCGACAGCCTGGAGGGGGCCGCCTTCGGGGGGCCCATCTTCTACGGGCACCAGCCGGGCGGCTCCTTCACCGAGAAGCCCCACCACCCGGGCAACGCCTACTGGTACCAGGCCCGGCGGGCCAACCAGGTCTTCCAGATGCTCGACGGCGCCCAGCGCAGGGAGGCCCTCCTGGAGAGGCCGAGGGCGGAGCGGGGCGCCGAGACGGTGAAGCTCACCGGCAGGACCGAGGGGCTGCCCGGCATCCCGGTCGGCAGCCTCCACGCCGACCAGAAGGAGCACGTCCGCAAGGTGCTCCGGGACGTCATGGCGCCCTTCCGCCAGAGGGACGCCCGCGAGGCGCTCGATCTGATCGGCCCCGACCAGTTCGGCCACCTTCACATGGCCTTCTACAAGCACGCCGACCTGGGCGGCGACTCGATCTGGGACGTGTGGCAGATCGAGGGGCCTTCGGCCCTGATCTTCTTCCGGGGCGAGCCCCACGTCCACGCCTACATCCACATTCGGGACAGGGCCCCCGGCGGATCCCCGCCGGCATGAACGGCTACGAAGCCCACGGCCTGGGCCCCGCAAGAAGGATCCTTCCGGGCCGGGGATGCCTGATCGCCGGCCTGCTCCTGGCCGGGATCCTGATCTCCGTCACGCTGCTGCTGGGCCCGGCCCGGTGGAGCGGCGGCGGCTGGGAGGAGATCCTGGTGGAGGGCGAGGGAAGGACCACCAACAAGGTGGCCCTGGTCCATGTGGAGGGGATCATCTCCGGCCTGCTGGTGGGCTCGGGAGGCGACACCATGTCCCGCTCCATCCGCAAGCAGCTGTCCCTGGCGGCCGGGGACCCGTCGGTCCGGGGCGTCCTGATGGTGGTGGACTCCCCCGGAGGGGAGGTCATCGCCTCCGACGACATCCACCGGGAGATCCTCCAGTTCCAGATCGATTCGGGCAAGCCGGTGGTCGCCTCCCTCTCCGGCCTGGCCGCCTCGGGCGGCTACTACGTCGCCAGCGCCTGCCGCTGGATCGTGGCCAACGAGCTGACCCTGACCGGCAGCATCGGGGTGATCCTGCACAGCTACAACTACCGCCGACTGATGGACAAGGTGGGCGTGGAGCCGGTGGTGTTCAAGAGCGGCCGCTTCAAGGACATGCTCAGCGGGGCCGGCCGGCCGGGGCTCTCCGACGAGGTCCGGCAGATGGTGCAGGACATGGTGGACGAGGCCTTCGTGCGCTTCAAGGAGGCGGTCCGTGAGGGACGCCGGGCGGCGCTGGCCGCCAGCGGCGGAGGGGGGCGCCCCCTGGCGGGGGACTGGGAGGAATACGCCGACGGGAGGATCCTCACCGGCATCCAGGCCCACCGGCACGGCTTCGTCGACGAGCTGGGCGGCCTGGACCGGGCCGGCGAGCGGATGGCCGGCCTCCTCGGCCTCGGCTCCCGCAAGGACTACGACCTGATCCGCTACCGGTCCCCGGCCACGCTCTCCAGCCTGCTGGGCCTCTCGGGCCGCTCCCCGGAGCCCCGGATCGAGCTGGACCTGGGGGTGGACCTCCCCCGGATCGAGGCCGGAAGGCTCTACTACCTCTCCCCCCACCTGCCGGAATGAGCTCCCGGCCCCTGCTCCTGGTCGCCAGCGGCGCCGACGCCGACATGCTCTACGCGACCGGCCTCCAGGTCCCCGACCCCTTCGTCTGCCTGAAGGCCGGGGAGAGCGTCCTGGCGGTTCTCCCGGCCCTGGAGCGCGACCGGGCGGAGGACCGCGGCCTGGAGATCCGCTCCCTGGAGGAGGCGAAGGAGCGGCTCGGAAAGGAGGGCGTGGAGCGGCCCGGCCTGGGGGAGGTGGCCGGCCTGCTGCTCCGGGAGCTGGGCATCGGCTCGGTCCAGGTGCCCGAAAGCTTCCCCTTCGGCATCGCCTGCGCCCTGCGCAGGAGCCTCCCCGGCCTGGATCTGGTCCCGGCGGTCCCCTTCCCCGGACGCGCGGTCAAGTCCGGCCGGGAGATCCGCCATCTCCAGCGCATCCTGGAACGGGCGGAGGAGGGCCTGCGGGCGGGGCTGGAGCTGCTCGGACGGGCCCGGATCGACTCCCGGGGCGGGCTCCGCTACCGCGACGCCCCGCTCACCTCGGAGCGGGTGCGGGGGGCCATCGACGCCTGCCTGGCCTCGCAGGGGGCCATTCCCGGCGGCACCATCGTGGCCGGCGGGGACCAGGCCTGCAGCCCCCACGAGGCGGGAAGCGGCCCGCTCCAGGCCAACCTGCCCATCGTCATCGACGTGTTCCCGCGCTGCGCCTCGAGCGGCTACCACGGCGACATCACCCGGACCGTGGTCCGGGGCCGGGCCTCGGAGGCGGCCAGGAGCCAGTTCCACAGCGTCAGGGAGGCCCAGGAGAAGGCCGTCGGGGCGGCCGTTCCGGGGGCCAGGGGAGATCGGATCCACGAGCTGGTGCGGGACTGCTTCGTCCGGAACGGCCACCAGACCGGAGACCGCGGCGGGCGCATGCAGGGCTTCTTCCACGGAACCGGCCACGGCCTGGGCCTGGAGCTGCACGAGGCCCCCCGCCTGGGGGCCGGATCCGCCGACGTCCTGGAGGCGGGCAACGTGGTCACCGTGGAGCCGGGCCTGTACTATCCCGGCGTGGGAGGCGTGAGGATCGAGGACGTGGCGCTGGTCGGGCAGGAGGGCCCCCGGAGGCTCACCTCGCTGGAGACCCGCCTGGAGCTGTGAGCCAGGGGCTGCATCCCGAGGACGTCCAGGTGGTGGGAGAGGTGCTGGCCGTCCGCTGGAAGGGGGGCGGCGAGAGCTTCGTCCCCCTGGAGGCCCTCCGCCGGGGCTGTCCCTGCGCCTCCTGCCAGGGGGAGCGGGACATCATGGGAAGGCTCCACCGGGAGGCCCCCCGGGAGCTGGGACCCGCCGCCTTCCGCCTGCTGCGCCTCGACAGGGTGGGCAGCTACGCCCTGCGGCCCGCCTGGGCCGACGGCCACGCCACCGGGCTCTACTCCTACGAGTACCTGCAGGAGCTGGGCAGGCGTTAGCGGTCAGGCCGCCCTGCCGCCGAAGGACGCGTAGTCGTCCAGGTCGATCAGGTCGAACCAGGTGGAGACGTCCTCCCGGCTGGGAGCGATCCGTTCGAGGATCTGGGCGAAGGTCCTCAGCTCCTCCAGCCCCGAAGGGCCCCTCTCGGACTCGAAGCGGGCCCAGGCGTCTATCTCCCAGAGGCTGCGGTTCCGGGAGCCCGACCTGCGCACCCAGGCGAGCATCTGCTCGTCGTTCTTCCCCGAGGCCAGCTGGTTGAGCAGGGAGTTGGGGCTGATTCCGGTGAACTCGAAGAAGCGGCGGTCGAGCGGGCAGTGGAACTTGTAGCTGCCGTTCTTGCCCGCGATGGTCGCCCTGGCCTTGTCGAGGGTGCGGGGCAGGATCACGTACCCTCCCAGGCGGACGCGCAGGCTGCGGGGCGGCTTTCTTGTCAGATCGGGCCCGGTCAGCTCCATGCGTCCTCCTTCATGGCTGCCACAGTCCTCGCGATTCGGAACGGAGCTCCTCCGCAGGCCGGCTACTCCCCGGCCCCGAGCCCGATCGACGAGGCGGTCACCTCCAGCCTTCCCCCGATCCTGGCCAGGGTGCCCTCCACCCGGACCCGGGCCTCCTCGAGGCACAGGTGGCGGTGGAAGCTCCGGCTGGCCTCGTTCTGGTCCAGGATGTAGATCTCCTCCCCCTGCTCCCCGGCCACCCTCACCGCGTTCCGGCAGACGCGGCTCTGGCCCAGATGGCACTTCAGGCAGGCCCCGATCCCCTCCAGCGCCACCGGCTCCTGGACCGAGTAGCTCCCGGGGACCAGCTCCCGATCCTCCCCCTCCCCCGAGTAGCGGCCCGACACCACGATGGGCACGACGCTGGAGCAGACCGTGGCGTGGAACTCCTGGCTGGCCTGGTTGTGGGCCAGCAGGAGGATATCGCCCCCCTCCAGCCGCAGGGCGTTCCGGCAGGCCCCGGTCAGGCCCAGCTCGCACTTGGCGCACATCCCCTCGCCCTTGAGAACCACGGGAGGGGCCTCCTCCTCCGGCCCGGCCGGGGGCTTGTCTCCGGCGGCGCCGGCGGCGGGTCCGGCCGCCTCGATCGATCGGGCCCGGAAGCCCCGGATCTGCGGCAGGCCCCCGATTTCGCGGGCCCTGCCGGTGGCCGCCACCGGAAGGCTCTGCCGGCAGACCTGGGAGTGGAAGTCCTGGCTGGCCTGGTTGTGGTCCAGGAAGTAGAGCACCTGCCGCCCCTCCTCCTTGGCCCGGATCCCGTTCTGGCACTGGGCGGTCAGCCCCAGGGCGCACTTCAGGCAGAGCCCCTCCCCCCGGACCACGTCGTCGGGCAGCAGGGCGAGCCGGACGGCGTCGAAGACCCGCTCCCCCCCGATCTCCTCGAACCGGCCGGTGATCGAGATCTCCCTCTCCTCCATGCAGATGTTCCGGTGGAAGGCCTTGCTGGCCTCGCTGGGGGTGAGCAGGAGGATCCTCTCCTCGCCGTCGAGGACGGTCCGGATCGCGTTCCGGCACTCGTCGGTCCGGCCCAGGGCGCACTTGGCGCACAGCCCCGTTCCCTCCAGGGTCAGGGCCTCCTGGCCCGGCGCGGCCTGGAGCAGGACAGCCCAGCAGGCCGCCAGGAGGGGTGCTTTCATCGTGGGCGATGCTGCAGCGGGAGGCTTCCCGCTTCAATCCGAATCATCGAGGGCGATCCGCAGCCGGGCCAGCTCCCGCTTGAGCTCCCCGATGCGCGGATCGCCGGGCCGGTAGCGGTTGCGGCTCTCCTCCGGGTCGGCCTCCAGATCGTAGTACTCCCAGCGCTCCTCCTCGGGGGCCTCCTCCAGCCCGTCGTAGTACACCAGCTTGCGGTCGCGGGTGCGCACCCCGTAGTGGGAGGGCCGCTCCCGGCTGTCGGAGTGGTAGCGGTAGTACATCGACCGGCGCCAGTCCTCCGGCCTCTCTCCCGCCAGCAGGGGGCGGAAGCTGCGGCCCTGCATGGAGGCGGGCGCTCCGGCGCCGGCCAGGTCCAGGAAGTAGGGGGCGAAGTCCACGTTGAGGACCATCTCCTCCACCACCGTGCCGGGGGCGATCTCCCCGGGATGTCGGACCAGGAAGGGCATCCGGAGGCTCTCCTCGAGCATGAAGCGCTTGTCGAAGTAGTTGTGCTCCCCGAGGAAGTAGCCCTGGTCGCTGGTGTAGATCACCACGGTCTCCTCCTCCAGGCCGCTGCGCTCCAGGTAGCCGAGCAGGCGCCCCACGTTCTCGTCGACCGCCGCCACGCAGCGCAGGTAGTCCCTGAGGAGCTTCTGGTAGGTCTCCCGGCGCACCGCCAGGGGATCCTCCGAGGAGAAGACCAGCCGGGAGTCCCCGTGGAGGCTCCCCGAGGCCATCCTCCGGGCGAGGATCTCCAGGGGCCATCCCGGAACGCGCCCCCCCTCGGGCCCGGTGGGCCCCAGCAGGCTGGCGGGCTCGGGGATCTCCTCCCCCCGGAACAGGGCCGCATGGCGGGGATGGAAGTTCCAGGGGGCGTGGACCGCCTTGAAGTGCAGCATCAGGCAGAAGGGGCGGCCGGGATCCCTCCCCTCCAGCCACTCCAGGGCCAGGTCGGTGAACAGGTCGGTGCAGTAGGTCCCCTCCCGCACCCGGCCCTTCTCCATGTCCATCTCGAACATCTCCGGATCGTGGTAGCGCCCCTGGCCCCGGACGATGTTCCAGTAGTCGAAGCCGGACGGCTCCCGCTTCAGGTGCCACTTGCCCACCAGGGCGGTCTGGTAGCCGGCGGCCTGCAGCCGCTTGGCCACGTTGTCGGTCCGGGGATCCAGCCCGTCCCCCAGATGCCTGATCCCGTTGCGGTGGCTGTACTGCCCGGTCAGGATGCTGGCCCTGCTGGGCACGCAGATGGAGTTGGTGCAGAAGCAGCTGCGCAGCAGCGCCCCCTGGGCTGCCAGCCGGTCCAGGCTGGGGGTGTGAGCGATCCGGGAGAGCCGGCCCCCGTAGGCCGAGACCGCGGCCGAGGCGTGGTCGTCGGACATGACGAAGAGGATGTTGGGAGGCTCCGAGGCCAGGCCGGCCAGCCCCAGGAGGAGCCCCAGGACCCAGGCGGTCGTCTGCTGCGGCATGCCCGCAGACTATGGGGCGCCTGCGCCCCGGGACAAGCCCGGGCGGGGACCGCTTGCCCGGGCCTCCCGCTCCTGCTTCGATGGAGGGGACCATGAAGCTCCGCGCCTGCCTCTTCCTCTGCCTGCTCCCCTGGCTGCCCGCTCCGGTCCTGGGGGACAACCCCCTCTACACCTTCAAGGAGGATCGCCACCCCGACGGGATCGGCAAGATCTACTTCGGGCGGGAGATCTCCCAGGTGATGGGGCACCTGGCCGCCGGGTGGCTGGAGCGCCCCGAGCGGGAGGCCGAGGAGGCCCCCGCCAGGCTGCTGGACGCGCTCGGGCTGCGCCCCGGGATGTCGGTGGCCGACATCGGGGCCGGCAGCGGGTACTTCACCCGCCGGATCGCCAGGCGCATCGGCCCCGGAGGCGTGGTGCACGCGGTGGAGATCCAGCAGGAGATGCTCGACATCCTCGAGAAGGGCATGAAGGAGGCGGAGCTATCCAACTACCGTACGGTGCTGGGGACGGTCACCGACCCCGGGCTCGAGGCGGAGTCCGTCGATCTGGCCCTGATGGTCGACGTCTACCACGAGTTCTCCCATCCCCACGAGATGATGCTGGCCATCGTGCGCTCGCTGCGTCCCCAGGGCCGGGTGGCCTTCGTGGAGTACCGCGGGGAGGATCCTCGGGTGCCGATCAAGCCCCTGCACAAGATGACCCGGGCGCAGATCCTCAAGGAGGCGGGGGCGCAGGGCCTGGAGCTGGTGGAGAGCCACGACGTGCTCCCCCGGCAGCACGTCCTGATCTTCGGCCGGGCCCAGGAGGAGGCCCGGCCCGAGGCCGGCAGGGCCCCCTAGCCGGCCTTGCTGCGCGGCCCAGGGCCGCTGCCGTAGACGGCGTCGGCGCCCAGCTGCTCCTCGATGCGCAGCAGCTGGTTGTACTTGGCCACCCGGTCGCTGCGGCTCAGGGATCCGGTCTTGATCTGGCCGGAGTTGGTGCCCACCGCGATGTCGGCGATGGTGCAGTCCTCGGTCTCGCCCGAGCGGTGGCTGATCACCGTGGAGTAGGCGCTGCGGTGGGCCAGCCCGATGGCGTCGAGGGTCTCGGTCAGGGTCCCGATCTGGTTGACCTTGACCAGGATGGAGTTGCCCACCCCCTGGTCGACGCCCCGCTGCAGGAACTCCGGGTTGGTCACGAACAGATCGTCGCCCACCAGCTGGACCCGGTCGCCCAGGCGCCGGGTGAGCGTCTTCCACGACTCCCAGTCGTTCTCGCCGCAGCCGTCCTCGATGCTGACGATGGGGTACTTGCCCACCAGCTCCTCGTAGTAGTCCACCAGCTCCTCTCCCTTCCTCTCCTCGCCGGTGCTCTTCTTGAAGACGTAGTGGCCCTTCTCGGCGTCGTAGAACTCCGAGGCCGCCACGTCGAGCGCCAGGAAGATCTGCTCGCCCTCCCGGTAGCCGGCCTTGCGGACCGCCTCCAGGATGGCCTCGATGGCGGCTTCGGTGGACTCCAGGGCCGGGGCGAAGCCCCCCTCGTCTCCCACCGAGGTCGAGAGCCCCTTCTCCCTGAGCACCGACTTCAGGGCGTGGAAGGTCTCGGCGATCGCCCGCAGCGCCTCGGAGAAGGCGTCGAAGCGCCGCGGCACGATCATGAACTCCTGGAAGTCGATGGGCGCGTCGGAGTGGGCCCCGCCGTTGATCACGTTGGCCATGGGAACGGGCAGGACCTTGGCGTTGGGTCCGCCCAGGTACCGGTAGAGGGGCAGGGAGAGATGGCAGGCCGCGGCCCGGGCCGCGGCCAGGGACACCGCCAGGATGGCGTTGGCGCCCAGTCCGGCCTTGTTCGGGGTGCCGTCCAGCTCGATCAGGGTCCTGTCGATGCGGACCTGGTCCAGCGCGTCGATGCCCTGGAGGGCCGGACCGATGGTCTTGGCCACGTGGCCCACCGCCCGGCCGACGCCCTTGCCGAGATAGCGCTTCGGATCGCCGTCGCGCAGCTCCACCGCCTCGTGCTCCCCGGTGCTGGCCCCGGAAGGGACCGCGGCGGAGCCCGCCGCGCCGCCGTCCAGCTCGACGGTGGCCTCCACGGTGGGGTTTCCCCGGGAGTCAAGAATCTCCCGGGCGCTGACTTCGCAAATGACGCTCATCGAGGAATAGGGGGCCGCCCTGCGGACGGCGGGGCGGCATTCTAGTGGCGCCCCCCCTTCCGTCAAGGAGGCCCGCCGGCGGGCCGGGGCGGAGCCTCAGGCCAGGATCGGGGACACCACCCGGCCGTGGACGTCGGTGAGGCGGAAATGCCGCCCCTGGTGCCGGAAGGTGAAGCGCTCGTGGTCGATCCCCAGCAGGTGCAGGATGGTGGCCTGCAGGTCGTGGACGTGGACCGGATCGCTCACCGCCTCCAGGCTCAGCTCGTCGGTGGCGCCGTGGGTGTGGCCGGGGCGGACGCCCCCTCCGGCCAGCCAGACGGTGAACGCGTAGGGGTGGTGGTCGCGCCCCCACCGCTCCCGATCCTCCATCCTCCCCTGGAGGAAGGGGGTGCGCCCGAACTCGCCGCCCCAGATCACCAGGGTGTCCTCCAGCAGTCCGCGCTGCTCCAGGTCCTTCACCAGGGCCGCGGAGGGCTGATCGGTGTCCCGGCACTGGCTGTAGAGCTCGGTGGTGAGGCTGTTGTGCTGGTCCCAGCCGGCGTGCATCAGCTGGATGTAGCGCACCCCCCGCTCGGCTAGGCGGCGGGCCATGAGGCAGTTGTGGGCGTAGCTGCCGGGCCGCTTCACATCGGGGCCGTACATCGCCAGGACCTTCTCCGGCTCCCCCGACAGGTCCGCCAGCTCCGGCACGCTGGACTGCATCCGGAAGGCCATCTCGAACTGCGCCGTGCGGGAGAGGATCTCCTCGTCGCCCCGCTGGGCATGCCGGTGGCGGTTCATCCGGGCCAGGCCCCGCTGCAGGGACCGGCCCAGCCGGGGCGGCAGGCCCGGAGGCGGCGACAGGTAGAGCACCGGCTGGGACTGGCCCCGGAAGCGCACCCCCTGGTGGCGGGAGGGGAGGAAGCCGCTCCCCCAGTAGAAGTCGTAGAATATCTGGCCGCAGGTGGTGTCCCGGGTGGCCGAGGTCATCACCACGAAGGCCGGAAGGTTCCGGTTCTCGCTTCCCAGGCCGTAGTGGAGCCAGGCCCCCAGGGTGGGCCGGCCCGGGATCTGGCCTCCCGAGAGCAGCAGGGAGATGGCCGGAGCGTGGTTGATGGCGTCGGTATGCATGCTCTTGACGAAGCAGAGCCTGTCGGCGATGGCCGCGGTGTGGGGCAGCAGGCTGCTCAGCGTGGCCCCGCTCTGTCCATGGCGCGCGAAGGGCTCCAGCGGGGCCAGCAGCAGCTTGCCCTCGGGATCGCCGGTCATGGTGCTGAAGCGCTTGCCCGCCACCAGGGAGGGGGGGACCGGCTCCCCGTGGCGGCGGGCCAGCTCCGGCTTGCCGTCGAAGAGCTCCACATGGGTGGGCCCGCCGTTCTGGAACAGGTAGATGACCCGCCTGGCCCGCGCCCGCAGGGGGGTCCGGCCCGCCAGCGGGGCCTGCTCCTGCCCCAGCAGCTCGGCCAGGGCCAGGCTGCCCAGCGCCAGGCCGCTCCGTCCCAGGAACTCCCTGCGGCTCAGATCCCGGAGCGCGCCGTTCATGGCTTGGTCAGGGTCTCGTCGAGGTTGAGGATCAGGTGGCAGAGGTAGCTCCAGGCCGCCAGGACCGCCTGGCCGGCGTCCCCCCCGGGAGGGCGCTGCCCCGCCGATAGGTAGGCCCGGGCCCGGGAGCCGTCCTGGCCGAAGCTGCGCAGGGCCTCGTCCAGCTGCTCGATCAGGTACTCCCGCTCCGCCGGGTCGGGGGCCCGCCCCAGCAGGCGGCCGAAGGCCAGGGCCAGGCGCGCCTCCCGATCGGCTTCCTGGCGCAGGACCTCCTCCGCCAGGGCCCGGGCCGCCTCCAGGTAGGCCGGGCCGTTGAGGGTGACCAGGGCGTGCAGGGGGGAGCTGTTGCGCCGGGGGGCCACCACGCAGGTCTGCCGGCTGGCCGAGTCGAAGAGCATGGTGGGGCCGATGATGCGACGCCAGAAGGTGTAGAGGCTGCGGCGGTAGAGGTCGGCTCCCTGGCCGGGCCGGTAGGTCTTCTTGCCGAAGGTGAACTCCGACCACACCCCCTCGGGCTGGTAGGGACGGACCGGCGCTCCCCCCACCTGGTCCACCAGCAGCCCCGAGGCCGAGAGGGCCTGGTCCCGGATCATCCAGGAGGGCAGCCGGTAGCGGGGCCCCCGGGAGAGCAGGCGGTTGTCGGGATCCCGCTCCCGCTTCTCCAGCGAGGCGCGCGAGGACTGCCGCCATGCGGCGCTCGACAGGATCTGGCGCTGAAGCCCCTTGACGTCCCATCCCGAGCCGACCAGCCAGGACGCCAGCCAGTCGAGCAGATCGGGATGGGTGGGACGGCTTCCCTGGACGCCGAAGTCGCCCGGGGTGTCCACCAGGCCCCGCCCGAAGAACAGGGTCCACTGCCGGTTGGCCACCACCCGGGCGGTCAGGGGGTTGCGGGGCGAGGCGATCCAGCGGGCCAGCTCCAGGCGGTCCCGGGGCTCTCCCTGGGGCGGGGCGGGCAGGGCCGAGGGGATGCCGGCCTCCACCTCCGGTCCGGGGGCGTCGTACAGCCCCCGCTCCAGAACGAAGGTGGGACGGGGCTCCCTGCGCCGACCCATCACCATCACCCTCGGGATCTCCCTCTCCAGCTGCTCCTCCCTGCGGCGCACCGCCGCCAGCTCATCGAAACCGCCCTCCCCGCCCGCCTTCCGGGCCCAGCCCGCCAGCTTGTCCAGCTGGTCCAGGGAGAGCTCCGCCGCCGGAATGGCCCGCAGGGAGGCGATCTCCCCGGGAGCCCCGTCCTCCTTCTCCTCCGTCCCCTCCAGGGCCGACTCCAGCTCCCGGCGCCGCGCTTCCAGCTCCCTCCGCTCCCGCTCCTGGCCCGCAGAGGGAACCTCCAGCGCCGGGGGGGTCTGGGGATCGCCTCCGGAGCCGTCCACCGGGCTCTGGTTGAAGTAGGCGAAGAAGCGGTAGTAGTCCTCCTGGGTGACGGGGTCGAACTTGTGGTCGTGGCAGCGGCAGCAGTTGAGGGTCAGCCCCAGCCAGACGGTTCCCACCGTCTCGGCCATGTCCATGACGTAGTCCACCCGGTTCTCCTCGGCGATGCGCCCTCCCTCCCCGTTGATCATGTGGTTGCGCAGGAAGCCTGTGGCCAGGACCTGCTCGGCAGTGGCGCCGGGAAGCAGATCCCCGGCCAGCTGCCACAGGGTGAAGAGGTCGAAGGGCAGGTTGCGGTTGAGGGCCGAGACGGCCCAGTCGCGCCAGGGCCACATGGTCCGCTCGCGGTCGCCCTGGTATCCGTTCGAGTCGGCGTAGCGGGCCGCGTCGAGCCACTCCCAGACCATGCGCTCGCCGTAGTGCGGCGAGGCGAAGAGCCGGTCGAGCAGGCGCTCCCAGGCCCCGGGCCGGGGATCCTCCACGAAGGCGGCCAGCTCCCCGGGCGGAGGAGCCATCCCCAGCAGATCCAGCCAGGCCCTGCGCGCCAGCTCGGATCGGCCGGCCTCCCCTTCCGGCTCCAGCCCCTCCCGGGCCAGGCGCTGGCCCACGAACCGGTCGATGGGATGGCTTCCCCAGCCGGCGGACGGAGGCAGCGGGGGGCGCCGCAGCGGCTGGAAGGCCCAGTGGCCCGTCCAGGACGCTCCCTGGGCCACCCACCGGCGCAGGAGGCCGATCTGCTCCTCGGAGAGCGGCCTCCCGTGATCCGGGGGCGGCATCCTCTCCCCGGGATCCTCCGAGCCCGCCCGCCTCAGCGCCAGGCTCTCCTCCGGCCTTCCGGGAACGAAGGGGCCCGGTTCCTGGCCGGTCCCCAGGAGCCCCTCCCGGGTGTCGAGGCGCAGGCCCGCCTTGCGCTGCCGCGCGTCGGGGCCGTGGCACTCGTAGCAGTGGTCGGAGAGGATGGGGCGGATGTCCCGGTCGAAGTCCGCCTCCTGGCCGCTGCAGAGCGGGGAGAGCAGCCCCGCGGCGGCAAGGCACCTGGCAAGGGGGAAGGGACTCATCCGGAGGGCGTCCTCCATCCAACCGCTCCCGCCTCCCGCGGTCAATCCGAATTGACCCCGCCCGGCCGCTGTGGCACACGACAGGGCATGGACCGGAGGCTCCTCCCGGCGCTCGCTCTCTGCCTTCTGCTCGGCGGCTGCGCCGTCGGCCACGATCGCCGCTGGGAGCGGGCCACGTTCGACCCGGCCGCCACCCTGGAGGGCCGGTGGGAGGGAACCTGGGACAGCGAGACCACCGGCCAGCAGGGGCCCCTGCGCTGCCTGGTCACCCACCTGGAGGAGGACCGCTACGACTTCCACTTCCGGGTCGCCTGGAAGTTCCTCTCCCTGGCCTGGCGCCTGGAGATCCAGGCCAGGAACGAGGGCCGGGCCATCCTGCTGCAGGGCAAGCGGGACATCGGCTTCTTCCTGGGCGGGGAGTACACCTTCGAGGGGACCGTCGAGGGCTCCCGGATGTCGGCCCGCTACCAGTCGAGCAAGGAGCGCGGCACCTTCGCCCTGGAGCGGGCGCCCTGAGCCCGCCGTCACGGCCTGCAGCGGCCGGGGAGGCATGGACAGCCTGCCAAGGAAAATGCAGACGAACGAGACTGGCGAAGAAGAGACGGATGCTTTCCCCGCGTTCAATCGGAAGCTTCTCCTCGAGGCCCTTCAAGGCGGCGAGGCGGCGCGCCACGGTGCCGCTCCGCAACAGATGAGCAAGTGGAAGGCCGAGGCTCGCAACGGGCATGTGGAGGCTTTCGCCCGAACCGGATGAACATCGCCCGCGATTCCCGTATCTCCCCGGAAGGACTCGAACGCTCCCTGGGCAGCCCCGTCGGCAGCGGCCGTTCCCGGGCCTTCTTCGCTGGCGCGGCCTGGAGAGGCTTCCGCGCCGCCGGCGCAACAGGATCCGCACACGGGCCGGGGCGGGAAGCGGGTCTTCGCTGCCCTGTCGCTGCACGCAGCCTGGAGACGCCCCCGACACCGGCCTGAGGCCCCTTCCGCAGGACAGCATGGACTTTCTCTGGGTGGGACTGGGAAGCGCCCTGGGCGGAATGGCCCGCTACGCGGTGGTGCTGCTCTCCCAGGCAGGGGGGATCCCCGCCTTTCCCTGGGGCACCCTGGCGGTCAATCTGGCGGGTTCCTTCCTGATGGGCCTGGGGGCGGCCCTGATCGCCGGAGGGATCCCGGCCGGGCACCCGCTGCAGCGGTTCGTCCTCGCCGGCTTCCTGGGGGGATTCACCACTTTCTCGGCGTTCAGCCACGACACCCTGGCCCTGGGCCGGCAGGGGGAATGGATGCTGGCCTGCCTCAACGTCCTGGCCTCGGTCCTCGCCTGCCTGGCGGCCGTGTGGCTGGGCGCGCGCTGGGGACGCTCCCTGGCCCCGTAAAGGGGATTTTTCCCTTCCGGCCGGGTCCCCTGGCCTCTAGCCTCGCGGCAGACCACGACGGGACGATGAGCGAAGCGACCAGCCGGAAGGAAAGCCCCAGGCTCCACAACGCCATGTGGCCGGGCCTGGTGGGCAAGGGGACCGACGAGGGGCAGGAGCCGCCCATCTCGCTGGAGCGCATGCTCGACCTGACCGCCGCGGCCGAGGTGGGAGGGCAGAAGTTCGAGGGCATCGACTACTTCCTCTTCCTGCCCCACACCGATCCCCAGGCCAGCGACGGCGACATCCGGGCCATCGCCGACTCCATCGCCAGCAGGAACCTGGCGGTGGGCTCCCTGGTGGCCCCGGTCTGGCCGGGAACGGTGGGAGACTCGGCCATGGGGGACGAGGCCGCCCGCCGGCGCTTCCTGGAGGCGGTCAAGGTGGGCTGCCGCATCGCCCGGGTGTTCAACGAGCACGGCATCCGCCAGTACGGGGTGATCCGGATCGACTCCGCCGAGTTCGGGGTGGACAGCTGGCGGGAGGATCCGGCGGCCAGCACCCGGCGCATCGCCGAAACCTTCCGGGAGGCGGCCCGGATCGCCGCCGACCACGGAGAGCGGCTGGCCGCCGAGGGCGAGATCTGCTGGGCGGGCATGCACAGCTGGAAGGACATGCTCGACCTGCTGGAGGAGGTGGGGATGCCCGAGACGGTCGGGTTCCAGGCCGATCTGGCCCACACCTACCTCTACCTGCTGGGCTACAACGCCCCCGAGCACGCCCTGCTCCGGCCGGGGCACTCCCAGGAGGAGTTCTGGGCCGCCTACCAGGAGATGACCGACAGGCTGCGTCCCTGGACCATCGACTTCCACGTGGCCCAGAACGACGGGGAGGTCAAGGGGGCGGGCGACCACGACAAGACCGGCAAGCACTGCCCCGCCGACGATCCGGCCGGCAAGATCGACATCGTGCGCTGCTCCGGCTACTGGCTCAAGGACGCCGACCGGAGGGGAATCCGCCACATCTGCTGGGACGGCTGCATGTTCCCCAACTCCCTCCTGGAGACCCCCTCCACCTGGAACACCATCCTCGAGCGCATGATCGAGGTGAGGAAGGCCCACGGCTGGGGCGCGGCCTGACGCTCCCGCCTCCGACGCGCAGAGTTCGCAGACCATGAGCGAGAAGAAGGATCTCAACATCGGAATGGTTGGCTACGGATTCATGGGGCGCACCCATTCCAACGCCTGGAGCAAGGTCGGCCACTTCTTCGATCTGGACTACCGGCCCCGCCTCCAGGCGATCTGCGGGCGCACCCGGGAACGCGCCGAGGCCTTCGCCGCCCAGTGGGGGTTCGGATCGGTGGAGACCGACTGGAAGGCGCTGGTGGATCGCGACGACATCGACGCCATCGACATCTGCACCCCGAACAACACCCACGCCGAGATCGCCATCGCCGCGGCCCGCGCCGGGAAGATGATCCTCTGCGAGAAGCCGCTTTCGATGGACGCCCCGCAGGGCGAGGAGATGGCCCGGGAGGTGGAGAAGGCCGGGGTGCCCAACACCGTCTGGTACAACTACCGGCGCACCCCGGCGGTCACCCTGGCCAAGCAGCTGGTCGACGAGGGGCGCCTGGGCCGCATCTTCCACTACCGGGCCAACTTCCTCCAGGACTGGACCATCGCCGAGAACCTCCCGCAGGGAGGCGAGGCCCTGTGGCGCCTGGACGTGGCCGCGGCCGGCTCCGGGGTGACCGGGGATCTGCTGGCCCACTGCATCGACACCGCCACCTGGCTCAACGGCGGGATCGGGGAGGTCTGCGCCATGACCGAGACCTTCGTCAAGAAGCGCCACCACAACCTCACCGGCAAGGTCGAGGAAGTGGGCATCGACGACGCCTGCGCCTTCATGTGCCGCTTCGGCAACGGCTCCCTGGGCCTGTTCGAGTCCACCCGCTACGCCCGGGGCCACAAGGCCCTCTACACCTTCGAGATCAACGGCGAGCACGCCTCGATCCGCTGGGATCTCCACGACCTTCACCGCCTGGAGTACTTCGACCACCGGGACGACTCCCTGGTGCGGGGATGGCGCTCGGTGCATGTCTCCGACGGCGACATGCCCTACATGGACAAGTGGTGGGTCCCCGGCCTCCAGATCGGCTACGAGCACACCTTCGTCCACCAGGTGGCCGACTTCCTCTCCGACCTGGCCGAGGGGAAGCCCACCCGGCCCACCTTCCGGGACGCGCTCGACACCCAGCGGGTCTGCGACGCCGTGCTCCGATCGGCCCGGGAGCGCCAGTGGATCCAGGTGGGATAGGAGCCCCGCCGGCGCAGGCGCGGCCGGGACGGACACTGCTGCGGAGGGAAGCCAGGGACGGGCCCAAGGGATAGGAGAGCGCCGCCCGCCCTCCTGCCCTTTCCGGGGCCGCATTGGAAATCCCCATCCACCATAGCAGGCGCCGCCCGCCCTCCTGCCCTTTCCGGCCTTCGGGATCCAGGCGCCTTCCATCGGATCCCGATCCGCTCGGCCGGGCACGCCGCCCCTGGTTCAGACAGCGCCTGCGCCGCGTTTTCTCCGGGCTGCAGGATTCCCTGGCGGACTGCCGGTCCAGGCGCCTCGTCTCGCCCCTTCCTCCCCCCGGCGGCGGCCTTCCGGCCATCCGGCTCCTGTCCCTTCGCTGCCGAGCCCGGCTCCCTGCCGCAGGCTTCGGGCTTGTCCTCGCACGGTCCCCCGCCCGGAAGCCCTGCTTCGAGGAGGACTCTCCCGGTTGACAACGCGGAAGCGGAGACGCAGGATCCGGATCTGGAACTTGACGAGATGGACGCCTTCTTCATTCGAATCGCAGCGCCCCTGGCCCTGATGCTGGCTATGGGGCAGGCCCAGGAGCCGGACCTCTCCAAGCTGCCGGAACCGGTCGACCGCGAAGTGGACTTCCGCAAGGAGATCAAGCCCCTCCTGGAGAAGTCCTGCTTCGGATGCCACGGGGCCAGGCCCCGGGCCAAGAGCAAGTACTTCATGAACGACCGGGAGAAGACCATCAAGGGAGGCAGCAGCGAGGAAGCGGCCGTCGTGGTGGGCAAGAGCGGGAAGAGCCCGCTGGTCCACTTCGCCGCCGATCTGATCCCGGAGCTGGAGATGCCTCCCGTCGATGTCCGGGACCGCTATCCCAAGCTTACAGCTCCCCAGATCGCCCTGCTCCGGGGCTGGATCGACCAGGGCGCCAAGTGGCCCGAGGACATGGAGCTGGAGATGCCTCCCAGCGAGTAGGCGGGCGCGCCCTGCGCCGGGGCCGCTAGCGGTCCACCTCGCCCAGCACGATGTCCACGCTGCCGAGGATCACCACCACATCGGCCACCGAGTGCCCCAGGCACATGTCCTCGAGCACGGTGAGGTTGATCAGGCTGGGGGAACGGACCCGGTAGCGCCAGGGCTGGGCCTTTCCGGCGCTGATCAGGTAGAAGCCCAGCTCCCCCTTGGGCGCCTCCAGGCGGGCGTAGGCCTCCCCCGGCTTGGGACGCAGCCCGCGCAGCTTGGCCTTGGGATCGATCACCGGCCCTTCGGGAATGCCCTCCATCGCCTGCTCGAGGATCCCCAGCGACTGGCGCATCTCCAGGATGCGGATCATGTACCGGTCGTAGACGTCGCCCACCTCGCCCAGCGGAACCTTGAACCGGAAGCGGGGATAGATCCCGTAGCCGTCGATCTTGCGCAGGTCGTAGTCCACTCCGCTGGCCCGCAGCATGGGGCCGGTGACCCCGGCGCCGACCGCCAGCGGGGCGGGCAGGATCCCCACCTGCTGGGTGCGGGACTTGAGGATCTCGTTGCCGGTGAGCAGGGCCTCGTAGCGGTCCAGGAAGCGGTGGTACTCCGAGACCACCTTGCGGGCCTGGTCCAGCCAGCCCGCTGGCAGGTCGCAGCGGCAGCCGCCGAAGCGCATGTAGTTGCCCATCATCCGGGCCCCGGTCAGCGACTCGAACAGGTCCAGGATGCGCTCCCGCTCCCGGAAGGCGTACATCAGCGGGGTGCCCAGCGCCCCCATGTCCATCACCAGGAAGCCCACCAGGCAGGTGTGGTTGAGCAGCCGGGTCAGCTCGCAGACGATCACCCTGATGTACTCGGCGCGCTCGGGGCACCCGATCCCGGCCAGCCGCTCCACCGCCAGGGCGTAGGCCCAGTTGTTGGCCATCGAGTTGAAGTAGTCGAGCCGGTCGGTGTAGGGCATGGACCCCAGCCAGGTGGCGCTCTCGGCGATCTTCTCGTGGTTGCGGTGCAGGTAGCCGAAGACCGGCCGCAGGCGGCGCACCCGCTCGCCCTCCAGGGAAACGTCCATGCGGAAGACCCCGTGGGTGGAGGGGTGCTGGGGCCCCATGGAGATCTCCAGGAGCTCCCCCTGGACGCCCTGGCTACGCTCCCCCCCGACGGGAGTGGGACGTGGGTTCATACTCGTAGTCGTCGGGCTCCACGTAGTCCTTGCGCATGGGGTGCCCCTGGAACTCCTCCCACATCAGCAGGCGGCGCAGATCGGGATGGCCCGGAAAGCGGACTCCGTAGAGGTCGTACACCTCGCGCTCCTGGAGCTCGGCGCTGCGCCAGACGGAGACCACCGAGGGGACGTCCACCCGGCCTTCCCGGTCGGCGGTCCGCACCCGCAGCACCAGCGGCCCCCGGCGCCGGGCCATGGAGTAGAGGTGGTAGACCACCTCCAGGCAGTTCTCCTCGGGCCAGTCCACTCCGGTGAGGTTGGAGAGGTAGTCGAAGCCCGGCTCGGGGGCGCCGGCGAGCCAGCGCGCCACCGCAGGGAGCGAGGCGGGCTCCACCCGCAGGGAGTGCTGGGCGCAGGGCGAGGGATTGGGCACCAGCTCGGCCCGGGCCTCGGGAACGGCCCGGGAGAGCGGCTCCAGGATCGACTCCGCCTCGCTCACCGCTTCGGCGCCCCTACCCGGCCGCGGCCGGAGGGCTCCAGATCCCGGGATTGCTGGGTGGCTCCAGGTCGGTCCCGCCGAAGCGCGGCACGGGAAACTCCGAAGGGGCGTCGGCCCTCAGGTGCCGGGGCCTCCCCTCGCCCGCCAGGCGCTGCCCGTCGATGCGGCGCTGCAGGGTCATGAAGGCGTGGAGCAGGGCCTCGGGCCGGGGAGGGCATCCGGGAATGTGGACGTCCACCGGGATGTAGCGATCGATGCCCTTGAGCACGTTGTAGCCCTGGCGGAAGGGCCCCCCCGAGATGGCGCAGGCCCCCATGGCGATCACGTACTTGGGCTCGGGCATCTGGTTGTAGAGCCTGACCACCTGGGGCGCCATCTTCTTGGTGACGGTCCCGGCCACGATCATCAGATCCGCCTGGCGGGGAGAGGGGCGGAACACCTCGGCCCCGAAGCGGGCCAGGTCGTAGCGGGCCATCGAGGTGGCGATCATCTCGATGGCGCAGCAGGCCAGGCCGAACTGCAGCGGCCACACCGAGTTCCTGGTCCCCCAGTTGTGGATCCGCTCCAGGGTGGTGGTGAAGATGCCGGAGCTCTGCAGCTGGCTGCGCAGTCCCTCCTCCATCGCTAGCGCCAGTCGAGAACGCCCCTGGCCCAGGCCCAGGCCAGGCCCTCCACGAACAGGAGCATGAAGATCCCCAGGGCCGCCAGGGCCCCGGCGGAGAGCCCCGAGAAGGCCACCGCCACCGGCAGCAGGAACAGGGCCTCCACCTCGAATACCAGGAACACGATCCCGAAGAGGTAGTACTCGGCCCGGAAGCGGCCCCAGGCGTCCCCCCTGGCCTCCAGCCCGCACTCGTAGGTCGCGTTCTTGTCCCTTCCCGGCTTCGGGGGCGAGTAGAAGCGGGCCCACAGCCGGGCCGCCAGCAGCGGGCCCAGGGCGAAGGCCGGAGCCGCCAGGGCCAGAAGGGCCATGAACCAGTAGGGGGAATCGCTCACCGATGCCCTCGGGGCGAGGTTCAGTTGAGCCGGGGGTGCCCCCGGCGCCTGAGGCCGACCGACTGGGCGATCTCGTCGAACTCCTCCCCGCTCACCTCCGAGAGGCTCTTTCCCCGGGCATCGAGCTGCTCCTGGATCTTGATGGTCTTCTCCACCATCATCTCGTGGCTCTCCTCGGTGCCGCCGATCAGGGAGAAGTTCTCCCCGGTGGTGATCCGCTTGTGCCCGTCGGAATCCAGGCACACCCCTAGTATCATGCTGCGGGATCCTCCCCTCTTGTCTCCCTCGCTGGCCATGCCTCCAAGGTAGCCGCAGCCTGGATTTGTGCAATCCCCTATCGTGGCTCCGTCCCGTTTGCCCTCCCTCCCGGACGCCGGCCATGGCGGACCCGGCGCGAGGCTCCCGAGCGCGACCGGGGGCGTGCGTCCCCGGGGAGGCCTGCCGAGCCGTCGCGATCCGGAGGTCCCATGCCGGCTTTTCGGATTGACCCCCGGGGGGCCCCGGAAGAAGATCGCGGCCGATGAGGAGCCCCGCCTCCCTGAACCTTGCCCTTGCCAGGCTGCTGCACGGCGGCCTGGCAGGAGGGCTCTAGGCGCCGCTCCCCGTCGGCGCCACCTCCTGCCCCACTGCCGCCGCTCTCCGGGAGCGGCCGTGGGGCTTTTTGCTGCCTGCCGGAAGCCGCACATGGAAGACGCCAAGCGCATACATATCTTCGACACCACCCTCCGGGATGGCGAGCAGTGTCCGGGAGCCTCCATGAACCTCCGGGAGAAGCTGGAGGTGGCCCGCCAGCTGGAGCGGCTCCGGGTGGACGTCATCGAGGCCGGATTCCCGGTCATCAGCGAAGGGGACTTCGCCGCGGTCAAGGCCATCGCCGAGGAGCTGCAGGCCCCGATCATCGCCGGCCTGGCCCGCTGCGTCCCCAAGGACATCGAGGCCGCAGGCGCCGCGGTGGCTCCCGCCGGGAGCCGGGGAAGGATCCACGTCTTCCTGGCCACCTCCCGGATCCACCGGGAGCACAAGCTGGGCAAGGCCCAGGACGAGATCCTGCGGCTGGCGGTCCAGGGGGTGGAGCAGGCCCGCTCGATGGTCGAGGATGTCGAGTTCTCCCCCGAGGACGCCTCCCGGACCGAGCCCGAGTTCCTGGCCCGGGTCTGCCAGGCCGCGGTCGAGGCCGGAGCCACAACGGTAAACATCCCCGACACCGTGGGCTGGGCGGTGCCTGAGGAGTTCGGCCGCCTGATCCGCCACCTGCACCGGAACATCCCCGCCTTCCTCTCGGGCCAGGCCCGGATCAGCGTCCACTGCCACAACGACCTGGGACTGGCTGTGGCCAACTCGCTGGAGGCGGTCAAGGAGGGAGCCTCCCAGGTGGAGTGCACCCTCAACGGCATCGGGGAGCGGGCCGGCAACGCGGCGCTGGAGGAGATCGTGATGGCGCTCAGGACCCGCGGGGACGTCTACCGCCGCTTCCGCTGCGGAGTGCATCCTCCCGAGATCGTCCGCAGCTCCCGGCTGGTGTCCCGCATGTCCGGCCTGGGAGTCCAGCGCAACAAGGCGATCGTGGGGGAGAACGCCTTCGCCCACAGCAGCGGCATCCACCAGGACGGCATCCTCAAGAAGCGCGAGACCTACGAGATCATGGATCCCGTGGAGATCGGCTGGGGGAAGACCGAGCTTCCGCTCACCAAGCACAGCGGGCGGGCCGCGGTGGCCGATCGCCTGCGCCACCTGGGCTTCAAGATGACCCGGGAGGACATCGACGCCATCCTCGACCGCTTCAAGGAGATCGGGGACAAGAAGAAGTTCGTCTACGACGACGATCTGATCGCCCTGGTGGAGGGGCACATCACCGTGGTTCCCGAGACCTGGTCGCTGGACTACGTAGGCTTCACCGGCGGCACCTCCACCGTCCCCACCGCCACGGTGCGCCTGACCCGCGCCGGATCCGGGGAGACCCTCCACCAGGACGCCGGCACCGGCGACGGCCCGGTGGACGCGGTGCTCAAGGCCATCGACCGTCTCACCGGAACCGGGGGGCGGCTGAAGGACTTCGCCCTGCGCAGCGTCTCCCGGGGCAAGGACGCCCTGGGAGAGGTCACCGTGGAGGTGGAGTTCGACGAAGGGGAGCTGGTGTTGGGCAAGGGCGTGAGCACCGACGTGATCGAGGCCAGCGCCCGGGCCTACCTCAACGCGGTCAACCGCTTCCTCCACTCCAGGACCCCGGGCAGGAAGGCTCTGGTTCCCACGCCCTGATACTCCCTGGACGGCGTCGCCGCCGTCGATCCTTCCCTTCGTCCGCGACCGGGCCGGCCGATCCTGCCAGGAGACGGCAGAGCCTGCAGCGGCGGCTGGGATTGCGTAAGGATGCGGGAAAGCCCTATGGTGGCGGCCTCTTGGGACGACGGCCAGATCGCCAGCTTGGAGCGCGCCTTCCTGAAGGGCCCTATGGGGCCGCGGCCTTCCCGGATCCGGCCCCGGACCTCGTCCTCCGCCGCCGCCTGCTGGAGGACGCCTCGTGACCGACGTCATGGACAGCGCTCGCCGGAGCGAGCTGATGGCCAGGATCCGCAGCAGCGACACGTCTCCCGAGCTGGCGGTACGCCGCATTGCCCACCGGATGGGGCTCCGCTTCCGCCTGCACCGGAAGGATCTCCCCGGCCGCCCCGATCTGGTGTTTCCAAGGCGCCGTACGGCCGTGTTCGTCCATGGCTGCTTCTGGCACCGCCACCGCGGATGCAGGCTCGCCTCCACTCCCAAGTCGCACGTCGACTACTGGACGAGGAAGTTCGAGACCAATGTCGCCCGCGACGCACGCCAGCAAAGAGCCTTGAAGAAGCTCGGCTGGCGGGTCCTCGTCGTCTGGGAATGCGAAACCAGGAGCGAGGAAGCGATCGAGCGCCGCCTTGCTCCGATCATGCGCAGCTAGCGCTCCGATCCGGTTCGCGGCCGGCCGGACCGGGCGGAGGAACGGCCGACGCCGCTGCTCGCAGAGATCTTCCGGAAGTTGCTCTACCGAATCCATCTCTGCCAATGATGGCAAGACGCCTGCCCGCCCCTGCATTCTGCAACCGATGAGCGAGGACGGCGACACGGCCACGAGCGGGATTCCGCCTCGCCGAACCTGGGGGACGAGGTGCGCAGAGAAGGCCCCGACGGGATTGCCTGCGGTGCTTTTCGACACCCGCTATGACGGGGAGAGCGTTTTCGTTCGCCACGCCTGTTACTCCGGCGAGAACGAACCCTACGAGGCGTCGAACACTACGCTCGAGGCCGAGATGGACGCCGAGGCGCTGGGCCATCGGCCTGAAATGCGACGCCTCCCGCACCTTTCCCAACCCGGCCTCCGGCGACACTCCCTTCAGGGCCGTCAACTATCTTGGAAACGAAAAGGCAAAGGCGCTTCCTTCGAGCCTGGAGGCGCCGTACGGGCTCGGAGGGCCGGCGATGGCCAGCGCCAAGCATTCGAAGGCTTCGTTGCTATCGCATGCAGGAGGCGACGGCGGCCGATTCTTCCCGGTTGCGGTGAAGATCGCCGCTCATGAGGAAAGCTGGGCCACAGCGAGCTCGACTAGGCACTGCGTGGGATTATCGACGATGCCAGGAGTCGGCGAGGAGCGGCTTCTGCGACTGGCGCTACCGGTTGGGCTGCCGGTTGGCATGATGCGCTTGCTCCCGCTGGCGAGTCCTTCGTAATCCTCCTTGACAGTTCCTTCGTCGATGACGTTGCCAGGTCCAGCCTCGCCGAGACCCTCAAGCAGCAGGGTCTCGGCAATGCACGCAGCCTGCGATGTCGGCGGGAAGGGGATGACAGGCCATGAACCGGCATGAAAAGCTGGTGCAATCCGTTCTTCGAGAGGGCTCGGACGCGAACATTCGCTTCTCCGACTTGCGGGTGCTGATGGTGTATCTGGGTTTCGAAGAACGCATACGAGGGAGCCACCACATCTATCTCAAGGCAGGCATACCCGAGAAAGTGGACATGCAGAGAGATGGAGGCCACGCCAAACCGTATCAGGCAAGGCAGATCCGCCACTTTATCCTGAAATACAGGCTGGGAGCAGAAGAGTGATGCACAAGTACGAGGTCATTCTTTACTGGAGCAACGAGAATCAAGCCTTCATTGCCAAAGCGCCCGAGCTTCCGGGGTGCATGGCGCACGGCGACAGCCAGGCCGATGCGCTGAAGAACGTCAACGAAGCGGTCGAGCTATGGAGCGATACCGCACGCGAGTTCGGCGATCCGGTCCCGGAGCCGAAGGGAAAGCGGCCGATGCTCGCGTGAGAGCCTGGCGCGGCGTCGAAGCAGGCGAACTTCAGCCTCTTCCGTATTTCGTGCGGGTCATGCGGCCCAGAGAGCCGGGGCTGGCCGGCTCTCTGCAATGGGTTCGACCGGCGAAGCGCCCAGGGCCAACCGGCTTGCTCTCCTGGACAGAGCCTGCATGGGCCTGAGCATGGAAACCCGGATCCCGAGCCGCAGACGGATCTCGCCGGATGCCCGGAAGCCCTTTCCTTTCCGATTGTCCAGGTGGCGCAGGAGAAGCTGAGCGCCCCTCTGCGATAGACAGCCAGAGGCCTCCGGACCCTGCTGGATGCTGCCGCTGCGCCCCTCCCAGGAACGGCCACTTCGATGCGTAGAAAGGCTCTGCCGATCGATGGCTCAAGAGTCCAGAAGTCATCGGCAGGTTCCGCTTCACTGATCGAGAAGCCGCCGGAATCCTACTGGAGGCCGCTCTCCCTGGAGGAATCAGGACATCTCGACAAAACAGGCAGGCATATACAGGATGCCCGGATAATGGACTTGGGCTCTCTTAAGTTCTTCATTAAGCTCTTCAGCTTCGCCATCGACTTCGATCAGCCCGGGAACGTTGTTCCGGTCTGGACGATCATCTGGCTGCTGTGGACGGCGCTGAAATGGTCGCTGCTGGGGGCGGTGGTCCTGTACCTGATCAAGATCGGGGTGCACTGCTTCCAGGGGGACGAATCCGCCCGGCAGCGAGCGCTCGAACTGCTGGATCCCAACATCAGGCGATGCCTGATAGTCGCCGGAATTAGTCTAGCTCTCTTGCTGGTCTTGCTCGTGTTTGCCATCCTCTTTGTCAAGGGGGCGTAGGAGGCTGAGCGCCTCCCTGCAATAGAGAGCCAGAGGCCTCCGGACCCTGCTGGATGCTGCCGCTGCGCCCCTCCCAGGAACAGCCCTTCTCGATGCGTAGAGAGGCTCGGCCGATCGATGGCTCAAGAGTCCAGAAGTCATCGGCAGGATCCGCTTCACTGTTTGAGAAGCCGCCGGAACCCTCCCGCAGGCCGCTCTACCTGAAGGGGTCGGGGAATCTTGACTAGCCACCATGCATTTGCAGCATGCCCGACCAGTGATCATGGACTTTCTTCAGCTCTCCGTCGTCGATCTTCCCTGGATCGGTATTCTGGCCTGGGTGATCATCTATCTTCTGTGGGCTGCGCTGAGCTTGTCGCTGCTGGGGGCGGCTGTCCTGTTCCTGATCAAGATCGGGGTGCACTGCTTCCAGAATGACGAATCCGCCCGGCAGCGAGTGTTCGAACTGCTGAACCCCAACATCAGGCGATGCCTGCTAGTCGCCGGCTTCAGCCTGGCTCTCTTGTTGGTCCTGATTGTGATCGCCGTCTTTGTGCTCGAATCCATGTTCAGTTAGGTCTTCGATTCTTTCGAGGGCGCTAGCTCCTACTGAATCCGGCATCCCCTTCGGAACCGGTTTCTCTAGCCAGCTGCATCGGCGGTCTTTCCCAGCGCTTGAGCCATCACGGATCGGAAGAGGCACGGGCCGTTCCGGCTGTTGGCTGGCAATGACGGCCCGGACTTCCCGGATGGCCGCAATCATCCGTTCCGGGGAGGCTAGGATTGCGGATCTCGTGCATGGCGGCGATCTTGGAACCGGGAAACTCCCCAGCCCTCACGCCTTCTTGCAGCAATAACGCTCGGGACGGAGCGGCCCAATCGGCGAGTCCGGCTGGAGAGAAACCCGGCTCCCGAGCCGCAGACAGACCCCGCCTGATGCCCGGAAGCCCTTTCCGTTCCGAGCAGCTAGGGGACCGAGCGGCCCCCTGCCAATGGAGAGCCGGAGGCCTCCGGAACCGGTTCGATGGCGCTGCGGCGTCTCTCCCAAGAACAACCCTTTCGATGCGTGGAGAGGCTCGGCCAATCGACGGATTGAGAGTCCAGATGCCATCGGAAGGAAACACCCCACAATCCGAGAAGCCGCCTAGATCCTCCCGCAGGCGCTCTACCTGAAGGGAACGGGAAAGCTTGACAGACAGGGAGGCATCAGCAGGATGCCCGTACAGTGATCTTCGACTTTCCTCAGATCTACGTCTTCGATCTTTCCTGGATCGCTATTCTGACAGGGGGGATCATCTCGCTGCTGGGAACAGCGCTGAGCTTGTCGCTGCTGGGGGCTGTGGCCCTGTTCCTGATCAAGATCGGGGTGCACTGCTTCCAGGAGGACGAATCCGCCCGGCACCGAGTGCTCGCACTGCTGAACCCCAACATCAGGCGATGCCTGCTAGTCGCCGGCTTCAGCCTGGCTCTCTCGTTGGGCTTGCTTGTGTTCGTCTTCCTCTTCTCCAGTTTCCAGTTCGGCCAGCCTTTCAATTATATCGTGGGCACTTGCTTCCACTGAATCCGGCATCCACTTCGGAACCGGTTTCTCTGGCCGGCTGCTTCTTCGCTCTGTCCCAGCGCTTGAGGCATCGCAGATCGGAAGGGGCTCGAGCCGCTCCGGCTATTGGCTGGCAATGACGGCCCGGACTTCCCGGATGTCCGCAAGCGTCCGTTCCGGGAAGGCTTGGATTGCGAAACTCGGGGACGGCGGCGTTCTCGGGATCAGGAAACACCTCAGCCCTCTCGCCGGGTCCGGATGGAGGCGACCCGCGGCGGCCGACCATCGATCCCGCTCTTCCGGCCCCCTCCATCGGAGGGAACCATGGAGAAAACGGCCCGGAATAGCTGAATCCTCCGGGCGCAGGCGGACAGCCGCCCCCATGCCCAAGTCCCCGCTCATCGAGCTTCCGGACAATCCTGGATTCTCTGGAAGGCGAGCAACCCGTTGAGCGTCCACCGGAGTCCGAAGAGCTCGTCTCCGCCCTTTCCAGCGGTTTCCAGAACCGCCCCCTTGAACCGGTAACCGCAGAGGCCTCCACGACGGCCAAGGGCTTGGAACACTAGGATCCTGCCTCGATCCAATGCAGCCATCGAAGGATCGGCGGAACGCTTCCATTACTGGAAGCATCCGGCTGCCGCGCGCCCAGAGCGCTGTCCTGCGCTGATCGTCCAGGAAGCGCAGGGCTTCCAGCGAGATCGATGCTCCGCCAGCCTTCTCGAACCCGCTCACCTGTCTTCGAACTCGTTCATAGCGGAGTTCAGGACGAGTTCGATGGAATCGAAGGAACGGCTGGTTCTGCTCTGGTGTTCCGCCCGGCAATCGTGACGGGCGTCTCCTCCTTCGGCAGGGAGCCGTGTCCAGGACATCGCCCAGAACCGTTCCGGAGCTGCCAATGGCCAGGCCGGCGCCGGCCAGAAGATTCCGAAGGGATCGCCGCTGGCCGACGAGCCTCCGGCGGCTTTCAGCCTGGATCTTCAAATCGATCGTCCCAAGAGCAGGAGCCGGGCATCGTCCAGCCGGGCCCGGCTCCTGTGGATGGCAGCGCAATGATCAAGGGGTGCCAAAGCCACCAAAAGTGGGACATTTTCATCTGACATTGACAGCTGCCGGAAGACGGTCCGGCAAGCGGGCGACATCCGGGGCCGGCCCAGGAACGGGCGGCTCTCCGGCTGGCTCCAGACGGAATGCAGGGCTGGTCCCCGGAACCATCTCCCTTCCCAGGGCGAGATCCGGGGACAGCATCGCCGGTTCCCTGCCTGCCATCGTCCATCACGCCGTTCCCGGGCCGAGGATCGAGCCGGGAACCGTGGCTGCCGATCCAGGGACGCCATGGACAGTAAGCCAGGCCGGGCGAGTCCTACGTTGCCGGTATGGTCCGCTGCAGGAAGAGCGCCAGGAGGAAGCAGCCGACCAGCAGGGCGGTCATCCCCATGTCTCCCAGGCCCAGGGACATCAGATCCACCAGCACGATTCCCGCCAGGAGGCGCGAGACCGCCCGGTCGGGACGGGGAGAGCGCGTCGCGTAGAGATCGCTCATGGCCACCAGGGTCCAGGCCAGGTAGGCCGCGATGGTGGCCATCCCCGGGGCGAAGTGGATGCCGTTGGAGACGAAGTAGGCCCAGGGAACGGGCAGGAGCAGCAGGATGCAGGGCCACCAGGGCACCAGCAGCCCCTCCCGGCTCCCTCCTCGGGCGATGTAGCTCAGCCCGGCCACGTAGGACAGGAGGGAGAGGGCGTTCCACAGGCTCTGGCCCGAGAGCCCCTTATCCGAGACCGAGGCGGCGGCCAGGAACAGGAAGAAGCGGCACAGAGCCATGATCCAGGCCGACCACCGGATCCGCTTGTGGTAGAGGTTGTAGATTAGGATGGCGGCGATCAGCAGGAGCGCGAAGGACAGGCGGGAGAGGCTGTAGGGGCCCCAGGGGAGGAGCAGCGGCAGCCACAGCAGCAAGCCCAGGATCAGCTGCAGGAAGCCCAGGATCCAGACGGTCCTGGCGGAGACGGCTCCAGAGGGAATGGGCCGGGCGGGACGGCGGAGCCGGTCGTGCTCCTGGTCGAAGGCGTCGTTGAGGTACATCCCCCCCAGGTAGAAGAGGCTGGCGGCCGAGAGCGTCAGCGCGAAGGTGGCGGGGGAGCCACCCCCGGCGGCCAGGGCCACGAGGCAGTTGGACCAGACGGTGGGGAGGTTGGACACCCTTCCCAGCGTCATCAGCGCCCTGCCTGTGCCCATGGGGGCTGGCTCCGATGCGGTCATCCGGGGCAAGGGAAGCCCATCGGAAGTCCGAAGGCAATGTCGGGGAGGGCGGAGCCGCCCCCTTTTTGCCTTCCGGGGAACAATTGGCTGGACGGTTCCGCGTCGCGGAGGCAGGATGCGGCGCCTTCGGAGGGGAGTTAGCGAGCCGGCCGGCGTCCGGACCAGGGAGACGGTTCACAATCTGCCCGGAAGCAGGCTTTCACGTCTCAAGGTCACGACAGGGCCTCCCTGGCAGGGGACCGGGCGCCTGCCGGCTCGCGCTCCTTGATCCCACCCTTCCCCCCGAATGGAAAGCACAAGTTGCTGACAAGTTGCTGACAGGCATCCGGGCAGCCCACCGCCCGCAGATGAGGTCCATCAAGGAAACCAAGCGAGCATCGGTCCATGTGGGGTACGACGGCCGGGTGCACAAGCGCTTCCTGGGACCCTACGCCTCCCTGCGCTACCAGAACGAGGCGAGGGCGCTGAAGTACCTGGAGGGACGGGGCTGCTCCTTCGTGCCCCGCCTGCTCGAGGAGCATCCCGAGGAGCTCTACATGGTCACCTCCAACTGCGGCACGATCGTGGACAAGATCAGCAACGAGCGCATCAAGTCCCTCTTCGCCGAGCTGGAGACCTACGGCGTCCGCCACGGGGACCCCTTCATGCGCAACGTGACCTACCACCGGCACCTGGGGCGCTTCTGCATCATTGACTTCGAGTTCTCCACCATTCTGGAGACCTCGGAGGGGCTGACCATCGAGGATCTGGAACGGCTGAGGAAGGAGGAGGCATGACGCCGCAGATCGCCTGGTCGGCGCAGACGCACCAGGGACGGGTGCGCAGGAACAACGAGGACGCCTTCCTCTCCCTGCGCTTCGGAAAGGAGGAGCTGAGCTTCCTGGGCAAGGAGGGCTTCTCCCCCATCGAGCCCCACGACTTCATCTTCGCGGTCAGCGACGGGATGGGAGGCGGCAACGCCGGGGAGTTCGCCAGCCGCATTGTCCTGGAGACGGTCACCGAGCTGGTCTCCAGGGAGTTCTACCAGCGGATCCTCCAGGAGGATCCCCAGATCCTGCTCCTGGGCTTCTGCCAGAGGATCCACGAGCGGGCCCGCCATGTCTCCCAGTTCTACTCGGAATGCCAGGGAATGGGAGCCACCCTGAGCCTGGGCTGGCTGCGGCAGGACCGGATCTGCATCGCCCACCTGGGGGACAGCCGCATCTACCATCTGCCCTCCGATGGCGGGATGCGGCAGCTGACCCACGACCACACCATCCCCGGGCGGCTGGTGCGGGAGGGGAAGATCACCGAACGCCAGGCGCGCTCCCATCCCCGGAAGAACCAGCTGGAGCGCTCGATCGGCGCCCTGCCCGATCCGGTCCGGCCCCAGTTCGCCCAGGCCCGCTTCTCCATGGGGGACCGCTTCGTCCTCTGCTCCGACGGCATCGTCGACGGGCTCTGGGACCGGAACATCGAACGCTTCGTCCGCGAGCCCCCTTCCTACCTGGAAGGCCTCAATCCGGCCGACAGGCTGGTCAAGGAGGCCATGGACGCCTCGGGACAGGACAACCTGACGGCCCTGGTGCTCGAGATTTGCGAGGAGTCCTGCAAGGTGGATCCGGCCTGACTCCGTATTTCCGGAGAACATCCTGGCAGAAGGGAGCCGGGCACCCTACCCTGGCATCCTCGCTATGCGTCTCTTTCTCTGGCCAGCCTTCGCGTGCGCCGGGCTGTGGCTGCTCTGCGGCTGCGGCAGGCCGTCTCCGGACCACGGACTGGCGTGGGAGGAGCACCCCGACCTTTCAGGGGACATCCCCCTCTCCTCGCAGGACGCCCTTTCCTGGACGCCCCTCTCCTCCTTCGCCCTGAAGGACCGGCGCGGCGGACGCCTCCACGGCTACCTGGTCCCTCCCCAGTCCGGATACTACCTCCTCTGGATCGAGTCCGGCAGCCGGGCCCGCCTCTTTCTGAGCGCCGGCCCGGCGGTCATGGAGCGGGAGCTGGTGGCCTCCACCATCGGGTCCCGGGGGCAGTCCCGGTTCCTCAAGCTGGAGAAAGGGAAGCGCTACTACGTGGAGGCCCTGGCGGAGCCTGGGGAGAACGGCATGTCGGTCCGCTGGCGCCTGCCCGACGGCGAGATGGAGTCCCCCATCCCGGCCAGCCGGCTGCGCCTGCCCGAGAGGGAAGCGCCCCGGATCCTGGCAGCGCCGGGTCCGGTGCGGGCGACCGAGGGCCAGAGCGTGGAGATGGAGGCGGTGGTGGCGCAGGATCCGGGCGTCAGCTACCAGTGGCTGCGCGAGGGGCAGCCGGTTCCCGGCGCCGACACGCCCCGGCTGGAGGTCCGGACCAGCTGGAGCGACCACGAGAGCTGGTGGCAGCTGGTGGTCGCCAACGCCGCCGGGGCCGTCACCAACCAGGCGGCCCGGCTGCATCTCGAACCCGACCGCACCCCTCCGCAGCTGGTCTCGGCCCAGGCCCGCGGGGGGCCGGGAAGCATCCTCCTGCGCTTCTCCGAGCCGCTCGACTCCGAGTCGGCCTCCCGCGCAGAGAGCTACTCCCTCCATCCCGAAGGAAGGATCGGCTCGGCCCGTCTCCTGGAGGGCGGGGACCGGGTGATGCTGGTCGCCGAAGGGCTGCGGCCCGGGATCCCCTACCGGATAGGGATGGCCGGTATCCTGGACCGGGCCAACCGGCCCAACGCCGTCTCAGAGGGCGCGTTCGGCGTCCTGGAGTGGGAATTCGATCCATTGCCCGCCGAACGGATGCCCGGACGGAGCGAGCCCTCCGGCCCCTCCTCGAGGAACACCGCCCTGACGATCAGCGAGATCCACCACCGCCCTCCGCCGGGGGGATTCCAGTTCGTCGAGATCTACAACAGCGAAGCCTGGACCCTTCCCCTGGGGGGGTACCGCCTCTCGGGCGACATCGAGTACAAGTTTCCCGACTGGACCGAGATCGGCTCCAGGAGCCGGCTGGTGGTGGCCGCCCGCCCCGGGGAGCTGCAGGCCGCCTACCAGCTCGAGGAGGAGGTCCTGGGCCCCTGGTCGGGCGACCTGCCCGGTTCCTCGGGCTCCGTCCAGCTCCGCCACCCCAACGGAGGCCTGCTGCTGGAGACCGGCTACGGCGACGGCGAGGGATGGCCTCTGGCCGCCGACGGCTTCGGGCACTCGATGATCCTGGCCCGGCCTTCGCTGGGAGAGGGGCGTGCCGAGGCCTGGAGCGCCAGCGTCCTGCCCGGCGGCTCTCCGGGATGGGAGGAGGAGCCGCTGCTGGAGGATCCGTACCGGGGAGTCCGCATCAACGAGTTCCTGGCCGATTCGCAGGAGGACGTCCCCGACTTCGTGGAGCTCTACAACTACTCCGGCGAGGAGGTGCTCCTGGACGGATGCAGCCTGAGCGACGGGCGCGAGGGGCCGGGATACCTCTTCTCCGATTCGGACCGGATCCCTCCCGGGGGCTACCTGGTCCTCGACCAGGAGGCTCTGGGCTTCGGCCTGAGCGCCGGCGGGGAGTGGATCGCCCTGCGCCACGGGGAGGAGGGCCGGATCCTGGACCTGGTGCGGTTCGAGGCCCAGCGCCCGGATCTCTCCGAGGGGCTCCATCCCGACGGCAGCCCCTGGAGGCGCCGGCTGGCCGCCCCAACCCCGGGAGCTCCCAACCAGGGGCCCGCCCCTCCCCGCGTGGTGATCAACGAGATCATGTACCACCCCCCAGGCAAGGAGGAGAGGGGGGAGTACCTGGAGCTGTTCAACCCCGGAACCGAGCCTCTGGACCTGTCGGGATGGGAGCTGTCGGGCGGGGTGCGCTACGCCTTCCCCGAGGGGAGCCGCATCGGTGCGGGCGGCTACCTGGTGGTGGCCCGCGACGCCGCCTTCATGAGGGAGCGCTATCCCCGGCTCCCGCCCCGGAGCTTGCTGGGAGACTACTCGGGAAGCCTCTCGAACCGGGGCGAGCTCCTGATCCTGGAATCCCCAGGGGGAGTGCGCGAGGACGAGGTGTCCTACCAGGACGGCGGGCTGTGGGGGGAGTGGGCCGACGGGGGCGGCAGCAGCCTGGAGCTTCTCCATCCCGGCCGCGACAACAGCCTGGCCACCTCCTGGGGCGACAGCGACGAGACCGGCAAGGCTCCCTGGACGGAGTTCGAGCACACCGGCCCCCTGACCCTGGGGCGGGGATCGAGGTACGAGCTGCACGTCCTGATGCTGGGCCGGGGAGAGTGCCTCCTCGACGACATCCACCTCGCCGCGGAGGGGGAGGAGAACAAGGTCCCCAACGGGGACTTCGAGACCGGCACCAGCGACTGGATCATCCAGGGGAACCATGTGCGCTCTGGGTGGAGCCTCGAGGGGGAGGGATACATGGGCGGCAGGAGCCTCCACCTGAGGGCCTCCAGCGGAGGGGACAACGGAGCCAACCGGCTGGAGATCGATCTCTCCCGGGGGGCGCTCCGGAGCTCCCAGAACGTTGAGCTGCGGACCCGGGCCCGGTGGCTGCGCGGCAGCCCACTCGTGCTGCTGCGCCTCCAGGGCAACGGACTGGAGCTGTCGGCCCGTCTCGAGCTTCCTCCCGATCTGGGAACTCCCGGAGAGCGCAACAGCCGGTGGAGCCCTCCCGAAGGCCCGGCCATCCTCTCGGTCTCCCACTTCCCCGTCCTTCCCGAAGCGGGGCAGGATGTGGAGGTGGTGGCCCTGGCGGCGGGACGGCCCGGAAGCCTGACGCTGCGCTACAGGCGGAACCGCGCCGCCGAGTACACGGAAGCGCCCATGGCCGACCGGGGAGCGGGCTTCTACACCGCCGTCATCCCGGGGATGCCCTCCAGGGAGCTCGTCGGATTCCATGTGCAGGCCGGCCCCAGCGAGGCTCCCCTCTCGCGCCTGCCGGGCAGCCTCGGGAGCGGGGGGGACGGCCTGGTGCGGTTCGGCGAGCCTGCCGGCGACAGCGAGTTCGGCACCTACCGGCTCTGGATCGGGCGCGAGAACCTCCAGGAGTGGAACAGCCGTCCCCAGCTGAGCAACGAGCCGTTGGACTCGACCTTCGTCTACGGGGACTTCCGCGCCGTCTACAACGCCGGAGGGCGCTACCGGGGCAGCCCCTGGCTCCGTCACGGCTACTCGGGGCCCGCTTCGAGCCAGGCCTCGGCGCTGGTGGTGCGCTTCCCCAAGGACCGCCCCTTCCTGGGAACCGACAAGCTCAATCTCGACGGCATGGAGCCAAGCCGGGATCCGACCCTGCAGCGGGAGATGGCCAGCTACTGGATCGCCGAGCAGCTGGGCCTGCCCTACTGCCACCAGCGCCTGGTCCACATGGTGGTCAACGGAAACGCCAAGGGCCGGCTCTACGCCGACACCCAGCATCCCTCCTCGGAGTACGTCGAGTGCTGGTTCCCCGAGGAGGAGGAGGGGGAGCTCTACAAGATCGACGACTGGTTCGAGTTCAACGACTCGCTGCGGCACGACTTCAACATCGACGCCACCCTGGAGCGCTACCCGTTCCAGGGCCCCCTGCATCCCCCCCGCTACCGCTGGAACTGGGAGAAGAAGCCGCACCGGGGCCTCGACGACGACCACGGCTCGCTGATGGATCTGGTGGAGGCCCTCAACACCTGGGACGAAGCGGCCTACCCCCATGCGGTTGAGTCGGCCATCGACGCCGAGCAGTGGCTGCGGACCTTCGCCGTGCGCCACCTGGTAGGCGACTGGGACGGCTACGGGTACAACCGGGGCAAGAACATGTGGGCCTGGCTCCCCGAGGGAGGCCGCTGGAAGCTCATTCTCTGGGATCTGGACTTCGCCCTCGGGGCCAACAGCCACTCTCCCACCAGATCCATGTACGACTGCGACGATCCGGTTATTTCGGACCTGTACCAGCATCCCCGCTTCGGCCGGCTCTACATGAGGGCCTGGAAGGACGCCGTCGAAGGCCCGCTGGCGCAGGATTCCCTGGAGGAACGGCTCGACCGCGTCCACCAAGCCCTGATCAGGAACCGCGTTTCGGTCGGCGGCCCAAGATCCGTCGTAAGCTGGATCGACTCCCGGAGGCGCTACCTCGAGAGGGGGCTGGCCGGGAACGATCCCCCCTTCTCGGCGGACTCGGAGGCGGAGATCCGGCCCGACGGCACAGCGATCCTGGCCGGGAAGGCTCCGCTCGAGGTGGACTCCATCCTGGTGGACGGGCTGAGGGCTCCGCTGAAGTGGACGGATTCGAGCGGCGAATGGGAGATCCGGTTCCAGCTGGAGCCGGGCGAGCGCGCATACCGCATCCAGGGACTGGACCGGAGGGGCGAGCCGATGGAGGACGCCTCCCTGGAGCTCGTCCTGGAGGGGCCCCAGGAAGCGGCCGAGGAAGTCCGGCCGGTGATCCAGGAGATCCTCCACGATCCCTTCCGGCCCCGGGACGGATTCGTCGAGATCCACAATCCGTCCCCCGACGTCCCGGCCGACCTCTCGGAGGTCCTCCTCGAGGGGACTGGCTACCGCTTCCCGTTCGGCTTCGAGCTGGAGCCCGGGGGCCATGCGGTGATCGCCGCCGACCGGGATCGCTTCGCCTCGCTCCACGGCGAGGACATCCCGGTACTGGGAACGTTCGGCGAGAGCCTGCCTCCGGTGCGGGGCCGTCTGCGCCTGCTGCGCGAGACGGAAGTCCTGGACCAGACCACCTGGGAGCTGCGCAAGCCCTGGCCCCTGGAGGACCTCCGCCAGGGAGCCTCGCTCCAGCTGGTCCACCCCGAAGCCGACAACCGCCGCATCGCCCACTGGAAGACCCAGATCCCCCGCCCCACGGACTTCCCCGAGTTCCTTGAAGCCATTTCGACGAACCACACCTGGCTCTACGCCACCGGCCCCGCCCCGCCGGGATGGGAGCAGGAGGGCTTCGACGACCGGGACTGGTCCCAGGGGCCGGGTCCGTTCGGGCACGGGACCGAAGCGGTCACCGTCCTGGATGAGGAGGCCGACCAGGTCCGGTTCCGCACCCGCTTCCGGTGGGACGGCCCCAGCCCTCAGCTATTGTACGGCCACCTGCTCCACCAGGGGGAGGTCTCCCTCTGGATCAACGGAGCCCTGGTCCTGGAGCGGCCGGACCGGGGCAGGGCCGAGGAAACCTTCCTGATTTACAACGATCTGCTGAACGACGAGGATGAACTGCGGCTGCGCAACGGGGAAAACCTGCTGGCCGGGCAGGTCGGCCCGGCCAGCTCCCCAGGCCTGCTCTTCGCATTGTCGCTCTACATCCTGGGGCAGTCCCCGGAGCTGCGGACTCCCGGCCGGGCCAACTCCACCTACGCCTCTCCCCTTGCCATCCCCGAACTGTGGCTCAACGAGGCGGGGCTGGACTCGAGCGGCGGCGCCCCGGTTCCCTGGGTGGAGATCCACAACGCCGGAAGCGGGCCCGTCGCCCTGGATCCCTTCTTCCTGAGCGCCGGCTACCGGGAGGACTCCCGCTGGCGCTTCCCTTCCGGGGCGGTCCTCGCTCCAGGAGGCTTCGGCGTGGTGCGCTTCGGCCCCGGGCCCGGAGACTGGCAGGCCGGCATCTCCCCCTCCCTGCACCACAGCGGCATCGGCCTGGGCCTCACGACGGCTTCCGGGGAGGATGTCTGGGCGGACTACCTCAACTACGACTCCCTGCCGGTCTCGCACAGCCTAGGGGCGCTGCCCGACGCCAGCAACGAGCGATCGGCCCGCCTGGCTCCCACCCCCGGCGCCCCCAACCAGGGCGGCCCCGTGCCCGTCCCGGTGCTCATCAACGAGTGGATGGCGGACAACTCCTCCGCCCTGGCCGATCCCGCCACCGGCCACTTCAGCGACTGGATCGAGCTGTACAACGCCGGGGAGCAGGCGGCGGATCTCTCGGGCTACCGCCTCGAGGACGACTCCGGCGCTACCGCCGTCCTGCCCCTGGGCACCCTGCTGGAGGGGCGTTCCTGGATGCTGCTGTGGGCCGACGGGCTGGCTGCCGTGCCACGCGAACCGGGCGCGGGCCTGCACCTGCCCTTCCGTCTGGGCCGGCAGGGAGAGGAGCTCGCGCTGAGGGATCCCGAGGGCGCCCTGGTGGACAGCATCTCCTTCGGGGAGCAGGACCGGGACCGGAGCCAGGGCCGCTGGCCCGACGGAGCGGCGGAGGTGCGGCCGCTGGACCGCCCCACGCCAGGGAGGTCCAACGCCGCCGAGGGCGCCCTGCCGGTGCTGCAGCCGGCCCCGGAGACCGCCATCCGGGAAGAGGAGCCCCTGGCCTTCGCCCTCCGCCCGCTCCTTCCAGGCGGGGATCCGGCCTCCCTGCGGCTGCAGCTGGTCGGAGCTCCCGAGGGAATCGCGATCGAGGAGGGGATCCTCCGCTGGATCCCGGGCGAGGCCGACGGCCCCGGCCACCACTCCGTCGAGGTGGCGGCCCATCCGGAGGGCCGCCCCGACGACAGGGCCACCGCCCGCTACAGCTTCTGGGTGGAGGAAGTCAACCGGGCGCCCCGGATCAGGCCGGTGGCCGCCTCCTCGGGCCCGACCGGCTCGCCCCTGAGCCTGCAGCTAGAGGCCTCCGATCCCGACCTCCCCCCCCAGCCCCTCTTCTTCAGCCTCTCGCCGGAGGCTCCCACGTACCTCCAGATCGATCCCCGCGGGGGCCTGCTCAGCGGGGCCTTCCCACCGCCCGGCGCGGTCCTCAGGGTGGTGGTCACGGTATCCGACGGCGGCAGCCCTCCCCTATCCCACACCCTGGCCCTGGACCTCCAGGGGACCGGGGCCGTCCTGCCCCAAATGTGGTCGAGCCGAGAGTCCGGCGAGATGAACCTGTACTGGGAAAGCCTGGAAGGCGTCGCCTACCAGGTGGAGTCCACCACCGACCTCGTGAACCAGCCCTGGGAGCTCCTGGAGGTCAAGACAGGCTCCGGAGAATGGACGTACCTGGAAGTTTCGGCGGATGAGCCGGCGCGCTACTTCCGGGTGCGGATCCTGGCCGAGGAGGAGGACGGCGACTGAACGCTTGCCACCGCCGCCCCGGGGAGCCTAGATAGCCCCCGGCTCCATGGCTCTCTCCAACGGCATCCGTACCCTGGGGCTCCTCCTCCCGGCGGCGTTCCTGCCCCTGGCCCTGGGGCAGGATCAGGAGGGGCAGGCGGAGGGGGAGGAAGAGAGGCACTGGAGGATCACCGGGGCGGTCGGCCTCTCCCTGGCCCAGGGCAACAGCGACGCCGCCCAGGCCAACATGAGCCTCCTGGGGGTCAAGGAGTGGGAGCTCAACCAGCTGGAGGCGGGCGTGAAGGGCAGCTACGCCGTCTCGGACGGGGAGCGCAGCAACCAGAACGCCCGCGGCTCCCTGCAGTACAACCGGCTCAAGTCCGGCAGGCGCTCCTACCTGTTCGGAAAGCTGGACCTCCTGTACGACGCCATCGCCGATGTCGACTACCGGCTCTCCCTGGGGGCCGGCTACGGCTACAGCCCGATCGACAGGGAGCGCCTGAGCCTGAGCCTGGACGCAGGTCCCGGCTTCGTGGCCGAGCGGGCGGGCGGCGTGCGGGACCACTACATGTCGCTGAGCCTGGGCCAGAGGCTGGACTGGGAGATCAGCTCAAGCTCCCGGCTGTGGCAGTCGCTGGAGTGCCTCCCCGAGCTGTCCGATCCGGCCAACTTCATCCTGGCCCTGGAGGTGGGGGCGGAGTCCGATCTGACCTCCAGGCTGGGCCTGAGGGCGACCCTGGAGGACCGCTTCGACAACCGTCCCGCCCCGGGGCGCAGGGCCAACGACATCCAGCTGGTGGCCGGCCTGAGCTACCGGTTCTGAGCCGGCTCCCGCTCCAGGGGCTCGACGCTCACCGGGCAGACCTTCAGCTCGGCGGTGTCGGTCGCCGGATCGTAGCCCGAGCCGGTCAGCACGTTGACCGGCACGTCGCTGAAGCTGAAGCTGGCGAAGACCGTCCCCACCGGCGACCGGTCGGTGACCTTCACCCGGACGGACACGCGGCCCCGGGCCGAGGCCACCCGGCACCAGCCCCCCTCCTCCAGCCGCCAGCGGCGGGCGTCCTCGGGATGGACCTCCAGGGCCTCCTCGGAGAGCAGGTAGTCGATGCCCGCCGACCGCCCGGTCTGGGTGCGGGTGTGGTAGGCCTGGAGGCGCCTCCCGGTGGTCAGCCACACCGGGAACTCCTCCGATAGGGTCTCGGCGGGATCGCGGTAGGAGATGATCCGGAAGAGGCCCCGCCCGTTGCGGAACTCCCCCTGGTGGAGGATGGGGGTGCCGGGATGGTCCCGGTGGGGGACCGGCCAGTGGTAGCTGCCCCCGTCGATGCGATCGTAGTCCAGGCCGGCGTAGATCGGGGAGAGGCCGCACAGCTCCTCGAAGACCTCCCGGGCCGATTCGAAGCCGAATCCGGGAATCCCCATGCGCCGGCCCAGCTGGCAGAGGATCCACCAGTCGGGACGCGCCTGGCCCTGGGGCGGGACCGCGGCCCTCAGCCGCTGCACCCGCCGCTCGGTGTTGGTGCAGGCCCCGTCGGTCTCGGCCCAGGCGGTGGCCGGGAGCACCACGTCGGCCAGGGCCGCGGTCTCGGTGAGGAAGATGTCGATCACCACCAGGTGGTCCAGGGAGCGCAGCGCCCTCTCGCAGTGCGCCCGGTCGGGATCGGAGATCAGGGTGTTCTCCCCGTCGATCAGCATGGCCCGGATGGCGCCGCCGCAGCCCTCCAGGGCCCTCACCTTGGTGATCCCCTTTCCGGGATCCATGGGCCGCCCGTAGAGCCGCTCGAACTTGGCCCGGGAGGCGGGGTCGGAGACCGGCTGGAAGCCGGGGTAGTTGGACGGGACCGCTCCCGCGTCGCCGGCTCCCTGGATGTTGTTCTGGCCCCGCATGGGGTTGAGGCCGGCCCCCTCCCGGCCCAGGTTGCCGGTCATCAGGGCCAGGTTGCAGAGGCTCTGTACGTTGTCCACCCCGCAGATGTGCTCGGTGATCCCCAGGGTGTAGTAGATGGCGGCCCGCCCGGCCCGCCCGTACCACAGCGCCGCCCGCTCGATGTCCCGGGCCGGCACCTCGGCGATGGAGGAGGCCCACTCGGGCGTGAAGCGCTCCACATGGGCCAGGAACTCCTCCCCCCCGGCGGTTCGCTCCGCCATGAACTCCCGGTCCGCCAGGCCCTCCCGGGCGATCACGTGGGCCATGGCCAGCAGAAGGGCCACGTCCGATCCCACCCGGATCGGAAGGTACAGGTGGGCCAGGTCGGCCAGCGGGATCCTGCGGGGATCGGCCACGATCATGCGCGCCCCCCGCTTGACGGCCCGCTTGAGCCGGGTGGCCGCCACCGGATGGCACTCGGTCATGTTGGTGCCGATGCAGAAGATCAGATCGGGCTTCTCCATGTCGGCCAGGGGGTTGGACATGGCGCCCCGGCCGATGGTGGCTGCCAGACCGGCAACCGTGGGCGCGTGTCAAGCCCGGCTGCAGTTGTCGATCTGGTGGGTTCCGAACCCGGCCCGGATCAGCTTCTGCATCAGGTAGTTGGCCTCGGAGGGGGTGCGTCCGGAGGCGATCCCGTAGACCGCGCGGGGGCCGTGCTCCCGGGCCGCCTCCGCGAATCCCCGGGCGGCACGGTCCAGGGCCTCCTCCCAGCCGGCCTCGTGCAGCTCCCCGTCCTCGCGGCGAACCAGGGGCGCCTTCAGCCGGTCGGGGTGCTGCACGAAGTCGAAGGCGAACTGCCCCTTGACGCACAGGGCCCCCTGGTTGGCGGGGCCGTCCATGGCCGGCTGCACCCCCACCAGCCGGTCCCCCTTGGAGAGGATGTCCACCGAGCAGCCCACCCCGCAGTAGGGGCAGACCGAGCGCGTCTTCCCGATCGGGCCGGGCAGCTCCGCGGCCCGCATCGCCTTGCGGTCGGCCAGGGCCCCGGTGGGGCAGGTCTGCACGCACTGGCCGCAGAAGGTGCAGGCCGAGTCCTCGAGCAGGCCGGAGAACTCGGTGGTGATCCGGGACCGGAAGCCGCGGCCTGCGATGTGGATGGCGTGGTCGCCCTCCTGCTCGGCGCACACCCGCACGCAGCGGTAGCAGGAGATGCAGCGGCCGTAGTCCCTGAGGATGAAGGGGTTGGGATCGTCTTCTCGGGAGGCTCCGGACCGGGCTCCGGCGAAGCGCCCGCTGCGGGCCTCGTAGCGGTCGAGCAGGCCGGAGAGCTCCTGGGAGGCGTAGCCCCGCAGGGGATCGACACGGTCCGGGGGATTCTCCGAGGCGACCATCTCCAGGAGGATGCGCCTTCCCCGCTCCAGGGCCTCGGTCCGGGTGCGCACCTCCATCCCTTCGGAGGCCCGGGTGGTGCAGGAGGCCGCCGGGTTGCGGGCGCCCTGGATCTCCACCATGCAGAGCCGGCAGCTTCCCAGGGGCTCCAGCCGCGGATCGTAGCAGAGGGTGGGGACCTCCCTGCCCTCCCGGCTGGCGATCTCGTAGAGTGTCTCTCCCGGCTGGAACGCGATCCTCTCTCCGTCCAGGAGGATCCAGGATGTGCTCTCGCCGTCCATGGGGAAGGGGTCAGGCGGAGAGGCTAGCGCCCCGCCCCCCCTGCCGCACATGTTTTCCGACCTGCCCGGAAAAGCGGCGGATCAGGCTCCTGACGACGAGGGGAGCGGCCATGCCCAGGCCGCAGGCGCTGGAGGAGGCCATCACCTGGCCCAGATCCTCCATCTCCTGCAGCCAGCCGGAGCCACCCCGCCCGGCGTCCTGCAGCCGCTCGGCCATGCGCTGGGTGCCGATCCGGCAGGGGAAGCACTTGCCGCAGGACTCCTCGGCGAAGAATTCCATCGCCAGCCGGGCCGCCTCGACCATGTCGCGCTGGTCGTGGTAGACGATGATCCCGCCCGCGCCCAGGAAGGAGCCCCGGCTGCGGATGGAGGGATCGTCCAGGGTGGCGTCCAGATCGGGACCGGCCAGGAAGCCCCCCGAGAGGCCCGCCATGGTGACCGCCTGGACGCTGCGACCGGGCGGGGGGCCCCCCGCCCACTCGTGCAGGAGGGTGGAGAGGGGCAGGCCCAGGGGGACCTCGTAGTTGCCGGGCCGGAGAACGTCGCCCGAGAGGCTGACGATCTTGGTGCCGGCATGCTCCCCCAGCCCCAGCGAGCGGTACCAGCCGGCCCCCTCCAGGACGATGGGGGGGACCGCGGCCAGGGTCTCCACGTTGTTGACCACGGTGGGCCGGTCCTCGTAGCCGTGGGTGACCGGGAAGGGAGGCCGGTTGCGGGGAAAGGGATGCTTCCCCTCCAGGGAGTTGAGCAGGGATCCCTCCTCGCCGCAGATGTAGGCCCCGGCCCCCCGGCGGACCAGGATCCGGAAGCCCTCCCCCACCCAGCCGGCCGACTCGGCCTCCTCCAGGGCCCGCCGCAGGCGTTCCTGGATCCAGGGGTACTCGTAGCGCAGGTAGACGAAGCCCCGGGTGGCTCCGGTGGCATGGGCGGCGATGCACATCCCCTCGATCACCGCGTGGGGATCGTGGTCGAGCAGCACCCGGTCCTTGAAGCATCCGGGCTCCCCCTCGTCGGCGTTGCACACGATGGTCTTGGGACTTCCGGGGGCCTCGGCCACCGCCTTCCACTTGGCCCCGGTGGGGAAGCCCGCCCCGCCCCGTCCCGCCAGCCCGCTGGCGGCGATCAGCTCGATCACCTTGCCGGGATCGCCCTCCCGGCGGATCCGATCCAGGGCCTGGTACCCTCCAGTGGCGGCATAGCCCTCAAGCGTGCGGCGCCCGGGCCGCCGGATATGGCGGAAGAGGCACTCGGGATGCTCCTCCGGCCGCAGCCGGGGCAGAGGGGTGGGACGCTCCTCCAGCGCTCCGTCCGGGCTCCCCACCAGGCCCCGGCCTCCACGCAGCACCGGTACGGGCTCGTCGCAGCGCCCGGCGCAGGCCATGGGACGGCTGCCGGGAAGGGAATCCAGCAGCCGGCGGCTGCCTGCCAGGCGGCACACCGAGCCGTCGCACACCCTGGGAGCCGACCGTCCAGGGGGCCCGGTGTCGAGATGGTGGTAGAAGGTGACCATCCCGTAGAGCTCGGCCAGGGGCACTCCCAGTCCCGCCGCTATCTCGCGCAGCGCACCGGGAGAGATCCAGCCGTCGCGATCCTGGTAGGCATGCAGGACCGGCAGGAGGGGGGCCGGCTCCCTCTTCCACTCTTCGGCTAGGGTCCGCTCTTCCATTCCCTCGATGCTGTACCCCGGCCTGCCAGTCCCGATCCCGGAAAGCGTCTCAATGGAGCGACGTGCGGGCCATGCGGCATAGGAGCGGAGACTGGCCGAGTCGAGCTGTCCGGCGACGAGACAGAAGACGGTCCGGTCGGCTTCGTTGCGGCATCAGCCCCGGACGCGGCCCCCGGCGGACCGGAACAGGCCGTCCAGCGCCTCGCTGGCCCCGTCGGCTTGGCGGTTCCTCGCCCAGGCGGCCAGGCCGTGGACGCGCCTCCGGATCATCATGGCGAACGCCTTCATGGGCCCGACCCTCCGCGGCTGCACCCGCGACGCTGCCTCGAACGGCATCTGCCTGCGCAGGGCGGCATCCAGCGCCTCGAAGAGGAGCCTGAAGCCGGAGCGGCGGCCCACCCAGGACGGATCCACCTGCGCCACGCTCCCGTCCGGCAGGCGGATGCGCGGCACGCGGACCTCGAGTTCGCACTCGTGCTGGAAGAAGTTCAGGTGGCGGTAGCGCTTCGTCAGCGTGTCGTGCACGGGATGGGCGCCCTCGAATCCGGCGTGCTCGAAGCGCGCCCCCTGGCGGAAGCCGATGCGCACGGTCAGCTTGCGCCCGGGCTCGTCGAAGTTCAGGGCATCGACAAACCAGGGTTCGGACAAGCCGAGAGCAGTGGCGAACAGCTTGTTGTCCATGGATTTCATCCTTGTTGGCAGCGCAGCGCCGTTCGGCGCCCTCAGCCCCTCCCGGCTCGTCGCCAGTGTGTTCGCCGGGACCGGCGCGTCAAGGGTTCGCTGCCCTGGGCCAGCACCCCGCACGGCTCTCCAGCCACGGCTGTCCGGACCGCATATCCCGAATGATATCCAGCAGAGGCATCAGAGTCTCTTGCAACCATCACGGTTCGAACGGCCGGTATTCGATCAGGGCGGAGCGGCCGACTATGTCCACAATGGCGACCGACAGTTCCACGCCACGGGCGTCCGTCAGCCGCATCGGCTTGCCGGGCAGAAACGGAACGGGCTGCTGCTGTCCCTCGTTGATGGCGATGTTGTCGGCATACAGATAGGTCCGGTCGGAAGCGTCGCGCACCGGGTTCAGCGATCCACGCAGGCCAGGGAGATGCCCTGTGCTCTGGGCGATGATCGCCGCTCCTCCGGAGCCGAGCGGTTCGAGCTCGATCACCAGACCGCCCCGGTTCGGCGTCCACCCTTGCTGCAGGCCGGCCGCGTACCCTGGCCCTGCGGCATAGATCCTCATCGGCAGATGGGTGGTGTACAGGTCCAGCGCTGCATTGCCGGCCTCGTCGGTGATCGCCCGCACCCAGGTCTTGTTGGGAAAGAGAGCGAGGACCTCGATGCCGGCCAGAGGCTCGCCTCCGGAATGCACCGTGACCGTCGCGTCGGCGGGAACGAGCTCCAGCTTCGCAGCTGGGATCCGCAACACCAGGCTCGATTCGTCGACAATCTCGAATTCCGGCGGCAAACCGGTGGCCTCTTCCGTTTCCTTTCTGATGATCGACACGCCATCGCCCCGGCGTTCCATCAGGTATCTGCGATGACCCAGCCCTGCCAGATCGGCGACGGGGATGTGGCCGAACACGGAGGCGATCGCTTCGTTGCGGGTGGCCTGGCCGGCCTCCATGCCATCGATGGTCATTCCGTTGGGAAGCTGGCCGGGCGACCCGATCTCCAGGCGGTCCTTGAACATGGATAGCCGGATCTTCCGCGACTGCATGGAGTAGTCGCGATGAGCGACCGAGTTGACCACCGCTTCGAACACCGCCTTGCTGCTGTACTGGGGGATATCTTCCCGTTCCGGTGTCTTCCGCGCGGAAACGCGCATATTGCGCACCACGAACCGCACTGCGTCCGCTATCTGCGCGGAAATCGGGCCTACGATCTCCTGAGCGTCCAACTGGCCCGATGCACGATCCAATCCCCGATAATGCGTCGCCAGGACGGTCGCTTGCGGCACCCAGGACTGCGGCGAAGGCGTGCACAGCAGAATCCCGGCTACTGTGGCCCGCTCCACTCCGTCTTCATCCCGAGCTAGCAGACGGAGATTCCGCAACCCACGCTGCGGGTCCGCTGCGCCCTCCACGCTTAGCAGAGGCTCCCACAGGCGCTCGTCAAGCGTCGTGAATCCGGTATCGGGCACAGTCTGCCTGTCGAACCAGAGATAGCGGTTCTGCGCACGATTCTGCACCAGCCTCAGGCTCTCGTCTCGCAAGAGGCGCCGCTTGGTTGCGCCAACCCGAATGAACGCCTGTCCTCGCCGTTCATGCACAGCGTCGCCGCGCGGCACGTTCACCAGCACGAATGCCCTGCCGTCCAGTTTTCTGCGATGGATCACCACACGTAGCGGCGGCTCCAGGGTATCCGTGACGACCTCTGCCAGCAGGCGATCAAGAGCGGCCATCTGTTCTCGCGACATGCCCTGGATCGTGCCGTCGTCTGCCACCCCGCACAGCACAAGGCCGCCTTCCGCATTGGCGAAAGCGCCCAGTTCGTCTGCGAGTGCGTCTCTACGAGGGCTGGCCGGTGTGTCGCCGCTGAACTCGATCTGCTTGAATTCCCACCGGCTGTCCTCGCCGAGCTGAAGCTGGCGGCGAATGTCATCGTCATGGATCGTCATACGGCCTCCCTCGTCTCCGCCTCCGCTTCTCGAAACCGGATTCCGCCAGTGCCTGAAGCGCTCTCAATGTCATTGACAGAGACGGCCGAGATAGCAGCGATTTGCGTCCCGTGGATGGAAGAATCCAATGGGCCATAATAAGCCATAATAAGCCATAATAAGCCGGAATGAGCCGGAATGAGCCACAGGGGAAGTCTACAAGGGTTTCCAGCGAGCTCCCGGTCTGAGGTGGTCGGGATCGTTTGGACAGTTGAGCGCAGTACTAAGGATTGCTCCATCAATCGACGCATCTAGAAAGTATTTCGATGATGTCGACAGGCTCCGGGCAGTCGGCCAGAGCGTCAAGACCGGGCCTTCGGCCGGCGTGGCAAGACCTTGATGCTACAGCCCTGAAGAACTGGGGCCGAACCCAAAGGTTGGGAAAGTCCCACTATGCATAGTTCGACCATTGAGGTGAAGCGCCGCAAGCTCGGCCCCATGAGGTCGATCGCCATTATGATCCGAATGCACATACACGGCTTCGCTGCCCGGGCTGGAACCCGGCAGACCAACGACTTGATCGAGACGCTCGACAGACTGTTCCAGACTCAAGCGCTGCGACAGAGGCTGCCGCAACTTAGAAACCATCCGGGCCGTCTTCTGCCTCGCCGCCGGCATTTGCGGCTTCGCCAAGCTCGCCCCCCCTGCCGCGCCATCCCACACGAATGCCGGTAGAGCCAAGCAACGGAACAGCCGCCTCCATCAGGCAATCGATCTGCACTGCACAAGGACCCATTGCCAGGGGGGAAGTCCTGAGGGTAGCATGGGGGCGTCATGAGCGACGACTTCGAGAGCCGTGTTGAGGAATCCCTGAAGAAGGCGGCCAACATCGGGGAGATGGCCGATGCAGACGCGGTGGGGACCAGCGGCAGCCCCGGATGCGGTGACATGATCCGCATGTGGCTGAAGTACCGGGAGGAGAACGGCCGGCGGATCATCGACCGGGCCACCTTCCAGTCCTTCGGATGCCAGACGGCCATCGCCGCGGCCAGCCTGGCCACCGAGCTGATCAGGGGCAAGTCGCCCGAGGAGGCCGCCCGCATTCCTGGCCGCGAGCTCGCCGCCGATCTGGGCCCCCTCCCCCCCACCAAGATCCACTGCACCCAGCTGGTGGAGGACGCCCTGCGCTCGGCCCTGGCCTCGCCCGGAAAGGGGAAGGAGGATGCGCCTGCCGGAGAGGCCTCGCCATCCCTGATGGACAGCCTCCAGGACCGCAAGGAGGAGAGGAAGCTCGTCTTCCTGGATTCCGGAGAAGGGGCTCGGGAGGATTGATCTCGTCACGCCCTTTCCAGTGCGGCACCTTCGGGCCGTGAGACGCCTCCTACCGATCGCCTGTGCTGCGCTAGCCCTCCCCGGGCTCTCTCTTTCCGCCCAGGATCCCAAGGTCCAGATGAAGACCAGCCTGGGAGACATCACTCTGGAGCTGGACGCGGAGAAGGCCCCGGTATCGACGCTCAACTTCCTCCGCTACGTGCAGGCCGACTTCTACAAGGGCACCATCTTCCACCGGGTCATGCCCGATTTCATGATCCAGGGAGGGGGCTTCAACGCAGAGATCGACAAGAAGGAGGATGGGCTGATGCCTCCCATCGTCAACGAATGGCGGAACGGCCTCAAGAACGTCCGGGGAGCCATCGCCATGGCGCGAACCCCGGATCCCGATTCGGCCACGGCCCAGTTCTACATCAACGTCGTGGACAACCCCAGCCTCGACGGCGGCCCTGGTGGCGGCGCCGGCTATGCCGTCTTCGGCAAGGTGATCGAGGGCATGGAGACCGTGGACAAGATCCGCCATACCGAGACCCGGGTCCATCCCAAGTACCAGGGCGGCGGGAAGGTGGTGCCGGTCGAGACGGTCCTGATCGAATCGGCCGTCGTCCTGGACGACTACGACTTGAAGCCCCTGGAGGCCAAGGTGGAGGAGAAGAAGCAGGCGAAGAAGGAGGAGCAGGAGCTCCAGGCGAAGAATGTCCAGGACTTCCTGGACCAGAACGCCAGGAAGGAGGGCGTCGAGACCACCGAGTCGGGACTGCAGTACAGGATGCTGAAGCCCGCCCCCGAGGGAGCGGCCAAGCCGGGACCGGCCGACCGGGTCGAGGTGCACTACCAGGGCAAGCTGATGAACGGGACCATCTTCGACAGCTCCTACACCCGGAACCAGTCGATCAGCCTGTCCCTGGACCGGGTGATCCCGGGATGGAAGGAGGGGATGCAGCTTGTGGGCGTGGGAGGAAAGATCGAGCTGGTCCTCCCGCCCGACCTGGGGTACGGACCAAAGGGCATTCCTCCGACGATCCCCCCCAACTCCCCGCTGATCTTCGAGGTGGAGCTGCTCCGCATCCGCTAGCGCATGCCGCTGGCCAGTGGCGATCTGCACGCTCTACTCTGCTCCCTGACCGTCTCGCTGGCCCTGGCGGGGGAGCCGGCCAACCAGGCGCCGGTCCGCGCCTCGCTGCTCGCCGAGGCCGACGCCATCGTGCCAGGCCGCTCCCTCTCCGTAGCGCTGCAGCTGGAGATGGCTCCCGGCTACCATGTCTACTGGCGCAATCCGGGCACCGTGGGGCTCGCTCCCCGGATCCAGTGGGAGCTTCCGGAAGGCTTCCAGGCCGGTCCCCTCCAGTGGCCCACCCCCGAGCTCTGCCGGATGTCCGCCTACCAGGTCTGGGGCTACCGGCAGAGCGTCCTGCTGCTCACCAAGATCGCCGTTCCCGAGGAGCTGGAGACGGGCCAGGAGGTGGTGCTGAAGGCCGAGGCCATGTGGATGGGCTGCAGTCTCCGCTGCCATCCCCAGTTCCAGCTGCTGGAGCTTTCCCTTCCGGTGCGTGACGGAGCGGCCGAGGATCCGCTCCGGAAGGAGAGGTTCGACCAGGTCCGGCGCCAGCAGCACCACCGGGACGAGGCATGGAGCCTGCGCTGCTTCCAGCAGGAGGACCGCCGCTTCCTGCTCCGGGTGGAAGGACCCGGCCTAACCCAGGGCTCCCCACCCCGCTTCTTCGGCTTCGATCGACTGATCAGCTCGAGCCGGGATCAGCGTGCCCGCCCCCTGGCCAGGGGCTGGGAGATCGAGATGCACGGGGAGGAATTCTCCCCCGCTGCCACCAGACGCCTGACGGGTATCCTGACGCGTCCCGGGGGCTGGAAGGAGGGGGCGCCCGACAGCCCCCTGCTTGTGGACGTGCCCATCGAAGCCGGCCCTCCGGCTCCTTGATCCGCTCCCGTTTCCCTCCCCTCTTCCTGGCCTGCACCGCCCTCCCGGGCCTGCCCCTTCTCTAGCTGTCCCGGACCCGAGAGGATCCGGAATAGATCGCTGCCCGGATGGACCGGAACGCCAAGGCGAGCAGCTGGGCCGCTACGTGGAAGAGGGACGCCTGCACCGGCTGCACGTCTTCCCACGCTTCGCCGAGGGGCCAGCCGCTGGATCGGGGTGCGGATCCGGGGAGCTCCCTCCACCCCGGTCGAGGGAGCCGTGGTGGAGATCAGGGCCGGAGGACGGATCTGGAGGCGCCGCATCGTCAACAGGGACTCCTGCCGTAGCCAGCACGGCAGCTCGCTCCACTTCGGGCTCGGAGGGGCCTCCGGGACCTGCTTCATCGAGATCCGCTGGCCCGGCGGCTACCGCGCCAGGCCCGACTCCCCCGCCCTCGACTCCTGGCAGGAGATCGAGCCCCCTCCTCAGGAGGAACCGGCCTCGAAACGGTAGAGCCGCGACAGCCGCACGGCATGCTGGTCGTAGGCCGACTCGAAGGCCTCCCCGGCCTTCTCCTGTCCCGCCAGCGCTCCCGCCACGAGGACCGTGGGCGGAGCCCCCGCCTCCACCAGGCGCTGGGCCACCTCCGCCTTGATGGCGTTGACCACCAGGGAGCCGCCGACAGTGGAGCCGGGAGAGACCGGCGCGCCAAGCCCCGGAACCTCGACCATCGCGTCTCCCAGGGGCGCGCCGGTGTCGAGCGCCAGGTCGGCGCAGTCGGTCAGCTTGAGCCCCTGCGGATGGCGGCTGGAGGAGCCCTCGGCATGCTCCCTGCTCACCAGCGCCACCACCCGGAGGCCCCGGCTGCGGAAACCCTCGGCCATCTCGATCGGCACCACGTTGCATCCGCTCGAGGAGACCACCAGGGCGGAGTCCTCCGGCCCGAAGCGGTAGTTGCGCAGGATGCGCCCGGCCAGGCCGGGGACGTTCTCCAGGAACATGGCCTGGCGCTGCCCGTTGGAACCCACCACGACGTTGTGGTAGGTGAGCGAGAGCTCCACCATGGGATGGAATCCGGGGAAGGAGCCGTAGCGGGGCCACAGCTCCTCCACCATCATCCGGCTGTGTCCCGAGCCGAAGCAGTGCACCATGCCCCCTGCGAGGATCGACCGGGCGAACCAGCCGGCCGCACGGGCGATGTCCCCCTCCTGGGCCTCCACCCTATCCAGCAGCCGACGGGAGGCCTCCAGGTACTCCCGTGTCATGCTCTTCATCCCCGCGTTCCTGTCCCATGTCCGGGACCGTGTCAAGCCGCTGGAATTGACCCTCCGCTCCCCTCTCCCCTACCATGGCCAGCAGCCAGGGTGACGATCGCCACGCGAAGAGAGAACCAGTCCAGCTCCGCCCCGAGGACGCGCCAGGGGGACGAGCGCCTGATCAGGCTCACCCAGAGCGCGGGCCGCAAGGTCGGCTCGCTTCTGGAGAAGCAGGGCCGCCCCCGCGGAGTGCTCCGGGTGGCGGTCATAGGCGGGGGCTGCTCGGGGCTGCAGTACAAGATGGATCTCCAGGACGCCCCGGCCAACCGGGACTTCCTGGTGGAGTCGGCGGGGATCACGGTGGTGGTCGATCCCAAGAGCGCCCTCTACGTCACCGGTTCGGAGCTGGACTTCGTCGAGTCCCTCCAGGACGGGGGCTTCAAGGTCAACAATCCCAACGCGGCCACGAGCTGCTCCTGCGGCGAGAGCTTCAGTGCCTGAGCCCGGAGCGGACCGGTTCGCCATCCTGGGCCTGGAGCCCGCTCCCTGGATCGAGCCCGGAGCCCTTTCGGCCCGCTACCGAGACCGGGTCCAGGATTGCCCCCAGGACCAGATCGAGCCCGTCCACCAGGCGATGCGGATCCTGGAGGATCCCGGCCGCCGCCTGGCGCACTTCCTGGAACTGGCCGCCGGCCGCGATGTGGGAGAGGACCGGAGGGCTCCCGAACCGCTGATGGACCTCTTCCTGCGGCTGGGCCCCCTCTTCCAGGATATCGACGCCGGACTGCGCCGCATCCAGGAGGCCGGCACCGCCATCGCCCGCGCCCAGCGCCACCGCCAGGCCGCTCCGCTTCTGGACCTTATCTCCTCCGCATCGCAGGAGATCTCCCGCCGGATGGAGGCCGAGCTGGCCCGGCTCAAGGCTCTCGGCGACCGATGGAAGGACGCCCCCAGATCGCCCTCCCTGGTCGAGGAAATGACCGATCTATGCCGCCACCTCCTCTACCTCCAGCGCTGGAGGGACCGGCTGCGGGAAAAGGGATTCCAGCTGACTCCCGGGTAAGAATCTCTCGTGGCAGCAGGCCCAGGCACCGGACATGGAGGAGTGGAGGAGCCGTCTCCCCCTTCCGCCTACGGACGGACGCCTCGCGACCTTGCCCGAGGCGCGGTGTTTCTTCACTTTGCGGAGGGGCTGGCCTATCCTGCCCCTAGCAACCAACCTGCTTATCGCTATGCAAATCCGAATCAACCGGGGAAGCGCGGCATTCACGCTCTTCGAGATCATGATCGTGGTGGCGATCATCGGCCTGCTGGCCGCCATCGCGGTCCCGAACTACATGCGGGCCCGGGAAACCACACTGCTCTCCAGCATCCGCAACAACTGCCGGCTCATCGACAACTCCAAGGAGACTTGGGCTCTGGAGTACACGAAGCTTAGCGCCGACGTTCCCACCGAGCAGGATCTGGCTCCCTACATCAAGGGAGGCTTTCCCGCCTCTGTGGTCGGAGAGAAGTACGAGATCGGCACAGTTGGGGACCTCACCCAGGCAGTGCTTCCCGAGGGGCGCACCCTCCTCGACGATCCCGGTCCCTTCACCGGAAGCAAGACAGGCGACGAGGCAGCCCCCTGAATCTCGATACGCCTCCTCCAAGCAATCCGGTCTGTGCTGCCTCTGCAAGGGCCTTCTGAATACGCAGCTGCCCGGAAACCAGGCCACCCCAGTCCAGCCTGGCCGATGCTCGCTGCAGGAAGATAAAAGCAGGTGCTGTCGTTGTGGCTGGGCGGATCGCTGGAGGGACATCTGTGCCATGGAAAGCCCGGTCATTTGCAGGGTCGCGCCATCAATCGATGCATCCAGCTTTTCGATGTCATTTTCAGGCTGCGCTTCGCCAAGCTAGCTCCACGTGTCGCTTGGCCCAAACATTTTTTAGATCCTAAGCCAGCCTTTTCGAATATACCGAGTGTTTCATTGTGAAAAATGCAATTAAGCTTCTATACGTCGCTGCCCCTGTCGTCATTGTTCTGCTTTTTTTCATGAACAGAAGCAACGACGAAGATGACAATGACGAAGATGGCGAATCTTCTGTCTACTATCCTGTCGACAGGACATCGGAAGACAATAGACGTGAAATAGAGAATCTGCAAGCAGAATGGAAGGAATCCGAAGCAATCGAACTGGCTAGCGTGAAAGCCACCAACCTGATTGACAGCATTGTTGCAGATTATTCTTCGTCACTCACGTCCATCCAGTCCGAATCGTTGGCACTCAAGCTTTCAAGCTGGCTCAACAAGCTTAGATCTGGATCGTACGAGGACTACTTGACTTTTCGCGATCTTGACTATAATCTCGTTGGCGACTGGGCTCCAAGCCACGAAGATCTCAAAAAGCACCACGACTCCGAGACAACTTTGTTGTTTTCCTCGATCCGGGAAGACACCGCACGGCTTATCGTTGTCAAATGGAATAGCGAGCACGACAGCATGTGGCAGTCGAATGTAGCACCAGACAATACAGCAAAGCCGTACTATTACTATCCTGGCACTACTCGCACCGCTAAAGGAAACTCATATAACGTAATGACTGGAGAGCCTGTCAGAGGATACAATACGAAGCCTATCGACGTATTAAACAAGCATGACGGGATTTATTGGGCCAGATTTCGTGCAGCATTCGATACTGTTGGCTTCAATGGCTTTATCGCTCCTGTCGAACTGGCATTGTACTGGTCGCCTGACAGCAAGAAATGGCTGGCCGGTGAATTGATATACTGCCGTATCCCCAATTGGTACATTCCTGAAAAGTACATGCTTGAAAACTCCTACCTGCCTGACATGTATTTTTAACTAACGCCTGCTCTGCCCTATCTCAGGACTTAATTGCCTCTTCTTATCGACGTGCGAGCTTTTGCTGTCCAGACAGCCGTGGCTGCCTCTAGACGCGGATGCTTGGATCCAATGGCACAGACAGGCAACGCCGTATGTCTGGCAGACATTATCCTGCCCTAGTTCCCTAAATGCAAGATGCACAGATCAAAGGCGTACTCCATGGTGCAGTCTGGTTCTGAGCATTCCGGTGCATTGACATGGTATATTGAGATGGCCGGGTAGAGTCCGCCGGAGAAGAACAGTGGACTCGTAGCGGGCATGCTCCACCGTCCATTCCTCCAATCTCCCGGCGATGCTGCCGATCGGGAGGTTCATTCAGGGACGGGACCGGGTATATGCGGCATCCGTCGGCAGACTTCTCCATGCAGGAGAGCGCCTCGAAACCGGACAGGAGGCCGAGGATGAGGACATGGCCGGTCTGGAATAGATCGATGCACGCTCTTTCCCGTTCATCCCTGGAATTCTCCGAGTCGGAGTACGACGGGACGTTCGTCTTTCCATGATCTAGGAGGTTGAGCGCCTGGAGGAGGGGAAGGCGCTCCGGATTCGCTTCCTGGTTTTCGTCCGACAGGACGCACAGCGGCCGCTTCCAGCCAGAGGGCGGGACCGCCTCGGCCAGAAGCTTGCTGGCCGCTCAGGCCGGCATTGTCTCCCGGGAACCGGTCGACCAAACGCCCGGCAGGCTCTCCTCGGCATTCCTGCAGCGGCGGCCGAGGCAAGTCCAGAAGGGCCTTCCTCCCGGCCTGCGGAGAAACCTGGACGGTAAAGGCTGGACTGGCTGCCGACCCCCTCGTCCGGGCCAATCCTCAGCCAGGGCGGCAGCATCCTTCACCCCCACGAAGAATGACGGGTGTCGCCGAAACCACGATCCGGCAGATTCCTCGACCAGGCCCTTTTGGAACACCCTCGCATGTCCACGCCACAGGCGAGGCCATGAGGATGCTTAGCGAGGCGGTTTTTCGCTTCCCTTCGAGGATCGGGCTGAGCCGTTCCAAAGAACAGAAACCGGTCTCAGCCCGACAGGCGGAAGCCGTCTGGACCCGGGGCGCAGAGCACGCTCCCGGCGGACCTCCGTGAGGCCGGGGTGGAGCCTACGCTTCCCGGCTGCTGGCCTGGAGCAGTACCGGACGCGGGACCTGTGTCCAATGGGAGAATCCCTTGATGCGGAAGCGGTAGCCGGAATTGAGGCTGGAGAGGAGCTCCAGAATGGCCGGGGCGTGGCTGTCCTGATGGTAGGTGGCGACCGCGATCTGGGGGCGGTCCCTGGCGATGGTGGTGGAGGCTCCCCGCAGCGCATCCAGATCGGCTCCCTCGGCGTCTATCTTGATCAGGTCACGGGGAGCGAGGCGGAGGCCGCGGTTGTCCAGGTAGTCGTCCAGGCTCACCGCCTGGCATGCGCCCCGGCCCCCTTCCCCCTCGCAGCGCTCGATCCGTAGCGAGTCGGGGGAAGCGCCGGGCAGGATCCGGACCGGTCCCGAGCGGTCGGAGACCGCCACCGGCTCCACCCTCAGGCCCTTGGCGACCCGGTTCTCCACCGCGCCCCTCCACACCAGGGTGGCCTGGACCGGATCCGGCTCGAAGCAGACCACCTCGCCGGCCAGTCCGTCCCGCAGGATCCGGAAGGCGAAGAGGCCTTCGCAGGCTCCCACGTCCAGCACCCGGCTCCGGGAATCCAGGCGGATGGGAGGAGTGGTGTAGCAGTGCGGGTTGGCTTGGCTCCACTCCTGCTCGATCAGGAAGTAGAGGTTGTCGTCCGCCTCCCCCTTCCAGTAGAAGCGGAGGCCCCGCTCCGGGAGCTCGACGCGATGGACGCCTTCCTCGGTACAGGTGATCCGGGCCATGCGGGCCAGCCTCCTTCCGGCCCGCCGGTAGGCGAATCGGGAGGGAAGAGCCACCCTGTCCCACTGCATCAGGGCGTCGGAGAGGCGGAAGCAGCCCGACGGGCCGAGCTTCCTCCACCACCGCCAGCAATGGCGCAGCTGCCGCAGCGGATTCCTCACTCGGCTCGGCGGGCCCTGCCCCGCAGGAAGGCCACGGCGCACGAGAGGAAGAGGACGCTCTCCCCCAGGGCGGCGATCCAGCCCGCGGCCACATGGCCGCTCTCGCTCCGCGGAAGGGCCCAGAGGTGGCATAGCAACGACGCCCCCAGGGCGAGGAAGCAGCAGGCCACCGCCCTGAGGTCCTGGCGCCGGGCCAGAAGTCCCCATACCAGGAAGCCGCTTGCCATCCCCACGAACCGGGAGGCGGCCAGGACCGGGAAGATCGCCACTCCGTCGGTATTTCCGTAGACCAGGCCGAAGACGGGCCCTGCCAGCCACAGCAGGCTCAGGTAGCAGAGCCCGGCCAGGGCCAGCCCGGCCAGGGCCAGGGCCGCCACCCGGCCCTCGAAGCCGCCGCTGCGCTCCCAGGCCACGATGCGAGGGTAGAAGATGTAGCCGATGTAGGTGAGCACGAACTGCAACGCCAGGCAGGGCTGGAAGCTGCGGCGGAAGTAGCCGTTCTGCTCGACACCTTCCTGCTGGCCCAGCAGCGCCGGCATGAGGAAGAAGGCGATCAGCGACAGGGCGTTGTAGGCCAGCCCGAAGAGCCACATGGCGATCCCTTCGCGGATCAGCCGGAGGGTCTGGTCCACCGCCCTGCCCAGGGGCAGGAGGCCGGGACGGGCACGCCACCAGACCCAGGCGGTGACCCCCCCGTGCACCAGGGCCATGACCATCAGGTCGCTGCCGGCCGCCTGTCCGGGCCGGAAGAAGGCCAGGAAGACGACGGCCACCGCCAGGGTGCTCAGTGTCTGGATCCGGGAGAGGGCGGCCATACGGCCGGTGGCCTGGTAGTACCACTGGTAGTTGAGGCCCAGCGCCACGAAGTAGAGGCATCCGCAGGACCAGACGAAGGCCGCCTCCGGGCCGGAGGCCAGCAAAGGGACCAGGGCCAGGCCGACCAGCGCCAGCGCTCCGTGCAGGAAGAGGCGCAAGGTGAAGATGGCCGGAAGCAGACTGGCGAGGGAGCGGGAGCCGCCCGCCACATGCCGCACCGCCACCACGTCGATCCCCAGGGAGAGGACCAGCTGCGCGAGCATGGCCGCGACCATCGCCTGCCCCGAGAGCCCCGATCCGGCGTGGCCCATGCACTTGATGGCATGTCCGAAGCCGAAGACCTGGACCAGCCGGCCCGCCACCGCCCAGAGGCCGGTGGATCCGACCGCCGCCAGCGCCCGCCCCCACGCCGCGGGCCGGGTGAGCTCCGTCATGGAGGGAGGATCAGGGAGGCGGGTGGTTGTTGAGCTTGTGGTGGAGCGACGGGTCCCAGTCCTGGGTGAGGTGCCGGTAGATCCACTTCTTGCGGCTGCGGATGCGCTGGTAGGCGGCCCGCAGATCGAGCACCATGGTGATGCGGCGGTTGGGGCAGTTGAGCTCCCCGACGTCGTGGGTGGCCACCGGCTCGAAGCCCATCACCCGGGTGTGGAAGTCGTAGGGATTGTGGAGCTCTCCCTCGAATATGTCGGTGACGTAGTGGGTGTAGTCCCTGGCCACCGTCTCGCGGCTGGCCTCGCGCATCAGTGCCACCGCCGCCAGGATGATGCGGCGGTGGGAGGGGAGCACCGCGAAGCGGCCGATCTCTGCGATGCGGTTCTCGCGGACGAACTTCTCGACGTCCAGCTTCGCGTCGAGAGGCTGCAGGCCGTACTCCCGGTAGAGCTCCAGCGGAGGGTCGTAGAGGACCCGGACCACGCCCACCGGACCGGCTCCGGAGGAGGCCACGAACCAGGAGATGTTGTCGGCCTCCAGATCCGACTCGGGGAAGAAGCCCCCCTCGTCCCGGATCCACTTCTTCTCCTGCACGTAGGTGGCGAGCAGCACCTCCATCGCCTGCTGCCGCTGTGACTCGGTCGTGGCGCGCACGACTCGGATCTGGTCTGCCAGGGACATGGGCGGCGTCTACCAGCGGGGCTTCCAGGCCTTTCCCGACAGCGAGGCGAGCGACTCCATGATGCAGCCGTGCCAGCCCTTCACTTCGTCCTTCGAGGCGGGCCCCTCGACGGCGGGAGGCTCCATCAGGGCTCCCACCCGGATGGCCATGGGGACGAACTCGGGGATGGGAAGCGAGGCGTCGTGCTCCGGAAAGCGGACGCCTATGGGGAGCACCGGGACCCGGGCCTGAAGCGAGAGGCGCGCCGCCCCCAGGTGCCCCGGCAGCAGCCGGTCCGGGCTCCGGTTGATGGTCCCCTCGGGAAACAGGCCGATGGAATCGCCCTGCTCCAGGGCCTGTCGGGCCTGGGCCAGGCCCGACGCTCCCCGGACGAACCACGGCTTGAAGATGTTCAGGAAGCGAGGTCTTGCCGGTTTGCGAGCCACAGTGATAACCCTGCCGAAATGGTAGAAGAACCACACCGGAGGGACCAAGCAGTAATTCCAGTCGGCCAGGAAGCGCACCGGCCGGCCCTCCCGCAGATGGAAGAGGACGCTGGGCAGGAAGATCGACTCCAGCTTCTGGTTGTGGTTGAGCACAGCGATGTAGGGATCGTTCTCCGTGCGGTAGCCGGTCTCCCCCTCGATGCCCTTCAGCCACCGGGCCCCCAGGGAGGCCGCCAGCCTGGTGGCCAGCGAGGTCCCCAGGCTGGGAGCCTGACGGTAGGGACGTGTCCAGATCTCGCTCCAGGGAAGGGCCCGGGAGCGCGCTGGCTGGAGGGATTCTGCCACTATCGCAGGACGAGCCCCCCCGGCGCTCCCGCGGCGGCTACGGCGAAGCGGGCCCGGAGGGAGAGGTGGTCCGATCCCAGGGCCGGTCCCGCTTGCAGATCCATGATGCGGATCTCGGGGCTTCCGAGGCAATAGTCGAGCGGTATCCGCATCGGGGGCATCCAGGCCGGCCAGGTCGGGACGATCCTGCCGCACCACTGGAGCCGGCTCTCCCGGAGCAGCCGCGCGAAGGCCCGGTTCCAGGGAGCGGTGTTGAAGTCCCCCACCACCAGGGAGGGCCCCTCCCCCAGCGCCTCGGGCAGCACTTCGAGGATGCGGTCGCGTGAGGCCGCGGCCCGGGCCCGGACCGGCGGCATGGGATGGATAAGCGCCAGCTGCAGTCGCTGGCCGTCCAGGTCCACCCGGCCCCGCATCACCGGCACCCGGCCGCCCTGCGGGACGAAGACGGACATGTCCTCCAGCGGATGGCGGGAGAGCAGCGATAGTCCGAAGGAGTCCCTGCGGGCGTGGTGGTGGCGCCAGGGATAGAGCCCGGAGAGCTCCCGCTCCACATACTCCTCCCACGCGGGGGTGAACTCGCAGAGAGCCACCAGGTCGAAGGCCTCCTCCTCCACCCAGCGCCCGAACGCCTCGTGATCGGCGTTGCCTTGGCCGATGTTCCACCACAGCACGCTCCTGGCCGGGCCGGCGGGAAGGGGGCAGCGGGCCGGCCCTCCCAGGAAGGGGGCCAGTGCGGCCGCGTTGGCCGCCAGGCAGGCGGCCATGAAAGCCGCCCACCGCCAGCGCCGCAGCCAGGCTAAGAGGACCAGGAGGAGGCAGGCCAGGACCGCGTACTGGATCCGGAAGTGGGAGGCCAGGTCGAAGACCCACCAGAGGCCTCCCAGGAAACCGGCCAGGGTGCAGGTCCCCAGGAACGCGGCCATGGCGCCGCACAGCCTCCGGAAGCCGGCGCCCGCCTTCCTTCTCTTGTCTCCCCCCTTGGCCATCTCCTACCATCCCGGGGCCATGCCCCCGGGCGACGATCCAGTCCAGCCGTCCGCATCCCCCCTGCTGCGGATCGAGGGGCTGGGCAAGTCGTACGCCTCTCCCCAGGGCGGAAGCCAGGCGGTGGTGGATGTTCCCGAGTTCGCCCTGGAGGGACAAGGGCAAATGGCGCTCCATGGACCCAGCGGCTGCGGCAAGACCACCTTCCTCCACCTGATCGCCGGGATCCTCCTTCCCGACCGGGGAACGGTCCGGATCCGGGACCGGGACGTCGCCTCCCTGGCCGAGCCGGAGAGGGACCGGTTCCGGGCCGCCCACATCGGCTACATCTACCAGAGCTTCAACCTGCTCCAGGGCTTCACCTGCCTGGAGAACGTGCTGCTGGGCATGGCCTTCGGCCCGGGCCCCAGCCGGGCCCGGGCCCGGGAGCTGCTCGAGCGGGTGGACCTGGGCGGCCGACTGCACCACCTGCCGAGGCAGCTCTCGGTCGGGCAGCAGCAGCGGGTGGCCGTGGCCCGGGCCCTGGCCTCGCGCCCCTCCCTGGTGCTGGCCGACGAGCCGACCGGAAACCTGGATCCCGGAAGCGCCCGCAAGGCCCTGGCCCTGATCCGGGAGGCCTGCGAGGAGAACCGTGCGGCCCTGCTGTGGGTCAGCCACGACGAGGGGCTTCTGCGGGAATTCGGCACGCGAAGGGACTTCTCCGAGATCAACCGTGCCGTGGAGGCCTGCCCGTGACCCTGTGGCTCCTGGCAAGGCGCAGCCTGCGCCAGCACCTCCTCTCCACCGTGGTGACCTCCCTCTCCCTGGCCCTGGCCGGGGGCCTGTGGATGGCGGTGGGGGCCCTCGAGGAGCAGGCGGCGGAGGCCTTCGAGCGGACCGACTCGGGCTTCGACGCGGTCCTGGGGCCGCGCAGCTCCGAACTGCAGCTGGTGCTCAACTCACTATTCCACCTCGACTCCTCCCCGGGAACCATCTCCCGGGAGGACTTCGAGGACATCCGCGGCAATCCCCTGGTGAGGCACGCCATCCCCATAGCCGTGGGGGACAACTACCGGGGCTTCCGGCTGGTGGGAACGACGCCCGAGCTGTTCGCCGACATCGAGTACCGTTCCGGCCAGGCCTACCGGGTCGCTCCCGGGGGACGGATCTTCGACCCGCAGCGCAAGGAGGCCGTGGCCGGCAGCTTCGCCGCCCGGAGACTGGGGCTCTCGCTGGGCGACGAGTTCCATCCCTACCACGGCCTCTCGCAGGACGAGGGGAGCCGCCACCAGGACGTCTACGTAGTGGTGGGGATCCTCGAGCCCACCAACACCCCCTCCGACCGGGCGCTGTGGATCCCCCTTGCCGGGATGCAGAGGATGGAGGGCCACGACCAGGCCCTGGCCACGGACGTGAGCGCGGTCCTGCTCGACCTGAAGTCCCCCCAGGCCGGCCTGCAGCTGCGCACCCTCTACAACCGCCAGGGAGACCGGCTCACCCTCGCCTGGCCGATTGGAGCCATCGTCGCCAGGCTCTTCGACCGGTTCGGCCACTTCGCCCTGGCGCTGGAGCGGATCTCGCAGCTGGTGGCCCTGGTGGCCGTCGGCTCGATCCTGGCCAGCGTCTACAACTCGATGAACGCCCGCCTGAGGGACCTGGCCATCCTCCGGGCCCTGGGTGCCCGACGCCGCACCCTGCTCTCGGCGATCGTCCTGGAGACCACGTCCCTGGCCGCCCTGGGCATGGCCCTCGCCTTCCTCTTCTACCTGGCCCTGTTCTGGGTAGTGGCGGCCGCCCTCCGCTCCGAGGTGGGCGTGGTCCTCTCCCCCTTCGAGCTCCATGGAGTCCACCTTCAGGCCCCCCTGTCGGCCATCGCGGCCAGCGCCGTGGCCGGGCTCCTCCCGGCCCTGAAGGCCTACCGCGCCGAGGTGGCCCGCCATCTGGCTCCGCAGGCCTGAGCGCCTCCGGCGTTGCCCGAACCGGCGCGAACGCGTATCGTGCCGTCCCATGCGGACGCCGCAGCTCCTTGTCCTGACGGTTCTCCTTGGGTCGGCCTGCGGCCCGTCGGACGATCTTCCCGAGGAGGCTCGACACCACCACCATCACGAGCCCCCCCACGGAGGCACCCCGGTGGTCCTGGGGGAGGAGCTCTACCACCTGGAATTCCTGATCGAGGGCGGCAGTCTCCACTGCTACGTGCTGGACGGGCACATGCACAATTTCGTCCGCATCCAGGCCCCTTCCCTGAAGCTTCACGTGGATTCGGAAACGGCTAGCGGGCCGGCCGCCCCCGAAGGCAGCGCCGGGGCCGAGTCCGCAGAATCCGAGTTCGAGATCGAGCTGCTCCCCGTGGCCAGCCGCGCCACAGGGGAGACCGAAGGGGACACCGCCCACTTCGCCGGCGAATGGCCCCTCGCCCAGGAAAGCTTCAGCGCCCGCATCCCCACCATCGATATCCGGGGCCAGACCTTCGAGGACATCTCCTTCTCCCATCCCAGCGGCCATGAATGAGCCGGGACCAGGCACGGCCTTCCTGGTCCTGGCCTTGGGCCTCCTCGCCTCCGGATGCCGTCCGGCGGACGAGGCGGAGATCGCCGCCCCGCTGCCCATCCAGGGGGATCCCATCCTCCCGCTGGAGATCCTCCCGGAGGAGGAACCGCCTGGAATGCCCGGGGAGCCGGCGGCGGGCGGCGGACGGGAGCATGCAGGAACCGGCCTCCCGGAGGCTCCCGCTGCCGCCGAGGAGAAGGCGGACGGGGAGCCGTTCCGGGAGATCAGCTTCGACCTCCTCGCCTCCTTCGAGTACGTGCTGCCGCAGGACATGACCCAGCCGGTCCCCGGGGAGATCGAGGGGGCCTCCGAGCTCATCCCCGAGGACATCCACTGCCTGGACCAGCAGAGCATCTCGCTGAAGGGCTTCATGCTCCCCCTCAAGGTGGAGGAGGCCAAGGTGACCGAGTTCCTGATCATGCGCGACCAGTCGATGTGCTGCTTCGGCACCATCCCCATGATCAACGAATGGGTGAACGTCCGCATGAAGGACCAGGGCGTGAACGCCATCATGGACCAGGCGGTCACCGTCCACGGCGTCCTGCATGTGGGCGAGTTCCGGGAGGGCGGCTACCTGGTGGGCATCTACGACATGGAGGGCTCCCACATCACCGGCCCCGAGGCGCCGTAGCGGCGCTCTCCCGGGACATCGGGCGATCCGGGGAGAGGATCCGGAGGCTCCCGCCTGAAGGAGCCTGCCCGGCGCCCGCTGCATGCAATCCAGGGGACATCCTTCCCGGGGCTCTACGCCTCCCGCTGGCCGATGGCCGGCAGGCGCCGGTTCCCGCCTTCGGCCTCTCCCGATCCTTCCTGGCGGAGCCACGGAGGCCGACCTGATGGAATGGAAAGGGCGGCCGGCGCCGCTCCGGGAATCCGAAGCGGCAGCTGCCGCCCTGGCGCCTTTCCGTCCGCCCCTTCAAGGGAAGGGGCGGTGGATCCCTACGGGCCAGCGTCCTCGCCCTCGATCTTCAGATCGACAGTCTTGTAGCCGCCCCTGCTCCTGAAGTAGAGGGCCAGGAGGATGTAGCTGGCAAGCATGACCATGGGAAAGATGGTCACCGTGGCCAGCGACTTCTGCTTGGCGACGGCTATCTGCTTCTCCAGCTCCGATTTCTGACCTTCGGGCAGCGCTTCGAGCTTCGCTTCGCTGTGAGCGGTGTACCTTCCAAGCACATAGCTCTTCTCTTGGTCGTCCTGGATCTCGGCGTACACCTCCGGATCGAGATCCCTGCGGATCGAGTCCTCCGCCATCTTCCCGATCCAGGGAGCGCCGATGATCCCCACCGAGAGCATGCCTATGCCGGCGATGGCGTTGAGGGTGAGCGCCCCTCCCTTGGGGCACTGCTCGGAGACCACTCCCAGCATGGTAGGCCAGAAGAAGGTCTTTCCAAGGCCGTAGAGCGTGGCGAACAGGAAGATGACGGCCAGGCCCTGGGCGCCTGATAGGAAGTAGAGACCGACGATCGCCAGGAAGGAGGAGGCGATCAGCAGTCCCACGGGGGTAAGAAGGGTGACGATGGGGCCGGCGAACCAGAACCGCAGCACCGCCATGATGGCCGAGGTGTAGACCAGAACCCAGAGCGGGCTGTATCCCGCAGCGTCCAGAGGAGCCGCCATGATCCCGGTGATGGCTCCGTCGGTGCCCAGCTCGGTGATGGCCAGGGGCATCATCACCAGGCAGAGGAAGATCAGGATCGGGCGTCCCAGGGACCGGCAGTAGGCCCAGAAGCCCAGGGTCGAGGCCCCCACCAGGGTCCATGTCAGCCAGGTCTCGAAACCGAACACCTGGCCCAGCTGGCTGAAGATCAGCACGGAGGCCAGCAGGGCGCCGCACGCGCCGAACTCGGCCAGCATCTCCCGGTAGGTCGTTCCCGACTTGACCCGCTCGGTGACCGGGAAGTCGGCCCGCACCAGCATGACCAGATAGACCACCGCGGGAATGGCGATGAGGTAGATGAGAACCCTCCAGTCCTGTCCCACCCAGCCTCCGGCATCGCCCTGGCTGAGGGCGATGGTCAGGACGCCGGCCAGGACCAGTCCTCCGGGCCAGCCGGCGTGGAGGATGTTGAGCCACTTGGTCTTGTCCCTGCGGAACATGGTGGCCACCACCGGATTGATGAAGGCCTCCACCGTTCCGTTCCCGAGGCCCAGGATCACCGATCCGGCGTAGAGCAGCCAGTAGGCCTGGTCCTGCATCTCGGCCATCGCCTCCCCTTCGGCCCCGCTCACCATGCCGTAGGCCGCGATCGCCAGGGCCGCGTAGATCGCGTAGCAGACGAAGCTGAAGTACATCGCCGTCTTGTAGCCGATGCGGTCGATGACCAGGCTGAAGACGATGATGCTGATGGCGAAGGGCCAGATCCCCGCCCCGAAGAGCTCCCCCGCCTGGACCTCGTCCAGGCCGAAGGTCGCGGGCCACAGCGCGGGATCGTTGACCATGAAGGCCCGGGTGATGAAGGCGAAGGCGGTGGTGATCAGGGCGATGAAGCATCCCCAGAACAGCATCTGATCACCGGAGGACGGTCGGGCGTCGTTACTCATGGAGTCTGGAAGCGTAGTTTCCTGTGGATGGAGGGTGCGGCTCGCCTAGAGGGTGAAGTCCGGAAGGGGGACGATCTGGCCGCCCCGGAGCGCGCTCTGGTGGGCGCAGATGCCGACGCAGGTCCAGTTGGCGGCGGTGCGGGCGTCGGGCCAGGGATCGCGGTCCTCGGCCAGGGCGGAGAGGAACTCGTGTACCATGTGGGGGTGGCTGCCGCCGTGGCCCCCTCCCTGCACGAAGGAGAGGTGCTGGTCGTCCTCGATCGACTGGGTGAACTTGCGGATAGGCTCGGGCAGGAGGTGGGCGAAGTCCGGGATCTCGACCTTCTCGGGGATCTCCCTCTCGGGCCGCTTGGCCACGTGGAGGATGTGGGGCTCGCCCTCCACCAGGGACCACTCGAAGCTCTTTTTGCTGCCGTAGACGTCGATGCTCTCCCGGTACTGGCGGGCCACGTCGTAGAGGAAGCGCCAGATGTGGGCGGCCACGTCGGAGTCCCGGATCTTGATGTGGCAGGTCTCCACCGCGAAGGAGTTGCCGCTCTTCTGAGCGATGTCCGGGCGCACCGTCCCGCTTCCGAAGCAGCTGACCGACTCGGCCCTGCCCCCGGCCAGGCCCAGGCAGGGGCCCACCACGTGGGTGGCGTAGTGCATGGGGATCATCCGCTGCCAGTACTCGGGCCATCCGTCCATGTCCTGGGGATGGCTGGCCGCCAGGTACTGCAGGCAGCCCAGCTCCCCCCTGCGGAGGAGATCCCTCAGGTAGAGGAACTCGCGGCTGTAGACCACGGTCTCGGCCATCATGTAGCGGCGCCCGGTCTCCTCCACCGCCCGGCAGACCTCCTGGCAGTCCTCCACGGTGGTGCCCATGGGCACGGTGCACATCACGTGCTTGCCGGCCCGCAGGGCCTGGACCGACTGGGCCGCGTGATCCCCGATCGGCGAGTTGATGTGGACCGCGTCGATCTCGGGATCGGCGAGCAGATCGGAGAGCCGGGTGTAGCGCCTGGGGATCCCGAAGTGGTCGGCGACGCGGTCCAGCTCCCCCCGGTCGCGGCGGCACACCGCCACCAGGTCGGCCAGGGGATGGGCCTGGTGGATGGGAAGGAACTCGGCGCCGAAGCCCAGCCCGACCACCGCCACCCTGAATCTCGGTCCGCTCATGCTTGCCGGGGAAGGCGCGGGGATCGAGCGCGGCAGGCGGCCGTCGGGGGCCCTGCCGGCCGCTCCAGTCCGGATCCCGGCTCAGACATCGCGGTGCGAGCCGTCGCAGTAGGGCGGGCCGGCGCTGTGCTTGCAGGCGCACCAGGCCACGGAACGCTCCTCGGCGATCTCCACCTTCAACGGCTTGAAGCCAGTCCCCTTGTGGGAGCCGTCGCAGAAGGGCTGGCCCTGGGAGCGTCCGCAGCTGCACCACCAGTAGGTTCCCGGAGCCACGTCGGACTGGACGACAGGGCTCCTGCCGGCGATCTGGGGTCGGGTCACGGGCCGCATCATGGAAGGAGGAGCCGCCTTCCGTCAACCCGCCGATTCCAATCTCGTCCCGCCCCGGCGCCTCGGCTAGGGTCGCCCGAGCGGGGTTCAGATGGAGTCCACCGACCAGAGAGATGGCTGAAGAGGGGAAGGCGTCCGGGACGGATCTTCCGGGCCCCGCCCAGCTGCGCCGGGCCTGGCGCTGGATGGTCGCCGCACGGCTGCTGGACGACAAGCTGGCGGCCATGTACCGGGCGGGCCGGATCTACGGCGGGGTGTTCCTGGGCCGGGGGCAGGAGGCCCTGAGCGTGGCCCTGGGGCAGGCCCTCAGGCCCTCGGACATCTTCGCTCCCCTGATCCGGGACGGGGCCGGACGTCTGGCCTTCGGCGAGACGGTGATGGATGCCCTGCGCACCTGCCTGGGCTCGCCGCTGGGGCCCATGCGGGGCCGCGACGGCAACGTCCACCGGGGACGCCCCCGCAAGGGCTACCTGCCCATGCTCAGCCATCTGGGGGCCATGATCTCGGTGGTCTGCGGGATGCTCATGGCCCGGAGGCTCCAGGGCAGCCGGGACTCCGTCGGCGCCACCTGCATCGGGGACGGCGGCACCTCCACCGGCGCCTTCCACGAGGGGATCAACCTGGCCGCGGTCGAGCGGCTGCCGGTGGTGGTGGTGGTGGCCAACAACCACTACGCCTACTCCACCCCCACCGATCGGCAGTTCGCCTGCCGGTCCCTGGCGGACAAGGCCCGGGGCTACGGCATCGAGGAGCACCAGGTGGACGGCACCGACCTGATCGACTGCTGCCGGGGGATCGGCCGGGCGGTCGAGCGGGCCCGGGACGGGGGCGGGCCGCAGATGGTGGTCGCCGAGCTGCTGCGGCTCTGCGGGCACGGAGAGCACGATCCCGCCGACTACGTCAGGGACGACATCAAGCGATCCAGGGCGGGACGCGACTGCCTGGAGGTGGCTGAGCAGAGCCTCCAGGCCATGGGTGTCCTGGACAGCGGCCGCATCGCCAGGGAGCGCGAGGAGGTGGCCCGGGAGATCGAGGAGGCCTCCCAGCAGGTGATTCGCGAGGGCGGCCCCGATCCCTTCCGCCACGACTGGTGCGCCCTCTCCACCCGGAGGCTGGCCGATCCTCCCCGGTAGGCGGCATGCACACCTATCTAGAGGCCATCAGGGAGGCCCAGCACCATCTGCTCAGGACCGATCCCCGGGTCTTCGTCTACGGGCAGGACGTGGGGGCCTACGGGGGGGCCTTCAAGGCGACCCGGGGGCTGAAGGAGGAGTTCCCGGACCGGGTCCTCGACGCCCCCATCAGCGAGGACGCCATCGTGGGCAGCGCCATCGGCGCCGCCATCGAGGGCATGCGTCCCATCGTGGAGATGCAGTTCGCCGACTTCTCCACCGTGGGATTCAACCAGATCGTCAACCACGCCGGCGCCTACTTCTGGCGCACGGGCGTCCCCCTTCCCATTACCATCCGGCTGCCCAGCGGGGGCATCGACGGGGGCGGCCCCTTCCACTCGCAGAGCCTGGAGGCCATATACGCCCACTATCCGGGCCTGGTGGTGATGGCCCCGGCCACCGTGGAGGACGCCCATTCCATGCTGGTGGAGTCGGTGGAGATCGACGATCCGGTGATCTTCTGCGAGCACAAGTTCCTCTACAACCACCTCAAGTCCCCCTCCCTGCAGTCGGACTCCCTGCCCGCGGGACGCGCCCGCATCGCCCGCACCGGGCGCCACGCCACCGTGGCCACCTACAGCGCCATGCTCCACGAGGTGCTGGCGGCGGCCCGCGAGCTGGCCCAGGAGGGAGTGGAGCTGGAAGTGGTCGACCTGCGCTGCGTCAAGCCCCTGGACACCGACACCGCCATGGCCAGCGTGGCGCGCACCGGCCGGTTCCTGTGCGTCGCCGAGGCCTGGCCCTGGGGCGGAGCCACCACCGAGCTGATCTCCCGGATATCCAGCGAGGGCTTCCACCTGCTGGACGCCCCGCCGATGCGGATCAACTCCCGCGACACCCCGATTCCCTACCACCCCGACCTGTGGTCCGCCCACCGCCCCACCTCCGGCTCGATCCTGGGCGCGGTGCGCAGGCTGCTGCAGTTCTGACTCCCCATGCAGCGCACCCCCATCGTCATGCCCCAGCTGGGGGAGTCGATCGCCGAGGCCACCATCATCGACTTCCTGGTCCGGGAGGGCGAGGAGGTGGAGATCTACCAGGACATCATCGAGGTGGAGACCAACAAGGCCACCATGAACGTCACCGCCCCGGCCTCGGGGGTGGTCCGGGAGTTCACCGCGAGCATCGACGAGAGCTACCCGGTGGGCTCGGTGCTGGGGCACATCGAGTCGGAGGAGGGCCCGGCCCCCCCGCCGCCGCCGCTCCCGGAGAAGCCCAGGGAGGAGCCCGAGCCGCCGCCACGGGCCGCGCCCGAGGTCAAGCCCACCCTGGGTCCCCTGCCGGTCCCGGCCGACAGCTACGGGGCCACCTACCTCTCTCCCCGGCTCAAGGCCCGCATGCAGGAGCTGGCGCTGCGCCGGGCGGATCTGGCCGGCCTGGTCGGATCGGGGGCCGGGGGCCGGGTCACGGTCCAGGACTTCGAGCGCTTCGTCGCCGAGCTGGACCGGGCCGAGATGAGCCAGGCCTCCTCCATGCGGGTGGCGGTGGCCGACGCCATGAGCCGCAGCTGGACCCGGCCCCTGGCCACGGTGGGCCTCCCCGTCGGCATGGACGCCCTGCTGCGCCACCGCAGGGACCTGGACCCCCGGCCCGGCCCCACCCTCTACGCCATCCGGGCGCTGGCCCGGGCCCTCAGCGAGAACAACAAGCCGGGCGGGCGCCTGATCGGGCGCAACATCGTCCACCCGGCCTCGATCGACATCGGCTTCGCGGTCGAGGCCGAGGACGGGGTGCTGGTCCCGGTGCTCCGCAACGCCGACAGGCAGCCGCTCAAGGAGCTGGCGGTCCGCTACCGGGAGCTGATGTCCATGGCCAGGGAGCGCCGGGTTCCTCCCGGATCGATGGGCAACTCGGTGGCCACGGTCACCAACTACGGCACCTTCGGCCTGACCTGGGCCACTCCCATACCCCTGCCCGAGCAGACCCTGGTGCTGGGCCTGGGGGCCGCCCGCAAGGAGCCGGTCTGGGAGGAGGAGCAGGAGGCCTTCCGTCCGGCCACCCGGGCCAGCCTCACCCTGAGCTTCGACCACCGGGTCCTGGACGGAGGAGCGGCCGGGCGGCTGCTCTCCCGCGTCTCGCAGCTGATGCAGGAGCCGGAGTCGCTCTAGCGCTCAGCGCAGCAGCCGGCCCAGCAGGGAGTTGAGCCGCCTGACCATGCCCTGGGGCTCGGCCACCACCCCGGCCGCCATGCGGGCGTTGTCGAAGAGCTGGCGGGCGGCCTCCTCGGCCAGCTCGGGATCCCTCTCCATGGCCCGGTGCAGCCCCCGGACCACCTCGTGGCGGGGGTTGAGCTCCATGTCGTAGCGCACCTTCGCCCCCGCCCCGTCGCCGAAGGAGTCCAGGAGGCGCCTCATGTTGGAGGAGACCGCGTCGGCGTCCCGCACCATGGCGGGGCTGTCGACCAGGCGCTGGGAGGCCTTCACGCTGGCGACATCCTCGCCGATCCGCTCCTTGATCCACCCGCCCAGGCTCTCCATCTGCTCGGCGCCCAGGACCTCTCCCTGGCCCTCCTCCAGCTCTATCTCCGCCCGCTCCGCCCCGCACAGCTCGGCCTCCTCCAGCTTTCCCAGGTTCTCCATCACCAGCTCGTCGATCGGATCGTAGAGGAAGAGGGTCTCCAGGCTCCGGGCCCTGAGCCCCTCGTAGGCGGGACTCTGCAGGGCCAGGTCCCGGGAAGGGGCGTAGAGGTAGTAGATCCTCTTCGGATCGGCCTCCGAGCGCTCCAGGTAGGACTTGAACGAGGTCCGCTCACCGGCCTCGAGGGCCGAGGACTCGAAGCGCAGCAGGTGGGCCAGGCGCCGGCGGTGGTCGGGATCGTTGAGGGCGCCCTCCTTGAGGAAGCGCTGGTACTCGTCGTAGATCGGGTAGAAGGCGCCCGAGTCCTTCTCGGCGAGCTCCTCCAGGTACTTCAGGAATCGGGAGGTGATCACCCTGCCCAGCTTGCGCATCAGGGCGCTGTCCTGCATCGATTCGCGTGAGATGTTCAGGGGCAGGTCCTCGCTGTCGACCACCCCGCACAGGAACCGCAGCCACTCGGGGAACAGCTTCTGGCAGCGGGCCTCGATCAGCACCCGGCGGCAGTAGAGGCCGACCTGGGACTCGCTCTTGCCCAGCCCCATCTTCTCCAGGTTTCCGGGGGGGACGAAGAGCAGGGCCTGGATGGCCAGCGGGGCGTCGGCCGAGAAGTGGAGGCGGCCCAGGGGAGCCTCGGCTCCATGCCCGATGAAGCGGTAGAACTCGAGGTACTCCTCCTCCCCGATCTCGCTCTTGCTGCGCAGCCAGATGGCCGAGATCTTGTTGATCCGCTCCCCGTTGAGCTCGATGGGGAAGGGAACGAAGTTGGAGTAGCGCTCCAGGATGGACCGGACCCGCGACGCGACCGAGTACTCCTTCTCCGGCTCCCTCAGCTTGACCAGCACCCGGGTTCCCCGGTTCCAGCCGGGAGCCTCCTCGATCTGGAAGGCTCCCTTTCCGTCCGAGATCCACCGGTGCCCCTCTTCCCCGGGAAGGTGGGAGCGGGACCAGACCTGAACCTCCTCGGCCACCATGAAGGAGCTGTAGAAGCCCACCCCGAACTGCCCGATGAGGCTCGCGTCGGGCTTGTCGCCGGACTCGGAGAACCGCTTCAGGAAGGCCCGGGATCCGGAGCGGGCGATGGTTCCCAGGTTCTCCAACAGCTCCTTGCGGGTCATTCCTATCCCGGAGTCGGTGATGGATATGGTCCGGGCGCCGTCGTCGGTGGCGATACGGATCTCCGGCTCCACCTCGGGATCCTGGACCTCCTGGCCGGAGCTGCGCACGAAGCGCAGCTTCTCGCAGGCGTCGGCCGCGTTGGAGACCAGCTCCCGGATGAAGATCTCCTTGTCGGTGTAGAGGGAGTGGACGACGATATCCAGCAGCTGCCGGATCTCCGCCTGGAACTCGTGGCTCTCTATCTTGCTCATGCGCTCCAGTGGTTAAACAATCGCCGCCCAAGAGGTCAAGAGCCCCCCGAGGCGTCTGGACCAGCCTGGGCATTCCCACGGGATCCAGCATGGAGCCGCGCCCTCGCGGCGCCATCTGGACTGCAAGAAGGCCGGGGCAGCCAGTCCAGATGGGGCGGCGCGTGCACGCTCACGCTCCCTGGAGATCGGAGATCCCGGATTGCACCGGAAGCCCTTGCCGCGGAGACAGTCGACGATGGCCTGGGCAGCCTCCGCAGGCCCCCCCGGGCGCATGCAGGACCAATGGGAGCCCCCAGCTGAAGCCATGGCCGGGATGCGCCAGCCATGAATCCTTCGAAGTCCTGCATGTCGGCCAAGGCGCACAAGCCGGGGACATGGGCCTTTTGCAGAAAGCTCGAGGCGCAGTGGAGGACGCTGCGCTCGCGCCGCGCAGCGATGGCAGTGGCCGCATTCCGCACCCTTTCCGATATGCGGCCGCCTCCATGTCCCTGATCGGCACGGCTCGGGTCAGCCTAAAGGCCAGGCCAGCTTGGCGCTCGATTGTCCTTTCGCTTCAAGCCCGATTGGATTGTCCCAAGCATACCTGGGACTGGCGGTCTCTTGGCTCTCGGAGAGAGCGGCCAAATCGGCTGGATCGGCTATATGCAGGTATTCTTCGAACTGCCGTGCCGCCTCCTGAAGCATCTGGGCGATTTCCACCTCGCTCAGACGCGTTCGGGCACCAGAAACTTGTGATTTACGCATATTCTCCGCCATCTTCATTCTCGCCTATTGCTCCGTCTTCGGCGGTCGGAGCTTCCTGGAAAGTTCGGGCACAGAGCCAAGGATTGCCTGCTTGCTGATCAATCGTCCCCGTGCCACTGCCTCATAGCCTTCCGTTCCGGACATTGCCGTCAAGCCGATCGCCTCTTCCGAGGTTCGTACGGGTGATTCAGTCCGGACAGCCGGGTCTGGCCTGGCCAAGGCAGCCCGGATTCCGGGGACAGGCTGGCAGCGCCGCATGTCCGCTATCGCCTGTTCCTCCCCAGGCCGTCCCGGGGTCAGGAGGCAGCGCCCCCCTGCAGCAGAGAGCCAGGAACCTCCGGCCTCGGCAGGGCGCAGCGGCGGCTCCTCTCCCCGGAACGATCCAGCGACGAGCTGCATGGCCCCGTCGGCCGGCCTGTCCAGCGACCCGACGCCATCGTCGCATTCCGCGCTGCGGCTCTGCAAGTCTACTGCCTCTCGTACTCCCCCTTGCCGATCCGCTTGAGCACGGTGAATCCCGCGCCCTTGGCGTCGGAGACCGACAGGGGCTTGAGCTTGGTTGGCGAGTGGAAGCTGGAGACGAGCTTGCGGACAGGCTTGCGGCAGAGGGGGCAGGCGGTCAGGGCCTTGGCCGAGAGGGGGCGGCGGAGGGCGAAGCGCCCGCCGCACACCTTGCAGGAGCCTTCCTCGAGCTGGTATTCGTAGATGGGCACGGGGAACTAGCGCCTTCTCCAGCGGCACAGGGGCAGCATCCAGAGGAGATGCGCGGCGAGGATCGCGATCGCGATCCAGTCCTCCAGCCGCAGGCCTGCCCGGCCCGCTCCCGTGGCCAGTATGGCCGCCGCGCCCAGGGAGGGGAGGCACCAGATCAGGGCCAGGGTCCGGCAGAGGCGGATCCTGGCCTTGGCCCCTGGAGCCAAGCCGTTCACCAGGCGAGCTTGTCGGCGTGGGGGAGGTTGTCGTTGTTCCACCGGCGCAGGGACTCCTCGCTCCGGCCGAAGAGGGCCTCCCGGTCCATCCGCTCGACATGGCCGTCGCAGAATCCCACGCTGTAGCGCCCCCGGTGGCGCTTCAGAACGGCCTCCTCCACCCCTTGGCCCAGGAAGAAGTTCGGCCTCTGCCACCAGTTGCGGTGGGAGATGTCCAGCAGGCCCCAGCCGTTCCAGGTGTCGCCTCCCGCTTCCACTCCGTAGATGTCCATGATCGAGGACGAGCTCGAGAAGGCCAGGTGGGCGTCCCCGATCGCGATCATCGACGAGGGGGAGAGCACACGGCCGTCCCGCAGCCGCAGGTGCTCCATCAGGGATCCGGGGATCTTCGCCTCTATCAGATCCGCCTTGGAGAAGGGCCCTCCGAGGCCCAGATCGCTTGGAGTCCACTTGACCCCGTTGGCGTTGTATCCGTAGCTGCCCAGATGGGTCCCCTCCTCGCTACCCACGATGGTCAGCCCCCGATAGTCGGGGCAGCGGTAGAGCTGGTCGTTCCAGAGGGCGCCGGTGTAGGGATGGAGGGCCTGGTCCCAGTACAGGGTGGCGAGGGAGACCGCGGGATTGAAGTTGAAGACCGGATAGGCCTCGTGATCGTGGGTGTGCATCACCAGCCCCTGGACCATCTGGCGGAGGCTGCCCATGCAGTGTATCTCGCGGGCGACCGGCTTGGCCCGGGAGAGGGCGGGAAGGAGGATTCCGGCCAGGATGGCGATGATCGCGATCACCACCAGCATCTCGATCAGGGTGAAGCCCCGATCGCCTCCAGGCCGGCGCTTCATCGGCCAGGGGATCACTCGGAGATCACCCGGTAGAAGCGTCCCGGATCCTGCTGGGCCCGGGAATCGACCATGAAGGTGTCGGTGGTCTCCCCCAGCAGGCTCCAGCCCCCTTCGGTCCCCAGCCGGGAGGAGTACTCGACCCGGTAGCTGTCGGCGCACTCGGCCTGGCTCCAGCTGAGCAGCACCCGGCCCTGGTTGTAGGAGAGGGACAGGCTGCCCACAGGCTCGGCTCCGTCGCAGCCGGGATCCGGCTCGCGGTTGGTCTCGAACATTCGGCTGAAGAAGGAGGCCTGGGAGAAGCTGGGTCCGGGATCGGCCTCCGAGCTGGTGGAGTGGATCTCGGCCACCAGCCCGTAGCCGGGACGGAAGAAGTACAGGTTGCGGTGGATCTCGGAGCCCACATCGTTCCAGGTGGTGTCGGCGGGCTCCTCGTCTTCATCGCCGAGCAGATCGTCCAGATCATCGCCTCCGCCGAAGAAGTCGGACCGGATGGCCTGGGTGGTGGTGACCTTCTCGTTAACCCGGAGCACGTCCCCGAATCCGAGGCTGGGCAGGTTGACGTATCCCCAGGCGTCCACCTCGAACTCGGAGACCTGGGTGTAGCGGATCGGGACCTCGAACCCGAGCTGCGACACCGACGACTCGAAGACAATGTGGTTGGCCCACACGTCGCCGTAGCGCATCGGATCGGGGAAGTCCACAACGGGATTGGCAAAGGGCACGCCCAGGGAGTCGAAGGTGGCGTCGAAGAAGCCGTGAACCTTGCGGCCCAGCAGGGGGATCTGCTCGATGAACAGCCACCTGGCCTCTCCGTTGGACTCGAAGGTCATCTTCTCGGCCAGAGGGACTTCCGGGAAGAAGTGGCCAGGGACGGTGTTCCGGGGATCGACATAGTCGAACCGGACCACGTCGTCGGTGGGCCCGTCGGTGAAGTCCCAGAGCTGCGGCCCGCCCGTCCTTCCCACCTTGTCGCTCACCGCCACCGGCTCCCTTCCGGTGGAGAGCAGGCTGTCCCCATCGGCGTTGAGGTAGGCGCGGTAGTACTGGCCCGGCTTCTGGAACATGTCGACGCTGCGGATGACCACCGGCTCCTCGGCCTGCGCCAGCAGGCAGACGGCCCATCCCAGGCCCCACAATGCCACCTGTTCGGTTCTCATGAATCCTCCTGCTCGTCCCTGGCGTCCCTCCCGATCCACCCGGAGCAACGGGGGATCCTGGCATGGAAGCGGGCGGCTATCAACGAAGAGCTTAACGAACTGGGAACGGTCCACGGCAGAAAAAAAGCGCCCCCGGACCGCCCGTGCCCCAGAGGCGCCTCCCAGTCCGGACAGCGAAATGCACGCGCCGGCACGCCGCTCCTCCTCCGTGCAGCTGTATCGGGCCCGGATCCTGGAAGGCCTCTCGCCCCCGCAGGAGGCGGACGCAGCGCACCGGACCGACGGCCGGCCGGGGAAACGGATTGCTTCCGGCGCAGGTCGGAAGCCACTATCCGCCCGGGATGGATTCCGGACTCTCGGTGGGATTCCTCGGGACGGGGAAGATGGCCCAGGCCCTGGCCCAGGGCTGGATCGGGAGCGGCGCGCTCTCGGCCGGATCCCTCTCCGGCTCCGATCCCCTGGAGGAGGCCCGACGCCTGTTCAGCGAGAAGACCGGGGGGAGCGCCCACGAAAGCTCGCGCCAGGTGCTGGCCGCCTCCAGCCTCGTGGTGATCGCGGTCAAGCCGGACAAGGTGGAGGAGCTGCTGGTCGAGATCGCTCCCCACACCACCACCGACCACCTCTTCCTGTCGATCGCGGCCGGCATTCCCCTCCGGGTCCTGGAGGAGAACCTGCTGGCGAGCGCGCGGGTGATCCGGGCCATGCCCAACACGCCGGCCCTTGTGGGCAGCAGCGCCACCGGCTTCTCCCGGGGCGCCCACGCCAGCCAGGAGGACGCGGACACCGTCCGGAGGCTCCTCTCGGCCGTGGGGCTGGCCGTCGAGCTTCCCGAAGAGCAGCTGCACGCCGTCACCGGGCTGAGCGGCAGCGGCCCGGCCTTCGCCTTCCAGATCATCGAGGCTCTCTCCGACGGGGGAGTGGCCTGCGGGCTTCCCCGGGACACCGCCACCCGGCTGGCGGCCCAGACCCTGCTGGGAAGCGCCCGGATGGTCCTGGAGACCGGGGAGCATCCGGGGCGGCTAAAGGACATGGTGGCAAGCCCCGGAGGAACCACCATCGAGGGGATCGCCGAACTGGAGCGCAACGCCCTGCGGGGCGCACTGATCGATGCGGTGAAGGCCGCCACGGCCCGGTCCCGGAAGCTGGGCCGCGGCAGCCGGCGCCGCCCCACCCTGGCCCCCCGCTGACCGCAGCGTGCGTTTCCCGACGCCAACCGAGGGCCAGGGAAGGATCCTGTGGATCGCGGCCACCGCCCTGGCGGTGGCGGTGATCGCCTCCCTCTCGGCGCTCTTCCTGATCGGGCTGGGCTGGGTCGCCAAGCAGATCTCGTCGGTCCTCCTTCCCCTGGCGGTGGCCGGGATCATCGCCTACCTGCTGGATCCGGTGGTCGACTTCTTCCAGCGCCGGCGCCTTTCCCGGACCTGGTCCATCATGCTGGTGTTCGCCCTGGCCCTGACGATCCTCTCGGGGCTTCTGGCCTCGGTGGTGCCCCGGCTGGCCGCCGAGACCGGCCGGCTGGTGCGGCAGATCCCGGAGTACCGGCAGACGGTGGCCGACGGAATCGACGACTTCATCGAGAGGCCCTTCCTGCAGAGCCAGGGGCTCAGCGAGGTGAAGGGGATCCTGGAGCTGATCACCCGGATGTTCTCCTCCGGTGACGGCTCCGGGGAGGATTCCGGAGCCCCGGAGCCCGCCGGGGCGGACGGCGGATCCCAGGCCGCCCCCGGCGGGGCCGACGCCGAGAGCCTGGAGCTGGCCCGGGACTACATACAGACCGTCCTCGCCTGGATCGGGGAGCACACCGCCGACATCGGCCGCTGGTTCATGAACCAGCTGGACTGGACCCTCTCCTGGGTCGGGCTTCTCGCCGGTTTCGCCCTGGTGCCGGTCTACGTGTTCTACTTCCTGACCGAGAAGTCGGGGATCCAGCACTACTGGACCGACTACCTCCCGGTCCGGGAGTCCCGGATCAAGGAGGAGCTGGTCTTCGTCCTGCACTCGATCAACGAGTCCCTGATCGTCTTCTTCCGCTCCCAGGTGCTGGTGGCCATGTGCGTGGGGATCCTGCTCATGGCGGGCTTCTCCCTGATCAGCCTCCCCTACGCCGTCCTGCTGGGATTCCTGGCCGGGATCCTGAGCATCGTGCCCTACCTGGGAGTGATGCTGAGCATCGTGCCGGCCCTGATCATCTCGGTGATCGACCCGCACCACGGCCCCGTCCTCCAGCCCGTGCTGACCCTGTCGGTGTTCGTCCTGGTCCAGGCCCTGGAAGGCCTGGTGCTCTCCCCCAAGATCATCGGCGACCGGGTCGGCCTCCATCCGCTGACGGTGATCGTCGCGATCATGACCGGAACCACCCTGCTGGGAGGGATCACCGGAGGCGTCCTGGCCATCCCTCTGACCGCCGCCCTGCGCGCCGTGATGTTCCGCTATGTCTGGAAGCGGCCCAAGTGGACCGCCGCCGCACGTATCGGGAAGGAGAAGGGAAAGCCCTCCGAGGAGGCCGCAGCGGAGCCGCCGGAGAGGAACGGAGGCGCCGGGAGCCCTCCGGACTGATCGGGACCGGGGGACGGCTGCCGGGCCCGCAAGGGGAGTCCCCGGGAGGATCCCTGGGCCCGGTCAGTACTTGGCCACCGACCGGGAGGCGCCCTCCAGGCCCAGGGCGGCGGCGATCTCCTGGGCCTTGGAGAGCATCATCCCCGCCTCGCTGGCGATGGCCAGGAAGCGGAAGCCCTGCTCGATGCGTGGCGCCGCCTGGTCGGCCCGGGCCACGTGGATGCCGGCGGCCACGCCGTGCTTGCGCCCCATGGCCAGCAAGTGGTCCACCGCCTCCAGGAAGGCCGGATCCTCGCTCTCCCAGCCAGGCTCCCTCCCCATCGACTTGAGCAGGTCGTTGGGGCCGATGAAGAAGGCGTCTATCCCCTCCACACCCAGAATCTCCTCGGCGCGCTCCACCGCGGCGATGTGCTCGATCTGGACCACGAGCAGGATCTCCTCGTTGGCCCGGCGGTAGTACTCGCCGGGCTCGGCCCCGAAGGAGACCGCATGGAGCATGCCCCCCACCGACCGGCTGCCCAGCGGGGCGTAGAAGGCGCTCTCGACCGCCTGGACGGCCTCCTGGCGGGTGCAGACCATGGGCACCACCACGCCCCAGGCGCCGTTGTCGATGGCCCGCTTGATGTTCTCCCCGGTGTTCCAGGCCACCCGCGCCAGCGGCACCGTGCCCGCCCCGGCGATGGCCGAGTAGCTCAGGGCCGCCGACTCCACCCCGATGGGCATGTGCTCCAGGTTGAGGGTCAGCCAGTCGAAGGGCAGGTTGGCCATCAGCAGGGCCGAGGTGGGATCGGGAAGGGAAAGCCAGGTCCCGATGCAGGCCTGGCCTTTCCTGAGCCGGGCCTTGACCGGATTGCGCTTCATCTCCCGACGCCCCCCCGGGCGAACACCTCGGGATTGACCACATGGGCGGGACGGCGCCCCCGGCTGCAGTCGACGATGGCCTGGGCCGCCAGGGCGGAGATCCTCCTGCCGGTATCCAGGGCGCAGGCCGACTGGTGGGGGGAGAGGACCAGGTTGGGGGCGTCGCGCAGGGGATGGCCGGGCGGCAGGGGCTCCTTGCGGAAGACGTCGAGGGCCGCTCCTCCGAGAGCTCCCCGGCGGAGGGCCAGCGCCAGAGCCTCCTCGTCCACGTGCGCGCCGCGGGCGGTGTTGATCAGGAGGGCGCCGGGCTTCATCAGGGCCAGCTGCTCCGCTCCGATCATTCCGCGGGTCTCCGGAGTCAGGGCCGGGTGCAGGGTCACGAAGTCGCTGCGCGCCAGCAGCTCCTCCAGGGGAGCCGGATCCACCCCCAGGGAGGCCAGATCCGGGTGGGGACGGGGATCGGTCCCCAGCAGCCTCATGCCAAAGCCCGACGCCCGGCGGGCCACCGCGCGGCCGATCCGCCCGCACCCGACGATGCCCAGGACGCTGCCGGCCAGATCGCAGCCCCAGGCCGGCCTCCACTCCCCCCGCTTCATCGCCGCGTCCGTCTCGTGGACCCGGCGGGCCAGGGAAAGCAGCAGGGCCATGGCGTAGTCGGCCACCGCCTCGTCCAGAAGGCCGGGGGTGTAGGCCACCACGATGCCGGCCCGGGTGGCCGCCTCCAGATCGATGGAGTCGTAGCCGACCCCCCAGCGGGAGAGGATCTTCAGTCCCGCGGCCTCGGGCCGGGCCAGGAGCGCGGCGGTGAAGGCGTCGGGGCTGCACAGGACCGCGTCGGCGCCGTCCAGGACGCCGGCCAGCTCCTCCTCCTCCAGGGGGCCGAGGCGGGGAGGCACGATCAGGGACATCCCGGCTCCCTCCAGGATCTCCCGGGCCGGCTCCCCTACCCGGTCGAAGGTGCGGGCGGTGATCAGGACCTTCCAGGACACGGCGGGGCATGCTAGGCGCGGCCCCGAGGCAGGCAAGGATCAAGGGAGGGCCCCGCTCTGCAGAAGGAGCCGGACAAGCCCCTCGGCCCTCCGCTGGATCCCCGGACGGCCCGACTCCCGGGATCCGGCCACGTTGAGGACCAGGCCCGGGCCGATGCCCTCCAGCCAGGCGAGGATGTCCGGGACGAGCTCGGAGTCGGAGCCCTTCCCCAGATCGGCGCAGTAGCAGGGGCGCCCGTGCCTGCGGGCGAACTCCACGGTCTTCCGGGAGCCGCTGCGGGGCTCCCCGTAGGCGAGGACCAGGGTGGCGTCGCTGTCGACCACGTTCATCTCGGTGCGCCGGAGGTATCCCGCGCCCGGAAGCTCCCGGAGGGGGAACCTGGCGGGTATCTCGCCCTTCTCCGACCTGCGCCCCTCGGGGCACCACCCCCCGCAGGGAACCTCGAGCCGCATGGCGGCCTCGAGGGCCCCCTGGTCGGCGCCGGTCTGGCCCCCCGAGACGATGCGGGCCACGAGCCTGTCCACCGGCCCATTCCAGCGCCGCCGCCGCTCCGGGGCAAGCCCGCCACGCTTGGCGTTTGCCTCCATGGACCCTCCGGGGGAGGATGGGGGCGGCCCCATGGCATTCTTGCTGAGCAGACGCCGTGCAGTGATCGCAGCGATCAAGACACTCGTGGCCCTCGGGGTCCTCTACCTCCTCTTCCGCGTCTTCGAGCACGTCCAGGTCTACCAGCCCCGGAGCCGGCTGGCCGGGGATCCCTCCTCGGCGGGAATGCCCTTCCGGGAGGCCTACTTCCCCTCCGTCAACGGGAACAGGCTCCACGCCTGGTTCGTTCCGGCTCCCCCGGACTCGGCCTGGGGCTCGTGGGCGGTCCTGGTCTCGCACGGCAACGGGGGGAACATCTCCCACCGCCTGGGCCTCTACCGGATCTGGCACGACGAGGGATTCTGCGTCCTGGCCTACGACTACCAGGGCTACGGGAGGAGCGGCGGCTTCCCCACCGAGGGCAGGACCTACCAGGACGTGCAGAGCGCCTACCAGTGGCTGATCGGCGAGGGCTTCGCCCCGGAGCGGATCCTGCCCCTGGGGGAGTCGCTGGGAGGAAGCATGGCGGCCCACCTGGCGGCCGGGAGCCGGACCGGCGGGCTGGTGCTGCAGAGCGCCTTCACCAGCCTGCCGGACCTGGCCAGCGGGATCTTCCCCTGGCTGCCGGTGCGCACCCTGGGAACCATCGGGTATCCGGTGGAGGAGAGGCTCGCCTCGGTGGAGGTCCCGGCGCTGATCCTCCACAGCCCCGGGGACTCCCTGATCCCCTTCGGCCACGCCCTAAGGAACCGCGAGGCCCACCCGGGAGCCACGCACCTGGAGGAGCTCTCCGGAGACCACAACGATCCCCCGCCCCCGGAGTCCTACCGGCGCGGGATCCGGGCCTTCAAGGAACTGATCCGGGAGCATGGTGCGCGAGAGAGGATTCGAACCTCCACGCCCGAAGGCACCAGATCCTAAGTCTGGCGCGTCTGCCGTTCCGCCACTCGCGCCCTGCCTGCCGCTAGGGCCGCCCGCCGCCGGCCCTCAGGCGGCGGACATCGATCCCCTCCATGCCCGCGGCGGCGATCGCCTGCAGGCCCAGATCGGTGTCCTCGTAGGCCAGGCACTCCCCGGGGGGGACGCCCAGCCGGCGGGCCGCCTCCAGGAAGATGTCCGGGGCGGGCTTCTGCCGCTCGACATCCTCGCTGGTCACCACCGCGTCGAACAGGTGCAGTATGGAGAGGCGGTCCAGCACCATGGGGACGATCCCGCGGGTGCCCCCCGAGGCCACCGCCATGGGGATCCGCCCGTGGCGGGCCCGGGCCACCTCCACCACCGGCTCCACCGGACGCACCTCGTCCAGATGGGCCAGGTAGGCCTCCTCCTTCTCCTCCGCCACCCTGCGGGGGTCCAGATCGATCCCCTGCTCGTCCCGGATCCGCTCCAGGATCATCCAGGTGGGCACCCCGCCGCTGGCGTAGAACTCCGGCTCGGTGAACCGGAAGCCGTGGGCCCGGGCCACGCTCCGCCAGGCCTCCCAGTGCAGGGGCATGGTGTCGGCCAGGGTGCCGTCGCAGTCGAAGATGATCGCCGAGCGGTCCATCAGGCCATCTCCGAGAGCCTCCGCTTCACGTCGTGCTCCATGAGCGGATCGATCACGATGTCCATCTGCCCCTCCAGCATCTCCGAGAGGCTGTAGCGGGTCAGATCGATGCGGTGGTCGGTCACCCGGTTCTGCGAGAAGTTGTAGGTCCGGATCCGCTCGTTGCGCTCCCCGGATCCCACCTGGGCCCTGCGGTCGGCGGCGTAGCGCGCCTGCTCCTCGGCCCGGCGGCTGTCCAGCAGCCTCGTGCGCAGCTCCAGCATCGCCTTGGCCTTGTTCTGGGTCTGGGAGCGTCCGTCGGCGCAGCGCACCATGATGCCGGTCTGGCGGTGCAGGATCTGCACCGCGCTGTCGGTGGTGTTCACTCCCTGCCCCCCCGGCCCCGAGGCCCGGCAGGTCCGGACTTCGATGTCCTCGGGCCGGATCTCCACGTCCACCTCCTGGGCCTCGGGCAGCACGGCCACGGTGGCGGTGCTGGTGTGCACCCTTCCCTGGGCCTCGGTGAGGGGGACCCGCTGCACCCGGTGGACCCCGCTCTCGTACTTGAGCCGGCGGTAGACGTCCTCCCCCTCCACCTGGAAGATCACCCGGCTGAGGCCCTTGAGCTCCGAGGGGCTGGTGTCGATCACCCCGATCTCCCAGCGGCGCAGGTCGGCGTAGCGCTGGAACATGCGGTAGAGGTCGGTGACGAACAGGGCCGCCTCGGAGCCCCCGGTGGCGGCCCGGATCTCCACGATGGTGTTGCGGGAGTCCATGGGATCGGGCGGCAGCATCTCCATCTGCAGCTCCCCCTCCATTCCCCGGGCGCGCTCCCGGAGATCCCGCAGCTCCTCCTCCGCCAGCTGGGCCATCTCCTCGTCGTCCTCCAGCGCCTCCCGCTCCTGCTCGGTCCGGGAGATGTCCTGCCGGACCTTCCGGTACTCCCGCCCCAGCTCCGCCAGCTTGCGCACCCGGCTGTACTCCCGGGAGACCTCCCGGGAGCGCTCCCGGTCGTCGAACACCGCGGGATCGCCCAGCGAGGCCTCCAGCTCGGCGCAGCGCTCCTCCAGTCGCTGGATGTGGGCGAGAAGATCCATGGGGGCCCCCCAGGCTCGGGAGACGGGGAAGGCTCCCCCGCAAAGGGGAGCGGGAGCGGCCGCGCCTTAGCGGCGCTTCTTCTTGAAGGTGGCCGCCTTCTCCCGGGCGGCCCTGGTCTTGGCCAGGCGCTGCTGGAACTTGTCCACCCGTCCCGCGGTGTCCACGAAGACCTGCTGGCCGGTGTAGAAGGGATGGGAGGCGCTGCTGATGCCCAGCACCACCAGGGGGTACTCGTTGCCGTCCTCCCAGGAGACGGTCTCGCGGGACTGGGCGCAGGACCTGCTCAGGAAGCTGAAACCCGAGGCCGAGTCCCGGAACACCACGGGCCGGTACGATTGCGGATGGACATCCTTCTTCATCGGAGCAGGGAGGGCGAGGGTAGAGGCTAATCCCGGAGAGACAAGCCAATAACGCGCCGGCCGGGAGCGCCCGACGGGCCGTCCTTGAGTTCCGGCGCGCGGGCTGCAGAATCCCCCCGTGCAGACCGCGTTCAAGGAGTGGTCGGCGGTGGTCGGGGCCCTGGCCCGGGGGGACCAGACGGTGATCCTGCGCAAGGGCGGCATCCACGAGCGCTTCGCTCCCTCCGCCGGCCGCTTCTGGCTCTTTCCCACCTCCTACCACCAGCAGCTGGAGAAGATCCGCCCCGGATCCGTCCCGGACGGCGGGAACGCCCCGGCCGGGGCCGATCCCGTCTCAGGCGTGGCCATCGGCGTCGAGGCCGAGGTGGCCGGGGCCGCCGAGGTGGAGGAATGGGAGAGGGTGGAGCGCCTGGCCGATCTCCACATTCTGCGCCGGGAGACGGTCCGGGAGCGCTTCGAGCGGGGCGGCAGGCGCTCGGTCCACGCCATGCTGGTGCGGATCCGCTCGCTGGAGCGGCCGGTGGCGGTCCCCTGGAGCGAGAGCTACCGGGGCTGCCTCTCCTGGGTGGAGCTGGAGACCCCCATGCCCCGGGAGGGGCTGGAGCCGGCGCTCGATCCGGCCCGGTTCGAGGAGCGGGCGGCGCGGTTCCGGGACGCGGTCGGGTGAAGCCCCTGCTGCTGGCCTCCGCCTCTCCCCGCCGCCGCCAGCTGGTGGAGTCCCTGGGCCTTCCCTTCCGGGTGGAGCCCAGCCGGGCCGAGGAGCTCCGCCAGGCCGGGGGCGGAGCCGAGGAGCTGGTCCGGACCAACGCCTGGCTGAAGGCGTCGGAGGTGGCGCGCCGCCACCCCGGCCACTGGGTCCTGGGAGCGGACACGGTGGTGGCGGCTTCCGATCGCGTCCTCGGAAAGCCCGCCGACATGGAGGAGGCCCGGCGGATGCTTGAGGCCCTGCAGGGAAGGACCCACCGAGTGCTCACCGGCGCCTGCCTCTGCCGGCATCCCGGGGACCGGAGGGAGCTGTGGCACGAGGCCACGCGGGTGGAGTTCCGGGCCCTCGACGCCCGTGCCATCGACCGGTACCTGTCCGGCATCCATCCCCTGGACAAGGCGGGAGCCTACGCCATCCAGGAAGGAGGGGAATTCATCGTGGGGCGCGTCGAGGGATCCTACAGCAACGTGGTGGGCCTGCCCATGGAGTCGCTGGAGCGCCGCCTGGGCTCCCTGGGAATCGTCCCCTCCCCCTAGCCCTCCCTCCAGGCCAGGGCGGCCGCGAAGCGGGGCTCCCCCAGATCCCGCAGCCGCCATCCTGGCCCGGTCTCGCCGGGCAGCCGCAGGATCCCTTCGGGCGATCCCGCCAGGATCCCGCCGGGCAGCTCGAAGCTCGAGGGAGGCAATGAAAGCCCCGAGCCCCGGGCCTTCAGCAGCGCCTCCTTGAGGGTCCAGCACCGGTAGAACAGCCGGAGCCTCTCCGCTCCCGCCGCCCGGAGCAGGAGCCTGCGCTCCCCTCCGCGCAGCGACCTGCCGATCAGGGCCTCCAGGCGCCTCCGGGGGCGGCGCTCCTCCAGATCCACGCCCAGCTCCTTCCCCCATCCCAGGGCGATCAGGGCGTGCCGCCCGCTGTGCGAGACGCCCAGCCCCAGGGAGGAAGGACGGCCCTCCATCAGGGCGCGGGGCTTCTCCGCCGGCCCGCCCTCCAGCCGCAGCCGGTCCGGAGGGCAGTCCAGCCGCCGGCAGAGCAGGCGCCGCAGGCCCGCCCGGCCGAACAGGAACTGGCGCCGCCCCGCCGCGGTCCGGATCCGCGCCAGCCGCTCCAGCTCGGAGGGATCCAGCCACCGGCTCGCCTCCTGCGCGTTCCCCTCCAGCTCCAGATGGTGGACCCGGATCCCCTCCTCCTCCCACAGGACCGTCAAGGGTCCCGCTCCAGGACGACGCCCCGGTCGCCGAGGAAGCGGAGGTAGGACCCGAAGGCCTCCTCCACCTCGTCCCTGCCGACGCCGTAGTCCCCGATCCGGTAGCGGCGCGGAGGCATCGCCCTCCGCTCCCCGGCCCGATCCTCCAGCCAGCTCCGCATCTTCTCCACGCCTTCCAGGGGCCATCCGAACCGCGCGAAGACGCCCTCCACCGCCCCCAGCGGATCCCGGACCAGGTCCGGGTAGGCCACGTCCGCCCAGCGGTCCTCCCCTCCCGGGCGGGACTGGCGGAAGGCCGTCGCCCTGGCGAGCATCCGCCCCATGATCTCCAGCTGCTCCCTGCCCAGGGCACGGGGATCGTAGGGGCCGTTCCTGCTGCGCCGCAGGCTGTCGGCCAGGTTGAACCAGGAGCCGATGAAGGCCTCCGGCGCACGGTGGGTCTGGATGAACCGGGCCTCGGGGTAGGCATCGACCAGGGACTCCAGCTCCATCAGGTGGAAGGGCATCTTCAGGAGCCAGGCCCCCCCGGGACTTCCGTGCCCGAAGTGGAGCATGGCCCGGCGGTGGAAGGCGTAGGCGGGCCTCAGGTCCGCCGACCGCAGCCATCGGCCGTAGTCGGGGATCCAGTGCTGCAGGTTGATCACCCAGGAATGGAAGGTCATGTCGAGGAGCGGGAAGTCCTCCTCCGGCTCCTGGAGCCCGAGGGCGTGGATACCCTCGAACACCTCCAGGAGCCGATCGGCCTCCATGAAGTCCAGGTAGCGCGCCTCCCTCCCCCGGTCCCCGGCCGGCTCCAGGAAGTCGCAGTGGCGCAGGACCCGGAACCGGCCCGAGCGCGCCATCAGGCGGTGAAGCAGGGTGGTTCCGGTGCGGTTGATGCCGACGATGAAGACCGGCCCGTCCATCTCCGCCTCCCGGATCCCGCCCGCGGCCCTCTCCCGCTTGAACAGCCGCGCCCGGGTGCGGAAGCCCCGGGTCAGGTGGTAGAAGTCGAGGCCCCGGCGCCACTCCAGGAGGGGAACCCTGGCCCGCTGCAGGGCCGCTCCCAGGGCCTCGGCCCCTTCCTGCATCCACGGCGGGCACACCTCCTCCACGGGAACCGCCTCCCTCCTGGCCAGAGCCCGGGCGTAGCCCAGGAGGCGCTCCGCGCCGATCGAAGGCGAGGGCAGGTACAGCGCCGGGGGATGGCGGTGGAGCCATTCCGAGGCTCGGGCCCTCAGGGTGAGATCCCCGGCCCAGTCCAGCGGCTGGAGCGCATCCTCCCCTAGGTCCCGGTCGCGCACCGGCGCTCCGTCCATGGCCTCCGGCTCCCGGGGCCAGAGGCCCCCGTACTGCTCGAGCAGAGGCCAGTCGCCCTCCTCCAGAGTCCCGTCCCCTCGGCAGGCCTCCCGGAATTCCTCCAGGGAGACCTTCCTCCATTCGAGACCCCATTCCTCCAGCCCGGCCAGGTCCGGAGCCTCGCCGCGGCAGCAGTGGTAGAGCGGGCTCCTCCGCCGGGGATTGAGCGAGACCGAGACCATGATGCGGGCCAGGTCGTCGGCCGCCTCCCCGCCGATCCTCAGGGGGTGGCCCTCGGGACGCATGCGGAGCCGGGCCATGGCCTCCAGCAGCCGGACCTTCCTGTGCTGCGCCATGACCGGACCCAGGCGGGAGGCGAAGCTCCAGGGCAGCCGGAAGACGGCCCCCGCAAGCCCCGCCTCGTGGGCCGCCTTCAGGGCCATTTCCGACACCAGGTGGATCCAGGAGGAGCCCGCGCGCTCCAGGGGGAGCCACCGCCGCATGGCGGACGCTTCGGGCCGCTCTCCGCTCTCGATGCGGCTCTCCCGGAAAGAGCCGGAAAAGCCGCAGCAGTAGGCGGGATGGACTTCCATGGACGAGGCGAGGAAAACCGGCCCGGGTTCCGGCCCCGTGGCCAGCTCCAGAATCCTTCCCAGCATCCCCAGCGCCGGATCCCCCGGACGGTAGCGGCCCCCGAACTGCCTCAGCCCCGCCAGATGGTAGAACGCGTCGATCCGGGCGGGCCGCTCCGGATCCCAGCGGCGGACGCGGGGCTCCCAGGACTCCTGCCAGAGATCCACGCTGGCGAGAGCCCGGCGGCCGTCGCCCCCCCAGCAGTGCACCTCGGCGCGGGGAAGAGCCCGAAGCAGCTCCCGCAGGACGAACCGGCCCACAAAGCCGTCGGCACCCGTCAGCAGGACATGGCGCCATTCCCCGCTGGGGAGCGCCGGAGCCGGGGCGCTACGCCCGATCCGGGAGAGCAGCCCCTCCAGATCGGCGCTGCAGGGACTGGGCAGCGGATCGGGCCGGTTCACCGGACACCCCCCTTCCCCCGGCCGGCTCCCGCTTCCCGGCTGGGGCGATCGCTTCCACGATCCGGCCCTCCAGGAGAGGCCCGTGGCACGCCAGGCTCCCCGATCTCCCCCGCCGGGATCCGCCGGGGCCTCAGGATGGGACGGAGCAGGAACGGAACCGGGAACGGGCCGGGCATCCGGCGATCCTATCTCCAAAGACCCCGACGGGACAGGCTGCACGTCGGCCCCTCCGGGGCGCTGTCCATGCGCCACCGCGATCCTGGCTCTTCCGGCTCCCGGCGCCCGGGCCTCGTCCAGCAGGCATCGCCGCCTGACGCTTCCCGATCGGCCCGCCCCCCGGGCGGCGAAGGCTCTCCTGGTCCCGATCCACGTAGCCCTCGCAATGGGGAGGATCCGGTTCCGGGGAGAGGACCGGAAGCTCGAGAACGGATCCTGGAGCGGCCGTGATCGGGGCTTCCCAGGCGCAGCGCAGGCGAAGAAGCCATCCACGCCGTCCTCGATCCTGGCGGTACGGCGGAAGTCGGCATGTCCGCACCGGCGAGCTGGCGACAGGGTGTCGAGCCGCCGCTGTTTCGGCATTGGGAGAAAGGGGCTGTCATGCGGGACCAGCCGGAAGGCGAGGAGCCTGTCGTGCGGCATGCGGCCCGGGCATCCGCGTCGGCGATTGGATTGACAAATTGGGGGATTGCTCCAAGGATCCGGCGACCGCCCGATGCTCCCATGCCCAAGGCCCTTCTCATCCTAGGCTACGCCCTGGTCGCCCTGGGCGTTGTGGTCCTGGGCCTCTACCTGGCCAGGCATATTCCCTTCCTGGACATCTTCTGGACGTTCATCGTCGCCATCCCCTGGCCCCTCCGCCTGGCCCTGGGAGCGGCGGCGCTGGGCGTCTTCCTGATATTCAGCGCCCTCATCGTGGAGAGGATCCAGAATCGGGAAGCGGACCGGAAACTCAGGGACGACATCTGATACCAGCATGATCATCGTCAGCTCCGACCATCTCGAAGGCCACCGGATCACCCAGTACCTGGGAATCGTCCGCGGCAACACTGTACGTGCCAAGCACATCGGCAGGGACATGTTCGCTAACCTGCGCAGCATCGTGGGAGGGGAGATCAAGGGCTACACCGAACTGCTCATGGAATCCCGCAACCAGGCCCTGCAGCGCATGGAGGAGCACGCGCAGAAGCTCGGCGCCGACGCCATCATCAACGTCCGCATTATGACCTCCCAGGTCATGCAGGGAGCCTCCGAGCTGCTGGTCTACGGAACCGCGGTGACGATCGAGAGGATCTAGCGGCCCGGCCGCCCCGTGAATGCGCCAAGCGTCCGATGGCCGGCACGCATGGCGTGGCAGCAACCGCATGGACTTTCCCTCGGACCGGCCAGGCATCTCCGAGGCGGGCAGCTGCCGGCGCATTCATGCGGAGATGGACGCTTGCCCCAGGCCCGGATCCTCGGCGAACTGATCGGGGACCGTTCCCCCCGGTCCGAACGGCCAGTCAGGCCAGCTCCTGGCCGAGTGCGTTTCCCGGATCGGAGCGATCCGCCCCCTGGTCGAGGCCTGCACCGGATGCGCCACACGCCCGACATCTCGAAGGGGAGCCTTTGAAGCTCCGGATGCGGGCACGCGGAGGCATCCAGCGAGGCGGCAGCTGGCTGGAGACCGGTGGCGCTGGCTGTCTTCGAGAAAATGCCGCGCTAAACGCCACGCCGTGCGTTGGATCCCCCCGGAAACACGTTGGGCAGGAGTCGACATGACGAAGCTGAAGGACCTGAAGAAGCGCTTGATGGAAGACCCGGAATTCCGGAAAGAGTACAAGCGCGTGGACGGGAAGTACGAGCTCGTGGAGGAGCTGGTACGCGCACGCTCGGAGGCAAGGCTGACGCAGTCGGAGCTTGCCCGGCGTCTCGGCACGACGCGGTCGGCGGTCGCCAGTCTGGAAGGCGGCCTGGAGCCGCTGTCTCTCGCGGCCCTGCGCCGCTACGCCGAAGCGACCGGCAAGCGCCTGAAGATCAGTCTTTTGCCGGCGGACGGCTGAGGATCGGCCGCCTGGAAAGGGGCAGGCCGCCTTGGCCTTGCGGCGCTCGCCATGAGGCCGCCTCATGTTCCGAAGAGGCTGGATGGCGCCGATCCTTCCGGGAAAAGCGCGGGACGGCAGTCCCGGTTGACCGAGGCCGACGGGAATGAGCAAGCCGCCTGGGTTCCGGGCTCCAGGCTCCGGACAGCCTGGATCAGGATCGCTGCGGATGCGGAATGCGGGAATCACTCCCCCAGGTCAGGCCGCGTGCCCGGGCAGCGCCTTCCTGACCGCCTCGTCGAGCCGGCCGAAGATCCCCGTGGCGGCCAGCCTATGGCGCATCCGCTTCGAGATCGCCACCTGCCCCTGGTTCCGATCCTCGGCGACCAGGCCAAGGACCGCTCTCTCCGCTTGAACTGCGAGGTCGGCGATCTCCTGGTGGACGGCGTTTTCCGGGTCGTAGCGGGCAATGGGGATCTTCCTCCACGGATTCTTGTGGAAATGGCGCCCGCTGGTCCTGGACTCGGCAAAGGCGGCGCCGAGGGAAGGGGCATTGAGGATGCCCACCAGGTAGGCCGCCTCCTGGGCAGTCGCTAACGGCAGATAGTAGAGAGTGCTGTCGAGGACGGCCTGGCCCGGAACCATCCGGGCCGCCCGCATGATGTCCCCCGAACTGGGATGCACGACCAGCGTCCGGCCCCTGCCCTTCAGGCCCAGCTGGAACGACAGGGCCCGTCCGTAGTCGATCCGCCCCAGGAGCGTTCCAGGGGTGTGGCGTCCCTTGCCCCTGTGCTCCCGATAGATCGCCTCCCATCGCTGCCACGACTGGGAGGCCTTGGAGGGATCCTCGAGCAGGCGCATGCCGTCCTCGGCCAGGGGAATGACGGCCCTGGGCAGCTCCCCGGCGATGGCGAAGGGGTGCAGGTTCTCCGAAGCCAGCAGGCTGCGCAGCCACCATTCGGGGAACTCGCCCGTCTGCTCCCCGATCCCGGACCAGGGACGCTTCCGGGAGAGGGCGGTCGTCGCCTGCAGGTGGCCATGCTTCCTGCCAGGAAGCGCGATCCTGGCCACGGAGAGGACCTTGGGGGTGATGGTGGCTCCCTGACGGAAGAGGGGCTCTCCGCCGGGATCGCAGTAGCCGGACGCCTCGACGGGGAGGGATCGGGCCGCGGGCCGGATGTCGAGCAGCCGCAGCGCCTCCTCGCAGGTCGCGCCGGCCTGCGGACGCCCGTTTCCCGCGCTGGCGCGCAGCTCCCGGGCCCCTCCCCCGGCCAGGCCGGCCGAAGGCCGGCATTCGAACAGGACGCAGGACCTCCGGGCGTCCCCGCCCCCGAAGGGCTGGACATCCTCCAGATCCAGGCTCTGGGCCAGGATCTCCCCGTGCCACTTCCGGAACCTGTCCCAGCCCTGGGACCGGATCGCCGCCTTCTTGACCAGCCATGCGGCCGGATCGCTCCGGGGAGAGGCCAGGTAGAGCTCCCGGCAGCGCTTGACGAACAGCTGCGCGATATCCAGATGGGGAGCCGCCTTGCCCCCGGCCCAGACCCGTGCCTCCTCCCGGGAGAAGAGCTCCAGCTCCTGCTTGCGCTCCTCCGCCTGGATTCCCGAGAGGGTGAGCCAGGGAGGATTGGCCACGATGCGGTCGACCTTCCGGTCCGCCAGGCTCCGGACCAGGCCGGCCTCCCGGATGTCCGAGGAGGGCCGATGCGCTCCCGATCCGGATCCGCCATCGGCAAGCCGGATGAGAGGGGCGTCCCCGTGCCGGACCATCAGCGAGTCCCCCTGGCAGACCCGGATGGCCGCTCTCCCACCTGGCGGTTCGGCCGGCAGCGCCCTCATGACGGTGGCTCTGGCCATCGCTGCGGCTACCGGGTGGATATCGATCCCGCTGACCAGGCGGGCCGCTACCATGGCCTGTTCCGGAGGATCCAGCTTCTGCCTCCCGAGGGACCTGGACCCGAGAATCCGCCTGGCGGCGTGGTAGAGGAATGTTCCCGATCCGCATGCGGGGTCGAGCACGCCCACTCCCCGCAGCGCACCGGGATCGCTGTCGGCACCGAGGGCCGCGCCAACGGCCTCGTCGCACCACTCGTCGTCCAGGACCTCCTCCACCATTAGCTCGGCCAGCCAGTCCGGAGTGTAGAATTCCCCGAAGTCCCTGCGGTCGCTCTCGCCCACGAATGCCTCGTAGAGCGGCCTGAGCACATCGCCGGGGCGGCTTCTCCAATCGTGGCCGTGGACCAGGTCCAGGAACTGCCTCGCCCATCTCCTCCCTGGTCCCGCCTCCAGCACCCAAGACTCGAAGCCTCCCTCCAGAAGCCGTTCCGGATCGGGCCGCTGGCCGGGGCGGGCCAGGGTGTGGATCACCCCCTGTGCCAGGACAACCAGGAACGAATGAGAGACGAAGAGGCGATGCTGGGCCGCCTGGTCCCCGGGCTCCATGCTCGCGGACCGGATCATCCGCAGCCAGAGCTCCCGCCTTGCGCCGATGTCCCTCTCCCGCCGTGCCTGCAGGGCCTCGTGGACGGCCTGGAGCCGGCCGAGCCAAGGAGCGAGCAGCTCCCGGCAGTCGCCGGGGATCCGCTGCCCGGCCGCCTGGTCCCCTTCGAGGATCGAGCTCAAGCTTCCGGGAACGGGAAGGCCCCCTGCCGCCGGTCAGGCCGCATGGCGGGGCAGCGCCTGGCCGGCCGCCTTGTCCAGGCGATCGAGGATCCCCTTGCTGGCCAGGACCCGGCGCATGCCCTTGGAGATCGCCACCTGCCCCTGGCTCCGATCCTCGTCGACCAGGCCAAGGACCGCTCTCTCCGCCTGAACTGCCAGGTCGGCGATCTCCTGGTGGACGGCGTTTTCCGGGTCGTAGCGGGCAATGGGGATCTTCCTCCAGGGATTCTTGTGGAAATCCCGGCCGCTGGTCCTCGACTCGGCGAAGGCGGCGTTGAGGGAGGGGGCATTGAGAATGCCCGCCAGGTAGGCCGCCTCCCGGGCCGTCGCCGCCTGCAGGTAGTAGATCTTGCTGTCCAGGACGGCCTGGCCCGGGACCATCCGGGCCGCCCGCATGATGTCTCCCGAACTGGGATGCACGACCAGCGTCCGGCCCCTGCCCTTCAGGCCCAGCTGAAGGGTCAGGGCCCGTCCGTAGTCCATCCGCCCCAACAGCGTTCCAGGCGTGTGGCGTCCCTTGCCCCTGTGTTCCCGATAGATCTCCTCCCAGCGCTGCCAAGCCTGGGAGGCCTTCGAGGGATCCTTGAGCAGGCGAAGGCCGTCCTCGGCCAGGGGAAGGACGGCCCGGGGCAGCTCCCCGGCGATGGCGAAGGGGTACAGGTTCCCCGAACTCAGCAGGCTGCGCAGCCACCATTCGGGAAACTCGCCCGTCTGCTCCCTGATCCCGGACCAGGGCCGCTTCCGGGAAAGGGCGGTCTTCACCTGCAGGTGATCATGCTTGCTGCCAGGCAGCACGATCCCGGCCACGGTCAGCACCTTGGGGGTGATGGTGGCTCCCTGCCGGAACAGGGGCTCTCCGCCGGGATCGCAGTAGCCGGACGCCTCGACGGGGAAGGATCGGGCCGCGGGCCGGATGTCGAGCAGCCGCAGCGCCTCCTCGCAGGTCGCGCCGGCCCGGGGACGCCCGTCCCCCGCCATGGCGCGCAGCTCCCGGGCCTCCCCTTCGGCCAGGCCGGCCGAAGGCCGGCATTCGAACAGGACGCAGGATCTCCGGGCGTCACCGCCCCCGAAGGGCTGGGCCTCCTCCAGATCCAGGCTCTGGGCCAGGATCCCCTCGTGCCACTTCCGGAACCTGTCCCAGCCCTGGGACCGGATCGCCGCCTTCTTGACCAGCCATGCGGCCGGATCGGTCCGGGGAGAGGCCAGGTAGAGCTCCCGGCAGCGCTTGACGAACAGCTGCGCGATATCCAGATGGGGAGCCACCCTGCCCCCGGCCCAGACCCGGACCTGCTCCCTGGAGAACTGCTCCAGCGCCTGCTTGCGCTCCTTAGACTGGATGCCGGAGAGAGTCAGCCAGGGAGGATTGGCCACGATGCGGTCGACCTTCCGGGACTCCAGGCGGAAGGGCCCCGTGGTGTTGACGATGTACCAGACCCAGACCGAATTGCCTTCGGTCCGGACTATATCGGCGAACTGCCTGCGGGCATCTTCCAGGCCTGCCCGATCCTTTTCCGGAACGCAGTCGCGAACGTCTTCGGGCAGGGGATGTCCATCGACGGCCGACTCCACGATGCGGCGCAGCAGATCGGCGAACTCCTGGTGATCCACCAGAGATCCGGGAAGAATCGCTTCCTGGCCCTGCGGAGTCTCGAAGAGGATGCTTCCGTTCACCGGCTGGAACAGGGTGTTGTCCCTGGACCGGAGCAGAAGCGAGTCCCCCTGGTAGATCTGGATGGCCGCCTTTCCGCCAGGAGGCTCGGAGGGAAGGGCCCTCAGGACGGTGGCCCGGGCGATCACCCCGGCAACCGGATGGACATCGATTCCGTTGACCAGCCGGGCCGCGACCTTGGCCTGGGCCACCCGATCCAGGTTCTGCCGCCTGAGCGCGCTCGAACCGAGGATCCGCCGCACGGCGTGGTAGAGGAAGGTTCCCGATCCGCAGGCGGGGTCGAGCACGCCTGTTCCCCGCAGCCTTCCGGGATCCCTGTCTGCGGCGATGGCCGCGGCCACGGCCCTCTCGCACCAGCCGTCGTCCAGGACCTGCTCTACCATGAGCTCGGCCAGCCAGTCTGGAGTGTAGAATTCCCCGAAGTCCCTGCGCTCCTTCTCCTCCACGAATTCCTCGTAGAGAGGCCTGAGCACATCGCCAGGACGCCTTCTCCAGTCGTAGGCGTGGACATCTTCGAGGAACTCTCCCGCCCATTGCCGCCCGATCTCCCCGGCCACCACCCACGAAACGAATCCTCCCTCCAGCAGGCTCTCCGGATCGGGATCCAGGCCGGGGCGGCCCAGGGTGTGGATCACTCCCTGCGCCAGAGCCACCAGGAAGGAGTGGGTGACGAAGAGGCGATCCATGGCCGATTCGTTCTCGGGCTCCAGGCTGGAGGCCCGGATCATCTGCAGCCAGAGCTCCCGCTTGGTGCGTGTCTCCCTGCTCTGCCGTCCTTGCAGACCCTCGTAGATTTCCTGGAGCTGGTCGCGCCACGGAGCGAAGAGCTTCCGGCAGTCCTCGGGGATCCATGGCTTCCCCACCTTCTTCCCTTCCAGGATCGGCTGCAGCCTCGCCAGTAGATCCAATGCGGAACTCGGCCTCAGATCCTCGTGCAGGGTCTCTTCGCGCAGTCCGCTGAGCGCGTTGTAGCGCCAGGCATGCCATACCCGTCCATCGGTGAGCACGCCCGTCCAGGGATGGCTGGATCCATCTTCGGTGGAGTGCCTGTGGATCTCCAGCTCCTCCCTGCGTTCGCTGTGGAGGTAGCGCTCCAGCTGCTGCCTGGGAGTCTCCGCCCGGACCCGGGACTGCTCCTTGTCGGGATGGTCGGCCAGGTCCATGGCCTTGGTCTCGACGAAGATGCGGCGCTGCGGAAGGTAGAGGTCGGCCGGACCGGCCGGAGTCCGGTAGGACAGGATGCTGTCGATCCCCAGGGAGTCCAGCAGGCGGCTGACATTCTGCCGTATGGCGTCCTCCGATGCGCCATGCGGAAGGGCGAGAAGCCTCCGGGCCGCATCTGCCTGGGCAGGAGTGGGAAGCGATCGGGCGGTCACGGGCCTTCGTACCGGATGGACGGCGGCCGGCCTCCCGGGATGGATCGGAATGGGGCGCGGGAAGGCATGGAACTCTCCCGTCATGGTCGGGGAGAAGGGCGGGGACATCCAGCACCATCCGCACCGACGGCGGAGGGCATCCGGGAGGCCGCCCCTCAGGCCTCCAGGGGCCCGAGCCCGCTCTCCTTCACCTGCCAGGGCAGGCCGAAGCGCGCCATGTCCTCCATGAAGGGATCGGGATCGAACTGCTCCACGTTGAAGACGCCCGGCCCCTTCCACAGCCCCTGCAGGATCATCCGGGCCCCCGCCATGGCCGGCACGCCGGTGGTGTAGGCCACCGCCTGGGAGCCGACCTCCCGGTAGCACTCCTGGTGGTCGCAGATGTTGTGGATCAGGACGCGCCGCCGCTTCCCCTCCCTCTCTCCCTCGATCAGGCAGCCGATGCAGGTCCTGCCCTTCGTCCGGGCGCCGAGGGTGGCGGGGGCGGGCAGCAGGGTCTTGAGGAATTCGAGAGGCACCACCGGATGTCCCTGGTGGTCGACCGGATCGATGCGGGTCAGCCCCACGTTCCGCAGCGCCTCCAGGCGCTCCAGGTAGGAGTCGCCGAAGGCCATCCAGAAGCGGATGCGCCGCACTCCGGGGATGTTGCGGCAGAGGGACTCGATCTCCTCGTGGTGCATCAGGTAGGCCTTGCGGGGGCCGATTCCCGGGAAGTCGAACTCGATCCAGCGGTCCAGGACCCCGGTGGCGATCCACTTCCCCTCCTCCCAGTAGCGGCCCGGAGCGGTCACCTCCCTGATGTTGATCTCGGGATTGAAGTTGGTGGCGAAGGGAAGCCCGTTCTCCCCCGCGTTGCAGTCCAGGATGTCGATGGTGTCGATGCGGTCGAAGAGGTGCTTGCGGGCGTGGGCGCAGTAGGCGTTGGTCGCCCCGGGATCGAAGCCGCAGCCCAGCAGGGCGGTGATCCCCCGGTCCCGGAAGCGCTCGTGGTAGTCCCACTGCCAGCGGTACTCGAAGCGGGCCGTCTCCCGGGGCTCGTAGTTGGCGGTGTCGAGGTAGTGGACCCCCGTCTCCAGGCAGGCGTCCATGATCGACAGATCCTGGTAGGGCAGCGCCACATGGATCACCAGGTCGGGGCCGAACTCCCGGATCAGGCGCGCCACTCCGGGGGCCTCCCCGGCATCGACCTGGGCAGTCTCGACGGGCCGGGGCAGATCCCGGGCGATCGCCTCGCAGCTCTCCCTGCGGCGGCTGGCCAGGCAGACGCGGCCGAAGACGTCGCCGGCCTGGAGGCACTTGGCCGCCACCACCCGGCCCACGGCGCCGGCGCCGATGATCAGGACCCGCTTGCTCACGACAGGCGGTCGCGGTAGTGCTCGAAGCCGAACCGGCGGACGACCTCCCGGGTCCCGTCCCGGCGCTGCAGGACGATGGCCGGCAGGCGCACCCCGTTGAACTGGGTGTTCTTGACCATGGTGTAGTGGGCCATGTCCTCGAAGACCACGCGGTCCCCGATCTCCAGGGGCCGGTCGAAGGAGTACTCCCCGATGCTGTCCCCCGCAAGGCAGGTGTTCCCCCCCAGCCGGCAGGTCCAGGCCTTCTCCCCGGGCCGGCCGGCGCCGCGCACGTCGGGGCGGTAGGGCATCTCCAGCACGTCGGGCATGTGGGCGGTGGCCGAAAGGTCGAGGATCACCTGGGGCACCTTCCGGCCGACGACATCGAGCACCGTGCCCGCCAGGATCCCCGCGTCCAGGGCCACCGCCTCGCCGGGCTCCAGGTACACCTGGAGGGAATGGCGCCGCGTCCAGTCGCCGATCAGGCGGCAGAGCCTGTCCCGGTCGTAGTCCTCCCGGGTGATGTGGTGCCCCCCGCCGAAGTTGATCCACTCCATGCCGGGAAGCCACCGGCCGAACCGCTCCTCGACCGCCGCGAGGGTCCGCTCCAGGGTGTCGGAGCCCTGTTCGCACATGGTGTGGAAGTGGAGGCCGTCCACCCCGGCCAGATCCTCGCCCTCCAGCTCGCCCGCCAGGATCCCCAGGCGCGAGTCCGGGGCGCAGGGGTCGTAGAGGGGGGTGAGGACCTCCGAGTGCTCGGGATTGATCCGCAGCCCCACCGAGACGCCCCGCCCGCTCGCCCTCCGGCCGTGGCGCCGCCACTGGGTGAGGGAGTTGAACACCAGGTGGTCGGCCAGCGGTAGGAGCGCCTCGATGTCCCGGCCGCTCCAGGCCGGGGCGCAGGCATGGAGCTCGCCCCCGAAGTGGCGGCGGCCCAGGAGGGCCTCGTCGACCGAGCTGGCCGCGGTCCCCGACAGTCCCCGCCGCAGCAGGGGGAAGACCCGGTGCATGGCGAATCCCTTGAGGGCCAGGAGGATGCGGGCCCCGGTCCGCTGCGAGACCGAGCGCAGGACGGCGAGGTTCCGCTCCAGGATTCCCTCGTCCACCAGGTAGCAGGGGGAGGGCAGCGAGGGGTCGTCCCGGAGATCAGAGTTCCCGGACATTCCAGGGCAGGCCCATCGGCCCGATGGCGTCCATGAAGGGAGCGGGATCCATCTGCTCGGGGTTCCACACCCCGGGACGGTTCCAGGAGCCCGAGAGGATCAGGCGGGCGGCCAGGACCGCGGGGACTCCGGTGGTGTAGGAGACCGCCTGCGAGCCCACCTCGGCATGGCAGTCCTCGTGCCGGCAGTTGTTGTAGATCAGGAAGCGGGCCGGCCTGCCCCCGCGGGTCCCCTCCAGGATCACGCCGATGCAGGTGATCCCCCGCGACTCCGGGCCCAGGGTGGCCGGGTCGGGCAGGAGGGTCTTGAGGAACTGCAGGGGGACGATCTCGCGGCCCTGGTGCGCCACCGGGCGGATGGAGGTCATCCCCACGTCGCGCAGCGCCCGCAGGTGGCGCAGGTAGTCGCCGGTGAAGGCCATCCAGAAGCGGACGTGGCGCACCCCGGGGACGAAGCGCGCCAGGGAGAGCACCTCCTCGTGGGCCACCAGCCAGGCCTCCCTCTCCCCGATGCCGGGGAAGTCGAACACGCGGCTCTCCCCAAGAGGCTCCCGGGTCTCCAGCCGGCCCTCCTCGAGAACGATGGGGGGGTGGAGGATCTCGCGGATGTTGGTCTCGGGATCGAAGTTGGTGGCGAAGGCCCTGCCGGTGGAGCCGGCGTTGCAGTCGATGATGTCGATGCTCTCGACGTCGTCCAGCAGGCTCCGGGCGCCGTGGGCGCAGTACACGTTGACCACGCCGGGATCGAAGCCGATGCTCAGCAGGGCGGTGGCCCCCTTTTCGGCGAAGCGCCGGGAGAAGTCCCACTGGGCCTGGTAGTCGTAGGGAGCCTGCCCGGGGGTGTCGTACAGCGAGGTGTCCACGTAGTGGGTACCGCTGCGGGCGCAGGCCTCCATCACCGGCAGGTTCTGGTAGGGGGAGGCGGCGTTGATCACCAGCCGGGCCCCGCAGCCGGCGATGCAGGCCTCCACCTCCTCGGGGCGGTCGGCGTCGAGCCGGCCGAAGCCCACCTCCCCTCCGGCGGCCCGAGCGATCTCCCGGCACTTGCCGACGGAGCGGCTGCAGAGGAGGATCCCCCCCAGCTCCCGGCGGTGCTGCGCGCACTTCCTCGCCACGACGCCGCCCACGCCGCCCGCACCGATCACCAGCACTCCTGCCATCGCTTCCGCCCCCTTCCCGGGCTCCGCCGCCGGGAGGGAAGGCGGGGCAGGCTACCACGGAGCCGGGGACGGGAGCCAGATCCGGAGCGCCTTTCCGGGGCGGGGAATATGCTTGACCGGACATAGCCCCTGGCCGTTGATTGGCCCCTTGCCGCCCCAGGCTCAGATCCAAGCCCAGACATGCCGCTCAACCGGGACCAGAAGCTCGTAGCCGCAGCCGTCGCCTTCTTCCTGATCGCCCTGGTGGGAGCCCAGTCCACCTACATCGTCCCTCCGGGGCACCGGGGGGTGAAGGTGACGCTGGGCAAGGTGGCCCCGGACTTCCGCCCCGAGGGGCTGGGATTCAAGGCCCCCTTCGTCACCACCGTCCATCTGATCAACACCAGGCTGCAGACGGTGCACCACGACACGATCTGCTTCTCCAAGGACCTGCAGGAGGTCTCGATCCGGTTCGGGGTGCTCTACCGGATCCCCGAGGAGTCGGTGGTGGAGATCTTCCACAAGTACAAGGGCGATCCCTTCGTCAACCTGGTGCTGCCCCGGGTCGACGAGTCCCTCAAGGAGGTCACCAAGGAGAGGGACGCCCAGAACACCGTGCGGGACCGCTACGAGGTCAAGCTCTCGGCCGAGGAGATCGCCCGCGCCAAGGTCGGCTCCCTGATCGTGATCGAGGACCTGGTGCTGGAGAACATCTTCCTCTCGGCCAAGCTGGAGAACGCGATCGAGGAGAAGATGGTCCAGGAGCAGCGGGCCAACAAGGCGCTCTTCGAGCAGGCCAAGGCCGAGATCGACGCCCAGACCGCCATCATCCAGGCCGGGGGCGAGGCGGAGTCGATCCGGATCCGGGGCGAGGCCCTGGCCGGCAACCCCGCCTTCATCGACCTGAAGGTGGTGGAGATGTGGGACGGCAAGCTGCCGCGGGCCATCAGCGGGGACCGCGAGGGGGCCCGCCTGTTCCTCCCCATCCGCGCCGAGCTGCCCCAGGCCGCCGCTTCCTCCGAATCCGCCCAATGAACCCGCAGCACCTGCAGAAGCTCGTCGGCGCCGGGATCCTGGTCTTCGTGCTGGTCCTGTTCGCCTCCCAGGGCACCTATATCGTCGAGCCCGGCCACCGGGGGGTGCGGGTCACCCTGGGCCAGGTCTCGGACCAGTTCGTGGAGGAGGGCCTGGCCTTCAAGTGGCCGCTGATCACCCAGATCCACCCGGTCGAGATCCGGCAGCAGACCCGGGAGCTCAACACCAAGTGCTACACCTACGACCTGCAGCAGGTGAACACCGAGCTGCGCGTGCTCTACCGGATCCCCGAGGCGGCGGTGGTCGATCTCTGGAGGAACTACCAGAGCGACGATCCCCGGCGGCCCCCCTCCTACTTCGAGAAGCTCATCCGCCCCCGGGTGGTGGAGGCGCTCAAGGAGGCCCAGGCCGCCCAGAGCGCCGAGCAGATCGTGCAGAACCGGGAGATCATCAAGGAGGATACCCTCTCGGTGGCCCGGGAGAAGCTGCAGCGCACCACCGGCGAGATCCAGCTGATCAACATCGTGGACATCACCCTGCAGAACCTCCAGCTCTCCCCGGAGCTGACCGCCGCGATCGAGCAGAAGATGACCCAGGAGCAGGAGGCCGAGAAGGCGAAGTTCTTCCAGGAGCAGGTGAGCATCGAGGCCGACACCGCCATCATCCGGGCCAAGGGGGAGGCCGAGTCGATCAACATCCGGGGCAGGGCCCTGCGGGAGAACCCGCTGGTGATCGATCTGCAGATCATCGAGAGCTGGGACGGGGTCTCGCCGGTGGTGGTGGGTAGCCAGGAAGGAGGGGGAGCCGAGATCATGATCCCGGTCGATCCCCTCTCCATGGGCGGCTCCCGCTGATGCTCCAGCTCCCTCCGCGCCGGCAGAAGGCCCTCCTGGCGCTGCTGCTCCTGGCCGGCCTGGCTGCGGGGCTCTTCCTGCTCTTCCCCGTGGCCTTCGCCTTCCTGTCCGGCGCGGCCGGCAGCGTGCTGAAGCTCTGGTGGGTGGTCCTGCTGGCGGCCCTGGCGCTGTGGCTCCTCTGGAGCGGATCCCGCAGGCCCTGAGCCTCCATGACGCCGCCGCCCCGGCACCTCTGCCTCTCCCTGCAGGCCCTCCGCTTCGTCCTGCTGGCCGCCGCCGCCCTCACCCTGGCCTACATCTGGCTGACCTGGAGCGAGAGGAATTCGGTGCGGGAGGACGAGATGCTCCACCTGCACAACGTCTGGAGGGTGGGCCAGGGGGACCTGCCCTACCGGGACTTCTTCGAGCACCACGCCCCCTGGTACCACTTCCTGGCGGCTCCCTTCTCCCTGCATTTCGCGCCGGAGCAGGACTCGGAGAGCGCCCGGGACTTCGTTGTCTTCATGCGCCGGACCTCCCTGGCCACGGTTCTGGCGGGGCTGGCCCTGCTGGTCCTTCTGGGAAGCCGGTGGAAGGGGGTGTGGCACGGCTTCCTGGCCCTGGCGCTGCTCACCGGCACTCCCTTCTTCCTGGAGACCGCGATCGAGGTGCGCCCCGACATCCTCGCCTTCGCGCTGTGGATGGGGGCCCTTCTTGTCCTCCGGCCGATCCTGGCGGACTCCCGGGCGCCGGACCCGCGCTGGATCCGGTGCCCCTTCCTGTGGGCCGGGCTGATGCTGGGCAGCGCGGCCATGCTCACCCAGAAGATCCTCTTCGCCCTGCCGGGGCTGGTCCCCGTCCTGGGGATCTGGGCCGCCTTCCACTGGCGCAGCGCCTCGGGCGGCCTGCGCTTCCTCCGCTTCGCCCTGGGAGGACTGCTGCCCACCGCCGCCACCTGGCTCTACTTCCAGATCCATGGAGCCGGCATGCTCTTCATCGACCGGGTGTTCCTGATCAACACCCGATGGGTCGAGGAGCCCTTCAAGAACGACTGGATCCTGAAGGAACTGTTCCTCCCCGACAGCAAGTGGCTTCTGGCCGCGGGCGCCCTGGGCGCCTACTTCTGCCTCCTCCGGATGCTGATCGACAGGAAGGCCGACTGGCTGGGCCTGGCGATGATCGCCTCGGCGGCCGGCTGGTTCGCGGGGCACCTGTGGATCATCCCGGTGATCGACCGGCAGTTCTACATGGTCTCGCTGCCGCTGATCGCCCTGCTGGGGGCCCACGGCATCCTGGAGGCGCTGCGCATCTGCATGGCGGTCCTGGCCTCCATGTTCCGGGGCCTGTTCGCCTCCGAGGACCCGGAGCCGGAGCCCGTGCCGGAGGAGGCCCAGCCTTCCTGGGCGAAGCTGGACCTGGATCATCCGATCCTGCGGGGCGTCGCGGGGGTGGCCGGCCTGGCCGCGGCCGGTTTCCTGATCCAGGAGCCGCTGGAGAGCTCCTCCAGGAGCCTGGCGCATAAGGCCCACTCGGGCCACTGCATGCACCGGACCATGTGGGTGGCGGACAACACCCGCCCCGGCGACATGTTCATGGAGTCCTTCACCGGAGCGGGCCCCTTCCGTCCACGGGGCTGGCACTACGGCTTCGTCCATTCGGAGATCCCGGAGATGATCCCGCTCGAGGAGGTGGACGAGCTGATCCTCTCCCTGATGGAGGGCAAGGTCCGTCCCGTGATCATCCCCGAGGACTTCATCGAGAAGCTGCATCTGCGGCTGCACCATCCCGGCTTCTCCCAGTGGCTGGAGGAAGGCTACCGGTTCCAGCACTATCCCTTCAGGCACTGGCGCCTCGATGGCAGCGAGCCCGGGAGGCTTCGGGAGGAAGAGGGCGGTCCCCTGGAGCGACGGAGCCTTCCCCGGCTCGGGGCGGAACCCTGATCCCCTGGAAGGATCCGGGCCGGTCCCTGGGAAGGACGGCATTCTCCTGGCAGGCCGCGCTGGGCGGACATCGGCTCCGCCGCGGCGGGGGCCGGTTCCCCCATTGCCGGCTACCGGGCGCTGCCGCAGCCGTCCGGCCCGCCCCCCCCGGGGCTCTCCGGGCGGGCTCAGTCCAGCAAGGCCCCTACACCGCCACCCACTGGCGGCTGCGGGCCGACTCCTCCACCGCCTCCAGCACCCTCTGGTTGCGCATCCCGTCCTCGAAGGTGGGCTGGACCGGAGTCCCCTCGGCCACCGCGTTGACGAAGTCGGCCAGGGTGTGGACGAAGGTGTGCTCGTAGCCGACGATGTGCCCCGGCGGCCACCACTGCCCCACGTAGGGATGGGCGCCTCCCGGCTGGGTGACCAGGATGTCGGCGAAGCCCTGCCGGTCCTCGGGGCGGGAGTTGTCGAAGTGCTTGAGCCGGTTCATGTCCTCGAAGTCGAAGCAGAGCGACCCCAGGCTGCCGTTGATCTCGATCTCGATGCAGTTCTTGCGGCCCAGGGCGAAGCGGGTGGCCTCCAGGTTGGCCAGGGCCCCGTTCTCGAAGCGCCCGATCGCCAGCGCCGCGTCGTCCACGGTCACCTCGCCCTTGCGGGCCGAGCCGGCCCCTCCCAGCCCGTCGCCGCGCCCCGAGGAGTCCTCCAGGGGACGCTCCCGGATGAAGGTGTGCATCAGGCCGCAGACCTCGGAGAGCTCCCCGACCAGGTACCTCCCCAGGTCGATGATGTGGGCGTTGATGTCCCCGTGGGCCCCGCTGCCGCTGACCTCCTTCCTGAGGCGCCAGACCAGGGGGAAGCGGGGATCGACGATCCAGTCCTGGGCGTAGCGGGCGCGGTAGTGGTAGATCTCCCCGATGGCCCCCTCGCCGATCATCTTCCGGGCCTGGGCCACGGCGGGAATGCGCCGGTAGTTGTGGCACACCATGTGGACCACCCCGCTTGCCCGGACCGCCTCCAGCATCCTCCCGCACTCCTCCACGGTCATCGCCAGCGGCTTCTCGCAGAGCACGTGCTTGCCCGCCCGTGCCGCGGCGATGGCGATCTCGGCGTGGGAGTCGTTGGGGGTGGTGATGTCCACCACGTCGATCTCCGGGCTCTCCACCACCGCCCGCCAGTCGGCCGAGGCGTTCCTCCAGCCCAGCTCGGCCGCCGCCTTCTCCACCGCCACGGGATCGCGCCCGCAGACGGTGTGCATGTCGACATCGGCGCCGAGGGGGAAGAACCGGGGAGCCTGGCGCCATCCGTTGGAATGGGCCTTGCCCATGAAACGGTACCCGATCATCCCGACGCGTAGGGTTCTCCTGGCCATGGCTGGTGTCTCGCTGGAGCCGCAACGGACGGAACGGCGGCGGGAGGGCATTATCGGGATCCGCCCCCCCAAGTCAACCGGCGCCCGGACGGAGCGATTCTCCTTGCCTTCCCCACCCGGCGGTTGCAGGAAGTGGCGGCGCGGGCTTTCCCGGCCCTATTCCGCACGCATGCCTGAGCAGAACCAGTTCGAGGCGCTCAAGTCCAGGCTGACGAAGCCCTTTTCCCTGATCGGCGGCGCCCTGAGAGGGGGGGCGGCTTGGGATAGGGGAGAGATGCTTCTCGTCGAGATGCTCAAGTCCAAGCTCCACCGAGCCCGGGTCACCGGAGCCGACCTCGGCTACGAGGGGAGCCTCTCCATCGCCGGGGATCTGATGGAGGCGGTGGGCATCCTGCCCTACGAGAAGGTCCTGTGCGGCAACCAGGCCAACGGAGCCCGCTTCGAGACCTACGCCATCGAGGCCCCCGCCGGGTCCGGGCAGATCGTCCTCAACGGCGCCGTGTCCCACCTGGGCTCGGAAGGAGATCTGCTCACCATCCTCGCCTTCGTCCGGATCCCGGCCCCCCTGGCCGCCGGCTGGAAGCCCGCCGTCGCCACGCTGCAGGAGGGCAACCGCCTTCCCGGCGAGGATCGGGCATGGAGCTGACCGCCGGCCAGATCGCCGAGCTGCTCTCCGGGGAGCTCCGGGGGGATCCCTCCCTCCCCATCTCCGGGCTGGGCCCGGCCGGCCAGGCCGGTCCGGACCAGATCGCCTTCGCCGTCGGCCAGGTCCAGCTGGAGGAGGCCCTGGCTGGAAACGCCGGAGCCATCCTCCTCCCCCCCGGCCTGTCCCTCCCCGGGGACTGCCGCCCCGCCCTGATCCTGGTGGACAACCCCCGCCTGGCGGCGGCCCGGCTCCTGGAGCGCTTCCATCCCGAGCCACGGCCCCCGGCCGGGATCCATCCCGGAGCCTCGGTGGACCCCCGGGCCAGGGTGCACCCCCAGGCCAGCGTCGGGGACGGCTGCCATGTGGGGGCGGACGCGTCCATCGGGGCGGGGACGATCCTGGACCCGGGGGTGCATGTCGGGGAAGGCTGCCGGATCGGGGACGGCTGCCGCCTCTTTCCCCGGGTGGTGCTCTATCCCGGCTGCCGCCTGGGCCACCGGGTCCGGATCCACGCCGGCTCGGTGATCGGCTCCGACGGCTACGGCTACGTGCTGGACGGGGAGCGGCACCGCAAGATCCCCCAGGTGGGGGGGGTGCGGATCGGGGACGACGTCGAGCTGGGGGCCAACGTCGCCGTGGACCGGGGGGCCCTGGGCGACACGGTGATCGGCGAGGGCACCCGCGTCGACAACCTGGTCCAGATCGCCCACAACGTGTCGATCGGCCGCCACTGCCTGATCGTCGCCCAGGCCGGAATCGCCGGCAGCACCGCCATCGGGGACCACACGGTGATCGCCGGGCAGGCGGGCATCGCCGGGCACCTCTCGATCGGCAAGGGGGTCTCCATCGCCGCCCAGTCGGGGATCATGCAGGACATCCCCGACGGCGGGAAGATCTTCGGCACCCCGGGCCAGCCCGACCGCGAGGCCAAGCGCCAGATCCTCGCCCTGCGGCGCCTGCCCGGACTGCTGCGCCGCTTCGCCCGCCTGGAGGAGCGGCTCGGCTCCGGAGGCGGCGCCGGCTCCCCGGACGGCTGACCGGGAGCGGGCCTTGACCGGAGCGGGGGGCCGGATCTAGGCTCGATCCCATGGCGGAGAAGCCCGATCCGGTTCCCGAGCAGTACGGCTCGATCACCCCCTACCTGATCGTGGACGGCGCCGACGAGGCGATCGGCTTCTACCGCAGGGCCTTCGGCGCCCAGGAGCTGACGCGCCTGCCCATGGACGGGGGCGTCGGCCATGCCGAGATCCGCATCGGCGGCTCGATCGTCATGCTCGCCGACGGGTGCCCGGAGATGGAATTCCGCTCCCCCTCCAGCTACGGGGGCACCCCGGTCTCGATCTGCCTCTACGTGGAGGACGCCGACCGGACCTACCAGCGGGCCCTCGCCGAGGGAGCCGTCGTCCTGCAGGAGATCGCCGACAAGTTCTACGGCGACCGCTCGGGAACGGTGCGCGATCCCTTCGGCCACATCTGGACCATCTCCTCCCGGATCGAGGAGCTGTCCACGGAGGAGATGGCGCGGCGCGGCGCCGAGTACGCGGCCCGTTCAGGCGCGGGCTGATCCGCCCTTCCCCTCCCCTTCCTGCGCCCTCCGGGCCAGCTCCTGCTCCAGGAGGCGGTGGGCCACCTTGCCGGTGCCCAGCTTCGGGATCTCGTCCACGAACTCCAGGGAGCGCGGGAGGGCCAGGTTCGGCTGGCCCGCCTCCCGGAGGGCCGCGTGAACGTCCTCCAGGGAGAGGGCCCGGCTGTCGGTCACCGCCACCAGCCGCTCGCCCCGGACCGGATCGGGGCGGGCCACCACCGCCACCTCGGCGTCCCTGGCGCCCGGGCGGCCGAACCGGCCGGCCAGCGCCTCCTCCACCGCTCCCAGGCTGATCATCTCCCCCGAGACCTTGGCGAAGCGCTTCAGCCGCCCCAGCAGGCGGACGTAGCCGCCGGAGTCCACCTCGGCCACGTCCCCGGTGTCGTACCAGCCCCCCAGGGCCTGGAAGGCCCGGTCGGCCTCGGGGTTGAGGTAGCGCCCCATAACGTTGGGGCCCCGGACCAGGAGCCGCCCGCCCCGGGCGATCCCCTCCACCGGCTCGATGCGCGCCTCGATGGCCGGCAGCAGGCGGCCGGCCGTGCCCGGGCGCGGCTCCACCCGGGTGTTGACGCTGATGCAGGGGCTGCACTCGGTCACCCCGTAGCCCTCCAGGATGCGGACCCCGAACCTGCGGGCCCAGAGGCCGAAGGTGGACTCCTGGACCTTCTCGGCGCCGGCGAACAGGAACCGCAGGGTGGCGAAGTCGTAGGGATGCGCCTTGCGGGCGTACCCGTTGAGGAAGGTGTTGGTGCCCAGCAGGATGGTGCTGCGCCGGTCGTAGACTGCGGCGGGAACCATCCGGTAGTGCAGCGGGGAGGGATAGAGGAAGACGGGGATGCCCCGCACCAGGGGCAGCAGCGTGCCCACCGTCAGGCCGAAGCTGTGGAACAGGGGCAGGGCGTTGAACAGGCGGTCGTGGTCCTCGATGTCGATGGCGGAGAGCATCTGGCCGATGTTGGCCATCAGGTTGTCGTGGGTGAGCTCCACCCCCTTGGGCGTCCCCTCCGAGCCGCTGGTGAACAGGATCGCCGCGGCGCTCCGGGGATCGGGCCGGACCTTCCGGAAGGGAGGGACGATCATCTGCCCCAGCAGGGTCCCGATCCGCGCCAGCGGGCCGACCGTGCCGCGGACGTCCTCCAGGTACACCATCCGGACGGAGCCGGCCTCCAGGGGCCCCGGATCGATCCCGGCCCTGCCGAGGAAGCGGCGGGAGGTGATCACCTCCCGGATCCCGGCCAGCCGGCAGCAGGAGAGCATGAGCGCGGGGCCGGTGGAGAAGTTGAGCAGGGCCGGAACCCGGCCATGGGCCCAGAGGCTGCCCAGCACCACCGGGGCGGCGTTGACGTTGGGCAGGAGCACCCCCACCCGGTCCCCTTCCCGGCCCGAGAGGAACCGCGGCCACCGCCTGGCCAGGATCGCCATGCCCGCCAGCAGCCTGCGGTAGGAGAGCCCCTGGCCGGCCGTCTCCGTGTCCTCCAGGACCTTCACGCCGGGATGGAGCCGCCGGTTGCGGCAGAGGGCCTCCAGCACGGTCCGGGCGCCCTGGGACCGCCTGGCCCGGTACTGCTGCTCGATCATCCGGGCGCGCAGCCAGGCGGTGAGCTCCTCCCGCCCCCGGGATCCCTCGCGGCCTCCGGCGGGGGGGGAGAGCGGCTCGCCGAAGTGGACGCTCAGGCGGGGCAGCAGCCGCTTGCGCCCCCGGTGGCGGGCCCAGACGCTCCGGTCGGCTCCGTGCAGGTGGCAGGGGATCACCCGGGCCCCGGTGCGCAGCAGCAGGAAGCCGATCCCCTCGTAGAGCTTCATCAGGGAGCCGGTGTCCGAGATGCGGCCCTCGGCGAAGATCACCAGCCGCCCGCCCGACTTCAGGTACTGGGCCATCTCCTTGAGCGAGTAGGGCGAGGCGGCGTCCACCGGGAAGGTGCGCCCGCTCCTCATCACCAGGCGGTGGGCCCAGTTGCGGTCGGCCGCCACGCTGGAGGTCACGAAGCGCCAGTCCTCCTCCAGGCACGCCCCCACCATCAGGAAGTCGAGCCAGGAGACGTGGTTGGGGACCAGCAGCACCGGCCCCGGGACGCGGGCGTGCTCCTCCCCGTGGCAGCGGAAGCGGTGGAGGAGGACCAGGAGGAGGCGCAGGAAGCGGCGCAGCAGCCGGTCGAAGGGCGTCATTCCCCGATCTCCAGCTCGATCCCCCGCTCCCGGAGGGTGGCCCCCTCGGCCAGCGAGAGCTCCGAGAGGGCGCGGTTGTACTCCACCAGGGACTGGATCTCCCCGGTCCGGGCCTGGGTCAGGTCCCGCTGCAGCTGCAGCACCACGAAGCTGGTGCTGGTCCCGTTCTCCAGCTTGATCTCCTCGGCCTCCAGGGCCGCCTCGGCGAACTCCCGCTCCTGGCGGACGGCATCCACCCGCTGGCGGTTGATCCGGGCCAGGGTCACTGCGTTCTCCACGGCCACCATGATGTCCTGCTCGTACTGCTTGAGCAGCAGCAGGGACTGCTTCTGGAGGCGCCGCGACTTCTCCAGCTCCAGCCGGGCGGCCCGGTTGCCGATGGGGATCGAGAAGGCGCCGCCCACGAACCACTGGGGGAACTCCTGGCGCCGGATCTGCCCCAGGGTGCGTGAGGTCCCCAGGGCGACCCCCTCGCCCAGGTAGCCGAAGCTGCTGGTGACGTCCAGCTGGGGGAGGACCTGGTTGCGGTTGTAGCGCACCAGGATCCCCTCCCGCTCCAGGTCGAGCCGCCGCTGCTGCAGATCCGGCCTCAGCTCCATGGCCCGCCCCCAGCTGCTCTGGCGGCTGAAGGCGGCCGGCTCGGCCAGCAGCTCGCCGGTGGGCACGATCCGGCTGGCGCTCCACTCCAGGTACTCCCCGCTGAGCAGGTTCTTGAGCTGGCTCTGCTGCAGGGTCTCGGTGCGCTCCGAGAGCAGCAGGTCGGCGCGCGCCCGGGCCAGCTGGGCCTCGGCCTGCTTCTCGTCCAGCGGGGCCATGGCCCCGATCTCCACCCGCTTGCGGTTGTCCTCCAGCAGCTGGGCCGCCAGCTCCACCGCCTTCTCCTGCACCCTGACGCTCTGCTCGGCGGCCATCAGATCGAGATAGGCCCTCTCCACCTGGCTGACCACGTTCATGATCCGCCAGACCAGCCCCAGCTCCGAGCGCTCCAGATCGACCCGGGCGATCCGGACGCCGAGCCGGACCGGATCGATCATGAAGCCCCGCATCAGCGGCTGCCTCATGTTCACCGAGGCGCTGGCCCGGGCGAAGCGGCTGCCCAGGCCGGCGAACCCCGTGTCCTCGAAGCTTCCGGTGGAGAGGCTCCCCGAGATCCCGTAGCTCAGGCCCGAGGGCAGCAGGCCGTCGATGCCCGCCTGCCAGGCGTCCACCCGGGTGGTGGTCTGGTTGAAGGGCCGGCCGAACTGGTCCACCGCGCCGGGCTGGCTGCTGAAGTTGCGGGTGTAGCCGAGGGACAGGGACGGATCCCAGCCGGCCCGGGCCAGGCTCAGGTCGGCCCCGGCGATCAGGGGGGCGATCCGCTCCGCCCGGACCGAGAGGTTGCTCTGCAGCGCCTCGAGCACGCAGTCGTCGAGGGAGAGGCGGCGCTCGGGCGCGCCCTCCTCCCCCTGGGCCAGGGGCAGGAAGGGCAGGAGGGGCAGGAGGAAGCGGGCTCTCATCGTTCTCTCATGCTGCGAGCCATGCCCCGGCGCAGATCCTCCCGCACCATGGCGTCGTGGAACTCGACCGGGTTGTAGTCGTCGGTGAGCGCCGACCCCCGGCGGGGGTCGGGCTCGATCCGGTTGCGGCAGGCGAACGCCACCCTGTTCCTGATCGCGGGATGGACATGCCCGAAGGAGGGGAAGGAGGGCAGCGGCAGCGACTCCCGCGGGGAGGCGACGAAGAACAGGTTTCCGGTCCCGCTGTCGTGGATCCGCAGCGAGGGGAACACCGAGAGCAGGGTCCGGGCCAGGGACTGGGGAAAGAAGTCCCGGGAGGGCTCGAAGTAGCCGAAGCAGTTGATCACCAGCACCCCGCCGGGAGCCAGGCGCTCCCGCGCCGCCAGGAAGCACTCCCGGGTCATCAGGTGGACCGGCACCGAGTCCCCGACGAAGGCGTCGAGGAGGATCGCGTCCCACTTCCCGGAGGCGGCCTGCAGGAAGCGCCGCCCGTCGCCGAGATGGATTTCGACGCCCCCGGCGTCGAAGCCGAAGTGCTCCCGGGCGATCTCCTCCACCTCGGGATTGATCTCCACCACGTCCACCCGGGCCCCCTCCCTGGCGAACTGGCCCGGGACCACGCCGGTGCCCAGGCCCACCACCAGCACGCTCCCGGGGGGCCCGCCGTAGGCCACCGCCAGGTCGTGGAGCAGGTAGGTGAACTGGGCCCGGCTCTGGCCGGTCGAGGGATCGTGGATGTTCTGGGCCAGCCAGTCGTTGAGCAGGTAGCGCACGTCCCCCCGGGCGCTGTCCATCACCTGCAGCAGGCCGAAGGGCGAGTTGCGCCGGTGGACCTCCACCAGGCTCCCCGTTCCGGCCCCCCGCTGCCACAGCCATCCCCCGATCCCCAGGGCCAGCGCCCCCAGCGCCGCCAGGGCGAAGCGCAGCGCGTGGGACCGACCCCAGGCCAGGGCGTAGGCCAGGGAGAGCAGCAGCAGGACCGAGGCCGTTCCCAGCAGGGTGATCGAGTTGGGGAGCAGCGGGATGAGCACGTAGCCGATGAGCACGACGCCCAGCACGCTGCCCAGGGTGCTGATGGCGAAGAGCCGCCCCGACTGCCGCCCCGCCTCCTCGGCCGATCTGGTCAGCGCCCGGATCACGAAGGGGCCGGTGACCGCCATCAGGGTGAGCGGGACCAGGAACAGGAACAGCGAGGCCAGGACCGATCCGATCGCCAGGGGGAGCGGGAGGAACAGCTCGGCCACCGGACGCAGCATGGGGACCGCCAGGCACAGCCAGGCGCCGGCCCCCAGCAGGCACCGGTAGAGGAGGATCGGATCGGGGCGGCCCCGGGCCAGGCTCCCCCCCAGCCAGTACCCCCCCGAGAGGGCCAGCAGGGCGACCGCGATCTGCGCGGTCCACACGAAGTGCGAGGTCCCGAACCAGGGGGAGAGCATCTTCGCCCCCAGGATCTCGACCACCAGGATCACCGCCCCGGTGGAGGCCGCGGTCAGGCACAGGTAGCGCTCCAGCGGCCTGCTCCGCCGGCCGGTCCCGGATCCTCTCTTCATGCGCGGGCGCCCGCCGGCCGCGGTCGGCGGGCGGAGTCAGACGATGGCGCCATCGGGGAGCACGCCCCCGCGGGGGACGATGACGATGCCGTCCCGGACGTAGAAGCCCTCCCCGTCCAGGTCGGGAGGCTTGCCCTCGGGCGAGACGCGGCAGCCGCGGCCGATCCTCGCGTTCTTGTCGATGATGGCCTCGGAGATGACGGTCCCCTCCCCGATCCCCAGGGGGGGCAGATCTCCGGAGGCCTCCCCGTCCTGGTAGTGGTCGCTGCCCATCATCACCACCCGGTCCAGGCGGCAGCCGCGGCGGACCATGCTGCGCACCCCCAGCTGGGAGCGGGAGATCTCGGCCCCGTCGATGGTGCAGCCGTCGGCCACCAGGGAGGAGCGGATGGTGGCGTCCAGGATCTTGGAGGCGGGCAGGAAGCGGGGATGGGTGAAGATGGGGCTGCTGCCCTCGATCAGGCTGAAGCGGGGCCGGGGTCCGGCCAGTTCGAGGTTGGCGTCGAAGAAGGCCCGCATGGTCCCCACGTCCTCCCAGTAGCCCTGGAACACGTAGGAGAACACCTTCCGCTCCCCGATGGACTGGGGGATGATGTGCCTGCCGAAGTCGGTCGCCTCCTTCTCGAGCAGGCGGGGCAGGAGATCGCGCTCGAAGACGTAGATGCCCATGGAGGCCAGCCAGCGGGGCTCGCCGTCCCCGATGCCCAGGGGGGCGTGCCACTCCCGCCCCAGGCGCAGGCTGTCCTGCACCCCGGGATCGGCGGGCTTCTCCTCGAAGCGGCGGATGCGGCAGCCGCCGTCCATCTTCATGATGCCCAGCTGCGGGACCGAGGAGCGGGCCACCGGGGTGGTGGCCACGGTGATCTCGGCGCCGCATTCGACATGGTGGGCCAGCAGCTTCCTGCAGTCCATGCGGTAGAGCTGGTCCCCGCTGAGGATCACCAGGTGGCGGAAGGAGTGGTCGAGCAGGTGGGAGAGGTTCTTGCGGACCGCATCGGCGGTGCCCTCGTACCATTCGGTGTTGGTGGGCGTCTGCTCGGCCGCTAGGATCTCCACGAAGCCGCCCGAGAAGTGGTCGAAGTTGTAGGACTGCGAGATGTGCCGGTGCAGCGAGGCGGAATTGAACTGGGTGAGGACGTACACCCGGCGCAGCCCCGAGTTGATGCAGTTGGAGATGGGAACATCCACCAGCCGGTACTTGCCCCCCAGGGGCACGGCCGGCTTGGACCTCTCCTTGGTCAGGGGGAAGAGCCGGGAGCCGGCCCCGCCTCCCAGGATGACGCAGAGGACGTCTTCGGGCGCGGCACCCTTCACCCCTTCCCCCCTCCCGTTTCCTGGTCCATCCTCGCTGCCCGAGTCTGTCAGGGGGGCGAGGCCGCCTTCAATCCCAATGTGGCGGCGGGCGGGCGCCCCCGCCCCGTGCGGCCCCGGCGGGCATGGCTGAGCCCCTTCCGGCTCCCGGCTCCCGCCCGGGAAGGCTCCGGGCGGTGGTCACCTCGGGCCCCACCTGCGAGCCCCTGGACCAGGTCCGCTGCCTCACCAACCGCTCCACAGGACGGACGGGCACCCTCCTGGCCAACCACCTGGCCGGGCTGGGGGCGGAGGTCGTCCACCTCTACTCCGCCAGCTCCTCCTGGAGCGGGCCTCGGCTCTCCCGCCGCTGCCTTCCCTTCGGCACCGCGGACGATCTCCTGGGGCTCTTCCAGTCCCTGGATCCGGAGGAGGTCCGGGCGGTGTTCCACGCCGCGGCGGTGGGCGACTTCCGCTTCGTCCGCATCGGGGACCGGCCCTCCGGCCAGGGCAAGATCGCCTCGCGCCAGGGGATCCTGCGGGCCGAGCTGGCGCCCACGGCCAAGATCCTCCCGCAGCTGCGCGGGCTCTTCCCCCGGGCCTGGCTGGTGGGCTGGAAGTACGAGGTGGAGGGGGACCGGCGCAGCGCGGTGGAGCGGGCGCGGCGCCAGCTGGAGGAATGCGCCACCGATCTGTCGGTGGCCAACGGTCCGGCCTACGGGGAGGGGTGCGCCCTGGTGGGGCCCGGCGGGGAGGAGATCCACCTGCCGGAGGGCCGGGATCTGCGAATGGCGCTCGCCTCCCGGCTTCTGGACCCCGGCTGAGCCTACATGGCCTCCCCGGTCCGGATCCCCAGCAGCTCCAGCCCCTTGCCCAGGACCGCGCCGGCCCGCTCGGCGAGCAGGAGCCTGGAGTCCCGGATCTCCTCGCCGGGCGCCTTGAGGATGGGGCAGCTCTCGTAGAAGCGGGCCAGCAGGCCGGCCAGCCGGTAGAGGTAGAGGCAGAGGTAGTTGGGACGGCACTCCTCGGCCACCGCCCGCAGCGCCAGGGGGAAGTCCGCCAGGTGCCGGGCCAGGTCCCGCTCCTCGGGAGCCCCGAGCCGGAGCCGGGCCCGGCCGAGGACGCCGGCGAGATCCCCGGAGAAGCGCCGGAAGACGCCGCGGGTGCGGGTGTAGGCGTACTGCAGGTAGGGAGCGGTGTTGCCCTTGAGGGAGAGCATCGCGTCCCAGTCGAAGGCGTAGTCGGACTGGCGGTTGGGCAGGAGGTCGGCGTACTTGACCGCTCCGATGCCCACCATGTCGGCCACCTCCCGCTTCCGCTCCTCGTCCAGCGAAGGGTTGCGCTCCTCCACGATGCGCCGGGCCCGCTCCACCGCCTCGTCGAGCAGGTCGGCCAGCTTCACCACCTCGCCGCTGCGCGACCGGAAGGGCCGCCCGTCCTTGCCGGTGATGGAGCCGAACCACACGTGGGAGAGGCGGGTGGGGCACTTGGGGCGCCACCGGCGCCAGATCTCGAAGAGCTGGCGGAAGTGGAGCTGCTGGCGCCCGTCGGTCACGTAGAGGATCCGGTCCGGCTTCCACCGCCCGACCCGGTAGTCGACGGTGGCCAGATCGGTGGTCATGTAGTTGGCTCCCCCGTCGCTCTTGAGGATCATCGCCGGGCTGTCCGACAGGGAGGGATGGCCGTCGAAGAACGCCATCAGGGCCCCCTCGCTCTCCCGGGCCAGCCCCCGCTCCTTGAGCTCCTGCGCCAGCCCCGGGAGCCGATCGTTGTAGAAGCTCTCCCCCAGGGCGTGGTCGAACTCCACCCCCAGGCGCCGGTACAGGGCGTCGAAGCCGTGGCGCGAATGGCGGATCATCTCCTGCCAGATCCCCCGGTTGGCCTCGTCCCCGGCCTGCAGGGCCACCAGCTCGGCGCGGGAGCGCTCCAGCACCTCGGGATCCCGCTCCGACTCCCGGTTGACCTTCCGGTAGAGCCGCTCCATCTCCCCCAGCGCGTCCCGCTCCAGCTCCCGGCGGTCCAGATCCTCCTTCCAGCCGACCAGCAGCTTCCCGAACTGGGTCCCCCAGTCGCCGATGTGGTTGTCGGTGATCACCTCGTGGCCCAGGAAGCGGAGGATGCGGGAGATGGCGTCGCCCAGGTTGGTGGAGCGGATGTGACCCACGTGCATCGACTTGGCCACGTTGGGCGAGCTGAAGTCCACCACCACCCTCTCGGGGCGCTCCGCCCGGCCCGCCAGCTGCTCGGGGGCGCCCTCCTCCTGGAGGAATCTCTCCAGGGCCTCGTTCCTCAGGCGCAGGTTCAGGAAGCCGGGTCCGGCCGCCTCCACCGAGCCGCAGGGAGAGCCCGGGCCCGGCAGGCGTCCGGCCACCTCGCCGGCGATCCGGCGCGCATCGAGCCCCTCCCGCTTGGCCCAGGCCAGGATCCCGTTGCACTGGTAGTCCCCGAACCGGGGCTGGGGGCAGGGGCGGATCGACAGGTCGGCTCCCCGGGCCCCGGGGCAGACGGCGCCGAAGGCCTCCTGCAGCTCCTCCTCGATCCGGCGGCAGAGCATGGGCCCCCTACTCGTGATCCCGCAGGATCCGCTCCATCTCCGCGGCCGAGGCGGCCTCGGCCAGCTGTCGGCGCAGCTCGGTCCGGTGCAGGGTCTTGGCGATGTTGGCCAGGGTGTGGAGATGCTTCTGGAACTGGCCCTGGGGCACCAGGAAGAGGAGCACCAGGCGGACCGGGCGGTCGTCGTGGGCGTCGAAGTCGATGCCGTGGCGCGAGCGCCCGAAGGCGCCCACCACCTCGCCGACCAGATCGGTCGAGGCGTGGGGGAGGCCCACCCCGTAGCCGATCCCGGTGCTCATGGACCGCTCCCGCTTGCGGACGACCTCCACGATCGCGTCGCGGTCCTCGGACCGCACCCGCTGGCAGAGCGCCAGGTGGTCGACCAGCTCGTCGATGGCCTCCCAGCGGTCCTGGGCCTTGAGGTCGGAGACGATGAGCTCCTCGGTCAGTATGCTTCCCAGCAGCATGGCCCCCTGCCGCTGCCCGTCATCCGGCTGGCGCCGTGGCATCCCCGCCTCGCTCTCTTCTTCCGGTTGCAGTCCCCTGGGCGGACGCTCAGGCCTGCCAGGGAGGAGCCTCGGGCAGCGAGGCGTCGAACTCGGCGGCCAGGGCGTCCTGGTAGGCCCCGGCGTACCCCCCCTCCAGGAACACCTGCAGGGATTCGTCGTGGAGCCTCCTCCAGGACGCCTCCTCGGCGCCCGGAACCACCGGATAGAAGAGAGCGCCGTTGCTCAGGGCCGCCTTGCGGTCTCCCGGAGCGTCCCCGATCATCAGCACCTCGATTCCGGAGTACCTTCCGGCCATGGCCGCCTGGAGATGCTCCCGCTTGGTGCCCATCTCCTGCCCCGCGATCGCCTTGACCCGGCCGTCCAGGCCGTGCTCGCTCCACTCGCGCTGCAGGGCCTCCACCGGGGTCTGGGAGACCACGATGGCGTCGGCGGCACCCGCCAGGCGGTCGAGCACCTCCCGCACCAGGGGAAAGGGCGGGACTCCATGGACCATGGACTCGATGGCCCGGTTGACGTCGAGGGACCATTCCAGGATCCCCGCCAGGGCCTTGTTGCCCCCCTCGACCTCGGCCTGGAGGGCCGCGTTGCCCAGCCGGGTCTCGCGGCTGATCCACTCGTCCAGGGCGTCGGTGGAGGGCGCCTCGACGCCCCGGGCGCGCACCTCGGGGCGCTCGCCCAGCAGGTTGAGGGCGCAGGAGAGGGCCGGAAAGCGGTTGATGCCCCGGGTGCGGGAGTAGAGGTTGACGAACTCCCAGCACTCCCGGGCGTACCTGCTGACCGCCTGGAGGCCGAAGTGGCGCACGAACTGGGGCACGAAGCACTCCTTGTGCTTGATCTCCATGCTGTCGAAGACGCAGCCGTCGGAGTCGATCCCCACCAGGAAGGCGTGCTCCTTGGGCAGCTGGCGCAGGATGTCGATCGTCCCGGTCATGGATCTAGACGTTGTAGGTCGAGGAGGAGACCTCGCCCCCGCGGCCGGTCCAGTTGGTGTGGAAGGACTCGCCCCTGGGACGGTCGGTCCTCCGGTAGGTGTGCGCCCCGAAGTAGTCCCGCTGGGCCTGGAGGAGGTTGGCGGGAAGCCGCTCGGTGCGGAAGCTGTCGTAGAAGCCCAGGGCGGTGGACATGGCGGGCAGGGGGATCCCGCGGGAAGCCCCCTGGGCCACCACCTCGCGCCAGGCCTCCTGGCACTTGAGGATCTCCGAGGCGAAGTAGGGGTCCATCAGCAGGTGTCCCAGGCCCGGCTTGCGGTCGTAGGCCTCCTTGATCTTTCCCAGGAAGCGGCTGCGGATGATGCAGCCGCCCCGCCACATCAGGGCGATGGCGCCGTAGTTGAGGTTCCAGCCGTGCTCCCGGGCCGCCTCCCGCATGAGCATGTAGCCCTGGGCGTAGGAGACGATCTTCGAGGCGTAGAGGGCGAGGCGGATCTTCTCCAGGAACGAGTCCCGGTCCTCGCCGATGCGGGGATCGGGGCCCTTGAGCTTCCTGGAGGCCGCGACGCGGTCCTCCTTGAAGGCGGAGATGCAGCGGCTGTAGACCGCCTCGGCGATCAGGGTGATCGGGATCCCCAGGGTGGCCGAGGAGATCACCGTCCACTTCCCGGTCCCCTTCTGCCCGGCCACGTCCAGGATCCTGTCCAGCAGCGGGCTTCCGTCCTTGTCCCGGTAGGCCAGTATGTCCCGGGTGATCTCGATCAGGAAGGAGTCGAGATCGCCCCGGTTCCACTCCTCGAACACCTGGCTCATGCCGTCGGCGTCCATCCCCAGTCCCGCCGACATCAGGTGGTAGGCCTCGCAGATGAGCTGCATGTCGCCGTACTCGATGCCGTTGTGGACCATCTTGACGTAGTGGCCGGCGCCGCCCTCCCCCACCCAGTCGCAGCAGGGGGAGCCGTCCTCGACCTTGGCGGCGATGGACTGGAATATGTCCTTCACATGGGGCCAGGCCTCGGGCGCCCCCCCCGGCATGATCGAGGGCCCGTGGCGGGCTCCCTCCTCCCCTCCCGAGACTCCGGTGCCGACGAAGTGCAGCCCCTTTCCGGCCAGGTGTTCCGCCCGCCGGTTGGTGTCCTCGAAGTTGGAGTTGCCTCCGTCGATGACGATGTCCCCCTGCTCCAGATGGGGAACGAGCTGTTCGATGAAGGCGTCGACCGGCTCGCCCGCCTTGACCAGAAGCATCACCCGGCGGGGAGGCTTGAGCATGGAGACCAGCTCGGGGATGCTCCTGGCCCCCTGTATCCGCTTGCCCTGCTCCCGGTGCTCGGCCACGAACTTCTCCATGGTCTCGGCGGTGCGGTTGTAGACGGCCACGCCGTAGCCGTGGTCCTCCATGTTGAGGACCAGGTTCTGTCCCATCACCGCCAGCCCGATCAGGGCTATGTCCATCTCGCCCTTGCCTGGATCCGTCGCCATATAGTCAAGTGGTCCGGCGGGCCCGGTCCCTCGTCCGAGGCTCCCGCCGGGGGCGGCAATCTATCCCTGATCCCCCGCCCTGCGCAACTCCAACGGCTCTGGACGCGTTCCAGGGCCTTCCGGACCGGGCCGGTAGGGAAATGCGGCAGGCAGGGCCTCCTCGCCTGCCAGGACTCCAGACAGCTACCGAGGCCGCCGGGCATCCGCTCGACGGGCGGATCGCTCTTCGGAATAACTTGAATCGCTTCGCCGCCGTTGCTGCCATCGCCGATGATCCGGGCGCTTCTTCCGGATTGCTCCTTGCGTATTCCGGACTCGGACAGGCGCCTGCGGGACTGCCGGGCACAGACTGCTGCCACCGGCCGAGTAGCCGGCTGAGGGAAAAGGAATGCGCTGCTATAGCCATGCGGGGATCCCGGTATCCATTTGGATGGCTGAAGATCCCCCGGATGGGACCGGCCTTATCGGGAAATGTTCGCGACAAATCCCCAGCTCTCCGGTCTGCAGCGACAGTTTCAGAGGGGCCATAGGGCCATCCTGCACGGCGGCTTGATCACGCGTTCTTCCTTCGCAGGTTCGCCGAAAGCAACCAAGAGAACCCTTATCAGACCGAGCACAGGGCGGTGTGGAAGCCGACCTGCGAGATGCTCCGGCTGGAGGAATCCGTTCTCGATGCAATGCTGTGCAACGGGACAATCATCAAGGTGATCCGAGGCAACAAAGCTGCAATTGGAACGGTTTGCAGGCGCCTGTTCACGAGACGGCGCTTGGCTCCAGAGTGTCGAAGCAATGGCCATAGCTCCATCGTTCACGGATACCGATCCGGCCTGTTCTGGCTGTGGACGGCTGCCGCACCAAGGCCGAGGTCTCGCCAGTTGCAGCCGATGTCCGCAGCAGCTATTATGGCCCTAATGAGGCAGATAGCCGCCAGGGAAGCCAAGAATCGCTTCGGGCATTTTCTCGATGCCGCGCTGAGTTCGCCCGTGCAAGTCACCAAGAAGGGGCGGGCGGTCGGAGTGATGATGTCGATGAAACAGTATGAGCGGCTCCGAGGCGCCGCTTGGGAACGCCTGGCGACGACGATGAATGACATGAGCGAAGAGGCTTCCGCCAGAGGCCTGACCGAGGCCGGACTCGACGCGCTGCTGGCGGAAGAAGGCTGACCGCCTCGTTGCCGACACCAATGTCCTGATCAGCGCAGCCTTGCGCCGGGACGGAGACCCACGCGCGTTTCTTCGACGCAGTACAGTCGGCCAACGGCGTGCTACTGTCCTTGGAAGAGACCTTCGCCGAACTGCAAAGCCGGCTACAGCGCCGAAAGTTCGATCGGTGTGTCAGCTGGAAAGCGAGAGCGATCTATCTGGCTCGGCATTAAGCAGTCTCCGAATGGGTCTCGATCGCTGGCGCAAAGCTCGGGTGCCGCGATCCGGATGACGACAAGATCCTCGAGACAGCGATGATTGGAGCGGCCGATTGCCTGGCGACGGGGGACCGTGATTGCCTGGCCATGTCTCCGTTCCGCAACGTTTCCGTTCCGACACCGCGGGATCTGCTCACCCTCCTGGCAAAGCGATAACCGCATTCCAGAACTGGCGTGTATCCTTGCTTTCCATCGTTCGGCAACATTCAGATCCCGATCGATGCTATCTCCGATGCGGGCGGAATAGGCCTTCACGGTGTCACAAGCGAGGTCGTATCGGGCGGTGGTCTTGACCTGAATGTGCCCGAGCAGCTAGGCCATCATCGGCAGGCCCTCGCCGATCGCAAGCGCATGTATGCGAATCCTGGCTACGGGATTTGGAACAGCGATCCTCTTTTATTTCAAGCTCTCCCGGCAAGAAACCGATTCGGGGTTCTCATACTCCAGTAAGGCCGACTTGCCAATCATCTCTATGAACCGGACGATCCGTTCGAATCCGTTGACATCGGTGAGACGCAGGGATTGTTTCAGCTTGAAGTGAACCGGGTGCGGCTTGCCACTGTCAATGGCGATATTCGTTGCATATAGATGCATGCGGTCCAGTTTGTCCAGGATGGGGCTGAGCCGTCCAGTCAAGCCTGGCAAATTGCCAGTTTGTCCGGTGAATATGGCCGAACCGCCGGATGGCAGCGATTCGAGCTCCACAGCAAGCGGCTGTGGTGGTCGCCAGTTGTACGCTACCCACCCACGATAGCATGGAGCCGCGCAGAATGCGGTGACGGGCAGTTCCGAGTGGAACGCAAACTTGGCCCGCCCCGACTCATCGGTCGCCTCCTTCATCCAGGTCTTGTTTGGATAGAGAGCAACAACCTGCGCTCCTGCAATTGGTTGTCCTCCTGAAGTTACCGAGACTACGCCTTCGATCCCCGCTAACGGTGGCCGGGCAGAGGGCAGAGTCAACCGCAGTTCCGCACAGTCAAGCAGATCGTACTGGGGGTCACGCCCGGTCAGATCTCGAGTCTTCTCATAGATGATCGGAACACCTTCGCCACGCGCCTCCAGGAAATAGTGACGGTCTCCCGAGCCCGCGATATCGCCAATCTCAAGCTTGTGAAGGGCGGACGCGAGAGTCTCGTTTCGGGTTACCTGACGCTGGGGCATGGCCTGGATGGACAGTGTGTTGGGCAAAGCACCCGGTGAATAAAGCTCAAGTCGGTCATCGAAGATGAATAGACGAATCTTCGCGTTCGCCATCGCGTAGTCGCGGTGTACAACTGCATTCACGATTGCCTCAAATGCGGCGCGGAGACTGAACTGCGGCATTTCCACCCGGCCAGGTTCCTTGCGCGCCGATACCTGGGAGTTTAGCATAACGAAATTGACAGCATCTCGGATCTGCCGGTCCAGAGGACCGAAGATCGTCTTCGAATCATGCTGGTCGGCCTGGCCTAGCAAGGTGCCGCGGTAGCGAACTGCTTCGATGACCGCACCACGAATATGCGCTTCAGGGCGTTTGGTGCACAGAAGCGCACCGGTAATAGTTGCGCGCGGCACGCCGACGACATCGTCCCGCACCAGTCCCAGCTTCTGCAGTTGGACCGTGACAGGCTCGGTTGTTCTCGAGCTCAGGAAGCGATCTACCAGTTCTGTATCGAATGAGTTCGGACCTGTGTTCGGAATGATATCCTCGTCGGGACCGAGCAATCCGGAACGAACTCGTCGCTGGAACAAGCGTCGCAACGCTTCAGGCGACAGTTCACGACAAGAACTGCCTTGCCGCGACAGATATCCGCCGGGACTGCGATGAACCAGTGCGCTTTGCTCTACTTCAACAACCAATACGTACAAATCGTCCGGCAGCGCCAGTCGTTGGGTCACGAAGGGCAACGATGGTTTGATGCTATCCGTACAAATCTCGTGGACGTATGCTTCCAGCGAGTCCATTTCCTGCCGGTTCATCGGCTTTACTTCACCGGAATCCGCTACGCAAAAGAACAGCGTACCACCGATGGAGTTGCCAAACGCGGCCATCTCGTCGGCGATCGTCTCGCGGCGATTCTGACTGACGTGGCTACCGGCGAATGTAATTACCTTGAACACGACTGTTATTTGCGTAGATATTCCGGTGAATCGGGAGATCTTTTTTCGGCTGTCCCCCAGCATGCGACACCATCTTCGTCTCCACCTCGGGAACCTCCTTCCGCATCCCCTAACGGTTTGGAGCTGGAACCTGAAGCGGATCCTCTGCGTCTTCGATGGCGACCAGTGCGAAAACTGCTACGTCTTCCGCTTCATGCAGGGACAATCCGGCCGTCCGACGCCCGAGGCCTGTGTCGGGCCTATGACTGGAATGACGTACCCGGAAAGTAGAGCTGCTCCATCGGCTGCCGCTCAAACCAGCGGGATCAGGCAGCTTCTCCCTTCCAGGAAGTCTTCTCCTCAGGCAGCAAGCGCCTATCGCCTCCTGCAAGGCCAATGGCCCCCCCTCGATTGGATGTCAGCCCGGAGCAATCTGGGAAAAACTGTCAGGATAATCGCCGCAAATAACAACGACCCGGCCATCCTCGCCGAGCTTCAATTGCTCTAGCACTCTCTCGCTATTCCAGATCACGTCGCCGCCTCAACGCTTTGTTTTCTCATTGGCACGATAGCGATTGGCATTGAATTCGGTCGTGAATTGTATTTATAGACAATCGTGCGTACATTTCTTGGGTCCAGTCACCGTACAAAACATTCCGATGCAGCGACAGCGCGGCCATCTCCGTCTTCGTGAAATACTCTCCGGTTGAGTGCTTTCTCCTGTCAAGCATTGCCTTGACCCAAAGACCGGAGCTGGATCGTGTGTTTCCAAACAGGTCGACAATGGTCTCGAATGTCCGTAGCGGTTTGCCCTGCCAATTCTGTGTGATGTGGCATAAGAGCCGATGCTCAATCTTGTTCCACATGCTGGTGCCTGGTGGGAAGTGGCTGACATGGATGAGCAGCCTTGTTTCGTCAGCAAACTGCTGCAGGTGATGCTTCCACGCTGGTGAGAAGAATCAGTTGCTACCGCCCGCATCGGCTGTGATGAACAATTCAGACGGCCCATAATAGCGATTCTTGCCCAACTGTCTCCACCAGCGCCGTAGAGATGCTATGGCTAAAACAGGCGTGTCATGGTCTCGCCCGACATTCATAAACGTTTCGTTGCTTCCCATGTCATAGATGCTGTTGGGAATCGCCTTTCCCTTCGCGTCCATCAGAATCACCTGAACCAGCGATAGCTCAGGGCACCCCTTCGGCTGCAACTCGCGCCCACCATGGCTGCTGCACCCCACAAACTCCATCTTTTTCGTGTCTACCGAGATCACCGGCTAACCACATTGCTGATAATCATCCATAGCGTTCAAGTGATCGAACTGCTCGTGCAGACCTGATGCACGACCATTACCCGGCTCTTTCGTTCCGATTGAAGACTGTAGCCAAGTTCACGAAACAAATGCCCCACAGTCGTTTCGCCTACCTTCCACCCCACCTGCGTAAGCGCATCGGCAAGCTCAATCCGGAATTAGCATGTCCATTTCAATGGCGGTTGTGAATCACCTCGTGTCAACGGGTGGACTAGCTTCTCCAGTGCCTCCTTGATGCCCGGTTGCGATTTCTCGATGTCTGGTCGCCCAGCTCCCAAACTACGCATCCCATCTCGCTCATGGTCGCCCAATTCAACTACCGCCACCCTGCCCGCATGGCCGGAGGCGACAATCCGGTAGCATCCGATACCAGCGAGGCTTCTCCCATACCCGATAGCAATCGATTCTGTAACTTTCCAGATACGACACCCGCTCTCGTCGAGAATCCACACGACCGCTGCGTACTTCCTAACGATTGTCGCTTCTAGTTCAACATTGCACCTCACATAGCAGATGTTGCACACCATTTCCTAGCTAAAAAAACCATATTCCAATTGCCAAGAATTATGAAGCAGGACCAATTGGCGTTGTGCTTGCAGAATTCGGTAATTTCCGCTTCGTCCGGCAGGCTGATTAAATCGGCGAACAGGTCAGGAGCCTCATACCCGGCCTGTTCAGGAGGCCAACAAGATTTAGAGCTATGCAGTATTGTATTGAGTGAATCTCACAGTTTAATATTCCGTGAAACTCATTCCGGTGTAGCGACAATCTTTCAAGATGGACAATCTATGACCTAATATCTCCTTACCTCGCTAGACAAGCTGAGGATCAAGGTCTCAGGTACTCCGCTCATACACTAATTGTACCTTCGCCTTCTCTCATTCAACATGACAGCGTAAAACTTTGCTGACGGAATCATTTCGTCAAGACGGCCTGCCAGGCATGATCGTTCCGACCGAGACAGGCTTCTTCTTCATTCAACAAGCCATGATTCAGAACCCTTGTTGAAACACCTCGACATTCAGTCGATATAGAAAACGAATACTCTGCTCTGGCCATTCATTATCGCATTCAGTCAATTCGAAGCCTTCCTCGTTTCCATGCCCGACATGACAATGATTCGCCATAAGAATTATCTGATCCAGGAAAGTAGGCACAGTTCTACTTGAATTGCTTTCTGTTTATTATTGATCGAAGCCCGCTGTCAGTCATGAAGCGACCTTCTGGAATAATTTTCGATTTAAATCATCGTGCGAAGCAAGTGACGAAATCATTTCGCCCCCAACATCCGACAACCGTGCAAGATCCATTCTTGGAATTTCAGCCTGATTCTTAAAGACAAGAAGAGATTCAAAAGACAATTGGCTCAGATGGAAATGTTGTAACATAATGGTGGTTAACCGAGCCTTGTCGCGGTTCAGAATGCCGTAGAGAAACAAGGGAGCTTCGCTTTTGCTTTCGATGCGATAATCCACCAGGTAGGAGTTGGCATTGGGAACATCCGGTCGAAAGTCGCGCTTTATCCTTTCCCTGTCCACGAAACGGAATAGCAGGTCGGCCAGATCATCGTAGAATGTGGAGCCGACATTGGAACGAGACAGCAGGGTCAGATCATAGACCCGAGTTAACGCCTGAGCAAAGGTGAAAAGAGCATCTGACAGATGCTCCGGGGGCGTGTCGAGATACAGCGCCCCAGTGTCTCCGATCCATCCAAGTCCAGTCTCGCCCATGATGCGCTCAAGCAGCATGCCTCTCGTACCATCCAGAAAGGAGTCAATGTCGTGGTCGTAGCTGATATGCATGAGAGTATGCCCTCGGTCCGATAGACGAAGTCCGCCTGAAGGTGCTTCGGATAGGTGAATGGGATAGCTGTCCCCATCTGGAAATGAAAAAAGGGTGCGTAGCATCAGAGCACCGTCGGGCCGCTCGTCCACTTTCACGTCTTTGCAAAGACGCTCGCACAAAAGTCTTCGAAGCGCGTCTGTGTCTAAACTCATTAGAATAGGCTTTCAGCGTCGTGTATGGCGTATAATCCTTCTACCTTGAAATCTTCCAGTAGGCAGGCTAACGCACCCTCCAAGCTATCATACCTGTCGGTTTCTTCAGCCATTGATTCGGGTCGCTTTCCTGATGCAATGGCCACTTCAGTGGCGCGGTGAATGTGCGGACGCCAATGGATATTGACGTGATTATGACTTGGCCCGTTGTAACGCGCAAGGGTCAATGGCTGAGCGTCAGCTGGAAGGTATGAAATACCGCAGGAAAAATCGTTGTTATCGTCGAGACTCTGCCGCTGATAGATCTGGAAACAGATCTCACTATCATGTTTAGCTTGTACATTGAAGTTTCGTTGGAGATGAACAGGTCTCGTTTTAGGTTTTACCAACCACCGCACCCGTGAATTTATTATCCGCTTCGATATCGACCGGAACGTATCCAACTCCGCTTCGGTATAGTGCCTTAAAGTCATGCGGCAGGAGATTTCAGAACGAAACATCGGATGAGAGCATCGAACCCCGCTTCGATCTCATAGACATCCGTGAACTCGGCGAAGCGGAACCTGTCAATGACATTGAGACACTTGTTCCGTCAATTGATTGACCATTTCTACGCATCGACAGGGCTGTCACTGTGCTGGCTGACGCCGCAGCTCCCAGCCAGGAGCGGAGGCCCCTGGCCCTCCACTGCAGAGGGCGCAGCCCCCTGACTGCCTGGAGGGGAAAGAACTTCCGAGCCATTGGCAAGCTCTGTCTACGGCTCGGAACCCGGGGTGTCATATCCGGGCTTGTCATGAATTGGATTGGCTCGGCGAGTGGGTGAAGTCGAGGTTGGCCAGCAACTGGGCGGTGCACTTGCTGGCTATGGGCGTGCCGAAGTCGGAATACAAGGCAAACATATCGGGTAGGAGGCCTTCCCCCAGGCAGGCTCCTTGATAATCCTGGGGGCCAGCAAGGCGGTACATGATGCGTTCCGAGCAAAGATAGACACCTTGATCCAGCAGGGTGGCGACGATCTCACCGGGGGAACGATCGACCAAGCGCTTGGAGGAGAGTGTCTCGAGGGCCTTCCGGCGTTCGCCGTGATCCAGGGCATGGGCATTCATTCTGATCGGCTGCTGGGGCCCGTTCGTGGGCTTGCGGCGACGGTAGAAGGTTGCATTGGACACCCTATATGGTCCAGCTCATTCCTCAGACGTTTGACTTTTCCCTCGAGATCGAGGCTCCTCGCACGATCCAGATTGGATCTGGCCGCCTTGACTTCGGGCTATTCGACGTCAGAGCCAGCAGAGATCCTTGCTTGCGGGCCTTGCGCCAGGTCGCGAGATGCGAGGCGTGCAGTCCCTCACGACGAAGCAGCTTCCCGAACTCTCCCGGCTGATTGCACTTGCGGGCCTCTTCGAGGATCCGCAGTTGATAGACAGCGCTGAAGCGGCACCGGACAGACCTGGCCACCACCTCGGGATCCGGAGCCGGGCTCCCATTTCAGGTCCCGACCCTGGGTGATCGTCGCTTCGCTCCTCACTCCCCAGGATCGACGAGGCAGCATCATCCCCTCCTCGTGCTCATGTCATCTTCCTCGCTCATTGCCAGCCTCGCCCATCGCTCACAGAATACAGGCAGGGTGGGCAGGTGTCTCACCATCATTGGCAGAGTCGGCCCCATTCTATCAATTGTCGGCTCCATATGACGATCAACGCTTGAAAGCCTTACATTGATGCGTACAATCGTAGCGTGGCTACGCTACAGAGAAAAAGGCTAAAGAAGCTCTACACCAGGTTCGCTCCCGGAACGCCACTGACATCGAAGGAGCTCTCCGCTCTCGGAATGTCGGCAGATCTTGTTGTCTACTACGTCCGGGCTGGCTGGCTCCAACGGCTTGCACGAGGGGTCTATTGCCGCCCCAACGATACTCTAGCTCCTCACCCCAGCCTAGTGCTGCTTCAGAGAAGCATAGAGGGGCTCCATGTCGGCGGCAAGTCGGCTCTCGACTGGCATGGCATCCGTCACTACGTGTCACCACGGCCAATCCTCCAGCTTTACGGATGGAAGTCGAGACACCTTCCGGAGTGGTTCACCGACCTGTTTCCCTCGGAGTACCGGCGCAAACGGTTGTTCGTAGAAGAACCCGAGGCCCTGCTTCATGTCCGGCCATACGAAAACGGCCTGAACGCTCCGCTCGTCTCTGCTCCCGAGCGCGCCTTGCTTGAAATGCTGAGCGAGGTCGGAACAAGGCAGCCGCTTCAGGAGGCACGCGAACTCATGGAAAGCACCTATACTTTTAGAGTCGATGTGCTGAACAACCTGCTAAAACACTGCACTAGCATCAAGACGGTGCGACTCTGCCTCAATCTCGGACACGAACTTTCCCTGCCCTGGGTAGCCATGCTCGATAAATCTGATTTCCCTAAAGGCAGCAACCGTCCATGGGTGTCACGGTCAGCTGACGGTCTCCTAGTGCTGAAGGCATGAATCCGATCTATCTCGAAAGTGCTCGATTGCTGGTAAGGGTTGCTCCATTCGTTCTAGGTGACAAGACATTCGCGGTAAGGGGGGGGACGGCCATCAATCTCTTTTGGCGAGAAATGCCCCGACTTTCAATCGATCTCGATCTGGTATTTCCCAACTACTCCTTGACAAGGCGCGAAGCATTGAAGCGCATTAACGAAGCTATTCGCCGATCGGTGACTGGTCTCAATAAGCGGGGTTTCGAGGCTCACTCGTCTGCCACATCGGAGACTGGAGAGACCAAGCTATTGATACGTCAGGGTGGTCTTGAAGTCAAAATTGAAGCGAACACAGTTATGCGAGGGACGGTCTATCCGCCATGCATGGCTTCTCTGACACAAACCTCACGAGAAATGTTGCAAGTCGACCTTGAGATCCCAGTTGTATCATTCGAAGATGCTTATGCTAGTAAACTGGTTGCAGCAATGGACAGGCAGCATCCTCGCGACCTGTTCGATGTCATGCAGCTCTTCATACATGAAGGAATCACCGAAGGAATTCGCCGCGCTTTTGTCGTATATCTCGCAAGCCACAATAGACCTGTTCACGAAGTTCTCTTCCCTTCAACACGCGATATTCGTCACGAATTCGACCATGGTTTCACAGGAATGACCGTAGAAGCAGTAAAACTCAAGGATCTTCTCGACACGCGTGAGCAAATGATGCGTGAGCTTCAGTTCAAACTAACCGCCAATGAGCGTCGTTTTTTTATTGACGCTGGTTGAGGCAAATCTCGATTGGGAGTTGATGAATATTCCGAATTTGAATAGATTTCCCGCTGTTCTCTGGAAATTGCATAACCTTGAGAAGTTGCGAAAAAGCAATCCCCGGAAATTCGCCGAGCAATCTGACAGGCTCAGGAGTTTATTGTGCTGAGCCAGGTTTCGACCTACTGCTAGATTCCGAAATATACACCACAAAAACAACAAATGCGTCTCTTCATTTTTTCTGTGATTTCTTCAAGAAGCGTAGCAGAATTCAAGAGACGGCATCTATGGCATAGTCCCATTCGGAATTCTAGTAGATGTGACGATGCATTCTATTACGCTTGCCCCTGTAATACTTGATATGAAATGTTATTTCTTTATATAATTGACTGTCATATTCCTTGACAGGAAAATTTATTGAAATAACGAACCAATGCTAGTTCAATGACTTTTTTGAGCAAGAGAAGGTGGCCCTGCATGAACATTCAGAACACCCCTTTGAACTGGAAAAGGCCATCCACTCGCTTCTGGACATGGCACAGAGGCAGGCTCTGGAATGTCGTGGAAAGCAATGGGTCCTCACTTCTCCCAGGAAGCTGGAACGGGCCACCAGGCTGGTCAAGGAAGCCATTCGCTCCCAAGAATAGGAAACTGAGGCAGTCCCGCGCCCGTAGGCATGCATTGCGGAACGTCTCCGTGAGCCAACGACGGGCCCGCAGTATCAGGCGGTAATCCTCCCGGCATGGTCAGGGACTGGATGGTTGCCTACGGCGATCGGGCATCGGTAGACTCCCGGCCATGGCAGTACTGGATGGCAAGCTGGGTCTGGTTTTCGGGGTGGCCAACAAGCGGTCGATCGCCTGGGCCATCGCCAAGGCCTGGCACGAGGCGGGAGCCACCCTGGCCTTCACCTACCAGGGCGAGCGTGTCCAGGGCAGCGTGGAGAAGCTGGCCGAGACGTTCGGGAAGGACACCCTTCTCCTCCCCTGCGACGTGACCTCGGACCAGGAGCTGGACGATGCGTTCGAGGTTGTCGGTAAGCGGTTCGGGCGATTGGATCTTCTGCTCCACTCGGTGGCCTTCGCTCCCCGCAGGGCGCTGGAGGGACGCTTTCTGGACACCTCCCGCAAGGACTTCCTCACCGCCCACGACGTCTCGTCCTACTCCCTGGTGGCCATGGCCCGGCGCGCCGCTCCCCTGATGACCGAGGGGGGCAGCATCCTGTCCATGTCCTACTACGGATCGGAGAAGGTGGTCCCCAACTACAACGTGATGGGAGTGGCCAAGGCGGCCCTGGAGGCCGCCACCCGCTATCTGGCTTACGACCTGGGCCCTCAGGCCGTCAGGGTCAACTGCATCAGCGCCGGTCCGGTCAACACCCTGGCGGCAAGGGGAATCGCCGGATTCTCCTCCATGCTCAAGCACTACCAGGAGCGCTCGCCGCTCAAGCGCAATGTCGCCCCTGAGGAACTGGGAGCCACCGGCGTCTTCCTGGCCGGCCCCGGAGCCGCAGCCATCACCGGGCAGGTCCTCTACGTCGACTCCGGCTACCAGATCATGGGCATGTAGGCCCCTCCGGGCGATCCCCGGAACCGTCTCCAGCCGGGAGAACCACTCCTTCCGGGGGTTTTTCCTTGTCCGTCGCCCCGATTCGGAATACGACAAGGGAAGTGGATCCCGCTTGCCAGGCCGGAATCCCCCCCATTCTGCAATGAGAGAAGAGTTCGAGAAGCTGTCCGCTACAGGAAAGATCCAGTCCCGCCAGATCGACACTCTGGTCCGGCTGACCGAGTTCGGCTACTGCACCCACAAGAGCTGGGGCTTCGGCAAGATCACCAAGCTGGACACCATCGAGTCCCGCTTCCTCATCGATTTCGAGAGCAAGCCGGGCCACTCGATGGATCTGGGCTTCGGGGCCAACATACTCACTCCCATCGCCCCCGACCACATCCTGGTTCGAAAGTCGAACATGACCCGGATCCGGAAGGCCAGCCAGAAGCTGGAGAAGCAGCTGGGACGGGATCCCTCAAGCTCCGAACTGGCCAGGGAGCTGGACCGGACAGAGCAGGACGTGGCGGTGATGAAGCAGGACGAGCAGAGCCTGCGGAAGATGGCCGCGCTCAACCATGTGGAGCTCATCAAGCTGGTGCTGAAGAGCTTCGGAGGAGCGGCCACCGGGGACCAGATCAAGGACGTGCTGGTCCCCGACGTGATCGAGGAGGACTGGCGCAAGTGGTGGGACAGCGTCCGCAAGCAGCTCAAGAAGGACGGCCACTTCCGCATCCCGCTGCGCAAGACCGATCCCATCGTCCTCAACGAGGAGTCGGTCTCCATCGATCAGCGGCTCATGGAGGAGATCCGCAAGGCCCGGGGCCTCAAGGCGAAGATCCCCTTCGCTGCGGAGATGTGCAAGAGCCACGAGGACTTCTCCAGCCCCGAGCAGGTCTTCAAGGAGGCCGTCGGAATCCTCGACGGAGAGATCGAGAGACTGCGCGGCAAGAAGGATCCCCAGGCGATGGCGGTGGCGGTGGCGGGGATCTTCGTGCGCGATGATCTGGTCCGGCTTGCCGGACTGGAGCCTCCTCCGGTCGACCTTCACTCGCGCTGCGTCTGGTACACCGAGAAGGAGCAGCGGCTGGAGCAGCTGCGCCAGGGCTTCGTCGAGTCCCGGATCGACAGGCGGGACAGGATCGAGAAGGAGCTGACGGAGATCCAGAAGGAGATCGAGCGCATCCTCCACGATCTGGAGGAAGCCAAGTCCAGCGGGAACGAGGAGAAGGAGGAGGCGCACAACGAGAAGCTGGCCGAGACCCGCCGCAAGGCGGGGGACCTGCAGCAGAGCTTCGGACAGATGGTGGAGGAGACCGACGAGTACGACAGGATCCAGTCCGCCCGCCAGAAGGTGGGGAGCCTGGAATGGGAACTGGAGGAATGTCCCTGCATCAACGCCAAGGCCATCGGCAAGAAGCTGGAGGAAGCGCGGGAGGATCTGGGCAGGTTCCAGGAGAAGCTGGAGAAGGCCTCCGGGGAGAACAATCCCAACGCTATCGCCCGCTTCCAGAAGAAGGTGTCGGTAGCCACAGGACAGGTCGCCCACCTGGAGAAGTTCTCGTCCACCTTCCAGGATCTTGACGATGCCAGGAAGGAGCGGGACCGCCTGCTCGAGGCCCTGTGGGAGAGGCTCTCGGGCCAGCAGGCGTCGCTCGAGGAACGGATCGACGAAGTCAGGGCCGAGATCCAGGAGGCCCGGAGCATGGCCGAGGCCTCCAGAAAGGCGCCGGACACAGAGGACGAAAGCGCCGGGGAGACAAGTCCCGCGACCAGGAAGGCCCCGGAAATGGACGAGGCCACGAGGAGGAAGTTCGCCTCCCTGGAAGATCGCCAGAAGAGGATCCGGAACGAGCTGCAGCCCTTGCAGAGGATCTCGGAGGCGCGGCAGGCGTTCGAGGAGAGCCTGAGGAAGTCCGTCGAGCTTCAGGAGACCATGGAGCGCCAGTGGGAGAAGGGGGAGGAGGGAATGGAGGAGATGGAGAAGATCCTGGAGAAGATCCCCTCGCTCCACCCGGTGGACAACGTCCGGATCGCGGCCATCCTGGAAAGCCTGCCCGCGGTCCGGCACAAGCGGGCCCTGCAGTCCTACCAGGCGGCGCGGCGGGAGGACTGGACCATCGCCATCCTGGGGATCATCAACCGGGTGAACGCCAGGCTGGTCAACGAGTGCGCCTCGGTCCTGGTCGCCAACTGGGACCTGTCCCTGCTCAAGAAGGCACTGGAGCAGAAGATCAACCAGCACTGGGCCAGCACCGATCTCCTGCTCTGGCTCTCCCAGTACAAGACCGACTCCTTCGACGACATTCTGGGTCCCGAAGTGTTCCGCTCCATGATCGCAGCACTGGAAAGGGACCAGATCAACGAGAACAAGTCCAGCCGGCTGAAGGACTACATCATGACCGAGATCAAGCTGCTGGACCGGCTGTTCGAGAAGGCGGACCGGGAGACCATCAACGACCTGACCCGTACCCTGCAGCTCTCCTCATGCTTCGAGGACATGGACAAGCGCTCCCTTCTGGCCCGCATCCTCAAGTCCTTCCCGTTCATCCAGAGCCTGATCTCGGGCGAGGCCGGCACCCGGGAGCGCGGGATCATCGTCTCGCCCGCGAGCATGGAGAGGCGCAAGCAGGAGTACGAGGAGCTGGTCCACAAGAAGATCCCCCTCAACTCCAAGGAGATCGCGGTGGCGCGCAGCTACGGCGATCTCAGGGAGAACCACGAGTTCAAGGCGGCCAAGGAGATGCAGCGCCTGCTGCTGGCCCGGAAGGCCGAGCTGGAGGAGGAGCTCGCTCGGGCGGCAATCACCCGTTTCGAGGACATCGACTCCGGCTCGGTCAACATCGGCACCGTGGTCCAGGTCACCGACCTGAACCGGAACGCCCCCGAGACCTACACCATCCTCGGCGCCTGGGACTCCGATCCGGACCAGGACGTCATCAGCTACCTCTCCCCCCTGGCACAGGCCCTCCTCCACCAGCCCCCGGGCAAGGAGATCGTCCTCGAGCAGCCGGACAAGCGCAAGCTGCGCATCGACCAGATCGAGCCCATCTCTCCTTCCCAGATCGAGGCTCTAACCGATACCGAAGCCAAAGCTGCGGACAAGGCCCCCGCCGAGGAATCCGGGGCCAGGAACGAGGTTCATTCCTGAGCAGGGGAGAGGGAGCGCATCCTCTCCACCCCGGCTTCCAGGATCCGGGCCGCCTGGCGGGCTTCGGAAGAGGTGGTGTCCCTGCCCACCGCCATGGTTAGGGTCTGAAGGATCTCCCTGGGCTCCAGGCCCATGGCCCTGAGGACATGGTTGGGCTCCAGCGTGCGTCCCAGGCACCCGCTGCCGACTCCCACCCGCAGCCCCCTCATGTCGGCGACGAGGGCCAGCCCTTCGGCCTCGACTCCCCGGATGGCCAAGCTCAGGTGGTTGCAGAGCCTGTCCGGCCCGATTCCGGGACCGTTGAGCGAGACGCCATCGATCCGGTGCGCGATCTCCTCGAACAGCAGCCGCTGCAAATCCCGGATCCGCCGGCAGCGCTCCTCCCCTTCCCTTGCGACCGCCCGGGCCGCCGCGCCGGCTCCCACGATGCCCCAGACGTTCTCGGTCCCCGCTCTCGCTCCCCCTTCCTGCAGCCCGCCCCGGATCAGGGCCTCCAGCCCGGTCCCGCGCTTTCTCCAGAGGCACCCTACTCCGGGAGGCCCCCCGAACCGGTGCGGCGCCAGCGCCACCATGTCGGCATCGGGGACAGGAGCCTCGGTCCATCCCATACCCGCGGTGGCGTCCACCAGATGGGCCACCCCCTTCTCCCTCAGCGTCCGGCCCAGTCCCTCCAGCCTCTGCACCGTGCCCGAATCCATGTTCCCCAGCTGCGTGCACGCCAGCAGGGCCTCGTCTCCCAGCGCCTCCTCAATGCTTCCCGGCTCCCAGAAGCCCCGGCTATCGACCGGCGCCAGACGCACCTCGAAACCCTCTCCCTCCAGCAGCTCCAGGCTCGAGAGCACCGCGGGATGCGCAATCTCGGTGGCTACCAGGCGCCTGCCGAACCTGCGGTGCGCCCGGGCGTAGCCCTGGACCGCCAGGTTGATCGCCTCGGTCCCGCTCCCAGTGAAGACCACCTCTCCCGGCATGCCCACTAGGGCCGCCATGCTCTCCCGGGCCTCCTCCAGCGCCTTCCTCGCCTGGAGCGCGCCCGAGTGGACGCCCGATGCGCTGCACGCCCCCTCTCCCATCCATGGAGCCATCGCCTCGAGCGCCTCCGGAAGCGCCGGCGTGGTCACATGATGCTCCAGATTGATGGCGCCCATCGGATCCCGTCCTCCCCACCAGGCATCCTACCGCCCCGCCAGCTGTCCGGACCAATGATAAACGCTTCGGCCAAAGCCCTCTCCCCGGTCCCGATAGTTCAAGACACCTGGACAGGAATCGGATATGCTCATGAGGCGGCTTGCCCCGGGAAATGAGCGCCAGGTTCATACACACCTCCGACTGGCATATCGGAAAGGCCTTCGCATCCTTCGATGGCGAGACCGCGGCCCTGCTGCGCGACGCCCGGTTGAGCCGCATCTCCCAGCTGGGAGATCTGGCCAGGGAGCACGGGATCGGCCATGTGCTGGTGGCCGGGGACGTCTACGATGTCGAGGAACCCAGCCTGAGGACGCTCCAGCAGCCGATGGAGCAGATGCGCGAGCATCCGGGCATCCGGTGGCACATCATACCCGGCAACCACGATCCGCACCGTCCCAACGGCCTCTGGGACCGGCTTCTGCGCAAGGGAATCCCCGGCAATGTCCAGGTCCATCTCCAGGCGGGGGCCGTGCCCCTTGAGGAGGGCCGCTCGGTCCTGCTGCCGGCTCCGCTGAGAAGGCGCCGCTCCCACGAGGATCCCACCGCCTACATGGACGAGGAGCCGGCCGTGCCCGGACTGATTCGCGTCGGACTGGCGCACGGCAGCGTGGCCCAGGAGTTCTCCTCGCGGTCCGCAGTCTCCAACCACATCGATCCCCAGCGGTGCGAGAGCGCCGGGCTCTCCTACCTGGCCCTGGGCGACTGGCACGGACAGAAGAGAGTCGGCCCGCGATGCTGGTACAGCGGAAGCTTCGAGACCTGCGAGTTCGGCGAGGAGAATAGCGGAGAGGCGCTGCTGGTGGAGATCGCCAATCCCGGTGCATTGCCCGAGGTCACCTCTCTAGCCACCGGCCGCTACCGCTGGATCGCCCATTCGGCCCGGCTCATGAACCGGGCGGACGTGGAGGCGCTAGCCACGCAGCTGCGAGGCCTGCACAAGGAGAAGGATCGCGTCCTGCTCAAGCTGGAAGTGGAAGGCATGCTCTCCCTGGAGGACATCCAGTTCTTCCAGGAACGGATCGTCGAGGTATTCCCCTCGGTGTTCCGGAGCGTCCGGCTCGACCAGTCCCGGCTCCTCCCCCAGGCGAGCGACGCCGATCTCGATCGGATCAACCGCGTGGGCTTCGTCCGCGACGCCGCCCAGTCCCTCAGGGACATGGCCGGGGACGAGCGCAGCGACCAGCGGGAACTGGCGGCCGAGGCCCTCAAGAAGCTCTACCTCGAGTACCGGAAGCTGCAGGTTCCTCCGACGTGAAGATCCGGTCCCTCAAGCTGGAGCACTTCAAGAAGTTCGCCGCTCCGGTCGTCCTGAAGGACATCAAGGACGGCCTGAACATCCTGGCCAAGCCCAACGAGGAAGGGAAATCCACCCTGCTGGACGCCCTGCGCGCCGTCCTGTTCGAGAGGTACAGCTCCAAGTCCAGGTCGATCAAGGAACTGCAGACCTCGGGAAACCAGACCTCGCCCGAGGTGGATCTCGAATTCGAGATGGAGAACGGCATCTACCGCATCTCCAAGCGCTTCCTGAAGAAGGAGCACGCCTGCCTGACCTGTCCCGATGGCCGGGTGATGCACGACGAGGAAGCCGAGGACGAACTGCGAGGGCTCCTGCGCTTCAGCGAGCCGGGACGGGGAGGAGCCAGCGACGAAAGCCTGGGGATGTGGAGCGTCCTCTGGGTCCGCCAGGGGGACTCCTTCGATCTGAACCTGGGACCGAGCGCCCAGAAGCATCTTCACAACGCCCTCGACGCCGAAGTCAGCGACATCCTCGGAGGGAGCCGGGGCCAGCTCATACCCGAATCCCTGAGGAGGCAGCTCCACGAGCTGGTCACCGAGAAGACCCACAAGCCGAAGGGGAGGTACAGGCAGCTCGTCGAGGAGATCGGGGAGCGGGAAAGGAGGATCGGGGAGCTCGAGGAGCGAAGGGACGGCTTCTCCAGGACGCTCGACGATCTGGAAGCGGCCCAGAACGAGCAGGCGGCCTTCTCCTCTCCCGCCAGGGAGAGGCAGGATCGGGAGGAGCTGGAAGCCGTCCGCCGGCAGCTGGCCGAAGCCGAGAAGCTGGAGGCCACCATCGATGCCGAGGCCAAGGAGCTGGAGCTTCTGAGGCTGAGCCGGAAGGAGGCCGGGGAGCAGCGCAGCGAGCGGGAAAGGCTGCGCAGGGAGATGGGCGAGGCCGAGAAAAGGGAGAGGGAGACGGCCCAGGACATCCAGGCGGCCCAGTCCCGCCTGGAGGAGGCCGGAAGGCTGCATTCGGAATGGTCGGAGCGCTGCAAGCTGGCCGAGGAGCGTGCCAGGAAGGCCGAAGGCGACAGGCTCCGCCAGCAGCGCATTGCCCAGGCTGTCCAGCTCGCCGCCCGGATCGCCAAGCTGGAGAGGGTCCGCCAGAGCGCACGCAAGGCGCAGGAAAGGCGGGACAGGAGCCAGGAGCTCGCCGACGCCATCGGGATCACGGACCGGCTGCTGCAGGATGTCCGCAAGGCGTCCTCGAACCTGGACCGGATCGAGGGCCAGCTCGAGGCCTCCGCCACCGGCATCCGGTTCGATCTCCAGCCCGGGAGGAAGGAGGGCGTCATCCTCGACGGAGAGCCGCTCGCCTCGGACAGCCAATCCTTCCAGGCCATCGACTCCACCACCATCCACATTCCCGACAGGGGCAGAATCCACATCGATCCCTCGGTCAGTGACCAGGACCAGCAGCGCCGGAAAAGGGACAAGGCCAGGCAGGATCTCGAGCGGGCTCTCGACCAGGCCGGCGTTTCCTCCCCGAGCGAGGCCGAGGCCCTTTCCAGCCGGCGGCAGGGCCATCTGAACGAAGTCCGGCTGGCCAAGCGGGAGATCGAGATACATGAGGCGGGCCTGGACTACGACCGAAGCGAACACCCCTCGCTGGAGGCCTGCCTCAAGCACCAGGCGTCCCTCCTGAAGAGAAGAATGAAGGAACTGGGCCTGCAGGAGGTTCCCGAGGAAGCCGAAGCCGAACGGCTTTCCCGGGAAGCCGAGAGGGAGGCATGCGAGGCTGCCAGCCTACTGGAGCAGGAGCGGGCCTCCAGGACCGGTCCCGAAGATCAGCTCCAGAGGTGCCGGAACGATCTGGCGGCGCTGAAGGAACGCTCAAGCGGACATGGGGAGAGGCTGGATTCGATCCGGAGGAAACTGGAGCAGGAGGAATCCGCCAGCTCCGACGGGAAGCTGCTCCGGAGGATCCAGGAAGCCGACGAAGCCATCGTGCGCCAGAAGGCCTCCCTGGCCGATCTGGAGGGCCGGCGCCGCGAGGCGACTGCGGAGCAGCACAGAATCCGGATCGGACGCAAGGAGGAAGCGATCGAGGGCAGGCGCAAGCGGCTGGAGGATCTCAAGGTCCGCATCGCGTCCCTGAAGTCCGCCATCCAGGCCAGCGAGGGAGTGGGGATCGAAGAGCAGCTCAACCAGGAGAGGCAGCTGCTGGAATCGAGGAAAAGCCAGCGATCCGGATGCGAAAGGGAGGTCGAGGTCCTGAAGCTCCTGCTCGGGGAGCTGGCCAAGGCGGAAAAGCAGGCCAAGGAGAAGTACCTCAAGCCCATCGCCGACTGCGTCCAGCCCTACTTCGATATCCTCTTCCCCTTCGCCAGCCTGGAGCTGGACGAAGAGGATCTGCGCATCCGCTGCCTGACCCGCAAGGACGGCCCGGAAGAGGAGTACGGAATCCTAAGCATGGGGACCAAGGAGCAGATCGCCATCCTGTTCCGGCTGGCCTTCGCCGAGCTTCTGGTCAAGCAGGGCCTGCCAGCCACGGTGGTGCTCGACGACGCTCTGGTCTACTCGGACGACTTCCGGATCAAGCTCATGTTCGACATCCTCCACATGGCCTCCCAGAGGATGCAGATCATCGTCCTGACCTGTCGCAACCAGCTCTTCGCCGACCTCGGCGGCCACTCCCTCCATCTCGATTCCCCGGCAGACCGGCAATCCATTCCCCCGGAGAAAGAAGTCCCAGGAGAAACGGAATGATCCCGGACAGACGTCACGAATCCAAGTTGGGGAACGGATCTCCGGTCCACGGGAGCTGATACGCCAGGGGAACCGCTGGCAACCCTAGCCGTACTCGATCCAGTCCTCGTGGAACCCGATCCACTCGAGGACCGCCTCCTTGCCATGCAGCGGGACGTTCTCGACTATGCGGAAGTACCGTGAGGAGCCGGGAACTGGACGCTTGATCGTGAACTGGCCGCCATGCGGCTGCCACGTGAAGCGGTGCTCGCCCGTGGCCTTCTCGTAGCCCTGCAGGTTTTCATTGGCCCCACTGGCCAGCGCCTCGAACCGCCAAGCGTAGTCGCCGACAGGGAACAATGCGAGCGGCTGCTCGAACAGGCAGAAATCCCGTAGCTCGAAGTCCCGGATGAGACAAGCCAGCCGCAGCTCGCCGAACTCTTCCAGCGAGGCATTCAGGCGGCTGTTCCAGACAGCCAGCACTGCACGTCCCGTAGCTTCCGGGTCCTTGCGCGGATCGGCGATCCCAAGAGAAAAGTCCGGCGAGTTGCGCCCGGAAATGAAGCGCTCGATCTTCGAACGCCGGGGATCGCGCTTTTTCACCGTCTTGAGCGACCACGCCGTCCCTTGGTTCGCCACGTCTCCGAGGCCGAGCGGCTTGGCGAAGTGCTGGCCGTCTACCGCCACGGCAAACATGTCGCCAAACTTGTCCCCGGTCAGGTCGTCGTTTCCTACGGCACGCCAGTGGACAATTTCGCGCCCCAAAGCGGTCAAGACGGAATCGGGTATATCGCCGACCGGCCACGGTCCCCGGTGCGCCCCTGACGCGCCCTTGAGGCGCGGGCGGTCAGGAGCAGACACGCAGCAGCTGGCGAATGACGGCTTCGACAACCGGGACGGGAACAGCGTTGCCCGCAAGGCGCCGGACGGTGGTGATCGGCGCATCGATCTGGTAGGCGTCGGGAAAGCCTTGCAGGCGCAGGATCTCCCGGGCGGTGAGCCGCCGCTTGCCATCCACGAGCAGGTAGTTGTAGCTCGCGGATGCCCGAAGGGCGCACGAGTACGGGTGGCTCGACACGTTCCCTCCCTTGTTCTCGTGCCAGATCGCGGGCTGAACCGCAGCCTTGTGGGCCTTTTGTCGGGCCTTGCGGATGCGGGATGTCGCGAACGCCTCCGGCGGCGGGTCGGCTTCGAGCAGGTCCGCCAGTGGCGTCATGGGAGCCTTGCCCGAAGGCCACGGGAACGTCCGCGACTTCATTCCCTTCACGCCGACGATGAAGATGCGCTCGCGCTTCTGCGGTACGCCGTAGTGGAGCGCATTGAGCACCTTCCAGTCCACGCCGTACCCAAGCCCCTCCATTGTTTCCAGAACGCACCGGAGAGCCTTGCCATCCTGGTTGGTGGCGAACTGCCGGACGTTCTCGATGAGGACGGCCTGGGGATGCTTGGCCTCGATGATGCGTGCCGTTTCGAAGAACAGCGTCCCGCGGGGGTCGGCCATTCCCTTCCGGTCGCCGATGATGCTGAACGGCTGGCAGGGAAGGCCGGCGAAGAGCACATCGTGATCCGGAACCGTGGCGGCGTCCCCGATGTCGTGGATGTCGCCAACGGGGCGGTGTCCCAGGTTGGCCTCGTAGACGCTCCGCGCTACCGGGTCTATGTCGCTGGCGAACACGCAGGACATTCCGAAGCGAGAGGCCGCGACATGGAAGCCGCCTATCCCGCTGAACAGATCCGCGAACGTCACGAGGCTTGCAGGCGTCTCCGGTGTGCTGGCCAGCGAGTCGATCGTGTCGGCTGGCCGGGTTTCTGCGATCATGCCGTGAGCCCCCGCCAGTCGAGCTGACGGCCATCCGTTCCAGCGGCGATCCGGTCGATCCCGGCCATCGCGTCGCACCCCGCGTTCTCCCTCCCGGCAGACTCGGTCACGTGCCGGAACAGGCGCTTCACGCTCATGCAGCTGGAAACTCCAGCATGGCCCCGCTTCAACAGAGGCCAGAAGGAACCGATCCCATTGGCGTGCGTAATGCCGCTCACGAACTCCACTGCACAGTGCCTCGGCGTGTAGGGCGGGAAGCCGGGCAGTACCCGGCAGGCCGGGTTTGCAGCCCGTGAACACGCAGTACCTCCTCCGATGCGGTCCGGCGCGATTCCGGCCAGTTCCGCTGCCTCTCCCGATGGCGTCCAGGCGGCGGCCGAAGAGCCTGGGACGAACGACATCAGCGTGCGTGCTCCTCGTGGCGCCACGAGAGAATCTCGGAGGCCGTCGCCGTCTTCTGCTTCATCCGTTCCCGGCGCATCGTCGCCAAAAGCGCCGCATGCTCGCCTTCGCGGGTAATCCGATTCACACGGGGCACCGGCACGCCGCTCCGGCAGATCGCCAGATCCTCTCTCTTCCACTTCCTCCAGCAATGCGGAAAGGCGGGCCTCCGCCTCGCCGATCTTCGCTTGTCTCGCCATGCTCCCCTCGCGCCTCGTCGATTCGAAGCTCGGTAGCCGGTCCGCCGAATGTTCCAACGGCCGGTTCGGCATCGGAGGATAGGCCAGAATCCATGCTGGTCGAGAGCTTGTTCAACCAGGCTGACAGCTCCAGCCTAGTACGGCAGGCCGGATCGAGGGAGAGAGGACCGGCCTTCGAGGCAGCACGCCTCCATGGAAGGCCTCCAGGCCCGGCAGGGGGAGGCCGGGCCCGGCGGAATCGGAATCAGGCGACGGCGAGCGAGGCCGAGGTGATTTCCAGCAGCTCGTTGGTGATGCCCGCCTGGCGCAGCTTGTTGTACTCCAGGGTGAGGTCCTTGATGAGCTGGTTGGCGTTGTCGGTGGCGTTCTTCATGGCCACCATGCGGGCGCTGTGCTCGCTGGCCTTGCACTCCAGGAGGAACTGGTAGAGGCGGTAGTTGAGGTAGTGGGGGAGGAGGCTGCCCAGAACGTCGGCGGCGTCGGGCTCGAACTCGAAGCCGCCGCCTGGAGCGACTTGCTCCTCTCCCGCCTGGCCGCTCCCCGGCTCGTCCTCCAGGCCGGCCTCCAGGGCGGTGATCCCTTCCAGCGGCAGGAAGGTCCGGCGCTGGGGCCGCTGGACCAGGGTGGAGACGAAGTTGGTGTACATCACGTCCACCTGGCGGATCGGCTCCTTGGCGAAGAGGTCGAGGACGTACTTGGAGATGGCGCGGGCCTCGGAGAAGCGGGGCTCGTCCTTGCAGGTGAATTCGGCCGAAAGATCCCGGCGGGAGCGGGCCACGAACTGGGACGCCTTGCGTCCGACGGCGACGAAGAGGGTGGAGCCGTCCCCGGTGCGCGACGCCTCCCGGAACAGGTTGGTGTTCAGCGCCCCGCACAGCCCCTTGTCGGTGCCGATCAGCACCACCGCCCGCCTGCCCTCGTTCCGGCGCTCCAGCAGGGGGTGGGTGAAGTCGACGGTGCCGGCCGAGACCTCGGCCAGCATCCGGTTCATGAGGGAGACGTAAGGGCGCCCCGCCACCGCCGCCTGCTGGGCCTTGCGCATCTTCGAGGCGGCCACCATCTGCATGGCCCGGGTGATCTGGGCCGTGTTGCGGACCGACTTGATGCGCCGGCGTAGGTCCCGGGTGCTGGGCATGGTACGCTAGTGTCCTGTGCTCTATAAAGCTAGGTCAAACGCTTGTGGCCTGGCACTCTGCGAGCCGTGCCCTGGCACGCTTGATCTTCGCCAGGATATCTTCGCCCTTGGCAACCCACCTGAAGGGCTTGGGATCGGCGTTGTGCTCTGCCAGGTGCCGCTGGATCGCGCTCTTGAGTTGAGAGACGCTGGTGTAGCTCTGGTCTCGGACCACAGTGGTCAGCTCGGCAAAGAACCGCTCGACCATGTTGAGCCAGGAGCTCGATGTCGGAGTGAAGTGCATCGTGATCCTCGGATGCTTGGCCAGCCAGGCCCTGACCTTGGCGTGCTTGTGCGTAGCGTAGTTGTCGGCGATGATGTGGATGGCCAGCTCGTCGGGGGTTTCGCGGTCGATCTGCTTGAGGAAGCGCAGCCACTCCACGTGCGTGTGCCTGCTTTCCAGACGCTGGATCAGCTTGCCGTCCAGGTAGTTCATCGCCGCAAAGAGCGTGATCGTGCCGTGCCGGTAGTAGTCGTGCGTCTGGGTGCGGATGTGCCCCATGCCCAGCGGCAGGCCCGGCTGCGTGCGTTGCAGCGCCTGGATCTGCGACTGCTCGTCGGAGCAGTACACCACGGCTTTCTCCGGCGGATCCAGGTACAGGCCCACGACATCCCGGAACTTCTCCTCGAACTCGGGATCGTTGGAGAGCTTGAAGTTGCGCTTGAGATGGGGCTTGAGGCCGTGTGCCCGCCAGATGCTGCTGACGCTGGAGGCCGAGATGCCGACTTCGGCCGCCGTGGTCCGGGTGCTGCGCCGCTTGATGCCTGGCGCACGCTGGCCCGCCAGCTCGATCACCTTCTCGACCACTTCCCGGGGAATGCTCGGCTTGACGCCCCGGCCCTCGCGATCCACCAGGCCATCGAGCCCCTCCTTGGCGAAGCGCTGCGACCACTTGCACACAGTCTGCTGCGAGGTTCCCACCTCTTTGGCCACATCTCTCTGACTCTTTCCTCCTGCTCGCAGCAGCACGATGCGTGCACGCAGGAGATCTCGTGCCGGTGTGGTGAAAGCACGCACACGCCGGTTGAGCTCCGCTTCCTGGTCTGCCGAGAGCTCCAGAATCGTGATCGGTCGTCCCATAATCAATGCGCTGGTATGCGCCGAACTGGACTGTACCATGAAAACCTCCATTGATCTATACTTATTACACACAGGACACTAGGCGTAGATCTTCCCGAACTCCTCCAGGGCTGCCTTGATCGCCGCCTCGGTCTCCTCGTCCAGCTTCTGGCGCTGGGCGACCATTTCGGCGACCTCACTCTTGCGGGTGTCGAGGTAGTCCACCAGGCGATCCTGGTAGTCCTTGATCTTCTCGACCGGCACCGGGTCCATGAAGCCGTTCTGCACCGCATAGAGGATCACCACCTGGACCTCGATGGGGAGGGGGTTGTACTGGGGCTGCTTGAACACCTCCACGATGCGCTTGCCCCGCTCCAGCATGGACTGGGTCTTGGCGTCCAGGTCGGAGCCGAACTGGGCGAAGGCGGCCAGCTCCCGGAACTGGGCCAGATCCAGCTTGATGCGCCCGGCCACCTGCTTCATGGCCTTGATCTGCGCCGCCGAGCCCACCCGGGAGACCGACAGGCCCACCGAGATGGCCGGACGGATGCCCTGGTAGAACAGATCCGTCTCGAGGTAGATCTGGCCGTCGGTGATCGAGATCACGTTGGTGGGAATGTAGGCCGAGACGTCGCCGGCCTGGGTCTCGATGATCGGCAGCGCGGTCAGGGAGCCGGCTCCGTGCTGCTCCCCCACCCGGGCCGAGCGCTCCAGGAGGCGGCTGTGCAGGTAGAAGACGTCCCCGGGGTAGGCCTCCCGCCCCGAGGGCCGCTTGAGCACCAGGGAGACCTGGCGGTAGGCGACCGCGTGCTTGGAGAGATCGTCGTAGATGATCAGGGCGTCCATGCCGTTGTCCATGAACCACTCCCCCATGGCGCAGCCGGAGAAGGGAGCCAGGTACTGGTTGGTGGCCGAGTCCGAGGCGGCGGCGCAGACCACCGTGGTGTAGGGCATGGCCCCCTCGCTCTCCAGGGTGCTGATCACCTGGGCCACGTTCGACTGCTTCTGGCCCACGGCCACGTAGATGCAGTGGAGCGGGCGGTATCCGGAGTCGCCGCGCTCCTCGGCGGCGCGGTTGAGCCGGGCCTGGCTGATGATGGTGTCGATGCCGATGGTGGTCTTGCCGGTGGTGCGGTCCCCGATGATCAGCTCGCGCTGCCCCCGCCCGATGGGGATCATCGCGTCCACCGCCATGATCCCGGTCTGGACCGGCTGAGAGACCGACTTCCGCTTGATGATGCCCGGAGCGATCTTCTCCACCGGATAGCTGGCGGCCGACTCGACCTCCCCCCTGCCGTCGAGGGGGCGGCCCAGGGCGTCGACCACCCGCCCCAGCAGGCCCTTGCCCACCGGAACCTGGAGCAGCCTTCCGGTGGTCTTGACCTCCTGCCCCTGCCGGATCCCGGTGTAGTCGCCCAGGACGATGGCCCCCACCTCGGTCTCCTCCAGGTTCAGGGCCAGTCCCACCACCCCGCCGCCGAAGTCGATCATCTCGTTGAGCATGGCGTCGGAGAGGCCTTCGATCTTGGCCACTCCGTCGCTGATCTCGCGCACCACCCCCACGTTCTCGCGCAGCACCGCGCGCTTGGCCGCGCCGATCTGCGACTCGATTTCCTGCAACAGATTGCTCATCTCGGAGTGTCCTCGCCCCTATCGGGCGGTGGAAGAGAAGCGCTCGGCGATCCCGGAGAGCCGGGATCGCAGCGAGCCGTCGTAGACATCGCTGCCGACCTGGATCCGCACCCCTCCCAGGAGGCCGGGATCCTCGGAGAAGGCCAGGGAGAGGCCCTCGCCGTGGATGGCCTCCAGACGGCGGCCGATCCGCTCGCGCAGCCCGCTCTCCAGCGGGACGGCCGACTCCACCCTGGCGGTGCGGGCCTGCGCCTCCAGCTTAACGAGGCGGAGGAAGCGCTCCAGCAGCCGGAGGTGGCCCCGGGGCCGGCGCTCCAGCACCCGGGCCGCCGCCTGGCGCACCCGGTCCTCCTCCAGCCTCCCCTCCACCAGGCAGGCCCGGAACAGCGACTTGGCCTCCTGCCGGATCCGCTTGTCGGCCTTCATCCCCGCTAGGAGGAGGCGCCCAGGCTGCGGGCGGCCTCCTCGGAGAGGCGCTTCTGGTCCTCGTCGGAGAGCGCCCGTCCGATCACCTGCGAAGTGGTGCCCACCACCAGCCGTCCCACCTCGCTGCGCAGCTCCGCCAGCATGCGGGCATGATCGGAGGCGGCCGCCTCCCGGGCCTGGGCCACGATCTGCTCGGCCTGGGCCACGGCCTTCTGGCTCTCACGCTGCTGCACCCTGGCGGCCGCCTCCCGGGCCTCCTCGATCAGGCGGGACGCCTCCTGGTTGGCCTGGTGGAGGATCTCCTTGCGCTCGGTCTCGGTGGCGGCCAGCTGCTGCTGGATCCTCTCGGCACCGGCCATGCTCTCGGCCACCTTGGCGCGGCGCCTCTCCAGCAGGTCCAGCACCGGCCGGTAGGCGAAGCGGTGCAGGAGGAAGGCGAGGATCAGGAAGCTGACCGCCTGGGCGATCAGCAGCTCCCACATCACGCCGAACTGGTTCCCGGAGCCGGGGGCCGAAGCGGCCAGTATCAGGAACTGGGTCATGGAAGTCTACGGAGTCGGCGCCTCTCGGGCCGAAGGGACCGCATGTGCGCGTCCTCCCTCCGCCGGATCAGCTCGCCCGGTAGAGGAACATGGCGAAGAAGATGATGGCCTCGGCCAGGGCCGCGAAGATGATGGCGTTCACCAGGATCTCGTTCTTGGCGCCGGGATTGCGTCCGGTGGCCTCGGCCGCCTTCATGCCGACCATTCCCACGCCGATGGCCGAGCCCAGGGCCGCCAGGCCCACGTGGATGCTTCCCGTCAACTCCGCCAGAAGTGGTGCTATCATTCGTATTACGCTGCTCCGCTGTTCTGTCCGCTGGGGCGGCGGCCCCCGCTGTCCTGCACGGTCCGGCCGCCGAGATCCTCTCCTCTAGTGGGCGCCCTCCTGGTCGTGGCGGCAGATCAGCATGGTGAACACCGCAGTGAGCAGGGCGAAGACGAAAGCCTGGACCAGCCCCACCATCAGCTCCAGAAAGTAGAAGGGCAGCACGGCCAGCCAGCCCAGCCACGAGCCCGCCATGAGGATGATGGTCTCCAGGATGTTCTCGCCGGCGAAAACGTTGCCGTAGAGGCGGAAGGTGAGGGCCACCGGACGGATGGCGATGGAGACCACCTCGATGATCCCCACGAAGAGGAAGATCAGGATCAGGAAGAAGGCCATCAGCCCCTTCCCGTGCCCCGTGAGGGGGAAGATGTGGGCCAGCACCCCCCCGACCCCGTTGGCCTGGACCGCCCAGACGATCCACAGGACGAAGAAGACCAGCGACATGGCCAGGGTCAGGTTGAGATCGGCGTTGGCGCCCCGCAGCAGGGGCTTCTCCAGGTGGAACGATCCGTCCTCGCCGTAGGAGCCGAAGCCCACGCTGCCCACCCCGGGCAGGAGCCCCGCCCAGTTGGCTGCGAGGATGAAGACGAAGACGGTGGCGAAGAACCAGAAGGTGCGCCGCGCCAGATCCGCTCCCAGGATCCCCTCGAAGAAGCCGTAGAGCGACTCCACCAGCCACTCCCAGAAGTTCTGCAGGCCCCGGGGGACCAGGCCGGCGTTGCGCACCGCCAGCTGCGAGACCAGGACGATGAGCCCGGCCACGATCCACATGGAGATCATCGAGTTGGTCACCACCAGGGGGCCGATCTCGAAGCGGGGGGCCGCAGGAGGCAGCTCGTGGCCCTCGGCGCCCGAAGCGCCCAGCGCCGCCAGCAGGAACGTCGGCGCGAGCAGCAGGCGCAGCGGGATTCGCGGAGCGGGCCTCATTCAGTCCGGTCGAACAGAGGGCGGGATGATGGAGGGCGGCTTCTTCGTTCCGCAAGCCTTTTCCTCGGCGCCGGATCCCCCGTTCCTGAACCACGAGATGGTCCTCTCCAGCCCCTCCTCCAGGGGCACCCTGGGCCTCCAGCCCAGCCCCAGGGCCCGGCCGATGTCGGGGCAGCGCCGCCGGGGATCGTCCTCGGGAAGGCCGGCCTCGGCCACCGGGGAGGAGCTGCCGGAGATCCGGATCACCTCGCGGGCCAGCTTCCGGACGGTGGACTCCCTGGGGTTGCCCAGGTTGACCGGCCCGGGATAGCCCTCCGTCTCCATGCAGAGGTCGATCCCCCCGATCAGGTCGTCCACGTAGCAGAAGCTGCGGGTCTGGTCCCCGGTCCCGTAGACGGTCAGGGGCTCCCCCCTGAGGGCCTGCACGATGAAGTTGGAGACCACCCTCCCGTCGTCGGGGCTCATCCTCGGGCCGTAGGTGTTGAAGATGCGGACGATGCGGATGTCGGCGCCGTGCTGGCGGCGGAATCCGGCGGCGAGGGCCTCGGCGCACCTCTTGCCCTCGTCGTAGCAGGAGCGCACTCCTATGGGGTTCACATGGCCCCAGTAGCTCTCGCTCTGGGGGTGCTCCAGCGGATCCCCGTACACCTCCGAGGTGCTGGCCTGCAGGAAGCGGGCGCCGCTCCTCCGGGCCAGCTCCAGCAGGTTGAGGGCGCCCAGGAAGTTGGTGCGCAGGGTGGCGACGGGATCCCTCTGGTAGTGGACGGGGGACGCCGGGGAGGCGAGGTTGTAGATCCGGTCCACGGGGATGTCCAGGTCCAGGGGCCGGACGATGTCCCGCTCCATGAAGGAGAAGCGGGGGTGGGAGCGCAGATGCCCGATGTTCCGCTCGCTTCCGGTCCGCAGGTTGTCCACCGCGACCACGGAGCGGCCCCGGGCCAGGAGCCGGTCGCAGAGGTGGCTTCCCAGGAAGCCGGCCGCTCCGGCGACGAGGGCGGCAGGCATCAGGGAGCCGGAAGGAGGTCGTAGGGGCTCTCGACCACGAAGAAGAAGGAGTGGGGGAGGCTGCGGAGGAAGGAGTCGAAGGTCACGCTCCCGGTGGGCACGGCGGGCGCGGAGACGACCTGGTAGGACCAGCGGGCCAGATCGCTGGAGTGGAACATCATGTAGTAGGCCTGGGAGCGGGTGGGCCAGGACATCTCCAGGGTGCTCTCTCCCCGGTACACCCGCAGGGGCTTCTGCTCCACCTGGGGCAGGGGGGGGACCACGGCCAGGGGATCGAAGGCGAGAGCGGCGGCCCCCGTCCTCCGGATGGCCACCCGGTGGAGGGCCACCGGATTGACGGGCCGGTCGTCCTCCCCGGTGGGGACCAGGGAGATGTGGCGCACGACCTCCATGCCCCGGGAGACCCAGCCGAACACCGTGTGGCGGTTGTCGAGCCAGGAGGCGGGAGACACGGTGACGAAGAACTGGCTCCCGTTGGTGTTGGGATTGCTCGAGTTGGCCATCGAGAGGATCCCCTCCCGGCTGTGCCGCAGCTGGGGATGGAATTCGTCGGCGAAGAAGTAGCCGGGCCCGTCGGTGCCCCGGCCGTTGGGCGAGCCTCCCTGGATCATGAAGTCCTTGATCACCCGGTGGAAGGTGGTGCCCTGGTAGTAGGGGCGGCGGACCACCGCGCCCTTCTGGAAGTCCACCCAGGGGCGGGTTCCCTCGGCCAGGGCGACGAAGTTGGCCACGGTGCGCGGCGTCCGCTGGAAGTCGAGGCGGCAGGAGAACTCCCCCTGGCTGGTCTCGAAGTCGGCGAAGAGGCCCTCCTCCTCCTGGGCCAGTGCGGGAAGAAGGAGGGCCCAGACGAGGATCCCGAGGACGGCCGGGACCGGGATCGGGCGGAGCACGGCAGGCCGCCTCCCGCCTAGCGGACAGGCCGGAACTTCCACAGGTGGCTCACGGTGCGGACGTACATGTGGCCGCCCATGAAGGCCGGGGTGGCGTGGCAGGTCTCGCCCAGGCCGTAGCTCCCCAGGATGCGGTAGGCGCCGGAGCCCTCCACCACATGCAGGTCGCCGGAGTCGGAGACGGCGACGATCTCCTCCCCCACCCCCACCGGCGAGCCGAAGTAGGCGCCGTAGCCCGGCAGCCGCTCCGACCAGGCCACCTCCCCGGTGGCGGGGTCCACGCAGCTGAGGATCCCGCCGTCGCTCCAGAGGAAGAGCCTCCCCTTGAAGTGCAGGGGGGTGGGCACGTAGGGAGCGGCGCGGCGGATCTGGTACGCCAGCTCGGGCTGGGCCCGCTCCTTGCCGTCGGGAGGCCGCAGGGCCACCAGGTAGTTGCCTCCGCCGCCGCTGCCGCAGGTGCCGAACACCAGCCCCGCGGCCATGACCGGGGAGCTGCAGCTGCGCTTGTCGAAGGCGCCGGGATACTGCCAGAGCAGCCTGCCGGTGCGGGGATCCAGGGCCCCCATGCCGTTGGCCTGGCTGTTGGCCAGCAGTACCGGCTCTCCCTGGGGGCCCTCGACGACGGCGGGAGTGGAGTAGGCGGTCTTGTCGGCCTTGCCCCGAGGGGTCTTCCAGCGAATCTCCCCGGTGGCCCGGTCCAGGGCGACGATGAAGCCCTCGCCCAGGTGCTCGTTGGCCATGACGACCAGGTCCTCGAAGAGCATGGGCGAGGTGCCCGGCCCGTGCAGGCTCCGGTAGACTCCCAGATCCCGCTTCCAGATCAGATCGCCCTGGTGGTCGAAGGCCGCGATCCGGACCCGGTCCCCGTCGCCCCAGGTGGCGTAGACCCGCTCGGCGTCGACCGCCGGGGTCGACGAGGCCAGGCTGTTGAAGCGGTGGATGTGGAACTCCTCCATGGGGAAGGAGGTGGTCCACACGATCGAGCCGCTGCCCGCGTCCACTCCCAGCACCGAATAGCGCTGGGATCCGGCCGAGGTCAGGAAGACCAGGTCCCCCCAGCCCACCGGCGAGGAATGCCCCGGGCCCGGCAGCTCGCTCTTCCAGACCAGGTTGTTCGCCGAGATCCCGGCGAAGCTCATGGCGGCCGGGGAGACTCCCGTTCCGCCGGGCCCGCGGAAGCGGGTCCACTCCTGGCCGAGAGCCAGGGGGGCCGCCAGCGCGACCGGAAGCAGGGCTCGGAATAGCAGAGTCATGTCTGGCGCGATTCTTGGCCGGAGGACGCCGAAATCAAGGCAATTCTAGAAGCCGGCCTCCTGGGGAATTGACCCCCCCGGACCGGCGCCCTAGCCTCCTGCAGGCCGCACTCCGTCACACCCCCATGCCTGCCAGATCATCGGACAAGGGCTCCGGCCCCAGCGACTCCGCCCAGGGCGGCGCCTCCCGGAAGAAGCGGGATCTGGACCATGCCATCCAGACCATCACCAAGACCTTCGGCTCGGGGAGCATCATGCGGCTGGGGGATTCGGCGCAGGTCCCCCGGATCGAGGTGATCCCCACCGGAGCCCTCTCCCTGGACATGGCCCTGGGAGTCGGCGGCCTGCCCAGGGGGCGGATCATCGAGATCTACGGCCCGGAGTCCTCCGGCAAGACCACCCTGATGCTCCATGTGATCGCCAACGCCCAGGCCGAGGGCGGCGTCACCGCGTTCATCGACGCGGAGCACGCCCTCGACCCCTCCTACGCCCGCAGGCTGGGGGTCGGCCTGGACGACCTGCTGGTCTCCCAGCCCAACAGCGGCGAGGAGGCCCTGACCATCTGCGAGACCCTGGCCCGCTCCAACGCGGTGGACGTCATCGTGGTCGATTCGGTGGCGGCCCTGGTCCCCAGAGCCGAGCTGGAGGGGGAGATGGGGATGGCCACCATGGGGATGCAGGCCCGGCTGATGAGCCAGGCGCTGCGCAAGCTGACCTCCATCCTCGGCAAGGGGAAGACCACCTGCCTGTTCACCAACCAGCTGCGGGAGAAGGTGGGGGTGATGTTCGGCAGCCCCGAGACCACCCCGGGAGGCAAGGCGCTCAAGTTCTACGCCAGCGTGCGCATGGACATCCGCCGCAAGGAGATCCTCAAGGACTCCAAGGGCAAGGTCTACGGCAACCACGTCAAGGTCAAGGTGGTCAAGAACAAGGTGTCCCCCCCCTTCGAGGAGGCCGAGTTCGACATCCTCTACGACCACGGCATCAACCAGGAGGGCAGCATCCTGGAGCAGGGCGTCAAGGACGGCCTGGTGGACAAGAAGGGCGCCTGGTTCCAGTTCGAGGGCGATCTCGTCGGGCAGGGCCGCGAGGCGGCCCGCAACGCCCTGATGGAGAATCCCGCCCTGGCCCAGCGCATCCGCCAGGCCATCCTCGACAAGCGCAAGGCCAAGGAGGAGGAGGCCCGGAAGAGCTCGGGCCAGGCCGCCTGAGGGGAGCCGCCCTCCGGGTCAGTCCTCCGGCGGAGGGGGAGGCCCGGGCCTCCCGCCGTCCTCCCCGTGCGGGGAGCGGCGATCCGGGCCCTGGGGAGGGCCGCCGGGCCGGTGCCGGGACTGGGAGCGCTCCTTCAGGCGCTCCTTGAACATCCTCTGGTACTCGGCCATCTGCTCCTCGGTGAGTATCTCCTCCAGCTGGGAGGCGAGATCCTCGTGCATCCTGTGGTGCAGCTGGCGGAACTCGCCGCGGAGACGCTCCCTGTGGCCGGCCCACACCTGGCGCCACCTCTCCTTCTGCTCTTCGTCCAGCTCCAGGCGGTCCTCCACCCGCTTCTGGACGTCCCGGTGCTGGACCTCGGGAATGCGGGGGCCCCTGGAACGGGGCTTGGAGCCGGAATCGTCCCCGGCCGGGCTCCATCCGGCGAAGCTGCCCGAGAGGAAACCGGCGGCGTAGAGGACCAGGGCGGCGGCGGCGATCTTCCCGGCGTTCATTCCAGGAACTCGCTGGCCAGGCTCTCGATCTGCTGGATCATGACCAGCTCCAGATCCGCCGCCAGGGGATCCTCCGCCTGCGCGGTCCGGGCGTCCAGCGCCAGGCTCCAGGAGATCAGGATGCAGGTGAGCACCACCGAAGGCAGGGCCGCCTTCCACAGGCCCCGGGCCCAGTAGGCCGCCGCGTCCACCGGGGCCGCCAGGCGGGCCATGACGCGCTTCTCGAAGCCCAGGGGCACATGATCCGCCTCGGGCAGCCTGCGGGCCGCCTCGATCAGGGTCTCCTCCAAGGAAGCCTTCCTCATCCTCTCCTCCGTCGGACTTTGACGCATTCCGGAGCCGGTTGGTTACAGGTAGCGGCTCCGGTCCATCTTTTCAACGAGTTTCCGCATCTCCTTGCGGGCCCGGAAGGCCCTGACCTTGACCAGGGAGAGGGACCAGCCGGTCAGGGCCGCGATCTCCTTGATCGATCTGCCCTCGATCTCCTGCAGGGTGAGGATCATTCGCCCGGCCGGGGACATCTGCTCGAAGACCCGGTGGACCAGGGCTCGGGCCGCCTCGGCCATGTCCCGGTCCGGCTCCGGCTCGCCCACGAAGCGCTCCAGGAAGGAGCAGTCCTCCTCGCCCATGTCGGAGAAGGAGCGCTCCCGGCTGCGCTGGTGGCGCCGGAGGCCGTCGTAGCAGATGCGCACCGCCAGGCGCATCAGCCAGTGCTCGAAGGGAGCCCGAAACCTGAAGGTCCGGAGCTTCCGGTAGGCGCGCAGGAAGACTTCCTGCACCATGTCCTCCACCTCGTCCTCGTGCCGGGAGTACTTGCGCGCCGTGCCGAAGACCTTCCGCTGGTAGCGGGCCACCAGGATCTCGAACCGGGCGGTGTCGCCGGCCAGCACCTGCCTGACCACCTCGAAGTCGTCGGACGGCTCCTCGCTCATCCCCGCGGGGATCGCCCGCTGCGGACACTTCGCATCTGTGGGCGGCTCCTCGATCCCCTCATAGGCCCTGCCTGGGAAGCCCATCAAACACCCCGCCTGCGCCGATGACAAACCAATCCCGCCGCCGGGCCGCCGAGGGGATCGGGCAGGCCCAGGGCGGTTTGGCTTGAGCGGCCGCGCCGGTTGGCGGATCCTGCGCCGAGAACACGATGGACCGCCAGGACAGGCCCGCTGCGGCGACTCCCAAGGGACGCGTTCCCTTTCCCCATCCGCCGCCAGAGGGGATGCCCCGCACCGGAGGGATGCCGGACCGCCTGCCGGGGCCGGCTTCCGCGACCGTGATCCGTCCCGCCGCGCCAGGCCCTCCCGCTCCCCCCAGGCCATGAACCGCTATCAGCAGCTGCTGGCCGCCACGATGGAACATGTGGAGCGGCTCCGGGAGCGGAACGTGCGCAGCCTGCCGGTGGACCGCGGCCTGCTGAAGGCCCTCGGGAAGCCCCCGGCCCGCCCGGCGCCCAGGCCCGCCGCCGCCCCGCCGTCCCCCGGAACGGAGCGGAAGGACCTCCCCCCCGGCGCTTCCCCGGCCTGCCGGACGCCTCTTCCTCCCCGCCCGGAGGGGGATCCCGCCAAGTCCATGGAGGCCCTGCGCAAGGAGGCCCTGGCCTGCCGCCGATGCCACAATCTGGCCGCCAGCCGCGCCAATGTGGTGTTCGGGACCGGGAAGGCGGACGCCCGCCTGATGTTCGTGGGGGAGGCACCGGGAAGGGACGAGGACCGGCTGGGGGAGCCCTTCGTGGGCCGGGCCGGCGAGCTGCTCACCAAGGCCCTGGGGGCCATGGGCCTGAGCCGCGATCAGGTCTACATCGCCAACGTCCTCAAGTGCCGCCCAGACACTCCCGGCCGCCGGTTCGGGAACCGCAGGCCCACGCCCGGGGAGATGGACACCTGCCGCGGCTGGCTGCTCTCCCAGATCGCCATCGTCCGGCCCGAGGCGATGGTCTCCCTGGGAGCCGTCGCCCTGGAGAGCCTGCTGGGGAACGCCTCGCAGAAGGTGAGCGTGAACGCGATGCGGGGCAGGTTCCATGAATTCGCGGGCATCCCGCTGATGCCCACCTTCCACCCCGCCTTCCTGCTGCGCAAGGAGACGACCAGCATGTGGCTGCGGATGAGGCGGCTCTTCTGGGAGGACCTGCTGATGGTGATGGAGCGGCTGGGCATGGAGATCACCCCCAGGCAGAGAGGCTACTTCCAGGAGAGGCCGCCGCGTTCTTGACCCGTGCGGGGGGCGCTCCTAGCATGGCGCCCGTCCGTCCGACCACCCCCTGAATGGCAGCCGAGCCCCGCTCCTTCCCTCCCTTCGACCTGGTCCGCCTGCTGCGCACCGTCTTCGCCCCCCGCCCCGGAGAGAGGGTCGCACTGCTCATCGACCTGGACGACCCCCGGGACATGGAGGGGAGCCGCTTCCTGCGGCAGGAGGGGCTTCCGGTCCAGAAGCTGGCCCACGAGGCCTTCTACCAGAGGCTGAGGGAGGGGGGCCTCGAGGCCCTGGGATGGGAGGGAGGCGAGATCTTCGCCTACCGCACCACCGGAGGAAGCAACCTGGACCTGCCCCGGGAGCTGTTCGACGCCGCCGGCCGCCGGCTGGCCTTCGAGACCGACATCTATCCCCGCTACGACATCCTGCTCTGCCTGTCGACCTACTCGGCCACGGCCCCGCTGACCGCCGCGGCCAAGCGGTTCGGGTTCCGGGGGGCCACCCTCCACGGGCTCAACCCGGCGATCCTCGCCAGCGGCCTGGCGGTGGACTACGAGCAGGTCAGCCGCCAGGCAGAGGCGATGCGCCGGGCCCTGGACCGGGCCGACGGCTTCCGGGTGGACTTCGCCCTCGACGGCCGGGAGTTCTCCCTGGCCCTCGAGTGCGGCCGGCAGGAGGCCCAGAAGAGCCACGGCCTGTGCCGGGGACCGGAGCCGGACGTGGCCAACCTCCCGGCCGGCGAGGTCTACTACGTCCCCACCGGAGCCGAGGGGAGCTTCCCGTCGAGGTACTCCGAGGGCACCCTGGCGGAGATGCGGGTGGCCGGGGGAAGGATCCTCGAGGCCCGCTGGCTGGAGGGCGATCCCCGCAGGGTGGAGGAGCACAACCGGATGCTCGGGGAGGACCCCGCGACGGGAGAGCTGGGAGAGCTGGGATTCGGCACCCAGGAGCTGCCGGTCTCGGGCAGCGACATCCAGGACGAGAAGATCCTGGGCACCATGCACCTGGCCACCGGACGCAGCGACCACCTGGGCGGGCACCTGACCCCGGACCGCTTCGCCGATCCCCTCCACGCCACCCACGACGACATCCTCTTCTCCCCTTCCAAGACCCCCGGCATCCGGATCCCCCGTGTGGTGATGAGGCGGGACGGGAAGGAGATCACGGTGCTGGAGGACTACCAGCCCGCCCTTCCCTTGCGGGAGGCCCTGGGGAGGTAGCGGCGGCCCCGCCCATGTTCTACGAATCGGACCAGGCCCTGGGGCAGTACCTGCTGCTCCACTACGGCTCCCGATCCGAGATCCTGCCCTGGAGCTTCGGCCCCGGCGCGGCGCTGGACTACCCGGCGCGCTGCGTCGAACGATTCTCCCGCCGGTTCCCCTCGCGGGGAGCGGGCCGGGCCCTGGATCTGGGATGCGCGGTGGGCCGATCCAGCTTCGAGCTGGCCCGCCACTATCCCCAGGTGGTGGGGATCGACAGCTCGGAGCGCTTCGTCGCCTGCGCCCGGCGGCTGCAGGAGGAGGGGCGCCTCGGATACCGCTACCCCGAGAGCGGGGAGGCGGAGCGCGAGGCGACCGCACTGGTGCCTCCCGGCATCGACCGGAGCCGGGTCCGCTTCGAGCAGGGCGACGCCCTGTTCCTGAGGGAGGGGCTGGGCCGCTTCGATCTGGTGCTGATGGCCAACCTGGTGGACCGCCTGGCCGATCCGGCCCGCTGCCTCGGTCAGATGGCCTCCCGGATCGCGCCCGGGGGCCTGCTGGTGATCTCCTCTCCCTACACCTGGATGGAGGAGCACACCCCGCGCCGGAACTGGCTGGGCGGCGATCCGGAGAAGGCCCTATCCGCCATCCTGGCCCCCGGCTTCGTCCTCCGGGAGCGGGACGACCTCCCCTTCCTGATCCGGGAGCACTCCCGCAAGTACCAGTGGAGCGTGGCCGAGGCCACCCTGTGGGAGCGGACCGCCTGACCCCCCGGGGCGCATGCCCTCCATCCTAGGGATATCCGCCTTCTACCACGACTCGGCCGCGGCCCTGGTGGTCGACGGGCGGGTGGTGGCCGCGGCCCAGGAGGAGCGCTTCAGCCGGATCAAGCACGACGCGGCCTTTCCCGCCAGGGCCGCCGCCTACTGCCTGGAGGAGGGAGGGCTCGCTCCAGCGCGCCTGGACTACGTCGCCTACTACGAGAAGCCGATGCGGCGCTTCGAGCGCCTGCTCCGGACCTACCTGTCCTACGTCCCCGGCGGCTACCGCTCCTTCCGGACCGCCCTGCCCCTCTGGCTGCGGCAGAAGCTCCATCTGGCCCGGGAGATCCAGAGGGGGCTGGGAGGAGGCTACACCGGACGGCCGGTGTTCGTGGACCACCACCAGTCCCACGCCGCCAGCGCCTTCCTGCCCTCCCCCTTCGAGGAGGCCGCCATCCTGACCATCGACGGAGTGGGCGAGTGGACCACCGCCAGCTACGGCGTCGGGCGGGGGGCCCGGGTGGAGCTGGCCAAGGAGATCCGCTTCCCCCACTCCCTGGGACTGCTCTACTCGGCGTTCACCTACCAGGCCGGCTTCCGGGTCAACAGCGGGGAGTACAAGCTGATGGGGCTGGCCCCCTACGGTAGGCCCGCCTACCGCGACCGGATCCTCGGGGAGGTGATGGACCTGAAGGAGGACGGATCCTTCCGCCTCGACCAGTCCTTCTTCCGCTACTGCCAGGGGCTGACCATGACCTCCCGCCGCTTCGACAGGCTCTTCGGCGGCCCGCCGCGCCGGCCCGAATCCCCGCTCACCCAGCGGGAGATGGACCTGGCCGCATCGGTCCAGGCGGTGGCCGAGGAGGCGATCCTGCGCCTGGCCCGCACCGTCCACCGCCATACCCGGATGCCCCGCCTGGCCCTGGCCGGCGGGGTGGCCCTCAACTGCTCGGCCAACGGCCGCATGCTGCGAGAGGGCCCCTTCCGGGAGCTGTGGATCCAGCCCGCCGCCGGGGACGCCGGCGGTGCCCTGGGCGCGGCCCTCTTCCTCTGGCACCAGCTTCTGGAGAATCCCCGCACCCCTTCCCGCCCCGACGGGCAGTCGGCCTCGCTGCTGGGACCCCGCTTCCCCGACGGCGTCATGCGCTCCTTCCTGGAGTCGGTGGGCGCCCGCTTCGAAACCTGCAGCAGCGATCAGGAGCTCTGCGAGCGAACGGCCGCCCTGATCGAGGAGCAGCGGGTGGTGGGCTGGTTCCAGGGACGGATGGAGTTCGGCCCCCGCGCCCTGGGCTCCCGCAGCATCCTGGCCGACGCCCGAGATCTCCGGATGCAGTCGCGGCTCAACCGGCGGATCAAGTTCCGGGAGTCGTTCCGGCCCTTCGCCCCGATCGTGCTGAGGGATCACATGGAGCAGTGGTTCGAGCTGCGCCAGGAGAGCCCCTACATGCTCCTGGTGGCCCCGCTGCACCCCGCCCGCCGCGTCCCCCTCCCGGACTCCGCCCTCGGGGCGGAGGGGCTGGAGCGGCAGCGCCACCCCCGCTCCACCATCCCCTCGGCCACCCATGTCGACGGCACCGCTCGGGTGCAGACGGTGGACCAGGCGCGCCATCCCCTGCTCCACCGCCTGCTCTCGGCCTTCCTGGATCGGACCGGATGCCCGGCGATGATCAACACCAGCTTCAACCTGCGAAACGAGCCCATCGCCTGCACCCCTCGCGACGCCTGGCGCTGCTTCGCCATGTCGCGCATGGACGCCCTGGTGATGGGACGGCACATCCTCCTGCGCGAAGACCAGGCCGGCCTCCCCGATCCCCAGGAGCAGCGCGATCACCGGGAGCAGTTTCCGCCCGACTAGGGCCGCTGCCGAATCACGGGGATTCCGAACGGGCTGCTTGCGCCCGGTGCGCGATGCATGGCGCCCGGACTTGCGACGCTCCCGGCAACAGACGAAGCGGAACCACTACGACCGCCTGGTCGAATATGGACCGGCCAGCGCTCCGGGGCTGAACCGCGTCATCCTCCTTCGGAGCGACATCGCCAATCTGCCATGCGGGTATTCGGACCTGGACGCGACCGGCACCCGCCAGGAGCTCCAGATCATCCACGATCTCCAGGAGATCCGCGACGGAACTTCGAAAGCCTGGTTCGTCCCGAACAGAATGCACCCGGAGCAGGTGAAACTTTGGCTGCTTGCCCTGGCAGGAAGCGAGAGCATCCTGTTCGTCAAGCGCCACATCCGCCACCGGTATCCGTACACGGATGAGGCCGACCGGGGAGCTTGGTTTGGCGCATGGGGAGCAAGGGCGTCACGCGACCGAGGAGATCACAGGACTGTGCGAGGAGAAGCACGAGCATGAACAACAAGAGAAAGACACTTTGCGTTGTCCAGGCGGAAGAGGAGAAGGAGTTCGTGGCGGCGGCTCCTGAGGAGGACGAGACGCTGGTCCACTAGGAGCCTGTCGGATTTCGGGCAAGCCGAAGGGGAACAGGCAGTTTTCCCTCTTCGAGCAAGATAATCCTATCGCACCAGCAGTGCGCGAGGTAGTTTCCTGGTAGACGCGCTGGTCCGCCGGTTAGCAGTCCGCAAGCATGGGCAACATCTTCCGTCCGATCGACAACTCCCAGCTCTACCTGCTCCCTCCCTCGGTGCAGGAATGGCTTCCCTCCAATCATCTGGCCCGCTTCGTTGTCGATGTAGTTGGGGAACTGGATCTGACCCCGATTCTCTCGGCCTACTCTCCCAGTGGCAGGAAGGCCTACCACCCGGAGGTGCTTCTGGGGCTGCTCTTCTACGGCTATGCGAAGGGCGTTTTCTCCAGCCGGCAGCTGGAGCAGGCGACCTACGACACGCTGGACTACCGCTTCGTGTCCCGGAACGAGCATCCCGACCACGACACCATCTCGGCATTCCGCAAGCGGTTCCTGGGGGAACTGGAAGGGCTCTTTCTTCAGATCATGGTGCTGGCCAAGGAGGTGGGCTTTGTGCGCATGGGCAAGGTGAGTCTGGATGGGACGAAGATCCAGGCCAATGCCAGCAAGCACAAGGCCTTGAGCTGGGAGTACGCCGAACGGCTGGAAAAGCAGCTCAAGGAAGAGATTGCCAAGCTGATGGAGATGGCGGGCAATGCGGATGCCGAGGAAACCTGCGAGCTGGACGTGCCCGCCGAGATCGAGCGCAGGGAGGATCGCTTGAAGGCGCTGCGGGAAGCTAAGCAGGCGATTCGCGACCGGGCGGCCCAGCGCCATGAGCGGGAGCAGTCCGAACGCAAAGCCGCAGGCGAGTCTCGAGCCGAGCCCCCCTCGAGGCCGAAGGAAGAGAGGAGCGAGGAGCCAGCCAAGGAGCCCGCTCGGCTTCAATCCGGGGATCCTCTAGCCCATGGGAAGGAGGAGAGGAGCGAAGAGCCGGCCGAGGAGCCGCCACCGGAGCCACGGGCGAAGGATCAGGTGAACCTGACCGATCCCGAGTCCCGGATCATGAAGACCAGCAACGGCTTCGAGCAGTGCTACAATGCCCAGGCGGTGGTAGATGCCGAAAGCCATCTGATCGTCGCTTCGCACATCACGGAAGCAGGCAACGACAAGCAGCAGGTGAAGCCGGCGCTGGAGGCTCTCAAGAAGACGGAAGCGGAGCTAGGGAAGCCTGAAGCGTTGCTGGCCGATGCCGGCTATCACAGCGCCGCCAACATCGATCTGTGCGAGAAGGAGGGCATCGTGCCCTATATCGCCCAGAGGAGGGAGAAGCATCACGAGCCACTGGAGAAGCGGCTGGAACCGCCGCCTGAATGTCCCGGGAACGCCAGTGGGGTGGAACGGGCGCGTCACCGGCTCAAGACTCCGGAAGGCAAGGCAGTGTACTCGAAGCGGAAGTGCACGGTGGAAACGGTGTTCGGCAACATCAAGGAGGCGCTCGGCTTCCGACGGTTCCACCTGCGAGGCAAGCAATCTGTCCAAGGAGAGTGGACCCTGGTGAGCCTGGCTTGGAATCTGAAGCGGATGCATACGCTGACCAGCGCAGCATGAGGGGGAGGGACCGGGATCCCCTCTCTCACGGGGGCAGGCGCTTCCTGTGAGGGGCCGATCCAGACCCCCATTTCGCAAACCCGCGCGACTATCCCGTCGATCGAGTCGCCTGAAGAACCTCGAAAGCATGCTTGCCGATCGGCAAGCACCCTGCGGATGAGTTGTTCAGGAACGCGATCCCGTTTTCCGACAGACTCCTAGGGCTTGCTCATGCTCCGTACCCGGCGCAACCGCCGGATCCGGGCGTCGGGAGTCCTGAATCAAACAGGACATCCACCCATGATCGTCCGTGACTGGCTCGATCTGAATGGCTACTGGGACGCCTGCGTCGTGTGGATGAAACGCCTCTGCGAGGGAGGAAAAGCTGGTGCGCTCTCCCACAATGGTATTTTCGTTTTCTCCTTTTTTCGATTGACAGGGGGTAGGGAGCAGCCAACCCTCGCCTCCGAGTGCTCGTGGCCCCTAGGATTCTGTAATGGACAAGAAGCGGTATCGACTCGGAAAAGAGGCCCCAAGGAGAGAACACCGGGACAGGGCCAGTAGCAGAGTCGCGTTCCTGACAGGAAGGGGAGTGTTATTTCAGCGGATTCGCTGAATCAACGCTGAACGCTATTTCCAGTCCAGCTTGACGCTGCAAAGAGATGAAAGCTAGTATTATTACTGGAGCAGTGCTGCTTGCCGCGGCTTTACTATCTATCTTGTTTTTTACCGTAGACGATGTTGCAAACCAGTCGTCAACCATTGAAAGCTCGTCCCTAGATACCTCCACATCCGATCCTGACAAAAAAACTGACTGGAGCTTGGTCACAGCCATTTCGAACAGCTTCCGCCCCAGATTTGCCGATTTGCATGGCAAGCTAGCAGATGTGCTACCTGCGCTTGCTCGCGCATCTTCGTACGAAGACACACAAGTAATTTATGAAGATATCTTCAAAATCCAGAAGGCCATCCGTGATCTGGAAAGAGAAATGTGGCCAGAGCTGTCAGAAGTTATGGCTTATTCAGAACTGATGGATTATCAAATGCGCCATTCACGAGATGGAAGAGAAATTATTAAAAACACAAAATGGTTTAACCCGACCAAAGACGAACTGATGTGCTTGTATGTAGCAAAAAAAAGATACCACGAGTTTCTTGACGATAACTACGGTGGAAATATTGCAGATATGAACAGAATGATTATGAAGGCGAAAGATAGAATCTTTGCTGTTACGAGCAATCCTGAAATATCTCTTAGAGAAAGAGTGAGAATTCAGGACAAACTCGAAGGCAGGGACATCGATGCCTTGAATGCAGAGCGAGAGTACTTGTCGTACATTAGCAGCAGATTCACTCCAGAAAGACATCGAGAGTACAATGACAGAGATGGACACGGAACGATTCTAGAAAACCATTATGCCAACAAGCCTTCTAGCGAGATGGTTGCTTTCAAACAGATGACTGAAGAAGAATATGTAAAAGCAGTCGAAGAATGGAATGCAGAACTGGAAAGAATAACAGATAATCGTATGAATTGGGATGGCAACGAAGACGGTTCCAAATCTTCACTCCGTGATATCCCTTATATGTCCTATGAAACGATTGTATTAGAGGAAGAAGAGCCGTTTTGAAGTTCCAGAAGTGAGGTGGGCAAGCACATTCTGTGCAAGTGGTGCATAGACAACATCCATGGCAAAGTCTCGGAGACGCCACACAATCTGGGTTCCGGGCAATTCCCCCACGTTCAGTTTCCGCCTGCCCCTTGTCGGGATCCTTCATCGCCTACAGGGTCAGCTCTGTTGCGGGTGAAGGAGCAAGCCCCTACTCCAGTTGGGCCTCAATCTCTTCAGGAGGCGTGTCCACCGCTCCCGTGTATTCGGCCACGTCCGGATCCACAGCAATCGGCTCGCCGGTGGCGAGGGCCTCGTCGTAGGCCTGGTCCGCCAACGCCTGTAGCTCCGCTTCGCTACGCGCCGGTGTGCTCGGGTCTGGGTTCGTCGTCTGTTCCTTCATTTTCGCTTAGCTTCTCCTGTTCCTTCGGCTGCGCTTCCAGCTCGCCAACGTCTCCGTAGACCGCCCACAGCTTGCAGGCTGGATGAAAAACAATGCCGCTCCCTCCGCCGGAGGGAGCGGAGGGCTGTCAAGCAACGTGAAGGGACATCCCCGCAAGGGCGAGGTGCTGGTCCACGAAGGCTTCCTCATGCCCCGGACCTTGCGCCACCGCCTGATGGCACAGCCACTCCAGTTAGCGCATCCCGGCCCGATCCCCGGCACTCGCCTCATGAAGAGTTTCGCGGAACTCCTCGACCGCCTTCGTCCGCTCGAGGGCCGTCTGGCGGTCTAGGAGCCTGTCGGATTTCGGGCAAGCCGAAGGAGAACAGGCAGTTTTCTCTCTTCGAGCAAGATAGTCCTATCGCGCCAGCAGTGCGCGAGGTAGGTTCCTGGTAGACGCGCTGGTCCGCCGGTCAGCAGTCCGCAAGCATGGGCAACATCTTCCGTCCGATCGACAACTCCCAGCTCTACCTGCTCCCTCCCTCGGTGCAGGAATGGCTTCCCCCCAATCATCTGGCCCGCTTCGTTGTCGATGTAGTTGGGGAACTGGATCTGACCCCGATTCTCTCGGCCTACTCTCCCAGCGGCAGGAAGGCCTACCACCCGGAGGTGCTTCTGGGGCTGCTCTTCTACGGCTATGCGAAGGGCGTTTTCTCCAGCCGGCAGCTGGAGCGGGCGACCTACGACACGCTGGACTACCGCTTCGTGTCCCGGAACGAGCATCCCGACCACGACACCATCTCGGCGTTCCGCAAGCGGTTCCTGGGGGAACTGGAGGGGCTCTTTCTTCAGATCATGGTTCTGGCCAAGGAGGTGGGCTTTGTGCGCATGGGCAAGGTGAGCCTGGATGGGACGAAGATCCAGGCCAATGCCAGCAAGCACAAGGCCTTGAGCTGGGAGTACGCCGAGCGGCTGGAAAAGCAGCTCAAGGAAGAGATCGCCAAGCTGATGGAGATGGCGGGCAATGCTGATGCCGAGGAAACCTGCGAGCTGGACCTGCCCGCCGAGATCGAGCGCAGGGAGGATCGCTTGAAGGCGCTGCGGGAAGCGAAGCAGGCGATTCGCGACCGGGCGGCCCAGCGCCATGAGCGGGAGCAGTCCGAACGCAAAGCCGCAGGCGAGTCTCGAGCCGAGCCCCCCTCGAGGCCGAAGGAAGAGAGGAGCGAGGAGCCAGCCAAGGAGCCCGCTCGGCTTCAATCCGGGGATCCTATAGCCCATGGGAAGGAGGAGAGGAGCGAAGAGCCGGCCGAGGAGCCGCCACCGGAGCCACGGGCGAAGGATCAGGTGAACCTGACCGATCCCGAGTCCCGGATCATGAAGACCAGCAACGGCTTCGAGCAGTGCTACAATGCCCAGGCAGTGGTAGATGCCGAAAGCCATCTGATCGTCGCATCGCACATCACGGAAGCAGGCAACGACAAGCAGCAGGTGAAGCCGGCGCTGGAGGCTCTCAAGAAGACGGAAGCGGAGCTAGGGAAGCCTGAAGCGTTGCTGGCCGATGCCGGCTATCACAGCGCCGCCAATATCGATCTGTGCGAGGAGGAGGGCATCGTGCCCTATATCGCCCAGAGGAGGGAGAAGCATCACGAGCCACTGGAGAAGCGGCTGGAACAGCCGCCGGAATGTCCTGGGAACGCCAGTGGGGTGGAACGGGCGCGTCACCGGCTCAAGACTCCGGAAGGCAAGGCAGTGTATTCGAAGCGGAAGTGCACGGTGGAAACGGTGTTCGGCAACATCAAGGAGGCGCTCGGCTTCCGACGGTTCCACCTGCGAGGCAAGCAATCTGTCCAAGGAGAGTGGACCCTGGTGAGCCTGGCTTGGAATCTGAAGCGGATGCATTCGCTGACCAGCGCAGCATGAGGGGGAGGGACCGGCATCCCCTCTCTCACGGGGGCAGGCGCTTCCTGTGGGGGGCCGATCCAGCTCCCTATTCCGCAAACCCGCGCGACTATCCCGTCGATCGAGTCGCCTGAAGAACCTCGAGAGCATGCTTGCCGATCGGCAAGCACCCTGCAGATGAGTTGTTCAGGAACGCGATCCCGTTTTCCGACAGACTCCTAGAGTCCCTAGCTCGCCCCGCAGCTGGGTTTGTTCCCGCAACGTGCGGCGCAGGCGAGCGAAGATCTCACCCTGGTGCCCCTTGCGCTACGCCGTCTGTCCCAGGCGGCCTCCTGGGCCGCCTGCTGCTTCCGCCGCTCTCGGGCCAGCTTGTGCAGCGCCAACTCCGTCCCTGGGCGTTGTACCGTCCGTTCGCGGCGAGAAGGTCCAGGTCGATGTGCATGTGCCGGTGCGCCGTATCCACTTGCACCACCACAATGCGAGCGTGATCCTCGCACCCGATGGCGGCACTGATCCGCCGCTCGAACTTCCAGAAGTCCTTGTGAGCCATCGAGTCGCTCTCCGCCTTGGTGAAGCTCGTCACCAGGTGCATCGTGCGTCCGAACACTGGGGATGATCCTGGCGGAACTCGTCGTGCCGCTCGTCCACCAGGTCGGCGGCCGCACGGGCCAACGCTTCTTCCACTTCGCCGTCCTCGCCGATCCCACGGACCTGGCGAGCAAGCACCCGCTCCCGGCAATCGGGACTCGAGCGGGCAATGTAGGCGGCCAGACGACCGTACCCGCGCCCGGCCTTCCCGGTCCCGGGAAGCGTCCGGAATCCGCCTGCCGAGGCCCGGATGCCACCTTGACGATCACGACGGTCCCTTCCCCCAGGCTGCGGCCACCGACAACGCGGCCATGCCCTGATCGACGGCCTTGCGGACTTGGCTCGCCGCCTCCAGGTTACCGGGTAGCCCGACCCACTCCTTGAAGGCCCACCCCGCCGCTTCCAGCTGCCCGCCCCCCCACACGCTCCTGTGGTCTGGACATGCTTTTCGGGAAGCGTCCGGACCAGGAGCCAGGCCGCCTATTCGGGAGGATCCTCGTACTCCTCGGGAGCAGAGGCCGGGAGAGCCGGACGGTCCCGGACGCGGCGGCCGACCGCCCGCATCGCGGCGATCGCTTCCGCCTTGAGATCGTCGACTCTCCGGATCAGCAAGTCCGGAGAGATCCAGTTCGCGGTGCAGCGGGCGCGGGCCATGGGCGAGAAGGAAGCTTCCCCCAGGGCGCGCTGCCGCAGATGGCGCCCGAGGTTCGGCACGCCGCCCTACCAGTCCCCCTGGGCCTTCGCCCGCTCGTCAAGGAGGAACCGCTCCTCGGCCCCCAGCGGAACACGGAGGCTGGTCCGCCGACGCCTTTTCTGAACGGAGCGGGGTCCGCCGCCCGCCTGGTTGCCGCCGATTAACTCCTTCGCTGCGCCGTCTCGGCCGACAAGCACTGAAGGGAAGCCTGGCCCGGCTGAGCAGGCCGCCGGAAGAGTCCAGGCCATCCGCCCTCGGGGAGGCTGGAACATCGCATCGGCACCGGGGCGCTTCAGGGGCTCCTTGCCGATCCAGGGGCTGGGACGGCATGCGGGAGGATCCCGACGCTCGGCCGTCCGATCGATCCGGCAGGCTCCTACGGGCTCGCCTGGACCGGAGGGCGGACGAAGAACAGCTCCCGGAAATGGGGAGGCAACGCGTCGATGGCCATGTCGGCCACTAGATCGGCTCCCGGTCGGGAGAGGTGGTGGGCGTCGAAGGCGCCCAGCGCGTCCCGCTCCTCGGGAGGGAGGGAGCGGAACAGATCCCCCAGCATCTGGTAGAGATCCACCAGCCACACCCCCTTGTCCCGGGCCACCTCCCGCACCACCAAGGTGCGGGCCAGCTGGCGGGCGATCTCGTCCTGGGTGACCGGATCGCCGTTGTTCCAGGAGCCGCCCTCCCTGAAGGGAAGAAGGGTCACCAGGACCGGGGCGCAGTCCAGCCCGCGCAGCAGGTCCACGATCCGCCCCAGGTTGGTCCGGTACTCCTCTAGGGTGGTGGCCTTGAGGGCCACCAGAGGGGTGAACTCGTCGATCTGCCCCAGCTGGACGAGCGTCATCTGGGGACGGATCAGGCCGAGCACCCTCTCGTGGCGCAGGGGAGAGGTGAAGAAGGTCTTGGTGCTGATGGCCGGCTCGGCGGTGGTCAGGTGGATGGTGGTGCCCGCCTCCTCGGCGAAGCCGGGGAGGGAGTAGGCCCATCCGAACACCCGGGGCGGCACCTGATCGGGAAAGTCTCCGGCGGCGGTCGAGTCCCCGATCACCGCCACGGTGAAGGGGCCCTGGGGCGCCGGGACGGGACGGGCCCTGAAGAAGGCCTGGGAGGATAGGGGCTCCGGGAGGGGAAGGAGGTGGGGACCGGCCGCCGAATCCCGGAAGATGCGCCAGGACTCCGGGGACGCCGGATCCACGCTCCGCTCCAGCAGCAGCCACTGCCCCCCCGCTTCGGGGATCCGCAGGCCGATCCCTCCGTCCTGGCGGACGTACATCCCAAGCTCGGCTGCCTGGACCGCCATCGCGGCCACGGCGCAGCACAGGCATAGGAGAGGGCGGATGGCCATCGGGAGGAGGATAGTCGGGCCGGAAGCCTCCGAGCGCAATCCAAAGCCGGAGGCAGGCCCTCCTAGTGCGACAGGACGCGGGCCAGGATCCGGGTGTACTCCGGGGCGGACTCGGGGCGGAGGTGGGCCCGGGAAGCGAAGCGGCTGTCGGGCAGGGTTTCGGGCAGCCCGGAGAGCGGTTCGGCTCCCTCGAACAGCCCGGTCCAGGACTCCTGCAGTTCCGGGAGCCCCTCCACGAAGGACTCGGGCAGGGGCGAGAGGCCCACCCGCAGCCGAGACGCAGCGGGCAACCGCCCGGCCCAGCGGGCCGCCTGCCGCCGGTGGTAGGCCGCCACATGGTAGTCGCGGCTGCCCTCCAGGAGCTTCCCGGGATCCAGCGAGCCCGGATCCTCCGCCGTTCCCAGGCTCCGCTCCATGTGCTCGAAAAGGCGCGAGGAGAAGCCGTAGCGGATGCGGTAGTCCATTGGCAGAAGGGGGACAGGGAGCCGGGAGCGGAGCCGCTCCTCGGCCACGGTCAGCCCCAGAAGGTCGCGCCAGGAAGAGGAGCCGCCGGACTCCCGTCCCTCCAGGTAGTTCTCCAGCATCTCCACATGGGCCTGCGAAGGGGCTCCCCGGCGAACGAAGTCGGGATGCACCAGGAGCGCCACCGTCAAGGGAGGGTCCCGGCGGGAGGACAGGTGCCGCTCCAGCAGCCGGAGGAACGAGTCCAGATCCAGGTAGCTGAGGGTTCCCAGGTTGAGCACGGAAACCCCCAGCTCCCGGGCCAGGAGGGGAGCGTCGACGTTCATCAGGCAGGAAGAGTCGCCGATCAGCACCACGCTGGCATCCGAGGGCCGTCCGCTTGCCATCGCCTGGTGCACGAGAATGGTCCGGTCCACGTCCAGGACGGGATGGACGGGAGGCAGGACATCCAGACGCGCCCCCGCATGCAGCAGCAGGGCGAGGATCGCCGGGACCAGCAGCGGCCCCGCCAGCGGGCCCGCCAGGCGGCGGAGGGGGAACAGGCAGCGATGGCTCCTCATGCCGGCCTCAGAACGCGAAGTAGATGAACCGGGTTCCCTCGGCCTGCCAGAACAGCATGACCCCCCACAGGAGGATCCCGTGGAAGGCCCAGCGGAGGGGCGCGGCCAGCTTCAGCGAGGGCATCAGGTCGCCCCGCCGCCACTGCCACAGCTCCACAAGGACCAGGGGAAGCAGCAGGAGGCCCAGGAAGAGGGCGAAGTCCCCCGCCCAAAGGGGCAGGACCGGCTTCCAGGCCGAGAGGGTCATGCCCGCCACCTGGTGCAGGCCCTCGCTGGCCCGGAAGAGCAGCCAGCCGTAGAACACCGCGGCCATGGTCCCCAGCCAGCCCAGCAGGGAGCGCCGCCGTCCGCGCCAGAGGGCCAGCAGGGCCCCGTGCCAGAGGCCCCAGAGGATGAAGTTCCAGCCCGCCCCGTGCCACAGTCCGGCCAGGAACATGGTGATCAGGAGGTTGAGCCGCAGGCGCAGGGGCCCGCAGCGGCTCCCCCCCAGGGGAATGTACACGTAGTCCCGGAACCAGGAGGAGAGGCTGATGTGCCAGCGGCGCCAGAACTCGCCGGGAGAGCAGGCGAGGTAGGGCTGGTCGAAGTTGAGCATCAGCCGGAATCCCAGCAGGGAGGCCAGTCCCCGGGCGATGTCCGAGTAGCCCGAGAAGTCGCAGTAGATCTGGAAGCCGAAGGCAAGGGTCCCGAGCAGGATCACCGGCCCCTCGAGCGAGGGATCCTCGTAGACCAGGTCCACCAGCAGGGCCAGGTTGTCGGCGATGGCCACCTTCTTGAAGAGGCCCCAGAGGACGAGCCATACCCCCCGCTCCACGTCCGCCAGGCGGATGTTCCGCTCGGTGGTGAACTGGGGCAGGAGGCTGGCCGCCCGCTCGATCGGGCCGGCCACGAGCTGGGGGAAGAAGGAGATGTAGGCCAGGAAGGCCCAGAGATCCCGGGTGGGCTCGATGCGGCGGAGGTAGACGTCGATGGTGTAGCCCAGGCTCTGGAAGGTGTAGAACGAGATTCCGACCGGCAGGACAATCTCCAGGAGGGCGGGCTGGACCGGCAGTCCCAGCGACTCCAGCAGGCTCTCGGTGTTCTCCATGAAGAAGTTCCAGTACTTGAAGAAGCCGAGGGCCCCCAGGTTGGCCGCCAGGCTCAGGGCCAGCCAGAACCGGCTCGGGCTCCGGGCCTGGGCCCGCCCGGCCCAGTAGTCCACCAGGCTGGAGAGGAGGATCAGGGAGAGGAAGCGCCAGTCCCACCAGCCGTAGAACACGTAGCTGGCCGCCACGATCAGGACGTTGCGGGCCCTGAGGCTCCGGCGCGCCAGGTAGTGGAGCAGGAGAAAGGCGGCGAAGAACCAGAGGAATACCTCGGAATTGAAGTTCATGCCCGGGCGGCGGGCCGCAATTGTCCAGTTCCGGGCACGCCAATAGCCAGCGAAAAGCCCCCGCGTCCTGCCCGGGCCGGGAGAACCGTCCCTGCCCGGAGAACCTCCCCCTGCCAAGCTCCGGAACGCCCATTCCCGGTCCTAGCGCAGCGCCTCCTGCCGATGCTGCGGCAAGCCTGATCGATGGGCCGCTAGACAGCGATCCGGGAGGATGCCGTCCCGAAGGAGCTGGCTGAGGCAGTCCGCGGCCTGCCCTGCAGGGGCTGGAGCCAAAAAATACCTTTGACCGCTGAACGGAACCGTGAGCAGAGTGTCCCTGATCTATAGCGAAAGCGGGGGAAGTCCCCGCTGCTGGAAGATAAGGAGTACTGCCATGAAGACCCTGTCCAAGCTGTTCCTGGCTCTGGCCCTGAGCGCGGCTCTGGCCGCCCCCCTCCTGGGAGCCGAGGAGAAGAAGAAGAAGGCGGAGGAAGCCAAGGCCCGCCAGTTCTACGGAGTCCTCTCCTGCGCCAAGTGCACCCTGAAGGAGGCCGACGGCTGCCAGGCTGCGCTGACCCGGGAGGTAACCAACAAGGAGGGCAAGATCGCCAAGATGACTACCCTCCTCGCCAAGAACGAGGCGGCCAACGACTTCCACGGCCAGATCTGCTCTCCCGGCACCAAGCTGAGCATCACGGTCACCGGCACCGTCTCGGGCCAGGGCAAGGACAAGGTGATCAGCGCCACAAAGATCCAGAAGGCCAAGTCCGAGTTTCACGGCACCCTCGCCTGCGCCAAGTGCACCCTCAAGATGAAGGAGGCCGAAGGCTGCCAGGCGGCGCTGACCTTCCAGGGCAAGGACCGGGACGGAAAGGCCAAGGAGACGACCGTCAGCCTGATCCAGAACCAGGCGGCCAAGGACTTCCACAGCCACATCTGCGCTCCGGGAACCAAGCTGAAGGTCGCCGTCAAGGGCTACCTGTCGGGCCAGGGCAACCGCAAGGAGCTGGTGGCCAGCAGCATCGCCAAGTAGGACCCGGATCCCGGCCGAGCCCAGGACTCCTTCCGAATCCATTCCCTTCCCAGCCCGGAAGCCTGACTTCCGGGCTTTTTTTTGCCCCGGCGCCATGAACGCGGCCAATCCCATCGCCCGCTGGATCCTGTTCCTGGCCCTCGCGCTGGCGGGCCAGGCGGCCGAGAGCGGATCCTCAGCTCCCGATCTGCTGCAGGAGGCGGTCGAGGAGGTCGAGCGCAAGAAGCGGGCGGTCGAGGCCCTTGCGGATCTCGAGGAGGCGCTCCGCGAGAGCCTGGCGGCCAGCTACGGCTCCGCCCTGCAGTTTTACCAGGACGCCAGGCTGCAGAAGGAGCGGGAGACCCGCTTCCAGCAGCAGATCGGGAGCCTGCCCTCGGAGATCGGGGAACTGAGGGACAGCCTGGAGGACCCCTCCGGAACCCTATCCACCAATGCGGTGCTCCAGACGCTGCCCCCCTCCACGACCGTGGAGGATCTGGAGCAGCGCGTCGCCTCGGAGAAGGCCGGCCTGGCCGCCGCCGCCCAGGAGCTGGCCGCCTCCGAGGAGGAGATCGGCCAGCTGCAGGCCCGCCCCGCCGAGCTGAGGGCCCAGCAGGAGCAGGTCGCCGCGGCCCTGGCCGAGATCGAGTCGTCCCTGGGCCCCAGGCCCGAGGGCGATCCCCAGGACGAGGCCGTGGCCGGCCATGCCGTGCTCCAGGCCCGCAAGGCCTTCCGCCTGGCCGAATCGGCGGCCCTGGAGCAGGAGAGCCTCAGCCTGCCCATCCGCCTGGACATGGCCCGGGCGCGCAGGGACTCCAGGACCCGGGACAGGAGCAACCAGGCGATCCGGGTGGGGGCCCTGGAGGCCGCGCTGGCGCAGCTGCGGCAGCGGGAGGCGGAGGAGGCGTCGCGCCAGGCCGAGGAAGCCGCCATCCAGGCCGCCGACAAGCATCCGCTGGTGGCCTGGATGGCCGACAGCCAGGCATCGCTGGTCCAGGAGCGGGAGCAGCTGGGGCGGAACATCGACAACCGCCTGCGCGCCATGCGCGACGAGGTGATCGCCGAACGGGAGGAGTGGGACGGCAGATACAAGCTGGCCAAGGAGCGCATCCGGGAAGTGGGCATGAGCGACTCCCTGGCGGTGCGCCTGCTGGACCAGTGGCGCAGCCTTCCCGACCTGCGCGCCTACCGCGACAACCTGAGCCAGCGCAAGAAGGAGATCGACGAGGCGGTGAAGCGGCGGCTTGAGCTGGAGGACCAGCAGATGGGGCTTCCGGGAAGCGAGGCGGGCTGGGACGAGCTGCTGTCCTGGTTCTACACCCAGTCAGGCCTGGATCCCGGGGAGAATCCCGAGGAGGAGGAGATGTGGAGCGAGGCGCTCCCGCTTCTCGACTCGCGGCGCGCCGCCGTGGAGGCCCTGATCGCCGATCACGTCCGGCTGCTGCAGGAGCTTTCCACGCTGGACTACGAGGAGAACAAGCTCATCGAGCTGGTGGAGGAGTACAGCCTCTACCTCGACGAGCGGCTGCTGTGGATCCGCAGCGCGCCTCCCATTGGAACCTCGGTCATCTCCGAAGCCTGGCAGGCCGTCCAGTGGCTGTTCTCCGAATCCAACAGGAAGGAGATCTGGCGCTTGGCCACCACCTTCCCGGGGGAGCGTCCGCTGCTCACGGCCCTGCTGGGGATCCTGCTGCTCGGCTCGGTGCTGGGAGGCCCCGCGATGCGCAGGAAGGAGAAGGAGAACGCGGGCAAGGTCAAGCGGGTGTCCACCGACTCCTTCGGCGTGACCCTCCAGGCCCTGGCCCTGCTGCTGCTGCAGTCGGCGCCCTTCGCCGCGATCCTCGGCCTGATGGGATGGCAGCTGACCCAGTACGAGTCCGACGTTGACATCCTGCGAGGCATCGGGGTCAGCCTGCTCTACTGCTCCCTGCACCTCTTCGGGATCCTGGTCCTGCTCAACGCCTGCCGCAGGAACGGCCTGGGCCCGGCCCACTTCCAGTGGAGCGCCCCGGCGGCCTCCTTCCTCTACCGCCAGCTGCTGTGGTTCTTCCCGCTGGTTCTCTGCTGCACGGTCCTGATCGACCTCTCCGAGGAGGTGTCCGAGGAGGCCAGCCGCACGGGGCTCTCCCGCCTCTCCCTGATCGTCCTGATGGCCGCCTCCGCCTTCTTCCTCCACCGGATCCTCTCTCCCAGCAAGGGAATTCTCCACCTCTCCCCCGAGAGCTCCCCCGAGAGCTGGCTGTTCAGGACGCACCGCATCTGGCGCCGGATCCTGATCCTGATCCCCCTCTTCCTTGCCGTCCTCTCGGGCCTGGGCTACCACCACACCACGGTCCAGCTGACCCGCCAGCTGGCCATCACAGTCTCCTTCCTGATCTGCATCTTCGTCCTCCACCAGCTGCTACGCAGGTGGTTCCTGGCCCGGCAGCGGAGGCTCAAGCTCGAGCAGTGGCTCTCCAACCGGGAGGCCAGCCGCAGGACCGGCGGCGAGAGGGAGCAGGGAGCCGGCCTCCTGGCCCCCGAGGCCCGGGAGACCGACTTCGACGTCACCACCCTGGGGGAGCAGACCCGCCGCTTCCTCAAGTCCCTGATGAACTTCTCCCTGCTGCTGGGGATCTGGCTGATCTGGTCCGACGTGCTGCCGGCCCTCAACGTGCTCGACTCGGTGGAGCTGTGGCAGGCCCAGACGGTGATCGACGGGCAGGCCGCCTCCCAGCCGGTGACCCTCAACCACCTGGCCCTGGCCCTCCTGGTCCTGCTGGTGATGATCGTGGCGGTGCGCAACATCGGCGGTGCGCTGGAGCTGGGGGTGCTGCAGAACCTTCCCCTCGAGGCGGGAAGCCGCTACGCCATCGTCACCGTCTCCCAGTACCTGCTGGTCGTGATCGGCACCGGCTTCATGTTCAACGTGATGGGCTTCACCCTGGCCCAGTTCGGCTGGATCATGACCGCGCTCTCGGTGGGGCTCGGCTTCGGGCTGCAGGAGGTGGTGGCCAACTTCGTCAGCGGGATCATCCTCCTGGCCGAGCGCCCCATCCGGGTGGGGGACATCGTCACCGTGGGCGACGTGGACGGGGTGGTCTCGCGCATCCGCATCCGGGCCACCACCATCACCAACTGGAACCGGCAGGAGCTGGTGGTCCCCAACAAGGAGTTCATCACCGGCCGCATCCTCAACTGGACCCTCAGCAACACCGTCAACCGCATCGTGATCGTGGTCGGCGTGGCCTACGGCACCGACACCGAGAAGGCGCGCCAGCTGCTCCTGAAGGCCGCCTCCCAGCAGCCCGAGCTGATGGAGGATCCCGCCCCCATGGCCACCTTCGAGGGCTTCGACGACAGCTCCCTGCGCCTGATCCTCCGCTGCTACCTCCCCTCGCTCAACCACCGCCTCTCGGTCACCTCGGCGCTGCACACCGAGATCGCCCGCCTGTTCGAGGAGGCGGGCATCGAGATCTCCTTCCCGCAGCAGGACATCAACCTGCGCAGCTTCGTCCCCCTGGTTCCCCCCAGGGAGCGCTGAGCGCTTTCCTGGCGATCCCCCGGCGCCCTCCCCGCTAAGGCCGGCTCCGGAGCGCCGGGAAGGAGCCGGCCTCCGTGCCGGTTATCCCCGGGCCCTGGCGGTCCTGCGACGCCGTTTTGGCTTTCCACGGACGCCGGGCGGCCTAGCCTTGAGGGGCGCGGCGGCGAGGCCCGCTCCCACCGCCCACCGGTCATGTCGGGTCACAGCAAATGGTCGAAGGTCAAGCACTTCAAGGGCGCCCTCGACGCCAAGCGGGGCAAGATCTTCTCCAAGCTGTCGCGCGAGATCACGGTGGCGGCCAAGCAGGGCGGCGGCGATCCTGACCTCAACGCCCGGCTGCGGATGGTGCTGCTCAAGGCCAAGCAGGCCAACATGCCGGCCGACACCATCGAGCGGGCCGTCCAGAAGGGGACCGGGACCGGCCATGGCGCCGGCTTCGAGGACCTCGCCTACGAGGTCTACGGCCCGGGCGGAGTGGCCTGCCTGCTGGAGATCAGCACCGACAACAAGAACCGGACCGCGGCCGAGATCCGGCACATCCTGAGCAAGAACGAGGGCTCGATGGCCACCTCGGGATCGGTCTCGCGCCTCTTCCAGCGCAAGGGGCAGATCCTGGTCTCCCGCAGCTCGGCCTCCGAGGACGCCCTGATGGAGCTGGCCCTGGAGGCCGGCGCCGAGGACTTCCGGAGCGAGGAGGGCTTCTTCGAGATCCTCACCGAGCCGGCCGGCTTCGAGGCGGTGCACCGGGCCCTGGAGCAGGCCGGGGTGGCCTGCGAGTCGGCGGCGGTGGTGTTCCTGGCCGGGGCTCCCCGCCCGGTCCCGGCGGAGGCGGCCCGCAGCGCCAGGAGGCTCCTGGACCTGCTCGACGACCACGACGACGTGAAGGAGGTCTGGACCGACGCCGAGTTCGCCGGCCCCTAGCCCCCTCCCCCGGGCCGGCCCTCCATGCCCCCCTCGCTGGCCCAGCGCCTCTTCGGCGGCTTCGCCCAGCTGGTCTGCCGCTTCCCCCTGGCCTTCGTCCTGCCCCAGCTGGTCCTGGTGGGCCTGTGCGCCCAGTACGCCTGGAGCGAGCTGGAGTTCCGCACCCAGCGCAACGATCTGGTGGAGGCCGAGCGCTCCCACCACCGCAACTTCCTGGAATACCGCGAGAACTTCCAGAGCCAGGACGACATCCTGGTGATGGTGGAGAGCGGGGATCCGGAGAAGAACCGGCAGTTCGTCGAGCGCCTGGGGGCCCGGCTGGAGGCCGAGCCGGAGCTCTTCGCCTCGGTCTTCTACAAGGGCAACCTGGGCATGCTGGGCTCCAAGGCCCTCTACTTCGTGGAGGACAACTCGGTGATCGGGACCATGGAGGAGCGGCTGCGGGAGGCCCGCCCCCTGATCGAGTCCTTCGCCCACGTCGACGGCCTGGAGCCCCTGCTGGAGGAGATCAACCTGCGCTTCCGGACCGCCTCCGATCCCTCCGGCGGCGAAGCCGACTGGAGCGCGATGATCCAGGGGCTGGAGGCCCTGGAGCGGATCCTGGTCCAGGCGGAGGCGGCCCTGGCCCGGCCGGGGCTCCCCCCCTCGCCCGGGGTGGAGATGCTCTTCGCCGGAGGCGCCAAGGCCGAGAGGGAGCGCTACATCACCTTCCAGGAGGGCCGGGTCTACCTGGTCACCGCCCGCCCGGTCAGCCGTGAGGAGGAGAGCAAAGCCATCGACCGGATGGACCGGCTGGTGGCCATGACCCGGGCCGAGGTGCCCGGGGTCAACGCGGGGATCACCGGGGCGGCGGTGCTCTCCCTCGACGAGATGCGCCAGTCCCAAAAGGACACCCTGAGGGCCACGGTGGTGACCATCCTGCTGGTGCTGGCGCTCTTCGCCGCCGCCTACCGGGAGTTCCGGCGCCCGCTGATGGCCACCCTCTGCCTGCTGGCGGGGATCTCCTACACCCTGGCCTTCACCACCCTGGCGGTGGGCCACCTCAACATCCTGACCATCGCCTTCCTGCCGATGCTGGTGGGGCTGGCGATCGACTTCGGCATCCACCTGGTCACCCGCTACGAGGAGGAGCTGGACCTGGGCCTGGACCACCAGGGCGCCATGAGCAAGGCCATGGTGCGCACCGGGCAGGGCATCCTCACCAGCTGCCTGACCACCGCCGGGGCCTTCTTCGCCATGACCCTGACCGGGTTCAAGGGGATCCGGGAGATGGGGATCATCACCAGCGGCGGCCTGCTGCTCTCCCTCTACCCCATGATGACCATCCTGCCGGCCCTGCTGCTGCGCTTCCGGGGCGCCTCGCGGCCGCCCAGGAAGCGGCGGATCAGCCGCTCGAGGATCGAGGCGCTCTGGCTGGGCAGCCCGGCGAGGATCGCCCTTGTGGCCTCCCTGCTCGCCGCGGCCTCGCTGGTCCTGCTGCCCCGGATCCGCTTCGACTACAACCTGCTCAACATGCAGTCGCCGGGCCTGCCCTCGGTGCAGCTGGAGATGCGCTTCCTGGAGATCTCCGACAAGTCGGTGCTCTTCGCCCTGGTGATCGCCGGCTCCCTGGAGGAGGCGCGGGCCCTGGAGGCGGAGATCGCCGCGCTCCCCACGGTCTCGGGGACCGACTCGCTGGTGAAGGTGCTGGACAGGGATCCTCCGGGCAGGCGGGAGGCGATCGAGCGGCTCCGCGAGGCCGCCGCAGACCTCGAGGTGCCCGTCCTGGGGGACCGGCCCGTCGACCTGGACCGGCTCTCCCAGGCGCTCAGCTTCTTCCAGGGCTACCTCACCATGGGGGCGCGCCACCTGGAGGGGCGGGATCCCCAGGACCCCCTGATCGGCCGGTTCCGCTCCCTGAAGGAGGCCGCCGGAAGCCTGCAGCGCCGGCTGGACAGCCGTTCCGAGGCCCGGACCGTGCAGCAGCTGGGCGCCTACCTGCGGGCCCTCTCGGAGGACGTCCAGGCGACCCTGGGCGCCATACGGAGCCAGGACGCCTCGGGCCCCCCCGTCCGGGAGGACCTGCCCGGCAACCTGCGCGACCGCTTCATCGGACGGGGGGGGCAGCACCTGATCCAGGTCTACCCGGTGGAGAGCCTGTGGGAGCGGGAGCACCAGGAGGCCTTCCTGGCCGAGCTGCGCGCCCTGGCCGCCAGGCAGCCCGATCCGCCGGTGGTCACCGGCACCCCGGTGCAGCTCTACGAGTACACCGGCCTGCTCAAGCGGAGCTACCAGGAGGCGGCCCTCTACGCCCTGGGGGTGATCGTCCTGCTGCTCCTGATCCACTTCCGGTCGCCCCGCTCGGCGCTCCTGGCCCTGGTCCCGGTGCTGGTGGGAACCCTCTGGCTGGCGGGGCTGATGGGCCTGATGGACATCCCCTTCAACCCGGCCAACATCATGACCCTGCCCCTGGTGGCGGGCATCGGGGTGTCGAGCGGGATCCACATCCTCAACCGCTACCGGGAGGAGCGGCACACCGGCCTCTTCTCCAAGAGCACCGGCAAGGGGGTGCTGGTCTCGGGGCTGACCACCATGGCCGGCTTCGGGAGCCTCTGCCTGGCCCACCACCGCGGCATCCAGAGCCTGGGCCTGGTGATGACCCTGGGGGTGCTCTGCTGCCTGGTGGCGGCGCTGGCCCTGCTGCCTAGCCTCCTGCAGCTCCTGGACCGGGGGAAGCCTCCCCCTCCCGGGGAGCGGCCCCCTTCTTGAGGGCCTTGAGCCGGGCGGCCTCGGGGCGGCGGGCGTAGTGGGGATCCAGGGGGTAGCACCCGCTGGCCATGCCGCTGCGGGGCGCGGTGGTGCAGTCGCTGAACGTGCGGCAGACCAGCCGCCGCTGGATCGGCCTCCCCTCCAGGGCGTCGGCCAGGATGCCGGGGTAGCTGAGGGCCGCCCGCCCCAGGCCGACGATGTCGATCCAGCCGCGCCCCACCGTCTCCTGGGCCACGTGGGGCAGGTACTCCTGCAGGTAGCTGTATCCGGAGCCCACCAGGGCCATGCCGGGAGGGGCCGCCCGCCGGACGCGGCGCGCCGCGTCCAGCTGGCGGGCCACGTCGACCAGCGGATCCCGGGCCGGGAGGTAGCCGTCGGAGGGGGGGAAGGCGGCGGGCCGCTGGATGTGGGGGTTGTAGTAGGGGGATCCGGCGCTGACGTTCACCAGGCGGACGCCCAGCTCGTGGCAGAGACGGACGAAGCGGAGCGGCTCGGAGAGGTCGGGCCTGAGGGGATCGCCGGGATCGAGCCCGAATCCGTAGCGGTAGGGCAGGTGGGACCGGTAGTCCTCGGGGATCCCGGGACCGGGCCGGCCGGGAGAGGAGGAGGCCGGGTCGGGTCGGAAGGGGACCATGTCGAAGGCGCTCAGCCGCACCGCCAGATCCAGGGGAAGCCCGAGGGCGCGGATCCCGGCCACGATCTCCCGGAGGATGCGGGTGCGGTTGGCGAAGGAGCCCCCGTAGGGCCCCGGGCGGGTGCGGGCGGCCAGGAACTCGTGGAGCAGGTAGCCGTGGCAGTGCTTGATGTCCACGAAGTCGGCGCCGGCCTCGGCGGCCACCCGGGCCGCCTCCACGTACTTGCCGATCAGATCCTCCACCTCGGCGTCGGAGAGGACCGGGGAGTCGGAGTCGATCCCCGTCCGGCGATCGAGCAGGGGATGGCGGAACGCGATCCGGGGAGCCTTCCGGTCCCCGGGCCGGGAGAAGCGCCCCGAGTGGGTGAGCTGGAAGCCGACGACGGGATCGGAGGAGGAGCCGAAGCGGTTCCGGTGCTCCTCCACAAGGGCCCGGCGCAGGGAGGAGAGCGCGTGCAGATTGCCCTGCGACAGGATCAGCTGGCGGGGGTTGGCGCGTCCCTCCGGCGCCACGGCCATGGCCTCCCCCCCGTAGATCAGCTTGGCGCCGCTCCGCCCGAAGCGGCGCCAGCGGCGCTCCACGTCGGGGGTGGGACGCCCGTCGCCGGTGCCGTCCCATCCCTCCATCGGATGGATGGCGATGCGGTTGGCGAGGATCCGCCCGTTGATCCGGGGGCTCTCCAGGGGAGCCGCCAGGGGGGAGCGGGAGCCGGTCTCGAGGACGTCGGCGCAGGGGATGTCGATCCCCAGGGAGGCGGCATGCTCCCGGAAGGCCGCCGGGCTCTTCAGGGAGGCGATCCTGCGCACCGGCGCCATCGCTTCAGCCCGCTCCGTCGAAGAAGCGCGGGTAGGGCAGCCCCCTGGCCTCCCGCTGGATCATCACCGCCAGCTCCCGGGCGTGGTAGTCCCCCCACTGGGAGCTCTCCCCGCAGGGCACGGACGCGCCTTCGGGGATGTGGTCCCAGCCGTTGGGATAGTGGTAGACCGAATGGAGGATCAGCCCCTGGTGGCCGGGGCGGGTGGAGAGGTAGGGCTCGCCGAACAGGGTGCGGGCCACGGCCAGGCCCGCCTGCCGGTAGCGATCCTCCCGCAGGCGGGCCCCCAGGCGCAGCAGCCCCTGGGCGGCGATGGCCGCCGCGGAGCTGTCCACCGGCTCGTGCGGGCTTTGGGGATCGGAGTCCCGGTCCAGGTAGGCGCCCATCCGGTGCACGCTGGGCCCGCCGGTGTCCCAGAGAGGGATGCCGTCCCGGCAGGAGTTCTCCAGGTAGTAGTCGGCCGTGGCCCGCGCCGCCCGCTCCATCCAGCGCTCCGCCCCGCCAAGCGCCTCCCGCTCCTGCGCTGGAAGCCGGTCCAGGAACTCCAGCTGCTCGGCGAAGCCGCAGACGGCCCAGGCCAGACCCCGGGTCCAGGTGGTGAAGGGGGAGTAGCCCTGCTGGGTGGACGGGGCCCGGAAGGCCCCGTCGGTCACGTTGAAGAGGCACTCGTGGGCGGTGCGCCCGGGCACGTCCCAGCTGTCGCGCCCCTCGCCGTAGTAGACGCTGAAGCGGGCGGTGGCCCGGGCATGCTCCACGGCCCGCTCCAGCAGGCTGACGGGACGGTCCCCCTCGGCCATCAGCCGATGCCCCAGGAGATGGGCCAGGCAGAGCGAGCGCAGGGACCGGATGGTGTCCACGAAGAGCGAGTGGGGCCCGTTGAACGAGTGGATGAAGCCCCCGCCTCCGTCAATGGAGGTCCAACGGGAGGCCTGGACCGCGCCCGACACCTTCAGGGCCAGCTCCAGGAAGCCGCGCTGGCACCGGTCCTCCCCGAAGCGCCCCTCGGCGAGCAGGCGCAGGAGGTTGCCGTAGGTGGAGATGTTGTTGAATCCGTGGTCGTGGACTCCGGTGTGGGAGACGTGGGCGGCCATGCGGCGGCGGGTCCCCTCCAGGCCGATCTCCAGGAAGCGGTCCTCCCCCAGGGCGTCGTACTGCAGGATCGCCGAACCGTAGACGAAGCCCTGGGTCCACTCGGTCCAGCCCCGGGCGGCGTACCGGCCCCGGACGGTGAACACCGGCGCGCCCTGGGAGGGATCCCAGCTCCGGTCGATGGAGAGGATCTTCTCCGCCGAGAGGGCCAGGAGCCTCTCCACGCGGGGAAGCAGCCCTCGGGCGTCGAGGCCCGGATCGAGTGCGATGGCCATGGCTTCAGGACATTCGCGGGCGGCCGGCCCGGACGGAGCCGGAGGGGGCGCGGGCCGAGGCCGCCCGATCGGCTCCGGATCGGCTCCGTTCCCGGCCAGGGGGGCGCGCCCGCTCCGGCCGTTCCCAGGACGCGATCGAAGGGCGAGATGGCGGAACAGGCTTCACGGAGCCATCGGCGGCAGGGGGCCTTCTTCTTAGGACGAATGGGAGACGGACAACGGGCTCCGGGCACCGGACGCAGGCAGCGGCGTCCGCCAGCCCGATCCGGCCGCAGGAGGGTCCTCCATCATGAAGGCCGGGATCAAGCCGGGAATCGTCCGCTGGAACCGGGAGAGGCCAGGGAGGGACGCCGCAAGTCCGGAAAAAACCGCCGAATGGAAGCCCGGCCCAGCCAGGCCCGCGAGAAGCGGCCGGAGGGATAGCCGGGCATCCATGCCGGACAAGGCCATGCCTCCCTGGAGGCCTGCGCAGGGAACCGGTCCGCACTGGCGATCCCTGGCAGCGAACCGGAAGGAAGAGGCCATGCAGCCTGCCCTGGATCAGCAAGACCTCCGGCTTCCCCGGAACCGTGAATCCCTGGATCCCCGGATCCGTGAAAGCAGCTGCGGCGTTCCCCTCTCCTTCCCGATCCCGCGCCTGAGCGCTTCCATCGGCCCTGGTCCCGTTTCGCCGCCCTCCCCTCCCGCCCTTCTGCTCCATATCCGCCCGGCCGGAAGCCCTGCCAGGGAAGGACCGGCCGCTGTAGCGGATCCTCGAAGGGCGGCGTTGCGCCGAGGGCGAAGGAACGGTTCCCGGACGCGGCGCCGGCCCATCCACAGGCTTGTTCTGCGGGAGGAAGCTGATTAATGCTGCAAGCCCTATGAAGGCGGTTGCTGCGCTGCTGGGATCGGGGCTGGCTCTGGCGTCGGCTCTGGCCCTGCTTGGGTGGATCCAGGTCCATCAGCTCAAGGAGCAGGTGCTGGAGAAGGAGCGGGCCCTCCAGGACATGGACGACAGGATCGGCGACGTCGGAAGGGAGCTGGAGAAGGAGCAGGAGAGGTCGGCCGATCTCGAGGCGGACGCCAGCGAGGTGCACCGGCTGCGCGGGGAGGTCGCCCGCCTGGCGGGCACGGCTGCCGAGATCGAGAGGATCAAGGCCGAACGGAGCCGGCTGGCGCAGCAGATCCAGGAGCTCGGAAGAAGAAGGGACGCCGGAAGATCCCGTCCGCCGCCTGTCCCCGGCATGGAGGGCGGGGAGGCCCGCCAGAATCCCGGGCTGTTCCTCAAGGACGACTGGTTCTTCCGGGGGTACGAGACGCCCGAGGACGCCCTGGTGTCCAGCATCTGGTCCATGATGGAGGGCGATCCGGAAAGCTACCTGGCGAGCCTGGCCCCCGAGGAGCAGGACCGGATGCTGAACCGCTGGGAGGGCAAGACCGCCCAGGAGATCGCCGACAAGCACCGTTCCGACGTGGAGCAGATCACCGGGATACAGGTGCTCGACTCGCAGCAGCTCTCCGACCGCGCCATCCTGATGGACGTCTACGTCAAGGGGGCCGCCACCCAGATGAGGAAGGTGGTCATGCGCCAGATCGACGGCCAGTGGCTCTACGCCGGCGAGGCCGCCGAATGATCAGGGACGGTCGGTGAAGGGAGGCCGCTCGAAGGGCGGCTCCGCCTCGACCACCCTTGGATCCCCGGTGGTCATCAGCACGGTCGTCAGCCGGGCCGACAGCCTCTTGCGCACCTGGCTCCATTCCGGGAGCGGCGCCAGGTTGACCGTCTGGTGGGGGTCGGTCTCCAGATCGTAGAGCTCCTCGGCGGGACGCCGCCCGAAGGCGAAGTCCACATAGGGCTCCATTCCCGGCTTCCCGATCAGCCCGGCCAGAAAGGCCTTGGTGGGACTGGCGTCGAAATCGGCGAAGGCGGCGAAGGTGTTGGATTCCATGGGACCGGGTCCCGGCATGGGGCCCGGAGGCAGCCCGAAGCCGGGAGCCGTGCCCATGGGCCAGCGATCCGGGGCGAAGTTCCGGATGTAGAGGAAGCGAGAGGTACGGAAGGCCCTCTTCGGATAGGGAAGGTTGCCGTTGCGGGCGGCGGCTACATGCCGCTCCTGGCCGGTCACCACATGGTCGCGGACCGGATCCACCTGCCCCGACTTCCCGGCCTTGAGAACGGGAACCAGGCTGCGTCCGGTCATGGCCCGGGGAACCTGCACTCCGGCGGCCTCGAGGAAGGTGGGAGCCAGGTCCATCAGGTTGACGAAGTCCTCGATCTGCAGTCCCGGCCCGACGGCTTCCCCCCAGGCGACGGCCAGGGGGACGGCCACGCCGAAGTCGTACAGGTTGCACTTGGCCCGGGGAAAACCGGGGATGCCGTGATCCCCGCTGACCACGATCAGGGTCCGGTCCGCCTCCCCGGTCCGCTCGATCTCCTCGAGCAGGACGCCCAGCCCGGCGTCGAAGGCCTGGATCTCGCCCAGGTAGTCGGCGAAGTCCTCGCGGATCTCGGGCACGTCGGGCAGGAAGGAGGGCATCTTCCCCTCGAGATCCGCAGGGTCTATCCCCCAGTGCCCGAGTCCCGAGCCCCGTATCCACTTGCGGTGGGTGTTGGTCGGGCCGAACCAGTAGCAGTAGGGAGAGCCGGCAGGCTTCCGGGACAGGAAGTCCCTGAAGTTCCCGCGCACCTCCTCCAGGAGCCCCCTGCGGGCGGCTTCGCGATCCTGCGCCCGGTCCACCGTCTGGGAGAAGCGGTTGAAGCTGCCGCCCGAGCGCTGGTAGGCGCGCTCCCTGCCCCCGAAGGGGGCGTGGGGCGGAGAGCCGGGAGTCCAGACCTTGTAGGTGTACCCGATGTGGTAGCCGCTCTCCTCCAGCAGGAGCGGGAAGGAGGGGATGGAGGCGTCCCAGCGGGCGTTCTGCAGAATGGCCCCCCGCCCGGTCCGCCAGAAGTACTGCCCCGAGAGCAGCGAACTGCGGCAGGGGGTGCAGGAGGGGGAGCCGACGAAGGCGTTGTGGAACAGAGCCCCCCGGCTCGCCACCGAATCGAAGTGGGGGGTTTGGACCACGCTGCTGGGAGAGCTGGGATTCCTGGCTGCGTAGGCTCCTGCGTAGCGCCCCCAGTCGTCGGCGAAGGCGATGACTATGTTGGGCCGGGAATGGGAATCGGCACGGGGCTCCGCCAGGAAAGCCAGGCAGGGGAGAAGGAGGGCGATCGACCGGAAAAGCAGGCTGGGCATGGCAACGGAAGCTCAAGCTATCGGCTGGCCGATCCGCCTGTCAAAACCGAACCCGACGATCATCTGGATCAGGTAAGGGGAACCAGCGTCGCGAAGCCGCACGGCCCCGCCGGATCCGCTTCCGGCAGCGCCGGGGTTCGTGAGGATCGCTCCGGCCGGCGCGGAACTGCTGCGGACAGATCCAGCGGCTCCCCGCCTCGGGAACGCAACCCTGGAACCGATCGCCGCCTTGCCTGCCGGCCATCTCCTGCTCCGTGTCCTTCCATGCTGCCGAGACACTCCCCGATCCCGATCGTTCCGAGCGGCGGGGTGACCGGAGATCCCGGCGCCTTCGGAGAAGCGCGCCTGTCCCGCTCAAGCGGGGCGGAAGCCACGGCAACTGGAGAACGGCTTGCACCGGGAAGACGGAGGGGCCGGGACGAGATCCGATCCAGCATTGCTTTGCCGAGAGTCCGAGCAGATGCAGCCGCCGTCGATGATCCGGGCTTCAATTCCTGCACGCGACTGCCTGCCAGCGACAAGCACAGCTGAATGACCTGGCCGATCCGGAAAGGAACACTCCCGATCCGGCCAAGTCTTGAGGATTCGGGCAGGTCCGCACGCATGGCGAGTTTCCGAGATCCCCTCTCTGCCAACGGTGGCGAGACAACTTTCCATGCTGTATTCTGAGACCGATGAGCGGGGACGACGATAAGGCTACGAACAGGGACTCCACCTCGCCGGCCCTGGGAAGCGAGAAGCGCAGCGGCGATCCCCCCAGGGCCGGGACCGGCGATGGGATTCCGGCTCGGGATCCCGAGATGGCGGCCCAGCCAGTCCGGCGCCGCATCAGCGCAGCCTACCGGCTGCGGATACTCGAAGAAGCCGACAGGTGCGATCAGCCCGGAGAGATCGGAAAGCTGCTGCGCCGCGAGGGGCTTAGCTCCTCGCAACTCTCGACATGGCGCAAGGCCCGCAAGCAAGGCGCTCTGCAGGGCCTGACGCCGAAGAAGCCCGGTGTCAAGGCGGCCAGATCCAATCCGGATCTTGCCAGGATCCTCGATCTCGAAGAAGAACAAGCACGGCTCAGGAAGCAGCTGAAAGCGGTTCATGCGAAGCTGGATACCGCCCAGACGATCATCGACGCGCAGAAAAAAGTCTCGAAGCTGCTGGGATTGAGCCCCGGCAAAGGGAAGAGCTCATAAGGGAAACCGCCTTTCCCGAAGCCAAGGCAGACGCCGCTCCGGCCTGTCGGTCCATGGGGGCGGCCAGGACATAGTTCTCCCTTCGCCGCAGGCCCTCGGACACTGGCAGCCGATCGGAAGGCATGCCCGTGCACTGGATCGCGACTATCGCAGGAAGATCGTCGAGGCCCTCTCCTCCAAACGCCTGGCCGATCGTTCCCCTGGCGAGATCGTCGCCACCCTGCTGGACGAAGGCGCCTGTCCGTCCTCGGAGCGGATGGGGCACAAGGCCGCAACCAGCTTGGCCGTCCGAAGCACGCCAGGCCCAAGAAGGCCGCCACGGTTCCGAAGCAGGCCGTCCGTGGGACTTCTCCGCCTGCATGGCCCCGGGAAAACGAGCCGATTCCGCCTCTGCGCGCTCGACGGCATCTTCGGCCGCAGAGCGGCAGAATGGATGGTTGCCGAGAATGCGGCCTCCTCGACGGCTTCGAGGCTCGTCAAGGAGTCTGGCATCCAGCCCGAGATCCTCTCTCCGCATTCCGGACGCAGCGCCAGGCGGCCTCGCCAGCCGCAGGCTGGAAGACGGGGAGTTCCTCATGGCCTGCGGCAATCCGCCAATCGTCTTCGAAAGCCGCTGGCTCGATCAGGGAAGGCCCGCCTGTCGCAGCCGCGGCTCCCCTCTCGCCAGCCCCAGGCCTCCATTGCGGAATGTAGCGGCCGATGGCAGGATGCCAGCTGCCATGGAGCACAGCGGCAAGCACGACCGGAACCTGCTGCAAGGATACAGCCGTCCCTTCGACGGGAATACCTCTCCCCCATTCGTCGGACGCCAGGCAATCCTTGATCTGATCGGGATCAACTGCCGTGAAGCGATGCGGGACATCGGAAGCAGCTCGGCGGCCTCCGGGGGCATAGTCCTCGTCGAGGGCGCGCCCGGCGCCGGCAAGTCCGCCCTTCTGTCGTACCTGGCGGAGGAATGGGACGGCAGGAAGGACCGCCCGGCTATCCTGAAAATGCCCCTGGAGGTCCTGAAGGACCCGTCGGAGGCGGCCATGGAGATCTTGAAGAAGATCGATCCCTCCAAGGCGAAGAACTACCGCCACAAGGTCGTCGCAAGCATCGACCCCTCTGTCGGCATTCAGGGCATCCTCGCCATGGAAGTCGCCTCCTTCTCCATCCTGAAGGAAGCCCTTCCACCGCAGGAATGGATTCAGCCCCTATGCATCCTGGTGGAGGGGATCCATGCCGTTGGAAAGAGCCACTTGGGAAGCCTGCAGGCCCTCCACCTCGGGAAGCACCGCCTCCCCATCGTCCCCATCTGCTTCGGCTTGCCAGGTTCTTTCCACAAGCTGGACGCCACAGGCGTCAGCCGCCTGCAACTGGGCAACTCCCTCGTCCTCGGCGCCCTCGCCGAGGACGAGGTGCGCTCCTGCGTGAAGCAGATGCTCGGCAACTGCCGCATCGACTGCCGCGCCGGAGCGCTGGTGCAGCATCTGTCCGACGGGATCGTGAAGCGCTCCGAGGGCTGGCCCCAGCATGTCCGCACCGAGACCGCCGCCCTCTTCTGGGCTCTCGGCCAGGCCGGAGGCGACCTCGGGAGCATCGATGCCGCCGCCATGCTGGAACGAGCACGAGCCTACCGTGAAGAGGGCTACGAGCGCTGCCAAAGCTCCGGGATGAAGGACGCAGTGGACCTGGTGGCGGCGGTCATGAAGGCCGTGCCAGCCAACCAGGGCCTCAGCCGCAGCAGAGCATTGGACGCCATCAAGGAGAATGCGAAAGCCGGCCAAGGACCCGGATGGGAACTCCCTGAAGGAATGGGCGCCAGACAGTTCCTTGAGCATCTGATCCATAGGGGCGCCCTGCAGCCCAACGACGCAGGCGCGCTGGCCTGCCCCATCCCCGGCCTGCGCTCCTGGCTGATCGACCGGACCGGCCCGAAAGCCGAGAGGCCCGGCCCCGAGGCCGAGTTCCGCCAGGCCCGCATCGAGTGGGCGGCCGCCCTGGCCTCGGAAGGGCTGGCCGAGTAGCAGGCCCGCACCAGAGATTCCTCCCGCTCCCGGAGCGGCAGGGGAAAACCGCAAGAAACGCCCTGCCGGCGCAGAAGCCCGTTCGATGCATGGCGGAATCCGCCATGGCTGCAGCTGGGAGGCCGATCAGGCGATCGGCTTCCGGAAGTCGGGGCTGGAAGCCCAGCCGCCATGCCCGGGTATGCCATTCGCATGGAACGTCATGGACGCCCCCCATGAATCGGAACGCACGGCTTTCCGCAGCTTCGCAGGCCGCCAGGAAGCAAGGAGCATGGAGGCGCCGATCGGCACTCGTTCTGCGGAATGTCCGAAGCAGGATGAAGGGACTGCATTGGCGTCCTTCTCCGCAGCGAGATCGTAAGACCGAAGCGTGGAGGAGGCGTTCCGGCGAATGGAGGTGTCCCCAGCGGAACATTCTCCGAATGCCGCCCGTCGAAGAGACTGCCACGACCCGGCGCCAGGAAGTCCCCACCGAAGACGAACTTGGGGACTGCAGGTTTCCAGTCCGACTACCGCACGCGCCTTGCTCCCGGCCTCAAGGAGCTGAGACAGGAACGCTCGCGCTTCTGCGAAGGGATCGAAGAACTGGACATAGGGATCCGGCCAACGGCGGAGCAGGCTGGACACACACGCCCTGGCGCCGAACTCGCATGGAACTGCTCCAACTCGCCAGGAACTGCGCCGTCCCGGCTGCAGTAGCCTCGTTTTTCGGGAGCGTCCTTTCGAACCGCTCCCGAATAATCCGGACCCAGTCATAAGCCTGCGGAATTGCTGGGCACAGACCACTTCCACCCGCCAGGGAGACGGATGCCTGGAAAGGAAGCGCCGCTTCTATGGCCTGGCAGCGCTCGCCATGCGGGGGCCACACTGGCGAAGGCAGGCGGCGGCGAGCGGAAACCGCCGCCGCCTCTCTACATGACCGCACGATCTCCAGCGGGGGAGACGGGCAGTCAGGCCACAGGAACTACGAGGAACACTTCAGGGCGAGACCTTGAGCCGGTCGGTCTCATCCTCCGGGACCATCAGCACGCCGTGCTCCTTGTACGGCTTGAGCATGAAGTGGGTGGAGGTAGAGATCACCCCCTCGAGGGTGGCCAGCCTTTCGGCCACGAATGAGGCCACCGCGAAGAGGCTCTCGCCCTCGACCACCACCAGGAGATCGTATCCCCCCGACATCAGGCAGCAGCTTCGCACCTCCTGGTACTTGGCGATGCGAGAGGCCAGGCGGTTGAAGCCTCCCTCCCGCTCCGGGGTGATGCGCACCTCGATCACCGCCCGCACCCGATCCTCGGCAAGAATCTCCTCGTTGATCAGGGTGCGGTAGCCGACGATCACCCTTCGCTGCTCGTAGTCCCGGATGGCCCGGACAACCTCCTCCTCCTCGCGGCCCAGCCGACGGGCCAGAGCCGAAGGCGCCAGCGAGGCGTCTTCGCGCAGCAGCTTGAGCAGCGGATCCATCAGGGCAGGGATTGTCAGGGGCCGGCGCTGGACCGGTCAACCTCTGGATCGCCACTCCCTGCCCCGCAGGCGCAGCAGCAGGCCGGGCATCGTTTCCACCACCCGGTCCACCTCCTCGGCGGTGGTCTCCCTTCCCAGGCTGAGCCGGATGCTTCCCAGGGCGCGGGCCCGTGGGAGGCCCATGGCCAGGAGGACACGCGAAGGCTCCACCGAGCCGGACATGCAGGCCGAGCCCGCCGAAGCGCAGATCCCCGCCTTGTCTAGCAGCAGCAGAAGGGCTTCGGCCTCCACCCCCTCGAAAGCCAGGCTGGTGGTATTGGGCAGGCGCTCCTCCTCCCTCCCGTTGCAGCGCACGCCAGGGAGGGCCAGGAGAGCCTCCTCCAGGCGGTCGCGCAAGGCGCTCTCCCTCCTGGCGTCCTCCTCAAGGCGGCTCCGGGCCAGATCGGCCGCCACCCCCAGAGCCGCCATGAAGGCCACGTTCTGGGTCCCGCCCCGTCGTCCGCCCTCCTGGGTTCCCCCGATAACCAGGGGACGGAAGGGAGCGCCCTGCCGCACATAGAGCGCTCCCACACCCTTGGGAGCGTACAGCTTGTGGCCCGAGAGGGAAAGGTAGTCGGCCGAGGCCCGGTCCACGTCCAGTGGCACCTTGCCCGCCGCCTGGATGGCGTCGGTGTGGAAGAGGATCCCCCGCTCTCGGCACATGCGGCCGATTTCGTCCACCGGGAACATCACCCCGGTCTCGTTGTTGCCCCACATGATCGACACCAGCGCGGTTTCGCCCCTCATGGACCGCTCCAGCGCCGCGAGATCCAGGCGGCCCCGGCCATCGACCGGTATCCTCGTAACGTCGAAGCCGCGATCCTGGAAGCTGTCGGCCAGCCGGTCCACCGAGGAATGCTCCACCGAGGAAAGGATCAGGTGTCGGCGGCTACCACCCAGGGCGCAGTGGAAGGCCAGGTTGTTGCTCTCGGTCCCCCCGCTGGTGAAGACCACCTCCTGGGTCCGGGCCCCGATCAGGGAGGCCACCGAGGCCCTGGCCTCCCCCATCCGGGGACGCAGCTCCTGCCCGAATCCGTAGACCCCCGAAGGGTTGCCCCAGTGGTCGGTCCAGTACCGCTCCATGGCCTTGAGCACTTCCGGGGCCACGGGAGTGGTTGCATTGTAGTCGAGGTAGATCACAGAGAAAGGATCCGGGAGGGGAACGGCGGTACCCGAGCCGACAGCGGGAAGCATAGTCCCTGGCGCAGTTGATTGTCCATGCGCAACGACGCGACAGCACGGTCACGCAGAAACGCATCGTCAACCGACGATCACGAATGTGAAGTCCAGGCAGATCAGTTCCTGGCCCTCAGGCCGAAGAGCGGAATCCAATGGGCAGATGCCGTGCTCCCACTCCCGGGGCGACGGCATCAGCTCTCCATGCCCGGATCCCCTTCCCGTCCCCAGACCAGTTCCTTCAGGCAGCAATTCCAAATCCGTTGCATGGGACGAGCAGTGGTCGGACGCCTCGGCCAACCGGCTAGCGATCCGGGCGAAGCCCGTCGGTTTTGAAGAAAGATGTGGCGACACGCTCTGCATCGTGCGTCGGGCTCCCTTCCGATACGCCGCCTTCTGTGCAGCTGCACAGAACGATCCCCAAAGCCCACGCAAGACATTGCCGACCTGGCTGCCGATGAATTCCGGCTGATCGGTCACGAAGACGTATCCAGAACGAAAAGCGCCTCTTCTTCGGTCAACATTTTAAAAGGCGTCACACACCTGATGCCAAGACCCTTGCAGACATCTGGTATCTTGACCTTCTTCTTGCTCTCGGACGAGATCCCAAGGGTAACCACGTCATACCCATATGCAAGAGCCTGGGCGACAAGATAGCAGTCGGCGCCATCCATGAAGGTCGCTATTCCAGCAGGATCGTATCCTTGCCCTACTGCCCACTTGTTTGCCTGGCCCAAAGCTCTGACGACCGGAGGGGCTGGCCGAAGGAAGAAGCCTTCGTCCCGATTGCTTGCCCATTCGGCAAGAACATCTTCGCCAGCTCTGATCTCGTCGCTGATCCTTTCGATGCTGAAGAGCCTTCCTTCGCTGTTCCTGATAATCAGCTAGTCCCAGAACGCCGGACAAAAAACATGCCGATAAAGCGTTTCATCGCTTCAATGCAGACATTCGCGTCGAGAAGATTGGCCATCAGCGGGACTCCACCGAATCCGCGAGCTTCTGGAATGTGGAGGTTTTAGACACACAGAGAAGACGGAAGGCATCTCGGTAGAGAGTGCGTCCTCCCAGGGTGCTGCCGACAAGGGCCTTGGCGAAGCGCTTGCCGACGCGGGCGACTTGCGTCCTGTAGAAGTTGCCGCCGGAGCCGCTCAGGGGAATGGGCTTCAGCTGGGCCAGTTCGGCTTCATAGGCGGCATGGAACTCAGCACGGGTCAAATCGCCGGCATCGTGAATCCGGCGCAATATGATCAGCGTGCTGACCTTGAACCGGCGCGTCAGTCGCTTGAGCGCAGAAGACAGATCCTCCCCCTTCTTCCGACAATCGTCCTTCAACAAGCTTAGCGGCACGAGCAGCTCGGCTGCGACACGGTTGCACCATGCTTCGACATTGTTCGAAGGCAGCATATGCGGTCCGGAATCCGACAACGCCGACCGCCCGAGCCAGAGGTGCGCCAGTTCATGGGCTAGGGTAAACATTTGTGCCGCTTTGGTGTCGGCCCCGTTGATGAAAACCAGGGGAGCGAGGTCGTCAGACAGGGCGAACCCGCGAAACTCTTCAGGATCGAGCGCGCGGCGCGTGTTGCTGCCGACGGTTCCAGACACCATAACCAGCACGCCAAGGGCATCTGCAGATTGTATTAGATGACGTAGGGCGTCTGCCCACGTCGGAAGGATCCGGCGTTTCTCCAGGTCGAGCCTTAGAGCCACACGAATATCCGCCGCCGCTTCTACAACATCGCTTTCCAAGGTCGCCGATCCGATAAACGAAATCGGGTCGTGCCCTTCGAGACACGCGAACTCTCTATACCAGTCCTGACGTCGCTGGCAAAGATAGATGGTGTCGAGCAGATCCGGACTTGGACGGCCAGGCGGCCTGCCATCCGTGGTTCTGAAGTCGGGGATAGGAACCGGCTCATCCGGTGGCTCGGACAGGAACAGATAGCCAACCGGCACATGGACAGCCCTGGCAAACTTTTCAATCTGATTGAGTGTCGGCTTCACCTCTCCCGACTCCCACTGACGGTACTTCGAGAACCGGCGCACCAACGCATCCGGTCCAAGTCCAGCGCGTTCACGCGCCCAGCAAAGTAGCGCTGGCTGGACCTGAACCCGCATCATCAACTACGACAGTTCCCGAGGTTCCGACTCACACCAGTCAACTGCTCGTAGCGATAACCAGCCCAAATGCATGGTTTCGAAATCACGATCGCACTGCGGGCTGCAGAAAATGCAGTGAAAATGGAGCACCCAAAAAGCAGTATTATCGATTGTCTCATCATTTCAGGGATAATTTGCAAAGATGACATCGAACCCTGAACAAGAATGCAAATAAACCACTGGAATAGCGATGGCAAAAACACAGTTCCTGGAACCCCGACACAACGCCAATTGCCCGTGGCAGATCAATCAGCGAATCGGGATCAATGAAACCGAATGGTTCATTTCCCTAAAGCAAGCCTGTTAATGATCCGATCATCCAATATAGTCGGTATATTTAGGCAGAACGCCCTAGTAGGCATTACCACCACCTACGTTCCCATCCTCTTCCTCCATGCTCGAAATTCATCAATGTTCGAATAGAATGACTGGCATTTCCGATCTGCTCGAATGTAGCCACGCCAGTATTCAAGATATTCTGCCTCGGAGGAGAATGCTCCACACCCAGCTCTGAAATCAGAAATGGTCCCGTAGATGCTGCCAACATTGGCCGTATTGCCGCTACCGGTCCTATCCCCCGCGATCCGCCACTTTTCCTGCATGAAGACTTCAACTTCGTCGAATGGAACGGGAATCTTCATCAAGGTGTCGAATGAGAAAATCCTACGGCTTGTATCACGCTTCCTCTCGACCCTCTTGTAGACAAAACCGATAATCCAGTGCTGAGCATACTGGCTGTAGGGAAAAACTATGTTTTTTCGCTCCATTTCTGGACGGATATAGCTGGTGTAGCTCCCCAAGGTATAGCTGAATCTAGACTGACCTTCTCTTCGATAAGTCGTCTTCACATCAATAGCGATTTTCTCTCGGTCATCCTCGCTGCGAATCAAGGAAAAGTCTGGATAGTAGTTCTGCTTCGTAGGTTCGATCAGCTGCATCTCCATGCTGTCTGCGAATGACAAGACTGCTTGCCGAGACACAATTTCAAACAAGGCGCTGATGACCTTCGTGTCGGAACCCAACGGATAAACGCGAGCCCTGCGGTCGACAACCCCACATAGGGAATAGCCGTTCTGAACTTCTCCCAGCGCTTTCAGGATAAAGTCTTTCACCCGACAATCAATGCTTCCGTCATGCCGTTTCGCAAGTCTTCAGTTGCTCCCAAATGGTAGAAATGGGAGAAGGTTTCAATCTTGTATTCGGAGAATGCATCATGCATGCGATCATTCCTGCGATACCTGTTTTCTGACCACATTGAATACAAGAAAGAACATGGCAATTCCTTTAGCCGCTTTTCCAGACGCAGCGCATCGTCATCGGTCCATGAATTATAGTAGTCGTTATATCGGCCAGCATAGGGAGGATCGCAGTAGACATAATCTCCCTTGCCCGCCTTGCTCAGCGTCTCTCTCCAATCGGCACAGATAAACTTCCACGCCCTGCCAGACATGCTGTCGGCGGCCCTTTGGATCTGGTTGCAAATCTTCGTGACATAGGCAGGACGATATCGTTCGGGTTTCCGGCAGAACGGAGTATTGAAGCACCCCATCCGGTTGAAGCGTACCAAACCGTTGAAGCAAGCCCGGTTCAAGAACAGGAAATCGTGAGGATCGCCACTGCAGTTGAAGCGCTCTCGCACTCGATAATAGTGATCCTGACCATCGCGTTGCAGGATCGCTCCTTCTCGTTCCAAGTATTTTCGTACCGTGGTGCTGGTAAGGGTCCCTTCCTGTATCGCGGAATAGAAGCGTATCAAGTGCGGATTGGTGTCGCCCAGCAATGCACGGACAGGCCTGATGTTGAAAGGGACGACAGCGGATCCGACGAATGGTTCAATCCAATATCCTGAACCGCTCCAATCGATGCAATCCCGGATCAGCTGGACTGCCCTAGTCTTGATCCCCTGTATCTTCAGCGGTGGGACTTGGACAGTGCTCATGCGGTGCAAATATGCGACGCGAGATGGTCAAGATCGTTAGGAAAAGAGAAGTGCAAAGCCAAGGATTCATCCGTGATTACGAATCGCCACTGCATCGTCGACGCATTGTTCCTTGTTCCGAATGCTGTTGTCAAGCAGATTGCCCCTTGTGTAGTCTGAAGCCTCTACTGCAATTTGCGCGTGTTTGCTCTTTCCGGTCGGCCGAGGCTGACCATGGTAGCGCCGGATCTAGAGACGAAATCTACAAGCAGCGCCGGTTTCCTGCATCCCCGGGAAGATGGGACAATCGAACCCGATGGACTATCCCCCCCTGGCAGACTCCGTTGCGATCTCCGAGGCGGCGGAACCGTTTGCAGGGCCAGTCATTGCGCAACCTTGGGCGAGGAACCTTGCCCCGCGGGGCCGGAGGATCCTACAACGACCGGGTGGAATCATACCAGGCAAGCTGTGTCTTCCCCGCCAGGGCGGTTCTGGGCGAGGGACCTGTTTGGGAGGCCCAGGCCCGGGCGCTGGACTGGATCGACATCGAGCGCCGACGCGTCTGCCGCTTCGATCCGGCCAGCCGGAGCAACCGGGAGTGGGTTTTGCCCGAACGCGTGGGATTCGCGGTCCACACCGAGGCTGGGGACATGCTGGCGGGCACCCAGAAGGGCCTGATCAGGTTCTCGCAGCTGACCGGCGAAGTCAGCCCCCTGGAGGATCCCGAGCCCCACCTGCCCCTCAACCGCTTCAACGACGGAAAGTGCGATCCCCAGGGACGTTTATGGGCAGGCACCATGTCGATCGAGGAGAAGCCCGGAGCAGGCACGCTCTACCGGCTGGACCCCGGCGGCTCCCCCCGCCCCATGCTCGGGGAGGTCGCCATCTCCAACGGTCTGGCCTGGTCCGCCGACTCGCGCACCCTCTACTACATCGACTCCCCCACCCGCCGGGTTGACGCCTTCGATTTCGATCCCGAGGAGGGAGGCCTCTCCAACCGGCGCACCGCCGTCGCCCTCCAGGATGGATGGGGCTATCCCGACGGCATGGCCATCGACGCCGAAGACAAGCTATGGGTGGCCCTGTGGGAGGGCTGGGGCGTGGCCCGCTTCGATCCCGGCAGCGGGGAGCTGCTGGCCCGGATCGAGGTTCCGGTGGCCCGGGTCACCTCCTGCTGCTTCGGCGGACCCGGCTACCAGGACCTGTACATCACCACCGCCAGCCGGGACATGGAGGCGGAGGAATGGAAGCGCCAGCCGGAGGCTGGCGGGCTCTTCGTGGCCCGCCCCGGAGTTCCGGGCCTCCCCGCTGCGCGCTTCCGGGGATGAGCCCCTCGCTGATCGACATCGGCCTGAATCTCGCCCACGACTCCTTCGGGAGCGATCGGGACCAGGTGGTGGAAAGGGCCCTGGAGAAGGGAGTCGGGCGCATGATCCTCACCGGCTCCACCGTGGAGGTGAGCCTCCAGGCGGCCAGCCTGTGCCTGGCTCGCCCTTCGGCACTGTTCTCCACCGCCGGCATCCATCCCCACCATGCTTCCGGATTCGATGCCACTTCCATCGAGTCTCTGAAGGAGCTTGCGGGATGGAAGCAGACCGTGGCCCTGGGGGAATGCGGCCTGGACTACTTCCGCGACTTCTCCCCCCGCCCGGTCCAGCGGGAATGCTTCGCCGCGCAGCTGGAGCTGGCCACTACCCTCGAGCTGCCGGTCTTCCTGCACCAGCGGGACTCCCACCGGGACTTCCTCTCGATACTGGGCTCCTACCGGAAGAAGCTCGCCGGAGTCGTGGTGCACTGCTTCACCGGAGGGCCCTCAGAACTGGAGGACTACCTTCAGCTCGATTGCCACATCGGAGTGACCGGCTGGGTGTGCGACGAGCGCCGCGGCTCGCAGCTGCGAGAGAGCGTTCCCCTCGTTCCCCTCGATCGGCTGATGCTGGAGACAGACGCTCCCTACCTGATTCCCCGCGATCTGGGCCTGGCCGAGCGCCGAAACGAACCCTGCCACCTTCCCCACATCGCCCGCACTGTGGCCGATCTGCAGGGAATCCCCGTGGGGGATCTGGCCCGGTCGACCACCGAGAACGCCTGCCGCTTCTTCGGCCTTCCCCCGCTGCGGTGAAGCTCCTCTCCTGGAACGTGAACGGGCTGCGCTCGGCGCTCGGCAAGGGCTTCCTGGACTGGATGGAGGGCTCGGACGCCGACGTGATCTGCCTGCAGGAGATTCGGGTGCGCCCCGACCAGCTCGAAGACGTCCCATGGCCTCCGGGATGGCGCCAGTTCTGGAACCCCGCCCAGCGCAACGGATACTCGGGCACGGCCGTCTTCTGCCGGGATGCCCCCCGGGAGGTCGCCTACGGAATGCTCCGCCCGGAGCTCGATCAGGAGGGGCGCCTGATCAGCGTGCAGTTCGACGACTTCACCCTGGTCAACGTCTACACCCCCAACTCGCAGGACGGTCTCCGGCGCCTCGACTACCGGATCCGCCAGTGGGATCCCGCCTTCCGGGAGCACCTGGCGGCCCTGGACCGGATCCGGCCGGTGGTGTTCTGCGGCGACCTGAACGTAGCCCACAAGGAGATCGACCTGGCCCGGCCCCGGGACAACCTCCGCAGCGCCGGATTCACCCAGGAGGAGCGAGACTCCTTCACCGCGCACCTGGAGGCGGGCTTCGTGGACTCCTTCCGCCACTTCCAATCCGGAGGCGGGCACTACTCCTGGTGGAGCTACCGCTCCGGGGCCCGCAGACGCAACATCGGATGGCGCATCGACTACTTCTGCGTCTCGGAGCGGCTTCGGTCCCGCATGGCCCATGCCTCGATCCACCCCGAGGTGACTGGCTCGGACCACTGTCCGGTTGGCCTGGAGCTGGCCTGAGGCGAGGGAAGTTGCCTTCCCGGAGCCGACGCCCCAGAGTGGATCCATGGCCCGGCTCGAGGAGATCCAGGTGGGATCCACGGTTCGTGGGGCGGTCGCGGGCGAGGAGGTCGCCGTGGTGGGGATCCGGTGGTTCGGTCCCGACGCGCTGGAGATGGAGCATCGCGACTCCCGGGGCCGCGTCGCAAAGTCGCTCTTCTACCGGCACCACCAGTCGCGGCTGGAGCTGGTGGAGGAAGGCGGGGGCATGTCCCTGGAGGCGGAGGGACACCTCTGGCGCCTGATCTTCGAGGCGCACCTGATCCGGGCGGCCGCCGAGAGCGATTCCTGGATGGTCCTGCAGCGGGAGACCGCGGCCCGGACACCCTCCCTGGCCAGGCTCTTCTACCCCCTGTGGGACCAGCTGGAGCGGATGGAGCAGGAATCCGCGACGAGCCTTCCGGACCTCCTGGAGCGGCTCCGGCCGGAGGGACGGCCGCTGGAAGAGCTGATCCACGGGACGCTCCGGCCGGAAGCGGGACCTGGCGAGCAGGCCCGTCAAATCCGGCGCCTCCAGGACGCTGTCGGAGCAGCCGCCAGGCCCCGGGATCCGGATCCCTCATGGGACCGGGCACGGCTGAACCGGATCCATCCCTACAGGACCGAGGCCTTCTTCCACGAGGCCTTCGTCCGCTGCAAGGGGATCCTCCGGCCCCTCGAGGGGGGGCGGCTGCGCATCCAGAGGGTCCCGATCTCCCTGCGCAAGCGTGACCAGGCCGTCGGATCACGGTACGAAAGCGTCGCCTTCGGGAACGATCCCGGCAGCGAGCGCGTCTTTCCCGGCCATCCACTGTTCCGGGCCACGCTCGGCCTGCTGCTCGACACCAACCGCAGCGTGCTGCAGAAGGGAACGATGCTGGTGGACGAGGAGGACCCCGGCAACCGGCCACGCATGCTGCTCCTGCTCGGCGGCGACCACCGGCTGCTGGCCGTGGAAACAGGCATGGGAGGCTCCGTCTTCCCGATGGAGCGCCCCTCGCACCTGGACTACCGCCCGCTGGAGAGGACCGAGCCGTCGGCCAGGAAGATCCTGCAGCACCCTCGCTGCGCTTGGCTGGAGGGAGGCTTCGAGCAGCAGGCGCTGGAGCACGCGGGAAAGCAGGGGATTCCCTCCCCTTCCGTCCTGGGCAGGGCCCTGATCGTCCCGTCCGGACTGCTCGTGGAGATGGCATCGGGAAGATCCCAGGAGCCCCCGGAGGAGCCGGAGGAGCGCCTGGTGGAGCTGGCGATGGAGCGCGAGCGGGAGCTGGGGCGCCATCCCCGGAAGCGCCCTCGGCACATCTGCGGCTACGACCTGGAAAGCCGGGACGGGAGAACCGGGCGCCTGCGCTTCATCGGAGTGGCGGCTGCCGGGCGAGACCAGGACGCGCTCGACGTCTCCCAGACCCAGAACCTCTTCTCCCTGAGCCATCCCGGGAGCTTCCGCATGGCGGTGGTGGACGCCGCCGCCTCCCCCCCTTCGGTCACCTACCTTCCCAGCCCTCTCGCCCCCCTGGCGCCGTTCAGGACCTGCCGCGTTCCCGTTTCCAGCGGCCCGTGAGCCGCTTCCAGCGGCGCTCTCCGCACTAACCTGCACCCGGCGCGCTGGTTCTGCCGGCCTTCGCAGAGAGGATCGGCGGCAAGAAGCCATGTGCGGCGCATGCCTGGAACATCAATGCCATGCAATGGCGTTACGATGCCCAGATCGCCCGGCGGCGGCCTTTCGCCCGGAAGAGACGGTAGATGCACGGGGCCGCGGCAATCCGCCAATGGCAAGCCTCCGGAGCTCTCCCGAACTGCGCGCGATCCAGCCGGTTCTCCATCGCCCGGGTCCATGCGGCTCCCCCGGCAGCGGCGAGGCCGCCTGGTCCTCCGAAGGGACGGCCGGTTCCGGCGCCGGCTCTGCGGCGCGCTGTCGAAGGACCTTCCGGGATCCTCCCATGCTTTGCTTGCCTCCGCGACGCGCGGACGCTTTGATTGCGGCGGAATGTCGACAGGCGATTGGGAGCGCATCCGCCAGCTGGGAGGACGGGTCCTGGAGGGAGGGGAGCTGGACCGGGAGGAGGCTATGTGGCTCTTCGGCCTGGAGCGGTCGGCCGACATCCACGACCTGCTCTCCATGGCCAACCGGGTGCGGGAGCGCTTCAAGGGCAACCGGATCCACCTCTGCTCCATCGTCAACGCCAAGGCCGGAGGCTGCAGCGAGAACTGCAGGTTCTGCGCCCAGTCGGCGGCCTGGCAGGCGGCGGAGTCGCCCCGCTACGGCTTCGTGGATCCCGAGCCGGTGGAGGCGGCCACCGAGGAGGCGGAGCGCAACGGGGTCACCGCGGTGGGGCTGGTGGCCGCCTGGAGGGGCCTCAAGGAGGGGCCGATGCTCGACGAGGTCTGCGACCGCATCCGGCAGATGGCCGACGAGGGCAGGGCCCGGCCCGACGCCTCGCTGGGACTGATCGAGAGCCAGGCGGTGGCCGACCGGCTCAAGGAGGCGGGACTGGAATGCTACGGGCACAACCTGGAGAGCTCCCGCAGATTCTTCCCCCAGCACTGCACCACCCACACCTACGACGACCGGCTCCGGACCATCGGATACCTGAAGCAGGCGGGCATCAAGATCTGCTCGGGAGGGATCATCGGGATGGGGGAGAGCAGGGAGGACCGGTGCGAGCTGGCGCTGGCGGTCCGGGAGATCGGGGCCCACGTGGTCCCCATCAACATCCTCAATCCCATCCCGGGAACCCCCTACGAGGGCAACGAGCCCCTCCCCCCCCTGGAGATCCTGAAGACCATCGCCTGCTTCCGCCTGGTCAATCCCCGCAAGGAGATCATGGTGGCCGGAGGCCGGACGGTGAACCTGCGGGACCTTCAGAGCATGGTGTTCATGGCCGGAGCCAGCGCCCTGATGGTGGGCAACTACCTGACCACCCTCAACCAGCCGGTGGAGAAGGACCTGCAGATGCTCAAGGATCTGGGGCTGGATCCCGACTGGGAGGCCCACGGCTTCTCCGACCAGGACGCGGCATGCTGCCGCGGCGCGCAGGAGGGGCAGCTGCAGGAAGCCTGAGCCGCCTCTCCCGACCGCTATGGCCCGACTCCCCTCCCGCTGGCGGCTCCGGATCCCGGATCGTCGGACGGGCCGCTGCCCCGGGGCGAGGCCCCGCTGGCCGGGGGGCCCGGCCGGGCGGAGATCGACCCCCCTGTCCTTCTGCTTCCTCGAACGGAGGTTCAGCCTCGACATCCGGAACCTCTCCGGTTCCCGCGGGAAGGGGCGATGAACCGTCTGGCGCGGGAGGCGTCCCCCTATCTTCTGCAGCACAAGGACAACCCGGTGGACTGGTTTCCCTGGGGCGGGGAGGCCTTCGCCAAGGCGCGTGAGGAGGACCGGCCCGTCTTCCTGAGCATCGGCTACTCCACCTGCCACTGGTGCCACGTGATGGAGCGGGAGTCGTTCGAGAACCCGCAGGTGGCGGAGTTCCTCAACCGGCACTTCGTGAGCATCAAGGTGGACCGGGAGGAGCGCCCCGACGTGGACCGGATCTACATGCTGGCGGTCCAGTCCCTCTCGGGACAGGGAGGCTGGCCGCTCTCGGCCTTCCTGAGCCCGGAGCTCTTCCCCTTCTTCGGAGGCACCTACTTCCCGCCCGAGGACGCGGGCGGGCGCACCGGCTTCCTCACCGTGCTGCGCCGCATACAGCAGGCATGGCAGGAGAAGAGGGGGGGCCTGGCGGAGTACGGGAAGGACCTGATCCGGAGCCTGGACCGCCCCGAGGAAGGCTCGGCCCCCCTGGCTCCGCCGATCCTCGAGCGGGCGGCCGAACGGATCCTCGGCCTCCACGACCCGGTCCACGGGGGCTTCGGCCGGGCTCCCAAGTTCCCCACCCCTGGACTGCCCGCCTTCCTGCTGCGCCATGGGGTACGGCACGGCGACGGAAAGTGCGTCGAGGCGGCGATGCTCACCTGCCGCAGGATGGCCCAGGGAGGAATCCACGACCACGTCGGGGGAGGATTCGCCCGCTACTCGGTGGACGAGCGGTGGCTGGTCCCCCACTTCGAGAAGATGCTCTACGACAACGCCCAGCTGGCCTGCCTCTACCTGGACTGCTACCGGGTCTCGGGCCAGCAGTTCCATGCCGGGGTGGCCCGGGGCATCCTGGACTACGTGCTGCGGGACATGGCCCATCCCGAAGGGGGCTTCTACTCGGCGGAGGACGCCGACAGCGAGGGCAAGGAGGGGAAGTTCTACTGCTGGACGCTCGAGGAGATCGAGGGCCTGCTGCCTCCCGGGGAGGCCGAGGCGCTCGTCGCTGGATACGGGATCACCGCCGAGGGCAACTTCGTCGACCACAGCGACCCCGAGCCCCTCCGGGGGCAGAACGTGCTGGCCCGGTCCGGCGGCCCCCTGCCCTCCGAGAAGGAGGAGCTGCTGGAGTCCGCCCGCGCCAGGCTGTTCCGGGCGAGGAGCCGGCGCGTCCGGCCCCATCTGGACGACAAGATCCTGCTCTCCTGGAACGGAATGATGCTCGGGGCCATGGCCCGGGCCGGGCCGGTTCTCGGGGAGAGCCGCTACCTGGACGCGGCCCGCAGGAACTTCGAATTCCTCTGGAGCAACCTGCGCGATCCGGAGACCGGAAGATGGCACCACCGCTGGCGGGAGGGCCGCCGGGACGAGGCGAGGATACTGCAGAGCCACGCCTGCCTCCTGTCCGGCGTCCTCGAGCTGCACCAGGCGACGCTCGAGCCCCGCTATCTCGACGCCTCGGTGGAGGTGGCCGACGCCCTGATCGGGGAGTTCCAGGACCGGGAGCGGGGGGGATTCTGGCAGAGCGCCGATCCGGGCCTGATCCTGGAGATCAAGGAGGACCACGACGGGGCCGAGCCCTCGGGGAACTCGGTGGCGGCCCTGGCCCTGCTCCAGCTCTCGGCCATCACCGGCAGCAAGGCCCACCACCAGGCCGCCGTGCGCTGCCTGGAGCACTTCTCGGAGCGGCTCGAGCAGAGCCCCTGGTCGATGCCCACCATGCTGCTGGCCCTGGACCTCTACCTGGACCCTCCCCGCCGCATCGTCCTGCACGGCGAGCGCGGCGGCCCGGTATGGACCAGCCTGCTCCGGGCGGCCCATTCGGCCTACCATCCCAGCAAGGTGATCCTGGCGCCGGAGGAAGGAAGCGCAGGGGAGGCCAAGGCCGACCTGTGCACAGCCCAGGCCTGCCAGGAGTCCACCGACGATCCCGAAAGGGTGATCCGGTTCCTGGCCCGATGATCGAGAAGCTCGGCAAGGCCACCCTGGATCTGCTCCAGGACCGGGACTACGAGGCCCTCTCCCAGAAGAAGTACTCCAGGCTGCTCAACCGGCTGCGGGTCAGCCTGATGAAGTCGCAGCGGTCGATGCAGGAAGCTCCCCGTCCGGTGATCATCGTCGTCACCGGCATGGACGGGGCCGGCAAGGGAGAGGCCATCTCCCGCCTCAACGAGTGGCTCGATCCCCGGCTGCTCGACACCCACAGCTTCTGGAAGCTCTCCGAGGAGGCCGGCCAGCGCCCCCTCTACTGGCGCTACTGGAAGGCGCTTCCCACCCGGGGGCGGCTGGCGATCTGGTTCGGGGGCTGGTACGAGCCGCTGCTGATGGAGGGGATATCCCGGACCGGGCCCTGGACCGGCATGGACCGGGAGGCCGAGCGCATCCGCCGCCAGGAGGAGATGCTCTGCCAGGACGGGGCCCTGATACTGAAGTTCTGGTTCCACCTGAGCCGGGCGGAGCAGAAGCAGCGCCTGGATCTGCTCCACCGGCAGGACCGGCCCAACTGGAGGGCGATGGAGGACGACTGGGGCCGCCACCGGATCTACGACCATGTGGTCGAGGTGGCCGGGCGCATGCTGGAGAGCACCTCCCGGCCCCGGGCTCCCTGGTTCGTGGTCCCCTCGATCGACCGCCTGCAGCGCAACCTGATGCTCGCCGACCTCCTCTCCAGCTCCCTGGAGAAGGCGGTCCGGACGGACGGGAAGGACCGCTCCGGGAAGCCGGGGATCGCCCGGCATGCCGCCAGCCGGAACTTCCTGGCCGAGGTGGATCTGGACCAGGCGCTGGATCCCGATGCCTACCAGGAGCAGCTGGTGGAGCAGCAGTACCGCCTGCACCGCCTCTTCTGGAAGGCCTACCGCAAGGGAATCTCCACCGTGCTGGTCTTCGAGGGGTGGGACGCCGCGGGCAAGGGAGGAGCCATCCGCCGGGCCATAGCCGCCATCGACCCCCGCCTCTACCGCATCGTGCAGACCGGCCCCCCCACCATGGAGGAGCATGGCTACCACTACCTCTGGCGCTTCTGGCGGGACCTTCCCAGGGACGGGCGCATCGCCATCTTCGACCGGTCCTGGTACGGCCGGGTGCTGGTGGAGCGGGTCGAGGGCTTCGCCTCCGACCGCGAATGGCAGCGAGCCTACCACGAGATCAACGAGTTCGAGTCCGAGGTGGTCCGGCACGGATCGGTGCTGCTCAAGTTCTGGATCCACATCAGCAAGGAGAAGCAGCTGCAGCGGTTCCAGAGCCGGATGGAGACCCCGCACAAGCAGCACAAGATCACCGAGGACGACTGGCGCAACCGGGAGCGCTGGGACGACTACGAGGCGGCGGTCAACGACATGGTGGGGCTGACCGACTCGCCCGCCGCCCCCTGGATCCTGGTCGCGGGCAACAACAAGCGGCACGCCCGCATCCAGAGCATCCGGGCCCTCTGCGACAGGCTGGAGCGGGCCCTGAAGCGATCCGAGGAGGGCTCCCCTCTTCCAGGATAGGAATGTAGGGCCGGGACCCTCCGGTCCGGCCGGAGGAAGCGGTCCTGAAGAGCTCGCCGCGGGCTTTGTCCCGGGACCTGATCGCCGCTCACCTGATCAGGTAGGAGGCGTGCTCCCGCATCCAGACGAGATCCCGCCCGTAGTCGCCCGACCAGAGCTTCCTGCCGATGTGGCCGTCGGCGAAGGAGAGGCGGCCGGATCCGTTGTGGTAGCCGGCGGGGCGGTCCATGATCTGGAGCAGGGGGGAGACGTCGACCCGGAAGAGGGCGTCGTTGATGGTCTTCCAGTCCTCGTCGATGAAGACGAAGAAGCGGGAGGGCTCCGGAATCCCCCCGATCCTCCTGAAGACCCGGGCCCTCCCGTCGAAGCTGCGTCCGCCCATGTGGTTGTTGGCCGCGTAGCTGCGTACGTTGACCGACCTGTCTCCAGGACACTTGAAGACCCCCGTGCCTCCGATCTGCCCGTAGAGCCTGCTCCTCTCGAGCAGGGCGACGCTGGTGTTGTCCTCGACAGGGGGGTTCTGGAAGAAGCCGGGGCACCAGGAGTTGGCGGGCACGATGCGCGAGCCGTTGTCGTCGGCGTACATCTGCCAGCCCAGCTGCATCTGGCGGACGTTGCTTGCGCACCTGGCCCCTCGGGCCAGGTTCTTGGCCCGCGACAGGGCCGGCAGCAGCAGGCCCGCCAGGATGGCGATGATGGCGATCACCACCAGCAGCTCGATCAGGGTGAAGGCATTCCTCCCCCTCCTCATCGGCCCCTCCTGTCCTTTCCGGAAAGCAGCTCGTCCAGGCAGGACGGCAGGTCCGGATACCGGAACCGGTATCCGGACCGCTCCAGGAAGGAGGGCTCGGCCCTCCACGAGGCGAGAAGCATCTGCTCGCCCGCCTCGCCCAGGGCCAGGCGGATGGCCCACGCAGGAGCCGGCAGGAAGGCCGGGCGCCCCAGGCTGGCCGCCAGCGCGCGGGTGAACTCCCGGTTGGTCACCGGATGGGGAGCCACCACGTTGACTGGTCCGGACGGAGGGGGGGAGAGGCGGATCAGGTGATCCACGACAAGGGGGACTTCCGGGGCGGCCACCCAGGGGAACCACTGGCGCCCCGATCCCATGCGTCCGCCCAGCCCGCAGCGGAAGGGGAGGAGCATGGAGCCCAGGGCTCCGCCGGCCGGATCCAGCACCACCCCGAAGCGCAGGGAGACGGCTGGGACATTCCCGGCCAGCCGCGCCGCCTCCTCCCATCCGACGGCCGTCCGGGAAAGGAAGCCCTCGCCGGGAGCGTCCCCCTCCCGGTGCGTCCGGGTCAGCGAGGGAGGGTAGTACCCCACCCCGGAGGCGCAGAGGAAGAGCCGGGGAGGCGTCTCGAGCGAGGAGATCGCCCTGGCCACCTGCTGCGTCCCTCTCACCCGGCTCTGGAGGATCCGCTCCTTCTTGGCCCGGGTCCAGCGGAGGGAGACCAGGGACTCTCCGGCCAGATGGACCACCACATCGGCCCCCTCCAGCGCAGAGGCGTCGATCCACCCGGTGGCGGGATTCCAGGCCACTCCCGAAGGATGGGGAGCATCCTCCCCCACCCTGGCCATGGGAACCACCTGCTCCCCCCGGGAACCGAACCAGGAGCAGAGACGGCTGCCGAGGAGTCCCCGGGCCCCGCTGACGACGATCTTCACTGCCTCTTCACCTCCGGAACTTCAGAAACGGAAGACCAGCCCAGCCTCAAGGAAATGGATCCTCGGACGCTCCCGGATTCCGAACGAGGATGCGTGTGAGGCGTGCCGGCAGGGTAGCGTGCCGGTCCTCTGCAGACGGCATCTGGCCAGGGCGGGACGACGGGGTGGATCTCCCAGGCGGCTCCGGCGCCGCGACATCGCAGCTCGGGGCCAGGATCGGCCTGGGAGAGACGGCAGGTCCAGATCGGCTCCCGGGAAATCCTGGAGGATCTCCGTGAGGCGGTCGATGCCGAGGAAGAGTTCCCTGCAGCTCGCCGAGGCTCTTCCCCGCGCCCATGCAGGGCTTCCAGCCTTCCATCCAGGGGCACGTCCAGCCGCATGCCGAGGGATCCCCCCAGTGGACGGCCGAACCGGAGACCGGAAGCGGAAGGGCCGGAAGGGACGGGAGGCTGCCGCCGGAGAGGAAGCGCCCCCGAAGACCACTTGCGTCTCCTCCGAGCGGGTATGGACGAGATCCCCCTCCAGCCGCAGCAATGGCGCCGGCCGGCGGTCGGCAACGCCTCCCGGCTTGCATCCGATATCGTGCGCGGTGGAAGAGCGGGCCCGTCAGTCCGGGGTGCGTCCGGTCGGGAGATCCAGGCAGCACGACGCCTTCCCCCCGGCGCTGGCGATGGACATGGCTGGCGGCTGGAGTCCCGCGTACCGGCGGCTCTCCTCGGGCACCTGGGCCAGGGATCCAGGAGACAGCCCCTCATGAAGGATGGCCAGCCGCAGGGCCGTGGCGCTGCCAGATCCAGCCTCTGCCAAGCAGGCGGCCCGCCTCCTGGACCCCTCGTCCCCTTCATGCGGCGGCCATCGGATCGAACTCCCGGTCTTCCTGCCTCGCAGTCATCGTTCCTGGAAAGCGGCCCTAACCCCCCGAAGACGGCTTCCCGGACGCCAGACCCAGGTTCTCCACCACCCGGGAGGTGGAAGCCACCCGGTTGAGGCAGTAGAAATGGAGCCCCGGCGCTCCCGCCGCCAGCAGCTCCTCGCACTGCCGGGTGGCGTACTCCACCCCGTAGTCGGCCACCGCTTCGTCGTCCTCGCCCAGCTGCTCCAGGCGCAAGGCCATGTCCTGCGGGATGGAAGCGCCGCACATCTGGGTGAACCTGAGGATCTGCCGCCCGGAAAGCACCGGCAGGACGCCGGGGCAGAGAGGCACATCCAGCCCCATCTTCCGGTTCACGTGATCCCTGAAGGCGAAGAAGTCGCGGTTGTCGAAGAAGAGCTGGGTGAGGATGAACTCGGCGCCTGCCTCCACCTTCGAGCGCAGGCGGCTCCAGTCCACCTCCCTTCCCTCGCGGCAGGCGATGTGCCCTTCGGGAAAGCCGGCCGCACCGATCGAAAAGCACCCGAAGGAGCGGATCAGCTCCACCAGCTGGTAGGAGTACTCCAGCCCCCCCTCCACCGGCCGGAACTCCCCGGTTCCATCGGGCGGATCCCCTCGCAGGGCCAGGATGTTCCTGACTCCCAGATCCCGGGCCTCCTCCAGGAAGCGGCGCAGATCCTCCCGGGTGGAGCCGACGCAGGTCAGGTGGGCCATCCCGGTCAGCTTGTGGACATCCTGGATCTCTCGGACGATCCGCAAGGTGCTCTCGCGGGTGCTCCCCCCCGCACCGTAGGTCACCGAGCAGTAGTCCGGCCCCAGCCTCATCAGCCTGGGAAGCGTGCGCTCCAGCAGCACCTCCTCCCCCCGCACGGTCTTCGGGGGGAAGAACTCGATGGAGAGCACCGGCCTGCCTTCCCGCTCAGCCCGGGCATGTATGTCCCGAATGAACTCCACCGTCCGGACAGGCTAGGCTTCCCTCCCTGCCTGACAAGAGCGCAATGCCGCCCCCTCTCCCGGAGACCAGCAGGGCATCGATCCCCGAGGACCGATTCCTGAAGGCCATCCGCCAAACGGCATCGGGTTCCCTGAAGCGCCTCCCGGCCGCCTCGCCTGCGGAGCCAATCGGCGGCAACGGCTGATCGTCCCTCGGCTCCCTCCGGGAGATGCGCTTCCGATTGTTCGCCCTTTCCCTCCCAGGCAGCCGAAGCTGCATCTCCTTTAGGCCAGGCATGATCTCCGGAACCTCCTTCCTGGAGGCTGCCTTGCTGCTGCTTCAGGAGACTCTCGGTATTGTTGCATGCAATTCTCCAGTTTCCGTATCATGGCCGCTCCGTGAAGCGCGACAGCGATCTCGAGGCGGCGATCAGGAAGAAGTACTCCTGTCTGGAGGCGCTCCTGAGCGAAGAAGGCCGCCGGGCCTGGGCCGCGGTGGAAGCCATGCATGCTGGGAGCGGAGGAGTGGCCTTGGTTTCGGCTGCAACAGGGATGTCGACCAGCTCCATACGAAAGGGGATGGAAGAAATCGAAAGCGGCTCCCATCGATCCGAACCGTAGCGGGACCGGCCTCCGGACGCTCTCCAGCGATCCAGACTGCGCCAGGGATCGACGAAGCCATCGGGCTATCGAGGTGGCCGGAATCGATTGAGCAGATCGGAGGCAAGGCAATGGGTTGCCTTCGTGCTGGAAAGTCGACCTCGTATCGTCGCCGCGACGTCCTTCGTTTCGACTGGCGCAGTCGAAACGATTGCCTCTGCTGGATCCGTCGACTGCGGCCTGTGCCGTGAATCCATGCCTGGCAACTTCGCCCGCTCCGAGGAAATCGGCTGCTCCTGCGTGAAGGCCCAGACCGAGAGCGAGGAGCAGGTGGAGCTGGAAGGCCATGGAGGAGTGCCCGCATTAGGCCATCAAGGACGACGGCCGTTGATCCCCCCGAACGGGGCCGGGGAGGCGCTTCCTCCGGACCCTGTTTGCCGGCAAGTCTCTCCTTGCCTAAAGCAGCGGCTATTTGCAAAGACCGGCCCCCTTGCGGAGCTTGTTCGCCATCGACTTCGGCTGGGCCCGCCGTATAGCCTCCGTTCAGCTGGGCATGCCTCTGCAAGCTGCCCGGACTTCGAAAGGACCTTCAATGGCTGACAAGGAGAACAAGGTCGAGGAGAACGTCGAGGGCAGGTACTATGTCGATGTACAGTGCATGGACTGCGACATGTGCCGCGAGCTCGCGCCGGACATATTCGCCCGCGACGATGAGAACTGCTGCTCATATGTGAAGGCCCAGCCCATCAACGAGGAGCAGGAAGCGCTCTGCAGGGAGGCCATGGAGGGATGCGGGGTAGAGGCCATCGGCGACGACGGCTGAAGTGTCCCCGAACGGGACCGGGGAGACGCTTCCTCCAGATCCAGTTTGCCGGCAAGGCCCTCCTTTCCTAAAGGAGCGGCGTTGGCGAAGACTGGCTTCCTCCCGGAGCTTGTTCGCCATCGACTTCGACTGGTCCCGCCGTATAGCCTCCGTTCAGCTGGGCATGCCTCCGGGCCGCCAAGGCTTCGAAAGGGACTTCCATGGCTGACAAGGAGGACAAGGTCGAGGAGAACGTCGAGGGCAGGTACTATGTCGATGTACAGTGCATGGACTGCGACATGTGCCGCGAGCTCGCGCCGGACATATTCGCCCGCGACGATGAGAACTGCTGCTCATATGTGAAGGCCCAGCCCATCAACGAGGAGCAGGAAGCGCTCTGCAGGGAGGCCATGGAGGGATGCTGTGTAGAAGCCATCGGCGACGACGGCTGAAGGGCCCACGAACGGGACCGGGGAGGCGCTTCCTCCGGATCCAGTTTGCCGGCAAGGCCCTTTTTGCCTAAAGGAGCGGCGTTGGCGAAGACTGGCTTCCTCCCGGAGCTTGTTCGCCATCGACTTCGACTGGTCCCGCCGTATAGCCTCCGTTCAGCTGGGCATGCCTCCGGGCCGCCAAGGCTTCGAAAGGGACTTCCATGGCTGACAAGGAGAACAAGGTCGAGGAGAGTGTCGCAGGCGCATTCTACGTCGATGAGGATTGCATAAACTGCGACCTGTGCCGCGGGACCGCGCCGGACAACTTCGCCCTCTCGGAGGAGAATGGATACTCCTACGTCATGGCCCAGCCCGTCAACGAGGATCAGGAAGAGCTCTGCAGGAAGGCCATGGAGGAGTGCCCGGTGGAGGCCATCGGCGACGACGGCTGAAGGCACCCCGAACGGGACCGGAGAGCCGCTTCCTCCGGATCCAGTTTGCCGGCATGGCCCTCCTTTCCTAATGGAGCGGCGTTGGCGAAGACCAGCTTCCTCCCGGAGCGTGTTCGCCATCGACTTCGACTGGTCCCGCCGTATAGCCTCCGTTCAGCTGGGCATGCCTCCGGGCCGCCAAGGCTTCGAAAGGGACTTCCATGGCTGACAAGGAGAACAAGGTCGAGGAGAACGTCGAGGGCAAGTACTACGTCGATGACCAGTGCATCGACTGCGATCTGTGCCGTGAGAAGGCTCCCGACAATTTCACCCGCTCCGAGGATAGCGACTACTCCTACGTGAAGGTCCAGCCCATGAACGAGGAGCAGGAGGAACTGTGCGCTATCGCCATGGAGGCGTGCCCGGTGGAGGCCATCGGCGACGACGGCTGAAGGGACCCCGAACGGGACCGGGGAGACGCTTCCTCCGGATCCAGTTTGCCGGCAAGGCCCTCCTTTCCTAAAGGAGCGGCGTTGGCGAAGACCAGCTTCCTCCCGGAGCTTGTTCGCCATCGACTTCGACTGGCCCCGCCGTATAGCCTCCGTTCAGCTGGGCATGCCTCCGAGCCGCCCGGGCTTCGAAAGGAACTTCCATGGCCGACAGAGAGAACAAGGTCGAGGAGAGCGTCGCAGGGGCATTCTACGTCGATGAAGCGTGCATCGACTGCTACCTGTGCCAGGAGACCGCGCCGGACAACTTCGCCCGCTCCGAGGAGAATGGATACTCCTACGTCATGGGCCAGCCCGTGAACAAGGAGCAGGAAGAGCTCTGCAGGGAGGCCATGGAGGGCTGCCCGGCTGATGCCATCGGCGACGACGGCTGAAAGGCCTCCGAGCGGGACCCGGGCGGCGCTCCCTCCCGATCGCATGGGCCGGCAAGGCCTTCCTTCCCCTCATGGATCGGAAAAGCGTGGGGAAGCTCCCCTTCGGAGCCTGTTTTCCGTTGACTTGGCGCTGGTTCCGTCCTATGTTGGTGGCCCGTCGGGCGCGGCTCCGTTCCGCCGCCAGGGCTTCGAGAGGGACTTCCATGGCTGAAAAGGAGAACAAGGTCGAGGAGAACGTCGCAGGCAAGTTCTATGTCGATCAACAGTGCATCGACTGCGACCTGTGCCGCGAGACCGCTCCGGACAACTTCACCCGCTCCGAGGATAACGGCTACTCCTACGTCATGGCCCAGCCCGTGAACGAGGAGCAGGAGGAGCTCTGCAAGGAGGCCATGGAGGGCTGCCCGGTGGAGGCCATCGGCGACGACGGCTGAGGCTCTCCCTCCGGATCCAGCCTGCCGGCAGGATCCTTCTTGCTGCAAGGCTCGGAGCCGGCGATGGCCGGCACGCTCCCGGAGCTCGATGGCCATCGGCCCTTCGTGCAGCCTCCGTTTCGCTGGAGCGGCTCTGGCTAGCCGCCCTGGCTTGCAAAAAAGGATTTCCATGGCCGACAAGGAGAACAAGGTCGAGGAGAACGTCGCAGGCAGGTTCTACGTCGATGAGGAATGCATCGACTGCGACGTGTGCCGGAAGGCCGCCCCGGACAACTTCGACCGCTCCGAGGAGACCGGCTTCTCCTACGTGAAGTTCCAGCCCGTGAACGAGGATCAGGAGGAGCTCTGCAGGGAGGCCCTGGAGGGGTGCCCGGTGGGGGCTATCGGCGACGACGGCTGAAGTCCGCGGGTCATTCCCCGGGCAGGATCCCCTCCAGATCGGAAAGCGAGGAGAGGATCGCCCAGGGTTGCTGTCCCTCCACCCCCGGTTCGCCGATCCGGGGCCGGTAGGAGCGCCGGTCGCCGGCGAACAGCGCTCCGCGGCAGCCCGCCTGCTGAGCGGGCGCCACGTCCTTGAGCATGTCGTTGCCCACCATGAGGGTCTCCCGGGGCAGGATGCCGTAGCCGGTCTCGAGACGGCTCAGCGCCTTGCGGTACAGGCCCTCCTCCGGCTTGGCCTCCCCTTCCCGGTAGGACCAGACCAGCAGATCCGGATCGAAGCCCAGCTCCTCGGGAGGAGCCCCCAGCAAGGCCTCCAGCATCAGCGGGGTGTAGAACTGGGCGTTGGAGACGATCCCCATCGCCAGGCCGGCCCGGCGGCAGCGCTCCAGCAGCGGCAGGCAGCCCGGGCTGGGCCAGCAGGGATTGCAGAGGCATTCGAACTCGACGGCCGCCCTGCGCACCAGCCTCTCCTCCTCCGCCCGTGGGCGATCGCCGGTCCGCACCAGCTGCCGCCACACTTCGGCGATGTCCACTTCGGGATGGCGGATCCCCCTCCCGCGGGCCTGGCGGTGATGCCGCTCGATGATCCGGCGCCACTGAGCATCGAGACGCCCCTCCGTCCAGTCCGGCTCCAGTCCGGCTCTCCGCAGGATGCCGGGCACCGGATCCTCGCCGCGCTCGCCGCCCGCCAGGCCGATGTCGCCGACTCCCGACCCGATCAGCGTGCCGTAGACGTCGAACAGCACGGCCCGGAAGGGAGGCTCCGGATCGGGCAGCCGGGACTCGGCGCCGGTCGGCTGGGGGGCCGACGGACGGGAACGGTCCCGGATCAGCCGCACCAGCTCCTGGCGCTCCCGGATGGGAAGGGGCAGATGCACAGGGATCGCTCAGAGGAGCTCGCCGAAGAACTCCCCTGCGGTCTTCTGCATCTCCGGGCCGAAATGGTGCCCGCCCGGGAAGCCGCGGAAGTGCAGCTGCCCCTCCGCCCCGGCCTTCCGGTAGGATTCCTCCAGCTTGGTCCTGGCCTGGGCCGCCCCGTTCTTGTCGAGCGCCTCGTCGTCCGATCCGCTGATCACCAGGAGCGGACGCGGAGCGCACAGGGCCGCGATGTCGGGCAGGTCCATGTAGCGGTGGAGGCCGGGGACGATCAGCGGCCAGCCGAAGTCGTGTCGCACCTTCGACTGCAGCTGGTAGGGAATGCTGGTCATCCAGCTGGCGACGGCGACCGCCCGGATCCGCGGATCCAGGGCTCCGGCGAAGCAGGCGCGCAGCCCGCCCAGCGAGAAGCCGAGCGCCCCGATCCGGTTGCGGTCCACCTCCTCGCGCCCGATCAGGTAGTCCACCGTCCGCAGATCGTCCCAGATCACGAGTCCCGGCCAGGTGGCTCCGGCCAGGGCGACGGTGCGGGCGAACAGGGACTCCAGCTGGTGGCTGCGGGCGTTGAAGGCCCCGGCCTCGTCGGAGGGAAGGTCGACGGGGCGGTCCCTCCAGCCGGGGGGATCGTCGTCGAGCAGCAGCCGGCGCTCCCCGTGGTAGATCATGTCGATGATCGCCACCAGGATGCCGCGTCCTGCCAGCTCCTCGGCCGGGCTCTGGCCCGAGTAGAAGCGCTCCCTGAACTCTCGCAGCAGGAGGTTCTGGCGGCCGGGGGCGTAGATCCTCTCCCGGCCCCAGAGGTAGAAGCCTCCGTGATCGTGCATCAGGATCACCGCCGGGGTCTGCCGGGGCTGGGCGTCCCGGGGAACCAGCAGGGTGGCCGGAACCCGGAAGTAGGGGGTGGTGCTGAACTCCACCTGCTCCACCGTGTATCCCTCCCGCTCCTCCCTGGAGAGGACCTTCTCCCCGGCCGGCCACTGGGGCGGCGAGTAGTGAAGCAGCTCCAGGATCTTGCCCCGGGCGGTGCGGTGCCAGAAGTCGAGGGTGCGGAACTGGGGGCGCAGGAAGGAGTAGGCGAAGAAGGAGCGGGTTGCCAGCTGCCTGGCCACCGGCCACAGCGAGCCGATATCCGAACCGGTACTCTGGTCCGGAGGCTGCGCCCCGAAGCCGGGAGGGTTTCCCTGGGCCAGAAGGGGCGGAGGGCGGAGGGCCCCCAGCCCGGCCCCGGCCAGCAGACCGCCCAGGAAGTCCCGCCGGGTGCCTCCCCTGTCCTGGCCGCCGCCCTGATCCGCCTCTTTCATGCCATGGTGCGCCTCCCTCCGGAATGCTCCTCCAGGCCGCCCCGGTCCGCCTCAGATCCCCTTGAACACCCACTCCAGGAAGGGGTGGAGGACGAGCCAGATGAAGAGAATCAGGATCAGGGGGCTGAAGTCCACCGCCACCGAGCCAGGCAGGATCCGCACTGGGCGGATCACGCGGCGGATGGGATCCAGGAAGGGGGCGTAGAAGCCCGAAAGCAGGCGCCTGAGCCTTCCGGGAGGGCGGGACAGGACCAGGTCGAGGAACCAGGATGCGAACAGCCCCAGGGCGAAGAGCCTCAGGACCAGTCCCGCCAGATCGCCGACCAAGCCCATCCCTGTCCCATCTCTAGCTGGGAGAGGCCTCCCTTTCCCTGGCCGGCTTCATCATGTGGGCCTGCACCGCCAGGCCGCAGACCAGCAGCAGGGAGCCCAGGGTGATCTTCAGCCACAGCTGAGGCAGGGGCAGGAGCACCACGAACAGGAAGGCCCCGGCGGCCGAGGTGAGCAGGATCAGGGCCCAGTCGAAGATCCAGATCCCGAGGAGCAGCCCCAGGACGCAGCCGAGGAACATGCCCGCCCAGGGCCACCACTGGGAGAGCCAGATCCCGGCCAGCGCGTAGCCCATGAAGCCTCCCACCAGCATCCCGGCGGCCCGGATCGCCAGCCGGTTGAGGAACCAGCTGAGCAGGGCGACGAAGAGGCCCAGAACCCCGGGAGTGGCGAAGTAGAGCCACCCCGGCTCCTCGGGCATGATCCGGACGCCCAGCATCGCCCCGGCGGCCATCCCCGCCAGCACCAGCAGGACCCAGTAGATCCTGCGCCCGAAGAGCAGCAGGATCACCCCGGACGCCACCAGGACCGGAAGCGATTCGACGCTTGCGGGGTCGAGGGCCGCGCTCTCCAGGGCCTCAACCCAGACCTTGATCTGCTCGATTGCCTTGTCCATCGTCTCGGCCTGGACCCTGCGGGGGAGGACCGGAGGCGAGGCTATTCCTCCGGCGGCCGGATCTCAACTCCGAACGGAGCGGGCCCGCCCGCCCCCCCGGCCCGGGGGAAGGCCGGTCCGGCGGCGCTTCCGATCCCCCGGGCGGCTCCTTTCCGGACCGGCCACAGATGCACCGCCTCAACGCAAGATTCCGGATCGTGACCCCCTGCTTCCTGGGTCCGGACGAGCGCCGGGCGGAGCTGCGCCTGGCCTCGCTGAAGGGGGCCCTGCGCTTCTGGTGGCGCTCCCTGGCCCCCTGGGGCCCGGATCCCGGGGCGATGGAGCGGATGCGGGAGCGGGAGGAGGCCCTGTTCGGATCCCCTCGGAGGGGCCAGGGCCGGATCCTGCTCGCCCTGCAGGAGATGCGGCCGCCCGGCTCCATGCGCAAGGGGGAGATCCTGAAGGACCGGCGCCCCGCGGGCCCCGGAACGCGCTACCTGGGCTACGGCCTGATGAAGACCGAGGGGAAGGACGCCGGACGCCTGCGCCGCCCCTGCCTGAAGGCCCCCTGCGAGTTCGTCCTGCGCCTGGCGGCCTTCGACCGGGAGGCGCTCCGGGAGGTCCTGCCGGCCCTGCAGATCCTCGGACTGCTGGGGGGGCTGGGAGCCCGCTCCCGCAAGGGCTACGGCAGCCTGAACCTGGAGGAGCTTGCCGGAGACCTGAAGACCGGATGGAGGCCCCTCCGCGACGTGGACGACTACCAGCGGCGGCTGGCTCGGATCCTGGACCCGGCGGCCCTCGGCCGGGAGGAGGAGCCGCCCTTCACCGCCTTCTCGGGCCGCTCGAGGATCGATCTGGCGCTCAGGGACCGGCGCAGCGCGCTGGAGGTGATCGAGGGCTACGGGCGCGAGATGGTCCGCTACCGCAGCTGGGGGCGCAAGGGGCGGATCCTGGAGCGGGAGAACGCCGAGCGTCTCTTCCCCGAGGACCACGACTGGTCCAAGGGCCGCTGGACCCCCCGCGGCTTCCATCCCCGCAGGGCGGTCTTCGGCCTGCCCCACGCCTACCGCGACCGGAGCGTGAGGCCCCAGCGCCACCTGCGGCGGGCCAGCCCCCTCTTCTTCCATGTGCACCGCATCCAGGGCCGGCACATGGGCCTGGCCTGCCTGCTGCCCTCGGCCTTCCTGCCCCCGGGCGAGGGCCTGCGGGCCGGAGAGAGGAACGTGCCCTGCCGCCCCGAGTGGAAGATCCTGGCCGGATTCCTCGACCGCTTCCGCCGGCAGGAGGGAGGCCGGACGCTCTGGCCCCATGAGTGAGCGGATGCTGGGGCTTCTGGCCGAGACCTGCGTCCGTCCCGCCGGCCCCTCAAGCGGCGGGATCCTGGACCGGGAGATCGCCCGCGACCCGGAGGACGGCCTGCCCTGGATCGAGGGCCCGGTCCTGGACCGGGCCCTGGGGCGGGAGGCGGCCCTGGACGCGGCCCGGCTGCTCCTCCTTCCGGTCCGGTCCCTGAGCGAGGACCACCGCTGGATCACCTGCCCCGGGATCCTCCGCCGCCTGGCCGGGGCCTGGACCGGGAAGGATCCCCTGCCCCGCTGGAGCCCCGAGGTGCCGCCCGGCCAGTTCCTGGGGGAGGGCCCCTACACCCTCCACCTGGAGGAGCGGGCCCTGCGCAAGTCCAGCGGGCTGCCTCCGGCGGCCGGGGCCTGGATCGAGGCCCTGGCCTCGCTGATGGCCGACCCCGGCGCCCGCCGACGGCTGCCGCGGCGCCTGGCCGTGCTCGACGACCGGGACTTCGCCTGGTTCTCGGGAAGCGGGCTGCCGCTGCTGGTCCGCCACGCCCTGGAGGAGCGCACCCAGCTGGTCCGGGAGCGGATCCACGAGGAGGCGCTGCCTCCCGACACCCTGATGTACGCCCGCGTCAGGGGGGAGCCCGAGCCGCCCGGCTACCTGCGGCTGGGCGGGGGGCGCAGCGCCGGGCTGGGATGGATGGGTCTGGCGTGGATCTGAGGGAGGAGATCGGCCGGGCCTTCCGCTCCATCCGCCGCCTGGGACTGGGCCCGGCCCTGGCCCTGCTGCGCCAGCGGGAGAGGGATCGTCCGGCCGCCCGGGCCCTGCGGCGGGAGCTCCAGGGCCGCCTGTGCCGCGACGACCCCCGGGCGCCCTACCCCGGCGCCGGGGATCTGCTCGAGGCGATCCGCTTCCACGGCCAGGAGCCCTGCCTGAGGGCGCGCGACGAGGCCCTGGCCCTTCTGGAGGAGCTATGGCGGAAGGAGGCCGATGGCTGAGGACGGGATACCGCTGTGCCGCGAGGGGCGCCTGGCCGCCTTCCAGGACGGGAACGCGGGCCTGTGGTGCGACAAGTTCGCCCGGGGCTGGGAGGACCTGTCCGATCCCCGGAGGATCCGGTTCCTCTCCGGAGCGTGGATCGGGGAGGCGGAGCGCCTGGCCGGGGAGCAGAGCCGGCAGGAGGGCTTCCGGGAGGAGCTGCGGGAGCGCATCGAGCGCAGGGAGAGGATGGTGGAGGCCCTGGGAGGCCAGGCCCTCCTGGCCCGCTGCGCCGCGCCCCTGGCGATCGGCCTGGACCGCGAGCACCCCTCCGGAAGGGGCTTCCAGTGGCATCCCCTCTACGGGATCCCCTGGCTGCCGGGCTCCTCGGTCAAGGGGCTGGTGCGGCGCTGGTCGCGGCTGCGGCGCCAGGGGCCCGCCAAGGGGAGGGATCCCTCGGAGCGTATCCTGGGCCGGCCGCGGCGGGCCGGATCGGTGATCTTCCTCGACGCGCTTCCGGCCCGGCCGGTCCGGCTGCGCCGGGAGGCCAGGACGCCGCACTACCCGGACTACCACCGCAAGGGCCTGCCTCCGGGCGACTGGATGGAGCCGGAGCCCCTCCCCTTCCTGGCCGTGGAGCGGGGGGCCCTCTTCCACTTCTCGCTGCTGCCGGCCCCGGACGATCCGGACGCTCCCCGCCTCTGCCGCACTGCGCTCGGCTGGCTGGCCGAGGCCCTGGACTGGGTGGGCATCGGGGCGCTGGCGTCCCTCGGCTACGGGCGGATGAGCAAGGAGCGGATCCTCGCCTTCCGGAAGGACGCCCCGCAGGTAAAGCCGCCTCCCCCCGAGGCGGCGTGGCTGGAGGAGCGCTGGCGCCAGGAGCCCTGGAGCTCCCACCGGTTCACCGAGGAGGCCCATGCCTTCCTGGAGAGGTTCCCCGGGGCCGGCCCCGAGGCGATCGGGATGCTGCTCGGCCGCATGGACGCCCTGTGGCCCGGCATCCGCGAGGATCCCGAGGGGCGCCGGGGCCGGAAGGGCGACAAGCACCGCTTCAAGCCCAGGCAGCGGAAGCTGGCCGCCCTGCTGCTGGCCCGGCTAGAGCCTCCTCCAGGAGAGCCAGCGGCCGAGGAGGGAGCGGACCCGGGGAGTGAGGCGTGAGCGCTGGTACTGGTCGCCCAGCTTGCGTATGGCCTCGGCCCGGGTGGGATAGGGCATGATCACTCCGGCCAGGGAGGAGAGCCCCATTCCCGCCTTCATGGCGGTGGCCAGGTGGCCGATCAGGTCCCCGGCGCCGGGGGCGGCCACGGTGGCCGAGAGGATGCGGCCCGAGCCCGGGCGGTGGTGCACCTTCACCCACCCGAGGTCCGAGCCGTCGAGGATCGCGCGATCCACCTCGGAGAAGGGCTGGACGAGGGAGGGCAGGCCCCGGGCGAGGCACTCCCGGGGGGAGAGCCCCGCGTGGGCCACCTCGGGCGAGGTGTAGGTGCAGCGCGGGACGAGCAGGCCGCTGAGCCTCACCCGTCCCATGAACAGGGCGTTGCGGATCAACGCGCGCGCCATGAAGTCGGCGGCGTGGGTGTGGCGGACCGGGGAGCAGCAGTCCCCGGCGGCGTAGATCCTGGGGTTGGCCGTGCGGAGGAAGTCGTCGATGGCGACGCCCCGGGCCGAGCTCCCGACGCCGGCCCGCTCCAGGCCCAGCCCCTCCACGTTGGGAACGCGTCCGGCGGCCACCAGCAGCCGGTCCACGGTGGCGGCCGTCCGCCCGTCCCGGGAGTCGGCCAGCCGGACGCCCCCGGGGCCGGAGGAGACCGACAGGCGCCGCGCCGAGTCGTGGATCCGCACCCCGTCCTGCTCCAGGGCCTCCTTCACCAGCGCGGCCGCCTCCCGGTCCTCCTCGGGCAGCAGCCCCCGGCCGGAGGCGAAGAGCTCGACGCGGGAGCCGAGCCGGGCGAAGGCCTGCGCCATCTCGCAGCCGATGGCCCCGGCCCCCAGGATCCCCAGGCGGTCCGGGCGCCGCTGGAGGGAGAAGAGGTTCCCGCTGGTCAGGACCGGCACGGAGTCCAGTCCCGGGACCGGAGGGAGGGCGGGCCGGGCCCCGGTGCAGATCGCCGCCCGGGAGAAGCGGAGGAGGGCCTCCCCCACCCTCGCCGTGCTCCGGTCCTGGAAGACGGCCTGGCCCAGGAACACGTCCACCCCCAGGGAGCGGAAGCGCTCCACCGAGTCGTGGCGGCCGATCCCGCTGCGCAGCCGGCGCATCCGCTCCATCGCCGCGCCGAAGTCGGCCGAGGCCCCGGAGGGAACCCGGATCCCCAGGCCGGAGGCCGACCGGACGGCGTCCCAGGCCCGCCCCGAGGCGAGAAGCGCCTTGGAGGGCACGCAGCCGGCGTTGAGGCAGTCGCCGCCCATCAGGGCGCGCTCCACCAGGGCCACCCGGGCCCCCAGTCCGGCCGCGCCCGCCGCGGCCACCAGGCCCGCGGTCCCCGCCCCGATCACCACCAGGTTGTAGCGCCGGGCGGGCTCGGGATTGCGGTGGCCGGGAGGGCGGACCAGGGAGAGGAGGGCCTGGTCGTGGCCGTCCCCGGGACGGAGCGCCTCCAGGGAGCTCACGGCCCCTCCCCCCCGGAGCGCGCCTCGGGGCCGGAGGGGACGGGCCGCAGCCGGCGCAGGATCCTGCGGGCCGCCAGGGGGAGGAGCCCGATCAGCAGGAACGAGAGGATCAGCCCCGGGCCAAGCACGCCGCCCGCCCCCTGCCGGGCCAGGTCGGAGAGCCGGGGGAGGGACGCCCCGGCGTTGAGGTAGACGAAGGTGCCCGGAAGCATCCCCGCCAGGCTGACCCAGAAGAAGGTCCGCAGGCGCAGGGGGGTCAGCCCCATCGCCAGGTTGATCACGAAGAAGGGCGCCGCCGGGATCAGCCTCAGGGTGAACAGGTAGAAGGCGCCCTCGGCCTCCAGGGCGCGGTTGAAGCGCTCCAGGCGGGCCCCGAAGCGGGCCAGGAGCGCCTCCCGGAAGAGGAAGCGGCTGAGCAGGAAGGCGCAGCTGGCCCCGGTGGCGCTGGCCAGGCCGACCACCGGGAGGGCCCACCACAGGCCCAGGAACCAGCCCAGGAACAGGGTCGCCAGGGCCGCGCCGGGCAGGGAGAGGGCGGCGATCGCCACGTAGGCGAGGAAGCAGGCGGCCAGGGCGGCTCCGAAGCGGGCCTCCTTCCAGGCCCTCAGCTCCTCCTCCCGGCCCGCGAGGTACTCCAGGTCGAGGTGGCCGCGCAGGCCGTACCCCGCCAGGATCGCGGCCAGGACCGCCCCGGCCAGGAGGGACAGGCGCAGGCCGCGCCGCCGGGCCCCGCCCCCGCTCATGGATCCGGGACGGGGCCCGGCGAAGGAAGACGCGGAGGATCCGGGACGCCTGCCATGACCAGCCCGCGGTCCCGGCCCTAGAAGCCGTCGGTGACCGCGCCCAGGTGGGCGGAGCCCACGCTGCGGGCGTACTTGGCCAGCACCCCCCGGCGGTAGCGGCTGCGGGGGGGCTTCCACCGGCTGCGGCGCGCCTCGATCTCCTCCTCGGGCACCTCCAGCGACAGGGTGCGCCTCTCGGCGTCGATGACGATGGGATCGCCCTGGCGGACCAGGGCGATCAGGCCCCCTTCCTGCGCCTCGGGAGTGACGTGGCCCACCACGAAACCGTGGCTGCCGCCCGAGAAGCGCCCGTCGGTGACCAGGGCCACGTCCTGGCCCAGGCCCCGGCCCATGATCGCCGAGGTGGGCGAGAGCATCTCCCGCATGCCCGGCCCCCCCCTGGGGCCCTCGTAGCGGACGACCACCACGTGCCCCTTGCGGATGCGGCCCGAGAGGATGGCCTTCAGGGCCTTCTCCTCCGAGTCGAAGACCCGGGCCCGGCCCGAGAAGCGCAGCCCCTCCTTGCCCGAGATCTTGGCCACCGCGCCGGTCGGCGCCAGGTTGCCGTAGAGCACCACCAGGTGGCTGTCCTTCTTGACCGGATCGCCGAAGGTCCGGATCACCTCCTGGCCGCGGGGGTAGCGCTTCGCCCGGGCCACGTTGGCGGCCAGGGTCCTGCCGGTCACCGTCATGCAGTCCCCGTGCAGCAGGCCCTTCTCGAGCAGCATCCGCATCAGGGGAAGGATCCCCCCGATCTCGACCAGCTCCTCCATGACGAAGCGCCCGCTGGGCTTGAGGTCGGCCAGCACCGGAACCCGGCGGCCGATCCGGGCGAAGTCGTCGAGCTTGAGCCGCACCCCGGCGGCGTGGGCCATGGCCAGGAGGTGCAGCACCGCGTTGGTGGAGCCTCCCAGGGCGATCACCACGGTGATGGCGTTCTCGAAGGCCTTGCGGGTGAGGATGTCCCGGGGGCGCACGCCCCGGGCGATCAGGTCCACCACCGCCCGCCCGGCGCGCTCGCAGTCCTCCCGCTTCGCCTCGGAGACGGCCGCCTGGGCCGAGCTGTTGGGCAGGCTCATCCCCAGGGCCTCGATCGCCGAGGCCATGGTGTTGGCGGTGTACATGCCGCCGCAGGAGCCGGCCCCGGGGATGGCGCAGGCCTCCAGCCGCTCCAGATCCCGGTCGCTGATCGCCTGGCGGGCGTGCTGCCCCACCGCCTCGAAGACCGAGACGATGTCCACCTTGCGGTTCCGGAACCTCCCCGGGAGGATGGTGCCCCCGTAGACGAACACCGAGGGGCGGTCCAGGCGCGCCAGGGCGATCAGGCAGCCGGGCATGTTCTTGTCGCACCCCCCCAGGGCCACCACACCGTCGAAGCCCTGGCAGCCGGCCACGGTCTCGATCGAGTCGGCGATCACCTCGCGCGAGACCAGGGAGTACTTCATCCCCTCGGTCCCCATGGAGATGCCGTCGGAGATGGTGATGGTGTTGAAGACCGTCGCCTTGCCGCCCGCCCCGGCGACCCCCTGGGCCACCCGGCCGGCCAGCCCGTCGAGGTGCATGTTGCAGGGGGTCACCATGCCCCAGGTCGAGGCGACCCCCACCTGGGGCTTGCGGAAGTCCTCGCGCCGGAAGCCCACCGCGTGCAGCATGGCCCGGCTGGGGGCGCGCTCGGGGCCGTCGAGGACCGAGGCGGAATGGGGGCGGAGATCCCCGCCCGGGGCTCGGGAAGCCTTCCTGCTGGCCATGGACCGCTACTCCTTCTTGCGGAGCGCCGTCTCGACGGCCTGGACCAGCTTCTCCGAATCCGGCTTGTCGCGGGGAGCGAAGCGGGCGACGACCCGGCCATCGCGGCCGACCAGGAACTTGCCGAAGTTCCAGCGGATCGCGCCCGGGAAGGGCGAGGCCTCCCCGGTGAGGGCCGCGTAGAGGGGATGCTGCTCCTCGCCCTTGACGTGGAGCTTGTCGAACATGGGGAAGGTCACCTGGTAGCTGCCTTCGCAGAAGGCCTTGATCTCCTGGTTGGAGCCGGGCTCCTGGCCCCCGAAGTCGTTGCAGGGGAATCCGAGCACCTTCAGGCCCTTCTCCTGGTAGTCGCTGAAGAGCTTCTGCAGCCCCTGGTACTGGGGGGTCAGCCCGCACTTCGATGCCACGTTGACGATCAGCAGCACGTCCCCCTTGTACTTTCCGAGGGTGAGCTCCTTGCCGTCGATGTCCTTCAGTCCTATGGAGTAGAGATCCGGCATCGGCTCGGCGATGGTGGGCAGCGACAGGAGCAGGGCCGCGAGTCCGCAGAGATGCTTCATGGGAGGAGCAGTCTCCCAGCGCGGCTTTCCTCCTGTCAAGTCGGGGATTGACAGGAAGGCTCTCTCCGGGAGAGCCTCCCGCACCGAGGGGTTCCGGCCCCGAGCGAAGGGAGGCTGCCCAATGAACCAAGGCGAAGACCGCTTCTACTCCGAGGACCAGCACCCGGGGCACACGGGGCGATCTGAGAAGACCATCCGGACCGAGTCGATCCAGGTGGAGCGCAAGACCTTCATCTTCACCCTGAAGGAGAATCCCCGGGGCCGCTTCCTGCGAATCACCGAGGATGTGAGCGGACGCCGCGACACCATCATCCTTCCCGCCCCCGGCCTCTCCGACTTCAAGAAGGTGGTCGACCTGATGGCGCAGACCTACGAGGGCCTGCCCCGGGCCTGAGCCCCGCGCCGGGGCGATCTCCCCATCCCGCCGGGACGCCGGGGCCGCACCCTCGGGGCGTCCCCCCAGAGCGACTCCAGGTCGTAGAGCCGGCGCGCCTCGGGGGACATCACGTGGACCAGCACGTCGTCGTAGTCGATGGCCACCCAGGAGGATCGGCTCCCGCCGTCGACGGAGCGGGGACGGATCCCGTGGTCCTGCTTGAGGCGGACCACCAGCTCCTCCCGGATGGCCCGCAGGTGGGGGCTGCTGGTCCCGGTCACCAGGAGGAAGTAGTCGGCGACCGACGAGATCCCCCGCAGGTCGAGGATCACCGGCTCCTCCGCCTTGCGGTTGTCCGCGTAGGCGTAGCAGCGCTGCACCAGCCTCCTAGGCTCCATGGGACGCTCGGCGCCTCAGCTCCCGGGGGGCGGATCGCGGTAGAGCCCCTCCCGGGCGATGGCCTCGGCCACCGCCTCGGGGACCAGCCCCCTCAGGGAGGCCCCCCGGCCGATCCGGGCCCGCAGCTCCGAGGAGGAGATCCCGGCGGGCGTCCCCTGCAGCCTCCGGATCCTGAAGCCCCCGGGAAGGGTCCGGAGCTCCGCCCCGGGACGGGGGATCACCGCGAAGCAGGCCAGGGAGGCCAGGGCCCCGGCCTCCTTCCACTGCGGCAGGGAGCCGGCCAGATCCTCCCCCACCAGCCACCAGAGGCGCGCCCCCGGATGCCGGGCGGCGAAGCGGCGCACCGTGTCCACGGTGTAGGAGGTTCCCCCCCGGGCGATCTCCTCCCCGCACACCGAGAAACCCGGCAGGCCCTGCAGCGCCAGCCGCAGCAGCCGCAGCCGCGCCCGGGCCTCCAGGGGACGGGCCCCCTCCTTGAACGGGCTGCGGCAGGCGGGCACGAAGAAGAGCCGGTCCAGCGGGAGCTCCTCGGCGGCCGAGAGGGCCGCCAGCAGATGGCCGTTGTGGACGGGATCGAAGCTGCCCCCGAAGAGGCCGATGCGGGTCACGGCTCGACCGTTCCATCGGCGGGGACGCGATCGTCCCGGGCAGCGGACCCGGGAAGGCGGGGGTAGAGGCTCGCCGCCTCGGCCAGCATCCATATCTCCAGCAGGATGGTGGCCAGGCCGATGCCCGAGAGCGCCCACCTTCCCTGGGAGATCCAGGAGGCTTCGCTGCCGGTGCCGACGAAGACCTGCATCGCCATGGCCCACATGGGCAGGACCACCATGAAGCCCAGGGGCAGCAGCAGGAACCAGGCGGGCCGGCGCGTGCGCCAGAGCCAGAAGGCGATCACCAGGAAGGCCAGCCCCGCCAGCAGCTGGTTGGTGGCGCCGAAGAGGGGCCAAAGGAGCACTCCCCCGCTCCCCGCGTTCTCGTAGGACCAGGCCGAGCCATCGCGAGGGACCGAGGCCAGGAGTCCCGCCGCCGCCACTGCGGCCAGGGTGGCTCCGTGGCGGTTGCGCAGAGGCGCCGCCAGCCGGGCCAGGAGGGATCCCCTGGGAGCGGGAAGCTGGGAGGCCAGCTCCTGGATCACGTAGCGCTGCAGGCGGCAGGCGGTGTCGAGGGTGGTTCCCGCGAAGGAGGCCACGAACACCCCCATCAGGGCCGTGGCCGCGGCGGCGGAAAGGCCCAGGGCCTTCAGGAAGTTGGCCGCTCCGCTCACGAAGGCGTCCACCTTCTTCGAAAGGCCATTCGCTTCGCCCCAGGAGGCGTAGAGCATCCCCCAGGCCGCCTCGCCGGTCTCCACCGCTCCATTCTCCGCGGCCTGGTATCCCAGGCCCAGGCCCGCCCCGCAGGCGAGGATCACCAGCACCGCCAGGAAGCCTTCGGTGAGCATCCCTCCGTAGCCGACCAGGCGGGCGTCGGGCTCGCTCCTCAGCTGCTTGCTGCTGGTGCCGCTGGAGACCAGGCAGTGGAAACCGCTGATGGCCCCGCAGGCGATGGTGATGAACAGGAAGGGGAAGATGTAGGGGGCGCCCTCGGGCGCCATCCGGACCATGGGGGCCGCCATCTCCAGCGGAGGCCTCCGTCCGTCCTCAAGCGGGCTTCCGCCCAGCAGCGCCGCCGCCGCCAGCCCCAGCACCACCAGCCCCAGGGCGGTGACCAGCTGCAGCGAGTTGATGTAGTCGCGGGGCTGGAGCAGGACCCACACCGGCAGCACCGAGGCCGCGTAGGAGTAGAGCAGCAGGACCATCACCCAGGTCCAGGGATCCCATCCCGAGAGCATCCGGTTGAAGTCCCCCAGGAAACCGGTGTCCCCCCAGAGCACCGAGAGGTACATCGCCGCCAGGGCCAGGATCGAGGGAAGAGCCAGGGAGCGGCCCCGGCGGTGGAGCCACAGGCCGATGGCGACGGCCATGGGGATCTGGACCAGGCAGGGGAAGATGGCGGCCGGATACAGCTTGAAGACGCTGGCGATGACCAGGCCGAAGATGGCCAGGACGATGGTCAGCGAGAGGATCAGGATCAGCAGGAAGAGGAGCCTCGCTCTGGGGCTGATCACCCGTCCGGCGATGTCCCCCACCGTCAGGCCCCGGTTGCGCAGGCTGACCACCAGGGCCCCCAGGTCGTGGACCGCTCCGATGAAGATGGATCCGAGGACCACCCACAGCAGGGCCGGAAGCCAGCCCCAGAGGATGGCGATGGCCGGCCCCACGATGGGGCCGGTGCCGGCGATGGAGGTGAAGTGGTGCCCGAAGACCACGCCCTTGCCGGTGGGGACGTAGTCCACCCCGTCGTTGAGCTCCAGCGAGGGGCAGACGGCCTTGGCCGAGAGGGAGAAGATCCGCCCGCCCAGCCAGCGGCCGTAGGTGTGGTAGGCCACCAGGAAGCCTGCGCCGGAGAGCAGAGCGATTAGCAGCGGGAACATGGATCCGGTGGTGGGGGCGCGCAGGCCCTGGCGGGATTGTGGGTCCGGACCCGCCCCGGTTCAAGCTGGGAAGAGGCGCCCATGGGCGAAGCCGTTCCAGCGGGCCGGTCTGCCTCCCTGCTTCCCGGCGGATCGGGGATTCCCGCAGGGCGTCCGGCCGGTTCCGGAGGAACAGGCCCCCGGGGCCTTGCGGCTGCCCCTGGCACGCGCCAGGCGGCCGGCTTGGGGCCGCGTGCATGCAGAGCCTCGCCCTTGCGTTTCTTGAAGGCCTCCCCGGACCTTGGCGCGCAGCTGTCGTGCCGCTGCGCAAGCGAAGCCGGATCGACTCGGGCCGGAGCCGGACCAGCCAGTACAATGAAGGGACGGCCACGCGGCAGGCACGAAGCCGTCCGGACTTCCAGTCAAGGACCACGCCAGGCAGCGAATCGTGACAGCTCCCTTCGCTCCCTGGGCTCTCCTTTCATCGCTTTCTGCCGGATGCGCCTCCTCTCTCCATCCGATGGCATCTTCCAAGCTGGTCTCCGCTTCCGTAGCCTTTCTCGGAAAGAAGCAGATTCTGCCTGCGCCTTCGAAAAACGCGGCACGATGCACGTCAAGGGATCCGGATGGAGGGCAGCGGCACGGCGATCGTTCCTTTCGCAATGCCTTTCCGGCAGCGGCGCCAAACGGGGGAGCTTTCTCTCCGTCCCTGAACCTGGATGCCTGGCGAAAGGGGGAAGTCCGATGCGTTGCCGCCTGGCCCGCTTCCGCATAGGCAGCGCCGTTTCGAAGCCTCCGATCCGGACCGGAATCGCTGGTGGAGCACTGGATGAAATGAACAAGGATCCAAGGGTCTCCATGGCGGACCCGGATCAGTACAGCCCCGGAACTTTCGCATATACGAATTGATTCCGGCGGACTCCCGCCCTAGCCTTTCCGCCAGTGAATCTCGAGGTGGATGTCAAGGAGGGCGTTCCGGGAACCCTCCATATGAAGGTCAAGGGCTCCTTGGACCTGTCCTCCATGAAGCTCTTCCAGTCCCAGCTCGACGAGCACGTGAGCTCCTCGGTCCAGTACCTCGCCCTGGATCTCTCGGAACTTCTCCATGTCAACAGCCACTGCATCCGGCTGCTGCTGGTGGTCCGTAAGAAGCTGGAGATCAGAGGGGGCGGCCTCCTTTCGGTCGACGCCCCGGCCCGCATCCGCAAGCTGCTCCATATCGTCAACCTGATCCCCGCATCGCACTTCTTCGACAGCGCCGCCGAAGCCGAAGCCTACCTGGAAAAGTCCCGGGAGTCCTCCTCGTCGAACGTCGCCCGCTCCCTGGGGCACGCCGGCGAGTCCGGCCGATCCTCCCGATGAACGGACCGGCAGCCTCTCCGGCATACCGGAACGCAGGCTGAGGCAGCGGCAGCAAAGATTCCGGCGCCGGCTGGCCTGCATTTCCAGGCTGGCGCGAGGGAAGCCGGTTCAAAAGGACGGCCTCGAAGGAGACGCCGCCCTTGCTCCAAGCCTCCTGGTCCGGGAACTGGATCGGCGAATATGGAATTCCCGGAGCAGGGCCTCCCTTGCTCGCTCTTGCTCCCGGAAGCCATGCGTGCGAGTTGAAGAAAAGCTGCATTCCATTCTCTTTATCCTCGGAAAGAACTCCCCAGGCTCCTGCTCCGGATTTCCCTATCCCCGCCGTCCAATGCCTCCAGAATCCTTCATGGAAGCTGCCGTTAAAGGAGAAGTGAAAAAAAATCGCTCTTTTTCACTTTACACAATCCCCGCGCCACGCGACGATTTCCGCCACATGGAGCAAGATTCCCTGAAACACTACATGGCGAGCCGCCAGGCCCTCGTCGACGAGCAGCAAGCCCTGGAGAAGCGCCTTGCCGAAATCAGCGCGGCCCTGGGAGGCGGCGCCGATGCCCAGGCCCAGGCGCCCCCGCGGCGCGCCGTCGGACGGCCGCGCAAGAAGAAGGCGCCGGCAGCGAGAAAGAAGGGGAAGGCCCGGCCCGGACGGAAGAAGGGGCAGAAGAGCCTCAGGGTGGTCCTGGCGGGAATCCTGGACAAGACCCCCCGCTCGAAGGAGGAGATCCTCGAAAAGGTGATCGAGACGGGATACAAGTTCAGCACCAGCACTCCCCTGAACTCCCTGTACACGACCCTGACCGCCAACAAGAAGGAGTTCAAGAACGTGGACGGCAAGTTCCGCAAGGCGTAGGATCCCGATCCCGCGTTCATTCAAGGCGTCCTGCCTGGCGGCAGGACGCCTTTTTTTCTTCTCCAGGCGGATCCGCTGGCGGAGGTTCATGCGGGCTGCCTGGAATCCGGACTCCTTCGCTCCAGGGATTCCGCCCGGCTCCGGCGCTGCGCGTGCATGGACCATCATTGCCTGGATTCGGCGGATCCGGTCGGGGGAAGCGGCAGGCCCGCGGAAAGGCGCCTCCTCCGAGCGGCCGATCGTGCCATTTCCTGGAAATGGAGAAAGACCGGGAGGGAATCGATGCCACCGCGCTGATCGGACATCCCGATCGAAGGCTGCCTGCTGGACGCGTTCCCCGAGAATGCGCCTCGATTCCGGATCCATGGACCGGTGCTCCCTGCAGCATTTTATTCAGGAGCGCAGCCTGCTTCCCTCTTTTTCCATGGCGCAAGCCCTGCAATGGAGCATCCTGCCTGTGTCCGGAACGGAGAACCGTCCCGGATCCGGCGGCAACGCCGCGCCAGGGCTCCGGCTCTTCCTCTTTCCTTGAATCGCAGAGAGCGCCCGGCCGGGGCCCGGGGCAAGGGCCCGGTATCGATCTGAGAGGATCCCTGGAGCCGAAAAGGAGCGTATTGCGCCTGGACGACAACCTTCGAATCGGTGGCCGGCGCAGCAGGCCGCATGGGAAAGTCCTGGGCATTGCGCAGCGAAAGGAGAAAAAGTCTTCCCGGCGCTCGATCCGGTGCGTTCGCCCGCGCTACAGGCTGGCTGCAGAGCAGGCCGATCCGGTTCCCAAGATCACCGTCGATCCAGATCCGATCCTTGCCATCGATTGATTATCGGTTGGCTGAAGATCCGGAGCCAGGCCTTGGAAGGGAAGCAAGGATCCGTTTCAACAGGCCGGCAGTCCCCGAATCAGAGCGCAGGCGTTCCTGCTCCGGCAGACGCGACGGAGCGGCCTTTCTGATGGCCGAGGCATCGGGAGGCGTTCCTCCTGCCGCGCTCGCACGGGCATGGGAGCCTGCGAACGATCGCACGCATTGCCCTGTCCGGTCTCCAGCATGGAAGGAGCGAAGAGCCAAGAGAAAGGGGGCGGCAGGCTGGAACGACGGATTCCCTCCTCCGGAACCAGCGAATCCCGCAGCTTTCGTTCCCTCGGTGCCAGCCCATGCAATTATCTTCCAAGAAGGATGCCGGCCGGCTCGCTGCTCCTGCTCCTGCTCCAGGAACGTTCTTTATCATTGCCAATCCGGTCTTTTCTGGGACGATGGCTTTGTCATGGAGCCTGATTCTTTGAAGCAGTACCTCGAATGCCGGGAAGCGCTTGTCGAGGAGAGGCGTTCGCTGGGCGAGCGCCTGGCCGAAATCGACAAGGCCCTCGGAATCTCGGGCGAAGACGTGGCTGCCGCATCCCCCCTCCTCCGGATCTCCAGGAACCCGGCCAAGAAGAAGGCCCGCAGCAAGGCGGGAAGGAGGAAGGGGCAGAAGAGCCTCAAGGCCGTGCTGTGCGAGATCCTGGGCGATGCGCCCATGACCAAGGAGGAGATCCTGGCCAAGGTGCAGGAAGCGGGACACAAGTTCAGCACCAGCAATCCCGTCAACTCGGTCTACACCACCCTCAATTCCAACAAGGACCTGTTCAAGAACGACTCCGGCAGGTTCAGCAGGCAGCAGCAGGAGCTCGGCTGACCGCGAAGGCGCCCTGAAGTCCGAGGAGCGCCTTGTCCGTATCCACGGGCCTTCGCCATGAAGCGCTACGACCTGGTGGTCGTTGGAGGGGGCAGCGGCGGATACGCGGCCGCCTCCAGGGCCGCCGGGCTGGGGCTGGACGCCGCGCTGGCCGAAGGAGCCGGCCGGCTCGGAGGCCTCTGCATCCTCAAGGGCTGCATGCCCACCAAGGCGCTTCTCCATGCCGCCGAAGTGCTCCATTCCTGGGGCCGCGGCAGGGAGCTGGGCCTCCGCCTCGAGGGGGCCGGGTTCGACTTCGGCCAGGTGATGGGGCGCAAGGACCGGGTGATCCGGGACTTCGCCTCCTGGCGCGAGAGCCAGCTTCGGGAAGGCGGCTTCGAATTCGTCCAGGGGCGGGCCCGCTTCCTCGATCCGCACACCGTGGAGCTGGATTCCGGCCGCACCCTGCAGGCCCGCCACTTCGTGATCGCCACTGGCTCGGAGGTCTCGCCTCCGCCCCTGGCCGATCTGGAGGAAGCGGGCTGCATCGACAGCGACCAGGCCCTGGAGCTGGAGGAGCTTCCCGGCTCGCTGATCGTGCTGGGCGGCGGCGCGGTCGCCGTGGAGTTCGCCCAGTTCTTCGCCCGGCTGGGGACCCGGGTGATCCAGCTGCAGAGGAGCGGGCGGATCCTCCGGGGCTTCGATATCGACGCGGCCCGGGAGCTGGAGAAGGCCCTCGTGGAGGAGGCGATCGATCTCCGCCTTGGCGCCCGGCTGGTCTCGGCGCGGCGCAAGGGGCGGCTCCGGGAGGTCTGCTTCGAGCAGGACGGGAAGCTGCACCGGGCCGAGGCCGAAACCATTCTGCTGGCCACCGGGCGCAGGCCCCGGACCGGCGGGCTGGGACTGGAGGCCGCCGGGGTGGAGACCGGGCAGGGAGGCAGGATCCTCTGCGACTCCCGCATGCGGACCTCCCAGCCCCACATCTACGCCGCCGGGGACTGCACCGGCCCCCGGGCGGTGGTGCACATGGCGGTGCTCCAGGGAGAGGCGGCCGCCTGGAACATCGCGGGGAGGAACCCGCCCCGGGAAATGGACCCGCGGCTCTCCCTGGAGGTGGTGTTCACCGATCCCCAGGTCGCCCAGACCGGACTCAACGAGGCCGAGGCCGGCAAGCGGGGGGTCCCCTGCCTCGCGGCAAGCCACCCCTTCTCCGACCACGGCAAGTCGATCCTGATGGGCGTCCGCCACGGCTTCGTCAAGCTGCTGGCCAGCCCCCGCGACGGAGAGATCCTCGGGGGGGCCTGCGTGGGTCCCCAGGGGGGGGATCTGATCCACGAGATCACGGTGGCCATGGCCCGCAGGACCACCGTGTCGGAGCTGGCGGCCATCCCGCACTACCACCCCACCCTGGCGGAGATCTGGACCTACCCGGCCGAGGAGCTGGCAGGCAGGACGGGCGGCTCCTGACTCCCCCCTTTTCTGCTTGCATCGCTTGCGGCTCTCTTCTTTTGATTTCCCTGCAGGGCCCTGGGCCCCTTTTTTTTTCGCCCGGCGCCTGCTAGATGAGCGAGGACACCCCCGAGAGCCCCAGGAAGCCCGAGAAGGAAGCCGGACCGCCGCCAGGCGGCGGGGCCTTCCCCGGCGCCCAGGGGCGGGCGGAGGCGGTCCCGCCCGGGCCGGAGCCGGGCGGTACGGGCTCCGGAAGCGGCAGCGGGGGCGCGGGAGCCGGCTCCCCGGATCGGAAAGGAACGGACCAGGACCTCGGCAAGCGCCTCGCCTCCCTGAGGGAGGAGATCCGGACCCGGACCGAGGTGCTGGAGGATCACGAGGACCGGATCCTCCACGGCCGGAAGAAGGCGATCCAGGACGCCAGAGAGGAGCTTCTGGCGGAGCTCCAGCGCGTGCTCAAAGGCTCGCCCCGTGAGCAGAAGCATCCGCCCGCCGGCCTGCGCCAGGACCTGCTGCAGCAGGCGGGCGGGCTGTTCCAGGAGATCCAGAGCCGCTTCCATGCCGCGGCGCCGCCCCCCGCAACGGAAGCGGCCGGCAGCGACGGGAACGGCTCTGAGGAGGACGCCGAAGGCTCGTTCGAGGGCCCGGAGCCCAGCTCGGAAGACGCCAGCCGGCCCGCATCCCCCTCGCAGGAGAACGGCACGGACGAAGGAGGAGCGGACGCATCCCGGGAAGCTCCCCGCGGGGAAGGCGCTTCTCGGGACGATCCGGTGGTGGCCTGGGATGAGGATTCCTGCACCGAGTGGAAGCAGAGGATCCAGGTCCAGGCCGAAGAGCTGGCGAAGGCCGAGGATCGGGCCCTCAAGGACATCGGGGAAGCGTCCCTCTTCGCCGGCCAGCCGCTCATGGAGAGCCTGATCCCGGTGCTGGACGTCTTCCACATGGCGAGGGACCAGATCCGGAGCGCCGCCGGCGATCCGGAAGGGAAGATCCACCCCCTGAGGCAGGGAGTCGAGATGGTGTTCAGGAAGCTGCGCGGCACGCTCGAGGAATCGGGGCTGCCGAGAAGGCCGGAGGAGGGCTCCGGCAGGGAAGCCCCGGCCGGGGAGGCAGGGTCCTCCGCGTCCGGCGCCGGTCCCTGCCTGGGCGAGATCGTCGCCGGACGGAGGGAGGGGCGGATCCGGAAGCTGGAGGATCGGACCCGGGAGGCGAAGGCCCGCTGCGAGTCGATCGGCAGCATGGCAGGCGCCGAGGCCCTGGGGATGCTGGTCCGGAAGGTGGAGGCCTTCTCCAGGAGCATGGAGGATGCGCTCGACCCGGGAGCGGACGGGAAGGCGACAGGGCCTTCGGAGCAGGGAGCCTCCGCTGCGGAGCCCCCTAACGGCCCGGACCCGGATTCCGGGAGGGACCGGGGGGAGGACGGGGAAGGCTCCCCGGGGGAAGCGGGCCGCTCGGGCCGGCCCGCAGGCGGAGATGGACGCGCGGTCCCCTCCTGACAGGGGATCCCGGACTCTCCCGCAGGAACGCAGTCTCCGCATTCGGGAACGTGTCTTCCGGCAGCAAGGTGACGAACGAAAGGGAAGAGGTGGATCAGGCAGCGCCGGAAGCCGCTCCGGAGAAAGGGGCCGGCGGCGTGGAGATCCCGGCAGGCTCCGGCCCTTTCCTCGAGGCGCTGGTCGAAGCCTTCCTGGTGCGGACCTCGACGGAGGAGATCTGGCGCTGCAGCGACGAGCTGGCGGAGCGCAGGAAGCTCAGGGCCGCCGAGATCCGCGGCGAGGCGAGGCGTTTCCAGGAGCAGGCGGTCCAGCAGCGCGGGGAGGCCGTCGCCCGGGCCAGTGGACGGCTGGAGGAGGGCCTGTCGGAAGTTCTCGAAGGCTCCCTGGCCCGGGCGGAGCAGGCGCTCCGGGGGCTGGACGGCCTGGCCGGGCCGGCCGAGCAGTTCGAGGCGCTGCGGCAGGGAGTGGAAGAGGTGCTGGAGGCTCTGCAGGCGAAGCTCGCCGAGGCCGGACTGGAGGAGATCGACGCCGCCGGAGGCCCCTTCGACCCGAACTTCCACGAGGCGGTGGGCGCCGAGGAGAGCCGGGAGGCCGGAGAGGGGGAGATCCTGAGGCAGTTCCTGAGGGGCTACGCCCTGAACGGCCGACTGATCCGGCCGGCCAAGGTGGTGGTGGCCAAGGCGCCGGAGGATGAGGGCCAGGCCCATGGCTAGGGCGGACTACTACCAGCTCCTGGGCGTCGCCCGGGAGGCCTCGGCCGAGGAGATCAAGAAGGCCTACCGCAAGCAGGCGGTCAGGTACCATCCCGACAAGAATCCCGGCGACAGCAAGGCCGAGGAGAAGTTCAAGGAGATCGGCGAGGCCTACGAGGTCCTCAGCGACGAGAAGAAGCGCTCCCTCTACGACCGCCACGGACACGCCGCCTTCGACAGCAGGTCCCAGGGATTCCCCGGAGGCCGATCCGGCTTCCACAATCCCTTCGACGTCTTCCGGGAGGTGTTCGGGGGGAGCTCGGGGGGGGGCGGCAGCATCTTCGACGAGTTCTTCGGAGGCGGCGGAGGCAGGACCCGCCCGGGCGGAGCCCAGCGGGGCGACGACCTGGGATACCAGCTGGAGATCACCCTGGAGGAAGCGGCCGGGGGATGCGAGAAGTCGGTTCCGCTGGTCAGGAACGAGAGCTGCCCGGTCTGCAACGGCACCGGGGGGGAGAAGGGATCCCGGCCGGTGGCCTGCAAGACCTGCGGGGGGCAGGGGCAGGTGGTCTCGCAGAAGGGCATCTTCCACTTCACCCAGACCTGCCCCTCCTGCAAGGGCACCGGCCGCCTGATCGACAGGCCCTGCCACGCCTGCCGGGGAGAGGGGCGCCGGCAGCGCTCCCGGAGCATACCCATCCGCATCCCTCCCGGCGTGGACACCGGAGTGCGGCTCCGGTCGGCGGGCAACGGCGAGGCGGGCCACCGGGGCGGCGCTCCGGGAGATCTCTACATCGACATCCGGGTCAGGGACCACGAGGTGTTCAGCCGCAGCGGCGACGATCTGATCTGCAAGATCCCGATCAAGTTCGTGCAGGCGGCGCTGGGCTCCGACATCAAGGTGCCCACCCTGGAGGGGGAGGCGACCATCCGCATCCCTCCGGGAACCCAGTCCGGGACCTCCTTCCGCCTCCGGGGAAAGGGCATGCGGAGCCTGCAGGGCTACGGCAAGGGGGATCTGAAGGTCCAGGTGACCGTGGAGGTCCCCACCAGCCTCGACAGCGCGCAGGAGGGGAAGCTCAGGGAGTTCGGCGAGCTGTGCGGCGAGGAGGTCAATCCCATCACCTCGGGCTTCTTCGAGAAGGCCAAGCGGTTCTTCTCGGGAGGATGAAGTCCCTCCACCGCTTCTACCTGCCCGCCCGGGACTGCCGGGACGACACGCTCCTCCTCCAGCCGGGGGACTCCAGCCACGCCCTGAAGGCGCTGCGCCTCAGGAAGGGGGACCGCTTCTGCGTCCTCGACGGCGCGGGGCACGAGCTTCTCTGCTCCCTGGAGAGCGAGCGTTCCGGGCGGGTGGAGGCGAGGGTCCTCTCCCGCAGCGACCTACCGGCCCCGGCCTGCTCCCTGAACCTGATCCAGGGAGTGCCCCGCAGCCGCTCCATGGACTGGATCGTCCAGAAGGCCACCGAGCTGGGCTGCCGGAGGATCCTCCCGGTGCTCTCCGAGCGCTCGGTGGTCCGCCTCGGCCCCGAGGAGGCCCGGGCCCGCAAGGAGAGGTGGGACTCGATCGCGATCGAGTCGATGAAGCAGTGCGGCCAGGGATGGAAGCCCGAGATCCACGTCCCCCAGCCGCTGGAACGCCTGCTCTCCGGCCCGCCTCCCGCGGGCCTGTCGCTCCTGGCCAGCCTGGCTCCCGGAGCGGCGCACCCGCGATCGGCCCTCGGGGACTTCCTCGGGGAAGGGGGGCGGGAGCCCGGAGGCATTTCCTTCTGGGTGGGGCCAGAGGGGGACTACACCCCTTCGGAGATCAACCGGATCCGGGCTTCGGGGGCCCGCCCCGTGACCCTGGGCCCCCTGATCCTGCGCAGCGAGACCGCCGCGGTCTACGCCCTGTCGATCCTCAGCTACGAGCTGGGCTCGGCGGCGGACCTCAATCCGCCAGCTGGCCGAGGATGAACTCGCGCCTGCGCACGAGGTAGTCCCGGAGCCTTTCGAACTCCGCTTCGAGGGACTGCCCGGCCATCTCCTCCGGCATGCCCGCCAGCCGGGCCCGCTCCAGGATCCCTGGAAGGAGCCTCTCCCGGAGCCTCTCGATCTCGGGGAACATCGCCTCCTCGGTGAAGTGGTCCCGGCAGATCTCCTTGAGCTTGCCGAGCATCAGGCGGCGGAAGGAGGGATTGGCCAGCATCGGGCCCGAGAACTCCCCCGGAGGGCGCCACCAGGAAGAGCGGCGGCCCCGTCCTCCGAAGATCCCGCCGAAGGGGGCGGAGGGAGGGGCGTCCCCGTCCATGCCCGAGGTCAGGGGGAAGGTGTGCCAGACGAAGCCGGGGGAGATTCCGTCGTAGTAGCCCCAGGTCTTGTCGTTGTCCCAGGGGTACACCTTCCATCTGCCGTCTCCCCCGGTGTCGTGGTACAGGTAGTGGTTGTTGAAGTAGCCGTCCCAGTTGGAGATGCAGAGGCAGACCGCGTAGTAGGCGGCGAAATGGTCGGCGTCGAACTCGCTTGCTATGAACTCCCACAGGCCGTCCCCCCTCCGGCTGCGCAGCCCGCTGTAGGCCTCCAGGAGGTCCTCGTGGCCCAGGTGCCGGTTGTTCTTCTTCTCGTGCTTCTCCACCAGTCCCCGGCCGAACCACTGCAGCTTGTAGAGGCTGCCGTCGCCGTCGAGCTCCTGGGATCCGAGAAAGGCCCCGTTGATCTGCCCCACCACCAGCTGGGGACCGGTCGGACGCCCGTCGATGGCCAGATCCAGGAATCCGGAGGGAGGAGCCCCGACTCCGACGCGGCGGTAGAGCTCGTAGGAGAGGTGCTCGGCGAGGGCCATCCTCGGACGCCCCCTGAGGAACCTGCCGATCCAGTCCTGCTCCGCATTCCTCCGGGGGCTGAAGCGCGAGCGGGCCAAGCCGCCGTCCTCGGCCAGCAGGTTGGCCACCGTCATCCCCTGCCATGGCCGGTCGGAATGGAACCGCAGCTTGACGCCCCCGTTGCGGCGGGTCACCCGGATGAAGTCGAACAGCTCCGGCTCAGCTCCCTCCAGGGGGTAGTGGATCCAGGCCGAGCCGCCCCGAGCGGGCTCCGGCCTGGGGGGGCCGGTCTGCACCCGGTAGTGCTCCGGCGGAGGCTCCACCTCCCGGGGATTGATCAACACGCCCCGGGAGAGGGGTCCTTCCTCGCCGGGAGGCCCGGCCGCGAACACGCTGAAGGCGGGGCGGGGCTCTCCCTCCGAGGGGAAGCGGCGAAGGGCCCCGTCCTCTCCCTCCGCCTCGATGGCGAAGCGCAGCAGGCCCTCGGAGGGGGGAGCCGGGATCAGGCCCGAGTACTCCCCTCCGCTCTCCGCCAGCTCAAGGGTGCCGGCACCGGCCTCCCTTCCGGGAAAGGCGTGGCGGTAGCGCACCGTCACCGAGGCAATCCCGGCACCGTGCTCCACCCGGCACCGGATCCGGACCTGCTGGCCGGGACGGGGCCAGGGAGGATCGGCCGACCAGGAAACCAGCCGGGGCGGCGGGAGCGGGGAATGGGACCGGTTGCGCTCTCCCGGGGAGCCTTCCGGGGCGCGGATCTCCGGGAGCCCCGATCCCTCCCATCCCGAGGGAGAGAGGCCGGAGGCGCCGGGGTGGATGCGCTCCAGGGAGGCCGAGTAGCCGTCGGGCGCCCGGGGCCAGCCGTCGCGGTCCTGGTATTCCACCGCGTCCGCCAGGTCCCCCTGGGAGTCCCGCAGCTCGACCCTCTCCCCGCGATGGCTGAGCCGTCCGGAGAAGTCGCCGATCGAGGGGAAGCCCCCTCCGTAGCGCAGCCGGAGCGCTTCCCGGTCCTTGGCCACCACCAGGTAGCCGCCGGGAGGCAGCGAGGCTCCCTCGGGGAACTCGAAGCGGATCCCCCCGGCCAGCTTCCAGCCTCCCAGATCCACCGGGACGGCCTCCGGATTGTGGAGCTCGAGGTACTGGAGATCGTCGGAATCCTCCGGCGGATGGTACATCAGCTCGTTGATCACCACTCCTCCGTGCAGATCCAGGCAGAGGAGGAGAGCCGGCAGGCAGCATCCGATCCTCATTCCTCGTCGATCCCGGGCAGCTTGGGTGCGTATCGCCATTTCTCGGTGGTGGCCCACAGGTTCTCCGGACGTAGCGACTCCAGGCCCTTCAGGCGGCGCACGCTGCCGTCCACGAAGGTGAAGTTGGATCCCCCCTGGTGGCGTTCGCGATCTATCATCTCGATGTCGTTTCCCGTTCCCTGGAAGAAGTCCACATGCACATGCACCGAATCCTTCTTCTTCTCGCCGAAGAGCAGGGTGTTCGAGGGCTCGAGCACATGATCCCGGTTCATCCCCAGGGGCCAGAAACCGCTCTCGAAGCGCTCGAAGTCCTCTTCGGAGAGATGCAGCCGGAACCAGTCGTTCCAGCCGTTGATCAGGTAGCTGTAGTCGTAGCGCTCCCGGAACCCGGCGGTGGGGCACTGGACAATCTTGTCGTTCTGGTAGTAGGGCTTGAGCCGGACGATCCAGTTGGAGCTGCGGCTGCGGCTGAGCGGAGGGAACTGGCTGTTGAAGTCGTCGGCGTACATCAGGGCCGAAATGCCCAGCTGCCGCTGGCGGTTCAGGCACTGGATCTCCTTGGCCTTGGCCTTGGCCCGCAGCAGCGAGGGCATCAGCAGGCCGGCCAGGATGGCGATGATGGCGATCACCACCAGCAGCTCGATCAGGGTGAAGGCTGCTGCGGAACCCCTCCTGCCCTGGATCTGCGAACCTTCCATCCCGGTCATGGTAGCGCTGCCGGACACCTGCTGTTCAGCAAAAAAAGAGGCGATCCCCGACCGATGGCGGGCCCTCCGGATCCACAACGATCTTCCGGGAGCTTTTTCCTAAAGAGATTGGATCCGGAGGCAAGTGCAGCGGAACCGTCTCCGCCAGCGATGGCGAGACGCTTCCCATGCCGCATCCTCCAACCAGCGAGCGGGAACGTTGGAACGGTTCCCCGGCCACCTCGGCTGCCTTGCCGATCCTGGGGGATCATCGAGGAGTAAGGCATCCAGCCCGAGATCCTCTCTCTTCATTCCGGACGCAGCGCCAGGCGGCCTCGCCAGCCGCAGGCTGGAGGACAGGGAGTTCCTCGTGGCCGGCGTCAACCTGCCAATCGTCTTCGAAGGCCGCCGGTTCGGCGCACCAGCCGCCTCCAGCCTGCCGGCTCGGGCGGTGAAGGCCGCGGCTGACGCAGCCGCGGCTTCCCCCTCGAGCCAGCCCCAGGCCGACATTGCCGGATGTAGCGGCCGATGGCAGGATGCCAGCTGCCATGGAGCGCAGCGGCAAGCACGACCGGAACCTGCTGGAAGGATACAGCCGTCCCTTCGACGGGAATACCTCTCCCCCATTCGTCGGACGCCAGGAAATCCTTGATCTGATCGGGATCAACTGCCACGAAGCGATGCAGGACATCGGAAGCAGCTCGGCGGCCTCCGGGGGCATAGTCCTCGTCGAGGGCGCGCCCGGCGCCGGCAAGGCCGCCCTCCTGTCCTACCTGGCGGAGGAATGGGACGGCAGGAAGGACCGCCCGGCTATCCTGAAAATGCCCCTGGAGGTCCTGAAGGACCCGTCGAAGGCGGCCATGGAGATCTTGAAGAAGATCGATCCCTCCAAGGCGAGGAACTACCGCCACAAGGTCGTCTCAAGCATCGATTCCTCTGTCGGCATTCAGGGCATCCTCGCCATGGAAGTCGCCTCCTTCTCCATCCTGAAGGAAGCCCTTCCACCGCAGGACTGGAATCAGCCCCTCTGCATCCTGGTGGAGGGGATCCATGCCGTTGGAAAGAGCCACTTGGGAAGCCTGCAGGCCCTCCACCTCGGGGAGCACCGCCTCCCCATCGTCCCCATCTGCTTCGGCTTTCCAGGTTCGCTCAACAAGCTGGACGCCGCAGGCATCAGCCGCCTGCAACTGGGCAACTCCCTCGTCCTCGGCGCCCTCGCCGAGGACGAGGTGCGCTCCTGCGTGAGGCAGATGCTCGGCAACTGCCGCATCGACTGCCGCGCCGGAGCGCTGGTGCAGCATCTGTCCGACGGGATCGTGAAGCGCTCCGAGGGCTAGCCCCAGCATGTCCGCACCGAGACCGCAGCCCTCTTCTGGGCTCTCGGCCAGGCCGGAGGCGACCTCGGGAGCATCGATGCCGCCGCCATGCTGGAACGAGCACGCGCCTACCGGGAAGAGGGCTACGAGCGCTGCCAAAGCTCCGGCATGAAGGACGCAGTGGACCTGGTGGCGGCGGTCATGGAGGCCGTGCCAGCCAACCAGGGCCTCCACCTCAGCAGTGTATTGGACACCATCGACAAAAAAGTTGAAGCCGCCCCAGGCAGCGGATGGAAGCTTCCGGAAGGAATGGACGCCGACCAGTTCCTTGAGCATCTGATCCATAGGGGCGCCCTGCAGCCCATCAACGCAGACTCGCTGGCCTGCCCCATCCCCGGCCTGCGCTCCTGGCTGATCGACCGGACCCGCCCAAAAGCCGAGAGGCCCGGCCCCGAGGCCGAGTTCCTCCAGGCCCTCATCGAGTGGGCGGCCGCCCTGGCCTCGGAAGGGCTGGCCGAGTAGCAGGCTCGGCCAGAGGTTTCTCCCGCTCCCGGGGCGGCCACGGACGCGGGCGGCAGGGGGAAAACCGCAAGAAGCGCTCTGCCGAGCGCAGAAGCCCGATCGGCGCATGGCGCAATCCGCCATGGCTGCATCTGGGCGGCCGATCCGGCGATCGGCTTCCTGCGGCCAGGACCGGAAGCGTCGGCTCCATTCCCGGGTCCGCCACGCGCAGGGGATGCCATGGCCGCCCCCCATGAATCGAAAGGCGCGGCTTTCCACAGCCTCGTCGGCCATCTGGCGGCAAGGAGCATGGAGGCGCCGATCGGCTCTCGTCTGGCGGAATGTCCGGTGCAGGACGAAGGCGATGGCATCGGCGCCGTCTCCTGCACGGTTTCCCGGGATCCCGCTTCCAGATTGCTCCAGGCGCTTCGTCGGACTCGGGCAGCGCGCAAGCGGACCTGCCCGGCGCAGGCCGCTGCTGGCCGGAAAGCCGGCCGGCTCGGAAACGGTTGCGCTGCCGCAGCCTGGCGGCGCTCGCCACGCGGGCGTTCCGCTTCCCGTCAGGATAGCCTGGGACTCCCCAGATGGAGCCGGACTTGCCGAAACCGCCTCCCGCTCCGCATACGGAAGCCGAGCCATGCTCTCCGGCTCCTCCCGGACCGGTGCGGCGGCGCTTCCATCGCGGCGCCCGGAAGGGAGGACGGAACTCAGGGACCGGCCCGATCCGCGGGCAGCGCCGAGATCGACAGATCGTCGAAGCCGATGGGGAGGCCCGAGAAGGGCAGCCCCCAGAGCGAGGCCCTCCCCGGAGCGTCCGGGCCCTGGGCCGCATGCTCCAGGGCCCAGTCCCGGGGCTCCTCGCCATCGGCGTCCCAGGCCTTGCCCCGCAGCCTCCACCTGCCCGATCCGAGGGGAACCGCCTCCAGGGCCAGGCGGGTCCACCCGCCGGAGAGGAAGCGGATGTCCGCCGAGGCCGCCGCCTTCCGGCCGCGGTGCAGCTCCAGCTTCCCCCGGCTGCCGCTGAGCATCAGCCGCCAGCCTCCCAGGCCGTGGACCCCTAGCCCGTAGGAGGGGTGGAGGCGTCCCCGGGATCGGCCCCGGAAGCTGGCCTCCACCCGCACCCCTTCCGAAGTCCGCGCCCCGAAGAGGACGCCGAACTCCTCCAGGGGAGCCCCGGGCAGCCGCAGGTGGCGGCCGCCGTCCTCCTCCGCCACCGCGAAGCGCCCCGAGAGCACCAGGAAGCCCTCGGGAGGGCGGCCGGGGGGGCTCTCCTCGAAGCCGATCCGGAGATCCTCCCCCTGGCCCGCAAGGACCGCCAGGGCGGAGAGCAGGAGGCCAGGGCGGCTACTCATGGCGCAGGGCCTCCAGCAGGGGGCCGCGGAGGGCGCTCCGGGCCGCAACCCAGGTCCACAGCCACCCGTTGGCCAGCACCAGGGCCAGGGTCCAGGAGAGGGAGGCGAAGGGAACGCCGGCCCCGCTGGCGAGCAGGGCCGGAAGGACGGCCACCAGGGCGGCGCCGACGCCCAGCGCGAGCCCGGCCGCCAGCAGGGCGGCGTGCTCGGCGAGGACCAGCCCCCGGAGGGTTCCCATGCGGAAGCCCACCGCCTGCAGCAGGGCGAGCTCGCCGCGGCGCTCCCCGACGTTGCGCAGGACCACCACCCCCAGGCCCGCGCTGCCCAGGATCAGGCCCAGCCCCCCCAGGAGCTGGAAGGTGGAAAGGTAGGTGTTCTGGACCGCGTTGAAGTCGTCGAGCCGCTCCTGGGCGGGGATCAGCTCCAGCCCCGCATCCTCCAGTCCCCTCGCCAGGACGGGGGCCGCCCGGTCCCGGTCCTCGGGAGGAGCGTCGATCAGGAAGGCGTGGTACCCGCTGTGGAAGGGCCAGCGCTCCACGAAGCTTTCCTCGGAGACGATCAGCGAGCCCTGGAGGATGGAGTTGGCCACCGCCCCGACCAGGACGACCTCGAAGGTCTCCCCCCGGCTGTCGGTGTACTCCAGGCGGTCCCCGACGGACTTGCCCAGGGCCCAGCGCATCGAATTGGCGTCCATGATCGCGGGAACCGCTCCGTCGGGCCGCTTCTGGTCCAGCAGCCGCCAGGGACTCCCCCGCGTCTCCTCCAGGACCGCAGTGAAGGTGAAGCTCCCGCGCTCCGCTAGCGGCTCCGGATCCACCCCCAGGAGCCGCGGCCGCTGGGCGCGGTTCAGGTTGAGGCAGCTGGCGTCCTCCCCGGGGAGAACGCGCAGGGGGACGAAGCGGACCCGGTCCAGGGCCGGATCGTCGAGCAGGTGGAACTCCCGCCCCTCTGGCGAATCCAGGTCGTGCACCACTTCGCGGGTGGTCTCTCCCCAGAAGGCGAAGCCTCCGGTGCCCGAGGACCGATCCAGGGCGTTCCGGACCGCGTCCAGCCGGTTGGCGCCGACCGAAACCACCAGGAAGCTGCCGCAGGCCAGCAGCCCCAGGGTGGCCACGCTGCGGCGGACGCTCCTCGTGCCCCCCCGCAGCCCCATGGCGACCAGGCCCGGGCCTCCCCCGCCTCCCGCCGCGGCCCACTGGCGCAGCAGAGCCCGGGCCCCCGCCATGCCCGCCAGGAGCAGGAGGGCTCCCGCTCCGAAGAAGAGGGGAGCCTGCGCCTCTCCGGTCCCCCAGGCCCAGGCGACGAGGCCGAAGGCCAGGGCCGCGGCGGCGGCAGCCCCCCGCCACCGGACCTTCCCGGCCGCGGGATCCGCCCCCCCGGCCCCCTCCAGCAGCAGGTCCCGGGCCGGAAGCGCGGTCTGGGAGCGCGCCGCCCAGGCCATGGTCGCCCAGGCGGTCGCCAGCCCTCCCAGGGCCCCAGCCGCCAGGGTGGGAAAGCTGAAGTGGAACTCCAGGGCCGAGGTGCCCACCGCCTCCCTCCACAGGCTGGAGAGCCCCCAGAGCATGGAACGGGCGTAGAGCATCCCTCCCAGGACTCCGGCCAGGGTTCCCGCCGCCGCCACCAGGGCCCCCTCCCGGTAGAGCAGCCGCCGCACCCGGGCCGGGGGGAGCCCCAGGGCGAGGAGGATCCCGGTCTGCCTCCGGCGCTGCTCCATGCCCAGGTGGAACAGGAGGCTGATCAGGATCAGCGCCGCCAGGACCAGGAAGAAGCTGAAGCCCAGGAAGAGCCCGCCGAAGTCCTGCGAGCCCTGCGCCGCTCTCATGGCGTCGGCGCGCACCGGCAGCCACTCGACGCCAAGGGACGCCGGGTCGATGGCCCGGGCCAGCTCCCGCTCCCAGTCCCCTCCCGGGGCTGCCTCGAAGCGCAGGGCGGTGAGGCCGCCGAACCGGTTCTTCCACATGCCGGCCCCGGCGGCGGGGTGGACAAAGGCCTTGGGGGCGCCCCGCCACTCCTCCCAGTAGCGGTTGTCCTTGTCGCGGATGGCACCGGTGTCGATGGGGAAGCCGGTGTCCCAGTCCCGGCAGCTCTCGGCGTCGGCCAGCCCCGGGAAGTCGGGCATCAGTCCCGGATCGGCTTGCGGCCCCTCCATCTCGCACACGCTGTGGATCCGGAAGACGCTGCTTCTCTCCACCAGCTCCCGGCCCCGCCCCACGACGTAGTAGCTCATGGCCAGCTCGTCGCCCGGGCCCGCTCCCAGGTCTTCCGCCAGCCACCGGTTGATCACCACGCCGTCCTGCTCCAGGTCCTCCGGGGTCAGGGGAGGCGGCGCGGCGCTGACCATGGAGTAGGGGGTGGATCGTCCGTTGGCCTCCAGCCGGTTGACGAACCAGGTGAGCACGCCGTAGGCGTCCTCCGTCCGGGATCGGGCCATCTCCACCGTGGCCGGATCGAGGAACACCCGATCGCTGCGCAGCTCGTAGGCGGCGGCGGCATCCGCCCCCTCCTCGGCGGAAGGAGGCTCCAGCCTCCGCAGCGAGAGCTGGGCGTCCTCGAGGCTCCAGCGGCTCCGCAGCTTCTCCTCCCGATCCCTTCCCTCCCGCGGTCCTGCCAGCACCAGGTTGGCGCCGCCCTCCACCTCGAGAGCCTCCTCGAGCCACTGGCGCGGGACGAAGACGTTGCGGGGGGGGATCTGGCTGGCCTGCAGGCCGAAGTTCCCGAACTCCTCCCTTCCCGCGACCGACCGGACCACCACCCGGCGGGCCACCGAGGCGTCCTCCACCGGCGAGAGGGGAGCGTCGCCCGAGAGCTCCGAGAAGCGGGACAGCCGCAGCAGGATCTCGTCCCCGGGGCCGGCTCCCAGCTGCCGCGCCAGCCTCCGGTTGAGGATCGCCTCTCCGGGCTCCGGCTCCGGTCCGGCAGGCCCGGGCGCCAGCCTCCAGAAGGAGGCGTCCACGCCGTAGACCGAGGCGGAGTTGGCCCGGACCGACCGGTCAGGGCCGACGGCCACGGCCCGCGTCGCCAGCACCGCGGCCCCGCCCAGCAGCTCCCCCAGCTCGCTACGGAAGATCCGGTCGTTTCCTACCAGCGCCTCCTCCGCCTTCCCCACCCGCTCCAGGGCCATGTCCCGGAGGCTGCCCCGCACCGAGTCCCCCACCGAGAGGGCGCCCACCAGCACCGCCGAGGCCACCATGGAGCCGGCGGCCACGCCCGCATGGGAGCGCGCGTAGTGGACCAGGCTGCGCCCGACCAGCCGCCAGGGGCCCATCGATCTCATCCTCCCCTCCCCTCGTCCGGGACGATCCGTCCATCCCGGATTTCCAGCGCCCTCCCCATGCGCTCCGCCAGGGCGGTGGAGTGCGTCGCCACCACCAGGGTGGTTCCGTCCTCGGCGTTGAGCTCCAGCAGCAGGTCCGCCAGGCCGTCGGCCGACTTCCGGTCCAGGGCCCCGGTGGGCTCGTCGGCGAGAACCAGGCCCGGCCGGTTGATCAGGGCCCTGACCACCGCCACCCGCTGGCACTCCCCCCCCGAGAGCTGGGCGGGCCGGTGGAGCCGCCGCGGCCCGAGCCCCACCCGCTGGAGCAGCTTCTCGGCCCGGGGCCGGGCCGCCTCCCTGGCGCTCCGGTCCCCGAGCGCCAGGGTGGGTACCAGGACGTTCTCAAGGACCGTGCACTGGGGAAGGAGGTAGTGGTTCTGGAAGACGAAGCCCAGGTTGCGGCAGCGGAAGCCGGCCAGGGCCCTCGCGTCCATGGCCCCCACCTCCCTGCCCGCCACCTCGACCGCGCCCGAGGTGGGACGGTCCAGGGTGCCCACGATGTTGAGCAGGGTGCTCTTTCCCGAGCCGGAGGGGCCGATCACCGCCACCGTCTCCCCTCTGGCCACCTCCCCGTCGACGCCTCGCAGGACGGGCACTTCCTCCCCGCCCCGCACGAAGGTGCGCACGACGCCCGCAAGGCGGATCGCGGGACGCTCCGTAGTCCGCTCCTGCTCGTCGGGACTCATGCTGCTGGGGTTCGCCGGCACCCCCTCCAGCCTAGCAGCGCCAGATCCGGGAACTCAACGCTACGCAAAAGAGGGCGATCCGTCCGCCCGGGATTCTCCCGATGGCAGCGGGAGCGGACCGGTAGCAGCAGGGGCCCGGGCGGCGATTGCGTTTGATCTGGTCCCCTCCCGCCAGGCGGGGCAGGCTCCGGGCAATGGCACGGCAGGTTTTCCAGCCACCGGCTCCACGGCCGTCCTCCCTGGCCGGCCGGACGGCCGCGGAGGGATCGGGTCCGCTGCGGCGGATTCGGAATGGATTCGGGAACGCGAGATCGAGCCATGCGGCGCTCTGCCTGCTGCTGGCCTGCTCCGGCGGCGCCCTCCTCGGGTCGGAGGAGCGGACCGCCAACCACCTGGCCGGCCAGACGTCCCCCTACCTGCTGCAGCACGTCTACAACCCGGTGGACTGGCATCCCTGGGGCGAGGAGGCCTTCGCCAAGGCTAGGCAGGAGGGGAAGATGATCTTCCTCTCGATCGGGTACTCCACCTGCCACTGGTGCCATGTGATGGAGCGGGAGTCCTTCGAGGACGAGGACATCGCCGCCCTGCTCAACAAGCACTTCGTCTCGATCAAGGTGGACCGGGAGGAGCGGCCCGACGTGGACCGGATCTACATGGCCTTCGTCCAGGCCACGACCGGCGGAGGGGGCTGGCCGCTCAACGTCTGGCTCACGCCGGAGCTCGAGCCCGTGGTGGGCGGCACCTACTTCCCTCCCGAGGACGGGCTGGGCAGGCCGGGCTTCCCGTCGGTCCTCGAGGAGATCGCCAGGCTCTGGGAGCTGGAACCGGAGAGGCTAAAGTCCCGCGGCAGCGAGGTGATCCGGACCATGAAGACCTTCTTCTCGTCCCCGGATCGCGCCGGAGGCCTGCCGGGGGAGGAGGCGATCGAGGCGGCCTACCGCCGGCTGGCCGGAAGCTACGATCCCCAGCACGGCGGATTCGGCCCGGCTCCGAAGTTCCCCCGCCCCGTCCAGCTCGGCTTCCTGTTCCGGTACAGCGTACGGGAGGGAGCTCCCGGGGATCAGCGGGAGAAGGCCCGGGCGATGGCCCTGCACACCCTGGACCGGATGGCGGCGGGCGGCATGCACGACCACCTGGGAGGCGGCTTCCACCGCTACTCGGTCGACCGCTTCTGGCACGTCCCCCACTTCGAGAAGATGCTCTACGATCAGGCCCAGATCGCCATGGCCGCCCTGGACGCCTGGCAGCTGACCGGGCAGGAGCGCTACCGGAGGCTGGTCCGGGGGATCCTCGGCTACGTGCTCCGGGACCTGACATCCCCCGCAGGAGGCTTCTACTCGGCCGAGGATGCCGACAGCCTGTTCGAGCACGGGAAGGAGGCCCACGGCGAAGGGGCCTTCTACGTGTGGCGGAAGGAGGATATCGAGCAGCTCCTCGACGGGGAGAAGGCCCGCCGCTTCATGGAGTTCTACGGAGTCCGCCAGGGCGGCAACGCCCCCGAGGGCAGCGATCCCCGCAAGGAGTTCACGGGCCTGAACATCCTCCACTCCCGCCTGGGGGCGGAGGAGGCCGCCCGGCGCTTCGGCATCCCCCCCGGGGAGCTGGAGAAGGAGCTGGAGGAGAGCCGCGGGATTCTCCTCCTGGAGCGGGCGAAGCGGCCCCGCCCCCTTCGCGACGACAAGATCATAGTCTCCTGGAACGGACTGATGATCTCGGCCATGGCCCGAGCCGGAAGGGCGCTGGGCGACGGGAAGTACATCGAGGAGGCCGCGGCGGCAGCCTCCTTCGTCCGGCAGTCGCTGAGCCGGGACGGGGGCAGGAAGCTGCTGCGCATCCATCGCGGGGAAGCCAGCGGCATCGGGGGATTCGCCGACGACTACGCTTTCCTGATCCAGGGCCTGCTCGACCTGTACGAAGCCACCTTCGACACCCGCTGGATCCGGTGGGCGATCGAGCTCCAGGAGACCCAGGACCAGTTGTTCTGGGACCAGGCCCACGGCGGGTACTTCAGCACCACCGGAAAGGACCCCAGCATCCTGATCCGGCTCAAGGAGGACTACGACGGCGCGGAGCCCTCCCCCAACTCGGTGGCGGCGATGAACCTGCTGAGGCTGTCGGGACTGACCGGCAGGAAGGAGCTGAGGGAGCGGGCGGAGGGCGTCCTGAGTCATTTCGCCCGCAGCCTGGAGGAGCAGCCCGGCCAGTCCCCCGCCATGCTCTGCGCCCTAGGCCAGCTCCTCGAGAAGCCGCGACAGATCGTGCTGGCCAGCGAGGGAGGCGAAGCGTCGCTCGATCCCTTCCTCTCGGCGCTGGGACGCGCCTACCTGCCCGGAAGGATCCTGATCCATGCCGACGGCGGCGAGCACCAGGAGTACCTGGCGGCCTCCCTCCCCTTCCTCGAGGGGATCAGGCCCCTTGAGGGACGCGCCACCGCCTATGTCTGCGAGGACTACGTCTGCCAGGCTCCGACCACGGATCCGGAAGAGTTCGCCCGGCAGATAGGCCGATAGGAGCCGGCCGCCCAGGTTCCCGGAGGACGGCCCGGTCCCGTCTGCGCCGCCGGCTTCCCAGGGCGGGCATTGCGCCTCCATCGGCCCGCTCGGGAAGGCCGGCAGCCAGGGAGGCTGTCCGAAGGGCGGCGCCCATCGGATCCATGGGCCTCCTCCCGGCTCCGCACGAAGGCTGGGAGATCGAGGGCTGGAAGGACCTGCTCCCTGCGCCCCGATGGGGAGCATCCTGGAAGCGGGTGCGATCGGAAGCGGCTGCGGAAGCCTTCCTGCCCCCTGGGAGGCCGGATGGAATCGGCGCTAGAAGCTGGTCGACCAGGCGACCTGGAAGGTGGCCCAGTCCCGGCTGCGGTAGAGGTCCTCGAAGAAGGGAGCGTCGGTGTTCTCCGGTGTCTGGTAGCGGGTGAAGTAGGGACCCGCCCCGAGCTTCAGGCCTCCACTCCCGCTGGTCCAGCGCAGGAAGACGCCCATCTGCCAGCTCTCCAGCCCGGGAGGAGCGTTGTTCGCCGGCAGGGAATCCTGGATCTCCCCGGTGTCCTGGTAGTAGCGGAGGGAGAATCCGGTCTGCCAGGACTCCCCCAGATCGCGCTCCAGGCTTCCTCCCAGGAACCAGGCGTCGAAATGCGGCCTCTCGGTCACCCAACCGGCCTGGGAGCGCAGCACCCACTTCTCGGCCAGGGCCGCGTTGAGGGAGCCCTGGAGGCTGTAGCGCAGCTCCCGGACCGAGGTGTCGGTGATCCGGAACTCTACCAGGGACCGGAGGCGCGGGGTGAGGATGTTCTCGGTGGACAGATGCCAGGCGAAGGACTCCAGGGCCCCGGGACCGATCAGCGTCTCGAGATCGAATTCGGCGCTGGGGACGATGAGGTCCCGGCTGTGGCTCAGGCCGCCCTCCACATAGGCGCTTCCCGGCAGGTATTCGTACCGGAGCAGGGCTCCCGCCTGGCGCCCCGAGGGATCGATGTCGGGATAGGGCTGGTTCCCGAACTCCTCGAAGAAGGCTCCCAGCTGCCGGTAGTATCCCCGCAGCCACAGGCTGCGGTAGTTCTGCATTCCCTGGTAGGCCCCGAAGAGGCCCTGCCAGGTCCAGCGCTCCCCGAGATCCCCGGCGAAGCGGGCCTGGCCCAGCGCCCGATCGGCCCGCGCGCTGAACGGAACGAAGAAGGGATCGGGAGAGCGCAGATCCACATTGTAGGTCTCGTAGCCGAGCGAGACATCCCACTGGGCGGCGTCGTACTGGTGGCCGTACCGGGCGCTCCACCGGGTCACCTGGAAGTCGCTGTCGAGAAGTCCCTCCCCGTCCACGTCCAGGGTCTGGCCGTATTCCTGAACGCCGGACTCCAGCCAGTCCGCCTCCCCTTCGTCCGCCAGCGCCTGGATCGCCAGCGCTCCGAGGAGGACGAACCGCGATGCCGGCATCATCCAGTCTACTGGCAGGCAGTGCACCCGGCCGCCAGAGCGCCTCCGGAGGAAGCCGACCCGGGCTCGGTCTGCGAGAGCATGCTCGACTGCCAGGAAAAAACCGGGGAATCGGAGAACACCATGTTGTAGCGGGACACCAGCCGCTGCTCGGCCACCGGCACGGCCGTGCAGCCCGATGAGAGCAGTCCGAACGCCGCCAGCAGCACGCCCAGGGAAATCGCTCTGGCCATCGGGCCGATCCCACCCCGGGCCAGTCCCCATGTCAATGCGATTGACGTGGCTTCCGGCTGGATCGTCCGGCGGATCCTTCCCGATTCACGCAGCCCGCGGATGCTCCCGCCAGGGCCTGGCCGAACCGAGCACGGCATCAAGGACCGGCGAGGTCAAATCGCGGCCATTGCTTCCGTCAATGCGAACAGCCGGAAAAACCAACGAAGCCGCGAGTTTCCAAGCGGCGCCTTCCTCCTCGCGGGAGGCAGTCCCGGGCGTGAGCGGGGCCGCGGCCGGCTCCCCGGGGGAGGCGCGCTTCCGCCACCAGCTTTCACCCGTCCCAGGGAGGACGGCATCGTGCAGGCAGCTCTCGAACCGCGCATCGACGACCCCGATCACCTCAGCCGGAAAGCCCACGAGGCCTCCCGGCCGCCTGCGGACCGCTTGTTCCGCCAGTCCCGTCAGGGCCGACCTTGAAGGCGATCCCGTCCTTCGTGAGGACTTCCAGATCCTCTGGCAGGATCTGCTTCCTATCGAGCTCGCCGAAGACTTTCTGGAGCACCCCCTATTGCACCAGCCGCTTCATGCGCATGTAGATGGCGAGCCACTTCCCGTAGCGTTCGGGCAATGCCCGCCACGTGCAGCCGCTCTCCGCGACATGCAGGATGGCATTGAGCACATGAAGGTTGTCTCAGTGGACGTTGCCTCGCTGCCTGGGAAAGAGATGGGAGACGCTCTCGAACTGCTCCTCGACGGCTGTCACGCTCTGCCATGCCACATGGAGCTCCCCCCTGCACAAGCGGTTCCCGGAACAAGACGGAGAGCGCTCCCAATGCGTCCGATGGCGCCCGCAGCCTATGTCCACATCCTCGCAGAAGCTCCGGATCGCCCGCCGCGCCCTGGCCGCCGACGTGCCGCCCTTGGAAGCAGGATGTCCGGATGACTGGGCCGCTGCTTGCAGTGGAATCGGCCGCCTGGAAAGGAAAGCGCTGCCATGGGCAAGGCGGCCGCCATCCGGGGCGAACGCTGTCGCATCGGACGGCTGGCGGCCTCCAAGGCGGGATCGCACCTGCCGATGCGGGCTTGAAGGAACCGTCCCGGTCCGCCGGCAAGCCAGCACAGGCGGCGCCTACTGTTCGCAACCTGGGCCGGCGGACAGTCGGCGGCCCGGATCGGCGCGGCTCAGGAGTGGGACCAGCCGCGATCGACGAGGAGCTCCTGGCCGGTGACGGCCCGGCTGGCGGCGCTGCACAGGAAGAGGGCGACGTCGGCGACCTCCTCGGGCTGGATCAGGCGGGGGATGCACTGTGAGGTGAGGATGGTCTCCTCGACCTCGGGGGTGACGAACTGGCGCCGCTGCCGCTCGGTCATGATCCAGCCGGGGGAGAGGGTGTTTACCCGTATGGAGCGGTCGCCCAGCTCGCGGGCCAGAGAGCGGGTGAAGCCCTGGATGCCGGCCTTGGTGGAGACGTAGGCGGTCATCTCGCGCGGGGTTTGGTGAAAGGTGATGCTCGAGAAGTTCAGCACGGCGGATCCCTCCGCCATGCTGGGCAGCGCCGCCTGGGCGGCGAGGAAGTAGGCCCGCAGGTTGCGGGCGAAGAGGACGTCCCACTCCTCCACGGTCATCCGGTCGAAGGGGATTCTGGGATCGGCGGCCGCGTTGTTGACCAGAGCCCCGATGGGAGCGATCGGGGCGATCCATTCCCGAACGGCTTCCGGCCGGAGCAGATCCACTTCGCTGAAGCGGGCGTTCCGGCCCAGCTCCGCCTCCAGCAGCCTTCCCGCCCGGGACTCCACGTCGCAGAAGTGCACCGTCGCCCCTTGCCCGGCAAAGGCCCGCACCATCGCCTTCCCGATGCCGGCCGCGCCGCCTGTGACGAGAACGTTCTTTCCTTCGAGATCCGGATAGCGGGTCATGGCTGGCGGAGGGGAATCGGCGTCCGGGGGGAGGCTGGCAGGGGGGGCTCCAGCCGGGCCAGCCAGGACTGGACCGCCTGGAGCGCCTCGTCCAGAGGGACGTCCTGCAGGCAGTGGGCGACGTCGAAGCGGCAGGCGTCGAAGCAGGGCTTGTGGGGGCAGGGCCGGCCCTCCAGGTGTCCCGCCTGGGGGTGATCGGGCAGGAACCATTCGGGCCGCTGCGGGCCGAAGAAGGTGAAGGTGGGCACTCCCAGGGCTGCGGCCAGGTGGCCAGGTCCGGAGTCGTTGCCGACGAAGGCGCCTGCCCCCTCCAGGCGGTCCAGCAGCCCGGAAAGGCTTCCGGGAACATGGGGCCGCTCGCCCGCCTTCTCCCAGGAACCGCGCTGATCCGGATCGCAGATCACCTCCACCGGATAGCCCTTGTCGCGCAGGGAGGCCGCCAGCCGGGCGGCGCGCTCCACCGGCCAGACGCGGACCTGGCGGGCGGCGCCGGAGTGGTACACCAGACGACTCCCCGGGGGGCGGGCGATCCGGGGAGCCGGCGGCAGCCGGAGGGCGCGTGCCAGCTGTCTCCACTGGCCGGCCCGGGAGTCGCCGTGGCCGGGACGGGGCAGCTCCCCGGTGAGGAGCGCCCGGCTGCCCAGCCGGGGGATGCCCAGGCGCACCGGCGCGCCGGACAGGCGCAGGAGCAGGTGATCGCGGGGGTCGTGACGTGCGCTGGCGGCGATGTCGGGAGCCAGGGCGCGCAGGCGGCCCAGCACGCGGGCCAGGGAGCGCCAGGGCCAGCGGTGCAGGCGGTACTTGCCCCGGAAGCGGGTCCAGGGAGCGACCAGGGGGATCACCTCGACCCCGGGCCAGAGACGCGGAGCCAGCTCGGCGGCATGGGGCTTGGCCACCAGATACACCTGATAGCGCTCCGGGGCGGCCCTAAGGAAGGCCGAGGCCAGGGCAAGGTCCCCCACCCCCCACAGCTCGGTGACCAGCAGCCGCTTCACCCGGGACGGCGAAGAACCAGGTAGGAGGACCAGCCCAGCCAGTGGATCCGGGCGGTGTGCTTGCGGGGACCTGGGGGAAGGAACAGGTAGAGAGGCCAGGCCAGGGCGAAGATCCAGTTGCGGGAGATGCCGCAGCGGACCACCTCCAGCTGGTGGGCCATGCCACGGCGGGCCATGGCCCCGGCGCTCACCGGCCGGGTGTGGGTGAGATCGTCGTGGAAGTTCATGGTGAAGCTCCCGGCGGCCCGTCCCCGGATGCCGGTCAGGACCAGGGTGCGGGGGTGCGGGGTCTCGAAGTACGCCCGTCCCCCTGGGCGGAGCAGGCGAGCCGTCTCGGAAAAAAGCAGAGCGGGATCCTCGAGGTGCTCCACCAGATGCATGCAGGTGATGGCGTCGAAGGTCCCGTCCTCCCAGGGAAGCGCGTCCTTCTCGAGGTCGGCTCGGTGGAAGCGGCAGCCCGGGGGATAGCGATCCGGCTCTCCGGCGATGTCCACGGAGTGGAACTGCAGGTCGGGGCGCAGCTCGTGGAAGTGTCCCAGGGTGCCGCCGTCGGAGGATCCGAGGTCCAGCAGGCTGCCCTGCGGAGGAACCTGGGAAACGAAGCGCGCCCTGGTGTCGAGCCAGGGCGCGGCGCGCAGATGCTTCCAGTTCATCGTCCCGTCATCTCCCTCCAGATCCGGCTGTATTCCCGCAGCACCTGCGTGGCCGACCGGCGGGCCACCGATCGGCGGATCTCCTGCGGCGGCAGGAACCGCGCCTCGCCGCGCAGGGCCCGCTCCAGGCAGTCCTTCAGCGAGGCGGCGGAGTCCGGGTCGAAGAAGAGGCCGCAGCCCCCGGCGACGATGTCCGTGGAGCCTCCGCTGCGCGAGACGATGGCGGGCAGCCCCAGGGCCAGGGCCTCCATCAGGGCCACCGAGCAGGGCTCGTTGGTCGAGGGCAGCACGAAGAGATCGCTCTCCAGCAGGGAGGCGCGCATGTCGGGCGAGGGGCCGCAGAGCCGCACCCGCTCCGAGAGCCCCCGCTGGGCGATGGCCGCCTCCACCCTGGCCTTGAAGGCCGGATCCAGGACGGGACCGAAGATGCGGCACTCCATGCTCTCCTTCAGGGAGGCGGGCAGGCGGCCGATGGCCTCGACCAGGAGATCCCACTTCTTCCATCCGATAACGCTGCCCGCTCCGCAGATCCGGAAGGGAGTTCCGGGAGAGGCGGACGCGGTCTCTCCCTCCAGCAGGCGGTCGTCGAAGCAGGCGGACACGATCTCGGTCTGGTCCTCCAGTCGGTAGTGGCGGGCCATCGCGGGGGTGAGCAGCACGGTGCGGATCGAGGGCCGCCGGGCCACCCAGCGGTAGAAGCCCTTGCGCCGGGCGTAGTTGTGGTTGGTGAAGAGGACGGATCTGCCGGTGCGCCGGGCATGGAGCAGCGCCACCAGGAGGGCGCCCCGGGAATGGGCATGGAGGATGTCGAAGGGCTCCCGGCCAAGCAGGGCCGCCAGCTCCCTGGCGGCGGGAAACATCCGCCGGACCAGATCCAGATGGCGGGGGGAATCGGCGAGGACCGAGGCGGACCGGCGGTAGTCGAGAGGGGGGCTGCGGGTCTCCCGGTAGTCCTGGTGCACCCAGACGGAATGCCGCCACTGCCCGGGATCGGAGGCCTGCTGCAGGCTGCGGACGACCGAGAGCACGCCTCCAGCATCCTCGCGATCCCCCACCATGTGCAGAATACTAGATGGTGGGGCAGCCTCGCTTGCCATGGCGGAGCGGCCGAGGATAGGATCGCGGCGCCCTTCCGGGCAAGGGAGAACCCAGGCTATGGCGACCTACACCTACGAGACCGTCCCCCAGGACAAGGACAAGAAGCCGGAGCGCTTCGAGGTGGTCCAGAACATGTCCGACCCTCCCCTGACCGTCCATCCCGAGACGGGAGAGCCGGTCCGACGCATCGTCACCGGAGGCTGCGGCCTGGTCACCCACGGGGCCAGCATCCTCTCGATGAACACCAAGAAGGCCTGATGGCCCGGGCGCTGCTCCTTGTCCTGCTGATCGGCGTCTCCGAAGCCGCGGCCCGCAGCTTCCGGGTCCAGATGGTCCCCAACGGAGCCGAATTCTCCTGCTTCCTCTGCCATACGCGCCCATCCTACGGCGGACCCATGACCTCTTTCGGGGAAGCGGTGGAACTGCTGGTGGATCCGGGCAGCTCCGCTTCCTTCTGGGGTCCCGGACTGGCTTCGCTGGACAGCGACGGAGACGGCTACACCAACGGGCAGGAGCTGGGCGATCCCGACGGGGACGGCAAGGCCGATCCCCAGTTCGAGCCCTCCCACCCCGGAGACCCCGAGAGCCGGCCGTCGGGCCTGGTCCCCCATGCCGGCCAGGCGGGCCTGAAGCGGCTGCTCCTGAGCCGCAGCCTGCTAGGGGAGCTCTCCGAGGAATCGGCGCGGATCGACACCGCCCCCGTGGGCGCCGGCGTGTTCGCTATCCTGGCACGCCAGACCCGTTCCGGACTCCCCCCGCACCTGGCGGTGGCCTTGCTGCCGGACGCGTCCCCGGGGGAGCCCGAGATACGCGCCGCTTTCCGGGACGACTCGGACATTCCCTGGACGGGCGCGCTGCTTCCCTCCTCCCTGGAGGCCCGGCCCGGGCGGCTGGCGGGCGATCCCCGCCCCGGAGCCTCCCTGTTCGCCGCCGGAGCGGCGGCGGCCCTGCACACCCGGCAAGCCTTCGGTTCCGGCGAACGCTGGCGGACGGGGCTGGAACGCGGTCCCGGCAGCCTTTCCGACGTGGTCCAGCTCCAGTCCCTGGATCCGCCGCTGGCCCGATCCCTGGCCCTGGACGCCCTCAACGGACGCCTCGCCCAGGGCTCCCTCCCCGCTTCGGAGGACGCCTCCTTCGGCAGCGACCTGGCCTTCCTGGAGAACGGCAGCCTGGTGGTGGCCCAGGAGGATCGCAGCGGACTGCGGGCGCAGGAGGCCATCCTGATCGCGGCGATCCTGGCTCCCGACGGCTCGGTTGCGCGGGAGAGCTGGGTGGTGGCACGGGAAGGCGGAAGGCCGGAGGTGGCCGCCTTCCGGGGCGGCTTCGCCATCCGTCAGGCTTCGAGGCTCCACCTGCTGGATCTCCAGGGGGATCGGCTGGCCGATCCCCTCGATCTCCGGCTCCCCTTCCCCCTGGACGGGGAGCGGCACATGGCCTCCCATCTCCACCAGCCCCGGATCTTCCTGGCCGGGCACGAGTCCGACGGAGCCCTGGGCCTTGCGGCCCTGGAGATGCCCCAGGCGGCCCTGAAGCCGGCGCATCGGCAGGCGGCGCCGGCCATGGGCCGGTTCGGAGGCCTGGATCTGGCGGCCGACGCCCTGGGAAGGGTGGCCGTGGTCCGGCAGTGGAACGATCAGGTCCTGGCCCAGGTGGTGGAGTACCTCCCCGACGCTGAGCGGTGGAACCCGCTGACTCCCAGCTTCCTGGCCTTCGACGGCGCCCAGGCGCAGGATCCCTCGGTCAGTCTGAGCGCCAGCAGGCTCCTGATCGCGGGACAGGAGGGAAGCCAGGCGGTGGTCTCCCTGATCGTCCACCCCGACGCCATGCCCGATCCCACCCCGCCCGCCATCGCCCCGGTGGTTGTCAGCGTGGAATGGGCCGGGGACCAGCTGCTCGTCTCCTGGACCGGTGGAGCCGGTCCCTTCGAGCGGCAGTGGAAGGAATCGCTGGACAGCCCCCAGTGGCGGAACCTGGGCCTGTCGACGGAGAGATCCTTCCGTTTCGAACCCGACGGAAGCATGGGGCTGTACCGCATCGTCGATCGGGGAGCGGCTCCCTGACCGCTCCGCGCATCCAGGCCTCCCGGCCGGGCCCGATCGGCCAGTTCCGGCTTGAATCGCGAGCGCCTGAAGGCACCATCTGCCCTGCCACCCCGCTCCGAACAGACGCCAGCGCTTCCCCCTCCATGATCCTGAAAAGCCGCTTCCGACTTCTGTTGGCCTCCCTGTTCCTGCTCGCGCCGCTCGCGGCGTTCGGGCAGGAGGCGGAATCCCCCCTCGACAAGGGCGACACCGCCTGGATCCTCAGCGCCACCGCCCTGGTCCTCTTCATGACCCTGCCGGGGCTGGCCCTGTTCTACGGAGGCCTGGTCCACAAGCGCAACGTGCTCTCGGTGCTGATGCAGTGCTTCGTGATCGCGGCCCTGATGACCGTCCTCTGGGTGGTGTGCGGCTACTCCCTCGCTTTCTCGCAAGGAGAGGGAGCGCTCAACTCCTTCATCGGAGGCCTGGACAACTTCCTGCTGATGGACGTGGATGCGGAAAAATATTACGACACCATCCCTCTCAGCCTCCACGCCGTCTTCCAGATGACCTTCTTCATTATCACTCCCGCCCTGATCGTGGGGGCCTTCCCGGAGCGGATCCGCTTCTCGGGCATGCTCTGGTTCATGGGACTTTGGGGAATCCTGGTCTACGTCCCGGTCTGCCACATGGTCTGGGGAGGCGGAATCCTTGGCGATATCCAAGGCGTGAAGGTCATCGATTTCGCCGGTGGCATCGTGGTCCACATCACCGCCGGGGTCGCCGCCCTGGCGGCCTGCATTTTCATCGGCCCCCGCAAGGGCTACGGAGAGCGAAACCTCTCGCCCCACAACCTGCCCCTGACGGTGATGGGGGCGGGCATGCTCTGGGTAGGATGGTACGGCTTCAACGGCGGCAGCGCCCTGGCCGCCGACGAATCCGCCGCCAACGCCATCCTGGTCACCCAGATCTCCGCCTCGACCGCCGCCCTGGTCTGGATGTTCGGGGAGTGGATGAAGCACGGAAAGCCGAGCATGCTGGGATTCGCCACCGGCGCCATCGCGGGACTGGCGGCCATCACGCCGGCCGCCGGCAAAGTCGGGCCGGTGGGCGGCCTCTGCATTGGCGCGGTCGCCGGGATCGTCTGCTGGCTGGCCTCGACCTCCCTCAAGAGCCGCTTGAAGTACGACGACTCGCTGGATGTCTTCGGAGTCCATGGAGTGGGAGGCCTGATCGGCACCCTTCTGGTGGCCTTCTACGGCCACGAGAAGCTTGGAGGCCTGGGACTGAAATACGCCGACGGGGCTGACGTCGGCATCCTGGAACAGCTTGGAGTCCAGGCGCTCGCCTCCCTGCTCGTTATCGTCTACACCCTGGTGGTCAGCCTTGTGCTGCTCAAGGTGGTGCATTCGGTGATCGGGCTGCGGGTCGACGAGGGCGAGGAGACCGAGGGCCTCGACATCGCGTCCCACGGAGAGTCGGCCTACAACGACTGAGGGCGCATAGGTCCAGGGAGGGACAGCGCAGGCTCTGGGATTGCACCCCCCGGGAGGCTGCGCTGCAGCTCCGGAGGCGCTCAGCTCGGGCCGAGCCTGATCGGACGCGGGGGTCGGCCATTCACCTGAGCCTCGGGAACCCAGCTCCCGCCATGCAGCAGTCCATCGTTCCCGAAGGGGAGCAAGGAGGCCGGGCCTCCCAATGGAGGCCGCAGAACGGACCTGCCCCCATCGCTCCCATCCAATCGGTGGAAACGAGGAGGATCCAGGTGGCTTCTCCATTGAACAACAGGCTCTACCGAAAAGCCGTCGCCAGAGGCAATCCGGACAAATAGCCCCCGAACAGTCATTGCAACGACAGCGCTCGCTATGCCTGCCCCAGCGACCATGAAACCCGGTCCGCCACAAACTGGGCGAACGGCCCTATATCCTGATCAACGCTGGCGCTTTCAAGCGCCTCCAGATAGACGCCTCGGTCCTCGACCCGGATGACGGTCCAAGGATAGCCGCCGGAGGCCAGCATCGCGTTCATGGCAAAGCGCGCCATGCGCCCGTTGCCGTCCGGATAGGGGTGGATGTAGCCGAGAAGCCAGTGCCCGAGCACGGCGCGAACGGAAGGCTCGCTTTCGGTTTCCAGCAGATCGAACAGGGCCGGCATGGCGTCTCGGACCGCCTCGCAGCGCGGCGGCACATGCCGCGATCCCCGCAGAAAAACGGAATCGCTGCGGTAGCCCGCCAGAGCGGAAGCCGCCATAAGGCCGGCGGCAACGAAAGGCTGGAACAGCTCGCGGTACCAGTCGCGGTGGGACTTGCGGACCAGAGAGCCGGGTTCGCCGCCGCCAACGATCTCGCCGACTGCCGACCGCACAAGCTGGAAAGCCTGCCAGTAGCCTCGTGCGGCCATCGCATCGCGGCTCTTCCGATCGGCGACGTGACTGCCTGGATCCCAGTTGCCCGTGCGTACCCGGTCGATCAGCTCAGGCGTGACGCGGTATCCCTCGATCGAGAGCGAGTGGTAGGCATCGTTCCGATAGATACCGTCGACGAAGGACAGAAAGGCCTTGGTATCCCTGGGCAGCCCGGGTGGCTCGGGAAATGCTGCAATCACAGGCTCCCGCATCGTCTTCCACAGCGATTGCAGGCGGCCGACAATCGGCGCCTGCGACGGGCTCAGAACGCCAACCGCTTGTTCCGGTGCAAACGGATCGGCTGCGCGGACATCGTAGCCGGCGCGTTTCATGACGCTCAGGATCTCGTCAGCCATGTCTCCCCTGCCGATCCGGCGGAAGGCTCCTGCCAGTCGACCGGCGATCACCGAACGACCGCCGTCAAGCAGACGCCCGAGCATGTCGGCCGCATCGCGTATTCCCCAGAGCACGACCTGCGCTTCGACCCGGTGCCGGACAAAGAAAGACTCCGGTACACGCATCAATGCCGCCTCGGGCACAAGCAGCCTCAGACCGTCCTGCTCCGTCCGGTCGGCGTCCGGCGGCGTGTCATTGTGCCTGAGGTCGTACAAGGACGTGCCGAACAGCAGTTCGACGGTGTTGTTGGCGCCCTTGGGCGAGTAGACAGCGATCTGCTGCGGGATGACGGTGCTGTTCGCGTGGAGCAGCAACGACTGCTCCGGGGACAGGTGCCAGTCCGGCCCGAAACGGGCCGAACAATAGGCCGCACAGAACTCCCAGAAGGAAGCGAACCAAGGCGTCGCATCGCGCGGATCGGCATCCGGGCTGCAGGAGATCAGCCAGCCCTTCATCGCCTCGCGCAGGAAGCCGTTCCTGACCAGCCGCTCGCGGTGGACACGCGTCAGCTCGCCTGAACGGAAGACCCTCCGCCCCCGGCCCTGGAGCTTCTGGAGCTGCGACAGCGACGCTGAGAGCTTCTCGTTCGGCGAGGCCATGCCGGACTATCTCCGCACTCTTGCAAGTTTTACGCGCTGCACCGTTGCCAGTATATTGTGCCGTAGCAGGCCAAGTCAACTATGCTCCATCTGTGCCGGGAACTGCGGTGCGGGGGAGACTCTCTTCTGCCGCGAGGCGATGCCGGCTGCTTGTTTCCGGGACAAGCCGGGAAAAGGAATAGCGTCCCGGCTGCATTCCTGAGAGAGGCTCCATCCGGAGCCGTAGGCCATCCGGCGCTGCAGAGAGAAGCCGCACCCCTCGCGGCAGACGCCAGCCGATAATGGTCCCGCTTCCGGCGGCTTCGGAGCACTGGGCCGCTTCGCTGTCCCACCGCGGCTATTCGAGCAGGGCTCAGGCCGCCAAGCTCCTTCCGTGCTGTCCGAAGGGCCCTTGCCGTCTCTCCTCCGCTGCGCTCCAGCCCTTCATCGGGGCCTGATGCTCCCTGGTCCGGCAGCTGTTCCCTTGGAAGTCGACGATGCGTCGGCGATGCGCCAGGAGATCGAGCGAGGCCGCCTTCTATTTCCTCGTCTCCAGGCACCCAGCCCCTGGCCCCGAAGCCCTTGTCCGCGGCAGGATCGTCGAAGCCCGCTCGGGACGGGCGCTGATCGGCTGTAGGAAGAGCGCCGCTCCATCCCGGCTCAAGGGCAGGCTGATCGCCAGGCGCGCGCTACCGGCTCCAGGAAAGGCTCCTGGAAGACGAGATGCCCGGATCGTCCCGCGAAGCCGCGCTCGTGCAGGCTCTCGATTGGCCCTTCCGCCGCCATCAGCCAAGCCGAAGCAGGGCTGCGGCGAGTCCCTGGACTGTGCGGTTCCGAGCGCTGCGGGGAACTGGCGGGGGCCTCCCATGCGGCCTTGCCCGCCAGTCCCAGCCTGGACGGACCCTGAACGGGTTCTGTCGATCCCCAGGCAGCCGGGATCCGGTTTCCGGCCTGCTTCCTGGACGGCGCGCTTCGCCCTGCTGCCGTTCGAGGCGGACGGCGGGCCGAGAGACCGGCGGGACGGAAGAGGAACAAGGCCCCGGACAGGCGGCCTGATCCGGCCCGGAGGCCCCCCGGGAGGAGGTCTAGCTGAGCGCCTTCTTCCGCTCCCGGGGACCGGCTCCGGCTCCGAAGAGCTGCCCCTCCGCGGAGAGGGGGTCGGTGTAGGGGGAAGGCTCCAGATCGGCCTCGTCGTCCGACTCCAGAAAGCCGGTCAGCTGGCGGATGCGGGTGGGATGCCGCAGCTTGCGCAGCCCCTTGGCCTCGATCTGGCGGATGCGCTCCCGGGTCACCTTGAAGATCTTCCCCACCTCCTCCAGCGTGCGCTGGTAGCCGTCGGTGAGGCCGAAGCGCATCTCCAGGATCTTCCGCTCCCGCTCGGTAAGGGTGTTGAGCACCTCGTCCAGGCGGTCCTTGAGCAGCTCCTGGCTGGTCATGTCCATGGGGTTGTCGCTGGAGGTGTCCTCGATGAAGTCCCCGAAGCTGGCGTCGCCGCTGTCCCCCACCGGCGACTCCAGGGAGATGGGCTGCTGCGACATCTTGAGCACCCGGCTCACCCGGTCCACCGAGTATTCCTGCTTCTCCTGCCCCGAGCAGACCATCTCCTCGGCGATCTCCTCGTGGGTGGGCTCCCGCCCGAACTCCTGCAGCAGGTGCTTCTGGATCCGGACCAGCTTGTTGATCTCCTCGATCATGTGCACCGGGATGCGGATGGTGCGGGCCTGATCGGCCACCGAGCGGGTGATCGCCTGGCGGATCCACCAGGTGGCGTAGGTCGAGAACTTGTAGCCCCGCTGGTACTCGAACTTCTCCACCCCCTTCATCAGCCCGATGTTCCCCTCCTGGATCAGGTCCAGGAAGGAGAGCCCCCGGTTGGTGTACTTCTTGGCTATGGAGATCACCAGGCGCAGGTTGGCCTTGACCATGTCCTGCTTGGCGCGGGTGGCCCGCACCGCGGCGTCGGTGAGCTCGCCGTAGCGCTGCAGGAAGACCCGGTAGGGGGTCCGGGTGTAGATCTCCAGGCTGCGGATGTTCTCGAGCTGCACCTGGATCAGGCGGACGGTGTGGCGGCAGTCTCCCCGCAGCTCCTCGGTCTCGCTTCCGGCTTCCAGTCCTCCCACCAGCTCCCCGATCTCCTCGAATTCCCTGGCGATGCGATCGTAGGCCGAAAGATCCCGGTAGCGGCCCAGCAGGCCCGCAGGCGCGCTCCGCAGTGAGGGGCCGTCGGAGGCCAGCCGCAGGCCGATGTCCTCCAGCAGCCCCTCCAGACGGTCCTGGGAGCCGTCCGCCCGGGTCCCCCGGGCCGCCTGGCGATCGAGGAAGGCCCGGACCTTCCCGCGCGATCCCTCGATCCCCTTGCCCATGTTCTCCACATGGAACAGGAACTTCTCCTGGATGTTCCGGGCCAGCTTGAGCATCTCCTCCAGCACCCTCTGCTGGTAGGAGAACCGTCCGTATACCGACTGCAGCCTGTGATCCCTGGAGTGGAACTGCTGCTCCCTGCGGCTCGCTTCCTGGACCTGCACGCGGTGCCTCTTCAGGTCCTTTCCGAAGGCGGCCGACGAGCTCCTCCAGGCCTGCAGCCGCTCGCCGGCCTCCGCGGAGAGCTCCTCCCCGCCATCGCCCAGCGAGACGAAGGCCCGGTCCAGGAGGGTCTCCAGCATCCTGCGCATCAGGGCGAAGCACTGGTCCGAGCCCGGCTCCCGGCAGCGCTTGGCCAGGATGTCCATTCCCCTGCCCAGGGCCGCCAGAAGCTCGTCGCGCTGGGCGAGGCGCCCGGCAAGGGCCGAGTCCAGGAAGGAGAGCGACTCCGAGATGGCCTGGCGGGAGATCCCGGCCAGATCCCCGAGGAGGGTCCGGGAGGCCCCGCTGCGCGGCTGGGAGGGATCGGGCTCTCCGAACAGCCGGCGTCCCAGCCCGGCCAGAAGGTCCCCGGGAGGCGGAGCGCCTTCCCCGGTGCGGCTCTCCGCGACCAGGCCCGCCAGGCGCTGGCAGCACTTCCGGGCCTCGAGGTAGAGGCTGCGGCAGCTCTCCCGCTGCTCCGGGGAGGCCTCGTCCCCCAGCGCGTCCAGCCGGAGGCGCAGCGGGGCCAGCAGCGCGTCGCCCTGGCTCTCCTCCATCCGGCGCAGGAGCCCGGCGAGCCGGTCCCGCTCCTCCAGGGCCTGGTCCAGGTGCCGGCGCCCCTCCCAGGCCATGTCGAGCAGGGTGCGCAGCTCCGAGAGATCGACGCCGGGACTGAGCAGGGCGTCGGCCAGGAAGACCGCTTCGCGGGAGAGCTCCCGCAGCAGAGGAAGGCCCGGCCGGCAGTCCTCCAGGGCCTGGACCAGGCCGCCCAGCCGGGCCATGCGCCGCTCCACCGGATCGGCGCTCTCGCGGCACCTCCTGCGGGCATCCTGCAGCTCCTTGTAGCACTGCTCGACCTTCTCGTCCTGGTCACGCACGCTGGGGATCAGGCGCCGCAGGTAGGCCAGGTGCCGCTCCCGGAAGCTGGAGCCCTCGTCGGGCTCGCCATCCTCCCGGAACTCGATCTTCTTCTCCTGGATCACCCGGTCGAAGCGCTCCTTGGGCTCCTCCGCGGTCAGCTTCTCGGCGGTCCCGATCAGCTCCTTGGCGGTGAAGCCCAGGCTGTAGATGATGTCGCGCTGCTCGTTCTCGGCGCTCTCGATCCGCTTGCAGATGTCCACCTCCTGCTCCCGGGTGAGCAGGGGGACCCTCCCCATCTCCTTCATGTACATCCGGACCGGATCGTCCAGGATGTCCAGGCTGCCGGCGTCTTCCGGATCGTCCTTGCCCGCCCGCTTGCCGCGGTCGGCCTCGAACGAGTCCACGATGCCGATCCCCTTGCGCTTGAGCCGGGAGGCGAGGAGGTCCAGATCCTCGGCGCCCGGGTTCCAGCCCGCGGCCTCGCAGGCCAGGGAGACGTCGTCCCGGGTCAGCGTGCTGTTCTGCTCCCGGGCCCGGAGCTCAAGCTCCCGGAGGACGCCGGCCAGGTGGGGGCTCTCGCCGCTGCGTGGATCGGGGCCCTCGGAGGGCATGGAGGTCTTGCTGGGCATCGGGCAAGGTCGGAGAACGGGCGGAGGCCCACGCCGGGATCCGGAACCAGGGAGGGGCCCCTTCGGGGACCCGGCGAAGGACCCGCAACCTATAGCCTCCCGGAGGCCCCGGATCAATGGAAAAAGGAGCCAGGACCGGCGGATGCCGGAGCGTCCCCCGGGCCGTTCCGTTCCTTGACAGGCCCCCCGGGCCCCCTAGACTCCGCTCCCAGCGATGTTGGACACCATTGCGGAGGAGCCGGCGCCGGTTCCGTCGCTTCGGTCGGCGCCGAAAGACCTCCGCGACTTCCTCCCGGCGGGCAAGGGGAGCTGGGAGGAGGTTCCCGATCCGGAGTGGAACGACTGGAAGTGGCAGCTGCGCCACCGGATCACCGCCCTGGAGCAGATCGAGGCCCGGATGCCCCGGCTCAGGCCCGAGGAGCGCAGCGGCATCCTCTTCGCCCGCCGGAAGCTCTCCCTGGCCATCACCCCCTTCTTCTTCAACCTGATCGACGGCGAGGACACGGGCTGCCCCATCCGCCGCCAGGTGATCCCCCTGGCCGACGAGGCCCGCCAGGACGGCCAGGAGATGATCGACCCCTGCGCCGAGGACGGCTCCTCGCCGGTGCCGGGCATCGTCCACCGCTATCCCGACCGGATCCTCTTCCTGGTGACCGACCGGTGCGCCGCCTACTGCCGCTACTGCACCCGGTCCCGCATGGTGAGCAACGCCACCGGCTACGACTTCCATCCGCAGCTCGAGCGCCAGATCGCCTACGTGGAGGGGAACCCCCGGATCCGGGACGTGCTGCTCAGCGGAGGAGATCCCCTCCTGCTGGGCGACGACAAGCTGGACACCCTCCTGGGCCGGCTCCACCGCATCCCGCACGTGGAATTCCTGCGCATCGGCACCCGCATCCCCCTGTTCCTGCCCCAGCGGATCACCCCGGGGCTCTGCGAGGTCCTGCGCCGCTACCCCCCCCTCTTCGTCAGCATCCACTGCAACCATCCCGCCGAGCTGACCCTGGAGGTCCGCCAGGGGCTCGACCGCCTGGCCGAGGCGGGGATCCCCCTGGGCAACCAGTCGGTGCTGCTGCGCGGCGTCAACGACAGCGTCGGGATCATGAAGGCGCTGGTCCACAAGCTGCTCCGGTGCCGGGTGCGTCCCTACTACCTCTACCAGTGCGACCTGATCCGGGGCTCGGCCCACCTGCGCACCCCGGTATCCAAGGGGATCGAGATCATCCGCGGGCTCAGGGGGCACACCACCGGCTACGCCGTGCCCCAGTTCGTGATCGACGCTCCCGGCGGGGGCGGCAAGGTGCCGGTCAACCCCGACTGGGTGGTGCGCCACGACGAGGACTCGATCGTGGTGCGCAACTACCAGGGCCGCGCCTTCGAGTACCCGGAGAGGCCCTGAGAGCCCGGAATCCGTCCCCCGCCCCCGCCTCCCGGGAGTCCCGCAGGGCCCGCCGCCGGCGCGCCGGGGAGATCTTCGACGCCCTGGAGGCCGCCTATCCCGGGGCCCGCTGCGAGCTCGATCACCGCTCGGCCCTCGAGCTGCTGGTCGCCACCATCCTCTCGGCCCAGTGCTCCGACCGGCAGGTCAACAAGGCCACCCCGGAGCTCTTCGCCCGCTTCCCCTCCGCCGGGAGCTACGCCCGGGCCTCCCTGGAGGAGCTCGAGGGCCTGCTGCGCAGCATCGGCCTCTTCCGCAGCAAGGCCCGCAGCCTCAAGGCCCTGGGCGCCCGGCTGGAGGCCGACCACGGGGGGGAGGTGCCCCGCACCATGGAGGAGCTGGTGTCCCTTCCCGGCGTGGGGCGCAAGACCGCCAACGTGGTGATGGGCGCCGCCTTCGGCCTGGCCTCGGGAGTGGTGGTCGACACCCATGTGGCCCGGCTCTCCGGCAGGCTGGGCCTGAGCCGGGAGAGGCGCCCGGAGCGGATCGAGGAGGACCTGCGTGACCTGCTCCCCGCCTCCCGCTGGATCCAGGCCAGCCACCTGCTGATCCGGCACGGCAGGCAGCGCTGCCGCGCCCGCCGTCCCGGCTGCCGGGGATGCGAGCTGGGCCGGCTGTGCCCCTCGAAGGAGGGGGATGTGCGTGCGGATGCCCATTGATCCAGGGGCCCCGGGCCGCTCCGATCCCCGTGCCCTGCGGAATCGCGCCCGGGAAGAATGGGGCTTGAGTCCGGCCCCCTTCCCTGGTAGCCAGGCCCGCAGCCTCCGCCGCGGATGAGACAGACGGCAGCCATCGCCATCAACGCCTTCATGGAGCTGCTCCGGCAGCCCGTGTTCCTGCTGATACTGGCCGCCTCCTCCTGCTTCTCGGTGTTCCTGTCGATGGTCCCCTACTTCGCCTTCGGGGACGACGACCGGCTGGTCAAGGAGAGCGTGCTGGCCTCGATGCTCCTGACCGGCCTGTTCGTCTCGGCGATCTGCGCCTCCTCCTCCCTGGCCCGGGAGATCCGCTCCGGGACGGTGCTGGCGGTGCTGGCCAAGCCGGTGGGGCGCGTCCGCTTCCTGCTGGCCAAGTACCTGGGCCTGGCCGGAGCCCTGGCGGTGCTCACCTACGCCAACACGGTGAGCGCCCTGCTGGCCGGCCGCATGGCCTACACCGCCTACGGCGAGCCCGACCAGCGCGCCCTCCTGATCTACCTGGGGGCGGTGGCCCTGGCCTTCCTGGCGGGCGGCTTCTCCAACTACTTCCTGCACCGCCCCTTCGTCTCCGACGCCACCCTGCTCACCGCCCTGCTCACCACCGTGGCCTTCGCGGCGATCGTGCAGCTTCCCAGGCCCGAGGGCTCCATGTTCGAGGACCACATCGGGGTGGACTGGCGGCTGGCCAGGGCCGCGGCGCTGATCCTCCTGGCCTTCCTGATCTTCTCGGCGCTGGCCCTGGCCTGCTCCACCCGGCTGGACCTGGTGGCCACCCTGTCGATCTGCTCCGGGGTCTTCCTGCTGGGCCTGGTGAGCGACCACTTCTTCGGCAGGATGGCCGAGGAGGGGGTCTGGTGGGCGGCGGTCCTGTACGCGGCCATCCCCAACTGGCAGCTCTTCTGGATGCCCGGCGCACTGGAGCCCGGGAAGAGCATTCCCTGGAGCTACGTGGGCCTGGTCGCCCTCTACGCCCTCCTCCATCTGGGGGCCCTCCTCGCCCTGGCGGCGGCGCTCTTCCAGGATCGCGAGCCGGGCCGCAGCTGACGACAAGCCGGACCCATGGAAAAGACCATCGCCCGCCTGGGATTCATCGGCCTCTCCCTGCTCATGGCCGCGGCGCTGGCCTCGGCCTGGCTCGCCCTGTCGGCCGGGATGGCCTCGGCCCTGGGGGCCGCCGCCTGGACCGGGCTGGGCTTCCTGGTCTCGCTCCTGGCCTGGATGCGCGTCCAGCTGCAGAACCGGGAGAAGTGGGAGCGGATGGAGAGCCAGGGGGACCTGGGGGAGCGCAGCGGCTCGGCCCTCTTCGAGGACGAGGGGGGGGACACCCTGCTGGCGCGGCGCACCCGCCGCCAGTTCGACCGCTACTTCGTGCCCGGGGCCACGGCGCTGCTGTTCCTGGGCCAGGCGCTGGCGGTGTGGGCGCTCTGGGGCCGGCTGGGGGAGGCCTCCCGGCCCGATCCCGCCCAGGCCGGGCTGGCGATGGCCGCCTTCGCCTCCTTCGCCCTGGTCCTCTACCTGCTGGGCCGCTACACCGCGGGGATGTCCCGGCTGCGGGAGGGGGAGCTGCTCCGGGCCCCCAGCGCCCACCTGCTGATGGGCTCGGTGGTCAGCCTGCTGCTGGTGGCGGCGGCGGCGGGCTCCTGGGCCGGAATCCCCGCCCTGGACCTGTGGACGGGGCGGATCCTGCTGGTCCTTCTCGGGCTCTCGGCGGCCGAGTGCCTGGTCCAGCTGGTGCTGGAGGCCTACCGCCCCCGGGGAAGCCGGGATCCCGGCCGGCCGCTCTACGAGAGCCGCCTGGTGGGGCTCCTGGGCCAGCCGGGAGGGCTGATCACCACCCTGGCCCAGGCGCTGGACTACCAGTTCGGCTTCCGGGTCTCCGAGACCTGGTTCTACCGCTTCCTGGAGCGCTCCCTGGCATGGATCCTGCTGCTCCAGGCGGCGATGCTGCTGCTGTTCACCACCTTCGTGATCCTGGAGCCGGGGCAGCAGGGGACGCTGGAGCGCTTCGGCCGCCAGGTCTCCTCCAGGGGGATCCTCGGACCGGGAATCCACTTCAAGCTGCCCTGGCCCGTCGACCGGGTGCTCCGCCAGCCGGTGGAGACGGTGCGCACCCTCTCGGTGGGCTGGATCCCCGACGAGTCCCGGGCCCTCGAGGAGGTCCTGCTGTGGACCGTGCCCCACAACCAGGTGGAGGACAACTTCCTGGTGGCCAGCAGCGAGGGCCAGAGCGAGGGGGACGAGGCGGTCCCGGTCAACTTCCTGACCGCCTCGATCCCGGTGCAGTACCGCATCGGCGACCTGGAGCAGTGGATGTACCGGCACCAGGATCCCGAGGCGCTCCTGGAGTCCATCTGCTACCGGGAGGTGGTGCGCTACCTGGTCAGCGTGGACCTGATCGGCTTCATGTCCACGGGCAGGCAGCAGGGGGCCCGGGACCTGGCCCGCTCGATCCAGCGCGCCGCCGACGAGGCGGCCCTGGGGGTGGACGTGCTCTTCGTGGGCCTGCAGGACATCCATCCCCCCATCGGGAACGAGCAGGTCAAGGTGGCCGAGGCCTTCGAGGAGGTGATCGGCGCCTTCCAGGAGAAGGAGACCAGCAAGCTGGCGGCCGAGGGCGACATGGAGGAGGCGCTCCCCCTGGCCCGGGCCGAGGCCCTGCGCCTGACCAGCGACGCCCGGGCCCGGAGCGCCGAGCGGGTCGAGGCGGCGCGCTCCTCCGCCAGGCAGTTCGGCCGCTGGATGGACGCCAGCCGCAGCGCTCCCGGAGTCTTCGCCAACCGCAAGTACTACGAGGCCCTCGGGCTCTCGCTGACCAACAGCCGCAAGTACGTCGTCGTGCCCCGGACCGCCGAGCAGATCTTCCAGATCGACCTGGAGGACACCATCGCCTACGACCTGCTCCAGGCCCGCCCCGAGGAGCGATAGAAGACCCGATCCGATGAAGAAGCAAACCATCTCCCTGGCCGCGGGGGGCATCCTGGGCCTGGTCTTCCTGTGCCTGCTCTTCGCCTTCCAGGTGCGGCAGACCGAGGTGGCGGTGGTCACCACCTTCGGGAAGGCCTCCTCGGTCAAGGAGGAGCCGGGGCTCTACTTCCGCCTGCCCTGGCCCATCCACCGGATCTACCGCTTCGACAACCGCCTGCGCGACTTCGAGCGCAAGTTCGAGCAGACCACCACCAGCGACGCCCGCACCCTGCTGATCACCGTCTACCTGGGGTGGCGGATCGCCGATCCCGGGATCTTCCTCCAGCGCTTCGGCGGGAGCGTCTCCGGCGTCGAGCGCAACCTGGAGAACCTGGTGAGGGACGCCAAGAACGCGGTGATCGGGCAGCATCCCTTCAGCGACCTGATCAACACCCGGGCCGAGGATCTGAAGTTCGGCGAGATCGAGGGCGAGATGCTCGAGGCGATCCGGGGCCCGGCCCGGGAGAACTACGGGATCGAGGTGGAGATGGTGGGGATCAAGCGCCTGGGCCTGCCCGAGTCGATCACCGGCAAGGTCTTCGAGCGCATGCGGGAGGAGCGCATGAGGCTGGTCAAGCGCTACCAGGGCGAGGGCGAGGCCCAGGCGATCCGGATCCGGGCCGAGGCCGACCAGGAGCGGCGCGAGATCCTGGCCCGGGCCGAGGCCGAGGCGACCATCATGATCGGGGAGGCCGAGGCCGAGGCCGCCCAGTACTACCAGGAGCTGGACAAGGATCCCCAGCTGGCCAACTACCTGCTGCGCCTGCGCACCCTGACCGAGGCCACCGCCGAGAAGACCACCCTGATCCTCGATCCCTCCACCCCGCCCTTCGACCTGCTGCAGGGGCTGGGCGGCGCCCTGCCCGGCGCCCCGCCCCCCGAGGCTCCGGAAGCCGCTCCCGGCGAGGCCGGCGCCGCCCCCGCCCGATGAAGGATCCCGACCCGCTTCCGGATCTGCCCGAGGACCTCCTGGACCGCCTTCCCGAAGGCTCCCGGGAGGAGGAGGCCCCCCTGCCTCCCCCGGACGAGGAGGCCGGCTCGCGGGCCCTCTCCGAGGCCATGGCCAGCAGCTTCCGCATCGTGCGGATCCTGCTCTTCGCCATGGTCCTGGCGTTCCTGCTCTCGGGGATCTTCGTGGTCGAGCCCAACCAGGTGGCGGTGGTCCTGCGCCTGGGCAAGGCGGTGGGGGCGGGCCAGGACGGGATCCGCCAGCCCGGGGTGCACTTCGCCTTCCCCTACCCGATCGACGAGGTGGTGCGCATCCCGGTGGAGGAGAGCCGCACCGTGGAGGCCACCAACTCCTGGTACCGGACCACCCCCGAGATGCTCCTCTCGGGAGAGCTGCCCCAGAGCCTCCCCTCGCTGCAGCCCGGGGCCGACGGCTACGCCATCTGCGCCGACGGCAACATCATCCACGCCAAGGCCACCGCCAAGTACCGGATCAGCGACGCCCTGCTCTTCGAATTCAACTACCTCGGCGCCCCCGGGCTCCTCCAGAGCGCCCTCGACAGCGCCATCCTGCACGCCGCCGCCCGCCACACCGCCGAGAGCGCCATCTACCTGGATCGGGCCGGCTTCTCCGAGGCGGTGCGCCTGCGCTGGATCCGGCTGCTGGAGGAGCTGGAGCTGGCGCCCGCGGTGAGCGTCGAGACGGTCGAGGTGCAGACCTTTCCCCCGATGTACGTCAAGGAGGCCTTCGACGACGTGCTCGAGGCCGAGCAGGTGCTCAGCCAGACCCGGAACCGGGCCGAGGGGGAGGCCGAGGAGATCCGCCGCCGTGCCCAGGGCGAGCGCCAGGAGATCCTCAGCGGGGGAATGGTCCTGAGCAACCGCCTGGTGCAGATGGCCCGGGCCGACGCCCGGTTCCTGGAGGACCAGAGGGAGCGCTACCGCGCCAGTCCCCGTCTGTTCTCCGAGCGGCTGATGGTGGAGGCCCTGGCCACGGTCCTCGCCAACGCCGCCGACAAGTGGCACCTGCCCCCCGGCGGGGCGGGCGCCCGGCAGCTGCGCCTCCTGCTCAACCGCGAGCCCCGGACCTACGGCGGCGGAGAGCAGGAGGAGGAAGCCGCCCCCTGACCCATACGGAGCAGAACGCCATGCAGGTCACCTCGTTGCTCAGCCGGAAGAAGCCGCAGGAGGACTCCTGCTGCGGGGACGGCGGACACCACCACGATCACTCCCACTCCCACATCCGGCTCTGGCAGATCCTGGTCGGGCTCTGCTTCGTGATCAACTCCTTCCTGGTCGCCTACCTGCTGGAGGGCGGCGGGCCGGCCGGGGACTTCAGCGCCATGATCGGGGCGGTCCTGCTGGGATTCCCGATCGTGCACACCGCCCTCAGGGACCTGGCCGCGGGCCGCTTCAGCACCAACGAGCTGGTGGCCATCGCGGTGGTGGCCTCCTTCGCCGGAGGGGACTACCTGGAGGCCGCGATGGTCGCCTTCCTGATGCTGCTGGGGGAGATCATCGAGACCCGCACCGCCGAGGGGGCCCGGCGCTCGATCGAGTCGCTCATCCGGCTCACCCCCACCCGGGCCCGGAGGATCCGGGAGGGCCGGGAGGAGGAGGTGGAGGTGGCCTCGCTCGGGGTGGAGGACGTGATCCGGGTCCGGCCCGGAGACAACGTGGCCGCCGACGGGGTGGTGGTCCAGGGGGAGAGCTCGGTCAACCAGGCCACCATCACCGGGGAGTCCCTTCCGGTGGACAAGTCCCGGGGGGACGAGGTCTTCGCCGGCACCCAGAACCTGACCGGGGTGATGGAGATCAAGGTGACGCGGGCCGGAAGCGACACCACCCTGGGACGGGTGCACGAGCTGATCCTGGCCGCCGAGAAGACCCGCCTGCCGATCATGCGCATCGTCGACCAGTACATCGGCTACTACACCCCGCTGGTGCTGCTGATCGCGGCCCTGGTGTGGGCCTTCACCCAGGACATGAGCCGGGTGATCTCGATCTTCATCATCTCCTGCCCCTGCGCCTTCATCCTGGCCACCCCCACGGCGATGGTGGCCGCGCTCTCGGCCGCCGCCCGCCTGGGGATCCTGATCAAGAACGTGGGGGACCTGGAGCTCTCGGCCCGGATCAACGCCTTCGTCTTCGACAAGACCGGGACCCTGACCACCGGCAGGCTGGCGGTCAGCCGCCTGGCCCCGCGGGAGGGGCTCAAGCCGGCCGAGCTGCTGCGCATGGCCGCCTCGGCCGAGAAGTACAGCAAGCACCCGGCGGCGCGGGCCCTGGTCCAGCTGGCGGAGGAGGCCGGCGTCGGGCTGGCCGAGCCCTCGGAGTTCTCCGAGACGGCGGGCAAGGGGGTCGGCGCCCGGGTCGACGGGGAGGCGGTGGCGGTGGGCCGCGCCGCCTGGCTGAAGGAGAACGGGGTGGTCCAGGACTTCGAGAAGGGGGTGGACCTGGCCGAGGCCCAGGGCTACAGCCTGCTCTTCGTGGCCCGCGGCGGGGAGTTCCAGGGGTGGATCGGGCTGCGGGACCGGACCCGCGGCGAGGCCCGCAGGTCCCTCTCGGAGCTGGTCCTGGCCGGGGCCCGGCGCATCGCCATGCTCTCGGGCGACCGCAAGCCGGTGGCCGAGCGGGTGGCCGGGGAGATCGGCTGCAAGGAGGTGGTGGCCGAGTGCCTGCCCCAGAACAAGCTGGACTACGTGCGCCGCCTGCGCCGGCGGGGCTACCGGGTGGCGGTGGTGGGCGACGGGGTCAACGACGCCCCGGCCCTAGCCGCCGGGGACCTGGGCATCGCCATGGGGGCGGCCGGCAGCGAGGTGGCGATCCAGAGCGCCACCATCGCCCTGATGAACAACGACCTGCGGCGCCTGCCCTTCCTGATGCGGCTCTCGCGAATGACCCGGCTGGTGATCAACCAGAACTTCCTCTTCGGGGTGCTCTTCGTGATCTGCGGGATGATCCTGGCCTCCCTGAAGTACATCGATCCGGTGGTGGCCGCGGTCCTGCACGTGGCGGGATCGCTGATGGTGGTGTTCAACAGCTTCCGCCTGGTGCGCCAGGGGGAGGAGCTGGAGCCCTTCGAGCCCGCCGCCCCCCGGCGCGAGGATGCGGCTCCGGCCGCGGCTCCGGCCGGAGCGGAAGGCGCCTCCTCGCCATGAGCCCGGAGAGCGTGGTCGCGGTCGAGGGCCTCACCAAGGTGTTCCTGGACTTCTGGGGGCGCCCCCGGGCCCGGGCGGTGGCCGACGCCGGCTTCGCGGTTCCCCGGGGCGAGGTGTTCGGCCTGCTGGGGCCCAACGGCTCGGGCAAGACCACCACCATCAAGCTCCTGCTGGGGCTGCTGCACCCCACCCGGGGGCGGGTGGCGATCTTCGGGAGGCATCCCCGCCACGTGGCCACCAAGTCGCGCATCGGCTACCTGCCCGAGGAGTCCTACCTCTACCAGCACCTCGACGCCCGCGAGACCCTCTCCTTCTTCGGCAGCCTCTTCGGGCTCGGCCGCCTGGAGCGCAGGCGGCGCACCGGCCAGCTGCTGGAGATGGTGGGGCTGGGCAGCGTGCGCCACCGGCCGGTGGGGGAGTTCTCCAAGGGGATGCAGCGTCGCATCGGCCTGGCCCAGGCCCTGATCAACGACCCCGACCTGGTGATCCTGGACGAGCCCACCGCGGGCCTCGATCCGATCGGGTGCCGCGAGATCAAGGACCTGATCCTCACCCTGGCCAGGCGGGGCAAGACGGTGATCCTGAGCAGCCACCTCCTCTCCGACGTGCAGGACGTCTGCGGCCGGGTGGCGATCTACTACGGGGGCCGCATCCAGGCCCAGGGGCCCCTGGACCGGCTGCTGGCCTCCCCCGACCGCATCCGCTTCACCCTGCCCGCCCCCCAGGGCGATCCCGAGCCCCTCAGGAAGGCCCTGGAGGAGGCGTCCGGCGTCCCCGGGGAGGAGATCCTGACCGACCGCCCGGCGCGCAGCCTGGAGAGCTACTTCCTGGACGTGGTGGCCCGGGCCCGGGTCCAGGAGAAGGAGACCTCGGGAGCGGCGCCCGGACGGGGAGTGGCGGCCTACCTGAAGGGCAGGGACGAGCTCGAGCGGCTGGCCCGGGCCGAGCCGGAGCCGCCGGCGGAGTCCCTGCCGGCCCCCGCGGCGGAGGAGGAGCGGGAGGATCGGGAGGCGGCGGAGCGCAGGCTGGCCGGCCTTCTGGACCAGGATCGCGGCGGGCGGGATTGACATGCGGGCGCTGCGGGCCATCGCCTGGCACACCTTCCGGTCGGCCGTCCGCCTGCGCGTGCTGCCGGTGGCGGGGATCCTGCTCCTGCTGGTGGTGGCCTGCCTGCCCCTGGCGCTGCGGCACGACGGGACCGCCCTGGGCTACGCGCAGATCACCCTAAGCTACACCCTGGCCCTCTCCACCGGCCTGCTGGCGGTGCTCACCCTCTGGCTGTCCTGCAGCACCCTGGCCCGCGACCTGGAGGAGCACCGCATCGAGATGATCGACGTCAAGCCGGTGCCCCGCTGGAAGATCTGGGCGGGGACCTGGCTGGGCATCATGGGAGTCAACGCGGTCCTCCTCCTCCCCTGCGGCCTCTCGATCTACGCGCTGCTGCACTTCCAGTCCCGCAGCCTGGCGGAGGACCAGAGGGAGCTGCTCCGGGAGCAGATATTCGTGGCCCGGGGCTCGGCCCGCCCCGAGGTCCCCGACCTGGAGCCGTACATCGAGCAGCAGGTGGCGGCGCTGACCAACCAGCGGCCCGAGGCCCTCCAGATGCACCAGGAGATGCCCAGGAGGGTGCGGGAGATGGTGGGCGAGCAGATCCGGGCCCCCCTGGAGACCATCCCTCCCGGGATGGGCCGGACCTGGAGGATACCGGTGGCCTCCCCCGGGGAGCTGGCCGGAAAGCTGCTCTGGCTGCGGGTCAGGTTCCTCTCCTCCAGCCCCTACGACACCTCGACCTACGTCTGCCACTGGCGGGTCGGCCCGCCCGGGACCCAGCGCCGCGACTTCAGCAACACCCTGGCGCCGGGCGATCCCATCCTCTTCCCGCTGGCCCCGGATCTGGCCGACGGCGAGGGCGTGCTCACCGTCGACTTCTACAACGCCAACGCCAGCCCCCTCTCCTTCGGGCTGGAGGACGGGATCGAGGTCCTCTACCGAAAGGGGGGCATGCTGCCCAACTTCCTGCGGGGCCTGGTCCTGATCTACCTCTGGCTGGGCCTGTTCGCGGCCATGGGCCTGATGGCCTCCAGCCTGCTCTCCTTCCCGGTGGCCGCCTTCGTGACCTGCGGGCTGGCGCTGGTGGGCTTCTCCACCGGCACCCTGGAGCAGATCGTGGAGCAGCAGGGCATCGTGGGCGTCGACCAGAACACCGGAAAGGCCGGCGGGACCGGATTCCTCAACCGCCTGTCGGTGGGCGCGGCCTCGGGCCTGCTCGAGACCATCGGCCTGGTCCGGCGGTTCTCCCCGGTGGCCCACCTCTCGGAGGGGCGGTGGATCCCCTGGAGCTGGCTCCTGCTGAGCCTGCTGGTCAACGGGGCGCTGCTGGGCGGGGCCTGCGCCCTGATCGGCATGATCATCCTCCACCGGCGGGAGCTGGCCGCCGCCAAGCCCTTCTGATGGCGCTCCGGAGAATCAGCTGGCGGCGCGCGCTTCCGGTCCTGGTCCTGGCGTCCTGCCTGGCCGGGGCCGGCCTGGTGCAGGACCGGGTCAACCAGGCGCGCCGGGATCTGGATCTGCCCCGGCTGGATCCGCTCAGGACCAGCTCTCCCACGCTGGACCTGGCCAACATGGTCCTGGGCGGCTTCCGGGGGCTCTTCGCCAACCTGCTCTGGATCCGGGCCAACAAGATGCAGGAGGCCGGGCGCTACTACGAGATGGTCCAGCTGGCCGACCTGATCACCAGGCTGCAGCCCGGCTTCGTCACCCCGTGGATCCACTCGGCCTGGAACCTCTCCTACAACATCTCGGTGAAGTTCCCCGACCACCAGGACCGCTGGAAGTGGGTCAGGCAGGGCGTCGAGCTGCTGCGCGACCGGGGCATCCCGGCGAACCCCCGCGAGCCGATGCTCTACCGGGAGCTGGCCTGGCACTTCCAGCACAAGATGGGGGACAACATGGACGACGCCCACCGCACCTACAAGCGGGAGTGGGCCGCGGAGATGGAGGAGTTCTTCCCCGGGGGCAGTCCCGACCTCCGGGCCCTGTCCGAGCCCGCCACCCCCGAGGAGGCCGGCCGGGCGCGCCGCCTGCGCGAGGTGTACAAGATGGACCCCGGGATCATCGGGGAGGTGGAGGAGAGGTACGGGCCGCTGGAGTGGCGCCTGCCCGAGACCCACTCGGTCTACTGGGCCTACGCCGGGCTGGGCCTGTCGCGCCGCGAGGACAAGAGCATGAACCTGCGCCGCTCGATCTTCCAGAGCATGCAGAAGGCCTTCCTCCGGGGGCACCTGGCCGGCTACCCGGTGTCGCGGGAGCCGCTGGACGAGAACGCCGACCCGGCCACGATCGGCTTCCTGGAGGAGAACTTCAAGAAGAGCCCCGGCTTCTGGATCGATCCGGAACGGGGCATGGCCTACGAGACCTACCCCAACCTCGACATCGCCGGCCGGGTGAGCGGCATCTACGAGGAGATGATGGAGGCCGAGGTGGAGCAGCGCGAGAACATCGCCACCGGCCACAAGAACTTCCTGCGCACCGCGGTCTACTTCCTGTACGTCAACGGACGGGAGGCCGAGGCGGCCGGCTTCTACGACTACTGCCGGGAGCTCTACCCCGGCAGCATCGAGGCCAGCCTGGAGGAGTACGTCTTCGATCGGGTGGAGGAGGAGATCGGCAGCACCTCCCAGGACCGGCTCAAGGCGGTGCTCCAGGGGCTGATCCGCACCTCCTTCCGGGAGCTGAGCGTGGGCAACGGCGAGCGCGCCCAGGCGCTGGACCTGCTGGCCGGGAAGATGTGGCGGCGCTTCGCCGAGGAGATCACCGAGAAGCAGGAGGTGCGGGTCGGCCTGCCCACGGTCCAGGAGCTCAAGGACGAGGCGCTGCGCCACATCCTCGATCCCGAGGGCTCCTTCCTGCCTCCCCTCCTGGTGGATCGCCTCAAGACCCTGCTGGGGGAGGAGCGGATCGCCCACCTGATGGAAGGGCACGATCACGACGCCCCTCCGGATCCCGGTCCGGAGGACTGACCGCGAAGACCCGCAGGGGGAGGAGTCCGGCGTCCTCTCCGTACCACTCCCGGACCAGGTCCCGGAAGCGCGGGGAGAGCTCCAGATCGATCCGGGAGGGATGGCGGTCGGACAGGACCACCAGCCGGGCCCCGCTGGCCAGCCACTCCTCCTCCCGGGCTCCGGGCTCGCTCCCCAGCCACTCCTCCCCCAGCAGGCAGGCCAGGTAGAGGCCGTTGCGGCACCCCCCGTCCAGGCCGTCCCCGGCCACCGGTCCCGGGAGCCCGGCGGACCGGATCCGCTCCGCCAGCTCCCGCGCCGCCACGCCTCCGGGCGAGGAGGTCCCCGGCAGGGCCTCCAGCCCCCGGGACAGGGAGGCGAGGCCGGCCAGGGCGATCGCCGAACCCAGGATCAGGGGGCGGGAGAGCCGGGGCCAGGTCCGCAGCAGCCACTGCGCCAGGCCCAGGCCGGCCGCCAGGACCATGGGGTAGGCGGCGTACAGGAAGCGCTCGTCATGGGGGGCCACCCGCAGCGGCAGCCAGGCCAGCGCCAGCGCCGGGACGGGCAGCAGGCTCCACCGCCACTCCTGGGGCTCCTCGCCCGGAACCCGGAAGGCCAGCGCCCCGGCCAGCGCCAGCCATCCGAAGCCCAGGAGGGCGAATCCGCCGAGGATCCCGGCCATGGACGCGAGGTTCTCCCGGAGCAGCCCCGCCTGGTGGCTCCGGTACTCGGGATCCCCGAAGGGGGACCAGCGCGGATAGTCGTAGAGGGACGGATCCTCCCACCCCGAGAGGCGGCCCGGGGGCGGCTCGGAGAAGCGGCCGAAGCAGGGATAGTAGCGGTCGATGTCGGGAGGCCCCAGCACCGCCCGCTCCACCCGCCAAACCTCGCCCACGCTCGGGGCTCCCCGCTTCAGGCTCAGGGCGATCCACCAGGGGAGCATCAGGGCCGCCGCCAGGGCCGCCAGGAGCGCCCACCGGCCCAGCAGGCCCCGCTTCCGGAAGGAGGGGAGGAGGCCGCCCAGGACCGCCGCCGCCGCGGGCAGGAGCGCGGCGCTGGCGTAGTACATCGCGGCCCAGCAGGCCCCGGCCCACAGAGCCGCCTTCGGAAAGCCCGGGCGGCGCGCCCGCAGGCTCAGGGCGAAGGCCCAGACCAGGAGGGCGGCCCCGAGCAGATCCGGGGTGATCCAGGCCACCGACCAGGCCACCGACATGCCGCAGGCCGCCCAGGCGGCGGCCAGCACCGGGACCGGCCCCAGCCGGAGCGTCCCGCACAGGAAGACCGTTCCGCTCCAGAACAGCAGTCCCGAGAGCCCCATGGCCGCCCGGGCCGCCACCGCCTCCTCCCAGCCGGCCGCCATGCCCAGGCCGATCAGCAGGCCCAGGAGCGGGCTCCAGAAGCCGGAGAAGGCCAGGGAGAGGTCCCCCGCCGCGTAGTGCCTCGCCAGGAGCAGGTGGGCGATCCCCTGGGTGTTGATCTGGCCGAGGCTGCCCGCCCCGGCCGCCAGCAGGCCCAGCAGCAGGCAGCCCAGGGCCCCGAACAGCCCCAGGCGCAGCCCCCGGGAATCCAGGAAGGGCTCAAGCCACGAGGGCTCCCCGCCCCCGGTGTCCCTCCCCGAGGCCGCCAGCCTGACCTCCCTTCCCGGCAGTCTTGATCTCGGCATCGGATCGCCCGCCCCAGGATGGGGCCCCGGCCCTCCGGGTGTCAACCGGACCGCCTCGGCCAGCCGATGCAGCACGGCGCCGAGGTCAAACGAGCATGTCCCGATTCCGGCGGCCCAGGAACCGCTGAACCTCTCCGCTGCCGCCGATTCCGCAGGCATTCCGGCGAACCGGGGAATCGGCTGTCCCCCGAGCCCGTCGGCGCCATCATCGTCGAGAGCGCCATGGACGCCCCTTGCCCATGGCTCCAGCATCCCCGCCCGGAACCAGCGGGACCGTCTTCGCCGCCGCTTCGGAAACCACCCACCGCATCAGCGAACGGCTTGGATGCCGGAGCCTGGAGCGGATCCACCGCGCCTCCGATGCCGACCAGGAGGGGGTCAATGTCAATCGAAAATATCCCACTTCCAGTGGCCTTGGCACCCCTTGGTCACTGCGCCTCCCCCCTCGTGCAGGACAATCCAGCCGTCCGGCGCCCGAAGCCTGCTGGAGCCGAGGACAGGAACGACGGCCTCGGAAAGCGGAGCCGGATCCCCCGGCTGCCTCCCACTCAAACGGGATCAGGCACCTTTTTCCTTCCAGGAAGACCTCCCCCTGGGCAGCAGGAGCTGCCCGTCTCCTGCAAGTCATATGGCTCCCCCCCCTCGATCGGATGTCAGCCCGGAGCAATCTTGAAAAACCTCCCGGAAAACCGCTGCAAACAACAGCCCAGGGCCAACACAATCCGGCCATTCGCACCTGGAGGCGTCGACAGGATCGGAGAGGACATCCTAGCGGCCATATATGGAGACATCGCCGCAATGGGCGCGCTCCCTGAAGCGGCGTCCGTTCAAACCTGCAATCGAACGGATCTTGCCCAATCAAATAAGACGGATGGCGATGCCGGGAACCATGTACAGCTTTCCGTTATCCCGTAGGTCAAGCGGCCGTCCGATAAGTGGAGGTCGCTTCACTCGCCTGAGGTGGACGCGAACAGCCGGACAATGAACCGCTCATCCTGTTCGATCAAGTCGGGATCAGTGCCGTTGTGCTCTCTCATGCCCGTGACGATTTTTCGCGGGACTCCCATTCCCATATGCTCCAGAGACCGATAGTCGCCCATCACGTCCTTCAATAGATGGTTCCGGGTAGATCGTATCCCGTCACGCATGCGGTCTGGCGTTACACCGTTGGGCAGCCGGCCCGGGGATATAATCTCCAGCCGGTTGCTGTACACCGACAATTCGATATCGGTACTGGTGAGCAGGTAATCCCGGTGAATAAGGGCATTGACGATGCCCTCGCGAAGCGCATCACGAGGATAAACCGAATGCTCCGCCCGTCTTCCACCTCGTGAGTCGACGACTACACGTGTGTTGCGTTGCACAAAGTCCAGAGCCTGCTCGACAATACCGTTTTCAACGAAATCACCATCTGTGTTCAGCAGGGGAGTCATGGGACCGCGAAGCCCCGTCCGCTCTTGCGCGTCATAGTCCTGTTCTGCTCCCGTATAAGCGACCGCGTCTATCCCCGCATGTGGCAGAAACCGGTTCGGTGTCCTACCGAACAACAGCATGCCACCGACGGTTGCACCCTCCTCTGTCATTACCTCAGTGTTGATAAGAAGTGACTGCCAAGCTTTTTCGTCCTTATCGTCTGGCACTTCCTGCTGCCGGACGTCTCCGAAGTAGTTTCGGAGCCGCCTCCGATCCAGGTCCGCGAGCACCGTGCCCGATACCGGCCGGAGGTCGGCCCTCATGGCGCCTCGCCGCTGGAACAAGCGCGCGAGTTCCTCCGGGCTTGCTTCCCGGCTCTGGGTGCCGACGCGGATCAAGTACCGGTTGGCATTGTTGTGCCAGAGCGTGTGCACGTCGTATCCGCGGATCACACGGACGATGGCAACATCGTGCTTGTCTTCGACACTGCGAACGACTTCGAAGAACGGAATAATCGCCGGCCTGATCTTGTTGCGGCATACGTTCATCACCCATTCTTCAAGATCGTCGCGGATCAAGCCCGCAATTTTTCCGTCGTCCTCTACGCCTAGCAGCACCATGCCGCCTTCAAGGTTCGAGAAGGCGACCAGCTCCTTCGCGAGATCCTGGCTGCGCAATTGGTCCCTCTTGAATTCCACCCCGGAATTCTCGCCACTCGCTATGATTTCCAGCAATTCGGTGCGCGTCGTCATGACTCAGAATCCATACTTGGACCGGCGCATTTCGAAAGCTGCCTTGCCGCCTTCGAGGATTTCCTCAACGAGTTCGCGTACAGGCTTGAAGTCGATAGAGGCCATATGCTCTTGGTCGATAAGCACCTGGCCTTCCCCGGCTTCTCCCGTTGCAGCGAGGCCGAGTATGAGTTCCGCATCGCCGAGGACTGGAATGTTAGCGTTGTGCGTCGAGAAGATGAACTGGCGGCGGCGTTTTTCCTGCCGCATGATCGGCACCACGCCGTCGGTTATGAAGCGGTTATCAAGATCATCTTCAGGCTGATCTACGACTAGCGGGGCTTCCGACTCAAGCAGCAGGAGCAACAGGACGGCCGTTGCTTTCTGGCCAGTCGAGAGCGCTTGAAGTGTCTGCCATTTGGCCGGTGCGCCGTCGGGAGCAGTGTTCAGCTCGATCTCCGTTGTCGCAGGCAATTCCAGTTCTTCGATACGCATAAACAGTTCCGGGTCGGCCTGTGCGATCCGCTCGGCCGCGCCGGATGGAAGCTTGTAGTGCGTCCTGAGCGCCTCCTTGCCGTCCCGGCACCGCTGCGCCAGTTCCGGCAAGGACAACTGGTCATGTCTGCGCAGGCGCTCCAGCGCCGGGGCAAGGTAGCCGCCGATCTCTTCTCGAAGGATCTTTTCGAGCGGGTCGCGGTTGCCGGCCATCGCAACCCTAACCCGCACCCGGTCGCGGAGTTTCCGGGAGACCCGCTTCGCTGCGGTCTCGACCTGCCTGTATTCGGACGCCTTGATGTCTTCCCACTCAGCCAGAAGGTTGCGGCGCTCTGCCTCGTGCGCTTCCAGGTCGCGCCTGTGGCGGTCCATCTTGTCGTTCAACGGGCGCAAATATTCGATTTGCTGGCGAAGCCGAATAAATTCCGCGCCGTCGATCTCCGATTTCTGAAGTTCGCGCAGGCGCTGTTCGTATATGTCCTCGATTTCGGATTTGCGCACGCTCCAGCGCGACTTCATCTCCAAGATCGCGTGATCGGCTTTGGCAAGAGCCTTATCGAACTGCTCGCCTAATGTCTCCAGTTTACCGCTCAGCGTTCCGAGTATTCCTTCGATCTCGGAAAGAATGTCGGCGTTCGGCAGTCCTTCGAGGGCCTTGCTGGAAACGAACGCCGTGTCTACAGGCAGTTCGTCGGCGAGTTCATGGTGGATCGTACGGTACTGGTCAAGGCGTTCCCCTAGATCGGAGAACAACCGCTCCTCTCGAACGAGGAGGCTTTTTTCCTTCAGGCGTTCTTCGAGCCCAGCCTGCTGGAACCGCTTTTGCGTCTCTTCTAGACCCGGCAGCGCCGCAAGCCGTTCGTCAAGGCGCTGCAGCTCGCGGCGCACTTCGACGATCCGGCTGCGGGAACGTTCCAGTTCCAGACGCACCTTCGATTTCCGTCCCGAAAGGGAGGGATCCCGAGCAACGAAGCGCTCCAGCAGGAGGGTGAGTTTCACAGGGCTCTTCGTGAGTTCCGATATCTCGTGCTGCCCGAAGACTTCCACACCCGGCATCACGTCCCGCGGCGACAGGGTCAAGACTTCCCCCGTCTCGTCTTTCACAACGGGCGGGTTCGGCACCGATCTCTCAATCTTGTAGCAACGCGTGGACGGCCTGTGCGATCGCACCAGCAACGAGACCTTCGTGCCGGATTGCAAGACATGACGGACCACGCCTTCATGAGCCTTCTGCGCTTCCTCGCCGAGAGGATCGAGACCGAGTGTATAGCGGATGCTTTCGATCATCGTCGATTTGCCGGTGCCTCGTCCGCCTACCAGCACATTCAGGTTTTCGTTGAAGTGCACGGCCGTGTCGCCCAAGAAACCACCTTCCCAGGTCATCGCGAGGAACTCGGCATGGGGTTCGGGCTTCGGATCGCTGTGCCGACGGACCCGGGAGTCCGGGTCGAGGAACGCCTGTCTGAACGCCTCGACCGAAACGGTGGACATCTTGATGAAGCAGGAGGCACGGTCCCTCTTCAGATCTTCCGGACCGTTGACGTCCGAAGCGTTCAGAATGGCGAGGGCGCGGTCGCGCTTGTGCTGGGCGTCCTTGTTCTCGAGGATCGCCCTGAGCCCGTCCGGTGTGTCATCCACCGGACCCGGCAGCGCACAAGCAAGCAGGTCGGAACTGGTCCAGACGTCGATTCGCGATTTCCCCGAGAGCTTGCTCAGCAATCCGCCTTTAGAGGCGACATGGGCAGCGATGCACACGGAACCCCACTTCCTTGCGGCTTCAAGCAGTTCGATTGCGTCCTTGTTACCAGTCGGGGACGGTTGATCGGTGGCGTGAACGCCGCACTCCCCGATGTAACGCTCCAGGCCTTCATCCTTGTCCGGATCGAATAGGCACAGGAAATGAACGCCGTCTTTCGTGACGGCTTCGAAGCCGCTGAACGCATGAAGCTTCGCGTTGCGCGCAGCGCGCACGAGGCCAGCTGAATGCTTGACGCGGTAGTGATCCGTGACCGCTATGACCTCGATGCCTACGTCAAGGCAGGCTTCGATGACCGCCGTGTTGTATTCGTCTTCCGAAGTGAAGGGGGTCGGCTTCTTGTGCGTCTTAATATAGGCGAACGGATTGACCTGCAGGGCGCAGCGATAGAACCGGGCACCGTTTGGAAGATCCAGTGCGGCCTGCATCCGATCACCTAGGCAGGCCACGTTCGTCATAGAGCAGGTCGCCGGGCTAGATCGCCGACGGTCCGAGGCCCATGAGCGCCGCGCTCGGCAATGGCCCAGAGCGTGCGGGAACGGCTCGCGATGTCGCGCGCTTGCTTTGCTCACGCTCCAAACGCTCGCTCAAGGCAATGGTGATCGCCCCCGACATGGTCTCGCCGGGCAGAAGGGCCTGATCAGTGGCGAGCCTGCACGTCTCGTCGTTCTTGATGTTGAAGCTCATGACCGCCCCGGCAGAAGGGAAGAAACGAATCTACCATATGGATCCCCGCTGCCCGTGTCAATCTGCAGGGCGCTGCAGGTGCAGAGCGGTCATGCCCGGTCCCCGGTGGAAAGGTGAAACGGCTTGCAGCCGCATCGGGCCGGGGGCGGCAGCTCGACTCCGTGCTCCTCCCCGAAATGCCTCGCAAAGGCTTCGGACGGCTTGGGCCGGCACTCGGTCCCGGTGCGCTTCTCGCGGAAGAGGCGGCGGACCAGCGGAACCTGCCAATGCCATTGAGACTCCATAATCGGACAATCGACCGAGCCGCCAGAGGCAGATCGCGCCGGGCTCCGGCCTTGATCTGCCCGGGGGGAACTCCGATGCTGGCCAGGACCCTCGACCTTTCCCATGAGACTGCTCGCCCGGCTCTTCCCGCTCCTCTCCGTCCTGCTCCTGCCCGCGGTCCACGGAGGCTGGCTGGAGGACGGGGACCGGGTGGCCTTCCTGGGAGACGCCTTCATGGAGAGGGAGCAGCTCCACGGCTATGTGGAGACCCTGCTAACCGCCGCCCATGCAGGCAGGGACGTCCGCTTCTGCAACCTGGGATGGAGCGGGGACACCCCGCAGGGACGCTCCCGGGCCAGCTTCGGCTGGCACAGGCCGCCCGAGGAGTGGTTCGAGCAGATCCGCGGGGCTCTGGTCCAGTGGCGGCCCACGGTGGTGGTGGTCGGCTACGGGATGGCCAGCTCCTTCGACGGCCCGGAGGGCGTGGAGCGCTTCGGGCGGGACTACCGCCGCCTGCTGGAGCGGATCCGGGAGTCCCTCCCCGAGGCCCCGCCGCGGTTCCTGCTGGTGGGTCCGGTCCGCCACGAGAGCCTGGAGCCGCCCCTGCCCGACCCCGAGGAGCACAACCGCCACCTGGAGCTCTACGACCAGGCCGTGGCCGGCATCGCCAGGGAGGAGGGGCTGCCCTACATCGGCCCCTACCGGGAGCTGGCGGGCGGCGAGGCGCTCACCGGGAACGGCATCCACCTGGGCCCCTACGGATACTACCGGCTGGCGGGCCTGCTGGGCCGCTCCGTCGGCCTGCCCATGGACCGGAGCGTGGCTCTCGACAGCCGCGGCGGCAGCCGCCTGTCCTTCGAGGTGGACGAGCCGGCCCTTCCCCTGCCCCGCCGCGATCCGGAGGGTGCGGCCTTCCCCCGGCCCGTCGACCGGCGGACGGTCGCCGTCGAGGGCCTGCCCGAGGGGGAGTGGCGCCTGGAGATCGACGGAGAGGCGGCGGCCAGCGCTCCGGCCGCCCGGTGGGCCCGGGGCGTGGAGATCGGGCAGGGACCGGCCTTCGGGGAGGCCGAGACCCTGCGGCGGCTCGTCGTGGAGAAGAACCGGCTCTTCTTCCACCGCTACCGTCCCCAGAACCACACCTACCTGTTCGGCTTCCGCCGCCACGAGCAGGGGAGCAACGCCGCCGAGATCCCCGCCTTCGATCCCCTGATCGAGGAGCGCGAGGAGGCAATCCTGGAGGCGGCCCGGCCCCGCTCCCGGATCTACCGGTTGGCGCCGGGAGGGACGCCCGGGCCCGAAGCGCCGCGCCGCTCCCCCTCCTCCCCCCCGGAGGCCGGGGAGGAGGAGAGTTTCGAGCCGCAGCCCCTGCCCTCCTTCCAGCTGGCTCCGGAGCTGGAGATCTCGCTGTGGGCCAGCAACCCCCTGCTGCACAAGCCCATCCACATGAACTTCGACGCCCGGGGCCGGCTCTGGGTCGCCAGCTCCTCGGTCTACCCCCAGATCCGCCCCGGAGAGCTGGCCCGGGACACGATAGTCGTTCTGGAGGACCGGGACCGGGACGGGTTCGCCGAGCGCTCCACCACCTTCGCCGACGGGCTGCTCATTCCCACCGGGGTGGCGCCGGGGGACGGCGGAGCCTACGTGGCGCAGAGCACCGAGCTGCTCCACTTCCGGGACCTCGACGGGGACGGGCGGGCCGACCAGAGGCGGATCGTGCTCTCGGGATTCGGCACCGAGGACACCCACCACATGCTCCACTCGCTGCGCTGGGGCCTCGACGGCCGGCTCTACATGAACCAGTCGATCTACATCCACAGCCACATCGAGACCCCGCACGGCGTGCGCCGCCTCGACAGCGGCGGGATCTGGCGCCTGCAGCCCGCGTCCCTGGAGCTGGAGGTCTTCCTCAGGGGCCTGTGCAACCCCTGGGGCCACGACATCGACCGCTTCGGCCAGTCCTTCGCCACCGACGGGGCGGGATCCTCGGGGATCAACTTCGGGGTGCCCGGGGCCATGTACTTCACCTACGCACGGGCGGCGCGCACCCTGGACGGCATCAGCCCCGGACACTACCCCAAGTACTGCGGCCTGGAGATCCTCCATTCGAGCCACTTCCCCGAGGAATGGCAGGGCATGGCCCTGACCTGCGACTTCCGGGCCCACCGCATCGTCCCCTTCCGGATCGGGGAGGAGGGATCGGGCTACGCCGCCCAGGAGGGGGACGAATGGGTGCGGGGCGAGGGTAGCTCCTTCCGTCCGGTCGACCTCAAGACCGGGCCCGACGGGGCCCTCTACGTGGCCGACTGGTCCAATCCCATCATCCAGCACGGTGAGGTGGACTTCCGCGACCCGCGCCGCGACAAGGTCCACGGGCGGATCTGGCGCATCGTCCACCGGGACCGCCCCCTGGCCGAGCGGCCCGAGATCGAGGGCGCCCCCGAGGAGGCCCTCCTCGGCCTGCTGCTCTCGCCCGACCGCTTCGCCTCGCGCCAGGCCGCCCGGCAGCTGGCCGAGCGGGGCCCCGGCATCCTCCCCGCCCTCCGGCGCTGGGCCGGACAGCAGGAGTCGGAGAAGGCCCTGCTGCAAGCGCTCTGGCTCCGCCAGGCGCTGGACCGGCCCGACCAGGCCCTTCTGGAGCGGCTGCTCGAAGCCCGGGACGGACGCGTCCGGGCCGCGGCGGCGCGGGTGCTGGGCTGCTGGCAGCAACAGCTGGAGGGGAGCCTGGAGGCCCTTTCCGAACTCCTGGCCGACCCCCATCCCCGCGTGCGCCTCGAGGCCCTGCGGGCCCTGGCCCGGAACCCCTCCCCGCAGGCCGTGCCTCTCCAGCTCCAGGCCGCCGACCATCCCATGGACCGCTTCCTCGACTACGCCCTCTGGCTGGGGCTCCACGAGCGGGGCGGGGAATGGATCGGCGCCGTCCTGGAGGGACGGTGGAGCCCCGAGGGACGGGAGCGCCAGCTCGATCACGCCCTGCGGGCGGTCCCCGCCCCGCAGGCGGCCCTGGCGCTGGACCGGCTGCTGCCTCCCGGAGGGATCGGGGAGGAGGGCCCCTGGATCGGGATCGTGGGCCGGGCCGGCTCGTCCCGCCACCTGGGCCTCCTGCTCGAAGGCCTCCTGGAGGGAAGCCTCGGCCCCGAGGCGGGGCAGCGCGCCCTCCAGGCACTGGAGGAGGCGCACCGGCTGCGGAAGGCCGCGCCCCCCGAAGGCGCGGCCGCCCGCATCGTGGATCTCTTCCAGGATCCCGATCTCCAGGCCGGCGCCCTGCGGCTGGCGGGCTCCTGGAAGGTCAGCGGCCTCGAGGACCGCCTGGCGGCCTTCCTAGCCGATCCCGACTGCCCGCCTCGCGCCCAGGAGGCGGCGGTCGAGGCCCTGCGGCGGCTGGGCTCGGAACCGGCGGCGGAGCAGCTGCGCCGCCTGCTGCAGAGGACCGCCGGCCTCTCCCAGCGGCCCGCGATCGCCGAGGCCCTGGCGTCTATGGATCTGGCCCGCTCGCTCGACGCAATCCTCGGGGCGATGGATCCCGGCATCGGATCCGCCCGGCTCCAGGGCATCTGGGAGGCGATGCTCCGCCAGAAGGACGCCGAGGAGCTGATCCGGGAGGCGCTCGGGGACCGCGTCCTCTCCCCCGAGGCGGCCGAGGCGGGCCTGAGGGCGGCCCGGTCCTCGGGACGCGGGCTGGGCGGCCTGCAGCTGGCCCTGGAACGGGCCGGAGGACTGGTTCCCCCGGCCGGAGAGGCTTCTCAGCAGCGGGTCAGGGACCTGGCCCGGAGGGCCTCCTCCGAGGGGGATCCCGACCGGGGGGAGGCCGTCTACCGCCGTCCCGAGCTGGGATGCGTCCTCTGCCACTCGATCGGGGGCGTCGGCGGCCGGGTAGGCCCCGATCTGACCTCGATCGGGGCCAGCGCCCCCATGGACTACCTGAGCGAGTCGCTGCTCCTTCCCAACGAGAAGATCAAGGAGGGCTACCACTCCCTGGTGGTGGAGACCGTCTCGGGCCTGGAGCACTCCGGGGTCCTGCAGAGCGAGACGCCCGAGGAGCTGGCTCTGCTCAACGCCGCCAACCAGCTCGTCAAGGTGCCGGCGGCCGACATCGCCGGCCGCCGCCCCGGGCTCTCGCTGATGCCCTCGGGGCTGATCGAGGCCCTCCCTCCCCGAGACCAGGCGGACCTGCTGCGGTTCCTCTCGCAGCTGGGGCGACCCGGGCGCTTCGACGCCTCCCGGGCCAGCGTGGCCCGCCGCTGGAGCCTCCTGCCGGGACGGCACACCGAGGAGCAGTTCGGGCTGGAGGGCGTCGTCCGGAATCCCGGAGCGCGGCAGTGGCGCCAGGCCGCCACCCTGGTGGACGGCCGGCTGACCCGCGAGGCCATGGCCCGGGCCCTCCAGCTGCCCAGCGTCCACCAGGCGACCAGCCTGGTGGGGCTCTTCGCCTGGAGCCGCCTGCACCTGGCCCGGGCGGAGGAAGTGATCCTGAGCCTCCAGTCTCCCGGCGACGCCCGCCTGTGGATTGGCGGCAGGGAGCAGGCCGTGGCGCCCTCCATCCGGATCGGGCTGGAGGCCGGGATCCACGACATCGTCCTGCGGCTGGACCCCAGGTCCCTGCCCGGCTCGATCCGGCTCGAGGCCAGCGCCGGGACCTTCCCGGCCGACTGATCCCCGGCGCATGAAGACCCTGCTCGCCTCCCTGCTGGCCCTGTCCGCCGCCTGCGCCGCTCCCCCCAGCATGGTGGTGGTCCTGGTCGACGACATGGGCTGGGGCGACCTCTCCTGCTTCGGCGGCCCCGAGGGCTCCACCCCGAACATCGACCGGCTGGCCGCCGAGGGGATCCGCTTCCGCCAGTTCTACGTGAACTCCCCCATCTGCTCCCCCTCGCGCACCGCCCTGTCCACCGGACAGCACCCCCAGCGCTGGAACATCCACTCATACCTGGGCAGCCGGGATCTCAACCGCAGGCGGGGCAACGCCCAGTGGCTGGATCCCGCCGCCCCCATGCTGGCCCGCTCGCTGCAGCAGGCGGGCTACGCCACCGGGCACTTCGGGAAGTGGCACATGGGAGGCCAGCGCGACGTGGCCGACGCCCCGGAGATCGCCGCCTACGGCTTCGACGCCTCGCTGACCAATTTCGAGGGGATGGGACCCAAGCTGCTCCCTCTGACAATCCTCCCTGGCGACCAGGCCCCCAAGCGGATCTGGGAGAAGGCCGAGATCCTGGGCGAGGGACACCGGTGGATGCTGCGCAGCCACATCACCCAGGGCTTCGTGGACGAGGCCCTTGACTTCATCGCCAGGGCGCGCGACGAGGGGAGGCCCTTCTACGTCAACCTCTGGCCCGACGACGTCCACGGCCCCCTGTGGCCCCCGCCGGAGCGGTGGAGCGGCGATGTCCGGCAGCGCTACCTGGCGGTCCTGGAGGCCATGGACGCCCAGCTGGGGGTCCTCTTCGACGCCGTGCGCGGCGACCCCGCGCTGGCGGAAAGCACCCTGATCCTGGTGTGCAGCGACAACGGCCCGGCCCGGGGGCAGGGCCGCGCCGGGCCCTTCCGGGGCTACAAGGCCCAGCTCCACGAGGGAGGGATCCGCTCCCCCCTGGTGGCCTGGGGGCCGGGCCTGGTGGAGGGAGCGGGAATTGTTAACGGGGAGTCGGTGTTCTCGGCCATGGATCTGGTCCCCACCCTGCTGGAGCTGGCCGGAGCGGACCCGCCCCCCGGCGCGGCCTACGACGGCGAGGCCCTGGCGGACACCCTGCTGGGCCGGAGCCGGGACTCCCGCCGGGCCCCGCTGTTCTTCCGGCGGCCGCCCGACCGGGACGCCTTCTACGGGACGGACGACCTCCCCGACCTGGCCATGCGCCAGGGCCCCTGGAAGCTGCTCTGCGAGTACGACGGCAGCCGGCCCGAGCTCTACCACCTGGGCGAGGATCCGGGAGAGTCCCGCAGCCTGGCGGACCGGCATCCGGCCCGGGCCCGGGCCATGTACCGGGAGCTGGCTGCCTGGCACCAGGCCATGCCCGCGGACCGGGGAGCCGAGCTCGCCTCGGACCGCTAGCCCACGCACGCCGGAACAGGCCTGGCCGATCGCTTGCGGGCGGTCCTCAAGCGAACCGAGCCCACGCACGCCCGTTCCTCGCCAGGAGGGCTCCGCTACTGGCTGCCGCACGAGATCGCGGCGCTGCGAGGCCCTGGACGCCAGCGCCCGAGCGCTGGATACCCGCCATCCTTGACCGGTCCGGGGTCGCCAGAAACAGCCGCAATTCGGCGATCGAGCGTACATCCCCGAGGCCCGATGCCAGAGAACAAGCTCGTTGCCGTTTCCCCTCGGAAACTAGGAGTCCCCCACGGGGAACCGGCCGTCTTCTCTTCATGGCCTGTTCCCTTCGATTCCATGCGGATGTCCTCCGAAAGGGCTCCCTGTTTCTCCTCGACATAAGGGAAGCGGCATCCTGCAATCCCATCTGGAGCCGATTGAAAAGGAGACTGAATCCGGAAGTACCGGAAAGAGCCGTTGATCTACGCTTTGCGTCGGAAGCCTCCCCAGGAACAGCCTTCCCTGGATCGATCCCGGCTCACATCGAAGGCATGCCACCCCAGTGACGCAACCAGCAGCCCCAGCAGAAACCATGAAACCGCAGCAAGTGAAAACAACGCACGTCCCTGCCCAGGATTCCGAAAGCGAATGCAGGAGTCCCGGCCTTCTCCGCCTTCTGCTCCTGCAAATTCTCCTGATGGCGGGCGGATGCGTCAACGCAGGGAGCTTTCTGATCGGAGCCGTGGCGCAAACCGCCCATCGGGCAAGGAGGAGCCTTGGGGTTCCGGTTCCGGCGTTCGCTTCCCGAAGCCTGCGCCATACGATTCCTGCCCTCTGCGCCTGCGCATGCAGCCTGGCTACGGCAGCAGCGGACGATTGCGAGGACCTGGCACTGGTTGAACCGTCCATGCTCAAGGCAAACGAACTGAACTACCGCAAGACCGGCTTGTACCGCGGCATTTCTCCAGCCACTGTCACCAACTACAGCATCTACCAGATCGACACCTCGAAGATAACATACAAGACCGGCACATTGCATGTGTATTCGGAAGAATTCAGCGAGTACTTTACAAGCAACTACGGATCGGTGGACACCTACGGCGTTCTGCTCGACTCGCAAGGATGCGAGCTGGCCAGGAACAGCGACAGCGGGGAGGACGACCATTTCCGCCTGTCGCACGACTACGATCCCGGCGAAACGTACTATATCAAGATCGGACTTGAAAGAACGCCCCAGAATTCCGCACTCTTCAAGCTGCATGCCTATGTGAGCAGCGATACCGACTATGAGCAGATAGGCCTGATCCACGTTGATGGCGGCGAGTCCATCGACAAGCCAGGCGAAGAGAACCTATATCGCATCGACGTTCCCAAGCCGGGTATTCTGCATGTGATCACAGGGGGCTTCATGGATACATATGGCTCTCTGTACAAAGGCGACAAGTACGGAAGGTTCCACGAAAGCGAGGACAGCCTGATATGCGAGAACGACGATGTGATCGATCTGATGTACGACAGCAGCAATACAGTTCTGAACCACTTCAACTGCTATTTGAAAAGATACGTGGAGCCTGGCACATACTATGTCAAGATCAGGCTCTACTCTCCCAAAGAGACAGGCAGCTATATTATTTCAACCATTTTCGAAGAGTTAGATCTAGGCGCCTCCAGCGTTATTAGCGCCAATGGACTGCATGCGGATTCGTTCGACAAGGCAGGAGCCTACAGCAACTACAAAGCATACCGGATCGATATCCAACAGACGGGGACCCTGTCCGTGAAGCTTTCCGGCGATACGGAAACTCGAAGGCATCTTCTGGATTCCGCAGGAAACGTGCTTGAATCTAACGACGACATCGAACCGGAAAGCGGAAGGCGGATCGCTCAGGAAGTCCATCAGGGACGCTACTACCTTGTCATGCACCATTCGATGCTGGATGGAACAGGCGGATACGGAGTTGCCACATCCTTCGCCAGCCCTGTCAACTACACCGTAGTCCCCTACGATCTGTCGCTCGATCCCGACACCAGTCATCTAGCTTCCATTGATAATGCAGGCGACTACAGCATATACAGGATGACCGTCACCAACCAGGGAACCTTGACCGTGTACACTACCGGCAGCATGGACACTTTCGGCCAGTTGCTGGATCACTCGGGCAAGGAGCTGGAATCCAGCGACGACGCAATCGTCGGCTTCAGCAATTTCTACATCAGCCGAAACGTAGACCCTGGAACCTACTATGTCAAGGTAAGGCACTATTCGGATTCGGGAACTGGAGACTACGAAATAGTCAGAAGCTCTGTGAATTCGCTCGAGGATATCCATTCGGATCTGGATGGAGATGGACTTTCAAGATACGAGGAGACGCATCTGTTCTCCTACTACCATCTGGATCCTCTCAACCCAGACAGCGACGGCAACGGAACATCGGACGGCTACGAGGACTTCGACAACGATCGCGTCTCCAACAAGTTCGAGATCAACCGGTACGATTCCCATCCTCTCGATGCGTACAGCCTGGATCCGAATGGCGAGATTACGGACGCATCCTGGCTGTTTCTGGCTCCCATGGACATAAACAGCGTCTCGTCGCTGATGAATGCCTGGGACCAGATTCAAGCCATTGATGATAGAAGCACATCGCTGATCCTGGTATCGAGCGGACAGGAAGAGTCGCTGGTTTCATCCAGCTCACGGCAGGCGACTACCCGCTTTGTTGGAACAACAACTTCCAATGGCGAATCGCATCTGAATTTCACGCTCGATTCAGATCAAACCAATGCGGTTCACGACTTGTACTATCTGGCCAGCCTGTCCATTGGCTTCTATTGGGAAAGAGTGGGCGAAGTTCGATATGGGGCGACTAACAGTATTCCGGCAAGCCTGTTTCCATCGAACCAGGGTTTCTTCACATCGGGCAGCAAGGAGGATGCGGACGAGGACGGATTGACAGATGGCTTCGAGCTGCTTGTAACTAGAACAAGTCCCACCAACCCAGATTCTGCAGTCGACCTGGACAATGACGGAGTTCCGGAATCCTTCCTTGACTATTCCGATAACTTAATTCGGGACTCTGAGGAAGATTTCGATGCAGATGGATTGCCAAACCTATTAGAATACCGCGTGCGAACCAATCCTCTAAGTTCCGATTCGGATCGCGATGGAATATCAGACTCTGAAGAAGATAGCAACGGAGATGGAACAACCGACCTTGAAGAACACTTGAACACAATTGAGTTGCCAAATGGTTATAGAGATTTCACCGTTTTGCTTAATGTGGAAGGAACTGAAGATATCTACGATTTGGAATATTGTGATATATTTGTATATAACGATGCTGTATCTGTTACAAGCGCGGTTGTTACGAATCAAACTTTCTTGCAAATACGATATCAATTTTTAAAAGACAATGTTTTTTTCAAGACTCCAAAAACAATAGGTTCAAGGTGGACCCTTTCTTACTTTGCTAATGGGTCTTCTCTCAATGATGTTTCTCCCTATGTTGTTTCAAGCAATGTCTGGGGCCAGGCTGACTTAAGTCATGTAGTGATGCCAACGATTAACCAAGCAAAAATGCAAGAAGATTTTGATTTTCCAGAATATCAAGAAGATCTCAATTTTGAAACAATAAATATTGCACAGGAACGCATTCAATCTATCAAATATACACACAATATTATTAAGCTATTTGACTATGGAATAATTGATAGCAAATCAAATTATGTTCCTGCGGTATTGCAAAAAAGCACATATCTCGAAAGACTGCATTCATATAGAACTAGAGCTCTCCATAGACATAGATTTCATAATAGATATATCTCAGACTCTCATAGCTTGGGTTATATCAATAGCCACATACACTATGATAATTGTGACATTTTTAACCTCTACGACGTCTCAGAATTGACAAAAACTTTTAATCAATACGCCAATGATATTGTAGCCGAGGTTGATCCAATTCTCTCTGGCAGTTTGCCCGATTTGATGTTAGCAATTCGTGATGCCTTCAAAGGATACGAACACGCCTATCCAGAGGTTAATTTTAACTCTTCAATAAACAATCGTTCCATGACATTGCTTGCAGGATTTGATATATCAAGCTACAGCACGCCCTTTGTTTCTCCAGTATATGCTTTATGGATCGATCCTGACGCCAATATTTATTCGAATATTCGGGATTATGGATCAGCAGCTCTTGCATTCAGAGTTTTAGAAATGGAAACACGTACATATATGGTTTGGGATCCAGACACAAGATTCTATTATTATATGGAGTCGGACCCAGACGGTGGCCTTGTTTATATTGACCTGAATCAGTGAGTCTATACCCTTGGTTGCTCCATATAATAGATAGGTTCCGGTACTTCGATCGCTTCGCTTCTTCCGTGCTTCCCGAAGGGCCACGGTGGAGCAGAGAAGTGGTCCAAGGAATCAGAAGCTACTAGAATTGGGACATTTTGGTTGAATATCTACATCAAGCGTGTACGTGAAGGATGCGAAGAATGTCAGGCCTCAAGCACTTGAGCGCCCTTGGTATGGCCCACAGGATTCTGCGAGCGTGAAGCGGCGGCCCCTACTCACCATCGACCTGGGAGCCCTACGGGAGAACTACCTCCGCCTGCGCCGGATGGCGGCACCCACCCGGTGCGCCTGCGTGGTCAAGGCCGACGCCTACGGCCTGGGGGCCGGGCGGACGGCCACGGCGCTGCGGGAGCCCGACTGACGTGACTTCTTCGTGGCCACCCTCGACGAAGGCCTCGCCTTGAGGGTCCTCCTGAGCCCAGGGCCTCGGATCCGGGTCCTCGACGACATGCCCAGGGAGCCGCCGAGGAGTTTCTCGAGAGCCGTCTGGATCCGGTCCTTAACCACCTGGGGGAGGTGAGGGAGTGGAGCCGGTGCGCCCGGCGGGCGGGAAGACGCCTGCCGGGCCTTCTCCTCCTCGACACCGGAATGTCGCGGTTGGGACTTCCCGCCTGGGAGCAGCGGATCCTTCGGGAGGCCCCCTCCCTGCTGGAGCCCCTCCGGTTGGCGCAGGTGATGAGCCACCTGGCCCACGGCGCCGATCCCGTCCTCTTCCGGGTCCAGAAGCGCGTCTTCGAGGAGGCCCGCGGGCCCTGGAATCGCGTCCCGGCCAGCCTGGCGAATTCCGAGGGGATTCTTCTGGGGAGGGGATTCCACTACCAGATGGCGCGTCCCGCGATCGCCCTCTACGGCTGCCTGGTCCCCTTCCAAGAGGTGGCCTCGCTGCAGGCCCCGGTGATCCAGGTGCGCGATGTACCGACCGGAGCGGCCGTCGACTGCGACGGGTCCTGGAAAGCCCGAGGTCCCGCCCGCATCGCCACCATCCCGGTGGGCTACGCCGACGGCCTGCTGCGCTCGTGCAGCAACCTGGCCGCCGCCTGGATCGGGGAGCGCCGGTGGCGGGGTGGATCTCGATGGACCTGGCCACCCTGGACGTCACCGGCATCCCCGGGGTGCGCCCCGGCACGCCCGCCACCCTTCTGGGGGGGCCTGCCACCCTCCAGGACCTCGCCCGGGCCGCCGGGACCATCCCCTACGAGATCCTCGTCTCGCTGGGTAGAGGACGCTTCACCCGGCGCTACCTCCCGCCCGGCGCAGCCTGCGGCAGATCCCCCGGGAGCCGCTATCCATGAAGCCGATCAGCACCCGGCCCGCCGGAGTGGCGGCCGTCCGCGCGGCCTCCTCCAGGGCTCTGGAAAGGGAACCGCCCCGCCGGAAGAGCAGCCGGTAGAGACGCTTGATCTCGCTGCGCTCCTCCTCGGGCATGCCGGCCCGCCGCATTCCCACCAGGTTGAGCCCGGCCAGCTCGATGACATTGCAGGCCGTCAGGAAGGGGGGCAGGTCCTGGCTCATGGCCGCCAGCCCCTGCAGCATGGCCAGGCGCCCGATGCGCACCCACTGGTGGACGCTGGCGTTGCCTCCGAGCACTGCGCCGTCCCCCACCTCCACATGCCCTCCCAGCAGGACGCCATTGGCCAGGATCACCCCGTCCCCCACCCGGCAGTCGTGCCCCACATGGCTCCCGGCCATTAAGCAGGCACACCGAACCCACCACCGTCTCCCCCTCCCGGGCCGAGACGTGGATGGTCGCATGCTTCGAGGGGATGGGCCCCAAGCTGCTCCCCCTGACATCGCGCCCCGGCGACCAGGCACCCAAAACGGATCTGGGAGAAGGCGGAGTTCCTGGGCGGGGGATACCGGTGGATGCTGCGCAGCCACATCACCCAGGGCTTCGTGGACGAGGCCCTGGACTTTATCACCAGGGCGCGCGACGAGGGGAGGCCCTTCTACGTCAACCTCTGGCCCGACGACGTCCACGGCCCCCTGTGGCACCCGGCGGAGCGGTGGAGCGGCGATGTCCGGGAGCAGCGCTACCTGGCGGTCCTGGAGGGCACGGACGCCCAGCTGGGGGGCCTCTTCGACGCCGTGCGCGGCAACCCCGATCTGGCGGAAAGCATCCTGATCCTGGTGTGCAGCGACAACGGCCCGGCCCGGGGGCAGGGCCGCGCCGGGTTCTTCCGGGGCTACAAGGCCCAGCTCCACGAGGGAGGGATCCGCTCCCCCCTGGTGGCCTGGGGGTCGGGCCTGGTGGAGGAAGCGGGAACGGTCAACGGGGAGTCGGTTCTCTCGGCCATGGTTCTGGTCCCCACCCTGCTGGAGCTGGCCGGAGCGGACCCGCACACCAGCGCGGCCTACGACGGCGAGGCCCTGTCGGACACCCTGCTGGGCCCCGCTGTTCTTCCGGCGTCCGCCCGACCGGGACGCCTTCTACGGAACGGACGACCTCCCCGATCTGGCCATGCGCCAGGGCCCCTGGAAGCTGCTCTGCGAGTACGACGGCAGCCGGCCCGAGCTCTACCACCTGGGCGAGGATCCGGGCGAGTCCCGCAGCCTGGCGGACCGGCATACGGCCCGGGTCCGGGCCATGTACCGGGAGCTGGCTGCCTGGCACCAGGCCATGCCCGCGGACCGGGGAGCCGAGCTCGCCTCGGACCGCTAGCCCACGCACGCCGGAACAGGCCTGGCCGATCGCTTGCGGGCAGTCCTCAAGCGAGCCGAGCCCACGAATGCCCGTTCCTCGCCAGGAGGGCTGCTCCTCGACTGGCTGTCCACACGATATCGCGGCGCTACGAGGCCCTTGACGGCGACGACGTAGTGCTGGGAATCCGACATCTTTGGCTGGTACGGGGTCGCCAGCAGCAGCCGCAATTCGGCGATCGAGCGTACATGCCCGAGGCCCGATGCCAGAGAACGAACTTGATGCCGTTTCCCTTTGTAGACTTGAAATCCCCCACGGGGAACCGGCCGTCTTCTCTTCATAGCCTGTTCCCTTCGATTCCATGCCGATGGCCTCCGAAAGGGCTCCCCGTTTCTCCTCGACAGAAGGGAAGCGGTATCCTGCAATCCCATCTGGAGCCGATTGAAATGGAGACTGAATCCGGAAGTGCCGGAAAGAGCCGTTGCGCTACGCTTGGCGTCGAAAGCCTCCCCAGGAACAGCCTTCCCTGGATCGAGCCCGGCTCACATCGAAGGCATGCCACCCCAGTGACGCAACCAGCAGCCCCAGAAGAATCATGAAACCGCAGCAAATGAAAACAACGCACGTCCCTAACCCGGATTCCGAAAGCGAATGCAGGCATCCCGGCCTTCTCCGCCTTCTGCACCTGCAGATTCTCCTGATGGCGGGGTTCTGCGTCAACGCAGGGAGCTTCCTGATCGGAGCCGTGGTGCAAACCGCCCATCGGGCAAGGAGGAGCCTTGGGGCTCCGGTTCCGGCGTTCGCTTCCCGATGCCTGCGCCATACGATTCCTGCCCTCTGCGCCTGCGCATGCAGCCTGGCTACGGCACCAGCGGACGATTGCGAGGACCTGGCGCTGGTTGAACCGTCCATGCTCAAGGCAAACGAACTGAACTACCGCAAGACCGGCTTGTACCGCGGCATTTCTCCAGCCACTGTCACCAACTACAGCATCTACCAGATCGACACCTCGAAGATAACATACAAGACCGGCACATTGCATGTGTATTCGGAAGAATTCAGCGAGTACTTTACAAGCAACTACGGATCGGTGGACACCTACGGCGTTCTGCTCGATTCGGAAGGATGCGAGCTGGCCAGGAACAGCGACAGCGGGGAGGACGACCATTTCCGCCTGTCGCACGACTACGATCCCGGCGAAACGTACTATATCAAGATCGGATTGGAAAGAACGCCCCAGAATTCCGCACTCTTCAAGCTGCACGCCTATGTGAGCGATACCGACTATGAGCAGATAGGCCTGATCCACGTTGATGGCGGCGAGTCCATCGACAAGCCAGGCGAAGAGAACCTATATCGCATCGACGTTCCCAAGCCGGGTATTCTGCATGTGATCACAGGGGGCTTCATGGATACATATGGCTCTCTGTACAAAGGCGACAAGTACGGAAGGTTCCACGAAAGCGAGGACAGCCTGATATGCGAGAACGACGATGTGATCGATCTGATGTACGACAGCAGCAATACGGTTCTGAACCACTTCAACTGCTATTTGAAAAGATACGTGGAGCCTGGCACATACTATGTCAAGATCAGGCTCTACTCTCCCAAGGAGACAGGCAGCTATATTATTTCAACCATTTTCGAAGATGTAGATCTAGGCGCCTCCAGCGTTATTAGCGCCAATGGACTGCATGCGGATTCGTTCGACAAGGCAGGAGCCTACAGCAACCACAAAGCATACCGGATCGATATCCAACAGACGGGGACCCTGTCCGTGAAGCTTTCCGGCGATGCGGAAACTCGAAGGTATCTTCTAGATTCCGCAGGAAACGTGCTTGAATCGAACGACGACATCGAACCGGAAAGCGGAAGGCGGATCGTTCAGGAAGTCCATCAAGGACGCTACTATCTTGTCATGCACCACTCGATGCTGGATGGAACAGGCGGCTACGGAGTTGCCACATCCTTCGCCAGCCCTGTCAACTACACCACAGTCCCCTACGATCTGTCGCTAGATCCCGACACCAGCTATCTAGCTTCCATTGAAAATGCAGGCGACTACAGCATATACAGGATGACCGTCACCAACCAGGGAACCTTGACCGTGTACACTACCGGCAGCATGGACACATTCGGCCAGTTGCTGGATCACTCGGGCAAGGAGCTGGAATCCAGCGACGACGCAATCGTCGGCTTCAGCAATTTCTACATCAGCCGGAACGTAGAACCTGGAACCTACTATGTCAAGGTAAGGCACTATTCGGCTTCGGGAACGGGAGACTACGAAATAGTCAGAAGCTCTGTCAATTCGCTCGAGGACATCCATTCGGATCTGGATGGCGATGGACTTTCAAGATACGAGGAAATGGATCTGTTCTCCTACTACCATCTGGATCCTCTCAACCCAGACAGCGACGGCAACGGTACATCGGACGGCTTCGAGGACTTCGACAACGATCGCGTCTCCAACAAGTTCGAGCTCAACCGGTACGATTCCCATCCTCTCGATGCGTACAGCCTGGATCCGAATGGCGACATTTCAGACGCATCCTGGCTGTTTCTGGCTCCCATGGACATAAACAGCGTCTCGTCGCTAATGAATGCCTGGGACCAGATTCAAGCCATTGATGGTAGAAGCACATCGCTGATCCTGGTATCAAGCGGACAGGAAGAGTCGCTGGTTTCATCCAGCTCACGGCAGGCGACTACCCGCTTCGTCGGAACAACAACTGTCAATGGCGAATCGCATCTGAATTTCACGCTCGATGCAGATCAAACCAGCGCGGATCACGACTTGTACTATCTCGCCAGCCTGTCCATTGGCTTCTATTGGGAAAGAGTGGGCGAAGTCCAGGCCGGCAAGACCAACAGCATTCCGGCAAGTCTGTTTCCAGCGAACCAGGGGTTCTTCACATCGGGCAGCAAGTGGGATGCGGATGAAGACGGACTGACAGACGGCTACGAGCTGCTTGTTGCCGGAACAAGTCCTACCAACCCAGATTCAGCTGTCGACCTGGACAATGACGGAGTACCGGAATCCTTCCTTGACTATTCCGACAACTTGATTCGGGACTCTGAGGACGATTTCGATGCAGATGGATTGCCAAACCTATTGGAATACTACGTGCGGACCAATCCTCACAGTTCCGATTCGGATCACGATGGAGTCAGTGACAGTGACGAAGACCATAACAAAGATTTCGACAAAAATGGAATACTTGATAATGATGAATACTTGATTTTCTTAGAAAAAGGCAAGCATCTCAATCTTCCCAAAGGATACAGCGAGTATACCGTTCTGCTTAACGTGGAAGGAACTGAGGATATCCAGAACATGGACAGCATCGAATTCTATCTTGAAAGCGAAGGCTTGTATCTCACAACAGTGACTGTTACAAACCAGAACTACCTGAAAATACGATACCAAAGCCTAATACACGACGAGATTGCTTTGTGGTTGTTAAGAGCAGGCACTATATGGTATGGCTCTCATAATGCAATCAGCATTTTATTTCACGAGCCTACAAAGTTTTGGGATGAGTCTCCTTCACAGAATTTGTACACAAATTTCCTTGATTATTATTCTCCGGCAAGTTATCAGAAATATATAGACGTCTTGCCTGCGTTTTGGACTCAGGCCGATCCAGGCCTGGTGGTATTGCCGACAATTAACTATTCTGAAATAGAAAAAGGACTTGAGATGGAGTCTGAGAACCATAACCAGTTTCGATATTTTATTAATTATCTTTCTAACACTGCCTACAATGAATCCAGAAAAAACAGGCGTGCAGCGCTGGCCCAATTGCATATGGGGCATGATCTCGATTATGAGAAAACACTCGAATATGTATACTACGAAAGATTGATGTCCTACAGATTAAGGGCCTTAAGATCGTTTTCTGGGAGTCAATGGATTGGAAGTAGGTATAAGTATTATGATTTCAGGGGCCCTGTTGTTTTCTTTGGTTATGGCGATGCTGTAGCACCTGCGGCATGGCCTTCGATTATTGATCTAACAAAATCATTTATAATGCATGAAGCCAAGACAAATTCGTATTGGAATTTTTATGATAGTTATGATTTTCCACCAGATCTGCAAGAAGCGTTCATTAATTATGCCGACGATGTAGAAGCCGGCAGGGGCGCTTCGACTTATACACATTATATTCCCGATCCAATTTCTACTCCTGTATCTCAAGAACCATTTCATCACTATTACAGCCAAATAGTTTTTAGAAGCTATTTATCGGCAATGCTTGAAACCATGGCGCCGCTCGATTCCGGAAATACACCAAGCATTCATAATATGAATGGCATTTTTTATATCATTGGATATTGAGGCTCTACCGACAATCATGCGGGTTATGCGACATGGGGATTGAGCTTGACGAAGGCGAGCTTCCCGGCGATGTGGAATATGACGGTGCGGATGGTCTTGAAGCAGCGGTAGCCTCTGGCGCGGCGCTTGGCAGACTGGAACAGCCCGTTGAGGGCCTCGATGAAGCCGTTGGTGCGGCGCGTTCTGGCCCAGGCTGCGATTCCGTGGATGTGATTCCGGATCGTCCTGGCGACGGCCTTCATGGGCTCGTCCTTGGTGCGGTTCACGTTGGCGCCATTGGTAGAGCATAGCCCTGATTACGTGGATCTGCTTGCGGTTGAGGATCTCCCTCAGCTGCTCCCGGTACATCTAGTCTCAGGCTGTGCGCTTGCCGACGACGCTGGCCAGGAGCGCATCGAGGTCGGCTCGCTGAGCGGGCTCATAGCGGTCAGGATCCTTGAGCAGCGTCCATCGCAGGCCCTTGAGATCTGGGTAGAGCTGCAGCTCGATGAGCCAGGTCGCACTCGCGCTGGATAAACCTCAGGTGCGGAAGCTCCTGGTCAGCATATCATGCACCAGATGGACGCCCTCGATGTCGCCATGCTCAGAGCGCGCACCCCGACGGATGTCGACATGCACGATCAGCTTGCGCCCGGACTCGTTGAACTCCGGAGCTGTGAAATGCCAGGGTTCGGACAAGCCGAGGGCAACGGCGAGCAGTTTGTGGTTCATAGGGCTATTCTGCGACTGTGCTGTCCAGGGGGCAAATGCCCCCGCAGCGATCCTCCGAGGCCGAGGCCACGGCCATCTCTACTGCAGGGGGGCACTGCCCCCTGCACACCGGGACCACTTTGAGCAGGGAAATGAAGCCAAGCATATGGCGTAGCCTGTCTGTGTCTATGGGGCCGAGTTGACATGGCTAGTGCCAACTACGGCTGTCTGCACAGCACAAGCCCAAACGATTATCAGTAGAGATTTGACATCAATCGTGCACTGGCAGGATTCGCAGTATGTCAGGCCTCAAGTGCTAGAGCTTTTTTCCAAAATGGCCCACAGGACACTGCGAGCGTGAACCGACGGCCCCTTCTCACCATCGACCTGGGAGCCCTACGGGAGAACTACCTCCGCCTGCGCCGGATGGCGGCACCTGCCCGGTGCGCCTGCGTGGTCAAGGCCGACGCCTACGGCCTGGGTGCCGGGCGGGCCGTCACGGCACTGCGTGAGGCCGGCTGCCAGGACTTCTTCGTGGCCACCCTTGACGAAGGCCTCGCCCTGAGGGGTCTTCTGGGCCCGGGGCCCCGGATAAGGATCCTCAACGGCATCCCCCGTGGGTCCGCCGAGGAGTTCCTCGAGAGTCGACTGGATCCGGTCCTCAACCACCTGGAGGAGGTGAGGGAGTGGAGCCGGTGCGCCCGGCGGACGGGGAGACGCCTCCCAGGCCTCCTCCACCTCGACACCGGCATGTCGCGGCTGGGCCTCCCCGCCCGGGAGCAGCGGATCCTTCGGGAGGATCCCTCCCTGCTGGAGCCCCTCAGGTTGGCGCTGGCGATGAGCCATCTGGCCCACGGCGCCGATCCCGTCCTTTCCGGGGACCAGAGGCGCGCCTTCGAGGAGGCCCGCGCACCCTGGAAGCGCGTCCCGGCCAGCCTGGCGAACTCCGAGGGGATCCTCCTGGGTAGGGAGTTCCACTACCAGATGGCGCGTCCCGGGATCGCCCTCTACGGCGGCCTTGCCCCCTTCCGGGAGGTGGCCTCGCTGCAGGCCCCGGTGATCCAGGTGCGCGATGTGCCGGCCGGAGCGGCTGTCGGCTACGACGGGACCTGGAAGGCCTGCGGGCCCGCACGCATCGCCACCATCCCGGTGGGCTACGCCGACGGCCTGATCCGCTCGTGCAGCAACCGGGCCGCCGCCTGGATTGGGGAGCGCCGGGCCCCGGTGGCGGGGCGGATCTCCATGGACCTGGCCACTCTGGACGTCACCGGCATCCCCGGGGTGCGCCCCGGCACGCCCGCCACCCTCCTGGGAGGGCCCGCCACCCTCCAGGACCTCGCCCGGGCCTCCGGGACCATTCCCTACGAGATCCTCGTCTCGCTGGGTAGAGGACGCTTCACCCGGCGCTACCTTCCGCCCGTCGAAGCCTGCGGCAGATCCCCCGGGAGCCGCTCTCCATGAAGCCGATCAGCTCCCGGCCCGCCGGAGTGGCGGCCGTCCGCGCGGCCTCCTCCAGGGCTCCGGAGAGGGAGCCGGCCCGCCGGAAGAGCAGCCGGTAGAGGCGCTTGATCTCGCTGCGCTCCTCCTCGGGCATGCCGGCCCGCCGCAGCCCCACCAGGTTGAGACCGGCCAGCTCGTTGACATTGCAGGCCGTCAGGAGGGGGGGCAGGTCCTGGCTCATGGCCGTCAGCCCCTGCAGCATGGCCAGGCGCCCGATGCGCACCCACTGGTGGACGCTGGCGTTGCCTCCGAGCACCGCGCCGTCCCCCACCCGGCAGTCGTGCCCCACATGGCTCCCGGCCATGAGCAGGCACCCAGTACCCACCACCGTCTCCCCTTCCCGGGCCGAGGCGTGGATGGTCGCATGCTCCCGGACGACGTTGCCGTCCCCGATCACCAGGCGGGCCGGACCGCCCCGGTAGCTCCTGTCCTGGGGCGCCCCTCCGACCACGCAGCCGGATGCAGCACGTTGTTCCTTCCGATCCGGGTCTGGCCGGCCACATAGACGTGGGGCCCGATGCAGCAGCCGTCGCCAATTTCCACCTCCCCCTCGATCACCGCGTAGGGGCCAATCCTCACATCCCTCCCCAGCGACACTCCATCGCCCACCAGGACGGTCGGATGCCGTCCCTCGATGCCGTGGGGTAAGCTGCTCACATCCGGTCCCCGGCTGTTGAGGATCCGGCCTCCTCCCGGAACCGGCCCGGCTCCCGCCCGGAGAGGCGGGGGCCGGGAGCCTCCGGACCGGCGACGTAGCGGGCGAACTCGTGGACGCGGTGGGGGGGCACGCGCGCCTTGATCTCGGCGTGAGCTCCGGAGTACTCCAGCCGGTCGATCTTGTTTTAGACCGTCAGGACGGGCTTGCTTCCGGCCCCGATCTCGGCGAGAGCCGACTCCACCGCGCGGATCTGCTGCTCGGCCTCGGGATGGCTTACGTCGACCACGTGGATCAGGAGATCCGACTCGACCACCTCCTCCAGGGTGGCCTTGTTGGCCTTCACCAGACAGTGGGGAAGCTGGCGGATGGCGGAATCGAGGATGGCGAAGAGGCGATCCCCACCGGGAGCCCCCGATCCGGCCAGACGGCGCAACAGGTTGGACTTTCCGGCGTTGGTGTACCCAATCAGGGAAGCCTGGGACCAGAGGCGGCGTCAGCGGCGATCCGCCCTGCATGGTGGTGGTCATCGTCGACGATATGGGCTGGGGCTACCTCTCCTGCTTCGGAAGCCGCGAGGGCTCCACCCCGAACATCGACCGGCTGGCCGCCGAGGGGATCCGCTTTTGCCAGTTCTACGTGAACTCCCCCATCTGCTCCCCCTCGCGCACCGCCCTGTCCACCGGACAGCACCCCCAGCGCTGGAACATCCACTCCTACCTGGGCAGCCGGGACCTAAACCGCAGGCGGGGCAACGCCCAGTGGCTGGCTCCCTCCGCCCCCATGCTGGCCCGCTCGTTGCAGCAGGCGGGCTACACCACCGGGCACTTCGGGAAGTGGCACATGGGAGGCCAGCGCGACGTGGACGACGCCCCGGAGATCGCCGCCTACGGCTTCGACGCCTCGCTGACCAACTTCGAGGGGATGGGACCCAAGCTGCTTCCCCTGACATTGCGCCCCGGCGACCGGGCCCCCAAGCGGATCTGGGAGAAGACCGAGATCCTGGGCGGGGGGCACCGCTGGATGCTGCGCAGACACATCACCCAGGGCTTCGTGGACGAGGCCCTGGACTTCATCGCCAGGGCGCGCGACGAGGGGAGGCCCTTCTACGTCAACCTCTGGCCCGACGACGTCCACGGCCCCCTGTGGCCCCCGGCGGAGCGGTGGAACGGCGATGTCCGGGAGCGCTACCTGGCGGTCCTGGAAGCCATGGACGCCCAGCTGGGAGTCCTCTTCGACGCCGTGCGCGGCGACCCAGTACTAGCGCAAAGCACCCTGATCCTGGTGTGCAGCGACAACGGCCCGGCCCGGGGGCAGGGCCGCGCCGGGTCTTTCCGGGGCTACAAGGCCCAGCTCCACGAGGGAGGGATCCGCTCCCCTCTGGTGGCCTGGGGGCCGGGCCTGGTGGAGGGAGCGGGAACGGTCAACAAGGAGTCGGTTCTCTCGGCCATGGATCTGGTCCCCACCCTGCTGGAGCTGGCCGGAGCGGACCCGCCCCCCGGCGCGGCCTACGACGGCGAGGCCCTGGCGGACACCCTGCTGGGCCGGAGCCGGGACTCCCGCCGGGCCCCGCTGTTCTTCCGGCGGCCGCCCGACCGGGACGCCTTCTACGGGACGGACGACCTCCCCGACCTGGCCATGCGCCAGGGCCCCTGGAAGCTGCTCTGCGAGTACGACGGCAGCCGGCCCGAGCTCTACCACCTGGGCGAGGATCCGGGCGAGGCCCGCAGCCTGGCCGACCGGCATCCGTCCCGGGTCCGGGCCATGTACCGGGAGCTGGCGGCCTGGCACCAGGCCATGCCCGCGGACCGGGGAGCCGAGCTCGCCTCGGACCGCTAGCCCACGCACGCCGGAACAGGCCTGGCCGATCGCTTGCGGGCGGTCCTCAAGCGAACCGAGCCCACGCAAGCCCGTTTCTCGCCAGGAGGGCTCCGCGACTGGCTGCCGCACGAGATCGCGGCGCTGCGAGGCCCTGGACGCCAGCGCCCGAGCGCTGGATACCCGCCATCCTTGACCGGTCTGGGGTCGCCAGAAACAGCCGCAATTCGGCGATCGAGCGTACATCCCCGAGGCCCGATGCCAGAGAACAAGCTCGATGCCGTTTCCCCTCGGAAACTAGGAGTCCCCCACGGGGAACCGGCCGTCTTCTCTTCATGGCCTGTTCCCTTCGATTCCATGCGGATGTCCTCCGAAAGGGCTCCCTGTTTCTCCTCGACATAAGGGAAGCGGCATCCTGCAATCCCATCTGGAGCCGATTGAAAAGGAGACTGAATCCGGAAGTACCGGAAAGAGCCGTTGATCTACGTTTTGCGTCGGAAGCCTCCCCAGGAACAGCCTTCCCTGGATCGATCCCGGCGCACATCGAAGGCATGCCACCCCAGTGACGCAACCAGCAGCCCCAGCAGAAACCATGAAACCGCAGCAAGTGAAAACAACGCACGTCCCTGCCCAGGATTCCGAAAGCGAATGCAGGAATCCCGGCCTTCTCCGCCTTCTGCTCCTGAAGATTCTCCTGATGGCGGGAGTCTGCGTCAACGCAGGGAGCTTCCTGATCGGAGCCGTGGCGCAAACCGCCCTTCGGGCAAGGAGGAGCCTTGGGGCTCCGGTTCCGGCGTTCGCTTCCCGAAACCTGCGCCATACGATTCCTGCCCTCTGCGCCTGCGCATGCAGCCTGGCTACGGCAGCAGCGGACGATTGCGAGGACCTGGCACTGGTTGAACCGTCCATGCTCAAGGCAAACGAACTGAACTACCGCAAGACCGGCTTGTACCGCGGCATTTCTCCAGCCACTGTCACCAACTACAGCATCTACCAGATCGACACCTCGAAGATTACATACAAGACCGGCACATTGCATGTGTATTCGGAAGAATTCAGCGAGTACTTTACAAGCAACTACGGAGCGGTGGACACCTACGGCGTTCTGCTCGACTCGCAAGGATGCGAGCTGGCCAGGAACAGCGACAGCGGGGAGGACGACCATTTCCGCCTGTCGCACGACTACGATCCCGGCGAAACGTACTATATCAAGATCGGATTGGAAAGAACGCCCCAGAATTCCGCACTCTTCAAGCTGCATGCCTATGTGAGCAGCGATACCGACTATGAGCAGATAGGCCTGATCCACGTTGATGGCGGCGAGTCCATCGACAAGCCAGGCGAAGAGAATCTATATCGCATCGACGTTCCCAAGCCGGGTATTCTGCATGTGATCACAGGGGGCTTTTCGGATACATATGGCTCTCTGTACCAAGGCGACAAGTACGGAAGGTTCTACGAAAGCGAGGACAGCCTGCTATGCGAGAACGACGATGTGATAGATCTGATGTACGACAGCAGCAATACAGTTCTGAACCACTTCAACTGCTATTTAAAAAGATACGTGGAGCCTGGCACATACTATGTCAAGATCAGGCTCTATTCTCCCAAGGAGACAGGCAGCTATATTATTTCAACCATTTTCGAAGAGTTAGATCTAGGCGCCTCCAGCGTAATTAGCGCCAATGGACTGCATGCGGATTCGTTCGACAAGGCAGGAGCCTACAGCAACCACAAAGCATACCGGATCGATATCCAACAGACGGGGACCCTGTCCGTGAAGCTTTCCGGCGATGCGGAAACTCGAAGGTATCTTCTGGATTCCGCAGGAAACGTGCTTGAATCGAACGACGACATCGAACCGGAAAGCGGAAGGCGGATCGTTCAGGAAGTCCATCAAGGACGCTACTATCTTGTCATGCACCACTCGATGCTGGATGGAACAGGCGGCTACGGAGTTGCCACTTCCTTCGCCAGCCCTGTCAGCTACACCACAGTCCCCTACGATCTGTCGCTCGATCCCGACAGCAGCCATCTAGCTTCCATTGAAAATGCAGGCGACTACAGCATATACAGGATGACCGTCACCAACCAGGGAACCTTGACCGTGTACACTACCGGCAGCATGGACACATTCGGCCAGTTGCTGGATCACTCGGGCAAGGAGCTGGAATCCAGCGACGACGCAATCGCCGGCTTCAGCAATTTCTACATCAGCCGGAACGTAGACCCGGGAACCTATTATGTCAAGGTAAGGCACTATTCGGATTCGGGAACGGGAGACTACGAAATAGTCAGAAGCTCTGTCAATTCGCTCGAGGACATCCATTCGGATCTGGATGGCGATGGACTTTCAAGATACGAGGAAATGCATCTGTTCTCCTACTACCATCTGGATCCTCTCAACCCAGACAGCGACGGCAACGGAACATCGGACGGATACGAGGACTTCGACAACGATCGCGTCTCCAACAAGTTCGAGATCAACCGGTACGATTCCCATCCCCTCGATGCGTACAGCCTGGATCCGAATGGCGAGATTACCGACGCATCCTGGCTGTTTCTGGCTCCCATGGACATTAACAGCGTCTCGTCGCTGATGAATGCCTGGGACCAGATTCAAGCCATTGATGGTAGAAGCACATCGCTGATCGTGGTATCAAGCGGACAGGAAGAGTCGCTAGTTTCATCCAGCTCACGGCAGGCGACTACCCGCTTTGTTGGAACAACAACTGTCAATGGCGAATCGCATCTGAATTTCACGCTCGATGCAGATCAAACCAGTGCGGATCACGACTTGTACTATCTCTCCAGCCTGTCCATTGGCTTCAATTGGGAAAGAGTAGGCGAAGTCCAGGCCGGCAAGACCAACAGCATTCCGGCAAGCCTGTTTCCAGCAAACCAGGGGTTCTTCACATCGGGCAGCAAGTGGGATGCGGATGAGGACGGACTGACAGACGGCTTCGAGCTGCTTGTTGCCGGAACAAGTCCTACCAACCCAGATTCAGCAGCCGATCTGGACAATGACGGAGTTCCGGAATCCTTCCTTGACTATTCCGACAACTTGATTCGGGACTCTGAGGAAGATTTCGATGCAGATGGATTGCCAAACCAATTGGAATACTACGTGCGGACCAATCCTCACAGTTCCGATTCGGATCACGATGGAGTCAGTGATAGTGACGAAGACCATAACAAAGACTACGACAAAAACGGAATACTGGATTATGATGAATATTATGTTTTCTTAAGCATAGGCAAGCATCTCAAGCTCTCCAAAGGGTACAGCGATCATACCGTTCTGCTAAATGTGGAAGGAACCGAGGATATCCAGGACATGGATAGCATCGAATTCTATCTTGACAACGAAGGCATGTATCTCACAACTGTGACTGTTACAAACCAGCATTTCCTGAAAATAAGATATCAAAGCCTAATACACGACCGGGTCGCCAATATGTTGCTGAACTTAGGTAATATAGCTTGGCACAATGCTAATTATCTTAATATTTTCAACGAACCCCAAAGCCCTTGGAGCTTTGCTAATTATTCGCTGACAAATTATATAAATAATATTGACGCTTTGCCTGCATTTTGGACACAGCCTGATCCAAATCTAGTGGTATTGCCAACAATTGACTATTCTGAAATAGGAACAGGGTTTGAGGCTGAGTCTGACACCCAGATTCGTCGTTATTTGAACTATCTTTTATACGTTACCGACAATGAACTGAGAGAACGCAGGCGTACTGCACTGTCTCTATTGCATACGGGGAATGATATCGGTTTTGAGAAAACACTCGAAAATGTATACTACGAGAGGTTGCTGTTCTACAGACTCAAAGCTTTAAATATGTTTAATACGAACGAACATACTAGATATTATTACAGTTATAATGGCCGTGGTTTTTTATTTAGCTATGGCGATACTGTAGCACCTGCGACATGGCCTTCGATTATTGATCTAGCTAAAACTGAAATGATAATATCAAGCGAAGAGAATGATTATTATAGTTTTGCTAATAGCTACGATTATCCACCAGATCTCCAAGAAGCATTCATTGAATTTGCCAATGATGTAGAATCCGGAAGGAATGCCCCATATGACGGATATTATCTAATTGGTTCTCCGTTTAACCAGGATGCTCTTCCTCATTATTACAGCCAAAGTGTTTTTCGGTATTATTTGTCGGCAATGGAAGCAACCATGTACACGCTGGAATCCGGAAAATCAACAAGCTTAGATTTATGGTTATTTTGGCCATTAAACTTCTGAATTATTTGTTGCAAACTTTCCAGGCAGACAGGGGTGGGCCTATCCATGGCAACTCGGGTCCGAAGCTCTGATTGGTAACGCCGTAGGTTTGGAGCCTTTTCCTACATCCAAGTGGTCTCTCTACTGCAGGAAGCAGCACCGCCCACTGCAGTAGAGGGCCAGGGCACACGACCTCAGCGGCCAGCTGCAGTGGAAACTGCTGTTTTGAACAACACAGTCATGCGCGAATGTCTCGGTCATTTAACGGATATATGCCTCAATAATATTGATAGGTTCCGGTACTCCGGTCGCTTCGCTTCTTCCTTACGGCCCGAAGGACTGTATGGAGCAGTGAAATGACCCTGGAATACTGAAACAGCCTGAATCGGGACTTTTTTGATTGCGATTGGCATCAAGCGTGCACTGGAAGAATTCGCAGAGTGCCAGGCCGCAAGCGATTGAGCACCTTATTCCCCATTGGACACTTCGAGCGTGAAGCGAAGGCCCCTGCTCGCCATCGACCTGGGGGCGCTCCGTGAGCACTACCTCCGCCTGCGTCGGATGGCGGCACCCGCCCGGTGCGCCTGCGTGGTCAAGGCCGACTCCTACGGCCTGGGGGCGGGGCGGGCGGCACCGGTTCTGTGGGAGGCCGGCTGCCGTGACTTCTTCGTGGCCACCCTCGACGAAGGCCTCGCCCTGAGGGGCCTCCTGGGCCCGGGGCCCCGTATCCGGGTACTCAACGGCATCCCCGGGGGAGCCGCCGAGGAGTTCCTCGAGGGCCGTCTGGATCCGGTCCTCAACCACCTGGGGGAGGTGAGGGAGTGGAGCCGGTGCGCCCAGTGGGAGGGGAGGCGCCTACCAGCCCTCCTCCACCTCGACACCGGCATGTTGCGGCTGGGACTCCCAGCCCAGGAGCAGCGGATCCTTCGGGAGGATCCCTCCCTGCTGGAGCCCCTCCGGTTGGCGCTGGCGATGTGCCACCTGGCCCATGGCGCCGATCCCGTCCTTTCCGGGGACCAGAGGCGCGCCTTCGAGGAGGCCCGCGGGTCCTGGAAGCGCGTACCAGCCAGACTGGCGAACTCCGAGGGGATCCTCCTGGGCAGGGAGTTCCACTACCAGATGGCGCGTCCCGGGATCGCCCTCTACGGCGGCCTGGCTCCCTTCCAGGAGGTGGCCTCGCTGCAGGCTCAGGTGATCCAGGTGCGCGATGTGCCGGCCGGAGCGGCCGTCGGCTACGATGGGTCCTGGAAGGCACGAGGGCCCGCCCGCATCGCCACCATCCCGGTGGGCTACGCCGACGGCCTGCTTCGCTCGTGCAGCAGCCGGGCCGCCGCCTGGATCGGGGGACGCCGGGCACCGGTGGCGGGGCGGATCTCCATGGACCTGGCCACTCTGGACGTCACCGGCATCCCCGGGGTGCGCCCCGGTACGCCCGCCACCCTCCTGGGGGGGCCTGCCACCCTCCAGGACCTCGCCCGGGCCGCCGGGACCATTCCCTACGAGATCCTCGTCTCGCTGGGTAGAGGACGCTTCACCCGGCGCTACCTCCCGCCCGGCGAAGCCTGCGGCAGATCCCCCGGGAGCCGCTCTCCATGAAGCCGATCAGCTCCCGGCCCGCCGGAGTGGAGGCCGTCCGCGCGGCCTCCTCCAGGGCTCCGGAGAGGGGGCCGCCCCGCCGGAACAGCAGCCGGTAGAGGCGCTTGATCTCGCTGCGCTCCTCCTCGGGCATGCCGGCCCGACGCAGTCCCACCAGGTTGAGACCGGCCAGCTCGTTGACATTGCAGGCCGTCAGGAAGGGGGGCAGGTCCTGGCTCATGGCCGCCAGCCCCTGCAGCATGGCCAGGCGCCCGATGCGCACCCACTGGTGGACGCTGGCGTTGCCTCCGAGCACCGCGCCGTCCCCCACCTCCACATGCCCTCCCAGCAGGACGCCGTTGGCCAGGATCACCCCGTCCCCCACCCGGCAGTCGTGCCCCACATGGCTCCCGGCCATGAGCAGGCACCCAGAACCCACCACCGTCTCCCCTTCCCGGGCCGAGGCGTGGATGGTCGCATGCTCCCGGACGACGTTGCCGTCCCCGATCACCAGGCGGGCCGGACCGCCCCGGTAGCTCCTGTCCTGGGGCGCCCCTCCGACCACGCAGCCGGGGTGCAGCACGTTGTTCCTTCCGATCCGGGTCTGACCGGCCACGTAGGCGTGGTGCCCGATGCGGCAGCCTTCGCCTATTTCCACCTCCCCCTCGATCACCGCGTAGGGGCCGATTCTCACATCCCTCCCCAGCGACACTCCATCGCCCACCAGGGCGGTCGGATGCCGTCCCTCGATGCCGTGGGGAAAGCTGCTCACATCCGGTCCCCGGCTGCAGCGGATCCGGCCTCCTCCCGGACCCGGCCCGGCTCCCGCGCGGTGAGGCGGGGGCCGGGAGCCTCCGGACCGGCGGCGAAGCGGACAAACTCGTGGACGCGGTGGGGGGGCACGCGCGCCTCGATCTCGGCATGGGCTCCGGAGTACTCCAGCCGGACCACCTGGCCGACCTGGTGGACCCGGGCGATGGACGCTGACTCCTCGATCGGGATGCGCAGTTCCAGGGCCAGGCGCACCGGACGCAGCATGCGGCAGAGGGCGGACCCAATCTCCTCCATCCCGGTTCCCTCGGCGGCGCTGGCCTCCACCCAGGGGGAGCGCACGACGCCAGGAAGAGCGGCTCCCCCCTCCAGCCGGTCGATCTTGTTGCAGACCGTCAGGACCGGCTTGCTTACGGCTCCGATCTCGGCAAGCGCCGACTCCACCGCGCGGAATCTGATGCTCGGCCTCGGGATGGCTGGTGTCGACCACGTGGATCAGGAGATCCGACTCGACCTCCTCCTCCAGGGTGGCCTTGAAGGCCTCCACCAGGCGGTGGGGAAGCTGGCGGATGAATCCCACGGTGTCGAAGAGGACCAGCCGCTGGCTGGCGCCCAGGAGCAGATGGCTGATGGCGGGATCGAGGGTGGCAAAGAGGCGGTCCTCGCCGGGAGCCCCCGATCCGGCCAGATGGCGCAGCAGGGTGGACTTGACGGTGTTGCTGAATCCGATCAGGAAGGCCTGGGTCAAAGGCCTTCCCACCACGCAACCAGGCGAACCTGCTGTGGTTCATCTCGCAACTGGAGCGCGCCACCGGGGCGCTTCGGAATGTGGCACATGGGAGGCCAGCGCGACGTGGCCGACGCCCCCGAGATCGCCGCCTACGGCTTCGACGCCTCGCTGACCAATTTCGAGGGGATGGGCCCCAAGCTGCTCCCCCTAACAATCCTCCCTGGCGACCAGGCCCCCAAGCGGATCTGGGAGAAGGCGGAGATCCTGGGCGAGGGACACCGGTGGATGCTGCGCAGCCACATCACCCAGGGCTTCGCGGACGAGGCCCTGGACTTCATCGCCAGGGCGCGCGACGAGGGGAGGCACTTCTACGTCAACCTCTGGCCCGACGACGTCCACGGCCCTCTGTGGAACCCGGCGGAGCGGTGGAGCGGCGATGTCCGGGAGCGCTACCTGGCGGTCCTGGAGGCCACGGACGCCCAGCTGGGGGTCCTCTTCGACGCCGTGCGCGGCAACCCCGAGCTGGCGGAAAGCACCCTGATCCTGGTGTGCAGCGACAACGGCCCGGCCCGGGGGCAGGGCCGCGCCGGGCCCTTCCGGGGCTACAAGGCCCAGCTCCACGAGGGAGGGATTCGCTCCCCCCTGGTGGCCTGGGGGTCGGGCCTGGTGGAGGGAGCGGGCATTGTCAACGGGGAGTCGGTGTTCTCGGCCATGGATCTGGTCCCCACCCTGCTGGAGCTGGCCGGAACGGACCCGCCCCCCGGCGCGGCCTACGACGGCGAGGCCCTGGCGGACACCCTCCTGGGCCGGAGCCGGGACTCCCGCCGGATCCGGCTTTTCTTCCGGAGGCCGCCCGACCGGGACGCCTTCTACGGGACGGACGACCTCCCCGACCTGGCCATGCGCCAGGGCCCCTGGAAGCTGCTCTGCTAGTACGACGGCAGCCGGCCCGAGCTCTACCACCTGGGCGAGGATCCGGGCGAGTCCCGCAGCCTGGCGGACCGGCATCCGGCCCGGGTCCGGGCCATGTACCGGGAACTGGCGGCCTGTCACCAGGCCATGCCCGCGGACCGGGGGGGGACCGAGCTGGCCTCGGATCGCTAGCCCACGCACGCCCGTTACTCGCCAGGAGGGCTCCTCGACTGACTGTCCACACGATATCGCGGCGCTACGAGGCCCTTGACGGCGATGACGTAGCGCTGGGAATCCGACATCTTTGGCTGGTACGGGATCGCCAGCAGCATCCGTAATTCGGCGATCGAGCGTACATGCCCGAGGCCCGATGCCAGAGAACAAGCTTGATGCCGTTTCCCTTTGTAGACTTGAAATCCCCCACGGGGAACCGGCCGTCTTCTCTTCATGGCCTGTTCCCTTCGATTCCATGCCGATGGCCTCCGAAAGGGCTCCCTGTTTCTCCTCGACATGAGGGAAGCGGTATCCTGCAATCCCATCTGGAGCCGATTGAAAAGGAGACTGAATCCGGAAGTACCGGAAAGAGCCGTTGCGCTACGCTTGGCGTCGGAAGCCTCCCCAGGAACAGCCTTCCCTGGATCGATCCCGGCTCACTTCGAAGGCATGCCACCCCAGTGACGCAACCAGCAGCCCCAGCAGGAACCATGAAACCGCAGCAAATGAAAACAACGCACGTCCCTGCCCAGGATTCCGAAAGCGAATGCAGGAATCCCGGCCTTCTCCGCCTTCTGCTCCTGCAAATTCTCCTGATGGCGGGCGGATGCGTCAACGCAGGGAGCTTTCTGATCGGAGCCGTGGCGCAAACCGCCCATCGGGCAAGGAGGAGCCTTGGGGTTCCGGTTCCGGCGTTCGCTTCCCGAAGCCTGCGCCATACGATTCCTGCCCTCTGCGTCTGCGCATGCAGCCTGGCTACGGTAGCAGCGGACGATTGCGAGGACCTGGCACTGGTTGAACCGTCCATGCTCAAGGCAAACGAACTGAACTACCGCAAGACCGGCTTGTACCGCGGCATTTCTCCAGCCACTGTCACCAACTACAGCATCTACCGGATCGACACCTCGAAGATCACGTACAAGACCGGAACATTGCATGTGTATTCGGAAGAATTCAGCGAGTACTTTACAAGCAACTACGGAGCGGTGGACACCTACGGCGTTCTGCTCGATTCGGAAGGATGCGAGCTGGCCAGGAACAGCGACAGCGGGGAGGACGACCATTTCCGCCTGTCGCACGACTACGATCCCGGCGAAACGTACTACATCAAGATCGGATTGGAAAGAACGCCCCAGAATTCCGCGCTCTTCAAGCTGCACGCCTATGTGAGCGATACCGACTATGAGCAGATAGGCCTGATCCACGTTGATGGCGGCGAGTCCATCGACAAGCCAGGCGAAGAGAATCTATATCGCATCGACGTTCCCAAGCCGGGTATTCTGCATGTGATCACAGGGGGCTTCATGGATACATATGGCTCTCTGTACAAAGGCGACAAGTACGGAAGGTTCCACGAAAGCAAGGACAGCCTGATATGCGAGAACGACGATGTGATCGATCTGATGTACGACAGCAGCAATACAGTTCTGAACCACTTCAACTGCTATTTGAAAAGATACGTGGAGCCTGGCACATACTATGCCAAGATCAGGCTCTACTCTCCCAAGGAGACAGGCAGCTATATTATTTCAACCATTTTCGAAGAGTTAGATCTAGGCGCCTCCAGCGTTATTAGCGCCAATGGACTGCATGCGGATTCGTTCGACAAGGCAGGAGCCTACAGCAACTACAAAGCATACCGGATCGATATCCAACAGACGGGGACCCTGTCCGTGAAGCTTTCCGGCGATGCGGAAACTCGAAGGTATCTTCTGGATTCCGCAGGCAACGTGCTTGAATCGAACGACGACATCGAACCGGAAAGCGGAAGGCGGATCGTTCAGGAAGTCCATCAAGGACGCTACTATCTTGTCATGCACCACTCGATGCTGGATGGAACAGGCGGCTACGGAGTTGCCACATCCTTCGCCAGCCCTGTCAACTACTCCACAGTCCCCTACGATCTGTCGATCGATCCCGACACCAGCTATCTAGCTTCCATTGAAAATGCAGGCGACTACAGCATATACAGGATGACCGTCACCAACCAGGGAACCTTGACCGTGTACACTACCGGCAGCATGGACACTTTCGGCCAGTTGCTGGATCACTCGGGCAAGGAGCTGGAGTCCAGCGACGACGCAATCGTCGGCTTCAGCAATTTCTACATCAGCCGGAATGTAGACCCTGGAACCTACTATGTCAAGGTAAGGCACTATTCGGATTCGGAAACGGGAGACTACGAAATAGTCAGAAGCTCTGTGAATTCGCTCGAGGATATCCATTCTGACCTGGATGGCGATGGACTTTCTAGATACGAGGAGATGCATCTGTTCTCCTACTACCATCTGAATCCTCTCAACCCAGACAGCGACGGCAACGGTACATCGGACGGCTACGAGGACTTCGACAACGATCGCGTCTCCAACAAGTTCGAGATCAACCGTTACGATTCCCATCCCCTCGATGCGTACAGCCTGGATCCGAATGGCGAGATTACGGACGCATCCTGGCTGTTTCTGGCTCCCATGGACATAAACAGCGTCTCGTCTCTAATGAATGCCTGGGACCAGATTCAAGCCATTGATGGTAGAAGCACATCGCTGATCCTGGTATCGAGCGGACAGGAGGAGTCGCTGGTTTCATCCAGCTCACGGCAGGCGACTACCCGCTTTGTCGGAACAACAACTGTCAATGGCGAATCGTATCTGAATTTCACGCTCGATTCAGATCAGACCAATACGGTTCACGACTTGTACTATCTCGCCAGCCTGTCCATTGGCTTCTATTGGGAAAGAGTGGGTGAAGTCCAGGCTGGCAAGACCAACAGCATTCCGGCAAGCCTGTTTCCAGCGAACCAGGGTTTCTTCACTTCGGGCAGCAAGGAGGATGCGGACGAAGACGGATTGACAGACGGCTTCGAGCTGCTTGTTACCGGAACAAGTCCTACCAATCCAGATTCCGCAGCCGACCTGGACAATGACGGAGTTCCGGAATCATTTCTTGAGCTTTCTGCTAACTCCATCTTGGACTCCAAGGAAGATTTCGATGCAGATAGTTTGCCCAACATGGCTGAATACCGATTTGGAACCAATCCCTTCAGTTCCGATTCCGACTACGATGGAGAAAAAGATGGTGAAGAAGACTATAACGCGGACGGCATCTCTAACTATGATGAGTCCATGATTGCATTCGAAGGCAAGCATTCCAAGCTCCCCAAAGGATACAGCGAGCATACTGTTCTGCTTAACGTGGAGGGATCTGAAGATATCCAAGACATGAATAGCATCGAATTCTATTTTGACACCGAAGGCGCATATGTCACAACAGTAACCGTCACAAACCAAAGCTACTTGAAAATAAGATATCAAAGACTAACACATGATCGGATCGCTAATATGTATACAAATTACTATGGCAGTCATTATACTAACCCACTTGAAAAGCGTCAAGTGTTTGGGCCAGATTCTCTCGATGGGCATTCATTGACGAACTATCAAAAATATATAAATGCCTTGCCTGCGTTTTGGACACAAACTGATCCAGATCTAATGGTGTTGCCAACGATTTTCTATTCCGAAATAGACAAAGAGCTTGATATTGATCCTGACAGTTCTTACGGTTATTCAAATCTTTTTTTAGATCATATTTCGGAAACTACCTACTACGAACTGATAAAACACAGGCATACTGCGCTGACTCTGCTTTATATGGGATATGATATCGATTTTGAGAAGACACGCGAAAATATATACTACGAGAGATTGCTGTTCTACAGGTTGAAAGCCTTAAGAATGTTTTCTCCGAACTCCCTTGGCAAATATTCTAGTCATTATGGTTACCATGCTATTGTCTTTGGCTATGGCGATGCCGTAGCAAGCGAGACATGGTCTTCGATTCAGGATCAAGCAAAAGAAAGTGGCCGCTTTACTTTTGCTGATACTTATGCTTTTCCGCCAGATCTGCAAGAAGCATTTATCGAATTTGCCAATGATGTTGAGTCAGGCAGGAACTTGCCATATTCATATCCTTGGAACAATCCTGATATTGATGTTCAACGCATATATATGCCTGATGGATCATTCCCTCCGTTTACTCCGATTGATATTCCTAGATATTATAGCCAATGGGTGCTTCATCATTACGTGCAGTCAATGCTAGCGACCATGGAACCAGGATTAATTGAAGACGACGGAAGCTTAACTTATTATGGTTTTTTTGTGTTAGCCTATTAGTCTTTTTTCAATACCAAAGCAGTTTCTCTATTGAAGTTGGCGGCCACCCTTGCTGCAGAGGAACTGGGGCCTCCGGCTACAGCGGATTGCTACGGCGGAATCTGCTTCCCAAACAACAAAGTCATGCGTAGAGCCTTCAGTCGATTGACGAATTAAGTGTCTTAATATTATTAACAAGTTTTGGATCGCCGACGAGTTCCGAGAGTGTCGGCTGGATCTGGTCCTCAACCACCTGGGGGAGGTGAGGGTGTGGAGCCGGTGCGCCCGGCGGGCGGGGAGACGCCTGCCGGGCCTCCTCCACCTCGACACCGGCATGTCGCGGCTGGGACTCCCAGCCCGGGAGCAGCGGATCCTTCGGGAGGATCCCTCCCTGCTGGAGCCCCTCCGGTTGGCGCTGCTGATGAGCCACCTGGCCCACGGCGCCGATCCCGTCCTTTCCGGGGACCAGAGGCGCGCCTTCGAGGAGGCCCGCGGGCCCTGGAAGTGCGTACCGGCCAGCCTGGCGAACTCCGAGGGGATCCTCCTGGGTAGGGAATTCCACTACCAGATGGCGCGTCCCGGGATCGCCCTCTACGGAGGCCTGGCTCCCTTCCGGGAGGTGGCTTCGCTGCAGGCTCTGGTGATCCAGGTGCGCGATGTGCCGGCCGGAGCGGCCGTCGGCTACGACGGGACCTGGAAGGCCTGCGGGCCCGCCCGCATCGCCACCATCCCGGTAGGCTATGCCGACGGCATGCTGCGCTCGTGCAGCAACCGGGCCGCCGCCTGGATCGGGGGGCGCCGGGCCCCGGTGGCGGGGCGGATCTCCATGGACCTGGCCACCCTGGACGTCACCGGCATCCCCGGGGTGCGCCCCGGCACGCCCGCCACCCTCCTGGGAGGGCCCGCCGCCACCCTCCAGGACCTCGCCCGGGCAGCCGGGACCATTCCCTACGAGATCCTCGTCTCGCTGGGTAGAGGACGCTTCACCCGGCGCTACCTCCCGCCCGGCGAAGCCTGCGGCAGATCCCCCGGGAGCCGCTCTCCATGAAGCCGATCAGCTCCCGGCCCGCCGGAGTGGCGGCCGTCCGCGCGGCCTCCTCCAGGGCTCCGGAGAGGGAGCCGCCCCGCCGGAAAAGCAGCCGGTAGAGGCGCTTGATCTCGCTGCGCTCCTCCTCGGGCATGCCGGCCCGCCGCAGCCCCACCAGGTTGAGACCGGCCAGCTCGTTGACATTGCAGGCCGTCAGGAAGGGGGGCAGGTCCTGGCTCATGGCCGCCAGCCCCTGCAGCATGGCCAGGCGCCCGATGCGCACCCACTGGTGGACGCTGGCGTTGCCTCCGAGCACCGCGCCGTCCCCCACCTCCACATACCCTCCCAGCAGGACGCCGTTGGCCAGGATCACCCCGTCCCCCACCCGGCAGTCGTGCCCCACATGGCTCCCGGCCATGAGCAGGCAACCCGAACCCACCACCGTCTCCCCCTCCCGGGCCGAGGCGTGGATGGTCGCATGCTCCCTGACGACGTTGCCATCCCCGATCACCAGGCGGGACGAACCGCCCCGGTAGCTCCTGTCCTGGGGCGCCCCTCCGACCACGCAGCCGGGGTGCAGCACGTTGTTCTTCCCGATCCGGGTCTGGCCGACCACGTAGGCGTGGGGCCCGATGCGGCAGCCGTCGCCTATTTCCACCTCCCCCTCGATCACCGCGTAGGGGCCGATCCTCACATCCCGCCCCAGCGACACTCCGCCGCCCACCAGGGCGGTCGGATGCCGTCCCTCGATGCCGTGGGGAAAGCTGCTCACATCCGGTCCCCGGCTGCAGCGGATCCGGCCTCCTCCCGGACCCGGCCCGGCTCCCGCCCGGAGAGGCGGGGGCCGGGAGCCTCCGGACCGGCGGCGAAGCGGACGAACTCGTGGACGCGGTGGGGGGGCACGCGCGCCTTGATCTCGGCGTGGGCGCCGGAGTACTCCAGCCGGACAACCTGGCCGACCTGGTGAACCCGGGCGATGGACGCGGACTCCTCGATCGGGATGCGCAGTTCCAGGGCCAGGCGCACCGGACGCAGCATGCGGCAGAGGGCGGCCCCGATCTCCTCCATCCCGGTCCCCTCGGCGGCGCTGGCCTCCACCCAGGGGGAGCGCACGCCTCCGGGAAGAGCGGCTCCCCCCTCCAGCCGGTCGATCTTGTTGCATACCGTCAGGACGGGCTTGCTTCCGGCCCCGATCTCGGCGAGAGCCGATTCCACCGCGCGTATCTGCTGCTCGGCCTCGGGATGGCTGGCGTCGACCACATGGATCAGGAGATCCGACTCGACCACCTCCTCCAGGGTGGCCTTGAAGGCCTCCACCAGGCGGTGGGGAAGCTGGCGGATGAATCCCACGGTGTCGGAGAGGACCAGCCGCTGGTTGGTGCCCAGGCGCAGATGGCGGATGGCGGGATCGAGGGTGGCGAAGAGGCGGTCCTCGCCGGGGGCCCCCGATCCGGCCAGGCGGCGCAGCAGGGTGGACTTTCCGGCGTTGGTGTACCCGATCAGGGAGGCCTGGGGCCAGAGGCGGCGGCGGCGGCGGATCCTCTGGACCGCCCGGCGGCGGCGCACCCGCTCCACCTCCCGGCTCAGGCGGTGGATCCGCTCCTGGACCCGCCGCCGATCGGTCTCCAGCTGCGACTCCCCGTCGCCCCGCATGCCGATCCCCCCCTTCTGCCGGGAGAGGTGGCTCCAGAACCGGGTCAGCCGGGGCAGCACATGGCGCAGCTGGGCCAGCTCCACCTGGAGCTTGCCCGCCCGGGTCCGGGCCCGCTGGGCGAATATGTCCAGGATCAGCGAGGTCCGGTCCAGCACCTTGCGTCCGAACACCTGCTCCAGGCTGCGGCCCTGGCCCGGGCTGAGATCGTCGTAGAAGATCACCGTGTCCACCCCCAGGCTCCGGCACTGCTCGGCCCACTGGCGGGCCTTGCCCCGCCCGACGAAGGTCTCCGAGACCGGGCGGTCCAGCCGCTGCACCCCCACGCCGGCCACCTGCGCCCCGGCGGTGCGGGCCAGGCTGGCCAGCTCCTCCATCGATTCACGGAGATCGGGGCGGGGACGGGAGCGGAGGTCGGCCCGGACCAGGAACACCTTCTCGGCACTGTTGCTGGGGGATCGCGGCTCCAATCGGACGAGGCAGGGTCATTGTCGTTCCGCCCGGGGAGGCTGTCAAGGCCTGGCCCGCACCGGGGATCCAGGGCGTCGGCTCCTCCGCACGGCGGAGCCTATGCGTCCTCCCGGGAATGGAGGGATCCCCCGAAGCGGCCCGCGCCCCGGCCGGGGCGATAGGGATTGCAATGCGCCGGGAATTGCCGGATCTTCCCGGTTCTGATGAACCAGCCCTTGGGACGCTCGCTGGGGGATCTGATGCCGCCCGATCCGGGCGGGGATCCAGGGAAGGATCCCTCCGGATCCGGAGTCGGGCGCATCCTCCGGGAGGAACGGGAGCGGCGCGGGAAGCCCTTCGGCGAGAAGTCCTCCCCCTTCGTCACCAGGGAGAGGAAGGCCGGGCGCAGGCTGCTGGAGGAGGTGCCTTCCTGGATCTTCTACCAGGGATACGTGGTCCTCCTCGCCCTGGCCCTGTGGCTCTATCTGGCCGGGACCGCCCCGCTGGAGACCTCGGCCGTCCTCGAGATCCTCGGGCTGGTGGCGGCCGCGGCCCTGCTCGGGGTGGTCCCGTGGCTGCGCAACGTGCTCCGCAACCAGAGGATCGCGGTGATGCACCCGGTCCCGGCCTGGGGGGTGCTGGCCAACGGCGGGGCCGCCAACCGGCGCCTGCTGGTCCACCTGCGCCGGCCCTTCTTCGTGGTGCTGGTCACCCGGACCGCCTGGGACCACCTCAGGGTCCGCCCCTACTGGCTGGACACGCCCCCCAACATGTCCCGCGCCACCACCGAGAGGCTGCTGGACGAGGCCAGGGACTTCTTCCGGAAGTGGGAGAAGGAGGGAGCCCCGGAGCCGGAGGCTCCGGCCCAGGCGCCCCCCCCTCCGCCCTCCCCCGCCGAAAGATAGATGGACAGCGTCCACGACCCCTTCAACGCCCTCCGCTCCCTCTCCTGGGCCGGGGGCCGCTCGGCCCGCTACTTCTCCCTGCCCGCCCTCGAGGAGGCCGGGATCGGCCCGGTCTCCCGCCTGCCCGTGTGCCTCAGGCTGGTCCTGGAGTCCCTGCTGCGCAACAGCCGGGGACGGGAGCAGGCGGTGGGGGAGCTGGCCCGCTGGAAGCCGCGGGAGGAGCGCCGGACGGAGGTCCCCTTCGTGGTCAGCCGCATCGTGCTGCAGGACTTCACCGGGGTCCCCCTGCTGGTGGATCTGGCAGCCATGCGCTCGGCGGTGCGGCGCATGGGCGGCGATCCCGGCCGGATCGAGCCGCTGGTCCCGGTGGATCTGGTGGTGGACCACTCGATCCAGGTCGACTACTCCGGCAGTCCCGACGCCATGGAGCGCAACCTGGAGCGGGAGTTCGGGCGCAACCGGGAGCGCTACCAGTTCCTCAAGTGGGGAACGCAGGCCTTCGACGCCTTCCGGGTGATTCCCCCCGGAAACGGAATCGTCCACCAGGTCAACCTGGAGCACCTGGCCCGGGGGGTGGTCGAGAAGGACGGCCTCTGCTACCCCGACTCCCTGGTGGGCACCGACTCCCACACCACCATGATCAACGGCCTGGGGGTGGTGGGCTGGGGAGTGGGCGGCATCGAGGCCGAGGCGGGGATGCTGGGCCAGCCGATCTTCTTCCTCACCCCCGACGTGACCGGAGTCCGCCTCTCGGGCCGGCTGCCCGATGGCGCCACCGCCACCGACCTGGCTCTCACCCTCACCCAGCTGCTTCGGGAGGCCCGGGTGGTGGGCCAGTTCGTCGAGTTCTTCGGGCCCGGGACCCGGGACCTGCCGGTGGTGGACCGGGCCACCATCGCCAACATGGCCCCGGAGTACGGGGCCACCATGGGCTTCTTCCCCGTCGACGGGCAGACCCTGCGCTACATGCGCCAGACCGGGCGCGGAGAGAGCCGCTGCTCCCTCCTGGAGGGCTACTTCCGGGCCCAGGGCCTCTGGGGCGTCCCCGAGAAGGGCGAGGTGGACTACACCCGCACCCTGGAGGTGGATCTGGCCGGCATACGCCCCTCGGTGGCGGGGCCCCGGCGCCCCCAGGACCGCATCCGGCTGGAGGACCTCGGAAGCGCCTTCCGCTCCCTCCTCTCCCGGCCGGCCGCGCAGGGCGGATACGGCAAGGACAAGCCCTCGCCACCCAACGGCCTGGGCCACGGCAGCGTGCTCATCGCGGCCATCACTTCCTGCACCAACACCTCCAATCCCGGAGTCATGCTGGCGGCCGGACTGCTGGCCCGCAAGGCGGTGGAGCGGGGCCTGGAGGTCCCCCCCCGGGTCAAGGCCTCGCTGGCCCCCGGCTCCCGGGTGGTGAGCGACTACCTGGAGCGGACCGGACTGCAGCCCTACCTGGACCGGCTGGGATTCCACCTGGTGGGCTACGGATGCACCACCTGCATCGGCAACAGCGGCCCGCTGGATCCCGAGGTGGAGCGGGCGGTGCTGGAAGGGGACCTGGTGGCGGCCTCGGTCCTCTCCGGGAACCGGAACTTCGAGGCCCGCGTGCACCAGAGCGTCAAGGCCAACTTCCTGATGTCCCCTCCCCTGGTGGTGGCCTTCGCCCTGGCGGGCCGGGTGGACATCGATCTGCGCTCCGAACCGCTGGGCCGGGACACCGAGGGCCGGGAGGTCTACCTGCGAGACCTCTGGCCCACCTCCCAGGAGATCGCCCGCCACATGGAGTCGGCCCTCTCCCCGGAGACCTACCGGGAGCTCTACCGCGGCTTCGACGGCCGCAGCCCCCAATGGAACCGGATTCCTTCCTCCGGGGGAGCCATCTACGCCTGGGATCCGGAGAGCACCTACATCCAGGAGCCCCCGTTCTTCGAGGGCTTCGACGGAAGGCCCGGAACCATCGGGGAGATCGAGGGAGCGCGTCCCCTGGGGCTGTTCGGGGACTCGGTGACCACCGACCACATCTCCCCGGCGGGAGCGATCAGGCCGGATTCCCCGGCCGGCCGGTTCCTGATCGGCCAGGGCGTCGATCCTCAGGACTTCAACAGCTACGGCTCCCGCCGGGGCAATGACCGGATCATGACCCGCGGCACCTTCGCCAATGTGCGCATCCGCAACCTGATGGTCCCCGGAAGCGAGGGAGGGATCACCTGCCACCAGCCCGGGGGAGAGGCCATGAGCATCCACGAAGCGGCGCAGCGCTACCGCCAGGAGGGCATCCCCCTGGTGGTGATCGCCGGGAAGGACTACGGCGTGGGCAGCTCCAGGGACTGGGCCGCCAAGGGCACCCGCCTGCTGGGGGTCCGCGCAGTGATCGCCCGGAGCTTCGAGCGCATCCACCGCTCCAACCTGATCGGCATGGGTGTGCTGCCCCTCCAGTTCCCCGAGGGGACATGCGCCGCCTCCCTGGGCCTGGACGGCTCCGAGACCTACCACGTGCTCGGGCTCGGCGACTCCCTCCGGCCCCGCCAGGAGCTCGGCCTGCGCATCGTCTCCAAGGACGGCTCCGAGACCCGGGTCCCCCTCCTCTGCCGCATCGACACCCCCATCGAGATCGAGTACTACCGGCACGGCGGAATTCTCCCCTACGTCCTCTCCCAGCTGCTCTCCTCCCGGCAGCAGGGGACGTCCTGATCCCCGGATCCAGCGGCAGCCGCCTCGATGCAGGGCGGCGCGCCTCGGATGGGCGCGCCGCCGCGGCATCCGGCACAGGCTCTCTCCCGTTCAAGCAGCCGCCCCCGAAGCCGCCAGCGGCTGCCTCGGCCGACAAGGGCGCAGGCGACCCTGCCCCTCCCCGGACCGGGGCCCGCACGGAGCAGTCCGGAGGAAAGGAGGAAGGGAAGGCCGCCGGGCCCCGCATCGTGCGGTGCCGCGAGGAATCCGGAGCCGGCCTGCGGGGCCCGGAAGCGCCGCCCCGGAGAAGAGAAAAGGCCGGAGACGCCCCCGCCCGGAAGAGTCCGCCCCGCGGCCTACTGGCCGGGAACCGGAGGAGTTCCTCCCCCGCCTCCCTGGGCGGCGCTGCTAACCGCCTTGTAGAAGCCCGCTTCGCCCAGCGTGGGCAGGACGATCGTCCCGCGGCCCTCCACGTCCAGCTGGATGGTCCGCACCAGCGTGTAGGCGGCGTCGACGATGTCCGGGGCCGCCAGGATGTCCACCCGGGCATTGGGCGCTCCCTCGATCCCCACGCTCAGGACTCCGTCGTCGATCCCCAGGGCGACGACCCGCGGCGCGATCGCCGGGATCCCCGAGCCCTCGACCACCACCAGGAACTCCACCGTGGAAGCCGCCGCCCAGCGCCCGTCGCCCGCCTGGTCGGCGCGCACCGTGTAGGACCCCGGCTGGGTCGCCGTCAGCACCCCCCCGCCAACCGAGGCGTTGGCCGCATCGACAGAGAACTCCACTTCCAGCCCCGAGCCGCTGGAGCCCAGGAGCGGGATCTCCAGGGGCTGCCCCGCGATCCGGATCGGCCAGGGATTGTACACGTCGACGTTCGGCACGGTGATCGCCTGGCCGGCCTTCACGATCGTGAGCACCGCGGTGGCTCCGCCCGTGTAGTTGGCGTCGACCACCGTCGCCGTCACCGCCACCTCGCCGATCGAGGCCGCCTCGAAGGGAGGCAGATCCGGCGAGCCGCCGTAGGCCACCTCCACCGCCAGGCCCTCGGGAACGGTCGCGACCGCCACCGGAGCCAGCTGGCCGGCCTCCTGGACCAGGCCGGCCGCGTCGATGGACACCTCGGCCTCGGCCTTGGCTATCTCCAGCGTCGCCGATATCTCGCCCGGGAGCAGGATATCGGCGCTGCGGGCCCTCACCGTGTAGCTGCCCACGTCGACCGGCAGATCGGGCGAGCCGTCGTAGGTCACCTCGATCTCCAGGGTGTCGGGGCTGGCCGACACCCCCACCGCCTTGCCGCTCCCGTCGTAGACCTGGGACAGATCGGCCGCCTCGAAGGAGAGCCGGGCCATCACCGCCTCGCCGTTGACCCGCACAGAGAACTCGGCGCTGGCCTCGCCCCAGTAGTCCCCGCCCGGCTGGGTGGCCTTGACCACGTAGGTCCCCGGACGGACCACCCTCAGAAGATCCCCCTCGATCAGGGCCGGAAGCTCCACATGCTCCCCGTCCAGAACGAAGGACTCCAGCGTGTAGGACACCGGCAGCCCGGAGCTGGCCGTCGCCCGCAGCGGAATCTCCAGGCCCCGGCCCCGAAGCTCGCCCAGCCAGGGGCTGTAGAGCGAGGGATCGGCCACGCTCACCGTTTGCGCCGCCTTGCCGATGGTTATCTCCAGCGTCGCGGCGATCTCGCCCGGAAGCAGGATGTCGGTGCTGCGGGCCCTCACCGTGTAGCTGCCCACGTCTACCGGCAGCTCCGGCGAGCCGTCGTAGGTCACCTCGATCTCCAGGGTGTCGGGGCTGGCCAACACCCCCACCGTCTTGGCGCTCCCGTCGTAGACCTGGGACAGATCGGCCGCATCGAAGGAGAGCCGGGCCATCACCGCCTCGCCGTTGACCCGCACCGGGAACTCCGTGCTGGCCTCGCCCCAGTAGTCCCCGCCCGGCTGGGTGGCCTTGACCACGTAGGTCCCCGGACGGACCACCCTCAGAAGATCCCCCTCGATCAGGGCCGGAAGCTCCACATGCTCCCCATCCAGGACGAAGGACTCCAGCGTGTAGGACACCGGCAGCCCGGAGCTGGCCGTCGCCCGCAGCGGAATCTCCAGCCCCCGGCCCCGCAGCTCGCCCAGCCAGGGGCTGTAGAGCGAGGGATCGGTCACGCTCACCGTCTGCGGCGCCTTGCCGATGGATATCTCCAGCGTCGCGGCGATCTCGCCCGGGAGCAGGATGTCGGCGCTGCGGGCCCTCACCGTGTAGCTGCCCACGTCGATCGGCAGATCGGGCGAGCCGTCGTAGGTCACCTCGATCTCCAGGGTGTCGGGGCTGACCGACACCCCCACCGTCTTGCCGCTCCCGTCGTAGACCTGGGACAGATCGGCCGCATCGAAGGAGAGCCGGGCCATCACCGCCTCGCCGTTGACCCGCACAGAGAACTCGGTGCTGGCCTCGCCCCAGTAGTCCCCGCCCGGCTGGGTGGCCTTGACCACGTAGGTCCCCGGACGGACCACCCTCAGAAGATCCCCCTCGATCAGGGCTGGAAGCTCCACATGCTCCCCGTCCAGAACGAAGGACTCCAGCGTGTAGGACACCGGCAGCCCGGAGCTGGCCGTCGCCCGCAGCGGAATCTCCAGGCTCCGGCCCCGAAGCTCGCCCAGCCAGGGGCTGTAGAGCGAGGGATCGTTGACGCTTACCGTCTGCGGCGCCTTGCCAATGACGGGCTGGGAGAGCCCCGTGGCGGCCGACACGCAGGACAGCAGGAGCGCAGCGAGGCTCCTGCGCCCCAATCCCGTTTGCATTCTCATGTCGACTCTTCCTTTCGCACCGACGCTCATGCAGCTGGTCCGGCTCTTCCGGTTCCGCAAGCCGGATCTGTACAGAATCAGCCTATGGGCCAAATCTCGCCTGACGCTACGAGCTTGTCAAACCTGCATGGCGGCAGCCGCCTGTCCCGGTCCGGCAAGGCCGCCCCGGAGAAGAGAAAAGGCCGGAGGCGCCCCCTCCCCGGGCGCCTCCGGCCGTCCGTCCCGGGCGGGAGCCCTGGGGCTCCCCGCCCGGAAGAGTCCGCCCCGCGCGGCCTACTGGCCGGGAACCGGAGGAGTTCCTCCCCCGCCTCCCTGGGCGGCGCTGTTGACCGCCTTGTAGAAGCCCGCCCCGCCCAGCGTGGGCAGCACGATCGTCCCGCGGCCCTCCACGTCCAGCTGGATGGTCCGCACCAGCGTGTAGGCGGCGTCGACGATGTCCGGGGCCGCCAGGATGTCCACCCGGGCATTGGGCGCTCCCTCGATCCCCACGCTCAGGGCTCCGTCGTCGATCCCCAGGGCGACGACCCGCGGCGCGATCGTCGGGATCCCCGAGCCCTCGACCACCACCAGGAACTCCACCGTGGAAGCCGCCGCCCAGCGCCCGTCGCCCGCCTGGTCGGCGCGCACCGTGTAGGACCCCGGCTGGGTCGCCGTCAGCACTCCCCCGCCAACCGAGGCGTTGGCCGCATCGACGGAGAACTCCACCTCCAGCCCCGAGCCGCTGGAGCCCAGGAGCGGGATCTCCAGGGGCTGCCCCGCGATCCGGATCGGCCACGGATTGTACCCGTCGACGTTCGGCACGGTGATCGCCTGGCCGGCCTTCACGATCGTGAGCACCGCGGTGGCTGCGCCCGTGTAGTTGGCGTCGACCACCGTCGCCGTCACCGCCACCTCGCCGATCGAGGCCGCATCGAAGGGAGGCAGATCCGGCGAGCCGCCGTAGGCCACCTCAACCGCCAGGCCCTCGGGAACGGTGGTCACCGCCACCGGAGCCAGCTGATTGGCCTCCTGGACCAGGCCGGCCTCGTCGATGGACACCTCGGCCTCGGCCTTGGCTATCTCCAGCGTCGCCGATATCTCGCCCGGGATCAGGATGTCGGCGCTGCGGGCCCTCACCGTGTAGCTGCCCACATCGACCGGCAGATCCGGCGAGCCGTCGTAGGTCACCTCGATCTCCAGGGTGTCGGGGCTGGCCGACACTCCCACCGTCTTGCCGCTCCCGTCGTAGACCTGGGACAGATCGGCCGCCTCGAAGGAGAGCCGGGCCATCACCGCCTCGCCGTTGACCCGCACCGGGAACTCCGTGCTGGCCTCGCCCCAGTAGTCCCCGCCCGGCTGGGTCGCCTTGACCACGTAGGTCCCCGGACGGACCACCTTCAGCAGATTCCCCTCGATCAGGGCCGGAAGCTCCACATGCTCGCCGTCCAGGACGAAGGACTCCAGCGTGTAGGACACCGGCAGCCCGGTGCTGGCCGTCGCCCGCAGCGGAATCTCCAGGCCCCGGCCCCGAAGCTCGCCCAGCCAGGGGCTGTAGAGCGAGGGATCGGTCACGCTCACCGTCTGCGCCGCCTTGCCCACCACCAGGACCGCCTCCACGCTGCCCATGTAGTTCCTCTCGTCGATCGACGCCACCACCGACACCTCGCCCACCGAGGAGGCGTCGTCGGCAGGCAGATCCGGCGAGCCGTCGTAGGTCACCGCCACCGCCAGCCCCTCGGGCTCGGTGGTCACCACCAGCGGCGCCAGCTCGTTGACCGCCTGGCTCAGCGTGGCCGGATGGATCTCCAGGGCGGCCGGAGCCTTGGCGATGGTCAGGGTCCCCTCCGCCGAGCCCGGCAGCACCGCGTTCAGGCTGGCCACCGACACCCGGTAGCTGCCCGCATCCACCGGCAGGTCCGCCGAGCCGTCGTAGGTCACCTGGATCTCCAGGTCGGGCGGATCCACGCTCACCGCCGCCGCCTTGCCGCTGCCGTCGTAGACGTGCTCCAGGTCCGAGAGCTCGATCGTGGCCGACTGCCCCACGCCGCCGACCACCACCGGAAACTCGGCGCTCGCCTCGGCCCAGTAGCCGTCGCCCGCCTGGAAGGCGCGGATGGTGTAGACGCCCGGATGCGCCACCACCAGAACGTCCCCGTCGACCGCGCCGGTGAGGATCGGCTCCTCCTGCCCGTCGACCGCGTAGGAGACGATCGAGAACTCGACCGGCAGCCCGGTGCTGGAGGTCGCCCGCAGCGGAATGCTGATCGCCCGGCCCTCCAGCTCCGCCACCCACGGATCGTACAGCGAGGGATCGGTCACCCTCACCGTCTGCGCCGCCCTGCCCACCACGAGAACCGCCTGGGCGCTCCCCTCGTAGTTGCTATCGGCCACCGTGGCGCTCACCGCCACCTCGCCCACCGAGGAGGCCTCGTCGGCTGGCAGATCCGGCGAGCCGCCGTAGGTCACGTCCACCGCCAGCCCCTCGGGAACCGTCGAGACCGCCACCGGAACCAGGCTGCCGACCGCCTGCGAGAGCGGACCGTCGATGGAGACCGCCGCCTGAGCCTTCGAGATGGCCAGCACCGCCTCGGCCGAGCCGGGAAGCACCGGGTTGAGGCTGCCCACCCGCACCTGGTAGGTCCCGGCGTCCACCGGAAGGTCCGGCGAGCCGTTGTAGGTGATCTCGATCTCCAGATCCCCGGGCTCCACCGACACCGCCGCCCCCTTCGGGGTCCCGTCGTAGACATGCTCCAGATCGGAGATGGCGATGCCCACCGGCTGCCCCACGCCGTTGACCCGCACCGGGAACCCGGCGCTCGCCTCCCCCCAGTAGCCGTCGCCGGGCTGGGTGGCCACGATGTGGTAGGTCCCCGGATGCACCACCTTGAGCAGCTCGCCCTCGATCTGCGCGGTCAGCGGCGCGCTGTCCCCCTCGACCGGAACGTAGGAGGCGATCGAGTACTGCAGCGGCAGGCCCGAGCTGGAGGTCCCCCGCAGCGGGATGCTCATCACCCGGCCCTCCAGCTCCGCCAGCCACGGATCGTAGAGCGAGGCGTCCGAGATCCGCACCGTCTGGACCGCCCGGCCCACCGACAGGACCGCCTCGGCGCTCCCCGCGTAGTTCGCGTCGGCCACCTCGGCCCTCACCGCATGCTCCCCGATCGAGGCCGCATCGTCGGCCGGAAGATCCGGCGAGCCGCCGTAGGCCACCGCCACCGCCAGACCTTCGGGCTCGGTGGACACCGCCACCGCAGACAGCTGGTTGACCGCCTGCGCGAGGGTCGCCGGATCGATGATCACCCGGGCCTCCGCCCTGGCGATGGTCAGCGTGCCCGACGCCTGGCCCGGAAGCACCGGGTCGGCGCTCGACGCCACCACCTCGTAGGTCCCCGCCTCCACCGGAAGCTCGGCGGAGCCGCCGTAGGTCACCGCCACCGCCAGCCCCTCGGGCTCGGTGGCCACCGCCGCCGCCTTGGGCGTGCCGTCGTACACATGCTCCAGATCCCCCAGGACGATGCTCACCGGCTGCCCCACGCCGGCCACCGACACCAGGAAGACGTGCTCCCGGGGCGCCCAGTAGGAGTCGCCCGCCTGCACCGCCCTCACGAAGATGTCGCCGGGACGGGACACCCTCAGGAGGCTGTTCCCCTCGATCACCGTCACCGAGGCCAGGCCCGTGGCCGCCTCGTGCCCCAGGTCCACCGAGAAGGTCACCGGCTCGCCCGAGCCGGCATCCGCATAGAGCGGTATGTCCAGGGGATCGCCCGCCATCGCAACCGGCCAGGGCTGGTAGGAGCCCTCGTTGACCACCTCGATGTCCTGGTGGGCCTTGCGGATCGTCAGCGTCGCCATCGCCGAGCCGGCGTAGTTGGCGTCCGCCACCCTGGCCACCACCGGCCACTCGCCCACCGAGGCCGGAGAGTCGGGGGGAACCGGATCCACCTCCGGGGTGCCGCCGTCGAAGTCGATCTCCACCGCCAGACCCCCGGGCTCGGTGGCCACCGCCAGGGGCGCCTCCCGGTCGATCCGGTTGACCGCCTGGTCCAGGCCGGCCGGATCGATCGACACCGCCGCCTCCGCCTTGGCCACGGAGAGCGTCCCCTCGGCCGTGCCGAAGTAGCCCAGCGACAGCGGATCGACCGAGACCGACACCTGGTAGGCCCCCGCGTCCGCAGGCGCCTCGGCCATGCCGTCGTAGGACGCCACCAGGCCGACTCCCAGATGGTCCACGTCCGACGTGTACGCCGCCGCACGGGGCGTGCCGTCGTACACCTGCTCCAGATCCGAGAGGACGATCGACGCCTCGCGGGAAACCCTCATCAGCGCCGCCGCGCTGCCTTCGTAGCGGCTGTCGGCCGAGGCGGCCCGGACGATGTACCAGCCCGCCTCCACCGGCGGCGCCGCCTCCTCGGCCTCCGTGGCGTAGAGGCTCTCGTCCAGAGGCTCCGCCGGAGCCCCGGCCGGGGCCGTCAGCACACGGGCGTAGGTGACATCGTAGGCCAGATCCTCCGGCTCGGTCGCGATCGACGGAACCCGGGCCGTCCCGTCGTAGTCCTGCTCCAGATCCGACAGCTCGATGGCCGCTCCGTCACGGGTCACCGTCAGGGTCCCGGAGACGTACCGGATCTCGTAGTTGTCCGACGACAGGCCCGAGGGCACGATCTCGTAGTCCCCCGCCACCGAGCCGTCGCCGCCGCTGGTCGAAAGGACCAGCTCGCCGCCCAGATCCGAGATGTCGTCCAGCTCCCCGTCGACCCCGGTCGCGAATCCCTCGATCGCGTACCCGAACTCGGACGGGTTCGGCTCCCCGTAGCCGCGGACCACGTCGAGGGCGCGAACCACCAGCTCCGCTCGGGCCACCCGCACGCTGCCCACCACCTCGAACTCCTGGGCGTCGTCCGTCACGAAGACACCCCGCAGCGGGTGCGAGCCCGCTCCAAGGCGCGTCCCCAGCCCGTTGTCCGGGTACTCGAAGCTCCCCGCGATGTCCACGTCGTCCGACTCGGCGTTGAGCTGATCCCCCGTCAGGGGCTCTCCGTAGACCAGATCCAGGGGATTCCACCGCACCGGCGGCTGCACCGTGAACGTCCCGTTCTCGTGCGTCACCAGGTAGTTGTCCGAGAAGCCCCCGCTCACCGTGATGTTGTAGCGGCCGTAGTCCGTCCCCTCCTCCACCACCGAGCCGATCTGCAGGGGCGCCCACAGCAGCCCGTCCAGGATGTCCCCGTTCTTCAGCTGCCCCTCTCCCACCTCGACCGTGTAGGGCTGCCCCTCGACCGGAAGGTAGCTCGTCCCCACGTACCCCGGGCTCGGGATCCGCACCGCGTTCAGGTTCGGCTGCCCCTTCACCTTAGCCAGATCGGTGGCGCGGATGGTCAGCGGGGCGCGGGTGATCCTCACCCTGGCCGCCTTCGTCTGATCCGGGTCTTCGCCATCCAGGGAGGCCGCCTCTCCCGATACCAGGTTGTAGACCCCGTCCTCGATCTTCAGCGTCGAGCTCCCTCTCACCTTCCCTATCAGCTGGTAGTTGGAGCTTGCGGGCTCGATCTTCGGGGACTGCGCCACCGCGATGTAGTAGTTGCTCCCCACCTTGCTGCCGGGTCCGGCGTTGCTCGCCAGAACCATCTGCTGCGTGAGGATCGCTCCGATGCTTTCGCCCTCCAGGATCCGGTAGTAGTTCTGCTTCTTGTCGGCCGCATCCGGCGGCCTGCCGTACCGCACCAAGGGATTGCCGAAGGAGCTCAGGTTCAGGTCCACGCTGCCGTACTCGAATTCCTGGTCGGCCAGCGACACCACCAGGGGCCGCGGCGTGATCCTCACCGTGATATCCTTGTGCGTCACGTTGTACTTGGCCTGGTCCGACGGCGTGGGCGTGTAGGCCACCCGGAACTTCAGCTCCCCGTGCGAGGGCAGGTACCTGGTGCCGTTGACGGGGTCGAGGGCCGGTCCGCCCCCCTCCACCTTGGTGTACGTGAAGACGCCCCCGCCCGGCTCGGCCCACGCATCGAAGATGTCGGCGTCGAAGGTGTAGTCTTGGTTTTCGGCGCTAGCGTCGCCCACATGGCTCAGCAGCTCGTCCACGTTGCCGCGCTTTTTCCGCTCACTCTCTCCCCTTCCGCCCGCACCGCCCGGAGTCGAGTCGCGCAGCCTCTGCCCGTAGAGGATCACCCCAGTGAGATCGAGCCATTCCAGTTCGACGTCCCTCTTGGTCAGATCCACGTCCCCCCTGCCCGAATGGTCGATGGGGTCGTAGTTGCCCGCTGCGGTTCCAATGGCCCTGACGGCCAGGATCCGCACCACCCCCTCCTGAATGCCCGGAGCCCCCTGGTCCTCCCTCGCATCGGAGTACATGTCGATCTCGAACAGGCTTCCCAGAGCATTCCAGCTGGGCGTCAGGTACTTGTTGTCCTGGCCCTTGCCCGTCCCGACCAGGCGGGCGTCCCCATTGACCTCGTGCTTCGGCGCCAGGCCCTCGAACACCACCCAGGCGGCCGGCATGTCGTTCTTCCTGGAGGCGTCGAAGCTGTTGTACTTGTCCCGCAGCCCCTGCTCGTCGAACGGGTAGCGCCGCACGGCCGCCGGAGACACCGTCAGAGGCCGCTTGGTCACCGTCAGCTCGCCTTTGCGGATCGTCGGCGCGTAGTTGCCCAGGCGGTTCTCCGGATCGACGATCTGGAGCCGGACCTCGTATTTGCCCGCCGGCTCCAGGTTGTCCCCATCCCGTTCCAGATAGGCCTCGGGAAGCTGGAACTGCAGCCCGATCCGCTCGGCGTCCCCGTTGACGAAGCCCCCGTCGCCCTCGTTCGTCTCCAGAACGGGATCCTCGTCCCCGAACACCTTGCTCACGTTCTTGACCGTCAGCGTCAGGGGCCGGGGCCGGACCACCAGCTGCCTGTCCACCGGCACGCTGCTCGCGTACTCCGGGGTGGACGAATGGAACACCGCACGGACATCGTAGGTCCCCGCATCCAGCGCCTGCCCGGCCTGCACCGCCTCGCCCGCCACGGTGTACGACAGGCTCCCGCCGCCCGGAACGAACGGCGTCGCGGCCGCATCGAGAAAGGAAGCGGGCAGCGGCTCGCCGTACTCGATCTCCACCGGCCCCCCGGGCCAGTCCAGCACGAACTGCCGGTCCACGATCTGCAGGGCGCCGTCGGCGTAGACGAAGTCCACGTTGCCGTCGACCGACACGTAGCCGCTCACCGAGAGCCGGTAGGTCCCGACCCCGGGATCGGCAGGCGCATCGACGCTGAAAACCCTCCCCAACGAGCCGATCTCCAGCTCCTCGAACAGCCTGCGGGCCGCAGCGTTCCTGGCCGCAGCCAGCGCCTGCGCATCCTCGTAGTCGTCCTCGTCGATGGCCTCGCCCGTGTTGATGCTCTCCCCCTCCATGTAGGCCACCGTGGGGTCGCCATCGTCGTCGGTCCCGAACGTCTGGGTGCCGGTCGTCTTCCGGCCGTCCAGGTAGCTGGCCGACAGCTCGTACCTGTAGCTCTGCCCGTAGCTGTCGTTGGGCGGCAGGCCCTGGCCCGTCTGGTAGGGCGCGGCCACCGGCCTCACCTCCACGACCTTGGGAACGACCGCCAGGGGAAACCGCTTGGACGCCGATACCGCCTCGCCGCCCTGGCGGCTGACGGCCGAGGAGTCGCTCCACTGGTTCCAGTGATCGACGAGCAGCCCGCTCGTCCCGCGAGGATCCTTGTCGCCCTCCACTCCGTGGACCATGAACAGGCGCACCTCCAGCTCGTAGTCCCCGTTGACGTTCAGCCGGTAGTAGGGCGCGGCCTCCCGGTTTCTCGACCTGTACTTGACCGTCCGGTAGGGCGCATCTTCCGTGTTGTCCGCCACACTGCCGTCTATTCCAGCCCAGTGGCCGCCCTGGGCCGCTGGAATCTTCCTGTAGCCGTCCGGAAAAGCCGCAGCGCTGGTCGATTCGGACACCCACGCGCCGCGATTGTCTCCTTCATCGACGATACTCAGATAGCCTGCATCCTGTCCGCCCACCCGGTAGAGGTAGTTTGTGGTCCCGGCGGTCCTGTCGAGGATGTACAGATCGTAGTAGTAGTCCCTCCCCAGGACGTATCCGGACTCGTCCAGGGGCGCCGACCTCCGGTCCGATCGGAAGAACGAGACGCGGATGCCGTCCAGGGCTTCCGAGACCTTCTCCCCGAAGGGGACGGAAACCTGCTCCAAGGATATGCCCGAGGACTGGATCTCCAGAGCGACGTCGATGCCGGGCCGGCGCCGCTCGGTGACCGTGTACAGGCTGGCGGGCCGATCCTTGATCACCCTGCCATACTTGTTGTCCGTCGAGCCCGTCGTGGACCCGGCGTAGAACACTTCCCTGCCGTCCTTCATGTAGCTTTGCGCGTACTCCAGCCGGTAGTTGGAGTCCACGCCCCTCTTGAGAGCATCCAGGTTGGCGATGGTGTAGAAGTACCCCCCGGCCTTATGCTCGTCGCCGAGCCTGGCATCTCTGTCACTGCCCTGGCCAATGAGCGCCGTGTTCGTGTCGGCCAGGTACCCCTCCAGGTAGGCCTGCGAAAGGCCGAAGGAGGTCTGGGTCGTAATCGCCACCCCGTCGTCATCGATCACATCGTCCGTCCCATTACCGCCGAACCGCCCCCAGAGGTAGTCCTTTCTTTCGTTGCTCTCCAGGTCCTCCACGTCCATCCAGTACAAGTCGTCGTCGCTGCCTTCGGCGGTGTTGCTGAGGTGCTCCGGGTGGATCAGGAAATCGCCCGTGCCAGGCGTGTACTCCGTCGTGTTGTACGTGCCGCCGTCCACCGTCAGCAAGGTATGGCCGTCGTCATCTGTTCCTTCCACTGTGCGCTCGTCCGGTTCATCGTAGTCCAGGATCCTCAACGGCGCCCGAGGGATCGCATCGTAGTTCTCCTGAGTGGGATCATTCCGGAACAGCCGATAGAGCCTGTCCTGGTGAAGCGTGTAGTAGGACGTGTCGAGAGACTTCAGGTAGTAGTTGCCCCCGGGATCGAAGAAGGTGGAGTCCAGGCCGCTTTCGTAGTCGGCGGCCTTCGGCAGGGTGCCATCCGAAGTTAGCCCGGACGCGCTCCTGACCCGGACAGCTCCCTTTCTTGGGGTCGCAGGGTTGCTAGTATCAGGATCCCGGGAGTCAAGATCCGAGCCATCAGGCCTGCTGAACTCGGCGTTCATGGTGCCCACCGGGAACCGGGGGGTGAAGGCCCACTGGATCCCTCCCGGGGGCTCCACCAGGACGTCCGTGTGCGGATTGCCCTGCGAATCCATGTCGAAGGAGGCCACGTTCGACAGCATGTAGCGGGGCTCGACGAACGGATCGGAGAGCGACATGCTCACGTCCGGCAGCTCCAGGAACAGAACCCGCCTGCTGACCCTCATCCACAGCGCGGAGGCCTCCTCGGCCACGTCTGTCCCATCCACCTCGCGTATCCGTCCGAGCAGGCCGCCGGAGACGTGCGTGCCCGAGACGCCCTCCGAGCCGAAGACCAGCCTGTAGTCCCCGGCGCTGCTCGTCTCGCCAAGGCCGGCCGGGACCGAGACCGTGGGCGCAGTGCTGAACATCCCGCTCTTCATCCGGGACAGAGGCCAGCTGGAGACCGTCCTGTCCCCATGCTGGAACTGGATCAGCCCCTCGTCCTCGCCATCCGCATTCAACTCCTCCACCACCTCGTGGGGCGCCGGATTGACCACGCGGATGCCCAGCGCGGCGTTGGGGTACCCGTACTGCCGCTCCGCCACCACATTGGCGTCCAGCCCCTCCACGGCGCCCGACGGATCGACGGTCAGGTAGTAGGTCCTCGGCTCCACGTCCACCGTCCCGGTGTGGAGCTCCAGCTCGTACTTGCCCGAATCGCTGACAAGCCTCAGGATATCGACGTCGTCGATGTCCTCGACGATCCTCAGCGAGCCCTCGCCGACGCCCGCTTCGGCACCCAGCTTGCCGCCGCCGTCGACGGCCGTGAGATGCTGCTGGATCCGGAACTTCCGCAACAGCCCCTGCAATGCTTCCCCCTCGAGGCCCTCGCCGCCGGCGACGTCGTGGCCGACCACCGGAAGCCGGATGTTGTTGTACAGCCCGAACGGATCGTCGGCGTATTCCCCAGGCCCCCTCACCAGCTCCGGGTTGAGGCCTTTCTCGGGATCGTTGTCAAGGTGGATGTCGATCGAATCCCCGTACGGCTTGGCCAGATCCTCGGCCCAGAGCTCGATCTTCGCCGGCACCACCTCGAGGATGCCGATGCCATCGACGTTCACCTCGTAGTTCCTGAACTCGGGCGCCGCGACGATCTCGATCTGCCCCTTGGTCCTGGTCTTCCTCCCATCGGCATCGTTGGTCTCGGGCAGCGTGGTCCGGTCGATGTCGTTGTCGGTCGGGAGCTCGCCGATGTCGTTGCCGGGGTACTGCTTGACCGTCACCTCGAACGCCTTGGAATCGATCACCCCGTTCGTCTCGCCCTTGCCGAAGTGGTCCGGATGCCTGCCGGTCAGCATGGCGTAGGTCTCGCCCCGCACGAAGCCGTCGGCGCCGCTGCCGTCGTTGACGCTGAACAGGAAGCCCTCCCCGGTCAGGTACCACTCGTCCCCGGTCTCCACGTAGTCCCAGTCGTTGTCTTGGGGTTGGGGATAGCCGTCCACCGATTTTCTTTCCTGCCGTGTGAGAAAACTAATCTCGAGGTCGTAGGAACCGTCTATTTCAGTCTCCTCGTGCGCATTGTGATCACCGTCGCGATCGACGTTGGTTTCATAAATCCGTTTGTCATCCGGATATGCATCTTCAAGATCCTCTGGCGGGCCGGTGACGCTTGGGAAAGTACGCCGAGTATTGAACTTGTCGTCATCGTTAAAATCAAAATAGTAGTAAACAAGTCTATCAGCGCCAGGATTCTGTACCGTACTCGTCGAACCCTTTAAAATGCTTTTCAGATAGAATTTTGCAAAGCCTGTTATGTGATCGTCGATTTCTTTCACAATATCTTCACGTTTAGTGTCTATATTTAGGGATGTGTCTGATGGCAAGAAAAGTAGCGGGTTTTCGTCATCGACATACTCGTCGCCGCGAATCCCATTATTATCGCCTACTAAATCAACGTGGTAATCCAGATAGCCGTCTCCGTCTAGATCCTCCGTTGTCGAGCCGTCCCACCTGAACGCGTCAGTAGTCTCGGTGATCCCCCTCCACTTGCCCAGCTCTCGATGGACGTCGGCACTGCCGGCGAAACGGCGGTATCCCTCGAAGACAGCCTCCCGCGTGACCGTGGCTTTCACTTCCTCCACCGAGTCCGTAGGAGTTGCCTTGCCGGACGCAGTGCCCAGGACAGTCCAGTCCGCCGCTCCAGCCACCGTGACGGTCAGGGTGCCGTCGCTGTTCTCCACCCAGTCCGATTCCTCAACGGCTCCTCCGATGAAGCTCCCGGAGCCGTTGCTCCTGGTGAATCTGGTATGACTCTGCGTTTTTCCCGCCAAGGCATCGCCTGCGAATTCGCCGTTCGCGTCGACGTCGAAGATGCCGCCGGGGTTGTCTTTGTAGTCGGAGTACGGGTAGTTGGGCTCGCCGTACTCGCGGCTCCGCCCAGCGGGCGTAATGGTGAGCGAGGCCTTGTTGACCGTGATGGTCACCGTCTTGGAGATGTGGGCGGCGCCGTCCAGCCTGGCCGTCAGCGTGTGCGTCCCCGCAGGCAGGTAGAGCCAGTCGAAGCTGGCGTAGTCGAACCCGTCCTGGTCGATGGAGAAGCCGGGAGCGTCCCCGTTGTCGGGATCCACGTGGCTGGAGAGCAGCTTGGCATTGCCGGTGCTGACCGACAGCTTCCTGACGTTCTCGGGCACCGGATCCGCCTTCCAGAAGTACCGGATGCTGCCCGCCGATCTGCCGTCGTCCCGCGTCGCCACCGCGTCGAGCTGGGTGGCGGACAGGGGCGTGCCGTAGACGATGGCGTCCGGATTCTCCCAGGTGATGGTCTGGGAGAGCCCCGTGGCGGCCGACACGCAGGACAGCAGGAGCGCAGCGAGGCTCCTGCACCCCAATCCCGTTTGCATTCTCATGTCGACGCTCTCGTTCACACTGACGCTCATCTAGCTTGATCCGGCTCCACCAGTTCCACACCCCAGACCTGGGCCGGAACACCCGATGGCCCTACCCTCGCCCAGCGCTGCGGGCCTGTCAAGCCGCAGTTCCGTTTCCTGCATGGCGGCAGCCCGCCTGTCCCGGTCCGGCAAGGCCGTCCCGGAGAAGAGAAAAGGCCGGAGGCGCCCCCTCCCCGGGCGCCTCCGGCCGTCCGTCCCGCGGCCTACTGGCCGGGAACCGGAGGAGTTCCTCCCCCGCCTCCCTGGGCGGCGCTGTTGACCGCCTTGTAGAAGCCCGCCCCGCCCAGCGTGGGCAGCACGATCGTCCCGCGGCCCTCCACGTCCAGCTGGATGGTCCGCACCAGCGTGTAGGCGGCGTCGACGATGTCCGGGGCCGACAGGATGTCCACCCGGGCATTGGGCGCTCCCTCGATCCCCACGCTCAGGGCTCCGTCGT